>CAVZAT010000004.1:0-1739037 GCA_963773335.1 uncultured Microthrixaceae bacterium | reverse complement strand
GATCCCTACACCGCAGGACACCAACGACGCGTGGCGGTGATCTCCGCTGCGATCGCCACCGAGATCGGCCTGGGCGAGGAGGTCGACAGCATCCGGCCGGCCGCTCAGATCCACGACATCGGCAAGCTCGGCATCCCCGTGGAGATCCTCGCCGCGCTCGCTCGCTCTATGCCCGCCGAGTTCGAACTGGTCAAGACCCACGCGCAGATTGGCTTCGACATCATCTCCGGTATTCCCTTCGGAGCCCCGATCGCCGAGATGATCCTGCAACACCACGAACGCAACGACGGCAGCGGCTACCCCAACGGGTTGCGCGCAGACCAGATCCTGCTCGGCGCACGCATCATCTCGGCGTCGCTGACACCGTCGAGGCCATGGCCTCCCACCGGCCCTACCGGCCTGCACTTCTTCGGCATCGACGCCGTGCCCGCCGAGATCGAAGTCAACGTGGCCGGCCTCGACGACCCCGAGGTCGTCGACGCCCGCTCGAGTCTCTTCGCCGAGGGCCGCCTTGCCGTGGACATGTTTGATGAACCTGCCGCGGACCCACCAGCTCTGCGGGACCTGGGCCCTAGGGGCGCCATTTCAAGCACCTTCTTTTAAAGGCCCGCCAACACGGTCTACGGCGACCGACAACTGGGTCTGGCTTGCGGGCTTGGATCATCGCTGGGCGGCCCGTGGACCGGTCCGGAAGCGATCCGGTGCGGGTGATGTGGCGACCCGAAGGGGGCGCGACTCGAATGGTGATCGTCGTGGTCCTGCTGGCCTGGGTTGTGGCTGCTCTCGTTGTGGCCGTTGCCTGGCTTCTGCTCGTCCACCGTCACCACGGGTGGCCTGGCGGTCGTCCCGAGTTCCAGAGCCGAACGGCCTCATTCTCGTCGGCAGACGGCGCGAGCGCATCGCACATCCTCCCCGTCTGACCGGCCGGGCTTCCTTCACTCGGCCAGCCGACTCGTGGCCAGCCCCAGTTCCGAATGCGTCCCGTTCCGCTGTCGGGGTACCTCGGCCGTGGGCCAGACGCCCGAATCGGCGCGTTGCGCGGCGGCCCGACTGCTGTCAGTGCCGAGCGATCCGTTCGTTCAGGCCACGTTCACTCGTGACGCCACCTCGGCCGCCTCGGGAGATGCATCGGGTCCCGATCTGGCGTACAACATCGACATGGACTCGTCGACCGCCCCGTCCGTGGTTGTGGTGGGCGGGGGCTTCGCCGGGGTCGGGTGCGCGACCGAGTTGGCCAAGCACGACATCCGGTCACGCTGATCGATCGGAACAACTTCCATCAGTTCCAGCCGCTGCTCTACCAGGTGGCCACCGCCGAGCTGGCGGTGGTGGACATCGCGCGCCCGTTCGGGGGATCTTCCACTCCTCCGTCGGTCTCGGTTCGGCAGGGCGAGGTGGCCTCCGTCGACATCGAGGCGCCGTCGGTCACCACGGAGACAGGGGAGACCTTCGCCGGTGACTATCCTGGTGCTGGCCGCCGGTTCGCTGACCGAACTTCTTCGCCACGCCGGGGGCCGAGGAGTTCGCCTTTCCGCTCTATTCGGTGGCCGAAGCCAACCGGTTGCGGTCGCGGGTGTTCGGGGTGTTCGAGGACGCCGAGCGCGTGCCGCCGGGTGGACGAGGGTGCGCTGAACCTGGTGGTGGTGGGGCGGGGCCGACGGGCGTGGAGACCGCGGGCGCTGGGCTGACCTGGTGAACGACGTCATGCCCAAGCGCTACCGCGACCTCGACGTGGACCGGGCCAACATCTACCTGATCGACCACGGCCCGGGTGTGTTGGGCGCGTTCTCCGAGAAGGCGCAGACGTACGTGGCCGAGCGGCTCACCCACTTGGGGGTGCAGCTCCGGCTTCGGACCGGGGTGCAGGAGGTTCGAGAGGATCGAGTCGTGCTGAGCGACGGCGCCGAGATCCTGACCCGTGCCGTGGTGTGGGCCGGGGGCATCCAACCCCCGTCACTGGTCGCCGAGACCGGTCTGGAGCTGGGCCGGGGAGGTCGCATCCTGGCCCTGCCGGACCTCACCGCCGTCGGCCATCCGCGGGTCTATCCGATCGGCGACATCGCGGCGCTGACCGACAGTCGCGGTGAGCAGCTTCCCCAACTCGGGTCAGTGGCGTTGCAAGCTGGCCGCTGGGCGGCCCGCAACATCGTGGCCGACCACGAGGGCCGGGACCGGGAGCCGTTCAAGTACCACGACAAGGGGATCATGGCCATGATCGGCAACGGCACGGCCGTGGCCGAGGTGGGTCGTCGCCACCAGGAGCTACACGGGGTGGTCGCCTTCTCGGCCTGGTTGGGGGTGCACGCCTGGCTGATGAGCGGAGTCCGCCAACGGGTCGACGCCTTCGTCTCCTGGGCGTGGGACTTCCTGGGCTCGAACCGCGACGACGCCGTGGTCGACCCCGACATCCCCGCCATCGACTGGGGCGACGAGCCGGGAGATCCGCCCGAGGACCAAGGCCCGCCCACCACCAAGAGGAGCACAGTGTGAGCGACGACTATGACGTCATCATCATCGGCAGCGGCGCCGGGGTGGGACCCTGGCCCACGCCCTGGCCCACGCCGGCAAGAAGATCCTGATCCTCGAGCGCGGCGACTATCTGCCCCGCGAGTCGGCCAACTGGGATCCCGCCGCCGTCTTCATCGATGGCCGCTACCAGTCCACCGAGACCTGGTACGACGCCGACGACAAGCCCTTCCAACCACAGGTCCACTACTTCGTGGGCGGCGCCACCAAGCTGTACGGCGCCGCCCTCTACCGGCTGCGACCCCAAGACTTCGGTGAGCTCCACCACGTCGACGGCCTGTCGCCGGCCTGGCCGCTCACCTACGACGATTTCGAGCCGTGGTACACCCAGGCCGAATGGCTCTACCAGGTGCACGGCAACGGTGGCGAGGACCCGACTGAGGGTCACCGCTCCAAGGACTACCCGTGGCCCGCCGTGTCGCACGAGCCGCGCATCCAGCAACTCTTCGACGATCTGGAGAAGGGCGGGTATCACCCGTTCCATGCGCCGTGCGGCGTGATGCTGGACGAGGCCGATCGACCCAAGAGCGATTGCATCCGCTGCACGTGGTGTGACGGCTACCCGTGCCTGGTGCACGCCAAGGCCGACGCCGAGACCATCGCGGTGCGCCCGATCCTCGATCTCGCGAACGTCACGCTGCTGGTCAACGCCGAGGTCGTCCGGCTGGAGACCGACCCGGGCGGACGAACCGTCACCGGTGTGGTGGTGCGCCGCGGCGGCAACCAGGAGACCTACCAGGCGTCGATGGTGGTGGTCTCGGCCGGCGCTTCGAACACGGCCAAGCTGTTGTTGGCGTCGGCCAACGACGCCCACCCGAATGGCCTGGCCAACGGCTCCGACCAGGTCGGCCGCAACTACATGTACCACAACAGCAAGGCAGTGGTTGCCCTGTCGGAGGAGGCCAACGACACCCTCTACCAGAAGACGCTGGGCCTCAACGACTTCTACTTCGGCGCCCCCGACTTCGACCATCCGGTCGGGAACATCCAGATGGTGGGCAAGTCCAACGCCGAGGCCATGAAGGGTGAGGAGCCGATGCTGACCAAGCTGGCTCCGCACTGGACGCTGGCCGACGTGGCCCGCCATGCGGTCGACTTCTGGCTCACCACCGAGGACCTGCCCCTGCCCGACAACCGGGTGACCCTCGCCGCCGACGGCAACCTCCGACTGGCCTACCGACTGACCAACAACGAGGAGGCAGATCGGCTCTACGGCGAGCTGCGCAAGATCCTCAACCACACCGGGTTCGCCCAACACCACGTGCTGCACAAGAACTTCTACTCGCACATGAACATCCCGACCGCGGGTGTGGCGCACCAGGCCGGGACGGCCCGCTTCGGTCACGACGCGACTACCTCGGTGCTCGACGAGAACTGCAAGGCCCACGAGCTCGACAACCTCTACGTGGTCGACACCAGCTTCTTCCCGAGCATCGGAGCGGTGAACCCGGCGCTCACGGCCATGGCCAACGCCCTGCGCGTCGGCGACCACCTCGTCGGCCGCCTCGCCTGACACGCCGTCCACCAGTTCCGGCGCTCCAGCGCCTTCATCGAGCCTTCAGGAGCACGAACCATGAGCGTCAAGGGCAAGGTCGCCATCGTCACCGGCGGCAACAGCGGCATCGGCAAAGGGATCGTGCTGGCCCTGGCCGAGCAGGGCGCCAACATCGTCATCGACTACGTGGCCGACCCGGCCGCCACCGAGGACCTCGAACGGCAGGTGGCCGCCCTCGGTGACCAGGCCATCGGGGTCGAGGCTGACGTCAGCAAAGTGGCCGACCTCCAGCGCCTGGTCGACACGGCGGTCGAGAAGTTCGGTCGGGTCGACATCATGGTCAACAACGCCGGGGTGGAGACGCGCACCTCGGTGCTCGACACCACCGAGGCCCAGTACGAGAAGGTCATGGAGATCAACCTGAAGAGCGCGTTCTTCGGGACCCAGATCGCGGCCCGGCAGATGATCGCCCAGGGCGACGGGGGACGGATCATCAACATCACCTCGGTGCACGAGGACTGGCCCATGCCCGGCAACACGCCCTACTGCCTGTCCAAGGGCGGCATGCGCATGCTCACCCGCACCGCCGGCGTCGAGCTCGGCCCTCATGGCATCCTGGTCGTCGGCGTCGGCCCGGCGCGGTCGACACGCCCATCAACGCGTCCACCGAGGCCGACCCGGGCAAGATGAAGACGCTCGACGCCGCCATCCCGCTCGGCGCCTGGCTGATCCCAGCGAGATCGCCACGTCGTCGCCTTCCTGGGCGGAGAAGGAGCCAGCTACCTGACCGCGACCACGATCTTCGCCGACGGCGGGATCATGCACTCGAGCCCCGGGCTGTGATCCGATGCCTTCGCCGGACCCCGCCGGGGCGTAGCAGGCCGCGGTGAACCCTCCGGTGTCGACGTTGCTGGCGGTGAACCCCGTGCCGTGGGCGCGGTCGCAGATGGCGTTCACGTTGGCGTTTCACATCGTCCTGGTTCCACTCGGGGTGTCGTGGGCGTTCTTCACGTTGATCGCCAACTACAAGGCGCTGCGCCACGACGACGCCGCCGCGCTGCGCTTGGCTCAGCGCTGGTCGAAGTTCATGGCTGTCACCTTCGCCGTGGGGGCGGTTACCGGGACGGTGCTGAGCTTCGAGTTCGGGTTGCTCTGGCCGCATTTCATGGGGCAATGGGGCGCGGCGTTCGGGGTGCCCTTCGCCTTCGAGGGTCTTTTCTTCTTCACCGAGGCCATCTTCGTGGCCATCTACATTTACGGGTGGCGACGTCTGAAACCGTGGGCGCACTTCTGGACAGGCGTGCCGATCGTCATCGCCGGGATCGGCGGGAGCGTGTCGGTGGTGGCGGCCAACGCCTGGATGAACGAACCGGCCGGCTTCACCGTGAACTCGGCCGGCAAGATCACCGCCGTCGACCCGTGGGGGGTCATCTTCAACAAGGCCATGCCCCTCATGTCCGCCCACATGGTGGTCGCGGCCTATGTGGTCGGCGGGTTCCTGATCGCGTCGGTCTACGCTGCCGGCCTGTTGCGCGGACGCGACGACCGTTACCACCGGCTCGGCTTCATGATCCCGTTCTCGGTGCGGCCGTGGCCATCTTCGCCCAGATGGCCGTGGGCGACTCGTTGGCCCGCTGGGTCTACAACAACCAACCCGTCAAGTTCGCCTCCATCGAACTGGTACCTCAGACCACCAGCGACGTGCCCGAGACCCTGTTCGGGCACCTCAACAGCAACGGGACGGTCAGCGGCGGCATCCCCATCCCCGGGCTGGCCTCGATCCTGTCGGACCCGAAGACGGGTACCAGCACCGTGGTGAAGGGCCTCAACATCGAGCCCGCCGCCGACGAACCCACGATCTCTGACGTGAACGTCGTGCACCTGTCGTGGGACATCATGATCGGCCTCGGCACCCTGCTGTGCCTGTTGGCCGCGTGGTACTGGGTGTCGTGGATCTTCCGCCGGCGCGCGCCGCAGAGCAAATGGTTCCTGCGGCTGGCGGCCGGGGCCGGAGTGGCCTCGGTGATCACCATGGAGGCGGGCTGGGTGGTCAGCGAGGTCGGTAGGCAACCCTGGATCGTCTACAACTACATGAAGGTGGAGGCGGCGGCCACCGGCAACACGGGCGTGTGGCTCACCTTCGTCGGGGTGGTCGCGCTCTACATCGGGCTCGGAGTCACGACCGTCCTGGTGTTGCGCGGCATGGCCCGTCGGTATCGAGAGACCGACGGATCCCTGGGTCCGGGTTCGACGACAGCGACGCCCCGTACGGACCCACCGACGCTTCCCTGGTGGAAGACGACACCGACTCAGATCACCAGACCGTGGGGGCCGGATCGCGGTGAGTACCGCCACGGCCGTCGTGTTGTTCATCGGGGTGACCGCCTACGCGGTGTTCGGCGGCGCCGACTTCGGGGCCGGGATCTGGGACCTGTTGGCCGGCGGTGCTGAGCGGGGGGCGCCACCGAGGAGGGTGATCGACCACTCAATCGGCCCGGTCTGGGAGGCCGACCACGTGTGGCTCATCTTCTGCTTCGTCGTGCTGTGGACAGGATTCTCCGAGGCGTACGCCTCGATCACGCTCACGTTGTTCGTGCCTCTCACTCTGGCCGTGGTCGGCATCGTGTTGCGAGGATCGAGCTTCGCCTTCCGCAAGGCCGTGTTCCGCAACCGGGATCGGCGCAACTTCGGCGCCGCCTTCGCACTGTCATCGGTGCTGGTGCCCTACTGCCTGGGCGCGGTGGCCGGTGGCATCGCGTCGGGCCGCGTGCCCGCCGGTGGTAAGGCGGGCGACCCCTGGAACAGCTGGGTGAACCCCACCTCGATCCTGGGCGGCGTGCTCACGGTTGTCGTGGTCGCGTTCCTGGCCTCGGTGTACCTGGTGTGGGATGCCGGCCGGCTGGGCGACGACGAGATGGTCGAGTATTTCCGTCGGCGAGCCATCGCCGCCGCGGCGGCGGCCGGGGTGATTGCTTTCGTCGGCCTGTTCGTGCTGCGCGCCGACGCCCGGTACCTCTACGACGGGCTCATCTCCCGCGGACTGGCCCTCGTGGTGGCGTCCGGGGCCTGCGGGATCGCCGCCCTGGCGCTGCTCGTCCGCGACAACCACCGCTTCGCCCGCCTGGCCGCCATCGGGGCGGTGGCCGCCATCGTGGTGGCCTGGGGGGTGGCCCAGTGGAACTACATGCTGCCCCAATCGCTGACCGTTTCTCAGGCCGCCGCGCCATCGGGGACCCTCGAGACGATCCTCGGCGTGACCGTCGCCGCCGTGCTGATCATCTTCCCGTCCATCGGTCTGCTCTTCGTGCTCGACCAGCGCGGACTTCTGCCCGGTGAGGGCATCGAGGACGCCATAGACGCAGGAGCCGACCTCGGAACGCCATGACCCACCAACAGAAGAGGCCACCACGATGAGCTATCCCGCCATCGCCGATCACGGCCTGATCGGTGACCTGCAGACCGCGGCACTGGTGAGCACCGACGGCACCATCGACTGGTTCTGCTGTCCGCGCTTCGATTCTCCCAGCGTGTTCGGGTCACTGCTCGACGACGAGAACGGCGGACATTTCTCGCTGACCGCCACCGGGGCGGACACGGTGACCAAGCAGATGTACTTACCCGACACCGCCATCCTCGTCACCCGCTACTCCTCGGAGACGGGCGTCGCCGAGGTGATGGACTTCATGCCCATCGACCGTCCCCACGAAGTCACCGATCGGCACCGACTCGTCCGCGTCATCCAAGGCATCCGGGGCAAGGTCCAGTTCGACGCCCGCATCGAGCCCCGCTTCGACTACGGACGCCAACCTCACCGCACCCGGGTGAACGGGCGGACGGCCCGGTTCGCCACCAGCGACCTCGTGCTGAGAGTGACGTCGATGCACTCGTTGACCCGCGACGAGGCCACGGTGCGCTCCCGGTTCACCATCAAAGCCGGCGACTTCGGCGGGTTCCTGATCGAATCCGGTGGCGGCCCGGCCACCGGCATCGGCCACGGTGAGATCCTCGACCTGATCGAGGAGACGTCGGACTTCTGGCGGGAGTGGACAAGCCGGAGCCGCTACCGGGGCCGGTGGCGGGAGATGGTCCAGCGTTCGGCGATCACCCTCAAGCTCATGACCTATGCCCCGACCGGGGCGCTGGTGGCGGCACCGACCGCCGGGCTGCCCGAGCAGGTCGGCGGCGAACGCAACTGGGACTACCGCTACACCTGGATCCGCGACGCCTCCTTCTCGATCTACGCCCTGCTGGGCCTCGGCTACATCGAAGAGGCCGCCGCCTTCGGACGGTGGATCCGCGACCGGGTGGAGAACCGTCCGGCCGGCAGCGCCACGCCGCTGGCCATCATGTACCGAGTCGACGGCAGCTCCGATCTGGTCGAGGAGACGCTCGACCACTGGGAGGGGTATCGCGGCTCGTTCCCGGTCCGGATCGGCAACGGCGCGGCCGAGCAGCTGCAACTCGACATCTACGGCGAAGCCCTGGACGCCATCCACCACGGCGCCCGCAACGGTCTCGGGGTGGCCGACGAAGGATGGACCGCCCTGACCGGGCTGCTCGACTGGGTGGTCGACAACTGGGACCAACCCGACGAAGGCGTCTGGGAGACCCGAGGTGGTCGACAACCCTTCGTGTACGGCCGGCTCATGTGCTGGGTGGCGCTCGATCGCGGCGTCCGCCTGGCCGAGCGGCTGGGCCGGCCCGGAGCGTTGGCGCAGTGGCGTGAGGCCCGCGATGCCATATATGCGGCCATCATGGACAAAGGCTGGAACGCGGATCGTACAGGCCTTCACCCAGTTCGAAGGCAGCGCGGTCCTCGACGCCTCGATCCTGCTCATGCCGCTCATGGGTTTCATCGACCCCCACGACCCCAAGTGGCAGTCGACCCTGGCCGCCATGGACCACACCCTGGTCATGGACAGCCTGGTGTACCGCTACGACCCCGCCGCCTCACCCGACGGCCTGCGCGGCTCCGAAGGCACCTTCTCGCTCTGCTCGTTCTGGTACGTCGACGCACTCGCCCGATCGGGTCGACTGGACGACTCGCGCCTCGCCTTCGAGAAGATGCTCACCCACGCCAACCACGTCGGCCTTTTCTCCGAGGAGATCGGCATCACTGGTGTCCAGCTCGGCAATTTCCCCCAAGCGTTCACCCACCTCTCCCTCATCAACGCCGCCCTGAACCTGGACTACCAGCTCGACCACGGCGCAGGTCGGGTGGCCGTCATCGACTGAACGGAGCTGTCACGACCGGGTCTCGTCGTGACCGGGTCAGAACACAAGGCCCCAGTTCGCCGTCACGGCCTCGCCGGGCTCGAGGCGATGCACTCCGGTTCCGGTCGCGAAGGCGTTTGCCGGACAGGTCATCGGTTCCACCGCCAAGCCTTGGCGACGGCGGGCGCGCTCTGGCAGGGTGTCGCCGGTGTAGATCTGGACGTATCGGTAGCTCTGGTCGACCCACAACACCAGCGGCTTGGCACCCGGCGCTTCGAGCTCGACTCGGGCTCGGCCGTCGCTGGTGCGAATCAGATCGGTGAACCCGACGTCGAGGACGGCGTCGCCAATATGACGGCCGCTGCGGAAGTCGTAGACGGTCCGATCTACCGCCTCGGCGCCGGTCGGCAGCCCGCGGTTGTCGGTCGGCAGGTAGCGGTTGGCAGGGATCGACAGTACGCACTCATCGACACGGCCACCCGACGCGGGTCGAAGGTAAGGGTGCTGCCCGACACCGTAGGGCGCGGGATCGGCGCCCACATTGCGGGCTGTCGTGGAGACCGTGAGTCCTTGGTCATCGAGCACATAGGTGGCCCGCAACTCGAGGTGGAACGGATAGCCCGGGCTCGGCCACAGCGCGTATCCCATCTCGACACGATCTGGAGCAGAGGCGATGCAGTCCCAGCCGGCAAAGCGAACCAGGCCATGAATGGCATTTTCGAGTTCGGGCTCGCTCAGCGCAAGCTGTTGCCGTCGCCCATCCCACTCGTACCGCCCGTTGTCGACCCGGTTCGGCCAGGGAACCAGAATTTGGCCACGGGCATCCGGACACATGACCGTCTCGGCGAAGCCGTCGAGGATCTCCCGGTCCCCGACACGAAGGGCGCGCAGCCCACCACCAACCTCGACGATGGTGGCCCACGCCTCGGCGTAGCTGATCGTGAATTGGCGCCCGGAGGGGCTCAGAGAGTCGGCCATTGTGACTCCCCTCAGGGTTTCGTTCGAGGCCCGGGGTGGCGCCCACGAAACGGCGGAGCCGCCCAGAGCATCGCAGATCCAGGCAGCCGGTGTTCAGTCGCGATGCACGACGACATCGAGCATGCCAAGGGCTGTGGGGAGAGCCGCTACCCCGTGCTCGCGGCGATGGTCGTCGCCCTGCCGGCTTCCAACGCGTCGGCCTGCGCCTGCGTTCCGTCCGGGCGCGCGGCCCGGCCAGCTGTCGGGGGTCAGCGGTTCAGGCGGTACAGGGCACCGAGGGGGCTGGTCGGACACGGGTCGTTGGGGCTCGGCCGCGACGTGCACCCGATCTGCCAGAGGTCAGTGGCGCTCACCAACCCGGGCGTGATCGTGCGGAAGGAAGCAAACGGGCCGTTGCTGGGCGGCTCGGCGACGGTGGCGCCCGTGCGCAGGTCGGCGCCGCTCAGGTGTTGGAGGCCGGGGCTGGCCGTGGCCCAGAACGCGTGGGCGTCGGGCTGGGAGAAGTGTTGACTGCCGCGGATGTAGGGGTGGAGGCCGCCGACGGGCGTGTCGGTGTCCAGGTTGTAGATGACGAGGTGTCCGAGCCGCAGTGGATGATGGCGTAGGGCGTGGTTGGCACCAGGTCCGAGGGCTGCGGTTGCGCGAACTAATCCGCGGGCGGCACTCCTGTGCCGTGAGAAGCGGCACCGGGGTGGTCGCATCGCTGCTCGTCGTGCTCGTGACGCTCGTGGGCGGATCCGTCACGGTAGGGGAGGTTCTCTACGTGGCTCGTCCTGCTGGGTCGCGTCGAATCACCTGCCAACCCGGACGCTACCGGCGCGGAGCTGCCAGCGCCGGGCCTGCCCCCAGCCCCGCACCGGCCCCCCAGCACATACGACGGCTACGTGCGTGGCGGCGCCCGGATGGTCGGGACCGGTACTGTCGAAGCGGTTCCACGTCATCCGGATTCGGTGCGGGGAGCTGGCGAGTCACGGATCGCGGATCGCAGTCCGGAATGCCGTGGGTGTCATGCCCGTCTCGCGACGGAAGAACTTGGCGAAGTTGGTGGCCTCATCGAAACCCAGATCGCCACCGACGGCCTCCACCGGATCGGCAGAGCGGGCCAGAATCCGCTTCGCTTCGAGCACGATCCGATCGACGATGACTCGCTTCGCGGGCACATCCGCCGCGGCCCGACACGCCCGAGTCAGAGACTTGGGCGAACACGCGAGACTGCGGGCGTACGGCGCCACGAGATGCCACCGGCGAAACTCGCGCTCGACGGCCTGCCGATACTCCTTGTAGCGGGACAACAGGACCGGATCGATCAGTCGTTGCGTTTCCGAACCGGCCGCACCGAGTGCAAGCCGGCCCACCAGCACCGAAGCCTGGAGCGCCAGGAGCTGCCCCAAACGCAGACGTTCGGCCGACAAGGCGGCGTCCGACATCATCCGGGCGCACAACTCGGCGACTGCGTCGGTGTGCTCCGGGGGCATCCGAACGTGCGTAGGCAAGTCATGGACAAGGTCAGGGACCAGGTGCGTTCCGACGATCACGATCCAGCCGTCCCAGTCACTCGTCGATCCGAATCGGTGGACCTGGCCGGGGCCGATCAGCAGACACGCTCCTGCGCGCAGTTCGTAGGTCTCGAAGTCGACGACGTGTGAGTAGGACCCAGACCGCACGAACACGAAGCACTGGAAGTCGATCCGCTCGAATCCGCGATGGGGGTCCGACGCGACCCGGGTCCGCAGCTCCCCTGAGGTGAGCACCTCGACGTCGAGACGGTAGGTGGCGTCGTGGGGCCGATAGCCGACCTCCGTGACCTCGGCGAGCATGTCCGTTTTCTACCATCGCGGACGACTGTTCTCACCTTGTCGTCGGGCCGGTATGCACGCACACTCGAACCAGCATCCGAACAATGGGGAAGCACATGGACATTCGAGGACTGGGCTACATCGGTATCGACGTGACCGACGTCGAAAAGTGGCGCACGTACGCAGAACTGTTGGGGCTGATGGTGGCAGGCGACGACACCAGCCTCCGGCTGCGCATCGACGAACGACCGTTCCGCGTGCTCGTCGCCGCCAGCGAGGGGCACGACGGACTCGCCTTCGCCGGATGGGAACTACCGAACGCCCTGTCCCTGAAGCGCGCGGCAACTGAGCTTGAGGCGGCCGGAATCACCACCGAGACGGCCACGACCGACGAATGCGATCAACGGCGCGTCCGTGGACTCATACGAGCGACAGACCCAGACGGCTTCGCGCTGGAGCTGTTCCACGGTCCGATCCACGACCACGAGCTATTCGTCTCACCGACGGGTGTCAGCGGCTTCGTAACCGGGGCCCACGGAATGGGACACATCGTGCTCGCCAGCTCGAAGCTGGCGCAGTCGGTAGCCTTCTACACCGAAGTTCTCGGTTTCCGCGTCAGCGACTACTGGCGACCCGGCGACGACGACGTCGTCTTTCTGCACTGCAACCAGCGCCACCACAGCCTCGCCCTCGTCCCTGCGGACGAACCCGCGCTCTACCACTTCATGCTCGAGGCACGCACCCTCGACGACGTCGGCTACACGCTCGACCGTCACCATGAGGCCAACGCGCCGATCTCGATGAGCCTCGGAAAGCACACCAACGACCAGATGGTGTCGTTCTACAGCCGGTCTCCATCGGGATTCGACGTCGAGTTCGGCTACGGCGGGCTGCTCATCGACGACACCACGTGGACCGTCTCCCAGATCACCAAGCCGAGCTTCTGGGGCCACCGCCAGCCTGGGTGAGCTTACGCTGCCTCCGTCGTCGCCTACGTCACAGGAGGCGAGACAGAGAACGCCCCTGATCACCCCATGTGGACACCCGGATCGCAGCGGACCGCTACGCGCCGCGCCTCGTGGTCGCCAACCACGTGACCGAGGGCGCCTGGCGAATGTGCTGGTCAGCGACCTGGTCGCACCGGAGTCTGGGGGCCCACCTTCGCGAGGGCGTCGACGCCCTGGTGTTGTCACGGTTCGCGAAAGGGCTCACGACCGGGCCACCCACCTCGGCCAGGTGCGCGGAGATGCCGTCCGGGTCTTCCGCGGCGCTGAGGTCAGGGCCATCCCACGCGGAAGCACCCATGGCCTGGTCGGACTCTTGTTGACCCCGGCCGCTACCGGTCACGGCGGCATGACCCGACTCAACGAGCGTCAACCCAACCTGCATCAGACCCAAGGGCCTCCAACTCGCGATTCGGATTCGTCGCAACACGCGTCGCTGATCGCTAGGAGCTGTGTGACCTCTTCGCACCAGGTGAAGACCAATGTCGGAAGGGCGCTGGCAGAAGCACAAACCCGCTGGTCACAGCGCTGCGCTCCATCGTGTGTGGGGGCCCAGAGTCGGCAGTTGGGCCACCATCTGGACCCTCCTGCGGTTGCTTGGCCACACCATGTGTGGCCAACTGGCACTGCTGACCTGCATGTTTGTGAGTCGGGCTGGCGGGATTTGAACCCACGACCTCTTCGTCCCGAACGAGACCAAGCCATCCACTGTCGTCCGCTCCAGGTCGTAGAGGTCCTGGTAGAAGAGGTCAGGCGTCCATTGCGGTCCGTGACGGGTCAGGCTCGGCCCCCTCGACCCGTCTCAGCCCCTATGTCGTCGCTGAGGTCGACGAGGCGGGTGACGACATCTACGAGGAGGCCGGCGCCGATACCCCGACCTTCGTGGTCGACGTGCACGCCGAGTCGGGCGAGGAGCGCGACGGGCTGGGGGTAGCGACCGGCGCCTTTGCGGAGGCGCGGAGGACCGGACTCGAGATCGAGCTGGGCCATGCGCCAGGCGTAGTAGGCGACGACATCAGGGCTGGTGGCTATTGCCGCTGCCGTCCGGCCGACCGCATCCCTTCGACCAGATGTTGAGGGTCGTAGGGCGCGGGCGCTCCCGGTCGGTAGGTGACGGCGAGCAGGTCCCCCGTATAGGGGAACGTACCGTGCTCCTCGAACACTGACCAGACCACGGGCGACCTGCGGTCGATGCCGACGTCGATGCCTTGGAACGGCGCGAAGCCGATCAACATCTCGGCACCCTCGAGCGCACCCGCGGCGGAACCGTCGACCGCGAGCTCGAAGTCCCACGTGAATCGAGCACCGGTCCTGGCGCGGAGCGCGACGCGGCGAGCGCCGGCGGCGAGACCGCCGCCCTCGATGTAGCGCATCACGCCGTACTCGTTGTATCCGAACGTCAGCACGCCGTCCTCGACGTAGAGGGTGTAGCCGCCGCCCTGGTCGCCGTGGGCCACCAGCACGCCTTGATCCTCGGGGCGATGGACGAGCTCGACTTCGATCGCGAAGTCCCGCAGGGCGATGAGCTTCTGCGATCGGTAGCGCTCCAGGGTCGGTGTTCCGGGCAGGATCCGCAGCTCGCGGTAGAACGCCTCCTCGTCGGGGCGACGCAGCAGCTGGAGCAGCCCGGTGCCGTCGTCGAGGGGGAACACGAGGTTCTCGTGCGGCGGCGCGCTCCCACGCCTCGGTGAGCTGGTCGACCATCTCCGGTCGGGTCGACGCGAGGTCGGTCGTCTCGGTCGGATCGGTGCCGAGGTCGTAGAGCTCCCAGTCGCTGCCGTCGTAGGGTGCACCGCGGGGGTGGAGCGCCACGAGCTTCCAACCGTCGCGGTAGAAGCTCCGGTTTCCGAAGCACTCCGAGTACTGCTCGAGATGGGTGCTGGTCTCGGCGCCGCGTCGCACTGCCTCGGCGAAGCTGAAACCGTCGCGGTCCTGGGGCGTACCGACACCGGCCAACTCCAGGATCGTCGGGAACAGGTCGGTCACGTACTGGTACTGGGTTCGGGTCCCGCCGTGGTGCTGGGCCGGGATGCCGCCGGGCCACGACACGATCATGGGGACCCGCACGCCGCCGGCGTGGGTCGAGGACTTGTAGAGCCGGAACGGTGTGTTCGACGCCATCCCCCAGCCCCGCGGGTAGTGCACGAGGGTGCGAGGCCCGCCGATCAGGTCGGGGTCGCGGGTGACGTCGCCGTCCCAGCCCGTCAGCCCGCGGAAGCCGCCGAACTGCTTGAAGTAGCTCCGAGACCCGGTGGGACCGCCTTCTTCGGTGGCGCCGTTGTCGGAGGTGAAGACGACCACCGTGTTGTCGAGATCCCCCAGGGCCTCGATCACCTCCAGCAGCCGGGCCAGGTTCTGGTCGACGTTGTCGACCATCGCCGCGTACACCTCCATGTAGCGGGCGAACCGCGCCTGCTCCTCCTCGGCGTAGTCGTCCCACGGCAGCACCTCATGGCCGGCCTCGCTGTTGCGTGCGGCCATCGTCGTGTCGGCGGGAAAGAGTCCGAGCTGCTTCTGGCGCTCGAACCGCTCGCGCCGGATGGTGTCCCAGCCCCGGTCGTACCGACCGCGGTGGCGGGCGATGTCGTCGGCCTTCGCCTGCAGGGGTCCGTGCACGGCGCCGTGCGCCAGGTACAGGAAGAAGGGGCGCTCGGCGTCGTGAGATCGCAGGCCCTTCAGGTAGCCGATCGCCTCGTCGGTGATGTCGTCGGTGAAGTAGTAGCCGTCCGGGTAGGTGTCGACATCGACCGGCGAGTTGTCCCGGACGAGCCGGTGCGGCTGGTGCAGGTTCGTCCAGCCCTCCAAGATGCCGTAGAACCGGTCGAAGCCCCGCTGGACCGGCCAGGAGCCGTGATCGGCGCCGTCGTTCATCGCGGCGTCCCGGGTGAGGTGCCACTTGCCCACCGCGTAGGTCGCGTACCCCGCGGACCGCAGGACCTCGGGCAGGGTGGCGATGTCGGGACTGATCTCCATCGTCCAGCCCGGGAAGCCCGGGTCGAAGTTGGCGACGCCGGCGAACCCGGCACGGTGGGGGTTCAGCCCGGTCTGGATCGCGGCGCGGGACGGGGAGCAGAGCGGGGTCGTGTGGTAGTTGGTGAAACGGATCCCGCGGGCCGCCAGCCGGTCGATCGTGGGCGTGGGGATCTCGGAGCCGAAGGGAGCGACGTCGCTGAAGCCCATGTCGTCGAGCAGGATCAACACGACGTTCGGGCTTTCCGGTCCCGGTCGGACGGGCTCGGGCCACCAGGGCGTCGACTCGCCCGCGGTTCGGCCGACGTGACCACCGAAGGCCGCCCGTCCGTCGCTCATCGGGGCCCGCCGTCGCCCGTCGCCGTGACGGCATCCTCCTCGAGCGGACCGCGACACCTCCCCGTTCACGCCGACGGGCCTCGTGCCGGTCAGCGTGATCCGCTCCATCTCCCGGTGGTAGCCCTCGGGCACGTCGTTCGGTGCGACGTGCGCCGTCGACCGGTTGTCCCAGAACGCCACGTCGCCGGCCTCCCACCGGTACCGGACCGTGAACTCACGCCCGCTCAGGTGTTCGTTGAGGCAGGCGAGGAGGTGGTTGCTCTCGCGTCGCGACAGCTCCACGATGTAGGCCGTGTAGTCGGGATTGACGTACAGGATCCGCTCACCGGTCTCGGGGTGGATGGTGACGACCGGGTGGAGGGCGCGGAGCCGCTTGGCCATGAAGGCGCGCATCGTCGGGGTCGGCTCGCCCCGGACGAGGTGCAGCACGTTCTCGTGCACGGCGGTGAACCCGTCGATCATCGATCGCACCGGTTCGGAGAGGGCGGCGTAGGCGGCGGCGAGGTTGGTCCACTCGGTGTCGGCGCCGTAGGGAGGAACTTCCACGGCGCGAAGGATCGAGCCCATGGGCGGCGCGTCGAGGTAGGTGATGTCGGTGTGCCAGCGATGGTCGATGGCGGCACCGTCGGGTGCGTCGCTCTGCGGGTCCTTCTCGACGACGAGGATCTCGGGCCGCTCGGGGAAGCGGGGCGGCAACGTCGGGTGGCCACCGACGACCTCACCGAAGCGCGAGCCCAGCGCGACGTGCGCGTCTCGCGAGAGGTGCTGGTGGCGGAAGAAGACGACCTTCCAGCGCAGCAGCGCGTCTCGGATGCGGCGGATGGTCTCGTCGTCGAGCTCGGACGAGAGGTCCACCCCCCGGATCTCTGCTCCGGTGTGCTTGGAGAGAGGGACGACCTCGATGTGGAACTCCGGCGCACCGACCGCGCTGTCGCCCATGGTTGACCTCCTGCTGGTTCTGCGATAGAGATAAGCGAAATGCTTACTTCGCATCATGCCGTCGGTCGACTCCGCACGCAAGTGGTCGTCAGCGCCCTGTCGGAGCACCGGTAGTGCCTCGGGACGCGGCCGACACCCGCGAGCTCCTGCTCGACGCGGCCGAGCAGCTGATGGCCGAGCACGGCGCGGATGGGGTCTCGATGCGCGAGATCAGCGTCGGCGCCGGGCAGGGGAACAACAACGCGGCCCAGTACCACTTCAAGACGCGAGAGGGGATCATCGAGGCGGTCCTCGATCGGCGCATGGGTCCCATCGACCGCCGTCGTGCCGAGATGGTCGCCGCCCTCGGCCCCGACCCGACGATCGAGGAGCTGATGCGGGCGGTGGTCGTGCCGCTGGCCGAGGCGAGTCGGTGCCACGAGCACTACATCGGCTTCTTCGCTCAGCTGCGGGTCAGTCACCGCTACAGCCATCTGGTCTCCCACGCGCTGCCGCGAACGAACAGCTTCCTGCACGTGCGTGACCAGATCGATGCCCGTCTGCCGGTGCTGTCCCGCGCCCTGCGCAGCCAGCGTCGGTGGCTGTGCGGCAGCCTCGTCGTGCACGCGATCGCCGAGTTCGTCGCCGCGCCCGCCGAGCAGCCCTACGAGCAGTGGGACGACCTGGTCGACGGCATCGTCGCCGCCTGCGTGCAGATGCTGGAGGGCCCGTGATCCGGACCGACCGTGCGGCTGCGCCACGGGATCCCGGTGGGCGGGAGGGTCCGGATCTGGCCGGCGTCCGCGTCGGTTACAACCACTCCGGGGGAGCCGACGCACCCCCGGACCGCGCCAGTCGGTCCGCAGTGGCCGGCCGATCACGAGGAGCACCAAGGTGACGCACGACGTCCGGACCAAGATCGAGGAGGCGGGGAGCTTCCTCGCCGAGAGCTCCGAGGCCGCCGATGAGCTCGGCCGGCTGCCCGACGAGACAGGCAAGGCGCTGAAGGAGTGCGGCGTGGTGCGCCTTCTCCAGCCGGCCGACTTCGGTGGCTACGAGGCCGATCCCCGCGACTTCCTCGCCGCGGTGATGGATGTCGGGAACTGGTGCCCGTCGGCCGGATGGGTCTCCGGCGTGGTCGGCGTGCACCCGTGGGAGCTGGCGTTCAACGACCGCCGTCTGCAGGAGGAGGTGTGGGGTGAGGACCCCGACACCTGGGTCGCCTCGCCGTACGCGCCCAGCGGGACCGCGACGCGGACCGACGGCGGGTACGTGCTCAACGGCCGGTGGAAGTTCTCGTCGGGCACCGACCTGTGCGACTGGATCGTGCTCGGCGCCAAGGTCACCGGCGAGGACGCCGGGCCGATCGCCATGTTGCACGTGATGCTCCCTCGCGGCGACTACGAGATCGTCCACGACTCGTGGGACGTGATCGGTCTCGAGGGGACCGGGAGCAAGGACATCGTGGTCCGAGACGCCTTCATCCCCACCTACCGCACCCTTGACCTCGCCACCGTCGTCACCGGTCGGGCCGCCATCGACTCCGGTCGCACCCAGCCCCTGTACCGCCTGCCCTGGACCGTGATGTTCCCGTGCGCCGTGTCGGCGGCGCTGGTGGGGATCGCCGAAGGGGTGCTCAAGCAGGGCATCGAGTACCAGAAGAGCCGCGTGAGCACGCTGGGTGTGGCCCAGGTGTCGGACTCCTACTCCCGCGCCATCATCGGTGAGGCCGCGGCCGACATCCGCGGTTCACGCACCCAGCTGTTGTTCAACATCGGCGAGATGTACGACGCGCTCGACGCCGGGCACGACGTCCCCCTGCAGCAGCGGGTCGCCTGTCGCCGCGATCAGGTACGCGCCGCCTGGCGGGCGGCCAAGGCGGCCGACGATGTCTACGCCGTCTGCGGCGGCAACTCGATTCGCCGCGACACGTCGGTCCAGCGGTTCTGGCGCGGCGTGCACGCCGGTCTGCACCACGGGATATTCGTGGCCGGTGGGGTCTACGACGGTGCCGCCGGCGTGATGATGGGTCTGCCCCCGCAGGGCCCGGCGGCGATGACGCTCTGATGCCGACCAAGCTCAGCGCCGACGCCACCAGCCGAACGCTCGCGACCCCGGACGGCGAGCTCCACTACCACGAGGCCGGCGAGGGACCTCCGCTCGTCCTCGTCCACGGGTCCGGTCCCGGGGTCAGCGGCTGGGCCAACTTCGGTGACAACCTGCCGGCCTTCGCGGCCGGCTTCCGGTCGCTCGTGCTCGACCTGCCGGGATTCGGACGCAGCTACCAGCCCGAGCAGAACCCGGTCCTGCACGCACCCGATGCTGTGGTGGCGTTCCTCGACGGCCTGGGGATCGACCGCGCCACGGTCCTCGGCAACTCGCTCGGGGGCAAGATCGCGGCGCGCGTGGCGGGGACGCATCCGGAGCGGGTGACCCGTCTGGTCACCGTCGGTGGCGTCGGCATGCCCTTCTTCAGCGCGATGCCGTCGGAGGGCATCATCCGCCTGGTCGAGTTCGTCGAGGAGCCGACCCGAGAACGCCTCGTGCAGTGGATGCAGTCAATGGTCTTCGATCCGGCCGTGCTCACCGACGAGTTCGTCGAGATGCGATGGCAGACGGCCAGTGATCCCGCCGCCCTTTCGGGGATCCGGCAGATCTACAGCCGCGAGATGCTGTCGGTGCTGCGCGAGATGATGCTCGGCAACACCGCCGAGTTCGAGATGCTTCGCAAGATCGAGGCGCCGACGCTGGTCACCTGGGGTCGCGACGACCGTGTCACCCCTCTCGACGGTGCCATCGCGCCGATGCGCCTGATCCGTCGATGCGAGCTGCACGTCTTCTACGACTGCGGCCACTGGTCGATGCTGGAACGCAAGGACGAGTTCGAGAGCGTGGTGCTCTCGTTCCTGTCGCGGGAGCCGGGGTGAGCTCGACGTCGGCCGGTGGCGGCCCGGCACCCCACGATCGCGCCGAGGCGCTGGGTCGCGCCGCCGAGGCGCTGATCGAGGCGGCGCGACGGCAGAGCCCGTGCCTCCCCATCAGGGAGATCCTTCCCGACGGTGGTCTCCAGGACGGCTACGAGGTGCAACAGCTGGTCCGCGAGCGCACCGCGGCCACCCGCCGACGCGTCGGTCGCAAGATCGGGCTGACCTCGGTCGTGGTCCAGCAGCAGATGGGCGTGACGACGCCGGACTTCGGCGTCCTCTTCGCCGACATGGCTTTCGGGGACTCCCAGCCCATCCCCTTCGACCGCCTGCTCCAGCCTCGTATCGAGGCGGAGGTGGCGTTCGTCCTCGGCTCTGACCTCCCGGAACGCCCGGTCACGACGATCGACGTGCTGCGGGCGGTCGACTTCGTGGTGCCGGCCATCGAGGTCTGCGACAGCCGTATCGCGGACTGGAACATCTCGATCTTCGACACCGTCGCCGACAACGCGTCCGCGGGGGTGTTCGTCACCGGGTCCGCCCCCCGGTCGATGCGCCAGATCGATGACCTCCGGGACATGACGATGGCGCTGACGACGAGCGGCGAGACGATCAGCTCGGGACGCGGGTCCGCGTGTCTCGGACATCCGGTCACCGCCGTCGTCTGGCTCGCGAACCAGGTCGCCGAGCGCGGCGAGCCGCTCATGGCCGGCGAGCTCGTCCTGTCCGGGAGCCTCGGGGCGCTGGTCCCGGCCGAGCCCGGCGCCACCTACGAAGCCGTGATCGAGGGGCTTGGCTCGGTGCGGGCGGTCTTCTCCGAGCATGGTTGAGCAAGGGGAGGTGAACGCGCCCGTGCGGTGCAATCCCGCTGGGTGGTACCAGCGTGTGCCCGCGGCTCGTGCGAGGACGAGGATCGACTCATGAGCTCGTCGCTGGTCGCCGCCATCGTCGGATCGGGAAACATCGGTACCGACCTCCTCGACAAGCTCCTGCGCACCGAGAACGTCGAGCCCCGGTACATGGTCGGGATCGACCCCAACAGCGAGCGGTCTCCAGCGGGCCCGGAAGCTCGGCATCGAAGGGTCGGCGGGAGGCGTTGATTGGCTCCTCGATCGGCCCGAGCTGCCCGACCTCGTGTTCGAGGCGACCTCGGCTCCCATCCACCTCGAGAACGCGCCGCGTGTACCGGGCGGCCGGCATCCGCGCCATCGACCTCACCCCGGCGGCCTGCGGACCGTTCGTGGTCCCGACGGTGAACCTCGCCGACCACCTCGATGAACCGAACCTGAACATGGTGACCTGCGGCGGGCAGGCGACCATCCCCATGGTCGCATGCCGTCTCCCGGGTCACGCCCGTCGCCTACGCGGAGATCGTCGCCACCGTCGCGTCGCGATCGGCCGGTCCCGGAACGCGCGCCAACATCGACGAGTTCACCCGCACGACGGCGGCGGCGGTGGAGGCGATCGGCGGCGCGAGACGGGGCAAGGCGATCATCATCCTGAACCCGGCCGACCCGCCGCTGATCATGCGCGACACGATCTACTGCTCCTTCGGAGCCGACGCCGACGAGGACGCCGTCGCTGCATCGATCGAACAGGTCGTCGCCGACGTCCAGACCTACGTGCCCGGCTATCGACTCCTGCGGCCGCCGCAGTTCGACCGGGCGTTCACACCCGACGGGCGGGGCAGGGTCGCGATCTTCATCGAGGTCGAGGGCGCGGGTGACTTCCTGCCGCCCTACGCCGGGAACCTGGACATCATGACGGCGGCGGCCGCGAAGGTCGGCGACGAGATCGCCCGGTCCGCGACCCGAGAGGCTCACTGAGATGGTGTACTCCGACAGACTCGACGTCCGGATCACCGACTCGTCCCTGCGGGACGGGTCGCACGCGAAAGCGCACCAGTTCAGCGAGCGCCACATCCAGGGCGTGGTCGACGGGTTGGCCTTCGCGGGTGTGCCCGTCATCGAGGTGAGCCACGGCGACGGCCTGGCCGGTTCGTCGTACAACTACGGCTTCTCGGCCGTCGACGAGCGGCGCCTGCTGGAGACGGCGGTGTCGACCGCAGCAGGGCGATCGAAGATCGCCGCGCTCATGCTGCCCGGCCTCGGAACAGTGGACGACATCAGGGCGTGCCACGACCTCGGTGTGCGCGTCGATCCGCATCGCCACCCATTGCACCGAGGCGGACATCTCGGTGCAGCACTTCGGCATCGCCCGCGAGCTCGGTCTCGAGACCGTCGGCTTCCTGATGATGTCGCACAGCCAGGCGCCGGACGTGCTCGCGGCCCAGGCACGCATCATGGCCGACGCCGGGTGCCAGTGCGTCTACGTCGTGGACTCGGCCGGCGCCCTGATCCTCGATCAGGTGAGTGACCGGGTGGCCGGGCTCGTCGCCGAGCTGGGCATCGATGCCCAGGTCGGGTTCCACGGGCACCAGAACCTCTCGCTCGGTGTCGCCAACACGGTGCTGGCCATCAGGTCCGGCGCGGCCCAGGTCGACGCGTGCACCCGCTCCTTCGGCGCCGGATCCGGCAACACGCCCACCGAGGCGTTGGTCGCGGTGCTCGACCGGCTCGCGGTGCGCACCGGCATCGATCCGCTCGACATGTTCGACGTGGCCGAGGACGTGGTCAGGCCGGTGATGGACGGGGAGTGCGTGCTCGATCGGATGAGCCTGATCATGGGCTACGCGGGCGTCTACTCGAGCTTTCTGCGCCATGCCTACCGGGCGGCCGACCGCTACGGCGTCTCCGGGGCCGAGATCCTGATGCGCTGTGGCGAGCGCAAGCTCGTCGGCGGTCAGGAGGACCAGATCATCGACATCGCCGCCGAGCTGAGCGCCGCCCGCGCCGCCGAGGCCTCGGGGTGACGGCTCGTTCCGACGGGGCAGACGGGACCGCTACCGGGCCGGCCCCCGACGGCGCGAGCCGGTCGGTGCTGGGCCGGCTCGACCGCGTCGTCGGCGCGTTCGACGACGTCGACGGGGTGCTGACACTCCACGAGCTCACCCAGAGAACCGAACTACCGAAGTCGACCGTCCACCGAATGGCCGATCAGCTGGTGCAGATCGGCTGGCTCGAGCGTGACGTCGACGGGTACCGGGTCGGCATGCGTCTGTTCGAGATCGGCGGACTGGCCACCCGGCGGCGCCGGCTCGCAGAATCGGCGGCCCCTCACCTGCACGCACTGTCGGCGACGACCGGCCTGGCGGCGCAGCTGGCCATCCTCGACGGGGCCGACGTGGTCTACCTCGAGCGGGTCGCTCCGGGCGACTTCAGGTTGCCCACCCGCCAGGGCGGGCGCCAACCCGCCTACTGCACCGCGTTGGGCAAGACGATGCTGGCCTTCGATCCGGTCGCAACGGCCGAGGCACTCGCGGAGGACCTCCCGAGGCGGACGAGCCGCACCATCACGTCGCCGGACGCGCTCCTCGCCGACCTCGCCGCGGCGCGACGGAGGGCCTGTCGTTCGACCACCAGGAGTCCTATGAGGGCTTGGCGTGCGTCGCCGCCCCGATCCGGGGTGCGGGGCGCGCCATCGCGGCGATCTCGGTGACCGGCCCCGTCGCCCGCATCGATCTGCACGGCGTCGCCCCCCTGGTGCAGGACGCGGCGCAGGCGATCTGGGACGACCGGTTCCGCAAGCGATGACCGACGATCGTGCGCCGGCCCACCGGATTCCGGCATCGATGCAACGCCGGCCCTTCCCGAGTTCCATCCAGCGGCATCCCGCCGACGCGAGCGGGTGCGCCGCCCCGTAGCGTGCGGCGGTACCGATCGGAGGTTCTCCATGCCAGTGCTGTCGCTCGGATATCTGCACCTGCGAACTCCCAACCTCGACGCGTGGCGTACGTTCGCCACCGACGTGCTCGGCCTCATGCCGTCGTCGGGCCCCGACGAGGACGCGCAGTACTACCGCTGGGACGACTATCCCTATCGGCTGATGCTCGCTCCGGGGGACGAGGCGTCGGTGGCGGCGATCGGCTTCGAGGTCGGCGACGACCGTGATCTCCGTGCGCTGGTGGAGACGCTCGAGGCGGCCGGCATCGCGGTGGAGCTCGGCTCGGCCGACGAGGCCGCCCACCGGCTGGTGAGCGGATTCGCGTCGTTCGAGGATCCCGCGGGAGGGCCGATCGAGCTCTTCCACGGTCCGATCTTGAACCACGAAGCGCCGCAGACGCCGCTCGTGTCGGGCTTCGTCACCGGCGAGATGGGGTTCGGCCACGTCGTCATCACCGTCCCCGACCTCGACGAGTCGATCGACTTCTATCGAGACCATCTCGGGTTCCACCTGCGGAACACCTGGTACCTGGGCGACATGTCGATGGCCTTTCTCGGGTGCAACCCCCGTCACCACACCCTTGCGTTCGGTTGCGGATTGCCGGCGCCCGGGCTGCTGCGGCACTTCATGGTCGAGATGGCCACGATCGACGACGTCGGCCGGGCCCAGGACCGCTGCCTCGATCACGACGTGCCCGTCGTCATGGGGCTGGGGCGCCACACGAACGATCAGATGATCTCGTTCTACTGCCAGACGCCGGACGGCTTCATGGTCGAGGCGGGCTGGGGAGGCCTCCACATCGACGACGTGACGGCGACGGCGACCTACCAGATCACCAAGCCCAGCTTCTGGGGTCATCGTCCGATCATCAAGCGGTAGTGGGGTCGACGATCTCGGATCTCACAAGAACGCGTTCTTCTCCAGATGGGCCATTTCAACAGACGTCGTGGACGAGAATGTGTTCTACTTGGGACGTGGACATGGATCTTCCGAGTGAGGACGACCCCCGACGGCAGCAGGTGCGGGCCTGGCTGGCCGAGCACCCCGATCCCACCCCCACCCAGCTGGTCGAGGCGGGCTACGTCACGGCCCACTGGCCCGAACCGTGGGGCCTCGACGCCGAGCCCGAGCTGCAGCTCATCATCGACGACGAGCTGAAGCGGGCCGGCGTCGCCAAGCCGCTCAACCCCGTCGGCATCGGCCACTGCGGCCCGGTCATCGTGGTGCACGGCACGGAGGAGCAGAAGGCCACCTATCTCCCGCCCATGCTGCGCGGCGAGGAGCTGTGGTGCCAGCTCTTCAGCGAGCCCGAGGCGGGCTCCGACCTGGCGATTCTCTCGACCCGGGCGGTGCGCGACGGCGACGTCTTCGTGGTGAACGGCCAGAAGATCTGGACGTCGCTGGCCCAGGTGGCGAAGTTCGGGATCCTGATCGCCCGCACCGACGTCGACACGTCGAAGTTCACGGGGATCTCCTACTTCATCGTCCCGATGGACCTGCCGGGCATCGAGATCCGGCCGCTGCGCAACATGGTCGGCACCTTCGGCGACGCCGGGTTCTGCGAGGTGTTCTTCACCGACGTGGCGGTGCCGGCCGAGAACCTGATCGGGCCGCTCCACGGCGGGTGGGCGATGGCCAAGGAGACGCTGGCCAACGAGCGGGTGTCGCTCTCCAGGGACGGCCTCCAGTGGGGGCACGGCCCAACCGTCCGCGACCTGGTCGAGC
Source organism: uncultured Microthrixaceae bacterium (assembly GCA_963773335.1). Taxonomy (GTDB): domain Bacteria; phylum Actinomycetota; class Acidimicrobiia; order Acidimicrobiales; family Acidimicrobilacustridaceae; genus UBA4742. The sequence goes on along the minus strand of CAVZAT010000004.1, from coordinate 1,713,365 downwards.
TGGTCGGCTCCCGCGACGACGCACTACCGGCGCCGCAGCGGCAGCGACTGGTCGCCGGCTACATCGAAGGAGAGATCATGCGCTATCACCAGCTGCGCCAGATCTCGGCCCAGGTGAACAAGAAGCCCGGTCCCGACGCCTCGCTGCGCAAGGCGATGAAGGATCCGCACGGCAAGAGCGTGTTCACCCTCGCCAAGGACCTGATGGGGGCCTCGGGGATGTTGGGCGATGCTCAGGACCCGGTGTGGGAGCCATGGAGCCACGGGTTCCTCTTCAGCCCGGCCCTGACGGTGGGCGGGGGTACCTCCGAGGTGTTGCGCAACATCATCGCCGAGCGCATCCTGGGGCTCCCGCACGACATCGACGTGGATCAAGGGCTCACGTGGGCCGAGGGCCGCGAGCGCAGCCGTCAGGAGGGTTCGCGATGAGCGAGACGACGGGGTTCTGGCCGCTGGCCCAGGAAGACCCGGGGCGGCTGGCCGCAATCGACCCCGACGGGCGCGAGATCACCCACGGGGACCTGCACGCCCAGGCGAACCGGCTGGTGCACGGCCTGCGGGCCCTCGGCCTGCGGGAGGGCGACGGGATCGCCGCGGTGCTGCCGAACAGCATCGAGATGCTGGCGCTGTACTTCGCGGCCACCCAGGCCGGCTGGTACATCACCCCGATCAACCACCACCTCGTGGGCCCGGAGATCGCCTACATCGTCGACGACTGCGAGGCCGACGCCCTCGTCGTCCACGAGCGCTTCGGCGAGGCCTGCCAGGTGGCGGCGACCGACTCGGCCTCGCCCGCGGATCGGCGCTTCAGCGTCGGTGAGGTGCCGGGGTTCCGCCCCTAGGCCGAGCTCACCGACGGTCAGCCCGCACCGCGCCCGACGACCGTTCCACGGGCGCGGCCATGCACTACACGTCAGGGACGACGGGGAAGCCCAAGGGCGTTTGCCGCAAGCTGTAGGGCGCCGAACCCGACGACCGCCGCGGTCGCAGCGAGCTTCCTGCTCCGGCTCTTCGGCACCCAGGCCCACGACGGCAGCGTCCACCTGTGCGGCTCGCCGCTCTACCACACCGCCGTGCTGGCCTTCGCGTCGGGCTCGTTGCACCTGGGCCATCAGCTCGTGCTGATGGATCGGTGGACCCCCGAGAGCATGATCGAGCTGATCGACGCCACAAAGTCACCAACAGCCACATGGTGCCGACGCAGTTCCACCGGCTGCTCGCCCTGCCCGAGGACGTGCGGGGCCGATACGACATGTGCTGCCTGCGCTCGATGGTCCATGCCGCAGCGCCCTGCCCGCCCGAATCAAGCGGGAGATGATCGACTGGTGGGGCGCGTCATCTACGAGTACTACGCGGCGACCGAAGGCGGCGGCACCGTCATCACCGCCGACGAGTGGCTGGAGAAGCCCGGCTCGGTGGGGATGGCCTGGACGGGTCGCGAGATCAGGATCCTCGACGACGACCACAAGAGTTGCCCGCCGGCACCGATGGCACGGTCTACATGTGCTCGCCCAGGCCGACTTCGAGTACTACAAGGACCCCGCCAAGACCAAGGGAACCGCAGGGCCGGCTTCTTCACAGTCGGCGACTTGGGTACCTGTGACGACGGACGGCTACCTGTTCCTAGCGATCGCAAGTCCGACATGATCATCTCGGGCGGCGTGAACATCTACCCTGCCGAGATCGAGGGTGTGATGATCGGCGCCCCCGGGTGGACGACGTCGCCGTGTTCGGAATCCCCCACGAGGACTGGGGCGAGGAGATCAAAGCCGTCGTGCGAGCCCGCCCCCGGCGTCGAGCCCGACGACGCACTACGCGAGTCGATCTACGCCTACCTGGCCGATCGTCTCGGCAAGTTCAAACAGCCGAAGTCCATCGACTTCATCGAGGACCATGCCGCGGGACCCCTCCGGCAAGCTCTTCAAACGAAAGCTGCGCGATCCCTACTGGGAAGGCCGCGACCGGGCCATCTAGCGCGGCAACCGCTCGCCATCGTCCCGCGATCGGTTCGCGTCGACCTGCTGCTCGTAGGGGGTGATCAGCACGCGGGCGGCTCGTTCGAGCTCGGTGTTCGACCGACGAGAAGTCTCTCCGGCCGTTGGCCCACGCCACCAGCGTCGAGTACCAGACGTGGCCGATGGCCGCCGAGGATGTCGGCCCGGGTGTGGGTCGAGGTCGGCCAGGATCTCATTGCCCATCGCAGCGATCTGCTCCTGCACGTCGGCCCCGCTGGCGGCCACGCCGGTGTCGGCCGACGAGCCAGCGCGCGCACCAGCGCCTTGCTCAACTTGGGTTGGCGTTGCATCGCGTGGCACGCCCGGCTCAGCATGTCGGCGAGCTGGTCCGACCCGGGTGTCGCCGCGCGGCGGCGACTGCGCCACCCGGTCGCGGAGCCGGGCGGTCCACTCGGTCATGGCCGCGGCCGAGCAGATCGTCCTTCGACGAGAAGTACCGGTAGATCGTCGCCAGGGCCACGTTGGCCGTGATGGACACGTCGCGCATCTGCACGGCGTCGTAGCCGCCCTCGGCGCTCAGCTCGAAGGCCGCCTCGATGAGCCGCCGCCGACGCTCCTGCGCTCCGGGGTCAGCTCGGAGATGGTGGTATCGGCCAACGTCACGCCTCGATCTTACGCGATGGTCCCGGTGGGTCTACGGGAGGTCATGGAAAGGCCGGATCCTGTAGTCCAACCTAGGCCGACGGCCGCACCGGCAGGTGCTTGATGCCGCCGATGAAGTTCGACCGCGAGCCGGTCGGGCGGGCCCGAGCGCCTCGACCCTGGGGAAGCGGCTCGGCCAGCTCCTCGAAGAGCACCTGGATCTCCATGCCGGGCCAGCTGGGCGCCGAGGCAGAAGTGCGGCCCGCCCCCGCCGAAGGCGATGTGGTTGTTCGGGTCAGCGGCTGATGTCGAAGCGGAACGGGTCGTCGAACACGTCCTCGTCGCGGTTGGCCGAGACGTACCAGAGGCTGATCTTGTCGCCCGCCCGGATCTGCTGGCCGCCGCAACTCGGCGTCGCTGCGTGGCGTTGCGGCGGAAGTACATGACCGGCGTCGCCCAGCGCAGGATCTCCTCCGACGCGCGCCCGGTGGCTAGCGGCTCGGGTTCGTCGACCAGCAGCTCGTACTCGTCGGGGTTCTCGAGGAAGGCGTTCATGCCGTGGGCGATGGCGTTGCGGGTCGTCTCGTTGCCGGCAACCGACAAGCAGCAGGAAGAACAGGTTGAAGTCCATGTCGGACAGCGACTCGCCGTCGACCTCGGCGCTCAGCAGCGCGGTGATGATGTCGTCTTCCGGCTTGGCCCGGCGCTTCTCGCGCGAGCTGCTGGGCGTAGCGTGAACATCTCGACCTGGGCCGTCGATGACCTCCTCGTCGGTGACTCGGTACTCGGGGTCCTCGGAGCCGACCATCCGGTTCGATCCAGTCGAAGATCTTGTGGCGGTCCTCGTGGGGCACGCCGATCAGCTCGGCGATGACTTCGAGCGGCAGCTCGGCGGCGATGTCGACGACGAAGTCGCAGGTGCGTCCTTGGCGCAGCGCCCGGTCGAGGATGTGGGCGGTGAGCTCCGCGGATGCGGGGCTCGAGCATGCCGATCATGCGGGGCGTGAAGCCGCGGTTGACCAGCTTGCGGTAGCGGGTGTGGTCGGGCGGGTCCATGTAGAGCATGAGGTTCCCGGTCATCGCCGCTTCCTGCTCGTCGATCTCACGAGCCTCGAGGCCGACGACGCCACCCTCGACGCGGCCGACGAGAAGGTGCCGGCGTCGCGGTTGCAGATGATCACGTCCGCGTGCTTCGTGACCACCCAGAAGCCCGGGCCGTCGGGCTCGGGGTGGTAGTGCACCGGCGTCGTTGGCCCGCAGCTAGGTGAACCACTCGTGAGGGATGCCCTCGGTGAAGCGGTCCCGGTCGAGCAGGTTGATCTCTGTACATCCATCTCAGCGTCCCCTTGAACTGCGGCTCGCGCTTCTCCATGAAGGCGAGCGGTCCTTCCTTGGCATCTTCGCTCATGAACACCGCCATGCCGATCTCCGAGTCGATGCGCATCGCCTCCGACTCGGGCACGCCCTCGGTGGCTCGGAGCGCCCGCAGCACCGCCTGCACCGCGATCGGCCCGTTGGCGGCGACCTTGGCCGCCACCTCGCGGGCCCGGTCGAGCGCGGTGCCGTCGGGCACCACCTCGGTGATCAGCCCGATGTCCTTCGCTTCGGCGGCGCGAACAGGTGCCGGCCCGTCAAGAGGATGTCGGCGGCCATCGCGTAGGGGATCTGTCGGCGCAGGCGCACCACCGATCCGCCGAGCGGGTAGAGGCTCCAGCGCACCTCGGACACGCCGAAGCGGGCGCACTCGCCGGCGATGCGGATGTCGGTGCCCTGCAGAATCTCGGTGCCGCCGGCGACCGCGGCGCCCTCGACGGCCGCGATGAGCGGCTTGTCAGCAGGAAGCCCTTCGAGCAGTGGTTTGATCACGCCGCTCGCGATGTCGGGCTCCCGTCGCTGCGCTCGAACGCGTCGCCGGGGTGGGTCTCGGTCATCGCCTGCAGGTCGGCGCCGGCGCAGAACCAGCCGCCCGCACCGGTGAGGATCACGACGCGGATGTCGGGGTTGGCGTTCGACCTCGTCCCACGCCTCGCACAGCTTCGCCAGCATCGAACCCGACAGTGCGTTGCGCCGTTCGGGCCGGTTCATCGTCAGCACCAGCACGTGCGCCGTCCCGCTCCACGAGCAGGTGCTGGTCGGCCGGAGTCTCGGTGGCGGTCACGGCTTCTCGTCCCGGAGCACCCACATGGCGAAGTACTGGGCGGCGCCACCGTAGGCGTGGCCGACGGCCGTGCGGACGTCGGCGACCTGGTGCTCGCCGGCGCAGCCCCGCACCTGTTGGGCCGCCTCGGCGAAGCGCAGCATGCCGCTGGCGCCGATCGGGTTGGACGAGAGGACCCCGCCCGACGGATTGACGGGCAGCGTGCCGCCGAGCTGGTCTCGCCGTCCTCGGTGAGCCGCCAACCGTCGCCGAGCGGCGCGAAGCCGAGGTTCTCCATCCACATCGGTTCGTACCAGCTGAACGGCACGTAGCACTCGACCACGTCGACCTCCTCGAGGGGGTTGGTGATCCCGGCCTGGCGATACACGTCGGCGGCGCAGTCCTGGCCACCGCGGGGGTTCACCGGGTCTCGACCGGGGAACTGGCCGAGCTCGCTGCGCACCGCGGTGCCGTGCACCCAGGCCGGTGGCTTCGAAGCGGCGTCGCCGCCGGCCTCGTCGGTGAGCACCATCGCGCAGGCGCCGTCGGAGGCCGGGCAGCTCTCCAGCCGGCGGACCGGGTCCCACACCATGGGGGAGTCGCGCACCATCTCCAGGCTGATGTCGGGGACCTTGAGGTGGGCGTAGGTGTTCTTCATGGCGTTCTTCCGGTCCTTGACCGCCACCATCCACCCGACGTGTTCGGGGGCGTTCGAGCGGGCGATGTAGGCGCGGATGTCGGGCGCGAAGTAGCCGCCGGCCCCGACGCCACCGCTGCGGCCGCCACCGAGTGCCCAGGTGGTGTCGCCCTCGGACTGCTTCTCGAAGGCGAGGGTGAGGACCCGCCGGCGGATGCCGGACTCGACCAGGTGGGAGGCGACGATGGCGGTGGAGCCGCCGACGCTGCCGGCGGTGTGGACCCGCATGATCGGTTTGCCGGCCGCCCCGAGGGCGTCGGCCAGGTACAGCTCCGGCATCATGACGCCCTCGAAGGAGTCGGGAGCGGTGCCGATCACGACGGCGTCGACATCGGACCAGGTCATCTCGGCATCGTCGAGCGCCCGCTGCCCCGCCTCGCGGAGGAGCCCGGCGAGGGACACGTCGTCGCGGCACCTTGGTGTGGTGCGTCTGCCCGACGCCGACGACGGCGCAGCGCTCGGCCATCAGCGGTCTCCTTCCAGGACGCAGACGAGGTTCTGCTGCAGGCACGGCCCCGACGCGGCGTGGCCGAGGGTGCGGCGGCGGCCGTTCTCGTGGATGTGGCGGAAGGCCTCGCCGATGCGGATCAGGCCGGTGACCATGAGTGGGTTGGCGGCCAGGGCACCACCGGAGGGGTTGACCTCGACGTCATCGCCCAGGTCGAGGGCGGCGCGCAGGATGAGCTCCTCGTGGCTGAAGGCCGCGCTCAGCTCGGCCACCTCGACCGGAGCATCGGCCACGCCGGCGTGCTGCGCCGCCAGCCGGGTGGACCGGCTCGTGGTCAGGTCGCGCACACCCGGGTAGTGGGGCTCGATGCGGTGGTCGATGCCCCGGATCCATGCCGGGCGCTCGCACACCTCGCGGGCTCGATCGCCGGCCACCAGCACCACGGCGGCGGCGCAATCCGACACGGGCGGGCAATCGCCCGATCGGAGGGGGGCCACGACGTAGGGCGCAGCCGCCATCGCCTCGGCGTCGACGTCGCCGGCCACCTGGGCCAGGGGATTCGTCGTCGCGGCGCGCCGGCTGCGGGCGGCCACCTCGGCCAGGTCGGTCTCGGTCACCCGACCCGTGTCGAGCAGCGCCCGGGCCTGCAGGGCGGCCAGCGACACGTGATCGGCCCACAGCGGCATCAGGTAGTAGGGGTCGTTCTGCAGGCAGAGCACCTCGCGCAGGTCGCCACGCGAGGAGATGCCCGACGAGAACACCAGCGCCGTGTTGACGTCGCCGTGCTGCAGCCGCACCCAGGCCTCGTAGAGCGCCCACGCGCCGTCCATCTCGACGTGGCTCTCGGAGATGGGTGGCCAGGCGCCGGTGGCCTCGAGGTTGCCGACGAAGGCGAAGGTGGCTCCGGCCAGGTAGTCGGCGCTGCCCGAGCAGGTGAATCCGATCTCCTTGCGGGGTATGCCGGAGCGCTCGATGGCCTCCGCGATCACAGGGAAGAGCATCTGGGGTTCGGTCTGGGTGACGCCGTAGGTCGAGGGTGCCTGGGCGAACGAGACGATGGCGACGTCGCGGGCCATCAGAGCACGTGCTTCGCGAACTCGTCGGCGGGCACGTCGGGCTCGCCGGTGGGGCGCCAGCACCGAATGGCGTTGCCGAAGCCGCGGCCGCGGTCGGCGGGATCGATGGCCCGCTCGTCCTCGGGTGCCCACACCGCCTCGACTCGCATCCCCATGCGAAACGTGTCGAGAGGTCCGTCGCTGAGTCGCTGTTGGCCGATCGTGCCGTCAGCTCCGTCGATCAGGATGCTGGCGAGCGCGTAGTCCTCCCGCTCCTTCTGGCCGTGGTACTGGATCGGCGTGAGGATCGTGAACGAGGTCACCGTGCCGTGGTCGGGCAGCGGCGCGTCGTCGCCCTGGTCCATGGCAACGGTGCACATCGGGCAGAAGGACCGGATGGGCACGTACACCAGCGCGCACTGGGGGCAGCGGCTCCCAACGATCTGTCCGGCCTGCAGCAGCTCGGCGAACCGCTGGGCGAGGGGGCTGACGTGCATCTCGTAGTCGAGGGCGATGTGCTGGTGCATGAAGCGGACCGGTCCGCCCTCGTCCTGCGACTCCGTCGCCATCAGCCGTCCTCCGGTTCGAAGCAGGCGATGTCGAGGATGTGGCCCTCGCTGGCCTCGGCCCATCGGATCCGCACCCGCATCCCGGTCGAAACCGCGTCGGCGCGGCCGGTGTCGAGGGCGTGCACGAGCGAGGTGTCGGCCCCGTCCAGCTGCACCATCACCCAGGCGAACGGCCGGTCGAGGGGGTGGTTGCGCAGCGGCTCGGCGACCCAGGCCCAGGAGGTGACGACCCCGGCCGAGCCGACCTCGACCAGCTCGTCGACGACATCGCCGGTCTCCGGGTCGTACTCGAGCGGTGGGACGATCACCCGCCCGCCGGCGGTCCGGCTGCCGAGGACCTGACGGTCGCGCAGGCCGCCGAGGAAGGCACCGACTACCGGTCCGGTGCTGCGCCGGTACGGCAGCTCGAGGGTGTTGATGGACTTCTCCGACGTCACCGATGCAGTAGAACACATTCTACCTGCGGATGCCACTGTCCGGATTTCCCCTGATTCTGTCGGGTGTTTACCGGAACGGAGACGCCGGTTGCCGGGTGAGCGATAACGTGTTCTACTGGCCGCATGGCATTCAACCTGGCCGACTTCGTCGAGCACACCATCGACGTCGTGCCCGACCGGGCCGCGCTCATCTGCGGGGACGAGCAGCGGACCTACCGGCAGCTCGAGGAGCGGGCGAACCGGCTCGCGCACCACCTGTCCGAGCAGGGGATCGGCCGCAACGACCACGTTGCCATCTACTCGTACAACAGCATCGAGTACGTCGAGACCATGGTCGCCGCCTACAAGCTGCGGGCCGTCCCGATCAACGTCAACTACCGCTACGTTAAGGACGAGCTGGCCTACCTGCTCGACAACAGCGACTCGGTCGCCCTCGTCCACCAGGCCCAGTTCTCGCCGCTCGTCGACGCCGTGGCGCCCCGGCTGGGTCTGCTGCGCCACGTGCTGGTGGTGGACGACGGCAGCGGCACCGAGCCCGGCGCCGGGTCCCGGTCCTACGAGCAGGCCCTGGCGGGCTCGGCCCCCGAGCGGGACTTCGCGCCCCGCTCTGACGACGACATCTACATCCTCTACACCGGTGGCACGACGGGCTTCCCCAAGGGTGTGGTGTGGCGGCACGAGGACGTGTGGCGCGTCCTCGGGGGCGGCATCGACTTCATGACCGGCGTGCGCATCGAGGACGAGCACCAGATGTCGCGCCTGGCCGCCGACACCGCACCCTCGTGTGGCCTGATCCTGGCGCCGCTCATGCACGGCGCCGCGCAGTGGGGCACGCTCGGGGGTCTCATCAAGGGCACCACCTGCGTCCTGCTCCCGCACTTCGACGCCGACGCCGTCTGGCGGGCCATCGAGAACTACCGGATCGCGGTCCTCGCCATCACCGGCGACGCCATGGCCCGCCCCCTGATCGACGCCCTCCGGGCCCACCCCTACGACACGTCGTCGCTGGTGGCCGTCAGCTCCACGGCGGCCGTGTTCTCGCCGGCGGTGAAGGACCAGCTCTTCGAGCTGCTCCCCAACCTGTTCGTCAGCGAGGCGGTCGGGTCCTCCGAGAGCGGCTTCAACGGGATGCGCCTCGTCGACAAGGACAACACGACCACGGCCACCGGGGGGCTCATCAACGTCAACCGCGGGCCCGACACGATCGTCATCGACGAGCAGAACCGGCCCGTGCAGCCGGGCGAGGTCGGGCGGATGGCCCGGGGCGGCAACGTGCCCCTCGAGTACTACAAGGACCCGGAGAAGAGCGCGGCGACCTTCATCACCGTCGACAGGAACCGCTACTCGGTGCCCGGCGACTTCGCCCGCCTCGAGCTCGACGGCACGATGACGCTGCTCGGTCGGGGCAGCCAGTGCATCAACTCGGGCGGCGAGAAGATCTACCCCGAGGAGGTCGAGTCGGCCCTGAAGGCCCACCCGGCGGTGTTCGACGCCCTCGTGGTCGGCGTGGCCGACGAGCGCTGGGGCCAGCGGGTGGCCGCCGTCGTCGAACCGCGGCCGGGCGAGGCACCCACGCTCGACGAGCTGGCCGAGCACTGCCGCACGAGGGTGGCCGGCTACAAGGTGCCCCGCGAGCTCCACTTGGTGGACACCATGCCCCGCCACCCCAGCGGCAAGCCCGACTACCGCCGGGCCAAGCGGGTCGCCGAGGGCGACCCGGCCACCGACCGACCCGCGGCCGCGGAGAAGGCGGGCCAGGCATGAACCGTCTGACCGAGATGTTCGGGATCGAGTACCCGCTGTTCGCGTTCAGCCACTGCCGAGACGTCGTCGCCGCGGTGACCAACGCCGGCGGCATGGGCGTGCTCGGGGCCCTGGCCTTCTCCCCCGAGCAGCTCGAGCTGGAGCTGAAGTGGATCGACGAGCACGTCGGCGGCAAGCCATACGGCGTCGACGTCGTCATGCCGGTGCGGACCGTCGACCGGGATGCGGGCATCGCCGACACCGACGACATGGGTGCCCGGCTCCGGGATTACATCAGCCAGGAGCACTGGGACTACGTCGACAAGATCCTGGCCGACCACGGCGTCACGCCCGTTCCCAAGGCCGAACTGGAGTCGGGATCCGGCATGGGTGCCGGCGTGCTCGGCTGGACCGAGGCCACCGGCAGCCCGCAGATCGAGATCGCGCTCTCCCACGACATTGCGCTGCTCGCCTCCGCTCTCGGCCCCCCGCCCAAGGCGGCCATCGACCAGGCTCACGAGCAGGGCGTCATGGTGGCGGCGCTCATCGGCCGGGCCGAGCAGGCCGTCCGAGACGTGCAGCAGGGCGTGGACATCATCATCGCCCAGGGCTACGAGGCCGGTGGCCACACGGGCGAGGTGGCCAGCATGGTGCTCATCCCCGACGTGGTCGACGCGGTGGCTCCGGTGCCCGTGCTGGCCGCCGGCGGCATCGGCACTGGCCGCCAGATGGCCGCCGCCATGGCCCTCGGCGCCGACGGCGTCTGGACCGGTTCCATCTGGCTGACCGTCTCCGAGAACACGCAGGGCGGCGTCGTGACCGACAAGCTCCTCGCCGCCACGTCGACCGACACCGTCCGGTCTCGCGCCTTCACCGGCAAGCCCGCCCGCCAGCTGCGCAACGGCCTGGACCGACGCCTGGGAGGCGCCGGAGTCGCCGGGCACCTTGCCCATGCCGCTGCAGTTCATGCTCAACGCCTACGCCAACCGGAAGATGGGCTCTAACCCGCCCCGCGAGCTGGTGGGCATGCCGGTCGGTCAGATCGTGAGCCGCATGAACCAGATCCACACCACCAGGGCCGTGGTGCAGGAGATGGTGGGGGAGTACGTGGACACCGCCACCAAACTCGTCGCCGACCTCGAGTAGCTCGTGCTCTGACCGGCACCTCTCCGGAGGTGTCGAGTCCACCGTGAGCGCTGACCGAACAATCGATCCATGGGTGGCCGGTGGGATCCGCGTCGAGCGGGCACGGCCGAAGGGGGAAACGGACATGCAGGAACAACGTCGTGAGGCCCGGCGCCGTCGTCGAGGCGGGAGGTGCGGGGGGTTGTCGGCGGCCGCGGTCGTCGTGGCGGCCGGTCTGCTGGCTGCGTCGTGCAGCGGGTCGAGCAAACCCGCCAGCACCCAGGCATCGGCCGACTCGTTGGTCAACACGCCGACGGTGGAGGCCGATGCCGGTCCGGTGCAGGAGGGCGGGGTGCTCACCTACGCGCTCTCGGTCGAGGCGAACAGCCTCAACCCGACCATCGGGGAATGGACCGCGTCGACCTACACCGTGGCCAACGCCATCTTCGATCCGCTCGCCGCGCTGGGCACGGACGGCAAGGTGAAGCCCTACCTCGCCAAGTCCTTCACGCCGAACGCCGACTTCACCGAGTGGACCATCGGGCTGCGCGATGGCATCAGGTTCCAGAACGGCCAGAAGCTCGACGCCGCCGCGGTCAAGCTGAACTTTGACCTGATGGCCAAGTCAGCCCTCGCCGGCGCGGTGTTCGTCAACTTGACCGACGTCCAGACACCCGACGATCGAACCGTCCAGTTGTTCTTCAGCAAGCCGTGGTCGACCTTCCCGTCGACCTTGATCCTGCAACCCGGGTACATGGCGGCGCCGGCGATGCTCCTCGCGCCCAACCCGGCGACCGCCGACCCGGTCGGCACCGGTCCCTTCACGTTCGAGTCGCACAAGCAGGGCCAGAGCCTCCGCGTCGTCAAGAACAAGGACTACTGGCAGGCCGCGTTGCCGCACCTCGCCGGGATCGACTTCCGGTTCATCTCCGACTCGACCTTGCGGGGCGAGGCGCTATCCGCCGGCGACGTCGACATGATCGAGGTGTTCGACAGCGCGCTGCTCAAGAAGGTCCTCCCTGGCGCGCAGTCCGGTGAGATCCACCTGCTGACGAACGCCGGACAGGAGGCCGACGAGACGGTCATCGCCCTGAACACCGCCAAGGCGCCCTTCGACGACCTCGTCGCCCGCCAGGCGCTGGCGTACGCCATCAACCAGGAGTCGATCTCGCAGATCGCGTACAACGGGCTGTACCCGGCGGCGTGGGGCAACTTCGAGAAGGGCTCGCCCTACTACATCGATCGGAAGACGGCCGGCTACCCGTCCCCCGATCCGGCCAAAGCGCGAAAGCTCGCCGAGCAGTACCAGCGCGAGCACGGCCAGCCCCTCGCATTCAGTTTCAAGGTGAACTCTGATCCGACCTTCGTGACCATCGCCGAGTACCTCCAGCAGACGCTGAAGGAGGTCGGCATCGACATGAAGATCGAGACGGGCACGCAGACGGCCAACATCACCAGCGTCATCGGTGGCGACTACCAGGCGTCGACGTTCGCGATGTGGTCGGCGCCCACGCTCGACAAGGGCTACCCGTTCGTCGCGAGCAAACCGGTTGAGGATGGCATCTCGCTCAACTACACCCAGCTCTACGACCCAAAGCTCGTCGCTGCGATGGACGAGGCCCGCGCCACCGATGATCAGGCGACGCAGATCGCGGCGTGGGCCGAGGCCCAGAAGCGCATGGCGGCGAACCTCGACCGCATCTTCCTCGTGCACACCCGCTGGGCGATCGCATCGATCCCCAAGGTCCACGGCTACACCAAGACCACGTTCCCCGGGACCGAGAATCGAGCGTTCGCCCCGACGATGATCAGCCCGTTCATGACGTCGGTGTGGATCGAGCAGCCCTGAGGAGGATCGACAACGTCGGCAGATCGACCGCGATCGGCGCACGCGACGATTAGTTCCCCCTCGGCGCCGGAGCCCGACAGATCCCGGCGGAGTGGTGGGGTTGGCAGAAAACGGAGTGGATGTGGAGGGAACCGCTTTTCAGCACTTCATCGGAAGGGTCTGCTGCACGATTCGGTCACAGGTTGACCTGCCCTATGGCCTGGTTTCCGGGTTGGGTGGTGAGTCATCAGGCGGGGATGGTGTCGTTGAGAAGCTCGAACTCGTTGGGGGTGCGGTAGCCGAGGGAGGAGTGTCGCTGCTGGCGGTTGTGGAAGATCTCGATGTAGTCGAAGATCGCGTTGGCGAGCTCGACCCGGGTCTTCCAGCGGCGCCGGTTGAGCAGTTCGATCTGCATCGAGGACCAGAAGCTTTCCATCATGGCGTTGTCGAGCCCGTCGCCGACGCTGCCGAAGGACGGCATGAGCCCGGCGGAGCGGATCTTGTCGCTGAAGGCCCACGATGTGAATTGGACGCCGTGGTCGGCGTGGACGATTCCGCCGGGTTCGCGGCGGCGGTTGCGGATCGCCATGTCGAGTGCGTTGACGACCAGGGAGCTGTCTTGGCGCGAGTCGATGGACCAGCCGACGATCCGACGGCTGAACGCGTCCATCACCGCCGCGCAGTAGAGCTTGCCTTCTCGGGTGGGGTGCTCGGTGATGTCGGTCATCCAGAGCTCGTTGGGTCGCAGGCGGTGGAACTTGCGGTTCACGAGATCATCGGCGGTCACGATCCCGCGGAGGCGCTTGACCCGAGCCGGGCCGGGGAGGCCGTAGATCCCAGCCTGGGTCATCAACACCGACACCAGCCGGGAGCTGACCTGGACCTTCATGGCCATCGTCAGTTCGGCGTGGATCCGTCGGTAGCCGTAGGTCCCTCGTGACGCGACGTGGATCTCGCGGATCAGGCCGGTCAGCCACTGGCGGCGCAGCTGGGTGGCCGAGGTCGCTCGGCGCCGGTAGCGGTAGTAGCCCTGACGGGACACCCCCAGCACCTGGCAGCAACGATCGACGGGAATCCCGGTGTCAGCCAGACGGTCGATCACCGGGTGGATCCTTTTGGGTGTGGCGGCTCAGGGCCGAGGAACTTCGCGGCCTGCCGCACGATCGCCAGCTCAGTCTCGAGCTCGCGGATCCGCTTACGGGCCGCTCGAAGTTCGGCTGACTCAGCCGTTGTCTTCCCAGGCAGCTCACCGCGGTCGATCCGATCCTGCTTGACCCAGTTGTGTAAGCACCCGGCGCTGATCCCGAGTTCGTACGCGGTCTGCTTCACCTGCTTGCCCGACCGGACCAGCGCGATCGCACGGGCACGGAACTCGGGAGGGTAAGGACGAGGCACAGCCGAAGCCTTTCAGTCAGGCCTCGGACTCATCACCCACCATGGAAACCAACCTGTAGGGCAGGTCAGGTTGCCTGTGGGGTCAAGTCGGCCTGGATTAGCGGAGCCGTCCACCCGCCGAGGTATGCGTCGACATCGGCTCGGCCCGCGCAGCTCGACGACCCCGGGTGAGCCACCATCGCTAACGGTCAGGTGTCGGCGATGGCAGCGAGGAAGGTGGCTTCCTCAGCGTCGCTGAGGCCGTCGACCAGCAGCTCGTCAGGATGGGGGAAGAGCGGGGCGTTTCGAGGAGCAGACCCCGCGTCTGCTCGAGCGACACGTCAAGGAGCGCTCGCGAGTCGGGCTCTTGGCTCGTCAGACTTCGCCTCCGACGAGTCCGTGACCTCTTCGCACCAGGCGAAGAACCACGACCTTCTGAGCGCTCCGCCAGTCGCGAATGTGCTGGTCACCGGGCTGCAGTTGTCGAAGCCGGGGGGCCCAAACGAGGCGAGTTGGGCCCCCAATTGGGCCCCCCTGCCGTTGCTTGGCCACACCATATGTGGCCAAGCAACACCTCTGACCTGCGGTTTGTAGTCGGGCTGGCGGGATTTGAACCCACGGCCTCTTCGTCCCGAACGAAGCGCGCTGCCAAACTGCGCTACAGCCCGTTGGGACTGGCGATGCTAGCGGACCGACTCAACTGCACCCAATGCGTACCGCGCCGACGGGCACCACTCGACTCAGGCGGGGGTTGCCTCGGCGGTATCGGTGTCGGATTCGTCGGCGGCCACGCCTGTGGCCAGGGCGTGCTCGTCGACGCCTTCGAACCACGTGTCGCCGGCCAGCAGGGCGTCGGCGGCGCAGCGCAGGCGGAAGGCGTCGAGCGGCTTGATCAGCCAGCCGTCGGCGTCGGAGCGATGGGCCAGGAACTCGTCCGCGGCCCGATCCAACAACATGAGCACCGCAGTGATGGGCAGGCGACCCATCCCCTCTTCGTTGCGGATCGCCATGCAGGCGGCCATGCCCCCCATGTTGCCGATCTGCAGGTCGAGGATGGCCAGCTCGGCGTCGACCTCGAGCAGCGCCGGCAGCACGTCTACGCCTCGGCGCACCCGATACACGGTGACCTCGTCGCTGCCGAGGGCGGCGTCGACCTCGTCGAAGAGCCAATCTGCGTCGGTGGCGAGCAGCACGGCGGACATCTGCGACACGGTAGTTCGCGACGCGAGCACCACCAAGACCAGAGAGGTCCTCGGGCCGAGCTCCGCCCCGTGTTCATGAACAGATGTTCGTACTCCTGTCCCATCGACCCCGCGTCGTGACTACGATGCGGCGCGGCCATGGCAAAACCACCTGGAGGATTCGTGCTGGAGATCCACGTCGAGGACACCGGCGACTACACGTTGTGTCGACCGATCGGTGAGCTCGACGCGTACACGGTCGGCCAGTTCCGCGAGTCGCTGGTCGAGCTCTCCAGCAAGCCGCGGCTGCTCATCGACCTGTCCGACGTGCCGTTCATGGACTCCGCCGGCCTGGGCGCGCTCATAGGCGGCATCCGACGTGCCCGGGAGGCACAGGGCGACGTGTCGGTGGCCTGCGGGCGGCCCACGCTGACCAGACTCCTCCATACGACGGGGTTCGATCGGATCGTGCCGGTCACCGAGACGGTCGAAGCCGCGGTCCAGGTGCTCCTCGATCCTCCCGACCTCCAGATCGACTGAGCCGACGCGGGCGCCCGGCGGCGTGGCAGCCCGGGAACAGGTACCGGCCGATCTCGCTCAGGCCGTCGAGGTCGTGCACGTCGCTACGCAGGAACGGCACCCGCACCACCGGTGCCGGCGACACCCGGTCCGCCAGGCCACTCAGGTGTCGCTCCTCCTCGGCCGCCACCTGGGCGAACTCCGCCAGGTTCTCGTACAGCCCCCCGAGGTCGGTCCCTTCCAACGTCTCGGCCCGACCGCGCAACGATCCCGGCGAGGACTCGGTGAAGCGGGGGTGCATCCGGTTGACCACCAGGGCGCGCACCGGGATGTCGGCTTCGGCCAGTCGCGCCGCGAAGTAGGTCGCCTCCTCCACCACGTCGCCGCGGGGTGCGGCCACCAGCACGAAGGCGGTCACCTCGTCCGACAACAGGTCGAGCGTGGCCGCGGCCCGATCCCGAAAGCCCATCTCCATGCCGTCGAAGGCCGAGAAGAAGGCGATGGCGTCGCGCACCACGTCCCCACCCACCACCTTCGACACCGTGCGCAGGAAGGCCTGGGCGGCCATGTTCACGGCCCGGGCCACGCCCCGGGTCGGCGCCATGAGCACCCGGTAGAGCCGATGGTCGAGGAAGCGGGTCAGGCGCTTGGGTGCCTCCAGGAAGTCGAGGGCGTTGCGGGTCGGAGGGGTATCCACCACCACCAGATCGAAGTCGGTGCTCTCATGGAGGGCGTACAGCTTCTCCATGGCCATGTACTCCTGGGTGCCCGACAGCGCCCCCGAGATGTTGCGGTAGAAGCGGTTCTGGAGGATCCCCTCGGCCTGCTCGGGGGTCTCGGCGTTGTCGACCACCAGGTCGTCGAAGGTGGACTTGGTGTCGAGCATGAGGGCCCAGAGCTCTCCGGCCCAGGAGCCGTCGATGCGGGCGGGGGAGTTGGACAGGGCCTCCAGCCCCAGCGCGTCGGCCAGCCGCTTGGCCGGATCGATCGTGACCACACAAGCCTTGCGCCCCAGCTCAGCCGCGTGCAGCGCCATCACCGCGGCCGTGGTGGTCTTGCCCACTCCGCCCGACCCGGTGCACACGATCACCTGCTGGTCGAGCACCAGTTGCTCGAGCTCGGCCCGACGATCGGGATGCGATCCCGCCGAGCGTCTCCCGCCGGTCACGGTTCGGCCCCCGCCACCAGGGTGTCGAGGCCCGCGACGCCCTCGAGGAGGGTCTCGGCCAACAGCTCGACATGCGTCGGACCCAGGTCAGCCTCGAACAGGTAGGGCAACGACAGCTGGGGGAGGGGCAGCACCTCGGCCAGCCGGGCCACCTGCGAGGCCTGGAGCTCCATCCGGTGGCGGCGGAAGGCGGCGGCCGCGGTCAGGGCCTGCGCCTCCCCGGGCTTGAGCGCCACCTCGGCCTGCGCCGCCGCCTCCTCGGGCGATCGGTCGAGTCCGTCCAGATCCGGGTAGCGGCCGTTGACCACCACCGGCCCCAGGCTGACGCCGACCTCGTCCTCCAGGCTGTAGGCCGTCTCGATCAGCTCGTTGACCGGTGTCTCCTCGGGCAGGGTCACCAGCATCACCTGGCACCGGGCCGGGTCGGTGAGCAGGTCGAGCACGTCGCGGGCCTGGGTGTTGATGGGGCCGACCTTGACCGCGTCGAGCAGACCCCGCGCGGAGCGCAGGAAGCTGATGGCATGTCCGGCGGCGGGGGCGTCGAGCACGATGAGGTCGGCGCGGCGCCGCTGTTCGAGCTGTTTGACCTTGCCCAGGATGAGGATGTCCTTGATGCCCGGCGCGGCGGTGGCCACCATGTCCACCGCACCCGTGCTGGCCAACCGGCGCGAAATGCGGCTCATCCCGTGGTCCTGGAGGTACTCGATGAGCGCGTCGTCAGGGGTGAGGGTGCGGGCCGAGACGTCGGCCGAGCCGTCACGGCCCCCCCCGGGGGAGAGCACCACCTCGCTGTAGTCGAACGGGGGCTGCCCGAACAGCGAGGCCAGGCCGCTCTTGCCCTCGACCTCGATGATCAGGGCGGACAAGCCGACCCGCGCCGCGGCCCGGGCCAGCGCGGCGCTGACCGTCGTCTTGCCCACACCGCCCTTCCCGGCCACGATGACGACGCGAGATGCTGCGAAGAACTGCGCAGGATCCAAGCTTTTCCCTTCGGAGGCCCGTGCGTCGCACACTACCCACCCCAGCCCTGAGGTCCCGGTCTCTCCGGCGCGCCTGGTTGGCCCTGCTGCCGCTCGGCGCGGCCGTGTTCGCGGCCACGCTGGGGGCCTCGGCGGTCGGGGCCGGGGCGGCCATCCCGGCCACCGGCTCGGGCACCGCCGCGGGATATGTGGCCGTGTTCAAGGTCAGCGGCCTGCTCGATCCGGTGATGGTCAACGCCCTGTCCCGCGCGGTGCGCGACGCCGAGGCGGCCAAGGCCAAGGCCATCGTGTTGCAGACCAACGCCAACGGGGTGGTGGTCAGCCAGGACACGTTCGTCGACTTGCTGCGCCTGATGCAACGGTCATCGGTGCCCGTGGACATCTGGATCGGGCCGAGCGGGTCGCGTCTGACGGGCCATGGCCGCGCAGATGCTGGGCGTCTCCTCGAAGGTGGGCATGGCACCGGGTACCAGTGTGGGCAACAGCGGACCGCCGGTACCTGGCGTGGTCCTCAACTCGGCCCGCCTGCCGGTGGTGCTGCGCGACCGCACCGTGGGTCAGAGCGCGGCCACCAAGCTGGGCGTCACCACCACCTACGCCCCCACTCTGGGCGACTTCATCGTCCGCCTGCCGGGCGTGGCCACCAGGACGGTGACGCGTGGGCCACGAACGTCGCCTCGAACCCATCACCCAGGTGCAGTTCAGCGAGTTGTCCCTGGTCGAGCAGCTGTTCCACACCGTGGCCAGCCCGGCCGTGGCCTACCTGCTGCTGGCCGTGGGCCTGGCCCTGCTGATCTTCGACCTGTTCACCGCCGGCGTCGGCGTGGCCGGCGTGGTGGGTGCCGGATCGTTCATCCTGGCCTGCTATGGGCTGGCCGTGCTGCCCACCCGCACGGTGGGCATCGTGTTGCTGGTGGCCTCGATGATCGCGTTCGCCATCGACGTCCAGACCGGCGTGCCCCGGTTCTGGACGGCGGCGGGTGGGGTGGCGTTCGTGATCGGCTCGCTGCTGCTCTACGACGGCGTCTCATTGTCGTGGATCACGCTGGGCGTGGCCTTCATCGGCGTGGCCCTCACCTTCCTGACCGCCATGCCCGCAATGGTGCGCACACGGTTCTCCACCCCCACCATCGGGCGCGAGTGGATGATCGGCGAGTTCGGCCGGGCGGTGACGCCCATCTCGCCTGACGGCACGGTCCAGGTGCGCGACGCGCTGTGGCGGGCGTACACCAACCGGGCCACACCCATCGAGGAGCTGGATCGGGTACGGGTGGTGGGCATCGAGGGCCTGGTGCTCGAGGTCGAGCCCGAGGAGGGTGCGGCCCGCGACTATCGCCGCCGCTGACCTCTTGCTCGCTGCTTCTTGTCCCACCTGGCCTGAGCAGGCCTTGGTCGCGATATCTCGCAGAGCGCATACAAAAGTTCACCCCTTGTGGGAGCGAAATCGGCGGTTGTAGGGTCGGACACGAAAGGGGGAGTGACGTTGAGTGCTCAGCGAATTGACGATTCCTGGCAGGTCAAAGCGGCGTGCCGCGGACCCCAGGCTGCGGTGTTCTTTCCCCCGCCCCAGTTCGAGCGCAAGGACGAGAAGCTCGAACGAGAGGCTCGCGCCAAGGACATCTGCGCCAGCTGTGGGGTGAAGAAGGACTGCCTCGAATACGCCCTCAGCATCCGCGAACCGCACGGCATCTGGGGCGGCCTGAACGAGGTCGAGCGGAAGCATCTGATGACGCAGCGAGCGGGATAGGTCTCGCCGAGCGGCGCCCACACCGGGGGGGTGGGCGCTCGCGCGAGCGCCACGACGCGCGCCCTTCGGGCGCGCGTGGTCGCGTTCGGACCCGGCCCGCCGACGCTCGGGCTGGGGCCCCGCCCGGGCCAGTCGAGGACGGTCCCGGTAGGCTGGACCTCGTGGCCTGGTTGATCCTGTTGTTCGTGGTGGCTCCCGTGGTGGAGCTCTACGTCATCGTGACCGTGGCCGGCGTCGTCGGATGGCTGCCCACGCTGGCCTTCTTGGTGCTCAGCAGCATCGCTGGAGCCTGGCTGACCAAGGTCGAGGGCCTCGGCGTGCTGCGCCGGATGCAGATCTCGGTCGACCACGGCCAGTTGCCGGCCGACGACGCCGTCGACGGGCTGCTCATCTCGGTGGGCGGTCTGCTCATGTTCGTGCCCGGCTTCATCAGCACCTTCGTGGGGCTCCTGCTGATGGTGCCCCCCGTGCGCTCGGTGCTGCGCCCGCTCGTGCAGGCCCGAATCCGTCGGAGGGCCGAGCGGGCCCAGGCCCGCATGGTCGCCTACTCGGTCGGCTTCGAGACCGATTCGTTCGGTGCTCCGTTCGGATCGGCGGGTTTCGGGTCCGCGGGCTACGGCGCGCCGATCGACGTCGAGGGGCGACCCTGGACCGAGCCCGGCTCGTCCCGCCCACCCGGCGCGGTGGGCGACCGACCGCCTGAGCTGGGGTCCTGATGGAGGTCCCGGTCCGTGACGCCGCCACCGTCATGTTGGTGCGCGACGCCCCGCCGGATCGGGCCAGCGGCCATCCCGGCGGGCTCGAGGTGTTCATGTTGCGCCGCAACCTGCGGTCCGACTTCGTGGGCGGCGCCTACGTCTTCCCCGGTGGTGGCGTCGACGACCACGATCGCTACGCCGACCTGGAGTCGGTGTGCCAGGGACGACGCGATGCCGATGCCTCCGACCAGCTCGGGGTGCCGGCTGGCGGCCTCGCCTTCTGGGTGGCGGCCATCCGTGAATCGTTCGAGGAGGCCGGCGTGCTGCTGGCCTACGACGGCCACGACCACGGCCACGACGGGCTGATCCGCCTGGAGGACCCGGCCACCGTCGAGCGTTTCGCCGAGCACCGACGAGCGGTCGACCGGGGCGAGCGGCGCCTGGTCGAGGTCTGTCAACTGGAGGGCCTGCGCCTGGCCGTCGACTCGATGTACTACTTCGCCCACTGGATCACCCCCGAGGGTCCCAGCCGTCGTTACGACACCCGGTTCTTCGTGGCCCGGGCGCCCGACGCCCAGGTGCCGATCCACGACGACCGCGAGGTGATCGCCAACCTGTGGATCCGTCCTGGTGACGCGCTGGCCGCCAACCGGGCCGGCGAGTTCGAGATGATCCTCCCGACGGTGCGCACCTTGATCGCCCTCGAGCGCTTCGACACGGCTGACGAGCTGATGGCCCACGCCGCAGCCATCGGGCAGATCCCCGGGGTCCTGCCCCGCATCGTGGAGGACGAGGGCGGCGGGGTTCGCATCGTGTTGCCGGGCGACCCCGGCTACGACGACCTGATGACGGCGGTGCTGCCCGACGGCCTGCCCCTGACCTCGCTGTCCGGATCGGTGGTCACCCTGCCGGGGTCCCCGGAGGCCGAGCGCGGCTCCCACACGAGCTCCGGAGGTGCCCGCCATGCCCCGGCGGAAAGCGCCTGAGCCGGTCGATCCCGACGCCGAAGCCCCGGCGCCACCGCCGTTGGTGCCAGGGGTGGCCCGCGCCCTGAGCCCGTTGGTGCGCCGCATCGTCGCCCCCAACCCCGGCATCATGACCGGTCCGGGCACCAACACCTACCTGGTCGGCATCGACGAGATCGCGGTCATCGATCCGGGTCCCGACGACGACACCCACCTCGATGCCATTGCCGGCTGCGGCGGGGATCGCATCCGTTGGATCGTGTGCACGCACACCCATCCCGACCATTCGCCGGGTGCCGCCGGCCTCAAGGCTCGCACCGGTGCCGAGGTCCTGGCCTTCGACGCCCGCGACGGTCTCGAGATCGACGCCAAGATCCGTTCGGGCATCGTGATCGAGGCCACCGAGTTCCGCCTCCAGGCCATCCACACGCCGGGCCACGCGTCGAACCACCTGTGCTTCCTGCTCGAGGAGGAGCGCATGTTGTTCTCGGGTGACCACATCATGGAGGGCTCGACCGTGGTCATCAGCCCGCCCGACGGCAACATGACCCACTACCTCGACTCGCTGGCCACGGTGCGGGGACTGCGTCTGCGATCGATCGCGCCGGGTCATGGCCACCTGATCGAAGACCCTCGGGCCGCCATCGACGACTACATCGAGCACCGTCGAGCGCGTGAGGCCCAGATCCTCGAGCTGCTGACCACCTCGGGGACGGCCAAGATCGACGACCTGGTCGAGGTGATCTACGTCGACGTCATCCCGGAGCTGCACCCGGTGGCCAAGCGCACCGTGCACGCCCACCTGCTGAAGCTGGCCAAGGAGGGCAAGGCCAAGGGCCGTTCCCTCGACGGCAAGTGGAGTGCGACCTGAGTTGATCGGTCGACGCGGCGGAACGGGGTGCAGCCGGTCACGCCGTTACCCTCGGACGGCGAAGCAGGCTAGTTGGCCAGGTACAAGAGGTAGCCGCCCTCTTCGCGGCGTTCGGCCTGGCCCAGCAGGCGCAGGTGCTCGAGGTGAGCGAAGGTCTCGCTCTCGGCCATGTGGCCCCACGAGCGCTCCCGGAACAGGGCCCGCATCAGGTCGGTGACGGTGGACCAGCCTCGCTCCCGGGACGCCTCTCGCAGGGCAGCCAGACGCTCGGCGTGGTGCTCTTTGATGGCCTCGACCCGACCGGCCAGATCGGTGAAGGGATGGCCGTGGGCCGGCAGCACCTGGTTGACGCCCTGGAAGGCCGCGACCTTGTCGAGCGAGTCGAGGTAGGCCCGCAGCGGGTCGCCCTCGATCAACCCCGAGATGTGGGGCGTGATGGTGGGCAGCACGTGGTCGCCGGAGATGAGGATGCCGGATTCGGCGTCGAACAGGCAGAGGTGGTCGTTGGTGTGTCCCGGGGTGTACACCCCGACCCAGTCGTGGCGGCCCAGCCTGAGGTGGTCGGCGTCGTCCACGTGCACCGACGGTCGCGGCGGTCGGAACCAGGTGCGCACCTCCTTGCGGCGGGCCAGGAAGCTGGCGCGCTCGGCGTCCTTGAGCTTGCCGGCGTCGCCGCCCCAGGGCGTGGGGTGCTCGAAGCGAGCGATGAAGGCCTCATCCGCCTCGTCGTTCTGGCGCCAGTCGAGCTGGGGCTCGCCCGCCTCCTCGGTGGGGTCGTACCAGGTGCGGAACGAGCTGGAGGCCACCACCTCGGCCCCGCTCTCGTGGGCCAGCATCCCGGCTCCGCCGAAATGGTCGGGGTGCGAGTGGGTCACGATCACGTGGTGCACCCGGTTCATGGGGATGCCGGCCGAGTCCATGCGGGCCAGCAGCGACTTCCAGGACGCCTCGCCCGGCAGCCCGGGATCGACCAGAGCGAAGCCGTCACCATCCTCGATGGCGTAGGTGTTCACATGGCCCAGCCCGGGCAGCAGGATGGGCAGCTGCAACCGCAGGATGCCGGGCGCCACTTCGGTGATCTCCTCGGTGGCCTGCTCCTGCTCCTGTTTGGGGACGCGCTCAGGCATTCGTCCACCATAACTTGACCGACCGGTCAACTTGCACCCTCGGCGGGCCGGATCGCCTGGCTACCATCGCCGGCCATGAGCGAGCTGAGCGGACCATGGGTCTACGCGTGGCCACAGTCGGTGACCGCCGGCCAGACCGTGGGCCTGCGAGCCGCCGGCCCGCCGGTGCCCGCCGAGCTGCGGGTGGTGCGCATCGGGGCTCGGCCCGAGATCGTGTGGAGCACGACCATCGACCTCGTCCCTCACGAGCTGCCCGACGATGCCGCCGGGGGCGGGTGCGGCTGGCCCGACGCGGCGACCCTCGAGATACCCGAGCACTGGCGCTCCGGCTACTACGAGGTGGTCCTACGGGCCGGTGCCGAGTTCCGACAGGAGCGCGTCGGCTTCTTCGTGGTGCGCGCCGTCCACCCACGCCCCGAGGTCCCCCTGCTGGTGCTGACCACCAACACCTGGAACGCCTACAACGATTTCGGGGGCGACAACCTCTACACCGGCGGCACCAGGGTGTCCTTCGCCCGACCGCTGGCCCCCGGCCTCCTGCGCAAACCACGAGGGCCCGGCGATCGCGTGGCCGTGGTCGACGCGCCCGACCCGACCATGCAGGCCCACATCCGCTACCTGTTGGGTCACGGCTACTCGCAGTGGGCCGGTTCGGCCGGTTGGCCCAACGCCGAGCTCGAGTTCGTGCGCTGGGCGGAATCCAACGGCTACGAGCTGGACTATGCGATCAACGCCGACCTGGAGCGGGTGCCCGGTCTGCTCGACGGTCGGCGCCTGTACCTGTCGGTGGGCCATGACGAGTACTGGACCTGGGCGATGCGCGACGCGGTCGAGTCGTTCGTGGCCGCGGGCGGCCATGCCGCCTTCCTGTCGGGCAACACCAGCTTCTGGCAGGTCCGGCTCGAAGACGACGGCCAAACGATGGTGGGCTACAAGCAGCAGTTCGAGTCCGATCCCGTGTTCGGCACCGACCAGGCGGAGCGGCTCACCTCCCTGTGGTCCGACCGGCTGGTGGGTCGGCCCGAGAACCACATGACCGGGGTCAGCTTCGCCCGGGGCGGGTATCACCGCATCGGCCGGGTGGTGGCCTCGGGCGCCGGTGGCTACACGGTCTACCGACCCGAACACTGGGTGTTCGCCGGAACCGACGTCGGCTACGGCGACCTGATCGGCGCCGGTTCGGTGGTGGTGGGCTACGAGTGCGACGGCTGCGACTTCACCGTGCGCGACGGGCTGCCGTACCCGACAGGTACCGACGGGACCCCGGCCGACTTCGCCATCCTCGGCCTGGCTCCGGCCCGCCCCTTCGATCGGCTCACATCTGTGCGTCCGGTGGCCGACGGTGAGCGCTCCGAGGTCGAGTTCCACGCCTGGCGGGTGCTGGGCGACGACGGCGCCGAGGGGGTGTCGCGGCTCGAGCACGGCCACGCCGTGATGGGCGTCCACCAGCCGGGGGGCACGGTCTTCACAGCCGGTTCCACCGAGTGGGCCTGGGGCCTGGCCGATCCCCCCGACGTCGTCATCGAACAGATCACCCGCAACCTGCTCGACCGTCTCACCGAATGACCTACGACGAGCTGGGCAGAGAATGTGCGGTGGGTGAAGGCAAGGCTCCCAGTTCGGGGGGGAGGCGAGCGCCGGGTCAGGTCGGGTCAGGCGCCGGCGCGGATGGGGTCGGCTTGGGTCCAGCCAGGGTCATGAAGGTGTCGCGGTAGTAGCGCAGCTCGGCCACGCTCTCGCGGATGTCGTCCAGGGCGCGGTGCCCCTCGGCCTTGCGCGGCGCGCCGCCCAGGATGGCCGGGTTCCAGCGCTTGGCCAGCTCCTTGAGGGTGGACACGTCGACCGATCGGTAGTGCAGGTAGCGCTCCACCTCGGGCAGGTGGATCGACAGGAACCGACGGTCGGTGCCGATCGAATTGCCGCACAGCGGCACCGAGCCGGGATCGGGGATGTGCTGACGCAGGAAGGCCAAGGTCTGCGCGCCCGCTTCTTCCACGCTCACGGTGGAGGCCCGGATCTGGTCGATGAGGCCGCTGCGGGTGTGCATGGCCACCACCACCTCGGGCATGCGAGACAGCTGTTCCTCGGTGGCGTGCACCACCAGGTCCGGCCCTTCGGCGATGAGCTGGAGGTTGTCGTCGGTCAACAGGGTGGCGATCTCCACGATCACGTGCTGCGAGGGATCCAGACCGGTCATCTCGAGATCCATCCAGGCGAGCATCCGGCGATGGTAACGGTTGCGGCGCGCCCCCATGGAGGTCTGGTCGCCGCCGGACTCGCTCCCGGACTCGGTGATCCTTAGGCTCGGGTGATGCTCGAGGTCGCGCTGGTTTGCCTGGATCCCGGTCTGCCGATCCCCGCCTACGCCCGGACGGGGGACGCCGGCGTCGACTTGGTGGCCCGAGAGTCGGCCACCATCGCCGGTGGTGGCGGCCGCCTGCTCATGCCCACCGGCATGGCCGTGGCCATCCCCATGGGTTTCGCGGGGTTCGTGCAGCCCCGCAGCGGGTTGGCCCTGCGTCACGGAGTGACGTGTCTGAACACGCCGGGGCTGATCGACAGCGGGTATCGGGGCGAGCTCAAGGTGCTGCTGATCAACACCGACCCGGTCATCGACCACCTCGTCGAGCGGGGCGACCGCATCGCCCAGCTCGTGGTGCAGAAGGTCGAGCACGTGATCTTCGAGGTGGTCGATGCGCTGGTCGACGACAGCGAGCGCGGTGAGGGCGGATTCGGCCACACCGGTCGCTGATCAGACCGGGAGGAGCCCCCGGTCGCGCCAGTAGGTCAGGAGGGCCTGGCGGTCGAGGTGGGACTGACCGGGCGTAGGCCGCGCAACGTCGCTCACCACCGCCCCAGCCGCGCTCGCCGGGCCCGGCTGGGTGGGTGGGGGCGGGATGCTCGGCGTGCACGCGCTTCCGGAGGCCGGCAGGCCGGGTGCGGCCAGCGTCGGGGGTTCGTGGAACGAGCGATGGCTGAAGTCGAAGCAGTCGAACAGGTTGTCGGCGTGGGCGTCTCGTCGGGTCAGGGCGCCCAGGTTGAACTTGGTCTCGATGAAGCGCAGCACCGACGTGTGGTCGTGCACCACGCTCGACACGTAGTTCGGCTTGGCATAGGGCGAGATGACGAAGGCAGGCACCCTCAGCCCGTAGGTGTCCCAGGCGTCGGGCGCTCCGGGGGCGGCGGCCACCGCAGGCAGGATGTCGTCGGGTGGCACCGCCGGGGGCGGGGGGACGTGGTCGTAGTAGCCGCCGTGCTCGTCGTACATGAAGAACAGGACGGTCTTGGGCCATGCCGGGCTGTCCATCACCGCGTTGATGATCGACGCGCTGTAGGCCTCGCCCAGCTGCACGTCGTGCCCGTTCTCCTCGGTGTAGCTGTTGATCCCCGGGCTGACGATCGACACGTGGGGCAACGAGCCCGTTCGGCAGTCGGTGAGGAACTGGTCGAACGACTTCACGTGCGACGCGTTGGCTGGGTAGGTGTGGGGGAACAGGGCGATGTCGGGCAGGTCCCAGGCGTAGTCGGCCCAGCTGATGCCGAATTCGTCGAGCTTGTCCCAGATGGTGCCGCCGGCCGGGTGCGGCAGGTTGAGCACGTCGGCCGAGGTGGAGATCAGGCTCTGGCAGGTGGCGGCCTGGAGGTACAGGCGGTTCGGATAGGTCTGACACGGCGCCGAGGCGAACCAGCGGTCGCAGATCGGGAAGGTCTGGGCCAGGGAGTAGTAGAAGGGGATGTCGGTCTGGTCCCAGTAGCGCATGGCGTTGGTGTTGCCGCCGAGCAGGAAGCCGTCCATGCGCCCGTTGTCGATCTGGGCGTGGGTGTTGGCCCAGTTCTGGGACACGCCCTGGCCCAGCTGGCAGGTGTCGGGGGCGTGGAACGGTTTCAGGTTCCGGGTGGGCGATAGCGGGTTGTGGTTCTGGGGCAAGCCCTTGTGCAGGGTGTACCCGTCGCCGCGGGGCAACATCCCGTAGTACGAGTCGTAGGAGTGGTTCTCCTGCATGTAGATGATGATGTGTTGGATGCGGGGCAGGAACTCGGTGCCCTCGGGATGGCGTGGGTACGGGCGGTCACCGGGCTGGCCGGTGTGGCCGGGGATGTTGGTGGCTCCTGCTGCGGTGGCGGACAGACCGGCCGCGGCCAACCCCGAAGCCGCCCCCAGGCCGGCCAGGAAGGTTCGGCGGGACAGCTCGTCGCTCATGGCTCAGACGCTAGCGGCGGGGCCCGCTTCGGCGTCGGGCTCAGCGGCATCGAGCCGGGTACGCACGTGGGCCGCGGCCGCCAGGTCGCCCGGGCCACCCCGGGCCTCGAGGCGCGCCGCCGCGGCCCGACGGTGGGGGGCGTCCACGTTGCCTCCGTACTTGAACTTGGCCCGCACGTCCTCGATGTCGATGCGGGCGGCCCGGATGGCGCCCAGGCGCCGGGCGTGCTCGCTCGGATCGACCACCTCCACCTCGGGCTGGAGTCGGGCCAGTTGGCGGCGCAGCACGGCGGCCACCTCCTCGGGATCGGCCAGGATGCGGGCGGTCCCGGTCAGCTGCACCGACGCGTAGTAGGTGGTGGGGATGCCCAGCATCGGGTCCTCGTCCTCGATCGCCTTCCAGGCCGAGGGGATGAACGCCCAGTCGCCGGATACGGCCAGCACCACCTTCGGGTTCTGCTCCAGGGCGGTCCAGATGGGGTTCTGGGCCAGCAGGTGCACCAGGACCTGCTCGTCCTCGATCACGAACTGGGTGGGCACGACCACGGCCACCTCACGGCCCACCCCGGTAGCCACCAGTTCGCCGAAACCCTGGGTGGCCACGAAGTCGCGCCACTCGTCGTCATCGACCGGTCGGTCCCACCCGTGGATGAACACCCCATCATCATGGCCCCGGGGAAACCGCCGACCGGCCTCAGGGGTAGTGACGCAGCTCGACCGTGTTGGCGTCGGGGTCGCGGACGTAGAGCGAGGTGGCGTTGCCCTGCGCCCCGAAGCGGATGTCGGGGCCGTCGACCACCTCGAGGCGGCCACGGGCCTTGAGCGCGTCGAGGTCGGTCGGCTCGATGACCAGGCAGAAGTGGTTCATGTTCTCGCCGGTGGGCGCGCCGGCCAGTAGGTCGATGATCGTGGTGGCGTCGATCCGGACGCTGGGGAACAGGACCTCGCCCCGGCGCCACTCGTCCACGCGCATCGGGGTCAGGCCGAGTTGGTCGACGTAGAAGGCCAGCGACCGTTCCACGTCGGCCACGTCCAACACGATGTGGTCGAGCCCGATGACCCGGATC
Source organism: uncultured Microthrixaceae bacterium (assembly GCA_963773335.1). GTDB lineage: Bacteria > Actinomycetota > Acidimicrobiia > Acidimicrobiales > Acidimicrobilacustridaceae > UBA4742. The sequence continues at coordinate 1,684,832 of CAVZAT010000004.1, read as the reverse complement.
GGTGCGTTCATGCGGTCTCCTCTCGCCGCCGGACTCAGGTTAGGGCGACCGCCGGACGGCTCACGGTCAGCCGGCGACGCGCCTGGTCATCCCGGGCCCGAACCGATGCCCAGTGGATGAGTTCCGCTCAGTCGTAGTGGCGGAGCAGGTGCACATGATGCCCCTGCTCGTCGACTGCGTAGGAGTCGACCGTGGCGCCGACGATGGCCTCGAACCGGGCCAGCGCACCCTGGTCGACCCAGGCCTGATCGGTCGCGGCGGTGGAGGTGGCCTCGATGTCGAGTCCGGTGTGGTCGACGTCGAAGCGCAGGGTGATGGTGCCGGGACGGCCCTCGGGTCGCAGCAACAAGATGATGGTCTCGTCCACGGCCAGGCGCAGGTCGTGGACCGCTCGCGGGGAGAAGCCCAGCCGACGGGCCAGGCCGGAGACGGTGATGCGGGCCAGGCGGCCGTACTCGGGCTCCGCGGGAATGGTGAGGCGGATCTGGTCGTGCACAGCGTGGGGTTCGACCACCGCGCTCAGCTTCTCACGCCTGAGGTGCGGCAGCGGGGGTCGGGGTCGAACGTTTCGACGGGCTCGTCGCGGCTGGGCCGGTCGGATCGGACGGATCGGTCGGGCGAGGGCCCAGCCACCCGGCCCGCCATGCCATCTCGATGATGGCGCTGGCCACCGCGGCGATGGCCACGGCGATCAACGCCACCGTCCGGTCCGGCACCCGCAGGTCGAAGTAGCCGCGCACGGAGCCGAGCGCGAGGGCCACCACCAGCGATCCGCCCATCAGCACCACCAGCACCCAGCGCCAGGCGTTGAGCGGGCGGGCCAGGATGACCAGTACCCACCACGCCACCAGGAAGGCCACGATCAACGCGGTGGTGCGCTGCTCGACCAGGTCCAGGCCCGCGTGGTGTCGGGCCACCTCATAGGTGATCAGCACGGCGGCGGCCACGATCACCCCGCAGGGCGCGGCGAAGTGCAGGACCCGGGGCAGGAAGCCCGACGCCGCCCGCCGAGCGTTGGGCGCCAAGGCCAGGAAGAAGGCGGGCACCCCGATGGTCAGCGAGCTGAGCAGCGTGAAGTGGCGGGGGATGAAGGGGTAGGGCCAGCCGCTGAGGCCGATGGCCAGGGCCAGGACCAGGGCGTAGAAGGTCTTGGTCAGGAACAGGTTGGCCACTCGTTCGACGTTGGCGATGACCCGGCGACCTTCGTTCACCACATCGGGGAAGACGGCGAAGTCGTCATCGAGCAGGACGAAGCGAGCCACGGCCCGAGCGGCGGCGCTGCCGGCCCCCATGGCCACGCCCACGTCCGCGTCCTTGAGGGCCATCGTGTCGTTGACGCCGTCGCCGGTCATGGCCACCACGTGGCCCCCGTCCTGCAGGGCGTGGACCATGGCCCGCTTCTGGTGCGGCGTGACCCGGCCGAACACGCTGTGGTGTTCGACCACCGCGGCCAACGCGGTGGCATCGTCGGGCAGGTCGCGGGCGTCGAACGGGCGCTCGGCGCCGGGTACGCCGCAGTGGCGGGCGACGGCGCCCACCGTGTCGGGGCTGTCACCGGAGATGACCTTGACGGCCACGCCTTGGCGCCCGAAGTAGGCGATGGTGTCGGGGGCCGAGACCCGGAGCCGCTCGTCGAGCACCACCAGCGCCGCAGGCTCCAGGGCGCTCGGCAGCTCGGGCTGGCTATCGGGGGCCAGGCCGTCGGGTGCGGCCGCCACCAGCAGCACGCGCCGACCCGCGCCGGCCAGGGTGGCCACCCGATCCTGCACCGACGGCGCGTCGGACATGGCCGCCAGCAGGATGTCGGGCGCGCCGAGCAGCCAGGCGCCGTGGTCGGCGAAGCTGGTCGCGCTCCACTTGCGGGCTGACGAGAACGGGACCGTGGCGGTGACCGACCAGCCAGGGTCCGGGCCCGCGCCGGCACCGATGGCGCGCAGGCTCGGATTCGGGTGGTCATCGGCGCCGGCCAGGGCGGCCAGGAGCTGGTCGGGCGTCGCACCGCCCGCTCCTGCCTCGATGGCCCCATGGATGGGTTCGACCGATCCCAGCTCCAGGTCGCCCTGGGTGAGCGTGCCGGTCTTGTCCAGGCAGACCACGTCGACCCGGGCCAGACCCTCGATGGCGGCGAGCTCCTGGGTCAGCACCCGGCGTCGGGCCAGGCGGGTGGCGCTCACCGCGAAGGCCACGCTGGTCAGCAGGACCAGACCTTCGGGCACCATGGCCACCAGACCGGCCACCGAGGCCTGGACCGCGGCGCGGAAGCCGAGGTCGGCGCGGACCTGGGACCGGATGAGCAGCGCGGCGGTGGGGATCATGACCCAGCCGATCCAGGTGATCAGGCGGTTCACGCCGTCGCGCAGCTCGGAGCGCACCAGCGAGAAGGTCTTGGCCTCGGCACCCAGGCGGTAGGCGTGGGTGTCCTCGCCCACCGCAGTGCACCGGGCCAGACCGTCACCGACGGCCACGAAGCTGCCCGAGAGCACGTCCTGCCCGGCGGCCTTGTCCACCGGGTCGGCCTCGCCGGTGAGCAGCGACTCGTCGACCTCCAGGCCCCTGGCGATCAGCACCGTTGCGTCGACCGCGATCTGGTCGCCGGGTCTCAGCACGATCAGGTCGTCGAGCACCAACTCGTGCACCGGAATCTCGTGCTCGGTCCCGTTGCGGCGCACGCAGGCGAGCGGCGCGCTCGAGCAGCGCCAGGTTGTCGAGCGCCCGCTTGGAGCGGACCTCCTGGACGACGCCGATGAGCGTGTTGAGCACCAGCACGATCCCGAACAGCGAATCCTTGATCTCGCCAACGGCCACGATGATCACGAACAGGATGCCGAGCAGCAGGTTGAACGGGGTGAGCACGTTGGCTCGCACGATGTCGCCCACCGATCGGCTGGTGGGGTCGCGGACCTCGTTGGATCGACCATCGGCGCGGCGCGCCTCGACCTCGGCACGGCTCAGGCCCGAGACGAGGGGGTCGGGCTCCATGGTGCCATTCTGCCGGGTGGGACCCGTCGGACCGGGTCACGCGATGAGGCCCACCCCCGCAGGGGTGGGCCTCATCGAATTGCCGGGGGGTGGGTGCCGACCCCGAAGGGTCGGAGCTCAGGCGATCTCAGTTGGCCTGGTGCTGGCCGAACTGGTGGTTGACCGCCTTGGTCACCGCCGCGGGGACCTTGGCCTCGACCTTGGTGGCCTGGTCCTGGGTGATCTTGTGGTTGGTGACGGCCTGCTGGATGCGGGCGTCCACGTCGTGGGTCAGGTCACCGACCAGGGTGGTCGTGCTGATGCCCTTGGCGTTGGCCACCTGGGCCACCGTCTGGCCGCCCTTGAGATCGGTCCGCAGCTCCTGGGGCGTGATGCCGATGATCTTGGCGCTGTCACGCAGGCCGGCCCTACGGACCAGCGTGCGGTGGTGCTTGAGCCATCCGGCACCCTTGGGGGCGGTGGCCGGCTTGGCCGTGGCCGCCGGGGCGGAGGTGGTCGGGGTGGTGGCGCCAGCGTCGGTCACAGCGAAGGCGACGGTGCCGCCCAGCAGGGCCAGTCCGGCCACGCTCGAGGCGATGATCTTGTTCTTCATGGTGGTCTCCTGAGGTTCTCGACATCCGAGTCGGGCGGGGGGCCCGCTCGTGATGAGGATCAAGATGACCGACGAATGTGAGCGGATTGTGAAGCGACGATCAGGGGGCGGCCAAGGTCTCGGAGCTGTCGCGGACCGCCGCCGCGCCGGGACCCGGGGCTGAGGCGTCCTCCGGGGCGAGGAGCCGTTCAAGCTCGGTGGCAGCCTTGCGCCAGTCGGCCACGATGCCGTAGTCGGCGAAGTCGAACACCGGTGCATCGGGATCGGGGTTGATGGCCACGATCAGCTCAGCCCGACGAAGCCCGACCATGTGGTTGAACTTGCCGCTGGCCCCGATGACCAGGGCGAGCTCTGGGGCCAGGTTCTGGCCGGTGATGCCGACCTGGCGGGAATGGGGGAGCCAGCCGGCGTCGGTGACCTTGCGGGTGGCGGCCAGCTCGGCGCCCAGCCGGGCGGCCAGCGCCTCGACGCGAGGATGCTCGGTCGGGTCGACCCCCTGGCCCACCGACACCACCCGGGTGGCGCCGGCCAACACGTCGAGGTCGTCGTCGCGGCGCTGGGCGTGGATGGCCACGCGTCCCCGGGGCTCGACCTCGACCTCCGCGACCGCCAGCTCGACGGGAGGACGGGGCGCGTACCCGGACAACACGCCGGGACGCACGGTGACCATCTGCACCGGTGACGTGGACTCGATGGCGGCCACCATGGCGCCGCCGAAGGCGGGCTTCCAGGCCCGCAGGCGGCCCCGGTGATCGAGCTCGAGCTCGATGGCGTCGCCGGTCAGTCCCGCGTCGAGGGCGGCGGCCACCCGGGCCGCCACCTCGCGACCCCAGGCGGTGCTCGGGGCCAGGACGATGGCGGGCTCGACCTGGCGGCACCACCGGGTGACCGCGGCGGCCACGTCCTCCTCGACCGTCGAGCGCACGTGGTCGGTCGACCGGGCGGCCAACAGCGCCATCTCGTCGGCACCCCAACTGCTCAGCACCCGGGCCAGATCGGAACCCCACGGTTCGGGGGCGAGCAGCGACTCGCCCACGGCCGCCACCCGCCCGTCGAGCTCGTCGGCCAGCGCCGCGGCCGTGCCCAGCAGCTCGCGCAGCACCCGTTGGCGGCCGGGCTCGACCAGCACGGCCACCACCGGGCCACGAGGACTCGACTCGGCGGGGATGGCGTGGTGCGGCGCCACCTCGGGCCAGGCACCTTCGACCTGCTGGCCGGGGAGTGTCGGGTCGAGCAGGCCGCGGTCACGCAGCACGTCGACCACGGTGGCCACCTGCGCGGCCACCGGCCCGTCCAGGCGGATCCCGCGGCGCACCACGGACTCTGCTTTGATCTCGCCCACTCGGGTCGGGCTGGCCGCCTGGCCCCACGGTCCGGGGCCGAGGTCGGTCGCGCCCAACCGTTCGATGCGCGCCCCGTCCACCGCGGCCAGGACCTCCGGGTCCTTGATCTTGCAGGGGTCGATGAGTCGCTCGGCCACCGACAGCACGGCCGGCAGGGCCACGCTGGCCTCCAGCCAGGCGTCGTCCTGTTCGCACCCGACCCGGACGATCTCCGACGGTTCGAGCACGAGGCGCTTCACGCCGGTGGCGAAGGGCAGGTCGAGCAACTGGGCCAGCTCGGGGCCGACCTGGCCGGTCTCGGCGTCCACCGAGTTGCGGCCGCACAACACCAGGTCGATCTCGCCCATGCGGACCAGGGCCGCGGCCAGGGCCCGGGCCGTGGCCAGCGTGTCGCTGCCGGCGAAGACCGGATCGCTGATCAGCACGGCGTGGTCGGCGCCGTAGGCCAGCGCCTCGCGCAACACGTCCTCGGCTGACGGAGGCCCGAGGGTGATCACCGTGCAGGTGCCACCGGTCTGGGCGGCCAACAAGACCCCCTGGGCCACGGCCCGGCGGCAGTAGGCGCTCATCTCCAGGGGCACGCCGTCGCGTTGGAGCCGACCATCTGGTCCGATCTTCATGTTCTCGAAGGCCGGGATCTGCTTGACCAACGCAGCGATGCGCAGGGGTCGCGTCGGTCCGGTCGGGCCGATCAGGCCAGACATGAGGTGGATTCCCCGGCACGAGTCGACGACATCCCAGCCACGTTAGAACCTGCGTCGGCCGGGCCGGTGACCGGGCTGGTGGCGTGGTTCAGCGGGCTGCGGCCTCACGGGCAGCCCGGGCCCGGAACTTCCCCGGTACCAGCTCGCCCGCTTGGCGGGCCGCGGCCAGCGCCTCGCCCCACCAGGCCAGGTCGTCGAGGCTGACCTTCATGGCGATGTCGGTGTTGGGGTCCACCGGGTCGTCGTTCTCGTCGAAGGCGGCCATGACGTTGGGGATGATGACGGTCGAACGGATAGGGGCCATCTCGCACTCGATGGCGATGAGGGCCAGGTGCTCGATGGCGCGCACCCCCGCGGCCGTGCCGCCGCTGTAGCTCACCGCACTGATCGGCTTGTTGCGCAGGGCGTGGGTGATGAAGATGTTGTCGAAGGCGTTCTTGAGCACGCCGGGGATCGAGTGGTTGTACTCGGGGGTCACAACCAGATAGGCGTCGCCCTCGGCGATCTTGGCGTTCCAGGCCTTGACCACGGGATCGGAGAACGTCGGGTCGGACAGGTCGCCGATGGTGCCGACGTGCTCCTGGAAGAAGGGCATGGGCCAGTCGCGCAGGTCAAGGGTCTCCACCTCGAAGGCGTCGTGGTGGGTGGCTCGCTCGAGCACCCAGGGCACGACCTTGTCCGAGGCCCGGGTGGGTCGCGTACTGCCCACGATCACCTGCAGCTTCAACACGGGGGGCTCCTGGCCGGTGGCGGCTCCGACCCGGTCAAGCTACCGCCGGGTCTCCTCGTTCGGCGGCGGCGGCGGCGGGCCGGCCCGGCCCGGCTGGGCCGATTTCGATGCGGGCGGGTGGTGCTGGCACCCTCACCCCGGGGGAGACTGCCCCATTGCACGTCCGCCCGTGGTCCATTGTGATGGAGCGGTGCTGGGGATGTCGGCGTGACCGCGGTGTGGATGCTCGTCCGGGCTGAGGTGCGGACCCGTTGGGCCGCGCTGGCGGGCCTGGCCCTCATCGTGGCCGTGGTGTCGGCCGTGGTGCTGACCGCGGTGGTCGGTGCCCGCCGCACGGCCACCACCCTCGATCGATACCGCCAGTGGTCGGCGTCGAGCGATGCCGGCATCCAGATGGACACGCCGTCCCAGGCCGACGGGTTGGCCGCCCACCTCCGCACCTTGCCCTTCGTCGAAGGGGCGGTGACCCGCTACCTGGTCAACGCCTTCCCCACGCGCACCGACGCGGGCATCGCCGACTTCGCCGTGTACTTCGATCCCCATCGGGGCTTCGCCACCACGACCGACCGGGTGCGCGTGCTGTCGGGCCGACTGCCCGGTGCGCAGGCCGACAACGAGATCGTACTGACCGAGCTGTCGGCCCGGGAGATGCACGTCGAGGTCGGCGACCATTTGCGGGCTTCGACCTTCGATGCCAAGGACCTCGACGTCCTCGCTTCGGGAGAGGCCTTCCCGGGCTTCCACGGGCCGGCCCTCGATCTGGCCGTGGTCGGGATCGTGCGCACGCCCGACGAGCTCCAGGGCACCCTCGTGCGCGACAGCCTGTACAGCTTCGCCGCCCCGACCTTCGGACAGGCACATCCGGGTCTGGCCGCGTGGCCGCCCGAGGTGGAGGTGCGGTTGCGTCACGGCGCGGGTGACCTGAACCGGCTCCAGCAGGCGGTGGATCGGTTCGCGGGTGGCGCCGGGCGTGTCCCGGTGGACTCGGCGGCGGTGGAGTACCAGTCCAGCACCCAGCAGGCCCTCGATGCGCTGAGCATGGCGCTGGTGGCGTTCGCCATGGTGGCCGGTGCGGCGGGGACCGTGCTGGTCGCACAAGCCGTGAGTCGCCAGATCGGATCCGGGGCAGGATCGAGCCCGGTGTGGCGCAGCCTCGGGCTGACGCGGTGGTCCCGCACCCTGGTTCTGGCGCTGCCCGCGGTGGGAGCGGCGATCGTCGGGGTCGCGGCCGGTGTGGGGCTGGCCGTGGCCGCGTCGCCGCTGTTGCCGGTCGGGCTGGCGCGGCGGACCGAGATCCATCCCGGTGTGTGGCTCGATCTGCCAGCCCTGGGGCTCGGTGCGGCGATGGCCGTGCTGGCCGTGGCCGCCTGGACGGTGCGGTCGGCGTGGCGGAGCCAGCGGGGCCCGCTCCAGCAACCCCTTGGCATTCGTCCCTCGGCAACCGGCAACCTGCTGGCCCGGTGGGGCGCGGGACTGCAGGTGGTCACCGGCACCCGCCTCGCTTTCGAGAACGGCGGGCGGCTGTCGGTCCCGGTGCGGTCGGCACTGGTCGGAGCGACGATCGCGGTTGCCGGCGTGATGGGCGCCGGCGTGGTGGTCGTCAGCATGGATTCGCTGGTGACCCAGCCCAGTCGGTGGGGGTGGAACTGGTCTTCGATGCCGGATCCGCTCGGCCAGTCCGATCCGACACCGAGGTTGGTCGCCGATCGCGGCCTGGCCGCCGTCGGACGACTGGATCAGGTGAACGTCTCGGTGCAGCACCGCCTGATCAGCGGGTACGCCATGAAGCCGTTGAAGGGGAGCGTCTCCTTCACCGTGCTGGCCGGACGCCTGCCAGTGGGACCGTCCGAAGTGGCGCTCGGTTCGCAGTCGATGGCTGAGCTGAGGACGTCGGTGGGTGGCACCGTGCGAGCCATCGGCGGCGACGGGCACAGCCCGGTCGACCTGCGGGTGGTGGGAACGGTGGTTCCCCCTCCGGTTCAGGGCGAGGTCCCCGGGGTGGCGGCGGTGCTGAGCCCGGACGGCCTAGAGGCCCTGGCCACCGAGGACGTCCAGCCCTCGTTCGTGCTCACCTACCGGAACGGCACGGACACGGCGGCCCTCGAGCGGCGCCTGACCGCACTGGGGCTGTCGTTCCCCGTGTTCGCCAGAGCTCAGATGCCCGGCGCACTGCGGAACGTGACCCAGACGCGGCGGCGTGGTCATCGCCCTCGCCGCCTTCTTCGGGCTGTTGGGTCTGGCGGGGCTGGCGCACGCCCTGACGGTCTCGTGTCGACGCCGCCAACCGGAGTTCGGCGTGCTGCGGGCCCTGGGTTGTCGACGTCGGCAGGTGCGCGGCATCGTGGTCTGCCAGAGCCTGGCCATCGCCCTGACCGCGCTGGTGGTGGGACTCCCGCTCGGGTTGATCTCCGGTCGTTGGGTGTGGGGGCACCTGATCGACGAACTGGGCGTGGTGGGAGGCGTGACCACGCCATGGGGGTTGATGCTGAGCATCGGTCCGTTGGCGGTGTTGGCCGCGGGCCTGGCCGCGCTCGCTCCGGCACGCGTGGCCGAGCGCGGCCGTCCCGGCGCCGTCCGACCCCTCGACTAGCTGGGCGACCGTCAGGGTCTGGCTACCGTTGGGGGATGGCCGACGAGGTTCCCGGCGTCACGACCCGCACCAGTGCGGCGACCTTCGACGACACCGTGGCCAAGCTGACCGCGGCCATCGAAGGTCGCGGCCTGCGGGTGTTCGACGTGATCGATCATCAGGCGGCGGCGAGCGAGGTGGGGCTGTCGCTGCGCCCTACCCGCGTGGTGGTGTTCGGCGGTCCGGCGGCGGGGACGCCGCTCATGGTCGACCATCCGCTGCTGGCCCTCAGCTCCGCTGCCATCCTGTCTGGGGCGACGATCATCAGGTCACCTCAGCTACCTCGATCCGAAGGACTGGGCGAGCGTTCGGCGTGGCCACGGACCAGGCCGACCCCTGGCCGGCCCCGCGTCGATCATCGGCTGCCGGCCTGGCCTGACACCGTCCTGCTCGTCGACCAGCCCGGCGGTCCCGTGTGAAACCCTCGGCACCGGCCACGATGGGGGCGTGCTCGGTCACCTGGGTGCCAACGTTCCCGACCTTGGTGATGCCAAGGCCTACTACGACCAGGTCATGCCGCCGGGCGACGTGGGTGCGTTGCCGTTGGTGGTGCCAGGATGCAGGGAGGTCTCGGCATGTCCGATGACCTGGCCAGAGTCCAGATCCAGTTGCCGGTGTCCCAACGCCAGCAGGTAGTGAGCCTGACCGCCCAGATGATCCGATCGATGAACGACACGACCTCCAACGTCATCAACAAACCACTGAGGAGACCCGGTGCCGATCCCTTTCACCGTCGATGAGGTCACGCCCGCGTGGCTGAGCGAGGTGCTCGACGCGGATGTGTCTGCCGTCGAGACGCTGGACGCGCACTCGGGTACCACCGGTCGGGCCAAGGTGCGCATCCAGACCGAGGCCGATCTGCCCGAGACCCTCTTCGTCAAGCTCCAGCCGTTCGACGCCGACCAGCGCGCCTTCCTGGAGATGGTCGGGCTGGGCGTGTCGGAGGCCAGGCTGTACGCCGAGGTGGGCCACGTGCTGCCGGTCCGCGTGCCGAGGGTGTGGCACTCGTCCTATGACGAGGCCGACAGCTCGTTCATCATGGTGCTCGAGGATCTCGACGCGGCCGGCTGCCGGTTCGCCACGCCCGACGACGACGATGTGGTCGACGTGGCCCGGTCGCTGATGGACGAGTTGGCCAGGCTGCACGCCGCCTACTGGGGCCAGGAGCTGCCGTGGCTGGGCACGCATGCGCTGAGTCCGGGCGACGGCCCCGAGGCCCAGGAGCGGATGGCCATGGGGGCGACCATCGTGGCCTCGGCGCTCGACCAGTTCGCCGACGAGCTGGCCCCGGAGTTCCGCATGCTGGGGGAGCTGTACATCGCCCGCAACCGTGACATCGGATCGCTGTGGAACGAGGGCGAGCGCACGCTCATCCACGGCGACGACCACATCGGCAACCTGTTCGTCGACGAAGGACGGACCGGGTTCTACGACTGGGCCGTCGCCAGCAGGTTCCCAGGGATGCGCGATGTCGCGTACTTCCTGTGCAGCTCGATGCCGACCGAGGTCCGCCGAGCCGAACAGGACGCGCTGATTGCCCGGTATCGGGCCGGGTTGGCGAAAGCTGGGGTCACCCTCGACGACGCGGTGGCCCAGGAGCAGTACCGCCTGTTCTCCGTCTACGCCTGGATCGCGGCGACCACGACCGCGGCCATGGGCTCGAAATGGCAACCCATCGAGATCGGCCGCCGAGCCACCGAGCGCGCCACCCAGGCCATCATCGACCTCGACGTCCTCGATCTGCTGGCCGAGCGGCTGGGGACGAGCGCCTGATCCCGGGCTGCCGCCAAACGCGGAGATTTCCTCGTCCCCGTCCCCGTCGTCCCACTCGGCTACCGCCTCCGAGCCACCAAACACCGACTCGAGCGCGACCTGCTCGGGCCCGAGACTGGTGATGGCTACTGGAGGAGTAGCTGGACAGCGGTCAGTCGATGAACGGGTGAGGGAGTCCGGCCATCAGGAGCCCCCATGATCGGGAGCGGGGTTGACAAGCCCACCTAAGACCTCGGCGGCGACTTCGTCGCTGGCTTCGAGGAAGCGACCAAGCTGATCGCCCCTTGTCCTGCTTGGTAGGCCGCCCGGGGCTCGAACCCGGCACCTTGGGATTAAAAGGCGGGTCAAGCTTGTAGCAGTAGTCCGGTGAGGTCGTTTTGGCCCGGAATTGCAGGGATCGCGGTCGGGTGGTGTCGGGCCGATCCGGTGATGTCGGGCCAAAGCGTGGGATTTGGCGTGGGATGGAATCGGGCTCTCTCAGCTGAACGAGTCACCTGTCAGCCGTCCTTCGAGCCCGGCGACGAAGGCCTGCAGCTCGCGGTCGGCACTGCCGTGTCGCTTGCGGAGTGGTCTGTCAATGGCCAGTGGGATCTGCCCGGGGGCGGTCAGTGGTTCTGCCCGGTGGTGGCCATCAGAACTGCCCGGTGGTGGCCGGTAGAGCTGCCCGGGGGTCATCGGTCGAGGGGCTTCACCCCCTTGCCGGTCGTGGCCTGGGTTAGGCGGATCGAGTCGCCGGTGGTCATGACGATGTGGGCGTGGTGGAGGAGCCGGTCGACGGTGGCGTTGGCGATGGTCTTGGGCATGAGCTCGTCGAAGCCGGCGGGGTGCAGATTCGACGAGAGGGCGATGGCGCGGCGTTCGTAGGCGGCGTCGACGACGCGGTAGAGCGCTTCGGCGGTCTCGGTGCTGACCGGCAGCAGGCCGATGTCGTCGATGCAGATGAGGTCGGCGCGCATGATCTTGCGGATGGCGCGGCCGGTGGTGTCATCGGCTCGGTGGCGGCGGAACAGCGCGCCGAGGCTCTCGAGGGAGAACCACGATACGTGGGCGCCGGCGTCGACCGCGGCGTGACCGAGGGCTTCGAGGAGGTGGGACTTGCCGGTCCCGGAAGGGCCGCACACGACGAGGTTCTCGTGTTCGCTGACCCATTCGAGGGTGCGCAGCGACCGCTGGGTGGGCGGCGGGATCGATGAGGTGGTCTCGTCCCAGCTCTCGAAGGTCTTGCCGGTGGGGAACCCGGCCGCTTTGCGCCTCGTGCCGACCGATGAGGCTTGGCGGCCGGCGAGCTCTTCGGCGAGCAGGGCCCGGATCGCTTCGGCGGGTTCCCAGCGCTGGGCTTTGGCGGTGGCGAGGAGGTCGGGGGCGTGGCGGCGCATGTGCGGCAGGCGGAGCTGGCGCAACAGGTCCACGACCTCATCGGTGATGGCGCTGGCGGGGGCGGTCATCGGCCGAAGTCTTCCCAGACGCGGGTGCCGTCTTGGAGCGAGTGGCCCTCGCCGGCGCGTCGGTGCTCGCCGGCGGGGTGCGCGGTGAGGATCGAGGCGATGTCGCCGTCGTCGAAGCGAGCGAAGGTGGCGGCGTGACCGAGCGCCCAGTCGACCCGGTCGGTGCCGTGGAGGGCGGCGAGCTCAACGGCCTCGGCCATCTTGGCTTTGACCCGGCTGGCGCCCGCGGCGCCGGCCTCGATCAGCCACGTCCGGGCGCCGTCGCCCAGCTCGAGGAACGCGGCTTCGGCCGGGTTGGCGGCCTTGGGCTCGCGCCCGAGGGGTCCGGCGGGCCGGGGCGGGTAGTGAGCGTCGTCGATCATCGGGTGCCCCGGTGTCGACAACCGGTGGCGGGCGACTTCGGTGGCGCCTCGCCCGGCCAGGTGGGTGGCGACGAGCTCATCGCCCTCGACCCGGACCCACACCGTCTCATCGGCGAGAGTGTGCGGGACCGAGTAGGTGACCCCGCCGAAGCTGATCGTGGCCGACCACGACACCCGCCGGGTCTGGCCGAAGCAGGCGGTGTAGCCGACGTCGGGCAACCGGTGCAGGTGGCGTTGCTCCTCAGCGAGCATCTCGACCGGGGGCCGCCGGGTGGCCCGGTGCGGGCGGCCGTTGACCTCGACCATGAACGCGTCACACGCATCGACCAGCTCAGCCCAGTCCCGGTAGCCGGGACGGAGGTTGGCGTCGGTCGGGACCAGGTCCGCCTTCGCGATCCGCACGGTCGCTTCCACGCCGCCCTTGGACTCGGGATCGAACGGGACGCACGTCGCGATCGTGACCCCGTAGTGGTGACCGGCCGCGACGACCGCCGGGTTCCGGACCGGGACCCCGGCCACGTGATCAACCGTCACCGTCTTCTCGTTGTCGGTCAGCCAGTACGTCGGCGCCCCGCCCGCGGCGCGCATCGCCCGGTCCAAACAGCCGATCACCGTGGCCATCGTGCGGTCCCAGGTTGGGATCACGACCCGGAACCGTGACCACCCGAACCAGGCGCAGAACAGATTCGTGGCCCGCCCCCCGATGATCGGGCCCTTGCCCCAGTCCCACTGCGCCCACATGCCCGGCTCAGCAATCCACGGCCGATACACCCGCCGGTTCCCCCGCTTGTAGTTGCCCTTCACCCGGGCGACGGCCCGACGCACCGTGCGCGCCGACCCGGCGAAGCCGACCGCGACGAGGCGGTCGAACACGACATCAGCGCGGATCTTGCCGTCGGACCGGTCGACCCACTCCTCGATCTTGGCCAAGAACGGGTCGATCAGCTTCGGTCGTTCGGTGATCTCGCCCGGCACGGGCAGCTCGCCCCGGTCGCGCTTGGCGACCCAGTCGGCGACGGTGTGATGCGAGCACCCCGCCAGCTCCGCCGCGTCGCGGAACGATCGCGTCAGATCGAATGCTTCAAGAATCTCCATGACTTCCTCGTAAGACTTCACATGCCTCTCCTGGTCGACGGTCTGGTCAGCACCGACCAGTCGATCCAGGAGGGGCACCCACCGGGCGGACCCCAGCAGGCAACCGACATCAACAAGGGCAGAACCACTGACCACCAGCGGGCAGTTCTGTTGGCCACGCCCGGGCAGCTACTTGGCCGCCTCCGGGCACGATCTCATGGCCGCCGACAGTGGTCCACACGGAACCTGCGAAACCTGGAGGGCAAGTGCGACGAGATCGTCGGCTCCCCGATCACCGCGGTAGGCGTTGGAGAAATAGGCCCACTCATTCATCACACCCACCACGCTGCGGCTGGCGGTCTTGGCGTACCGACCTTCGCCCATGGCGGCGAGTTCCCTCTCGATGAAGCCCTGGTCGATGCCGTGGGCCCGGAGGTTGGTTCCGAGCGCTTCAGGAAACCGATGGATGAGGGTCGAAGCCGGTGCCAAGGGCATCAGCACCGGGATCAGCGTCGTCTCGTTGACCAGCAGTGCCACCTGCGGTTGCCAGAACAGGGCGGTGGCATACCAGTCCCCCAGGGCGGTGGTCGGCGCCGCCGCGGGGTCTGTGATGGGTTGTTTGACCCGGTCGAGGAGCTTGCGGGTGGCATGGATGGTGAACACCGACCCCAGTCTGGCCCGTCGCCGAGCCCCGGGCTTTGGGATGCTGTGCACCGGCGCGAGACGAGGGGAGCTAAGAAGGATGGACGCTCGAGATCGATGCAGGCAGCTCCGCGGCGCGGTGTACCGGGGGGGTGGCCAGGCGGTGGTCGACCTCGCCCCAATGCTGACGCCCGACGACGTGCTCCAGCTGCTCGGTGACGGGCTGTTGCACGCGCTGGCCCAACATGCGGAGGGGGCTGCCGAGTTGGCGGCGAAGCTCGTCGAGGACCTGCGGGGCCGGTTCTGGGACGGAGACGACGAGCTTGCCGACCAGCTCGAGGCGGCACTTGGACGCCGACCGGCCTTGGCGCTTGCCCCTTTGACGATCGACCTGGAGGAACTGGCCTTGATCCTCGAGGGCAACCCCGGTGAGAACGAAGGGCGGATCGATCTCACCACCGGCGTCGTCTGGATCGAGGCGGTCCTCGAGAACAGCATCGACTCGGGGTTGTTCGACCCTGATGACGCGGAGGATCCGGACCGGTGGCTGGTGGTCTTCGGGCAGGGCTCCCGGGACGGCTACCAGGACATGGAGATCTTCATCGACACGCTCACCGACCCCGATCAGGTGGCCCGGCTCGAAAAGGCCATCACCGGCTCCGGAGCCTTCCGACGCTTCCGCGACACCATCCGCCGTTGGCCCGACGAACTCGACCGCTGGTACGCGTTCACCGAAGATCGGCAACGGGGCCGGGCCCGGGCTTGGCTGGCTGACGCCGGCTACCGACCCGCCGTCCGAGCCACCCCGGGGAGCCCTCCGGAGCCCTGACCAGGGAGACTCGTAAGATCCCTCCACAGGCCGCCCGAACACCGAACCCGCGGCCTCAGCGGAGGCCCTAACGCCTAATACACGGGTGATCCTTCGTGCATCCGCGTGCATCTCGCTGGGCGCTGGGAGGCGTGCGCGGGATGACCTGGTCTCCGTGTCTTGTCCGCTCATCGGTGGCTGCCGGGGGAGGTGCGGCTATGAGTTGGGCGACCCGCTGGTCGATCGTTACCTGGAGTTCGTCGCGGGTCGGGCCCGACCGAACACGACTGCGGGCGGTCGCGTTCGATCTGAAGATGTTCTTCTCGGTGGTCGACAAGGACCCGGTGGAGGTGACGCCGGCCGACGTGTTCGAGCTTCCTGGCCGCGTCAGCGCGGCGATCGCACGGTGGTCCGGCTGGCGGATCGGCGAGTCGGGCTTGTCGGCGCGCACGATCGCCCGGCGGCTGTCGTCGGTGTCGGGCTTGTACGCGTATCTGGTCGCACGGGGCGACACGCGGTGCGGCCGCAAACCCGGTGCCGCGGGGTCTGTCCACGCCGCCGGGCGGGCGGCTCGAGCGTTCCCGGACGGTGCCGTTGGTGCGGGTGCCGCGGACGCTGCCGAAGATCCTGGCGCCGGGCGAGGTCGACGCGTTGCTGGGGTCGCTGCGCACCAGCCGGGACCGGGCGATGGTCCTGGCGATGGTGCTAGGCGGCCTGCGCCGCTGCGAGGTCCTGGGGTTGCGCCTGAGCGACGTGCGGGTCGGCGAACGGCGAGTGTTCATCGCCGACGGCAAAGGCGGCCACCAACGGGTGGTGCCGATCGCGAATCGGTTCTTCGCCGCGGTCGGCGACTACCTGCACGACGAACGCCCCCGACCGTGTTCGACGGACCGAGTGTTCGTGGCGTTGAAAGGGCCCCGGCGCGGGCCAGCCGCTGTCGGCGGAAGGTCTCGACGAGATCCTGGCCGGCGCCCGCCGCCGGGCCGGGCTGACCCGGGGCACCTGCCATCAGTTGCGCCACACCTGTCTGACCCGCTGCGCGAAGCGGGCATGGCCCTCGAGGCGGTCCAAGCCCAGGCCGGTCACCGCTCGATCGAGTCGACCCGCATCTACCTGCACCTCACCGACGACTGGCTGGCCGACCAATACCGCCAGCCGCCGATCTCATCGACATCGACACCGCCACGCTCGACCAGTTCCTGGGCACCGCAGGAGATGACCCGATGAGCGCCGCCGCTGCCCGCCGCCCAGCCGCCGAACTCGCGTGCCGAGCTCGAATGGGCCGACCATCGGCGCCCGGGCCCCGCAGCTGGCCGCCACCATGGGCCGCTACCTCTCCCAGGCGGCCACGTCCTTGGCGCCGCGCAGCGTCGACGTCCGCCGACGGCACGCTGCGCCAGTTGGCGGGCTGGCTGGTCGACCACACCGACGTCGCGGGCGTCGCCGACATCAGCCGCGACGACATCGAGGACTTCAAGGTGTGGCTCGCCCGCCGGCCCGGCACCAAAGCCGCCGACCCTGGCTAAGAACACGCAACGCCAACGGCTGCGGATGATGCGCATCTTCTTCGAGCGGCTCATCGAGTGGGACTGGCCCGACGCCCCCATCCGCAACCCGATCCTCGCCGGCGACATCCCACCCCGACCCGAACCGCTCCCGAAGTTCCTCGACGACCGCGGCTGCCGCCAAGCTCATGGCCGCCGCCCGCGCCGCCACCGACCCCCGCGACCGGCTCGTCGTCGAGATCCTCGCCCGCACCGGCCTACGCGCCAGCGAGCTGTGCGACCTCGCCGCCGACGCCGTCACCCGCATCGGCGACGCACGACTGGCTGCGCGTCCCGGTCGGCAAACTCCGCAACGACCGCTACATCCCCCTGCACCCCGACCTCGTCGACCTCCTCGGCGACTGGACCGCGACAACGTCGACCACATCCGCCGGCACCGGCGACTCATCGCCGATCACCGCGGCACCATCGACCGACACACGTCGGACCGCATCGTCGCCACGAGTCGCCCGACACGCCGGCATCGACCGCGTCCACCCCCACCAGCTCCGCCACACCCTCGCCACCCAGGCCATCAACCGGGGCATGCGCCTCGAAGCCATCGCCGCGCTGCTCGGGCACCGCTCCATGGAGATGACCCTCACCTACGCCCGCATCGCCGACCGCGTCGTCGCCGACGAATACGCAGCCGTCAGCGCCCAGATCGACGCCCTCTACGGCCACACCGGCCTCCCCGCCGGACTCGAGACCGACGCGCATGGCCAAACTCCGCCGCCAAACCCACGCCCGCATGCTCGGCAACGGCCTCTGCACCCGACCCGTCGAACTCGACTGCCGCATGGAATCCGCCTGCGAGACCTGCACCTACTTCGACACCGGACCCGAGTTCGTCCCCGTCCTCCTCCGCCAACGCGACCACGCCGCGCCCATCACCAACCCGACGAGTCGCCCTCTTCAACACCCTCCTCGACCGAGCCGCAGGAGCCACCTTGACACCGATCACCCGTATAACGCCGGTTCGGTGCGGCCTAGACCGCCGCGAGTTGGTCGGTCAGCGGTGACCAATTGTGATCGTGGCGGGCGGGTAGATGGCGGTGACTTCCCGCGGGTGGGTGCATTCAGCAGTAAGGGTGTAGCTGCCGGGCTGGAGGTCCGAGGGAAGGGTGAGTGTTGCTCGCCATTGGCTCTGTTGGTCGCCGGTGATGGTCGGGGTGGGATAGACCCAGGTGGAGGCGAGGTGGAGGCTGATCTCCACCGATGAAGTCTGATCGCAGCCAGGACCGTGCGAGGTGATGACAAGTGTCGACCCTGGGGCGGCGTTGCTGGTGGGCAGGACCGCGAGCCGCCGGTTCGTCTGTATATCGATGGCGAGCGGGTTGAAGGCGAACGGTTGCGTTCCGGTCGACGGGTCCTCGCACGACCCGATGAGGTGGGCCGGGCCTACGACGGCGGCCGGGAAGGCGAACTCGTAGGTCCACTTGGGGCCGGTCACCGCAGGACCGCCGAAGATCGACTCGTCCGGGACTGCCGGACTGTCGCTGATGACGCCAAGCAAGACGATGTCTCCGGTTGGACAGCCAGTCGTCATCACCGTCGTGGTCGCACCAGCAAATGGTCGGAGGGAGTCGATGGTAAGGGTGGCTCCCGCTGGTGTCGGCCCAAGGGCTACCGGGTTGGCCAACCTCGACAGCGTCGTGGTGGAGGTGACCACGGGCTCAGACGCCGATGGTGCCCGAGAGTCAGCCAGAGTCGTGGTTGTCGCCCGCTGGATCGGCGAGGCGCCGCATGCGACCAAGGTCAGCGCTGCGATCGCAACGGTCACGACGGCGAATGGGCGCGAACCTCGATTCAGGAGGTGCCACCATCCCGTTCCAGCCATCACACGAGTGTGACAGAGACCACGCGCCATAACGGCACATCGGGGCGGTGCCCGGGCTGGCAAACTTGGGTGATGGAGCGGTGGCGGTCGGGACTCATTCTGGTGCTCGCTGGGGCCATCCTCACGGCCTGCTCGAGCCACGGGTCCAGCCGTGCGGCTGCCACGACCACGGTGACCGGGCAAGTCACCGCAAGGCAACTCGCGGCTGCGTTGCTTGACCGACAGGAACTCACCGGCCCGTGGGCGGTGTATCCCGAAGCCGCGTCCGGCGAGCATCTCAGCTCAACGTCGGTGTGCGGGGACCCGCTCCCGCCCCTGCCGCCCATCCAGCAGAAGGCGTACGCCGCATGGACGACCAACCCGCAGGACGGACCGATCTTCGGCGAACGCATCGAGGAGTACCTCCCGGGTGACCTCGCCCGGCTGCGCACCGCGGAAAGCTCGGTGCGGTCGAAGCCGCCCTGTCCCGTGACCAGCACGGGCGGCGACCATCTTCAGGCGCTGCCGCTGGCGGCGCCGACGGTCGGGACGCACGGGTCAGCCGTCGTGATTCAGGACCCGTCCAGGCCAAAGGGCTGGCGTTACGTCTACGAGGTTGGTACTCAACTCGGCTCTCGATATCTCGTGTTGTTCTCCCTCGGCGTCCGACAACCGGACACCGGCCTCCTCGACAAGCTGGTCGAAGACGGCTATCGCAAGGCCGCCGAGCACCTCGGCCAGTAGGTCACCCACCAGCGATCGACCCGGTGCCGCATGGCGTCGTGCACGGCGCCCGAACGGCACGTCGGCGCTCTTCACCGTCCACCTGAGAGCCGGTCTGTGCGGCCCGGCTATCCGGCTTCCACAGAGTCCCGGATGGCAGCAATGGCCTGGTCACAGGTGGGAGCCGTGGCCCACATGACTCCATCAGCGAGGTCGAGGCTCACCATTGCGGGGGCCGCTGCGCTCCCAGCGGAGGTGCCACAGAAGGCGGGTACCCCGAGGTCAGTGACGGGACGGAGCCCGAAGCCGTGCGCGGCGTCCCGGTAGACGGATTCCTCTTTGGCCATGTAGCTCGACGTGCTGACCTTCAAGGCTTGGGCTGGGAGGTACCCGAGGGTCAGCGAGCCCGCGGCGTGTCCGCCGACTTCCCCGGCGGAACTGGATGGGGCCACAACTGGGGCATACCGACAGGCCGTAGCACGGGGCGCTGAACCGGGGGCGACCAGCTGAGCCGACGTGCCTAGGACGACCTCGGCATCGCGGCTGGTGACTCGCTCGCATAGCTGACGTACCGAATTCGGGTACCTCGCCCGTGCCGCGATTGTCGTCATGGTTGCTGGGGAGTGGGTGCTGGAACTGCAGGCAGAAAGCAGGCTTGCCAGCGCCACGATCACTAGCGCCGCTCGACTCCGGAGGTCTACGCGACTCTTGCTCTGCTGCAGGCTCGGGTCCACCTCCACCGAGTCGAAGCCTCGCACACCCAGCGACGCCCGAACGGCACATCGGCGCTTCAACAGGGAGCCAAGCCTGCCTGACGGTGCCACCTGGGATGCCCGACTCGTGACTCGCTAGCCTTCCCGGCATGGCGGACGACACCTGGACCAGCGTGGTGATTCCGATCCTCGAGTGGACTGCAGGGCACGAGGACGATCGATCGGACAGCGTGATGCCGAGCCTGGGCGACATAGCCGACGCCATCGGTACGACGGCTCTAAAGGTCGATCATGAACTGGAGCGCATGTTCATGGCCGGACTGGTGAGTGGGGAGATCTCGCGTCACAGCGGCCCTGTTGAACATCACTCTGTCTGGAACCTGATCTTGCTCGAGCGAGGCAGCCGGATCATCGGCCAGTGGCCAGCGGACGACAACTACGACGCCCTGTTGCAGCTGCTCGATCAGCAGATCGCGGCTGCCCCGGAAGCCGACGAGAAGACCAAGCTCACCAAGGTCCGCGATGCCATCGCGTCGATGGGAAGAGATGTAGCTGTGAATCTCATCACGTCGTATCTGCAGAGCAGGGGGCTCTAGCGACTGCCGGACGCGTCACGTTCTCGCTGCGACCTTCGGTGGCGGACCGGCCGGCCGCCCTATGTGCCGTTCAGGTACGCGTTCGCGAGGGGCTCAAGACGCCGCTAGCCATCGGGTGCCTGGCGGACTTCGATGAGAGCGACGGAGTTCCCGTCGGGGTCCGACAACCACGCCTTACGGCCTGCCGTGCCGACCTTCTCGGCGGCCCCGACGCGTATCCCGCGGGCTTGAAGGGCGGCTGTCGCTTCGTCCAGGTCGGCGACGGAGATTGTGACCAACGTCTGTCCTGCGCGCCCGACATCGGCGATGACGTATAGCCAGGCCCCGTCGGCGATCCGCCACATCTCCTCGGTGTCATTTGGGACGATGTCCGCTGGACGCCCGAACAGTTGCTCATACCACGCCCTGGCCTGTACGAGGTCCCCAACCGGGACGCTCGCGAAGAGCACGGCGATCTCCACGTTGTGAGTCTCCCACCACCGCGCGATGGGTGAAGGAGTGATGTACCGACCGAGAGTGGTTCAGCCGGAGGAGCGCCGACGTGCCGTTCGGCGTGCCCCAAACCTCGGAGCCCTGGTCCATGCAAACCCGCGTAGCACGTCGTGCTACACTGGTTGGCATGGCACGAGAACTGACCCAACGGGAACTCCGAAATGGGAGCGGCGAGATCATGCGCGAACTGGATCGGGGAGAGAGCTTCGTGGTCACCCGCAACGGCGTGCCGGTCGCGGAGCTGACACCGCTGCGGCGCCATCGTTTCGTCGCAGCGGAGGCTGCGGTTGCCATGTTCCGCACTGCTCCGAGCGTGGACTACGACCGATTCAAGGCTGACCTCGATCAGGTGGCCAGCCAGGATCCCCAGCCTCGTGGCTGAGACCGCACGCCCCCGCCAAGGATTGCTCGACACCTCGGTTGTGATCGATCTCGACCAACTCGATCCGTCCAAGTTGCCCGTCGAGGTGGCAGTCAGCGCGGTCACCATGGCGGAACTCGCTGCGGGTCCACACGCGGCCAGCGACGCCGACGAGCGAGGGCGTCGACAAGATCGGCTGCAGCGAGCCGAGGCAGCGTTCGATCCGCTCCCGTTCGACGGCGAAGCAGCCCGCGCCTACGGACGCGTCTATGCCGCGGTCACCGCAGCCGGCCGCAAGGCTCGAGGTGCCAGAGCCGTCGATCTGCTCATCGCAGCAACGGCGTGTGCTTCCGGTCTGCCGCTGTACACCCGCAACGGCGCCGACTTCGAAGCCCTCGAAGGCCTGGTCGACGTCGTCTTGGTGTGACGAAACCGGGGCTTTGTGTCGGGTGCCGAAGTGCCGTTAGGGCGGCGGCGAGGTGTGGAGTTCTCAGCGGGTGGTCGGGCCGGTTTCCGCGGCGGGTTGGAGGCTGTTCGGCCCGCACGGTCCGGTTCCTGCACCTGAGTAGGTAATGGCGTCACTCGCCTCGGGCCTGGTCAGGATGATCGCTGTCAGTCCTGACGCCGTTGAGGGTGGCGTCGTGGAGGTCACACGCCCCGCGGGGAGGCAGGTGTAGGCGGCGGGGGGCTGGTAGATGAACACCCACGCAGGCGTCTTGGCGAGCGGTGCGACCCCCACGTGGCCGCTGAGCGTGACGTCCCCCGCCAGCAGTTGGTGAGGCGGTAACGGGTTACCCAACGACGTGCCGAAGGTGTTGGTGAGGACGGAGCCCACGAGCTGAGCGGCGTGGGAAGAGGTGAACCCAGCCGGTGCCGGGCCACGCGTCACGATCAGTGCTCCTCCGTCTGCGCTGAAGGGGAGCACCACTGCCAACGACCTCACCTCGGCCGCACTCACCGGCCGCACTGCGGCGGTCGGACTGACCGAGGGCGCCGCACGCCGCGTGTCCGATGAGCAGCTTGACGCGACAGCGCCCAGCGCGAGTACAGCCACGATTCCGCAGAGTCGCAATCGCCGAATCCGGGGCGCCGCCGCTTGGTGCTGCATCTCGACAATCGTAGGCGTCACCGTCCCCGCTCCTCTGGCGGACTAACGGGCGCTCGGGCGTCCTTGCCAGGAAGAGCCGACGCCGTTATGTGGTGCAGGCGTCCCCCGTCGCCGGGTGCCTGTAGGGATCGTCAAGTTGTCTACAGACCCAACATTTTCGGGCTGCCGTAGCTTATGAGCGGGAATGGATCTCACGGCCGGTTCGGACTTCGCGGTGTGGTACGAGCGTGAGCGCCCGCGGGTGCTGGGTGCACTGTGCGCTCTCTCGGGCCGGGTCGACCTTTCGGCCGACGCGACCGACGAGGCGTTCGTCCGAGCGCTGGCACGCTGGCCGCGGGTGTCGCGGATCGGACTCTCCAGCGGGCTGGACGTATCGGGTCGCGCTCAATGAGCTTCGACGCCACGCTCGCCGGGGTCTGAGGGAGCGTCGGGCGTTGGCCCAGTCCGGGAACCCGCAAGTTGACGCTCCGATGCCGTGCGACGATCCGGAGGTTTGGGAGGCGGTTCGTGCGCTGCCCGTCCGTCAACGCACTGCGGTGGTGCTGCGCTATGTCGCCGATTTGCCCGAGGCGGCGATCGCCGAGGCGATGGGTGTTCGGCGCGGAACCGTCGCCTCCAACCTGGCCGATGGCCGCCGGTCTTTGGCCCGATTCCTGAGCGACGACGAGATCAGCCCCCGTTCCCGGGAGGTACGACCATGAGCGAACTCGAACAAGCCGCGACGGCGCTACGCGATCACCCGGCGGTCCCAGCGACAGCCGTCGCGGTCCTACAGCAACGCGCCGAGCAACTCCGGCGTCGCAGACGCGTCGGGGTGGCTGGCGCTGCGCTCGCTATCGCAGCACTAGCGACCGCCGCCGCGATCGGTCTGGCCGCAGGCACCGCCGATCGCAGCGAGCCCCTTCTGACCGGCCCGACCCAGATCACCCAAACCACAGTCCCGTCCCCCACGAACAACCCCAGCGCCCCGACCACCGCCACCAACTCGACGTTGGGCAGCGTGCCATCCGCCTCGCTGCCAGGGACGCTCCAGACGCTCCGCCACGTCGCGCCTCCCTCGGTCCCGCTGCCAACCGCGCCCTGCACCGCCGCGGACCTACAGGCCTCGGTCCTCTCCATGGAGCCATACCCCGGGATGGGGCACCTGTCCGACATCGTCACCCTGACCTCCACCCGACCCTGCTTCCTCAAGGGCCAGCCAACCCTTCGATTCGGAGGTCCTGCACAGGTGACGGTGTCCGACAACGGCATCACCGATGCCTACATCGCGCCCATGGCCGAGGTGGCCGTAGGCGACCCCCGCTCTCCAGCCTCCTTCTTCATCCAGTACGGAAACCTCACGGCAAAACTGCCCCACCACAACCACCCTGTTCGTCGGCATCGCCGGATCCGCACCAACCATCCCGGTCTCGCTCGCCGCAGTGCACACGAACCAGACCGCCTTCCCAGCCTGCCCCCTAGTCCATGTCTCCCCATACGAACAGGGAAACACCGACGCCAACTACGCGTTCCCCTAGCGACAAAGCCCGAACCCGACCCCGCCCAGAACCGGCGCTCGGGGTGATCGTGAGGAGCGCCTAGGTGCCGTTAGGTCGCCTCCCGCCGGTTCCGTACAGCGATCCCGGCAAGGACCGCCCCACCGACCTCGGTCAGGGTCAGCCACAGCCCTATGAGCACCCATCGGGCCGTCGGTGAGTCGGCTGTGAACAGCATTGCCACTCCGGCCGTCGACAAGCCGTAGATGAGTCCAACCTGATTCTTCGTGACCTTCGACTCCGACGGCCAGTGAAGATGGCTCCGATACGCAGCGCGGGCAACCAAGACCAAGTAGGGCAAAGCAAGCCAAGTTACGAAGGCTAGATATCCCCAGTCACCAAGCGGACCTGTCAACACCTGCACCGCGGCAAGTACACCCAGGCACAGCGGAATCCACAGGATGAACGGCAACACAATGATGGTGGGACGGATGCGCGAGCCAATGGAATCTCCATCGATCGTCGCGCCGTTCCCCGTGGTCACCTCACCACTATCGCCCAGGACCAGGCGGTACTGAGCCCCCAGCGCATCCGGCCCGATCCGTTCGCTTCATGTCGCACCGAATCGGCGATCGGTCGCTCCGAGGTGCCGTTCTGTGCATTAGTCGCCCACGAACCTGAGGTAGAGGTGGGTCCCATCGGCGCACAGCTCTGCCATCTGGCGGAGCCGCTCGACCGCTACGCGTTCGGGGCCAGTCGAGCAGGTCAACTCGATGCGGGCCAGCTCAGCGACGAGGGATTGGCCTGCACTCGATTGAAGACAGTGTCGCCGTATGGGTCGATGCCCCTCCAGAGCGGCAGAGTTGGGTCGCCTCCGGCTAGTAGGCCGTCGAAGCCAGCGACGAAGTCGTAGGCGTCGCCGCGTCGATCGATGAGCCCGCGTTCTTCTGGACGCCGGATTCGGTGACTAGGTAGACGGAGATCCCCACGCCCTGATCATGCTGTGAGCGATCAGTGAAAGTCGCGGTCTGCGATCACTGAAAGTCGCGGTGGCGGGGGTGGGTGTTCCTCCTGAGATCCCACTGGTGAGTGTGTGGCCCCTCCAGCCTGTCGAGCGACCAAGCATCGACACTTCGGCTGGAGGGACCGCAGCTCATGATGACGCAGGAGGAGTTCATGGACGTGTTGGCGATGAAGCGCCAGGGCATGTCGTTCAAGGAGATCGGTGACGAGCTGGGCTATCACCCGGCGACGATCGCGAAGTGGGTCAAGGCGGGCGGTCCGCCGCCGGCGCGGACGGTCGAGGTGGCGGATCGTGTGTCGACCCGGTGTGGGCCGACCGGCTGACCGCGTTGCTGGTCGGCAACCCGCAGCTGTTGGCGAAGTCGTTGTTCGAGATCGTGTCGGCCGAGGGGTTCGCTGGGTCGTATCCGTCGGTGGTGCGCTGGGTTCGTGAGCAGCGCGGCCCGCGGTTCCGGGCGGCGGATGCGGCGTCGGTGCCGATCGAGACCGCTCCGGGTGAGGAGGCCCAGTTCGATTGGTCGGACTGCTCGGGCTGGGCCCGCGGGGTCGGGTTGGCGCGGTGTTGTGGTGCTTCGGGATGATCTTGTGCTGGTCGCGGTGGCGGCTGTGGTGGTTCTCGACTCGGTCGATCGCGAGCACACCTTCGAGGGCATGGCCCGGTTCTTCGACGCCGCCGGGGGTGTGTCGAAGGTCGCCCGCACCGACCGGATGGGGGCGTTGGGCCAGTCCCAGGGCCGCCGGTTCGTGTTGCACCCGCCGACCCTCGAGTTCGCCCGCCACTACGGCGTCGAGGTCAAGGCGTGCCAGGCCGGTGACGCCAAGCGCAAGGGCAAGGTCGAGCGGCCGTTCCGGGATCTGAAGGAGTCGTTCCTGCAGGAGCTGGTCGTCACCGGGGTGCCCGACAGCGTCGGCGAGCTCAACCACCGGGCCGGTCGCCGGGTCGGCGAGCGGGTGCATGACCGCGTGCATCGCAGCACCGGGGTCGCACCCGTCGGTCCGCTTCGAGGCCGAGCGTGGCTTCTTCTCCGCGTTGCCGGCCGGCCGGTTCGACACTGACTACGTCGAGACCCGACGGGTCCACCGGGCGTTGCCGCTCATCACCTGGGACGGGACCCGCTACTCGGTCCCGCCCGCCTGTCTGGGCCAGACAGTCGAAGCCCGCGTCCCGGTTGACGCCACCGAGCTGACCGTGTCGTGGGCCGGGCGGGTCGTGGCCCGCCACCGTCTCGCCGGACCCGGCGTCACCGAAGTGTGGGACCCCGGGCACCGCCTCGACGCAGAGACCGCGGCACTGGCATCGAACCGGCGCCGCCACCTCCACGTCGTGACCGCCGCTGATCCCGCAGCGGCGTCAGACCGGGCGGAGCGGCTCGAGCTCGGTGCCGGTGACTTCGATGGTCGCCGCGCCGCGACCTCACCGTCTATGACGGAGAAGCCGGGCGTGAGCGTCTACGAACAGATCAAAGACGACCTCGGCTACCTGCAGTTGGACCGGGCCGCCGAGTGCTTCGCCACCCTCGCCGAGGACGCCCGCACCGATGACTGGACCCACGTCGAGTTCCTGGCCCGGCTCGTCGCCGAACAAGCCGACGCCACCCGCAACCGACGCCTGGCCGCCCGGTTGCGCTACGCCCGGTTCCCGTTCCGGCGCACCATCGACGAGTTCGACTTCGACTTCCAGCCCAGCGTCGACCGGCGCCTCATCGACGACCTCGCCACCCTGCGGTTCATGGACCACGGCCGCCCCATCCTGTTCCTCGGTCAGCCCGGCTGCGGCAAGACCCACCTCGCTGTCGCGCTCGCCACCCTGGCGGTCGAGGCCGGGTTCCGGGGCTACTTCACCAACGCCGAGGAGATGGTCGCCAACATCGCCCAAGCCACCCGCGAAGGCAACCTGGCGTCCAAGCTCAAGACCTACACCGCCCCCTCGGTCCTCGTCATCGACGACGTCGGCCTGTTGCCCATGGACCGCCCCGCCGCCTCCGCGTTCTACCAAGTCGTGAACCTGCGCTACGAGAAGCAGCACTCCACCATCGTGACCACCAACCGGGGCCTACCCGACTGGGGCGAGATCTTCGGCGACACCGTCGTCGCCGCCGCCATCCTGGACCGGCTCATGCACAACGCCGTCGTGTTCAACATCAAAGGCCCGTCCTGGCGGCTACGCGAGCACCAAGCCCTCACCACCGCCACCACCGACCCCGACAGGAGGCGCCGCTAGCCTCACCACCCGAGGGACACCCTCACCCCGGGACCGCGACTTTCGCTGATCCCAGAACGCGACTTTCGCTGATCGCCAACACATGCCGGACACCCCGCCCAGAACCGGCGCTCAGGACGATCGCGAGGAGCGCCGACGTGCCGTTCGGCGCTCGGTAGAATCGGCCCACTGGCAGGGCCATAGTCCACAACTCGTCCTATGCTCTTAAGTGTGGTGGCTGTGGCCCGATGGATGAGCATGAGGCGGACGGGGCTTCTCCTTGCTGTCGGGTTGCTTCTGGTGGGGCTCGGCTGCGCGGCCGCGGGTGGCGGTCCGCAGAATGTCGTCATGGACTACCTGACGGCGGCGCAGGTGGGACACGTGAGTGCAGCCCAGAGCCACCTCTGCTCGCACCTCCGGGACAGTCCGACCCAATACGAGACCGCCACGCTGAAGCGCCTGGTCAGTTCGGAGTCTTCGGAACAGGGGCCGTCCATCGCCAGGCGGACGGCACCGAACTCGTGGCACTGAACGTCGTCGAGGGCACGGTGCCCAACACGGTCAGCGAAACCTGGGATGCAGTCGTTGTTCGCCAGGGCGGCGACTGGAAGGTCTGCGGCTTCCGTCGAACCTGATGACCGGGGCTGCACAGGCCCGACGCTCGGAGCCATAGCGGGGAGGGCCTACGTGCCGATAGGTCGGCGCGGGCATTGTCGAGTCCCTTGGGCTCAGCCGCTCTGAAAGACGTTGCCTGCGCCTTGCCCGGTAAGGGCGTCGACAATCTGGGTGGCCGTGCAGTGGGAGGTCGGGTGGACGGTCGGCTCCGTGGCTGCCATGCAATCGGCTCGTTTCGGCCGGTAGGTCACCACCCAGACCAGACGACCAGAGAGAGGGTCAGCGAGGGGCGCCTCAAGCCGACCGAGGCGGAGTTGCGCACTCATACCCCGAGGCTGCGCGTACTGCTGGGTGAGGGCGTACGCACGTTGTGCGCTGATCGCGGGGCGAGCACCGTCGGGCGGCCTCAGCGTGTCCCCGTTGTCGAGGGTCTGCGGGACCGTGACTGGCTCGGCCTTGATGGACGACTGCTCCGGCCTCAAGAGCCACACGCCGACCCCGAAGCCAACAACCAGAGCCAAGCCACCAAGAAGGCCAGCACCACGCCCCACCGACTCCTCTTGATGACGATTCTCATTCGGCCACCACCCGCATCAAGCTACCTATCGGCCCCACACAGAACCGGCGTTAGGGCTCAGCTGGCCGGCGCGGATGGTGCTGGGGCGGCAACGTGGGTGGAGCTTGGTCGCCGGAATCTTTGGGGGGTGGTGGCGGGCGTACGGGGTCAGTCCTGGTCGAGGCGGCCGGCGGCTCGCGCCCAGGTGACGATGTCGGCTCGGATCCAGATTCGCCCGGCGGCGAGGTCGGCGGCTGGTGGCGGGAAGTTGGGGTCTTGGCGGGCGAGTTGGTCGATGCGTTGGGTGGTGAGGTCGAGCATGGCGGCTACTTCGGAGATGCCGACGAGGTCGAGGGCCATGGCCTGCGAATCTAGTCCTTGGTGATCGTCTAACAGCGGGCTAGGATTTTGGTGATCAACAAGTGGCCCCGGCGGTGCGCGAACACCCCGGGGCCTGGCCAACA
Source organism: uncultured Microthrixaceae bacterium (assembly GCA_963773335.1). Lineage (GTDB taxonomy): Bacteria > Actinomycetota > Acidimicrobiia > Acidimicrobiales > Acidimicrobilacustridaceae > UBA4742. Next base: position 1,656,062 of record CAVZAT010000004.1, on the reverse strand, counting down.
CCTACGAGGAGGTGTCGACATGGCTGACGATAGGTCGTCCGCGCCTGGCGACCGGTCGGAGCTGGGGGCTCTGGTCCGGGACGAGCTGGTGGTTGCGATCCGCGAGTACCAGCCGGGATCGGCGGCGCTGGAGGGGTTCGCGGATGCGTTGGAGGCAATCAGCGATCCGGTCGAGCTGGAGGCGGTTCTGAGGTGGGTCTGGGTTCATCGCGATGGCTGAGGGCGGGAGCGTTTCGGGGGCTTGATCGGACGTCCCGTGGCCGATTAGGGCGGGGGGTTAGAGGAGGTCGATTCCGTGGTCGTCGGCGACGCTGCGGCTGGGTTCGGGCCGTTCGCGGCGTACTCCTGGCCGGTCGGGTTCGTGGGGTTGGCGCTCGGGTGGGGGGAGGTTGGCGAGGAGGCGGGTGGCGAGGTCTTTGCGGCGGTCGCGGCTGAGTTCGCGTTCGGTGTGCCGGCGTCGGACCTCTCGCCGATCGGCGTTGTCGATGTCCAGACCGGGCTGTCGCGGGTGGCTGGGTTGGATGTGGATTTCGGGTTGGAGGTCGTGGTCGGGTTCGAGGACGTAGAGCCGGTTCTCGAGGCGTCCTCGGGAGAGGGCGGTGTAGGCGGCTTGGCGGTCGAGGTCGCCGGCGTCGCCGAGGGTGAAGGTGGTGTCGACGGTGGCGCCTTGGGCTTTGTGGTTGGTGCGGGCGTAGCCGTGGTCGAGCATCCCGTCTTGGATGCGTTCGAGAGGCATGGTCCGGTCGGTGTCGGTCCGGTCGCAGCGGAAGGTGACGGCGCCGTCGGGGTGGAGGTGGGTGATGGTGCCGAGGTCGCCGTTGAGGATGTCGAGGTCGTAGTGGTTGCGGCTGATGGCCATGACCCGGTCCCCTTGCGCGAACTCGTGTGACCCGACGACGAGACGTCGCGTGCCGAGCTGGCCGGCGGCGTCGAGAAGCTGGCGGGCACGGTCGTTGAGGTCGCGGACTTCGCTGCGGTGCGCGGCGATCATCAGGGCGCGTTCACCGGCCCGGGTCGATTCGAACCAATCGGCCACCACCCGGTCACGCAGGCTGTCGGGGTCGGCGACCATCACGATGCGTTGCCGGCGGTCATACGCCTCGACCGCCTCAGGCACCTGGCCGGTGCGGAGGTGGTGGAGGGCTTGGCGTTCCCAGAGTTGGGTTTGGCGGCGGTTGTCGAGGAGGTGGATGGTGTCGGGGCGTTGGGTGAGGGCCCGGAAGGCGCCGCCGGCTTCGATCTCGGGGAGCTGTTCGGGGTCGCCGACCAGCACCAGTTTCGCGCCGGCCTTCTCGGTGACCTGGTGGAGGCGGTCCAGGGTGCGGGTGCCGACCATGCCGGCCTCATCGACCACCACCACCGACCGGCGGTCCAGGGGGAGGCGACCCAGTTCGATCTTTGCCAGCAGGAGGGCGACGGTCATCGACTCGATGTGGGAGCCGGCTTGGAGCTCGGCGGCGGCCCGGGCCGACAAGGCGGCGCCATGGGCGGTGAGTCCGGATCGTTGCCAGCTGTCGCGGGCGGTGTCGAGGGCGTAGGTCTTGCCGGTCCCGGCTGCGCCGATCACGACGTCGATCCCGCGACCCGACAGGCACAACTCGGCGACCATGTCGGCCTGTTCGTCGCTGATCGACGGGCGCGCCGCGATGGCGGCGGCCACCTCGGCCCGTCCGGCCACCCCAGCGTGGTCATGGCTGCGGGTGTCGGCACCGGTGAGGAGGTGGTGTTCGACGGCGAGGAGCTCTCGGGTGGTCCAGGCCGGCTGACCCTTGACCTCGCCCACCGCGATGGCGTCGGCGGTGCATACGAACACATCGGCCAGGCCGTCGATGAGCTCGACGTCGGCGCCGTCGACCATCCTCGACGCGATGGCCCGCATCACATCCGGGCGGGTGAACGTCGACGCGTTGTGGGTCAACCCGTAGGGGCCGGCCAACTCGACGAACATCGCCTCAAGATCGCCGGGGTCCGGGGTGCGGGGTCGAGCCTCCGCGACGAGTTCCTGGAGCCGGCCGGGGGCCCAACCCAACCGGGCGGCCCGAAACGCCCAGTCGTCTCGCAGCTGGGCCGCGGTCACCCGGTAGTCCTTGGCCCGGCGCGTGTCGAGGGTGGCCGCCTGCGCGGCTTTGGCCGACCATTGCCCCCGATCCTCCATCCGCTCGAGGATCTCGGTGCGACGTTTCGAGAACTCCCGGATCACCGCGGCGGGGACCCCGTCGATGTCCGCGTAGCCGTTGGTGACGGGTTCCCACTCGACACCGAGGCGCCGTGTCAGCTCGGCCCGCAACTGAGCCTGATACAGATACCCGGCGGTCAGGGCGTGGCGGTAGATGTGGCGGCCGTCCAACGCCCCCCACCGCCCATCCGGCGTGCGAGTCAGGTTCGCGACCAAGACGTGGGTGTGCAGCGTCGGGTCCCCGGCCCGCGACGTGCGATGCCGGAACCCGGCGGCCACGAACCCCTCACCGGTGAACCCAGTGACCTCCCCGTCCACGCGTCGACGGGTGACACAGGCCTCGCGCTCCAGGTAGCCGATGGCGGCGTCGACCGCCGCCTCATGCGCCTCCACCGCCCCCGTCACCGTGTCGGGGTCACCCAGGGCGTAGAGCACCGACACCGACTTCGGCGCCCGAAACGTCAGATCGAACCCTGGCACCTTCGTGCGGGTCAACCGCTCATCCGACCCCGGACGACGACCCTCCAAGATCGCGGTCAGATCATCGGCGTCGACGGTCCCGGCCAGGCCGAGGAGGTCGGCGCCGTGTCCGAACCACCGGCCCGGGGCCTCACCGTGTCCGGTGTAGTAGTCCTCGACCCCGGTGGCCAACGACAGGTAATAGTCGGCCCGGCCCGCGCCGAGCTTGCCGATGTTCAACATGGACCGCCTCCACCCCTACTACCTACCTCCGAGCGGCTGTCGCGTCGCGCGGACCAGGCCGGTGACCCCAGCGACCTGTCGCCGATGCCTGCCGGCCGTCGAAGCCGTGCGCGAGTGGCCTGACCAGCACTTGGGACCACATCCGGGACCAAACCCGGGACCCACCCGGAGGTCCCAACCCGCCAGGGGGACAGCAGCCAGATCAGGTGGGACATCACCGGCGAACCAGAACACCCCTACCTCAACCAGTTCCTGCACCACCCCGCCAACCGGGCCACCGACCCATTGGTGCAGGCCTCAACCCCAGTGGTGCAGGCACCCGGCCGCCGTCTGCACCACCTGGGCCCGCCCCTGCACCAAACCCTGCCGATGTTCACCACCGGCCAGCGCCCGCAGGTCCCGCACGGTCCCGTGCAAGTCTGTGAACGATCTTGGGGTGGCTGTTCAGGGGCAGCCGTTGAGGGTGCCGCCGAGTGGGAAGCGGTGGAGTGGGGGAGATCGGGACGGGGCTGTCTCGTAGCTCTGGATGCTCGAGGGGACGCGGTGACTGGTCGCGTGGGGTGTCGCGTCACCAGTGCCGGACGCGCTTCTCCCCGGTGATGGCCAACCACCACGAAACCGTCGCCGCCGACGAGCCCGAAACCTGCGATTCCCGGCCGATGGGACCAGAACCGGGACCGAACCCGGGACCCCCCTTCGCGACGGTGACCCCATGAGCGACCACACCATCGACTTCGCCGACTGCGCCACCCTCAGCTTGGCCGAAGCCGCGCACGTCCTCGGCATCCACCGCAGCACCGCCTGGGACCTCTACGAACGCGGCGACTTCCCCGTCCCCGTCCTCCAGATCGGCCACCGCCTCCGAGTTACCAAACACCAACTCGAGCGCTACCTGCTCGGACCCGAGACTGGTGACGGTCTCTAGGTGAGGGTGGTCACGAATGGCTCGATGACGTCGATGATGCTGTCCACGTCCAGCCGCACCGGGGCGACGGATTGCATCTCGCGCATGGCATGGGCCGGCCTGACCAGGATTTCGGTCTGCACCACCGACGCGACGAGTTGTCCGAGGTGAGCCGGCGCGGCGGCCAGCTCGATGCGCAGGTCGCCTCTCGTGTCGAACACCTCGATGAGTCGGTAGATGTCGAAGAGGTCGGCGGCGTGCTTGGTGGCGCGGCGCGCCGACCGCGGATAGCCGGCGGCGTGGCTCTTGGCTGCGACCAACCCCGCAGCGCTCGCCACCGGAATCTCGATGGTCGGCGCGCCCGCGTGGGCAGTCGTGACCAGGATCAGCTCGGAGGTCTCGAGGGCCCAGCGGTGGCCTGCGACGAACAGCCTCGAGCCAGTGTCGAGCCCTTCGAGTTCATCTTCGGTGACGGCGGTGGTGTCGATGATGTCGACCTCGATGCCGTTCACCACGACGGTGTTCTCGTGTGCGAGCGTGTGGCGCTCCGCAAGGACCTGGACGGCGGTCGGGTCTGCGGTGTTGGCCACCAGGTCGATGTCTCGGGTGGCCCGGTGCGCGTCGGCCGCCGTGGATAGCCGGATGTTCACCGCCGTCCCGCCGATCACGGCGACGGCAGGCATGTCGGGTGCGGTGAGCGCGCGCAACACCTCGACGAGATCGCCGAGCGCCGCGGGCAGGACGACCACCGGGTGCGCGCCGCTATTGCCAGACAGCGTCGGCTCCTTCTGGCGACCATTGCGCCAGGATCTCGCGGCCTCGTCCGGGATCGCGAGCCAGGTCGAGGGCGGCGAACAGCGGGTGGGGGAGCGGCCATGCGGAGTCGTTCGATGGCGACGGGCGGCGGTGCTGGCAGACCAAGGCCGTGGGCGGGGCGGCGATGACGGCGGCTCGATCTTCCCATGTCGCCGGCCCGCAGGTGCGTTCGGCCCGGCGCAGCTCGACCTGGGTGGGTACCCACAGCCAGGGGCGCTGTTCGACGCTGAAGACGGGTGCACCGAGTTCGGCGGCGGCGAGGTCGCCACCCAGCACCCAGCCAGGCTCGTCCAGGCGGTCCGCCCGGGTGGCGAGGGCTGGATCGGTCGGGTCGGGTGTCGATGCGATGGGAAGCACCTTCAGCGGCTGCCAGGCGTCGGCCAGCGCCCAGAACAGGTCGGGAAGTGTCGGCTTGTTTCCCGGCCCGACGAGTCCGGCCTCAGCGAGCTGCTTCACCGCGTTGCTGATCGCGGTCGGTGTCATGCCGACCGCAGCGGCGACGGATCGGAAGCTCGGGGGATCGTCCGGGTCGCGCAGCAGCTCGGCGGCGTAGGCGATGCCGGCGCGCCCTCGGATCGGGCCTCCAGCGGGGCGTCCCGGTTCCCGGTGTACCCCGGCGCCGCCATTGGGACCGGCGTAGCGAACCTCGATGTCCCGACGCCCGATCGGGATGTGGGCCCCGATTCGCCGGTCCAGCCACCCCCACTGTTGATCCGCCAGGTACTTCCGCGCCGGCCCCGAGATGCGGTTGGCCACGACCACCTTTCTTCCCTGCGGCTCGGTCGCCACCAGCTGCTTGGCGACTGCTTCGCCGACGGCGTCGTAGGCGATGACCTTGGCCGGCCAGCCGTGCGCCCTGGCGCGGGTGGAAGCTCACGTGGTCGGGACCGGTCACGACCACGCTCAAGTCCTCGAGGAGAGACCCCAGCCGGGTGAGCTCCTCCTCCGCGAGTGCCACCTGTTCATCGTGGCTGAGGCGGGTGGGTGGCATCGAGGTCTCCTACGAACGTCTCGGCCCATTGTAGCCGGTCGGCGTCCAGTGTCCAGTAGCTACTGGACACTGGACGAGGGCTGATCGGCGGACGGGTGGGGGGAGTCCCGCCATCAGGAGTCCTCGTGATCGGGTGCAGGGGTGAGGAGGCCACCCAGCACCTCGGCGGCCGCCTGGTCACTCGCCTCGAGGAAGTGCGAGTAGACGGTCAGGGTGGTCGAGGGGTTGGCGTGGCCGAGGCGGCCGGACACGGTGCGGACCGGCACGCCAGCGGCGATGAGCCTGGTGGCAGCGAAATGCCGGAGGTCGTGGAGGCGGACCGACCCGAGGTCGAGGCTCGTGCGCACCCGCTGGAAGCGATGGGTGATGGTGCTGGGGTTCCACGGCACGCGGCCGCCTGGATCCGGCGAGAACACGTACGCGTCGTCGCTCAGCTCGAGCTCGGCTGTCTCGGCCAGCCGGTCCGCCAAGGCGCGTTGCTCAGCGATCACCGCCAGCGTCCCGGCGTCGAGCGCGATGCGTCGTGCCGCGTGGGTCTTGGTGTCCTTCTCGCTCACGCCACCCTCCACCTCGGCGATGGAGCGGGAGATGGTCAGCGTCTGCTTCTCCACGTCGATGTCCCGCCAGTGCAGCGCGCACAGCTCGCCCCGTCGTGCGCCCGTCGTCGCGGCCAGGTGAAGGAAGCGTCCCAGCTCGGCGTCGTGCTCGTTGGCGTAGGCCATCAGCTGCATCACCTGGTCCACATCCGGCGGCGAGATCGTCGAGCGGGGCACCCGGGGTGGGCTGGCGTTGATCGCCGGGTTGGTGGCCAGCCATCCCCAGCGCACGGCCTGGCGCAGTGCTCGACGGATCACCGCGTGCACCTGGCGGACCGTCGATGGCGCCAGGCCCTCGTCGTTCACCAGTGCCAGATAGAAGCGGTCCAGCTCGTCGGCCCGGAGCCGATGGATCTTCTTCGACCCGAGGGCCGGCACGATGCGCTTGGAGAGCAGGTTCTTGTAGCGGAGCACCGTGGTCGGGCTGAGGTCGTTCTCGACCTGGGCCAGCCAGCGCTCGGTCAGCTCCTTCACCGTGACATCGGTGCCCGTGAGCGCGCCGGTGTCGGACTGGACCGACAGCGAGTTCAGGACGCGCTCGGCGTCTCGCTTGCCGCCGCGCACGGTCCGGCTGATCTGTCGTCGTCGGCCGGTCACCGGGTCGCGGCCGATCTCGGCTCGGACCTCCCACACGCCAGGGGAGCGCTTGCGAATTCCGCCTCGCATCGCTGGCCAGTTTACGCGATCTGCAGCGATGCGTGGGATTTGCGTGGGATGGCCGACGAACCTCGAAGGCTCGAAGTCCCCGATCCCTTGTCCTGCTTGGTAGGCCGCCCGGGGCTCGAACCCGGCACCTTGGGATTAAAAGTCCCCTGCTCTAGCCAGATGAGCTAGCGGCCCGGGCGACGGTGCGGGATACCCCTACGCAGCCTGCGCCGTCGGTGATGTGCCTTGAACCTACTGCCACGGCGACGGCAACCACGCGCCGACTTCCCGGCGGTGCCTGCGCCTACCCTCCGATCCACGTCCTATCCTGCGGGCGGCTAGTCGCGGCCGTGATCGACGAGGGGGGATGTGATGAGGTTGGCTCGCATGCGTGCGGTCCTGGTCGTGCTGGCCCTGGCGGCCATGGCCGTCGTCCCCGGCGCGACGGCCACCACGGCCGCCGCCGGCCAGCCCAAGCCACCTTCCTCGTTCGTGGCCACTGGCTTCTTCCACACCGCCTTCGTGGGGCACCGCTGGTGGTTGGTCGACCCGAGCGGGCACCCCTTCTACTCGTCGGGGATCGACCACGTGACCGCATCGCCCGACACTGACCAGACGACCCATGTCTGTCCGTACTGCCAGGCGGTGGCCACCCACTATCCGAACTGGGACGCCTGGGCCGACGCGCAGATCACGCGGTTGCGTACCTGGGGGTTCAACACGCTGGGCTCGTTCTCCGACACCGATCCCCGACTCACCTCGCAGATGCCCTACACGGTGCTGCTGTCGATGGCCAGCGGCGACGACTGGTTCGACCCGTCCTTCGCGGCCCACGCCGATCAGGTGGCGTCGACGTTGGCCGCTCGTCGCGACGACCCCGACCTGGTCGGCTACTTCACCGACAGCGAGCTGCACTGGGGACCGGATTGGCGCGAGCAGGTCCCCGTCCTCGACGACTACCTGGCCCTGCCCCCGGTTCGCCCGGACGTGCCGTGGCCGAGCACTACGTCGGCGACCCGAGCGGCTTCCTGTACGCGCTGGCCCAGCAGTACTTCTCCGTGACCACCGCGGCCATCCACCGGTATGACCCGAACCATCTCATCCTCGGGGTCAAAGCGGTCGCTCGGCTCATCGAACCCCAACTGCTCGAGGCGGCCCGCCCCTACGTCGACGTGTGGAGCGTGGACGACTACGCCATCCTGGATCGGTGGCCACGCTCATCGCTCAGCAGTGGCCGGCCTACCTGCCTGATTCTCCCGGCATGGGTGCCATCGAGCGGATCGTCGGCCGGCCGATCATGGTGGGCGAGTACGGCTTCCGCGCCGCCGACAGCGGACTGCCCGACACGTGGCCGCCGCTGTTCCCCACCTACGCCACCCAGCACGAACGCGCCGCCGCCTACGCCCACTACGCCCGCCGCCTCTACCGCACGCCCTGGGTGGTGGGTGACGACTGGTTCGAGCTGGTCGACGAGCCGGCGGGCGGGCGGGTGGCCGATGGCGAGAACAGCAACTGGGGCATCCTGACGAGTGCGGACGTGCCCTACACGGCCGTGGTGGACAAGATGGCGCAGCTCCATGCGGGCTCGCCCGGCCATGCGCGGAGGCCCGGCCGATCTGCCTGAGCTGGGCGGCCGCCGGCGACGGGCCGCCGACCTGCACGGTCTCGACGCCCTAGCCCGGTTCGGGGCCGGGATCGAGCACCGCGGCCAAGGCGGCGGTCACGGGTTCGATGCCGAACCGGGCCTCGACCCTCGCGGCCAGCGACCGGCCCAGCTCCTGCGCCTCGGTCCGGTGGTCGAAGACCCAACGCAGGCGGTCCACCGCGTCGTCGTGGTCGGCCCGGGCCCACCGTTGGGTGGGGCTCGGGCGCATCCAGTCGTCGAGCCGGTCATCCGCGGTGGTCACCAACTCGTAGCCCACCAACAGGGGCCAGTCCTCGCCGGTGATGTCGAGGGCCCCGCCCCAGCCGGTGACGACCACCGGGTGGCCGGCCCGGGCCGCGTCGAGGATGGGCAGTCCGAATCCCTCGCCCCGGTTGAGCGACACCAGGCAGTCACCCCGACGGTGCAGGCCGGCCATGGTGGCGTCGTCCCAGCTCGTCGAGGACCAGCAGCACCGGCGGCGCGTTTGGCCGTGTACCCAGCAGCTGCGCCAGCGACCACCACGTTTCCTGCCCGGCGCGCCCGGCTTCGGCCCGGGCCTGGTGGTCGACCCTGTCGGTCTTGATCACCAGCGTCACCTCGTCGGAGCCGGCGAAGGCGTCGGCGAAGGCCAGCACCGTCTCGGCCAGGCCCTTGCGGGTGGTCCACGGCCCGATCGTGTAGAAGACGAACCGGTCGCCCAGCGACTCGTGGTGGAACGGGGCCACGTCCAGGTCGAGGTCGCCGACGTGGCCCACCACCGAGATCGGTGTCGTCACCCCACTGGTCGCGAAGACCCGCTGGTTGAACCTCGACGGCACCACCACCCGATCGACCGAAGCCAACGCCTTCACCCACGTCTCGGGGATCGGGTCGATCTCACCGGTGGTGAACGCCAGTCGACGCCGACCATGTTCGCCGTCGAGATGGTGGGGTACCCAGTCGGGTGGCAGGTGCACGATCACAGTGTCGTAGTCGATCGGGCGATCGATCCAACCCGCGAACTGACTGCGCGAGTCGCTCACCGCGACGCGCTGGCGGGTCCCGAACCTGATCGGTTCCCAGCGCACCGCAACGCCCAACCGTTCCAACAGCCCGAGATAGCCCTGGGCCGCGGCGCCGTAGCCATCACCGGGCGGCAACGACACGTAGCGCACGCCCCGCGGCCGGTTCTCGTCGCGGCCGGGGCTCACTTCGGGCTCCGGCTCACCACAGGTCGAGGTCGGGCAGGTAGGGGCGGGCCAGGCGGGCATAAGCGGTCGGCGCCGAGCGGACCCACTCGGGGGTGATCTGACCAGCGTGCACCGGGCTGAAGTCGAGACGTCCCGCGTCCCACCACAGATGGGCCCACAGGTGCACGCTCAGCGCACCATCGAGGCGCACCTCGTCGCGCTCCAGCAGCTCGCGGAGGCCGTCGACGCTGCACGGCACCCCCAGGAAGGTGCGGGCCGACTCCACCCGCACCTGATCACCCAGCTCCCGGCTCAGCGTGTGGGCCAGGAAGCCGCTGTGGTTGCTCCAGGTGCCGTTCAGCTCGCCGGCCATCCGTTCCCGCCAGACCCGAGCGAACGCCGAGCCTGGCTCGGCCAGCATCAGGGCATTGCACAACGACGGGCGCCGCTCGCCGGTCAGCTCGTCGCGCTCGGGGTCCCTCGTCACCGATCACGAACGGCGAGGCGAACAGCTCGTCGGGGAACGGCGCCAGGAACAAGGTGTCGATGTCGGCATACACGCCGCCGTGGTCGATGAGGGCGTCGAGGCGGACGAAGTCGGCGTGGTGGGCATAGCGAAGCGCGGGAGGCACCCGCGCCTCCTCGTAGCGTGCCGCCGCCACCTCGGGCACCTCGTCCACCTCCACCAGCGTGAGGTGGGGCCGGATGTGGTCCCACCACACGCCGTATGGCAGATGGCGGTGGTGCAGGTAGATCGTGTCGGGCGCCAGCTGCTGACGGCAGGACTCGATGGCCAGGTAGTGGACGAGGTGGAACGGCTCGGTCTGAGGTTTGAGGCCGAAGACGAAGTGGGCCACGCGCGGCACGCGAGGCTTTGGGGACGGCTCGACCATGGAGGCTGCCATGCTAGGCAGTGGACTGCATCTGCCCGAGGAGCACGATGGCCGACCTGACCGAACCGGAATCGACCGCATCCGACATCGACCGCGCCCGACGCCGAGCGACCGGTGACGATCGCCCACCTCGAGGTCAACGAGGTGCGCGACGGGCTCATCGTCTACGACGCCACCCGGGACCGTGTCCACTACCTCAACGCCACCGCCTCGGTGGTGTTCACCCTGTGCGACGGCGACCACTCGGCGGATGCCATGGCCGACGAGCTCGCCGCCCTGTTCGGGGTCGACCCGCCTCACGCCGAGGTCGCCGACTGCCTGGCCAACTTCGCGTCGGAAGGGCTCCTGCAATAGCCACCACCCTGGCCTTCCGGCTGCTGCCCTACCAGGTCGAGATCGAGATCGACGACGACCCCACCGCCGCCCGGCTGGTCTACGTGGCCAACTCCGTCGACCAACAGGAGGTGGAGCTCAAGGCCACCCTGCACTGGAAGGTGCGGGGGGCTGGGCCCTGGGAGCTGCTCGAGGAGGGCGACCTGGTCGACCGGTTCGAGCGCTACGACGACCTGCTCTACGTGCTCTACCAGCGCGTGTACGGACGGCTCATGGACCACCTCGATCTCGGTGGGTGGCTGTCGTTGCACGCTGCCCTGGTCACCATCGGCCGCCGCCGGGTGCTGCTGGTGGGGGACAAGGGGGCCGGCAAGACGACCTTGGCGCTGCGCCTGCTCGTGGACGGCTTCGACGTGGAGGGCGATGAGATGGTCCTGACCCGCGACGGGATGGCCATCGCCCTGCCCCGCCGCTTCCACGTCAAGCCCGGCACCGGGGACCTCGTCCCCGAGGCATCTGAGGCGCTGGCCGGGTCGCCCCGTGCCGCCCTCGGTGACGGCACCCCGATCGTGGGACTGGATCCAGACGATCTGGGCCGCCCGACCCGCACCCGCCTGGCCCCGCTCGATGGCGCCGTGCTGTTGCGGGCCAACCACGGCGGCGGGTCGATCATCGAACCGATCGCCACGGTGGACCTGGTGGCGCGTTGCATCGCGCGCGCTCGCCCCGGCGGCGACTCGCGGTCGCAGCTGTTCGCCACCCTGGCTGCGCTGCTCGGGCAGGTCGAGGGCTACGAGATGGCGGTGGGCCCCCTTGACGATGCCGTGACGCGCGCTGAGCAGCGTGCTGGTCAGCTGACCTCGTCACCTGACCGGGATCTTGTCGACACCCGGCCTCGGTGGGACACATGCGGTATCCTCGGCGTCCACCAGTGACGGGTGCGACAAGGGGAGAGGTCATGGCCGACGAGGGCGAGATCGAAGCGCACGAAGGTTGGGACGCCTCCGATCGGCGTCAGTTCATCAAGCGCGTCGCCATCACCAGCGCGTTCGCCGTTCCTGTGGTGACCTCGTTCTCGATGACGGGCCTGAGCATCAGTTCGGCCTCGGCCCAGACCTCCAACCTGTCGTTCGTGTCGAACCTCAGGCCTCCGCCCTGATCCTGCGCGTCTGAGTGCTCCTCAGCGCCGCACTCATCGCCCGCGACGAGGAGCAGTTCCTCGACGGTTGCCTGACGTCGATCGCGAACGCGGTCGACGAGATCGTGGTGGTCGACACCGGCTCGGTCGATGCCACCCGCGACATCGCGGCGCGCCACGGTGCGCGCCTGCTCTTCCGTGCCTGGGACGGTGACTTCGCCGCGGCGCGCAACCATGCACTCGATGCCTGCGGAGGCAGCTGGATCCTCTACATCGACGCCGACGAGCGCTTGCGCCTCGACGGGGACCTTCGGACCATGTTGGCGGCGGCGGGCGACGAGGTGGTGGCCGCCACCGTGGCCTTCCGTCCCACCCTGCGCAGCACCCGGTTCCTCGAGCACCGCCTGATGCGGAACCGGCCCGACGTCCGCTTCCGGGGGGTGATCCACGAGACCATGCTGCCCGACGTGCGTCGCCTGGTCGACGAGGGTGGCCGGGTGGCGCGGGCGCCCGCGTCCATCGAGCACCTGGGCTACGAGGGCGATCTCACCCACAAGCACCGACGGGACCTGCCGCTGCTGCGCCGTCAGGCCGCGGCCGATCCGGCTCGGACCTACCTGTGGTTCCAGCTGGGTCTGGTGGAGGCCGGCCTCGGTCACCCCGATCAGGCCGACCGCGACTGGTCGACCGGCGTGGCCGTGGCCCGGGCGCGGTGGGCCGCTCGTCACCGCCGATCTACCGATGTTCGCCGAGTTCGCGCTGTTCCGCCTGAACCGGGCTCAGGCCGAGGGGGCGGTCGTCGGTTCGGTGCGGGGCGATGTCGTGGCGGCCGTCGCCGACCTGTTGGCGGAGATGGTCGCCACCCATCCCGACGATCCGCTCACCCGGTGGGTGCAGGCCAACCTGGCCATGGCCCAGCACCGTTGGGCCGACGCCGTCGTCGCACCTGGACGAGCTGGTCGACCATCCCGCGGCCGCCGCCGTGCATCCCGTGCTGGCCTATGACCAGCGCCTGTTCGGCGAGCTGGCCCACCACGCCCTGGCCATGTGCCTCCTGCACCTCGATCGGCCGGCGCAGGCCGCCGACCAGCTGCGCCTGGCGTTGGCCCGCGATCCGGACAACCAGGAGTACGTGGTCAAGCTGGCGCTGGCCGAAGCCCGCACCCGAACGTGACCCGCCGAGTGGCGTCCACCTCGGCGCTGGCCACCCTGGCCGCCGTCCTGGCCGCCGGCGACGGCGCACCCGCGCCCGCGCCGCGCCGCCTCGACGCGCCGGGGTGGGACGCCGTGTTGTCGGCGGCCGGGCCCCGTGACCTGATGCCCGCCCTGTGGCGACCGGCTCGCTCGCTCGGGCTGGTCGAGCCGGTGCCCGAACCCCTGGTCGAGGCGCTGGGCGACCGGTCCGCGCCTCGACACCACCCGGCCGCCGTGCTCGAGCTGGCCCACCGGCGCAACGCCACCCGCACCCGGGACCTGCTCCACCAGCTCGAGACGGTGGTGGCCGACTTCGCGGTGCAGGGCATCGAGGTGGTGGCCCTCAAGGGCGCGGCCCACCTGGTGGCTGGCACCTGGCCCGATCCGGCCGAGCGGGCCATGTCCGACCTCGACCTGCTCATCGACCCCGGGGTGGCGCGCGTCGCTCGGCGCCATCTCGAAGGGATGGGGTACGTGGCTTCGGAGCACCCGGGGGAGCGGCTGGGCGGCCACCACCACCTGCCCTCGTTGCGTCACCCCGACCGGTTCGGGTCGATCGAGCTGCACGTCGAGCCCCTGCAACGAGGGTGGCGCGCCGCGCTCGACGCCGCGGGCGTGTGGGTCGACGCCCGGGTCGTGACCTGGCGGGGCCAGCGGATCGGGGTGCCGTCGCCCGTCGACACCGCGATCATCTCGCTGGTGCACGGCTACCTGGCCGACCTGGCTCGCTATCGGGCCCAGGTTCCGCTGCGCACCCTCTACGAGCTGTGGCGGTTCGACCGGCTGGCCGGACCCGTCGACTGGGGGGAGGTGAGGTTCCAGTTGGAGCGCATCGGCTGGTCCTCGCTGGTCGACGACTTCCAGGTCACCGTCGATGCCCTGTTCGCCGATCAGGTCGTGCTCGGCGTGCCGGGGGCGAACCCCGTCGCCCGGGCGCGCGCCTGATGTTGGCCCTGGCCCTGTCCGACCGCCCCGGCGCGGCCCGTACGGCCGACGTGTGGTTGCGAGCCCGATCGAGCATGGACGAGGGCCGCTTGCGTCGCCACTACGGCACCGCCATCGAGGGACGCGGGCGGTTGCGCCTGCACCACCTGGCCCGTCAGCTTCCGGGACCGATCCGCCCGGCTGATCCCACCATCTCGAGCGATTCGGGGACCGGCGACGACCCGGGATCCGCAGGGCGGCCCCGAGTGCTGATGATCACCCCGGAACTGCCCAGGAGCACGGGCAACGGTCTGGCCATGCGGGCCGACATGGCCCTGCAGGCCCTGACCGCGGTGGGTGATGTCACGGTGGTGGTGATCGGTCGGCCGCTCGCGTCGAGCTCGCCGGGTCTGGCCTCGTTCACCCGCCGCCCGCCCCTGGGCACCCCGGCCGACCGTGAGCGGGCGGGGGCCGAGTCACGGATCGAGTCACGGGTCGAGCGGCTGATCGTCTACCGGCCCGAGCTCGTCGACGACCAGGCTGCGGCCCGGTCGTGGCTGGCCGACGAAGGATCCCGGGCGCGGCTGATCGCTCTCGAGCCGCTGTCGGAGGCGGGACGCCTGGCCCACCCCGAGGCCGTGGCCGGTCTGGTCGCCGAGGTCGGTGACGGGTCCGACGAGTCGGGTCCCGGCTTCGACCTGGTGCACTTGGTGCGCGTGCGCATGGCGCCGTGGGCCGAGCCGTTCGCCTTCGGCGCCGGCGTGACCACCATCGTGGACTTCGACGACGACGAGGTGGCCACCCACGCCCGACTGGCGGCCACCGCCCGCCAACGCGACGAGCCCGATCTGGCCGAACACCTGGCCCGCGAAGGCGAGGCCATCGGCCGGATGGCCGACTGGTACGCGCCCCGGGCCACGGTGATCACGGTGGCGTCGCCCGACGATGCGGCCGGCGTGGCTCGCCATCACCCTCCCCGCATCGAGGTGGTGCCCAACGCCGTGGCCCTGGGCCGCCATCTCCGACGTCATCGGCGTCCGGCGCGGGCGCGGGCGTTGCCGTTGGCGTTGGCGTTGGTGCTTATTCGGCTCCTCCGGGGAAGCGAATCTACGTCGAACGTCGAAGCTCGACGGGAGCCGGTGGCGACGTGCGCCTGTTGCTGGTGGGGAACTTCACCTACGCCCCCAACCGGTGGGCGGCCGAGGTCCTGGTCGACCAGATCCGACCTGCCCTGGCCGCACGGCTCGACCAGTCGATCCAGGTCGACCTGGTGGGCGCGGCGCCGGCGTCGTTCGACCGGTTCCGTTCCGTCGAGGGCGTGCGGGTGGCCGGACGAGTGGCGCCGATCCATCTCGACGCCGCCTACGACGCCGCCACGCTGGTGGTGCTGCCCCTGGCCCCGGCCGGGGGGACCCGCATCAAGGTGCTCGAGGCCTTCGCCCGGTTGGTGCCGGTGGTGGCCACACCCGGGGCAGCGGAGGGGCTGGGTGTGGTCGACGGGGTACACGCCCTGGTGGCCGAGGACGTCGATGACCTGGTCGACGCCTGCGCGCGGGCGCTGGCCGATCCGGCGGCCACCACGGCGCGGGCCGAGCGGGCCCGGCACCTGGCCTCCGGGTTCGACCGCCTATTGGTGATCCGCCGGTTGGCCGACCGGTACCTGGAGTGGTCCGGGATCGGCGCGCGCCGGGCCTGATCCGCCCGTCAGCCCTCGTTCGTGTCGGTGGGTGTCGTCGCCCGGGCCTGACGGCGCTGGCGGCGATCTCGGGCCGCTTGGCGCCACGTCACCGCCTGGGCGCCGGCCTCGATGGCGCGGAGCCGTGTCGCTTCGGTGACGTCGTAGTGGTGGCGCGTCGCGTCACGGTGGTGGTCCTGGAACCATTCGCGGCGCAGGCCCAGGCGTCGGGCGAAGGCGTGCAGCTCGCCGTCGCTGTCGGCGGTCAGGTGCGACCAGCGCCCGGTGACCGGGCCCACGGTGGCCTGCTGGCGCCAGTCGTCCACGTACACCGTCACCGATCCAGTGTGCCCTCCGTCGGACACGCGGCGCGCCCGTTGCGGGTCGGGGGTCAGACGGTGATGGGAACCCGCACCCAGCCCCGCACCGTCGAGGTGTGCAGGCGCTCGGCACCCTGGTGGTCCACCGTCCACTCCGGGAAGCGGGCCAGGGTCTCCTCCAGCGCGATCTTGCCCTCCAGGCGGGCCAGGGCCGCCCCGATGCAGAAGTGGATGCCGTAGCCGAACGACACGTGGTGGTCGAACGAGCGGTGGATGTCGAACCGGTCGGCGTCGGGGTACTTGCGCTCGTCGCGCCCGGCCGACCCGGTCAGCAGCAGCACCTTCGACTCGGGTGGGATGACCCCGCCGCTCACCACCACCTCGTCGGTGGTCCAGCGACCCTGCACCGGCGACGGGGCCTCGAAGCGCAGCAGCTCCTCGACCGCGTTGGGGATGAGGGTGGGATCGGCGGCCAGCTCGGCCCGCTGATCGGGGTTGGCGTCGAGCACCACCGCCGCCCAGCCCAGCAACCGGGCCACCGTCTCGGTGCCCGCGCTGATGAGCAGGTTGGCGAAGTTGGCGCTCTCATCGATGGTGAGCCGCCGCGGGACCCCGTCGTCGTCAACGATCTCGGCCTGCACCAGATCGGTCAGCATGTCGTCGGTGGGGTGGGCCGCCCGCTGCCCGAGCTGGGCCGTGAGGTAGCCGTGCAGTTCCAGCATGGCCGCGAAGCTGACATCGTTGATCATGCCCACGCCCGGTTCGAGGTGGAAGACCTGATCGATGAGGCCCCGCACCTCGTTCTGGTCCTCGATGGGTACGCCCAGCAGCGAGGCGATGACCAGGGCCGGCAGGCGGGCGCCGAAGTCCTGCACGTAGTCGAAGGTGCCCCGAGGCCCGGCGGCGTCGAGGAAGTCCCGGCACAGCTCGCGGATGCGGTCCGCCAGCTCGCTCATGCGTCGCGGGGTGAACGCCCGCGACACCAGCGAGCGCAGCTGGGTGTGCTCGGGCGGATCCATGAAGATCAGCATCTGGCCGGCCAGGTCCGAGCGCTCGGTCATGAGCTCGAGCACGGTGCCATGCGCTGAGCTGAACGTGTGGGGCTCGCGGTGGGCGGCCTCGACGTCGGCGAAGCGGCTGAGAGCGTAGAAGTCGAAGCGCTCGTTGCGGTAGAGCGGTGCTTCGTCGCGCAGCCGTCGCCAGATGTCGTAGGGATTGGTGTCGATCTGGGTGTCGAAGGGATCCCAGTAGAGCTCGGCGATCACGTCAGAGTCGCTCGATGACCAGGGCCGAGCCCATGCCACCGCCGGCGCACATGGACGTGACGCCGAAGGTGCCGCCGCTGCGGCGCAGCTCTCCCAGCATGGTCACCACCATGCGGGCAGCCCGTGGCCGCGATGGGGTGGCCCAGTCCGCAGCCGCTGCCGTTGGCGTTGACGTGGTCGGGGTCGAGGTCGAGGGCCCGGCAGGTGGCCACTGCCACCGAGCAGAAGGCTTCGTTGACCTCGAACCGGTCGATGTCGGCGAGCGTCAGCCCGGCGCGAGCCACCGCCTTGGGGATGGCATCGATGGGGGCGAGTCCGGTGCGGTAGGGATCCACGCCCACCGAGGCCCAACCGCGCACCCGGGCCAGCGGTTCGAGCCCGTGGGCGGCGGCGTAGTCGTCACTGGTGAGCATCACCGCCGCGGCCCCGTCGTTGAGCCCGGCGGCGTTGCCGGCGGTGACGGTGGCACCCTCCAACTCGGGATGCAGCACGGGAAGCGAGGCCAGCTTCTCCATGGTCGAATCCCCACGAGGATGCTCGTCGGCGTCGAAGAGGCGGGTGCCGCCGGCGCCGTCGGGCACCTCGACCGGGACGATCTCCTCTGCGAACCACCCGGCGTCGCGGGACTGGGCGGCACGCAGGTGCGACTGCAGGGCCCATTCGTCGGAGGCGGCCCGGCTGATGCCGGCCAGGCTGGCCGTGTTCTCGCCCACGGTGATGGACATGTCCCACTGCGGGGCGTTGGCCTGCTCGGGATGGCTGGGTGACATCCACGGTTGGGGATCGTGGGCGGAGGCGGGGATGGACTTGACCGAGCGGGGGCTGGAGCTCAGGCTCTCGGTCCCTCCGGCCACCACCACCTGGTCCATGCCGGCCCGGATGCTGCCCGCCGCGATCTGCACCGCGCTCAGGCCCGCGGCGCAATGGCGGTTGTCGGCCAGGCCGGGCACATCGGTCAGACCCAGCTCGAGGGCCACGTAGCGGGCGATGACGCCGCCGCCCTGGAGCGATTCCGCCACCACCACGTCGTCGATGTCGGTCGAGGGGATGCCCGCCCGGGCGATCGTCTCGCCCACCACCAACTTGGCCAGGGCGAAGGCGTCCACGTCGAGCAGGGATCCCTTCATGGCTCGACCGATCGGGGTGCGCGCCCCGGCCACGATCACCGCTTCGGTCATGACAGCTCCGTTCTCATCGGCTGGGAACCGAGGCTACACAGATTGAACGACCGTTCACAGCTCGACCGGCCCACCTCGAAATCGGTGTAGAAATCCCCCACCGAGCGGGGTTTTCTACACCGATTTGGCGGGGGTGCCTCGGCCCCGCAGGAGGCACCGACCATGAGCGCCGACGTGATCCGGGTGGCCGACGCCGACCGGGTGCGCACCATCACCTTCACCCGACCCGGCCAGGCCAACGCCTTCAACCACGCGCTGTACGCCGCGGTGGCCGAGGCCATGGGCGACGCCGCCTCCGACGACCGGGTGGGGGCGGTGGTGGTGACCGGCGAGGGCCGCAGCTTCTGCGCCGGCACCGACCTGGTCGAGATGGCCGCCATGGTGGCCGGTATGGGCGAGGGCGGATCGTCGCCGGACGCGCCGACCGTGTCGGCCTCGGACCACGGGTTCACGACCTTCCTCGACGGGCTCACGACCTTCCCCAAGCCGCTGGTGGCCGCGGTCAACGGTGCCGGGGTCGGGCTCGGGCTGACCATGCTCGCTCACTGCGACCTGGTGCTCATGGCCGACACCGCCCGGCTCAAGGCGCCCTTCGCCGAGATGGGGGTGCCCCCGGAGGCGGCCAGCAGCGTGCTGCTGCCCCGCCGGATGGGCGACCAGCGCGCCGCCCTGGCCCTGTTCACCTCGCGCTGGATCAGTGCGGCCGAGGCGGTGGAGGCCGGGCTGGCTCTGCGGGTGGTCCCCGCCGCCGACCTGCTGGCCGAGGCTCAGGCGCTGGCCGCCGAGATCGCGGCCATGTCGCTGCCCGCACTGATGGCCACCAAGCGCCTGCTGATCGACGCCCGGGCCGCGGCGGTGGCCCGGGGTCGCCAGCTCGAGGACGCGGCCTTCGCCGACCTGCTGCGCGGCCCCGGCGTGGAGGCGGCCGTCCTGGGCCAGCTCGACAAGCCCTGACCTCGAACCTGGGTTCTCGCCAGATGAACTGTGGTTCAATATCGTCGCCGCCGGCGACCAGGGGAGTGACAGCGCTTTGAGCACCGACGTGTGGAAGGCCGAACCCCAGGACACCGTGGTCGGCCTGATGGCTCGCCGCCTCGAGGCCGACCCCGACGGTCCGTATCTCGACGTGTGCGGGACATCGCTGACCGCCGCTCAGGTCCAGCACACACGCCGCCAGCCTGGCCCGGGCGCTGGTCGAGCTGGGGGTGGTGCCCGGTGACCGCGTAGCCACGCTGATCGAGAACTCCCCCGAGGCCACGCTGGCCTGGTGGGGCGCCATCACCGCCGGCGCGGTGGCGGTGCCCGTCAACACCGCCTACAAGGGCAGCTACCTGCGCCATCAGCTGGCCGACTCGGGGGCCAAGGTGCTGGTGGTGGCCGACTCGCTGGCCGACCGGGCGGCGCGGGTGCTGGGGGAGCTGCCCCAGCTGGGCCACGTGGTGGTCGTCCCCGACCCCGAGCCCGAGGCCGGCGCGGGTGGTGGCGCGGCGGCGCTTCGCGCCGGCGCCGCGGGCCAGACCATCCACACCTGGGCCGACGTGCTGGCCGCGGATCCGGTGGCGCCGAGCGTCCACATCCGACCGGGCGATCTGGCCACCTTCATCTACACCGGGGGTACCACCGGCCCGTCGAAGGGCTGCATGCTCAGCCACCACTACCACGGAGCCCTGGCCAGTCAGATCGGCATCTGCTGGAAGCGCACGGCCCAGGACGTGGTGTGGACCCCGCTGCCCCTGTTCCACTTCAACGCCATCTCCACGGCGGTGGTCGGGCCGCTGGTGTGGGGCGGTCGGGCCGCCATCTACGGCCGCTTCTCGGTGTCCAACTTCTGGCCGGAGATGAACCGGGTCGGGGCCACCATCACCTCCACGCTCGGGACGATGGCCTACCTGTTGGCCCATGACGTCGACCGTCCGGAGATGCCCCGCTCCGGCGCGCCCGAGGCCAACACCAGCCTGCGCCTGCTGGGGGCGGCGCCCATGCCGGTGGAGGTCGAGTCGGTCATCAAGGAGCGGTTCGGGCTGACCACCTTCAGCGGGGCCTACGGCGTGACCGAGGCCAGCCTGGTGTCGTGGCAGCCGCCCGGCATCGACAACCGACCGAACGCGGCCGGGGTGATCAACGACGAGTACTTCGATGTGCGCATCTTCGACGACGACGACCACGAGCTGGGGCCCGACACCGACGGTGAGATCGTCCTGCGCCCCAAGCGTCCCCACGTGATGTTCGAGGGCTACTGGGGCAACCCCGAGGCCACCGTGGCCACCAGCCGCAACTGGTGGTACCACACGGGCGACGTCGGCCGGGTCGACGCGGACGAGTACCTCTACTTCGTCGACCGCAAGGCCGACTACCTGCGCCGGCGGGGCGAGAACATCTCCAGCTTCGAAGTGGAGCGCATCCTCATGGGTCACGGGAAGCTGGCCGACGTGGCCGTGCACGCGGTGGCCAGCGAGCTCACCGAGGACGACCTCAAGATCACCGCCACCGTGGCCGAGGGCGAGGACCTGTCGCCCGACGAGTTGTTCCGCTGGTGCATCGACGAGCTGCCCTACTTCGTGCTGCCCCGCTACATCGAGTTCCGCGCCGAGTTGCCCCGCAGCCCGGTGGGCCGCGTGCTCAAGCGCGACCTGCGCGACGAGGGCGTCACCTCCGGTACCTGGGACGCCGAGACCTCCGGCATCACCTACGAGAAGCGCTGAGCCGCCCCGGCCATCGCCCGCCTAGGGTGCGGCCATGTCCGACACGCCGCTCGACTACCTGGACGCCAACACGGCCTGGTGGGAATCGCGCCACGACGATCAGGCCGCGTTCGGGCGAGAGACCTGGGCCCGCGAGCCCCAGTGGGGCGTGTTCGGTATCTCCGAGTCCGACGTCGGGGTGCTGCCGGCGGAGGTGGCCGGACTGGACACCATCGAGCTGGGCTGTGGCACCGCCTACGTGTCAGCCTGGTTGGCCCGCCGGGGGGCGCGCCCGGTGGCCGTGGATCCCACCCCGGGCCAGTTGGCCATCGCCGCCGCGTGCCAGGCCGAGTTCGGGTTGTCCTTCCCGCTCATCCGGGCCGCGGGCGAGGCGGTCCCGTTTCCGGACGCCTCGTTCGACCTGGTCATCAGCGAGTACGGCGCCGCCATCTGGGCCGATCCCTATCGCTGGATCCCCGAGGCTGCCCGCCTGCTGCGCCCGGGCGGCCAGCTGATCTTCCTGGGGAACAGCAGCCTCGTCATGCTGTGCGTGTCGGACGTGGACGGCGAGGCGGCCACCGAGCGACTGCGACGACCCCAGTTCGGCATGCATCGATTCGAGTGGCCCGACGACCCCACCGTGGAGTTCCACCTGAGCCACGGCGACATGATCCGCCTGCTGCGATCGACCGGGTTCGAGGTCGAGGACCTGCTCGAGCTGCAGCCACCGGCGGACGCTCAGAACTCGACCACCTACGACTTCGTCACGGTGGACTGGGCCCGCCGGTGGCCGGCCGAGGAGGTCTGGAAGGCCCGTCGCCTCGGCTGACGCGGTTCAGCGGGCCCGAGCATCCTGGGACGCCCGGGCAGCCAGACCCTGGGCCACCCGGGCCACGAACTTGCCCAGCATGCGTTGGAACAGCGGACCGCTCCCGGGCATACGGCCCCCGGAGAAGGTCGAGTGCCATCGGATGGAGGTGCCGCCGTCGTCGGTCGGGGTCAGGTCGACGTCGGCCCGGTAGTCGCGGATGGGCAGGCCGGAGACCAACACGTAGCTGAACCGGCGGTCGGGGATCAGCTCGACGATCTGTTCGTGGCTCTCGGACTGGCCGATCGGTCGGGGCGTGCGGAAGATGCGCACCGCCCCCAGGCCCTCGGGTTCGTCGGCTGCCGGGCGCTCGAGCTCGAAGGATCCGATGGGTGACCAGCTGGGCCAGCTGGCGCCGTCGCGCAGCAGGGCGTACACGGTCGCCGGATCGGCCGAGGTGGTGACGGTGACGTCGATCTCGTGGTGCGCCATGACGGCGGTCTCCAATGCTCGAGCAGACGCATGATCAATTGAACCCAATCGGTACATGTACCATACGGTACATGTACCGCTCACCGACAACCCGCTGGACCCGAACGCGATCCGGAGGACCGAGCCACCTCGCCGGTCCCGGTCATGTCTGCGGCCAAGTCGCGCTTGCTCGATGCCACCATCGACCACGTGAGCGAGCACGGGGTGGCCGAGCTGACCCTGCCGCGGGCTGGCCGATGCCCTCGGCACCAGCCACCGCATGCTGATCTACCACTTCGGCTCGAAGGACGGGTTGCTGGTCGAGGTGGTTCGCACGGTCGAAGCGCGCCAGCGACAGGCACTGGCTGACCTGGGCGCGACGTCGGTCGATCGCCCCGACCAACTCGTGCGGCGGGTGTGGACCAGGCTGGCCGATCCGGCCATGTGGCCACTCGAGCGCCTGTTCTTCGAGCTCTACGGCCAGGCGTTGCACGGCCATCCGGCTCTGGCTCCGCTGCTGGACGGCATCGTCGAGTCGTGGCTGGAGCCGGCCACCGAGCTGGGCCGCCAGATGGGCCTGTCGGGGCGCGAGGCGCGCGATCAGGCCCGACTGGGCTTGGCCGTCACCCGCGGCCTGCTGCTCGACCTGTTGGCCACCGGCGACCGCCGGGGCGTGGACCGGGCCATGAACCGCTACGTGGCGTCGTTGCCGTCGGTCCCCGCCAGCGGCGTCCCGCACTGAGCGGGCTGCGGCTGGCTAGCGTCGCGGTGGATGACGGTGCTGACGGTGGATCGTTCCCATGACGGCGTGGCCCTGGTGACGCTTGATCGGCCCGAGGCGCGCAACGCCATGGACGCCGAGATGATCGCCGGGCTGCACGACACGTTCGAGGCCCTCCACCAGGACCGCTCGTGTCGGGTGGTCGTCCTCACCGGCGCCGGCGCCGGCT
Organism: uncultured Microthrixaceae bacterium; assembly: GCA_963773335.1. Taxonomy (GTDB): domain Bacteria; phylum Actinomycetota; class Acidimicrobiia; order Acidimicrobiales; family Acidimicrobilacustridaceae; genus UBA4742. The sequence goes on along the minus strand of CAVZAT010000004.1, from coordinate 1,632,588 downwards.
TCTGTGCCGGGCTCGACCTGAAGGCGGGGGCCACCCCACCCGCCGCCGAGGGCCTGGGTCGGGCGCAGGCCGGCCTGGCCACCCAGCAGTCGATCGCCAACCTGGTGCCCCGCATGCGTTCGATGCGGCCCATCCTCATCGCCGCGGTCAACGGCGCGGCCTCGGGCGGCGGGTTCGCCTTGGCCCTGGCCTGCGACATCCGTCTGGCCGCGGCCTCGGCTCGGTTCAACGTGGCCTTCGTGCGCGTCGGTCTGTCGGGCTGCGACATCGGGGTGTCGTGGCTGCTGCCCCGGCTGATCGGGGCGTCGCGGGCCTACGAACTGATGCTGACCGGACGCTTCGTGGACGCGGCCGAAGCCGAGCGCATCGGGTTGGTGGCCCGGGTGGTTTCCGACGGCGAGGTGGTGGCTGCCGCCCTCGACCACGCCGAGCTGCATCCTGGCCAACAGCCCCTTCGGGGTGCAGATGACCAAGGAGGTCATGTGGAGCCAGCTCGAGGTGGGCAGCCTCACCGCCGGCATCGACCTGGAGAACCGCACCCAGTTGCTGGCCGCCACCACCGCCGATCTGGGCGAGGCCATGGCCGCCTTCGTCGAGAAGCGCCCGCCCCGGTTCACGGACGGCTGAGGAGGTACCGGCGGTGAGCGACGCTCAGGCATCGACGGCGGCACCGGGCTGGTATCCCGACCCGGCCGGCTACATCCGCTGGTGGGACGGCCAGGCCTGGGGTCCGGTGGCCGCGCCCCCGGGTCCGCCGCCGCCCCCTCAGCCCAACAAGGCCATGGCCATCCTGTCCCACTTGGGTCCCGTGGTGGGCGGCTTCATCCTGCCCCTCATCCTCTACCTGGTCACCGACCCGCGTGACCTCTACACCCGTCACCACTCGTCGGAGGGCCTCAACTTCAGCCTGACCATCATGATCGGCTGGCTCGGCGCGTTCGCCCTGCTCTTCGTGGCCATCTTCGCCGGGGCGGCTCTGTCGGGTGCGTCCAGCGGTGCGGCCGGGGCGGGCTTCGGCATCGGCTTCGTGGCCGTGTGGTTGGCCATGCTCGCCGTGATCGTGGGCAGTTGGGTGTTCGCCATCATCGGGGCCGTCCAGGCCTCCAAGGGCGTGTGGTGGCGCTATCCGATCTGCATCCGCTTCGTGAAGGGCGCGGCCCCCAAGGACACGCCGCCGCTCGTCGGCTTCTGAGGTGGGTCGCCGGCGCGCCCGAATCCCGGAAGCCGGGCACCAAGATGTGCGGTGTCCGAAGGCGAGGACTTCCGATCTGCCAGGTGCGAGCCGCGGGCGGGGGCGGCGGGGGAGACAGGTCAGGCGGTGGCGGCCTTGGCCAGCTTGCCCAGATCTGCGCCCTTCTTGCGCTCGTAGCGGCCGGTGTCGAACGAGTGGGTGGCCACGTCGTGGCCGGCCGCCTCGGCCCGCAGCGCGGCCACCGTCGACTGCTCGCGGGTGCGCACCGCGAACGGGTCGTAGGCGTACCAGCGCATGGCGTTGCCGTGCGAGATCTTGTTCAGGTCCTCGTCGGACACGCCGGCGGCCACCCGGGCCAGCTCCTCGGGGGCCTCGGGCCACGACGAGTCCGAGTGCGGGTAGTCGCACTCCCAGGCGATGTTGTCGATGCCGATGTCGTCGCGCAGCTTGATGCCGATGGGATCGGCGATGAAGCAGGTCAGGAAGTGCTCCCGGAACACGTCGCTGGGCAGCCGGTCGCCGAAGTCCTGCCCGGTCCACAGGTGATGCATCTCGTAGGTGCGGTCGAGCCGATCCAGGAAGTAGGGGATCCACCCGGTGCCACCCTCGGACAGGGCGATGCGCAGATCGGGGAAGTCCTTGATCACCCGCGACCAGAGCAAGTCGGCCGCCGCCGCGCAGATGTTCATGGGCTGCAGCGTGATCATCACGTCGATCGGCGCGTCCGGCGCGGTCACGGCCAGCTGGCCCGACGAACCCAGGTGCACCGACAGCACCACGCCCTCGTCGCACAGCGCGGCGCCACAGCGGGTCCCAGTAGCGGGTCGTGGAAGCTCGGGTAGCCCAGCGTGTTGGGGTTCTCGGTGAAGGTGAGCGAATGCACGCCCTTGGCCGCCAGTCGGCGCACCTCGGCCGCGCACAGCTCCGCGTCCCACAGCACGGGCAGGCCCATGGGGATGAACCGGCCGGGATAGGCGCCACACCACTCGTCGACGTGCCAGTCGTTGTAGGCCTGGAGCACGGCCAGGGCCAGGTCCTTGTCGTCGGCCGCCGCGAACAGTCGGCCGCTGAACCCGGGAAACGACGGGAAGCACATCGAGCCCAGCACGCCACCCGCGTTCATGTCCTTGATGCGCTCGTGGATGTCGAAGCAACCGGGGCGCATCTCCTCGAAGGAGGTGGGCTCGATCCCGTACTCCTCGCGGGGCCGCCCAGCCACGGCGTTGAGCCCGATGTTGGGGATGGTGGCGCCGTTGAAGGTCCACACGTCGTCGCCGTTGGCGGTGCGCACCACCTTCGGGGCCCGGTCACGGTAGGCCGCGGGGATGTGTCCCTCGAACAGATCGGGGGGCTCGACCAAGTGGTCGTCCACGCTGACGAGGATCAGGTCGGCTGCGTCCATGGTGGTCCCCCTGGGATGGTCGTCGACAGAATGAACTATAGTTCGGAAACTTGAACAGGGCTTAGGGGGGATGCCGGGATGGCCGAGGAAGACCAGCACCAGTACGCGGAGCGGATGTTCCCCGAGCCGGTGGATCTGGGCATCGCCCAGGCCGACCGGGCCGTCTCGTCGGTCACCCACGGCACCCAGAGCTTCCTCGAGGGCGAAGGGGGCGAGCGGGGGAGCAGCTGGTACCACGGCGGGGGCGCGGCCACCGACAAGGCCGTGCAGGGCATCACCATCTATCCGCCGACCCATGGCCTGCAGACCCAGGGCGATCCCTTCGAGCCGGTCAAGATCGGGATCCTCATCGACATGGATCTCAACCAGCTGCTGGCCGACTGGATCGATCCGACCATCCTGGCCATCGAGGACGCGCTCAACGAAGGGATCTGGGGCCGCAGCCCGGTGCAACTGGTCATCGCTGACGCCCGGGGCCTGCCCCGGGAGAACTACCGCAAGGTGATCGACGGCTACCGGTGGCTGGTCGATCAGGGCTGCGTGGTGGTGCTGGGCCCGATGATCTCGGACAACTCGCTGGTGCTCCAGGACACCGCCAACGAGCTGGGCGTGGCCTGCATCGGTTGGACCGGGGCCCACCGCTTCGCCTCCGAGTACTGCTTCACGGTGGCCAACGGCGACATCCCCACCGAGGGCACCATGTGTGCCCAGTGGCTCAAGGCCCAGGGCCTCGAGCGGGTGGGCCTGTTCTGGGAGGCCGGTTCGTCGGGCAAGGACTACGCCGACTACTTCCGCGACACCGCCATCTCCCTGGGGCTCACCATCACCCGCGAGGTGAAGCTCGAGCCCAACCCGGTGGGGCTGGAGTCCGACCTGGCCACGATGCGCGACCTGGGCACCCAAGGCCTCTACTACGGGGGCTACGGCTACGCCACCTTTCACTTCGCCAAGGCCTTCAAGGCGCTCGACTGGGACCCGCCCCGGGTCATGGGCACGGCGTTCATGTTCTATTCGAACAGCAACGCCTGGGCCGAGGGGCTGGAGGGATGGCACGGCGTCGACCAGCTGGGCGAGGACGGGGCCAATCCCAACTACAACGCCATGGTCGAACGCTTCGAGCGGCGCTTCGGGCGCAGCACCCGCAACGTGGTCGTGGCCCTGGCCTACGACACCGCCCGGGTGGCCATCCACGGCATCGCCAACGCCGCCATCCCGCATCCCAGGTGGGTCAAGGAGGGTATGGAGCGCATCCGTTGGATGCCGGCCACCAACGGTGGCCCCGGCTGCTACATCCAGTTCGGCCCGTGGGATCGCAAGGGGTACAAGGGCGATTTCCTGACCATCCGGGAGCTGCGCGGCGGCGAGCTTCGCTTCGACGGCTACCACCGCCCCGAATGGCCCAGCAACGTCGGCTGACCACCACCAGCAAATTGGGCATCTTTGCGTCCGGATGCCGGCAATTTCCCCGCCCAGTTTCCGGAGGTTCTGATGAACGGCAAGGTCTACATCCACGAGTTCATCGACATCATCGGGCCCAACCGCACCCGCTACATGCACCACATGACAGCCAACTGGTGTCCTGTCGCACTTGAGGAGCGCAACCAGCTGTGCTTCGGGGTGTGGGGCACCGTGGGCTCGACTGGTCGATGGCCCGAGGTCGTGAACCTGTGGGAGCTCGACGGGTGGGACGGGCTGGTGTCGAACTTCAGTCACGAGCTGCGCCACGACTCGCTGCAGGATCCGTCGTTGGCCCAGTGGTGGACAGTGGCCGCCGACCTGCGCCGCGGCGGGGTCGACCGCATCGTGGTGCCCGAACCCTGGACCGATCCCATCGAGGTGCTGACCGAACGGGGGGTGCGCGGCGAGGTGTATGCCCACGAGCTGTTCCGGTCCCGGCCCGGTCGTTCCCCGGCCGTGCTCGAGTGTCTGGCCACGATGGCCCGACCGGCCGCCGAGGGACTGGGCCTGACCTGTGTGGGCGCGTTCGACGTGGCCATGGTCAACGAGTCCGAGTGCCTGGCCATCTGGGCCCTGCCCGACTGGACCACGTGGCCGACCTACGAGCGGGCCTGGCGTCCCGGGGGGGCCTTGCGACCCTGGGCCGAGTGGTTGGCCGCCGAACGGGTCGAGACCTCGCGCACCTTGCTGGTGGACGCGCCCCTCGCCCCTCTGCGACTCGGGCGCCAGCCGGTGGCCTCGGATCGCCGTCCCCTCGACGAGCTCTGATCGGCGGCCCGCTGAGAGGGAGCCCCCCAGCAGCCGGGCGTGGCTCGAAACGGCCTGGTGTCCGTTGCCCAGGTATCGCCGTACTCACCCACCGCGCCCTACCACGCGACCATGGGGTTGGCCGGCTTCGGCAGAACCCTCATCACCAACTACGTCCCCTTGCAGGATCCGGCCGGCGGTCCGAACTTCTTCGAGTTCGGCGACGACGTGTCCTACAAGATCAACGTGGACAACAACGGCGACGGCGTGGCCGACGTGGTCTACGAGTTCCGCTTCACCACCACGCTGCACGATCCCAACACGTTCCTCTACAACACCGGTGTGGTGAAGGGTCTCAACGACGCCACCCTCAACCGGCGCCAGACCTATTCGCTGACCCGGACGACCTCGTCGGGCACGACCGTCCTCGACCCCAAGCTCAGCTGCCCGCCCTGCAACGTGGGCCCCCGCTCGATGCCCACCTACGGCAACCTCTCGAGCCAGGCCATCCACTCGGTGGACAACCACCGCGTGAAGGTGTTCGCCGGTCAGCGCCTCGACGGGTTCTACGTCGACCTGGGATCGGTGTTCGACCTGGCCGACCTGCGACCCTTCCAGAACCTGCACCTGCTGCCACACCGCGGCGGCCGCCGGCGTGGACGGCCTCAAGTCCTACAACGTCCACTCCATCGCCCTGAAGGTGCCGATCTCGGACCTGACCGTCGACGGCACCACGCCCACCGACGTCACCTAGCCCAACACGGTGATCGGCGTGTGGGCCTCGGCCAGCCGGCAGATGGCTCTGGTGCGCAACGCCGGTGGGGCCAACACGGCCACGGGTCCGTGGGTGCAGGTGTCGCGACTGGGCAACCCGCTGGTCAACGAGGCCCTGATCCCCATCGCCAAGAAGGACCTGTGGAACTCGGTGAGCCCGGCCGGTGACTCGGCCTTCAACCAGTACGTCATCCGTCCGGAGCTGGCTGCCCTCATCCCCGTCCTGTACCCCGGGGTGTTCCCCAACCTGGCCGCCTATTCGGCGCCCCACGCCGACCTGCAGGCCATCCTGCACACCGGCGTCCCCAACGGGATCATCGGCGGCTTCCAGAACTACACCGGACCCACCCAGGCCGACATGCTGCGACTCAACGTGGCCATCCCGCCCGCTGAACGCCGGTTCAGTGGGTCGAACGGCGCTAGAGTCGATCGAATGGCCAGCACCAAGGCAACTGACGCGAGTCGCCGCGAGCAGCGTCGATCCCAGCATCAGGATCTGAGCCGTTCCCAGCTGCTCGACGCGGCCGAGGAGGTCTTCGGGCGCAAGGGCTTCCACGAGACCACCCTCAAGGAGGTAGCCGAGCTGGCCGAGTTCTCGGTCGGCTCGGTCTACTCGTTCTTCGAGAACAAGGAAGACCTCTACATCAGCGTGTTCGTGCGCCGCGGCGACGAGTACATGCCCGCCCTGCGCCAGGTGCTGGCCTCCGGCGACGACCCGATGGCGCAGCTGCACGCGCTCATCGACTTCGAGGTCGGCTTCTTCCGCCAGCACCGCCACTTCGGGCGCCTGATCCTGCGCTCGTCGCCGCGTTCGCTGCCGGCAATGGCCGAGACCGGCCTGGAGAAGGCCGTGGCCGGCAACTTCCGCGAGGCCATGGACCTGCAGGCCGACCTCTTCGTCCGTGGCCAGGCGGGCGGCCGGTTCCGCGAGGGTGCCCCTCCGGCCTTGGCCCGCCTCTTCAGCGGGCTCATCGCCGCCTTCCAATCGCAGGATCCCGAGGTCATCTCCGATCGCCCAGCCGGCGGCGATGGCCTGCCGCTCGACGGGCTCCACGAGATCATCGAGGCGGCGTTCTGCCCGCCGGTGCGACGATGAGCGAACAGACGACGACCGCGGGGGCGGGGATCACCGACGCGGCCATCGAGCGCCTGCGGGCCCGTGTGGGCATCCCCGAACCCCATCCCATGGCACCCCACTACTTCGAGCCCAACCTCGACGTCTTCCGCAACGTGGCCCACGCCTACGGCGACGACAACCCGCTCTGGTGCGACCCGACCTACGGCGCCGGCACCCGGTGGGAGGGCCCGATCGCCTCGCCCGTGCTGGTCGGCGGCGACACCCTCATCGGCGAGGACGAGGTCACCGAGGTGCCCCCGAGCGGCGCGACCTCATGAAGGGCGATCCGTTGCGAGGCGTGCACGCCTTCTACTCGGCCAGCGCCCGCGAGTGGTGGGCACCCCTGTGTCCCGGTCGGCGAGTGTGGCGTCGCAACGCCCTGGTCGGCGTGCTCGACAAGCCCAGCGAGTTCGCCGAGCGGGCCGTGCACGAGTGGACCGGTCAGGTCTTCCGCGACGACCAGGGCACCCTGCTCTCGGCCCAGTACAAGCTGATGATCCGCACGGAACGGTCCAAGGCCAGGGCACGGGCCGATCGTCCGAGCCGCCCGGACCCCGTCGAGCTGGCGCCCTACACCGACGAGCAGATCGACGAGATCGAGGCGCAGTACGCCCGCGAGGCACCCCGCGGGGCCGAGCCCCGATGGTTCGAGGACGTGTCGGTGGGCGATACGGTCGGCCCCCTGGTCAAGGGTCCGCTGACCATCACCGACATCATCTGCTGGCACACCGGCATGGGCATGGGCCTCTACGGCGTCGAGCCCCTCCGGCTCGGCGCGCAGAACCGCCGGCGCATCCCCCGGTTCTTCCACCGTGACGAGCTCAACATCCCCGACGTCATGCAGCGGGTGCACTGGGACCCGGACTTCGCCCGCCGGTCGGGCAACCCCACCACCTTCGACTACGGACGCATGCGCGAGACCTGGCTGATCCACCTCTGCACGGACTGGATGGGCGACGACGCCTGGCTGCACAAGCTCGACTGCGAGTTTCGCAAGTTCAACTACGTGGGCGACACCCAGTGGGTGTCGGGCACGGTGGCCCGCACCTACCTGGCCGAGGGCGATCGGCCGGCGGTCGACCTCGACCTCACCGCCGTCAACCAGCGGGGGGAGCAGACCACCCCGGGCCATGCCACCATCCTGTTGCCCAGCCGCGAGCACGGCCCCGTGCGCCTGCCCGACCCGCCTGGTGGGGCGACCGACCTGCAGCAGGCCCTCGACGCCATCGCCGAGGGCTTCCGCACCGGCGTCCGGTCCCCGGCCCGATGAGCGACGCCGAGTACCGGTCGGTCGACGGGGTGGTGGTGGCGCTCGACGGCGCGGTACTGCGCCTGACCCTGGACCGCCCGGCGCGTCGCAACGCCCTGGACGACACCATGATGTCGGGGTTGATCGACGCCCTGGACCAGGCCGGCCGCGACGAGGCCGTGCGGGCGGTGGTGCTGGCCGGTACCGGTGACCACTTCTGTGGTGGCGCCGACATCGTGGCTCGCAACCGGCCAGGGCCCGATGGCACCACCGAGCGACCTCGGGTGGGCAGCATCCAGCGGCGGGTGCTCTCGACCGCCCACCGGCTGATCCCGCTGCTGACCACCGTGCAGGTTCCGGTCATCTGCCGGGTTCAGGGCTGGGCCGCCGGCATCGGCTTCCAGCTGGCCCTGGCCTCGGACTTCACCGTGGTCGCCCGCGACGCCCGCCTGTGGGAACCGTTCACCGAGCGCGGTTTCACGCCCGACAGCGGCGCCACCTGGCTCCTGCCCCGGCTGGTCGGCGCCGTGCGCGCCCGCCAGCTGCTCATGCTCGGCCACACCCTGAGCGGGGCTGAGGCCGCCGACTGGGGCCTGGTGCACGCCGCGGTGGCCGGGGCCGAGTTGGACGCAGCGGTCGACGAGCTGGCCCGTCGGCTGGCCGCGGGGCCGACCGTGGCCCTGGGCCTGACCAAGTGGCTGCTCGACGCCGGGGCCGAGGCCACCCTCGAGGCGCAGCTGCAGAACGAGGCCATGGCCCTCGAGCTGTCGTCGCGCAGCCTCGACTTCCGAGAAGGCCTGGCCGCGTTCCGCGAGAAGCGTCGGCCCGAGTTCGGGGGTCGTTGACCGTGAGGCCCGTGAACCAGGAGGTCGATGGACTGCGCCTGGCGCTGGACGCCCACAGCCCGTTCGACGACATCCGGACGGCGGTGGCCGAGTGGGTCGAGGCCCAGGTGCCGGCCAGCTGGCGGGCTGTCGCGGCTGACGGCCCCGCCGCGCTGCGCCGGGTGCGCAGCCGCGCCGAGTACGAGGCCTGGTACCCGACCTTCGCCGCCTCGGGGCTGGTCGTGCCCACCTGGCCGGTGGCCTACGGCGGGCTCGACCTGACGCCGACCCAGGCCCGAGCAGCAGAGGTGGTGTTGGCCCCGTACAACCTGGGTCGGCTCAACCCCCTGGGACTCAACCTGGCCGCGCCGGCCCTGTTCGCTCACGGCACCGAAGCTCAGCGCCTGCGCTACCTGCCCCGCATCGTGGACAACACCCAACGGTGGTGCCAGCTGTTCAGCGAGCCGGGCGCCGGCTCCGACCTGGCCTCGCTGGCCACCCGGGCCGAGCGCGACGGCGACACCTGGGTGCTCAGCGGCCAGAAGGTGTGGACCACCTGGGCCCACCTCTCGGACTACGGCGTCGTGCTGGCCCGGACCGATCCGGATGCGCCCAAGCGCGACGGGATCACGTACTTCCTGGTCGACCTGCACCAGCCCGGGGTCGAGGTCCGCCCCCTGCGTCACCTGACCGGCGAGATCGACTTCAACGAGGTGTTCCTCGACGGCGCCCGGGTGCCCGACGACCAGCGGGTCGGGCCGGTGGGGGGCGGTTGGCGGGTGGCCAACGCCACCCTGTCTGGTGAACGCCAGATGGTGTCGGGTTCGGGCTCGGGCGGGGTGGATCGCATCGGCGGATCGGGTGCCTATCGGCTGATCGAGCTGGCCCGGCGCCGCGCCCGCGTCCAGCCGGGCAGCGGTTGGGACGATCCCCGGGTGCGCCAGGCCGTCATGGGGGTGGTCAGCGAGGAGCGGATCCGGGCTTGGACCAACCAGCGCATCCGGGGTGGGCTGGCGGCCGGGCGCAGTCCTGGTCCGGAGAGCTCGGTGGGCAAGGTCCACCAGGGCGGGCTCAACCAGCGCATCCAGCTGCTGGCCACCGACCTGTTGGGTCCCGACGCGCTGGCCTGGGAAGGGTCGGCGCGCCGCCCTGGCCCGGAGACCTCGGAGACCCCGGAAGCGCCGGTCCCCGCAGGACCCGAGGCCTACGGTTCCGGCCTGCCCTATGAGGTCAAGGGCATGTTGCGCAGCCGAGCCAACACCATCGAGGGCGGCACCACCGAGGTCAACCGCAACATCGTGGCCGAGCGGGTGCTCGGGCTGCCCCGCGAACCCGATCCGTGGCACGGCGCGCCGTGGCGCGACATCCCCCGGAGTTGAGCGTGCGCGCCGCCTACGAGACCTTGCTGGTGGAGCGCGCCGGCCCGGTGGGCTGGTTGATCTTCGACCGACCCGAGGTGGGCAACGCCATGGACGCCCGCATGCTGGACGAGCTGGAGACGGCCTGGCGCCAGCTCGACGCCGACCCCGGGGTTCGGGTCATCGTCAACACCGGCAACGGCTCGGCCTTCCAGACCGGTCTCGACGTGGCCCAGCTGGCTCGTGACCGCGACGCCCTGCGCGAGCAATCCCGCCGAACCCGCGACGCCGAGCTGCGCCTGACCGCCTGGCACAACCAGGTGCGCAAGCCGGTCATCGCCGCGGTCAACGGCGTGTGCGCCGGGGGAGGGCTTCACTTCGTGGCCGACGCCGACGTCGTCATGGCCTCGCCCACCGCCACCTTCGTCGACCCCCATGTGTCCATCGGCCAGGTCAGTGCCTTCGAGACCATCGGTCTGGTGCGTCGGTCACCGTCGGAGACGATCATGCGCCTGGCCCTGGTCGGCCGCCACGAGCGGCTGGGTGCCGAGCGCGCCCGCCAGCTCGGCATCCTCAGCGAGGTGGTCCAGGCGCCCGAGGACCTCCGGCCCCGGGCCCAGGAGCTGGCCGAGCTGATCGCTCGCAACTCGCCGGCGGCCATGGCTGCCACCAAGGCCGCGCTGTGGGGGGCGTTCGAGGCCGGGTTGACCGACGCCTGCCGAGCCGGGGCGGCAGAGATGATGGCCGTCTGGGGTCATCCCGACCAGGCCGAGGGCCCGGCCGCCTTCGCCGAGCGGCGTCCCGCTGCCTGGCTGGACCTCCCGGAAGGAACCCCATGACCTATCCGAGCTTCGACTGCCTCATCGTGGAGCGGCGCGGACCCGTGGGTTGGTTGATCAACAACCGGCCCGACCAGCTCAACGCCATGAGCGCGGCCATGCGCGAGGAGTTCGGGGTGGCCTGGCGGGTGCTCGACGACGACCCCGAGGTGCGGGTGATCGTCCACACCGGCGAGGGCCGCGCCTTCCAGACCGGCGTCGACGTCACCGAGATCGCCTCGGATGGCGTGGGCATGGAGCGATACCGCAAGTCGGTCGAGGACTTCGACCTGCACTTCACCTCCTGGCACCAGCAGGTGTGGAAGCCGGTGATCACCGCCGTCAACGGGATCTGCGCCGGCGGTGGCTTCCACTGGGTGGCCGACGCCGACATCGTCATCGCCGCCTCCGACGCCCAGTTCTTCGACCCGCACGTGTCGGTGGGCCAGGTGGTCTCGTTGGAGGCCATCGGACTGATCCGCAAGATGCCGGCCGAGGCGGTGATGCGGATGGCGTTCGTGGGCCGCTACGAGCGCATGTCAGCCGACCGAGCCTATGAGCTGGGCATGATCAGCCAGATCGTGGATCCACCCGACCAGCTGCGCGACGAGGCCCAGCAGCTGGCCGAGACCATCGCCCGCAACTCACCGGCGGCCATGGCCGCCACCAAGCGGGCGTTGTGGGGGGCCTTCGAGATGGGCCTGACCGACGCCTGCCGGGCCGGGGCCGCGGAGCTGGTGTCCATGTGGGGTCATCCCGACCAGACCGAGGGCCCGGCCGCCTTCGCGGCCAAGCGCGAACCGCAGTGGCTCGACCTGCCGCCCCGCTCGTGAGTCGCCACGGGATGGTCATCCCATGAGCCTGGCCGATCTGCTGTTCGACGACGCGCCGTCCGAGCAGGTGCTGGTGACCGCCGGAGGCGAGCAGTGGACCCGGGCCCAGGTGCGCGAGCGCGCCATCGCCCTGGCCGACGACTTGGGAGACCTCGGCATCGAGCCCGGCCAGGTCGTCGCCGTGCGCCTGCCCAGCAGCCCCGAACTGGTGGCCGCCCTGTTCGGCGTGTGGCGGTCCGGGGGTGTGTACCTGCCGCTGAACCCGCGGCTCACGCCCACCGAGATCGATCGGGTGCTGGCCGACGTCGGCCCGGCCGTCCTGGTCGACGGCGACGGGTTGGCGCGCCTGGACCCGGCGCCCACCGACCCCGACCACCCCGCCCCCGCCCGGCACGACCCCGACATCGCCCTGATCCAGTTCACCTCGGGCACCACCGGCCGGCCCAAGGCGGTGCTGTTGCGCCACTCGGGCGTGCGCGAGCTGCTCGACGGGGTCATCGGTTCGCTGCGCGGCTCGGCTCCGTCCGCGTCGACCAAGCCGACCAAGCCGCCGATGCCCAACCTGGTGCCGGTGTCGTTGTCGCTGTGGGCGGGCATCTACAACGTGCTGTTCGCCTTTCGGGTGGGTGCGGGGGTGGTGCTGCTCGATCCGTTCAGCCCGGCGGCGTTCGCGGACGCCGTGACGCGCTTCGAGCTGCGCTCCACCGTCCTGCCCCCGGCGGCCATGACCATGTTGTGCGACGATCCCGACATCGTCGACCTGGCGCCGTTGCGCTACGTGCGCAGCATCACCGCGCCGCTCTCGCCCATCCAGGCCCGGCGCTTCCGGGACAAGTTCGGTATCTCGGTGCTCAACTGCTACGGCCAGACCGAGATCGGCGGGGAGATCGTCGGGTGGAACGCGGCCGACTCGCGCCAGTGGGGCGACGCCAAGCTCGGCTCGGTCGGCCGACCTCACGAGGGTGTCACCGTCCGGGCCGTCGACGGCGACGGCCGGGACGTCGGCCCCGACGAGGCCGGTGAGCTGTGGGTCCGCACCCCCGCGCTGAGCGCGGGGTACGCCGACGGCGCCGACCTGGGCGATCGGCTCACCCCCGACGGGTGGTTCCGCACCGGCGACGTCGGTCGGGTGGATGTCGAGGGTTTCGTGTGGATCGAGGGTCGGTTGTCGGACATGATCAACCGCGGCGGGCTGAAGGTGTCACCCGACGAGGTGGCCGAGGCGATCCGGCTGTCCCCCGAGGTGTCGGACGTGGCGGTGGTCGGAGTGCACGACGATCGCCTGGGTCAGGTCCCGTGGGCCTTCGTGGTAGGCCCGGCGGAGCTCGACCCGGCAGGACTGGAGGCGTTGTGCCGCACCCACCTGGCCCCGTACAAGGTGCCGGTGCGATTCGTGGCCATCGCCGAGCTGCCGCGCAACCAGGTCGGCAAGGTGCTGACCGCCGAGCTGGTGCGGATGGCGGGTGGGTCGCCCCCGACACCGAACCCCGAGGCCGGACCCGACGGCGACCCGGCCCGGGGACCCGGGTGACATGAGCGGCGGCGACGTGGCGGCCAGCCTGGTCCGGTTGTTCGACGCAGCCGGCGTGGACCGGCTCTACGGCGTGGCCGCGCCCGGGCTGGACGTGACCCGGGCGCCGGCGTCGCTGGCGCCGGTGCTGGCCGCCGCTCACCGGTGGGTGCACAACCGCCCGTCCGGAGTGTGCCTGGGCCCGGGCCGGTTCGGACTGGGCCAGGTCGACCAGACGGTCACCGACCGGATCATCATCGGCGCGGTCGACGACATCATCGGCGCGGCACACGAGGTGGTGGCCCGGCTGGCCCACCAGCCCAACGCGTCCGTCGAGCTGGTGGTCGGGGTGGATCTGACCCAGTCCGCGCCGGTGTGGGAACCGACCCGGCCCGAGGTCCCTGATCGGTGGCTCGAGCCCGCCGAGGAGCTGGTGGACCAGGTGCGGGCCGCGCGTCGGCCCATGGTGCTGGCCGGCCCCGGCGTCATCGCCGACGACGCGGTGCCCGGGCTGCACGCTCTGGCCGCCGCCGCCGAGTTGGGCGTGCTCAACACCTGGGGGGCCAAAGGGGTCTTCGACTGGCGCAGCCGCCACCACTGGGCGACCGTCGGGCTCCAGGCCCACGACCTCGAGCGAGGCGGGGTGGCCCAGAGCGACCTGGTGGTGCTCACCGGGATCGATCCCGACGAGATCGATCTGTCGGGGCTGTCGGCGTCGGCCGGGGGTCCGGTGGTCACCGTCCACCCCTGGATGCTCGGCCCGCTGGCCGAGCGCTGGAGTCGATCCGGTTCCGATCCCACCGTGCCGCCGCTGCGGACCGACCTGGCCGGGGTGACCCAACGGGGGTGGACTCGCACGAGTGCGCCCCTCGCCCCCACCAAGGTCACCGCCCACTACGCCCAGGCCCTGGTGGGCGGCGGCTTCGTGGCCGCCTCGCCCGGCCGGACGGGGTACTGGGTGGCGCGTACCTTCGCCACCACCTTCCTGGGAGGCGCCCGGGTGCCGGCCCGGCGCCATCCGGCCGGGATGGCGGTGGCCTGCGCCATCGTCGGGGGTGGGCCCCGGCCCGGGCCACGCCGCCCCCTGGCCGTGGCCGACGGACCCCTCGACGACACCTCCGCCGAGCTGCTGGACCTGGCCGACCAGCTGGGCGTGCCGGTGGCCCTCGAGCTGTGGGATCCGCAGGGGGCGTGCCTCGACGCCGACGAGCACCAGAACCGCTTGGCCGCCCAACTGGCCTCGCCCCGCTCCTCGGTGGCGTCGCTGGCCACCGACCGGGCCCAGCTCGATGAGATGATCGAGGTGGCCGGCCCCGTCACCGCCTGGGGTGGCCTGACCCCCGAGGAGTCCCGATGAGGTGGCCGTGCCCCAGCCCCCGACGAGTGAGACGAACGGGACGATCGAGATGACCGAGACGATCCTGGGCCGGCCCAACCGCGCCCGGGCCGGGGTGTTCTCCCTGGCGCAGGCTTCGCCTGACGGGCCTCAGGCCGACGCCGACTACCTGGCCTGGCACCTCCTCGACCACCTGCCCGAGCAGTATCGCAACGACGCACTGGTCCACGGGCTGCGCTGGGTCTCGACACCGGCGTGTCGGGCGCGCCGGGCGGCCCGGATGTCGGCTTCGCCCGACGCGGCGCGCTTCGACGCTGTGCACCACGTCACCCACTACCTGTTCGCCGACCCCGTCGACCAGGCCCTGGACGACTTCCTGGCGCTCGGATCCGAGCTGGCCGGCCTCGACCGGTATCCGATTCGCCTGCCCGGGGTCATGCTGGCCAACTACGACGTGGCCGGCGTGGCCGCCGCTCCCCGCGTGCGGGTCTCGCCCCCGGCCATCCCGTTCCGCCCGACACGCGGTGCCTACCTGGTGGTGGAGCCCTCGGCCTCGAGCGCGGGTGCCGGCGAGTCGGACGACGCGGCGCGGTCGGATCTCCTGGCCGAGTTGGTGGCGCTCGACGGTGTGGCCGGCGCCTGGCGCTTCGAGCCGAGCACCCGGCGGGGGGACCGCTTCGACGCCGGGGGCCTGGCGGTCATCTTGTGCTACCTGGACGAGGAGCCCGCGGTGGTGGCCCCCGCGCTGGAAGCGGTGCTGGAGGTGGCATGGCAGCGGCGGGCGACGGCCCCCGCGCTGGCCGGGCCGTTCGAAACCGTCCGTCCGCCCTGGCTTTGATCCGGCGCGTTCGTTCCCATCCTCCATCCTGTCGGCGGCCGTCCACGCCACGGCGCCGGGCAACCACCTGCCCGGCGTGAAGGGGGCGGCACCAGCCGCGCTCACACCCAGCCCTTCCGGACGAAATGTGGCCTCATGCTCACATCTCAGCGGACGAAGATCGACGGGTACCGGGTGGGTGGATCTTCGAAGGCGGACAGGAAGCTCGCGGCCACCTTCGGCGATCCGTGCACCGCCAGGCCCTCGGTCGCCAGCCGCTCGTTGGGCTCGCCCCCGGCCAACAGCACGGGCCCGAGCACACGCCGAGCGCCGCGCAGCACCACCGCGGCCGCCGGGTCCAGGCCGGCACGCACCTCGGCCACGCCCCGGCGGATCTCCACCGTGAACTCGTCGGGGTCGTCGTCGGGGTGCTCCGCATCGGTGAACGCCAGCCCGACCACCAGGTGCACCTCCAGTACCGCCTCGGCCACCAGTCGCACCGGCAGCTGATCGACGATCACGGCCGCCGGGAGCTGGGCCAACACCTCGGGAGAGTTGCGCGCCGACCCCGTCAGCTGGTGCAACGTGTCGAGCAGGTCGCCCAGGGTGCCGTCCAGATAGCCGGCGCCGGTGAGGTAGAAGCCGCGCCAGGTGGGGTTGATCTGGGCGTAGCCCTGGCGGCGGAAGGCCCGGGCCTTGACCAGCCGGGCTTCGCGGTCATCGACGTCCACCCGGATCAGGTACGTGGCCAGCTCGGCTCCGAACTGGGGGTCGTCGTCGTCATCGACGGCCGCGGTGGCCGCCCGGAGCACGGCGTCGCGACCTCCCATCAACGCCACCAGGCGCCGAGCGTGCTCGGGTCTGGGGGTCGGGGCCAGCACGACGGGATCGCCATCGAACCAGCCCAGGTAGTCGTTGAAGATGGCCGGCACGTTGTGAGCCACCGAGCCGTAGAAGGGGCGCATCCACGGTGACCAGTTCTCGAGGTGCGGCGGCAGGCGGATCCGCTGGGCGATCTCGTCGGCGGCGTAGCCCTGGTTGGCCAGCCGCAGCGTCTGGTCGTGCTGGAACTGGATGCCGTCGCGGTAGCCCTCGAGCACCGCGGCCACCTCGTCGCCGCCCGAGACGGGCGGGCCGTGCTGGAGCACCATGTGCTCGGCCTCGCGCCACTGGCGCATCAGGTCGATGCTCTCGTACCACTGCTTGGCGTCGCGGTGCTTGGCACCGCGCAAGGTGTAGATGTTGGGGCAGGTGTGGTCCTGCACCACCTCGGCCGACAGCAGCACCCGATCGTCGGGCAACCACACGCACAGCTCGGACTCGGCCTCGCTGGGCACGTGCAGCAGTTGCATGCGGATGCCGGCCACGGTGATCTCGAGCTCGTCGTCGAAGGTGTGGGTGGGGCGCACGAAGCCCGACGGGCCCACCTGGAACCGGGGACCGATGCCGGCGTTCATGCCCTCGGCGTCCTCGCCGCTCAAAGCCAGGTTGTACATCGGGATCGCCCGGGCGTTCATGATGGGCGCGATCAGTACGTTCTCCTGGCTGTACTCGTCCATCAGCGACGCGTGGGCGTAGATGGGAACCGCGCCCGCGTCGGCGCCCCGGGTGTCGAGCACGGCCCGGGTGCCCTGGACGTGGTCGACGTGGTGATGGGTCAGGATGACCGCGGCCACGGGCTTGGAGGTCAGTCGAGCCAGCTCGGCCATCACCTCGGTGGCCTGGACCTGGCTCATGCCCGTGTCCACCACGACGATGCTGTCGTCGCCCTCGATCATGGTGATGTTGGCCAGGTTCCACCCCACTGCGCAGTGCACGCGACCGATGTGGTGGACCTGGGGCGGCGAGTAGAGGTGCGTGTGCTCGGCCAGCTCGGGATGGATGCTGGGCACGACTCGGGCCCGCGACCCTAGGGGCGGGGAGGCGCGGGTGGAGGCGGCGGCGGTGGTGGCGGAGCTGGCTCCGCGGCGGCCGCGACGGGCGGCGGCGGTGGGGGCGCCTCGGGAGCGGGTGGGGGTGCCTCGGGCGCAGACGCCGGTGAGGGCGCCGCGGACCCGGGCTGGCCGGCGTTGGGGTTGGGTTGCTGCGCAGGCGCCGAAGCCCAACGGGGAGCGGGCGGCGCCTCCGGCTCCATGGGCACGAACTCGGGCTCGACGTCGAGCAGGCCCATCAGCCCGCCGGCCACGGCCGGGGGCTGCTCCTCACGCACCGCGTCGGGTCGCTCGGCCGCCAAGCTCTTGGTCCACCGACGACCGTCGTGGAACCGGAAGTTGGCCTCACCCTTGGGGTCCGGGTACCAGCCCGGTTCATCCGGCATGCCCGCAGCCTAGCCACTCGTCCGCTTCGGGGACCGATGTCGTGTTCGGGCTGGCGTCGTCGCCTCCGCGAACCCCGGACGCATTGCTGGTATCGTCAACGCGCTCTTGCGCCGGGTGGTGCCGGCCGAACCGAGGAGTTCGCCGCTGATGCCCCCGCCGGTGCGCATGGCCGAATCGGGTTCCCAGCTGCTCATCGTCAGCGCAGACGATTACGGGCTCACCGAGAACGTGTCTCGCGCCATCCTGAAGGCGCACCGCGGCGGCATCGTGACCAGCACCTCCGTCCTGGCGCTGGCGCCCGCCTGCCAACGGTCGCTGCGCTGGCTGGGCGAGGTGCCGCGACTGGGGGTGGGGGTCCACCTGGCCGCCGTCGGAGAGGATCCGCCCCTGCTCAGCGCGGCCGAGATCCCGAGCCTCGTCGACCGCCGCGGCCGATTGCGGGCCAGCTGGCGTCAGTTCGTCCCCCTGCTCACCGGCGGGCGCATCGACCCGGCCGATCTGCGCCGTGAGTTCGCGGCCCAGCTGGAACGGGTCGCCGCGGCCGACATCGCCGTCGACCACCTCGACACCCACCACGACCTGCTCCGTTGGCCGTCGGTGCGTGAGGCCGTGCTCGAGTTGGCCGAGCGGCACGATATCCCGGCGGTGCGCATCTCCCGATCGTCGGCCCACACGCCGTCGGGAATCGCCACGCGCCGCCTGGCACACGCCGCCGAGCGCCGCTGCCGGGCTCGTGGCCTGGTCTATCCCGAGACCTCGGCCGGCAACGAGGACCAGGGCCAGCTCGACCTGCCCGCCACCATCCGGGCTTTGCACCGGCTGGCGGTGACCCGCGCCCGCTCGGCCGAGCTCATCACCCACCCTGGGGGTCCGGACGACCCCGACCGGGCCCGATACGCCTGGGGCTACCGCTGGGACGACGAGCTGGCGTCGCTGACCTCCGGCACCGTGCGCCACGCGGTCAAGGAGTACGGCTTCCGGTTGGGGACCTTCGCCGACCTGCCGAGCGTGGCGGGCGCCGCCGCGAGCTTGCCCGAGGGCACGGAGATCGGTGGCCTGGCGTCGGCCGAGGCCGGTGCGTCCGGCCACGATCCGACCGGTATCGACACCCCGCCGGGCCAGGCCCCCCGGTGACCGGACCGGCCAGCCCGGCCGGTCCCGCATCCCCGGACGGTCGGCCCGTTTCGTCCCGCTGGGCCCGTCGTGGTCGTCTGGTCGGCCTGGCCCTGAGGCGGGGGGCCGATCTGGTGGTCACCCGGTTGCGGCGGGCGTTCGCCGGGTCGACTCGGCGGACCGAGCTCGACGACGCGCTGTTGGTCCGCTCGGCCGACGACGTGACCCGTCAGCTGGGCCAGATGAAGGGCGCGGCGATGAAGCTGGGCCAGATGCTCTCGTTCGTGGTTGACGGGCTGCCCCCCGAGGCCCAGGAGTCGCTGGCCCAGCTCCAGGCGCAGGTGCCCCCCATGTCCGGGGATCTCGCCGCGAGCGTGGTGCGACACGAGCTGGGCGCGGACCCCCGCGACCTGTTCCGCCGTTGGGATCCCGTACCGGTGGCGGCGGCCTCGATCGGGCAGGTCCATCGAGCCGAGCTGTTCGACGGTCGTCCGGTGGCCGTCAAGGTGCAGTACCCGGGACTGGAGGAGACCATCGGCAGCGATCTGGCCGACGCCCGCCGGATGGGGTCGGTCCTCTCGGCGCGGCTGCTGCCCGGCGTGGACGTGGACGGCCTGGCCGACGAACTGGTCGACCGGTTGGCCGACGAGCTCGACTACCGGATCGAGGCCGCCAACCAGCAGGCCTTCGCCGACCGGTTCCGCGGCCATCCCTTCCTGGGTGTCCCCGAGGTGGTGGCCGAACGATCCGGTCGGCGGGTGCTGACCACCGCCTGGGCCGACGGTTGGACCTTCGCCCAGCTGCGGGCTGAGGCCGACCGGGCGATTCGGGACCGGGCGGGCGAGGCCATCTTCCGCTTCGCCCAGTCGTCGATCCTGGTGGAGCGGCGCTTCAACGCCGATCCGCACCCGGGCAACTACCGCTTCGACCCGTCCGGTCGGGTCACCGTGCTCGACTTCGGCCTGGTCAAGGAGCTTGACCCTGACGTGTTCGACGGCTTCATGGCGGTGTTCGACGCCGTGCTGGCGGTCGACGCAGCCGCTACCACCGAGGCCATGGTCGGAGCCGGGTTCCTGGCCTCCGGCCACGGGCTCGACCCGGAGCGGGTGTTCGCCTGTGTCAGCGCCCCCTACCGCGCCTACCTGACCGACGAGTTCACGTTCACCCCGGCCTACGCGGGTGAGGCCATGCGGTCGCTGCTCGACGCCAACGGTCCCTACGCCGATGTCCTTGCCGCCCTGGACATGCCCCCGTCGTTCGTGCTGGTCGATCGGGTGGTGTGGGGCATCAGCGGGGTGCTCGGTCTGCTCGGCGCCCACGGGCCGTGGCGCGCCATCGTGGCCGAGTACCGCACGGGCGCGGCACCGGCCACGCGGCTCGGGGCCCAGGAGGCGAGCTGGCGGGACCACCGGGCCGGGGGCGGGGCCGCGAGCGCGCCGGACCGGACCTAGCCGGGGTCGAGATCCTTGGCGATGAGGAAGCCGCGGGCCCGCTCGGCGCGGGGATAGCGATCCACCAGGGCCCGGAACGCCGGCGAGTGGTCGGCGTGCACCAGGTGGGTCAGCTCATGCACCAGCACGTAGTCGACCACCCACGACGGGTAGTCGGCCAGACGCCGGGACAGGCGGATCTCGCCGCTGTGCACCTGGCACGAACCCCATTGGCGGCGCTGGTTGTCGGACCATTCGACCGAGGTGGGCTGGGGCAGCGCGAACCGACGGGCCAACCACTGGGCCCGCGCCATCAGGTCGACGTGCTCTGAGCGCAGCCGACGCTCCAGGCGCGGCACCAGTTCGGCCACCTGACGATCGATCTCGGCCGCGTCCATCCAGGCGGGCACGCGCACGCGCACCACGCCGTCGATGATCTCCGCCGAGACCGTCTTGCGCCGTCGCGGGCTGCGCACCACCTCGACGGGCAGCGCCATCACGCTCACACCCGCTCGTCGTCGGCGTCGACCACGGAGCCGGTCGGGCGCGCCCCCGTGGCCCCGGCCGCCACGTTGTCGACCAGCTCGACTCGATCGCCGAGCAGGAGGCGGTCGCCGTCGTGGTCGACCCAGCGGCCGGCGAGGTTGGGCAACCGGGCGAAGGGCAGGTCGGCCTCCTCCTCGAGCACGTAGACCACCCCGCCATGGCTGACCACCAGGACCTCGGCGCCCGGGTGGTTCCGGGCGACCTCGTCGAGGGCGGACCGGACCCGGGCGCGCACCACGTCGTCGGGTTCGAAACCCGGGGGCCGCAGCCGCTCGGCCAGGTAGCCGGGCCACTGCTGGTCGATCTCGGCACGGGTCAGGCCCGACCACTCGCCGGCCGAGCGCTCGCGCAGCCGGGGCTCGACCAGCACCGGGCCCACGCCCAGGCCCTCGGCCAGGATGGCCGCGGTGCTGAGCGCCCGGTCGAGGTCGGAGGAGACGATCACGTCCACCACGCCGAGCCGGGCCGCCGCCGAGCGGGCCTGGTCGCGACCCAGCGGCGACAGCGGTGGATCGGCCTGGCCCTGCCACCGGCCCAGCGCGTTCCATTCGGACTGGCCGTGGCGGACCAGGAGCATGCGGGTCATCTCGAGCACCGTACCGAAGCGGTACGACGGTCCGGGCCACTCCCCTTCGGTCGGTCGGCGGGCCGGTCGACGCGAGGGGCCGGTATCCTCGATCGGTGGCAACCATCCGGCTGTTCGCGGCAGCGCGCCAGGCGGCGGGAATCGGTCGGGACACCATCCCGGGGCCCACCGTCGGGGCGGTGCTCGACGAGGCGGAGCGCCGCTACGGTGACGGGTTCGCCGCGTCGCTGGCCACGGCCCAGGTGTGGTGCAACGGCGAGCCGGCTCGGCGCGACGACCCCGTCGGCGACGACGACGAGGTGGCGGTGCTGCCTCCGGTGTCCGGCGGCTCCGAGGCGCTCGACCCGGCCGTGGCCGGCCGAGGGCGTCCGACCACCGCCGGGCGCTCCGCCCGATCGGCCACACCGGCCTCGGCCGTCGCCCCGGTCGGGCTGACCCGCTCGTTGGCCGACGGACTGGTCGGCGGTTACGACATCGATGGGCCCCGCATCCGGCTGGGTCTGCTGTGGTTCGTGGTGCTGCTGGTGGCCGTCGCGCTGGGCCCCTGGCCCCTGGCCGTGGTGATGGCTCTGGTGGCGGGCGCGGCCGCGTCGCAGACGGCGGCGGCCTGGCGTCGCGTCGGGTTGGCTGCCAACGCCCCGGTGGCCGGGCTGAGCGCGCTGGCCCTGCCCCTGGCCGCCGCGCTGGGCACGGCATCGCTGGGTTTGGCCTGTGTGGTCGTGGCCCTGGCGGCCGTGGTGACCACGGTGGTCAGCCGGTCCCACCGCCGCCGCCGCCGCATCTGGGCCATGGCCGGGCTCACGCTGCGCTGCGGCTTCCCGGTCGGGCTGGCCGCCGCGTCGTTGGTGGTCATCCGCCACCAGGAGATCGGTGCCGCCGTGTCGTTGGTGCTGTTGGTGTCGGCCTACGACCTGGGCGACTTCGTGGTGGGCACGGATGCCGCCACCCCCATCGAGGGGCCGGTGGCCGGCATCGTGGCCGCGGTGGTGGTGGCCTTCGCCCTCGGAGTCTTCGCCGTGCCGCCGTTCGTCGTGTCCTCGGCGCTCATCTTCGGGGGGTTGGCGGCCGTGTTGTTCCCGCTGGGCCAGCTCGTGGCCACCGAACTGCTGCCCGCGGCCGCGGCCCGCGCTCAGGCGCTGCGCCGACTCGACTCGCTGCTGCTGGTCGGGCCCATCTGGATGGCGGCACTCTGGCGCTTCCTGTAGGGAGCCCGCCAGCGCGATGCGCTCGTGCCGCCGCGACCCGATGACAGGTGTCGTTGGGCTCGATAGCCTGGGAGATGCCATGACCGCTCGCGACGACCGCCTGTTGGCTTCGGACTTCCTGACCGACCTCGAGGCTCGTCCGATCGACGAGATCCGGTCCATGCGCGCCGAGTGCGTCGACGTGGAGACGGGGCTGTCCTATCTACGCCGGATGGTGCAGGGCCCACTCGACATCGTGAACCGCGAGTTGGTGCGCCGCGAGGTCGGGGTGCGGACGGATCGTTCCGCCCTCATCGACGAGCTGCCCGGCATCCTGGCTGAGGGTCCCCGCCCGGCCGGGGTGGGGCGCCTGTCCCAGCAGCTCGAGCCCACCGACATCGATCCCGAGCTGTCGGCCGAGCTCGACGCCATCCTGGCCGGAGGGGTCATCGGGGAAGTGACCGCCCTCGATGACGAGGCCCTGCTCGGGCTCCAGCGCCGGCTCGAGGCCTTCGAGCTGCGGGTGTCGGACCGCCGCCACGCCTACTTCGATCAGATCGACGCCCTCCAGGCCGAGCTCACCCGTCGCTACCGCACGGGCGAAGCCACGGTCGACGGCCTGCTGACCTGAGGATCGACGCTTCGGGTCCCGGTTGGCGGCGTCTCCGATCGCTGACCGACGCGGTGGCTCCCCAGAACGGGCACCGGAGCTGAGCCGGGATCCGGGCCATTAGGCTGGTCCGGATGTCCGGCCCCGCATCGCCCCTCGTCGTCGGAGACGCCGAGCCAGGCGTCGCCCAGAGCCTGGGTGACTTCATCCGCGAGCAGCGACGGCTGGGGCGCCTCTCGTTGCGCAAGTTGTCGGAGTTGTCGGGCATCTCCAACCCGTACCTGAGCCAGATCGAGCGGGGCCTGCGCAAGCCCTCGGCCGACATCCTCAAGCAGATCGCCCGGGCCCTGTCCATCTCGGTGGAGTCGCTGTACGTGCGAGCCGGGATCCTCGAGCCCCGCCTCGAGCCGTCCTCGGTGGTCGACGAGATCGGGCGCGATCCCCACCTCGACGTCGACCAGAAGCGGGCCCTCATCCACATCTACCAGTCGTTCCGCCATGCGCACGTGGGTGACCACCCCGCCGACGGTGCCGTACCCGACGAGCGGACGGCCTGATCGTGCGCACCCTGGCCGTGCTGTCCATGCACACCTCCCCGCTCACCCAGCCCGGGGCGGGCGACAGCGGGGGCATGAACGTCTACGTGCGCGAGCTGGTGTCGGCCCTGGCCCAGGCGGGCGTGCGTGCCGACGTGTTCGTTCGCCGTTGGCGCGACGACCTGCCCGAGGTGGTCGAGGTGGAACCCGGCTTCCGGGTGGTGCACATCGAGGCGGGGCCCCACGACCTGGCCAAGGAGAAGTTGCCCGAGGTGGTGGACGACTTCACCGATGGGGTGCGCCGTCACCTGGTGCGGGCCGCCGACGTGGACGCCATCCACGCCAACTACTGGCTGTCGGGCGCCGTCGGCCATCGGCTCAAACACGAGTTGTCGCTCCCGCTGGTGTCGACCTTCCACACCCTGGCCCGGGTCAAGGCCGAGACCGGCGATGCCGAACCGGCCCGGCGGGTGCAGGCCGAGACCGAGGTCATCGGGTGCTCCGATGCCATCCTGGCGTCGTGTCGGGCCGAGGCCACCCAGCTGGTCGAGCTCTACGGTGCTGCGCCGGAGCGCATCGAGATCGTGGCCCCGGGCGTCGACCACGCCTTCTTCTCACCCGGCGACCGGGGCGGCGCCCGCCGGGCGCTGCGCCTGGGCGACCATCCCGTGCTGCTGTTCGTTGGCCGCATCCAGCCCCTCAAGGGGGCCGATGTGGCCGTGCGGGCCCTGGCCGAGTTGCGCCGTCGTCACCGCGACGCCCTGCTGGTGGTCGTGGGCGGTGCCAGTGGGCCCGAGGGCCCGCACGAGCAACACCACCTCCGTCAACTGGTCGACGAACTGGGTCTGGGCGGCGCGGTGCGCTTCGTGGCGCCCCAGCCCCATCACCTGCTCTCCACCTACTACCGGGCCGCCGATGTCTGCATCGTACCCAGCAGGTCGGAGTCCTTCGGTCTGGTCGCCCTCGAAGCCGCGGCCTGCGGTACCCCGGTGGTCGCCGCCGAGGTGGGCGGGCTGGCCACCCTCGTCGACCACGGACGTACCGGCTACCTGGTCGAGGGCCGCGATCCCGGCGACTACGCCCGGTTCGCCTCCGTCGTGCTCGACGATGCCGGGACCGCCCGAGCCTTCTCCCGCGCCTCGGTGGCGCGGGCCGGGGACTTCCGTTGGTCGACCGCCGCGGCCCGGCTGCGTCGCGTGTACGCCGATCTCACGGCCCGGGCCCTGGTGGAATGCCGGTGAGGCGACCCGATGAGATGGTCGGGCCCGACAGCCCGGCCGATCGCGACGAGCTCGACCGGCTCGAGGCTCGGATCGACGCCTGGCTGGCCGAGCAGCTGGCCGGGAACCCGGCGGTGACCGCGGTCGACCGGGGCGAGCCGGGAGAGCGGCGTTGGTACGTCCGGCTGGCCGGGGAGCAGAAGGCGACCTTCACCGTGTGGTTCGCCCTCGGCCAACGCACCCTGCACTACGAGACCTACGTGATGCCCGCGCCCGTCGAGAATCTGGCCCAGTTCTACGAGCACCTGCTCCGGCGCAACCTCAAGCTCTACGGCGCCGCCTTCGCGGTGGGCGCGGAAGACGCCATCTTCCTGGTCGGCCAGGTCGGGGTGCATGCCCTGGACGAGACCGAGCTCGACCGGATCCTGGGATCCCTCTACGCCTGGGTCGAGCAGTTCTTCCGCCCGGCCATGCGCATCGGCTACGCCAGCGTGTTCAAAGGCTGATTATGGGGGATTTAGGCACGTTTCATTGACTTTCCATACATCTCATGCTGAGATGGCCGGACCTCGGGAGCGGGGGACGGCGGTGCTCGGGAAGGTACGCCGCTCCTCGCTCCCCGATTAGCCTCACGACATGACTCGACTGGCGCTGGTGGGCGGGGGACGCATGGGCGAAGCCCTGCTAAGTGGTCTGCTGGCCGGCGGGTGGGCCCAGCCGGCCGACCTGATCGTGGTGGAGCCGGTGGCGTCACGGCGCGAGCTGCTGTGCGAGCGGTACCCCGACATCGGCGTGAGCGACTCGCCCGTGCCGGCCGAGGGTGTGGTCGTGGCGGTCAAGCCGGCACAGGTGGCGGGTGTCTGCGCAGCCATGGCCGGGTTGGCCGTGGGCCGGGTCCTGTCCATCGCCGCCGGCGTGACCCTGGCCCGGCTGGAAGCCGCCCTGGCTCCCGGTACCCCGGTGGTGCGGGCCATGCCCAACACGCCGGCGCTGGTCGGCGCCGGCGCGGCGGCGATCGCCGGGGGCACGCAGGCATCGCCCGAGGATCTGGACTGGGCCGAATCGGTGCTCGGTGCGGTGGGCCTGGTGGTGCGGGTGGACGAGCACCTGCTCGACGCGGTGACTGGGTTGTCCGGTTCGGGGCCGGCGTATGTCTTCCTGGTGGCCGAGGCCCTGATCGAGGGCGGGGTGCTGGCCGGGTTGCCCCGCGACACGGCCGTCGAGCTCACGGTGGCCACCCTGCTGGGGTCGGCTCGCCTGCTGGCCGAGACCGGCGACGACCCGGCTGCGCTGCGGGCGGGCGTCACCTCGCCGGCCGGGACCACCGCCGCCGGACTGGCGGTTCTGGAGGATCGGGCCACCCGGGCCGCGTTCATCGCCGCGGTGGCCGCGGCCACCGACCGGTCGCGCCAGCTGGCGGCCGGCTGACCGCAGGCGGGGCGGACCGGTGACCGGGGTCCGGTAGCGTCTGGAGGCCATGGCCATGCACTACGACACGATCTCCTTCCTCTCGGACTACGGCCATGACGACGAGTTCGTAGGGGTCGTCCACTCCGTCATCCGGGCCATCGCGCCCGAGGTGGCGGTGATCGACGTGACCCACCAGGTGCCAGCGCATGACATCCGGGCCGGGGCCCTGGCTCTGGCCCGCAGCGCCCAGTACCTCTGTCCGGGAGTGGTACTGGCCGTGGTCGACCCCGGCGTAGGTGGAGCCCGTCGAGCCGTGGCGGTGGAGGTGGGCAACGGTGCGTCGGTGCTGGTGGGGCCCGACAACGGGCTGTTGGCCCCGGCGGTCGCGCTGGTGGGCGGCGCCGATCGGGCGGTGGAGCTGACCGAACCCACCTTCCATCTCGAAGCGCCCGGTCCCACCTTTGCCGGCCGTGATGTGTTCGCCCCGGTGGCCGCACATCTGTGCGCCGGTGTCGCCTTGCCCGAGCTCGGCCCCGAGATCGACCCCATCGGGTTGTTCCCGGGCGTGCTGCCCATCAGCCACCTCGACGAACAGGGACTGCTGGTGGCCGAGGTCCTGTGGGTGGATCGGTACGGCAACGCCCAGCTCAACGTCGATCCCGAGGAGCTGGCCGATTTTGGCGACCGCATGGGGCTGCGCATCGGCGACGATCGGCGCACGGCCCGTCGGGCCGCCAGCTACGGGGAGGTCGCCCCGGGCGAGGTCGGGTTGGTGGTCGACTCCTACGGCCTGGTCTCGGTGGCCGTGGACCGCCACTCGGCGGCCGAGCGCCTGGGGCTGCACGTCGGCGCGGCCGTGCTGATCGAGGCGTTCGACGACGGGCAGGAGGGCGCCGCGCCCGGGGCGGTCACGCCCGTCCAGCTCTCGCCCGCTCCGGGAGGCCCCCGATGAGGAAGGGCACCACCATCGCGCTCGCCGTCCTGCTGGTCGCCATCCTGGGCGCGGCCTTCCTGCAGCTGGTCATCTTCGCCAAATGACCTGGCTCTCCGGTGGGCAAGCCTCCCTCCGGGCGCCTTCGGCATCCGGGTGTCATCGGTCCAGCGGTTCCGGCCTGGCGGCCTACGCCTTCAAGACCGACAGAGCCGGGAATCCCCCGATGGATCAAGCACTCAGCTGTTCGTGGCGAGGCGATCTCTGGTGAAGCGGCGGCCGTTGCGGGCCAGCAGACCCAGCGCGCCGGCCCAGATGACCACGCCCACGCCGAACACCGACAGAACCGGGACCAACAGCAGCACCGAGGCGTAGCCGGCAGCCAGGAAGATGAGGGGCAGGATCACCGCGCCGCCCAGCTGGTTGGCCTCCTGGGTGGTGCGGGCCCGCGACGACACCGCCACCAGCAGCCCGAGCGCCAGCAGGGCCACTGCCGGCGCGATCCACCCGATCACCACGAACCACTGCGAAAACGGGACGATCACCCGATGGGTGACCGGCCAGGCGATCACGTTGCTCAGCACGGCGTACACGACGGCGCCGATCCAGGTGATGGCCAGCGCCGGGATGTAGGCGCTGAGGACCTTGGCCAGGAACAGGTCGCGATCGCTGATGGGCAACAGGAGCAGGCCCTCGAGGGTGCGCCGCTCCTTCTCGCCGGCGAAGGCGTCGGCGGCCAGCACCGCCGAGACCATCAGGGGGATGACCAGCAACAGCGGCGAGAGCAGGTAGCCCAGCACCAGCACCACCAGCTGCTGGCGCTCGGGCAGCGAGATGATGGGTGCGGCCAGCCGGTGCAGCAGGGGCGAGCTCAGCGCGCTCGCCACCTGGCTGGTCGGGGCGGAGCGGGCGAAGAGCCCCAACAGGACCGGTAGCAGGACCAACAGCACGGCCGGCACGATGATCATCGGCAACACGATGGCCTTGCTCCGCCGCACGGCCCGCAGGTCCTTGCCCATGATCAGCCGGATGGCGTTCCAGTCCCGGGGTGGGCGGGGGCGGGCAACCTCCGACGGCGCGTCGGAGCTCGAGGGGCCCGTGGGGGAACGACTCGGCGTGGGCGGGGTGGACGCATCCACGGGGGTGGCCGTGCTCACGAGATCCCGGCCGTGGCGGTGTCTCGTTCGGCCGGCGGCTGCGTCCGGCCGAAGCCGTCAGTCAATGAGCGGTCACCGGTCTCGGCCAGGATGCGCGACTCGAGCTCGAAGTAGACATCCTCGAGCGTGGGCGGATGCGAGATCACCTGGTAGACGGCCAGGTCTCGGGCGGCCAGCGCCGCCACGATGCGAGGCAGCACCTCCCGGTCGGCCACCCGGCACGTGGCACCGGCGGGATCCGCGCCCGGCGCCGTGGCTGCCACCTCGGTGGCGCCTGGCACCCCGGCGATGGTGGCCACCACGCCGACCTCGGCGGCGCGGCCCAGGTCGATGGTGGCGGCCACACCCTCCCAGATCTGGGCGGCCAGCTCGCCGGGGCGCCCGAAGGCTCGCAGCTGGCCCCGGTGCAGCACAGCCATGCGATCGGCCAGTCGACCGGCCTCACCCAGGAAGTGGGTGGCCAACACGATGGTCCGTCCCTGCCCCGACAGTGACTGGATCAATTCGATGACGTCGCGGGTGCCAGCCGGATCCAGGCCCGACGTGGGCTCGTCCAGGAACAGGACCTCGGGATCGTGGAGCAGCGCCCGGGCCAGGGCCACCCGCTTGCGCTGGCCGGTGGAGAAGCCCTGGGTCAGGTCGTCGGCCCGGTCGGCCATGCCGAACCGGTCGAGCAGCTCGTCGACCCGGCGGTCGGCTTCGGGTCCACGGAATCCGCGGAGCCGGGCGGTGAACACCAGGTTCTCCCTACTGGTCAGGCGATCGTCGAGCCCGGCGTTCTCGGTCAGCACGCCGGTGCGTCGCCGTACCTCGTCGCCTTGGGTCACCGGGTCGAAACCGGCCACCCACGACCAGCCGTAGTCAGGGCTGAGCACGCCGTTGAGCAGGCGCACGGTGGTGGTCTTGCCCGCGCCGTTGGGACCCAGCAGGGCCAACACCTCGCCCTGCTCGACAGTCATCGTCAGCCCGTCCAGAGCGGGGCCGCTGGCGAAGGCGCGGCTCAACTCGTGGGTCTCGATGGCGACGGTCATGTCTCAGTGTGCCTTCGTCGCGCGCGCGATGCGCGGCGTCAGGTCGAGAGCTGGCGCAACGCCGCCAACACGGCCGCCACCCGGACGGAGTTGGCCGGTGGCGGGGGACCGGGCTGGGGAGCCGGCGGCGCGGTGGTCGTCGTGGTCGTGGTGATGGCCGGCGTGGCGGGCGCGGGCAGAGTCGAGCCTCCCGCCGATCCCGAGCCGTTGGAGCTGCCGGCGTGGCTCACCGGGGGTGCGCTGCGGACCGGTGGAGCGGGGGTGGGAGCCGGGGCGCTGGCGCCGACGAGCTCCATGAACTTGTGGCAGGTCCACTCGCTGCCGTTGCCGTCGACGGCCACCCCGACCCCGACTCGGTTGAAGGCGGGATCGACCAGGTTGGAATAGTGCTCGGCGCTGTGCAGGAACGCGTTCCACACCGTGGGGTTGTCCGGCCCCACCCCGACGTTCTCGCCCAACTTGGCCCAGTTCTCGGTGACCCCGGCGGTGAGCGAGGAGTGCGCCAGCACCTGGGTGGCCGCCATGTGCTGGGCCCAGCCCTGGGCCAGGCCGGTCAGCTGGGCGTCCACGCTCAGGGGCTGGACCCCGACCGACGCCCGCAGGGCGTTGATCCGGGCCACGTAGTCGCTGGACGTGTTGCCGTCAGCCGACGCCGACTGGATGGGGACCGTCAGCGCCAAGACCATGGCGCAGGTGGCGGCCAGGATGACCAGGCGGAGGTGGCGAAGGGGGCTGAGGCGTTCCATCACCAGGGCTATCGGCACCTTGCTCGCGGGACTGGAGAGAGGATTTGGTCCCGAAATCCGCCCGATCCCTGGCCGGAAACCACGCACCGTGAGGTCGCTCGGACCCATCGTTGGCCCGGTTCTCACCGGACAGCGGCTCCGTCCACCTCCGACGTGTCCCGTCGGCACCGCTATCGTGATCGCACCGTGAACCTGGCCGACCTCATCGATACCCATCCTGGCGAGGATGTCGCACTGATCAGTCGAGGTCGCCTCACCACCTACGGCGAGTTGCGCCAGCAGGTGGCCGCCCTGCGTGGCGGGCTGGCGGCGGCTGGTCTGGTGCCGGGTGACCGCATCGCGCTGCTGGCCGGCAACAACTGGTACTTCGTGGTCACCTATCTGGCCGGGCTGGGTGCCGGTCTGGTGGTCGTCCCCGTCAACCCCCAGGCCCCGGCACCCGAGTTGACCACCGAGCTGGCGGTCACCGGGGCCCGGGCCGTGCTGGTCACCCCGGCGTCGGCCAGCGCGTTCGCCGGCATCGACCGCGCCCAGGTGCCCGACCTGGAGCTGGTCATCGAGACGTCGGGGGTCGACGTGGCCGGGGCCATCGTGCTCGACGATCTGCTGGCCGCGGAACCGGTCCCGGTGGTGGAGCGGACCGACGACGACCTGGCCGTGCTCATGTTCACCAGCGGCACCGTGGGCGCACCCCGGGCCGCCATGTTGAGCCATGGCAACCTGCGGGCCAACCTGGAGCAGATCCAGTGCGGTCGCGACGACCCCCAGGGTCCGGCGGACGTGGTGCTCGGACTGCTGCCGCTGTTCCACATCTTCGGCCTCAACGTGGTGCTCGACCTCAGCCTGCTGGCCGGTTCGAGCGTGTTGCTCATCGAGCGTTTCGACCCCTCCTCGGCCATCGAGGCCATCGAACGCCACGGCGTGTCCATGATCAGTGGTCCGCCCACGATGTGGTCGGCGCTGGCGGATCAACCCGGGGTGGCACCTGCGTCCTTCGTCACCGTGCGCGCCGCGGTGTCCGGGGCGGCACGGTTGGCGCCCGAGGTGGCCGAGGCCGTGTCCAAGCGCCTGGGCCTGGAGCTGTCCGAGGGCTACGGGCTGACCGAGACCTCGGCGGGTGTGTCCGCGGCGGCGGGCACCGGCGCGCCCATCGGGTCGATCGGGTCGGTGCTGCCGGGGGTGGAGCTTCGTCTGGTGGACGACGACGGGGCCGATGCCCTGGTGGGCGACTCCGGTGAGATCTGGGTCCGGGGACCGAACGTGTTCGCCGGCTACTGGAACGACCCGGTCGCCACCGCCACCGCCCTGACCACCGACGGTTGGTTGCGTACCGGCGACATCGGGGTGGTGGACGACGACGGCTTCGTGTACCTGGTGGACCGGGCCAAGGACCTGATCATCGTGTCGGGCTTCAACGTCTACCCGGCCGAGGTCGAGGAGGTGCTGGCCCAGCACCCGGCGGTGACCGACGCCGCGGTCATCGGGGTGGCGCACCCCCACACCGGCGAAGCGGTCAAGGCCTATGTGGTGGTGGAACGGGGGCGCTCGGTCGACGAGGACGACATCATCGACTTCTGCCAAGCCCGGTTGGCCCGCTACAAGTGCCCGTCCAAGGTGATGTTCACCGACGAGCTACCGCGCAACCTGCACGGGAAGCTCCTGCGGCGATCCCTCCCCTGACGACCCCGGCCCGGCGCCCAGCGAGCCGCGCACCTCGGGTTCCCGGCTCGTCGCGGGGGCCGGGCTCGAGGCCAGCAGGAACCCGGCGAAGATCACGGCGATGCCGACCACCAGCGACACCGAGAAGGCGTTCATGGCGTCGACGGCGGAGTTGAGGATGCCTCCCGCACTCAGGATCAGCGTGCCCAGGGCGATCACCAGGTTGGCCGCGGCCAGCCGCCCGGCCCCGACGGTGGGAGCGTCGGCCGATCGGCTCCGGCGCCGCCCGGCCAGGAGGCGCACCGCGCTCCAGATGGCGCCCACGAAGATGACGGTGGCGGCCACGCCCGAGCCCACACCGGCTGCGATGCGGGGACCGAGGCCGAACACGGCCGAGCCCTGGGGCAGGGTGGACCCGGAGATGGGATGGGTGAGCGGCGTGGCCACCACGATCCCGGCGGCGAAGGCCCCGAGGAGAGCGACCACCGCGGTGGCCACGTCGCCGCGGCGTTGCCCGCCGAGCAGGTACACGGTGCCCAGCGCCAGGAAAGGCACATTGAGGATGGCCCCGAACAAGTAGAAGACCTTGAACGACCACTCGCTCCAACCCAGGGCTGCCCCCAGCCACAGCCCGAACGAGCCCAGGGCGAACATGACCAGGGCGATGGTCCACACCAGTTCGTGGCGGCGGTGGCGCCCCAGCCAGCGTTCGTAGGTGAACATGGCGAACGCCACCGACAGCAGGGTGGCGGTGGCGGCCAGCGCCTCGTGCATCACGCGTCCCAGGTTAAGCGGTGGCGCCCGATGTCGAATGACCGCCCCCGGGGATCGGCGCTCACCGACGGGCCGGGATGACTTTGTGAACGTGTGCACGTGGGGGTACGGTTCCGAAACGATGAGCGAACGAGCACGGCGCCGCATCCCGGAGGCCACGGTGGCCCGGCTGCCCCTCTATCTGCGCAGCCTGGTCGAGCTCAACGGCGCCACGCCGACTGTCTCGTCGGAACGATTGGCCGAGCTGGCCGGGGTCAACGCGGCCAAGGTGCGCAAGGACCTCTCCTACCTGGGCTCCTACGGCACCCGGGGCGTGGGCTACGACGTGGCCTACCTGGTGTTCCAGATGAGCCGCGAGCTTGGTCTCACCCAGGACTGGCCGGTGGTCATCGTGGGGGTGGGCAACCTGGGCCAGGCTCTGGCCAACTACGGCGGGTTCTCCGAGCGGGGTTTCCCGGTAGCCGCCCTGGTGGACAGCGATCCCGCCAAGGTGGGCCAGCAGCTCGGGGGCCACGTGGTGCGCCACATCGACGAGCTGCCCGAGGTGGCGGTGGAGCTGGGCGTGGCCATCGGGATCATCGCCACGCCCGCGGCGGTGGCCCAGGAGATCGCCGATCGCCTGGTGGCGGCCGGCATCACCTCGGTGCTCAACTTCGCGCCCTCGGTGGTCAACGTGCCCGATGGCGCGTCGCTGCGCAAGGTCGATCTGGCCAGCGAGCTGCAGATCCTCAGCTTCTACCAGCAGCGTCGGTCCGCGGCCCACGGCGGCCCGGACGCGGTGGCCCACGGCGGTTCCGAGGCCATGGCCAACGGCTCGAGATGACTCGGGTGATCGACGAGCCGCTCTACCCCCTGAACCTGCGGCTGGTCGGCCAACCCTGCCTGGTGGTGGGGGGCGGCCCGGTTGCGGCCCGCAAGGCCCGTGGCCTGGTGGATGCCGGCGCCCGGGTGACCGTGGTGGCCCCCGAGATCCTCGATGAGCTGGCCGAGCTCGAAGGGCTCGACCCGCAGCGTCGGACCTACCGCCCGGGCGAGGCGGCGGGCTTCCGCCTGGTCATCACCGCCACCGGCCGACCCGAGGTGGACGATCAGGTGTACCGGGACGCGGAATCGCTCGGCGTGCTGGTCAACTCGGCCGACGATCCGGACCACTGCCGCTTCATCCTGCCGGCCGTGGTCCGCCGGGGTCCGTTGCTGGCCACCTTCTCCACCAGCGGGCGCAGTCCCGCGCTCGCATCCTGGTTGCGGGGACGCTACGCGCAGGAGCTGGGCCCGGAATACCTCATCCTGTTGGACCTGTTGACCGAGAAGCGCCGGCTGCTCCAGGACCAAGGTGTCCCCACCGAGGGTATGGATTGGCAACCGGCACTCGACTCGGGAATGCTGGAACTCATCCGCGAGGGTCACTTCGCCGAAGCCAAGGAGCGCCTCGAGGCGTGTCTGTCGTCGTCATCGGGCTGAACCACCGAACCGTGCCCCTCGATCTGCTCGAGCGGGTGACCATTGATGAGTCGCGGCTGGGCAAGGCCCTCCACGAGGTGGCATCGCGCGAGCACGTGAGCGAGGCGGTCGTCCTGTCCACGTGCAACCGCACCGAGATCTACGTGGTGGCCGAGAAGTTCCATGGTGCGTACGCGGACGTTCGAGACTTCCTCTCTGAGATGGCGTTCCTGCCCCCGGAGGACTTCAGCGACCACCTCTACGTGTCCTACGACGAAGAGGCCGCCGCCCACCTGTTCGCGGTGACCTCGGGCCTCGACTCGGCGGTGATCGGCGAGGCCGAGATCCTCGGCCAGGTGCGAAACGCCTGGACCCGGGCCCAAGAAGAGGGCACGGTCGGCACGTCCCTCAACCTGATGTTCCGCCACGCCCTCGAGGTGGGCAAGCGGGCCCGCACCGAGACCGGCATCTCCCGCCACATCGCCTCGGTGTCGACGGCGGCGGTGGCCATGGCCGCGCAACGGCTGGGTTCACTCGAAGGCCGCTCGATCCTGGTGCTGGGCGCCGGGGACATGGGCGAGGGCATGGTGCGCTCCCTGGTGGGCGCCGGGGTCGCCGACGTGCGCATCGCGAACCGCACCTGGGATCGGGCCGTGGAGCTGGCGGACCGACTGGGCGGGCGGGCCGTGGGCCTGGCTGAGGTGGAGTCGGCCCTGGGCGAGGTGGATCTGCTGCTGACCTCGACCGGCGCGGCCTCGCTCATGCTCGAACACGGCGACCTCGCCCGGGTGATGGGTCGGCGGACCGGGCGCCCGCTGCTGGTGGTGGACGTGGCCGTGCCCCGCGACGTCGATCCCTGCGCCGGCGCCATCGAGGGCATCACGCTGTTGGACATGGACGACCTGCGCGACTTCGCCGAGGCCGGCATGGTCGAACGCCGTCGGGAGGTGGTGGCGGTCCGGCGGATGGTGGATGACGAGGTGGCCCGCTTCACCGCCGTGACCACGGCCCAGGAGGTGGCGCCGCTGGTTTCGGCCCTCCACGATCGGGGCGAGGGGGTGCGCAGCGCCGAGCTGGAGCGCTTCCGCAGCCGGCTGGCCGAGCTCGAACCCCGCCAGGTCGAGGCGGTGGAGGCGTTGACGCATGGCATCGTGGCCAAGTTGTTGCACGACCCCACGGTCGGCCTGAAGGATGCTGCGGGCACGGCGCGGGGTGAGCGGCTGGCCGAGGCCTTGCGCGACCTGTTCAAGCTCGAGTGAGCGCGTGACCACCGCGGTGGTCCGCGTGGCCACGCGCGGTAGCGCGCTGGCCCGATGGCAGGCTGCGCGGGTCTCCAAGCTGATGCGGGCCGAGGAACCGGGGCTCGAGGTCGAGCTGGTGGTGGTGGAGACCTCGGGTGACCGGCGCCTGGACGTCCCCATCTGGGAGCTGGGTGGCAAGGGCGTGTTCGTCAAGGAGGTGCAGGCCGCCGTGCTCGATGGCCGGGCTGACCTGGCCGTGCACTCGGCCAAGGACCTGCCGGCGGTGACCCACGACGACCTGGTCATCGCGTGCGTGCCTCGCCGAGCCGACCCGCGCGACGCCCTGATCGGATCGACCCTGGCCGGGTTGGCCCCCGGCGCGCGCGTGGCCACCGGTTCGATGCGCCGGCGGGCCCAGCTGGCCGGCCTGCGACCGGACCTGACGTTCGCCGGCCTGCGGGGCAACATCGACACCCGGCTCGGGCGGGCCCACGAGTTCGGGGCCATCGTGATGGCCGCGGCCGCGCTCGAACGCCTGGACCGGTCGGCCGAGATCGCCGAGCTGCTCGACCCCTCGGTCATGCTGCCCCAGGTGGGTCAGGGGGCCCTGGCCGTGGAGTGCCGGCGAGCCGACGACGACCTCGTGGCCCGGCTCGGGGCCCTCGAGCACCGTGCCAGCCGGGTGGCCGTGGACGCCGAGCGTGGGTTCCTGGCCGAGCTGGGCGGCGACTGCGATCTGCCGGCCGGGGCCCATGCCTCCGTATCGGGCGATCAGGTCACCCTGGATGGGTTGTTGGCGTCCATGGACGGCCACGTGGTGCTGTGCCACCGCGTGGCCGGGCCATCGTCGGGAGACCCTGGCGAGCTGGGCCGCCAGGTGGCCCGGTTCCTACTGGTGGATGCCGGCGGCGCGGCCCTCCTCGGAAGCTGAGCCGCTCGCTGACTGATCCGGCAAGAATTGGCAGCTATACTGCCAGTTGTCGGAGAGCTCGAGCGAGTTCGCGAGCGCGGAACGAGGGTGTGGTGCGCGAGTCCCCGGATTGGATCGACGACGAGCCCGATGGGCGTGTGGCCCGGCGTGAGCGCAATCGCGAGGCCGTGGTCGACGCCATCATGGTGCTGGTCAAGGCAGGTGAGATCGAGCCCAGCATGGCGGATGTGGCCGCCCTGGCCGGGGTGTCCCAGCGTTCGATCTTCCGTCACTTCGAGAGCCGTGAGGCCCTGTTGGCCGCAGTGATCGAGCGGCAGCTGGGGGTGGCTGAGAGCCTGTTGCACCAGATCCCGGCCGATGGGCCGGTGGCTGGTCGCATCCACGCCCTGGTGCTGGAGCGGGCGCGCCTGTACGAGGAGATCACCCCCATGCGCCGGGCGGCCATGCGGGTGGCTGACCGATCGGATCTGGTGGCCGGGCAGCTGCACTCGGCGCGGGTGTGGTCCCGCGACGAGTTGGAGACGTTGTTCGCGGTGGAGCTGAGCCGGCGGACCCTGCCCGAGCGCCGTGACCTGCTGGCCGGCCTGGCCCTGGCCGCGAGCTGGGAAGCATGGAACGTCCTGCGTGAGCATGAGGGCTGCTCGGTGGTGCGCGCTCGTCGCGTCACCGCCCGCGTCCTGACCCGCCTGTTGAAGGCCTGACCCAGCAACGCGGCCTGGACCCGAACAGGGCGGGCCACGGAACGGAGTGGACATGAAGATCCTGCGCACCCCCGACGAGCGATTCGACTCGCTGCCCGGCTTCCTGTTCGAGCCGCACTACGCGGAGGTGGACGACGGCGATGGAGGTCGGCTGCGCGTCCACTACCTGGACGAGGGCCCGGCTGACGCAGAGGTGGTGCTGTTGCTGCACGGTGAGCCGTCGTGGAGCTACCTGTACCGCAAGATGATCCCGGTGCTGAGCGCGGCCGGGCTGCGGTCGGTGGCCCCCGATCTGGTCGGGTTCGGGCGTTCGGACAAGCCGGCCGATCGGACCGATTACACCTACGCCCGCCACGTGGAGTGGATGCGGGCGCTGGTGTTCGACGTGCTCGACCTGTCGGGTATCACGCTGGTGTGCCAGGACTGGGGTGGCCTCGTCGGCTTGCGGCTGGTGGGCGAGCACCCGGAGCGCTTCGCCCGGGTGGTGGCAGCCAACACCTTCCTGCCGGTGGGCAACACGCCGCCGGGTGACGCCTTCTTGAACTGGCGCAAGTTCTCCCAGGAGGTGGAGACGTTCCCCACCGGGTTCATCATCAACAGCGGCTGCACCACCGACCTGTCGTCCGAGGTCATCGCCGCCTACGACGCGCCCTTCCCGGACGAGAGCTACAAGGAGGGCGCCCGCCAGTTCCCCACGCTGGTGCCGGCCACGCCGGACGATCCGGCGTCGGACGCCAACCGGGCGGCCTGGAAGGTGCTCGAGCGCTTCGACCGGCCATTCCTGACCGCGTTCGGTGACTCCGATCCCATCACCGGCGGGTCGGATGCGCCGCTGCAGGCTCGGATCCCCGGCGCCGCCGGCCAGGCTCACACCACCATCGTGGGTGGCGGTCACTTCATCCAGGAGGACCGGGGCGAGGAGCTGGCTGGCGTGGTGGTCGACTTCGTGGGTTCGAACCCGGCCTGAGCGAGGGGCCACACTGGCCGGATGCCCGAAGAGCCCGATCCCGTGCTGGGCATCCCCGGGCTGCGGGCCGCCACCCGGCCGCTCGCCCGGCTGGTGGCCGCGGCCGTGGCCATCGGCGAGCATCAGCACCGACCCGGCCTGGTGGGGCTGGCCGGGGCGGTGGCCTCGGGCAAGAGCACCACCGCCGAAGCGCTGGCCCAGGTCCTGATCGACGAGCACGGGTTGGGGACCGAGATCCTGTCCACCGATGGGTTCCTGTGGCCCAACGCCGAGCTCGAGCGGCGTGGGTTGACGGTTCGCAAGGGCTACCCCGAGACCTATGACTACGAGTCGCTGCTGGCCGTGGTGGTGCGCCTCGAGCAGGGGGATCGACACGTCGAGGCGCCCGTCTACGACCACCTGGCCTATGACGTCGTGCCGGGCCGCTCGACCCAGGTGGGCGGGGCGGCCGTCGTGGTGGTCGAGGGCCTGAACGTGCTGCAGGACCCGCCGAGCGGTCAGGGATCCCGCGGCGCCCCCAGGAGGGGGCCCTCGGTGGCCGATCAGCTGGACCTGGGGGTGTACGTGGACGCGGCCGAGCCGGATCTGCGGGCCTGGTACCGCAGCCGGGTGGCGCAGCTTCGGGCCGAGGCCACCGGCGACGGATCGTCGTTCTACGACAGCTTCTCCGGGCTCGACGACGAGGCCTTCGGCGCCATCGCCGATCAGGTGTGGGAGCAGGTGAACCTGCCGAACCTGGTCGACCACATCGAGCCGAGCCGAGACCGGGCCGACGTCGTCGTGGTGAAGGCGGCCGACCACTCCATCCACGAGATCGAGGCCCGCAGCGAACGTGCCCGACAGCTCATGGCCGCCCTGGCCCCGGACCCGAGCCAGATGTAGATCCCATCCACACCTGGCCACCCCGCACCAACGGCAAAGCCGA
The DNA here is from genome assembly GCA_963773335.1 of uncultured Microthrixaceae bacterium. Classification (GTDB taxonomy): domain Bacteria; phylum Actinomycetota; class Acidimicrobiia; order Acidimicrobiales; family Acidimicrobilacustridaceae; genus UBA4742. Next base: position 1,593,697 of record CAVZAT010000004.1, on the reverse strand, counting down.
CGGGTTCCGCCTCGTTGGCCGGAGATGTCTCACCGCTACGGAGCCAAACCTGGCGGCGCGTCGGTCTACTCGGACCTCTGGGCGGCGTCGAACAGGTCGAGCGCGGTGGCGGTGATGCGTTTGATCTCGTCGTCGGTGGCGGGCTGCGCCTGGCCGGACACCCAGGGGGCACGGGGCCGGAGGCACACGGTCAGCTCGGGCCGATCACGCCAATCGCAACGCATGATGGTCACGGTGCCGGGGGTCTGGTGGCTGTCGTGCAGCTCGGCGGCGCGCTGGTGGTAGCGATCGCCGGGGCCGAAGGTGGTCGAATTGCCGACCAGGCGGACCGTGTCGTTGCGACGGTCGTTCTCGTCGTTGGGCCGGTAGCGCTCGCGGCGGTACTCGTCGCCGCTCGGGTCCTCGACGTAGCGGGTGTTGATCAACTCACCGACGACAATCTCGGAGGTGAAGTCGTAGGGGTGATCGTGGACGGGCGGATCGCTGATGCAGGCGCCGGGATCCCAAACGTGGAGGCGGTGCTCGCGGCGGTCGTCGAGGCGGAGCGCCAGCAGGCCGATGCCCTGGGACCGCCACGGATAGTCGGCCGCGTGTTCGAGGATCGTGCGGACCAGGGCCTGGTTGAGCGGGTGGTTCATCGCGGCTGCCTTGGTGGTGCCATCACGTGGGTGGCCGGATGTTACAGCCATGTGATTTGCTGCGCCCCGATCCGACGATCAGGTCCGGGCCTGCTCGCTTCGGTCAGGTGTGGGGGCGGCGCCTGAACCACCGGATCCAGCCCGTCTCGGGCGTCACCCAGCAGCGAACTGCGGGTTGTAGATGAAACCGAGGATCATGCCGGGTGGAGTGCGGACGGTGGCGGTGACGATGCCCTCGCCCACCTCCGTGGCCTCGACGTGCACGGTGGCCCCGGAGGCGATGGCCTGGGCCACCGCCTCGGCCACGTCCGGGACACCCCAGTAGACCAGCGCGCCGTCGGCGGGATCGCCGTCGGGCAGCAGACCCAACTCGTAGCCGCCGACCTCGAAACCGACGTAGAAGGGTTCGTCGAAATACGGGGCGACGCCGAGCATCTCGCTCCACCAGGCCTTGGCCTGGTCGAGTTGCGGGGCCGGGTAGATGACGGTGCGGAGTCCGAGCAGGGGTGCAGGCATGGCCGAAGTGTGACACGACGCCGGGCCGCTCACCCTGGGAGCGATGGGCGACCGATCAGGCGACCCAGCCGGCGACGAGCTGGACACCGAGCGTCGCGGGCGCGACACCTCAGCCTTCGGGTACCTGGGGGTCGCGCCACATGAACCAGATCGTCGGGCCGTCCGAGCCGAGGCGGGTCTCGCCGGTGACCCGGAAGCCGAAGCGCTCGTAGTAGGGCACGTTGACGTCCTTGGACGACTCCAGGTAGGCGGGCAGCCCGGCCCGGTCGCAGCGCTCGGTGATCCTGGTGATCAGCGCGCCACCCACCCCCAGGCCCTGGGCCGGCGGATCGGTGCCGATCACCGCCAGGTACCAGTGGGGATCGTGGGGGTGCTTGGACTCGACTGCCCGCTCGATCTCCAGCGAGGCGAACACCCGGGTCCCGAACGCTCGCAGCAGCTCCGGGGCGGCCTTGAGCAGGGACAGGTTGGAGAGCTTCCACTTCCCCGGGGGCTTCCAGAGCGCGGCGCCCTGGCGTCCGGGGGTGGTCAGGACCGTGCCCACCCGGGTGGCGTCGCGCAGGTAGGCCCGGAAGGTGAGGGCGAGGCGCCGGGACTGGCTCGACTCGTCGGGGAACAGCCACTGCCACACCGGATCGTCCCAGAAGGCGCGGGCCAGGACCTCGCTCAGCACCACCCGGTCGGCGGCGGTGGCCACCTCCACGGTGGGCGGTGCCGGTCGGGAACGGGGCTCGTCGTCGGTCATGGCGGTGGGGGGAGCTTTCGGTTCGGGGTCGGGCTCACGAGAGCCGGAACCAGTTGTCCATGTGGTCGAGCAGGGCGTCGGCCACCAGGCCACGGTCATCGATCGTGTCCGCCATGCCGTAGATGGGGGCCATGCCGCCCTCGCGGGTCGGGTCGGCCCGCACCTCGTCGATGGCGTCGCGCAGATCGGTGAGGAACCGCGGCGCCACGCCGGGCTGGGTGTGGCGCAGGGTGACGCACAGGTGCAGGGCGGCGGGTCGGTGTAGGCCGTTGAGACTCCAGCCCCGGCGGCTCATGGCATCGAACACCCGGAAGATGTCGAGGGACTCGTCGTTGCTGGTGAAGGCGATGACGAACAGCGGATCGCCGATGATGTCGAGCTCGGCGAAGTCCGTCCGCAGGGCGGCCTTGATGCGATCGGCCACCTCCAGGATGCGGCGGGTGGCCTCCAGGTACCCGGCTCGGCCCACCGACACCAGGGCCGCCCAGCAGGCGGCGCTCAGTGCGCCCGGCCGACTGCCGGCGAAGGTGGGCGAGCAGTACAGCCCGCCGGGCCAGTCGGTGGTGGTGAAGTACTGGAAGTGGCGCAGCTCGAGGCTGCGGTAGAGCACCACCGAGGTGCCCTTGGCCGCGTAGCCGTACTTGTGGGTGTCGGCCGACATCGAGGTCACGCCGGGCAGGCGAAAGTCGAAGCCGGGGACCGGGTAGCCCAACTGCTCGGCCCACGGCAGCACGAACCCACCCAGGCAGGCGTCGGTGTGGAAACCGATGCCCCGTTCGGCCGCCAGCTCGCTGAGGGCCTGGATGGGGTCGATGACACCGTGGGGGAACGACGGCGACGAGCCCACGATGACGACCGTGTCGTCGGTGATGGCGGCCTCGGTGGCGGCTACGTCGGCCCGGCCGTCGGGGCCCGTGGGCACGTGCACGATGTCGATGCCGAAGTACTGGGCGGCCTTGTCGAATGCGGCATGCGCGCTGATGGGCACGATCATCTGCGGGTGGTCGATGCCCCGAGTGGCCCGAGCGTGGTCCCGGTAGGTCTTCATGGCCAGCTGGATGCTCTCGCTGCCCCCCGACGACACCGTCCCCACGATGCCGGTGTCGGTGCCGGGGCCGCCGCCGATGTCGCCGCCGCCCAGCATGGACGCGGTCATGGCCACGATCTCGCTCTCGTACTTCACCGCGCTGGGCCACAGGTCGGTGTGCAGCGGGTTGGCCTGGGAGTTGAGGGCGTAGACCTGGTTGAGGAAGTCGATGTGGTCGGGATCGCCGTTGTAGACCGAGCCCGAGGCGAAGCCGTCGGCCCAGCGGGCGGCCTCCTGGTCGGCCATGGCGGCCATCTCCGCCAACACCTCGTCGCGGTCGCGGCCGATGGCGGGGATGGCCGCGAAGGTCTCGTAGTGCTCTCGGTACTGGCGGACGGTCGGCTCGGGAACCGGGCTCTGCACGTCCTTGGCGCTTCAGGCAACTTGTCTTCAGTCAACTTGTCTTCAGGCAACTTGTCTTCGGTCATGGCGGAATCAGTCTTGTCGAGGTGAGTGGCGGTTGAGCTTGGTGTACAGACCCTTGTTCTTCTTGTACAGGCCGACGAAGACGCCGAACAGCCGGTCGTAGGTGGCTCGGGTGGTCGGGTTGGGCTGGTAGGTCTCGACCACTTCGACGCGCGACGGTATGTCTTCCCACCGCAGGTGGCCCAACGCCACCGAGGCCGAGAAGGCCGCCCCACGGGCGTTGGCCAGCACGGGATCGGCCAACCGGCGGATGGGCCGGTCCAGCACGTCGGCCAGGATCTGGCACCAGGACTCGGAGCGGGCGCCGCCGCCCACGAAGTTGAGGTGCTCGAAGCGCCGTTTGGTGAACTTCTCGGTGGCCTGGTTCATCCATCGCGTGTTCAGGGCCACACCCTCGAGCACCGAGCGCACCAGTTCGGGTCGCCCCGTGGCCAACGACGCGTTGAACCAGCCGCCGCGGAGGTGGTGGTCGTCCACCGGGGTGCGCTCGCCGTTGAGCCAGGGCAGGAAGATGAGGTTGCCGCTGCCCGGCTCGGCCGCCGCCACCTCCCGCTCGATGCGCTCGAACACGTCGTCGGGGCGGGGCTGGCCCGGTGGCCCGACCGACAGGTCGTCGTCGGGGTAGAGCAGGTTGTCGATGAGCCACGTCAGGCACTTGCCCGCCGTGTCCTGCTCGGTGGCCACCCAGTAGTGACCGGGGATGCCCGACGGCAGGGATGTGATGTTGGACAGGATGTCGGTGCGCTTGAAGGGCACATGGCACGACAGCCACGACGACGTGCCGATGTAGAGGTGGCCCTCGTAGTCGCGGGTGGCGCCCGCTCCGATCCCGGCTGACGCGGTGTCGCCGGTGCCGGCGACGACCACCACCGAGGTTGGCAGTCCCAGGTGGCGGGCCGCCTCGGCGGTGAGCGGGCCGATGACCGAGCCGGTGGGCACCAGCTCGGGGAGCTTGTCGCGCTCGACGCCCACCCACTCGATCAGCTCGTCGTCGTAGGCCACGGTCGACAGGTCGCGGTTGTCGGTCACCCAATGACCCACGATCGTGTCGTAGGAGGCCACAGCCCGGCCGGTCAGGCGCAGGTTCAGGTAGTCCATCGGTTCGAGGAACACCGCCGCGTCCCGGTAGATCTCGGGGCGCTCGTGCTTGAGGAAGAGCATCTGGCCCACCGGGTCCTTGCCTGTGCGCGACGGGACCCCGCCCGTCAATCGCAACCACTGGCGCAGCTTGCGGGCGTTGTAGCTGGTGGTGGGCACGGTCAGACCCCCGCCAGCCGCCTGTTGGGCCCATCGGGCGCCGCGGGTGTCCATCCAGCTGATGGCGTTGCCCAGGTGGTGGCCGTTGCCGTCGACGGCCACGGTGGTCATCCACTGGCTGGTGATGGAGATGGCCACGATCTCGTCGATCGGGACGAGCCTCTGGGCCAGCAGGCGCTTGGTCCCCGACACGATGGTGGTCCACCATTGTTCGGGGTCCTGCTCGACCCCGCCGTCGGGCAACAGGATCAGGTCGTTGGTCTCGTAGGTGTGGCCCACCACCACACCCTGGGTCGACACCAGCGCCACCTTCGGTCCGCCGGTGCCCAGGTCGACGGCCAGGACGTACGGGCCGCTGGTTGTCGTCGTCGTGACCACGCTCGTCATCATCCCCTCGGCTGCCGGCGCGGGCTCACGCTACCCGCCCCAAAACTGGGCATCGAACCGCGCGGAATCCGCAGACAAGGATTTCCGAAATGGGAGGAGCGCCTACACTCCGGGCCGGTGAGCCCCGACCCGCCCCCCCGGTCCGACCCCACCGACATCGACGCCGTGCTGGCCGAGGTCGAGGCGGCTCCGGACCAGGTCGTCAAGGTGGCGGTGACCGACATCGACGGCGTCCTGCGCGGCAAGTACCTGGACAAGGCGAAGTTCCTGTCGGCGGCCCGCAAGGGCTTCGGGTTCTGCAACGTCGTGTTCGGGTGGGACTCCGACGACCAGTGCTACGACAACTCCGCCTACACGGGCTGGCAGTCGGGCTACCCCGACGCCCAGGTGCGCATCGACCTCACCACCCGGAGGCGCATCCCCTGGGAGCAGGACCGGCTGTTCTTCCTGGGCGAGTTCGTGGACGAGGACGGCGCACCGCTGGCCGTGTGCCCCCGCCAGGTGCTGCGTCGGGTCCTCGACGACGCAGCGGCCGGTGGCCTCGACCTCCAGGTCGGCCTCGAGTTCGAGTGGTTCAACTTCCGGGAGAGCCCGGCCTCGCTGCGCGACAAGGGCTACCGCGAGCTGACGCCGCTCACCCCGGGCATGTTCGGCTACTCGATCCTGCGCCAGAGCCAGAACCAGCCCTATTTCGACGCCCTGCTGTCGGACCTGCGGGCCTTCGGTGTGCCCCTCGAGGGGCTCCACACCGAGACCGGCCCGGGGGTGTTCGAGGCGGCCATCGCCTACAGCGATGCGCTGGAGGCCGCCGACCGGGCCGTGCTGTTCAAGTCGGCGGCCAAGGAGATCGCCTCACGCCTGGGCATCCTGGCCTCGTTCATGGCCCGCTGGAACCCGGACCTGCCCGGGTGCAGCGGTCACATCCACCAGAGCCTGTGGCGCGACGGCGCCAACCAGTTCTTCGACCCGGACGGCGATCGGGGCCTCAGCGCCACCGCCCGATCCTACGTGGCGGGCCAGCTGACGCTGCTGCCGGAGATCCTGGCGCTGCTGGCGCCCACGGTGAACAGCTACAAGCGCCTGGTCGAGGGGTACTGGGCGCCGACCACGCCCAGCTGGGGGGTGGACAACCGGACCGTGGCCTGCCGGCTGATCCCCGGTGGCGCCGGCGCCACCCGCCTCGAATCCCGGGTGCCGGGTTCCGACATCAACCCCTACCTGGCCACCGCCGCCTGCGTGGCCTCCGGCGTGTGGGGGGTGCGCCAGCAGCTCGACCTGGAGGTGCCCGAGACGCGGGGCAGCGGCTACGCCCAACCCGGCGGCCCGCGCCTGGCCGCCGACCTGGCCCAGGCCACCGCCGGCCTGGACGAGTCGAAGGTGATGCGGGGCCTGCTGGGCGACGGTTTCGTCGACCACTTCGTGGCCACCCGGAACTGGGAGTGGCGACGATCCCAGGCGGCCGTCACCGACTGGGAGCTGGCTCGGTACCTCGAGATCATCTGATCGGAGGACCGACGTGGTCGTCCTCTCGGCCACGGAGACGGTCGGACACCCGGCCGCGGTGCGCACTGCACCACGCGGGTCTGAGCGTCAGCTCAGCCACAGGTTGGCCACCCACGTCTTGGGTCCCAGCGTGGCGATGGTGCCGTTGCCGGCCAGGGCGTAGCCGTGCACCTTCGGGCTCGACGCGATCACCCAGTCGGTGCGGGCCAGCCAGATGTAGGGCACCGACGCGTTGACTTTCCGCTCGAACTGCTGGTACGAGGCGTTGCGCTTGGCCGCGTCGGTGGTGGCCCGGCCCGCCTGGAGAGCGGCGTCGGTCTGGGCGTTGGCGAAACGCGGGATGTTGAGGGAGATGTCGTTGGCCGCGCCGATCGAAGTGGAGATCCACCAGTAGTAGTCGGCGTCGGGATCGGGCTGGCCGAACAGCCGGAAGTCGGCGGCCTGGTACTTGCCCAGCACCGCGTTGAGCACCTGGGTGGGCTGGTCGGCGGCGGTGAGCGTGACGTGGGCCCCGGCCGCCTGCCACATCGATTGCAGCAGCTGGTCCTGGGATGCGTAGGCGATCTCGGACACGGCCTGGAGGGTGAACGAAAGGGGTTGGCCGGTCTGGGCGGTGTAGAGGGCGACCTGTTGCTTCGCCTTGGCCAGGTCGTAGGTGGGATACCCCGAGTTGGGGGTGTAGCCCAGCTGGCCGGGAGCGAACATGCCGTTGGCCGGGGTGTAGATGCCCGCCCCGAGCTGCTTGAGGAAGACGGCCGTGTTGGTGGCGTAGGCCAGCGCCAGGCGGGCGTGGATGTTGTTGAACGGCGGCTGCTGGGTGTTGAGCGGGACGAACAGCTCTTCGCCCCGGTCGTACTCGAGGCGCTCCAGGCTGGGATCGGCGCGGATCTCCCGGACCTGCGGGGCGGTGACCATGTTCACCGCGTCGAGGGTGCCGTTCTGGAGTTCCTGCAGGCGCGTCTCGGAGTCGGGGACGGGCTTGAAGATGATCTCGTTGAGGTGGGGAAGGCCCGGCTGCCAGTAGTGCGGGTTGCGAACCACGGTGACGTGGTCGTTCACCACCCACTCCTTGAACACGAAGGGCCCGGTCCCGATGGGGTGCTGCCCGCCGGTGGGGTTGGCGATCATGGCAGGCGCTTCCATGTAGCCGCTCTGGCCCAGGAACACGTCGGGGAAGGTGGCCCACGGCTGGTCGACCTGGACCTTCACCGTGAGCGGCCCGGTGGCGGTCACCGAGGTGACCGGGCGCCAGGCCTTGCCCGGCACCAGCGCGCTTCGGTCCGTGTTCAGGTTGAGCGCCACCGCCGCGGCGTCGAAGGGCTCGCCGTCCTGGAAGTTGATGCCGCTGCGCAGCGTGATGGTCCAGGTCTGGTAGTCGGGTGTGTGGCTGAACGACTTGGCCAGGTAGGGGACGATGTTGCCCTTGGTGTCCATGGTGGCCAGGGGATCGAAGATGGCCGAGCCGACCATCTGGGCCGACAGGGCCCATCGGCCCGTGATCGGGCTGAGGCTGTCGCTCTCCGCCTCCAGCCCCCAGGCCAGCGTCCCGCCGTTGCGGGGCGTGCCCTCGTTGGCCGGGAGGTTGCCGCCATAGGTCTTGACGCTCGAGGCGGTGGCCTTGGTCGACGAGGACGACGAACCGCACGCCGAGGCCACCAGGACCAGCGCGAGGGCCAGCGCGGTGGCGGGGATGAGCAGGGCGCGACGGCCAGCGGTCATGGGACGGTTCCTCTCACCGGATCGCGGGACGATCCGGTCGATCGAGGCGGAGGGCGGAGGGCGGAGGACTCAGCGGCCCTATCGGCGGGACACCACCGCGGTCAAGGCATTCGCCCACTTGTGTGCACATCATCAGGCTCATCCGCCGGATGGCCCGGGCCGGTCGGCGGGCCCAGTTGGGCCGTCGGGTCCCGGTTCTGGTCCGGTCGAATCAATTCCGCGCTTTTCTCGGGCCCCGGAGATGCCGATAGGGGACAGGTGCGGACCAACCCGAGCGCCACGCCCGATTCAGGGGCGCGCCCGCTCAGTCGGCGAGCCCCGGCGGCAGGCGGTTCGTCGGATGCGGCCACGGGGGGGTCCGGCTTGGCCCCGCTGCCCAAGCGGGTGGCAGAAGCGGACGCGGTGGACCAGGCCATCGCCGATCCGGTCGGGTTCGTGCGCGACCTGCTCGAGCGCACGGTGGTGCTGCTGAGCACGCTGGAGCACGACGTCGAAGGGCTCCGAGCCGAGCAGGCCCAGGAGCAGTTTCGCATCGAGCGGAGCTACGAGAGCCAACGGGAAGCGGCGGAGGCGGCCACCGAGCGCCTCGGCCACCTCCAAGGCCGAGCCCGGCAGATCGCGGCCCAGAAGGGCAAGCTGGACCTGTTGGAGTCGGCCCTGCGCCTCGGCCCCATGATCGATCCCTCGGCGGTGGAGGACCTGGGATCGTTCGACCGGCTGGTGGGGGCACTGGAGCAGGAGCTCAAGGCGGCCCAGGGCATCACCGGCGCGCTGCGCATGCCGGCCATCGGCCGGCTGCTGAACGAGTCGGCGCTGTCCGTGGCCCGGATGGTCCAGCGAGCCGACCACACCAAGCGGAGGCTCCTGGCCCGCACCGAGGACGAGGTCCAGGTCGAAGGCAAGGAGGCCAGGGCCAGCTTCGAGATCGGCCTGGGAGTGCTCGAGCGCGACCTTCAGTTGCTGAACCAGGCCCTGCCTCCGGCGGCGCGGCCGTGGTCGGATCCCACCTGGTCCGAGTGGGAGCCGGCAGAGGCGGCCGAGGTGCTGGCCACACCCCCCATGATGCGCCTCGGGGCGTTCGTGCACCCCGACCTTCCGGGCGTGACCATCCCGGCGTTGCTGCCGGCCACCGGCGGTCCCGGTGTGCTGTTCGAAGGCGGCACGTCGCGGGCCGAGGCGGTGGAGGCGGTGCGCAGCGTGGTGCTGCGCGTGCTGGCCGGACTGCCACCGGGCGCGGCGCGGTTCAGCTTCATCGACCCCAAGGGCATGGGCGAGCCCATCGCCCCCTTCCTCGGCCTGGCCGAGTACGACGCCGAGCTGGTCGCCGGCGGTGCCCTCACCATCGACAGCGAGATCGAAGAACACCTGGCCGAGCTCACCCGCCACGTCGAGCGGGTCACGACCCGCCACCTCCAGGGCCGCTTTTCCAGCCTCGACGAGCTGCACCGGGCCGCCCACGAGATCGTCGAGCCCTACCGCTACCTGGTGGTCTTCGACCATCCGACCGGATTCACCGACCGGTCCCTGGGGTTGCTGCGGGCCCTGGTGGAGTCGGGGGCGCGCTGTGGCGTGACGGTGATCGTGGTGCGGGAGGGGTCGTCGCGGGGGCGTCGCGTGGCCGACAAGGGCCTGGCGGGCCTGCCCGTGGTGCACGCCGGGCCTGACGGGTTGGCGATGGACGTGGAGCGGGCCGGCCGCTGGCGCCTCCGAGCCGACGAGAGCCCCGACCTGACCGTGGCCGAGCGGGGCGAGCCGACCCTGTTCGAGCGGGTGAGCACCGCCATCGGCGCCCTGGCTCGCCAGGCCCGCCGGGCACCGGCCACCCCCGGCGCGGTGTTCGACCTGCTGGCCCAGGCCCAGCGTCGCCGGGTCCGCGTCGACGTGGCCGCCACCTCCGCTCCGGTGGATCCGGGCGATCCCGACACCTGGTGGTCCGGCGACGCCTCTGGTGGCCTGGGGGCACCCGTGGGGCGGACGGGCGACCGGGGCTTGGCCAGCCTGTGGTTCGACCGCGCCGAGGCGGGCGCCGTGGTCCTGGGTCCGCCCGGCAGTGGCGTGTCGAGCGCCGTCGGGGCCATCATCGACGCGCTCACCATCCTCTATCCGCCCGACGAACTGCAGCTGCTGCTGGTGGGGCTGGGTCATCATCGCTCGTTGGAGGTCTACGGTCGCCACCGGCTGCCCCACGCCCGGCTGGTGGCCAGCCAGGCCGAACGGGAGTTGGGGCTCACCGCGCTGGAGGCCTCGATGCTCGAGATGGAGCGTCGGGCCGGGCTGTTGGACCGTTCGGGCACGGCGCGGCTGGGTCTGGCCGGCTACCGGGCCCGAACCGGTGAGCAGCTGGGACGGGTGGTGCTGGTGCTCGACGGCCTGCACGAGCTGTTCGGGGCCGACGACGCGGTGGCGGCGGCCAGCGGGCGGGCGCTGCGGCGCCTCAGCGAGGACGGCCCGGCGGTCGGCGTGCATCTGGTGCTGGCCGATCGCACGGATCCGACCGACCCCCAGGGTTCGGCCAAGGTGCTGGCCCACGTGCCCCTGGCCGTGACCACCGTGGTGCGCCTGGGCGCCGACGGTGACGAGCCGGCCCAGCCGGGCGACGCGGTGGTGACCCACGCCGGGGGCACCATCCCCATGCGCACCATGTGGATCGACGCCCACGAGCGCGGGGTCAACCTGCGCGATCTGCGCCGCCTGGCCGACGAGCGGGGGCTTACCGGTGGTCCCCAGGTCATCAGCGGGGACGAAGGGGCCGAACTGACCACGGCGCCGCTCTCGTCGCTGGTGGGCGACACCGACCGTCGTGACCAGCGCCGCAACGTTCGGCTGTGGCTGGGGGAACCGGCCGCGCTGGGGCCACCGGTCGAGGTGACCCTGCGCCGCCAGGAGGGCGCCAACCTGGTCGTGGTGGCCAGTGGCGACTCAGTGGGCCCCGGCCTGCTGCACGCCGCGGTGGCCACTGCGGTGATGGGTCACGGCGGCGCGCTGGAGACCTGGGTGCTCGACCTGGGCGGTCTGGAGACGGGCTTCGGCGACGCGCTGAGCGCGCTCGGCGCGGTGCCGCCCGTGCGCGTGGCCCGGCGCCGTTCGCTGCGCGCCGTGCTCGACCAGGTGGGCCAGCGCGTGGCCGAGCGCCGTGATCACGGCCGATTCGACGAGCCCCCCTGCCTGTTCGTCATCGCCCATCTGGAACGCGCCCACGAGCTGGACCCGACGGCGATGGGTGCCAGCAGTCCGGAAACGTCCGGCGCCGAGTTGGAGACCCTGCTCATGGTGCTGCGGGACGGTCCCGAGGTCGGGGTGCACAGCCTGGTGTGGTGCGAGACGATCGAACAGCTCGACGCCCGGCTGGGCGAGCGGGCCACCAACCACTTCGGTCTCCGGGTGGCCACCGCGCTGGCGGCCGAGGACTCCCTGGCCCTGCTCGACAGCGCCTACGGCGCCAGCCTGCGTCCCCATCACGCGCTGCTGGCCGACGAGGACAAGAGCCGGCTGGTGAAGTTCCGGCCCTACCTGCTGCCCGCCGCCGGCTGGAAGCTGGAGGTCTGAGGGAGATTTCGGCAGGAGGCACGGAGCGGGCTGGCACAATGACGGCGCCATGAGTGAGCTCCATCGTTTCGCCTTCCCCACCGCCATCACGTTCGGGCCGGGCGCTCGCCACCTGCTGGTCGACGAGTTGCGTGCCCGGGGTCTGGCTCGGCCGCTGGTGGTGACCGATCCCGGCATCAGCGCCTTACCCATCTTCACCGACCTCTTGGCCAACCTGGCCGCCGGGGGCCACGACCCCCACGTCTACGACGGGGTGCGGGGCAACCCGGTGGCCTCGCAGGTCGAGGCCGGAGCCGACGCCTACCGGGCCCACGCCGCCGACGCGGTGGTGGGCATCGGCGGCGGCGCCGCGCTCGACGTGGCCAAGGCCGTGGCCCTGCTGGGGACCCACGAGGGACCCCTGTTCGCCTACGCGGACGGGCTTCCCGAGGCCCGGGCCATCGGGGCGGTGCCCTACCTGGTGGCGCTGCCCACCACTTCGGGAACCGGCAGCGAGGTGGGGCGCAGCGCGGTCATCTCCGATGACGTGACCCATGTGAAGCAGATCATCTACTCGCCCAACCTGTTGGCCGCCACGGTGCTGGCCGATCCCGAGTTGACGCTCGACCTGCCCCCCGCCATCACCGCGGCCACCGGCATCGACGCGCTGACCCACAACATCGAGGCCTACCTGGCCCGCGACTACCACCCGATCTGCGACGGCATCGCCCTCGAGGGACTGCGCATCGGGGCGGCCAACCTGGCCCGGGCGGTGGCCCACCCCCGCGACCTCGAGGCTCGCGGGGCCATGATGATGAGTTCCATGATGGGGGCCATCGCCTTCCAGAAGGGGCTCGGCGTGGTGCACTCGACCGCCCACGCCCTGGGCACGGTGGCCGACATGCACCACGGCCTGGCCAACGCCGTGATGATCGACCACGCCCTGGCCTTCAACGTCGAGACCGTGCCCGCTCGATTCGACGCCATGGCCCGGACCGTGCGTCTCGAGGATGTGTCCCCCGACGGCTTTCTGCGCTGGCTGGCCGACCTCAAAGCGGAGATCGACGTGCCTCGGTCGCTGGCCGACACCGCTGTCGATGCCGGTCAACTCGAGCGGCTGGTCGACGTCGCGGTCGAGGACACCTGTCACCTCAACAACCCGCGACCGGTGACCCGCCAGGACTTCGAGCGGATCTTCGTCGAAGCCTTTCGATGAGGCGGGCCCGGTGAAGATCATCGACCCGGCCACCGGCGAGCCCGTCGACACCGTCTTGGACGACACGCCCCAGACCATCGTGGTCAAGGTGGACGCCGCCCGTCGAGCCCAGCCGGGCTGGGCGGCCCGGCCGCTCGACGAGCGTGTGGCCATCCTGAGCACCTTCCGGCGCGGGTTGGAGAGCCAGGCCGAGGAGCTGGCCCGCACGCTCACGTCGGAGACGGGCAAGCCCATCGCCCAGAGTCGCAACGAGCTGGCGGGCGTGTTGGGTCGGATCGACTTCTTCGTCGACCATGCCACCGAGGTGCTGGCTGACGAGACGGTTTTCGGTGGCCACGACGAGGGTGACGTCGCGCTGACCGAGACCATCACCCACGAACCGCTGGGCGTGATTGCCAACATCTCGGCGTGGAACTACCCGTACTTCGTGGGCGCCAACGTGTTCGTGCCCGCCCTGCTGGCCGGCAACGCCGTGCTCTACAAGCCGTCGGAGCACGCCACGCTCACCGGCCTGGCCATCGCCTCGATGCTGGGAGACGCGGGCGTGCCCGTCGACGTGTTCGCCGTGGTGGTGGGCGACGGCTCGGCGGGCGTCGAGCTCCTCGGCCACGACCTCGACGGCATCTTCTTCACCGGCTCGTATCGCACCGGCCAGGTCATCGCCCAGGCGGCGTCCGGCCGCATGATCCCGGTGCAGCTCGAGCTGGGAGGCAAGGACCCGGCCTATGTGTGCGACGATGTCGACGTGGCCGCGGCGGCGGCCAGCTTGGCTGACGGGGCCTTCTACAACAACGGCCAGAGCTGCTGTTCGGTCGAGCGGATCTACGTCCATCGTGGCGTCCACGACGAGTTCGTCGCCCGGTTCGTCGACCTGGTGGACGGATTCGTGATGGGCGACCCCACCGACGAGACCACCTATCTCGGCCCGCTCACGCGACCCGAGCAGGTGGCGGTGCTCGAAGCCCAGGTGGCCGAGGCCGTAGCCGGCGGGGCGACGCTGGTCCGGGGTGGCCACCGGGTGGCCGGCCGTCCTGACGGCTGGTTCGAGCCCACCGTGCTCACGGGGGTGGACGCGACCATGACGGTGATGCGCGACGAGAGCTTCGGCCCGATCATCGGCATCCAGGCCGTGGCCGACGACGACGAGGCGGCGGCGGCCATGGCCGACACCGACTACGGCCTCACCGCCGCGGTCTACGCACGCGATCCCCGGCGGGCCCAGGCCGTCCTGGATCGCCTCGACGTGGGCTCGGCGTACTGGAACTGCTGTGACCGGGTCAGCCCGCGGCTGCCGTGGTCCGGTCGCGGCCACTCCGGCATCGGGACCACGCTGTCGACCTACGGTCTGCTCACCTTCACCCGACCCAAGGCCTGGCATCTCCGCCAACCCTGATCGCGGCCACGGCGCAGGGGTGACGGCGACTCAGTGGGCGTGGGTGGGCGGCAGGACCTCGTCGCAGGCGTGGCACTCCAGCTCGAGGGTGGCGTGGTCGATGGTGAACCGCTGGGCGAGCATGGCCTTGAGCGCTTCGCCACGCTGCTGTGCCTCGTGGAGGGTGACCTCGCCCTCCAGCACCACGTGCGCCGACAGCGAGGGCTCGTCGGAGGCCACGCTCCACAGGTGGACGTGGTGCACCGCCTCGACGGCCGGGTCCGCCTCCAGGGCGGCGCGCACGGCGTCGGGATCGATCCCCTTGGGGGTCCCCTCCAACAGCACGTTCGTGGTGTCGCGCAGCAGGCCCCACGCCGACCACAGCACCAGCAGGGCGATGAAGATGGAGGCGGCGGGGTCGACCCAGGTGGCGTCCCACACCACCACGGCCACGCCGGCCACGATGGCGGCCAGCGAGCCGGCGGCGTCGGCGGCCATGTGCAGGAAGGCGGCGCGCATGTTGAGGCTGTGGCCCTCGGCCCGCAGCAACACCGCGGCGCTGCCCAGGTTGACGACCAAGCCGATCGACGCCACCAGGACCACCCCGCCGCCGCGCACCGTGCTGGGCGAGCCCAGGCGGGACACCGCTTCCACGATGATCAGCACGGACACGCCTACGAGCACCACGCCGTTGAACTGGGCGCCCAGCACCTCGGCTCGCTTCAGCCCGAAGCTGTGACGAGCCGTGGCCGGGCGTTCCATCAGGGCGAGCGCGACCAGGGCCACGACCAGGGCCACCACGTCCGACGCCAGGTGGACGGCATCGGCCAGCAGGGCCAGGGAGCCGAAGGCGACGCCGCCGACCACCTCGACCACCGCGTAGCCGGCGTTGGCCACCAGGGCGATGATCAGCGCCTGTCGTTGCGCCCCGCGGTGTCCGGTGCCCTCGGTGTGGGCGTGACCGCTCACCGGATCAGCCGGTGAAGGGCGAGGCGAGGGGCCACCACTCCCACGATACAACTGGCTGCTCGGCCTGGCGGCCGACGGGCTGCTCGGCCTGGCGGCCGACGGGAAGCCTGCGACACTGGGTGGGTGGGGGATCCAGGACCCAATGGTGGTCTGCTCGAAGGGGTACGGGTGCTGGACCTCAGCATCTGGCGTCCCGGCCCCTACGCGACGCAGCTCCTGGCCGACCTTGGGGCCGAGGTGATCAAGGTCGAGCCGCCGGGAGGTGACCCCATGCGGGCCTACCCGGGGCTGTTCGCAAGTCTGCACGCCGACAAGCGGGGTCTGGTGCTGGACCTCAAGGCCCCGGCCGGCCGCGCCCGCGCCCTGGACCTGGCCGCGGGCGCCGACGTGGTCGTCGAGGGGTACCGCCCCGGTGTGGCCGATCGTCTGGGCGTGGGCTATGAGCAGGTGCGGGCCGTGAACCCGGCGGTGGTGTACTGCTCGGTGTCGGGCCTCGGCCAGGACGGACCGCTGGCGGCGGTGCCCGGCCACGACCTGAACTACGCGGCATGGTCGGCCATGTTGTCCCCGGAAGGGGGCAAACCCGCGGTGCCGGCTGTCCCGGTGGCGGACCTGGCCGGGGGCATGACCGCGGCGTACGCGGTGTGCGCCGCCTTGGTACGGGCGGGGCGCACCGGTGAGGGCGAGCGGGTGGATGTGGCCATGGCCGGCGTGCTGGCCACCTGGACCGGGGCGGTGGCCCCGCGGACCGAGGCCGAGCTGTCCGATCCGGGTCCGGACCGCGGTGCCGGCGCCGATCGCCGCGGCGTGCCCGGCTACGGCACCTTCGCCACCGTGGACGACGGCCACGTGGTGCTGGGCGTGATCAGCGAAGACCACTTCTGGGATCCGCTGTGCCACGAACTGGGCCTCGGCGACGCGGCCGGCCTCGGCTTTGCCGCCCGGCTCGCCCGAGTCGACGAGCTGCAGGCGCGGGTGGCTGGGGCCGTGGTCGCTCGTCGGCGCGACGAGCTGGTCGACGACCTGCTGGCCGTCGGCGTGCCCGTGGCCCCCGTCCTGGACCGCGACGAGATGGTTGCCCTGGACCACTTCCGGGCCATCGGCGCGGTCACCGCCCACCCCTGGGCCGACCCGGCCGGTGGCTTCCCCGTCCGGCTCACCCACCACCCGGCGCGTCGCCGGCGCCCACCCCCTGAGCTGGACCAACATCGCGACGCGAGCTGGTCGGCCCGACCGTCCGGCTAGGCGACCGGCCAGGGTCCGGCGTGCTGGCGGATCCAGGTGTGCATGGCGATGCCGGACGCCACTCCGGCGTTGATCGAGCGGGTGGAGCCGTACTGGCTGATCGAGCAGACGGTGGTCGCCGCGGCCTGTACCGCCTCTGACAACCCCGGCCCCTCCTGGCCGAACACCAACACGCAACGCGCCGGGAGCTGGACGGTCTCGATGGGCTCGGACCCCGGCAGGTTGTCGATCCCGATCAGGGGCAAGCCCTCCTGGCCGGCCCAGCGCACCAGGTCGTCCACCTCCGGATGGTGGCGGACGTGCTGGTATCGGTCGGTCACCATGGCGCCCCGCCGGTTCCAGCGGCGGCGTCCGACGATGTGGACCTCGGCGGCCAGGAAGGCGTTGGCGTTGCGCACCACGGTGCCGATGTTCATGTCGTGCTGCCAGTTCTCGATGGCCACATGGAACGGGTGGCGCCGCTGGTCGAGGTCCTCGACGATGGCCGTGTTGGTCCAGTAGCGGTAGCGGTCGGCGACGTTGCGCCGATCGCCAGCGGCCAGCAGGTCGACGTCGAAGCGGGGGTCGTCGGGCCAGGGCTGAGGATGGGGGCCGACCCCGACGCCTTCGACCGGCGGATCGGGAGCGGTCAGCCCTGTCCCCGGGCCCGCCGCAGACCGGGGCAACCCCGGATGGTCTGGTAGCCGTACATGCCGGCCAGGCAGAAGGCCACCACCGACACGAACCCGCCCACGTTCGGCCCGAGGGCCAAGGTGACGAGGGTGGTCAGGGCGACGGCGGCGATGACGGCCACGAAGGTGCGCACGATGGACCTCACCACGCCCGGCGTGGGGGCCAGCTCCAGCTCGGCGTCGAACGCCGACCCGTCGTCCCAACGGCGGCCGGGATGGTCGAGCGGATCGTGGTGTGCTTCGCGACCCCGATCATCATCTTGGTGGCTGGGGTCGTCGGGCCGGTCGATCTGCGGGTCGAGCTGATCGTGGCGGGGACGGCGCGGGGGCGGGCCGGGCCGGGACGGGCGCATGGCGGGCGCCCGGTCGAACAGCCCGTGCAGCTCGGGATCCTCGACGCGCAGCCGGGCCTCGATCTCGGCCAGGCGCCGCTCCTCCTCGCGATCCAGCATGGTCCGATCGTGCCACGATTTTCGGCCGTTCGCCCGACCCCGTGGCACATTCTCCGTGCGTCGATCCAGCTGCCTGCTTTGAGTGGCGCGGCCACCGCTCACGGTGGGCGTCAGGCCACCGCGAGCAGGACGGCGGCGGTGGCGGCCAGAGCCAGACCCGCCCCCTGCACCCGCCGCAGGCGTTCGCCCAACACCACCTGGGCCAGCATGACCGTGGCCGCGGGGTAGAGGGCCACGATGACGGCCACCAACGAGACCAGACCACGGCGCACGGCCAGCAGGTAGCAGATGTTGGCCACCATGTCGCCGGCGCCGGCCAGGGCGATGAGCCGGCGGCCGCCCGACGCCGGACGCAGTGACCGTCCGGTCGCCAGCGAGACACCGCCGAGCAGGGCCACCGACACGATCCGGGCACTGAGCAGCGGCCACAGGCCGGCCGAGGCATGGGTGCGGCTGAGGGCCACGAAGAACCCGCCGAAGGCGAGGCCGGCGGCGATGGCCAACACCGTCGGATGCCCCGCGTGGATCCGGCGTCGGGGTCCGGCTCCCGGGTCGGGCTCGGCCTCGCGACTGACCAGGGCGACGGCGGCCACGGCCAGGCCGATCCCCGCCAGGGCGGGCACGGACAGGGCCTCGCCGGTGGAGACCCCCACCACCACCGGCAGGGCCGCCCCGAACAGGGCGGCCACCGGCGCGACGACGCTCATGGTGCCTCGGGCCAGCGCCCGGTAGAACAGGATCAGACCCCCGCCGCCCAGCGCCCCGGCCACACCACCCCAGGCCAGGTCGGCGGGCGTGGGGTGGGCGGCGGGCAGCACGGGCAGGAGCAGGGCCAGCAGGGCGAGACCCACGACGTGCGCCAGCACGGTCACGGTGGTGGGGGAGTTGCGTCGCGACGCCACCCCACCGCAGAAGTCGGCGGTGCCGTAGATGGCGGCGGCGCTGAGGGCGAGGATGGCGGTCACAGGGCTGGTTCGCTAGGATGATCTGACTGGTACAACAGAGAAGCATAACAACCTGTTGTTCTTGTCAGTCAATATATTGACCAGACCGCCCGTCGGGCTCGAGCGTGGCGGATCGGAGCCCGTCGTGTCTGATGCCTCCTCGGCCGCCATCTCGACCATCGCCCGCAACGTGCGCGCCCTGCGCAGTCAGCACGGCTGGACGCTCGACGAGCTGGCCGGGCGCTCGGGGGTGAGCAAGGGGATGCTCGTGCAGATCGAGCAGAACCGCACCAACCCGAGCATCGGCACCCTGAGCCGCATCGCCGAGGCGTTCGGGGAGTCGCTGGCTTCGCTGGTGGAGCTGGGCCAGTCACCGACGGTGCGACTGGTGGCCCCCGACCAGGCGGTGGAGCTCTGGCACGGCCGGCCGGGCAGTGTGGGCCGCCTGCTGATCGGCAGCGACCGCCGCGACCACATCGAGCTGTGGGAGTGGCGCCTGGTGGCTGGCGACGAGTACCCGAGCCAGGATCACCTGCCCGGCACCCGGGAGATGCTGCACGTCCACCAGGGCACCCTCACGCTGTCGGTGGACGGGGTCGAGCACCAGGTGGTGGCGGGTGCGGCGGTGCTGTTCGACGCCGACCGGCCCCACGGCTACGCCAACCGCGGTCGCAAGGCGGTGCGCTTCACCATGGTGGCGTCGGCACCGTCGGGTCAGTACGACCGGCGCGACGGAGCCGTGCACGGCGACCAGGACGGTTGAACGTATCTTCGGGTCCGACTGAACCGATTGGGCCGGAGTGGGCTTGTAGGGGGGCATGACGACCGACGCGGGACCGGAACCCGAGAGCTTCGAGGCCTTCTTCGACGCGCACTACGACGAGGTCGTACGGGCCCTGGTGCTGATCGTGGGCGACGGGGGCCGGGCCGAGGACGCGGCCCAGGAGGCCTTCGCCCAGGCCCTGCGAAGGTGGTCGCGCGTGCGGGTCATGGCGCGTCCGGTGGGCTGGGTGATCGTGGTCGGGGTGAACCGGCTGAAGCGCTGGATGGCCCGGGCCGAGCGAGTCCACCCCGACGTGACTCCCGATGACCGACTGGCTCGCATCGCAGGCCAGCGCGATCACACGGACGACGTGGTGGCCGGCCGCGAGCTACGGGACGCCCTGGCCCGCCTGGCCCCGCGCCAGCGGGCCACGGTGGTGCTGCGCTACCTGTGCGACCTGCCCACGGCCGACGTGGCCGAGGCCCTGGGTTGTTCGCCCGGCACCGTGAAGTCGGCGTTGCACCAGGCCCTGACCAACCTCCGGGTCGAGCTGACCGACGGCGACATCGACGACGGTGACCTCCCGGACGGCGACCTGTTGACGGCGGGATCGGCTCACGACGAAGACGGTGATCGCCATGGACCTTGACCAGCTCGAGCGCGCCCTGCGGGCCGAGGCCGCCGCGGTCGCTCCCGCCGACCTGGTGGCCGCCCGGCGAGGGGTGGCCGCCTGTGTCCGCCGCCATCGGGTTCGCCGGGGCGCGGCCCTGGCTGCCGTGGTCGTGCTCGCGTTGGCCGTCAGCGCGGCGCTGGTCGGCCATCACGGCCAGTCGGCCGAGCGGGTGGTCACCAACTCGGGACCCGTGCCCCACCTGATCCCCGGCTACATGTCCGACCAAGTGCGGTTCTCCGACGTGGTCGATCTGCCCGACGACCACGGGTTGGGAAACCTGGCGACCGGACGGATGTGGATCTACGCCATCGGCAGTTCGAGCGATCCCTTGGGCGGCTCCAGCTTTGCCGTGTTGGTCCTCAGATCGACGTGCCCGCCATCCGCGTCGTCGCTGTGCGAGGTCCCAGGTGCACTGTCGGGGTCGGTTCCCCTCCGTGGCTTCGTGGGCTACGACCCCGGCAACGCCGGGTTGCGAGGTGCGGGCTTCGTTGGCGATCCCACCATGTCCTTCGAGGTGCTCAGCTCCCAGCTCTCGAACCGGCAGCTGCGGGCCATCGGTGAGTCCGTACGGGTCGGTCTCGACGGTTCTGTCCCCACGCTGGAGCACGTGGCCGTGCCCACCGGCTACCACCAGGTGGTGGCCGATGCGTCGGCTGGGTCGCTCACAGCCGCAGGCGAGGCCGTCGACGCCACTGCGCACGGCTACGTGGCCGTGTGGACGGCTGCCGCGCCCGCCGAGGAGGGGCTCCGCGTGGTGGACATCGGCGTGACTGCTTCGAAGGCGGCCGACCTCGACGCGCTGCGCTGGGGCCTGCAGGCCGTGACGCGGGTGGACATCAACGGTCGCTCAGCCGTGCTGGGCTCCCTACCGGGCGGCCAGAGCGTGTCCGCCACCAGCGACGGACAGGGCGGGACCGTCACCCCGGGCCCTCGCACCTGGATCCTCAGCTGGTTCCTGCCCGACGGCACCACCCGGGTCACCATCCAGGCCCTCGGCGGCCTGTCGCAGTCCGGATGCACGGGTGACTGCACGCCCCAGGTGCTGGAACGGATCGCCCGCAGCCTGCACCCGGCCGATGCCGCCCAGTGGCGGGCCTTCACCGCCGCGACCACCACGACCACTCTGCCCTCGGGTTGCACTACCACCCCGGGCGGCGGCCAGACCTGCACGATCTCGGGCACCGGCACCCCCGTAGGCGTGACCACCACCGTCACCGGCGGGCGGTGAAGGGCTCACCACCGGAATCAGCTAGAAACACGTAGAAAGACGGTCAGGCTCCTTGCAGATGGGTCTATGGACCGCTAGGATCGATCACATGTTCCTGGCGGAACTGGCGGAAGCCCGAGACAGGTGTCGTGTGATGGCGACGGCCGACCCGTCGCTGGAGACCGACGACGAGCTGTGCGACGCGGCTCTGCTGTTGGTGTCGGCCCGCGCCGGCGCTGGACGCGGTCGAGCTGCACGTGCTGGCCGAGCTCGAGGGCCGGCAGGTGTGCGACCGCGAGTTCGGCCTCTCCACCGCTTCTTGGGTGGCCGACCGAGCCCACGTGGCACGCGGGGGCGTGGCCGCCCGGGTCAAGGTGGCGACCAAGTTGCGGACCCATCTGGGCGACGTCGATGCCGCCCTCTCCGGGGGTCGTATCACCTTCGATCACGCTCGGACGCTGGCCGACGCCGCCAACCCCCGCATCCTCGATCGGGTGACCCAGCACCAGACCGAGCTGCTCCACCCCGCCGAGCACCTGCCGTTCACCGTCTGGCGGCGTCTGGTCACCGAGCTGACCGCCTTGTGGGACGAGGACGGTGGCCACGACCCCGCGGGCGACGTCGCTCGCAACCACCTGCACCTCGACTCGGTGGGCGACACCGTGGTCGTCGGTGGCGCGCTGGTCGGCGAGGAAGCCCTCATCGTGACCCAGGCCATCGAAGCCGAGACCGACCAGCTCTGGCGCCGGTACCAGCGCGAGCACGAGCTGTGCCCCGAGCTCGAGTTGCCCACCCGCGCCGTCCTGCGAGCCTTGGCCCTGGCCAGCATCTGTCGCCGGGCCCGTGCGGCCGAGCCCGGCCGGGGTCCCGCGGTCGACATCACCTTGGTGGCCGACGCCGACGTGGCTGACGTGCCTGGTGGCCCTGCCGAACCTGCCGAACCTGCCGAACCTGCCGAACCTGCCGAACCTGCCACGCGCCCGGCCGCGATTCGCACCCCTGATGGCACATCGCTCGACCCGGTCCGGTACCAGCACCTGCTGTGCGACGCGATCTTCCACGCGCTGCTGGTCGATGGTCACCAGGTCCCCCTGGCCCTGGGGCGAGCGGTCCGGTTGGCCACCCCCGCCCAACGACGAGCGCTCGCCGTGCGAGACCGAGGCTGTGTCTTTCCCGGCTGTGACCGACCACCCGGCTGGTGCGACGCCCACCACATCCGACCGTACGAGGCGGGCGGCGCCACAGATTTGCCGAACCTGCTCCTGCTGTGCCGGCACCACCACGGCGTCACCCATCGCCGGGGCTGGAGCCTCGGCGTCGATGCCGACGGCACCCCGGTATGGACCACCCCGAGCGGGCGCACCCTGGTGGGGTCACGGGTCGTCGGGATGGCCGTCGCCGCCTGAGCGCCGCCTCCATCCGGGTCAACCCAGGCTGGTGCCCGGGGTCGGGAAGGTGACGCGGAGTCCGACCAGCGAGCCGAGATCGGCCGTGGCGAACAGCCGAGGCGAGCTCGTGTCGAGGTGCTTGGTGATCGAGATGTCGTGGACGTGCACCTTGCCGTCGTAGCCCTCGACGTCGTCGCCGGCGCTCCCGGCGTCAGAGAAGGCCCGGACCGCCACCATGGCCAGGATGGCCTGTTCGCCGTCGCTGAGCGTGGCCGCCCAGGCGTCGAGCTTGTCGCGGAACGAGCGGACGTCGGCTTCGGTGATCATCACGTCGGACATGCAGACTCCCAGCGGTGCGTCGGGTCTGGTGTTGGACGCTGGCGACGGCTCGCGGTTACGACCCGATCAGGCGTCGATGGCGCTGACGCCACCGGTGGTCCACCAGCTGGCGGTCAGCTTCAGACCCGGGGTGTCGCCCCGGGGCTGGATCTCCTCGTAGGTGCGCTTGTAGCCGGTGCGGGCGATCTTCCACGCGCCGGCCACCTTGCGGTACTCATCGGTGTAGAAGGCAGCGCCGCGGCAGGGTGAGGTCCCAGTCCACCATCACGACCACGTCGTCCATGGCCCAGGTGCCGGTGGCCGTGTCCGGACCGGTCAGGTCGATCTCGGGCTGGTGGATGCGATGGCTCGAATGGAATGTGTCGGCCCCCATGGACCGCACCAGGAAGTCGACGATGGCCTGCGGACCTTCGTAGGTGTACTTGCCGCCGCTGTAGGCGGCCACCGCGTCGTCGGTGAAGCAGGTGGCCATCTCGGCCCACTCCTTCTGGTCCAGGCAGCGCATGTAGCGGTACTTGACGCGCTTGATGGCCTCGAGCTCGAGCAGGTCGGCGGTGTTCACGTCGCGCATGCTAGGCGAGCTAGCGTCGCTGACTCATGGTCCTCGCCACCACCGCACCGCTGAGCTACATCCAGGCCATCGTGATGGGCGTGCTCCAGGGCGTCACCGAGCTGTTCCCCATCTCCAGCCTGGGCCACTCGGTGCTGCTGCCCGGGTTGATCCCCGGCTGGAGCAGCCTGGCCAAGGCTCAGACGCAGCCCAACTCGTTCTTCCTGACCTTCGTGATCGGCCTGCACGTGGCCACCGCCCTGGCGCTGCTGATCTTCTTCTGGAAGGACTGGCTGGCCATCATCGCCGGGTTCTTCCGCAGCGTGCGTGACCGGGGCATCACCGAAGACGACAACGACGCCCGCATGGCCTGGCTGCTCATCGTCGGCACC
This sequence comes from uncultured Microthrixaceae bacterium, assembly GCA_963773335.1. Taxonomy (GTDB): domain Bacteria; phylum Actinomycetota; class Acidimicrobiia; order Acidimicrobiales; family Acidimicrobilacustridaceae; genus UBA4742. The sequence goes on along the minus strand of CAVZAT010000004.1, from coordinate 1,569,713 downwards.
GTGCCCATCCTGGTCGTGGCGCTCGTGGCCGAGAAGCCGCTGCGGAACAACTTCGCCAAGCCGGAGGCGGCTGCCATCTTCCTGGTGATCAACGGGTTGGTCCTGTTGGGTGGGGAGTGGCTGCGGCGCCGCCAGGACCATCACGCGGCCGGCGGCCGGGCCCCGCGCCGGGCCCTGACCACCTTGAAGCCGGTGGACGGCGGGCTGGTGGGCGGCAGCCAGATCTTCGCTCTGCTGGCCGGCATCAGCCGCTCGGGCATCACCATGGTCACGGGTCTGCTGCGCGGCCTCAGCCACGAGGACGCGGTGCGCTTCTCCTTCCTGCTGGCCACGCCGGTCATCCTGGCCGCCGGGGTGTACAAGCTGCCGGACCTGGCCAAGCACCAGTACGCCGACATCCGCGGCCAGATCCTGGTGGGCGCGTTGGCCGCCGGGGTGGCCGCCTACTTCTCGGCCCGCTTCCTGGTGCGCTGGTTCGAGACGCGGACGCTCACGCCCTTCGCCATCTACTGTCTCGTGTTTGGAACGTTCTGCGTCGTCCACTACGCCTGAGCTCAGCGGTTCGCCGCGGCTCGACGCACTGCCGCCGCTCGACGCCGCCGAGGCCACTCCGGCTGCGGTGGTGGCGTACTACCGCGACCACGGCCACGCCCTGATCTCGGGTCTGGCCTCGGCCCAGGAAGTGGCCGCCTACCGGCCCGCCATCGAGGAGGCGGCGCGGGTCCACAACCGCGAGTCACGCCCGTTGGCGGAGCGGGAGACCTACGGTCAGGCCTTCCTGCAGACCACCAACCTGTGGCAGGTCGATCCCGTCGTGGCCCGCTTCGTGCTGGCCCCGCGCTTCGGTCGGGTGGCGGCGGAGCTCATGGGCGTCCCGGCCGTGCGCCTCTACCACGACCAGGCCCTGTTCAAGGAGGCCGGGGGCGGACGCACGCCCTGGCACCAGGACCAGTTCTACTGGCCCTTCGACTCGCCCCACACCATCACCATGTGGATGCCCCTGGTCGACGTGGGTCCCGAGGTCGGCTCCATGTCGTTCGTGGCCGGCAGCCACCGGCTCGGTCACGTCTCCGGGGAGTCGATCAGCGACGAGTCCGATCGCGAGGTGTCGGCCCTGATCGCCGAGCAGCACCTCTTGGTGGAGACCCACGGGCCGCTGGCCGCGGGCGACGCCACCTTCCACGCCGGCTGGACCCTCCACTCGGCCGGCCCCAACCCGACCGCCGCGATGCGGCCGGTGATGACGGTCATCTACGTGGCCGACCCCATGGTCGTGGCCCAGCCCCGCAACCCGTTCCAGGAGTTCGACCGCCAGATCTGGCTGGGGTCGACGCCGGCGGGTCAGCCGGTGGACGGCCCGGGCAACCCCCGGCTCTGGCCGGTCCTCAGCCGATGAGGGGTGGTTCGTCGGCCAGGGCCTGGAAGGCGGCCAGGCAGATGGTGGTGTAGGTGTCCACCAGCTCGCGCCGCGGGATGCCTCGGGCCACCCAGCAGTCGATGACACCCTCCATGCCAGCCAGCAGGATGACGGTGGCCGTGCTGGCCACCCGCGGACTGAGCCCGAAGGCGCCCGCGGCCCGGCGGCCGTAGAAGTCACCCACCACCGACCGCAGCTCCCGGCGTCGCTCACCCAGGTCGCCGGCCAGCCGGGGTGTGCTCAACAGGGCCAGGATCACCGGGCCCCGCTCGACCAGGACGTCGAACCAGGCGGCCAGCGAGGCGCGCACCGAGGCTTCGAAGGTGGCCGTGGACTCCATGGCCGAGCGCACCCGTTGGGCCACCTCGACCATCTCGCGTTCGGCCACCGCCACCAGCAGCTCATCCGCGTTGTCGAAGTAGCGGTAGCACAGCGCCTTGGAGACACCGGCGCGCGCCGCGATGCCATCCATGGTCAGGGCGTCGGCGTGGCCATCGGCCAGCAGCTCGGCGGCCGAGTCCAGCAGCTGGGTGCGTCGTCGGGCCGCCGGCAATCGTCTGGGTCCTGTTCGGGTGGCCGTCGGGCCGCGAGGAGCCATCGGGGCGACCCTACCGGCGCGGCGGAAATCCATCGTGGCATTCGCCGCTGATCGGCTATATTGGTTAGCAACGCTAAATACTTCAGGATCACCCAGCAGGTGAGCGACAGGTGAACGAGCCCCACGAGCGGCGCCCCGCATGAGACGAGTCGGACTGGCCACCCGCCAGACGTTCGCGTCGCTCAAGGTGCGCAACTTCCGACTGTTCTTCGGCGGGCAGCTGGTCTCCCAGGTCGGCAACTGGCTGACCCTGATCGCCCAGACGCTGCTGGTCTTCGAACTGACCCACAGCGGCGTGGCCCTCGGACTGCTGGCCGCGGCCCAGTTCGGCCCGGTGTTGATCGTCGGGCCCTGGGCCGGCCTGGTGGCCGATCGCTCCGACAAGCGCCGGCTTCTGCTCGTCGTCCAGGTCATCGCCATGGCACAGTCCTTCGCCCTGGCCGCCCTCGCCTTCGGCGGCCATCCGTCGGTCCTGGCCATCTACGCCATCGCCTTCGTTGGTGGCATCACCGTGGCCTTCGACAACCCGGCCCGCCGCGCCTTCGTGGTCGAGATGGTGCCCGAGTCGGGCATCACCAACGCGGTGAGCCTCAACAGCGCGCTCGATGACCTCTGCCCGCATGATCGGGCCCGCCCTGGCCGGCCTGCTGGTGACCACCGTCGGGTTCGGCTGGTGCTTCGCGGCCGACGGCCTCTCCTACATCGCCGTCATCGTCGCCCTGTGGCTGATCCGCACCCGCCGAGCTGCGGCCGTCGCCGGTGGCGGCGCGGGCCCGGGGTCAGGTCCGCGAAGGCCTGCGCTACGCCCGCAGCGTGCCCGAGCTGTGGGTGCCCGCTGGCCATGATGGCCGTGATCGGCACCTTGGCCTACAACTTCCAGGTCGTGTTCCCGCTGTTCGCCAAGTACAGCCTCGGGGGCAGGGCCACGCTGTTCACGGTGCTGTACTCGGCGACGGCTCTGGGCTCGTTGGTGCGGCGCGCTGGCTTCGGCCCGCCGCACCGCCATCTCGGTGCGGCCTGGTGGCGCTGGCCGCCATCGCTTTCGGCTCGATGATGGCCCTGCTGACCATCGTGCCCACCGTGGCCGTGGCCATCCCGGTGTGCGTGCTGGTGGGCATGGCCAGCATGACGTTCATGACCGCCTCCACCGCCATCGTGCAGATCGAGTCGACGCCGGCCATGCGGGGTCGGGTGCTGGCCCTCCAGGCCATGGTGTTCCTGGGCAGCACCCCCATCGGTGGCCCCATCGTGGGTTGGATCTGCCAGGTGTTCGGGCCTCGTTACGGGCTGGCCGTGGGTGCGCTGGCCGCCTTGGGGGCGGGCCTGTGGGGCATGACCACGGTGCGCGCCGCCCGAGCCCGCCTCGGCGCCGCAGCCGCGCTCGAACCGGCCCAGGTGGCCGAGTCGGTGGCCGAGGCCGAGGCCGGTGTGGCCGACGGCGCGACGGCGGCCCTTCCCGCCTGACGTGCTAGGAAGGGCGGATGGAATCAGATCACGTGGCGGTGGCCAACCTGTTGTACCGCTACGCCGAGCTGATCGACCTGGGTGACTTCGACGGGGTGGGCCAGCTGTTGGCCCACGCCGAGATCACCGTCGAGGGGATCGACTACGTGCAGCGGGGGGCAGACACCATCACGGCCGTGCTGACGGGCTGGACCCGGCGCTACGACGACGGGACGCCCCGCACCCGCCACGTGTTGACCAACCCCATCATCGAGGTCGACGAGGCCGCGGGCCGCGCCACCATCCGCAGTTCGTTCACCGTGTTCCAGCAGGTGGACGACCTGGTGCTGCAGCCCATCATCGTCGGGCGCTACCACGACCGCTTCGAACGGGTGGACGGCACCTGGCGCTTCGCCGCCCGTCACCTCTTCAACGACCTGACCGGCGATCTCAGCCACCACCTGCTCGATCAGCTGCCGTGATCGAACGGATGCGACCTCAGTTGCCTCGGGCTCGTTGCGCCCGACCGCCCGAACCATAGGAAGCCAGGTCGACGACGAACCCCAGGATGACGAGGAACCAGCCGAACCCCTGCACGCCCTTGGGCACCGAGTAGCAGACCGCCCAGGCCAGCGTGGTCCACGGCAGCAACAGGAAGCCCAGGAAGGCGACCCAGAAGCTGTGGAAGGCGACCGTCATCCGGTTGGTGAACAGCCAGAGCACGAATATCGCCAGGCGAGGGGACAACCAGGCGAACAGCGCGATCAGACACATCGTGGTTTCCCCTGAGGCTGGTGGAGGGCCACATGACCCCCGAATGCTGGCGAGCGTAGCCGGGGCCTGGCACAGTGTCGGGCGGCCGCCACCCGCGAGGACCCTGGCCAAGAATGATCTTTGGGGCATTTTGAGCCAATCACGACCACGAGGGCACCGGGCGATGGACAGGGGGCGTAAAGGCGGGCGTGCCATCGCGTCGATAGTTCGTCCCATGCGAGGAAACGGGGTACGGCTCGGCGCGGTCGTCGTACTGGCCGCCATGCTGGTCGTGGGTTGGGTGCCGACGGCCGGCGCCGATCCCATCGTGGATGCCGAGGCCCAGGCCACGGCCATCGCCACCAAGCTCGGTCAGCTGAACAACCAGCTCATCATCCTGAGTGGCCAGGTGGCCGATGCCCAACATGCGGTGGACCTGGCCTCGACGGCCGCCGCCCGCGGGCGCGCCCAACTGACCGCCGCCCGCCATCAGCTCGCCTTGCGGCGCGCCGCCCTGTCCTCGTTCGCGGTCGAGGCCTACATGAGCGGCGGCTCGACGCCGATCGGGGTCCTGGCCGACTTCGATGGCGAGCGCAGCCAGGCTTCGGTGCGCGACGGGTTCGTGCACACCGTGGCCGGCCATCGCCAGACCTTGATCGACGCGGCGGCGACGGCGGCGAGGGCGGTGGCGGTCAAGGCCGCCCAGCTCGCAAAGGCCGAGGCGGCGGCCCGTGCCTCGGCCGCCCAGTTGGCTGCGGTCGAAGACCTCACCACCAAGGCGGCCCAGGAGGAGAGCGACCTCCAGAACAAGGCGAACGCCCATCTGGCCGCGCTCATCAACGCCGAGGAGACCACCGGCCAGGGTGAGAACGACGCGCTGGACCCGGCCACGGCCAAGCAGACCCTGTCCGCCGCCCTGCTCACCAACCTGCCGCCCGCGCCCAACCCCGCCGCCCAGCTGGCCGTCGACGCCGCCCTCAGCGTGGTCGGCGACCCGTATGTGTGGGGCGGGTCCGGCCCGGTCACCTTCGACTGTTCGGGCCTGGTCATGTGGTCCTACGCCCACGCCCGGGTGACGCTGACCCACTGGACCGGCGACATGATCAACCAGGCCCAGCCCATCGCCATGAAGGATCTCCAGCCCGGCGACGTGATCTTCATGTGGCCGCCGGGTTCGGGCACCGCGGGGCCGCCCGAGCACGTGGTCATGTACATCGGCAACAACCTGATCGTGCAGGCCCCGCACGTGGGCAGCTACGTCGAGGTCAGCTCGATCTACTGGTGGCCGGCGGCGGGGCGTGCTGCATACCGGTTCCCGATCACCGCGGCCCAGGCCGCCTACGCCGCCACCCAGCCCGTCCCGCCGCTGCCGGTGCCTCCACCCCCGACGACCACCACGACCACCCGGGGTGAGCAAACCTGTCACCATGGACCCAGCCTGAACTTCAGGTGAACGTCCGGGGGGGCAGATGGGGATCAGCAGGAGGCAGTTCATCGGAGGTCTGGGAGGGACGGCCGCCGGACTGGCCGGTGCCGCCCTGCTGGATGCCTGCGGGAGTTCGAGGTCGTCGAAGTCGTCCACCCAGGCGACCACCGCCTCCAAGACCGGTCTGCCCGAGCCGTCCAAGGCACCCTTCGACACGGTCGTGGTGTTGATGATGGAGAACCGGTCCTTCGACCACCTCCTCGGCTGGTTGCCAGGGGCCGACGGCAAGCAGGGCGGGCTCAGCTATGTGGACAAGGCCGGGACGTCCCACGCCCAGTGGCCGCTGGCGCCCTACTGGCAGGGTTGGCAGTACGCCGATCCGCGCCACGACTGGCAGTCGGTGGCCATCCAGTACGACCAGGGGGCCATGAAGGGGTTCCTCAAGACCCAGCCCAACGGCGACCTCTACCCGATCGGGTACTACGGCGAAGCCGACCTGCCGGTGCTGGCCAAGCTGGCCCGCAGCTACACCGCCTTCGACCACTACTTCTGCGCCCTGGGCGCGGCCACCTGGCCGAACCGGTTCTACATGCACAGCGCAGCCACCGATGTCGATGAGACGGGCATCTATCCCGGCTTCCCGGTGAACCCCACGGCCCTGCCGCCCCCGAACCTGGCGCGTCCGTCGAAGATGCAGCTGGCCATCTGGGACCGGGTCCAGGCCGCCGGACTGACCGGCGGCTACTACTACCACTCCGAGCCCATGACCGGGTTGTACGCCAGCCGGCGCTACGACGGGATCAGCTACCTCTACGACCAGTTCAAGACGGATGCGGCAGCTGGCAAGCTCCCGAACGTGACGTATCTGGATCCCGAGTACGGCACCCTCCCCGAGGTCCAGGGCACCTCGAACGACATGCATCCACATGGCAGCGTGAAGGTGGGTGACGCCTTCATCGGCGAGGTGTACAACATCCTGCGCCAGAGCCCGCAGTGGGAGCGGATGGTGTTCGTGGTCAACTTCGACGAGCATGGCGGTTTCTCCGACCACGTGGCGCCGCCCACGGTCCGCGACGACAACGTGAACCCGAACCCCGGGCCTCATCCCGACTACTCGCGGCTGGGGTTTCGGGTGCCGGCCATCGCCATCGGCCCGTTCGCGCCGGCCAAGGTGGAGAAGGCCGGTCCCTATGAGCATTCGTCGATCTTGCGCATGATCGAGTGGCGCTGGGGTCTCGAGCCCATGCACGCCCGCGATCGCTACGCCAAGAACCTGGCCGAGGCCCTGGACTTCTCGACCACCCGCGAACCGGTGACGGTGGCGGCCGAGACCCCACCCACCACCGTGGCGAGACCGGCCGACGCAGGGGCACCCTGATCGGGATCTAGGGTTTCGGCCATGGGTTCCCCGCGCTTCGAGTTCAACGGCATCAACCACCTGGCGCTGGTCTGTCGCGACATGGGCCGGACGGTCGACTTCTACACCAACGTGCTGGGCATGCCCCTGGTCAAGACCATCGAGCTGCCGGCCGGCATGGGCCAGCACTTCTTCTTCGACTGCGGTGGCGGTGACAGCCTGGCCTTCTTCTGGTTCCCCGACGCACCCGAGCCGGCGCCCGGCGTCTCGGCGCCCGCCGCCCGGCCTGACCTGGGCGACCTGACCAGCGCCATCGGTTCCATGAACCACGTGGCCTTCGACGTGGCGCCCGACAAGATCGAGGAGTACCGGGACCGCTTGCTGGCCGCCGGGGTGCCCTGCACCGAGATCGCCAACCACGACGACAGCGAGTGGGGGATCTCCGAGGAGATGCACCCGGGGGTGTTCGTACGCTCGGTGTACTTCCAGGATCCCGACGGGATCCTGTTGGAGTTCGCCTGTTGGATGCGCGAGTTCGGTCCCGACGACGTGGCGGTCGAGCCGGCGGGGGCCGTGCGGGCCCCTGTCGAGGCCTGAGGAGACTGACGTGCCCCGCCTGCGACAGGTGCCCAAGGGCGAGTCCGACGCCCCCATCGTCGAGGTCATGTATGAGTACCTCTTCGGCGATCGCGACCCGGTGGCCGAGCCGGGTACGTCCACGGGGTCGCCGGGGGACTGGTGGACCGTGTTCGCCCTGGTGCCCGACGCCCTCGACCATTCGGTGGCCGGCTTCGGCTTCTACCAGAGCCCGAAGCGATTGCTCGATCCGGTGCTGCGGGAGTTGGCTCAGTGCCGCACCGGGTGGGCGGCGGGCAGCCAGTTCGTGTTCTCCCAGCACTGCAAGTCGCTGCGAGGCCTGGAGGTGGACGAGGCCAAGATCGCCGCGGTACCCCACTGGGCGGCGGCCGACTGCTTCGAGCCGGTGGAGCGGCTGGTGCTGGCCTACGCCGACTGCCTGGTGTTCGACCACGGGCGGGTGCCCGACGGGCTGTTCGACGCACTGCGGGCCGACCTGTCCGACGAGGAGATCCTGGAGCTCACCTACATCACGGCGCTGTACCTGCAGCACGCGGTGATGTCGCGGGCCCTGCGCACCGAGTTCGACGACCGGCCCGAGCCCATCGTGGAGGTGGCCGCCCCCGAGGGGGCCGAGAACGTGCTGCGCATCGCCCGGCCGGGTAGCTGAGCGGCGGTTACGCCTGGGCGGCGGCCCATGCCCGCGAGCCGGTGCGCTCAGCTGCCGGTGTAGCGCGGGGGCCGGTCCTCGGCCGCGGCGGCGCGGCGCTCAGCCGCGTCGTCGCTGCGGCTCACGAAGGTCTGATAGATCATCTCGTCGGCCATCGAGGAGCGGATCTGGGGTACGGCCAGGTGGCGGATCACCTCGCGGGCCATCTTCACGGTGACCGCGGGTGCCGCGGCGATCTGCTCGGCCATCTCCCGGGTGGTGGCGTCGAGATCCTCGGGGGCCACGATGCGGCTCACGATGCCGTGGCCGAGGGCCTCCTCCGCGCTCATGATCCGCCCGGTCAGCACCAGGTCGCTGACCAGGCCGGGTCCGCACATCTCGAACAGCACGCCCATGCCACCGGTGTCGGGGATCACGCCGTGGGTCACCTCGGGCAGGCGGAACCGGGTGCCCTCGGCCGCCACCCGGATGTCGCACAGCAGCGCCCGCTGGAACGAACCGCCCATGACCCAGCCCTTGGCGGCCACGATGACCGGCGCGTCGAGCTCCCAGAGCTGTTGGATGCCCCGGTGACCCCGACGCATGAGCTCGTGGTGGGACAGCTCGGTGCGGTTGGTGCCGATGGCGGCCACGTCGCGCCCCGACGACCACGACTTGCCCTCGCCCCGCCACACCACGGCCCGCACCTCGGGGCGAGCTCGCAGCTCGGTGAGGATGGCGAAGAGCTGGGCGTCCATCTCGTCGTTGAAGGCGTTGTGCTTGTCCGGGTTGTCGTTGGTGATGGTGGCGATGGCACCGTCGATGTCCAGCCGCACCTGGTCGGTCACTCGAATCCTCCGATCAGCTCCGGCGTCAGCTCGTCGACGGAGCGGGCGCCGCACAATGCCATGGTTCGGCGGATGTCGGCGTCGAGCAGCCCCAGCACGTGGTCGACGCCGCGCTCGCCGCCTGCCCCCAGGCCGTAGAGGTAGGCCCGGCCGATGGTGGCCGCGGTGGCGCCCAGGGCGACCGCTTTGACCACGTCGCTACCCCGGCGCACCCCGCCGTCGCAGATGATCTCGACACGTCCGCCCACGGCCTGGGCCACCGGGGCCACCAGGTCGATGGGGGCCGGGGCCGAGTCGAGCTGGCGCCCGCCGTGGTTGGACAGCGAGATGGCGTCGACCCCGGCCAGCACCGCCTCGGTGGCGTCCTCCACCGTCTGGATGCCCTTGAGGATGATGGGTCCGTCCCACACCGTGCGGATCCAGTCCAGGTCGGCCCACGAGAGCGACGGATCGAACTGGGCGTTGATGTAGTCCGACAGGGTCACCGCATCGGAGCCGTCCACGTCGGCCCGGCCGGCCACGTTGGCGAACATGATCGGGTCGTTGCGCAGGAACTCGAGGGTCCAGCCCGGGTGCAGGGCCCCGTCGATCAGCGTCTCCAGGCCGATCTTGGGGGGCAGCTCGAAGCCGCGGCGCACGTCGCGGTCGCGCTTGCCGAACACGGCCGTGTCCACCGTGACCATGAGGGCCTCGAAGCCCGCCACCCTCGCTCGCTCGATCATCTCGGTGACCAGACCCCGATCCCGCCAGACGTACACCTGGAACCACTTGCGGGCGCAGTCCACCGCTCCCACCTCCTCGATGGAGCGGGTGGCCAGGGTGGACAAGGTGTAGGGCAGCTCGGCACGCCCGGCGGCGCGGGCCACGGCCAGCTCGCCCTGGGGGTCGGCGATGCGGGTGAACCCGGTCGGGCCCAGGGCCAGGGGGATGGGCAGGGGCCGGCCCAGCAAGCGACGTCGACGGGTCGACGTGGGAGACGTCGCGCAGCACCCGGGGCCGCATGATCAGGCGCCGGAAGGCCTCGTTGTTGGCGGCCTTGGCCAGCTCGTCCTCGGCCGCGCCGTCGATGTAGTCGAACACGCCGCCGGGCAGTCGGCGCTTGGCCAGCCGGCGCAGGTCGTGCACCGAGGCGGCCCGGCTCAGGCGTCGGGCGGTGCCGTCGAGCTCGAAGCGCCGGAAGCGCACCACCGATCGCAGCGCGTCGACGGGTTGGCGCAGGCGGTCCCGGAGGCTCATCCCGCCCAGTCTGGCCCAAGTCGCGTCGCTGGCCGCGGGAGCTCAGCGGCGCAACGGGCCGGAGCTCAGCGACGGAACGGAGCGGGCGGCTCGTAGCCGGGCCGGGCCAGCAGACACTGGACCACGCTGATGTCGCGCTCGTCGAAGCCGGCCTCGCAATAGCACAGGTAGAAGGTCCACAGCCGCAGGAAGCGTTCGTCGAGGCCCATGGCTTCGAGCTCGGTCCGGCTGGCCGCCAGGTTGGCCCGCCAGCGCCGGAGGGTCTCGGCGTAGTGCAGGCCGTAGTCGTTGAGCTCGACCAGGGTCAGGTCGCTGACCCGGCTGATCGAGGCGCTGAGCGACTCGATCGACGGCAGGCAGCCTCCCGGGAAGATGTGGGTCTTGATGAAGTCCCGGCGATCCTTGGCTCCGGCCCAGCGATGGCCCGGGATGACGATGGCCTGGAGTCCCATCAGCCCATCGGGCTCCAGCAGGCGGGTGCAGGTGGCCATGAACGTGTCGAGCTCGCGCCAGTCGACGGCCTCGATCATCTCGACGGAGGCGAGCTTGTCGTAGGTGCCCACCAGGTCGCGGTAGTGCTCGTTGAGCACCTGGACCCGGTGGCTGAGCCCTTCGGCGGCCACCCGCTTGCGGGTCCAGTCGTACTGCTCGGCGCTGATGGTGGTAGTGGTCACCCGGGCGTCGTAGCGGCTGGCGGCATGGAGGGCGAAGGATCCCCATCCCGAGCCGATCTCGACGAGCCGGTCGCCGGGCGCGAGTCGGAGCAGCTGGCACAGCCGGTCGAGCTTGCGGGTCGAGGCTTGCGCCAGCGAGGCGTCGGGCGGCTCGAAGATGGCCGAGCTGTAGGTCATCGTCTCGTCCAGGAAGGCGGCGAAGAAGTCGTTGCCCAGGTCGTAGTGGGCCGCGATGTTGTCCCGGTCGCGCTCGGGTCCGGCCCGGGGCCCGGCCCGACCCAGACGATCGGCCACCGGCCGGACGGCTCGGAACCAGCGGTTGCGCTGGGCCTCGTATCGGCGCACCGAGCGCGACAGCAGGCGCAGGAAACCGGTGAGGTCGTCGCAGTCCCACTGCCCGTCGGCCCAGGTCTGACCCAGTCCGGCGCTCGAGGCGCGTAGCACCGACCGGTAGGCACGGGAGTCGTGGACCTGTACCTCGACGGCCAGGGCGGGATGTCCGAAGCGATCGGGGCCGCCGGTGCCGTAGCGGCGGGTGCGCCGACCGGGCTCGCGCACCACCACTGTGCCGCTGTCGAGGCGCGACAGCGCGCCCAGCACCGCGGCCCGGGCCGCTCGGTCCGACGCGGTGGCGCTCACGTCCGCACGCGATCGGTGGGGTGGTCGGAGCGGCGGTCGGGGTGGGAGAAGACCGGGGCCCGCTTGGCCCAAAGGGAGCCGGCCTGGCGATGGATGTTGGCGGACACGCCCACGGTGGCCAGGGGGTGGCGCACCAGCGAGGCCACCGCGTGGGCCGGGGTCAGCTCGATGCGCCGCAGGTCCAGGTGGGTGTCGAGCACGGTGCGGCCCTCATCCTGGGCCTCCAGGCGCACCTCCAGGCGCGACGGCCGGTGCGCCTCGGCGCCGCCCGAGGCCCTGTCGATGCGGAGCCGGTAGGTGAGGTCCATGGGCAGGAACGGTGACACGTGGAGCTCCTTGGCGAACCCGTCGGCGCGCGGTCCATCGAGCACGTACCAGTGTCGCTCGTGCCGAGGGGTGTTGGTCACCTCCAGGACCACCGCCTCGGTCGAGCCGTCGGCCCCGTCGCACCAGTAGATGCTCAGGGGGTTGAACAGCCAGCCGAACCGACGGAGCTGGGTGAGCATGCGCATCGACCCCGCAGGACGCCGACCGGTGCGGGCCTCGACCAGCTCGGCCAGTGCCTCGGACAGGGCCTGGTCGGTGCCGTCCAGGTAGTCGCGGCGACGGAACTGCACCGGGGCCCACCGGTGAGCCGACCACAGCGGTGTGGCGTCGACGACGTCATCGAGCTCAGCGAGGTCCAGCAGCACCAGGGTGGCCCGGGCGCGGAACCGGTGCTCGGGCGGCCCGGGGCGATCGTGGCCGACCCATCCCTCGTAGAGCGTGCGCACCGGTCTCGTCGCGCCGGTGGCCATCACGGGCCGGCGTCGATCGACCGGCACACGTCGAGTCCTGACCGCACCCCGTCCTCGTGGAAGCCGTAGCCCCAGTAGGCGCCGGCGAACCAGGTCCCGTCCACGCCCTGGATCTCGCGGCGACGGCGCTGGGCGGCCAGGGCGTCCAGGTCGAACACGGGATGGTCGTAGTCGTAGCGACCCAGGACCGTGGCCGGATCGATCTCGTCGTGACGGTTCAAGGTGACCAGTAGCGGCCGGCGCGACTCGATGCCCTGGAGGGCGTTCATCCAGTAGGTCAACGAGGTGGCGGGCGCGCCGTCGCGGGCGTGGGCCGGCGCACCCACGTGGGCGTTCCAGCAGGCCCGGGCCGCGGGCCGCCGGGGCAGGAAGCGCGGCATCGGTGTGCAGGGTGGCCACGTTGGGCTGGTAGGTCAAGGCCCCCAGGATGTCGCGTTCGGCCTCGCTGGGGTCGCTCAACAGCCGGAGGGCCTGGTCGCTGTGGCTGGCCAGGATCACCGCATCGAACCGCTCGGGACCCGTTGGGGAGCTGAGCACCTCCACCTCGACGCGGCCGGCGGGGCTGCGGTGCCGGCGGATCTTGGTCACTGGCGTGGCCAGGCGGATGCGGTCGGCGAACGGAGCGATCAGCGCGTCGACGTATCGGCGCGAACCCCCGGTGACCGTGCGCCAGTGGGGGGTGCCGCGCACGTGGAGCAGGCCGTGGTTGTCCATGAACCGGGACCAGGAGACGGCCGGGAATCGGGTGAAGCGATCCGGGTCGGCCGACCAGATGGCCGCGCCCAGCGGCACCAGGTAGTGGGTCACGAACATCTCTGCGCAGCCGGTCTGGGCCACCAGATCGTCGAGGGTCCACGACTCGAGTCGGGCCACCTCGGTCTGGTTGCCGGTCGCGACGGCCGCCTGGTGGCGGTCCAGCAGGGCCCGGGCCCGCCGGTTGAAGCGGACGACGTCGACCAGCATGCGCCCGAAGCGTGGGTCGACCAGGTTGGCCCGTTGGGCGAACACGCCGTGCAGCCCGGCGGCCCGGTACTCGAGCCCGGACGTCTCGTCTCGGACGCTGAAGCTCATGGAGGTCGGTCGGGTGGCGACGCCCAGCTCGTCCAGCAGGCGCGTGAACTCGGGGTAGTTGTCTTCGTTGTAGACGATGAACCCGGTGTCGACCGCGTGGGACCTGCCGTCCAACGCCACGTCGACCGTATGGGTGTGGCCGCCCACATAGTCGTTGGCCTCGAACACGATGACGTCGTGGCGACGGTGGAGGTGGTGGGCGCACACCAGTCCCGAGATCCCGGTTCCCACGATGGCGATCTTCATCCGGTCCTCTCCCAGAATTTAGTGCTAAATACTGACCCGGAGGGTACCCAAGTCGGCGCGATCCGACACCCAGTGCCACAGGCCATCCGCGGTGGACGCTGAGGTGACCGTCCAAGGCACCTTGTCGGACCACCGGTGGTGACGGTCCAACCACAGGTGCCCGCCCGGTGGCGGGTCGGATCGGGGGCCACGGCCAACCAGGCGATGGTGTCGCCGCCCTGGTCGGGGGTGCGAAGCCACCGGGCCATCCGCCGGTGGAACCCGGGGAGGGCCGCGGCCAGCCCCGGCGTGTCCACCCAACCCGGGTGCACCACGTGGAAGGCGACCCCGCGGGCCCGCGGCGCGCCGGGCCCACTCCCGGGTGAGCACCACCTGGGCGCGCTTGGCCCGGGCATAGGCCACCACGCCGTCGAACTGGTCGGGCCGAGGGTCGAGGTCGGCGTCGAGATCGCCCAGCCGCTGGGTGTACAGCCCGCCCGAGGTGACGGTCACCACCCGGCTGTCGGGCGTCTCGGCCAGGCGGTCGAGCAGGAGGCAGGTGAGCAGGAACGGCGCCACCACATGGGTCTGGACGGTGAGCTCGAGTCCGTCGGGGGTGCGCCGGTGGTCGTGGACCAGGGCGCCGGCGTTGTGGACGAGGGCATCGAGGCGGCCGTGGTCGTCGCGGATCCGCTCGGCCAGCGTGACGACCTGGTCGAGCCGTCCCAGATCGGCGGCCCGGTCCTGGATGGCGGGGTTGGCCGTCTCCGCCACCAGTTCGGCTCGGGCTCGTCGCGTGCGTTCGACGTCGCGCCCGGTCACCACCAACGTGGCTCCCAGACGGGCCAACCGGCGGGCCAGGGCGCGGCCCAGCCCGGACGTGGCGCCCGTGACCACCACCACCCGCCCGTCCAGCGCCCCGGACACGTCGGTCCAGTCGAACACCCGGCGCCGCACCTGGTAGCCGACCTTCGAGAAGCTCAGCACCACCGTGGCCTCCAGGGCCAGATCGACTGACTGGGCCAGCACGTCGCGGGCTCGGTTCACGACCCGCTCCGTCGAGCTCGGCGGCGGGCCCGCTGGGCGTCGTCGGCCAGGCCGTCGAACAGCACCAGCGCGTCGGTTGACCCGGGCCCGTCCGGGCGCACGACGTGGTCCGCGCCCAGGTCCTGCTCCGGCGCCAGCGCGGCCACACCGTGGCCGCCCACGACCACCGGCCCGAGCTCGGCCCGGTGCAGGGCGGCAACCACACCGGCCACCGCCGGTTCGTTGCCGTCCAGTGTCACGCCGACGCCCACCGCGACCAGCCGGTCGGTGGCTCGGGCGGTCTCCACGAACGACTCGAGAGGCGTGTCGGCGCCGAGCTGCACCACGTGCAGGCCGTGGTCGCGCAGCAGGTCGGCGAACAGGGCGCCGGGCAGGCTGTGGCGGTCGCCCACCGGGGCACCCAGGACCACGGTGCCCCGATCCCGTCCCGGCCGGCTGAACAGCGGGCCCAGCCGACCCACCAGTCGAACCATGACGGCCGAGGCCTGATGCTCCTGGCCCACCGAGACCTGGCCCCGGGCCCACCGATCACCGATCTCCGCCATGGCCGGGCTCAGCACGCGCAGGTAGAGCTCGGTGGGGGACACGCCACCGGCCAGCGCTCGCTGGACCACGGTCCAGGCCCCGGCCTCGTCGCTGGCCGTCAGGCGAGCGATGAGTCGACCGACGTGGTCGGCCCGGGATCGATGTCGGGAGGGGGTCGGCGGTCGTCGGGTGAACCGGTCCAGGTCGCGCTGGGTCACGAACCACTGGGATCCCTGCTGGTGGGCGTTCAGCCGACCCGTGCGCACGTAGCGATAGGCCGTCATGTAGTGGACGCCGAGCTGGCCGGCGGCCTCGAGCAACGTGACGGAACCCGCAGCGGGGGTGGGCGACGAGGAGGGCATGCAAGCTCCGGGCGTCGGGATTAGTGCTAAATCATAGCGGGCGATGGTCGGGCGCGCCCAGCGGTTCTGGTCGGTCTCCACGCTCGGCCCCGGTGGGCGTGGAGACGGTGCTGATCGTGGTGGTCGGACGTCGCCGGCGCCGAGGCGGCCGTTCGGGCACGGATCAGGCATGATCTGGTCATGCTCAGCCAGCAAGAGATCTCCGACCGCCTCGAGCTGATGGACCTCATGGTCCGCTACGCGCACGCGGTGGACACGCAGTCGTGGGACGAGTTCGAGGACCTGTTCACCCCCGATGCCGTGATCGACTACTCCGCCTTCGGCGGCGCGGCGGGCTCGGTGGCCGAGATCCGGGACTGGTTGGCTGAGGTGATGGTCGGGTTCGCGGGCTCCCAGCACCTGGTGGCCAACCCGGTGCTCGAGATCGACGGGGACCGGGCCACGGGGCGCACGATGTGCTTCAACCCCATGGTGGTCCCCCGGCCGGCCGACGACCCGGGCGAACCCCGTGTCTTCTTCTGCGGCCTCTGGTACCTCGACCAATTCGTCCGCACCGAGCAGGGCTGGCGCATCGCTGGTCGCCGCGAGGAGAAGTCCTGGGCCCACAACATGGGCCCGGCGTTCGGTGTGCCCCGGGACTGACCATCGGGCCGGTCCTCGATGGTGCCGTCTCGTCGGGGCCGACTGATACCTTCACGGGGTCTGGGGCCTCCCAGGATGGTGGGGAAGGGAATCACCGTGCGCAGAGCAGGCGTCGACCTGACCGGCAACGTCGACGTCATCGCCGACGGGGCCGGCTGGTACGGCTGAGCTCGGGTCACACGCGATGACCTGGGACGGCGATCGCTACCAGCATCGCTTCGACGAGTTGGCCGCGTCGGGCGTGCACGTCCACGGTGAGGCGGACTTCGTGGCCGGGCTGGCTCCGAACTGCGTGCTCGACGCCGGCTGTGGCTCGGGGCGGGTGGGCATCGAGCTGGCCAGCCGCGGCATCGAGGTGGTGGGCGTCGATGCCGACCGGTCCATGTTGGCCACGGCGCGTCGCCTGGCGCCTGACGTCACCTGGATCGAATCCGACGTGTCCGACCTCGACCTGGACCGCCGGTTCGACGTGGTGGTGATGGCCGGCAACGTACCGTTGTTCACGCCCGCCGGCACGCAGGGGGCACTGGTGGCCGGGTGTGCCCGACACCTGAAGCCGGGCGGAGCTCTGGTGGCCGGCTTCCAGCTGGATCGGGGCTACGGGATCGATCGCTACGACTACGACTGCGCAACGGTCGGGTTGGCGTTGGACCAGCGGTGGTCGACCTGGTCGGGCGATCCGTATCCCGGTGACGGCTCCTATGCGGTGTCGCTCCACCGCCGCTCGAGCACCAGGCCGACCAGCGCCCCGTAGAGCAGGTGCTCACCGAAGCCGGCCGCGTCCCGCGTCGGTGATCCGGTAGAGACCCCGGATGCCCTCCATCTGCTCGACCAGCCCCTGGTCCCAGAACCGGCTGAGGTGGTCGAGGATCACCACCTTCTCCAGCCCGGTGCGGACGGCCAGGGGCTCGGTACCCGTGCCGGCAGTCCCGGCGGCGGCCACCGCCATCAGCACACGGGTCTCTTCGTCGGTCATCGGGGTCTCGCTCATGGTCTGACCGTACCCAGCACGACCGATCTCGCCTCTGGGGGACGCCTGCCGGGGTGCGGTGTCGCCGATCTGCGGCCAGATGGGGACGAACATGGTGCCCCAGGCGGAAGATGTGTTCGCTCCTCTCGGGCTCACCAGACTCTCATCTGGGTCCGGCTAGCCTGGGATGGTCGAGCGAGTGCAGAGGAGGCAGATCATCGGCGGTCCCGGTGGCGCCCAGAACGATCGCCACAATTACGTCGCCGACTTCTCGCGCGGTCGTGGGGGCCGTCAGTCTCGTGTTGGCGGTTGGAATGGTGATCTACGCTCTGATGAGCAAGCCGATCACCAATTCGATGGTCGGCGGTGGGGTGATCGTGGCTCTGCTGGGTGTCGGGTTGCTGGCCAACGCCGTGCAGTTGGACCGCACCGATCGATCGCACCACGACTGATCTCGGTCGGTGGGCTCATCGGCGAGCACCAGCGGTTTCCACGGCGGCTAGAGGGATCGCACCCGTGTCCCGGGCCCACTCGGCCAAGCGGAGCAGCTCCTCTCGACCGGCGACGTGGGTGGTCGAGGCCCGGGACGCTCATGCCCAGCCGCTCGGTCACCATTGCCCTCTCCCTGTTGCCCCGAGCGTCGCTTGATTTCAAACTAATTATCGTATTGAATCCTAGAAGATGCCATCGGGGAGGACTTCGTGACCGAGCGCTACACCGTCATCTCCGCGGACGGCCACGCCGGGCCGCCGGCCACGATCTATCGCGAGTACTTGGACCCAGGCTTTCGTGACCGGTTCGACGAACACCAGCGAGCGTCGGAGGAGCTCCGGGCGTCGTTCGGCGATCCGAACAGCAGCTTCCGCGAGGGGTGGGAGGAGGAGACGGGCGATGCCGAGCTGAAGGCCGCCTACGACGGCGACACGCGCAACGCGGTGCTCGATCGCGAGGGTGTCGTGGCCGAGGTGCTGTTCCCCGATGCCGACGTGCTCGGGACGGGACGCGTGGCTGCGTCGCCGTTCGGTACCGGTCTGGCCGGATCGTCCGAGAACACCGACGACGCGGTCGCCGGCAGCCGCGCGCACAATCGCTGGTTGGCCGACTTCGTTCGCGACGAGCCGCTCCGGCGCATCGGCGTCGCCGTGATCCCGGCGATCATCCCCGACCTGGACACGGTTCTGGCCTTGGTCCGCGAAGCCGCCGACCAGGGCCACAAGGGCATCCTCATACCGACGCGATGGTTCGACCGGCCCGCGTACAACGACCCGTCGTATGAGCCGCTGTGGTCCTTGACCGAGGAGCTCGGCCTCGTGCTGCACACGCACTCGGGTGCCGGGCCGAGCGACCTCTCCCTCGGGCCGGGTTTCCTGCAGATCTACGCCTCCGAGGCCGGCTGGTGGGCCGGGCGGCCTCTGGCGGTGCTGATCTGGGGTGGGATCTTCGAACGGCATCCGAACCTGCGGTATTCGATGGCCGAGAACGGCGCCTGGTGGGTCCCGGATCTCCTGCGCAAGATGGACGAGAAGTACGTCGGCGGTCACAACACCCGCAAGTTCGGTGATGCGTTCCGCCAGGGCCTGTCGATGAAGCCGAGCGACTACCTCGACCGCAACTGCTTCTTCGGGGCATCCACGCCTGGCGAGGACGACATCGAGCGCCGCCACCTCATCGGTGTGGACAACATCATGTGGGGGAACGACCTGCCCCACCCCGAAGGCACCTATCCCTACACGCGCTACTGGATCCGCGAGCGCTTCCGCGACGTCCCCGAGGACGAGACCCGGCGCATGCTCGGGATGACCGCGGCCTCGGTCTATGGCCTGGATCTCGAGGCGCTCGCGCCGCTGGTCGACAAGATCGGTCCGACGGTCGCCGACGTGCACGGTGAGATCGCGCCCACCGACCTGCCCATCCCTGCTGTCGCGTCGGTCTGAAGGCGCCACGATGACCATCTCGGAATCTCGCCACCAGACCTTTGCGGGGTTCCCGATGCCCAGCGACCCCGAGTCGCTCGTCGACCGGTCGCGGCGACCCATCGTGAGGACCGCAACCTCCGAGCCACGGTTTCCGTTCCCGCTGCCCAACGGCCGGTACATCGTCGGCGGGTCACATGACCTGCTGTCGGGCGAGACGAAGGCCTTCCACGTCTTCGTGTCGACGTGGTCCTCTTTCGAGGCGAGGACGGCGCCCCGCACCTGGTCGAGGCGTACTGCCCGCACCTGGGCCCCCACGTCAGGTGCTCGAGCCGCGCGAGTGGGCCAAGCAGTTCTATTCGATGTGAGCCGCGCACGATCTCATCACCACGCCTGACGAGCACCAAGGGGGAGACCACAATGGAAGCCTGGCTCGGTCAGTACTGCATCAACGTTCGCGACCTCGACGCGACGGTCAAGTTCTACGAGACGCTCGGTCTCACGAACACGAGTCGGACCGAGATCCCCAACGCCTTCGAGGCGATCATGGAGGACGCGGGACTCAAGGGGGGCAAGATCCAGCTCGCCCAGCAGAAGGACAACGTCGCACCGATCGAACACGGCAACGCGTTCTGGAAGGCGTATGTCAACACGAACGACGTCCACCAGCAGCACGAGGCCGCCGTCGACGCCGGGTACGAGTCGACGGTGGCGCCGATGCGACTCGATCGGTGGCCGAGCAGCGTCGCCTTCCTGAAGGACCCGGACGGCTACGTGGTCGAGCTCCATCAACGCCATCCCTGGCTCGACGGTGACGACACCACCTTCGCCTGGGTCGGCCAGTACTGCATCTACGTCAGTGACATGGCCCAGACCACCAAGTTCTACGAGACCCTCGGCCTCACCTGCACCAGCCAGACCGACATCCCCGACGTCAAGGAGTCGATCCTCGAGAACGGGAACGGCCGGGGCGGCAAGATCCAGCTCGCCCAGAAGCTGAACGATGACTCGCCGATCGACATGGGCACCGCGATGTGGAAGCTCTACATCCACACCGACGACTGCGAAGGTCTGCACCAGACCGCGGTCGAAGCCGGCTACCGCGAGGTGGTCGCGCCGATGCTCCTCGAGCAGTGGGACACGACGATGTCGTTCGTGCTCGATCCCGACGGCTACCAGGTCGAGATCATCACCCTCGCCCGGGACCGCAAGTCATGACCGCCATCGAGCCGCGCCGGGAGTCCCCGGCGATCGCTGACGGTCGCTACGTGATCGTCTCGGCCGACGGCCACGCGGGCGCGTCGATCATGGCGTACCGCGAGTACCTGCCGTCGAGGCTGCACACCCAGTTCGACGAGTGGGCGGGCATGTTCGAGAACCCGTTCGCCGACATCGCCGGCGAGACGGCGTATCGCAACTGGGAGTCGAAGCGCCGTCTGAAGGAACTGGCCCAGGACGGCGTCGTGGCCGAGGTCCTGTTCCCGAACACCATCCCGCCCTTCTATCCGAGCGGCAACCTCACTGCCGCGCCGCCCATGGCGGGCGAACACGAGCTGCGGTGGGAAGGGCTCAGGGCCCACAACCGCTGGATGGCGGAGTTCTGTGCGGACACGCCCGGCCGGCGTGCCGGCCTCGTGCAGATCCTGCTGCACGACGTCGACGCCGCGGTCACCGAGATCAAGTGGGCCAAGGAAGCGGGGCTCTTCGGCGGCGTGCTGCTGCCGGGCATCCCGCCCGACAGCGGGCTCGAGCCCATGATCTCGCCCACCTACGAGCCGATCTGGCGCATCTGCTCGGAGCTCGAGATGCCCATCAATCATCATTCGGCCAACGCCGGACCGTCATATGGCCCGTATCCGGCCACCGGATGGATGTTCTTCGTCGAGGCGGGCTTCTTCTCGCACCGTGCGCTGTGGATGCTCATATTCGCCGGCGTGTTCGACCGGTACCCGAACCTCAAGCTGATCCTCACCGAGGGCGGCGCCGAGTGGGCGCCAGGCGTCTTGAAGGTCCTCGACCACCACTACAACCGCATGCTCGGCAAGGGCATGGGGCCGTGGGCGGCGATGCGCAAAGCGCAGGAGGCCGCGGCCAAGGCGGCGGACGACGACGGGAGCCCACACGAGCAGAGCATCGCCAGCGCCTTCGGCGGCATGCAGATGATCGAGAAGCCGCCGACGGAGTACTTCAAGCAGAACGTGTGGATCGGCTCGAGCTTCACATCGCCTCGCGAGGCGGCCGTGCGCCACGAGATCGGCGTCGACCGAATCATGTGGGGGAACGACTATCCGCACCACGAGGCGACCTATCCGTTCACCCGCGAGGCCCTTCGCTACTCGTTCTCCGACACGCCGCCCGCAGAGCTGGCGATGATGCTCGGCGGCAACGCCTTCGAGGTGTACGACTTCGACGTCGAACAGCTGCGCAAGGTGGCGGTGGAGATCGGGGCGCCGACGGTGGGCGAGATCCAGGTCCCACTCGACCGCATCCCCGAGGACGCCACGTCGCAATGCTTCGAGGACGCGCCCAACCGGGTCTGGTGACCATGAGCATCGATGTGCCCGACGAGGATCCGGAGGATCAACCGTGAAGGACCTGTCGGGCAAGGTCGCGGTCGTGACCGGCGGCGCCGGCGGCATCGGGCGAGCGCTGTGCGAGGAGCTCGTGGCCGAAGGGGCGAGCGTGGTCGTCGCCGACCTTCGGGCCGAGGATGTGGCGCTGGCAGCCGAGGAGCTCGGCGACCAGGCGATGGGCATCGCCACCGACGTGTCGAGCTGGGAGTCGGTGCAGGCGCTGGCCGATGTCACCTACGCCGTGCACGGCGCCTGCCATCTGCTGTTCAACAACGCCGGGGTCGGCGAACCCTCGGCCAAGCCGTGGGACACCACCCTGAACGACTGGCGGTGGCTGCTGGGGGTGAACCTCATGGGCGTGGTGCATGGCGTCCTGGCGTTCGTGCCCCGCATGATCGAGGGCGGCCAGGAGGGACACATCGTCAACACGTCGTCGGGCAACGGTGGCATCTCTCCGATCCCCACGTCGTCGGTGTACGCGGTCACCAAGGCGGGCGTGACCACCTACACCGAGTGCCTCGCCTTGCAGTTCGAGTCCGAGGCCACGAATCTCAAGGCGTCGGTGTTCTATCCGTCGGGTGGGCTGCTGAGGACGGGCCTGTGGACATCGGACCGAAATCGGCCCGACGACCTGGCCCGTGAGCGTCCTCGCTCGACCGAGCCCATGACGGTGGAGAAGCTCGAGGCCCAGGCCGAGAAGGGCGGCTACCAGCTGCCCTGGCAGGACCTCAACGCGCTGGCTCGCGACGTGATCCAGGGGATCAAGGACGAGCGGTTCATCATGATGCTGGGGGTCGAGTCGATCGGCTCGACGATGCGCGAGCGAGCCGCGGCGTTCGAGCAGGGCGCACTGCCCGAGCGGAAGCAGGGGATGCTGGGGTGACGCCCTGCTCCCGGGCTCGTCGAGCCCCGGGGCTGTGTAGCTGGCCGTGTCGCGGGACCCGCTGACAGCCGGCCCGGTGGTGTCGGTCATCGGTATGGTGTTCCTCACTTCCGAGACCGCGGAAGCACGCGGCTACTCCGGACAGGGACACGTACGGGGCAAGGTGTGATCAGCTGGTGTCTGAGCACGGAACGAGAACCGGCTCGGGCTCGATGAAGGCCGCGGTGTACCTCCGTTATGGAAGGCCTGACGTCGTCACGGTGACTGATGTTCCCAATCCCCGGGCTGCCGGCAATGACCTGCTCGTGAAGGTTGTGGCGACCACGGTGAACCGCACCGACTGCGGCTACCGGGCGGCCAAGCCGTTCTTCGTGAGGTTCCTCACCGGACTGACCAAGCCGAGACGGACCGTGCTCGGGACCGAGTTCGCGGGCGAGGTCGAATCGATGGGGCCTGATGTCACCTCCTTCGAGGTGGGTGACCGGGTGTTCGGGTACCTCGAAGGCCCATTCGGTGCTCATGCCGAGTACCTCACCGTCCCCGAGGACGCCTCAGTGGCCGCGATCCCGCCGAACGTCAGCTTCGACCAGGCCGCGGCCAGCTTCGAAGGCGCGCACTACGCCCTCGCGAACATCCGCGGCGCGAAGATCCACAGCGGGCAAGACGTGCTCGTGCACGGCGGCACCGGAGCCATCGGCTCAGCCGCGATCCAGCTCCTGAAGGCGCTCGGCGCCAACGTCACTGCGACCGCCAGCACGCCACACCTCGACCTCGTCCAGAGCCTGGGCGCTGATCGGGTCCTCGACCACACCGCGGTGGACTTCACCAACGACCCCCAGCGCTACGACGTCGTCTTCGACGCGGTCGGCAAGAGCTCGTTTCACCAATGCAAGCAACTTCTGAACCCGAAGGGGATCTACCTCTCGACCGATCTCGGGCCGTTCCCCCAGAACCCGATCCTCGCCCTCGTCACGCCGCTGCTCGGTGGCCGAAAGGTCCTGTTCCCGTTCCCGAAGCACGACCAGGCCATGGTGAACCACATCGCCCAGCTCCTCGAGTCGGGCGATCTGCGACCCGTCATCGACCGGTGCTACCCCCTCACGGAGGTAGTCGACGCCTACCGGTACGTGGAGACAGGCCAGAAGATCGGCAATGTCGTGATCCACGTCGCCGGGGAAGAGTGAATCCGCTCGGACAAGCGTGATCAGCCGTTGCGCCACCCAGCTGCGGTGCTGATCGGCCACCGCGACCGGGCTGAACGGGTCACGGAGACAGCCGTGGCGTGGGTCAGGACCCGCTGTGGAGTGGGCGGCCAGGAGCGAAGGAGATCGGGAGGCTGGTCCAGCCGGTCACGTTCGAGCTGTGGAACCGCACCTTGGTCTCGTGGTCGACCTCGTAGTCGGGGATGCGCCGATGGATCTCCTCCAAGGCCACCCGACTCTCGAGGCGGGCCAGCGCCGCGCCCAGGCAGAAGTGGGCGCCGTAGCCGAACGCCAGGTGCCGCTCGGGCCGGCGGAGGATGTCGAACGTCTCGGCCGTCGGCCCGAACTCCCGTGGATCGTGGTTGGCGGCACCGATGAGCAGCAGCACCGAGTCGCCGGCCCGGATCCGCTCGTCGTGCATCTCGACCTCGCGGGTGGCGGTGCGGTGCATGTACTGGGTCGAGTTGTGGAACCGGAGCACCTCCTCGACCGCGCCGGGGACCAGCGAGGGATCGGCGACGATCGCGTCGCGCTGGCCGGGGTGGCGTGACAGCAACTCGACGGCGTTGGCCACCAGCTTCGTGGTCGTCTCGTGGCCGGCGATCACGAAGAGCACACAGAAGCCCAGCAACTCCTGGTCGGTCAACGACCGGCCCTCGACATCGAGACCGAGGAGGTCGGAGATCAAGCCCTCGTCGGAACGGCTTCGACGCTCGAGGTCCTCGCCGAAGTACTCCAGCAGGCCGAACATGCCATTGAGCGCGTCGGCGGGCATGCTCATGGACCCGTCCTCGCGCACCAGCAACGTGTCGGCCAGCTCTCGCAGTCGGGGACGGTCGGCCGCCGGGATGCCCAGGATCGCCGAGATCACGTCCATCGGGAACGGACCGGAGACCTCGCCGACCAGATCGCACGAACCGCGTGCGACCACGGCATCGAGGTAGCCGTCGACCGTGTTCCGGACCTGTTGCTCCATCATCGCCACCCGATGGCCGGTGAAGACACGGGACACGAGCCGGCGGAACACCGTGTGGTCCGGCGGGTCCATCTCGATCATCATCGAGGACGCACCCGTGTCGAGCGTGCCCAGGGGTCGGCGGCTCTCGAGGGCCACGCCGCCGGCTGACGAGAACGTCTGGTGATCGCGGAACGCCTCGATCACGTCGTCGAACCGGCTCAGCACCCAGAACCCGAGGTCGTCGTTCCAGTAGGCGGGCGCCTCGTCGCGGAGGCGCCGGTAGGTCTCGTACGGGTCGTCGTGGACCGCGAACGCATACGGGTTGTACGCCACCCCGACGTTCGTCCTCGGCACGTCCCGACGCTAGATCACAACAGGTGTGATGTCGAGTGCTTGAATGGGGGAATGGCCCCGCGACCCGACCGCCGCACCGAGCTCGCCGTCGCCGCGTACCAGGTGGTCGCCGAGGGGGGCATCGATCGCCTCTCGCTGCGCACCGTGGCCCGGCGGGTCGGGGCCACGACCGGGCTGCTCTCCCACCACTTCACCGACCGCCGCGACCTCATCGGTGCCGCGGTCGACCACGCCGCGGCGACGATGCTGGCCCGGGTGCTCACGGTGGCCGACGACGCCCACCCGGTCGACCTGCTCGCCGCCGTGCTTCCCACTGACGAGCAGACCTTCGAGGTGTGGCGCTTCTCGCTGTCGGTTCGCACCGCGGCTCTCTTCGACGACGAGCTCGGCCAGTTCGACCGACGCATCCGCGACTACTGGGAGCAGAACCTGCCCCGACGGCTGAGGCTGATCGCGCCGGGCGACCGGCTCGAGGCGGCACGACACCTCGTCGCGCTCGTCGACGGCATCTCGTTCCACGCTGTGCTCGACCCGCCGGCGTGGCCCGCCGAGCACCAGATCGAGCACCTCCGCGCCGGTTTCGTGGCCGTCGAGCAGACGGCCTTCACCACTGCCGTGGTCGCCCGCCCACGTCGGCGCCGAGGAGCATGAACCACGTGACCGACCGGACCGACGGGGGTGGGGACGTGACGACTTCGCGCGGTGAGCAATCGTCACCAAGGGGGAACCGATGATCGAGGGGCCAACGCTCGTGTCTCGCAGGGTTCTGGTCGTCGGCACGTCGTCGGGCATCGGCCGTGCGGTGGCTCGACACGCGATGGCGCTCGGGGCGGACGTATGCGTCGCGGCGCGCCGGGAAGCGAGTCTGATCGACCTGTGCGTCGAGGCTGGCGGGGGGACCTACGTCGCGGGCGACGTGACCGACCCGGACGCGTGCCATCGGATCGTCGATGCCGCAGCCCACCAGCTCGGCGGACTCGATGTCGTCGTCTACAGCGCCGGTGGTGGGGTTGTCGGACCGATCAGCGAGGCAGATGCCGGGCAGTGGGCCGCTGACTACGCCGTCAACGTGATCGGCGCCACCCAGATCACGGCCGCGGCGCTGGCCCATCTCCGTCCCGACGGTCTCGTCGCGTTCGTGTCATCCGAGACGACATCCGAGCCCCGGTGGGGGATGAGCTCCTACACCGCGAGCAAGGCGGCCCTGGATGCGAGCATCCAGTCGTGGCGTCTCGAACATCCCGAACGTCGCTTCACCCGGATCGTGATGGGGCCCACCATGCCGACCGACTTCGCCGGCGGCTTCGACCACCGGCTCCTCGCCACTGCGCTGCACCGATGGCGGGACGCAGGCATCCCCTCCACGCAGATGGAAACCGACCACGTCGGCCGCCAGCTCGCGGGATTCCTCGCCCTGCTCATGAACCAACCGGAGGTCGACGTGCCCGACATGACCGTCGGTCCCCGCGGCGACCCGTTGCCGGCAACACCGATGAAGCCCTGATACTCGCGTCTGGGCCCGCTCGGTCGCGGGTCGGGTCACTGGTGGACGAGCTCGAGTTGGATGTTGTCGGGGTCGCGGAACACCAGTGTCGAGAAGGGGACGGGTTCGGTGACGTCGCGGACGCCCGAGTGCTCGATGCCGAGGGAGTCGAGCTTCGCGGCCCAGGCGTCGAGGCTGGCGCGGCTGGACACGTTGAAGCCGATGTGGTCGAGGCCGGTATGGGCCTCGTCGAAGGGTTCGCCCTGGTTCGCCACGTTGTGGTGGAGCCCGATGACGAGTCCCGAGACGGGGTCCATGAGGATGATGGCGTAGCCCGTCTCCTCTCGTTCGTGGTGGGCCAAGGTGACCGGGATGCGGATCATCGAGAAGACTTGCTCGTACCAGTGCGCGCTCACTTCGAGGTCTCGCACGGTTGGGGAGAAGTGGTGGATGCCGGTGATGGTCACTTCGGCTGGTTCGCTCATGACGTGGTGCCTTTCAGGCTCTACGGGTGTGGGTGGCGCAGCGCGATCACGAGCGCCCAGCGGACGGTCCGGCCGACTGCCGCTCGGGCGATGCCGGATGTTGCCATGGATCCGAACCGCAGCCTCGTGGATGACAGGGCCATCATCGTCGCCGCAGCAGGTGGCGGCCTCGCCGACTGACCGCGGGCTTCTTGTCACCCATGCCCTGCTCACCCTGGCGATGGCGCCGGTTCGACCCGCTAGGGTGGCTCGGGTGGGAGCGCTGGCCGATCTCAGCAGCGCGGCCAGCGCCGGGGTGATCGTCGGCGGCGGTGCTCGGCCGTGTCGGCCAGTGTGTGACCACACCCCTGGTCCGGCGGGACTCGATCGATGCGCCTACGACTGAGCTCGGCAGCAGAGAGGATCCGCGCCAGCCTGTTCTTCGTTCCGATGCTCGGGGTGGTCCTCGCCATCGCGTTGGCGGCCGTCAGCATCACCGTCGACAGTCGGCTCGATCAGTCGGCGCAGCTGCCGCTGGGCCTCACCTCGACGGTGGAGAGCGCACGGGCCCTGCTGAGCACGATCGCGGGAGCCACGATCACCTTCGCCGCCATCGCGTTCTCGGTGTCGCTGCTGATCATCCAGCAGGCCTCCAGCCAGTATTCGCCCCGGGTGGTGCACACGCTGTACCGGGATCGCTTCAACAAGCGGGTGATGGGCCTGGTCGTGGGCACGTTCACCTACAACCTGGTTGTGCTGCGATCGGTGCGGACCGCCCTCGATGCCAACGGCCAACCGGTCATCCCCAACGTCTCGGTTGCGATCGCGCTCGTGCTCGGGATCGTCACGATCCTGGCCATGGTGGGATTCATCAACCACAGCGCCCATTCGATGGACATCAGCGAGATCCTCGAGAGCGTCCGCGCCGAGACCGTCGCCCTGGTCCGGCGGGACTGGACCGTGAGCCACGCCGGATGTGGTCGGCGTGAAGTACCCGACGCGCCAGACGGTCTGGCTTGGACGGCCTTGTTCGACCACAGCGGATGGGTGCAGGAGATGGACGTCGGGGAACTGCTCGCATGCGCGCCCGAAGGCGAAACGATCTGGGTGCAGACCTACCCGGGCCGCTATGCCATCCAAGGCACCCCGCTGTGCGGCCTGAGCACGCGCCCGAGGCGCCGGAGAGGATCGCTGAGCGGATGATGGCTGCGGTGACGACCGGTTCCACGCGAACGATGCAACAGGATGCATCGTTCGGGCTGCGCGAGCTGGTCGATGTGGCGCTACGGGCGCTCTCGCCAGGCATAAACGACCCGACCACCGCCCAGGACGCCATATTCCACGCCGCCGCCATCCTGTCCGAGATGCTTCGGCGTGATCCGCCCCCCAGCGAACGATTCGAGCAGAATCGACGGCTGGTGCTGTGCCAGCAGCCCACCCATGACGACCTGGTCAACCTCACGTTCGACGAGATTCGAGGCGCGGCCGGAGGCCAACCCGTCGTTTGTGTCTACCTGCTCGAAGCCTTGAGCCTCCTGACCGCGGGGCTGGAGTCGGCCGGACATCGCGAGCGAGCCCGCGCCCTGCGGCGCCAAGCCTCCATGGTCGTGACCGGGTGCGAGGCGGCAGACCCTCTGCCCGCAGATCTCGATCGGGTGAAGGCCTTCTACACCAAACGCTTCCTCGAGGACCGATGACTTCCTGTCGTCGGGCGATCTGAACGGGGGCGGCGCGAATCCCGGCGACGAAATCCACCCCGTTGAGAAGGAGCGCCTTCGCTGACCCTCTACCCGCATCTGCGAGCCCGGAGCCACACATGAGACCTTCGGCCCTTCTCGACCGCCGAACTTGGCGCTAGGAAGAGGAGGTGGTCGATCAACTCAGAGGCATCGATGCCGCCTTCCTGGCGCTCGAATCGCCGACCGGGCACCTCCAAGGGGTGGGGGTCGTGCGCCTGGTACCCGGCGGGCCACCGCTGGTGCTCGACGAGTTCATCGCGCTCGTGGCTCGGCGGCTCCCGCGATTGACGGTGCTGCACCGACAACTGGTCAACGTGCCGGCCGGGCTCGATCGGCCGTACTGGATCGACGTGGAACCCGACCTGCGCCACCACATCCACGCCCATCGGCTCCGCGACGACGATCCGGCGGTGTTCGAGGAGTTCTGTGCCGGGCTGGCCGCGTCCCCGATCGATCGCTCGGGTCCGATGTGGGAGTTCTGGCTGGTCGACGGTCTGGCGTCTGGCGGTCAAGCCCTCGTTATCAAGATGCATCACTCGCTCTGTGACGGGATCGGGAGCCTGGCGCTGATCGCGCAGCTCTTCGATCAGGAGCCCGATCCACCGGCCCAGCCGCTGGAACCGACCGAACCCGTGAGCGAAGAGACGTCGCCGGATCTGCCGTGGCTGCTCGGTCGTGCCGCGCTGCACGCGCTCCGCTGGCCCTTCGAGCTCGTCGCGACGTCCGCAGGACTCGTCCGGTCGATGGGTCGTCTCGGAGGAAGGATCGGCGCGTTGGGCGGCGCCGAGCTCGCCGCCCCCCTGGCCACGCCGCACCTCTCTTTCCACGGCCCGATCACCGCGGCGCGATCGGTCGCCTTCCGCGATCTTCCGCTCGATCGCGTCAAGGCCATCGCCCACGCGTCGGGCACGCACGTCAACGATGTGATCCTCGCCGTGCTCGCCGGCACGCTGCGCACGTGGCTCGTGGGGCGCGACGAGCTGCCCGAACAGCCGCTGGTGGCCGCCGTGCCGGTCTCCACCCGCGGCCCTGACGAGCTGTTCGAGCCCGGCAACTACGTGTCCGCCTGCTTCGTGCACCTTCCGACCAACATCGCCGAGCCCCGGGAACGGTTGGTCGTCACCGCCGCGGTCGCCGACAGCGGCAAGGCGCTCCACGCCGCGGTCGGCGGTTCCACACTCGAACGGTTGACGTCGCTCGCGTACCCGCTCGTCCTCTCGGTTCCGGCCGCCCTCTACCAACGCAGCGGGATCGCGGCGCGGCATCCCTCGCCGGTCAACCTCGTCGTGTCGAACGTGGCCGGACCTCCGTTCGACCTGTTCCTCGCCGGGCGTCGGGCCGAGGCGTTCTACGCGTTGGGACCCATCTTCGACGGGGTCTCGCTCAACATCACCGCCGTCTCCTACCGCAACGTGCTCGGGTTCGGCTACGTGGCCTGCCCCGACCTGCTCAACGACCTGTCCGAGCTGGCCGATGGCCAGCAACAGGCGTTGGAGGACCTGGCCACCTCGTACGACGTGCGGTGATCCGCTGGAGCGGCGAAAGAGCTTGTCCCTGGGCTGTTGGGGTGACGGCTCGACCGTTGCGGTTGGCCCCGGCCAGAACCCCTGTGGGCGCGTGGCCAGCTGATCACAAACCGTCTATCGTGCGCGGCACGTGTCGTTTCACGTGTTCGGCTGGGGTGAGCAACGGCCGTCGGTCATCCCGATCGGGGACCACCGCCGCAATTCCCGTCGAGAGGTCTGGAAGGACGCGGATGACCATTGACCGTCCAGGGCAAGGCCCCCTGCCTGAGTTCGTCGTGACCACGATCCTTGTGCTCGGGGTGATCACGGTCGCGCTGGTCGCCGTCGTCGACCTGGTCCTCATGCTCAACGGTGGTTGATCCGTCCCGGACTGCCCAACCGGCATGGTTCACGATTCGCAGGTTCGCTGCCCGCGACGCTCTGGCGCCCACCCTCGCCGCGGCGGTGACCGTCGCGGTGCTGGTGGCCGGGTGGCGAGGCGTCGATCTCGCCGCCCACATCTACGGTGTCGACCAGTTCCGCCGGCAAGGCTTGGTGCTGTGGGACAGCCAATGGTTCGCCGGTCGATGGCTCCTGGGCTACTCGGTCATCTATGCACCCATCGCCGCCACCATTGGCCTCAGGGTTACCGCCGTGGGCAGCGCGGTGGTGGCCGCCTGGTGCTTCGACCGGCTCGTTCGCGCCCACTTCGGTTCGGCCGCATGGCTGGCCTCGACGGTGTTCGCGGTCGCCACGCTGGCCCAGGTGGCCATCGGCCAACTGCCTTACCTGCTCGGTGAAGCTTTCGCGCTCCTGGTTCTCCTCTGCGTCCACCGCAGGTGGTTGGCGCTTGGGGTGATGCTGGCGATCGCAACCGCGCTGACCAGCCCGCTGGCGGGAGCGTTCCTGGCGCTGGCGGCCGGATCGTGGCTGATCGGCACCTGGCCGCGACACCGCATCGCCCTGGGCGCCGTGTGCGTCGCGGTGCTGTGCCCCGTCGTGGTCATCCAGGTGCTGTTCCCCCAAGGCACCATGGCCTATCCGGGTGCGGACTTCGCACTCGAGCTGGGTGCCTTCGTGGTCCTCGCCGTGTTGGTACCACGGGGGGCGCGCACGCTGCGCGTCGGGGCTGTCCTCTACGCGCTGGCCCTGGTCACCAGCTACCTCATCCCCACCGGGGTGGGCGGCACCATCATCCGGCTCGGCGGATGCGTGGCGCTTCCTCTGACCCTCGTGGCCATCGAGCCGGGTCGTCGACGAGCGCTGGGCGCAGCCGTCCTCCTCCCGGTCCTGGTGCTCACCTGGGCGCCCGTATGGGCCAGTGCCACCACCGGGCGCGCCGACAACTCGACCAACGCCAGCTACTACGCCCCCCTTCTCCGATTCCTCAACGCTCACTCGCGTCCGGCCGGGCGTGTCGAGGTCATACCCACCGCCCTGCACTGGGAAGCCGTCTACGTGGCACCGGTGGCCCCACTGGCCCGCGGCTGGGAACGTCAACTCGACACCCTCGACAACCCGATCTTCTACACCCCCGGCGCTCTGACCTCGTCCACCTATCGGACCTGGCTGTTGAACAGCGGGGTCCGGTTCGTGGCCGTGCCCGACGCCAAACTCGACTTCGCCGGACAGGCGGAGGCCCGCCTGGTTGCCCACTCTCCAGCCGGGCTGGTCGAGGTCTGGCACGGCGCCCACTGGAAGGTCTTCGAGGTGGCAGGCTCTGGCGGCATCGTCGATGGACCCGCCACGCTGACTCAGCTCACCGGCAACCAACTCGTGATCCACGCCAACCGCGCCGGACGAATCCAAATTCACCTTCGACCCAAAGACCACTGGGCCATCTTCTCGGGTGCGGCATGCATGGAACACACAGCCACAACCGCGACCACCGTCGACGCCCGCCGATCCGGCACGGTGATCCTTCGCCTCGGCGTGCTCCCGACAAGCGATGCACGAGCCGACGCGCAGGCGTGCTGATGAGCTCGGCGCCCGCCGGTGAAGGGGGCCGGTGCGGTCCCCACCGTCCCGGTCGTCCGCTGCATCCCGTATCGGCGCTATCGGCAAATTCTCGCCCAAGTACCAGCCGGCTGACGGTCACACGCCATGTCGGCCCTCGTACCGTGCAGGCGTGTCGCAAGTCATAGACGCTCTGATGGACGAAGCGCCGTCGAACCCCGCCGGTGTTCCCTTCCCGTTCGTCGACCACCAGGGTCGCCCTCGGACCGACCCGCCCCGCTCGTCGCGTTCGGGGCTTGGTCGTCTTGCCCGTTTCGCTCGCCCAGCGGGGATGATCCTGCTGGTGGTGATGGCCGCCTACTTCGTCGTGAGCCACCTCGCGCAGGTGGCGACGGCTGCTGGCGCGCTGGGGCGTGCCGACCCTCGGTGGATCGCGGTGGCGCTGGTTGCTGCGGCCACGAGCTATCTGCTCGCGGCAAGTGTCTTGCGCGCGTCCACGCCCCTTCGTCTGCCGCTCGGCCGGACGCTCGCCGCCCAACTCGCCGCAGCCAGCGCCAACCGGATCAGCCCGAGCGGCGTCGGCGCCATGGGGGTCAACGTCCGCTACCTCGAGCGCAGCGGGAGCAGCCGACCCGAGGCCATGAGCACCGTCTCGCTTGGCGTGGTCGCCGGCTTCGCGATTCACCTGGTGATGATCGCGGGGCTGCTGAGCGTGGCTTCGCGGCGCCCCTCGTTCCGGTTCGGCCCCCTCCCCAGCTGGACCGTGGGCGCGGCATTGCTCATCGGCGTGACCGTCGGCGCGCTGGCTGCTCGGCACTGGCAGATCCACAGGCGCGTCCTGATCGGAATTCGCGCCGCGGGGGCCCACGCCCGATCGATCGTGCGCGAGCCAGGTCGAGTGATCGTGCTGGTCGCCGCCTCCGCGGGTATCAGTGTCTCGTACGCAGTGGCTCTCACCGCCTGCTTGGCTGCGGTCGGTGGTCATGTTCCGGTCGCCGAGGTTCTGCTGGTGTACCTGGCCGGATCCGCGTTCGGGGCGGTGGCGCCCGTACCCGGAGGCATCGGCGCGGTCGAGGCCGCCTTGATCGCAGGTGTCGGCCACCTGGGTGTGCATCCCGGCATCGCCGTGGCCGGCGTGCTCAGCTACCGAATGGTCACCTACTGGCTCCCCGTTCTGCCCGGGATCATCTGCGCCGCGTTCCTCCAGCGCCGCCATGCGATCTAGTCCTGGTGAGCGCGGTGCCCACATCTTCGACCCGGCGTCGGGCTGCTCGGGGAACGCCCTGGCCAGCGCAGCCGTGGTCGGTCCCGAGCTCGGTCTCGCCGATGCCTGTTCGACCGAACCGTTCAGGACCTTCGCGGCTTCAGGGTGTGGTCCAGACGTCGGTGATGGGTGCGGTCTGGGCGGCGAGACCTGGTGCGGCGGCGTCGTACATGGCGGTGAGGGTCCGGAGCACGGTGTAGTGGTCGATGTGGTCGGGGTAGCGGCCGGGCCGGACCATGGGACCGATGAACAGGGTCGGGATGCGGTTGGCCGCCGAGTAGTCGTCTTCGTCCCAGGTGATCACGAGCAGGCTGTCGTGGGCCCTCGCCCATTTCACGTAGGTGTCCAGGTGGGTGCGCAACCAGGTGTCGGCCTGGCCGGCGGTGCCGTCGTGCATGTCATGGTCGAGGTTGGGGACCACGAACGAGACAGTCGGGAGGCTGGCCGGGTCGGCGGGGAACGCGCTGAACGGTCGGTTCTCGCCCGGCGCCATGTCGGCGAAGTCGGTGGCTGGGTTGTGCTTGCGGGCGTAGGCCCCCGACGAGCACGCGCTCGAGCCGGTGGCGGGGAGGTCCTCGCTGTAGGTGGCGAAGCTGGCGCCCACCGTTTGGAGGGCGGTGGCCAGGTTGGGGGTGTGGAAGGGCGCACCCGGTGGTGGGCAGCTGTCGTCGGTGACCCCCTGGGGCGAGCCCGAGAAGAGGGCCAGGTAGTTCGGCTGGCTGGGGTGGCCGATGCCGTAGCTCTGGGTGAACAGGGCCCCGCGGGCGGCCAGGCTGCTCAGATAGGGCGCGGCCGGGTTGCCGATGATGTCGGACTCGGCGTGGTTCTCCTCGATCACGACCACCACGTGGGCCGGCCGAGGCACGGCGCCGACGACGCCAGGCCTGGTGACACGCGCGGCGGGGGAGGTCGTCGGGGTCGTCGACGCGGTTCGCGATGCGCACCCCGCAGCCACCACCGCGAGGACCAGGCACAGCACTTGCCGGATCCGGGCCGCTTCTGACCGTCGCGCTCCGACCATCCCTGCAGCTTGGCACCCAGAGGGTCGGGTCAGGGGGTCGGGGAGCGAACTTCGACGAGGAGCACGAACCCGGGGGCAGCGCGCGCATGGTCCGGCGTCAGCGAGCCCAGCAGCAAGGATGAACAACTTCTTCCGGCAGATGTGAAACGGTCGAGGTTGTGCATCGACCGGGGAACGGCGCGTGGGTCCGTTCGCACGCGCACCGAACGGCAGGTTGACGATGGCTGACGGGCGACCGACGGCGCTGGTCGAGGAGACTCCCCGACGGGCCGTCGGGGTCGTCGGCCTCACCTTCGTGGCCGTCGGAGGCATCATCGGCTCCGGCTGGCTATTCGGTCCGCTCTTCGCAGCCCAGCTCGCGGGTCCGGCTTCTATCGTTGCCTGGATCGTCGGCGGCCTCATGGTCCTGATCGCTGCGCTGCCCTTCGCCGAGGTGGCCGCCATGTTGCCGGTCATGGGCGGCCTCGGTCGCCTCCCCCAGTTCTCCCACGGCCGGACCGTCGGCGTGATGATCGGCTGGACCGCGTGGATCGGCTACGTCACGGCGGCCCCCATCGAGACCCAGGCGTTGCTCGAGTACGTGAGCAACGAGGACCAGTTCCGCTGGCTGTTCGACGGATCGGTGCACAACGGCCAGAGCGCGCTCAGCCTCGGTGGGCTCGTCGTCGCCACGGCCATCCTCGCGGTCTTCACCATCGTGAACGCCTTCGGTGTCTCAGCCTTCGCCCGGCTGAACACGCCGCTGACCTGGTTCAAGATCGCGGTGCCGATCGTGGCCGCTGCCGCGCTGCTCACGCACTTCAACACCTCGGCAATCGACGCGCACGGCTTCGCTCCCGCCGGCGTCAAGGGGATCATGGCCGCCATCGCGTCGGGTGGCGTGATCTTCGCGTTCCTCGGATTCCGCCATGCCCTGGACCTCGCCGGCGAGGCCAAGCGACCCCAACGTACGGTGCCCATCGCCCTCACCGTGTCGCTCCTCATCTGCATCGCGCTGTTCACCCTCGTGCAGCTGGGGTTCGTCGGAGCCGTGTCGCCCGACAGCCTGACCGATGGTTGGGGGCACCTGGCGATCGCCGGAGCGAACGGACCGATCGCCGGGCTGCTCACCGGGATCGGTCTGGTCGCCGTCGCCGACCTCGTGCTCGTGGACGCCGTCGTCGGCCCGTTCGGAGCCGGGCTAGTGGCCTCGGCGTCGACCGCCCGGCTCGACGTCGCCGTGAGCCGCAACGGGCTCTTCCCGGGGTGGGTGCAGACCTTCTCCCGACGCAAAGTGCCGTTGCGGGCCCTGATCCTCAACGCGGTGGTCGGCTTCGTGATCCTCGTCACCTTCCGCAATGGCTGGCAGGAGATCCTCACCTTCAACGCGGGTGCCATCGTGCTGTCCTTCGCCGCCGGGCCGGTCACGCTGCTGGCCCTTCGATACCAGCTGCCGGACCGGGCCCGCCCCTTTCGCCTGCCAGCCGTGCGCCTGATCGGCTCGGTCGCCTTCATCGTGGTCGGGCTCATCGTGTACTGGACCGGATGGAACACGCTCTGGCGCTTGAGCATCCCCCTTGCGATCGGGGCAGCCCTGTTCGCGGGGCGCGTCGCCCGGCATCCAGAAGCCCGGGCAGACCTCGACCTGCGTCCCGCTCTGTGGCTCGGCCCCTATGTCCTCGGGCTCCTCGCGATCGCGTTCGCCGGGAACTTCGGCGGCGGTCGCGGCTGGCTGCCCTTCGGTTGGGACATCGTCGTCGTGGCGCTGTTCAGCCTTGCCGTGCTGCCGTGGGCCGTTCGGCTCCGGCTGCTACCAGACAAGGTGCAGGTCTACCTCGCGCAAGACCAGCGGGTCATCGACGACCAGCCCGGGTAGCTCACGACAGAGAATCTGGCATGTGCCTTGCGAAGGCGCAGCCCACCATCACCAGGTGGACCCGGACTCCCTGCTCGTTCGGCGGCCAGCGCCGGTTGCCCCTGACGCCGAACGCGTCACGTGGGCGGCGAGGTTCCACTTCCGGTAGGTGGTGGTGGTCCGCTCGCCGGCTTTGTGGATCTTGCTCTGTTCGACGAGTGTCTTGAGGGCCTCACTCACGCCGGAGGTGCCAGCGGTGGGGCCGTAGCCGGCGGCTTCACCTCGTTGCGTGGCTGTCGCGGCACGCTTGGTGACAGCGCGCACGTATCGGTGAGGAAAAGTGTCCAAGGCCTCTACCGGCCGGGACGAGGCGGAGGGAGCGTGGCGTGTGACTCTCCCTATTCGGGACCCTCACCTATCTGGAAGGAGGGCGTCATGCAAACACGAGGATCGTTGTCGTCAGATCCACAGGACGAGGCGCCGGAGGCGACCTTCAGGGCGAGCGTCCCCGGCGGCAACGGCTGGGGATCAGCCCCCGATCAACTCACTCGCCCGCACGCGGTGGCCGTGGACAGCGACGGCAACCTCTATGCCCTCGACACCTACAACGTTCGCGAGTGCACATTTGGGCCGCGCCCATAGAACTGATACGGGCCGAAAGAGCAGGTTCTTGACGCGGGGCCCCTGCTCGGCCTCGGCGAGCAGTTGGTGCCATCGAGCAGCAGGGTGACATAGCTGCGACCAACGCGAGACCTGGTCTGATGACCGCTCCGATGTGGTGTTGGGCGCTCCCTTCGAGACCGTTTGGCTGCTGACAACATGACCTTGGACCCTGTGCCGATGCACCGTGAGCCTGCAGACTCCTGGCGTGGTCATGAGTACTTCTCGGAGCGCTGACTCGGCCCGCCCGATCGCCGGCGATGGTGGCCTACGGGCGCTCATCGCCTTGGAGGCGGTGTTGGCCCTCGGCGCGTTCGCGGGGAGTTTGGGCCTCATCAGCGGAAGCATCGACACCAGCACGTACGTCGATCGGCTTCCCGCGAGGTCACCGGTGCTGGGCGGCGCAGCCCTGATGCTGATCGTCGCGCTGCCCGCCGCGATTGCGGTGGGGGGCGCCTTGTGTCGCCGCCCTTGGGCGCGGGTCCTGCACCCGCTGGTCGGTGGGCTCTTGATGGGGTGGATCGTCGTGCAGGTCGGCGTGATCGGTCTCGAGTCCTGGCTCCAGCCGGTCATGTTCGTGTGGGGCGCGGTCCTCGCCCTCTTGGGTACCCGCAACTTCAGGCGAACAGGGTCGTGAACTGACCCCCTGCGATCGACCCCAGGCGCAATCCGAAGTCCAATCAGCCGAGCCCGAGCAGCCAGAATCCACCGCTGGGTCCGTCTCGAATCGATCGACGGCGATGGGTGTCGACCTCTACTGGATCACCTCGGGGGCGGCGCCAACCTCGTACCAGTGAGCGGGCGTGGGGGACCAGATTGCGTGTCGCGTCTGGCGGCCGAGATGCGCCTATCCAGCGCATGAGGATCACCCACGAGTCGACCCCCGCCGGGCCGTGGAGCGTGCACCGTGCCCGGCCGCCGCCCGGAGGCAGCGTTCGAGCCGGTTGGAGCGTGGCGAGGCGCTCCTCGTGTTAGGGGTGCGGTGTAGCAGGATCGAGTGATCGCACGTAGTGGAGATGCCGCGTGACTCGAGCGGAGCATCGGTCGCCCTCGTGCGCAGCGGCGTAGATCGTCGGCCGCACCCGCCAAGCCGCAACGGTCGGGGCGCGCCCAGAGTCGAGCGCGCAGAAGTACCGGTTCCGCGTGCGGGACCCGTCCGAGGTTTCGGCCTCCTCGTGTAGCCCGACCATTCCCCAACGGACACGACGGCGCAGCAGGATCCCCGAGACGGTGTCGACCTGCACGAGATCACCGACCGCGGCGAGCAGCTTGAGCACATTCCAGCCAATAGCCGCCACGGCCACGATGCCGGTACCAGCTGCGATCCAGTCGACCAACCTCCGAGCGCCAGCGGGCAGGTCCGCAATCGCAGTTACGTCGCCGCGCACCACGCGCGCCGCGAAGGCGAGCACCAGCACTGCCACGAACCCCACCGCCAGTGCCGTGGCCCCGGCCAGCACCGGGTGCTGTCCGTAGCCGGGTCGGAAACGTGGATACCGGACGACAACTCGACGCCAGGATCCCGTCGCGCTGCTCCACGCGCGGCGATGGTCCTCCGAGCCGAACGGGAGCTGGGCCAACGCGGTCGGTGCGAGTCCCATCGCGACGGCGACCGCCAGGTACCGATCCCAGACCACGACCGACGCCGCGGGCTTATCGTCGAAGTCGCCGACAGTGCGGAGATAGTCGCGGACGCCGAGCCAACGTGACGCGGCGGCGCGCCCGGCGTCGGTGTCGCGCTGCAAGTCGCGGCCCGAGAGCATGAACAACGACGCCCCAACCAGAACGGTGAGGAGAAGTCCGCCGACCCACAGCCAGGTTGCGAGATTCGGTCCGGAGCCGGATCCGCCCTGCCCGGCCACCCAGAGCGCCGCAATACACGCGACGAGTCCGATCCGCGGCACAGCCAACGCGCTACCTGGGAAGCGGTCGCGGCTCAGGCCCCGGCGGTGTGCATCGGCGATGACCTCCCGACGGAAGGCCCGCCACCACCGGGTAGACGCGTCGTCGGTGCCAGTGGTCATCGCCGCCGCGGGCACGACGCCACCCACCGCGAGGCTGGCCAAGTGCTCTAGAACCCGCTGCTCGTAGGGGGAGAGCACGTCGTCGCTGCGGTGACGACCCAGCCGGATTAGGACGTTGCCGGCTCCGACGTCCTCGACTGTGAGCCAGCTGCGGACCGCGAGGTCGAGCATGGTGGCCGGCACTGCAGCCGGCGTTACCGCGAAGTCCTCGGTGAGGAAATTGACGATGGCGGTCGGTTCCGGGCCGAGATCGTCGGTCGACGGGCCGCGGTTGGGCTCGCGTGGTCGGGTCTGCCACCCGTATGCCAGGGTGACGAGCGCGGTGACGGTGGCGAGAACGACCGCGGCGAGTGCGAGACCCAGGTTCGGAGCCGTGTCCAAGCTGCCTCCTCGTGTCGCCAGCAAGCCACTGCCGCTGAGCCGCGCGCCGACGTGGTTGAGCCAATGCACGCGTGACGTGGCCATTCGACGCGAAATTTCCCCGATCGATCAGCGCGTACCGCGCCATCCTAGGCAGTCCGTCGTGACCCTCGACCCGGTTCGGTGGACACCTGATTCTGGCTGGGAGGCCAGAGGGAGGAGCCCACGTTTTGTCGTCCGTCGAAGTGCCCGCAAGTCCGGCGTGAAGCGGTCGAGTTGGTCAAGGCGCCTGATCGGTCTCGTGTCGAGGTGGCCCGGTCGTTGGGGATCAGCGACTCAACGTTGGCGAACTGGATGTCCGATGACTGCGACGCGACACCCGGGCCGCGGATCCGAACGGCGTGAGCAGGACCGAGCGTCGACGAGCTGCGCCGGTTGCGCAGGGAAGACATCGAGTTGTGCACTGACCGGGAGATTCTCCGCGGGGCATCAGATATTTCGCCCGGCAGACGCGGCGGTGAGCCGCTTCCGCTACGTCGATGACCATCGGGCCACCTAAGGTCTCCACGTCGGGCTACTAGGGGTGGAACAACCGGCCACCGTCGCTCCGGGCGATCGATGATGGCGAGTTGCTCAGAGGCCAGCGACAGCGATTCATCTCATCGTGGTACTGACGGTCGCGAAGAGCACCATCGGGACGGAGAGCACGGCGAGGGGGACCAGCAGGAGCCGGCGCACTGGCGTCAGTCGATCGCCGAGCAGGGCGGCGGCCGAAAACAGACCGCCCGAGACCACCAAGAGCAACGTGCCCGACACGATGACGTAGGACGCGACGCTTGCTCCGGGACCAGGGAAGAGCCACGCAAGAGGCGAGTCGTTGGCGAGCCAGTTGCCCCCTTTCGCCAATCCAGTGATCAGCACCAAGCCGATCAGGACCGGGATGCCGATGACAACGGTCCAGAGCACACCGATCTCGATGAGGTCAGGACCTGCCGGCGTCGGCGGCCCCACGCGATTGCCACAGTTGTCGCAGATGTCGCCGGCCCACACTGACGCCCCGCACACGCTGCACTCGCTGACCATCAGTGCACCCACTCCGGCCTTCGGCACGCCGCGCACGCCATGAGCGTCTCGGAAGGGGTGCCGGCATCGACGTCGTTCATGTCGGTTCGGTCTCCACGGTGCCCGGGACGGTGCGATTTCGTGCTCTCCGTCGCGAGTTGACCTCGCGATCACGATCGCCACGGCGATGAAGGCCAGACCGATCACGACAATCGGCCAGAGAGGTGGTGAGCTGGGGGTTGGGCCACCGGCGATGCCCTGCCCGGGCCCGAGCGCTTGGGGCAACTTCACCACGACAACACCAGGCGCTGGCAACGCAAGATCGACGAGCGGCTCACCCTTGATGTTCGTCGAAGCGACCTTCGCCCGATACTCACCGGTTGAAGACGATGTCGTAGGGATGGCGCCGCCGCTGGCGTCGGTCACCGATATCGAGTCTCGGACTTGCGATGCAATCAACGCGGGCATACCTGGCTTCGGGGATGACGTGGACTCGAGCCAGAGCGTCTGGTCACCCGCCCCGAGATGCAGCGACAAGGGCTGGGCCGCCGACGTGCGCGCGAACGCTTCGGCAGCCGTGTTTCGGTCGACCTGCAGGCTGTAGGCCAACGTGAACACGACGAGCCCACCGAGCACCCAGACAGTAAACGCGACGGCGAAGCCAAAACGCCGTGGTCGCCCTGCCAGGCCAATCCGCGCCATCGGAACAGACCATATCGACAACGGATGGAGCGCACCAGTGGGGTCGCGGAGGCCCATCCGCCGGAGATGCGGTGCATGATCCTCACGCCCAGGACAGGCGCGGTCGGGGCGTCAGAAGCCCACCAGGTAGGGCGTGCGTTCTAGCATCAGTTCTGTCGGGGGCTTCACTCGTCTCTGGCTGGTGCTTCAGGTTCGGTCGACTCGGCGATGGCTCCTTGGAGCAGTTCGGCAAGATGAACGGGGCGGCGGTCGGTGGCTTGGGTGATCTGCTCTCGTCAGCTGAACCCGTCGGTGATGATCACCTCGTTCACGTCGCGGTCCCGCACGGCTGGCAGCAGTACCCGCTCACCCACCCGGGCGAGTGGGACGTGGTCGCCGGCCGAGTAGGCGTCGGGGTACCCGAGCACGACCAGCGCACGCGCCGGCTTGGCTTCCATCAGTGCCACGGTGGCGTGGAGCACGACCACGCAGGTGCCTTCGGTGCCCACCAGCGATTTGGCCACGTCGAACTGCTCGGGTAGCAGCCGATCGAGGTTGAATCCCGAGACCCGTCTCGGGGTGTGGGGGTAGCGGGTGCGGATGACCTGGTCGTGTCGGTCGCGCAGATCCCGCAGGGCCTGGTGGATCTCGCCTTCTCGGCCGCCCCGGGCGATGACGGCGTCGAGCTCTTCGGGCAGAGCGCGCCGACTGTCATCCGGTGACCGTCGTAGGTGATCACGACGAGGGCGACATCGTCGGCGCGGTTCGGTTCAGCGACCCGTTCGAGCAGTGACTGCTCGATGCGATCGGCGATGGTGTCAGCATCGCCCGCCTCTCGCAGCTCCCGTATCTGTTCGGTGAGTGCCTCGACCGTCAACGCGAACGGCGGAGGGAGATCGGTGACGCCGTCGGTGTAGAAGACCACGACGTCACCGGATTCGAGCCCCGTTTGCTCCACGTGTACCGATGCTTCGTCGAAGACGCCGAGCAGGGTCCCGGCGCGGCCCACCGGGGTCGTGGCCTCGGCACGAGCAAGGATCGGAAGCGGATGGCCTGCCGTCGCCACCTCCAGCTCCCAGGTGGATCCGCTGCGGGTGAGGGTGGCGTAGCAGGCGGTGCAGAAGAGATCCCGGTCGGACAGGTTCACGGCCTGGTTCAGCCAGTCGATCACGTCGCCATGGTCGAAGCCGTGACGTGCCGCGGCGCGAACGGTGTGGCGGGCGATGCTGCTCAGCGCGGGCTGCGTTGGGCCCGATTCCGCAACAGTCTCCCATCAGGAGTGCCCAAGAGTCCTCGGCGATCTGGAAGACATCGTAGAAGTCGCCGCCCACTGCGCTGGGCCCAGCCGGCAGGTACCGGACCGCGAGGTCGATGCCGGGGAGGGTCGGCAGCCGAGGCGGGAGCAAAGAACGTTGCAGCACCTCGGCGAACTCGCGGTGCTGGTCGCTGACCCACGCGCCTTGCAGCGGTTCGGCCAGCCGGTCGGCCACGACTTCGGCGAGCGCGACGTCATCGGCGTCGTAATCCCGGCCAGATTCGGCCGGGACGAACTGCGGTTGCGCCTGGCGGAGCGGGACCGGCGTCGCCATGCCGAGGAAGAGGAAGAGCACTTCCTCCTCGGTGGGCGGGTCGTCGTACCGAGGCTGATCGCCCCCAACGACACGCTTTCCACCGCGAGCGGTACCGCCACGAAGCCGGTGGTCAGGCGCAGTACGCCCCTCAGGCCCGAAAAGTCCTGCTCGGACTGGGCCAACGACGCCTCCTGAACGGTGCGTCGGTCGCGGTGGGCCGCCGCGACCGGCACGTCGGCGTCCACCGCGATGCGTTCGAACCCGGCCAACGACTAGGTCGACATGCCAACCTGAGCCGCCACCTCGAGCAGGTGGGTGTCCGGTCGGAACAGCCACACGCCTCTTGTGGCTGAGATGCCGGGCGGATCCAGCAGATCGAGCACGATCGTGACCACATCCTCGACCGTCTGCGCCGAACCCAGCTCCGTGCTGCCCCGCTGAAGCCGCTCCAGACGACTGGCAAGCCACTCGGTTGACTGGGTCACGTCAGTCGGCGCGCCGTCACCCTGATCCGGTCCTGTCGGCGTCGGTGCATAGGAGGAGGTTACGTGCCTCTTGCTCGCCGTTGCGCTCCGCTGCCGGTCGACCGCAGCGGTGAACCTGTCGACCTGCCTGCCTTCAGGTGAGCTGCTCGTCTCCGACTTCGAGTGAGCAGATCATCGAGCTCGACGTGCTGCCCCGAGAACCGTGCCGTAGATCATTCCGCCGAAGAGTCCGATGGCCGCCATCACCCCGACGCGAGGCCAGGTGCTGGCGAACCCCCAGGGGAGGAGGCCGAAGGCGCCCAGCACCACCGCGAGGACGGCGCCGCAGATCAGGCCCACCATGGCACCGCGCCGAATGTCCGGACGTTCCCCGA
This sequence comes from uncultured Microthrixaceae bacterium, assembly GCA_963773335.1. Lineage (GTDB taxonomy): Bacteria > Actinomycetota > Acidimicrobiia > Acidimicrobiales > Acidimicrobilacustridaceae > UBA4742. The sequence continues at coordinate 1,526,092 of CAVZAT010000004.1, read as the reverse complement.
CCGGGGTCATCTCCAAGGCATCTTCGTCCTGGCGGGCCAGGTCCGTCGGACTAGCTGGTTCCACTGAACCTCCGCTGCGATGGAACTCGAATGAACGCTCCTGGGTGAGACTCGGTGCCTTGCCATCCTTGCGCTGCTCGACCATTGCGCACCTCCTCATCTCCTTGCCCGCTTCCTACCCCGCCCAGGCCGGACCCATACGTGAGCCGACGCCGCGCCGGCGGACACAGCCCCAGCTGGAGCACCTGCCCTGGGCACGGCCCAGCGGAGCAGTTGACGGATGATCTCGGTGGCATCTCATGGGATGCCGGCGCGGGCTCGGGCGCGGCGGGTGGCGCGTTGACGTGTTCGCCGGCCCGGCGGTTTGGACGGGTGGTCACGGCGGCTGCGGCGTCGCAGCAGGACGGGGTAGAGCAGCATCGTGATGGCGGTGAAGCTGAACCACTGGATGGCATAGCTGAGGTGAGGTCCGTCGTTCAGGGCGGGACCGGGGACCGGCTCGGGGCGCGCCTGGGCCTGGGCGGACGACGAGGTCTGCTCGTCGAGCGCGACCGGCAGGATCGGCATGGGGAGCTGGTGGCCGATGCGGCTCAGATCCAGGCGGTGCAGAGCCCTCAGACGTCCGTCGGGCGGGTCGCGGAGGCCTTCGGTCCGGTTCTGGGTCTCGGTCAGCAGGCCGGTCACGGTCACCCACCCCGCTGGTGGCCGGAAGGCGGCCAGGGTCGCGGCCGGGTCTGACCCGCCACCGTTGGACGTCCAGGCGTCGTAGGGAATCAATCCGCGGTTCACCACGACCGCCGATCCGTCGGCAAGTACCAGGGGCGTGGCCAGCCACCAGCCGGGGTTCCCGTCGGCATCGGTCTCGGGCCCGATCACCACCTGGTCCGCGGTGTCGAAGACGCCTGTAGCAGTCACGTGACGATCGACGTAGTGGACTGCGGTCGTCACCGGGGTCGCGGCCGAAACCAGGCGATCGACCGGCACCGGCGCGGTCGCCATCCGGGCCGCCAACATGGCGTTGATCTGGCGGCGGCCCTCGAGGCGGCGCACCTGCCACAGACCCAGGTTGATCATGGCGATCACCATCGCTGCGACGAACAGGTGTGAGGCGATCCATCGGGGCTCGACCAGGAATTGCCATCGTCGCGGCGGACGCGACTCCTGGCCATGATCGGGGTCCGACTGGATCGGGTGCGACCTGGGTAGAGCGCTGTCGTGCTCAGCCGCGTGGGGCGCTGGTTCGATGATCGCCTGGGCCTGTCCCGTTTCGCCCGTACCTCTCTCGACAAGGTGTTCCCCGACCACTGGTCGTTCCTGTTGGGCGAGGTCGCGTTCTACTCGTTCATCGTGCTGGTGGCGACCGGGCTCTTCCTCACCTTCTTCTTCGAGCCCAGCCAGCGTCAGGTCATCTACCACGGTTCGTACCGTCCCCTCGACGGGGTACCGATGTCGGCGGCGTTCCAATCGGCGGTCCGGCTCAGCTTCGACGTTCGGGCCGGTCTGGTCATCCGCCAGATGCACCACTGGGCCGCGCTGGTGTTCCTGGCGGCCATCGTCACCCACCTGGGCCGGATCTTCTTCACCGGCGCCTTCCGCCGGCCCCGCGAGCTGAACTGGCTGGTCGGGGTGACCATGCTCATCCTGGCGCTGGCCAACGGGTTCACCGGCTACTCGCTGCCCGACGATCTGCTGTCGGGCACCGGCCTGCGGATCGCCTACTCGGTCGTGCTGTCCATCCCCGTCGTGGGGACCTGGCTGGCCTTCCTGTTCTTTGGCGGCAGCTACCCCTCCCAGCAGATCATCAGCCGGCTGTTCGTGCTGCACATCCTCGTCGTACCCGTGCTCATCGCGGCCCTCCTGACCGCCCACCTGGCCATCATGTGGCACCAGAAGCACACGCAGTTCCCCGGGCCCAGACGCACCGAGGGCAACGTGGTCGGCACCCGGCTGTGGCCCGCATACGCAGCCAAGAGCGTCGGCCTGTTGCTGCTGGTGGCCGCCGTCCTGGCCGCGCTGGGTGGGCTGGTCCAGATCAACCCCGTCTGGTTGTGGGGGCCGTATGACCCGACGCATGTGACCACCGCCGCCCAGCCCGACTGGTACGTCGGGTTCCTGGAAGGTGCTCTGCGCCTGGCCCCGCCGTGGAGCTTCACCATCTTCGGCCACACCGTGTCCGAACTGTTCCTGCCCGCGGTCGTGCTGCCCGGGGTGACCTTCGTGCTGCTGTACGCCTGGCCGTTCCTCGAGCGCCGCGTCACCAAGGACCGAGGTGAGCACAACCTGCTCGACCGGCCCCGGGACCGTCCCGTCCGCACCGCAATCGGTGTCGGCGTGCTGGCGTTCTATGCCGTGCTCACGCTGGCCGGGGGCCAGGACATCATCGCCCAGCACCTCGGCGTGTCCATCGCTTCGGTCACCACCACCCTGAGGGTCGCGCTCCTGGTCGTGCCGTTGGCCTCCGCCCTGTTGGCGTGGCGGATCTGTCATGACCTGGCGGCCGGTGACAGTCGATCGGGCGGGGGCAGCGAGCGGGACGCGCCCGATGCTGCTGGCGCCCCGACCCCAGCCGAGCCTGCGGTTGCGGTCGGGGCCGTTCCACCCAGCTCGGCCCGGTCGAGCCTGCGCAGCCAGACCGCGAATGCCCCGATGCCCATCACCAGCGACAGCGCGCCGCCGTAGGCCCACATGATGACGCCGGCCAGCTGCTGGTCGGCGAGGGCGCCGGCGGTCGAGTGGCCGATCGCATAGAGCGGATAGAGGGGACTGGGGTCGACGATGAGTGCGGCGCCGATGGCGATCGCTCCGAGCGAGTCGATGAACACCGCCAGGATGGCGAGGCCCGAGGCGCGGCGCCGGGCACGCAGGGCCACCCAGAAGAAGGCGGCCGAGGTGACCACGAAGCTGGCGTGCTCGAGCAGGTGCACGATGGGGTGGCGGGCAGCCGCCTGATACGGGCCGGTCAGGTGCCAACCGAGCATGGCGCCCAGCTGCACGACCAAGGCGATCGTCAGCCACTGGGGCCATCGCTGGCCAGCCAGTTCGCGGCGCACCGGGCGCCAGCGGCGTAAGACGGCTCGCCGGGCGCGAGTCGGCAGCGACCAGGCCACGACGGGCACGATCTCGCCCAGGGCCAGCAGCGGCGCGACCAGGGCCAGCAGCACGACGTGTTGGGCCATGTGGCCAGCCAGCGTGCGATCGGCCCACGGATCGAACGGCGGGTTGGTGACCACCACCAGCGCGACCAGACCGGCGGTGGCGGCGAGCACCGGTGTGGTCGACACCAGACGTCGGCCGGCCGGTGTGACCCACAGCCGGTCGAGGCCGACCAGGTAGGCGACGGCCACCAGCGCTGTGACCAGGTCACCGATCAGCGCCGCCACGGTGGTCCCTCGGGTTTGGGCGGTCGTCGGCGGGCTGGAGGGGCGAGGAGGCGGATCATCGAGTAGGACAGCGCAGGAGCTCAGTGCCAGGACGTAGCTGCCCTCCCACAGGATCAACAACAACGAGATGGCACCCACACCCACACCGAACAGACCGAGGAAGCGCTGGCGACTGAACGGGTCGTTGCCCTCGTCGGCTCCGGCACCACGCGGCCGCTCGGTTCCGGCGTCGGCGTCGGCGCGAGTGGCGAGCATCTGGGCCGACCAGACGATGGCCAGGAGCGTTCCGAGCGCGGTGACAATGGTGATGGCATGCATCACCCAGCGCAGATCGGGGTGCAGGCAGCTGACGCGCGCCAGGGAGGCTTCGGCCACCAGGTGGACCATCCACCAGGCGATGCCCGCCAGCACCGCATACCAACGTCGTAGGCCGCGAATGGGCGGTCGTTGGACCGCGGTGGTGGTCACGGGTGCGCTCCGAGGTGCGCCGACAGGTAGAGCGAGGCCAACACCGCGATCCACACCCCGTCCACGAAGTGCCAATAGATGCCGAACACCCGAAGGGTCAGCGTGGTCCGCGAGGTGATGCGGCCGGTCCAGGCCTTGGCCTGCACGACCACGCTCATGACCAGAGCCCCGAGCACGTGCAGCCCGTGGAGACCGGTGATGAACACGAACAGCGAGGCATAGGCGTTGTCGTGGACACTGAAAGCCAGGTCGCGTTGCTCGAACACCTGGTTGACCAGGAAGGCGGCCGCCATCACGAAGGCGATGGCCAGACCCGCCCGCAGGGCCCGCTGATCGTCGCGTCGGGCCGCGTGCTCAGCCCAGACGATGGGTACGCTCGAGCCGATGAGCAGGATGCTGAACAGTGCCGGTCGCAGCAGATCGGGCGGACGGATTCCCCCCATGGGCCAAGACGTGGCCATGGCCCGCTGGAAGAAGTAGGCCGACAGCAAGCCCACGAAGATCATGGCCTCGGTGGTGACCAGCATCATCATCCCCCACCAGGCCGGCGGCCTCGACCCGAGCTCGCCCTCTGTCGACGGGATCGGGGCCACCACCCCCGGACCGATCTGGTCGAAGGAGCCGCTGACGGTGCTCATCTCAGGTCCGCCTCGGTGCGCCAGGTCCAGCGGGCGACGGCGGCCAGCAGCACCACCACACCCACCACCACGACCAGGCCGGTCCACACCAGCAAGCCGCAGAAGAAGGCGGCCGCACCCAACCCGGCCACGAACGGGGCGTACGAGGGCTGTGGGATGCGCAGCACCCCTTCGGGTTTGGTGGCCAAGCCGCTGGTGACCGGGGTCTGGCGGGCCAGGGCACCCTCGGCTCCGAACGACGCCACCACCCGGTCGTCGAGCTCGGCGGGTCGCTCCTCGGGCGCCAGGGACGCGGGCTCGCCTTTGGTTACCCCCCGATTCCCGTGCGATACCCCGGGATGGGCCGGCTCGACCGGCGCGTCCCAGAGGGGGTGGCGCCCACTCACCCGGGGGATCTCGGTGAAGTTCCATTCGGGCGTGGGCGACGCCGTGGCCCACTCCAGGCTGTCGGCCTGCCAGGGGTCGGGACCCGCGATCTCCCCGTGGCGGCGCGACCAGAAGACGTTGATCACCGTGAGCAACGTCCCGAACCCGAAGAGGAAGCCGCCCACCGTGGCCACGGTGTTGGCCGTGGCCCAGCCCAGGCCGGCCTGGTAGGTGTAGACACGTCTCGGCATGCCCCACAGCCCGAGCAGGTGCATGGGGAAGAACGTGACGTTGAAGGCGATGAGCATGATCCAGAAGTTCCACCGCCCGAGCCGCTCGTTCATGAGACGCCCCGTGACCTTGGGGAACCAGTAGTAGACGCCGGCGAAGACCGGGAAGACGACCGCGCCGTTCAGCACGTAGTGGAAGTGGGCGACGATGAAGTAGCTGTCGGTGACCTGGGTGTCGAACGGGAGCACGGCCACCATCACGCCCGACAGCCCGCCGATGAGGAAGATGAGCATGAAGCCCATCGAGAAGAGCATCGGTGTCTTCCAGCGGATCGGCGAGCCCCACATGGTGGCGATCCAGGCGAAGAACTGGATGCCGCTGGGGATGGCGATGATGAGGCTGACGGCCGAGAAGAACGACAGGGCCAGCACCGGCATCCCGGTGGCGAACATGTGGTGGATCCACACCCCGAAGCTGATGAAGGCGATGGCCACCAGCGCGCTGACCACCCAGATGTAGCCCGACAGCCGCCTGCGGGAGAACACCGGGATGATCATCGACATCATGCCGATGGCGGGCAGCAGCAGGATGTACACCTCGGGGTGACCCCAGAACCAGAACAGGTGCTGGTAGAGCAGGGCGCTGCCGCCCCGGGTGGTGTCGTAGAACGCGGTGCCGGCGCGACGATCGGCCTCGAGCAGGGCCGTGGCCAGGGTGAGCGACGGGAAGGCGAAGATGATCATGAAGGCCATGCCCAGCAGCGACCAGACGAACAGTGGCAGCCGGTTCACGCTCATACCCGGGGCCCGGTACTTGAAGGTGGTCACGATGAAGTTGATGGCGCCGGTGGTCGACGAGATGCCCACGAAGATGACCGCCAACGCCCAGAAGTCGAGGCCGAGGCCCTTCGAGTAGGTGCTCTCGTTGAGCGGCGCGTAGGCGAACCAGCCACCGTTGGGCGCGGAGCCCACCAGCACGCTCGAGTAGAGGAAGACTCCCGAGAAGACGAAGCACCAGTAGCCGAAGGCGTTGAGGCGGGGGAAGGCCATGTCCCGAGCGCCGATCTGCAGAGGCAGCAGGTAGTTGCCGAACCCGGCTAACACCGGCGTGTTGAACAGGAAGATCATCGTCGTGCCGTGCAGCGTGAACAGATCGTTGTAGGCGTTGGCCCCAACCAGCGTCCCGTTGGCGGTGGCCAGCTGGGACCGCATGCCCAGGGCCTCGCTGCCGGCCAGGAAGAAGAAGACGAAGGCGGTCACCACGTAGCGCAGACCGATGCGCTTGTGATCGACGGTGGTGATGAAGCCGATGAGCCCCGGTCGATCCCGCCAGACCTCCTCGAGCTGCTCGTCGAGCGGCGCCGGTTCGGGCGCCGCGTCGGGCGGGCGTTCGATCACGGCCATGGCGTCAGCTCTCCTTGCTCGCCTGCGGGATCACTTCTGGGACTCGAGGTAGGCCACGATGTCGTTGATCTCCGTCGTGGGGATCTCGCTCGGCGGCATGGCGTTGCCCGGCTTGACGGACTGGCTGTCGCGGATCCAGCGGGCCAGGTTGGCCGGTGTGTTGTTCAGCACGCCCGAGCCGATGGTGCGCCGCGAGCCGAGGTAGGTGAGGTCCGGGCCGACCGTGCCATGCGCAGTGGTGCCCGCCACGGTGTGGCACCCGGCGCACGACTCGTTTTCGAAGGCGGCCAGGCCGGCGGCCGCCGCCGGATCGCCTGAGCGGTTCGGTTTGGGTGGCGGGCGACGATGGTGGGCCAGCCAAGCCTCGTAGTCGGCGGGGGTCATCGCGTCGATGAAGAAGATCATGTTGGCGTGCTGGATGCCGCAGTACTCGGCGCACTGGCCGCGGTAGATGCCGGGCTGGGAGACGGTGAACCGGATCACGTTGTGCTGGCCGGGGATGACGTCGACCTTGGCCGCCAGTTGGGGCACCCAGAAGCTGTGGATCACGTCGCGGGACGTGAGTCCGATCTCGACCGGCTGGCCGACCGGGACGGGGATCTCGTTGGCTGTGGTGATCCCGTCGGGCTCGTGCACCACCCAGAAGAACTGCACGGCCTGCACGTCGATGTGCACGGCGTCAGGGCTGGCCGCCCAGATCCGGCGGGTGGCGATGATGGTGACCACCCCTACCACGATGAGGATGACCAGGGGGATGGCCACCCCGCCGACCCCGATGAACCGGTCGTCGCTGGTGCCGAGCGGGCGCGCCGTGGTGGTGTCGACCTCGACACCATCCTGGCCGTTGCGGGCGGCGCGGCGGCCACGAAGGACCCCGATCACGGCCAGGGTGACCACGGCCAGGAAGACGAACAATGCGATCCAGAACAGGATCCACCACACCACGGCGATCCCGTGGCTGGCCGGGCCCTTGGGGTCGAGCATGTCGGGTTGGCCGGCCCCCCCGGGCGCAGTCGCGGCCATCACGGCGAGTGGGCTCACGGCCGGTTCCACCAGGCCGGTCCGATCGGGGCCGACAGATCGCCAGCGGCGGCCAGGTAGCCCTCCGCGTCGATCGTCAATGGCAGCTGGGGCAGCGGACGGGCTGCTGGTCCCTGCACCGGTCGGGCGCCGTCGAGGACGTCGAACGACGACTGGTGGCAAGGGCAGAGCAGCTCGTGGGAGTTGGCCAGGTACAAGCTGACGGGGCACCCGGCGTGGGTGCACACCTTGGAGTAGGCCAGCAAGCCTTCCGGGCTCCAGTCGCGTCGACCGGGTCGCGCCCGGTTGGAACCGGGTGCGACCCGCACCAGGGCCACCTGGCCTTGCGCCGAGTCGGGATGACCCTGCGGGAACACGGTGACGAGACCGTTGATCGGCACTTCGCTCACCCGCACGGGCCGGTCCTGCGCGTCGACCAAGCGCAGACCCCTGCGCCACGGTGAGGCCGACAGGGTCTGGCCGGGACTGGGGCCGAGCGAGCGCAGGGGGAAGAGCAGGGCCACCCCGAAGGCACTGCCGGCCGCGGCGAGCAACCCCCACAGGGCGCGTCGGCGCCCGACGAGCTGGTCCCGCTCGAGCGACTGTTCGAAGGCCTCCCGGTCCGCGGCGGTGGTTCCGAGCGGGTGTCGTGACTCCGCATCGGGGCCAGTGTCGAGCAGGTGGCGGCCCCAGATCACCAGGGCGGTACCGAGTCCGCCCAGGGCGGCGAACAACCCGATCCCCTCGACCTGCGGTTGACCGCCTCGGGCGTAGGCCACGATCAGCGTGATCGAGCCGGCCAGGCTGACCACGAAGGCGACCATCGAGATCCGGGCCGCGTGCTTCTGCCGTTCGGCCTCGGACTCGATGACCTCAGGTGGCGCCGGCGGTTCAGGTGCGGAGGGGTCCTCCTCGGCATGAGCGGGCTGGTACTGCTCGCGCTCACGGGGCCGCTTCTCGAGTCATGCGCGCCGCCGCCTCTCGATCAGGATCGTGACCATGATCAGGCCCCCCAGCCCGAACACCAGCGCCACGGCCCCTTCGGGCAGCGGGCCCAACCGATCGAGGGCGATGCCTCCCCGGTCGTCGGGATGGCGCAGTTGCTGCACGTATGCGTTGACGTCATCGAGCTGCTGGGGGCTCAGGGCGGCTTCGCCGAACGCCGGCATGGGTGACGGACCGCTGCGCACCGCCTCCGCCACCTGGGTCGGCGTGGAATCGTGGAGGTCGGGAGCGGACGTGTTGAGGAGGGCGCCGCCACTTCCGGCCGCCGAGTGGCAGGGCGCGCAGTTGAGTTGGAACAGCTGCAGCCCCTGGCCCAGGTCGGCGTGGGCCAGGTCGACTTCGGGAATGGACGGCCCCCCGGGCGCGAAGCCGGCGATGTACCGCACCAACGCCGCCCGGGTGGCGTTGTCGTAGGCCGGCGGATGCCGTTCGAGCTTGTCGGTGGGATGGGCCAACGGCATCCGCCCGGTGCTGAGCGTGTAGTCGACCAGCGCCGTGCCGTCGCCCGCGATGCGAGGCCCCCGACTGGTGCCATGACCCTGAGGCCCCGTGGCAGGTCGCGCAGTCCTGCTGGTAGATGGCTCGGACGGCAGACGGGCTCGGACGGCTCGATGCCCCAGCCGATCGGGAGATGGTGACGAACAGTGCGAGCAAGGCAAGAGCGGGACCCGCGACCACGGGAACCGACGCCATGCGAACGTTCACGTTGCCTCCGGTGAACAGCCGTTCGTTGGTTCGGAACCTGCCCGAATCGCCACCAACCCGAGCCCCAGCTCGCGCCGGGCACGGACTCATTACCCGATGCTGGGCCCGGGTATGCCGACGCTGCGGCCGTGCAGGTTCTTCAGGTCTGCGCTGAGCGTGGCGTCGGGTCTGCTGGGAGCTGGCCGGACGGCGTGCGTGGCACTCAGGGCGCGATGAAAGCGATCACCGCACGAAGCTGGGACCCGAGCGCGATGCCATACAAGTCGCGCCCGAAGGCGTCGAGTCGGCGGAAGGCAGTGTCGAAGGGCACGGTCCGGTAGAAAGGCCACCAGGATCTGCACGCCCGTCAGCACCACCCGCACCTCCTGCAACAAGCCGCATCAGCGCCGGCGCAACTGGTCGCGGTCCAACTCGCGCGTGTCGAAGGCGGCTACCAGCTCTACAGCTTGTGCCGCGAGCCACCGACAGCGATTACCCCCGCAGATCATCGATTCCTGCTCATCGACGCCCGGTCGCCGAACCTCGGCGACCAGCGCTACGTCTTGCCAGAGGGTCACCGCCTCAGGGTGACTCATCGCCTGGGTCACGAGACGAGCTACGTGTTTCTTGGTGACGATGGATCGATCACACCGTTGCGTCGCGTCTTCTTCGCTGCCGCGGCGTGCGCGTGATCCCGTGTGCGCAGCCGCCCCGAGCCGTTCGGGCGTCGACGGTCTGCGGCGGCGCGGTTCAGGCGATGGCCCGGTGGTCGGCGATCACCTGGTTGGTGACGCCCAGTGCATCCCAGCGCCAGCCCCAGCGAGCTCCCGTCCGGCCGGGATCGCTGGCCGACCGGCCGGCGGCGGAGATCAGTGCCTTCCACAGAGCCCAGCCCCTGGACCTGGCCCAAGTGGGCTCGTCGTGCTGCATGGCGTCGACGAAGCGTCGTCGGCTCGAGCCCTCGAACAGCGTCCACGCCGGCGTGAGATCACACGCTGGGTCACCGACTGCCGAGCACCCGAAGTCGATGATCCCGCATAGCCGATCGTTGGCCATCAAGATGTTTGAGCCGCAGACGTCCCCGTGCACCCACACCCGGCCCTCGGGTTCCTGGGCAGCGATGGCCGCCTCCCAGACCGCCAGTGCGCCTCGATCGTCGATCTCGTCGCCGAGGACCTCGATCGCCCACCGCGTCTGGTCATCCCACATCGACACGGGCCCGCCGCGTCCGAAGCTGTGGACACCGGCCAGCGGGCCGCCCTCACTGGGCACTCCCTCGAGCGCAAGCAGGAACGCGGCGAGATCGTCGGCGAGACGGTCGTGGTCCGCGACGCCTGCGAGCGCCGCCGGTTCGCCGTCGAGCCACCGGTAGATGGACCAGTGTGTCCCGAAGCCGCAGCCGGGCTGGCCTTTGGCGACCGGCCGAGGAATCGGCAGAGGAAGGTGCGGCGCGAGCCGGGGGAGCCAGTAGTGCTCTTTGTCGATCTGGGGCTCGTACCGCTCGTGGCTCGGCAGCCGGACCGACATGTCCGGTCCGAGCCGGAACGTGGTGTTGTCCCACCCGTCGAGCTCGACCGGCCGGATCGGCAGGTTCGCCCACTGCGGGAACTGCTCCCCGATCAGGCACGACACCACCGCGACCGTGATGTCCTCCTTCGACATGGTCTCTTCCCTAGCGGGTCGACACACGCCAGGAACAGCCGATTTGGAGCGGGCCACGACAAGCCCAAAGAGCGGCTGCTCCAAACCGGCGCTCCCGGCGATCGCGAGGAGCGCCGACGTGCCTGATTCGTTCGATGCGTGCGTCCTCGTGACTTGATCGACCAAGGATGTGCCATCGTCGGGTCCTACGATGCGTGACGTGGGGCTTGGTCCAGTCGACGCCGCCGAGGTCGAGCGGGCACTCGATGCGTGGTCGACGTTTCCTGTGGACGGGTCACGTCGGCCGATCGTTCTCACAGGCTCGATCGTGCTCGCGCCGCGCCTCGGGTTCCGGACCACCGACCTGAAGGTCGCGTTCTACGACGGCAACTACATCCACCCGTCCGTGCTCCCAACTCCGGCCCCGCGATCACTCGGCTACACCATCATCGACGCCTCCGCTGGACTGGTCAGACTCGAAGCCGAGGGCGACGGCAAGGGCAGCCCTGCGCCACTCCACATCACTTCGGTTGAGATGGGCTCGGCCGAGTTCGAAACCGATCGAGGTCGCCGCATACTCCCCGCGTGGCTGCACCAACTTGAGGAAGTCGAGCAGCCCGTAGCGGTGCTCGCAGTCGATCGCCACGAGATCTTCGACCATCCAGCTCCACCGCCTGCCCAGCGAGCCCGGTTCACGGCCTGCCCTGGCCAGGACGATCTGACCATCGAGGTCGGTCTGGTCGGCGGACCACCACAGCGCACCTCCTATGCCGCCAAGGTGGTCGAGGCCCGTCACGCCATCGCTATTGAGGTGTACGCGCTGCCATCCGACTCGCCGCCAATCCCCACGCAGGCGGTCGGCTACCAACGCACCGTCACAGCCCGCCTACACACCCCGGTCGGCGAACGAGTGCTCATCGATCCGCACAATTGGGCCCCGGCACCATTCGCACCGGTTCGTCGATAACCCCTCTCACCAGCCTCCGATCCTCACCCCGATGCCGTTCGGGCGCCGAGCACGACGCCATGCGGCACTGGGTCGATCGCTGGTTGGTGACCTAGTGGCCGAGGTGCTCGGCGGCCTTGCGATAGCCGTCTTCGACCAGCTTGTCGAGGAGGCCGGTGTCCGGTTGTCGGACGCCGAGGGAGAACAGCACGAGATACCGGGAGCCGAGTTGAGCACCAACCTGGTAGACGTAACGCCAGCCCTTTGGCCTCGAGGGGTCCTGGATCACGACGGCTGACCCGTGCGTCCCGACCGTCGGTGCCGCCAGCGGCAGCGCATGAAGATGGTCGCCGCCAGTGCTGGTCACCGGGCAGGGCGGCTTCGACCGCACCGAGCTTTCCGCGGTGCGCAGCCGGGCGAGGTCACCCGGGTGGTACTCCTCGATGCGTTCGCCGAAGATCGGTCCGTCCTGCGGGTTGGTGGTCCATGCGGCGTACGCCTTCTGCTGGATGGACGGTAGGCGCGGGAGCGGGTCCCCGCACACCGACGTTGGGCTGAGATGCTCGGCGGACGCCGCTTCGGGATACACCGCCCACGGGCCGGTGAGATCCTGTCGGTCAAGCAACGCAGCCGCGAGTTGCCTCGCTGTGACTTGCCCGGTCCCCGTGGTCGTGGCAGCCGCGGTGACTGGACCCGTGGCTCGAGCAGGCCGTAAGGATGGCCCCAGCGAGCACCAGAACGAGTCCCCACCGCAACCGCTCCATCACGCAAGCTTGTCAGCCTGGCACCGCCCCGACGTGCCGATCGGCACTCATCGGGGAAGCCCGGTCGTGCGCGCATCCGAGGTTGACGGTCAGGCCTCAACGAGGGTTGCGGAGGGGTAGATCAGTCTCTGGGGCATCCAGGGCGTCTCGGTAAGCCCATCCACTTCGCGCAGCAAGGTGGCGTCGATCAGAGGTAGAGCACACGGTGGCGCACAGAGCCGGCCAGGTGGCCCGTGTACCACCCCGCCTGGCGAACAGCCAGGTCCCGCTGCTTCGTGTCGCGGGTTCCTCGCACCGTGTGCAACCCGACCGCGGCCCATGAGCGGGCGACGGTTCGGGCGGGGCGCCTCGGCATGCCCTGGTCGCGATAGCGGCTGTACAGCAGAGCAGCGTTCCGTCCCCAGCGGTAGTACTGGCGGAAACGGATCCAGCCCTTCGGCGCGCCCTGTTTGAACACCACCGCGTCGGGCGCGTCGATTAGGTCCAGGCCTGACTGCTGGGCTCGCCATGACAGCTCCACGTCCTCGGAGAAGTGGAACGAGTCCTCCACCCGCCCACCCGTTCGAGATCGTGACGACTGATGGCCAGGTTCCGCGCCGTCGGCGAACGGCAGGAATCCTCGCGTCACTGGCCGTGGCGTGGCCGGTAGGAGGTCATCGCAGCGCGGGGCGTTTGGCGCGAGGCGCAGTGGGTAGATCCGCCCGGCCACGATGGATCCGGGCTGCCACGCCGACGCCTCGTCTCGAGCCAGGCATCGTGGACGATGTCATCGCTGTCGCAGAAGACCAGCAGTTCGCCCCGCGCCCGCCCAGCGCCCTGGTTGGCACGCGTACGAGGCGCCCGGAGCGCACCCGCATCCACCACCTCGAACCGGGTGAAGCGGTCTGCATAGGACTCCGCCACCGCCACCGTGTCGTCGGTGGAGCCGTTGTCGGCCACGATCACCTCGAAGGCCCGCGAGGTCGTCTGACCGGCCAGGGCATCAAGCTGCAGGCCGATCACCGAAGCAGCGGTTGCGCGCCGGGATGATGACGCTGATCAGTTCCGGTGCACGTGTCATGGCTGCAACCTTCCCCGGCGTCGGTCACCGGTGAGCGGGCCCCGTTGAGTGGTCCATCCGTTGTGGGAGCGGGTGTGGGTCGGGTTCCGGTCTCTACGTTGCGCTGAGAGCGCCCGCGGGGACCGGGGATGGGTCGAGGGTGCCGGTGTTTCGGTCTCCTCGACGGTGTCGGGCAGCGAACTCGGCGGGGGTGAGGTCGCCGTGCGCGCTGTGGGGTCGGTTCATGTTGTAGTCGACGCGCCAGTCCTCGATGAGCACCTGGGCCTCGAGGAGGCTGTCGAAGTGCCAGCCGTTGAGCAGCTCGTCGCGTAGGCGGCCGTTGAACGATTCGATCCAGGCGTTCTGCCATGGGGAGCCGGGGTCGATGAAGATCGTGGCGACGCCGTTGAACCGGCACCAGTCCGCCACCACGTTGGCGATGAACTCGCCGCCGTTGTCGAACCGCACGAACGCCGGGTAGCCACGCTCGAGCGCGACCCGGTCGAGGGTGGCGACCACCTTGTCGGCGTCGATGGAGCGGTCCACCACGATGGCGGGGCACTCGCGGGTGAACTCGTCGATGACGTTGAGCAGCTTCGGGTCCGACCGTCGACGGTGGTGTCGAACTGGAAGTCCAGCGCCCACAGCGGCGTTCGGCGCGATCGGGCGCATCGCCCCGACCGCGGTGCCGATCCCACGGTGGGGCTTCTTGCGCTTGCGGTAGGGCACCTTCAGTCCTTCCTCGCGCCACAGGCGCTGCACCCGCTTGTTGTTGATCTTCCGGCCGTCGCGGCGCAGGCCCTTCGCCGCGCGCCGCCGCCCCCACCGGGGTCGTCGCCTCGAGAAGTCCCGCAGCCACGCCCGCAGCACGGCGTCATCCGCGTTCGACGGGACCCCATCCACCCCTCCCACCGACACATTGCGGGTTACGCCCGCGCCCCAGGGGGACGAATAGCCGCCGGTGTTCCCAGTCCCGGGCCGTGAGTCGAGGATCCACGCCGGAGTCAACACGTGGAAGGAATCCCCGGCCGCCGGGGTGACGCTGTTGGAGGCCGGGAAGCCACGCTGGGGCCGACGGCGTTGGTGGCTTTGACGGTGAACGTGTAGGACGTGCCGTTCGTGAGACCGGTGACGGTGCAGGTGAGGGGACCGGTGGTCCAGGTGCAGGTGGCGCCGCCGGGGGAGGAGGTGACGGCGTAGCCGGTGATGGGGCTCCGCCGTTGGAGCGGGCGCGGACCACGACACCGTGGCCTGGGCGTTGCCGCCCACCGCGGCGGGGGTACCCGGCGCTCCCGGCACGTACGGCGGCGTGGTGAACGACACCGATGCCGTCGGCGTCAGGACCACGCCGTCAGTGACGTCGGTGGCGGTGTAGGTGACACTCTCCACGGTCGTGTCGGTCACCGTGAACGTCACCTGGCCGTTGCCGTCGGACACCCCGCCGGGCGCAGAGATGACTGAGTGGCGTCCACCGGGTTGAGCCAGGCTGACGATCTTGTCGGCCACCGGATCGGCCGACGTATCGGTCAGGGTGACCGTCACCGTGGCGGTGGTGGCCCCGTCGGCCGAAACCGAGTTCGGCGCGGCGGTCACCGTGGAGGTGGCCGAGGCCAGGTTGTCGTCATCGACGATGGTGATGGTGGTGGTGTTTCGGCCCAGGGTGGCCACGGTGGGGCTGGTGAGGGTCAGCAGGAACGACTCCTGGCCTTCGGGGACCAGGTCGTTGCTGATCTCGACGCGGATGGTCTTGGTGGTTTGGCCGGGGGCGAAGGTGAGGGTGCCGTCGGAGCTGCATTGGGAGGCGTCGGTCAGGTAGTCGCTGCCGGTTCCGCCGCTGCAGGTCCCGGTGGCGGAACCGCCGCCGGTGCTGAAGTGGACGGTGACCGCGTTCGTCCCCGGAGCCGAGAGCGTGACGGGGACATTGATGACGCCGTCGCCTTCGCCCACCACCATGTTCGCACCCAACGAGATTTAGGGCTGAGCCACCGCGGTCGCTGCGGGGCCTGGAGCGGCTTGGGCCGGCGCAGCCGCGGTGGACAACCCGGCGGCCACCAGCGGCAGCACGAGCAGCGCCGTGGCCATTGCCCGCATGGGCAGGGCCCGCCCTGGAGCGGACCGCGCGGCCCCGTGTCCGAAACCGTCGCGCTCAACCGACGTCTCCGCATCCCCACGCGACTTTTCGCCCGATCTCCTGCCTCGCGGAGCGCTAGGTATCAGGTGACGTGGTGACGAGCTCTGGTGATGCATCGGTGTGGTTCATGGTTCGCGCCTCCGGTTGCCGTTACCGACAGCCTGGGCGAGGGCTGGCCCACCCGACCGTGCCTGACACGTATCCACGGTGTGTTCGCCGCGCAACACATCCGGCCGTGGCCGCGTTCAGGACAGTCGCTCGACCAGCGCCCGCGCCGCCTGTTCGACGCCGCCGTACCCGCCCTCGAGGGCCCGGGCCAGGGCGTCGTTGGCCATTGCCCTGGCCCGTCAGGATCGTCGGGCCCGCCCGATCGGCCAGCAGCTCCGCCCAGGCCGCGCCGGTGAAGGCCAGGAAGAACGGTGCGTGCATCCGCGTGTTGATGACCTGCGCCTCGGCGAAGCACGCATCCGCCTCGTCGTCGTGGCCGAGCAGCCGGGCCAGCGCGCCGAGCGGATGGGCCACCGGCCCGTAGACCGTGAGGTGCGACGAGATGAACTGCTCGCGCCACGGGGCGAGTCGATCGAACAGCACCTGGCCCGCCTCGACGTGATCGGTGGCACAGGCCACCAGGGCCCACATGGCATGGCCGGTGAGCCAGCCACTGCCGATGCCGCGCTCGAAGTCCTTGGCCGCCTCCTGGTCCAGGAGCAGGCGGGCCTCGTCGAGTCGGCCACTCTCGGCCAGGCCCATGGCCAGCCCTGCTCGGACCGCAGCCACCCCGGCCATGTCCTCGAGGGTCTGTTCGAGCAGTGGCACCATCTCGCCGAGCCGACCCTGCATCCAGCGCAACGTCAGCAGCTGCATGCCGAAGGCGCCCACGGCGTCGGCCTGGCCCGCCTCCATGCCCATCTGGAGCGCGGCCACGGCCGTCTCCTCGGCCGCGGCCAGGTCGCCGGCGATGGCTCGGCCCATCGAGGCCTGCATGCCGCCACCCAGCGGTAGGTGGGCTGGCCGATGTGGTCGGCCACTGCCGTGGCCACGACCCCAGGCCCCGGCGGGCCCACATCGGGGTCGCCGGCCATCGACCGCGGCCAGGTGACGCCACGTGTACGCCATTCCTCGCAGCAGCGGATCGTTCGACGCGTTCGGCCAGCTCGCAGGCCTCCCGGACCAGGCCAGGCGCTGGTTGAGTGTGGCCGGCGCCACGATGGACTCGTGGGTGCGGACCAGGGTGTCGAGGAGGGTGACGTCGTCGCCGACCCGGCGGGCCACGGCGATGGCCGTCTCCGCCAGCTCCAGGCGCACCTCGAAGTCCTCGGCGAAGAGCAGCTCGGCGCACAGGGTGGCGAGCAGGCGTGCCCGATCGGCGCTGTCCACCTCGCCCAGGCGCTCCAGGGCTCGGCGCAGCACCCGGATCCGTCCCTCGTCGGCCACGCCCGGTGCTGCTGCTCCAGCCCCGGTTGTTGGCGATGGCCGCTCGGGTGAGCAGGTCGACCTCATCCAAGCTGATCGGCGAGGTCGGCTGCGGCGATGAGCGTCTCGCGGTGAGCGGCGTCACCCATCTGACGCTGCGCCTCCCCCCGGGACACCAGCAGCGCGGCGCGACGTCGGGGCTCGTCGTCGATGTTGCGATCGAGTTGATCGAGCGCCTTCTCGTACCAACGGGCTGCGTCGTCGGGCGCCTGTCCAGCCAGGGCCCGGTCCCCAGCGAGCTGGGCGTACTCGATGGCCTTGGACAGGTCCTGGGCTGGGTGGCCAGGGCCCAGTGGTGGGCCAGCTCCCCGACGCGATCGTCGAGCCGGCTCCGGCACAGGTCCTCCAAGAGCCTCACCGATCAGTTGGTGGGCCCGAGCCCGGCGCAGCGCGGACTGTTCCTCGTAGAGGGTGTGCTCCACCAGCGCGTGGGCGAAGGCGAACCGGCCCGGCGCGCCCGCCTCGGCGATCAGCGCGGCTCGGGTGGCTCCCTCGAGCAGGTCGATGAGTCGATCGTCGTCCACGTCGACCACCCGAGCCAGCAGCTCGGTGTCGAAGTCCCGACCGATCACCGAGGCCATGGACAGCACCCGACGAGTCTCCTGGCCCAGCCGGGTCACCCGCCGCATGATCACCTCCCGCACGCTCACCGGCAGGGCGGAGGCCCCCAGCTCACCCGAGGTCGTCCACCGGCCGTCCGGGTCGCGGAAGATCACGCCGGTCTCGGCCAGATGGCGCAGGATCTCGCCCACGAAGAAGGGGTTGCCCTGGGTCTCCTCGAGCAGGGCGTCGCGCAGGGCGAAGCCCCTCCTCACCCACCAGGTGACCGGCGGTGGCCTCCATCATCTCGAGCAGCTCGGTGTCGTCGAGGCCGCGGAGGGTGAGGCGCTCCCCGTTGGTCCGGCGGCGCGACTCGGCCAGGGCGTCGCCCAGCGGATGGTCCACGCCCACCTCGGAATCGCGGAAGGTGCCCACGACCAACAGTCGCAGCGACAGGTCGGACCCCACCACGTGGCGCAGCAGCTGCAGCGTGGGCGATCGGCCCAGTGCAGGTCATCCAGGATCAGCACCACCGGTCGGTCGGCGCCGCCCGCTCGAGCAGGTCCAGGACCGCGCCGAACAGCAGGTACCGCTCGGCTTCGCCGTCTCGCCGGCCGCGCCGGGGCACTTCGACCCGGCTCGGCCAGACCCGGCGCCAGCGGGGTCAGCTCGCCGTGGCGGACCTGCACGTGAGCCTCCAGCGCCGGCAGCGGCAGGTGCCGCACCAGGTGACCGAGCGCCTCGACCCAGGGTTGGTACGGGATGCCGAGATCCTCGTCGCAGCGACCGTAGAGCACGACCACCTCTTCGCCGCAGATTCGCCTGGCAAAGGCCGACGCCAACGCCGACTTGCCCACCCCGGGCTCACCGCCCAACAGCACGAGCTGCGGGGAACCGGATTCGGCCCGCTTGCGCGCCGCGGCCAGCCTTTCGAGCTCGATGCGGCGACCCACGAAGGTGGCGTCGGAGGCGGAGCCAGCCGGGCCTGGATCGGGACGTCGATCCGATCGGGCGGCGCCAGCCGGCATCCACCGCAGCCGGCAGGTCGGGACCGGGTGTCGAGGCCCTTGAGCTCGAGCTCGCCCACGGGCTCGAAACCGAAACCTCCCCGGGACCCGGCCAGCAGCCGGACCACGTCGTTGACCAGGACCTCGCCGCCCTCGGCACGTGCGCACAGTCGCGCCGCTTCGACCACCGGGGCGCCGAAGTAGTCGTCCTCGTCGACATCGGCCTCACCGGTCGACAGCCCGATCCGCACCGCCAGCTCGATGTCGCTGTCGCGGTTGCGCAGCTCGATCGGCTTGTTGCATGGCCACGGCGCAGGCCAACGCGGCGGTGACGCTCTCGAAGACCACCATCAATCCGTCGCCCAGGTTCTTGACCTCGCGGCCACCAGCAACGAGCGGCGTCCGCAGCGTCCCGAAGTGCTCTCGCCGGAGCTCCTCGGCTCGATCCGCGCCGACATGGGACAGCAGCTCGGTCGAGCCGACCAGGTCCGTGAACAACACCGAAACGGTTGCGCCCGGCACGCTTGCGCCCTCCTCCGGCCGCCGGCCAGCCACACTCGGCGAACGCCCCGATCCTACTCGCCCCGCCGCACGTCTGTCGGGGCCGCACACGAGAGTCGGCCGTCGTCGCGGAAGTCCAACCCGGTCGTCTCGTCGAGCCCGCTGATGGCCGTAGGCGCCTTCTGCAACGGAGTCAGCGCGGCCACAGACACCAATCGGAACGCCGAGTTCCCGGCAACGTTGGGCACCGACCCACATCCTCTCCATATTGGAGGCATCGAGCCAGTCCCGGGGCGACGAGCCGAAGATCGCCACGGCGCACCCAGATCAGGCGTCTCTCAAGAGCCGTCAGAAAGCGTCAACTGCGCTCCCTGCACCTCTCTCCGCCACAGCACCGACGGCGTCAGATGCGGTACGGCACGATGCGGAGCGATCAAGGCGTCGAGGGCCGCTGCCCCGCTGTGACTCAGCCGCGGAGCACGAAGGTCGTGTTAGAAGGTAGGTCACCCGCTGGTTGGTAGCTGAGGGCGTCGGAACTCGAGTAGAGCATCACCTGCTTCTGCTTCCTGGCCGTCGCGTACCACTGGTGGTCGCCCCCGTAGCTGACGGCAAGGATCTCGAGATCGCCGTTGCTGACGGTTGTCGCCTGCCAGCTCGAGAGGTCGGTGCTCTTGGCCGCCACGGCCGCGTAGGCCTTGTTGTAGCCGAGGCTCCCGGCGGTGCCGGCAACCACCCATGTCCCCCCACCGAACGCGACACCACCTTCCTCGAAGGACCCGAGCGGGTCGACGAGGTTGCCGAGGCTGGTCGCCGTTATCGGCTGCCACGACGACCCGTCACGGCTGCTGGCCATGCCGTAGTCCAGCGAGTGGGCTCCGACCACCGCGAAGGCGAGCAAGGTCCACTGGTTGTTGCCGTACGCGAGGCTCTGCGAGCCCGTGAACGCCTCGTCGGGGCCGAAGAGATTGACCTCGCCGGTCCTGGCCCAGGTGGTCAGGTCGGTGCTGCGGTAGACGTAGAGGTGGTTGGGGGCTCCGGCTTCCCCGAGCGTCGCACTTGTCGCCAGCCACGTCCCGTGGCCGTAGGCGAGCGTTGTCACCTGCGTGTCGGTGTTGACCGCACCCGCGTCGCTCCAGCTGCGGCCGTCCTTGCTCTTGAGGATGCGGCTGCTTGCCGGGCCTGACGGGCTGTCGGGCGACGTGAGCGCCACCCAGCCGTCGGGACCATGTACGACGGCCTGCACTGGGTTCTGGGTGGTGAAGACCTGGTTCCAGGTCTTGCCGTCATCACTGGCGTAGAGGAGCCCCCCTCCGAAGTTTGGCCCCGACGGGTCTTGGCCGGCGGCGGCTACGAAGGTCCCCGGTCGCGCCCCGACCCGAGCCGACCGCTTGGGTGTAGGTGGCGCCGGTTTGGATGTCGGTGAGCGTGAGGCTGGTGGTGGAGGCCTTTGCAGGAGCGATGGTGGTGACGTTGGCGGATTGGTAGTCGGGCCAGGAGGTGCCTCGAATCTTGGTCTTGTCGAGCTTCTGGTCGGGCGGTGGTGTGAGGGGGTTGCCGGAGGAGCATCTGGCTCGGGGGGTGCCGTACGAGTCGACCAGGATGGCGGTGCCGGCTTCGAGGACGGCCGACCGGGGGGTGGCGGCGCCGTTGCGGTAGCCGTGGTCCGTGACCCAGGTGTCGGTGGTCAACACGACCGGGGTGAGTGCGCCGATGTAGTCGCCGACGGTGGTCGGGTCGATGTTCTGCACCGACGCCCAGGCGTTGGCTTTGTCGGGGTGGTCGGTGAGGTAGTGGATCATCTTGCCGCTGTCGCCCGCCGGTTGGTCCTGGGTGCCCCCGTAGAGGCCAGGGGTGGTGCCCGTCGCGGTCTTGGTGCCGGTGGCGGGATCTGTCGACAGCGATCGCTCGAACGAGGCGGTCACGGCTTGCACGCTCGAGGGGAATTTGCCGACCTCGGTGATGGTGACCGAGTCGGTGAACGGGTCGTCACCGGTGGTGGTCTTGGGTTCCAGCACGGTGGCCGAGGCGCTCGCGGTGGAACCCTTGCTGCAGCTCAACCCCGTCACCACCATGACCGTGGCCACAACGACGACGGTCACGGTGCGGCTGAGTGGACGTTGGTTCCGACAGCGACAAGGTTCCGACACCCCAGAGACTCCCCCTCTGTTCCGTCGCCGGCCACGGAGTCGCCTACCTCAGGCTTGTGGTTGGCGTCGCCGTCGGTGTCTACCACAGTCGGCCTCGTCCAAGATCGATCAACAGGCTCGCGACGTTCGCGCGACGGTGTGGGTGAGGGGCGGCCCGCCGCGTCGATGGGGTCGATGTCTCTCGCGGCCAGCGCTGGTGAGGTTGGCCGTGCTCGAGGGTGTCCGGATCTCTGTACGGGGCGCTACACCGATGAGGCAGTCGGCGCCTGTCTCGGAAGGGATGGGCTAGGACGGCGCACCCTAGGCCTCTGCGCCGGGTGCCGGGCCGGTCCGATTCGGCGGTCGCGGGCGTCGAAGAATCTGACGTGGGTCGGGTCGCGTCCGGCGGGAGGGTCGCGCATATCGGTAGGTATGAGGACCAGATCGACATCCCACCGAATGTGGTCTCCGGCCGGTGACGCCGGATCGGCCCGCCCGGCTCGCGAAGCCACCCGATCGTCGCCAGCTCGTGCGCAGGGGATCGGATCGCTTGTCGCGTCTGTCGGTCCCAGTGCACTTATCCAGGAGATCGGCCACTCACTGATCCGCCCGCTCCGCGGCTCGGCGACCAGCGGGCACCGACCCCGCCCACCCCCCGGAGGCTGATTCGTGGGATGAAATGTGGGATGGACACGGCGTTGCGACGCTCGGGCTGCTTGGAGTGCGGCCGCGGGCGCTCGGACCCTCGGGCCTTCTGGTCGGCTTGCGGGTGGTGGTGACCCAGCGGATCGTCCGCCCCGGCCGCCGGTCCAGCTCCATGGCTTGGCGGGGGCGCCGGTGCCCGAGCCGTCCCGGGTGAGGCTATGGGTCTCGGTGCACGCCGAGGCTCAGCCGAACCAGCCGGCCGCGTCGACGATGACGTCCACGTTGCCGGCGTTGTTGAAGATGCCCAGCGCGCCGCCGGTGCCCAGTTTCACGGTCACCGCGTTGGGGATCACCTCGCCGGGTACCCAGTTCAGGTTCGAGGCCGTGGGCTGGGACTGACCGGTCGGCCACAGCGTCAGGTATGACGAGCCGGTGGTGTCGGCCACCGTCACGTTCAAGACGACCGCCGTGGCCTGGGCCGGGACGGCCACCTGGTCTGCCAGCTCAGTGCTGCGCGACGTCCCGGTGGTCCACGGGGTGGAATAGGCACCGGTGTTGCCCGAGCCGGGTCGCGAGTCGAGCGCACGGGCCGGGGTGATCGGGTGGAAGGCGGCGCCGGTGCCCGACTGGTAGTAGCCGGCCACGTCGATGATCACATCCGCGCTTCCGACGTGGTTGAACACCGAGATGTCCCCGTTGGTGCCCAGCTTGACGGTCACCGCGTTGGGGATGACCTCACCGGCGATCCAGTTCAGGTTCGAGGCCGTGGGCTGGGACTGACCGGCCGGCCAGGCGGTCAGGTACGACGAGCCGGTGGTGTCGGCCACCGTCACGTTCAAGACCACCGCGTCGGCGTTGGCTGGCACCCCGCCGTGGCTGCCCACGGCCACCGTGCGGACGGTACCCGTGCCCCACGGGCTGGTGTAGCCGCCCGTGTTCCCGGATCCCGGCCGCGAGTCCAAGATCCGCGCCGGCGCCACGGAGGTGAACCCGTCACCGGTGGTCGACTGGTAGTAGCCGGCGACGTCGATGATCACGTCGGTGTTGCCCGCCTGGTTGAACACCGAGATGTCGCCGTTGGTGCCCAGCTTGACGGTCACCGCGTTGGGGATGACCTCACCGGCGGTCCAGTTCAGGTTCGAGGCCGTGGGCTGGGGCTGACCGGCCGGCCAGGCGGTCAGGTACGACGAGCGGGTGGTGTCGGCCACCGTCACGTTCAGGACCACCGCGTCGGCGTTGGCTGGCACCCCGCCGTGGCCGCCCACGGCCACCGTGCGGACGGTACCGGTGCCCCATGGGGAGGTGTAGCCACCCGTGTTCCCGGATCCGGGCCGCGAGTCGAGGATCCGGACCGGGGTCAGCGGAGTGAACTTGTCGCTCGGCGGCGCGGTCGCCAGCGGCACCCCGATGGCCGGTCCGGCCGCGGCGTCGAAGGTCCCCCAGCACTGGAAGACACCGGTCGTCTCCACCGCACAGGTGCCCTTGTCGCCGGCCCCGATGGCGGTGTAGGTGCCGGTGGGCGGGACCACGTCAGGGTTGGGCTGGGTCGGGTACCCAACGGGGGTACCACCCCAGCAGGCCACCGTGTGGTCGCTCTTGATGGCGCACGACTGGTCGCCACCGGCGGCCACGGCCAGGAACGAGCCGCTCGGCGGGGTGGACTCTCCGTGGGTGTTGGTGCCCCAGCACCGTAGGGCCTGGTCGGTGCCCGTCCCGCAGGCGTGGGTGTTGCCTACCGACACCTGGGTCATGGCCACCGACGGCGCGGCTGCTCCGGAGCACGACCAAGTCTGGTCGGACCGCTCGCCGCAGACGCTGTTCGAACCCATCTCGACCGCCACGAACGGGCCCGATGAGGGCACGGTGACCGTGCCGCCCCAGCAGATGAGGTTGTGGTCGGTCCTCACCGCGCAGCCCGCGAAGCCAGCGGTGGCGACGGACAGGTAGGTGCCAGCAGGCGGGGTCAGGCCGAAGCCCGGGTTCCCGAACTCGCTGCCCCAGCACCGCAGCGTGGCGTCGGGTCGCAGCCCGCAGGCGAACTGGGAATTGCTGCCTTCGGCCACGGAGGAGAACGTGCCGGGCGGCGGCGGCACGTACGTGTTGACGGAGGTGGGCCCCCAGCACTTGGCGGTCCCGGTCACCAACAAGGCGCAGGGCTGGAAGTCGCCGGGCACCAGGGTGGACAGGCCGGATGCCGGTGGGCTGGTCTGTCCGTTAGTGTCGTTCCCCCAGCAGGCCACCAGGTTGTCGGTGCGGACGGCGCAGGCGTAGTCCGGCCCGGCCGACACCGACTGGTAGGTGCCCTGCGGGGGGTGGACCTGCCCGAATGCGTCATCGGTACCCCAGCAGGCCAGCGTCCCGTCGGTGTGGACGCCACACGAGAAGTCGCTACCGGCCGCCACCGACGTGTACGAGTTGGGCGTGGCCGGGGTGAGGTCGCTGGCGGCCGCCTGTCCCCAGCACGACACAGTGTGGTCGGTGGCCACCGCGCAGGCGTGCGTGTAGCCCGCGGACACGGAGGTGAACGTCCCCGCCGGAGGCGTGGCCACGCCGGCGGTGTTGTCACCCCAGCATTCGAGGTGGCTGTCGGACTGGCGGACGCCGCAGACGTAGCCGGTAGGGCCCGACCCGCCAGGCGAGATGGTGGTGAAGGCGTCGCTCGGGGCGGTCGGTGCCGCGCTGCCGAAGCAGACGGCTACGCCTGTGGTGCGCAGCGCACAGGCGAAATGGTCGAGGCCGGTGGCGGTGACGGCGGTGAACGTCCCTGTGGGCACGGTGTCCGCCACGACGCCCCAGCACACGAGGGCCCCACCGCTCTGCACGCCGCACGAGTAGGACTGGAGGGTACTGAAGTCGGTCCCCGCCGCCACTGAGGTGAAGGTGCCGCTGGGCGGCAGCGACTCGCCCACGAAGCTCGTGCCCCAGCACGCCAGTGCACCAGTCGAAGTCACTGCGCACGCGTGGTGTGGGCCGGTCGACACCTGTGCGGGCGTCGGCACCGCGCTGGGCGTCGGCACCGCCTCGGTCACCGTCCCCGCCACGGCCCGAGCTTGTCCGACTGCTCCGGCGCCAGCGGGCCCGGCCGCGGCCACGCCAACGACCAACGAGCCCACCAACGCCAGGACGGCCGCCGCCGCCAACATACACGTCGCCCGTGCCCCCATGCCCCTCCCCATTGCCCTACGGCCATGCGCGAGGCGCTGACCGTATCGGAATGCCCGGGACCCAGCAACCGCGGCGGAAGGCACCCCCAGCGATCCTCGTGCTTGACGGCCAGCATCGCTCACCATGGCTTGACCTCCCTGTGGCGCGGACGGACTCGAAGCCATCATCGGTGGACCGCGGCGAGGTGACCGTGGCGGCCCCAACATCCCGACTGTGTCCGCCACGACACTTCCCCTCCGAGCCTCCGCACCGTGGTGGCTTCGCGCCACGACGTGTGCTGACGCCCGACACAAGCCCATTGATCGCTGGGAAGTGGGAGCACCCCGGCCTCACGGACAGGCCCCGCTCGCCGTCATAGACCCCGAGGATCGGATCTTGTGGTCGCGTTTGTCGGACCCGATGCGCTTCTCCTGATGTGAAGATCGTTGGTGATACCGCCGCCGGTAGGCCCTCGACGATGAGACCCAGTGGATCCGCCCGCCGTCAAGGCGGGCCTCCCAGTGGTGCAGCTCGCGAGACCTCCGGAGGTTCGACCGCGGCCCAGGCCCTCATGCGCAACCACGGTGGCCCTGAGGTGGCCAACAACTTGGGCCCGCACCTGGTCGCACTTGCGATTTTCAAGGTGTCGGATCGCCGGCAGTCTCCTCAGGTGAGGCGCTTGAGCACCCGCCTCGCGGCGTGCTCGACCGCGCCGTATCCGCCTTCGGCGGAGGGGGCCACGGCGTCGTCGGCCATCGTGCGTGCCTGGTCAAGGTCGTCGGGTCCCCCCGGTCGGCTAGAAGTTCGGCCCAGGCGGTGGCGGTGAAGGCCAGGAAGAACGGTGCGTTCATGCGGGTGTTGATGACCTGCGCCTCCGCGAAGCATGCCTCGCTTCGTCGTCGCGGCCCAGCAGGCGGGCCAGGGCGCCGAGGGGATGGCCGACTGGGCCGTAGGCCGTCAGGTGCGAGGTGCCAGCCATGGAGGCCAGGTCCTCCTGGGTCAACGGGATCACGCACGTCTCGTCGGGACGTGCGAACGATGCGGACAACTCGGCCAACCGGGGAAGTCGGATCTCGGCCGGAACGTAGAGACGTCCAGGAGGTGGGCGTTGAGTCGGCGCACCTGAGCTGCCAGTACGTCCACGAGGAACCGGTCGACGGCCAGCTCGGTCCGGCGCAGGTGCGCGAAGCGGTCGCGCGTCAGAATGCGGGCTCGGTGGCCTCGACGGCCACGGCAGACGCGGTGCGGCAGCTGTTGGGATCGAGCAGGGCCTGGTCGCCGAACACATCACCCCGGCCCAGCACCACCGACGGGGCCACATCGCCGCGGGCGTCGAGGTGCGAATGGCAACATGGCCCACTTCGATCAGGTGCAGGGTGTCGCTCGGGTCGCCCTTCGGGAATACGACCTCGCCTCGCTTCAAGCGGCGACGCCGCATCTCGGCCAGCAACCCGGCCCGGGTGTCGGCGGGCAGAGACTCGAACAGCTGCGGACCGGTCGACATCGGGGCGAACCGCAATCGGTCGCCGACCAGCTGAACGTTGGCGTCGGTCGACCGTCGATCTCACGCAGCGCCCGGATCTCGATGCTGGCGGTGGCCATGTCGAGGAGGTCCGGGTGTGGCTACGATCCTGGCGGGCGTTGGCGCATGGGCGGGGACGGATGGCCTCGCGGGGGGAACGATGAAGAAGCGCAGGGGTGCACTCGTTCTGTTCGGTGTGGCCACCCTGGTGGCCGCGTGTGGGAGCTCGAAGTCGTCGGCGACGCACCACTCGTCGGAAACCACCTCCCGACCCGCCGCGTCGAGTGCGGTCGCGCTCGCCGCGGCCGAGCGGACGGTCTGCTCGCTCGTGTTCCCGAGCGGTGTGGGTGACGGGAACCACTGCGTGGTGGCGCACGGAAAGATCGCCGCGTCCACCCCGACCTGGGTATACGGCACGGTCTACTTGGAGAACGCCGAGGGCCAGCCTGACAGCGACATCGACCAGGTCATCGTGAACCTCCGCACCCACACGGTGATCGGGCCCACCAGCGTCGGGTTCTGCCAGGAAGGGGGACCCAGCCCCGGCGCGCCACTACCCGGCTACGACCGCGTCCCCTCGAACGCGCTGGCCGACTTCGGCCTGAGTCCGTGCAGCTCGTCGACCACGGCCTCCAGCCTTGCCTCGACCACCACGATCGCCCCGACGGCCACCACCGCGGCGCCCACCACAGCCGAGCCTACGACCGCGGCGTCGTCGTACGCGTTCCTGGCCGGGACCTGGGGTGCTCATGAGACGAGCCTCACCCTTACCGGCGGGGGCGCCGGCACGATCACCTACGCCGACCTGGGCAACTGTTCCACCTGCTCGTTCGCGGATGCCCCGACGGCCACGATCAGCTTCTTGTTGACCTCGGTGTCGGGCGGCGTGGCCACCGGGCATGTCACGGCGAGCTCCGACCAGACCAACGCCACGGTCGGCGAAGTGGTCGAGGCCATGCTGACTGCCGGCTCGCCGGGCCAGATCCTCCAGGTGACCATTGGGACGAACAATTGGATGTTCTGCAACGCCAGCTCCGCGGGCCAATGCGGCGCCTGACACGACCAGGACGCTCGGTCTCGCAGCCACACCGAGCCGGGCGGGTGAATGGGCTGCTCAGTCTCGGACGTCGCGTCTGGCGGGGACCTCGCGCTCATCAGTGACCGATGCCGGATACGGTTTGACCCTCTGCCTCAAAGGTGGCTTCGCCGGCGTGGTGGTCTCCGCTACTGCCGTTCTCGACCAGCTCCTCTGAGCCGCAGCCCATGCGGCCGGATGTCGAATTCGGCGATCGTCGGGGACCGCGTCGGCCAGGGGTCGGCGGAGAAGCCGACGACCTTTGGCTAGGGCCTTGAGCGACCCACGGTTGGTAGGGTCGATCGACGACTTGGACGCTGCCAGCGAGACGACGAGGAGCCGAGCATGCCAACCTGCCCGAACGGGCACCTGGTTGCGAACGACGATGCGATGTGCGGCGCCTGCGGGGCGGCCACCGTCGAGGTGCAGCCTGTACCGCTGCGCAGCGCTGGGCATCCGTCCCGGGACTCAAACGACCGCTTCTGCGCGCAGCGCGGTTCGCCGGTGATCACAGGAATCGCCCTGCCCGAAGTCGTGGCGGCCGCGCCCGCGCCGCCCGCCCAGACGACACCGCCAGCGCCATCCGCGCCGTCCGCCCACATGACACCGCCCACGCCCCCCGCGCCGCCCGGGCTGGTAGGCCGGCGATCGTATGGACCCTGGGCGGTCAGGTCATCGTCGGGATATCGGCTGCGGTGAGGATGTGGAGGTCGGCCTCTGGCTCGGACATCAGGCGCATCGCCTGGCGCTCGAAGGTCGCCTCGAACTGGGATCGCGCGAGGCGGCCATTGCCGAAGTCGACGCCGCGGTTGGCCCAGAGCACCTCGAACAGGGTTCGGGCAGCGTCGGCGGCGCCGGGCTCGAGCTGGAGCCCCGCTTGGGTGCAGGACCCCCGGTAGATCTCCATGAGCTGGTCCGGATTGTAGTCGGCGAAGTTCAGGACACGGGAGAAGCGTGATTTCAACCCGGCGTTGGAGGCGACGAAGTCCTCCATCGGTTTGGTGTAGCCGGCGGCGACCACGGCGAGCCGGTCGCGCTTTTCTTCCATCGCGAGTAGCACGGCTGTGATGGCCTCGCTCCCGAAGTCGTTCCCCGAACCGGTCCCGCTGGTCAGGGCGTAGGCCTCGTCGATGAAGAGAACACCGTCGAGCGCCTCGTTGATCACCTCGTTCGTCTTGATGGCGGTTTGGCCGACGTAGCCGGCGACCAGCTTGTTGCTCGGCGCCACAACGACATGGCCGCGGCGCAGCAGGCCCAGGCCGGCGAGGATCTGGCCGAGGAGGTTGGCCACGGTCGTCTTGCCGGTGCCAGGGTTGCCGGCGAACACCATGTGCAGGCTCACCGGGACGGGGTCCTGGCCTTCGTTGACCCGGCGTGTGTTGAGGCGCACCAGGCTGACGAGTTTGCGGATCTCGAGCTTCACCTCGTCGAGGCCGATCATGGCGTCCAGCTCGGCGAGCAGCGCGTCGACGTCAGCGACGACTGCGGCGCGGTCACTGGGTAT
The DNA here is from genome assembly GCA_963773335.1 of uncultured Microthrixaceae bacterium. Taxonomy (GTDB): domain Bacteria; phylum Actinomycetota; class Acidimicrobiia; order Acidimicrobiales; family Acidimicrobilacustridaceae; genus UBA4742. Next base: position 1,496,839 of record CAVZAT010000004.1, on the reverse strand, counting down.
GTCGTCGGGCTCGATCATCTCGGAGGCGGACTCCTTGCCGGTCGCCGTGGCGAGCCGACGGGCGTAGCGCTGGGCCGTCTTCTCGTAGAGGACTCGCATGGCTCGCCCGTTGCCGAACTTCTCGCCGCGGCCCCGGTACAGCTCGGCGATCACCTTGTCGAGCTGGCTGCTCGCCGCCTCGGACACCTCCAGGTGCCCGTCGCGGAACATCGAGTCGATGATCTCGCGGAACTCGACTGGGCTGAAGTCGTCGAAGTTGATGTGGCGCGAGAACCGTGACTCGAAGCCGGGGTTGGCGTCGAGGAACTTGCGCATCGGGGCGTTGTAGCCATCGACGATGACCGCGAGGCGGGCCCGGTCGTCCTCCATGGCCTTGAGCAGCGTATCGATCGCCTCCTGGCCGTAGCTGCCGGAGCCGTCGTCGTCGACCAGGGTGTAGGCCTCGTCGACGAGCAGGACCCCATCGTGGGCGTCCTTGAGCGCCTCCGCGGTCTTGATGGCGGTCTGGCCCTGATAGCCCGACACGAGCTTGTCGCGCGAGGTCTCGACGGTGTGCCCGCGGGCCAACAGACCGAGACCGGCGAGGATGCGGCCGACCAGGCGGGCGACGGTCGTCTTGCCGGTGCCGGGGTTCCCGGTGAACACCATGTGGAGGCTCACGGCGATGGGGTCGAGGCCTTCTTGGGCGCGGTGCTCGTTCAGGCGCACGAGGTCGACCAGGTCGCGGATCTCGGTCTTCACGCTGGTAAGGCCGATCATGGCGTCCAACTCGGCCAGGAGCGCGTCGACGTCATCGACCACCGAGTCGCGGTCGCTGGGGATGTCGCTGGACTCGACTCTCGCGATGTCGGCGCTCAGGCCTGCTGCAGTCACCCGTTGCGCCTGACGCTGGGCGATCCTCTCGAACAGCGTCCGCATCTCGCGACCGTTCCCGAAGCTCTCGTCCCGGCGGCGATACAGGTCGGCGATCACCTTCTCGAGCTTCTCGCTGGCGTCGTCCGACGGCACCAGTTCCTTGCCGGCGAACATGGAGTCGATGATCTGGCGTAGCTCGGCGGGGGCGTAGTCCTCGAAGTTGATATAGCGGGTGAACCTGGACCGCAGGCCAGGGTTGGCGTCGAGGAACCTGTTCATCGGTGACGCGTAGCCATCCACAATGACCGCGAGCCGCGACCGCCCGTCCTCCATCGTCTTGAGCAGCGTGTCGATGGCCTCTTTGCCGAAGTCGGAGCCGGACCCCGCGTCGTCGGCCAGGGTGTAGGCCTCATCGACGAGCAGCACCCCGTCGCGGGCATCGTTGATCACCTCCGTAGTCTTGATGGCGGTCTGGCCGATGTAGCCCGCGACCAGCGTGTCGCGGCGAGGTCTCGACGGTGTGCCCACGGGCCAGCAGGCCCAGACCGGCGAGGATCTGACCGATCAGGCGGGCGACGGTCGTCTTGCCGGTGCCAGGGTTCCCGGTGAACACCATGTGGAGGCTCACCGGTATCGCGTTGTGGCCCTCATCGACCCGCCGCTGATTCAGGCGCGCCAGGTTGACGAGCTCGTGGACCTCCTGCTTCACGCCGGCGAGTCCGACCATCGAGTCCAGCTCGGCGAGCAGGACATCGACGTCAGCGACAACCGCGGCCTGCCCGGTCGGGATGTCATCGGCGACGATCAGTGCGAGCTGCTCGGCAGAGGCGTCCTCGGTGGCCGCGACCCGGCGGGCCTGGACCTCGACGACCCTCTCGTACAGCTGGCGCATGGCGCGGCCGTTGCCGAACTGCTCGTCACGCTGGCTGTAGAGGGTTGCTACGGACTTGGTGAGCTTGTCGCGCGCCGCGCCAGACACCGTGTAGTCGTTGCTCGCGAAGAATCCGGTGAGGATCCGCAACAGCTCGTCGGGGTTGTAGTCCTCGAACTCGATGTAGCGGGTGAAGCGTGACTCGAGGCCGGCGTTGGTCTCGATGAACTTGCGGATCTTCGAGGTGTAGCCGGCCACGATCACGGCCAGCCGGTCCCGGTTGTCCTCCATCGCTCGCAGGAGCGTCCCGATGGCTTCGCCACCGAAGTCGGGCCCCGAGCCCGCCTCACTCGCCAGCATGTAGGCCTCGTCGATGAACAGCACGCCATCAAGTGCTTCCTCGACCTTGGCCAGCGTCTTGGGCGCGGTTTGGCCCACGAACTCGGCGACGAGGTCGTTTCGCTCGACGTCGACGACATGGCCAGACTTCAACAGGCCCAAGCTGGCGTAGATCTGGCCGACCAGGCGGGCCACGGTGGTCTTGCCGGTTCCCGGGTTGCCGGTGAAGACCAGGTGCAGCGTCGTGCCGGCCGTGGCGAGGCCCTGCGCCTTGCGCTGCTGTTGCACTGCCGCGAAGTCCATCAGCTTGTGTAGCTCGTCCTTTACGCCGCCCAGGCCGATGAGCGCATCCAGCTTCTCGAAGCAGGCGTTGTCAAGGATGGCGCCGTCGGCGATGGGCGAACCGTTGAGGGTGCACCCTCGTGCGGTGACCGGACCCCGCCCCTCGACCCGCAGGGTGGCGGCCAGGTCTTTCGCGACGAAGCGCACGCCGGTCAGGGTGGCGCTCCCGCGGTCGGAGGCGAACAGTGGGGCACCACAGGCTTCGAGGTCGCAGCTCGTGATGTCGGCCTGCGCGCCCCGGTGGAGATGGATGGCGTTTCTGGCGCAGTTGCTGACGCGGCTGTTGGAGATCACGGCCCGGGGTTCGTCTCCCTCTCCGTTGCCGACGCCGATCCCCCAGTACTTCTCGCCGCCACAGCGTTCGAAGGTGCATTGGTCGATGACGCCGAACGATCCGGTGCCTGCGACGGCGACCCCTGGGAAGATGGTGTCGGCGAAGCTGCAGCCCTCCGCCCGGCCCTGTGAGCCCCGGGCAATCATCAGGCCGTTGCCTTCGAGGTTGCGGAACGCTGTGTTCCTCGCCACACCGTGCGACTTGTCCATCACCGCGAGGGCCGTGTCCCGAACGTCCCAGAACTCGCAGTCGTTGATCTCGATGTGACTTGCCCCCTCGGCGATGACGGCGACCTTGTCGAAGCCATGGAATCGGCATGAGACCAGAGTCGCCTTGCCGCCTTTCGAGGCCCAGACCCCGTGACCCCCGCACTGGGTGACTTCGCAGTTGTGGAGCTCGACTCCGCCGCCCTCAGTCGCTTCGATGCCGTTGAGGGGGATGTCATGCAGCCTGCCGTTGATGATCACCACCATCCCACCGTTGCCGGAATACACCGCAGGATGGTTCGTCGAGGACCCGGTGAGGTCGCAGTTCTCGGCCACGATCTGGCTGTAGTCCTTGGCTACCAGGAGGTTGTCGACGGCGTTGCGCAGCCCGCACCCGATCACCCGCAGCTGGGTCTGCCCGGTCGTGTTGACGCGGCCGTCGATGGTCAGACCGTTGAAGGTGCCGGCGCCATCAAAGCTGAGATGGCCCTTGATCTCCGTCTTACCGGTCTGGGCGGCAGCCAGTGACACGGAGTGCAGCGAGATCTCGCCAACGACGTGCTGGCCAGGGCTGAACACGATCGTGTCGCCCTGTTGAAGCGTGCCGAATGTGTGCTGAACGGTAGGGACGGCGTGTCGCCCCGTTCCCACCTTGTGTGTCGTCAACGCTCCCCCCAGCTCAGCGCGTCTGGCGACGATACCCACCCACTCTGTGCGGGGCAATGCCGGACGTGCGGTGTCGGCCTGGCGCGTCGTACGCGCCTACCGTGGTGTGAGGTTTCCCGTGTGCCGCGTCTTTCCGTGCTCACCACAGTGTCATGCGGTCAAAGCTCTGAACTTGGTTCGACACCGCCACGGTGGTCTGGGTGGCTGGCATGTCAGAATCACTCGATGGGGTGGAGGTTGGCGCGGGGACCTGGCCGACAACCATGTTCGGGGCCGGTATCGGGCGTGTGTGGCCTGGCGCGCCGCGACTCGCCGGGCCCGGCGACCGAAGCGCTCCAAGCCGGCGGCGTGCGGCCGGATGCGGCCGTGGTGGAGCCCAAACTCGAGCGGCGCTGGTCTCCTCAGCAGATCTCGGGTTGGCTGGTCGAGGAGTTCCCGACGATCCGGAGATGCGGGTGTCGCACGACACGATCTAGTGGGGTGGCGCGGATTGTTCCGCCGGTAACTCAGGCGACCTTGCGTCGGTTCTCGAGTTCGATGATGCGGGGGTCGTGTCGGTCGCGGTTGCGTCGTCGGATGTAGGCCTGGGTGGCTTTGGAGAACTCGGTCCAGTTGGGGTAGTCGCGGGACTGCCGCGCGTTGAGGTGACAGTGGTTGGTCAGGCGGCGGTTGCCGTCTGAGGGGTCATGATGATCTCGTATTCGATGGGGGTCAACCGGCCGAGGCGGGCTGGGCGTCGACGTCGGTGGTAGGTGTGTTCGATCCAGGTGACGGTCTCGACGCGCAGCTCGTCTCGGGTCGCCCAGGTCTGGCGGTCCAGGACGTTCTTTTGGAGTAGCGCGAAGAACGACTCCATCGCCGCGTTGTCGCCCGCGGAGCCGACCTGGCCCATCGAGCCCACCAGCTGGTGGCGGGTGAGGGCTCGGTGGACCTTCCGGGCGCGGAACTGGCTGCCTCGGTCGCTGTGAAGCACGCAGCCGGCGACGTCGCCGTCGCGGCGGGCGACGGCCATCTCGAGGGCGGCGACCACGAGCCGGGCCTTCATCCGCGAGTCGATGGCCCAGCCGACGATCCGGTTCGAGAAGACGTCATTGATCGCGCAACAGTAGAGCTTCCCCTCCCGGGTCCGGTGCTCGGTCAGGTCCGTGAGCCACAGCTGGTTCGGTGCGGTCGCGGTGAAGTCGCGGCGCACCAGGTCGTCATGGGCCGGCGTGTGGGTCTTCGACGCCTTCCGGGCCTTCGGCTTGCCGAACCGTGACCACCAACGGTGGTCGCGGCAGATCCGCCACACGACCCGGTCCGACACCTCGGCATGCTCGTCGAGCTGACGGACCTCATCGGCGAGGAACCGGTAGCCGAACTCGGGATCATCGCGGTGCGCGTCGATGAATCGCGTTGGCCAGGTAGGCCTCGGCGAGCTGGCCGTCAGTGACCGGCTCATCGAGCCACCGGTAGTAGGGCTGGCGAGCGAGGCCGAGTACCCGACACGACACCGCCACGGGGATCCCGTCAGCGGCGAGCTCGGACACGAGCGGGTACATCAGCCTTTTGGGAGGTTCGCCTGCCCGAGATACGCGGCCGCTCGACGCAGCACCTCGTTCTCCTGTTCGAGCAGACGGATCCGACGATTCGCCTGACGCAGCTCGGCCGACTCGGTCGAGCTCAGACCCGGCCGGTCGCCGTCACCGATCGCGGCCTGGCGCAACCACTTCGACAACGTCATGGGATGGACCCCGAAATCAGCAGCGACCTGCTCGAGGGTCGTCCCCTCCGGCCGGCTGCGGGCCACCTTCACGACATCGTCCCGGAACTCCTGGGGATAGGGCTTGGGCACAGCAACATCCTTCCAGGCCCACCCATTGGGCAAGCCAACTCAGATGTCACCCCCGTCCGCGGCAGTCCCTTTGTCCCGCTAGTGCGGCGAGATCGTTCGGCCGAGGGTATCGCCGGAGGGTCTGGAGGTGCCGTCTACGTTGCCCGTATGGAACGTGGACGATGGGACGGCTGAGCACTGCCGAGCGCGACGAGCGCCAACGACTGCTCGCCGCGTACTCCCGCCGGGCCATCCACGGAGTCCGAGCCCAACGTCTGCGCCTGACCGACTCGGATATGCCGTTCGACTTCGACCTGGACTACTACGCCCACTCCTGCTGGCAGCTGCGTGAGGCCACCAAGATGGCGATCCGGACCCTGCAAATGGACGAGCTCAAGCCCGAGCTCGCGAAGATCGATCTCGCCATTCCTCGGCTGCGCGAGTACCGCAACGCCATGACCCATGCCCTCGACTTCGACGCCGGCCTGGCCTGGGTCGGGCCCTCGGTGGTCCACCTGCGTCCTGGCGGGGCCGTCGAGGACGTACTCGACACGCGCTACTACCAGCACGAAGCCATCGAGGATCTCTTCGCCGCAGTGATCGCGATCCTGGATCCCGACAGCGAGGCGACGCGCATCGCCCTGGGCGGTCGTTTGCCTCCTGCGTAGCGCAACGCGCAAAGAACTCAAGAAACCAGGGTGACGTGGCCGTCGTCGGGCTGTCAGCCTGATCCGCTCACGAAGGAGCGAGCGGGATGGCCAAGACCAGGATCGGCAACGTGGTGGTGTGGGGTCGGACCTCGAGCAGGCCACGATCGCGCAGGCGCAGCGCGCCGCGAGGTTGCCGTTCATCGCGGGTCACGTGGCTCTGATGCCCGACGCTTTCGTGGGCATGGGAGCGACCATCGGCTCGGTCATCCCCACGGTGGGGGCCGTCATCCCGTCGGCGGTGGGGGTCGACATCGGTTGCGGGATGATCGCGGTCGAGTGCCCCTTCGAGTCGACCGCGCTGCCTGACTCGTGCTCCCACGGCGCCGGCCGGCGCATGCCCCGGGGCCAGGCTCGCCGTGAGCTCGACCTGGACACGTTCCGGGCCGAGATGGCCGGTAAGACCTGGCTGGCGGACAACGCCGAGGGCCTCCTCGACGAGGACCCTCGCTCCTACAAGGACATCGACCAGGTCATTGCCGACCAGGCCGACCTCGTCCGACCCGACCACACCCTCACCCAGGTCCTCAACTACAAGGGCCTCTGAGCTCGCCCCAGCCGCGCCCCACACGCCAATCCTTGCGACAACGTTAGGCATCGGCGGCCCTGAGGGCTTCTGGCGTCCGGCGGGCACCGACGACCCCACCTGGCCGCCCGCAGGACCGCTGCGGGCCGCCAGGGCGGTCCTGCGCCAACGCCCGGCCTGGTCAGCGTGCGGGCGTGCCAATTCGACCTGTGACGCCAGCCTTGTGCGGGGTTGGCCCCCACTCCCGAAGCCTCTACCCCTCTGGACGGAAGGTGATCTTGGCCTGCGGGAATTGATGAACGAGCGCCGTCATGGAAGGGACGGTGTCCCTCCCCCACATCTTGAATAGCACCCAGGTCGTGTCGTTGTCGGGATCCATCCAGGCGTCGGAGGTGAACCACCGGGTGACGTCAGCATCGGGAATCTGGTCCTCGAGCGCCGCGGTCACCTCCTCGTGAGTGGTGAACAGGCCGCTCAGCGGGCGGAGCTTGCGTGGGTACTTCAGCTGAGCTCGGATGGCTGCGAAGGGGATTCCCTGCCGGTGGAGCGCGTCGATCATGACCCTGATGGCGTTGCGCTTGTTCTCCGCAGGTAGCTGTTGGCCCTCGACGACCACATGGAAGCGGGTGAGGTCGCGTCCGTCGGTCGCGGTGCGGGCCCGTTCGCGTGCGGCTTCCTTTCGCCGGAGGCGTACCTGGTAGTCGGCGGCCTCCGGGAGTGGGATGACCTGCTGGATGTCGACGAAGACTCGGTTGTCATCGATGGGGTATGGGACCAGGCGGATGCATCGGATGTCCATGCCCTCGAAGCCGTTGAGCCACAGCACGGTCGTTGTGATCTCACGACCAAAGTCGGCCGACACCAAGATGATGCGGACACCCGTCGCGATGGCCGCCTCGTCGTCGCTGTCGGGCTCCCCGAGGAACTCAAGCAGCTCGGACCGAGCGTCGACCGCCTCGTCGGGCCGATTCTTGGCGCAGTGAGCGATGTATGCGGCCACGACTTCGCCGAAGCCCATGGAGGAGACCATCGCTGCGTAGCGGATCGCCTGGAGCTCCATGTGGCCGCCGTCATCGGTGCGTTTGAGCTCGATGACCACGAGGTGCCCGTCGGGGTCGATGGCCAGGAGGTCGATGCGTCGCCGGGCGTCCTCCCACTCGCCGAACTCCTCAGCGATCACCATGAGGTCCTCGCCGAGGACGGAGATGTCCTCACGGAGCCGCCGCTGCAAGTCCTGTCGCTCGCGGATGCCGAGAGTGGCGAAGCGTGACGATGGCTTCGTCTCGAGCCCGTCCTGGGTCAGCTCGAACAACGGCATCGGCCCTCCTTGTCTTGGATGGCCGTACTCTACGAGCGCGCAGCCGGGGGGCGGCGAGTCAGACGGGGCGCCACGGCCCAGTCGGATCGAAACGGATGGCACCCTGAGCGACCTAGTCTCTGCTGCCGGACGACCTCCGGGCGGCGCCCCAGAGTCTGGACCGCCGCTGATGAGGGTCGAAGTGGGTTGGGAAGGCGATCAGCCTCAGTCGCGGGCCTGCGCGATTGCTTCGTCGATGGCGGCTGTGATCTTCGCCCCTCGACGTCGGAAGCCGAGCACGCCCATCGTCTCTTCGAGGAGTTCGTCCTCTGTCCTGAGGAGGGTGTCTGATTTCACCCAGCGGACGACGGCCACGAGTTCCGGTTGGCTGTAGGCCCCGATGCTTGGGCGGTTGAGCGCTACCGGGCATGGGCCGCTTCGTGCCGGCGCAGCTGGCTCTGATCCGGGCAGAGTCGGCTGATCGTCCCCCGCCGGGGGAGTTGAGTTCGGACGGCCGGATGGCTCGACCCCGCCACCGGTCGAATCGAATGCGGATACGGCGGCCTGGTACGCCTCGACTGCGCGCTGCACCTCTTGTTCCCGGTGGTAGAACCAGTCCTGCGACCAGATGCGATGAAACGTCCATCCGAGACGCTCCAGGTGTTCCTGGCGGAGTCGGTCTCGGTCGCGGGCGGTTGGTGAGGAGTGGTAGGTCGCGCCGTCGCACTCGATGGCGAGCACCATCTGCCCGGGTCGGGTCGGGTGCTGGGCGGCGTAGTCGATCCAGTAGCCCGAGCAGCCGTATTGCGCGATCAGCGGGATCCCGGCCGCGCTGAGCTGCGCCTCGACGTCTCGTTCGAAGGGGTTGAGGTCTGGCTTGTCCTTGGCCACGCTCCCGAGGTCGGCGCCGCCGGACTCGGCGTAGGCGAGGTAGCGGGCCAACATCTGAGCGCCGGCTGAGCGGAGCCGGTTCGGGTCCATATCGGCGGACGAGAAGCTGGACACGACGGTCATGCGCGAGCGGGCCCGCGTGATGGCTACGTTGAGCCGCCGCTCTCCGCCCTCGTTGTTGATCGGCCCGAACCGGTACAGCATGCGCCCATCAGTGGACTTCCCGTAGCCGATGGTCAGGATGATCGCATCGCGTTCGTCGCCCTGCACCCGCTCGAGGTTCTTGATGAAGAGCGGTTCCTTGCCGGCCTGCGCAGAGGCGGTCCCCGATATGAACGAGTCGAGGTCGGGATCGTCCACCCGCGCGTCGGATGGCCTCGTCGATCCGGTTGGCGTGCTTGATGCCCATGGCGATCACGCCGAGAGACTCTCCGGGCCGGCTGGCGGCGTGTTCGGAGACGAGTTCGACGACGCGTGCGACCTCATCGGCAGCTGAGTCTTCCTGACCGAGACGGCCGGGTCGGAAGGGCACGAGCTCGTGGGTGAGGCACTCGGATCCGGCGGTTCCCGCGAAGGTCGTCATCGCCCAGTCGTAGAGGTTCGGCTGAGCGTTCGAGAACGCGATGAGTCGCTCGTCCTTGGACCGGTAGTGCCACCCGAGCGTTCGGGTTCCCTTCGGTGGTGGCAGCAGTGCGCTCATGGCATCGAGGATCGACTCCATGTTCTTCGTTCCTGCGGTCGAGTCGAGCTCCTCTTCGAGGTCCTCGTCGTCTTCGCCACCGCCCGACGCGGCCGCGAAGAAGCTGGTGGGGGGAAGCTGATGCGGGTCACCGGCAACCACGGCGCGGTCGGCGCGCATCAGGGCACCAACGGCGTCTGGCGGCGTGACCTGCGACGCCTCATCGAAGATGACGACATCGAAGAGCTTCTCGAGCCGGCAGGAGTTGGGACACCACGAGCGGGCTCATCGCCCAGCACGGCTTGAGCGCAGCGAGCACATGGGGCGCGACCTGGAAGAGTTGACGGACCGGCAGGTGCCCGCGTTTGAGGTGGGCTTGATGCTCGAGGACCTCAGATTCCTTGGGCCAGGCGTCGCGGGTTGCGGTGGCATGCTCGGCGACCGCCCGGCGAACCCGGATCGGAGCGGACTCGATGTGGACCCGGTCGGCGGTTTGGTACTCCTCGACGGATCGGGCGTGTGCCTTGCCGTCGAAGGCCCCGATCCGCGCGTCAGCCACAGAGACCGTCTCCAAGATGGAGCTGAGCCACACGAAGTCGGCGCACGCGAGTGCTTGGTCGATGGTGAGATTCCGGCTGATGATCTCGACGGTGAGCGGCCATATCCCCGCGGCGTAGAGCGCAGCTCTCAGCCGGGTCAGCTCGGGCAGCTTGTAGAGGGCTTGGGTGTCGGCCAGCAGCGCGTCCAGGTACGCGCTGAGTTGAGGGATCGTCCATCCTCGAACGTCGGGATGGGCTGTCCAGGCGCCCAGGCTGTCGACCTCGGCGGCGAGCTGGCCGAAGGTGCCCGCGATCCCGGCCAGGTCGGCCGGGAGCCTCGGAGGACCGCCGTCTGTGGCCACGTTCGCCCAGGTGTTCTGCAGGTCTGCTGCATGAGCGATGGCCGCGTGGAGGTCGTGGGGGGTGGGTTTGTCGCCGATCCACACCGACATGGCGGCCTTCTTCGCCTGGCGGAAGGTGCCGTTGCCGATCTTGGCCCCGAGGCGTGCCAGCACGCCGTGATCCAGCGGAGCTAGGGCGGCGCTGAGATCGGCGAGTGGCAGACTGAGCACCTGGGGCTGGAACTGGGCGAGCGTGGCGGAGACGCGATCGAGCAGCTGGAGCACCTCGACCCAGGCGCCGATCGTGGCAGGGGCACGCAGACCACATTCGGCGAGCATGTGATCGAACCTGGCCGATGCGTCCGGCAGCGTGTGGGACTGCAGCGTTGATGCCGCCTGGAGAGCGGTCTGGGCGGCCGATGGGTTGGTGATGGTGGCTGCGGCAAACGCCGCGCCCCAGGGGCGGCTCGTGTCCGCGCCCGTTGAGCCTCCCAGACCGATGAATGTTTCGAGGTCAGCCCTCGCTTGGCGGAAGCACGCGGCGTCGCAGCGGGTGAGGGTCTCGCCGCGAAGTCGCTGTGAGGACCTCGCCTCGACTGGGATCGCGAGCAAGCGGGACTCGACCTCATAGACACTGACGCCCCATGGATCACGGACACAGTGCAGGGCGTCGGCGTGTCCCACCACCTCGTCACGCCGACGGACGAGCATCTCCTGCGCCGCCGTCATGTCTGGCCGAGGCAGCGCCGCCACCGAGGCCAGGGAACGGGAGAGATCGGCCGCGAGCTTGCGTTTCGAGCCGGCTCCTTCGTGGAGGTCCAAGACGAGCTCGCCGAGTCCGACCCGATTGAGGCGATCGAGGACCGCGTCGATCGCAGCCCGCTTCTCTGCGACGAACAGCACCTTCTGCCCCCTGGCCGAGAGCGTTGCGATCAGGTTGGCGATGGTTTGGCTCTTCCCAGTCCCGGGCGGGCCGTCGACCACGAGGTCCGCCCCGCCCACGGCCGCGTTGATGGCGTAGGACTGGCTCGCGTCCGCATCCAGAACCAGGAACTCGTCGCGTGGGGCCACCACATCTGGTTCGGACACCGAGACGTTGGGGTGTCGGGCCCGGACCGTGTCACGAGCACCCTCGTCACCGGCGATGGCGCAGATGAGATCCGACTCGACCAGCGTGTCAGTCGCCGTCTCCAGGTCGAGGACCATCGGCAACTTCGCATAGGAGAAGTTCCCGATGACCACTCTGGGAGCAATCGCGAAGCCAGGAACTACCGAGGCTGCCTTGATGAGCCGCTCGAACACCGCGCTTGCGTCCGGGGGATCAGCCTCGTCGTCGAAGAGCCCGACCAGCTCGGTGCCGTCGAGTTCGACCTGGTAGTCGGTCTTGAGCAGGTGGAGCAGCGTCGGGTTGATCTCCCACTCGCCAGGCAGGGCCAGGTCGAAGTCCTCGCCGGCGCTGCCCCTCGCAGCCAGCCTGGACTCTCGCAGGAGCACCGGCGCAGCAGGTGTCGCCGCGCTGTTCGGGTTGTCCCAGGCGGCCATCCCCCAGGCGAGGAACATGGTCGAGAGCCCGCGTTCCTCGAAGTTCTCGTCGGCCTTGGCCTTGACCGTCCTGGCCCGCCTGGCCGCGGCTGCGCGGGCTGCGTCATCGAACAGGTCAGACAGACGCACGGTTCGCCCGGCGAGGAGACTCTCGACGGCCAAATCAGCCGCGAGTGAACCCGGGCTGAGGTCGAGGGTGCCCTGCTTGAGGTCCCGGTAGTACAGCAGGGTGTTGCGACCACCAAGATCGATGAGCTCGCCGGTCCATGTCCCGACCGACCGCGCGATGAGTGTTGTCCGTTCAGGATCAGGGGACGTTCCAGCTCCGGGGTTCGGTTGGCTCACGCGCTGATCACTCCGAGCTGGTCACGCCCCAACAGCTGTCGCGGACGTTGCCATCATCCAGCTTTGCATCCCTGCGCCTATCGGCGGAAAGCATGCCAGAGTGAGCGTCCGATGAACCTGGTCGGTGATCCGATCGTCTGGGGAGACGTGCTCGGCTTCGTCGCCACCCTGGGCCGTCACCGAAACGTTCGCCTCCAGACTGGAGAGAGCAATGAGAATCGTCAGCTGGAACATGCATGGTGCGCCGGCGGGCGCGACCAACAGGCAGCTCGAGCGAGCATGGCATCACCTCGGCGCGCTCGATCCGGACGTGATCCTGCTCCAGGAGATCCGGCACTCGGTCATCCCTGACTGGGTCCGCGAAGAGTGGGATCTCATCGTCGGCGAGGTCGGGCTCCACGCCAAGACCGGTAACTGGGGATCGGGCGTTGCGGTGCGGCGAGCACTCAACCTGCGTCCCCGGGAGGATCTCCTGCCCGAGGAATCCTGGCTGAGTGTGGCCTACGACTACGTCGTGATCGGCGAGATCGACCTCACTCCGACCGAACCCGCCCTCCTCGCCAGCGTCCACGCTCCGGCGATGCGAGCAGAAAAGATGCTCGAGTTGCTCGGCAAGCAGGGCGCCATCGAGACCGAACAGCTGGTCGCTTCAGCGATCGAGCCAACGAATCCGTGGTCCACCGACGTCATCTTCCACGGTCTCGACCGCGTGAAGGGCCGCCGATTCATCTTCGGAGGCGACTGGAACACCTCGAGACTCTTCGATCGCAACCAGAAGGTCCCCGCCAACGCCCTCTTCTTCTCTCGGGCCCACGAGCAGGGCTGGGTGGAGGTCATGGGCAAGGCCAACGAGACCCGCAGCTTCTTCCGCTCGGACAATCTGCCCTACCAGCTCGACCACGTCTTCGCGGACGCCACGACCGAGTCGAAGATCCTCAGCTGCGGCGTGTGGGCTGACCCCGCTGCCTTGGAAACCAGCGATCACGCCCCGCTCGTCATCGATCTCGAACCCGATCGCTTGTAAGCCCCTCCACGACCTCGCCTGCTATCAACCACCGGGGCCCTCAGCCCCACAACCCGACTGTCCGTGAGACCGGGGTACTTCCATGTCGCGTTCGGCGGGAGGCTCGCGCTTATCGGTAGGTATGAGGACCAGATCGACATCTCGGCGGATGGGTCCTGCGACCGCCGACGCCGGATCGCCTTGTCGAGTGCGCACGGTTGGGCGGTCGTGGTCAGTTCGGGGCCGGGGGGTCGGATCGGTTGTCGCGTGTGTCGGTCCGAATGCGCTTATCGAGGGCATGAGGATCAGTGACCGATCCGCCGGCTGGGTGGCCGATCTCGAGGCCACTGGCCCCGGCCACCGCCCGGAGGCCGATTCGTGGGATGAAATGTGGGATTTTCGGTCCCCTCGACCGAGTACTGAAGTCGCGATCCCTTGTGGCCGTTGGTGCCCCCGGGAGGACTCGAACCTCCGCGCACGGTTTAGGAAACCGATGCTCTATCCCCTGAGCTACGAGGGCGGGGACGACAACCTAGCTCCCGGCTCGACGTCGGGCAGGGTCACGAGTCGAACGTGGGAGATGGCCGGCGAAGTCGCTTGCCGTGCCGAAGCTGCGGACGTCCAGGCCGACCTCGGGCGCCGGTCGGGTGGGGAGGGCCACGATCGGACGGCTAGGTTCAACTCGAGGGTCCGGGGGGACCCGGACTGGCAGGGGGATCGTTCGTGGCTGTCGACGTCATCACCAACATCGCCGCCGTGTTGGATCGACCGGCCGAGCTCATGCCCGAGCGTCCGGCGCTGATCCTCGACGACGGCTCGGTCTGCACCTACGGCGAGCTGCGAGACCAGACCCGTCGCTGGGCGGCCACGCTGGCTGCCCGCGGCGTCGGTCCCGACCAGACGGTGGCCTTGGCGGACTGGGGTGGGGTGCGGGCCACCGCCGTCACCCTGGCGACCGCCGGGCTGGGCGCGGCCACCGCCCAGATGAACCCTTTGCTGACCACCACCGAGCTGGCTCAGCTGGTCGGGGTGTCCGGGGGGGCAACGGTGGGTGTGGCCGACGACGATGCGGCAGCAGCCCTGACCGCCGCCCTGGGGCCCGACGGAGTGGTGCTGGCCGACCCCCGACCCGATGAGCCCGACGAGCCCGGCGGTCTGGGCCACGGGTGGGGAGCGCGATGCGCTGATCCTGTTCACCAGCGGCACCACCGGGCTGCCCAAGCCGGTCGGCGTCAGCCACGACGCGCTGCTGGCCCGCATGGGCGCCTACCGCCGACCCTTCGATCCCGATCGTCGTGCCGGCGTCAGCCTCATGTGCGTGCCTTCGTTCCACGTGGGCGGCATGCTCGGGCTGCTCGTCAGCCTGTACTCGGGGGAGACGACGGTGATCCAACCGCGCTTCGACGCCGGGGTCTGGCTGTCGCTGGTGGCCGGCCAGCAGGTCAACTCGGCCTTCCTGGTCCCGACCATGCTGGCCCGCATCCTCGACCACCCCGACCTGGCCACGACCGACGTCAGCAGTCTGCGGACGGTGGCCTACGGAGCCGCGGCCGCTCCGGTCGAGCTGGTGCGCCGGGCCATGGCCCAATGGCCCGAGGTGGACTTCGCCAACGTGTTCGGCCAGACCGAGACCCTGGGCGCCTACACCACCCTGTCAGCCGCCGACCACCACGACCCGGCCCGGGCGGGTTCGGTGGGCCGGCCGCTGCCCGGCGTGGAGGTGCGTGTGGTCGACCCTGTCACCGGCCAGGACGTGGCCACCGACGAGGCGGGTGAGCTGTGGGTGCGCAGCCCGCAGAACGTCGGCGCGGGCAGCGATGCCGACGGCTGGCTGCAGACCGGCGACCTGGCCCGCCAGGACGCGGACGGCTACCTCTTCCCGGTCGGTCGGCGCTCCGATGGCATCAACCGCGGTGGCGAGAAGTTCACGCCCCACGAGGTGGCCGAGGTCCTGCGCCAGCACCCGGCGGTGGCCGAGCTGGTGGTGGTCGGGCTGCCCGATCCGGAGATGGGGGAGCGGGTGGGCGTGGCCGTGGTGGTGGCCGCCGGCCACGACGACCCCACCCTCGATGACCTGCGGGAGTGGTGCACCGGGCGGTTGGCGCCCTTCAAGCGTCCGGAGGAGCTGGCCGTGGTGGACGCCCTGCCCAGCAACGAGCTGGGCAAGCTGCCCCGGGCCATGGCGGTCGATCTCATCCGACGGGCGAGCCCCGGGAGCCACCCATGACCCTGTACCTGCACGAATGCCACCAGGTGATCGGCCAGCACGAGGAGGAGTTCGAGGCCGCCTACCGCGATCCCGGCGGTTGGATGGACCGGCTGGGCCAGGGCGACGAGGCCCGTCTGCTCTGGTACGCCAACCAGGTCCACGGCACCGGGCCGGCCTACCGGGTCATCACCATCACCGCCGTACACGACGGAGCCGCCTGGGAGCGGCTCTCCCAACGGGCCCTGCACGGCGACCTGGCCGAGTGGACGCGCTCGGTCGACCGGTTGCGCCGCACGGTCACCGCCAAGGTGCTCACCCCGGTGGCGTGGTCACCCATCACCAATCTGGACCTGGCCGCCGAGTCGTCCGCGCCCGCCGACCACGAGCCCACCCTCTTCATGGAGGACACGGGCTGGCCCCACGTCCCCCTCGACGACTACATCGACTACTGGGGCGACACCTACCAGCCCATGCTGGCCAGCCAGCCCGAGAGCCGGCGGCTGCTCGAGATCCAGATCTGCTGGACCTCCATGCTGGGCGCGGGGCTGCGACCCGAAGGGATCCTGTGGCAGCGCGTGCACAGCCTCGACGGTTTGCTGGCCCTGTTCACCACCGAGATCCCGGCCGCCTTCAAGGCCCCCGGCACCTACATGGCCGACGCCCTCACCTACCGCGATCAATGGGAGTCCCGTCTGCTGCGCACCTCTCGCTGGTCGCCGAGATACTAGGAGAGCCGGTCTTTCGTGGCGGCTTCGATCTCGGCCACCGAGGCGGCCAGGAGGGCCAGGGACTCGGCGGGGGGTTCGGGATCGCCCAGCTCCAGATGAAGGCGCACCAGCTCGCGGGTGGCGGCGTCGATGGTCCCCAGCAGCGATGTGATCCGGCTCACCAGGGACACGGCCTCGTCGTCGGGCGCGCCCGGTTCCCAGCCCGGCGCCACGGTGGCTCCCACCGCGCACAGGCGCACGGCGTCAGCCACACACGCCTGACCGGAGCGCACCGCGCCCTGGGCCCGATCGGCCAGCGGGCCCTCGGGCAGCAGCGCGGCCACCCGACCGAAGCGCAGCGCCGCCCGATCGACCTCGTCCTCCAGGCGGACCCACAAGGTGGCGTCAGGGTTCGCCGGTGCCGCACCGGCGCTCGGCGTCGTGGTCGGGCCGGCGGTGTGGTGGTGCCGACCCGGCGCCAAGGTCCAGCGGCCGTTCGGCTCCCGAGCCGCCACCAGGGCGAAGGTGGCGGTGTGGCGGTAGAGCTGTGGTCGGAGCCGGCGAGGTCGACCCCACATCTCGTAACGGGCCAGCAGCCACGACGCGGCCAGCTGCTCGGTCGACGCCCGATCGGTGCACTGCTGGTTCAGCTCGACCAGTGGGCACCACCGCCCGCCCCGCACGGCCGCCAGGATGAGTCCATCCACCGCGATGGTGGCCGGCGACACCGAGCCGTCGACCGCAGGGGGGCCGCCCACCAGTCGCACCGATCCTCCGGGTGCGGCCACAGCAGCTCCTCTCTACGAGGTCGGTCAGGTCGAGGTCGACAGGACGGTGACCGGTGCGGGACGTCCAGCCGGATGTTCGAGGATGGCCAACCGCCAGCCGGGATGCAACTCGGCCGGGGTGGTCGACCAGACCAATGGTCGCATCCTGGCCGTGTTGGTTCCCGCTCAATCCCGAGAAGCCCCACGGTGTCGACGCCCTTTCGTCGCTTCGCTGACCGCCGTCCCCATCCGGGCGCCGACGCCGGCCACCCGGTGGCGGACACCGGCCAGCCGCCCGGCCTCGGTCGCCGCGTCGATCTGGTCGGTGGCCCGCCGCTCCCGGGCCGAGGCCGCCACCCGTTCGTCGTGGAGCTGCTCGACCACCTCGATCGACAGCGGTTCGAGGTCACCCACGGCCCAGGACAGCAGCTGGTCGGCCAGGGCGGGGTTGCGGGCCAGCACCGGTCCGTGCAGGTAGGTGCCCACCACGTGGCCGCTCACGGCGCCGTCGGTCCCGTCCCCGTTGCCCACGCCGACCTCCACGTGGCCCAGCGGACGACAGCCGGTGCCACGCAGGGTGCGTCCGCCGTGGTTCTCGAAGCCGGTCAGCACGGTGGCGCCCAACTCGACTCCGTTCCCGGGTTCGGGTCGAACCAGCGTCTCGCCCACCGCCCGGTGCACCAGGCGGTCGGTCTCGACGTCGAGTAGCCCGATGCCGGCCTCGCGTCGGCCGTCGATCTCGAACCCCACGCCCAGCACCTGGAGGGCGGCGCACACGGCCAGCACGGGCACGCCGCGTGCCGCGGCCCGGGCCACACCGCCCAGAAGCCGGGTGTCGGCCAGCAGGGCTCGCTGGGCCGCGTCCTCGCCGCCGCCCAGCACCAGCACGGCCACCGAGTCGGGTATGTCGCTGCCGGTGGAGAGGGGCACGACCTCGGCCGGGATGCCGCGCCGCACCAGGCGGTCGGCCAGCACGGCCGCGTTGCCGCCGTCGCCGTAGGTGCCCAGCAGGTCGGGGCGGACCAGTCCGATGCCGATCATCGGCGACGGGGATCGGCATCGGTCAGGTGCCGGCGGACCTGTTGGAACGCGCTGTAGTTGGCGATGAGGTCGACCGGTCGCGGCTCGTCGTCGCCCGACCTGATCGGCGACGAGCTGATCGATGGCGGTGTCGAGCTCGGCCACCCGGGTCACGTCGAGGCCGGCGTAGTCGAGGCGCACCGCCAGGTCGAGACCCCGCTCACCCAGGCAGTAGGCCCGGCGGCCGGCCAGGCGCTCGAAGGGGACGTCCCAGATCCACGACGGATCCCGGCCGTCCTGGCCCTGGGCGTTGAGCACCAGCACCAGCGGACCCGACGACCGCACCACCAGGTCGAGCAGGTCGGCCCAGCCCGCCGGGTTCTTGGCCAGGTGCAGCACCAGCTCGGCGCCGCGGTGGCGCACGTGCTGGTATCGGCCCTCGATGCTGCGGACCTCGGCCCAGCTGGCCGTGGCCCGAGCGGTGGGCAGGCCGAGCTGGTCGATCACCGCGAAGGCCATGGCCGCGTTGGCTCGTGCCGACCGCCCGGGCAACGACAGACCCAGGGGATGGGCGTTGCCCTCACCGTCGACCACCGCGCCGTCGGACAGCGAGTACGAGGGATCGGGCCGGGCCCGTCCACATCCGGGACAGCGCCAGGCCGTGTCGGTGAAGATCAGGTCGGCCTCGCACCACGGACAGGCCGACGAGTCGAGCTGCCAGGCCAGCCCGGCGCCCACCCAGACGACTCGGTCCTCTCCGTCGGCGCCCTGGTCGAGCCCGTCGACGGACCAGGCCACCAGCGGATCGTCGGCGTTGGCCACCACCAGCGGTGGCGTGTCGGTGGCCAGGGCCCGACGCCACCGCTCGGCGGTGGCCCGCACCTCGTGCAGGCGGTCCAGTTGGTCACGCGACAGGTTCAGCAGCGTCACGGCCCGGGGATGCAGCTCGCCCAGTGCCCAGGGCAGCACCGCCTCATCGACCTCCAATGCCGCGAAGGTGGCGTCGGGGGACCCCAGTAGTGCCCCGGTCAGGCCGCTGGCCAGGTTGGCGCCCTGCTTGTTGGTGGCGGTCGGGCTGCAGGCGGCCAGACCGAGGGCCAGCAGGGTGGTGGTGGTGGTCTTGCCGTTGGTCCCCGACACCAGGGCGACGGTCATGGGCGCGGCCAGGCGCCCGGCCAGGCCGCGGTCGATGGACAGGGCCACCTTGCCCCCGATGACCGAGCCCTCACCCAGGCGGGCCACCCGCGACAGTTTGGACACGGACCGGCCCACGTGCGGGGCCAACCACTGGGCCGGACGGTACGTCGCGGAAGGAAGCGGGGACGGTGCCATGTGTCCGGCGGATGCTACCGGTCGCCTAAAGAGCACCCCTACCGCGGCCGACAGAAGGTGATGAGCATCGGACAGGCGGATGGCCGCCCGGGCGCCCATGACCCGCGGGCGCTGGCGCCCGACGGCGACGGTGGCCGCCAGCGCGATGACGCTTTCGCCGCCCTCCTGCGCGGCGGGGACACGGCCGCCTTCGGGCTCCTGTTCGACGCCTGGGCCGACCCCGTCTACGACCGCATCGCCAATCGCGGCTTCACCACCGCCGACACCTCGCGGATCGAGGTCGATGCCTTCGTGGCCACCCACCGCCGGATCATCCGCCAGGGCGCCACGGAGCCCTTCCGGGTGCTGGCCCTGCGCTCGGCCAGCCAGGCCATGAGCGCCAACGATTCTGAGCGGGTGGACATGCGCCTGCCGGTGGGTCCCTACGCCGAGGACCGCCTGACCCGCAGCGCCGAGGTCCGCAGCCTGGCCACCGACAACGCCGTGGTCTCGTTCCTGTGGGAAGCGGCCGAGGTGCTGGGCCACCAGGTACGTGAGGTCCTCGACCTGCACTACCGCCATGGCTTGCACCCGATCGAGGTGGCCGCGGTGATGCAGGACACGCCGGCGTCCATCGACGCCATCCTGAGCAAGATCGAGGCGGGGTACAACGCGGTCGTGCGATCCAAGATCATGTGGCGCCAGGGCGGCCCCACCCACGATCAGCTGGCCTCGGCGGTGTCGGGGCATCACACCTTCGACACCTCGGTGGTCAAGCTGGTGGCCGATCACCTGCGCACCTGCGAGTCCTGCCGCGACGCCTCGCAGGTCCCGGTTCGTCCGATCGCCGTGTTCGCGGCCATCCCCCTGGCCATCGCGCCGCCCGGGTTCAAAGAGGGGCTGGCCGAGGACCTGGCGGGCGCCGACGTCGACATGTCCGGCTCCGCCTCCGCTCGCCGGTCCGCGGTGGTGGCCCCGGCTCCGAACGAGGTCGCGGGCACGGCTCGTGACGCAGGCAACGAGCGCAAGCCCACCCGAGGTCGTAGGACCCGCGACGACGACGCCGCGGCCACGGGTCGAGCGGTCGGGCTGGCCGCCTTCGCCGGGCCGGCCGACGGACTGGTCGACGTTCGGTCGCCGTCGTCGGGTCCCGACTCGCCGGTCATGACCGAGCCCGCCTATGCCACCGGGGCCATCACCGCGGCGGACGCGGGTGGAGCCCGAGGCGGCTCAGGGGGCGACGCCCCGTCGGGCGGCTCACGGCGAGGCTGGCTGTTCGCGGCCGCCGCCGCAGCCGTTGTCGTCGTGTTGCTGGCCGTGGTCCTGTTGAGCGGCTCGGGCTCGAAGCATCCGGCCGAGCTGGCCACCGCCCCGCACCGTTCCGCCAGCTCGGTGGCACCCACCACCGTGCCGACGGCGACGCCCACCACCGCCACCCCGGCCACCGCCATGGCCCCGCCCACCACCGCGGCGCCGGGCTCGTCGACCTCGACGACGGCCAAGGCCACCACCACCACGGCGGCGAACACGAAGTCGTCACCGCCCCCACCCGGGGTCACCACCACCACGGCTGTGCCCTTCCCCAACGTCACCCTGAACTTCAACATCCCTACCCGGACCATCGCCGGCAGTTGGGACATCAATGCCAACGGTGCGCCCGAGGCCATCTGGAGCGTGTCGGCCAGCGGGCCCGTGACCGTGACCATGGGTGGTCCCAACCTGCAGTCCACCGCGGCCAGCGGGAGCCAGCTCCTGTGCCCGGGCAGCCTGGGCGGCACCAGCGGCACGATCTGCACCACCGCCCCCGGCACCTACAGCTACACCCTCGTGGTGAAGGACGACCTGGGTCGGACGGTTCGCACCCAGACCCTGGGCCTGACCGTCACCTGACCAGCGCCGCCGCCGCCGCCTCGAGCTCGTCGCGGAAGTCGGGATGGGCCACCGCGGTCAGGGCGGCGGCGCGCTCGCGGACCGTGCGACCCCGCAGCGAGGCCACCCCGTACTCGGTGATGACGAGGTCCAGCTGGTGGCGGGGGGTGGTGATCACGGCCCCGGCCGGCAGCTGGCTCACGATGCGGCTGAACATCTTGCCCCCGGCCATGGCCGTGGCCCGCAGGCACAGGATCGATCGGTCCTCCAGGTCGAAGCCCGCCACCGACACGAAGTCCTCGTGGCCGCCGATGCCGGAGAACTGGCGGCCCCCGATGGTGTCGGCCACCGCCTGGCCCCACAGGTCGATGGTGAGGGCGCCGTTGATGGTGACCATCTGGCGGTTGCGGGCGATGACCTCGGGGGCGTTCACCACCTGGGCCGGCAGGAACCGCACCTGGTCGTTGCCGTCCAGGAACTCGTTGAGCTCGGGGGTACCCAGGGCGAAGGTGGTGATCGAGAGTCCGTCGAACTGGCCCTTGCGGGCATTGGTCACCTTGCCGGCCTGGTGCAGCCGCATGAGGCCGGTGGTGAACATCTCGGAGTGGATGCCGTAGTCGCCCCCGTCGTCGTCGGCCAGCATGGAGGCGATGGTCGAAGGGATGCCACCGATGCCGGTCTGGACGGTGGACCCGTCGGCGATGTAAGGCCGCACGAAGCCGGCGATGCGCCGGTCGAGATCGTCGGGCACGTCCTCGGGCAGCGTGAACATGGGCCGGTCGCTCTCGACCAGCACGTCGATCTGGTCCAGGTGGATGGCGTGGGGGTGCTCGGGCAGCAGGCCCTGTGTGCGAGGCGCGTTCGGGTTGATCTCGATGATGGTCACCCGGTCCGGATCGGCCGCGGCCCGGAGGAACTCGTGGTAGGTGGCGCCGGCGTGCAGCGACAGGCTGCACCAGCCCTGCTCGTCGGGTGGCGAGGCCAGGCCGGCCATGACCCGGGGGGCGGCCTTCTCCAGGATGGGGGCGAAGCGTCGGAAGTCCGACGGCACGAAGTCGATGTTGGCGCCGGTGTCGACCAGCAGCCGTTCGGCGGGGCCGTAGAAGCCGCACAGGTAGTGGACCCCGGGGTGGCTGAAGACGGTGTAGAGGTCGAGCAGCAGCGCGCCCGAGATGGTCAGGTTCACCCAGTCGGTGCGATCGCCCAGGGCGTGCAGCAGGCCGGGTGGGTGCCCGGGCCCCAGCGGGATGCCGAAGGTGTCGGTCGGGTCGAGTAGGGCGGCTGCTTCGGCGGGCGTGCAGCGGCGCGGTTCGGGCGAGGCCATCAACTGATCGTAGGGTGCGGTTGATGACGCCGTTCATTCTGTTGCCTCCGTCGGAGGGCAAGGCCGAGGGAGGCACGGGCCCGGCCTGGGCCCCGGGCACGCTGGTGGCGCCCGGGCTCGACGATCGGCGGGCCCGGGTCATGGCCGCCCTGGTGCGGGCCATGTCGGGGGCCGCCGTCCGGCGCGGCGCCCTGCTCGGGGTCAAGGGGGAGGCCCTGGACCGGGCCACCGACCGCGACCGGACCGTGGCCTCGTCGCCCACCATGGCGGCCATCGAGCGCTACACCGGGGTGCTGTACCAGGCGTTGGACGCGCCGTCGCTTCCCGCCGCGGCGCGCCGCCGGCTGGACGTCCAGGTACGGATCTTCTCCGGCCTGTGGGGCATCGTGGGTCCCGGCGATCCCATCCCCGACTACAAGCTCAAGATGAGCGCCACCCTGCCCCGGCTGTCGCGCCCGCCCCGTCGGCTGGCGGCCTGGTGGCGACCCGCGATCACCGCCGCCCTGGCCCCGGAGGTGCGCGACCGGATGGTGTGGGACCTGCTGCCCGGCGAGCACCGCGCCGCCTGGGCACCGTGCGTGACCCTGGGCGATCCCGACGCGGCGCGGCGGCTGGTCTCCGTGCGCTTCTGCGACGAGGCCGTCCGGGACGGACGGACCGAGCTGGTCACCGTGAGCCACTGGAACAAGTTGCTCAAGGGCGCGCTGGTGCGCCACGTGCTGGCCCACCAGCTCACCGACGTCGAGGGCCTGGTCGAGTTCCACCATCCGCTGGGGTACCGCTACGCACCGGACCTCACCGAGGTGGCCGACGACGGCTTGCGGCTGATGGTGTCGTTCGTGAAGCCGGCCGACCTGAACCCGGTCCCTCAGACGGCGCCGGCGCCCACGGGCGCGGAGGGACGGAACGTCACCGGCATCGACTGGTAGCCGCTCACGAAGTTGGCCGGTCGCAGCGGGGTGGGACCGGCCAGAGCCAGATCGGGAAGCCGGGCCAGGATGCGCTCGACCATCACGGTGATCTCCAGGCGGGCCAGGCTGGCCCCCAGGCAGAAGTGGGTACCGAACCCGAACGCCACGTGGTCGTTGGGCGTGCGCTCGATGTCGAAGCGGAACGGGTCGTCGAACACGTCCTCGTCGCGGTTGGCCGATGGGTACAGCAGCAGCAGCTTCTGGCCTTCCTGCAACAGCTGGCCCTGCAGCTCCACGTCGTGGGTCACCACCCGGGCCATGTTGCGGATGGGGCTGACCCAGCGCAGCATCTCCTCCACCGCTCCGGGCATGAGCGACAGGTCGGCGGCCAGGCGGTCGCGCTGGTCGGGATGCTCGAGCAGCTGGCCCACCCCGCCCGAGATGACGTGGCGGGTGGTCTCGTCGCCGCCGATGAGGATCAGCAACGACTCCATGTTCAGCTCGGCGTCGTCGAGGCGATCGCCGTCCACCTCGGCGTCGACCAGGATGCCCATCAGGTCGTCGGTCCCCGGGCAAGCCCGTCGCTGGGCGATGACCCGGCCGCTGTAGGCCTCGTACTCGCTGAAGGCATTGGCGGCGCGCACCATGGCCTCGTCGGTCGAGGTCACCCCCGACAGGCCCGACACCATGTCGTCGCTCCAACGCAGCAGGTCGGCCCGGTCCTCCGGGGCGACGCCCAGGGCGTCGCCGATCATGATCATGGGCAGGGGTGCGGCCACGTCACGCACCAGGTCACACGACCCGGTCTCGCACACCGCGTCGAGGATCGAGTCGCACACCAGGCGGATGCGGTCCTCGCTCTCTCGCACCCGCCGAGGCGTGAACCCCTTGTTCACCAGCTTGCGTCGACGCAGGTGATCGGGGTCGTCCATGTCGATCATCATGGGCAGCGGCCCGTTGTCGGGCCGGATGCCCTGGGCGTTGGAGAAGGTGGCCGGGTCGGCGGCCACCGCCTTGAGGTCGGCGTAGCGGGTGATCCCCCAGACACCGTTGGCCGCGTCGAAGTAGACGGGGGCGTTGGCCCGCATCCAGGTGAACTGGGGGTGGGGGTCGTCGCCGTAGAAGTGCCCGTCCAGCAGGTCGATGTCGGGGCGGGTCGGGTGGTCGGGGGTCATCGTCACGATCGAGTCCTCCGTCGACAGGTCGTCACATCAACAGGTCGGCCAGGGTGCGCAGCGCGTCGGGGCCGCCCGGCGAGTACACCAGCAGGGTGGAGACGGGACTCTCCTCCCAGGCGGCCACCCGGTCGCGGATGCGCTCGGGCGGCCCGCACAGCGAGATGGCGTCGGCGAAGTCGTCGGGCACCTTGGCCACCGCTTCATCGCGTCGGCCTTCGAAGAACAACTCCTGGATCTCCAGCGCCTCGGCCTCATAGCCGAACCGACCCATGAGCTTGGTGTGGTAGTTCTGCCCCTTGGCCCCCATGCCGCCGATGTAGAAGCCCAACATCATCTTGACCGGGGCCAGGGCGGCCTCCAGGTCGTCGTTGATGTTGACCTGCAGCCCGGCCACGATGTCGAACCCCGGCTTGGCGCCCGCCAGCGAGTCGGCGTACACGTCGGGGTGGTGCGGCGAGTAGTAGAGGGGGAGCCAGCCGTCGGCGATCTCGGCGGCCATGGCCACGTTCCGCGGCCCCTCGGCCCCCAGGTAGATGGGCAGGTCGGGCCGTAGCGGATGGGTGATGGCCCGCAACGGCTTGCCCAGCCCCACAGAGCCGGGTCCGTGATAGGGGTGCTGGTAGAACTCGCCCTGGAAGTCGAGTGGCTCATCGCGCCGCAGCACCCGACGCACGATCTCGACGTACTCGCGGGTGCGGGCCAGGGGCTTGTCCGACGGGCGCCCGTACCAGCCCTCCACCACCTGAGGACCCGACACCCCGAGCCCCAACATGAAGCGACCCTGGGAGAGGTGGTCGAGCGTGAGTGCCGCCATGGCCGTGGCCGTGGGGGTGCGGGCGGCCAACTGCACCACGCTGGTGCCCAGCTTGATGGTGGAGGTGTGCCCGGCCAGCCACCCCAGCGGCGTGAACGCATCCGAACCCCAGGCCTCGGCAGTCCACACCGAGTCGTAGCCCAGCCGCTCGGCCTCCTGGGTCACGCCGATCATGTCCGGTGGCGGACCGGCTCCCCAGTACCCCCACATCAACCCGAGCTTCATGGAGCGAAGGTAGCGCGTTCCTGACGCATCGTCAGAAACCCTCGGCCCGGGTCGAGCCCGTTCAACTTTGCTCTTTGTCGCTCACCCCGGCGCTGTCGAAGGTGGCCATCTCGGCCAGCAGGTGGGCCGATGCCTGCAGCAGGGGCAGGGCCAGGACCGCGCCGGTGCCTTCGCCCAGGCGCAGGTCGAGGTCGAGGAGCGGTTCGAGCCCCAGGTGTTCGAGGGCCACCGTCGAGCCGGGTTCGGCCGACCGGTGGCCGGCCACCAGGCGACCCCGTGTGTCGGGGGACAAGGCCACCGCCACCACGGCCGCCGCCGCGGCGATCACCCCGTCGACGATCACCGGGACCCCGGCGGCCGCACCCCCGATGAGGAAACCGGCCAACGCCGCGATCTCCAGGCCACCCACCTCGGCCAACCGGGCCAGCGGACCGGCGGTGGCCGGCAGGCGCTCGAGCGCGGATTCGACCACCTCGATCTTGCGGGCCAGGCCGGCGTCGTCGGCCCCCGCGCCCCGGCCGGTGACCTCGGCACCTGGCCGCCCGGTGAAGGCGGCGATGAGCGCGGCGGATGCGGTGGTGTTGCCGATCCCCATGTCGCCGGTGATGAGGCAGCGGGCTCCGTCGGCCACGGCCCGTTCGGCGGTCTCCACGCCCACGTCGAGGGCGAGCAGGGCCTCGGTCCGGGTCATGGCCTGTCCCTGCGAGAGATCCGCGGTGCCCCGGGCCACCTTGCGCGGGCGCACGCCCGAGCCGTCGGAGGTCGCGGCCCGCACCTCGTAGGGGGTGGCCACACCCACGTCCACCACCACCACGTCGGCTCCGACCTGGCGGGCCAGCACGTTGATGGCGGCCCCGCCGGCCCCGAAGTTGGCCATCATCTGGGCGGTGACCTCCTTGGGCCAGGCGGAAACTCCGGCGGCCAACACGCCGTGGTCGCCGGCGAAGACGGCGACCACGGCCGGTTCGGGCACAGGGGGCGGCGAGGTGCCGGCGATCCCGGCCAGCCTGATGCTGGCCGCCTCCAGCCGACCCAGCGCCCCGGGCGGTTTGGTCAATCGGTCCTGGTGGGCGGCGGCCTCGGCCATGGCCTCGCTGTCCGGCGGTCGGATGGCGGCCCGGGCCGACTCGAACCGCCCGCCCGCCATCTGCTCGATCCAGGCCTCGATGGCGTCGCCCACGCCGCCGCCGGCCACATCCGCATAAGCCATGCCCGCGGCCTCGGCCGCCTCGGCGTCGGTGGCCTGGTCGCCCACGAACAGCACCCGACGGGGATCGGACACACCCAGGCGTTGCATGGCCACTTGGAGCGGCAGCGGGTCCGGCTTGCTCTGGCCCACGTCCACCGACGTGACCACCACTGCCAGCCACCCGCTCAACCCGCTGGGCTCCAGCAACGCCCGCACCTGGGGCGCGGTCATGGTGGCGGTGTTGGTCACGGCTCCCACCGGGACCTGTTCGGCGACGGCGGCCAGGTCCTCGAGCACCCGGGGTCGCAGCTGGGCCTGGATCTGGGACAGCGGCGTGGCCGTCGCGGCCTCGTCCACCAGCGTGCCGCCGACATCGACCAGCACGGCGTCGAGAAGGGGTTGGAGGATCACGTGGCGTCCTTCTCCGGCGGCGCGGCCGGGGGTACGGCGGGGGTGAGCGCGGGTGGCCCCACTTGCGACCGTGCCGTTGCTTCGGTCGCGGCCAGGGCGGACTTGAGGCGATGGTGGCGGTCCGGGTGGGTACGGCGATGCGCACCATGCCTTGCAGGCCGAAGCTGGCGCAATCCCGCACCCAGGTCGGCGGACCCCAGCAGTTCGGGCAGCGCGGCCGCGGCCAGGCCGGGACAGGCCGGGAGCTTGGTGAGCGACCCCACCACCCCTGCCTAGCGGTGGGCGCCTCCGCGGGTCCACGGGCCCGTGGTCACCAACGCCTCCGGGATCGCCGTAGCACCGCCGGCGCCCGCCACGATCCGACCGCACCCAGGACGCCGGCCAGGGCCAGGGTGACATCCGCGCTCAGCAGCACGGCGCGCCGGACGTCGTCAGCAGTGGGGGGTGGGCCCTGGCCCAGGTCGGGTCGCGCCTCCATCCGCTCGCCGTGGCGGCTGGGTCCGCCCAGGCGCACCCCCAGGGCCGCGGCGAAGGCCGCCTCGGCCACCCCGCCGTTGGGCGAGGGGTGGGCGGATGCGTCCTGGCGCACGGCGCGGACCACCGCCCGGGCCGCGCCGGGGCGCACGGCCGCCACCAGGGCAGCGGTCAGCCGGGCCGGGACCCAGTTGGCCACGTCGTCGAGCCGGGCGCTGGCCCAACCGAACTCCTCATAGCGGGGGGACCGGTGCCCGACCATGGCATCGAGGGTGTTGGCCGCCCGGTAGCCGAGTGCCCCCGGCGCGCCCCAGGCGGCGCCCCAGCAGGCCGGAGCCACCACCGCGTCCACCGTGTTCTCGGCCACCGACTCGACCGCGGCCCGGGCCAGCTCGGCCGCGTCCAGCTGCGATGCGTCACGACCGACCAGGGTGCGGATGGCCAGGCGGGCCCGGTCCAGGTCGCCCTCGTCGATCAGGTCGGCGACGCGCTCGGCCGCGTCGGCCAGGCCCCGGCCAGCCACGGCCAGCGCGGTGGCGGCCACGGTGGCCAGCTCGGGACCGACCACGATGTCGGCAGCCAGACCCGCGCCGACCCCCAGGCTCATCCCGATGGCGGCGTGCACGATGCCGGCGGGGCGGGAGCCGTCGTAGGTGTGGCCCTCCACCGTGGCCATCGCCGACCCGAACGCGGCCACCGGATGCGGGTCGAAGGGCGGTTCGCCCCACCGGGCATCGATCAGCAGGCCCGAGCGCGGCTCCGAGCGGGCGAGGGGTGCGCCTCATGCCCGGAGCCGTTCGATCATCGCAGACGTTCGGCCACCGCCGACTTGCCCGATCGAGCCCCGCCCAGCACCAGGGTGATCATGGCTCGCGGGCGATCCGGACCGGCACGGGTGGCGCGCCGGGCGGCTGGGCGAAGGAGGGTCGGGCGATCGAAGGCGGAGTGGCGGTGGCCATCGGATGGCGGAGGTTAGCCGAGGCCCTCCGACGTCGGTTGACGCCGCCGCCGGGGCTGTGGTCTGCTCTGGCCAGAACAGACGCGTCGAGGTGGGGGAAGCCGGTCAGATGCCGGCGCTGACCCGCAACCGTAGGCGGGACCGAGATTCGGCCCCGCGAGCCGGACTGCCCACCGCGAAGCGAACTGCTCCATGTCTCCGTCGTCGGACTACGGACCTGGAGCTCGGGATCGGTCCGCCCCAGGGTGGGAGCGATCCCCGGCTGAAGCCCTCGAGAGGGTCCGGGCCCCGGCCGACGGCGGCTCCGCTGTCATCCCGAGGCCCGCCCGTGTCCGTTCCCCCCCTACGACCCGCCGTCGGCGGCTTGATCGCGTGTGTCGTGGTGCTGGTCGCCTCGGTGGTGTCGGGATCGGCCTCGGTGCGCGCCGTCGCTGGGCGGGGGATGCGCGTCCGCCGACACCCCTCACGTGGGACTGGTCGTCGACTTCGGCACCTTCAGCGGCGGGCCGAACCCTGCGGTGCAGACGTTCTGTGAGCCCTACACGCCGAACATGACCGGCGCCGACCTGCTGGCCGCTGCCGTCGGCACCTCCAACCTGCGGTGGGCATCGTCGGGCCTGCTCTGTGGGATCGAAGGCTTCCCGGCCGCCCCCGCCTGCGGGGCCACCGCCGGCAACGGCTACCAGTACTGGGCCTACTGGCACGGCGGTTCGGCGTGGTCCTATGCACAGGACGGGCCGGCGACCCACCGGCTCTCGGCGGGGGCCGTCGACGGCTGGCACTTCGTGCACGGGATCGCCTCCGCCAGCGACCCCGCTCCGGACTCGCCTTCGACCGGGCCCTGCCCGGCCCCGACCCCCACGACTGCGGCCTCCGGCCCGACGCCGACCACGCCCCAGCCCGGGGCCGCCTCCGCGCCGGCCCGAACCGGCACCGCGCCGGCCCGCTCGGCCGGCGCCTCGACCGTCACCCCCTCGAGCCCGACCGCCACCGCGCCCGCAGCCAGCTCGACCACCGCCTCGGTGGCGCCGACCACCTCGGCGACGGCCAGGGTCGACGCCTCACGTCGCTCCGAGGCGCTGCCCAGCCACGGTCAGATCGTGGCCCGCCCCAGCCGGGGCTCGCCGGTGGGCCCGATCCTGGTGGGCCTGGTCATCGTGGCGCTGGTGGTCGCCTCGGTGATCATCCGTCGCCGGCGGCGCCCCGGCGTGAGCCAGACGCTCATCGATCCGGGTGACCAGGCCGAGGTGGTCACCCCGGGGTTCCTGGCCCGCCACCGCCACCCCGCGGCCTGGCGCAGCCTGCACCCGGGGGCGTGGTGGTTGTGGGCGGGCGGCCTGGCCCTGGCCGCCATGCACACCACCAACGTGGTCGTGCTCGGCCTCATCATCGCCGTGGTGGCGACGGTCGTGTCCGCCCGGCGATCCGACGCGCCGTGGGCCCGATCGTTCCGGTTCTTCGTGTGGATGGCCGTGGCCGTGGTGGTCTTCCGCCTGGTCCAGCAGATCCTCATCGGTGACCGGCTCCCGGGGACGGTGGTGTTCTCCCTCCCGTCCATCGCTTGCCGACGTGGGCGGCGGGGGTGAGCATCGGGGGACGGGTCACCGTCGAGGCCCTGGTGGACGCCTTCCAGCGGGGGTTGCAGCTGGGCGTGGTCCTGATCTGCTTCGGCGCCGTGAACAGCCTGTGCAGTCCCTATCGGATGCTCCAGGCGCTCCCCGCGGCCCTCTACGAAGCCGGGGTGGTGGTCACGGTGGCCCTCACCTTCGCCCCCGAAGCGGTGATCGAGCTGGGACGTCTTCGCGACGCCCGGCGGCTCCGGGGGCGGCCGGTGCGGGGGGTGGCCGCCTTCCGCGGCCTGGCCCTGCCCGTGCTGGAGGGCGGGCTGGAGCGGGCCGTGGCCCTGGCCGCGTCGATGGACTCGCGGGGCTACGGGCGACGCCAGGGCGCGTCGATACGCGCCCGCCGGCTGGGCGCGACCACCACGATGGTCGGCCTGGTCGTGGTGGCGGTGGGCCTGTACGGGCTGGCCGACGCCGGCGCACCCGGAGCCTTGGGCCTCCCGCTGGTGGGACTGGGGGCGGGGGCCTTGGCCGTGGGGCTGTTCGTGGCCGGTCGGCGGTCGGTGCGCACCCGCTACCGTCCCGATCCCTGGCGCCTGCCCGAATGGATCGTGAGTGGCTCGGGGGTGCTGGCCGCCGGGGCGACGATGGCGGCGGCCCGGTTGCCGGGCGGCGCGGCCGCCTTGAATCCGGCCGCCTCGCCACTGACCTGGCCCGGTGTCCCGGTCCTGGCCGTAGCCGGGATCCTCGTCGGGCTGGTCCCTGCGCTGGCCGCACCCCGCCCCGTCCCGGTGGGACCGACGTGATCCACTTCGACCAGGTGGGCTTCACCTACCCGGACGCCGCCGCCCCGGCCCTGTCGGGGCTGGACCTGCGCGTGGCCGAAGGCGAGCTGTGCCTGGTGGTGGGCCGCACCGGCTCGGGCAAGACCACCCTGTTGCAGGCGGTCAACGGGCTGGTGCCCCGGTTCACCGGTGGCCTGCTCACCGGGACGGTGACCGTGGACGGTCGATCGACGGCCGACCACCCGCCCCGGGAGCTGGCCGACGTGGTCGGCATGGTGGGCCAGGATCCCGCCGCCGGCTTCGTGACCGACACCGTCGAGGAGGAGCTGGCCTACGCCATGGGCAACCTGGGCGTGGCGCCGGACGTGATGCGTCGCCGGGTGGAGGACGCCCTCGACCTGCTCGGTCTCCACCCGTTGCGCCGACGACCCCTGCGGGCCCTGTCCGGCGGGCAGCAGCAGCGGGTGGCCATCGGCGCCGCGCTCACCGCCTCGCCTCGGGTGCTGGTCCTCGACGAACCCACCTCGGCCCTGGATCCGGCGGCGGCCGAGGACGTGCTGGCCGCCCTGACCCGGCTGGTGCACGACCTGGGCATCACGGTGCTGATCGCCGAGCACCGACTGGAGCGGGTGGTGCAGTACGCCGATCGCATCCTGGTGCTGCCCGGCGCCGGCGCGCCGGTGCAGCTGGGTGAGCCGGCGGAGGTCATGGTCGACTCGCCGGTGGCGCCGCCCGTGGTCGAGCTGGGCCGGCTGGCCGGCTGGTCACCGCTCCCGCTGTCGATCCGCGATGCCCGCCGGGTGGCCGAGCCCCTACGACGGGAGCTGGCCGGCACCGAGCCGCCCGTCGTGGAGGGGCCGGGCCCGACGGGCCCCCCGGCGGTGGTGATCCGGGGACTGCAGGCCGCCTACGGATCGGTGGTGGCGCTGCGGCGCATCGACGTCGACCTGGACGCGGGCCAGGTGGTTGCGGTCATGGGTCGCAACGGCTCGGGCAAGTCGACCCTGCTGGCCCACGTGGCCGGTCTGCGCACTCCGCAGGTGGGCACGGTGACCGTTGCCGGGGCCAACCCGTCCGACCTGGCCCCCCGCCAGGCCATCCGCCGGGTGGGGTTGGTGCCTCAGGACCCGATGCTCCTGCTCAACGGCACCTCGGTGGGAGCCGAGTGCCGTGACAACGACCACGACGCCGACCTGGCGCCCGGAACCACGCGAGCCACCCTGGATCGCCTGGCCCCCGGCGTCGACGCCGACGCCCATCCCCGCGACCTGTCCGAGGGCCAGCGCCTGGCCCTGGCCCTGGCCCTGGTGCTGGCCCCGGCACCGCCGGTGGTGGTGCTCGACGAACCCACCCGGGGCCTGGACTACCAGGCCAAGGACCACCTGGTGGGTCTGATCGGCGAGTTGGCCGCGGCCGGGCACCTGGTGGTGCTGGCCAGCCACGACGTCGAGGTGGTGGTGCGGGTGGCCCAGCGGGTGCTGGTGCTGGCCGACGGTGAGGTGGTGGCCGACGGCCCGGCTCGCCAGGTGGTGGTCCACTCACCCGTGTTCGCTCCGCAGGTGGCCAAGGTCCTGGCGCCCGCCGCCTGGATGACGGTGGCCGAGGTGGCCCGGGCGCTGCCAAGCACCGACGGCGACCTGGCGGCCCGGCCATGACCACAGGGGTGGTGGCCTTCGGGCTGCGTCGCCGCGCCGTCCTGCTGCTGGGGGCGGCTTCGCTGCTGTGCCTGGTCGCGTTCAGCTGGCCGTTGCTGGCCGACAGCCGCGGGGCCGCCCTGGTGCACGGCAACTCCGACCTGGCTCACGCGGCCGACGCCCCGTGGGTGTTCGTGGCGCTGCTTCCCCTGCTGCTGGCCATCGTGCTGGCCGAGCTGGCCGATGGGACCCTCGACGCCAAGAGCGTGGCGGTGCTCGGGGTGCTGGCCGCCTGCGGGTGCGCCCTGCGCCTGCCCGGCGGGGTGTCGGGATTCGAGCCCGTGTTCTTCCTGTTGATCCCGGCGGGGCGGGTCCTGGGTCGCGGCTTCGGGTTCGTCCTGGGTGCCCTGACCCTGTTCGCCTCGGCCCTGATCACCGGTGGGGTGGGGCCGTGGCTGCCGTTCCAGATGTTCGGCGCGGCCTGGGTGGGATTCTTCGCGGGCTGCCTGCCGCCGGCACGTGGGCGGCGCGAGCTGACGCTGCTGGCCGTCTACGGCTTCGTGGCCGGCCTGACCTACGGCCTGCTGCTCGACCTGTGGTTCTGGCCCTACCTGTCCGTCGGCACCCAGCTCGGTCCCGTCCCCGGCGCCTCGTTGGGGGAGAACCTCCACCGGTTCGTGGCCTACCACATGGCCACGGCCATGGGCTGGGACCTGGTCCGGGCGCTCACCAACGCGGTCCTGGTGCTGGTGGCCGGCGCGCCGGTGCTGGCCGCCCTGCGCCGCGCCGCCCGCCGTGCCGCTTTCGGGGCCCCGGTCACGTTCGACGCTAGCCTGGCGGTCGACCCACGGCCGACCCCCGGGAGCGATCTCATGGCTGACCTGATCACCCTCAAGTTCGACGAGGTCCACGGAGCGCAGGCCGCCATGTCGGCCGTGCGGGCCCTCGAGGAGCTGCACTACGCCTGGATCGACGACGTCGCCATCGTCGAGAAGCACAAGGGCGGCCGGATCGCCACCCACAGCCCGCACGGGTCGGTGGCCGCCGGCGCCTGGCTGGGCGCGCTGATCGGCCTGCTCCTGTTCTTCTGGTTCCCCCCGGCGTGGTTCCTGGCCGGCTGGGTCGGTGGCGGCGCCATCGGGGGCCTCATCGGCAAGGCTCTCAAGGACGCGGGCATGGACGACAAGATGATCGAGTCGGTCAAGGCCGAGCTCACGCCCGACTCGTCGATGCTGGTGCTCATCGGGGCCAGCGGCGACGCCGACCAGATGGCCCGGGCCTTCGAGCCCTACAAGCCGGTGAGCGTCAACCGCCACCACATCGACGACCAGACCGTCGAGAACCTCAAGGAGAAGTTCGCCGACGTCACCCCGCCCCCGCCGCCTCCGGGGGCCGAGGCCACGGCCACCGGCGACGCGGAGTCCACGCCGCCGGGCTGGGGCAGCTGAGCGCCGTCGCCCGGCTGAGTCAGGTCCTGGGATGGGCCTGGAAGAAGGCCCAGATGGTGGGCGTGGCGGCCAGCGCGGTCGACGGCTGGTCCAGACCCATGGCCCGACCGATCAACCCGTGGCCCTTGCCGCCCGGCCACTGGTGCCCGGCACCGGTGATGGTGATCAGCTCGACCGACCGGCCTGCGGGGCAGGTGGCCACCGAGGTGGTGACCACGCCAGCGGTGGTGACGGTTGGGGCGGCGCAGCCATCGACCGAACGCCACATGGCGATCACCGTGGGCACCGGCGGGCCGTCCACCACCGTGGCGAAGCCGGTGCCCTTGCCTCCGGTGAACGGGATGCGGTCGTCGGACAGTCCGTGGATGTGGATGACCGACACCGGCGCCGGTGAGGGACAGGTGCCCATGAGGGTGGCCGAGTCGGGGCCGATGGCGGCGAACACGTGGGTGTCGCAGGCCAGCCGGTAGGCCATGAGCCCGCCGTTGGAGATGCCGGTGGCGTAGACCCGGGCCGGGTCGATGGGCACCTCGTGGCCGATGGTGGTCACCATCTGGGTGATGAAGGCCACGTCGTCGATGTGGTCGCGGGCCGGCGACCCGCAGCAGCCGCCACCCACGTTCCAGGCGTGGCCGATCCCGTCGGGGTAGGCCACCACGAACCGGTCGGCGTCGGCCTGACCGTCCCAGCCGTAGTCGGTCTCGGCGTTCTGGGCGCTCCCGTAGCCGCCATGGATCATGACCACCAGTGGCGCCGGGCCCCGGCTCGACAGCGACGCCGGGCGGTACACCCGGAACGATCGCGAGCGTCCGCCCACGGTGAGGTGCTGGGTGGACGAGCCCACCGGGAGCGTGACAGTGCCGTTCGCACCGGTGGTGGCCGGGGGGCTGGCCGTGCCGCGGCGCGAACCCAGGCCGCACCCCGACGCCACGATGGCCAGACAGACCAACAGGGCCAGGCCGGGCACGGCGATCGACTTTGCATTGGATCGACTGATCATGGCCCGATGCTGGCAGGAGGCGGTTAGGAAGCCGTGAACCCTGGGTGAGCCGGCGGTGAGGGAGCGCTAGCGTCGCCTCCATGCCAGGTCATCGGGGGATCCTGTCCGTGTTCGTCGGCACGCTCATGCTGACCCTGTTGGCGGCGTTGGGTGCTTCACCCGCGGGGGCGGCTCCGGTGGCCGCGGTGCAACCTGGCGTGACGCCCGCGGCCGCCCCCACCCTGAGCGTCTCCCCGGCGACCGGCCTGGTCGACGGCCAGGCAATGTCGGTGGTGAGCACCGGGACCACGCCCGGGTCGACGTTCGTGTTCGTCGAGTGCGATCCCGTGGCCCTGCAGATCTTCACCGGCCAGCTGCCGCCCGAGGTCAACCCCAACGATGGTTGCGAGGAGCAGCGCGACACCGTGCTGTTCTCCGACGCCGCCGGGGTGGTGGCCGGCACGCTGCGGGCCGAGGCGGTGGTGTCCACCGCGGCTGGCACCGACGACTGCCGGGTGGACGCCTGCTTCGTGGCGCTGTTCGCCCTGGCCGGGGGACCGTCGGTCCAACTCCAGAACCTGAGCTTCTCGCCGTCGGCCTGCGCCGCCCCGCGATCGTGCTCGGTGCCCGCCGACTGGTCGGCCGTCTCGCCGGCTCGTGCGGCCGGTGCCCGCCCGGCCGCGGCCAGCGTGGCGCTGGCGACCCGGACCAAGCCCGTCACCCTGGAGCTCTACGCCGGGCCGGCCGGTGACCTGACCGCGTCCGGGGCCGTGTCGGGTCCCTGGGACGGACACGACCTGGCCGCCGTCCCGATCGGCCCACCCGTCAACGTGTTCCCCCCGACCCCGCCGCCCCCGCCGCCGATCACCGGCGAGGGCCTGGTGCAGCTGGCCCTGGACGCACCGGGCAGCTCGTGGGCCCTGTCGACCCCGCGCGCCGCGGTGGTGGACGTGAGCGTCGACGGGGGACCGAGCCAGCAGCTCGTGCTGTTCCGCGGGGCCACCCCGTTCGTCTACGCCGGCTTCACCGGTCCGCTCACCGAGGGTGAGCACTCGGTCACCATCAACCCCGACGCCAGCCTGTCGGCCATGGACGGCCACGCCCTGCACGTCGAGGTGCGCTCGGCCGGCCTGCGGGTGGTCGCGCCGGACAACCCGTCGTACCTGGCCTACGCCTACGCCCCGGTGATGTACGGCCGATCGACCTCCGCGCTGCACGACACCCCGCTGATCGACTACGCCGGATCCACGCCCCTGGCCGGCGGCTCGGTGCGGCTCGACTACACCGTGGTGTGGTCGCACGAGGATGCCGGCACCGGGTTCGTGCCCTTCCTGGAGCTCGGAGAGTGGGGGCGGCTCACCGACATCGAGAACGCCATCTCCTTCACCGTGGCGCCCGACGGTTCGATCAGCGACGCCCGCTACCTGTGGGGCGGGGTGCCACCCGGCTACCCCGACACCGAAGGAGCGGCCAGCGAGACCGACGTGGCCTTCGCCGGCTCCTACTGGGGGCATCACGCCATCCTGCGCGACGCCACCGGCAACAACGACTTCTCCGACCAGGGCACCACCGGCTTCCGGTTCCAGCAGGCACCGGTGGCTCCGCCCGCTCCGGGCCAGCCCCGAGAGGCGGCCATGGATGACAACCCCTGGACCTATCGGGTGATGGGCCAGGAGATGGACCGTTGGTACACCGACCTCGCCACGAGCCCGACCTCACCGCAGCCGGGCGATGCCCGCCAGTACGCGTACGTGCAGCTCGCCACCACCGGTGCCGGGGTGACCTCGGTGGCGGTCGACCTCCAGCTGGCCGGCTCGGCCACCTGGTACCAGGGCGACCTGGGCAGCGGGTATCCGCTGGTGGGCACCGGGTTGGTGCGCACGGTGGTCAAGATGCCCACCGACTGGTCGTCGCGGGCCGTCACCGGCGTGCGGTTGCGCGTGTTCCCGGCCTCGGCCGCGCCCTCGGTCAGCGTGAGCCAGGTGATCGTCCACGGCCTGGACCCCAACTGGCTGTTGTCCACCCGCTCGATCCCCGCGCCGGAGGTGGTCGGGTCCACGACCCAGGTCCCGGTAGCGCTGCGGATCACCGCCGATGCGCCAGGGTCGCGGTCCACCGCGCCGTCGGGTGCGGTGGCGCCGCTGCGGGCCACGGTGACCGACAGCCTGGGCGAACGGCTGGCGGGCGTCCCGGTCGTGTTCAGCGTCAGCTCCGGTCCCGCGGTCGTGTTCACCAGCTGTGGGTGCACCTCGGTCACTGTGCTGACCGGACCGGATGGCAAGGCCAGCTCGGGGCCGGCGATGGCCCCCGCGAGCCGGAGCTGGACCCGGCTGCACGCATCGGTCGGAGATCCCTTGGCCGATCCTGCCACCTTCATCGTCCGCGTCCGCGATCGCGCCACCCACGGGGTCTGACGGAGGGGTCGACGCCCCGCACCAGCTGATGGCGGGCTTCGATGCGCGCCCGTTCGGCATCCACCACCACTCGGGGCGGGCGCCAGATGGGCCAGCGGTCGCGTTGGGTCACGGCCGGTGACAGGGTCAGGCCGTAGAGGCAGAACCCGATCACGATGGCGGTGAAGTGGCCGAAATCGGCGAACCCCTCGTTCACGATCACGAGGGTGATCGACCCGACCAGCAGGGCCCCGGCCCAGGGCCAGCGCCACCTGGGGGGCAGGCGGTAGGTGAAGAGGGCGGCCACGCAGCAGAAGCCGTAGCTCGAGCCCACGTCCACCACGTCGCGCAGCGACCGCGGCAGGTAGTGGTGGTTGATCAGCAGGGCCAGTGCCGCCGCGGTGACCAATGTGGCGCCGATGTGGCCGATGAAGAAGGCCACGATGGTGCGCAGCGTCCCCAGCCAGCGCTCGACCGGGGCCAGCACGAGCGGGAAGAGCACGACCCACAGGGCCAGCTCGGGCGGGGTGACCCAGAAGGCGCTGGAGATGAGCACGGTGACCGGGTCGTCGCGCAGGTGGTCGAGGTTGGTGCTGTGCTCGGAGAGCAGGGCGTGACGCAGACCCTGGGTCGAGCTGCGCAGCACCCAGGTGGTGATGACCAGGATGAACAGGTAGGTGAAGGTGCCCGGCGCCCAGCGCAGGTAGGCGCTGATCCACGGGTGCCACCGGTCCCAGCGACGGGTGAGGGGCGCGGCCCAGCCCCAGCGGTAGCGCACGGCCAGCGAGGCCACGATGGCCCCGGCGATGGCGATCAGGAACAGCACGAGCCGCACATGGTGGAACCCCGGGGCCGGTGGATGAGGGCACGGTAGCCTCGGCCGGTGTCCACATCGGGTTCGGTGGGATCAACGGGGGGAACGACCGGGGTGACGCCGGGCAACGTCTTGTTGGTCACCGTCGACCAGTGGCGCGGCGACTGTCTGTCGGTCCTGGGGCATCCCGTGGTGGAGACGCCGAACCTGGATCGCCTGGCTGCGGGCGGGACCGTGTTCGCCAACCACTGGGCCCAGTCGGCGCCGTGCGGGCCCAGCCGGGCCTGCCTCTACACCGGCACCTACTCGATGACCAACCGGGTGTTGGCCAACGGCACGCCCCTCGACGCGCGGTTCACCAACCTGGCTGTCGAGGCGCGGGCCGGGGGATATGACCCGGTGCTGGTGGGCTACACGGACGTGAGCGTCGATCCGCGAGGGCTGGCACCCGACGATCCGCGGCTGTTCAGCTACGAGGGGGTGCTCCCCGGGTTCGAGGCGGTCGTCGACTTGCGGTCCCAGACGCTGAGGCCGTGGATCGGGTGGCTGGTCGAGCTGGGGTACGAACGGCCTGCCGACGTGGCCGACATCTACGCCGCCGACCCGACCGTCGCGGGCGCCGCCGACCACGGGCCCAGCTGGGCGCCGCCGGTGTACCGGGCCGAGCACAGTGACACGGCCTTCCTGACCGACGGGCTGATGGAGTGGCTGGCGGCGCGTTCCGGCGTCGACCCCCTGGTTCGCCCACCTCAGCTACCTGCGACCCCATCCGC
The DNA here is from genome assembly GCA_963773335.1 of uncultured Microthrixaceae bacterium. Taxonomy (GTDB): domain Bacteria; phylum Actinomycetota; class Acidimicrobiia; order Acidimicrobiales; family Acidimicrobilacustridaceae; genus UBA4742. Next base: position 1,457,788 of record CAVZAT010000004.1, on the reverse strand, counting down.
CGTACCGGGTGCCGGCGCCGTACCACGATCGTTATCGAGCCGAGGACGTGGATTGCCCGGTTCGAGCACCGTCACCCGACCAGGAGCCGTCGCACCCGCTGTCGGACATGGCCCGCGCCGTGCCCGGCATCCGGGCCCCCGACGATGACGAACTGCGACAGATCACGGCCACCTACTACGGGATGATGGCCGAGGTCGACGACCAGTTGGGTCGCGTGCTCGACTGGCTGGACGCCACCGGGGCGGCGGCCGACACCCTGGTGGTGCTGACCTCGGACCACGGCGACCAGATGGGCGCGCACTGGCTGATGGAGAAGCTGGGCTGGTGGGACGAGAGCTACCACGTGCCCCTCATCGTGCGTGATCCCCGGGTGGAGACGGGAGCCAGGGGCCGGAGGGTCGAGGCGTTCACCGAGCACGTGGACGTGATGCCCACCGTGCTGGAGTGGCTGGGCCTGCCGGTGCCGCGCCAGTGCGACGGCCGGTCGCTGGGCGGGTTCGTGGCCACAGGTGCTGCCGGGGTGGGGGACTGGCGGACCGAGGCGCACTGGCAGTGGGACTTCTCCGATCCGCTGAACCGGCGACCCGAACAGCTCCTCGGCCTGCCCAGCGAGGCGTGCACGTTGGACGTGCTGCGCGGCGAGCGCTGGAAGTACGTCCAGTTCGCCGGGCTGCCGGCCCTGCTGTTCGATCTGGTCGAGGACCCAGACCAGCTCGTCGATCGGGCCGGCGACCCCTCGTGCGCACCGGTGGTGGCCGAGTGCGCGCAGCGGATGCTGTCGTGGCGTATGCGTCACGCCGACCGCACGCTCACCGGCCTGAAGATCACGCGGCGAAGGGCTGCACGGCACGATCGATCCGTGGGCCGGCTGAGGAGCACCAGGCCGTTGGGCGTGGTCCAGCGGAACCCGCCTTGGCGGTCGGGGGCCATGGTCCAGCCGCGGCGGTGGGTGACGCCGTGGTGGTGCCGGCAAAGCAGGGCAAGGTTGGGCAGATCGGTGGGGCCGAGGTGTTCGTACGGTTGCACGTGGTGGGCGTCGCACCACCCGGGTGGTCGGTCGCAGCCCGGGAACACGCAGCCGGCGTCTCGGATGGCCAACGCTCGGCGTTGGCCGGGTGTGGCCAGGCGCACGGCGAGGCCCAGGGCCAGGGGCACCTGGCGGTGGTCGACCAGCAGCCCGTGCAGCACCGGGTCGCACAGCAGGTGAGCGCAGCGGGCGGGATCGAGGCGGGCGCCGTCGGGGGTGCGCCAGCCAAGGGCGCGCAAGCCGCTGACCGGGTCGGACTCGTTGGACTCATCACACTTGTCGGGATCGAGGGGATCGGGCTCGTGGAGGTGGGCCACCAGGGTGATGTCGGTGGTGGGGGACTGGCCGGGCTCTGACCCTTGGGCGCGGCGGCAGATGTCGGCCAGAGCCTCGGCCCGTAGCGTGGCCCGCGACGGCATCTCGCAGTCGGGGGCCAGCTCGTGGTCGCGGTGGTAGCGGTGGAAGAGCTGGTCGGCGGCGCGCTCGAGGGCCTGGCCGACCACCAGCGCGGTCTCGCCCACCAGTTCGCCCGACACGGCGACGGTCTCGCCCACCGCGTCGAGATGGAGTCGGTTGCGGGCCCGGTCGCGGGCCGGGTCGTAGCCGCCGTCCTGGTCCCACAGATCGCAGTGCTCGGCCAGCGTGCGGCGCCAGATGGCGAATGGCGCGTGCTGGGCGTGGTCGATCAGCCGGTCCTGATGGTGGGCCACCTGGTCGCCGATGCGCGGGTTGGCCGAGTCGGCCATCGCCTTGGCGTGGTCGAAGCCGATGCGGCCATCGGACAGGGCCTCGTCGACCCGGACGAGCTGTCCGCGCAACTTGGTGGCCACCCGGACGCGCCCGCAGGCCACCCTGCGGGGGAGGCGGGCGCGGTCGACCAGCCACGACGCGGTGCTCAGTCCGAACTGGCGGTCGCACACCTCGCGGGCCTCGAGCTCGGCCAGCACGTGGAGCTGGGCGGCCTGAAGAGCGGCCAGACCGGCCTCCAGCTCGACCGCGGCGGCGCACAGCTCGGCGTCGGGTGCAACCGACACGTCGGTTCCCGCCGCCTTGCGACACCGTTCCGCCAGCTTGGTCATGGATCCGCCTAGCTCGAACATATGATTGATTCTAGTGTGTTCTAGCTATCCAGGCAAGGACGATTCGAGGTATATCCGTGTCTCTCGGCCCGCCGTGATCCTCAGCGTCGATGGCGTCCCCGATGGCCGCGATCGGTCCGCTCAGCCGGTCGGCGCCCCTCGGTCGAGCCGGGCGCGGCCGGCGTCGGTGAGCTCCCACCGCTCCCAGTCGATCTTGGCGTCCGGCTCCGGGATGGCGTCGTCGCCGGGCACGTGGGCCAGCAGGCCCTCGTCGACCGCGGCCGCGATCAGGCCCCACAGCCATTTCAGGTTGCTCTTGCCCGGATACCGGCCCACCAGCCGGCGCCACGTCATGTACTCGCCGCCGACTGCCATGGTGGCCTGCCACTCCGTCAGGAGCCAGGTCAGGTCATCGGGGGTGTAGGGCACCGCGCCACCCTAGGCCGCCGACGTGGAGTCAGCGCCGACGCCGACGACGGGATCCCGGCAGACTGGCGGTGACAGCCGTGGAGGAGGGCGTGTGGACACAGAGGTCCGTGATCATCCCGAGCTTGCCCGCTACGAGCTGTTCGTCGACGGCGTGTTGGTCGGCTTCGCCGACTACCGGCTTCGGGGGGACGTGGTCGAGATCCCCCACACCGAGATCGAGCCGGCTCGCCGGGGTCGCGGTCTGGGCGCGGAGCTGGTCCGCGGCTTCCTGGCCCACATCCGCGACGACGGAGCCACGGTGGTGCCCACCTGTCCGTTCGTGGCCGACTACATCCGCGCCCATCCGCAGGAGCAGGACCTGCTGGCCAACTCGGCCTGACCGAGCTCAACCCGCGTCGGTGGCCAGCTCCACGAACGCCCGGATCCGGTCGCGGATCACGTCCAGGCTGGCTGACCAGAACCCCACGTCGCGCACGTCGATGCCGAAGCGGGCCGCCAGCCCCGCGGCGTCCTCCATCCCGGTGGCCGACAGCAGGTCGTCGTAGCCGGCCCGGAACCGGTCGGGATCGTCTCGGTAGCGCGCGTACAGGCCGATGCCGAACAACAAGCCGTAGGTGTAGGGCCAGTTGTAGAAGGGGGTGAAGTAGTGCCCCTTGACCGCCCACATCCACGGGTGCAGGGCGTCTGGATCGAGCCCGTCGCCGTAGGCCTGGCCCTGGGCGTCGACCATCAGCTCGCACAACTCGCTCACCGACAGCGCTTGTCCCTGCCTCCGCTGGCACAGCTCACGTTCGAACAGGAAGCGGCTGCGGATGTCCACCACCACCTGGCAGGCAGCCTGGAGGTCGGTGTCGAGCAGACCCAGGCGCTGCTCGGCCGGGGTGGCGGCCAGCTCGGCCTCCACCATGATCGTCTCGCAGAAGATGCTGGCCGTCTCGGCCAACGCCATCGGCGTGCGGCGCTGCATCGGCGTGCGCTCGGCCAGGTTGGTGTTGTGGTAGGCGTGGCCCAGTTCGTGCGCCAGTGTCCGCACGCTGTCCGGTGATCCGTCGAAGTTCAACATGACCCGCGACTGGTCGTCGCGGACCGGCATGCAGAAGGCGCCGCCTACCTTGCCCGTACGGGGCTCGGCGTCGATCCACCGGTCGCGGCTGGCCCGCTCGACCAGTCCGGCCAGCGTGGCCGAGTAGCTCCCGAAGGCGTCGTGCACCCGGGCCAGGGCGTCGGCCCAATCGACGCGATCGGTGGCGGCGGTCCCCACCGGCGCGAACAGGTCCCACCAGGGCAGCCCACCGTCGTGGCCCCCCAGCCGGGCTTTGGCGCGCAGGTAGTCGCGGAAGTCGGCCAGCGAGTCGTCCACCGCCGCCTGCATGGCGTCGAGGGTGACCCGGTCCACGCCGTTGGTGAACAGGGCCGGCTCCAGCGCGTCGGCCCACCCCCGGTGCCGGTTCAACACGTTGGTCTCCCCCTTGGCCCCGTTGAGGGCGGCAGCCAGCGGGACCGACGCCGATTCCCAGGCGGCCAGCTCCGCGTCGTAGGCCGCCCGTCGCCGGGCCGGGTCGGGATCATGGGCCAGGCCGCGAACCACCGTGATCGGGAGCACCTCGGGTTCGGGATGGCCGTCGCTGGTGCCCACCGTGGCCACCAGACGTGCCGTCACGTCGCCGTGCAGGCGGGCCCAGGCCCCGCTGCCGCTCAGGCGCAGCTCGGCGGCCAACCCCTCCTCGGCCTCGCTCATCTGGTGGATGGCGGCGGTCTCGGCCCGGCGCAGGGCGTGGGCGTGCTCCGCCGCGGCCGGGCTGGTGGCCACCAGGGCGTCGGCGCCCAGGCGCGCCACCCAGGCATCGAAGCGGGTGGTCAGGCGGTTGAGGTCGGTCAGGTCGGTCTGCAGGCGGCTTCGCAGTCCGGCGGCCAGGTCGTTGCTCGCGTCGGTGGTGACGAAGGCGGCGAGGTAGGCGCCGAGCGTGCGCACCTGGTCGAGCAGGGCATTGGTGGCCTCGATGACCTCGTCGATCGCGGCCAGGTCTGCCTCGGTGGGCGGGCGGCACTCGCCCCCGCGCACGTCGTGGCGGTCGTAGAGCGCCACCAACCGGGCCAGGTCGGCCACCGTGGCCTCGTGGGCCACGGCCACCTCGCGGCCGTCGAGGGCCGGAAAGAAGGCGGTCAGGTCCCAGTGCGGCAACGGCGTCTCGGTCCTCGTCATGGTGTTGGTTGTACCAGCGCCGGCCCGGCCCGACGTGCGACATGGCGTGCGATGGAAGGTCCGGTCGGGCAACATGGCCGCGTGGGTGTCAGCTACCGGGCGCAGGTCGCCACCGCTTTCGAGATCCTGGCCGAGGGCCTGGCTCCGTTCGTGGACGAGCGCATGTCGGCGGCCTACCCGAACGACGACTGGATCCTGATGGCGGCCACCAAGCTGGGCAAGCGCCCCGACGTCCTGGTGTCGTTGTCGGATCCGCACTTCCAGCTCGAGGTCATGAACCGCTGGTGGGGGCCGGCCTTCTGCCCGCCGCTGGCCGAGCCCATCCGATCCACCGTGAGCGAGCTGCGTACGGCGCGCAACCACTGGGCCCACCCTGACGAGGACCATCCCTTCGACGTGGACTACGCCACTCGTGTGGTCCTCGAGGCCGAAGACCTGCTCCGCGCCGGTCGGGTCACGCCAGCTAGACCGCATGGGAGAGTTGCGTGACCAGATCCGGTGGGAGTCGGTGCGCGAGGTGGCCCGCGAGGAGGGCATGACCGAGACGGAGGCGGTCATGCAGCAGATGGCCGAGCTCGAGGCTGAGCACCGCGAGCTGCAGGAGCAGCTCGCCGCGGCTCGCGAGGCGGCCCAGAGCGCCACGGGCCGCAGCCGGGCAGTCTCGCGCCAGCTGGCGGAGCTGCAGACCCAGTACGCGGCGGTGGCCGGATTGCGCGATCAATACCGTCTGATGCGGCGCCAGCTCAACGAGGAGCGCGCCACTCGGGAGGCGGCGCTGGAGGACACCTCGGCGGTGCGCGAGCAGCTGGTCTCCACCGAGGCGGCCCTGGCCGCGTTGCAGCAGCAGTCGGTCAAGCTCAGCGACCAGCTCACCACCACCCGGCGCACGCTGGCCACCATCGACCTGGTGGACACCCCCACCGGTCGGCGGTGGCTGTGGCTGTTCACGTCGCTCATCCTCATGCTGGGCGTGGTCCTGCTGATCGTGACCATCCTCAACCACTGATCCAGGTCCGCCGCCGCAGTCGGGTCTCGCCCCCGGAGCCGGACGACGGCGCCGAGTCGGCTGGGCGTCAAACGAGAACGTGTTCTAGCCTCTGCGCCCATGGAGTTCGGACTGTTCTGCGGAGGGTTCGTGCCCGAGGGGCTGTGGGGACTCGATCCCGGCCGCGCCGAGCACGAGCGGATGATGAGCGAGGTGGCCCTGGCTGTGGCTGCCGACCGCACCAACTGGAAGTACTGGTGGACCACCGAGCACCACTTCCTCGAGGAGTACTCCCACATCTCCGCCAACGAGGTGCTGTTGCCCTACGTGGCCGCGCTGACCGAACAGATCCACCTGGGTTCGGGCATCTTCAACATCACCCCGCCGGTCAACCACCCGGCGCGGGTGGCCGAGCGGGTGGCCATGCTCGACCACCTGAGTGCGGGGCGGTTCGAGTTCGGCACGGGACGCGGCTCGTCCACCACCGAGCAGGGCGGGTTCGGCATCACCGATCCCGACCTGACCAAGGAGATGTTCGACGAGGTCATCGGCGAGTTCGTGAAGATGTGGGGTCCTGCGCCCTATTCGCACGAAGGGCGGTTCTTCTCGATGCCCAGCCGACCCGTCCTGCCCAAGCCGTTCGTGCCTCCCCACCCGCCGATGTGGGTGGCGGCCGGCAACCCGGGGACCTTCGAGAAGGCGGGCCAGATGGGCCTGGGTGTGCTGTGCTTCACGGCGGGCAACCCGGCCCAGATGGCGCCGCTGATCGAGGTGTACAAGAACGCGGTGGCCGATGCCGACCCGGTGGGCGGGTTCGTGAACGACAACGTGGCCGTCGTGAGCCAGTTCCTGTGCCTGCCCGATGGCGACGAGGCCCGCGACTGGGTCACCCGGGGCGGCACGGCATACCACAACAGCCTGCTGTTCCGGTACCTCGACACCTTCCCGCGGCCCAAGGGCATCCCGCCGTGGCCCGAGGTCCTGGCCGAACCCACCCGGGCCGAGATCGACAAGCGCATCGAAGCCAACGTCAGCGTGGTGGGCAACCCCACCGAGTGCATCGAGGCTCTGAAGAAGTTCGAGACGGTGGGCTGCGACCAGATCCTGATGGGGCCGAGCTCGACCACCTGGCCCCACGAGGTGATGGAGGAGGCCGTGGAGCTGTTCGGTACGGAGGTCATCCCCGAGTTCGACCACGACCCCGACCACAGCACGAGCCGATACCGGCGGGCCGCGGCCGAGAAGCTGGGGCTCGTCGGCTAGGGACCGACGCGACACGTAGCGGAGCAGAGCCACCCGCCGGGAGGCTTGCCCGCCAGAGGGCAAAGCAGGTCCGTCAGCCGGTGAGTAGGGGCTCGCCGGCCACCAGGCGTCCGACGAGGGCGATCTTGTCCTCGAACTCCAGGTCGGAGAGCACCCCGGCCCGGTGCAGGTCGGCCAGCTTGCGCAGCAGGTCGGCCTCGTTCAGCCGGTCCCGGTTGAGGATGGCCAAGCGGCTGGCGGCGTTGGACACGGCGTCGGCAGAGGGGACACGCCCCGGCGGTGCCGGCGCGCGCTCCGCGTCGCCGGAGGGGGTCGTCGGGGCGCCGTCGCTGGCGCCCGGGACTGGTCGTGGGTGACGGAGCCGGGTCTGGATCAGGCGACAGACCTCATCGGCCTGCTCGGGTTTGATCCCCTTGACCACGATGGGCTCACCGGTGCCGCTCTCTACGGTGAGAACGGCCCCGGTGAACTTGCGCTGCACCGACACGTCGGTGATGTCGCGGTTCTGCAGCAGGCGCCGGATCCGGTTGGTGCGGTCTCGCAGCTCCAGTCGATCACCGAACACGACCAGGTGGTCACCGATGTGGTCGAGGTCGGCGCCCAACGGCGAGGACCGGATCTCGATCAACGGGCCGTCGGGCGCCGGCGGCGGCGGATCGGCCAGCTGGATGGTCGGGGAGACCGACTCGTCGGCCGGCGCTACGGTGACCTCGTTGATCGGCGTGCTGGTCGGCTCGATGGACTCGGGACGATCGAGCCGGCGCGGGGACTTGGCAGGTTGGGGGGTGCGAGCCAGGTCCGATTCGAGGAGCCGGACCGCACGGCTGGCGGCCAGGAACCGGGCCTGGGCCTGGGTCAGCGCGTCGGCCCGTGAGGCCTCGTCGCGCCGCTGGATCTGGGCGGAGGCGTCACGGGCGCCGGCCGTGGCGGACTCGCCGTGCTGGCTGACCGCGGCCACGCGGCGCGGTGCCCGAGCCACTCGGGCCTCGGAGGCGGATTCGGCCACGGTCTCCGGTCCGGGTTCCGGTTCGCCGGGCGTCGGATCCGCGCCGGTGTCGGAGTTGGGCGGGTACCACTTGCCGTCGGCCGCCAACCACCAGCCGGGGTGGGGCGCCTCTTCGCTCTCGCGGGGTGGGTACCACTCGCCGTCAGAGGCCAGCCACCAACCGGGCGCGGGCGCCCGGGCGGCATCCTGAGGGGGATACCACTTGCCGTCAGAGGCCTGCCACCAGCCAGGGCCTTGGGACACATCGCTCAATCGACGAGAACTCCTCGTTCGTGGTCAGCACCGGGCAGCTCGGGCCCGGGAGCGAGACGCGCCGGTCCGTCGTTCGTCTCCGCCTGACTCACGTGCTCCGGGGACACCTGGATCTCCTCCGATCTCGTCATGTCCTATCCCTCCCTCCGCCGGCTGGCAGCGGGAGTCACCTGCAAGTCTTTCGGCCGCCGCGGGGGTGCAGTTGAGCGCCAAGTGCCCGATGTTCGGTCCCGAGCCCGGGGGTGGTCTGGAAGTACCGGCGGGCGGTGTGGGGCCGGAGGTGTCACGATGATCCCCGAACCGTCCGAACCCGATCCCCTGGAGGATCCATGAGCGCTGGTGAGCCCGATCCGATCACCCCTGACATGCCCACCGACGACGGCGTGGTCGAGCCGGAGCTGGGCACGCTCGAGGTCGAGGGTGCCCGCATGCTGGGCAACGAGGCCCGGGCGCGCCTGCGCGCCGACGGTTTCGACGACGACGAGATCGACGCCTGGGCCGACACCTACTACGCCTCGACCGCTGACGGCCAGGACGAAGGTGACGTCGACGGTCTGGTGGCTTGGATCGCCAAGGAGCAAGCCGAAGGTCGAGCTCCTTCGCCGTAGGCGAGCAAGAGGACAGCCGGGCGCCTTCGGCATCCGCCTGACCTCTCGTGAGCGGGTTGGCTCTGCTCGGCCGCCTCAGGTCCTGACCAGTCGCTCCACCAGCTCGGCGATCGTGGTGACCGCGTCGATGCCGTCGTGGTCGGACAGCCAGGAGCGGTTGCGACGGTGCAGGTCGTCGTCGGGGTCGTAGCGGTTCAGCACCACTGCCAGCTGGGTGTCCCCGCGGGTCTCGAGGACCGGCGCCAGCGCCGCCACGCTGAGGCGCACGGCGTTGAGGGTGCCCAGGCCGGCATCGGCTACCAGCACCACCACGTCGGGCATGAGCGATCCGGCCAGGGCCACGGCATCGCCGTCGTCGCTGGCCTGGGGAGAGCGGACGCCGCCGGCGGTCTCCACCACGCCGACCTCGATGCCCTCGGGCCACTCGATCTCGTCGTGCAGGTCGGTCAGGGTGAACGCCGGTCGACCCAGCACGTCGGCGGCCATGGGCGGGGCCAGCGCGACCGGGTACCACCGGTGTTGCGGGCACACCGTGGTGGCGGGCTCGCCGGTGGCCTGGCCCAGGACCTGGGCGTCGGTAGTGGTGTCGCCCGTCCCGAACGACTGGGCCGGCTTGCGGGCCGCCACCCGGGTGCCGCCAGCTCGCAGCCGGTCCAGCGCGGCGGCCGCCACCCAGGTCTTGCCCACCTCGGTGCCCGTGCCGACCACCACCACCAGTCGCTCGGGTCGCTCCCGACTCATCGGGGGGCCACGGCCACGGGTTGCGGGGGGAGCGCCGACGGGTAGCCGTGGTGGGCCAGCGCGTCGCGCAGCTGATCGATCTCGTCGTCGGTGTGCGCGGCTGACAGGGCCACCCGCAGCCGCGACGTCCCGGCGGCCACGGTGGGCGGGCGGATGGCCGGCACCAGGATGCCCTCGGCCAGCAGCGTGCCGGCCAGGGCCACGGCGTCGGCCTCATGGCCCACCACCACGGCCAGGATGGGTGAGGGATGTCCCGGCGCGAGCCGCTCGACATGACTGGCCAGCCGGGCTTTGAGGGCGGCCCCCTCCGGTCCGGACACGATGGCCACCGCGGCCCGGGCCGCGGCCATGTCCGCGGGCGTGGCCGCGGTGGTGAAGATGAACGGCCGGGCCAGGTTCACCAGCAGGTCGATGTGGCGGCGGCTGCCCGTCACGAACCCACCCAGCGATCCGAGGGTCTTGGACAGGGTGCCCACCCGGAGCACCTCGACGTCGTCGAGCTCGCCCTGGTCGAGGTCGGGGCCCAGCACGGCGTGGGCCTCGTCGAGCACGAGCAGGGCGGAGTGGACCCGGCACAGCTCGGCGATGGCCGCCACCGGCGCCACGTCGCCGTCCATCGAGAACACCGTGTCGGTCACCACCAGGCAGCGGGCCACCCCGTCGGCCCGGGCCTGATCGAGCTGGGCCGCGAGATGTTCGGGGTCGCCATGGCGGTACACCGCCACCTGGGCCCGGGCCAGCCGGCTGCCGTCGATGATCGAGGCGTGGTTCAGCTCGTCGGACAGGATCCGCACACCGGGGTCGCCGAAGGTGGACAACACGGCCAGGTTGGCCGCGTAGCCGGTGGGCAGCACCAACGCCGCCGGACTGGCCGCGCCACTCGGCCAGCTCGGCCTCCAGGTCGTGGTGGACGGGTCGCGACCCGACCACCAACCGCGCCGCCCCCGACCCGGTTCCCCAGCGCTCGATGGCCTCGATGGCCGCCGCGGCCAGGGCTGGATGGGCGCTGAGGCCCAGGTAGTCGTTCGAGGCGAAGGACGTGACGGCCGTCGCCGGGTCGCCCGGGGTGTCCCCGGCCAGGATCCCCCGTGGGCCGACGGCGTCGAAGGCGCGGATCTGGCGCCACTGCCCGGCGTCGGCCACGGCGCCGGTTCGATCCCGGGCCCAGCGATCCCAGCTCTGGCCGCTGCGCTCAGCCATCAGATCTCACCCTCCTCGTCGCGAAGCGCCAGGGCCAGCAGGATGATCAGCATGGTCAACCCCACGATGACCGAGATGACCACGACGGGGCTCAGCAGGAGGTTGCGCCCGGCGAAGCTGATCGGCGGCGGCACCGGCACCCCCATCTTGGCCGCCAGCCACGCCATCATGTCGTTCCAGATCTTGGAGGCGTTCTGATCTCCGTGGCCGCTGCCGTCGACCACGTCGAGCTGGTGATCGACGCCGGCCGTGGTGAGCGCCCGGTCGAGGTGCTCGGCCTGGATCAGCGGGACCAGCTCGTCGGTGGCGTTGGCCCACCAGATGGGCACCGAGGCGGCGTTGGCCCGGGTGGTGGGCGAGGCCTGGGCGCTGCGGGTCGGGCAGTTGACCGGGTTGCACCCGAGGAAGTGCGACACGTAGGGCAGGGACCAGAAGTTGGTGCACTGGTTGTTGGCGCCGCAGTCAGGGGGCTTGGTGCCGCGGGGGGGCGTGGCCAACCCCGACAGCTGGGTGGGAGGCGACCACGCGGCCACCGCCTTCACCGCCACTGGGGGATCCACATAGGTCAGGGGATTGCCGGTGCCGTCGGTCGCCGTGCCCAACTGGCCGACCAGGATCGACAGGTGACCGCCGGCCGAGTCGCCCAGGAGGGCGATCTTGGAGGGATCGACGCCGTAGCGTGCCGCGTGGGCACCCACCCAGCGCACGGCCCGCTGGACGTCGGACAGCTCGTCGGGCCAGGGGTTCGAGGTCTGGTCGGCCAGCCGGTAGCTGATGCTGAAGCCCACCCAGCCTTCGCGGGCCACCAGCGCACCCTCGGCGTCGAGGTCGTTGGCCTTGCCGTATCCCCAGGCGCCGCCGTGCACCATGACCAACCCAGGACGGTTCGTGCCACCGCGGTCGGACTGGTACACGTTCAGGGTCAGGGTGACGCCGCCCACCTGGGCGAACTCGACGTCGCGGGTCTCGGCCACCGCGGACGGGGGCAGAGGCGTGGCGGGTGTCGGCGGTGAATCGGCTCCGGCCACCGGAGCCCCGACCACGCACGCGAGCACGATGGCCGCCAGCCCGGCGGCCAGCATGCGAGCACGGGTCATACCGGGGCGACTCCCGTGCAGACGGCCTCGATGGCCTCGGCCAGCACGGCGACGATCCGGTCGACCTCACCGTCGGTCGAGGTGAGCATGGGCATCAAGACCACCACATCACCGAGCGGCCGCAACAGCACCCCCCGGGCCACGGCCGCGGCGCACACCCGCCGACCCCAGCGCAGGCCCTCGGCGGGGGGGCCAGCTCCACGCCGGTCATGAGCCCTCGCCGGCGGATCTCGGCCACCCCCGGGAGCGGTTCGACGCGGTCGGCCAGCGCGGCGCCGAGCTGCCCGGATCGGGCCACCACGTTGGACAGCACGTCCCACTGGTCGACCAGCTCGAGGTGTCGGCGGGCCACCGCGCAGGCCAGCGCGTTCCCGCTGAAGGAGTGCCCGTGGTAGAAGGTCGACTCGCTCAGATCCGGGCCCAGGAAGGCCTCGTAGACCGGGCGGCTGGCCGCGGTGGCCGACAGAGGCAGGTAGCCGCCGGTGAGTCCTTTGCCCATGACCAGCAGGTCGGGCTGGACGTGGCACTGCTCACAGGCGAACAGGGTGCCGGTGCGGCCCATGCCGGTGGCCACCTCGTCGGCGATCACCAGCACGCCGTGGGACTGGGCGGCCTCGACCACTCGCCGCACCGACTCGGGATCGGTGACCAGCATCCCGGCCGCGCCCTGGACCAGCGGTTCGATCACGAGCGCGGCCAACCGGGTGTGGTGTCGGTCGACCAGGTCGATGGCGGCGTCGGCCCAGTTGGGGTCGTCGTAGCCGGGCGCCCGCAGCACGGGGAAGCGCAGGGGATCGAAGATGTCGGTGCCGAACCCGCCGGCACCGAGCGAGATCGCGCCGACGGTGTCGCCGTGGTAGGCGTTGCCCAGGGCCAGGTAGGTGGTGCGCCCGGTGGCCCGTGGGTCGTTGCCGGCGTCTCGGGCCCGGTTGGCCCAGTACTGGAAGGCCATCTTGAGGGCCTGTTCGACCGCGGCGGCGCCGTCGGAGGCGAACATGAGGTGAGGTCGATCCACCGGCAGCCGCGGGATCAGGGCCTCGGCCAGCTCGATGGTGGCCCGGTTGCCGTTGCCCAGAAGGGTGGAGTGGGCCACGCGGTCGATCTGGTCGCGCAGGGCGTCGTCCAGCTCGGGGACGTGGTGGCCCAGGGTGGTGACCCACAGCGACGAGATGGCGTCGAGGTAGCGCCGGCCGTCCATGTCCGATCAGCTCGCGCCCTTCGGCGCGGTCGACGATGACCGGTGAGCTCTCCTCGTAGTTCGACATCTGGGTGAAGCCGTGCCACACCGATCCGGCGTCGCGCCGGGCCCAGACGTCGGCTGAGGCCTCGTCGTCCGACTCGGTCACGACGCCCACCGGTCCTGGTCGTCGGGCTCCTGGTGGCGTCGACGGCGCCAGGCGGCGACCTGCTCACCCATCGGGGTGGCCGGTGGCCCGGCCACGAACGGCCAGAGCTCCTCGCCCAGGCGGCGCCAGTTCATGGTCGCCTCCAGCTCCCCGAACAGGGCGTAGAGGCCCAGGTTGATGCGCTGGATGATGACCATGAAGGGCGGCACGTTGGCCGCCTTCTGCAGGTCGGTGTAGGGCCCGCTGGTGTCGAAGAAGCGCCGCACCGTCTCCGAGGCGTACTCGGGGGTGATGGTGTAGGGCTCGTCGTGGAGCAGGAAGTCGTAGAAGTGACCCAGGTAGTCGGCCACCTGGTCGTCGCGGAACCCGGCTTCGGGGGGATCAGGCCGATCTCCTCGACCACCTGGCGGAAGCGGTGGTGATCCTCCTCGATCACCATGGCCTTGATCATCTCGCCGAAGACGGCCATCTCGTCGGTGGTGAAGCGCTTGACCAGACCGAAGTCGAGGAAGGTCACGTGGCCGTCTCGACCGAACAGGTAGTTGCCGGGGTGGGGGTCACCGTTGAACAGGCGCAGCTGGTAGAGGCTCCCGAAGGCGAAGCGGTAGAGCGTCTCGGCGGCCAGGTTGCGCTGGGACCGGTCCCAGGTCACCACCTCGTCGAACCGGGCACCGACCGCCAGCTCTGTCGTGAGCACCCGGCGCGTCGACAAGTCGTCGATCACCGCCGGGATGTGGATGGTGGGGTGGTCCTGGTAGTACCGGGCGAACTCGCGCTGGTTGGCCGCCTCGTTGAGGTAGTCGAGCTCCTCGACCAGCCGGGCCCGCAGCTCCTCCACCATCGGCGCTGTGGTCGAGGCCACGGAAGATCTGGCCCATGCCCGCGAACAACAGGCCGACGTTGGCCAGATCCGCGCCCATGGCCTCCTCCACGCCCGGGTACTGGACCTTCACCGCCACCGCCTGGCCGTCGTGGGTCAGGGCGCGGTGAACCTGGCCGATGGAGGCGGCGGCGATGGGAACCGGGTCCCACTCGGCGAAGAGGTGCTCGGGGTCGTGGCCGAGCTCGGCTCGGATCACCTCGGCGGCCAGAGCCGGGCTCATGGGCGGGGCGTCGGCCTGCAGGTCGGCCAAGGCGGCGCGCACCGGTTCGGGGAGCCCCTGGTCCAGGTAGCTGGCCATCTGGCCCAGCTTCATCAGGGCGCCCTTCATCTGACCCAAGCGTCTCGGCCACCTGCTCCGCGGTCCGCAGTTCGAAGGCGGTGTCGAGGGCCTGGCGGCGCTCGGCGTCGGCGAACAGCCGCCGGGCGCGGTGCGACGCGTAGGACGACCCGGCCCGGGCGCCCAGGCCGGCCAGGGCCAGGTTGCGGGCCAGCCGGTCGGTCTGGTCGAGCGCGGCGCGGGCTGCGGGCGTGGCGCCTCGGCGTCCGGCTCGGGCTCTGGTCCACCACAAAGCCACCCCGGCCAGGGCCGCGGTGGCCACCAGGAGTGGGGTTCTGCTCCTCGACCGGCGCTGGCTCCTCAACCGGCTTTGGCTCCTCGACCCAATCTGGCTCGGCGTGGCACGGGCAAACCCTACCGGTGGGCCAGCGCCGGACCGAACCGCCCGGCCCGCAGCGGTAGGCTCCGGAGCGTGACCGACGTGATGGACGAGACGACGTTCACCATCCGGTCGGCGGACGGGCTCGACATCGCGGTCCGGCGCTGGTCGCCGATGGGCGATGCGGGATCGTCGCCGGCAGGACCGGTGGTGGGCTCGGTGCAGATCGCTCACGGCATGGGTGAGCACTCGACCCGGTATGCCCGATTGGCCCAGACGCTCACCGCCCGCGGTTGGGTGGTCTACGCCGATGACCACCGGGGCCACGGCCGCTCGGCGGTGGGTCTGGACGGCACCGGTCCGGCCGAGGCACTCGGTGACTTCGGGCCCGCGGGGTGGAACGGGCTGGTCGACGATCTGGTGCTCCTGGGCCAGCGCATCGCCGCCGAGGTGCCGGCGCGCCCTCACCTGCTGCTCGGACACAGCATGGGCTCGTTCGCGGCCCAGCAGCTGGTGCTGGACCACAGCAGGGCAATCGACGGCCTGATCCTGTCGGGGACCACCGCCGTGGACCTGGCCGCCTCCACCATGGATCCCGACGCCGAGACCGACCTGAGCGCGCTCAACACCGCCTTCGAGCCGGCCCGCACTCCGTTCGACTGGCTGAGCCGCGACGAGACCGAGGTCGACGCCTACCTGGCCGATCCCTGGTGCGGGTTCGGCATCGACCGGGCGGCCACCGCCAGCCTGGTCGATGCCGCCCCCCGGCTGGCCGACCCCGAGGCGCTGGCCGGCATCCGCTCCGACCTGCCCGTCTACGTGGTGGCGGGCTCGGCGGATCCCCTGAACCTGGGTCTGGCTCTGCTCGACCTGCTGGTGCAGCGCTACCGCGACGCCGGGCTGACCGACATCACCACCGCCTACTATCCCGAAGCCCGCCACGAGGTGTTCAACGAGACCAACCGTGACGAGATCACGGCCGATCTGCTGGCCTGGCTGGCCCGGTTCGAGCCGTGACCCCCGAACCCGCCCTGAGCTGGGCCGACCAGGAGATTATCGGGGCCCTGCGCCGCCTGGCGCGGGCGCAGGCCCAGGTGGCGGCGGGGTCCTCGGACGCACCGGTCGATCCGGCCCTGGCCGACTTCGCCCGCCGCGAGCTGGCCGCGGCCTGGGACGGTTGGCGCGACGTGCGCACCTCGGTTCGGGCCCTTCCCGACGATCCGTCGAGTGCCGTCGCGGGCAACGCCTCGACGACCCCGACCGCCTCGAGCACCCCGCCCGACATCGATCTCACCCTGCCGGCCCCCGACCCGGCTCAGGCGTAGCGGCTCAGCTGTAGCGGGTCGGGTCGGCGACGCCGGCCTGGCGGAACCCGGCGGCCCGCAGGCGGCACGAGTCGCAGTGCCCGCAGGCCCGACCCTGCTCGTCGGGGTCGTAGCAGCTGGTGGTGGTGGCGTAGTCGACGCCCAGCTCGGTGCCGAGCCGGATGATGTCGGCCTTGCCCAGGTCCTGGAGCGGCGCCCGGATGCGGATGCGTGTCGCCCCCTCGACCCCGGCCCGGGTGGCCAGGTTGGCCACGTCTTCGAAGGCGGCCACGAACTCGGGGCGGCAGTCCGGGTAGCCGCTGTAGTCGACGGCGTTGACCCCGATGAAGATGTCGTGGGCGTCGCGCACCTCCGCCAACGCCAGGGCGTAGGCCAGGAAGATGGTGTTGCGGGCAGGCACGTAGGTGACGGGGATGTCGTGAGCCTGGTCCAGGGGCCGGTCCTTGGGCACGGCCAGGTCCGAGGTGAGGGCCGAGCCGCCGAACACCCGCAGGTCGATGTGGCACACCACGTGCTCGATCCCGGATCGCTCGGCCAGCACCCGCGCCGCGTCGACCTCGTGATCATGGCGTTGTCCGTAGCGGAAGCTGAGGGCCACGGGCGCGTACCCCTCGGCCAGGGCGACAGCCAGGCAGGTGGCGCTGTCCAGCCCGCCGCTCAACAGGATGACCGGCGGCCGGTGAGCGGGTCCGCGCCGGTCAGGACGCGCCGTCCCACAGCTGGCGTTCGGCCGCGGCGGGATCGTCGACCGTGCCGATCCGGTCGCCGAACTCCATGGTGGCGCGGCGATCCGGGTCATACGGCGGCCACCCGCCCAGCGCCGAGTCGGGATCGGGGTGGCCGTGGCGGGCGAAGGCGATCCAGGCGTCCTGCATGGATCGCGACAGCGGGACCGGCGCGTCGGGTCCCAGCAGGACGTCGGCGCCGCCCCGGTTCATGGTGTCGAAGACGAAGGGGATCTCCAGCGCGTGACACGAACCCAGGCGACCGCCGAACGCGGGGGTGCGCCAGGTGAACCAGTAGGCGAAGGTGGCGTCGGGCCGCACGGCGGACTGGGTCTCGAGCAGGCGGATGGCGGGGATCCGGAACACCTGGTCGGTCATGAAGGCCGACCACACCGCGGGGGTGGCATCGTCGGGACGGGCGCGACGGTAGGTGGCGGTGACGGCGGCGCCGTCCATGCCCATGCGGTCGAGGCGCCGAGCCATGGCCGCGTCGTCGGTCGGTCCCGAGCGGGCCAGGGCGAACAGGTTCCACTCATCCGCGTTGGTGCCTACCATCACGGGCACGGGCACGGCGCCGGCGGATAGCGTCTCCATCGGGGCCCGAGGCAGGCGGACGCCGTCGACCACGGGTTGGAACGGCAGACCCAGGCGCGCCCCGGGCTGTCGGAGAAGCGATCGGGATGGTCGGCCATGGCCGTGCTCACCGCGTTCTGGGCGGCCAGGATGGCTCGGGGATCGGCGGCCAGCAGTCCGTCGAGGTCGTGCACGCCGAGCGAGTCGAGGAAGGCTTCGGTGACCAGGGCCGCGTCGGCCGGGTCCCGCAGGTTGTGGGCCGCGCCGCTCTGGGCGATGGCCCGGTGGAACAGCCCGGCGGCCTCGGGAAGGCCCAGCAGCGTGGCCACGCTCATGGCGCCAGCCGACTCGCCGAAGATGGTGACGTTGCCAGGGTCGCCACCGAAGGCGGCGGCGTTGTCGCGGACCCACGCCAGGGCGGCGGCCTGGTCCAGGATGCCCGACAGGCCCGACGAGGCGTAGGCCTCGCCACCGACCTCGGCCAGGTGCAGGAAGCCCAGCGCGCCCAGGCGGTAGTTGATGGTGACCACGACCACGTCGCCCCGGGTGGCGAACGACCGGCCGTCGTACCAGGGCGTGGAACCGCTCCCACCCACGAAGCCACCGCCGTGGATCCAGACCATGACCGGCCGTCGGGCGTCGTCGAGGGCCGGCGTCATGACGCTGAGGGTCAGGCAGTCCTCGTCGCAGTCAGGCTCGGGCCCGCTCAGGAGTCCGCCCAGGGCGCCCGCCGATTGCCAGGACACCGGTCCGAACCGGGTGGTCTCCCGGACATCGGTCCATGGTTCGACCGGCGCCGGGGGCTGGAAGCGCCGTGCTCCGGTCGGCGGTGCGGCGTAGGGGATCCCGGCGAAGAGCAGGACCCCGGCCTTCTCCCGGCCGCGAACGGCGCCTGTCGTGGTGGTGGCGATGGTGTCGACCATGGTTCCCCCAACTCAGTTGTGGCACGGTCAGATGCAGGGTGACGCCCATACCGGGCCACGGGATGGCATCGTTCTACACTCCCCAGCAGAGCCGGGCGGTCGGCCGACCGAGGACTCGATGAATCTCTCACATCTCCGCTCCCGCCGGTTGGTCGTCCCTCTCGTTGCCGGCTTGGTCGCGGTCGTGGTGCTGGCCGCCTGCTCTGGCTCCAAGCCCCGGTCGGCGGCCACGCCCCCCTCGTTCAACCCCCTGAGTTCGACCACCACCTCCACGGTCGACCCCGACGCGCTGCACCTCCCCGCCGGGTTCCAGCTCCCGGACACCCGGTTCGTGTCGCTGAGCCCGGTCACGGGCAAGGCCCAGCCCACCCCACCCGTCCCGGTGACGGGGGGCAAGGCATCGGTGGAGGGCACGGTCACCGGCCCGGGGGGCGCGGTGGCCGGGGCCACGGTTCGCGTCGAGCGATGGGTCGGCTCGGCCAGCGGGGCCATCACGGTGGCCACCGACGGCGGCGGCCACTACGCGGCGAGCGGGCTGCTGGGCGGCCATTACAAGGTCCGGGCCTGGCAGCAGCCGTCGCTCACCACGTTCACGGCCGGTACCGGGTTCGTGGCCAACGGGGGCCACCTGAACATCAACCTCCCGCTCACCCAGTACGACGCGTACACCGTGCAGGTCGCGGCCAGCGCCGGTGCGGCCCCGGTGGGCCAGGCCTTCTCGGTCGAGGCGCTGGTCACCCAGCAGACCGTCGACCCCAACGGCGTCGTGCAGCAGGCCGGCGTGCCCAGCGTCTCGGTCCAACTCAGCACCGATCCCAGCGTGACGGTGGTCGGAGCCAATCCGGGCACGACCGGCAGCGACGGCCTGGCCCGCTGGACCCTGACCTGCCAGTCGCCGGGCACCTTCACGGCCAACGTAACCTCAGCCAACGGGTCGGCCTCGGGCTCGCTCCCGGTCTGCGAGGCGGTGCCGACCACCGAGGCGCCACCCACGGTGCTGCCCCTGTCCGTCGGGAAGCTCCTTCACCCTGCCGGCCGCCGGTCCCTACCCGGCTGGCACCTACACCGGCAACAGCGGCGGCTGCTCGGTCAGCTACCAGGTCTATCTGGGTGGCACCTGGCAGCCCGGCCAGAGCGTGGGTCCGACCATGGTCCTGCCCGGACCGGGTCGGGGCTTCACAGCCGCACCCAGGTCGCCCAACTGCATCTACACGAGGGTCTCGTGAGCCCGTCGGCCGCATCGCCAGGCACGACTCGTCGCCCCCGGCCCCGTCGGGCCCTGCGGCTGACCCTGCGGGCGGCGGTGGTCACGGTGGTGGGGGTGCCGCTGCTGGTGGGGGTGGCCGCCGGCGCGGCGTTCGGGATGCTGCTGTACGTGAACCTGCCGGGCACCTTCCCCAAGGCCCGACCGCCCAAGGCGGCTCAGCCCAGCACGGTCTACGACGCGGCCGGCAACGTGATCGCCACGTTCCGCAAGTTCGACATCAGCGTGCCCATGACCGAGGCCCAGGTGCCCACCGACCTGCAGAACGCGGTCATCGCCAACGAGGACCGCAAGTTCTGGACCCACAAGGGGGTCGATCCCGAGGGCATGGTCCGGGCCGCGGTGGCCGACTACACCTCGGGCAAGATCGAGCAGGGGGCGTCGACCGTCACCCAGCAGTACGTCCGGGCCACCTACCTCAACGACCAGCAGACGGTGTCGCGAAAGCTCAACGAGGCCGTGCTGGCCACCCGCCTGGAGCGCGACCTGACCAAGCAGCTGGGCAGCCAGCACGCGGCCAAAGAGCGCATCATGTACCTGTACCTCAACACCACCTACTTCGGCGACGGGGCCTACGGAGCGGCCGCCGCGGCTGAGAGCTACTTCCACACCGACGTCAGCCACCTCACCATCGCCCAGGCCGCGGCCCTGGCCTCGATCATCCCCTCCCCCTCGCGCTACGGCCCCCGCCAGGACCTGTTCGGGGCCGAGAGCCGCCGCCGGCAGGTCCTGGGCGAGATGCGTGACCAGGGGCTGATCACCCAGGCTCAGTACGAGACGGCCAAAGCCGCCTACCTGTGGCCGGCCGGCTTCGGCGATCCGGTCGGGCCCACGACGGCCTTCTACCCGCTGCCCACCAACGGGCCCTCCCAGGACCCGTACTTCGTGGACTACGTGCGTCAGTACCTGACCTCGCGCTACGGCGACGCCATCTACACGGACGGCCTCAAGATCCAGACCACCATCGACCCGAGCCTGCAGGCCGAGGCCGACGCCACCGAGGCCAAGTACATGGCCACGGCCCCCATCGACCACTACCTGGACCCCACCACCCACCAGGAGGTGGCCAACCCTCAGGACATGGCCATCGTGACCGTCGACCCCGCCACCGGCTACGTCAAGGCCATGGTCGGGGGGCGCAACTACACCGCCCTTCAGCTCAACCTGGCCAGCGGGGTGGGCACCCAGGGCATGCAACCCGGCTCCTCGTTCAAGGCCTACACCATCGCCGCTGCCCTGGAGCAGGGCTTCACCCCGGCGCAGACCTATCCGACGCCAGGCGTGTACTACCCGAGCGGCTGCCCGCACAAGGACTCGTGCGCCATCCACAACGACGAGGGTGGCTCCGAGGGCACGGTCGACATGCAGACGGCCCTGACCGCCTCGATCAACACCTGGTTCGCCCAACTGGCCCACGATGTGGGGCCGAACAACGTCGAGGCCATGGCCAAGCGGCTGGGCGTGCAGATCGTGGGCAACCAGCCGTGCTGTGACGAGCGGGTCACCCTGGGCGTGTTGGACGTGACCCCGCTGTCGATGGCCTCGGCCTACGGGGTGTTCGACAACCATGGCGTGCGGGTTCCGCCCTCGCCCATCGTGAAGGTGACCAAACCGGACGGCACGGTGCTGATCGACAACACGCACCCGGTGGGCAAGCAGGTGCTGAACCCGGCCATCGCCGAGACGGTGACCCAGCTGCTCAAGGGCCCACCCGGTCCCGGGGGCACCGCCGGAGCCCACCTGGCCGGCTTCGGACGGCCCATCGCCGGCAAGACGGGTACCACCAACGACGAGCGCGACGCCTGGTTCGTGGGCTTCAGCCCCCAGCTGGCCACGGCCGTGTGGATGGGCCACGACAGCGCCGTCCAGCACCTGAACTATCCCCACGTGGGCTCGGTGTTCGGCGGAACCGTCCCGGCTGCGGCCTGGGGCGACTTCATGAAGCTGGCGGTGGCCAACCTGCCCCCGACCGACTTCCCCATCCCCGGACCGCTCCCCCCGCCCAACTCGGCGGCCGACGCCGCGGCCGTGCTCGACCCCAGCACGCGGCGACCCAACCGCCAGACCATCCCCCAGTTGTCCACCGACTGTGATGGACCCTGTTCCCACACGACCACGCTGACCACGCCGCGCCCACCGCCCACCACCACCACGACCACCCCGGTTCCCACCACCGTGCCTGCCACCACGACCACCACCCCCCGGACCACGACGACCAATCCAAAGGGTCACGGCTGATGACCGACCTCGACGCCGACGCCGATCCCACCGCGCCCGAGACCGCCCCACCTCCGATGTCGCCCACCCGACCCTCGGCGCCGGGCGCCGGTGCGCCAGCCGGGTCGGACGCGCCAGACCCCACCGATGGCCTCAGCCGCCGGCAACGGCGCAGCGAGTGGCGTCGATCCGAGCGGGCTCGGCGCTACGCGGCACGCAACTCGGTGCGCTTCCCGATCTTCACGCGCTCGGTGCTGCTGTGGTTGCTGATCTTCGCCCTGACCGGTCTCGCGTTCGGGGCCAGCGGGGCCTTCTGGTGGGCCAACTTCAACAGCCAGGTCAGCCAGCTTCGCTCCGACACCCAGGATTTCGAGGCCCGCTCGCAGTCGGCCGCGTCGAGCATCGATGCCCAGCGCAAGAAGGCGTTGGCCCAGATCGCGGCGGCGGTCGCGCCCTTGAGCGGGATCGAGGCCCAGACCCAGGTGCCGCAGCTGGCGGCCAGCTTCTCGCCGTCGGTGTACGCCGTCGCGACCCTCGACAATGCGGGCAAGCCGTCAGTGGGCACCGCGTTCGCCGTGCAGAGCGGCAACGGCACCAGCCTCATGATCACCTCCTACACCACGGTGGCCGCCGCCGCGGTCGCTCCCGGTCCACCCATCACCCTGACGAAGGGATCGGCCCGGCTGACAGCCACGCTGGTGAGCTGGGACCCGGCCCACGACCTGGCCCTGCTGTCGGTGCCCAAGGACGGCATTCCGGTGCTGGCCTGGGCCAGCGACGCGGCGCAGTCCAAGCTCCTGGGCACGGTGGTGTTCGCCATCAGCGGCACCGGGGGTTCGGGGGCGGCGCTCTCGCCGGGCACGGTGATCGACCAGTCCACCGCTGGGTTCCGCAGCACCGTGGCCCTGGGCACGGACTTCCAGGGCGCGCCTGTCATCAACGTCGACGGCAAGGTGGTGGGCGTGGCCTCGCTGACCTACAACCCCTTGGGCTATGACCCGGGGGCCGTGCGCTGGTCCACACCCGGTGAGCTCGGCCTGCGACCACGTCCTCACCTGCGGCGGCGCCACCCCCACCGCTGGCAAACCGGGGGGCTAGGTCAGCCTGCCTGGCCCTCCGGTCGGCCAGCCTCCCGTCGGGCGCCTTCGGCATCCGGGTGTCATCCCGTGAGCGGCTGCGCTCTGCTCCGCCGCGCTAAGTGCTAGCCCACGCCACCTTGCCCAGGTAGGCGTAGCTGCGCAGGTCCGGGTGGGAGGGGACGATGCGCACGGTGAAGCCGAAGTTGCCGGCCCGGTCGAACTCGAGCTCGGCGGTGTAGCGGCGCCAGCCCGGGTGCTCGCCGGCGCCGTCTTCGGCCATGGCCAGGATCCGTGGGTCGCGCAGCTCGTCGTCGAGGTCGATGGGTCCGTATACGAGCTGCACGTCCACGTCCGAGGGGTCCAGGTCGCCGAGCGAGATCTGCGCCGCCACCCGATAGGTGGTGTGTCCGGGCCGGTCCAGCTGCTCGTGGGAGGTGCCCGTCACCGCCACCGATGGCCAACCGCGGTCGATGTGGCGCCGCCATCGGACCAGGGCCTTGACCCGCTCGTCGTGGTCGGCCCGCAGCGTCCGCTCCCGTTGGGCGGCCGGTTCGTAGAGGTCGGTGGTGTACTCCCGCAGCATGCGTGAGGCGCCCACCCGGGGACCCAGTCGGGCCATGGATGCCTTGACCTTGCGCAGCCAGTCGATCGGCAGGCCGTCGGTGCGGGCGTAGAACAGCGGCACCACCTGGCGCTCGAGGAGGTTGAACACGCTGGCCGCCTCCAGGTCGTTGCGGGCCTCGATGTCGTCCTCCCATTCGGCCGAGGGGATGGCCCAGCCCACGTCGCCGTCGTACATCTCGTCCCACCAGCCGTCGAGCACCGAGCAGTTCAACACGCCGTTGAACACCGCCTTCATGCCCGAGGTCCCACACGCCTCCAGCGGCCGCAGCGGCGTGTTGAGCCAGACGTCGACACCGGCCACCAGCATGCGGGCCACAGTGATGTCGTAGTCCTCGAGCAGCACGAGCCGTCCACGCAGGTCGAGGTCGGCCGACACCTTGGCCACCTGCTGGAGCAGTTCCTTGCCCTGGTTGTCGGCCGGGTGGGCCTTTCCCGCGAAGATGAGCTGCACCGGGCGTTCGCCGTCGAGCAACAGGGCGCGCAGCCGCTCCATGTCCCGGAACAGCAGGGTGGCCCGCTTGTAGGTGGCGAAGCGGCGGGCGAACCCGATGGTGAGGGCCTCGGGGTCGAGCACCTGATCGGTCCACGCCACCTGGGACTCGCTCGAGCCCCGCCCCAGCTCGGCTCGGTGCAGCCTGGCCCGTGCGTAGGCCAGCAGACGCTCGCGCCCGGCCCGCCGTGCCGACCAGAGCTCGCGATCGGCGAGTCCCTCGATCTCGCGCCACTGCTCGGCCGGGGCCTCGGGCCAGTCGGTCCGAGCACGCGCTCGTACAGGGCGCTCATCTCCGGGCTGGTCCAGGTGCGGGCGTGGACCCCGTTGGTGACCGAGGAGATCGGCACCTCGGCCACGGGAACGTCGGGCCAGATGCCGGCGAACATGCGGCGGCTCACGTCGCCGTGCAGGGCGGAGACCCCGTTGCTGGTGCCGGCCAGGCGCAGGCTGAGGGTAGCCATGTTGAACACCTCGCCTTCGGGTGTGCCGGGCTCGTGGCCCAGGGCCATGAGGTCATCGAGACCCAGACCCGCAATCGCGGCACCAGTTGGCGAAGTACTGCTCCATCAGCTCGCGGCTGAAGCGATCGATGCCGGCCGGGACCGGGGTGTGGGTGGTGAACACGGCGCCGGGCCGGACGGCGGTGCGGGCCTCGGCGAAGCTGAGCCCGTCGTCGAGCATGGCCCGGCGGATGCGTTCGAGGGCCAGGAAGCCGGCGTGGCCCTCGTTGAGGTGGAACACCTCGGGGACCTTGCCCAGGTCTCGCAGCACCCGCAAGCCGCCGATGCCCAGCACGATCTCCTGACGGATGCGCTCCTCTGGGCCACCGCCGTAGAGGCGGTCAGCACACCCGACGATGCTCCTCGTCGTTGTCGTCGATGTCGGTGTCGAGCAGGTAGAGCGAGATCCGACCGACCTTGGCCTCCCACACCCGGGCGTAGACCCGTTCGCCCGCCAGCTCCACGCCGACCAGCACGTCGGTGACGGGCGACAGGGCCATGGCCCGGGGATCGAGGTGGGGGAAGCGCTCCTGCTGCCAGCCCTTGGCATCGAGCTCCTGGCGGAAGTAGCCGTGGCGGTAGAACAGGCCGACCCCGGTGAGGGGTAGCCCGAGATCGTTGGCCGCCTTCAGGTGGTCGCCGGCCAGGACCCCCAGGCCGCCCGAGTACTGGGGGAGGGCGGCGGCGATGCCGAACTCCGGGGAGAAGTAGCCGATGGAGCGGACGGGCTCGGCGCACTCCACCTGGTGGTCGGTCTGGAACCAGCGGGGTGCGTCGAGGGTGGCCCGCAGCTGATCGCGCACGCCCGTGGCCAGCGAGGTGAAGGCCGAGTCACCGGCCAGGGTGTCGAGGCGTTCCTGGGACTCGGTGGAGAGCATCAGCGCGGGGTCGCGACCCTCGATGTCGCGGCCCGACCGGTCCATGCGACCGAACAGGTCCGTGGCCCGTTCGTCATACCCCCACCCCAGATTCATGGCCACCTCTCGCAGCGGCTCGAGCGAGGCGGGCAGAACAGAGATGACGGTGAACGTCTGGACGGCCTTCATCGCCCGACGCTAACCCACGCCCGCTGACCCCCGATCGGGCCACGCGAGACACTGTTCAGATGATGCCACCCGGCCGGACGCCCCGATGATGGCCGGCCTGGTGGCCGCGGGACTCACCGTGGCGGGCCTGACCGTGGCGCTGATCGCCGTGCTCGCGGCTCGACGGCGAGGCTGAAGGGCACGTGCTGTCGAGCGAAGGCGCTCAGCCCGGCGAGCCGAGGTCGGCGGGCAGGTCGAGGCCGAGCACGCCGGGCAGATCGGCGACCGACTCGAGGATGTGGGTGTGGGGCGCGGCCTCGAGCTCGGTCCGCCGGTGCGCGCCGGTCAGGACGCCGGCGACGATGCCGGCGCCGGCCCGCCATCCCGACCACAGGTCGTTGGCGGTGTCCCCCACCACGGCGACGGCGCGGACGTCGTCCACGCCCATGGCCAGCACTGCGGCCAGCACGAGATCGGGGTGGGGTCGACCCCGCAGTCCCGCGCGGGGCGAAAGGGTGAGATCGACCTGGTCGGTCCAGCCCAGCGCGTCCACCAGGAAGTCCTGGATGGTGGAGGAGAACCCCGTGGTGAGCGCCACCCGCACTCCGGCCGCCCGCAGCCGGGCCATGGCCGCCTCGGCGCCGGCCAAGGGCCGGACCCGACCGGCATCGACCGCCTCGACCATGGCCGCCTCGAACCCGGCCAGTGCGGCCTGGGCCCGGTCCTCGTCGCCCAACAGGTCGCGAAACACTTCGAGCTTGGATGCGCCCATGGTGGCCTGCACGTGGGCCAGGCGGTCGGCAGTGGTCCGGTCGTCGGCCGAGGGGCCCTCGGGGGACAGGTCGACCGACTCGAGGGCCCGCCCGAAGGCCCAGACCACCAGGCCGTCATCGACCACGGTGGTGCCGGCCATGTCGAGGACAGCCAGTTGGTAGACCACGGGGTCGGCAGACGGGTAGACCACGGGGTCGGCAGACGGGTAGACCGGTCGGCAGACGGGTAGACCACCAGGTTGATCAGGCTCCGGCGCGGATGGTGGCCAGCGCCTCGGTGTGGTGCTGCTTGGCCCGCAGCTGGGAGGAGAAGCGCTTGCGCACCACGCCGTTCGGGTCGATCACGTAGGTGACGCGCCCGGGCAGCATGCCCAGGGACTTGCTCACGCCCCAGGACTGGCGCAGGTGGCCGTCCGCATCGCTGAGCAGGGTGAAGGGCAGGTGGTGCTTCTCCCGGAACTTCACGTGGGATTCGACCGA
Source organism: uncultured Microthrixaceae bacterium (assembly GCA_963773335.1). Taxonomy (GTDB): domain Bacteria; phylum Actinomycetota; class Acidimicrobiia; order Acidimicrobiales; family Acidimicrobilacustridaceae; genus UBA4742. The sequence continues at coordinate 1,431,011 of CAVZAT010000004.1, read as the reverse complement.
GTCGCCGCTGATCCCGAGGACGGCGGCGCCGGCATCGGTGAAGTCTTCGTAGCTGTCGCGGAACGAGCAGGCCTCGCGGGTGCAGCCCGGCGTGTCGTCGGCCGGGTAGAAGTAGACGACCACCCACCCACCCCGGTAGTCGCTCAGCTTCACCGGGGTGCCGTCCTGGGACGGGAGCTCGAAGTCGGAGGCCACGTCACCCTCGTGCAGGGCGCGGCCGCTCGGCGCGTCTTCGGTCATGACCGGTACCAAGCCCGCCGGACACCGTGGTATTCCCGGCCCCGCGGGGCGAGCGGGCACGGTCATGGGCCAGGGCACTAGTTTGCCCACCATGGTGTCCGTCGCCGTGGTGAACCAGAAGGGTGGAGTGGGCAAGACCACCGTCGCGTTGGGTCTGGCGTCGGCCGCGGCCGCCGCCGATCTGCGGGTGCTGGTGGTCGATCTCGATCCCCAGGCCAACGCCAGCACCGGCCTGGGGATGTGGGAGCCCGAGCGTACGGTCGACGACGCCCTGGCGGTCGACCGGTCTGGCGGGCTGGCTCAGGTCATCGCCGAATCCGGGTGGCCGCGGCCGGGAGGTCACGCCGGCTGGGCCCTACCCGACGTCGCCCCCAGCTCCCCGCTGCTGGCTCAGCGCGAGCCGCAGCTGGCCAACGATCCGGTGGGCGCCCAGGACCGCCTGGCGGTGGCCATGGAGGGGCTTGACTACGACCTGGTGCTGATCGACTGCCCGCCGTCGCTGGGGCTGTTGACCGTGAACGGGTTGTTCGCCGCCGACCGCGCCCTGGTGGTCACCGAACCTGGAGCCTGGGCCTCTGATGGGGTGGCCCAGATCCTGCGCACCGTTGACCGCATCCGATCCCGCCGCGCCGATGGGCTCTCGGTGGCCGGCATCGTGGTCAACCGGCTGGGCCGCACGCGCGACGCCCGGTACTGGTACGAGCAGCTGGTCGAGAACTACGGCGAGCTGGTCTTGCCCCCGGTGCACCAGCGCGCCGCCGTCCCGGAGTCGGCCGCCCAGTCCCTGCCCATCCACGGGCTGGGGACGCGCGCCGGCGCGCGCGCGAGGCCGCGGTCGAGTTCGACGGACTGCTGGCGGCCCTGGCCGGATCGGTCCGGCCCGAGGCCGCGCCGGCGCCGATCACCGCGCCTGTGGTCGACCTGCGACCCGAGGCGGACCAGGCGCCGGCTGCGCCCCCGCCGGCCCGCAACTCCGCCCCTCAGCCGACCGTGCGGGCGGTCGGCGACCTGGACCACGTGAACGGAGCATCTGATGGCGCAGTACGACCCCCAACGGTCGCGCACCCGTCACCGGAAGGCTGACGACGAGGGGCCGGCTCCCGTAGACGCCCTGCTCGGGCCCCAACCGGCAGCCGCGCCCCCGCGTCGGCGCGGGAACCGGAGCCAACGGCCCCGGAGACGTTGCCACCCGTCGGACTGGATCTCGAGCGCCTCGAGGTGGAGCGGCTGGAGCCCGAGACCGCGCTGGACGTGGTTCGTTCCTTCACTTCGCGTGGCCCCGCCCTCTGGATGGTGACCTCCGCCTCGCTGACCGCTGCCCTGGCCATGGTGTGGCTGGTGCTGCGCGGCCGCCGTCGGGCGCGGCGCCGGGCGCTGGCGGTGGCCGAACCTACGCGCTGATGGCCTGGCTGCCGCCCGAGTCGGCGGCCGCACCCTGACGGCGCTCGGCTCGACGCCGGTCGGTCCCGCTGCGGCGCTCGCGGGTGACCTTGGTCCAGTCGGTCTGGACGCGCCGGTCGATGCCGCGCCGTCGGTCGATGCCTGAGCGCCGGTCGTCGCCGGACGCGGCCTCACCGATGGCGGCCAACGCCCGGTCCAGCATGTCGAGGTCGCCTCGGGCCACCGCGAAGAAGGCGCCCGCGTCGCGGGCCCGGACCAGCGCCTCGTCGTCGTTGGAGATCAGGATGACCCGAACGCCGCCCTCCTCGAGCTCGGGGACCACCTCCAGACCGCTCAGGCCCTGCAGCTCGTTGCCCAGCAGCACCGCCGCGGCATGGAAGACCTGGCAGAGCTGCACCGCCTCCACGGCCATCGTCGCCTCGGCCACCACCTCGAACCCATGCTCGATCACGAGCTGCCCAACGGCCCGCCGGGCCAGCTCATCTCCGTCGCACACCACGATGGATACGGTCATGGCCCCAGTTTGGCGCAACCGGGCACAAACGTCGATGCATTCCTGGGCCGAACGGCCCAGGGGGGTGGGCCGAACGGCCCAGGTGCGTCGTGGTTGGGGACCCACCAGGATGACCGATTCCAGTCATCTTCTGGTCCCGATGACTGGTGTCGCCGGGGTTGCTGCCGATGGGAACGCCTGCGGTCGCCGTCCTGCCATCGAAGAGTGAGATGGTCAACGTGTAGAGTGGTCGTTCGTCGCTTCAGGGAGCGTTCCCCGTGCCATGTGACAGCCAGGAGATCTCGGCGTGACCTCGTGGAGTCGGCGCGTCTCGGTCGCAAACCGTCCATCGGTGAGCAATGCCCGGTCGTGTTCGGGTGAGCGGGACGCGCTGCTGGCCGAGGCGGTGGCCCACGGCGTGGTGGACGCCGACCTGGCTGCTCTGGCCGCGCTGGTGGACGCGGCAGTGGCCCATCCGGGTCTGACCACCACCGTGGTGGTCCACGGCGAGCTCGAAGGCGTGGTGGCCGAGCTGGCCTTTGAGGTGGCCCACAGCGTCAACGGGGCCGAGGTTCGGCTGCTGGAGGGGCCCTTGCTCACATCCGGACGGTCCGTGGCCCAGCGCAGCAGCGGGGAGCCGGACGACCTCGAGGCGCTGGCCGAGGGCCAGGTGGAGTTGGACGGCGAGGCCGTTCGCACCATCCTCAGCGACACGTTGGTGGAGACCCCCGACATGGTGGCCGTCTTCGCGTCGGTGGGACGCGAGGCCCTGTGGGCCAACGACGCCTTCGTCACCCTCATCCCGATCCGCGAGTCCGACAAGATCTGGCTGGTGGAGCTGCTCGACGAGTGGTCCCGCGGCCACTACGAGGTCAAGGTGCTACCCGCCCTGGTCAAGTTCGGGCGGTGGCGGGGTCGGCTCACCTTCGTGTCCGATGCCGGGCCGCTGCCCGTCTCAGCGGTGATGGTCGCCCATCGCGACCAGTCCGGCGACATCGTCGGGGTGGCCCTGGTGGCCAGGGACCTCTCGGAGCTACGCGCCGCCGAGGAACGGGTCAATGCCACCGAGACCCGGTTCGCCGCCCTGGTCGAGCAGGTGTCGGACCTGATCGTGGTCATGGATCCCGACGGCACCATCCACTATCTCAGCCCGGCGGTGAGCCGTACGCTGGGCTACGACGAGGGCCGGCTCGAGGGCACCAACGTCTTGGATCTGGTGCACCCCGAGGACCGTCCCGCCGACCTGCCCGCGCTGGCCCGGCCGACCGATCAGGGGATCGGCTCGCCGATCGTGCTGCGGATGGCGGCCACCGACGGTTCCTGGCGCCACCTCGAGGTGATCGTCACCGATCTGACGCTGAACCCGGCCATCGGCGGGGTGGTGCTCAACGCCCGCGACGTGACCGATCGGGTGATGGCCGCCCGCGAGCTGGCGAACCGAGCGTTCACCGACCCCCTGACCGGTCTCCCCAACCGGGTGCGGTTGTTGGACCGGCTGGAGTCGCTAATGGAGACCGATCCCGACCCGGACGGCCCCTCGGACGACCAGCCTGACGGTGTCCCTTCGCCGGTGATCGCCATGGTCTGCGACATCGACGAGTTCAAGCCGCTCAACACGGTGGTGGGTCCAACCGGGGGCGACACCGTGCTGTGTGAGGTGGCCGATCGACTGGCGTCCCTGGTCGAGCCCCCGATCACCCTGGCTCGGTTGGGCGGGGCCAGCTTCGTGGTGGTCATCGCCGGTCCGCCCGAGGTGACGGAGGCCATGCGGTTGGCCAACCGGATCCGGGCGACGGTGGGCGCGCCCATCTCCCTGGACGGTCGCCAGGTCGAGCTGAGCCTGAGCGTCGGCATCGCCGAGGGAGTGGTGGGTGATGATCCCGAGCGTCTCATCCGCCGAGCGGAGCAGGCCATGGCTCGTGCCCGCCACGAGGGCGGGGACCGCACCGAGCTGTTCGACGGGGCGCTGGCCGAGGAGAGCACGCGGCGCCACACCATCGACCAGCAGTTGCGCAACGCCCTGGACCACGATGGGCTGCGGGTGCACTTCCAGCCCATCATCGACATCGAGTCGGACCAGGTGGTGGCGGCCGAAGCGCTGCTGCGGGTGCACGACAGCGATGGGACCGTGTTGTCACCAGCCGAGTTCGTGGAGGCCGCGGAGTCCGGAGGCCTGATCTCCCAGCTCGGACTCCAGGTGCTCCAGGCCACCTGCGAGCAACTGGCCGTGTGGACGAGCCGGGGCGAGGGCCTGGTGCCCCGGGAGGTGTCGGTCAACGTGTCGCCGCGCCAGCTGGCCGACGCCGACCTGCCCGCCCAGGTGCAGCAGGTGCTGGCCGCCACCGGCGTGGACCCGTCGCAGCTGAGCCTGGAGATCACCGAGAGCATCCTGATCGGCGCCGAACCCACCGTGGACGCCGGGATCTCCTACCTGCGGTCCCTGGGGGTGCGCATCGGGCTCGACGACTTCGGGACCGGGCAGTCTTCGCTGGGCTACCTCAAGCGCTTCCCGCTCGACTTCGTGAAGATCGACCGGTCGCTGGTGGCCGGATTGGGCATCGACGACCAGGACACGGCCATCGTGCGGGCCACCATCGAGCTGGCCCACAACCTGGGCCTGGTGGTCACCGCCGTGGGGGTCGAGAACGAGGAGCAGCTCGAGGCCCTCGGCATCCTGGGCTGCGACCGGGCACAGGGATACCTGTTCGCCCCGGCCGTGCCCGCCGACCAGCTGGGGGCGGTGATGTCCGGAGGTTGACCCCCGGGGCTGCGGTCAGTCCGACGCCGCCGTCCAGTCGATGGCCGGGGTGCCGTCGTCGGGCACGACCGTGCCCGTGCTGAGCATGTGGTCGATGGCGGTCACCGGCTGGGGTGCGCTGAAGTAGAAGCCTTGGGCGAAGTCGCAGCCCATCCCGTGCAGGGTCTGGGCCTGTTCGGCCGAATCCACTCCCTCGGCCACCGGGGCCAGCCCGAGGGCGTGGGCCAGGGCGACGAGCTGTTGGACGATGGCCGCGTCCTCACGGCTGGTGGCCACCTCGGCCACGAAGGCCCGGTCGATCTTCAGCACGTCGAGATCGAACCGGCGCAGGTAGCCCAACGACGAGAACCCGGTGCCGAAGTCATCGAGGGCCAGCTTGATCCCGGCGTCCTTGGCGGTCCGCAGCATGGTCCACGACGACTCGATGTCGTGCATGACCACGCCTTCGGTGATCTCCAGGCAGAGCCGCCCGGGATCCATGCCGGTCTCCTCCACCGTCCGCAGGACCCGCTCCATGAAGTCGGCCGACGCCAGTTGCCGGGGTGACACGTTGACGGTGGTGATCAGCTCACGGGCCGGGAAAGCCTGCTGCCACAGCACACTCTGGCGACATGCGGCCTCGATCGCCCAGTCACCCACCGGGATGATCAGGCCGGACTCGTCGAGCAGGGGCAGGAACTCGGCCGGGCTGACCAGCCCCCGCTCCGGATCGGCCCACCGCAGCAGAGCCTCCACGCCGACCAGCTCGTGGTTGTCCAGGGCCACGACCGGCAGGTAGAGCAGCCAGAACTGGTCGCGTTCGAGAGCTTCGCGCAGGCGCCGCTCGGCCGTCGCGGCCATCACGGTGGCGTGCATGGAAAGATCGAACACCACCGAGGCGCCGGGGCCATCGGAGTCGGCGTGCTGCAGCGCGACGGTGGCGTCCCGGACCAGCTCCTCGGCCTGGGTGGCCCGACCGTCGAGCATGGCGATGCCCGAGCTGGTGGCCACCCTCAGGTGATCGGTGCCGATGCGGAAGGCCACTCCGAGCGCGGCCTGGAGCTCATCCGCGCGTCGAATGGCGGAAGCGGTGTCGGCCGGGTCGGGGCTGATCACCGCGAACTGGGGGCCACCCGGGCGGAAGAGCCGTTCGCCCGCCCGCAGCGCGGCGCCCAGCTGCTCGGCCGCGGCGACCAGCAGCCCGTCGCCCACCTCGCGGCCGTACGTGTCGTTGATGGCTGCGTAGCGGTGGAACTCCACCAGGATCAACGCCCCAACGCGGCCGCCACGGCGGCCGTCGCCACCGCTCGGACCGCCGAGGCGGGCGTCGAGGTCGGTGGTGAGCTGGGTCCGGTTGGGCAACCCCGTGAGCAGGTCGAAGCGGGTCGTGCGCTGCAGGTCGGCGTGGGCCCGGCTGGCGGCGCGCTGGGCGGCGGCGGCCACCGCGATCATCACGATCGACAGCGCGAGCAGCCCCACCACCACGAACATCACGTGTTGCGCACCCCTGATCGTTCTGGTCGACCATGCAGTCTAGGAGCCCCGACCGATCCAGCCCGGAATCGTCGTTGGGCGGACGACCCAGCGCGGGGATTCGACCCCTCAGCGTGCTGGCATCGGCCATGATGTGGGCGTGTACGAGAACGTGATCGTCCCGTTCGATGGTTCGCTCGACGGCCGGGTGGTGCTGGCGCCGGCCAACGACCTGGCTTGGCGTTGCGACGCCCGGATGGTGGTGGTCAGCAACACCGACGCCGGCGACCGGTCGTCGAAGGCCGCGGTGAAGTTGCAGGCCATCGCCAAGAGCGGGGCCGACGTCGAGTTCTGGATCGACCTCGAGCACCCCTTGGCCGAGGCGGCGCTCAAGGCGGTGGCCTACCGGTCCGACTCCATGCTGTGCGTGGCCACGCCCCGGCCGACGGGCGCCCTGCGCAGACGGCGGCGCTCCATCGGCCACCTCGTCGGCGATGTGGTGGCCCGGGCCAGCGTGCCCGTCATGGTCATCGGGCCCCAGGCCGACATCGGACGGGGACTGGCCATGACCGAGCTGGTGGTGGTGCTGGACTGCACGCCCAGCGCGGACGCCCTGCTGGCCTTCGCGGTCCAGTGGTGCAAGGCCCTCAAGCTGCGCATGATCGTCACTGCCTCGCCGGCGCCGGGCACCAACTTCGCCCCGCCGGACCTCCAGCACTACCTCGACCAGCGGGTGGAAGCGATCACGGCTCCCGGCGGGGTGTCGACCGAGCTGCTCCCTGGTTCGCCCGAGGCCGAAGCGGAGGCGGTGGTCGAGCTGTTGAACGAGCGGGACAGCTCGGTGGCATTGATATCGGCCAACCACGGCAAGCCCGGCGGCCTCGGCACCTTCGCCTCCAAGCTGGCGCTGAGCGCGCCCCGCCCCGTCCTGGTCTGCCCGGGCTGATCCGGCCCGATCGTCGCCCCTGCGGTTCGATCAGGGTGCCTTGGGGCGACGGGTCCGGCGTCGGCGGGCGGCGTCGACGTTTCGGGCGCGCCGGACCAGCAGGTCGAGGTCGGGGGTCAGGATGCGCTGGTCGGCAGGGCGCGTCAGATCGATGCCCATGGCCTCGATCAGGCCCGAGACGCTCACCCCCAGGTCGGTCGACACGTCCTGCCAGGTGGCGTGGGCGTCGTCGGAGAGGTAGGCGTGCACGGCGCGGTAGCGCGGCTCGGACGAGGTCGACACCGAAGCCATCCTAGGGCGCGGGAGTCGAGCTGTCCGGGTCAGGACATGAACGACAGGTGCTCGACCACCGAGCGGCCCAGCTCGGCATCACCCGACACGCGCACCCGGCCGTCATCGAGGGCCGATGCCGGATCCCACCGCCCATTGGTCAGGGCCACGAAGGTGGCCAGATCCAGCTCCAGCTCGGCGGTGGGTTCGCTGGGGACCGCGTCGACCAGGGCGGCCCGCCCGTCGACCAGCACCGCCACCATCAGCGAGTCGGCCTCGATCCCGTCGGCCGGGCTGGCCGGTCGGGCGATGTCGAGCACCACCGAGGTGCCGTCCGGCGCACCCACCTGCTTGCCCACCACGAAGGGCATGGCGTTGACCAGCCGGGCCACTGAGTGGTCAGCAGCGGGGCCTCGCAGGTGACCGGGGCGGTTCAGGGCGCGGCGCATGTCCTGCTCGTGAATCCACGAGTCCATCACCCGCACGGCCAGGAACACGCGGAACGGGGCCTGGCCCACGGGCGTGGGCCCGATCTCGTCGAAGGCGGCGGGGGGAAGCGCGGCCAGCTCGGTCAGCCGTCGGGCACTCAGTTGCCGGAAGATGTCGAGCACCTCGGCGCCCGGCAGGTCGCGGTAGTGCTCGACCCAGTGCTCGTTCATCTCGCCGATGGGGTTGGCGATGTGGTCGGTCCGGGCCGGCTGGTTGTCGGGTGTGGGGTCGCCCTGCATCATCCGCTCCGTGCCGATGATGTGGCTGAGGTTGTCCTGCACCGTCCAGCCGGGGAGCTCGCTGGGGGTCTTCCACTGGACCTCATCGAGATCGGCCCCCAACTCGATCAGCGAATCCCACACCACGGTCAGCAGCTCGATCATCGGTTCGGTCACGCGTCCCCCACACCCCTCGACCTGTGGCTTGCTCAGCGGCGGGTCCGACCCGCCCCCGGGTACGTTACCGGTATGGCTGCTGGCGCTGAACCGGTTCGGGCCGTCGACTTCTTCTTCGACCCCATGTGCCCCTGGGCGTATCAGACGTCGTTGTGGATCCGCGAGGTCCGGGCTCGGACCGGGCTCGAGATCACCTGGCGGTTCTTCTCGCTCGAGGAGGTGAACCGGCCTGCGGATCGCCCCCATCCGTGGGAGCGCACCTGGGCCTACGGTTTCAGCCAGATGCGCGTCGGGGCCTGGCTGCGCCGGCGCGGTCAGGACGAACTGGACCAGTGGTACGCGGCGGTGGGACAGGCCTTCCACGTCGAGGGACGCAAGACCCACGAGCCCGACGTGCACCGACGACTGCTGGAGGAGATCGGGTTCGGCGGCGAGGTGCTCGATCGGGCGCTCGAGGATCCGACCACGGCCGAGGAGGTGCGCACCGACCACGAGGTCGTGGCGGCCAAGGGTGGCTTCGGGGTGCCCACGCTGGTGTTCGGCGACGGCCAGGCGCTGTTCGGCCCGGTGGTGGCACCGTCGGTCTCCGGAGCCCAGGCCGAGCGTCTGTGGGACCTGACCGTGGGCTGGCTGGAGTTCCCGCACCTCTACGAGATGCAGCGACCCAAGACGAATGAGGATGTGCGCCACATCGGTGGCGTCTTCCGGCCCTACCTGAACGCCCGCGACTGGACCACCATCTCGAACCAGGCTCGCTGATCTCCCGGCCCTCCCGTCGGACGCCGTCGGCATCCGGGTGTCATCGGTCCGGCGGCTCCGGCCTGGCGGCATTCACCTTCACGGCCCCGCGTCATGTCTGCACCTCGAAGTTGGCGATGTCGGCGTCGAGGCCGGCCTGGATGATGCGGGCCGTGGGCACGCGGGCGTTGATGCGGGTCATGCGGAAGGGTCGGGGCTTGAGGCGGTCGGCCAGGTCGTGGGCCGCGGCCAGGGTGGCCGGCTCGACCTCGTCGGGGGCCACCACTCGATCGAGGAAGTCGACCTCCACCGCGCCGGCGGGATCGGTGACCACCGTGTGCTGCACGGCCGACACGAAGTGGCGCTTGGACAACCGGTCGCGGGCCAGCTCCACCGCGAACTCGGGCACCGGCATGCCGATCTCCACTTCGGGGAGCCCCACCTTGAACGGCCCGTCGGCGCCGATGCGCACGTCGGCGGCCATCAACAGGATGGCGCCCATGGCCAGGGCGTGGCCGGTGGCGCCGAGCACGACCGGGATCGGGAAGGTGTAGATGCGCAGGGCCAGGTCCGCGCCCGCCCGCAGCAGATCGCGGGCCTGGTCGGGTCCCGCGGTCATGACGGAGAGGTCGAACCCGGCCGAGAACTTGCCCGGACGGCCGATGACGGCCACTGCCGCCGCCTCGTCGTCCTCGGCGCGGGTCAGCAGCAGGTGCAGTCCCTCGATGGCGGCGTGGCCCAGGACGTTGGCCTTGCCGTCGTCGAAGCGGATGACCGCCACATTGGCGTCGAGGTCATAGGTCAGGGCGGACAGCGGATCGGGTGCGTCGGTCATGGACGAACCCTAGCCAGCGTCGATCGCCGGCCCCTGTGCCGGGGTCGGGACCGGGCTCAGAGGGAGAGACCGGGTCGCGCCTTGCGGTCCCGGAAGACCGAGCCCAGCGTGGACGCGTCGAACTCGGCGGGCAGGTCACCACCGGACGCGAACTGGTACAGCACCGTGCGGAAGATGCCGGACATGGTCGAGATGACGACCGACACCGCCGCCAGCCACAGGAGCCCGACCACGATGCCGGCCGCCGGGATGACGACCATGACCAGCAGGGCGATCAGCAGGCCGGGCGCCATGGCCAGCAGGCCGATCAGGCCGAAGCCGATCTGGCCCACCAGGTTCTCGCCCCAGGTCTGGCGGAACAGGCCGGCCGAGCGCTTGAGCGAGGTGAGGGGCCCGGTTCCCTCGGCCGACGATGACGGGCACCGTCAGCCAGGTCACGATGCGCCACGACATGCCGATGGCCCGTACCACCAGGCGGACCAGGAGGCCACCGCGGTTCTCGACGGCGTTGAGGATCAGGCCCACGGTGCCGGTGAGCAACGACCACAGGAAGATCTCGGGCAGTCGCCGCGAGGCGGCGGAGAAGGCGTCGCCCAGACTGGCCGTCCCCCCGGTGAGCCGCTCGCGAGCGCCGGCCACCAGCGCGGCGGCGAAGAAGGTCACGACGAAGGTGATGAGCAGGTAGGCGACCGCGCCGACCACCCAGGTCAGCGGAGTCGGACCCAGCGAGGTGTTGCCGTCGGCGCCGACCACCTGGTTCAGCGACACGTAGATCGCGCCCCCGCTGAGCAGCGCCACAGCCATGGTGCACAGGAAGCTCAGGACGGGGATGACCATGAGCTGCTTGTCCGACACGCAGCATCCGCCATGACGCCCGCGCGCATGGCGAAGCTGTTCGAGATCCGCCGCATACCGAAAATGTTACGCCGCTGGCTGTGGCCGGGGAATGGACCGAATGGCCCTCGTCCGCGGCGCCCGCCACCCCCCTCCGGCGTTCAGATCCGGCTCAGCACCGCTCGGACCTGCGCCTTGGCCCGCTCCAGGTCGTCCACCTGGCGCGGCCACGGCCTGGCCGGACCGCAGGAACAGGAACACGCAGCGCACCACGGGCCGGCCCAGAGCCTGCTCCAGGGCGACGGCATAGGAGGCGCCTTGTAGCCGGTAGTGTCGTCGCCGATGGCGTCGAGGTCGTCGTCGTGGACGGCGTCGGTCTTGTAGTCGACGACGGTGAGGCCGTCGGGGCCCTCGATGAGCAGATCGACGAAGCCCTCGAGGGCCCGTCCGGCCACGGGCGCCCCCACGTAGACCTCACGCCAGCATCGGCTGGCTGTCACCGCGGCGCGGACGATCTGCGAATCCAGCGCGGCCGCGACCAGCCGTTCCACCTCGCGGGCCCGATCGGCCACACCCTCGGCCGACGGCCTGGCTGGCCGCCAGCGCGGCCAGGTCGGCCCCCGTGGCCAGATCGACGCGCTGGAGCACACCGTGGACGGCCCGGCCGATGGCCGTGCCCGCCCGACCCCGTCGCCACGGGGTGGTTTCGGCCACGCCTCTCGTCCGGTCCGTGCTCGTCTGGTCCCGTCCCGGCGGGTTCGTGGTCGGCTTGCGCGAGGGCTGCCTGCTCACGAGCGAGGCGGGCCACGCTCGTGGCCGCCAGGGTGGCGGGCCGCGCCGCCCGGTCGAGGGCCGCGGTCCGCTCCGCCATCCACTGGCGGCGAGCGTCGAGTCCGCCGTCGTCGCCGCGGATCGATCGTCAGGTCGATCGGGTTCGCCGGCGGGGCCGGGATGTCGACGGGGGTGTGGGTGGCGTACGGTCGCGGCGACTGGGTCGAGTCGCCGGCACCACGGCGATGGCTCGGGGCCAGGCGATCGAGCTCGGCGGCCTGGCAGCGGATGGTGGTCTGGGCCTTGTGGTGGAGGCTGACGATCAGGTGGTCACGGGCCCGGGTGGCGGCCACGTAGAGCAGGCGCAGCTGCTCGTGCTGGCCGATGCGCTGCTCGCGCTCGGCCAGCGCCGTCGTATCCGGCGGTGTCGAGGCCCTTGACCAGCTTGACCTCGGCATTCCGGCATCGCCCCAGCAACACGTCGACTCCCGCGCCCCGCACCCGTCGCTCGCTGTTGAGTCCGGCCAGCACCACCACCGGGAACTCCAGACCCTTGGAGGCGTGGATGGTCATGATGCGCACGGCGTCGTCGTCGGTCTCGGGCAGGATGGTTTCGACGACCCGGGCGTCCTCTGCGCTCTGCAGGTCGGCCCAGGCCAGATACCGACGGAGGTCGGCGCCGTACGCGTCGGTGAACTGGCGGGCCTGGTCGAGCACGAAGCGGAGTCGGCGCCACACGTCGCGGGGCCGCCGTTCGTCCAGGCCCAGCTCGAAGGCCCGCCGCTGGACCAGCACCTGCTCGATCAGCCCGCTGGCGTCGCGCCACCAGCGGTCGCGGTGCAGGTCGCGCAGGGCGGCCAGCCCGGCCACCACCGGGTGATCCGGGGCGAGGGAGTCGGGGAGGGCCAGGCGGTGGTCCCAACGGCCTCCGGCAGTGTGGAACTCGTAGAGGTCGTCGTCGCCGCAGCCGAACCAGGCCGAACGCAGGGCGGCCACCACAGCAACCTCGTCGGTGGGGTCCTCCACGGCGCGCAGCACGTTGAGCAGGTCGCGCACCTCGGCCGAGGCGTACACCAACGAGCTCGACTCGACCCGGTAGGGCACGCCGTGATCGTCGAGGGCCCGCTCGATGGCCGGCAGCGACGTGCGGGTGGGGATGAGGACGCACACGTCGACCGAGCCTGGCCGCGGCCTGGTCGGCGCCCGACGGGCCATCGCTCGTCGCGAACCGCGGACGATGGTGGCGGCGATCTCCTCGGCTTCGCCGGCGCGGACCTGGCTGATAGTCGGCGTCGGCCACCGGACCGCCCAAGCACGACCACGGGAGCTGGTGCGGACCCGTCGGGTGCCTCGTGGGCCGGCCGGTGGGGAACCAGGGCTTCGTAGGCGGGCTGGATTCCCGGTTCGCCGTCGGCCATGAGCGCGGCGAAGGTGGCGTTGACCCATTCGAGCACGCCGGGCACGGACCGGTGGTTCCGGGTCAGGCTGAGCGGGGCCTCGGTCTGGCGGTCGCGCGACGGCCAGGAACAGGCCGATGTCGGCTCGGCGGAACCGATAGATGGCCTGCTTGGGGTCGCCCACGAAGAAGAGACGACCGTCGGGTACGACCAGCTCCGTCCAGTCTGCGATCGGGATCGGGGCCGTCGGTGGCGATGCGCACGGCCAGCTCGATCTGGATGGGATCGGTGTCCTGGAACTCGTCGATGAGCAGGTGGGTGTAGGTGGCGTGGAGCTGGGCGGTGACCTCGGGCTGCGCTGCGCACCAGATGGCGGGCCTGCACGAGCAGGTCGTGGAACTCGAGGGTGCCGTCGCCCGGCGCTGGGTGGCCGCCGTCCAGGGTCAGCCGGCGGATGGCCGCCAGCAACTCACCGAGGGCCTGGCGCGACGCCCGCTGCAGGGCCTGGTCGCGGCCGGCCTGGGCCTGGGCCAGCTGATCGTCGGACCTCGTCGATGCACCCGTCCCAGTTGTCCTTGCGGCCCCCGGACCGCTTGGCCAGAGCCGGCGCCTGTGCCAGCAGCTGGAGCCGGCCGAGGTCGGACTCGGCCTGGTCGAGCCGGTCGGCCCAACCGGCCAGTGCCTGCACGTGGCACGCCAGGCGGTCGTCGGGGTCGGTGCAGCGCGGGGCCAGGCGCGACGCCCGGCCCAGGGCCTCGACCACCGGCCCGACCTCGACCGGCGCCACCGGCTCGCGGCGGCAGCGGGTGGTCAGCCACCAGGTCCCAGTTGCGGTTGAACTCCAGCGCGACCTCGCGGAGCTGGGCCAGCGTGACCCCGCTGACCAGGGCCCGCTGCAGCGATGGTCGGGCTTCGGCATCGTCGAGCAGCTGGTCGAGGAACGCACCCCACCGGTCGTCGAAGGCCACCCGAGAGCGGATCTCGTCGTAGACCTCGAAGGTGGGCGGGAGCCCGGCTTCGAAGGGGTGTTCGCTCAGGATGCGCTGGGCGAATCCGTGCAGGGTGCTGATGGCGGCTGCGTCCAGCTCCCCGAGCGCCTCCTGCGCCAACTCGACGCGGGCGCGGCGCTGGGCGTCGCTCCCGTCGGGATCGGCCTACGCGAGCTGCTCGAGCGACTGGCGGATGCGGTCGCGCAGCTCGCCGGCGGCGGCCTCGGTGAAGGTGATGGCGGCGATGGCGCGCATCGGTGCATGCCCGTGGCGATGAGCTCGACGATGCGCCCGACGAGTGCACTGGTCTTGCCCGTCCCCGCCCCGGCCTCGACGAACAGGGTCGCGGTCGAGCTGGTAGCGGATCCGGTGGCGGGCCCGGGCATCGTCGTCGGGGTCACCTGCGTCAGCCGGGCCGCCCGCCACGGGGGGTGGCGTCGGGGCGGGGATCACCGGTCGTCGCCCTCGGCCAGGGCCACATACGCGCGCAGCTGGGGGGCGTCACGCACCCGGGCTCCAGCCCCGATCGCGGTCGGTGGGGCAGATGGCGTCGAAGTCGCAGTACTTGCAGTTGTCGAACGAGCGGCCGAAGCGGGTCGTCTCCTCGCCCGGTCGCCCCGGGAAGGCACCCGACTCGATGCCGTCGGTGATGACCTCCACCACGTGCTCGAACCGCTCGAGGCCACCGGCGTCGAGCGGATAGGAGATCCGTTCGTAGTTCCCGCGTTGGGACACGAACCAGTACGCCGCCTCGACCGGGCCTGCCGCCGACCCGGTTGCGGGCGGCCAGACCGTAGATGGGCAGCTGCAGCTTGGTACCACCCACGGTGGGATCGTCGCCGCGTTCGATGTCGCGGAAGGCCTCCTTGTTGCCGGTCTTGTAGTCGAGCACCAGCAGGGACCCGTCATCAGCGCGGTCGACCCGATCGGCGCTGCCCTTGAACTGCAGCCTGCGCCCGCCGGGCAGGCTCACCTCCACGGGGGTCCCGTCGTCGGCTCCGAATCGCAGTTCGGTCCGCTCGGGGACCATGGCCGTCTCGGCCCGGTACCGATCATCCGCGTCGAGGAAGGCGTGCAGGTCTCGCCGGATCGACACCCGGTCGAGCTCCCACAGCAGGTCACGCCCGGTGAGACCCCGTTGCTCGAACTCGTCGAACACCGTCTCGGCGATCTCGTCGAGACGGTGTCGATCGGCCACCGACCAGACCTCACCCGGCCCGATGCGCTGGTCGCGGGGCGGCGCACCTGCTCGTCGACGAACCGCTCCAACACGGCGTGGATCACGTTGCCCCGGTCCGTGGGGCTGATGCGTTGAACGTCCTCCGGGCGCTGGGGGACGTGGATCCACAAGACGTTGTCGAAGAAGTAGCGGCGGGGGCAGGCGGCGTAGTGCTCGAGGCTGGTGGGCGACAACGCCCGACCTGCGATCGGCGACGGTGCCGCCACCCGCTCGACCAGCCCGTCGAATCGGGTGAATCCCCGGGCCCGCCGCTGGTGGCGGGCCAGCATCCCCAGCCGGAGCACGGGGTCGGCGCCGACGAGCGGGTGGTCGTCGAGGGTGCCGTGACGGTCGAACCACCTCAGCAGGCTGCGCAGATCGCGGTCGGCCACCGACGCAGGCTCGAGGGGCGAGCGCACCGCCGCGGTCAGCGACGGCACCCAGTCGAAGCCCGTCTGGGACCCCAGCTGGTCGACATCGCGGCTGAACACCCGACGCCCGACCAGCTGGCTCAGCGACTCGAGCAGCCAAGGCGACGGTCGCTGCTCACGTCCACGGCGCTGGTCGCCGCGGGCCCACGACAGCACCCGAACGGGGGCCGCGGCCAGCGCCGCCAGGTAGGTGCGGCGCGCCAGCAGGCCGGCGTCGGCCCGACGGGGCACGTCGTCGCCGGCCGCGGCGCGCTCCTCGTCGGGGAGCAGGGCGTCGTCGCGAACGCGTGTCGGGAAGGCGCCCTCGATCATGCCCACCACGAAGATGGCGTCGAGGTCGACGCCCACGGCCGACTCGACCGGGCCGACCAGCACGCCGTGGCCGAACCGAGTGGTGCGGGGGGCAGGTCCCGAGAGGTCCGACTCCAGGGCCCGGCGGAAGGTGGCGAGCTCGGGACGAGGATCGACCCGGTCGAGGATGGCGAGCCGCGCCAGCAGGTCCACCACCTCGGTCAGGGCCTGGGTCTCCTCGTCGGGCCACCAGTCGGCGGGCCGGAGGTAGCGCCGCAGGAAGCGGTCGGCCCAACGTGACCATCCCGCCCAGCTGGTGGGCGCCTCGGGCGGCACCAGCCAGTCGGTCAGCTCGACCAGGAACCCTCGGAGGTCACCGATCTGGTCGAGCTCGCGCTGGTAGCGGTCGCGGCGGCGGTCGGCGTCGTCGTGGGGATCGTCGGCCTCGCCCGGGTTGCGGCCGAGCTGGTCGACCCGGGCCGCGAGCTCCACCGACCGCCGGTCGAGGTGGTCGAGCCACGCCGCGGACCCGGCTGTCACGCCGGCCCGGCGCGACAGCTCGTCCCACCGCGTCGCGCTCGACCGTGGTGACGGCGCCCGCCGCCAGACGGATGGGGGCCCCGGCCAGCCAGGCCACGACCTGGTCGCGGCGCCAGTCGTGGTCGGGCAGGGCCAGCGCGCCCAGCAGGGTGCGTCCGGCCACCGTGGCGCTCAGCGGTCGCACGCCAGGACCGTTGGTCGGTATCCCGGCCTGGGCGAACGACTCGTGCAGGATGCGGGGGTAGGGGTCGAGGCCGCTGTGCACCACCGCCATCCGCTCCAGCGGGATGCCGGCCCGCTGTTGATCCATGATCCCGCGCACGGCCAGCAGCACCTCGCTGTCGGCACTGGGCGCGCTGACCGCACGCGGGTGGCTGTCACCACGCCGCCCTCGGGCAGGACCGGGTCGGGCCACCCCGGGGCCAGCCGATGGGCCAGCGACGAGGTGGGACGATCGGCGACGGGGTCGCCGGTCGCGCCCACCAGGACCACGACAGGCACGACCTGGGCCAGGGCCCGCACGAGGCGCTGATGGGCCGCAGCGACGGTGGCCGGCAGGTGGACCACCACCCGGGCGGCCAGGTTCGCGGCCCCGGGTCTCGCCAGGGCTTCGATGGCCGCCTGGGCCGCCTCGGCCGGGTCGTACCAGTCGGCCAGGCGTCGACGTACCTCCACCACCAGTTCGGCGACCGCCGCCGGGCGGGGGCCCAGGCCCCGGAGCCGGCGCAGCACGTCTGGCCCGCAGCCCTCGAGGTCTCGGACCGCGGCGGCCACCGACCGCTCGGTCGCCGGGTGCAGGCGCGCCGGGCGCAGCGGACCTGTGGCCCGGACCAGCGCGGCGCGCACGGCCGCATGGATCACTGCGGGAGCCGCCGGCTGCCGCCCGGCTGCCGCCAGCGCGGACCCGCCGATCTGGTCGGCCAGCTGGCCCAGGGTCACGAAGCTCACGTTCACCACGCCGGGCGGGGTGGCGGCCAGGCCGCGCCGCAGGCCCAGCCCGACGCTTGGGCGGGTGACCACCACCAGGACCGGGGCCAACGGGTCGTCGGCCTGGGCGGCCGCGATCTGGACCCCCAACGCCTCGATTGCCGCAGGTCCGTAGCGGACCACCTCCATCGACAGGGTCACGGCGGCATCGTACGCACGGGGTATGACGGGTCGGGTCGGTGCCCGCCTGCCCGCGATCAGGCCCGGCTCGATCTCCCGACCCTCGGATCGACGAGGCGGTCCAGCACCTGGTCCACCCGCGGCCACACCTGGGCGGCCCACCGCTGGCGCAGCTGCGGTTCGGCTGCGGCCAGCGCCTCGGCCTCGGCCCACAGCTCGTCTTCGAGGGCGGCCCAGCGAGCGGCCATCCCGGCCAGCAGGCCGACTGCGGATGCCGGGTCGGTGGCCCGGGCCGACTCCAACCGCTGGCGCAGGGCGGCGAAGCGCGCCCAGGTGGCGGGGTCGTGCCACCCCGAGGAACCAGGGCCGTCAGTCGGGCGGGGATCGAACGGGAAGACGGGGACGAACACGCTGACGCACGGCGAGCCGAGCGCCACCCAGGCCCGGATGGGGCGACCCTCGGTCGCCGACCGCGGCGACGACACGATCATCGAGGCGGTGGTGGCCTGCACTCCGGTCAGGTGCATGCACACCGAGACCCCGGTGCCGACCCGGTCGATCACCGCCGGTGGCAGGGGATCGACCGGCGCCGGGTCCGGGGATCGGTCGACGGCCCCGGCCGGGTCGTGGCCGTGGTCGCGCAGCACCCGGGCCAGATCGCGTTCGGTCGGCCGTCGTCGCCGCCACGACGGTGGCCCGACGGCGACCGCGGCCCGGGTGACGGCCAGGCGCCGGTCGGCGTGGCTCGTCGGACTCGACGCCCGGCGCCACCGGTCGAAGTCCACCCCGGGCGCCACGTCGGCCGAGGCCCGGGTCCAATCGGTGGTCAGGCTGATCCGGTTGGACAGGGCCGCACCACCCTCGTCGGGCCGCACCGGACGAGCTGCCCATGACGACCCGCTGGTTTCGAGGATCCAGGCACCGGCCCGGTCGGCGATCAGGAACGACGAGAAGTAGGCCTTGCCCGCCTGCTGATCCGCGATCCCACCCTGGCCGTAGCGGGCGATCAGGTCGGTCATGGCCTCGAGGGCCCGCGTCGCGGTGGGGCCACGCTCGAGCCCCAGCCGCACCAGGTCCAGACCGGTCAGCGCCGCGGGGGCGGCGCCTGGGTCGTCCACCGTCCACACCTGCTGGTTGCCGATGGCCACGCCGTGCTCGTTGACGCCGTGCTCGAGGCCCCACTGCCAGGTGGGCCGGGAGCCGAACACGGCCGCCGCCCCGGGATCGGGCAGCTGGAGGTAGGTGGTGGCCACGGTGCCGCCCCCTGGGCGGGAGGGATGGTGCTCGACCACCTGGGCCTCGCCCGGTGACCGATCGGAGTTCTTGGCGAACAGGGTGCGATCCGGTTGCAGCGAGCACAGCGAGTCGCACATCGCGGCCTCCGACGATCAGGACGGTTCGGTGACGAAGTCGATGAGGCGTTCGACCGCGCCCACCAGGGCCGGGTCCAGATCGGCGTAGCTCGACACCGCGCCGAGCAGCCGGGGCCAGAACGCCCGGGGATCGTCCACGCCGATGCGGCGGCACACGCCCGCCTTCCACTCCTCGTCGCGGGGGACCTCGGGCCAGGCCCGCAGGCCTGCCACCGAGGGCTTGACGGCCGCCCACACGTCCACGAACGGATGACCGCACACCAGCACGTCGGGGTGGTCGACCCCGGCGGCCAACCGAGCCTCCTTCGAGCCGTCCACCAGATGGTCGAGCAGGACGCCCAGCCGCCGTCCGGGCCGCGGGCCGAAGCCCCGCACCACCTCGCGGAGGTGGTCGGCCCCGTCGCAGCAGCTCGACCACCACGCCCTCCAGGCGCAGGTCGTCACCCCACACCTTCTCCACCAGCTCGGCGTCGTGGCGACCCTCCACCAGGATGCGGCTGGCCCGGGCCACGCGAGCGGGCGCCTTGGGCACCGCCACCGAGCCCGACGCCGTGCGAGGTGACGAGTCGCCCGTCCCGCTGGTGGCGGTCGAGCGGGTCGGGGGCACGAGGGTGACCTGGCGCCGGTCGACCTCGAACCCGCCGGGGCGGAGCCGGAGCTGACGGTCGCGGCCGTTGCGGTCGCGCACGGTGATGAGCGCGCTCGAGGTGGCCACGATCACGCCGCGCAGGCCGGTGCCCCGCTGGGTGACCTCCAGACCGATCATCGCTTCCACCGACGGGTGGGCCGGGCGCGGTCGACCGCCGTCGAGGTCGATGGGACCGCTCAGGATGCCCTTGTCGAAGAAGGCGCCGGGAGGCTCGCCGGTCATGGGCGCCCGATGTTAGCGACGGCTCAACCGCCCACCAGGGACCGGATCTTCTCGGCGCTGACCTTGCCGTCATAGGCCAGCTCGCCGTCGCGCAGGCCGACGCAACGGGTGGCCTTGGGGGTGAGGTCCATCTGGTGGGTGGAGCAGAGCACCGCGGCACCCTGGGCGGCCACGTCGCCCAGGATGTCGACCAGCGCTTCCTGGCCCGGGGTGTCCAGGCCCACGAACGGCTCGTCGATGAGCAGCAGGCTGAACGGGCGGATCAGGCCGAGGATCAGCGCCGTCTTCTGCTTCAGTCCCCGGCTGAAGCGAGCCGGCAGATCATCGGCCCGCTCGGTCAGGTTGAAGATGTCGAGCAGGTCGTCGGCGTAGGACTCCCAGTCCTGGGTGTTGTGCATGCGGGCGATGTACTCGATGTGCTCGTTGAGGCTGAGGTCGTCGTAGAGCACGGGGTTGTCGGGCAGGTAGGACGTGGCCGCCCGGGCGGTGAGGGTGCCCAGCGCCGCGCCCTGCACCCAGGCCTCGCCGTTGCTGGGCTCGATGAGCCCGGCGGCCAGACCCAGGAAGGTCGACTTGCCGGCCCCGTTGGGACCCACCAGCATCACCAGCTCGCCGGGGTGCAGCTCCAGGTCGAGCGCCACCAGTCCCATGCCGTCGCCGTAGTCCTTGCCGACCTTGGACGCGACCAGGACCGCGCCTTTGGGGATGTCGGCCTTGGCGATCGGCTTGGGTGCCTCGACGACGGCTTCCTCCTGCACGACGTCGTCGTCGGTCACCTCGGGCTCGTCGCCCCTTCCCTCGGGGTCCTCGACCTCGGCGGCGAGTTCGGTTGCCACCTCGTCGTGGGCGCTCGACGGGGGCGGAGGGGTGGAACGCTTGCGGCGGCTCAAAGGTGACTCGGCTTCCGGTAGCGGAGCCACATGCCGGCTCCGAAGATGGCGAACACCGGGTACACCCCGACGTTGTTGACCTTGGCCGTCTGGACCAGGTCAGGGTTGTGCCCGGCGGCCAGCAGGGGGAGCAGCGCGGCCACGGCGATGGCCGGAGGGATGACCAGCCGGGCGGCCAGCACGACGCCCATCAGATCGGGACCCAGCCCCAGCAGGCTGGAGGGGTTGGGCATGCCCAGCGTGGTGCTCACCGCGGCCCCGGCCACGGCGCCGCAGGCGGCCACCACCACCATGAACGGGGCCAGGGTGAACACCACCTTGGCCGGCACCAGGAACAGGGCCACACCGCCGGCCACCAGGGTGACGAACAGCATCACGATGGCGGCGGCCGGCATGTGGGCCAACAGCACGCGCCCGCTGTCCTCGGGGAAGCTCTCCCACCGGGTGGGATGGTCGATCTCCTGGGCGACGGGCTCGACCGCGTCGTAGGCGGCCAGGTAGAGGACGAGCCCGGCCACCACCACCATGGGCGTGGCCCCCCGCCACATCAGGCCCAGCGACAGACCGGCCGTCGCGCCCAGCAGGGCCAGACGCACTATCCGTGACAGCGGGAACCGGAATATGCCCTGCCAGTCGCGGTGCCAGCCCGCGGGCATGTGCCGGGCACGGCCGAGACGGATCCACGGACGGTTTCGGGGCTTCTCCTGGGAGAGCTGGCGGCGCAGCAGCACCACCGTGCGCAGGTCCTGGAGGGTCACGGCGAAGCGCAACTGGGAGACCAGGCCGGCTCGGCGGCGGGCCGCCTCGATGGACAGGTTTCCCACGCTCAGCACGCCCAGCAGGGCCACCACGCCCACCAGCGCCACCGAGACCAGGGCGATGGGCGTGAACCGGATGCTCCAGAAGGCCAGGCTGGCCAGCCAGGTCAGCGGCGAGGTCCGCAGCTTCAAGACGATGTCGGCAACCGACCAGGCCACGATCAGCGCGGCGATGCCGTTGGCCGTCCACCAGCCGAGCCGGCGGCCGGAGGTGACCATGGCTGCGCCGATGGCCAGCGCCGCGGCCAGCGAGAACGTGGCCGCGCAGAAGATCACGGGTAGGACGGGGTTGCCGTGCAACTCGCGGCTGGCCAGCACCCCCACGATGGCGCCCACCACCAGCCCGGCGAAGGACAGGAAGCGCAGCTGCTTGACCGCGGGGCCCCGGACCACCGATTCGTGGGGTATGGGCGCCATGAGCTCGTGCTGGACCACGGCGGCCTCGAGCGTCAACGGTCCGCCCCGGCCCCCCGAACGCAGCCCGAAGGCCACGGCCAGGGCGATGAGCAGCCCGAGGATGGCCGGGCCGTCGTCGGCCAGGCGCAGCAGGTGTGGGCCGGTCAGCTTCACCTGGTCGAGGCGGCCGGCGGCCAACAGCACCAAGATGATGCCGGCTCCGGCGGTCAGGTAGACGTTGTAGAGCGCGTCGATCCAGTGGATGTCCTTGATGCGGTTGCGCCGGCGAGCCCTGCGCAGGTCCTTGAGGGCGCGCTCGGTAGCGACGGTGTCGACGTCCACAGCTGCTGAATCTACCGGCGCCGGGTCCCGGTTCTGGAATCGGCCAGGGTTGCGTACGGTGGCGCCATGATCCTCGTGGACCTCGACGCCGTGAGGGCCAGCCGGCCCGGGCGCCCACTGTTCGAGGCCCTGTCGCTCACCCTGTCCACCGGTGATCGGTTGGGCGTGGTGGGGCAGAACGGCGCCGGCAAGTCCACTCTGCTGCAGGTGATCACCGGTCAGGCCGTGCCCGAATCAGGCGTGGTGCGGCGAGGTCGGGGGGTTCGGGTGTCCTGGCTCGATCAGCGTCCCGAGTTGGGGGCCGGCCGGGTCCGCGACGTGGTGGTTCGCGCCGTGGACGGCCAGGCCGTGGGTGGTCCCGGCGCCGGGGAGGTCGGATCCGGCCGGATCGATGTCGACCCGTGGGAGGTCGATGCCGTGCTCGACCGCATCGGCCTGGGGGCCCAGCTCGACGCGGAGGTGGCCAACCTGTCGGGCGGGCAGGCCAAGCGGGTGGCTCTGGCCCGGGCCCTGGTGGCGCCGAGCGATCTGCTGGTGCTGGACGAGCCCACCAACCACCTCGACATCGACGGCATCGACTGGCTGGAAGACCGTCTGGCCGCCCACCGGGGCGGCCTGGTCCTGGTCACCCACGATCGCCATCTGCTGGATCGGGTCACCACTCGGATCCTGGAGTTGGACCGCGGTCGGGGGTACGTCCACGACGGCGGCTACGCCTCCTTTCTCGATGCCAAGTCCAACCGCGAGGCACAGGCCGACGCGGCGGAGTCCACCCGCCGCAACCTGGCCCGCAAGGAGCTGGCGTGGCTGCGGCGGGGCGCGCCGGCACGCAGCCGCAAGCCCAGGGCCCGCATCGAGGCGGCCACCGCGGTGGTGGAGGGCCGGCGCGAGGCCCCCGCCCGGGTGGGCATCCCGGATCTGCACCTGGGCACCCCCCGCCTGGGGGACAAGGTCATCGAGCTGCACGACGTCGGCTTCGCCTTCGACGCGACCGGGCCGCGGCTGCTGACCGGCGTCGAGCTGAACCTGGACAACCGCGAGCGGCTGGGCGTCGTGGGGGCCAACGGGATGGGCAAGTCGACGCTGCTCGATCTGATGGCCGGTCGCCGCCAGCCCACCCAGGGACGCATCGAGGTCGGCCCCACCGTCGCCCTCGGCTACTACGACCAGCTGGGCATGACCCTGGACCCGGTCCAGCGGGTGCGCGACGCAGTCACGGGTGGAGCCCGGGTACCGGACTGGCGCGACGCCGCTCTGCTCGAGCAGTTCTGGTTCAGCGCCGACACCCAGTTCGCCCCCATCGGCCTGCTCTCGGGCGGCGAGCGCCGCCGGTTGCAGCTGCTGTTGACCCTGGCCGCCCGACCCAACGTGTTGCTGCTCGACGAGCCAACCAACGATCTGGACGTGGACACCCTCCGCGTGCTGGAGGAGTTCCTGGAGGACTGGCCCGGTGCGCTGGTGGTGGTCAGCCACGATCGGGCCTTCCTGGAGCGCACCGTGGCCGACGTGGTGGTGCTGGACGGGTCGGGCACGGTGGGGAGAAGGCCCGGCGGCTACGCGGCCTGGGAGGCGCAGCGTCGGGTCAAGCGGTCCCGGTCGGGCACATCAACTCGATCGAAGCCCGCGCCCAGATCGACCGCCACCACGGCCTCCGACGCACCGCGGCGCACGGTGAGCACGCTGCGCCAGGCCATCCGCCAGACCGAGAAGGACCTGGCCAGCCTGGAGCGCCGGCGGGACCGGCTCACCGAACAGGTCGAGGCGGCTCGCGACGATCACCAGGAGCTGGCCCGGCTGGGCGCCGAGCTGGCCACCGTCGGGGCCGAGATCGAGGTGGTCGAACACCGTTGGCTGGACTTGTCCACCGAGGCCGAGACGGCGCCCCGTTGATCGGTGCCATGGCCCGGCGTTGTTCGAGGCGGAGCACGAGCCTGGCATCGCCGACGGCTCGGTGACGCTCACCTTCGCCGATGCAAGCGCTGCCAGGCTGTTGGCCGGCCACACGTACCGCACCGTCGGGACTCGCGTCGAGCGGGGTTAACCTGGAACCATGTCTACCGGCACCGATGCCTCTGCCCCGACCAGCGCCATCGCCGAGTCCGACGAGTCTCGCGCCGACCGGCCCGAGGCCGTGTTCGCCATCACCCCCTCGGCGCTGGCCAAGGTGTTGGAGATCCGCTCGGCCGAGGACGATCCCGAGACCCTGTGCCTGTGGGTCGAGGTCACCGGCACCAGGGGCGTCGACTACACCTACGACCTCTCCTTCGAAACCATCGACGACCTCCAGGACGACGACCACCGCGAGCACATCGGCGAGTTGATGGTGGCCATACCCGTCGCCAGCGTCGACCAGCTGCGCGGCGCCACCCTCGACCTGCCGGCCAACGCCGACCAGGGTGGACTGGTGCTGCGCAACCCGAACCGGCCCAACCCGCTGGCCGGTATGAACCTCGAGCTGACCGGCGATCTGGCCGACCGGGTGACCCAGCTGCTCGAGCAGTCGATCAACCCCTCGCTCGACGCCCACGGCGGCTGGGCCACACTGGCCGGCATCGAGGACACCAGGGTCTTCCTGACCATGGGTGGCGGCTGCCAGGGCTGCTCGCTGAGCGCGGCAACCCTGGTGCAGGGCATCCAGGTGGCCATCAAAGAAGCGCTTCCCGAGGTGACCGAGGTCATCGACGTGACCGACCACCACGCCGGGGACAACCCCTTCTACACCTGACAGCGTCCGCCCTGACCCGCCGGCCAGGAGCGGGGCCATCAGTCGGTCAGAGGGAGGTGGTCGCCCGCGAGCAGGCTGAGGGCCGAGGCCGTGATGCCGGCCGGATCGAGGCCCAGCTCGGAGAGGATGGCATCGGGCTTGGCCTGGGGGATGAAGGCGATGGGGGTGCCCAGGACCCGCACCCTGGGCTCGTGCTCGCCGAGCGTGTGCTCGGCCAGCTGGTCCTGCACGGCGTTGCCGATCCCGCCCTCGCGCACCCCGTCCTCGACGGTGAGCACGCACGGATGGCGAGCGGCGTCGGCCAGCATCTCGGGGTCGAGGGGCTTGACCACCCGAGCGTCCCACAGCGTGACCGAGACCCCCGACGACATCAGCTGGTTGGCCGCGGCCTCGGCCGCGTCCAGCATCTTGCCCACGGAGATGATGCACAGCTCGTCGCCGTGGAGGAGTCGCCGACCCTTGAGGCCGTGGCCGATCTGGCCCGGGGGCTCGTGGCGTGCCGCCGTCTTGGGGTAGCGGATCGACACCGGTCCGTCGGTCAGATCCATGGCGTCGTGCAGCATCTGCTGGAGCTCCTGGTACGAGGACGGCGCGAAGACGACCATCCCCGGGACCTTGGTGAGCAGCATCATGTCCAGCACCCCGTGGTGGCTGGGTCCGTCGTCGCCGGTGATGCCCGACCGGTCGAGGCAGAAGATGACCGGCTGGCGGTGCAGGCCCACGTCGAGGTTGACCTGGTCGAAGGCCCGGGTCAGGAAGGTCGAGTACAGCGCCACCACAGGACGCAGCCCGCCCATGGCCATGCCGGCTGCGGCGGTGACCGCGTGCTGCTCGGCGATCCCCACATCGAAGCAGCGCTCAGGGTAGCGCTCGGCGAAGGGCAGCAAGCCGGTCGAGTCGGGCATGGCCGCGGTGATGGCCACCACTTCGGGATGGACGTCGGCCTCGGCGATCAGCGCCTCGGTGAAGGCCGCGGTGTAGCTGCCGGGCTTGGGCATGCCGATGTCGTGCAGTCGCTTGATGGGGTCGTTCTCGGCGGGCGCGTACCCCCGGCCCTTCTGGGTCAGCACGTGCACGACCTGGGGTCCCCCGATCTTGGACGCGTTGCGCAGCGCCTCCTCGAGGGTGGGGATGTCATGGCCGTCGAACGGGCCCGTGTAGCGCACGCCGAGCGTCTCGAAGAAGACGGTCGGCTCCCACATCTCGCGCACCGCGGCCTTGCTCGCCTCCAGCGCCCGCTCCAGGCGGTCGCCCAGCATGGGCACCTCCTGGAGGATCCGCTCGATGCGGGCCTGGCGGCGCATGTAGACGGGGTTGTTGCGGATGCGGGCCAGGCTCTCGCCCAGGCGGCTGACCGTCGGGGCGTAGGACCGCCCGTTGTCGTTGAGCACGATGATGCAGTCGCGGCCGCTGTGGCCCAGGTTGTTCAGGCCCTCGAAAGCCATGCCCCCGGTCATCGAGCCGTCGCCGACGACCGCCACCACCCGGCGTCCGTGCCCGACGCCGCTCTGCTCGGCGGTGGCCAGACCGTAGGCGTAGCTCAGCACGGTGGAGGCGTGGCTGTTCTCGATCCAGTCGTGCTCGCTCTCGGCCCGGCTGGGGTAGCCCGACAGACCGTCGGCCTTGCGCAGGTTCTCGAAGCCGGCGCGGCGCCCGGTGACGATCTTGTGGACGTAGGCCTGGTGGCCGGTGTCCCACAGGATGATGTCGTCGGGGGAGTCGAAGACCCGGTGCAGGGCCAGGGTGAGTTCGACCACGCCGAGGTTGGAGCCCAGGTGGCCGCTGCCGGCCTGGGTCACCGAGTCCACGATGAACTGGCGGATCTCCACAGCCAGGGTCTCGAGCTCGGCCTGGTCCAGGCCCCGAAGATCGGCCGGGCTCATGATCTTCTCCAGAATCACTCCGGCCACCGTAGCGGCCCTCACACGGGGCGACCAGACACCCGATCCGACACCTGGCCGGGCGTGCGGCTGGGCAGCGCCCGAGCGATCAGCACCCCGAGCACCAGCGTCACCGCGCCGCCGACGGCGTCGAGGAAGTAGTGGTTGGCGGTGACCACCACGGCCAACAGGGTGACCAGCGGGTACAGCGCGGCCAGGACCTTGGCCCAGCCGCGGCGCAGACGGGGGACCAGGACCGCGGCGCACCACAACGACCAGGCGACATGGAGGCTGGGCATGGCCGCGTACTGGTTGGAGACGTCCTTCATGGCCCCCGAGTCGAAGGACCAGGAGCCGCCGAACCGGGCCAACGTGTCCACGAATCCGAAGTGGACGCCGGGCCCGGCGCCGTACACGCAGTCGCAAAGGAGTCGGGGCGGCATGAGCGGAAAGAGGCTGAAGCCGATCAGGGCCACGGCGGTGGTGGCGGCCAGCGTGTTGCGCCAGAACCGGTAGTCCGCAGGCCAGCGCCGGAAGAGCACCAGTAGGACCCCGATGGGTACCAGGAAGTGGAGGCTGCCGTAGTAGAGGTTCAAGACCTGGATGACCGATGGCGAACGCAGGAACCAGTGCTGGATGGCCTGTTCGTGGAAGATGCCCAGCCATTGCTCGAGGTGGATCACCCGGATGGCGTTGTGCAGGGCGTGCACCGAGCCCACCGACGCCGAGCCGAACTCGTCGCGGATGAAGGTGTAGACGCCGTAGAAGCCGGCGACGAACAACAGCTCCTTCCACCAACGCAGACCCAGATCCCCGCGCTCGTCGTGGTTGCCTCGTTCGCCCGACCCGGCGAGGTCGGCGTCCTCGAGGCTCGCGATCAACAGGGGCCACGCCCCGATTCTAAGAGTCGAGCCTGTGAGGCGACCGAAGTTCGTGCATCATCCGTGTTCGGCCGTTCGGCGCCCCCAGCCTGCGATCGCGGACGACTGGCTAGGGTCGCGCCACGGTTCCGAGGGAGGGTGGAGATGGACGAGCAGTGCCAGCCGGTGCGCCACGGTGACGTCGTGGACCGGGTGATCGACCTCGGCCCGGTCGAGCTCACCCTGACCGAGGCCGGGGCGGGAGGTCGGCCACTGCTGTTGGTGCACGGCTACACCGGGAGCCGTAGCGACTTCACCGATTTCGTCGAGCTCCTGGCCGGGCAGGGCTGGCACGTGGTGGCGCCCGACCTCCGAGGCCATGGTCAGAGCACCAAGCCCGACCAGGAGTCGGCGTACTCCCTGGCCACCTTCAGCGGCGACGTCCTGGGCCTGGCCGATGCCCTGGGCTGGGACCGGTTCGCCCTGCTGGGACACTCGATGGGCGGGATGATCGCCCAGGTGGTGGCCACCGGGGCGCCGGATCGGGTGGCGGCCCTCGTGCTCATGGACACCGGCCACGGTCCGGTGCCCGTCGACCCGGCGCTGGTCGAGCTGGGGGTGGTCACCGCCCGGGAGCAGGGGATGGATGTCATCGCCGACTTCATGGCCTCCATGGAGGACGACCCCCTCTCCACCGAGGCCTACCGGCGCAAGGTGGCCGAAGATCCCGCCCACGCGGCCCGTGGCGACCGCAACCTGCGGGCCGCGTCGGCGGCCATGTATGCGGCGATGATGTTGGAGCTGACCTCGACCCGAGATCGCCTCGAGTCGTTGCGATCGCTGTCCATGCCCACCCTGGTGCTGGTCGGTTCGCAGGACACCCCGTTCCTCGGGCCCAGCCGGGCCCTGGCCGAGGCCATCAACGGGGCCGAGATGGTGGTGGTGGACGGCGGCGGGCACAGCCCGCAGTTCGAGGCTCCGCAGGGATGGTGGCTCGCGCTGTCGAGCTTCCTCGACCGGGTGAGCGCCGAGGTGGTGGGACTCGACCGGTCGGGCTCAGAACCGGACTAGGCGTCGCCTCGGCTCGGCGACCGCCTGCCCGCGCCGGCGGATGGGTGCTGGCGGAGTAGGCACAGGGCCACGAAGGCGACGTCGGCGGAGACGGCGAAGTGGTCGGCCACGTCGAGGGCGTCCACCCCGCCGCCGTCGGCCAACCGCTGCTCGACCAGCCGGGCCAGTGCGCCGGGCGGGACCAGCCGGCGGGCCACCTCGGCGTCCACGCTGTGCTCGTCGCGCTCGACCAGCGTCTCGAGCAGCGGTGGGGCGCCGCGTCGCGGTGCGCCACCCCCGCGCTCGTGGTGGACGAGCTCGTGGGTCAGGACCTCACGACGGCGCGGTCCTTCCAGGTTGGGGTCGACCACGATGAAGGCACGTCCCCCGCGACCGACGTGGAACCCACCGCCCATCAGACCGGCGATGGGATCGAACACGACCTGCAGGTCTGGGTGCGCGTCGATTGCCGTCCAGGGGTCGAAGTCGGGGTCCGTCACCCGGGTCACGGTAGCGAACGGGTGCGACAGGGTCGGCTCGATCGAGCGGCCCGACCCGAGGCCCGCCCCCGCTACTCGGCGTGGCGGACGAACAGGGCCTCGAGGTAGCCCTGCACCATGCCCTGCTCCTCGGGTGTGAGGTCCAGGTATTTCCGGGCGAAGCCGGCCGGCAGGCTCTGCTCGGGGGCGAGGTAGTCGAAGGCGCGACGCCGACGAACCTCTTCGGGCTCGGTGTTCGGGTTGGGCGGCGGCTCGGTGAGCTCATCGGGTCCCGGCGGATCGCCACCGGCCCGCAGGCGATCCACGGCCTCACGTGGCCAGCCCAGCCCTCGGATCATCCCACGCAGGGTCAGTTCCTGGTAGCGCTCGCGACCGGCCAGCTCGATGAGACGCCAGGTGGCCAGCGAGACCCCGGACCGATCGGCCGCCTCCTGCTGGGTCCACCCGAGGGCCAGGCGTCGCTCCCTCACCGCGTCGCCCAAGCGGGTCCAGGCTTCCACCGAGTTGGGATCGAGATCTTCGTTTTCGGGCACGGCTCGCATTCTCGCTGAAATGATTTGCTATGGCTAGCGCTGGATCGGCGGTCACTGCCCCTTCCAGGGGGCGCATACATGGTAAGTCTACACGAACCACGATGATCCTTGACCATCTACCACTAGCGCGGGTTAGCTGGCGGTATGCAGCTCAACGGCCACGCTCTGCGGATCATTCGCGAGCGGTCGGGCCTGTCGGTGTCGGCGCTGGCCAACCAGGTGGGGATCAGCCAACCCCACCTGTCCAACATCGAACGTGGCCGCCGCCGGGCCTCGCCCGAGGTGTCGCACCGTCTGGCCGTCGCGCTGCGGGTGCCTCTGCTGGCCCTGCTGGCCGACCCCGAGGACCCGCTCGACGCGCCGCGGTGAACGGCGCGCCGCGATCGATCGGGTGCCAGGGTCGGTCAGCGGTTGCGGTCGAGGAAGCGTTCCAGGTCGACCACCACGCGGGTGACCCGGCCCACGGCCACGAGGCCCCGGCGGTCGTTCACCGACACGGTGAAGATGACCCGCCGGCCGTTGACCTTCTCGACGCTGGCCTCGGCCCGCACCGTCTGGCCCACCGCGGTGGCGGCCAGGTGATCGATCTGCACCTTCGTGCCCACAGAGGTCTGTCCCGGCACCAGTGCGCCTTCCAGCGCGGCCACCGAGGCCTCCTCGCACAGCGCGATGAGTCGGGGCGTGGCCAACACGGGAACCGAGCCCGAGCGCATGGCGATGGCCGTGTCGGCGTCGGACACCAGCAGTTCGACCGCGGCGGTCAGGCCAGGTTTCAGGGGCACCGGGTTACGATAAGCACTCCCCGTCGGCAGGGCCAACGCGCGCCGTGGCACGCGACCCGGCACCTGCCGGCTCGACCGAAGGTGAGCCACGCGTGATCGAAGAGTCCGTCATCAGCCGAGTGCTCGGCGACGCCCTGCGAACCGGCGGTGACTTCGCCGAGATCTTCGTCGAGGACAAGCGGTCGTCGTCGGCCATGCTCGATGACGGCAAGGTCGAGGAGCTCACTTCGGGCCGCGACCGCGGCGCTGGCATCCGCGTGGTGTCGGGCGACACCACCGGCTTCGCCCACACCGCCGATCTCACGACCGAGGGCCTGTCGGCCGCGGCCGAAGCCGCCGCGGCCGCGGCGCGCGGCGGGGGTGGCGGCGTCCGCACCGTCGAGCTGGTGCGCCGATCGGTCGCCGCGCCGAACGTGATCGAGATCTTCCCCGGTGACGTGCCCAAGGCCCGCAAGGTGGAGCTGTTGAACCGGGCCAACGAGACGGCCCGGGCCCAGGGTGGCGCCATCAGCCAGGTGTCGGCCAACTACGGCGACAGCCGCCGCCAGATCCTGGTGGCCAACAGCGACGGCCTGTTGGCCGCCGACGATCAGGTCAAGACCTTCTTCGCCGTGTCGTGCGTGGCCACGGGCGACACCGGCATGCAGACCGGGCGCGAGAGCGTGGGTCACACCGTCGGCTTCGAGCTGTTCGACGCCCACGACGTCGACGACCTGGCCCGCCGGGCCGCCCATCGGGCCCTGACCAAGCTGGCCGCCCGACCGGCCCCCAGCGGCCAGATGCCGGTGGTGATCGGCTCGGGCGGCGGGGGTGTGCTGTTCCACGAAGCCTGCGGCCACGGCCTCGAGGCCGACCTGGTGGGCAAGAGCGCGTCGGTGTTCAAGGGTCGCGTGGGGGAGCGGGTGGCCAGCCCCGGCGTCACGATCGTCGACGACGGCACCATGGGTGGCGAGTGGGGTTGCTTCGCCATCGACGACGAGGGCCATGCCGCCCAGCGCAACGTGCTCATCGAGGATGGGGTGCTCAGCGACTACATGTGGGATCTGCTGCGGGCCCGCAAGGAAGGTCGGGCCAGCTCGGGCAACGGCCGCCGGCAGAGCTACCAGCACCTCCCCATGGTGCGGATGACCAACACCTACCTGCTGGCCGGCACCGACGACCCCGACCAGATCATCGCCTCCACCGACCGGGGCGTGTACGTGGCCCACCTGGGTGGCGGCCAGGTCAACACCGCCACCGGCGACTTCGTGTTCGGCATGACCGAGGCGTATCTGATCGAGCACGGCGAGATCACCGAACCGCTGCGCGAGGGCAACCTCATCGGCAACGGGCCGGAGGTGCTCACGCGACATCGACGCGCTGGGCAACGACTTCGCCATGGGGCCGCCGGGCACCTGCGGCAAGGACGGCCAGGGGGTGCCGGTGGGCGACGGCGTCCCCACCTTGCGGGTGACCAGCCTGACCATCGGCGGCACCGCCGCGTGAACGAGGAGCTGCTCCGACATAGGCGATCGCGTCGTCGCGCCTGGCTCAGCCGGGTGAGCAGGTCGAGGCGGTCGTCGTCGCGCGGGCGCGAGACCGAGATCAAGGCCTACGGCGGCGAGGTCGAGTCGCTCTCGTCGGCGCAGTCCCAGGGAGTGGGCATCCGGGTGGTGGCCGACGGGCGTCAGGGCTTCGCCTACGCCGCCACCTTCGACGCCGACGTGCTGGCCGAGACGCTGGCGGAGGCCCGCGACAACGCCGCCTTCGCCACCCCCGACGAGTACCTGGGCCTGGCCGAACCCGACGGCGTCGCCGTGGCCGACCTGGATCTGTTCGACGAGGCCCTGGAGGCGTTCGGTTCCGAGGACAAGGTCGACCTGGCCATCGAGCTCGAACGGGCCACGTTGGCCGCCGACCCGCGGATCGCCGGCATCGAGTCGGCCGAGTACGTCGACGTGCTGGCCGAAGGCGCCATCGTGACCACCACCGGCATCCGCACCCTCGGGCGCGAGACGGCCTGCTACGTGATGGCGTCGG
The DNA here is from genome assembly GCA_963773335.1 of uncultured Microthrixaceae bacterium. GTDB lineage: Bacteria > Actinomycetota > Acidimicrobiia > Acidimicrobiales > Acidimicrobilacustridaceae > UBA4742. The sequence continues at coordinate 1,398,376 of CAVZAT010000004.1, read as the reverse complement.
TGATGGCCACCGAGGGGGACGAGACCCAGACCGGCTTCGGCTTCTCGGTGGGCCGCCAACCCGGCGAGCTCGACGTGGCGCGGGCCGCCACCGAGGCTGCCGATCGTGCCACCCGCATGCTGGGCGCGGTGAAGCCCGGCAGCGAGCGGCTCACCGTGGTGCTCGATCCGTGGGTCACCGCGCAGTTCCTGGGCATCCTGGCCTTCACCCTCAACGGGGAGGCGGTGCTCAAGGGGCGATCGCTGTTCGCCGAGCGACTGGGCGACGAAGTCGGCATCGCCGGTGGTCACCCTGGTCGACGATCCCACCAACCCCGACGCCTTCACCGCCACCGAGACCGACGGCGAGGGACTGGCCACCCGACGCAACTCGCTGATCGAGGGCGGCGTCCTGCGCCTGTTCGTGCACAACGCCTACACGGCCCGCCGGGCCGGCACCACCTCGACCGGCTCGGCCGTGCGCAGCGGGTTCAAGTCCACGCCCGGCGTGGGGTGCATGGCCACCACCTTGGCCCCGGGATCGGCCAGCCAGGCCGAGCTGGTGGCCCAGGTGGGCGACGGGCTGCTGGTGCAGGACGTGTCGGGACTGCATTCGGGCGTGAACCCGGTCAGCGGCGACTTCTCCACCGGCGCCGAAGGCCTGCGCATCCGCGGCGGCGAGGTGGCCGAGCCGGTGCGCGAGTTCACCATCGCCTCCACGCTGCAGCGCATGCTCCGCGACGTCCGGGCCGTGGGCAACGACCTGCAGTGGCTACCCATGAGCTCGTCCGGCGTCAGCCTGGTCATCGACGAGGTCACCATCTCCGGTGTCTAGATCTCCGGCCCGGCCATGATCCGCCGGGCTGCCTTCGGCATCCGGATGCCATCGATCGTGCTGCTCCGCCTGGCGGCTGCGCAACCTCAGGGAGCCCGTGTGGACCTCCTGGAGATAGCGGATCAGGTCGTCGCCCTGGCCAGGCCGGGCGAGCAGGTCGAGGCCTACGTCAGCCAAGGGAGCACCACCCAGGTCAAGGCGTATGGCGGCGAGGTGGAGTCGTTGACCTCGGCCACCGCCTCGGGCATCGGCATCCGGGTGGTGGCCGACCACCGACAGGGGTTCGCCCACGCCGGCAGCCTCGAGCCCGACGTGGTGGCCGAGACGCTGGCCGACGCCCGCGACAACGCCACCTTCGGCGAGGTGACGAGTGGTTCGGTCTGGCCGAGCCCGACGGGGTCGAGCCGATCGACCAGGACCTGTGGCGCGCCGAGCTGGCCACCTTCGCCACCGAGGACAAGATCGAGCTGGCCCTGGCGCTCGAGCGCACCGTCCAGGGCCGCGATCCCCGCGTTCGAGGGGTCCGTTCGGCGGTGTACGCCGACGCCTCCAGCCAGGGGGCGGTGGCCACCAGCACCGGGGTGCGGGCCTGGGGCCGCGGCACCTCCTGTTGGCTGTCGGTGGCCGCGCTGGCCACCGACGGGGACGAGACGAAGATCGGTGGCGGGATAGACGTCGGTCGCCAACCCGACGATCTCGATGTCGAGGTGGCGGCCGCCGATGCGGTCGAGCGTGCCGTGCGCACCTTCGGAGCCAGGCCGGTGCCCTCCCAACGGCTGGCCATCGTGCTCGAGCCCCGGGTGGCGGCTGCCATCGTGGCCCTGGCCGGTGGGACGCTGACCGGTGAACGGGTGCTCAAGGGCAGGTCGCCCTACGCCGAGCGTCAGGGTGAGCAGGTGGCGTCGCCGCGCTTCACGCTGGTGGACGACCCCACCAATCCGGCTTCGCTGGCCGCGGACAGCCATGACGGTGAGGGTCTGGCCTGCCGGGCCAACCCGCTGATCGTCGACGGCGTCCTCCAGCAGTTCCTGCACAACGCCTACACGGGTCGGCGGGCTGGCCTGCGTTCGACGGGCTCGGCTGTGCGGGGCTACCGCTCCACGCCCGGGGTGGGCTGCCAGGCCCTGGCCGTGGCTCCGGGCTCGGGCACCCACGCCGAGTTGGTGGCCGGGGTGGAACTGGGCCTGCTGGTCGACTCGATCAGCGGGTTCCACTCGGGGGTCAACGCCGTGTCGGGTGACTTCTCGGTAGGGGCCGAGGGTCGCATGATCCGCGCGCGGCCAGGTGTGCGAGCCGGTGCGGGAGGTCACCATCGCCTCCACCCTCCAGCGATTGCTGCTCGGGATCGAGGCCGTGGGGGCCGACCTGGAGTGGCTGCCGTCGGGCATGGGGGCGGTCACCCTGGTGATCAGCGACGTCTCCCTGGGCGGCTCGACTTGATCGGTCCTTCGGACAGCGGGCCTGCCTGCGGGCGCTTCGCCAGGCTCCGCTTTCGGTAACCCCCGGGTTCGGCGAGCCTCCTCACCGGCCGAGCAGGTCGAGCACGGGTGTGCCCTGGGCCAGGGCGTCGGCCACCGCCCTGGCGTCGCGCTCGGCTCACCGCCACCACCACGTCGGTGTCGCCCACGGCCAGGACGGCGGCGGCGCCCGCCACCACCGGCGCACCCTCGCCGCGGCCGTCGGTCGTGGTCAGGTCGCCGCCCAGCCGTCGGGGCGCGATGACGTCCACCCGGTCGCCCACCGCCAGGTGCAGGCCGCCTGCCGGGCGAGGGATCGCGACTGCCCGCTGTCCCGGACCGACGGTGGCGGCCAGCGGGCTCAGACCCCCGGGGGCGACCCGAAGGTCCCCGATCACCTCGCCCCGGGCCAGGCGGTCGACCACCGTGTGGCCGACGGGCGAGCCCGCCACCACGTCGCTGGGAACCGCGGCCCGGGGCAGGTCACGCCACTCGATGTCCTCCGCGGAAAGGACGTGTCCCATGGCCAGATCGTGTCGGGCCACGGGCACCCGTCGAAGGGTGCCGTAGGCGGCCAGGGTGCGCTCGGCTCGCCCCGACACGCTCGACACCAGCGCGACCGACACGGTGGCCAGCGCGATGGCGCCGGCCCAGCGGATCAGGATGGACCGGTGGCCGCGCCACCACGGCGGGGCCGAGCCGAGGGTCAGCCGACGGCTTCGCGGCCAGGCCCGGGTGGCCCGCCACGGGCGTGGCCTGGCTCCCGGGGCGCGGCACGCGCCGGGACGCAGCGACGCCCACATGCCTGCTCCTCACCTCCGGTCCGAGACCGGTGATCGCGTCGTTCGAGGGGAAGTCGTTCGAGGGGGAGGTGGGCCGTGAGGCGCGAGCCGCCAGCCTAGGCCCCGCCATCGGGGGAGACCAGCGTCAGGCCATGGGCGGTCAGGTGGGCGGCGGCGGTTCGGCGCCGCCCACCGCGTCGGCGCAGGCGCAGGTGCGGGCCTCGGGCATCTCGCGGATGGCCCGACTCAGCACCCCCCGCACCACCTCGGCGTTGCGCTCGAAGAAGCTGAACACCTCGGCCTGGCTGACCGGCTCGACGCCCGCCACGCCCTCCACGCCGACGTCGTAGTCGGTGATGAGAGCGATCGAGACGTAGCAGATGCCCAGCTCCCGAGCCAGCGCCGCCTCGGGATACTGGGTCATGTTGACCACGTTCCAACCCAGGTCGCGATACCAGATGGACTCGGCCCGGGTGGAGAACCGAGGTCCCTGGATCACCACCACGGTCCCGCCGTCGTGGGCCGTGATCCCCTCGGCGTCGACCGACTCGACCGCCACCCGGCGCAGCTGGGGGCAGTAGGGCTCGGCCAACGAGACGTGCACCGCTCCCGGCCCGTCGAAAAAGGTCTGCTCGCGCCCGTAGGTTCGGTCGACCAGCTGATCGCACACCACGAAGTGACCCGGCTTGACCTCGGGTTGGAGCGATCCCGACGCGCACGGGGCCAGGATCCGGGTGACGCCCACCTGGCGCAGCGCCCAGACGTTGGCCCGATAGTTGATTCGGTGCGGTGGGAACTCGTGACCCGGACCGTGACGGGGCAGGAAGGCGACCCGCCGGCCGCTGATGTGACCCAGGTGCAGCGGGCCGCTGGGCGCGCCGTAGGGCGTGGGCACAACCACCTCGACGGGGTCGTCGAGCAAGGCATAGAGGCCCGATCCCCCGAACACGCCGATCTCGGCCGGCTCGTCTGGAAGGGGCACGGAGGTCGACCCCGGGGCGCTCACGCCGCGACCCTACGCCGGCGTCTTGGCCGGGGAGCCTGCTCGAGCCCGTGCTGGTCGAGCCCGTGCTGGTCGAGCCCGTGCTGGTCGAGCTCGAGGTGCTCCCGGCATCGGTCGAGCCCGACGAGCTCGAGGACTTGTCGCCCGACTCGGCGCTGGTGGTGTCCGACGAGCTGGTCGCGGACCCCGAGCCCGCCCCGGCCTTGGTACCCGCCGACGAGCGGCTGTCGGTCTTGTAGAAGCCCGAGCCCTTGAAGGAGATCCCCACCGCTCCGAACACCTTGCGCAGAGATCCACCGCAGCTCGGGCACACCTCGAGTGGATCATCGTTGAACGACTGAACCACTTCGAGGGGCTCGCCGCAGTCCTTGCAGCGGTACTCGTAGGTGGGCATGGATCCTCCGGCGGTCAAGGCCGCCCGGCGTCCGGCCCGGGTCCGGCCTGGCCGGGGTGGGAGCGGGGGGGCGACCGAGCGTTAGCAGTCGAACGGGCAGACTGCCAGCATACCGAACGCGCGAGGCGTGCCACCCGGTCCCGTGGGTGGTCGACCAGCCGGCAACCCCCCGATCACCGAGGCATGAAGCCGGCGTGAACATCGGTGGCGGTTGTGGGCGTGACCGGCGCCACCGCCCTACAGTGAGCGCCCATGAAGCGCACGGTGACCAAAGCAGTCATCCCCGCGGCCGGCCTGGGCACCCGGTTCCTGCCGGCCACCAAGGCCCAGCCCAAGGAGATGCTGCCGATCGTCGACAAGCCCGCGATCCAGTACGTGGTCGAGGAGGCGGTGGCCTCGGGCATCGACGACATCTTGATCATCACCGGCCGGGCCAAGCGCAGCCTGGAGGACCACTTCGACCGCAACTTCGAGCTCGAGTACTACCTCGAGCAGCGGGGCAAGATGGGGCAACTGGAGGAGGTGCAGGCCCTGGCCGGGCTGGCCGACATCCACTACGTGCGCCAGGGCGAGCCCCTCGGGCTGGGGCACGCCATCTCGGTGGCCCGCAAGCACGTGGGGGACAACCCCTTCGTGGTCCTGCTGGGCGACGACATCATGGACAGCCGGTCCCAAGTGCTCGAGGGGATGATCCAGACCTACGAGCAGTACGGCCGGTCGGTCGTGGCCCTCACCGAGTTCCCGCCGTCGGAGATCTCCTCGTACGGCTGCGTCAAGCCCGAGCAGGTCAACGACCAGTTGGTTCGGGTCCTCGACATCGTGGAGAAGCCGTCGCCGGCCGAGGCCCCCTCGAACCTGGCGGTCATGGGTCGCTACGTGCTGACCCCCGAGATCTTCGACGCCATCGATCGCGTGGTGCCCGACGGCGGGGGCGAGATCCAGCTCACCGACGCCATCGCGCTGCTCATCGAGGAGCAGGCCGTCTACGGCTACCGCTTCTCCGCCGGCCGCTACGACATCGGCAAGAAGCTCGACTTCCTGCGCGCCACCGTCGAGATGGCCTGCGAGCGCGACGACTTGGGTCCCGAGTTCCAGAGCTTCCTCACCGAGTTCGTGAAGGACCGGGGCCTGGTGTGATCCCGCTGCCGGAGGCCCGGGCCCATGTGCTCGGCGCCTGCGGGGCGTTGGACCCGCAGCTGGTGGCACGCGACCGCGCCGCGGGTTGCGTGACCCTCGACCCGCTGATCGCGCCCGAGCCAGTGCCTCCGTTCGCCAACAGCGCCGTGGACGGTTTCGGCGTCCGGGCCATCGACACGCGCCGGGCGTCGGGGGCCGCACCGGTGCGCCTGGCGGTCATCGGCACCATCCAGGCCGGCGCCGCGCCCGATTTCGAGCCGGGCCCCGGTCAGGCGGTGCGCATCATGACCGGTGCCCCCATCCCGGCCGGCGTCGACGCGGTGGTGATGGTCGAGGACAGCCGGATGGTGGGTTCCCACGACGGTGCCCAGGTCGATCTGTTGATCGAGGTGGCCGCCGGGCAGTCGGTGCGTCCGGCGGGGGACGATCTGGAGCCGGGTGACCTGGTGTATCCGGCCGGCGACGTGCTCACCGCCGGTCACATCGGCGTGCTGGCCACCTTCGGCGTCGACCAGGTGCGCGTCGTGCCCCGGGCCCGGGTGGGCGTCCTGTCGACCGGCGACGAGCTCGTCGACGGACCGGTGACCCTCCAGCCCGGCCAGATCCGCGACTCGAACCGGGCCACCCTGCTGGCTCTGGTGGACCAGGCCGGTGCCGTCGGGGTGGACCTGGGGCACACTCCCGACGACGAGCAGGCCATCCACGACGCCTTCCTGGGTGGGGTGGCCACCTGCGATGCCCTCATCACCAGCGGTGGGGTGAGCATGGGCGACTTCGACTTCGTGAAGGTGGTGCTCGATCGCCTGGGGGAGATGCGCTGGATGCAGGTGGCCATCCGGCCGGCCAAGCCCCTGGCCTTCGGCACCATCACCACGGATCGCACCGTCCCCGTGTTCGGTCTGCCCGGAAACCCCGTGTCCTCGGTGGTGTCGTTCGAGCTGTTCGCCCGGCCGGGGCTGCGGGCCCTCATGGGTCACCCGCCGACGGCGTTGGACCGCCCGCGGGTCTCGGCGGTGGCTGACGAGGCCCTGCGGCGGCGACCGGACGGCAAGACGCACTTCGACCGGGTGGTGGCCCGGCTGGACCCCGACGGGCTCCACCACGTCCGGTCCGCCGGTGGGCAGGGTTCGCACCAGCTGAGCGCGCTGGTGGGGGCGAACGCCCTGGCCGTGCTGCCCGACGGCGACGGTGTGTCCCCCGGCGGCCGGGTCGAGATCCTGGTCACCGACCCTGTCAGTTCCTGACGCGTGTCCGACCCCGCCGAGCAACCCGCCGCTGGCTCGGTCGAGCTGCGCTTCACCGCGGCCCAGCGTCGGCGGTACCGGCGAGGGCTGCTCGCCGTCGCGGTCATGGTGTGGTCGGCGGGCCTGGTGCGCTTCACCCTGGTCCATCGGCTCTCGCACGCCTCGGGATGGCTCGACCTGGGGGTGTTGGCCGGCCTGCTGGTGGCGGTGGCGTGGGCACTCGGCTCGGTGCAGCCGGTGACCGGCCTCGACTCCGAGGGCGTGGTCTGGCGCTGGGGGCCCCGCCACCGGCGGGTGCGGTGGTCGGCAGTCCGGGGCGTGGAGGTGCGCGACGCGGGATGTCCCGACGGGTGCTGTTGGTGCGTGACGACGGTCGGGTCCGGCTCCCGGTCCCCCTCGCCGGCGGCTCGCTGATCGGACCCGGGCCGGATCCGGATCTCGACACCAAGGTGGCACTGATCCACCGGTGGTGGGTCGCCCACCAGCCGGCCTAGCCTGGTTCCATGGGGAAACCGCTGGTCGACGGGTTCGGTCGTGTGCATCGCGACCTGCGGATCTCCATCACCGATCGCTGCAACTTCCGATGCCGGTACTGCATGCCAGCCGAGGGCATGGCGTGGCTCCCGCGCCGCGAACTGCTCACCTACGAGGAGATCACCCGGCTGGCCCGCATCTTCGTGGAGCGCTTCGACTTCGACGGCATCCGCATCACCGGGGGCGAGCCGACGGTTCGGGCCCACCTGCCGGTGCTTGTGTCGCGGCTGGCCGGCCTGCGCACGGCCGACGATCGTCGGGTCGATCTGGCCATGACCACCAACGGGGCCACGCTGGCGCTGATCGCGCACGACCTGGCCCGCGCCGGGCTCGGTCGCATCAACATCTCCTGCGACTCGCTGCGCCCCGCTCGCTTCGAGGCGTTGACCCAGCGCGACAACCTGGCCGCCGTGCTCCAGGGGATCGACGCGGCGGCCGAGGCCGGCCTCGGCCCCATCAAGGTGAACGTGGTGGTGATGCGCGGCGTCAACGACGACGAGATCGTGGACTTCGCCACCTTCGGGCGCGAGCGGGCCGTGGAGGTGCGCTTCATCGAGTTCATGCCCCTCGACGCCCAGGGCGGCTGGACCCGGGACCAGGTCATGGATCAGGCCGACATCGTGGCGGCCATCGATGCCGTCCACCCGCTCGAGGCGGTGGCGACGCGGGGCTCGGAGCCGGCTGAGCGATTCCGCTACCGCGACGGCGCCGGACACGTCGGCGTCATCGCCAGCGTCAGCCATCCTTTCTGCGAATCCTGCGATCGGGTGCGCCTCACGGCCGAGGGGCAGTTGGCCACCTGCCTGTTCGCCATCGACGAGCACGACCTGCGCACGCCGTTGCGGGCCGGCGCGTCCGACGACGAGTTGGCCGAGCGGATCGCGGCGGCGGTAGCCACCAAGTGGTCGGGCCACGCCATCGACCAGGTGCAGTTCATCCGTCCGCGCCGCAGTATGAGCCAGATCGGCGGATAGGGCGACCTGCTGGCCCGGCCACAATCCGTCGGGCGGCCTTCGGCCATCTGGGTGTCTTCCTTGCGAGCGGCTTCGCCCTGCTCCACGGCGTCAACGTAGACTTCCCGACCATGTCCGATCTGACGCCGGGGCTCACCCACCTCGACCCCCTGGGTCGGGCTCGCATGGTGGATGTGTCGCCCAAGGAGCCGACCCATCGCCGGGCCATCGCCCGGGGGCGGGTCTCGATGCAGCCGGAGACCACGTCGTTGATCGCCCGTGGCGCCATCTCCAAGGGCGACGTGCTGGCGGTCGCCCGGGTGGCCGGCATCCAGGCGGCCAAGCGCACGCCCGACCTGATCCCGTTGTGCCACCCGCTGCTGGTCGGCTCGGTGCTGGTCAACTTCCGCATCGAGGACACCTACATCGAGGTGGAGGCCCAGGTCGAGACCGTGGACCGAACGGGGGTGGAGATGGAGGCGCTGACGGCCTGCTCGATCGCCGCGCTGACCATCTACGACATGTGCAAGTCGGCGGATCGCTCGATGGTGATCGGCGAGATCACCCTGTGGGAGAAGACCGGTGGGCGCTCAGGCGCCTACCGGCGATCGGCCGTGCTCGACGACCTGGTCGACTGACCGGGCGGGCTAGCGGGGGACGGCATTCCGTAGTAAGAACGTAACATCGTAAATCCGACCGTAACCTTGGTTCCGAGCTCGTCTGTCCGCCGTGCGATCGAGTTGGGTCCCTGCGGCGGCATCCACCCGTTTCCGTGGCCCGATGGCTACGGTCACCAGGCAACGAAGGCAGGGCACGGAGCGTGACATTCGTGGTGCTGTTCATCCTCGCGGCAGTGTGGGCCATCTACTTCGTCATCTGGTTCCGTGGCCGCAGTGAGCACCGCAGTGTGAACTCCATCTCCAGCTTCTCCAAGCACCTGTCGATCCTCGAGCGCACCTCGCCGCGCCGCTCGGCCCCGCCCACTCGCATCGCCGGGCCGGCTCCGCAGGCCAACCCCGTGTCGCTGGCTCGGCCCGCGTTCGCCCCGACGTCCTATCGCTCATCGTCGACCATGACCCGCCGCCAGGCACGGGAACGTCGCAAGAACGTGCTGCTGGGGCTGATCAGCGCCACCTTGGTCACGCTGGCGCTCAGCGTGCTGGTCGGGGGGGTCTTCTGGTACCTGCAGCTGCTGAGCGACCTCCTGCTGGTCGGATACGTCTTCCTGCTCGTCCAGATCCAGCGGGTCGCCACCGAGCGCCAGCAAAAGGTTCGGTACCTCCCGGCTATGGAGCTGGGCGAACGCCACGTCGCACCCCTGCTGCTGCGCCAGTCCGCCAACTGAAGCCCCGGGCCCCCGACCGCCGCGCTGGCTTCGACCGCCCCGTGGATCGGATGGCCGATCACGGCCTCGCCCGAGCCCCCACGGTGGCTCGGCTATCCTGACCGGACCCTCTGGGGGTGTAGCTCAGTTGGCTAGAGCGCCTCGGTCGCATCGAGGAGGCCGTGGGTTCGAATCCCATCACCTCCACGAACCAGTGGGACACCCCGCGGATCCCGCTCGGCGCTCGGCCGAACGGAGTCCGCGCGGCCCCCGGAACTCGGCGGCCGCCCTGTGGGCCTTGGGGGTTGCGTGGTTGGCGTATCACTACTACGAGACCCCGATCCGGTTCCTACCCGTGCTGACCTCGTCCAACACCCGCACCTTCGTGTTCGGCGCGGTGGTCACCGCCCTGGTGCTGGCCGTGACCTTCGTGGTCACCCCCAACACCCCCACCGTGCCCGCCTCAGCCGCCGGCAGCCCCCGCACCGCCGCCAACCTCCAAGCCCCGCCCGGGTCCTCCATCCAACAACAAGTCACGGTCGCGGTCAGCCTTTACCGCTCACGCGTCGTCCACCGAATGCCCGATCACCGGCGCCATCAAGTCCGCCGACGGCGACAAGTACTGCGTCGGGGGCGACGTCACCAGCCCGACCACCCTCATGCTCATCGGTGACTCCCACATGGGGCAGTGGCGGCCGGTGTTCGAGCAGTTGGCCAAGGCCCAGCACCTCAAGCTCGTGCTCCGCGAGCACGACGGCTGCCCGCCGTTCCAGATCAATGTCACACCCTGGTCTCATCGACACCCACCACCTGACCGACGCCTTCGTGACCACCAAGGCATCGATCGTGACCGACCTCCACTCCCGGGTGATGGCCAGCTGACGACCGTGATCAGCGCGGGTCGGCCGACAGGTGCTCGCCGGTGGCGATGAACACGGCGCTGAGGGCATCGATCAGCTCGTCGATCGGCTGGTGGTCGGGCTCGAGGAGCCAGTCGACGATGGCCTCGTTGACCCCACCTACCAAGGTGATGGCGGTGCTGCGCAACGCGGGCATGGTCCCCAGGTCGGCGGGCTGGGGAACCCGATCGAGCTCCGGGCGCGCCAGGTCGAAGGACTCGGCCACCAGCGCGGCGTACCGCAGCAGGCCGGTATGACGCCGAGCCTCCATGGTCTCGGACACCCCTACGATCTCGATGCACTGGACCCGTGCCCGACGTGGGTCGTCGAGCATGGCGTGGCAGAAGGCGGCCAGGCCGGCCCGGGACCGGGCGCGGAAGTCGTCGGGGCATTCCGCCACTGCTGCATCCACCGCGGCGCGGGTGGTGTCCATGATCTCGTCGTAGACCGCCTCCAGCAGGGACTCCCGGCCGCTGTACTCCTCGTAGAAGTGGATGGGTGCCACGGCTGCGGCCCGGCACACATCGGCCACGGTCGTGGTCCGAAAGCCGTGCGTGCCGAACAGCTCCAGGCCGGCATCGAGCAGGCGGCGCTGCCGATCGGCGCGGCGCTGCTCCGCCGACTGGCCGCCGTAGCGCCGCTCCGAACGGGGTGCGGACTCGGTCATCGCGGTGCCCCGACGAGGACCGGGTGGTGGGCGACCATCGTGAGGGCTGTCTCGTCAGGATTTGCCGCGATCGTCAACTTCCCCTCGGGCTCGACGCGGGCCAGGGTAGTGGAACGCCGCTCGATGCTCAGTCTGGCGCCAGGGATGCCGATGGCCTGATGTGAGCAATCCTGCAGCACCTCCGTCAGGGCTGGCGCACCACGCGCTGACCGAGCGGCTGATCGGGCTGGCGCCGCTGATCGTGACGATCGTGGACGACCAGGGCCGGATCACGTGGCTGGGCGGCGCACTGGAGCGCCTGACCGGTTACCAGCCCGACGAGCTGGTGGGCACCAACATCCTCGACCACATCGACGTCGACTGGAACCCGCCCGCGCTCGAGTCGGTGGGCTTCGCCATGACCCGCCAGGGCCTGCAGCGACCCATGCTGTTCCGCCTCAAGCGAAAGGACGGCTCCACCTTCGTGTGCGAGGCCACCGCCAACGCACAGCTGCACGATCCCGAGGTGGGCGGCCTGGTGGCCTACCTGCGCCAGTGGGACGAGCGGCATCTGTTGGACCGCGTCATCGAGCAGCTGGCCGGCGGGGCCACCCTGGACGAGACGCTCCGGCTGCTGGTCGAGGTCATGGGGGCCGAGACGCTGGAGGCGGATGGCGCCATCCTGGTCGAGCCCTTCGCCGGCCGGTTCTTCCGCCAGATCGGCTCGCCCCGCCTGCCGCCCGGGTTGCACGACGACGCCGGGCTGGTAGGGACACCGTGGCACCAGGCCAGCCTGGTGGGCCAACCCCGGGCCGTGCCGGTTCATCAGTTGAGCGAACCCCTCCGCAGCTGGGCCGCCGAGGCGGCGTACCGCTGGTGCTGGGCCTTTCCGGTGATGGGCTCGGCCGGACCCGAGGCGTGCCTGGTCCTGTGGCGGCGCGCCGACGAGGAGCCCGACTACACCTGCCGGGTGCTGCTGGAGAACCTTGTGCGGGTGACGGGGCTGGTGCTGGCCCGCGAACGCGACGCGGCCGCGCTGCGCCACGCCGCCAGCCATGATGCGCTCACCGGCCTGGCCAATCGCAGCCGGTTCTTCGAGCACCTGGAGCGCTCGCTGGAGGACGAGTCCAGGGGCCCGCTGGTGGGTGTCCTCTACATCGACCTGGACGAGTTCAAGCCTGTCAACGACCGGCTCGGACACGGGGCGGGCGACCGGGTGCTGATCGAGGTGGCCAGCCGCCTGCGCGACGCGACCCGTGACGGCGACCTGCTGGCGCGCCTGGGCGGTGACGAGTTCGCCGTCTTGTGCCCTGGGGTCCCCGACCTGGCCGTGGTGCGTGCCGTGGCTGAGCGGCTGAGCGCCACCGTGTGCGAGCCGATCACCCTCGGCGGGGAGACGGTCCGGGTGGGCGCGACGGTGGGTGTCGCCGCCGCCCCGCCGGGCACGTGTTCGATCGACGACCTGGTGGACGCGGCCGACGGCGCCCTCTACGCGGCCAAGCGCGACGCCCGCGGCAGCGTGCAGGTGGCGCAGAACTAGGCCGACCTTCTTGGCCCTGCGGTCGGCAGGCCTCCCTGCGGGCGCCTTCGGCATCCGGGTGTCATCTGGTCAGTGGCTTCGCTTCGACCTTCTTGGCCCTGCGGTCGGCAGGCCTCCCTGCGGGCGCCTTCGGCATCCGGGTGTCATCTGGTCAGTGGCTTCGCTTCGCGTCAGGCGTGGCCGCCGCGCAGGAGGCGGCCGGGCAGGGGGCCCGACGAGTCCAGCGCATCGACGTCCTGGCGGCGCAGGACGGTCCCGTTGACCACCACCGCCTCGATGCCGGTGGACTCGGCGATCAGGCGGTCAGCGCCCGCGGGCTGGTCCTCGACCCTGCGCAGGGGCTGGCAGCCGACGGTGTCGGGATCGAACACCACCACGTCCGCGGGCCGGCCTTCGGCCAGCAACCCCCGATCGGTCAGACCGAAGATCTCCGCCGGCTCGCGGGTGAGCTTGCGCACGGCCTCGGGCAGCGACATCGCGCCCCGTTCACGGACCCATCGCGACAGCAGGTGCGTGGCGAAGCCCGCGTCACACAGCTGGCTGGCGTGGGCTCCGGCGTCGGACAGGCCGATCATGGTGTGGGGGTCGGTGAGCAGGCCCTCGACCTCGTCCTCGTCGTAGTTGAGCACGGCCATGCGGAACCGGGCCTCGAGCCCCGACTCGAGCGCCAGGTCGAGCACCAGGTCCGTGGGGTCCGCGGCCCGCTCGTCGGCCAGGTCGGCCACGTTGCGCTCATCGAGCCCGTGATCGGGTGGGAACCAGGAGACCACCGTGCGCGCCCAGCTTCCACCCAGGGCACCACCCTTGCCGGCGGCAAGCTTCTGGCGCAGCTCGTCGCGGAACGCCCGATCGCGGTAGACGGCCACCTTGGCGGCCAGGTCTGGGGCTGCCGAGATGGCCCCGAACAGCCGCATGCTCTCGAAGGGGAAAGGCTCGGCCATCGTGAACTCGAAGTTCAGGGGGCGACAGCTGACCTGGGGGTGCACGGGCAGGCCCTGGTCGAGCAGCTTGATCGACTCCTCGAGCATCCACGCCGACACGCCCGGACCGCCCACCCCGGCCAGCAACGCCGTCCAGGAGATGGGGCGTCCGCACCGCTGGGTGATCTCCGCGAACTCGCCGAAGGCCAGCCCCGAGCCCATCGTGGCCTGGATCACGCCTCGCCCGGCGTCGCCCAGCACGCTGGTGAGGGCCAGGATCTCGGCCAGGTCCGACCGAGCGGCTGGGGACCGGCCGTCCCTCGAAACCCACGTGGGTGGGCGACTTGGAGGTGGCGAACCCCACCGCGCCCGCCTCCATGGCCTCGGCCACGATGGCCCGCATCCGGGCGATCTCGTCGCCGGTCGCCGGTCGTTCGGTGGACTCGGCGCCCATGACCTCCAGGCGCAGCGGGGTGTGGCCGATCATGGCAGCCACGTTGATGGCCGGGTCCCGCGCCTCCACCGCGTCGAGGTACTCGGGGAAGGTCGCGAAGGGCCAGTCGTCGCCCAGTCCCGCACGGAGCGCGGCGGCACTCATGCCCTCGACCTTCTCCAGCGTGCGAATGATCAGCTCGCGGTGGTCCGCTCGGGTGGGCGCCACCCCGAAGCCGCAGTTGCCCATCACCACGGTGGTGACCCCGTGCCAGGGCGACACGGTCAGCATCCGATCCCACAGGACCTGGGCGTCGTAGTGGGTGTGGATGTCCACGAAACCCGGGCAGACCACCCGGCCGGTGGCATCGATGGTGGCGGCCGATCCGGCACCGTCGGCCGCGCCCGGACCCATGGCCACCACCTGTCCCTCGGCGATGGCCACGTCGCCGATCACCCCGGGCGATCCGGTGCCGTCCACGATGGTGCCGCCGGTGATGGTCAGGTCAAACATCGCTGAGCGCCTCCAGCCCGTACAGCTCGGCCACGTTGTCGTGCAGGATGCGGCGCTTCTCGTGCTCGGTGAGGTGGGAGGTGTGTTCGGCCAGCATCTCCTGGGACCACGGCCAGGTGGCGTCGGAGTGGGGGAAGTCGTTGGCCCACATGAGCCGTTCCACGTTCATCAGATGGGTCATCTTGAAGGCCACCCAGTCGTCCTGGAAGGTGACATAGATGTTCTCGCTGAAGTACTCGCTGGGCATGCGGTTGAGCTCACCGTGGGGCATCCAGTTGCGGTGGCGCTTGTAGGCGTGGTCGAGCCGGTACAGGTAGTGGGGCACCCAGCCGGCGTCGGCCTCGACGCAGACCAGCCGCAGCTGGGGGTGACGCTCGAACACGGCGCCGAACACGAACATGCCCATCACGTCCTGGCAGGCCCGCACGATGGTCATGAAGCCGTTGATCTTGGCGCCCCTGGGCCGCTCCGACGGCCCGGTCAGGATGTGGAACGACAGCGGGAGCCCCAACTCCACCGCCGCCTGGTAGAACTCGTCGTAGATGGGGGAGTCGTAGTCCTCGACGCCGGGCACGCCGGGCATCATCACGCCGCGGAAGCCCTGGTCGGCCAGGCGACGCAGGTCGGCGACGCCCTCATCGGGCGTGCGCATCGCCGTCTGGCCCACCCCGAAGAGCCGGTCCGGATGCGCGCCGCAGTAGCCGGCCATCCACCGGTTGTAGGCCTGCATGCAGGCGTGCTTGTAGTCGAGGTCGGGGTGGTTGCACAGCACCATGCCCACCGTCGGGTAGATGACCTCGCCGCTGATCCCGTCACGGTCCTGGTCGCCCAGGCGGGCCTCGGGGTCCCATCCGCCACGGTGCAACTCGTCGAACGTGACGCCCAGCACGGTGATCTCCTCGGCCGGCTTGCCCGCCGCCGCCACCAGGCCCATGGGCACCGGCTTCGACATCCCGGGGATGACGAACAGGTCGCCCGCCCGGTCGTCATGGCTGAGGTAGGGCGCTTGATCGCGCCACGCCGGGTCGATGTGTTCGATGTAGCAGTTGGGCGGCTCGGTGATGTGGGAGTCGGCCGAGATGATGGGCACGTCGGTCACGGGTCGGCCCGTGTGATCGACATGTTCGGCGGTGATGGCCACGTGGATGTCCCCCTGACGTCCGGGCCCGGTCCAGGCCCGCGACTCGCGCCAGCGTAGGACGGTGGGGGCCCGAGGTGCGAAGATGACCGGATGCGCGTGGTGCCCCGGCGATGGTCGAACGAGCGCTGGATCTGCTCGATCCGTGGCCACCTCACCCCTGCGGCCCAGGCCGCCCGCCTGGGCCCGTCCGACACCGAGCTGGGCATCGATCGCGAGGGCGGTCGTCGCCTGGTGCGGTGCCTGCGCTGCGACGATTGGGTGGAGGTGACCGTCCCGGCGCCGGGCAACGAGGCCTTCGCCGTGGTGCCGCCGCTCGACGAGCTCGACCTGCCTCGCCGGGGCAAGTCCCTCGAGGACGCCATCGTGGTGCGCCTCATCGCCATCGAGCGGGGGATCCACGGCGTGCTGTTCACCCTGCTGGCCATCGCCCTGGTCGTGGTCCGCTTCGACCTGGGCCACATCCAACGCTGGGCCGCCTCGTTGCGCACCGACCTCGCCGGGGCGGTCGACAACACCGGCACCTCCGGTCACACCCGCCTGGCCCGGGAGCTGACCGCGCTGTCCCATCTGCGCCAGGGGACGGTCACCGTCCTGCTCATCACCGCGCTGGCCTACGCCGTGGTGGAGACCACCGAGGCGGTGGGTCTGTGGCACGAGAAGCGGTGGGCCGAGTACCTGACCGTGGTGGCCACCGCCGGCTTCCTGCCCTTCGAGATCCTCGAGTTGATCGACAAGGTCACCTTCCTGCGCGTGGGGGCGCTGGTGGTCAACCTGGCGGTGCTGGTCTATCTGGTCTGGACCAAGCACCTGTTCGGCCTGCGGGGCGGTCTGGCCACGTTGAGCGAGGGCGAGGACTGGGCCACCATCGTCGACCGCTCGGCGTCCGGTGCCGCACCGCCATCGGCACCTGCCCCTGCCATCTGAGCCGCCTGCTCATCCCCCGATCAGGGGGTGCACAGCAAACTCTCAGGATCCTGGGTCACCATGCGTACGTGAGTCTGTCCGAGCGCGCCCCTCGTGTCCTGGTGGTGGACGACGAGGAGAACATCCGCTACCTGCTGACCTCGGCCCTGGTCCATTCGGGCTTCGAAGTGGCCGAGGCCAGCACCGGACGCGAGGCGCTCGACGGGGTCAAGACCTTCCGTCCCGATGCCGTCCTGCTCGACGTCATGCTGCCCGATCTCGACGGCTTCGAAGTGTGTCGACGCATGCGCAGCGACGGCGACCGGGTGGCCGTGATCTTCCTGACCGCCCATGACGCCACCGAGGAGAAGGTCCGGGGCCTGACCCTGGGCGGTGACGACTACGTGACCAAGCCGTTCAGCCTCGAGGAGGTGGTGGCCCGGGTCCGGGTCATCCTGCGTCGGGCCGGCAACGATCCGTCGGCCAACTCCCGCCTCGAGTTCGCGGATCTGGAGATGGACGAGGACGCCTACCGGGTGTGGCGGGGCGGTGCGGCCGTCGAGCTGTCGCCCACCGAGTTCAAGCTGTTGCGCTTCTTCCTGCTGAACCCCGATCGGGTGCTGTCACGCGCCCAGATCCTCGATCACGTCTGGGAGTACGACTTCGGAGGCGGCGCCAACGTGGTGGAGACCTACGTGTCCTATCTGCGCAAGAAGCTCGATCGCCTCGGGCCTCCGCTCATCCACACCGTGCGCGGCGTCGGGTACGCGCTGCGGAAGCCCTGAGATGTCGCTGCGCAACCGGGTGCTGATCGGGTTCGTGGCCATCACCTTCCTGCTGGTGGCCACCGATGTGGTCATCGTCGTGTCCGTGCACCGGTCCCTGATCGACCAGCTGGACAAGCGGATCAGCGCCGCAGTCGTGCCGTTGTCCAACGCCGGCGGCCTGGGCGGTCGCTTCTACCGGGGCGGTCTCGGTCTGGCCCCGACCACGCCCAGCAGAGCGACCGGATCGGACGGCGCCACCACCTCCACCACGTCGGGCGGCGCCACCGCGCCGGGCAACGGCGTGTTCGATCAGGGCGATGCCCTGCCGAACTCGTCGACGTCGAACTCCACCTCCACCCTGACCGACCTCACCATCGTGTTCCTGTCCAGCGAGGGTCAGATCCTGCGCAACTCGCCGGGGCTGCGCGACGAACGCACCACCCCGAACCTGGACCTGGCTCAGATCTCGAAGGAGTCGACCCCGCCGCACACCGCGCCCCGCTTCTTCACCGTCGGAGCCGAGGGGGCCAGCGGCGTGAGCTATCGGGTGGCCGCGGTCCACACGGCCCTCCGCGGCCAGGACGGGTACCTGGTGGTGGGCGTGTCGCTCACCGAGACCAACGCCACCTTCAGCCGGCTGGCGGCGGTGGCCATCGCCTCGACGGCCGCGGTGCTGGTGGCGCTGGCCCTCATCGCCTTCTGGGTCATCAGGCTCGGGGTGCACCCGATCGACGAGATGGCGGCCACGGCCAACGCCATCGCCGAGGGCGACCTCTCCCGCCGGGTCGAGGTCGGTCCCGACAACACCGAGGCGGGCCGCCTGGGTCTGGCCCTCAACGGGATGCTGCACCAGATCGAGGGCGCGTTCGCCCAGCGCCAGGCGTCGGAGAACCGGCTGCGCCAGTTCGTGGCCGACGCCTCCCACGAGCTGCGCACGCCGCTCACGTCCATCCGGGGCTACGCCGAGCTCTACCGGGCTGGGGTCATCCCGGCCGGACCTGAGCTGGACGACGCCATGGGTCGCATCGAAGGCGAGGCCGGGCGCATGGGAGAGCTGGTGGAGGACCTGTTGCTGTTGGCCCGCCTCGACCAGGGCCGACCGCTGGCGTCGGAGCCGGTCGACCTGGCCGCGCTGGCCCGCGACGCGGTGGCCGATGCCCGCGCCGTCGAGCCCGATCGCCCCATCGCCATCGAGACCCCGCCCGGCCCGGTGGTGGTCTCGGGCGACGAACGGCGCCTGCGCCAGGTGGTGGGCAACCTGCTGGCCAACGTACGAAGTCACACCCCGCCCGGGTCGCCGGTCGACGTTCGGGTGCGCAGCGGCGCGGGGCGGGCGCTGCTCGAGGTGGCCGACCAGGGCCCGGGGATCCCACCCGAGGTGGCCGACCGCGTGTTCGAACGCTTCTTCCGTGGCGATCCGGCCCGGGTTCGAGAGGGTGGTGGCGCGGGCCTGGGCCTGTCCATCGTTACCGCGGTGGTCGCCTCCCACCACGGCCACGCCTGGGTGGACTCCGAGCCAGGCCACGGTGCTCGCTTCCGGGTGGAGTTGCCCCTGATGGGATTCACAGAGAACTCACAATGAGTCCGCATCGGTTCCTGAGGTGGGGCTGGTGGAGTGCGGTCGTGTCTCTCCCCGATCCGGCGTTCGCGACCCGTCGAGCGCCCTGCTGGTCCCGACCGGCTCCGACGCCATCGTGACCCGGGGTCTGACCAAGCGCTTCGGTGATCGCTGCGTGGTGGACCACCTCGACTTCACCGTGCCGACCGGGATGGTGTGCGGCTTCGTGGGTCCCAACGGCTCGGGCAAGACCACCACCATCCGCATGTTGCTGGGCCTGGTGGCACCCTCCGAGGGCAGTGCCGAGATCCTGGGGCACCCGCTCGACCGGCCCCAGGACTACCTCCCGCGGGTGGGCGCCATGATCGAGGGTCCGGCCTTCTACCCCTCGCTGTCGGGTCGGCGGAACCTGGAGGTGCTGGCCCAGCTGGGCCGCATCGACCCCGGGCGCATCGACCAGGTGCTGGGCGCGGTGGGCCTGGCTCACCGGGCCCATGACCGCTACCGCTCCTACTCGCTGGGCATGAAGCAGCGCCTGGGCATCGCCGCCGCGCTGCTGGGCGAGCCCGACCTGCTGGTGCTCGACGAACCCACCAACGGTCTGGATCCCCCCGGCATCCGGGAGCTGCGGGCCCTGCTGTGCGCGCTGGCCGAGGCCGGGACCACCGTGTTCGTGTCGAGTCACCTGCTCGACGAGCTCCAGCACGTGTGCGACCACCTGGTGGTCATCGATCAGGGCCGCCTCGTCTTCAACGGCGACGTGGCCGACCTGCTCGGCGGGACCGTGCCCCAGCTCAGCGCGGTGCCCGAGGACCCGGCCATGCTGAACGAGCTGGTCCGGCTGTGCGAGCACGAGGGCCGCCCGGCCACGGCCATCGACGGGCGGGTGATCGTGGACGCCCCGTTGTCGTGGGCCGCGGACCTGAACCGGATGTCCATGCGCAACGGCATCACCTTGTGCACGCTCGGCGTCGTCCCGGCCCGGTTGGAGGATGCCTTCTTCCACCTCACCGACTCCAACCTCGGTCCGCTCGGGGCCATGGCGTTGCACGGGCTGGCCGACGGAGCCCTCCGACCCGACCGAGCCCTGCCTCGGCTCGACCGTGCAGCCGATGACCGCGGTGATCCGCAGCGAGTGGACCAAGCTGCGCCGGCCCGGCATGTTGATCGGTGGCCTGTCGTCGATGGTGCTGGTGGCCGTGCTCGGCGCGGTGCTGGGCGTGGCCGCGGCGGGCTCGGCGACACCAGCGGTCCACGCGCCGGCGATGCCCTGAGCCTGGCCCAGCTCCACTCCAGCAGCGGCCTGGCCCGGGCGCTGGGCCAGTCGACCATGATGCTCGGCGTGGTGGCCCTGTGCATCGGGGCCGCGGCCATAGCCAGCGAGTACAGCACCGGCACCCTGCGCAACCTGCTGGTGCGCGAACCGCGTCGGTTGCGGTTGCTGGGCGGCATGACCCTCGGCGTGCTCACCTTCGTGGTGGCCGCCACCCTGGTGGCGCTGGTGGTGGCCTCGGGGCGCGGCCCTGGCCGTCGCCTCCACCAAGGGCATCGACCCCTCGGCCTGGCTGGGCTCGGCCGGTCTGGTGGAGGTCGGCCGACGCGCCCTCGATCTCATCTCCTCCACGGTCGGGTTCGCGCTCATCGGGATCTTCCTGGGCGTGCTGCTGCGCTCACCGGTGGCCGCCATCGGCGTGGGCGTGGCTTATGCCCTGCCCGTCGAGGCCATCTTGAGCTCCACCGTGAACGGCATCGACCGCTATCTGCCGGGCCAGCTGCTGGGGGTGCTGGCCGACGGGGGCACCCACTCGATCTCCTTCGGCGCAGCCGCCCTGACCCTGGCCCTCTACGGCGCCGTGATCGTCGTCGCGGCCGGAGCCCTGTTCTGGCGACGTGACGTCGCCGCGTAGGCGCGGCGCGGCCTCCACCGCGCCCGCCGCCACCGAAAGGACCCCCTAGATGCTCCCGTCGACCCCCGCCCTACACCGATCGCCGCCGACCCCTGGCGCCCCTGATGTCGTCCACCGTGCCCGTCCTCACCATCGCCACCGTCGTCGGGCACGGTGGACGGCTGCTCTCCTCGGTGGAGCAGCCATCTTGCTGGTGGCCGCTGGTTGCGGCACCAAGTCCTCACCCGCCGGGGCCAGTACGGCCACCAGCGGCAAGTCGGGCTCATCCAGCTTCACCGCCTACCGAGATTGCTTGGCCAAGAACGGGGTGAAGCTGCCCAGCGGGGCCGGCTTCCGCGGTGCCGGCGGATCGGGCGGGGCCGCCGGCTCGGGTGCGCCCACCGGCACCTTCCCAGCCCGGGGGACCGGTACGGGTCCGGGAGCGGCGCTGCGCAACAACCCGGCCTTCCAGAAGGCTCAGAAGGCGTGTGCCAGCCTGCGGCCCACGGGGGGCTTCGGTGGTGGCGCCGGTAGCACCGCCTTCCAGGCCTTCGCCAGCTGCATGAGCTCGCACGGCATCACCGTTCGCGGCCGCGGCTTCGGTGGCTCGGGCTCGAGCTCGACCTCGGTGCCGGCCACCACGGTCGACACCAGCTCGCCGCAGTACCAGGCGGCCTACGGAACCTGCAAGGCACTGTTGCCCACACCGGGCGCATCGACCTCCACCACCGCCGCGACCTGACCACCGCCGTACCGCCGTGGCCCGGGCCGTTGGCGGGTAGCCGTCCCCACGAGAGGACCTCCTGAATGAAGCGCAGTCGCATCCTCAACGCCGTGCTGGCGGTGGCCTTGGTCGGTACCGGCATCGGCATCTGGATGGCGGTGAAGTCGCCGGCGTCGGCCAAGTCCACGCCGGTGACCGTGACCGCCGCCTCCGGCACGGTCCTGTCCACGGTCTCGGCTTCGGGGACGGTCCAGACCTCCAACCAGCTCAACGTGAACTTCCAGAACTCGGGCACGCTGATCGAGGTGGACGTGACGGCCGGCCAGACCGTCACCCAGGGCCAGGTGCTGGCCAAGATCGACCCCACCTCGGCCCAGCAGGCCCTCACCATCGCCCAGGCCCAGCTGACCTCGGCCCAGGCCCAGCTGGCATCGGCCCAGGCGGGGGGCTCGACGGGTGGATCGGGCTCGCTGTCCACCGGCTCCGGGTCGTCGAGCGTGTCCGGGTCCAGCGCCTCGTCGAGCACGGCCACGGCCCAGGCCAACCTGGCTGCAGCCCAGAGCCTGGCCCAGGCCGATCAGGCCCAGCTCCAGCGGGACACCGCCACCCTCAACAACTACGAGGCCCAGCTGACCACGGCCCGCACGAACCTGACCACGGCCCAGACCGCCTATGCCTCGGCCGGCTGCACCACCAACCCGTCGGGCCTGTCGTGTCCCACCCTGGCCGCCAACGTGGCCACCGCCCAACAGGCGGTCGACACCGCCCAGGCCTCGGTGACCTCGCAGCAAGCAGTGGTGAGCCAGGACCAGCTCAAGGTCAACGCCGACAACGCCGCGGTGGTGCAGGCCCAGAGCGCCCTCACCGCGGCCCACGCCTCCACCGGATCCACCGCGGCCACCACCAGCACCACCAGCGCCGCCCAGGCCGCGTCCAATGCGGCCAGCGTGGCCCAGGCGCAGGCCACGGTGGTCAACAACCAGACCACGGTGACCAACGACGAGAAGAACCTGGCCGACACCACCCTGGTGGCACCAGCCAGTGGCACGGTCGGCGCGGTGAACGCCCAGGTGGGCCAGACCGTGAGCGGTGGCGGCACGACCGTGGCCGCCTCGTCGACGTCGAGCTCGTCGGGAACCGGCTCGGGGTCCTCGGGTTCGGGGACCGGCTCCGGCGGTTCGGGCTCGGGCGGCTCGGGGACGGGCGCGGCGGCTTCCGCCCTCAACGCCACCTCGAGCTCGAGCTCGTCGAGCACCTCGAGCTCGGCCTTCATGACGCTGACCAACCTGTCCACCCTCCAGGTGCAGGCCTCGTTCACCGAGACCGACGCCACCAAGATCCAACTCGGCCAGAACGCCATCGTGACCTTCACCGCCCTGCCCAACGCCACGGTGCAGGGCCTGGTCACCCAGGTGGCCACCACGGCCACCACCAGCGGCGGCGTGGTCAGCTTTCCGGTGACCATCCAGCTGAACCAGCCGGTGGCCGGCCTCAAGCCCGGTATGTCAGCCTCGGCCGAAGTGGTGGTCGACGAGGTCGACAACACCTTGTACGTGCCGGCCTCGGCCATCTCGGGCACCGGGTCGACCGCTCGGGTCACGGTGCTGCAGACCAACGGCACCCAGGTCACCCGCACCGTGACGGTGGGCCTGCGCGGTGACACCGACGTGCAGATCCTGTCGGGTCTGGAGAAGGGGGACAAGGTCGTGCGCACCGCCACCACCACCGGCGGTACCGGGACCGGCACCTTCCGCTTCGGCGGGGGCGGCGGCCTGGGTGGCCTGGGTGGCGGTCTGGGACGGGCGGCGGGCCGATGAGCGCCGTCGAACCCGCCCCGCCGGCGCCGCCACCTCCTCCCGCCCCCCCAGCTCCTCCGGTTCGGAGCGGGCCGCGGCCCGTGATCCAGGTGGACCAACTGGTCAAGACCTATGAGCTGGGTGAGATCGAGGTGCACGCCCTGCAGGGCGTGTCGCTGCGGATCGACCGGGGCGACTTCGTGGCCATCATGGGCGCCTCGGGCAGCGGCAAGAGCACGCTCATGAACATCCTGGGTTGCCTCGATCTGCCCACCCGCGGCCGGTACCTGCTCGACGGTGTGGACGTCCGACGCCACGACGACGAGGACCTGGCCATCATCCGCAACCGCAAGATCGGCTTCGTCTTCCAGAGCTTCAACCTGATCCCCCGCACCTCGGCGCTGGCCAACGTCGAGCTGCCCATGATCTACGCCGGGGTCCGCAAGGCCGAGCGGCGCGAGCGGGCCGAGGCCGCGCTGGCCCGTGTCGGTCTGGCCGACCGCGCCAACCACATGCCCTCGGAGCTCTCGGGTGGCCAGCAGCAGCGGGCGGCGGTGGCCCGGGCCATCGCCACCAACCCGCCGCTGATCCTGGCCGACGAGCCCACCGGCAACCTCGACTCCCACTCGACCCACGAGGTCCTCGAGGTGTTCGACGCGCTCGAACCGTGAAGGACGCACCGTGGTGCTCATCACCCACGAGCCCGACGTGGCCGGCCGGGCCAAGCGGGTCATCACGCTGCGAGACGGCCAGGTGATCGAGGATCGCCGCGCCGAGGGCGCCCCGGCCCGTCGGTCGACGGCGGGGGCGACCTCATGAACCTCGAGAACGTCCGCATCGCCTTGCGGGGCGTCAACGCCAACCGCCTGCGCTCGGCGTTGACCATGCTCGGGATCATGATCGGTGTGGGCGCGGTGATCGTGCTCGTGGCCGTGGGCAACGGCTCCTCCCAGAGCGTCCAGAACCAACTCGAGAGCCTGGGAACCAACGTCCTGACCGTGCTGCCGGCCGGCTTCGGCGCCGGCGGGGCCCGATCGTTCACGTCCCGGCCCGTGCTCACCGAGCAGGACGTCAACGCCCTGGAGGACAAGACCAGCGCACCCGACGTGTCCCAGGTGGCCCCGATCAAGACCGCCTCGGTGGCCGGGGCCTACGACGGCAACAGCTACACGCCGTCGAGCTTCATCGGTACCACCCCCAACATCGCCGGCATCCGCAACTACCAGACCACCAGCGGCGCCTTCTTCACCACCGACGACGTCACCAACGATCGTCGGGTGGTGGTGCTGGGCTCCACCGTGGTGGACAACCTGTTCGGGACGGGGGTGGACGCGGTGGGCAAGCAGGTGAAGTTCGGCAGCACCAGCTGGACGGTGGTCGGCGTGCTCAAGTCGAAGGGCTCCAACGGCCTGCAGGACCAGGACGACGTGGTCATCGCTCCAATCACCTCGGTGATGGACAACATCACCGGCGACAACGGTGATGTGAACCAGGTGGTGGCCCAGGCCGCCTCCCGGAGCCAGACCAACGCCGCCTCCACCGAGATCACCTCGATCCTCGACTCGCGGCACAAGACAGCCACCGGGACGGCCGCCTTTCAGGTGCTCAGCCAGGACAGCCTGCTGTCGACCAGCCGGTCCACCAACTCGGTGTTCACCGTGCTGCTGGGCGCCGTGGCCGCCATCTCCCTGCTGGTGGGCGGCATCGGCGTGATGAACATCATGCTGGTCACGGTGACCGAGCGGACCCGCGAGATCGGCATCCGCAAGGCCATCGGCGCCCAGAAGCTGGACATCCTGGGTCAGTTCCTCGTCGAGGCGGTGCTGCTCAGCGTGCTCGGCGGCCTCCTCGGGGTGGCCGTGGGCCTGATCGGCAGTCGGTTCAAGATCGTGGGCGTCCAGCCCGTGGTCGAGGCCTACTCGGTCTTCCTGGCCTTCGGCGTGGCCCTCGCCGTGGGCCTGTTCTTCGGGATCTACCCCGCCAACCGCGCCGCGTCGCTGCGCCCCATCGACGCCCTCCGATACGAGTGATCCGCCATGACTGACGCCAGCAGTGAACAGGAGACGGCCATGACCGCCACCGCCGACTCGCCTTCCGAGCCCCCGCCCCCGCCGGCCCGCTTCGCGGCCACACCGACCTCGGTCGACGATGACGTCGAGTCCCCCTACGACCCCGAGGACGAGCTGGCGTTGCCCGCCCACCGTCGGCGCGTGGGCACGCTCACCGCCGTCCTGGTCCTGCTGCTGGTGGCGGGCCTCGGCGTGTACGGCGGCGTCCGGCTCCAGAAGTCACGGGGCAGCTCGTCCACCACCTCGGCCTCGTCGCTGGCGGCCGCGCTCGCCTCGCGCTTCGGGGCCGGGCGCGGCGCCGGGTCCGCGGCTACGCGCGGTTCGGGCGCCTCGGGAGCCGGTGGTTTCGGGGGGTTCGGCGGGAGTGGCCCGGGCGGTGCCACCACCGGGACGGTGAAGCTCGTCGACGGCAACACCATCTACCTGTCCCAGCCCGACGGCAGCATCGTGAAGGTCACCACCTCCCCGTCGGGGACCACGCTGACCAAGACGGCGCCGTCGAGCGTCAGCGCCATCCGGCCGGGCGAGACCTTGGTGGTCCAGGGCTCGACCGGCTCCGACGGTACGGTGTCGGCCACCCGCGTGACCGATGCCGGCTCGGGTGGTACGGCTGCGGGTGGCATCGGATCCGGAGGTTGAACCCGTTACGGGAGCCGCGTCAAGATCCCGCTAAGCCGGGGTCGGAAGCCATCCGAGGGCGCTAGACCGGAGCCATGGAACGCGTCACGGTCGATCGCCTGGCCCTGGCCGGAGCCGTGCTCGGCCCTCCGGTCGTGGCGCTGGCCCTGCTCCCGGTGCGCGACCATCTCGCGCACACCAACGTCGCGCTGGTCATGGTGGTCGTGGTGGTGGCTGTGGCCGTCACCGGTCGGCGGGTGGCCGCGGCGCTGTCCGCGGTTTCGGCCGCCTTCTGGTTCGAGTTCTTCTTCACGGTGCCGTACAACTCGCCTCGCATCGCCAACGGCGAGGATGCTCTCACCGCCGGGCTGTTGTTGGTGGTGGGCCTGGCCGTCGGTCAGCTCGCCTCCTGGGCCCTGCGCCAACGCGACGAGGCCCGACGGGGTCGCGAGGACATCGGTCGCATCCACTATGCGGCCGAACTGGCCGCCCAGGGGGAGTCGGTCGACCACCTGATCCTGGCGGTCTCGCTCGAGCTGCGTGACCTGCTGATGCTGCGCGATTGCCGCTTCGCCAGCGGCGTGGCCGACGAGCAGTTGCCCTCACTGGGTCACGACGCACGAGTGCGGTGGGGCGATCTGGGGTGGGGGACCGACACCCTCGGTCTGCCCAGCAAAGGCGTGACCCTGGCCGCCCACGGGCAGGGTCGGGTGGTGGGCACCTTCACGCTCAGCCCGACTCCCGGCGTGCTGTTGGGCGAGGATCGCCTGCTGGTGGCAGTGGCGCTGGCCGATCAGGTCGGCGCCGCCCTGGCTGGCCTGCCGGCCCGGCCGCAGCCGGAGCCTGCTTTGCCCCGGACGGCGAAGCGCTGCGTCGGGCGGCTTCCGCCGAGCCGGGTGGCGTCGGTCCAGCGGCCGGGCCTGGCGGCCTGCGCCCCTGGCAGCGCTTCGGTCGGGAGCCTGGGCCAACCAACCGGCCATGGATAAGGCCCCGTCAAGAGGCGTCGGCGTTTCGATAATCACGCGCTAAGACGGCTCGGGCGGGGCGGCGCGGGGCGTACAACGGCCTCATGGCAGACGTGATCTATCTCGTGGTGATCGGCCTCTTCTTCGGGTTGATGGTGTTGCTGGTCAAGGCCTGCGACCACATCATCGGCTCCGAAGACGCCGGCGCCAGCGCCCCTCACGACCCCAGAGCACGCCATGACCGCCGACAACATCGTCGGGCTGGTCATCGCCGTGCTGCTGACGGTCTACCTCGTGGTCTCGCTCGTGTTCCCGGAGCGATTCTGATGACGGCCGCGGGCTGGATCCAGCTGCTGGTGCTCGTCCTGGTGATCGTGGGCGGCACCCGACTGCTCGGGCCCTACATCGCGGCCGTCTTCACCACCGCTCTCGACGCCGACGCCCACGACGCCAAGGCCGCCCTGGCCGACGCCGCCACCGACCACGACAAGCACCGAGGCTGTCGCCCTGCTCGGGCGCGGTCGAAGCTGTGGCCGACGAGGTGGGTGCCACCGCCGGCACCACCACGACGGCGGTGGCCGCGTCCCCTCCCGGGCCCCGCCCCGACGACCGGGCCTGGACCGACCCCACGCCCCCGGCGACCGGGTCTTCCTGCCCGTCGAGCGCCTCGTCTACCGCATCTGCGGCATCGACGAGACCCGCGAGCAGCGCTGGAGCACCTACGCCCTGTCCCTGCTGGCCTTCAGCCTGATGTCGGTGCTGGTGGTCTATGCGCTGCAGCGGCTCCAGGGCGGGCTGCCGTTCAACCCGAACGGGCTCAAGGCCGTCTCGCCGCAGACCTCGTTCAACACCGCCACCAGCTTCGTGACCAACACGAACTGGCAGAACTACGCGGGCGAGTCGACCATGAGCTACCTCACCCAGATGGCGGGGCTGGCCGTGCAGAACTTCGCCTCGGCCGCGGTGGGCCTGGCCGTGGCCGTGGCCCTCATCCGGGGTCTGGTCCGCCGCCGGGCCAACACCATCGGCAACTTCTGGGTGGACCTGACGCGGGGGATCGTCCGGATCCTGCTGCCGCTGGCGTTCATCCTGGCCCTGGTCTTGTCGAGCCAGGGCGTGATCCAGAGCCTGGAGGCCAACACCGTGGCCCGCACCGTCGCAGCACGCCGGTCGCAGGTCGATCCCCGGCGGTCCCATCGCCAGCCAGGAGGCCATCAAGGAGCTGGGCACCAACGGCGGCGGCTTCCTCAACGCCAACTCGGCGCACCCCTTCGAGAACCCCAACGGTTCACCAACCTGCTGCAGATCGCGTCGCTGCTGCTCATCCCGTTCGCCCTGACCTACGCCTTCGGTCGCATGGTCAAGGACCAGAAGCAGGGCTGGGTGCTGTTCGCGGCCATGTTCGTGCTGTGGATCGCGGTGGCGGCCCTGGCCATGGGCGCGGAGATCCACGGCAACCCCCAGCTCACCAGTCGGGGCGCCAACCAGGCGGCCACCTCCACCCAGTCCGGCGGCAACATGGAGGGCAAGGACACCCGGTTCGGGCCGGCCACCTGTGGGCTGTACGCCGGCTCCACCACGGGCACGTCCAACGGCGCGGTCGACTGCATGCACGACAGCCTCACCCCGCTGGGCGGCATGGCCCCGATGGTGCAACATGATGCTGGGTGAGGTCAGCCCGGCGGCGTGGGCGCCGGGCTCTACGGCATGTTGATCTTCGTGCTGCTGGCCGTGTTCATCGCCGGGCTGATGGTGGGCCGCACGCCCGAGTACCTGGGCAAGAAGATCCAGGCCGCCGAGATGAAGCTGGTGGTGATCTACATCCTGGCCGTGCCGCTGGTCGTGCTCGGCTTCGCCGGCGCGTCGGTGCTGTTACCGGGCGCCAAGGCGTCGATCTTCAACACCCGCGGCTCCGCACGGGTTGAGCGAGGTGATCTACGCCTTCACCTCGGCCGGCAACAACAACGGCTCGGCCTTCGCCGGACTGAACGGCGCGACCACCTGGTACAACACCACGCTCGGCCTGTCCATGCTGGTGGGTCGCTTCGTCCTGATGGTGCCCGCGCTGGCCATCGCTGGCTCGCTGGCCCGCAAGCAGCCGGTGCCCGCCTCGGCCGGCACCTTCCCCACCGGCAGCCGCTCTTCACCGGCCTGCTCGTCGGCGTCATCGTGATCGTGGTCGGTCTGACCTACTTCCCCGTCCTCGCGCTCGGCCCGATCGTCGAGCAGTTGACCCACTAGGAGCGAGGTCATGACCGCCACCGTCCACGTCGACGAACCCGACCAGCCCGAACCGAGCCTCGGCGACGCGATTCCCGCGACGCGCACAACAAGGAGCACAAGAGCCTGTTCGACCGGGCCATCATGCGGCGCGCCGTGGTCGACAGCTTCATCAAGCTCGACCCCCGCAAGATGGCCAAGAACCCCGTGATGATGGTGGTCGAGGTGGGCTCGGTGCTCACCACCATCTTCTTCTTCCGGGATCTGGGCAGCTCCTCGGGCAGCGAGAACCTGTTCGCCGGGCTGGTGGCCGCCTGGTTGTGGTTCACCGTGCTCTTCGCCAACTTCGCCGAGGCCATGGCCGAGGGCCGGGGCAAGGCCCAGGCCGACTCGCTGCGCAAGGCCAAGGCCGACACCATCGCCAACGTCCGCCGGCCCGACGGC
Organism: uncultured Microthrixaceae bacterium; assembly: GCA_963773335.1. GTDB lineage: Bacteria > Actinomycetota > Acidimicrobiia > Acidimicrobiales > Acidimicrobilacustridaceae > UBA4742. The sequence continues at coordinate 1,368,693 of CAVZAT010000004.1, read as the reverse complement.
GCCATGGTCGAGGTGCCCAGCCCCGAGCTGGCGGTGGGCGACGAGTGCGTGGTGGTGGCCGGCGAGATGATCCCCGGTGACGGCGAGATCATCGACGGCATCGCCTCGGTCGACGAGTCGGCCATCACCGGCGAGTCGGCCCCGGTCATCCGGGAGTCCGGCGGCGATCGCTCGGCGGTCACCGGCGGCACCCGGGTGCTCTCGGACCGCATCGTGGTGCGGATCACGGCCAAGCCGGGCGAGACCTTCCTCGACCGCATGATCTCGTTGGTGGAGGGCGCCAGCCGCCAGAAGACCCCCAACGAGATCGCCCTCAACATCTTGCTGTCGGGCCTGACCATCATCTTCCTGCTGGCCACCGTCACCCTCCAGCCCTTCGCCATCTACTCGGGGGCGAGCAGCAGATCGTGGTGCTGGTGGCCCTGCTCGTCTGCCTGATCCCGACCACGATCGGGGCGCTGCTGTCGGCCATCGGCATCGCCGGCATGGACCGCCTGGTGCAACGCAACGTGCTGGCCATGTCGGGTCGGGCGGTGGAGGCCGCCGGCGACTGCTCCACCCTGCTGCTGGACAAGACCGGCACCATCACCCTGGGCAACCGACAGGCGGCCTCCTTCGTCCCCATGCCCGGCGTGAGCGAGGCCGACCTGGCCGAGGCCGCCCAGCTCTCGTCGCTGGCCGACGAGACCCCCGAGGGCCGCTCCATCGTGGTGCTGGCCAAGGAGCAGTACGGCCTGGAGGCCCATGACCTGCCCGGTGCCGAGCTGGTGCCGTTCACGGCCCAGACCCGCATGAGCGGGCTCGACTTCGAGGGACGCCAGGTGCGCAAGGGCGCGGCCGACTCGGTCAAGAAGTACGTGGTGGCCGAAGGGGGCACGGTCCCTCGCCGAGCTCGACGGCGCGGTCGAGGAGATCGCCACCCAGGGCGGCACGCCGCTGGTGGTGGTCGACGACTTCAAGGTCATGGGCGTCATCCAGCTCAAGGACGTCGTGAAGTCGGGCATGCGCGAGCGGTTCGACGAGCTGCGGGCCATGGGCATCCGCACGGTGATGATCACCGGCGACAACCCCATGACCGCGGCCGCCATCGCCACCGAAGCCGGCGTCGACGACTTCCTGGCCGAGGCCACGCCCGAGGACAAGATGGCCCTCATCCGCAAGGAGCAGGCCGGCGGGTTCCTGGTGGCCATGACCGGCGACGGCACCAACGATGCCCCCGCCCTGGCCCAGGCCGACGTGGGCGTGGCCATGAACACCGGCACCCAGGCCGCCAAAGAGGCCGGCAACATGGTGGACCTCGACTCGAACCCGACGAAGCTCATCGAGATCGTCGAGATCGGCAAGCAGCTGCTGATCACCCGCGGCTCGCTGACCACCTTCTCCATCGCCAACGACGTGGCCAAGTACTTCGCCATCATCCCGGCCATGTTCGAGGGCGTCTTCCCGGCGCTCAAGACGCTGAACATCATGCACCTGTCCAGCCCGAACTCGGCCATCCTCTCGGCGGTCATCTTCAACGCCCTGATCATCGTGGCCCTCATCCCGCTGGCGCTGCGCGGCGTGAAGTTCCGGGCCGGCGGGAGCGGCGGCCGTGCTGCGGCGGAACATCCTCATCTACGGCCTGGGGGGCCTGATCGCCCCGTTCGTGGGCATCAAGCTCATCGACCTGGTCATCACCGCCCTGGGAGTGAAGTGATGCGTCGACAACTGCTACCTGCCCTGCGCATGGTCCTCGTGCTCACGGTGGTGCTCGGGCTGGCCTACCCGCTGGTGGTCACCCTGGTGGCCCAGGGCGTGTTCAACGGCTCGGCCAACGGCTCGTTGGTGAAGGTCGACGGCCAGGTGGTCGGCTCCAAGCTGCTGGGCCAGACCTTCACCGGCAACCAGTACTTCCAGAGCCGGCCCTCGGCCGCCGGCCAGACGGCCACCGGCGCACTGGGTTCCGACGGCCAGCCCGGCGACCCGAAGGACCTGACCGAGATGAACTCGGGCGGCTCCAACTACGGACCCGACAACTCGACCTTCCTGAAGCTGGTGTCGCAACGCGTGGCGGCCTATCGCAAGCTCAACGGCCTGCCCTCGAACGCCACGGTGCCGGTGGACGCGGTGACGTCCTCCGCCTCGGGTGTGGATCCGCAGATCTCGGTGGCCAACGCCCGGCTCCAGGCGCCACGAGTGGCCCGGGCCCGCGGGCTCAGCCCGTCCACGGTCGACCACCTCGTCGACACCTACACCGACTCGCGGCCGGCGGGTTTCCTCGGCGATCCGGGTGTGAACGTGCTCGAGCTCAACCTGGCGCTCGACCGGGCCACGCGATCGTGACCGCCGGCGCGCGCACCAACGGTTCGTAGACTGCCGTCATGTCCCGCGGTCACCTTCGGATCTACCTCGGGGCTGCGCCCGGCGTGGGCAAGACCTTCGCCATGCTCGACGAGGGCTGGCGGCGACATGGTCGCGGCACCGACGTGGTGGTGGGCTTCGTCGAGACCCACGGGCGACCGAAGACCGCGGCGCAGTTGCGCGACCTCGAGATCGTGCCCCGGCGGGTGATGACCCATCGCGGCGCCGCCTTCGAGGAGCTCGACATCGAGGCTGTCCTGGCCCGGCGCCCCGAGGTGGTGCTGATCGACGAGATGGCCCACACCAACGTGCCCGGCTCGCGCCACGCCAAACGCTACGAGGACATCGACCAGGCCCTCGATGCCGGCATCGATGTGATCACGACCGTCAACATCCAGCACCTCGAATCGGTCAACGACGTGGTCGAGCGGATCACCGGGGTCAAGCAGCGCGAGACGGTGCCCGACGCGGTGGTCCGGGCTGCGGACCAGGTCGAGCTGGTGGACATGACCCCTGAGGCGCTGCGCCGGCGAATGGCACACGGCAACATCTACGCGGTCGACAAGGTCGACGCCGCCCTGGGCAACTACTTCCGGGTGGGCAACCTGTCGGCTCTGCGCGAGCTGGCGTTGCTGTGGGTGGCCGACAAGGTCGATGCCGGCCTGCACGACTACATGGACGGCCCAGGGGATCGAAGGCCCCTGGGAGACGCGCGAGCGGGTGGTGGTGGCGGTGACCGGCTCGCCCAGCGGCGAGGACCTCATCCGTCGCGCCGCCCGCATGGCCCAGCGGGCCAAGGCCGACCTGCTGGGGGTGCACGTGCAGGCCAGCGACGGCCTGGCGGCCGGTCCCTCGGAGCTGCTCGAGGTGCACCGGCGGCTGCTGTCCGACCTGGGGGGCGAGTACCACGAGGTCATCGGTGGTGAAGTGGCTCCGGCGCTGACCCAGTTCGCCCGGGCCGAGAACGCCACCCAGCTGGTGCTGGGCGCCACCCGGCGTTCTCGCTGGGCCGAGCTCACCCGAGGCTCGGTCATCAACGCCGTGCTGCGCGAGGCCAGCGGCATAGACGTGCACGTCATCGGCCAGGACCGCCCCGCCACCGACCAGCCCGGCTTGGCGTCGGTCTCGCTGGTGCGGCGCAACCGCCGCCCCCGGCTCTCCACTCGCCGGCAGGTGATCGCCGCGCTGGTGGCGCTGGTCGGCATCCCGCTCATGACCTTGGTGCTGACCGCTCTGCGACACCAGGTCAACCTCACCACCGACATGCTGCTGTTCCTGGTGCTGGTCATCGTGGTCGCCCTGATCGGCGGGCTGTGGCCGGCGGTGGTGGCGGCCGTGGCTGCGTCGCTCGTCGTGAACTGGTTCTTCACCCAGCCCGTCCACACCTTCACCATCGCCGAGGGCCAGAACCTGGTTGCGTTGGTGACCTTCCTGCTGGTGGCGGGCATCGTGGCCACCCTGGTCAACAAGCTGTCCACGCGATCGGCCGATTCGGCCCACGCCCGGGCCGAGGCCGAGGCCCTGGCCCGGGTGGCCGGCGGCCTGGTCGGCGACGACGACGCGGTCGACGAGATGGTGACGCATCTGCGCACCACCTTCGAGCTGGACGCGGTGAGCCTGCTGACCCCCGTGCCCGACGGGGGCTGGAAGGTGGAGGCCTTCGCCGGGTCACCGGCTCCGTCGACCCCCACCGGGCACCGCAACGTGGCCCTGGTCGGTGGCGCCGTGGTGGTCTACGAGGGGCCGGCGCTCACCCTCGACGACGAGCGGGTGCTGCGGGTGTTCGCCGCCCAGCTCAGCTCCGCCCTGGAGCGGCGCCGACTCCGGGGCGAGGCGGCCGACGCCGCGGCGCTGGCCGAGGCCGACGAGCTGCGAACGGCCATCCTCCGCGCCGTCTCCCACGACCTGCGCACACCGCTGGCCTCGATCAAGGCGTCAGCCACCAGCCTGTTGCAGGACGACGTGGAGTGGACGCCGGAGGCCCGTCAGGTGTTCCTGGCCACCATCGACGAGGAGGCCGACCGGCTCAACATCCTGGTCGGGAACCTGCTCGACATGAGCCGGCTGGAGAGCGGCGTGCTCGAGGTCGACCTGCGCCCGGTCGCCCTCGAGGAGGTGGTGGCCCAGGCCCTGGCCAGCCTCAGCCAGCTCAGCACACCCATCGAGATCCACGTGTCCGAGCAGCTCCCGAGGGTTCTGGCCGATCCCGGCCTGCTCGAGCGGGTGGTGGCCAACGTGGTGTCCAACGCCCTGCGCTATTCACCCGATGATCGCCCGCTGCGCATCGAGGCGGGTCAGGTGGCCGACCGAGTCCACCTTCGCATCATCGATCAGGGGTCCGGCGTGCGTCCCGACGACCGCGAGCGCATCTTCGAGCCGTTCCAACGGCTGGGGGATCGGGGCACGTCCACCGGTGTGGGGCTGGGCCTGGCGGTGGCCCGGGGCTTCACCGACGCCATGGACGGTGAGCTGACCCTGGAGGACACCCCCGGCGGAGGCCTGACCACGGTGATCTCGCTGCGAGGCCAGCCCGTCACCGGATCGGGCTCACCGCCATCGCCGGGGTCGCCCGCCAGTTCCCAGACCGACCAGGCGGCCATCGCCCAAGGGGCCGTGACCACGAGAGCAGGCACGACATGACCCGCGTCCTGGTGGTGGACGACGAACCGCAGATACGCCGGGCCTTGGCCACGAACCTGCGCGCCCGTCAGTACGAGGTGGACCTGGCCGCCACGGGCGAGGAGGCGCTGCGCCTGGCGGCCGAGCGCCATCCCGACGTCGTCGTGCTCGACATCGGTCTGCCCGGCATCGACGGCATCGAGGTGGTGCGCGGCCTGCGGGGCTGGAGCTCGGTGCCCATCATCATCCTCTCGGTGCGCGAGGACGAGCACGACAAGGTGGAGGCGCTCGACGCCGGCGCCGACGACTACCTGGCCAAGCCGTTCGGGATGAACGAGTTGTTGGCCCGGTTGCGTGCCGCGGTCCGCCGGGCCACCCCGATCGCGGAGCTGCCGGTCATCGAGACCGAGGACTTCCGGGTCGACCTGGCGGCCAAGAAGGTGATCCGTGACGGCGCCGAGGTGCACCTGACCCCCACGGAGTGGGGGCTGGTCGAACAGCTCGTGCGCAACCGGGGCAAGCTGGTGACCCAACGCCAGCTGCTGCAAGAGGTGTGGGGTCCCGAATACGAGACCGAGGCCAACTACCTGCGGGTGTACCTGGCCGGTCTCCGCCGCAAGCTCGAGCCCGAGCCGAGCCGACCCCGGTACTTCATCACCGAGCCGGGGATGGGCTACCGCTTCGAGCTCGACGGAACCCACTGAGCGCCGGGTCGTGCGGGCGCGCCGAACGGGCTGCACCGGAGTCGGTAACGTCCCGACATGAACGCGGGGGCTCGGGTCAACCCGATGCGCGACGACCAGGACCATCAAGCCCGCCTCAACTTCGCCCGGGCCTTCCACACGCGCCTGCCCGGGGCCGCCCCCACGCCGCTGCTCGATCTGCGGCCCCTGGCCGACGAGCTGGGGTTGGGGGCCCTGCTGGTCAAGGACGAGTCGGCGCGCCTCGGCCTCAAGGGCTACGAGGTGCTGGGGGCGTCCTGGGCCCTCTACCGCGAGGTGCTGGGTCGTCTGGGCCGCCGGCCACCGCGTTGGCAGGGGATGGACGACCTGCGAGTCACCATCGAGCCGGTGGGTCGCCTGCGGGTGGTGACGGTCACCGACGGCGGCTTCGGAGCCGGGCGTGGCCCGTGCCGCTCGCCTCTTCGGCTTCGACCCGGTGGTGTACGTGCCCGCCACCGCATCGCCCCAGCGCCTGGCCAGGCTGGCCCGTGAGGGCGCAGAGGTGAAGGCGGTGGGAACGACGTGGGACGACGCCATGGCCGCGGCGGCCACCGAGACCGGCGAGGAGGTGGTGCTGCTGAGCGAGTCCTCGTGGGAGGGGTACGACGAGATCCCCCAGTGGGTGACCGAGGGCTACGCCACCGTGTTCGAGGAGGTGACAGACGAGCTCGAGACACGCGGGCGCCTGGCCCCCGACGCGGTGCTGGTGCCCCTCGGCATCGGCGCCCTGGCCTCGGCGGGTGCCGCCTGGTTCCGCACCGAGCGCTTCGCGTCCGACCTGTGGATGGCGGGCGTCGAACCGGCGGGAGCCGCCTGCTGGACGGAGTCGGTGACCGCGGGCGAGCGGGTGACGCTGCCGGGTCCCGGGGTGACGGTAGCCGAGGGGCTGGCCCGGGGGCTGCCGTCGCCGCTGGCCTGGCCGGTGGTGTCTGGCGCGCTTGACGCGGTCGTGGCCGTGGACGATCCCCGGGTGTTGGAGGCGGCCGAGCGACTGGCTGCACACGGCGTGCTGGCCAGTCCGACCGGCGCGGTCGCCTTCGCCGGTCTGCTGGAGGTCCTCGATCACCGCAACGGCAACTCGCTGGGCGGGCCGCTGGGCCCGTCGAGCCGGGTGCTGGTGGTGGTGACCGAGGGCGTCCTCACGTGACCGGTTCGGAGGGTGGCGGCGCGGAGCGGAACCGCTCGGAGGATGGCTTGCCGACCGGAGAGCCAATACAACACGCGCGTCGAGGTGCTGGAGCGGGGCGGGCTGGTGGCCTTCCCCACCGAGACGGTGTACGGGTTGGGCGCCGACGCCGAGAACCCCGACGCGGTCCGGCGGATCTTCGCGGTCAAGGGCCGACCGGCGAGCCATCCGCTCATCGTTCACATCGACGCCGCCGACCGGCTCGACGCCTGGGCCGGTCCGGTCACACCTCCGGCCCGGCGCCTGGCCGAGGCCTGCTGGCCGGGCCCGCTCACGCTGGTCCTGGCCCGCCGGCCGCGGGTTCCCGACGTCGTGACCGGCGGTGGCGCCACCGTGGGCCTGCGCGTGCCCGGCCCACCCGGTGGCCGAGGCCCTGCTGCGGGCGTTCTCGGCGCGGCGCACCGACGGCGCCGCCATCGCCGCGCCGTCGGCCAACCGCTTCGGGCGGGTCAGCCCCACCACGGCCGCGCACGTGCGGGCCGATCTGGGTGACCGGGTCGACCTGGTGCTCGACGGCGGACCGTCGCGGGTGGGGGTGGAGTCGACCATCGTGGACTGCCAGGGGTCGGTTCCCGAGGTGCTCCGCTTGGGTGGCGTGAGCCTGGAGCGGCTGGCCGAGGTGCTCGGCTCGCCCCCCGCCCTGGCCGTCGAGGCGCGCGCCGGTGCCGATCTCGAGTCGGAAGCGGGATCGACGGTGCGGGCGTCGGGCATGACCGCCGCCCACTACGCCCCGCGTGCCCGGGTCGAGTTGACCGAGGAAGCTGGTGACGCGGTGGTCCGGGCCAACCAGCTGGTGGCATCGGGCCGGGTGGTGGTGGTGCTGGCCCCCCGCGTGCTCGACGGGCTCGACCTCGGGGTCATCGAACTGGAGCCGGCGGGTCCGGCGCCTGACTACGCCCGGGTCCTCTACGACCGGCTGCGCCAGGCCGACCGGCTCGGGGCCACCGACATCGTGGCCGTGGTTCCACCCGAGGGCGGGCTGGGCGACGCCGTTCGGGACCGTCTGGCCCGGGCCGCCCGGTGAGCCGACCCTGACCGAGTTGCAATCCGGTGCGGTGACTGCTGCGCGAACCCGCAGTTGAACTTCCCCAGGACCGAGCTCCGGGCGTTCGTGCGCGAGATCGGCGAGGCCGCCGCCACTCCGGTGCGGCGCGTCTACGAGGTGTCAGCGACGAGACCAGGCCAGGATCCGCTTGAAGGCGTAGTAGTACGACGTCGCCGATCCCACCTCCGCCAGCAGGCGGCGCCGGTACTCGGTCACGAAGGTGTCGTAGTCGGCTGGCTCGAGCTGGGCCCGGTACCCGGTGAGCAGCGTGCCTCTGGTCCATTCCACCAGGTCCGCGGTGTGGGCCAGCTCGAAGCCGTAGACCTGGAGTCGGACCACCACCTCGGCCAGGCCCAGGTCGTGGAGCACCATGGCGTAGGTCTCCGGCGCCAACACGTTGGCCGCCCCACCCGTCACCGCGAGTCCCCACTCGCGTCCGAGCTGGTCGGCCACGGTGTGGGATGGGTGATCGTGGTTGGCCGGAACCTGAAAGGCGAGCTGACCCCCGGGGACCAGGTTGCCGGCCAGGCGGGCGAGCAGGCGAGGGTGGTCGGGGACCCACTGCAGCGAGGCATTGGCAAAGACCACGTCGACGGGTCGGGGCGGCTGCCACTCCTGCAGGTGGCCCCACTCGAAGCGCACGCCCCGGGCCACCTCCGGGACGAGATCCGGATCTGCCAACGCGGAGCGGGCCCGCTCCAACATGGCGTCGGCGTCGTCCACTCCCACCGTCTCGGCCGCGCCCAGGGCGCGGTGCAGCTCGATGGTCAGCGCCCCTGGGCCACAGCCCAGATCGACGGCCCTACCCCCCGGTACGGGTGTCAGGCCACCCACCAGGTCGTCGAAGGGACGGCGCCGCTCGGCGGCGAAGCGTTCGTACCGCTCGGGGTCCCACACTGACTTCGTCATGAAGCGGAGTATACAACTTCAATACAAGTGGCGGAACGGCGGGCCCTGTCTCGTCCCCACCTCCACAACCCCAAAATCGGTGTAGAGATCCACGCCCGAGCGGGGTCTTCTACACCGATTTCGGGGAGGCGGAGGCGGAGGCGGAGGCGGAGGGGGTCGGGGGTCGGGGGTCGGGGTTCGGGGGGTGACCTCAGCCGACGACGGTCACCTTGCGGGTGTGCCAGCCGGAGGCCCCGTTGGGCTCGGGGTCACTGCGGGTGCTGGTCTGGGTGTAACCGGTCTTGTCGGTGGCCCGCACCCGCAGCGTGTGCGAGCCCTTGGTGGCCGACCACGGGACCATCCACTCGCACCATGTGTCCTTGGACAGCACCTGACCCAACTGGGCGGTCATCCACGGGCCGTCGTCCGCCTGCACCTCGACCTTGGCGATGCCCTTGTCGGGCGCCCAGGCCACCCCGGCGATGGGGGTGGTCCCGGCCCGCACGGTGGCGCCCGAGCGGGGCACGTCGATGCGTGACTGGGTCTTGATGGGCGCCTCCTTGGACCATCCCAACGGCACCCAGTAGGCGTCGAAGTCGGCGAGTCGGCCGAGGTGGATCTCGGTCAGCCACTTGCAGGCCGAGACATACCCGTAGAGGCCGGCCACCACCAGCCGGGCGGGGTAGCCGTGGTCGGTGGGCAACGGTTGGCCGTTCATGCCCACTGCCACCAGGGCGGTGCGGCCGTCCTCGAGGGCCGAGGTGGGAAAGCCGACGGTGAACCCGTCCACGGAACGCCCCACGATCTGGCTGGCGCCGGACTGGACCCCGGCGCGGTCGAGCAGGGTGCGCAGGGGGACGCCCTGCCACAGCGCGTTGCCCACCAGGCCCCCGCCCACGTCGTTGGACACGCATGACAGCGTGACCGCCGCCTCGACCTGGGCCAGGTGCTGGAGGTCGTCGAACGAGACGGTGAAGGGGTGGTCGACCATGCCGGTGACCGAGAGCTTCCAGGTGGCCACGTCGACCTGTGGGACGACCAGCGCGGTGTCGATCCGGTAGAAGTCGCGGTTGGGCACCAGGTAGGGGCTCAACCCCTCGACCGGGAACGAGGCCTGCCCGGGTGCTTCGAACGCGGCCGGCGAGCCGGGCGGGACGGCCTGGTTGGTGGGGCGGACCAGGCGGATCTTCTCGCGGGCGGCCTCGACCGAGGACCGACCCCGCAGGGCGCGCCCGGCCAGCGCCCCAGTCACCGCGAAGGCGCCGGCGGCCCCGGCCCAGGCCAGGAAGGCGCGCCGGGTGGCGGCGCCGTCGGTCGGCTGGGCCACCGCCGGCCGGGTTGACCGACTGGCCGACGGCGGGGGCGGCTCGAGGAGCAGGTGGCCGGTGGTGCCCACCCGCAGCAGGCCGAACAAGGTGCCCAGGCCACCGGCCGCTCCGAGCACGGCGGCGACCACCGCGACGGTGGTCGAGGCCAGGGGGTCGCGAGCGCTGGCCACGACCCCGACCACGCCGAAGGCGCCGAATCCCACCATGGCCACCCACCGCCGTCGCAGGCTGGCGGTGCCGAGCGCTGCCCCGGCGAGCAGCGACACGGCCACGATGCCGATGATCAGAGACGGCTTGTCGGCCGTGCCCAGCACGCTGATGGCCGTGCGGGCCACGCCGCCCCCCGACTCGTGGATGAACAGGCCGCCGACGCTGCCCACCAACGACTGGTTGTGACCGGCCATGCCGGTGACGATCTCGGTGACGGCCAGGGCCACCCCGGCGCCCAGCGCCCCCGCCACCCGCGCCTGGGTCACGCTCAGGGTGGGGGGCTCGGGTCGGTCGACGGTGTCGGCGGCCGATCCGCGTCCCGAGTCGTCCGGACCGGTGCGGGTCGGCCTGGCGCGAGCGGAGGGGCTGTCGGTCACGAGACCCCTACGGTGCCAGATCTGACACCAGATGGTTCGTCACCAGGGCTGGAGCGGTCACCGGTCACCGGTCACAGGGCGGCCAGCGCCAGTCCCGCACCGGCCGCGCCCATACCGATCAGCAGGCTCATGCCCGCATTCAGGAGCGCGTCGAGCACCGCACCCTCCTCGAGGAGGCGGATCGTCTCGAAGGTCCAGGTGCTGAAGGTCGTGTAGGCGCCGCAGAAGCCGGTTCCCAGGATGATCTTCGGCGTAGCGGGGAAGGCGTGGTAGAGACCGAGGCCGGTGAGGATACCGAGGGCGATCGATCCGGTCATGTTGATGACGAACGTGCCCCACGGGAATGCGCCAGAGGTGTGGTCCTGCACGAACCCGTCGAGCAGGAACCGCGTCGGTGCGCCGGCGGCCCCGGCGACGACCAGGCCGATCCAGATCACGGTCATGGCTCGTGGCCCAGGTTGCGCCCCGCGTGGTGGATGACCTCGACGTCGTCGGCGAGGATCAGGCCTTCGGTGACCAGCTCCTGGAGTTGTGGGATGAAGGCGTCGATGCGCCCGGGGTCGTCGACGATCACCACGACCATGGGCAGGTCGGTCGACAGCGACAGGATGCGGGTGGTGTGGACGTGATTCGAGGCGCCGTAGCCCTCGACGCCGCGCAGCACCGTGGCGCCGGCCAGGCCCGCGGCGTGGGCGCGCTGCACGATCTCGGTGGCCAGAGGCGTGCGGCCGTGATGGTCGCTCTCACCGATGAAGATGGTGAGGCGGCGCTGGGTACCTTCGAGCTCGATCATCCGGTGTCCTTTCAGGCCACGCGGTGGCGCGGCGAACGCGGGGCGAGAGGGAGCAGGCGACCGCCGACGATGCCGAGCCAGACCGCGGCGAAGCCGGCCAGCGCGCTGCCGAACAGGTACACCAGCGCCGTGGCAACGTGGCCGTCCTTGATCAGCAGGCTCGTGCCCACCATGTAGGTGCTGAAGGTCGTGTAGGCGCCGAGGAAGCCGACGGCGAAGAACGGCCGCAGATACCTCGAGGGCGGAAGGCGCTCGATCACGAGCACGAGGATGAACCCCAGCACGAGGCTGCCGGTGATGTTGGCCCAGAACACATCCCAGGGAAAGCCGCCCGCACCCACGCTGATCAGGCGGGACACCTCGTAGCGGGCAGGTGCACCCAGCGCACCCCCCAGGGCTATGGCCGCGAGCACGTCGGGCCGAGCCCGGCCGTGGCGCGGGCGGGGTCGGGGCCGATGCTCGACCGACGGCTCGGCTGGGTCCGACGGCGACAGATCGGGGTCGATGGGGAAGGGGTCTCGATCGGGCTCGTCATCGGCCATGGCGCTGCGGCTCCCGTGGACGGGGGCTGGCTGGTGCCAGTCGTCGTGCACCTCGCGGGTGCCCGGACGGTACTCTCAGCTCGCGTTCTTCTCGCGATCCCCGCCGCTGGCACCCTCCGACGGCGGCCCGGGGGCGAGCAGCCGCCTCGGGTGCGGCTCGGCGACCCGGTGAAGCGTCAGGGTCCAACGGTCGTCAACCGCGGCCGGTGATGTGCGAACGCAGGTGCGATGGACACCCACCGAAGGAACATGGTGACTCCTTGCCGGGAACCGTGATCCCGCCAGGGCATTCCCGACCCGGCTCACCGAGGCATGCCCTACCAACGCGACCACTGCGGATTGGTAGGAGCCATCAGCCTCGCGGCGCTTGTGGCGAGCTCCATCGCCGACCAGAGACGCTACCAGGCAAACCGATCAGGGGGCCACAGGTGAGAATCGGCCTCGGACTTGTCGCGACCGACCTACCTACTGGTCGGTAGGCTACGGTTCAGGTAACGGTGCAGCTCCCTCCCTGCTTCGTCGTTCTCGCAGGCCGATCCCCAGGATGTTCATCGATGCCGTCCATGTCTGACGCCCTCGTCACCGCCGAGCCGCCCGGACCACTCTCCGAACGCCAGATGGCTGAGGACCTGGCCGGGCTGGCGGGCACGGACCGACGCACCCCCGACGAGCACGTCAACCGCGTGACCTCGATCCCGTTCATCCTGGTGCACTTCCTGCCACTGCTGGCCCTGCTCACGGGCGTCTCGCGCACGGCCATCGTGCTGTGCGTCGTCCTCTACTTCGGGCGCATGTTCTTCATCACCGCCGGCTACCACCGCTACTTCTCGCACCGCAGCTACCGCCTGAACCGGTTCTGGCAGTTCGTCATGGCCTTCGGCGGTGGGACCGCGGCCCAGAAGGGCGCCCTGTGGTGGGCGTCGCACCACCGGGACCACCACCGCTACAGCGATACCCCGGCCGACGTGCACTCGCCTACGCAGAAGGGCTTCTTCTGGAGCCACGTCGGGTGGATCCTGTGTGACAAGTACGCGGCCACCGACTACGACCGCATCAGGGACTTCTCCAAGTTCCCCGAACTCGTCTTCTTGAACAAGAAGGACTGGATCGCCCCCTGGGTGCTCGGCTTCGCCTGCTTCTTCATCGGGGGCTGGAGCGGCCTGCTCATCGGCTTCTTCCTGTCCACGATCCTGCTGTGGCACGCCACCTTCACCGTGAACTCGCTGGCCCACGTGATGGGTCGGCGTCGCTACGCCACCGAGGACACCAGCCGCAACTCGGTGCTCATCGCCGCGCTCACCATGGGCGAGGGCTGGCACAACAACCATCACTACTACCAGGCCTCGGCTCGCCAGGGCTTCTTCTGGTGGGAGTGGGATCCGACCTTCTACGTGCTGAAGACGCTGAGCTGGCTGCACATCGTCAAGGGCCTGCGCGTCCCTTCGGCGCGGGTGCGGGCCACCAACCGAGTGGCGCAGGGAGCGTTCGACATCGGGATGTTCCGGGCCCACTGGGGCCAGGCCACCCGCGCGGTGGCGCGCTCCCACGTGGTCCAGGCCATGCAGGGGGGCAAGGCCAGTGCCACCGAGGCCCTGGCATCGACCCGAGAGGCCGCTTCGGCCGCGGTCACCCAGGGCTTGGCGTCGCGCAAGGAGGCGCTCGAGGGCTTCGTCCACTCGTCGCTCGAGTCGGCCGAGGAGCTGGCCCGGGCCAGCCGGGTGGGCCAGCGCGAGGTGGGCATCGAGGGCTGAGCCGCCACGGCTCGGACACGTGGTCGTTCCATGATCGTGGCGATCGGGTGGTTGGCAACGGCGCCGCTTGCGTCGATGATGGTCCCATGAGCGATACCGACTCCCGTCCTGCCCAGTCGAGTGCGGCGGCCGACGTCGCGTTCGAGCTGATCGGATCGGATCGCTTCGGCGCCTTCGACTGGGAGGATCCCTGGCCCACCTACGACCGCATGCGTCGCGAGGAGCCGGTGTGGCGCAACGGGCTGGGGGAGTGGGTGATGACCCGTCACCGCGACTGCGAGGCGGTGCTGCGCGATCCCCGTTTCAGCTCCAACCCGGCCCACCGTGATCCGGCGACGAGTCCCGGAGACCTGGGGCCGCTGTTGAGCGAGGCCGACACCCACGTCCTGCTGTTCATGGACCCACCCGACCACACCCGGGTCCGCGGGCTGGTCTCCAAGGCCTTCACCCCGCGGACGGTCGAGCGGCTCCGGCCCCGCATCCAGTCGCTGGTCGAGTCGATCCTCGACGACACGGCCGAACGCGGTGGCCTCGACGTGGTGGCCGACCTGGGCTTCGAGCTGCCGGTGACGGTGATCTGCGAGCTCCTGGGCGTCCCGGTCGACGATCGGGAGCACTTCGCCGGCTGGTCGAGCGACGCGTCCCGGTTGCTCGACGGGATCATGACCGACGAGGAGCTCCAGCGGGGGATGGTGGCCGCCATGAGCTTCTTCAACTACTTCGCCACGCTCTTCGACGAGCGTCGGGCCCATCCCGGCGACGATCTCATCAGCGGCCTGCTGGCCGCCGAGGAGGCGGGTGACCGCCTCAGTCCCGAGGAGCTCAGCTCGATCGTCGTCCTGCTGTTCATCGCCGGCCACGAGACGACCATGAACCTGATCGGCAACGGCACGCTGGCCCTGTTGCGCCAACCCGACGAGCTGGCCCGTTGGCGCGCCGACCCCGGTCTGGATGCGTCAGCCGTCGAGGAGCTGCTGCGATTCGACCCGCCCGCGCACATCACCGGGCGCACGGCCACCGTCGACATCGAGGTGGGCGGTCGTGCCTACCCGAAGGGCACCCCGGTGGTGACGCTGCTAGCCGCGGCCAACCGCGATCCCGAGCGCTTCGACCGGCCGGACCGGCTCGACCTGGGCCGCGCCGACAACCACCACCTCGCCTTCTCCCAGGGCATGCACTACTGCCTGGGCGCGGCACTGGCCCGACTCGAGGCGCAGATCGCCCTGGGCAGCCTGATCCGACGCTTCCCCGACCTGGAGTTGGCGGCGGAGCCGGTCCACCGTGACCACTTCGTGCTCCGCGGGCTGCGCGAGCTGCAGGTGTCGGTGTGAGCGCCGCCACCGCAGGTCGACAGATCGAGTCGGGCCGTTCCACCTCCGCCCTGCTCGCCACCCTGGCGCGACTGGTTCCCCTGGCTCGACGCATGGCGCGATGGGTCCGGTTCCTGGCCATCAGTGCGGCGGTGTCGGTGGTCATCATCGTGGCGGTGCCCCTCACCGCCGGCTGGCCCGGCGTGGTCGGCGGCGTGGCCCTGGTCGCGGTCGCCCTGGTGCTGGCCGGCGCGCCCGTGGTGCTGTGGCTGTTCTACGACGCCCTGGAGGAGGTGCTGGCCCTGCCGGGCTGGTTGCGGGCCTCCCCCGATGTCCTTCGCGACCACGGCCGTGAGCTGGCAGAGCTGGCCCGGGCGGCCCGCCCGGTGGCCGGCGAGGCCCGACGCCCGCGCACCCACGTGGTGGGCGACGGCTGGAGGGCGGGCCGGCTGCTGCTCGAGGCCCATGCCGAGGTCCCCGGCTACGGCGCCGCCCTGCGCCTCATCAGCGTGCCGTTCCTGGCGGCCGTGGCCCTGGCCGTGGTGGGAGCCCTGGCGGAGGTCACCCTGGCCCCGTTGGTGGTTCTGGCGGCCGTGGCCTGGCGCGTGCTGTGAGTCGTTCGGCCGTTCGGATTGAGCCTGGGGGTTGACGATCGCTCCCAGTTCAGAGATACTGCGCCGTGATGCTGTCTCACGCCGGACTCCTCCTTCTGACCTAGGCGAGCGCCACATATCGGTGCTCGCCGAAGCTCCTGTGCCTCCGGGCCGGGAGCTTCTTGCGTTTTCCGGGACCGGTTCTTCACCCTCTCGTCGCCCCATCTACCTGACCTCCACCAGCCTGACCACCACCAACGAGGTGCCACCGATGCCACCCGAGAACGTCCAGCCCGAGAAGATGCCGTTCGAGAAGTACGAGCCGTTCCAGCCGCTCACGCTGCCCGACCGGACCTGGCCCGATCGGCGCACCACGGTGGCGCCCCGGTGGTGCTCGGTGGACCTGCGCGACGGCAACCAGGCCCTGATCGATCCCATGGACCCGGACCGCAAGCGCCGCATGTTCGACGTGCTGGTCAAGATGGGGTTCAAGGAGATCGAGGTCGGCTTCCCGTCGGCCAGCCAGCCCGACTTCGACTTCGTGCGCCAGCTCATCGAAGAGGACATGATCCCCGACGACGTGATGATCCAGGTGCTGACCCAGTGCCGTCAGGACCTGATCGAGCGCACCTACGAGTGCCTGGCCGGGGCGCCCCGGGCCATCGTGCACTTCTACAACTCCACCTCGGTGCTCCAGCGCCGGGTGGTGTTCGGGCTCGACCAGGCCGGGATCACCGAGATCGCAGTCAACGCCGCCCGTCTGTGCCGCAAGCTGGAGGAGACCATTCCCGGCACCGACGTGCGCTACGAGTACTCGCCCGAGAGCTACACCGGCACCGAGACCGCCTACGCGGTCGAGATCTGCGATGCGGTGGCCGAGGTCATCGAGCCCACGGCGGACCGCCCGCTCATCATGAACCTGCCGGCCACCGTCGAGATGTACACCCCCAACGTGTACGCCGACACCATCGAGTGGTTCCTGCGCAGCGTGCGCAACCGCGAAGCCGTCACGCTGTCGCTGCACCCCCACAACGACCGGGGCACGGCGGTGGCCGCGGCCGAGCTGGGCGTGATGGCCGGCGCCGACCGGGTGGAGGGGACGCTGTTCGGCAACGGCGAGCGCACCGGCAACGTGGACGTGATCACCCTGGCCATGAACCTGTTCAGCCAGGGCGTCGACCCACAGCTGGACATCTCCGACATCGACTCGCTGCGGCGTACGGCCGAGTACTGCAACCGCCTGCCCGTGCACGAGCGCCACCCCTACGTGGGCGACCTCGTGTACACCTCGTTCTCGGGGTCGCACCAGGACGCCATCAAGAAGGGCTTCGCGGCCCTGTATGCCGATTCCGAGGCGGCGGGGCGCGGCGCGACTACGAGATCTGGGAGGTGCCCTACCTGCCGATCGACCCCGCCCACGTGGGTCGTGACTACGAGGCGGTGATCCGGGTCAACAGCCAGTCGGGCAAGGGCGGCGTCGCCTACATCATGGAGTACGAGCACGGCTTCGAGCTGCCCCGACGGTTGCAGATCGAGTTCTCCCGCAGCATCCAGACGATCACCGAGGACACCGGCACCGAGATCAGTCCCACCGCCATGTGGGACACGTTCACCCAGACCTACCTCCCGCCCGAGCCGTCGATCGAGCTGCGCAGCCACGAGATCCTGACCGAGAGCGAGGACCATGCCTCGCTCACCGCGCAGCTGCTGGTCGACGGCGAGCCGGTCACCATCTCGGGTCGGGGCAACGGCCCCATCGACGCGTTGGTGGTGGCCGTGCGCGACGGGCTCGGGGTGACGCTGGACGTGGTCGACTACCACGAGCACGCCATCGGCTCGGGCGCCGATGCCGCCGCCGTGGCCTACGTGGAGACGATCGACGGTTCCGGGGTGACCCGGTGGGGGATCGGCACCCACCCCAACATCGTCACCGCATCGCTGCGGGCGGTGCTGTCGGCCGCCGAGCGGGTGCGCCGGGGCGACTCCGGCCGCTAGTGCGGGGGACCCTGGGGCTCATCCGCACGATGGCGACCTGTGCACCCGAGGGGTGCCCTGGTCGCGTGCGTCACGTGGCCAAGCGGAGCGGAGCCGCTCAGACGATGACATCCGGATGGCGGAGCCGCCCGTCGGGAGGCTTGCCGACCGGAGGGCCAGGCAAGCGGGAGGCTTGCCGACCAGAGGGCCAAGCAAGCGGGAGGCCTGCCGACCAGAGCGCCAGGTCAGTGGAACTCGATGGCGCTGAAGCCGCCCAGCTTGGTCAGGTTGTGGCGGGCGTTGATCATCCGCACGGTGCCTGACCTCGAGCGCATCACCAGCGACTGGGTGCTGGCCCCGTTGCGATCGTAGTGGACCCCCTTGAGCAGCTCGCCGTCGGTGATGCCCGTGGCCGCGAAGAAGCAGTTGTCGCCCGCCACCAGGTCGTCGGTGGTCAGCACCCGGTCCAGGTCGTAGCCGGCGTCGAGGGCCGCCTGGCGCTCGCCGTCGTCGCGGGGCCACAGCCGGCTCAGCATCTCGCCCCCCATGCACTTGAGCGCGGCGGCGGTGATGACCCCTTCGGGGGTGCCCCCGACGCCGAACAGGATGTCGGCCCCGGAGTCGGTCCAGGCGGTCGAGATGGCACCGGCCACGTCGCCGTCGGGGATGAGGCGCACGCGGGCGCCGGCGGCGCGCACCTCGTCGATCAGCGCATCGTGACGGTCGCGCTCGAGGATGACGGCGGTCACGTCCCGCACCGCCTCGCCCTTGGCCTTGGCCACCGCCTGGAGGTTCTCGGTCGGTGTGGCGTTGAGGTCGATGACCCCGGCGCACTCCGGGCCGACCGCGATCTTCTCCATGTAGACGCACGGGCCCGGGTCGAACATCGTGCCACGCTCGCTCACGGCGATCACCGCGATGGCGTTGCCCCGGCCCTTGGCCGTCAGGGTGGTGCCGTCGATGGGGTCGACCGCGATGTCGGTGGCCGGGCCGTGTCCGTCACCCACCGACTCACCGTTGAACAGCATGGGGGCCTCGTCCTTCTCGCCCTCGCCGATGACCACGATGCCGTCCATGGGCACGCTGCCCAGCGTGATGCGCATGGCGTCGACCGCCGCGCCGTCGGCGCCCTCCTTGTCGCCGCGACCCATCCACCGCGACGCGGCCATGGCTGCCGCCTCGGTGACGCGCACGATGTCGAGCGCCAGGTTGCGGTCCGGTTGGGTCGACGTAGGTTCGGCCATGGCCCGACAAGTTAGTCGGGCGGCGGCCGTCACGGTCCCAAGCCAGCCCAGCTCCGCCCGGATGTCGCCCCCACCTCGGCGGCTTCTGGCCGTGCGCCCCAGGGCGTAGCGTACGACGTCGCCGACACCACGACGAGGGGGAGGGAGCGTGACGGTCAGGGATGGGTGGCCGCCGAGCGGCGTGCGCGCCGCAGCTCAGGCCCGTCTGGCCGGGCATCCCCGCTACCGCTGGTTCGTGCTGGTCAGCGTCCTGTTCGGCCTGCTCAGCGTGAACATCACCTTCACCGTGTTCAACGTGGCTCTGGTCGACATCGCCCAGAGCCTGCACTCCACCCAGAACACGCTGACCTGGGCCATCACCGGCCCGCTGCTGCTCGTAGGCGTGGCGGCCCCCACCGCGGGCAAGATCGGCGACCTGCGCGGCCACCGCCGGCTCTACCTGTTCGGGCTGTCCGGCGCCTTCGGCTGCGCCGTGTTGACGGCCGCCGCGCCAGGGGTCTACTGGCTGATCGGGGCCCGGCTCCTGTCGGGGGTGGAGGGAGCGTGCACCACCGCCGCGTCGTGGTCGCTGCTGTTCCGGGTGTTCCCGCCCACCGATCGCACCAAGGTGCTCGGGTGGTGGTCGTTGGTGGGCGCTGGGGGCCCCGTCCTGGGCGTCGCCCTCGGGGGCCCGCTGATCGAGTCCTTCGGCTGGCGCTGGATCTTCGTGGCGCAGGCGCCCCTGGTGGCCGCGGCGCTGATCCTCAACGCCATCGTCCTGCCCGAGACCGAACCCAGCCGGGACCAGCACCTCGATGTGGCCGGCGCCGCCCTGTTGGCGCTGGCGGTGGGGTCGCTTCTGTTCGGGCTCAATCGGGGCACCGATTGGGGTTGGACCAGCCCGGTCGTGCTGACCAGCCTGGCGCTCTGTCCCGTCGGGTTGTTGGCCTTCGGGTTGGCCGAACGGCGGGCCGAGGAGCCCTTGCTGCCGCTGGAGTGGCTACGACGGCGCAACTTCGCACTGCCCTGCGCCTCCAACCTGCTGGCCAACTTCGCCTACCTGGGTGGCTTCTTCCTGACGCCGCTGCTGTTGGAGCGGGGGTTCGGCTACAGCGTGGCCCACGCCGGCTACCTGCAGATCGCCCGTCCCCTGACCTTCTCGATCGCAGCGCCGATCGCCGGCTACCTGGCCGTGCGCACCGGCGAGCGGGCCGCGGCGGTCAGTGGCATGGCCGTGATCGTGCTGTCGATGCTCATCTTCGCCAGCCTCCAGGCCCCGGGCAACGACGTCTTCGTGGTGGTGGCGCTGGCGCTGTCCGGGCTCGGCATGGGCGTGGCCACCCCCTCGATCTCGGCCAGCGTGGCCAACGCGGTGGAGATCGAACGGATGGGCGCGGCCAGCGCGGCGATGCAGATGGCCGGCCAGATCGGATCGGTGGCGGGCATCCAGATCATGGAGACCGTGCAGGTGGCCCGCCAAAACGCCGCCGGGGTGGTGGGCTCTTTCAGCTCCGCCTACGTAGTCGGCGCGCTGGCCGCCGGGCTGGGTGTGCTGGCGGCGGTGTTCATCCGCCGCTCGGTCCCCGAAGAGATCCCCTTCGTCCCTGTCGAACCGATGGTGGGCTGAGGCGCGGGCGTCGTGGTCGGCGTGCAAGGATGCCGCGCATGGCGATCAAGCAGTGCCCCCGGTGCGCCCGTCAGTACGTGCTGAGCGCCACCCGCTGCCCGGACTGCGACGTCGATCTGGTCGAGGTGCTGGCCGGCGACATCCAGGCTGATCGCTCGACCGGGCCGACCATCGGCGACGCCATCGACGAGCGGGTGAGCGGTCCTCGCCTCGATCGCCGGGCGCGACGACGAGGCGGTCCTCGACCAGGTCCGCGACGACGAGGCCTCGACGACGAGGCCGTTGACGACGGGCTCGGCGATGACGAGTCGGGCGAGCACGTCACCTACGAGATGGGGGAGTGGTCCAGCGAGGCCCGGGTCATGTTCGAACAGCTCCTGGCCGGGGCCGGCATCACCCGAGTGTGGGAGGGCACCGACCTGGTGGTGCGGTCCGACGACGAGCAGGCCGTCGACGATCTGGTCGACGAGGTGCGCTCGGCCGACGAGCCGATGCTCGATCCCGACGCCGAGAAGGTGGCCTATGAGGTCAACGACTGGAGCACCGAGCAACTCGTGACCCTGACGGGAGGGTTGATGGAGCGCGGGATCGGCTACCAGTTCGACATGGAGGGCGACCTCGTGGTGCTGGCCACCGACGAGGAAGGGGTGGAGGCGCTGCTCGACGTCATCGAGTTCGGGCCGGAGGACGCCGATGCCTCGGTCCCCGAGGGGGCCGACGAGTCCGATGCCGACGACGAGCACCGCGACGAGGGCGATCCCGGCGATGGCCTGGAGACCGCCGAGATCCTCTCGGAGCTGTTCGTGGCCTGCGACCGGCTGCAGCGCAACGCCCGGGACGCGGACGGCGTGCTGGGCCTGGTCAACTCGGCCGAGAAGCTGTCGGTTCGGGCGCTGCCCTTCGGCTACGAGCCGGCGGTGTGGGACGACATGGTGGGCGCCGCCACCGGGTTGAGCGACGACCTGGCCGGGGACGACGCCACCGACGACGAGTTGGAGGGCAAGGCCCGAGCCTTGCGCGATCGCCTGCGCAACTACGTCTGACCCGATCATCGGGCCGGCACGCTGGCGGTTAGCGTGACCCAATGGTCGTTGCCGAGCTCGAGGTCTACCACTCGCGCCCCATTGCGCCCACGCGTGTCGCGTGTCGCTCGGCAAGTCCCTGTTGCCCACCGACCCGCCACCCGGCTTCGGAGGGATCCTGCTGGGTGGCATCGTGGCCCAGAACATCGGGGGCATCGACCCCGACCTGATCCCCGACCTGATGCGCCTCACCACCGAACTGGAGGAGGACCGTCGCGTGGCCCAACCCCGGCTCCGCTATCGGTTCCAGCAGGACAAGGTCGGTCTGCAGCGCAGCCGTCATCGCCTGATCGGACACGGCGAGGCCCTCCACTTCGAGTTCGACGACGACCACGGGCTGCCCACCCAGCAGGTGCTCGGGGCGGTCTACGCCGCCGGTCGCGTCGACCATGCGGTGCGCCACGCCGTCATGGGGGCGGTGCGTCGGGCGGTGCGCTGGGAGGGCACGGTGGGCGACGACCTGATCTCCGTGTTGGCCGGGGTGGGTCGGGGTCGACCGCTGTCAGCTTCAGCGCTGGAGAACCCCCGGTCGTGGGCCTTGGAGATCCTCGGGTTCCGGTCCGGGCCGCGGCCCGAGGACGGCTCGGAGCGGGCCGAGGTGCAGAGCCGGTTCCGCGAGCAGTTGCGCGAGGCGCATCCCGACCACGGTGGCGATGCGGAGGCTGCGGCGCAGCGGATCTCCGAGCTGACCGAGGCGCGGCGGATCCTGCTCGGCTGATGGAGGTGGCCAGGCCGCAACGACCGGATCGAGCGCGCCGACCGACCCCCGGGGCGGTGCTGCTGGCCCCCGGCGCGGGAGCCGATCGCGACCACCACACGCTGGTGGCGGTGGCCGAGGCCATCGCGCCGCTGCCTTCGGCCCGCATGGACTTCCCCTACCGCCGAGCCGGTCGACGCGCCCCCGACAAGGCGCCGGTGGCCGTGGCCGCCGTGCGCCAGGAGGCCGCGCAGCTGGTGGCCGAGGTGGGCATGCGAGCCAACCGCCTGGTGCTCGGGGGTCGTTCGTTCGGCGGGCGGATGGCGTCGATGGCGGTGGCCGAGGGGCTCCCGGCGGCCGGGTTGATCCTGCTCAGCTATCCGCTCCACCCGCCGGGCAAGCCCGATCGGTTGCGCACCGAGCACCTCGGGGCCCTGGACGTCCCCTGCCTGTTCGTGTCGGGCACCGCCGACCCGTTCGGGTCGCCCGACGAGTTCGATGGGGCCGTGGCCGCCATCCCGGGCCCGGTGACCCAGGTCCGGCTCGGTGGGGGCCATGACCCACGCGGCCAGGACGAGGCCATCGCCGCCGCGGTGGTGGCCTGGTTGGCCGAGTTGGGGGCCAGGCTCGGCCGTCGCCGGCCCTGAGGACCGATCGGGTCGGATCTTCGCCGATCGCTCAGGTGTTGACCTGGATGGGTGTGCCCAGGGGCAGCTCGCCCGCCAGCCGGGTGATGTCCGCGTTGTTCATGCGGATGCAGCCGTGGCTGACCTGGCTGCCGATCAGCTGGGGCTCGTTGGTGCCGTGCAGACCCAGCTGACCCGGCCCGCCGTTGAAGCTGGTCAGGGCGTTCGAGTAGCCCGACAGGCCGTAGGCGTAGGGCCCGTAGGCGCCGTTGGGATCGGGCGTCTTGATGAGCTCGGTCAGGTAGTAGACGCCCCCCGGGGTCGGGGGTGTTGGACTTGGCCACGCCGATCCGGATGCTGTCGACCTGCTGGCCGTTCTTGAAGACCTTGAGGGTGAACTCGGCCAGGTCGGCCTCGAGCCGCCACGGGTTGGGAGCGGTGGTCACGTCGCTGGCCTTGACCCAGCCGGTGCTGCCATCGGGACGGATGGGCAGGTAGACGTTCAGCCACTGGCACCCCTGAGTGGGCGGGAAGTCCTTGACCAGGAACGTGAGCGGCACCGGGGCCTTCGGGTCGTTGTTGATCAGGTACGGGTTGTTCATGGTCTGGCTGGGGGTGGGGTCGCCCGGGTTGGTGTAGATGGCCAGTGCGCCGGGGTGGCTGGCTGTGGCCACCAGGCTCTGACCGAAGTTGAGGGTGTCGCACACCGTGGGTGGCGGGGTGGTCTGGGTCTGGAGGTGCTTGGCCGCAGTGGTGGACGACACGGCCTGCAACGAGGGTCGCCCCGACGTGCCGCAGGCGCCCAGGGCCAGAGCCGCCACCACGACCAGTCCGGCCAGCCGGGCTGCCCCGGCCGGGGCCGTGCGGGCATGGGCCGTGCGGGCCGGCGCGTCGGGACGCACGGAACGGGATCGGGATCGGGGGAGCCGGGGCGCGAACACGGCGGCGATGGTACCGGCCTCCCGGACCCGGGACGCTTCAGGTGCCCGGGTCGCTCTCCGCAGGGGGATCCACCCCTGCGGAACCGGGCGGTGTCGCCGGATCGGCCTCCTGGGCTTCACGACGGTCGAGGGGGTTGAGGTCCTCGAGCTCGCGGGCCGCCGTCTCGGGGAACAGGATGAGGATCAGCGCCACCACCACCACGGGTCCGACGGCCAACACGGCCATGGCCGTGCCCAGGCCTCCGGCCTGATCGGCCAGCCAGCCGGCCAGGGCGAGGCCGGTGGCGCTGCCGCCCACCGCGAACAGGTTGATCAGGCCGTTGGCCAGCCCCCGGGACTCGGTCGGGAACAGCTCGGGTCCGTACACGGCCAGGGCGGGCACGGCGATGGCACCGATCACCGTCCCCAGCAGCGACCACACCCAGATCTGGGGACCGCTGGTGACGAACATCAAGACGGTGAACAGCGTGCCCCCGGCGATGCCGATGGAGCCGATGATGCGTCGGCCCCGCTGGTCGGCCAGGCGGCCGCCCACCACGATCCCGACCCCACCCGGGGTGTTGGTGAGGATCTGGAAGGCGATCACGGCCTGGGTGGAGAAACCCCGGTCGGTGCGCAGGTAGTCGTTCAGGAACGAGCTGGCGGGCAGGACGAACAGGGCGAGCAGGAAGCCGGCCGCCGACAACAGGGCCAGGCGACCCCGGTCCATGCTGGCCAGGCCGGCTCGCCACGGCGTGCGGGCTCGGCGGGTGGCGCGTCGGTGGCGCTCGAAGCGCTCGGTCTCGGGCAGCTGGCGACCCAGGTGCAGGCACAGCGGGATGGCCGGCAGCGGCACCAGGTACAGCAGACGCCAGGCCCACGGTCCCAGATCGGCGAGCTTGAGCAGCATCACGCAGATGCCGGCACCGAGCGCGCCGGTGGCGGTGAGCACCGAGACGGCGAAGGCGCGGGAGCCGGCCGGCATCTCCTCCACGGCCATGATCGAGATGACCAGGGTGAGGGCGGTCGAGAAGGCCCGGGCCATGGTCTGGCTGACACCCAGCCAGGCCAGGTTCGGGACCAGGGCGCCGGTGGCGGTGAGGGCGCAGCCGGCGACCGCGGACAGCATCAGCACCCACCGCCGGCCGCGCCGATCGGCCATGGCCACGATGACCAGGGCCAGCAGCGCGCCGACCCGCGTGGCGGCCAGCATGACGCCCACCGCGCCCTCGCTGACCCCGAAGTCCTGGCGGAAGTAGGTGTTGGTCTGGCTGAGCAGCGCGCCCAGGTACCCGCTCAAGGCGGCGAACACACACATCAGCGACAACCCCACCGACACCCGGGCGTCGAAGTGGTCCGGCGGTGCCCACCAAGGTCGGTGCCCCGTGCCGGTGGGCTCGGCGTCCTCGTCGGCGGGGTGGTGGGGTCGGCGCAGCAGGCCCCGGACGGGCAGGGCGAACAGCGGTCGCCACACCGGGATGGCCAGGTGGTAGCTGACGGTCTCGGTCAGCGCCACCAGGTCGTCAGGCTCGTCCGCCGGCGCGGTCGCGCTGAGCGGCCGAGGGTGACCGAGCGGTGGTAGCGGTCGAACGGCCCCGACACCAGCGCGAACTCGTGCTCGCCGTCGCCGCGCTCGATCACCACGTCGTCGCGGGGCCGCAGGTAGTGGGCGACCTGGTCGGAGCGAACGACGTGGGTGGTGACGATCTTCGGCACGCCTCGGCCTCATCCGGGTACGGCGCCGGAGCATACTGACCCGATGGACCGCATCGTCGTTCGCCCCGGTGGGCCGCTGTCGGGCCGGGTGTCGGTGGGCGGGGCCAAGAACTCCGTGCTCAAGCTCATGGCCGCCACCTGCCTGGCGGAGGGCACCTACCTGCTCGGCAACGTGCCCGACATCTCCGATGTCACCTCCATGAGCGACCTGCTGTCGTCCATGGGGATGACGGTCACGCGACTGCGGCGCCACGAGCTGGAGATCCACCATCCCCCCGACATCGTCCCCGAGGCTCCCTACGAGCTGGTCGAGCGCATGCGGGCGTCGATCATCGTGCTGGGCCCGCTGGTGGCCCGCTACGGCCGGGCCCGGGTGGCCCTGCCCGGCGGCGACGACTTCGGTCCCCGCCCGATCGACATGCACGTGCGTGGCCTGGAACAGCTCGGTGCCCGGTTCGAGACCGCCCACGGCTACATCGAGGCCACCGCCGATCGGCTGGTGGGGGCGCCGCTGCTGCTCGAGTTCCCCAGCGTGGGGGCCACCGAGAACGCCCTGACCGCGGCGGTGCTGGCCAAGGGCACCACCGTCATCGACAACGCGGCGCGCGAGCCCGAGATCGGCGACCTGGCCGACTTCCTGGTGGGCATGGGTGCCCGGGTGTCGGGGGCGGGCAGCTCCACCATCACCGTGGAAGGGGTGGACGAGCTGCAACCCACCCGCCACACCGTGATCCCCGATCGTGTCGAGGCCGCCACCTTCCTGGCCGCGGTGGGGGTGGCGGGGGGCCAGGTCCAGGTCGACGGGGCGCGGGGCGATCACCTGGACATGCTCTTGTCCAAGCTCACCCAGATGGGCATGACCTTCGTGGTGGGGGACGACTCGGTGTCGGTCAGCGCCCCTGAGCGGCTGGTCGCGGTGGACGTGTCCACGCTGCCGTATCCCGGGTTGGCCACCGACTACAAGCCGTTGCTGGTGGCCATGCTGGCCACCGCCGAGGGCGTGGGGATCGTCACCGAGAACATCTTCTCGGGCCGGTTCCGCTACATCGACGAGCTGATCCGGATGGGCGCCGACATCCGCACCGAGGGCCACCACGCCGTCGTGCGGGGCCAGGCCCGCCTGTCGGGCGCGCCGGTGCGGGCCCATGACATCCGCGCCGGCGCCGCCCTGGTGGTGGCGGCGCTGAGAGCGGAGGGCGAGACGGTGGTGACCGACGCCCACCACCTCGAACGGGGCTATGAGGGCCTGGTCGACAAGTTGGTGGGTCTGGGCGCGGCCGTCGCCTGGGCCTGATCCCGGATCGCCGGGAACATCGGGCTGCGGCGAGGGGTTGGAACGGGGTGCGAATCGGTGCGATCATCAGCCGCCGAGCCCGAACTCCCCGTCGCCCCCAGGAGCGTTCCCCGCACCATGCAGGCCCAGGTCGAGCAGACCATCGAAGCCATCCGGCCCGCCATCCAGGCCGACAACGGCGACATCTTCCTGCGCGGGGTGGACGAGGCCACCGGGGTGGTCAGCGTCGAGCTGATCGGGGCCTGTGTGTCCTGCCCGGCATCCACCGTCACACTCAAGGCCGGCATCGAGCGCATCCTCAAGGATCGGGTACCCGGTGTGACCGAGGTGATCAACGTGGGTGAGGAGGCCGAGGCCATCGGCGAAGGCCCGGTCAGCCCGTTCGCTCCCGCCCCACCCGTGAGCGAGACGCCCGTCAGTTTGTAGGGCGCGGCGTCGGCCACCTCGTAGTGTTCGGCTGTGGCCCGCGCTCGTTCGACTGACGCCGAGGCGCTGCTGGATGCGGCGCGACGCGATGATCGGTCCGCGCTGGCCCGGCTGCTGACCCTGGTCGAGCAAGGCGGCGACCCGGCCGCGGCGGTGGACCGGTTGGTCTTCGGCATCGGCGTCACCGCCCCGACCGTCGGGCTGACCGGCTCGCCCGGGGCCGGCAAGTCGACGCTGGTGAACGCCTTGGTCCATCGAGCCCGAGCCGACGGGCGGCGGGTGGCCGTGCTGGCCATCGATCCGTCCTCGCCGTTCACCGGTGGCGCCATCCTGGGCGACCGGGTGCGGATGGGGGACCACGCGCTCGACGACCACGTCTTCATCCGGTCGATGGCCACCCGGGGTCATCTGGGTGGCCTGGCCGTGGCCACCCCTCAGTCCGCCCGTCTGTTGGGCGCGGTCGGCTACGACCTGGTCCTGATCGAGACGGTGGGAGTGGGGCAGGTGGAGGTGGAGGTCGCCGGCGAGACCGACCTCACCGTGGTGGTGGTCAACCCCGGCTGGGGCGACGCCGTGCAGGCCAACAAGGCGGGCCTGATGGAGATCGCCGACGTCTTCGTCATCAACAAGGCCGATCGGGCCGGGACCGACGCCACCCGTCGCGACCTCGAGCAGATGCTGGCCCTGTCCGCCGGTCCGGCCCACCCCGGCGCCGAGCACCGAGGTGGGGATCGGCGGCCCCCGATCGTGTCCACGGTGGCCACCGTGGGCGAGGGGATCGACGAGCTGTGGTCGGCGCTGGAGGCCACCCGGGGCCGCCTGGACGCGTCGGGGGAAGCCGAGCGGCGGCGCCGGGGTCGGACGGTGAGCGAACTGCAACGGGTGGTGGCGGCCCGCCTGGCCGAGCGGGCCGCCGACCTGTCGTCGGGCCCGACCTATGACCGGGTGCGCGACGAGGTCCTGGCCCGGCGCCTGGCGCCGTGGGACGCGGCCGATCAGCTGCTCGGCCCGCCGCGTCCCTGAGCCGGCTCAGTCCTGGCTGGGCTGGAGGGCGTCGCGTATCTGGGTGAGCAGCTCGATCTCGGTCAGCTCGTGGGCTTCGGAGACCTCGTCATGGCGACGCAGGCCCTGCAGCGAGTTGATGCCCTTGATCACCAGGAACATGGCCACGGCCACGATGAGGAAGTTGACCAGGGCGGTGAGGAAGTTGCCGTAGACGATCACCGAGTGGTTGATGGTCACGTGCAGGCCGCTGAAGTCGGGCTTGCCGGTGAAGATCCCGACCACCTGCATGAGGATGTCCTTGGCGAACGAGTTGACCACCTGGGTGAAGGCGGCGCCGACGACCACGGCCACGGCCAGGTCCACGACGTTGCCGCGGATGATGAACTCTTTGAACTCCGACAGCGTGCTCTTCACGATTCGTGCTCCTCGGTTGGTGGATCCGGTGGTGGGCTCGGGCCGGCGTGGCCGGGCGCGCCAAGGCGACGACGGTAGGCGCACCGGTTGGCCGGCGCGCAGCCGAGGACCCGCGCCGCGGGCAATGGAGTCGGGCTCCCGGTAGCGTGCGCGCCATGAGCGCCCCCTCCGACGAACAGCCGGTCGAGGCCCCTGCGGGTGAGCTGGTGCACCTGACCCGGGGCGATGACGGCGTGGCCGTGATCACGCTGGACCATCCCAAGGCCAACACCTTGTCGGTGGCGCTGCTGGAGCGACTCCAGGGAGTGGCCCTCGAACTGGCCGCCGACCTGCCCGGCGCGGTGGTGGTCACCGGCGGTGACCGCATCTTCGCGGCCGGCGCCGAGATCCGCGAGTTCGGCGGGCCGGCCGAGGCCGCCGCCATCGGCGCCCGCTTCAGCGAGGCGCTGGGGGCGCTGGCCGCCCTGCCCCGCATGGTGATCGCGGCGGTGAGCGGCTTCGCCCTGGGTGGCGGGTGCGAGCTGGCCCTGGCCTGTGACGTCCGCTTCGCCTCGACCAAGGCCAGGTTCGGCCAGCCCGAGATCCTGCTGGGCATCATCCCCGGCGGCGGGGGCACCCAGCGCCTGGCCCGGCTGGTCGGTCCGGCCCGGGCCAAGGACCTGATCCTCACTGGTCGCCAGGTCCGCGCCGATGAGGCGCTGGCCATCGGATTGGTCGACTACGTGGTCGAGCCCGAGGAGTTGCTGCCCGCCGCCCTGGCCTACGGGGCCGAGTTGGCCAAGGGTGCGCGGGCCGGCCACGGCCTGGCCAAGCGGGCCATCGACGAGGGCCTCGAAGGCACCCTGGCTGACGGCCTGGCTCTCGAGCAGCGGTTCTTCGCCGAGGTGTTCGCCACCGACGACGCGGCCATCGGGGTGGCCTCGTTCCTCGAGCACGGTCCGGGCCAGGCTCGCTTCACCGGGCGCTGACCCTCCGCCGCGGTCGACTCGCAGGTCTGGGCCGGTAGCGTCGGACCGCCATGTCGCTCGGTCCCCACGCCTCGCCTCCCGCCGAGCCGGCGGTCACCTGCTACCGCCATCCCGATCGGCGCGCTGGGGTGAGCTGCCAGCGCTGCGGGCGACCGGTCTGCCCCAGCTGCATGGTGCAGGCGTCGGTGGGCTTCCAGTGCCCCGAATGCGTGAAGCAGGGCGCCAAGTCCAGTCCCCACATCACCGCCCGCGCCGTGCTCGAGCGCCCGCCGTATGTGACCTACGTGCTGATCGCCCTCAACGCGGTCGGCCTGCTGGCCGTGTTGTCCAGTGGCGGCTCGCTGACCAGCGGAGGCGGCACGTTCACCCTGGACTACGGGCTGATCGCCGCGGGACGGACGGGCAACAACACGATCGTGGGGGTGGCCGTGAACCAGTGGTACCGGCTGCTGACGGGGGGCTTCGTCCACGCCGGCATCATCCACCTGGGCATGAACATGTTCGTGCTGTGGATCGTCGGCTGCCAGATGGAGCGGGTGCTGGGTGCGGTCCGCTACCTGGCCCTGTACGTGACGTGCCTGGCCGCGGGGTCCTTCGCCGTCATGCTGGCCAATCCCGAGGTGCTCACGGTCGGCGCATCCGGGGCCATCTTCGGGATCATGGGGGCGGCCGCTTCCTTCCAGCGGTCGCGGGGGATCAGTCTGGCCCAGTCCGGCCTGGGAGCGTTGATCCTGATCAACCTGGTGTTCAGCTTCGCCGTGCCGGGCATCTCCATCGCCGGCCACATCGGCGGGCTGATCGGAGGCCTGGCCGTAGGCTGGCTCGTGTTCCAACTCGAGGGGAAGGTGCGCTCGGACTGGGCGGCCGCCGGGCTCTGCCTGGCCATCACCGCGGCCCTGCTGTTCGCCGGGGTGTGGGCCGCCAACCACTACTACCTGACCGGCCACGCCGTGATCTAGAGGTTCCCGGCTTCGACCAGGCGGCGCAGGGTACGCAGGTTGCGCCGCCAGACCCACCGCAGGACCGGAGCCGCGGCCAGGGCGCCGACGGGCCCGCCCAGGTACCACGGGAACCGCAGGCGCTCGGACCAGGTGAACCGGGTGACCGGCACCCGAGCTCGCCCGCGGCCCCGACGCCGGGGACGGAGGGTGAAGCTGCCCTTGCCCGAGACCATCCCTCGGTGGCGCACGCCCATCTCGCGCCGGGGTCGCCAACGGGTGATCTCCATGTCGTCGACCGTGCGCAGCGGACCGATGCGGGTGTCGCACTCGAAGGTGGTGCCCACGCCGTGGTGGCGAGCCGAGGTGAACCGGATGGCGCGGGCGTCGTGCATCCACAGGACGTGGCTGGCGACGTCGGCGATGGCGTCCCACACCTGCGCGGGTGTGGCCTCGATGTCGACGTGCACCCGGATCCTGGCCATGGCCCAGGTTAGAAGCCGTAGACGGCGATGAGGGTGGGACTGTCGTCGTCGAACGGTGCGCCGTGCCAGTCGCTCCACCGCTCGTGGGCCACCAGGCCGGCCTGTCGGGCCAGCGCGTCGAGCTGGTGGGGGCGCAGGTAGTGGATGCGCCAGGGTCGCAGCCTGGTGCCCGACTCGGTGAGCTGAATGTGCTGGCCCACCACGGTCTGGGCGGCGGCGTCGTGCACGGTGGCGTTGAGCACCACCTCCGAGGCCGTGACCCGACTCACCGACACCACGCCAGGGGCTGGGCGGCCGTGGTCGCCGTCCGCCGGGTCCGCCGGCACGAAGGTCTCGATGACCAGGCGCCCGCCGGGGGCCAGGCGGGCCGCAGCGCCGGTCAGGCAGCTCGCCTGGGCCACATCGTCGGCCAGGTTGAACAGGGTGTTGTAGGCGATCAGGACCACCTGGAAAGGCGGTCCGAACCCATCTCGCTCATCGTCGTCGAGGTCGGTGGTGCCCAGGTCCGCCATGTCGCCGCGCACCAGCCGCAGCCGCGCCGCGCCCGGCTTGACCGCCAGGTGCTCGAGCATGGCCGCCGACGCGTCGACGCCGGTC
This sequence comes from uncultured Microthrixaceae bacterium, assembly GCA_963773335.1. Lineage (GTDB taxonomy): Bacteria > Actinomycetota > Acidimicrobiia > Acidimicrobiales > Acidimicrobilacustridaceae > UBA4742. Next base: position 1,336,997 of record CAVZAT010000004.1, on the reverse strand, counting down.
ACGGCCAACCCGAGCTCGGCCAGGGGCAGGGCCAGGCGCCCGGTGCCCACGCCCAGCTCCAGGACCGAGCCACCGTCGGACATCGCCTCGCGGGCCAGTTGGGCCACCCGGTCCACGCAGGCGTCGACGTCGGTCACCTCCGGGTACCACTGGTCGTACACGTCGGCGAAGGCGTCGCCGTAGGAGCCCGGTCCGAACTCGTCCATGGGCTTAGTCTGTCCGCCGTGGAACCACTCGACCGGCCGCCGGCGAAGGGCGGCTGGGCGGTCCCCGACAGCCAGGCGGGTGACCCGGCGGTGTCGCGACGCCCTCCGGCGTCAGGGTCCAGCCTGGCGTCGAGCGCGCCGCCGGTCGGCGAGCCGGGCCCGGGCGTCCCCGACCTGCCGGTGCCGCTGGCCCCCATGACCCTGTCGGATCTGCTCGACGGTGCCTTCCGGGTGCTCAAGTTGCGACCCCGCACGGTGCTCGGCATCGCCGCGGCCATCCTGGTGCCGGTCTTCATGGTGGCTGCCTTCCTGCAGCGCGATGCGGCCAACGGCTACACGTTGGGCAGCGGGCTGAGCGTGACCCAGGTGCTGGCCACGTCGGGGGGAGCGGTGGTCGGCGAGTACCTGGCCGCCATCTTGTTGGCGGCCAGCCTCTTCTTCCTGGGCGGAGCGCTGGGCCGGCTGGTGTCGGCCTGGTACGCGGGTGGCGACCTGACCGCCGAGGAGGCCCTGGGGGCGGCGTTTCGACGCACACCGGCGCTGCTGGCCGCCTTCGCCATGCTGCTGCCGGTCAAGGTCATCTCGGGACTGATGTGCTACCTCCCGGTGATCCCGTGCGTGACCCTCTTCTCGGTCACCGCGCCGGCCATCGTGATCGAGGGCATCGGGCCGGTGGCCGGGGCGCGGCGGTCGTGGCAGCTGGTGGCCAGGCGCTTCTGGCCGTCGGTCGGCATCATCGTGGTGGCCACGCTGGGCTCGTCCCTGCTGACCGTGGTGCTGACGGTGTTGCCCACCGGGTTCGCGCTGATCCTGCCCAACCCGGCTCAGTGGATCGTCATCGGGGTGATCCGCTCCGCGGTGGCGCTGGTGATCGTGACCACCCTGGTGTCGGTGTCGGTCCTGCTGTACCTCGATCTGCGCATCCGCACCGAAGGTCTCGACCTCGAGCTCGCGGCGGCGGATGCCTTCGTCCATGGGCCTTGACCGTTTGGCAGCTGCCCCGCTGCCCCAGCCACATCAACCGCCTGCCGTGAGCGGGGCCAAGGCCGCCGCCATCCTGGCCCAGCGTCAGTTCCGCGGGGCCCGGCCCAACCTGTTCGAGCAGTTCCTGCGCTGGCTCGGCCAGCACCTGGGCCGCGGGGCCTCCGGGCTGCTGGGCGGGGGCCCGGGCGCGGTGGTGGGCTGGTTGGTGCTACTGGGCGCGGTGGGTGTCGTCGTCGCGATCGCCGTCTACGGGACGCGCACCCTGCGTCGAGACACCGAGCGGGCCGACGCACCGATCCAGGTGGAGGTCCGCCGTTCGGCCGCCGACTGGCTCGACCAGGCCGATCGCTTCGAGCGTGACGGTGCCTGGAAGGAAGGCCTGCGCTGTCGGTACCGGGCGCTGATCACCGAGTTGACCACGGCCAAGGTGGTGGGGGAGCTTCCCGGTCGCACCACCGGCGAGTACCGCGGGGATGTGGCCGCCACCCTGCCCGAGGCGGGTCCGGACTTCTCCGGCGCCTCCGAGCTGTTCGAGCGGGCCTGGTACGGCGATCGCCCCACCGGCCCCGACGAGAGCGACCGGTTCGCCCGCCTGGCCGAGGCGGTGCTCGACCAGGCCCGGCGATGGCGGGCGACCGACCGCGCCGCCGCCGACGCAGATCGCGATGATCGTGAGCTGGTGGCCGGGTGACCGCCACGCTGTCCGCCCCCGAGGACGGATCGTCGCCTCCGGGTCCTCCCCACCCGCCGGACCCGGATGCGACCGGTCCCGCTCCCGGCCCGCGCCCCCCGGACGGGGGGTCGGGTCCGGCGCCACGCCGGCGCCGGCTGGTGCCCTGGCTGGTCGGACTGGGCGGGCTGGTGGTGGTGGTGCTGGTGCTGGGCACCCCGCGAGCGCCCGGTGGCCCGAACCCCCTCGATCCCCACGGAACCGACCAGTCGGGCACGAAGGCCCTGGTCATGCTGCTGGGCCAGTCCGGGGCCCAGGTGACCATCACCTCCCACATGCCCGGGCCCGACACCGACGTGGCCCTGCTGTTGGTGGACACGACGAGCCAGGCCCAGACCGATCAGCTCGAACGTTGGGTGCGCGCCGGTGGGACCCTGATGGTGGCCGACACCGCGTCGTCGTTCGTCCCCGTGGGGTCCGCCGCGTCCGGCTCGCCGCTCAACCTGACCAGCCCACCCATCGATCCCGGACGATGCGACATCGCCGCCCTGTCGGACCTCGGTCGGATCTGGCCCTCCGGGGATGCGTCGTTCTTCGCCGTGCCGGCCGGCTCGCAGCGCTGCTTCACCAACGGGGTGCGGGCCTTCGTGGTGGACACGCCGGTGGGCCGCGGCCACATCGTGTCGCTGGGTAGCCCGTACGCCTTCACCAACGACGCGCTCGACCAGTACGACAACGCCGGGTTGGCCACCGACCTGATGGCGCCCCGGGTGGGCACGCGGGTGTCGGTCCTGTGGGGGATGAAGCCCCCCGATGTCGGGGCGAACCATCAGCCGAACCTCGGTTCGCTCATCTCGACGGGACTCAAGCTGGCTCTGGTCGAACTGGCCATCGCCTTCGGCGTCTACGCCTGGTTCCGCGCCCGGCGCCTGGGTCGGCCGGTCACCGAGGCCCAGCTGGTGGAGGTGGGGGGATCCGAGCTCATCGTGGCCCACGGCAACCTGCTGGCCCAGAGCCGCGACCCCGACCGGGCCGCCCGGCTGCTGCGCGACGACCTGCGGCGCCGATTGGCCGAGCGGCTCGGACTGTCGCCCAACGCCACGCCCGAGGTGGTGGCCGAGGTGACCGCCTCGCGCACCGGGGTGGATCGCGACCGGGTGGCCAAGGCGATCACCGATGTCCCCGTGCGCGCCGAAGCCGAGCTGCTCGACCTGGCCCGAGACATCGACACCATTCGTGCGGAGGTCCTCCATGGCACTGCCCCCTGACCCGACCCCCCCGATCGGGGGACCACCTCCACCGGCCCCGCCGACCTGGCCGCCCCCGACACCGGCGTCGGGACCCGCGCCCGACGACCCCCGGGCGCCGATCCTGGCCTTGCGCGACGAGGTGGCCAAGGTGGTGGTCGGCCAGGACGGCACGCTGTCCGGGCTGGTTGCCGCCTTGTTGGTGCGGGGCCACGTCCTGCTCGAAGGGGTCCCGGGCACGGCCAAGACGCTGCTGGTCAAGGCCGTTGCCGCGGCGTTGGACCTGGAGTTCAAGCGGGTGCAGTTCACGCCCGACCTGATGCCCTCCGACGTGATCGGCCAGGTCATCTTCGAGCCCAACCAGGGGACCTTCCGCTTCCGCCAGGGTCCGGTGTTCACGAACCTCCTGCTGGCCGACGAGATCAACCGCACGCCCCCCAAGACCCAGGCCGCGCTGCTGGAGTCGATGGAGGAGCGCCAGGTCACCATCGAGGGCCAGGCCCACGCGCTGCCCGACCCGTTCATCGTGGTGGCCACCCAGAACCCGGTGGAGTACGAGGGCACCTATCCGCTGCCCGAGGCCCAGCTCGACCGGTTCCTGTTCAAGCTCCAGGTGGGCTACCCGAGCTTCGAGCAGGAGCACGAGGTGCTGGTCCGCCATGACCGGGGTCTCGATCCCCACGACATCGCCGCGGCCGGCATCCGCCCGGTGGCGGGCGCCGCCGAACTGGCCCGGGCCCGGACCCAGGTGGAGGCGCTGCGGATCGAGGCACCGGTGCTCGCCTATCTGGTGGCGCTGGTGCGGGCCACCCGCGAGTCGCCCTCGGTCACCCTCGGCGTGTCACCACGGGGTGCCACCGCCCTGTTGCACGCGGCCAAGGCCTGGGCCTGGCTGGCCGGGCGCGACTACGTCACCCCCGACGAGGTCAAGGCCGTGGTCAAGCCCACGCTGCGCCACCGGCTGCTGGTGCGCCCCGAGCTCGAGCTCGAGGGCGCCACCGCCGACGGGGTGCTCGACGGCATCCTGGCCTCGGTCCCGGTGCCGCGCTGAGCGGTCGTCGAGTCGAGCTCGCGTGCCCATCCCCACCCGCCGCCTGGCCGCCGTGGTCGCCCTGGCCTCGATCCCGGTCCTCGTGGTCGACGGGGGGATCGGCTTCCTCATCGTCAACGCCGTGCTGGCGCTGGTGATGTTGGTGGATTGGGCCACGGCCACCGCGCCCGACCGCATCGAGATCGCCCGGGTGCTGCCCGAGGTCGTCCAACTCGGGGCTGTCGATCGGGTGGCGTGGCAGGTGACCAACCCCACCGGCCGTCGCCAACGGGTCGCCTTCGCCGACGACCTGTCTCCATCGCTGCGGGCCGGGTCGCGCCGGGCCCGCGTGCGCGTCGCGGCCCACGGTGGGGTGGACGTGTCCACCACCATCCGCCCGTCGCGTCGCGGCCGGTTCCGTCCCCGGCACCTGACCATGCGCGTGGAAGGGTGGCTGGGCCTGGCGGCGCGCCAGGGCACCCGTCCCCTGCCCGGTGAGCTGCGGGTCTACCCACCGTTCAAGTCCCGCGACGAGGCCGAGCTGCGGATCAACAAGGCCCGCATCCTCGAGGTCGGGCTCCGCTCCGCCCCTGGCCTGGGCGGCGGGACGGAGTTCGATCAGCTGCGCGACTTCACCGTCGACGACGAGTTCCGCCGCATCGACTGGTCGGCCACCGCCCGCGCCGGCAAGACCATCGTGCGGACCTATCGGGCCGAGCGCAACCAGACGGTGATCAGCCTGCTCGACAACGGCCGGATCATGGCCGGGCAGGCCGCCGATGTACCCCGTGTCGAGCACGCCATGGACGCGGTGATGATGCTCACCGCCGTGGCCACCCGCTTGGGTGACCGGGCCGGACTGGTGGCCTTCGACCGCGAGGTGCGGGCCATCGTGGCGCCCGGTCACGGTCGCGATCAGCTGGGTCGCGTGACCGAAGCCATGTACCAGCTGGAACCGGCCCTGGCCGAGAGCGACTACCAGGGCGCCTTCGCCGCCACCCTGGCCCGCTTCCGGCGCCGCGCCATGCTGGTGCTGTTCACCGACCTGGTGGAGCAGGCCGTGGGCGAGACGCTGATCCCCGCCCTCCCGCTCATCAGTCGCAACCACCTGGTGGTGGTGGCGGCGGTGCAGGACCCCCAGGTGGTGCAGTGGGCGCTGGCGTCGCCCCGCGACGGCGTCGGTGCCTACCGCAAGGCGGCCGCGGTGGCCGCGCTGGATGAGCGCCGTCGCACCACCGCCCGGCTCCGGGGACTGGGCGCAACCGTGGTCGACGCCGCCCCCGGCCAGCTCGCGCCCCAGTTGGCCGACGCCTACCTGCGGGTCAAAGCCACCGGCAGGCTTTGATCTCTTGGCCCTCCGGTCGGCGAGCCGACCTGCCTGGGCCCTTCGGTCGGCAAGCCGACCTGCTTGGCCCTCTGGTCGGCGAGCCTCCCGCCGGGCGCCTTCGGCATCCGGGTGTCGTCTGGCCAGCGGCTCCGCCCCGGCGGGCTTCGCCTTCCTCACTCAGTCGGCAAGGGTCGCGTCAGGCGACGATGAGCTCGGCGGCGCGGGCGTCCACGGCGCGCTGCACCTCGCCCAGGTCGCCGATGAAGCCCTGGGCCGCGGCCAGCCGGCCACACACCACCAGGTAGGTCACATACGCCAGCCAGGCGGCGGCGCCGATGGCGACCTTGACCCCAGCCGGCAGGTTCGAGCCGGTCACGAACCCCTCGATCGTGCCGGCGCAGATGAACATGGTGGCCAGCCCGATCACGATCACGATGGACCGGCGCCCCTGCTCGGCCAATGCCGAGGAGCGGAGCCGGTCCCCGGGGGCGACGATCGTCCAGCCCAGGCGCAGACCGGTGCCCCCGGCGATGCAGATGGCGCTGAGCTCGAGCAGGCCATGGGGCAGGATCAGCCCCACGAACCGCCAGCCGCTGCCGTCGGTGATCATCCAGGCGCCCGCCTGCCCCAGGTTCAGCCCGTTGGCCACCATGGCCAGGATGCCGAACAGGCCAAGGGCGGCGCCCCCGGCGAAGGCTTCGAACGACACCAGGATGTTGTTGGTGGTCACCTCGGTGAAGAACTGCACGTGGGGCTGGTCGGAGTAGTACTGCTCGAACTCGTCGTGCACGTACTGGTGGCGCTGCTGGGCGGTGCCGGTGGCCGTGAGTGCCTTGGCATCACCCACCAGCCAGGCGCCGAACACGATGGCCGGCACGAAGGTGATGGCCACACCCAGCATGACGAAGCGGCGCGAGTCCCACACCGCAGCCGGGTAGGTCACCACGAAGAAGGTGCGCACCGTCTGCCAGACGCGGGGGCGGGTGCCGTAGATGACCCCGGAGGCCTCGGCCACCAGGCGGGTCAGCCGAGCGGTGAGGGCGTTGTCCGCGAAGGCCGGGCGGGCGTAGGAGAGCTGGGCCGAGGTGCGCTGGTAGAGCCCGATCAGCTCGTCGAGCTCAGCGGGAGAGAGATCACCCACCCGCTTGCGGGCGCGGCGGGTCAGCTCGGCCAACCGGATCCAGTGCGGCTGGTTGCGGGTGATGTACCCGTCGATGTCCACCGCTCAACGTTACGCTCCAGCCTCGTGAGCGGCGCGACGTTGAACTCGGTGCAACCGGGGGGCATCGTCACGCCCGAGGCGGTGCTGCTCGAGTTCGAGACCGCCGGCGCCGGCTCGCGGGCGGCCGGCGAGGTCCTCGACGTCTTGCTCCAGTTCTTCGTGCTCGGGCTGGTCGCCGGCGCGGCCGGCGCCGCCGACCCGTACGTGGGCCACACCGCGGCCGCCGTCATCGCTCTGGTCATGGTCCTGCTGGTGCTCGTCGGCTACCCGGTCGTGTCCGAGACCCTGTGGAACGGGCGCACCCTGGGCAAGGCCGCTCTGGGGCTGCGGGTGGTGACGGTGGAGGGCGGCCCGGTGCGGTTCCGTCACTCGGCCATCCGCGGGATCGTCGGCCTGTTCGAGATCTATGTCGTGTTGGGGTCGGTGGCCCTGTTGACCATCATCTTCAGCCGGCGTGATCAGCGCGTGGGAGACCACATGGCCGGCACCATCATCCTGCGCGAGCGCTCGGCACCCGGGCACCAGGCCACGGCCGTCACCTTCCCCACCCCCTACGGCATGGAAGGCTACGTGGCCTCCCTCGACGTGGTGGCCCTGACCCGCGAGCAGTACGGCGTCATCCGCTCGTTCCTGCTCCGGGTGCTCGACCTCAGCCCCCAGGCGCGCTGGTCGGTGGCCGTGAAGCTGGCCAACGCCACCGCCCAGGGCTTGCGCCTGCAACCGCCGCCCGGCGTGGGCCCTGAGCTCTTCTTGGCGTGTGTGGCCGCGGCCTATCAGCGCCGCCAGCACCCGGCGCCGGCCTACGGGGCCTTCGCTCCTCCGGCCCCCGGAACCGCGGTGGCCCAGCCACCGGGCGGGGTCGCCGCGCCGGCTCCGATCGGGGCGCCGGTGCCCGGCTCGATCGGAGCCCGCATCGACGCCTGGGGCCCGCCCACGTCTCCGACGTTCGGGCCGCCGCCGGTGGGAGCACCCGTGCCCGGGCCGCCGCCGGCACCGCCCCCGGCGACCCCGCACCCTCCGCACGCGGCTCCCACGCCGTCGACGTCTGCCCCCGCGACCCCACCGGCCGCCTTCCCCTGGGGCCCGCCGGCCGCGCCCGCCCCACCCGCCTCGCCCCATACGCCGCCGGCTCGCACCGGCGACCCGCACCCCCACGACCAGGACCCCGGAGCCACTCGATAGCCTTTTGGCATGTCCGCCTACCTCGACCATGCCGCGTCCACGCCGACCCGGCCCGAGGTGGTCGAGGCCATGCTCCCGTACCTGACCGAGCTGCACGCCAACCCGTCGGGCGCCCACCGCCTGGCTCGTGAGGTCCGCCGAGCCGTCGACGACGCCCGCGATGTGGTGGCCGAGGCCCTGGGAGCCGAGCCGGGCGAGGTGGTGTTCACCAGCGGCGGCACCGAGTCCGACAACCTGGCCATCCTGGGCAGCCTCGACCACGACGGCGGCCTGGCCGTGTGCTCGGCGGTCGAGCACCACGCAGTCGCCGACCCGGTCGCGGTCCGCGGCAGGGGGTGACCGTGGGTGTCGACGCCCACGGCCTGATCGATCTCGACGCGCTTCAGACCGCGCTGGTCGACGCCCGGTCCCGGGGCCAGATCGTCTCGGTGGTCTCGGTCATGTTGGTGAACAACGAGGTCGGCACCATCCAGCCGCTCGACCGGGTCGTCGAGGTGGTGCGAACCCACGCACCCCAGGCCGCCGTCCACACCGACGCGGTGCAGGCGCTGGCCTGGCTGGACGTGTCCGCCTTGGCCGCCGGAGCCGATCTGGTGGCGGTCAGCGGCCACAAGGTCGGGGGCCCCAAGGGCGTCGGCGCGCTGGTGGTGCGGGGTCGGGCCGCGCCCGATCCCCGTCAGATGGGTGGTGGCCAGGAGCGCGGCCGGCGCGCCGGCACCCCCGACGTGGCCGGCATCGTCGGATTGGGCCTGGCCGCCCGACTGGCCCTCGACGCCCGCCACGAGGTGGTCGAGCGGGTGGGACAGCTGCGCGACCGCCTGGCCGCCGGCCTGGTGGCGTCGGTGCCCGGGGCGGTGCTCACCGGTGTGGGGGGCACCGCGTTCGGAGCCGGCGAGACGATGCCACGGGTGCCCGGGATCTGCCATCTCTGCCTGCCGGGGGTCGAGAGCGAGGCACTGCTCTACCTGCTCGAGCAGCGCGAGGTGTACGCCTCAGCCGGCTCGTCGTGTTCGAGCGGCGCGCTCGATCCGTCCCACGTGCTGGCGGCCATGGGCGTGCCCCGCGACCTGGCCAAGGGATCGCTGCGGTTGTCGCTGGGCTGGTCGAGCACCGACGCCGAGGTCGACCTGGCGCTCGAGACCGTGCCGGCCGCGGTGGCGCGCCTGGCCCGGTTCGCCCACCCCGGTCGCGAGTTGACCCCCCGATGAAGCTCCTGGTGGCCATGTCGGGCGGGGTGGACTCGTCGGTGGCCGCGGCGCGCCTGGTGGCCGGCGGCCACGACGTCACGGGGGTGACCCTCAAGCTGTGGGGCGGCGACAGCGACCGCGGGTGCTGCTCGGTGAGCGACGTGGACGACGCCCGTCGGGCCGCCCAGCACCTGGGCATCGATCACCTGGTGTTCAACTTCGCCGACGATTTCACCGCCCAGGTGGTCGATCCCTATGTGGCCGACCACGTGGTGGGGCGCACCCCCAACCCCTGCATCGAGTGCAACCGACACCTGAAGTTCGATCGGCTGCTGCGTCGGGCCGAGGCGCTCGGGTTCGAGGGCGTGGCCACCGGCCACCACGCCCGCCTGCTCACCGACCAGTTCGGTCGGCGCCGCCTGGCCCGCGGTGCCGACACGGCCAAGGACCAGAGCTACGTGCTCTACGTGATCGAGCCGTCGTGGCTCGACCGGGTGTGGTTCCCGGTGGGGGAGATGACCAAGGCGGAGGTCCGGGCCGAGGCGGCGGGCCTGGGGCTGCGCACCGCGACCAAGCCCGACAGCCAGGACGTGTGCTTCATCACCGCCTCGGCCGGACGTCGAGCGTTCCTGGAACCGCGCGATCGCCCTGCACCCCGGCCGGGTGGTGGACGGATCCGGTCGGCCGGTCGGCCAGGTGGACGCCGTCGAACTGGTCACCGTGGGCCAGCGTCGGGGCCTGGGATTGTCCGGTCAACAGGCCGGTCGTTACGCGGTCGAGGTCGACGTGGCCGGCCGCCAGGTGCGTGTCGGTCCGCCCGAGGCGTTGACCACCTCGTCGGTGGTCATCGGGGACCCGGTGTGGGCCCCCGGCGCCCGATCGGAGCTCAGGGCGCGATCGGCGTCCACCGACACCGGGGTCCTGGTGGCCCAGTGCAGCGCCCACGGTCAGCCCCGCCCGGTGACGGTGAGTCCGTCGCCTGACGGGGCCACCATGGAACTGGTGTGGTCGGACGGTCCCCAGCCCCGGGTGGCGCCGGGCCAGAGCGTGGTCCTCTACCGGGACGACCTGGTGCTCGGCGGCGGCATCGTTCGCGCCACCTGACGTCTCCGCCCGGGGGCGCGTCGGTTCGCGGCGGAGCGGACCGAAGTCTCGATGACCGGCGGGCTAGACGAGTAGGCCGCGCTCAGCTGCGTCGGCCAGGACGGTCCCCGGTCGGGTGGGCGTGAACAGGAAGGCCGAGACCTCCTCGGTGGTGACCTCGTCGCGGGATCGCAGGTGTCGGCGGGGCGACGGGCTCACGGGCAGCGGCTCGGTCAGGCGCACCTCGAGGGCCAGACCGAAGGCACCCAGGGTCAGGTCACGGGCGTCGGTGCCGACCAGCGCCGGGCCGAGGGCAGCCAGGTGCTGGCGGATGACCAGCACCGACTCGACCACGGCCAGCTGGTCGTGCAACACCAGGCCGGCGGGCGTGAACACCAACCAGCGCCGGCTCAGGATGTGCAGCGAGCGCGAGGTCCACACCGCCACCGGCCAACCCACGATGACAACCACCGTGCCCAGGATCCACTGGCGGTCGGCGAGCAGCAACGGTCCGGCCGCGAACCCGCACACCACCACGGCCCAGGCCAGCTCGATCGGGCCGAGCACCAGCGCGCCGGGGGGCCGCAACGGGAGGCGGCGCTCCAGGCCGTAGGCCGATCCGTTGACGAAGGCAAGACCCGTCGCCGGGGTGAAGGCGACCACCGCCACCAGTGCGGCGTAGGCCAGCGAGACCACGTCGCGGGTCCCTGGGGCGGGAGTGGCGGCCGCGGCCCATCCTGCGCCCACCACCAGCGCCGGGGCGGCGATGCGCACGGCGGTCAGGGTGACGGTCCGGGGGATCAGCGTGGCGGCCAGCCCCGCGGCCCACCCCACCCAGAGGGCGACCGAGACAGCCGAGCGGAACAGCGGGCTGCAGGGATCCAGGGCGGCGGCCAGGGACGGCCCCGACACCAGCGGGACCAGCACCCAGGCCGCGGCCAGTCCCCACCGGCCCAGGCGGGATCGCCACCGGACGTTTCGGGAGGTCTCGGTCATCTTCGAAGATTTGCGTATCCAGGTGCCCCGTGGCTATTCCATAGCTCAGCAATGCAGGTTCGGTGCCGATCCTGCAACGACGGGCCGAGACCGGTTCCGCGGACCATCGTGGGGGATGCTCGAGTGGCAGATGATCGTCTGGTCCCATTGCCCGTCGGGCTGGCCACGTCGATCGGCAGCCTGCCCCACTACGACCCGGGGGAGGCCGTCGACTTCATCCTGCGTCACCAGCACGGCCTGCCCGCGGCACCGTCGCTGCCGGCCCGGTCACTCGCCGAGGGCATGATCGCCCAGGCCGCCTGCGGGGTAGCGGGCGTGACCCTGCGCCCGGATGGGTCGATGGACGTCGACATCTCCGCGCTCGACCCCGAGGCTCCGCTCACCGATCCCGGCTTCGCCTCCGACAGCTTCGTGGGCCTGCGTGCCTTCCTGACCGCGGTGGCCGATCGCCGAGGGCCCATCAAGGTCTCGCTCACCGGGCCGGTGACCTTCGGCGTGGCGTTGCACGCGGCGGGGGTGCCGGCCGAACTGGCCTTCCGGGTGTCAGGCGCGGCGACCGAGCGCCGGGCCCGGGCCTTGGTCCAGTACGTGGGTGGGCGGGTGCCCCAGGCCGAGGTGGTGGCCTTCGTGGACGAGCCCAGCCTGATCGGAGCCATGGACCCGGCCTTCCCGATCGCCGCGCTCGACGCCATCGATCTGGTGTCGGGCACGTTGGCCCAGCTCGAGCGGCTGGCCACCACCGGCCTGCACTGCTGCGGCACCGCCGACTGGCGCCTCCTGCTGCAGGCGGGCGCCCACATCCTGTCGCTGCCCCTCGACGGCGGCATCGAGACGTCGGCCGGCGCGGTGGCCAGCTTCCTCGAGCGCGGCGGTTGGCTCGCCTGGGGGGCGGTGCCCACGGACCGGCCGCTGGGCACGACCGTCGAGCGCCTGTGGCGCCAGCTCTCGGCCGTGTGGTGCGAGCTGGTCACCAGCGGTGGCTGCGACCCGGCCCGGCTGCGCACCCAGGCGATGATCACGCCCGCCTGCGGCCTCTACCGCCACGGGGTGACCCAAGCCGAGCAGGTGCTGGAGTTCACCAACCGGCTGGCCGAACGACTCCACGACCAGGCCATCGGCGTCCGCCTCTCCGTGGGGGCGTAACTGTTTGGCCCTCCGGTCGGCGGGGCCTCCCTGCGGGCGCTTCGCCATCCGGGTGTCATCGGTCCAGCGGCTTCGGCCTGGCGGCCTGCGCCTTCTTGGCCCTCCGGTCGGCGGGGCCTCCCTGTGGGCGCTTCGCCATCCGGGTGTCATCGGTCCAGCGGCTTCGGCCTGGCGGCCTGCGCCTTCTTGGCCCTCCGGTCGGCGGGGCCTCCCTGCGGGCGCTTCGCCATCCGGGTGTCATCGGCCGGGCGGCTTCGCTCCGCTCCGCGGCGTGAGGCATGAATAGGGTGTCGTAGGGCTTCGGTAGGGTGCGGGCGTGCCCCGCCGTGCCCCGTCTGAGGACCCGCCGATCGATCCCGGCGCCCGGGTCGACGAGCTGCGCGCCACCATCCGCTACCACAACCAGCGCTACTACGAGCTCGACGAGCCCGAGATCCCCGACGCCGAGTGGGACGCGCTGCTGCGCGAGCTGCAGGCGCTCGAGGCCCAGTTCCCCGAGCTGATCACACCCGACTCGCCCACCCAGGTCGTCGGCGGGCGGCCATCGGGCGCGTTCGCCACGGTCGTGCACGCCGTGCCCATGATGTCGCTCGACAACGCCGTCTCGGCCGACGAGCTGCGGGCCTGGGGCGACCGGTTGGCGCGGCGCCTGGCCGAGCTGGGCGACTCGGTGGCCGCGGTCGCGCTGGTGAGCGAGCTGAAGATCGACGGGCTGGCCGTGTCCATCCGCTACGAAGGCGGTCGGCTGGTGCAGGCGGCCACCCGCGGCGACGGCCGGGCCGGCGAGGACGTGACCGCCAACGTGGCCACCATCGAGGTGCTGCCGGCTCGGCTGCCGGCGGGCTCGCCCGAGGTGGTCGAGGTGCGGGGCGAGATCTACATGCCCATCGCCGAGTTCGAGCGGCTCAACGCCGCCCAGGTCGAGGCTGGCCTGCGCGCCTACGTCAACCCCCGCAACACGGCGGCCGGGTCGCTGCGCCAGAAGGATGCCAGCATCACCGCGTCGCGGCGGTTGGCCTTCTGGAGCTACCAGCTGGGCGAGGTGCGCGGCGGCCCCACCTTCGCCACCCACGGCGAGACCCTCGAGTGGTTGCGCGAGCTCGGGTTCCCGGTCAACCCCGAGGTGCGCAGCCTGGCCACGCTCGACGACGTGTACGCCCACTGCCTGCACTGGCAGGAGCACCGCCACGACCTCGACTACGAGATCGACGGGGTGGTGATCAAGGTCGACGACCTGGCCCTGCGCAACGAGTTGGGCTCGACGGCCAAGGCGCCCCGGTGGGCCATCGCCTACAAGTTCCCGCCCGAGGAGCGCACCACCCGGTTGGTCGACATCCAGGTCTCGATCGGTCGGACGGGGCGGGCCACGCCGTTCGCCGTGCTCGACCCGGTGTTCGTGGGCGGCTCCACCGTCGGGGTGGCCACCCTGCACAACCAGGATCAGGTGGCGGCCAAGGACGTGCGGCCCGGCGACCTGGTCGTCGTGCGCAAGGCCGGCGACGTCATCCCCGAGGTGGTCGGTCCCGTGCTGGCCGAGCGGCCCGAGGGGCTGGCGGCGTGGACCTTCCCCCTCGACTGCCCGGTGTGCGGCACCCGGCTGGTCCGCCCCGAGGGCGAGGCCGACCACCGCTGTCCGAACGAGGCCTGCCCGGCCCGGGTCGTCGGCACCATCGAGCACTTCGCCAGCCGTGGCGGCCATGGACATCGAGGGCTTCGGCGAGCAGAGCGTGGCCCGCTTCCGTGAGCTGGGTCTGCTCGAGGACCCGTCCAGCATCTACACGCTCGATTTCGATCGCCTGCGCGAGCTCGACGGCTACGGCGAGGTGTCCATCGCCAACCTGCGCGCCGCCGTCGACGCCTCCCGCCATCGCCCGTTGCCCAACCTGCTGGTCGGGCTCAACATCCGCCACCTGGGCTATGCCGGGGCCGAACTGCTGGCTCGGGCCTTCGGCGACCTCGACCGGATCATGGCCGCCACCGTCGACGAGCTGGTGGCCGTCGAGGGCGTCGGCGCGGTGATCGCCACCAGCGTGCACGACTGGTTCGCGCTGGACGCCAACCGGGCGTTGATCGAGCGGCTGCGCACCGCCGGGCTCAACTTCGAGGGCCCGCCACCGCCTGACGCAGCCCAGACCCTGGAAGGCAAGTCGGTGGTGGTCACCGGCACCCTGACCGCCTACACCCGCGACGGGGCCGAGGCCACCATCAAGGCGCACGGCGGCAAGGCGCCCAGCAGTGTGTCCAAGAAGACGACGGCGGTGGTGGTGGGGGAGAGCCCGGGGGCGGCCAAGGTGACCAAAGCCCAGGACTTGGGGGTGCCCGTGCTGGACGAGGCCGGTTTCGAGCACCTGCTGGCCACCGGCGAGTTGGGGCCCGGCGCCGTGCCCTCGGCCTCCGATGCCGGAGCCGAGGCATGAGTCCGGGCGACGCCGGCCCGTCGAGGGGAGGGGGCCGGCTCGACGCCGTCGTGTTCGACTTCGGCGGCGTCTACACCGACTCCCCGTTCGACGCGGTGCGCACCCGGGGCCTCGACCTGGGCATGGACCCCGAACAGGCGATGCTGTTCGTGTTCGGCTCCTACGACCGCGACACCGATCACCCCTGGCACCGGGCCGAGCGCGGCGAGCTGGCCCTCGACGAGGCTCGCCGCCAGATCCACGAGCAGGCGCGGGCCCAGGGTCTGGAGCTCGAGCTGTTCGACATGCTCGCCTCCATGGCCGGTTCGGGGGTCCGCGAAGCCATGGTGGCGCGCACGCGCCTCCTGCGGGCCGAGGGGTACCGCACGGCCATGATCACCAACAACGTGGTCGAGTTCGGCGGGTTCTGGCGGGGCATGCTCCCCCTCGACGAGCTTTCGACGTGGTGATCGACTCGTGCGAGGTGGGCATGCGCAAGCCCGATCCCCGCATCTTCGCCCTGACGATGGACCGGCTGGGCGTGGCGCCCGAGCGGGCGGCCTTCCTGGACGACTACCCCGGCAACATCGATGCGGCCCGGCGAGCCGGGCTGCATCCCATCCTGGTCACCACCGACTACCACGCCGCCATCGCCGAGCTCGACCGGTTGCTCGCCGGCTGAACGGGCGGCCCGCGCCCACCACGACGACGCGAACGCTCGCCCGACGATCACACGACGGTGAAGCACCAGCCCTGGCTGCTGGCGCGGCTCGGGCCGTCCTGGACCCGCCAGTAGCTGGCGGCCACGCAGCTCTTGCCCGCCGGCCACCGGCTGAACGCCTTGCCCGGCCCGGGCTGGAACGTGTACTGGGTCTGGGAGGAGTAGTTGACCGTCTCCATCTGACCCACCGGGATGGCTGTGCCGTTCACGGTCAGCTGCGTCCGGTAGCCGGTCTTCAACACGATGCCGATCTGGTCCTGCTGGAGGATGTTCGAGCCGTCGGTGGGGATGAGCTCCACGATGGTGCCGCCGGCCAGGTTGGAGGAGCTGGCCAGGCTCTGACGACTCAGCGCCCAGATCGCGCCGATCGCCACCAGCAGCAGCGCCACCATGGCGATGCGCACGGCCAGCGGCATCTGCTTCCACACGCCCGGGACCTTGGTGGGGGGCCGGGGCGAACCCTGGTCGTCGTCGAGCTCGATCTGCTCGGCGGTGGTGCGGTCTTCGAAGGAGGCGTCGTCGAACGCCCCCGAGTCGGTGGTGGTCACGGCCATCATTGTGCCTGACGATCGGGTTCGGGCCACCGTCGGGTCGACCTCCTCGTCGGTGCGGGTGGCGAGCCATGGACCGAATGACAGCGGGGTAACTACTAGCCTGTCGCCATGGCGTTGTCGCGCTTGACCGATCGCGTCGGGCAGGTCCTCTCGGACCGGTACCGATTGCTGGCGCCCATCGGCACCGGCGCGTCCGCCACCGTGTACCTGGCCGACGACGTCACGCTGCGGCGACGCGTGGCGGTGAAGATCCTCCACGAGGGCCTTTCCGAGGACGAGGCCTTCCTGCGCCGCTTCCGAGCCGAGGCCCAGGCCGCGGCCGCGCTCAACCATCCCAACGTGATGGCCGTGTTCGACTGGGGCCACGACGACCGTGCCCTTCGTGGTCACCGAGTACCTGGGCGGGGGCAGCCTGCGCAGCGATGCTCGACCAGGGCCACCTGCTGTCGCCGGCCCAGGCGCTGCTCGTCGGGCTCGTAGGCCGCACGCGGCCTCGACTACGCCCACCGTCGCGGCTTCGTGCACCGCGACATCAAGCCGGCCAACCTGCTCTTCGACGAGGAGGCCCGGCTGCGCATCGCCGACTTCGGCCTGGCCCGGGCCCTGGCCGAGGCGGCCTGGACCGAGCCGCAGGGCGCGGTGCTGGGCACGGCCCGCTACGCCTCGCCCGAACAGGCCCGGGGCGAGACCCTCGACGGTCGCAGCGACGTCTACTCGCTGGCCCTGGTGCTGATCGAGACGGTGACCGGTCAGGTGCCCTTCTCCGCCGACACCACGATCGGCACGCTCATGGCCCGGGTCGAGCGACCGGTCGAGGTGCCCGAAGCGCTGGGTGCCCTGCGACCGGCGCTGGCCGCCGCCGGCGTGCCCCGCCCCGATGACCGACCCGACGCGGCGGCGTTCACCCGGTCGCTGATGGAGGCGGCCGGCGAGTTCGACCGCCCCGAGCCCCTGGTGCTGGCTGGCGCCGTGGTCCACGTGCACGACGTGGTGGCCGACCGCGACCCCACGATCGTGCGCCGGCCCGACGCCGAGCCCGAGATCATGACCGCCCCACCCGGTACCGTCATCGACGGCATCCGCGTCATCCCCGACCCGGCGTCGGATCCGGCTGGGGCGCCCGGTGCCGCCGTGGGCGACCCGCCGGCGCCCGACGCGCCGCTGGCCCACCTCGTCCCGGAGGGCGACGGCGATCCGGACTCAGGCCTGAGCCGGCGGGCCCGGCGCCGCAGCCGCAAGGCCGAACGAGCGGCGCAACGCGACGCCGAGCGCACCCGGGCCGCAGCCGGCGCCGACACGGGGGGCGCCGTCGAACGTCGCCGCCGTCGGTGGCCCCGGATCACCCTGGCCATCGTGGTGGTGCTGGCCCTGTTGGCCGGGGGTGCGGGCTGGTGGTACGAGAGCCAGCCGGTGACCCATCCGGTCCCGAGCCTGGTCGGCACCAACGTGGCCACCCTCAACCAGAAGATCGGTCACGACCACTGGGTGATCCACCGGACGGCCACCGCCCGCGACGCCACGGTGCCGGGCCAGATCCTGGCCCAGACCCCGGCCCCCGGCACCCAGCTGGCCGAGCACAAGACGCTGTCGCTGGTGGTCTCCACCGGCCCGCCACCGGTGACGGTGCCCACCGACCTGGTGGGCATGCCGCTGGTGGCCGCCACCGCCGAGCTCCAGGCCGAGGGGCTGGGGGTGGGGGCGCTGACCTACCAGTACGACGAGACCCACAACAAGGACGTGGTGCTGGCCACCGCCGCCAACCTTCCGGCGCAGCTGCCCAAGGGCTCGAAGGTGCCCCTGGTGGTGTCCAACGGACCAAAGCCCCGGGTGGTGCCGGGCATCGGGCCGCCCACCACCGCGGCGGCCGCCACCGCCCAGCTCCAGAAAATGGCCCTGAAGGTGGCCCAGACCCCGCAGTCGTCCAACACCGTGCTCGCCGGCCAGGTCATCGGCACCTCGCCGGCCGCGGGCAAGTCGGTGCCCAGGGGCTCGACGGTCACCCTGATCGTGTCCAGCGGGCCGCCGACCGTGGTCATCCCCACCAACGTCGTGGGCATGACCGTGTCGGCGGCGGTGGCCGCCCTCCAGGCCGTGGGCCTGACCGTCAGCGGAGTCCAGGGCAACCCCGTGGGCACCGTGACCGGCACCACCCCGGGCGTCGGCGCCACCGTGCTGAAGGGCAGCTCGGTGGTGCTGATCACCCACTGACCTCGGCGGTACGGCCCGACCGACGTCTTTGACGTGGCCGGGTCGACCAGACGCTATTCGGCGGTCATGTCCTTGATCTTCTGGCCCAGCTCGATGGCGGCGGGGTCGGGTTGGGTGGTCTGCATGGCCATGAGCTTGGTCATGTCACCCTGCACCTTGATCTTGCCGGCCATGAAGGCCTGCATGCCGGCCTGAGGGTTCTGGTCCACGAAGATGGCCTTGGCCGTGGCGTAGTCGACCGTCACGGTCAGGTCGGGGCCGTCCAGCTCACCGAGGTCCAGGTTCAGCTCACCGCTGGAGGTGTCCATGAAGGCCCGGACCTCGCCGTCACCGAAGGGCACGTCGGTGATGATCTGGTTCATGCGCACGGTGTGGGCCGGCGGGCTGGCGGGGGGCCCGGCCTCGGCCTGGAGGCGCTTGGCCTCGTCGATCCACTCCTGGGTGAGGAACTGGTACGCCATGTCGAGAGGCTCCTTAACAAGATGGTCGGCGGTGATCCGTGCGATCGGCGGGTGGGCGGGGACCAACTGGATGACCCGCGTCGCGCACCCTACAACGCCAGTACGGCACCTGCCTGACCGTGGACCGCCACCCGTTGCCAACGACGCGGTCGGGACTAGGTTGGCCGCTGTGCCGGACCGACCTCCTCGACATCGAAGCCGACGTCGAACCGTACCCAGCGGCTGGCCACCCACGAGCGGAACCCGAAGTGGCGCGCCGCCCCGCTGTACATCGACATGTCGATCTGCATCAACTGCGACACCTGCATCCGCCACTGCCCGCCGCAGTTCGGGGCCATCTTCAACCACGGGATCGACGTCATCATCATCCCCGAGCTGTGCTCGGGCTGCGGCAAGTGCCTCGAGCCCTGCCCCGTGGACTGCATCTTCGACGACCCGGACTGGTCACCGGCTCCCGCCGACTGGTGGGAAGAACCCGCGATCGACGACCCTTACCGCTGATTTGGGCATGGCGGGCACCCGGATGGCGAAGCGCCCGTAGGGAGGCTTGCCGACCGGAGGGCCAATGTATCTGGTCCCTCTACGATGGCCGTCATGCCCGAACGCCTGACCCGCGACGACGTGGCCCACGTGGCCCACCTGGCCCACCTGGAGCTGACCCCCGACGAGCTCGACCGCTTCACCGGCCAGCTCGCCGCGGTGCTCGAGCACGCGGCCGACGTGGAGGCTCTGGACGTGGCCGACGTCGAGCCCACCGCCCACCCGTACCCACTGGCCAACGTGTGGCGCGAGGACGTGGTCGGACCCACCCTCGACCGCACCGAGGTGCTGGCCCAGGCCCCCGACCCGGTGGGCGACCGCTTCGGAGTGCCCGCCATCCTGGGGGAGGAGCCGTGAGCGGGCCTCCGGGCGCGTCGGTGAACGACGCCACCAGCCGGGCCGCCAGCCCGCCATTGGGATCGGCGGTGGCGTTGGCCGCGGCCGTGGCCGCCGGCGAGCGCTCGGCCCGCGAGGTGGTCGAGGCCCATCTGGCTCGTGTGGCCGAGGCAGAGGACACCGTCCACGCCTTCAACCTGGTGATGGCCGACCAGGCCCGGGCCGCGGCCGACGACCTCGACCATCGTGTGGCGGCGGGCGAACGGGTGGGCCCGCTGGCCGGGGTGCCCATCGCGCTCAAGGACAACCTGTGCACCCGAGGGGTGCCCACCACCTGCTCGTCGAGGATCCTGGCCGGCTGGCGGCCACCGTACGACGCCACCGTCGTGTCGCGGCTGGCGGCCGCCGATGCCATCGTCATCGGCAAGACGAACCTCGACGAGTTCGCCATGGGCAGCTCGACCGAGAACTCGGCGTTCGGTCCGACCCGCAACCCGCATGACCCGACGCGGGTGCCAGGGGGCTCCTCCGGTGGCAGCGCGGCGGCGGTGGCCGCGGGGTTCGCGCCGGTGGCGTTGGGGTCCGACACCGGCGGCTCGATCCGTCAACCCGCGGCCCTGTGTGGGGTGGTGGGGCTCAAGCCCACCTACGGCCTGGTCTCGCGGTCGGGGCTGATCGCCTTCGCCTCCTCTCTCGACCAGATCGGCCCGTTCGCCACCACGGTGGCCGACGCCGCCGCCGTGCTCGACGCCATCGCCGGGCCCGACCCACTCGACTCGACCTCCATCCCCGAAGCGCCGCCATCGTTCGGCGCCACCCTGGACGCCGGCGTGGCCGGCCTGCGCGTGGGCGTGATCACCGAGCTCATGGGTGACGGGATCGCGCCGGATGTGGCCGCACGGGTGACCCAGGCGGCCGACGCACTGGCCGCGGCCGGCGCCACGGTGGGCGAGGCCCACGTACCCGCTGCCACCTACGGCCTGTCGGCCTACTACCTGATCGCCCCGGCCGAGGCCTCGAGCAACCTGGCCCGCTACGACGGGGTCCGCTACGGCCTGCGGGTGGACGCGCCCACCACCGGCGAGATGATGACCGCGACCCGCACCGCCGGGTTCGGGCCCGAGGTCAAGCGACGCATCATGTTGGGCACCTACGCCCTGTCGGCCGGCTACTACGACGCCTACTACGGCAAGGCTCTGAAGGTGCGAACGCTGATCATCCGCGACTTCGCCGACGCCTACCGCCAGTTCGACCTGCTGGTGACCCCGACCTCGCCCACCACCGCCTTCGCCTTCGGAGCCAAAGCCGATCCGCTGGCCATGTACCTCAACGACGTGTGCACCATCCCCAGCAACCTGTCGGGGGACCCGGCCATCTCGGTTCCCTTCGGCACCGGGGACGACGGCCTGCCGGTGGGGGTGCAGCTGCTGGCCCCCCAACTCGGCGAGGTCCGGCTGCTGGCGGCCGCGGCCGTGCTCGAATCGGTCGCGCCGCTCCGAGCGCCGGCCGACACGTCGGAGGCCGCCCGATGAGCGAGCCGCTGATCGTCACCAGCCCGACCACCGGCGATCGCTGGGAGGTGGTCATCGGCCTCGAGGTCCACGCCGAACTGGCCACCGCCACCAAGATGTTCAGCGCGGCGCCCAACGCCTTCGGTGGGGCGCCGAACACCCACATCGACCCGGTGACGCTGGGCCTACCCGGATCGTTGCCGGTGGTCAACCGCCGGGCCGTCGAGTTGGGCATCCGCGTGGGGCTGGCCCTCAACTGCACCGTTCAGCGCTCGACCTTCGCCCGCAAGAACTACTTCTACCCGGACATGCCCAAGGACTACCAGATCAGCCAGTTCGACGAGCCGCTCAACGTCGACGGCTGGCTCGACCTGCCCGACGGCACCCGCATCGGCATCGAACGGGCCCACCTCGAGGAGGACACGGGCAAGTCGTCGCACCAGGGCGGTGACGGCCGCATCCACGGGGCCGAGTCCTCGCTGGTGGACTACAACCGCGCCGGCGTCCCGCTCATCGAGATCGTCGGCCGTCCTGATCTGCGTTCCGGCGACGACGCCCGGGCCTACGTGTCGGAGCTGCGGGCCATCCTGGTGGCCGTCGGGGCCTCGGACGGCAAGATGGAGGAGGGGTCGATGCGGGTTGACGCCAACGTGTCGGTTCGTCCGCAGGGCACCGCCGAGCTCGGCCTGCGCTGCGAGATCAAGAACGTGAACTCGTTGCGCTCGCTGGGGCGCGCCATCGAGTTCGAGGCCCGGCGCCAGGTCGACGTGATCGAGGCGGGGGAGCGCGTCCGCCAGGAGACCCGGCACTGGGACGAGGAGGCCGGGCGAACCCGTGCCGGTCGATCCAAGGAGGGCGCCGAGGACTACCGCTACTTCCTGGAGCCCGATCTGGTGGAGCTCGATCCGTCGAGCGAGTGGATCGAGTCGATCCGCGCCGGCCTCGGTGTGCTGCCCGCCCAGCGACGCCGTCGCCTGGCCGAGGCCGCCGGGGTCGAACCCCCGGCGGTGGCCATCCACGTGGAACGAGGCCTCGACGACCTGGCCCTGGGGGCCATCGCCGTGGGCGGCGACCCGACGCGGGTCCTGACCCATGTGGAGCACAACCTGGCCGTGGACGGTGCCGCCGACCTGGAGCCGGCCCAGTTGGCGGGACTGGTGGCGCTCGAGCTGGACGGTCGCCTGACCGCCACGCAGGCCAAGACGGTGCTGGCCGAGATGGTGGCCACCGGCGCCGAGGCCGAGGCCGTCGCCAAGGCCCACGGGTTCGAGGCCATGGACACCGCGGATCTGGCGGCCGTGGTGGACGAGATCATCGCCGCCAACCCCGACGACTGGGACAGCTACGTCCACGGCGACGACAAGCGACGCAAGAAGGTGTCGGGCGCCTTCATCGGCAAGATCATGAAGGCCACCCAGGGCCAGGCCGACGGCCGAGTGGCCACCCAGCTCCTCGAGCAGCGCCGCGCCCAGGCCTGACCGGCTCTGGCCGGACAGGGGGCTGTCGCGCGCCACGGTGGCCCGCTAGGGTGCGCCTGGTCACGACCGGCGGAAGGGGTTGACCCCTCGGGAGTGATCCATGGCGAGCACCGCTTCTGCCACCCGGCTCGGGCACGTCGGGCGCGCCCGTGCCACCCTCGGTGTGCTGGCCCTGGCCGGGTTGGCCGTGACCGCCGCAGGGTGCGCCACAGGATCGGGCGCCACCAGGGCGTCCGGGGCACCCACCTCGGCCGGGCGGCAGACGAGGCCCACCGCGCCAGCATCGGAGCCGAGCGATCGCGCCCCCGACGCGCCCGCTCCGTCGACGTCTCTGTCGGCGCCGGCCTCGACCGTGCCGGTCTGTGCCGAGGTGATCCAGCTCTACGCGGGGCTGGTGGCGGGCACGATCGGGCTCGGCGACGACGCCGGTCGGTCCGAGGAGGCGGCGCTGGCCCGGGCAACCGCAGCGCGGCGAGCGCGGGTGCCTGGCCCGGTGGCCCACGACCTCGACGTCTTGGCCCAGGCCTACGGCACCGCGGCCCGGGCGCTCGACGAGGCCGGCTCTGACGACGGATCGCAACTCGACCAGGCCGTCACCTCGGTGACGGCGCCGGCGGTGACGGACGCGGCCCACGATCTTGACCGCTACGTGCAGGCGCATTGCTCCTAAGGTCCGTGGCGTCCGAGGTCGATGATCGAGAGCTGGACCCGCCGTAACCGTGGGCCCGACGTCACGTCAACACCATGCTCAGTCCGCCCGGGCCCCTGATCTAGGGTCTCGACCGGTGAAGAGGCCGGGTCCGCCGGCCACGATGGAGAGGGAACCATGGAACTCAAGCGCGTCAGCGGCCTGCTCGTGGCCTGCCTGCTGGTGGCCTCGTTGGCCGCGGCCTGTTCGAGCTCGAAGAAGTCGAACGTCTCGGCCGGCTCCGCCCAGAAGACGACCACCACCACGGCCAAGGCCTCGAGCAGTGGCTCCGGCTCGAGCAGTGGCGCGCTGGGAGCGCTGTCGTCGACCGAATGCCTGCAGGCCGCCACCGCCTACGGCAGGATGCTGAGCTCGGCCTCGGCCGCCATCACCGGCAACAAGACTGACACCTCCGCGCTCAACGCCGAGTACGAAGCTCTGGGTGCGAAGGTGCCCGACAGCCTCAAGTCCGACTACAAGACGGTGGGCGACGCCTATGCCAAGTTCACCAAGGACATCAAGGGTGCCAGCCTGACCGACCCCTCGGCCTTGGCGAAGGCCAGCGCCGACGTCGACACACCAGCGGTCAAGGCCGCCACCCAGAAGATCAGCGACTACTTCAATAACCACTGCCAGGGCTGACCGCGTCTGGTCTAGACCGGCGGGGTGGATCTCGACCTGCGCCAGCTCCAACCGGCTGATGCCGATGCCTTCATCGGCCTCGACGACGCCGCCTTCTCGGTTCGCTCGACACCCGAGCAGCGGGCCCAGTCCCTCTCCACCACCGAATGGCCCCACATGCTGGGGGCCTTCGGTGGCGACGGGGTGCTGTGCGGGGTCACCGGTTCATTCGACCAACGCCTGACGCTGCCCGGCGGCGGGCGGCTGGCGGTGGCCGGGGTGACCGCGGTGGGCGTGTTGCCCACCCATCGACGTCAAGGCGTGCTGTCCGCTCTGATGGCGCGCCAGCTCGACGACGTGGATGGCGCCGGGTGCTCGGTGGCAGTGCTCACCGCGTCGGAGGCCACCATCTACCGCCGCTTCGGCTACGGCGTGGCCAGCCGCCACCAGTCGGTGCGCATCGCCCGGGCCCGGTCGGCCTTCACCGATCCGGTCCCGTCCGGTTGGTCGCTGCGGCTGGTGGACGACGCCGAGGCCGTGGCCGCCGCGCCGGCGCGCTACGAGGCTGCGCTGGCGGCCCGGGTCGGGGGCATGACCCGTCCCGAGGGCTTCTGGCCGGCCATCTTCGGGCCCACCGCGACGGGGGTGGGCGGAGGCGAGCACTTCACCATCCTGTGCGATCCGCCAGCCGGAGCGCCCAGCTCAGGGGGCTATGCCACCTACAAGGTGCGTCGAGACGGACCGTCGGGTCACTGGGTGACCGAAGTGGGCGAGGTGGTGGCCGCCGATCCCGATGCCGAGGCCGTCCTGTGGCGCTACCTGCTCGACATCGACCTGACCGAATCGCTCGAGATCGGTGCCGCACCGCTCGATGATGCGTTGGCATGGCGCTTGGCCGACTGGCGGGCCTACCAGGTGCGGTCCCAGGCCGACTTCCTGTGGGTGCGCATCCTGGATCCGGTGGCCGCCCTGTCGGCCCGGGTCTACGGCTCGGCTGACGAGCTGGTCCTGGGGGTCACCGACCGGTTCCGTCCTGCGGGTTCTGGCCGCTATCGCGTGGTCAGCCCGACCGAGGGGTCGCCGGGGGTCGCAGAGGTCACCCGTACGGATCAGCTCGCCGATCTCGAGCTGGACGTGGCTGAGCTCGGCTCGCTCTTCCTGGGCGGCGTGACCGCCTCCACCCTGGCGCGGGCCGGGCGGATCGCGGTCCGATCCGACGAGGTGCTGGTCCGGGCCGATCGGTTGTTCGCGGCCGAGCACCAGCCTTTCTGCCTGACCCGCTTCTAGGTCGACCCCGGCCGGGACGGGCCAGCGTCGCGAGCCGCGCCCGTCACGGCCCAGCCGCCGCCCACCCACCGCCACCCCAGCCCGACCAGGCGGGCCACCATGAACACGATGAGCGCGCTCCACAGCCAGCCGATGCCCAGACCGGCCCGGAGCACCCCCAGGGCCAACGCGGCGAACAGGGCGCTGGGGATCATCATGGCCACAGCCAGGTAGCGCAGGTCGCCGGCGCCGATCAGCAGGCCGTCGAGCACGAAGACCACCCCGTTCACCGGCTGCATGGCGGCCACGAACACCAGCACGAAGGCGGCCAGGGTCACCACGGCCGGGTCGCTCGAGAAGATGGCGGGCAGCTCCCCGCGCAGGGCGAAGGTGACCAGGCCGAAGGCGATGCCGGCCACCAGCCCCCACTCGATCATGCGCCGCCCGGCCCGGCGGGCGGCGGCCACGTCCCGGGCGCCCAGGAACCGACCGATGAGGGCCTGGCCGGCGATGGCGATGGCGTCGAGGGCCAGGGCCAGCAGGTTCCAGATCTGGAAGGCGATCTGGTGCGCGGCCAGGGCCACGGTGCCCAGCCGGGTGGCCACCGCGGTGGCCACCACCAGCGCGCCGCGCAGCGCCACCGTGCGCACGAACAGGTCGCCCCCCACCACGGCCAGCCGGCGCAGGGTTCGACCGTGGGGCCTCAGGCCGATCTGGTGATGGCGCACGGCCCGGCGAACCCACCACACGTACACGGCCGCCGAGGCGAGCTGGGCCCCGGCGGTGGAGACGGCCGAGGCGCCGATCCCGAACCCGAATCCGTAGATGAGGACGACCTCGAGCACCAGGTTGCCCAGCGCCGAGGCGATCGACACGAGCAGTGGTGTGCGGGTGTCCTGCAGTCCCCGCAGGTACCCGGTGCCGGCCAGCACCACCAGCTGGCCGGGGATGCCGATCAGGCTGAGGCGCAGGTACACCAGCGCGTTGGCCGCCACCGTGCCGGTGGCCCCCAGCGCCGACACCAGCCACGGGGCGGTGGCCGCGCCCACCACGACCAGCACCAGCCCGACCAGCAGGGCCAGCCACATGCCCTGCACCGCCTGGTGCGCGGCGTCGGCTTCCTGGTCGGCGCCCAGCAGGCGGGCCACCGCGGCGGTGGTTCCGTAGGCCAGGAAGATGAAGATCGAGTAGCCCAGCAGCAGGATGTTGCTGGCCACGGCCAGTCCGGCCAGCTGGTCGGTGCCCAGGTGGCCCACCACCGCGGTGTCGCACAGGATGTACAGCGGCTCGGCCACCAGCGCGCCCAGGGCCGGCGCCGCCAGGCGCAGGATCTCACGGTCGTGGGGGCTGGCCCGGAAGATGTCGCGGATCGCCCGCTCGCCGGGGAGGCCCGGGTCGGGCCGACCCGGCGGTGGGTCGGTCACGGCCGCTCAGGCGATGTCCTGGCGGGCCAGGCGCCGGGTGGCGTAGGCCAACGCCACCAACGCCACGCCGAGGGGAACCACCCACCGCCAGGGCGGGGAGATCTGGGTCAGGCCCAGGTCGGCGCCGCTGATGGACGAGAGGGTCGACCGACCGTAGGAGCGTACGGCCAGCCGGGCCGCGGTGGTGTTGGCCGTGGCCACGAACCCCTCCCAGATGAAGATGTACAGCAGGCCCCAGATGAGGGCCCGCTTGACTCGCAGGCCGAGGGCCACGAAAAGTCCGATGTAGCCGACCATGGCCACCGTGACCCCCGCCAGGGTGCCCAACATCACGTCGGGGCCCCCGCCCACGGCCACCGCGGCCAGCACCAACGGGACGGTCACGATGGGCCAGGTCACCGCGAACGATGACAGTGCGGCGGCGGCCACGATCTTCCAGCGGGCCACGGGGCGCAACCACAGGTAGACCATCGTGCCGTCCTCGGTGGGGTCGCCCAGGGTGGCCGAGGCGAACACCAGGCTGGCCACCGGTACCAACAGGGCGATGCCGAAGTCGTTCACGAAGCGCGTGGCGTGCCGCACCTGGTGGAAGGTGTGGGCCTGGCCCAGGGCCACCCCGACCAGGACGCCGACCAGGCCCAGGGCACCAAGAGCCACCACCCGGGCCCGGGTCACCTGCGCCCGTAGCATGAGCCCGAACAGCAGGACGAGGGCGCCGGGTGTTGGCGGTGGGGGGACCCGACGGGGCCGGGAGGCGGCGGTCATCGGCCCACCAGGTAGCGGAAGACGCTCTCGAGATCGTCGTCGAGCGGGGTGACCTCGAAGAGCTGGGCGTCACCGGCCTGGGCCACCCCGGCCACCGCGTGGCGGAAGCGGGCCACCTGGGTGGTCTCCACGATCATCGAGCCGTCGACCTCCAGCTCCACGCCGATCACCGCCTCGGCGTCGATGAGTCCGGTGGCCACGACCCGGGGTCGGTCGCTGCGGATGCGCACGCGGTGGGGGCGGTCGTCCATCAGGTCTCGGAGCGCTCGGAAGTCGCCCTCGGCGGCCAGGCGGCCCTGGACCATGACCAGCACCCGGGACCCGAACCGCTCCACCTCGTCGAGCACGTGGCTGGACACGACCACGCACCGTCCGTCCGCCCCCAGCTGCTGGAAGAGCGTGATCATGGCCAGCGCGCTGGCGGGGATCGAGTCCGGTGAGCGGCTCGTCGAGCACGATGACGTCGGGCTCGTGCACGATGGCCTGGGCCACCTTGACCCGTTGGCGCATGCCCTTGGAGTAGGTGGACGTCGGACGCCGGTCGTCGGCGTCGAGCTCGACCACCTCGAGCGCCCGCCGGGCGGCGCCGGCCGGATGCTCGAGACCCTGGAGCACCGCGGCCACCCGGACGAACTCGAAGGCGGTCATCCGCTCGAACACGCTCTCCTGCTGGGGTACCAGACCGATGCGCCGGGCCAGGGCCCGCTCGCGGTTGGGGTCGGCGCCGTGGATGCGCACCGTGCCACGCGACGGGCGGGTCAGTCCGCACAGCATCCGCAGCATGGTGGACTTGCCGGCTCCGTTGGGCCCGAGCAGGGCGGTGACCCCGGGCCCGATCCGGAAGCTGGCATCCGACACGGCCACCAGCTGGCCGAACCACTTCGAGGCGCCCGTGACCTCGATGGGCCAGTCGGCCGGGTCGGTCGGGCTCGCCACGTCGGTCGGGATCGTCTCGGTCATCGGGTCACCTGGATGCGGCGATAGCGGAACCACACGAACCACGCCAGCGCCGCGGTGATGATCACGTAGGCGATCGCCAGCGTGGCGGTGGGCACCGAGGTGGCGGTGGACACGGTCTCGCCGGCCGGCTCGCCGTAGATGCGGACCACCAGCTCGAGGGGTAGGTAGGCCAGGTCGGCCACGAACAGGGTGGCGGAGTTGCCGGCCAGGATCAGGCTCTGGGTCACCGCCACCGAGCCGATCTCGATGAGCACGAAGGCGGCCGACGCAGCCGCCCGCCGGGTGGTGGTGCTGGCCAGCGCCAGCGACAGGGCCGCGGGCAGCGCGGCCACCACCACCCCCGACACCACGACGCGCCACAGGATGCCCAGGAAGGCCACGAAGTCCGACGGGCCGCTGCCGGCGATGGTGCGGGCCACCAGCATGAACAGGGGCGGACCCAACGACACCAGCAGCAAGACGATGCCCACCGCCGCGGCCTTGGCCACCAGGTAGGAGTCCCGACGTAGCGGCGAAGCCAGGTACAGGCCGAGCATCCCCGTGCGGCGGTCGGTGCAGAGCATCTCGGGGGCGACGAACGCGGCGAACACGGTGATGGCCGCCCAGATGAAGGAGTAGTACTGGCCGTAGGTGGGCAGGATCCGGTCCAGGTCCACCCCGGAGCGGTTGAGCCGGCTCTTGAGGAACGCGGCGATGCCCACGAACACGATGGCGGGCACGTACGCCAGGAAGATGGCCAGGAACGGCAGGATCTTGTTCCAGAACGTGCGCTTGAGGCCCAGAGCCCGCTGGATGCTGTGGCGGGTCAGGCTGCGGACCGCGCCTCGTAGCCCCAGGCGAGGCCCGTCGTAGGGGCGGTAGCCCCGATCGAAGATCTGGGCGGTGCTCATGAGGCCGGGCTCATGGGTTCGGGTCTCACCGGCTCGGGGCCCACCGATCCTGCGTCGGGGTCGATCCGATCCACCTCCAGGAAGACGTCCTCCAGACTGACGGTGCGGTTGGTGAGCCGGCGCAGGCCCGAGGAGGTGGCCACCAGGGCGTCGCGCACCAACGGGTAGAAGGAGCTGGGATCGGGCGGGGCGGGCGCCACGGCCCACGACACCACCAGCTGGTTGCCGTCACGCTCGACGGCCAGGCCCCGTCGGACCAGGGCCTCGGCCAGCTCGGCCGGCCGCTCGTCCACCTCCACCAGCAGCCCGCGGTCGGCCCCGGTCAGCTCGGCGATGGCGCCGGCGGCCACCACCCGACCGGCGCCCAGGATGATGGCGTCGTCGCACAGGCGCTCGACCTCCTCCAGCAGGTGCGAGGACAGGATGATGTCGATGCCGAACTCGGTGCCCACCCGGCGGATGAGCGCGAGCATGTCGTCGCGCTGCACCGGGTCGAGCCCGTCGGTGGGCTCGTCGAGCAGCACCAGATGGGGATCGTGGGCGATGGCCTGAGCCAGCTTCACCCGCTGGCGCTGGCCGGTGGACATCGTGCCGATGGGCCGGAAGCGCTCCTCGCCCAGCCCCACCTGCCACAGCGCGTCGCTGGCCCGGCCGGTGGCCTCGCGGGGGGGCAGGCCGTGGACCTCGGCGATGTGGCGGACCAGGTCTTGTGCGGTGGTGTCGGCGGGCAGGATGTGGTGCTCGGGCGAGTAGCCCACCCGCTCGCGCACCTCGGCACCGGCGCGCACCGGGTCCAGGCCCAGGACGCGCAGCTCTCCCTGGGTGGGTCGGTGCAGGCCCAGCATCATGCCCAGCAGCGTCGTCTTGCCGGCACCGTTGGACCCGAGGAGGCCGGTGATGCCCCGCCCTACCTCGAAGGTGGCGCCGTCGAGGGCGGTGGTGGGTCCCCACCGCTTGACGACGCCGCGACCCACCACGATGGGCCCGTCGTCGCCGCGGGGCCGCACAACGCTGTGGTGGACCATTGCCAGCCGAGCGTAACCTCTAGCCCATGACCGACGAGCAGCGCGATCACGGTACGAAGCTCAACTCCTGGGAGGTCACCGACGGCTATGAGCGGGCTCCGGCCCGGGCCATGCTGCGGGCCATCGGGATGACCGACGACGACTGGGACAAACCCCAGGTCGGGGTGGCCTCGTCGTGGAACGAGGTCACGCCCTGCAACATGCCGCTCGACCGCCTGGCCCGGCGGGCCAAGGAGGGCGTGCGCTCGGCCGGCGGGTTTCCCGATCCAGTTCACCACCATCGCGGTGAGCGACGGCATCTCCATGGGCCACGAAGGCATGCGCGCCTCGCTGGTCAGCCGCGAGGTGATCGCCGATTCGGTGGAGACGATGATGCACGCCGAGCGCTTCGACGCCCTGGTGTCCTTCGCCGGCTGCGACAAGTCGTTGCCCGGCATGTTGATGGCGTCGGCCCGCTGCAACGTCCCGTCGGTGTTCGTCTATGGCGGATCGATCCTCCCCGGCCATCGCAACGGGGTGGCCCTCGACGTGGTCAGCGTGTTCGAGGCGGTGGGTGCCCGGGCCTCAGGCACCATCACCGACCAGGAGCTGGGCGAGATCGAGCGCCAGGCCTGTCCCACCGAGGGCAGCTGCGCCGGCATGTTCACCGCCAACACCATGGCCTCGATCGGCGAGGCGTTGGGGATGTCGTTGCCGGGATCGGCCTCGGCGCCCGCGGTCGACCGGCGCCGCGACGACACCGCCTACGGCTCGGGGCGGGCGGTGGTGCACCTGCTCGAGCTCGGGCTGCGGCCCCGCCAGATCATGACCAAGGAGGCGTTCGAGAACGCCATCGCCGTGACCATGGCGCTGGGCGGCTCGACCAACGCGGTGCTGCACCTGTTGGCCATCGCCTTCGAGGCCCGGGTCGACCTCGGGCTCGACGACTTCAATCGCATCGCCAAGCGGGTGCCGCACCTGGCCGACACCAAGCCCCACGGCAAGTACCACATGTCCGATCTGGACCAGATCGGGGGCGTGCCCGTGGTCCTCAAGGAGCTCCTCGACGCCGGCCTGCTCCACGGCGACTGCTTGACCGTGACCGGCAGGACCATGGCCGAGAACCTCGAGGCGCTGGACCCGCCGGCTCCCGACGGCGAGGTGGTGCATCCACTGGGCACGCCCATCCACCAGGTGGGCGGCATCGCCATCCTCACCGGATCGCTGGCCCCCAAGGGCTCGGTGGTCAAGGTGGCCGGCATCGACGTCGACCGCTTCGAGGGCCCGGCCCGGGTCTTCGACGGCGAGGACGGGGCCATGGAAGCGATCCTGGCCGGCCAGATCCAGGCCGGCGACGTCGTGGTCATCCGCTACGAAGGCCCCAAAGGGGGCCCGGGCATGCGCGAGATGTTGGCCGTGACCGGCGCCATGAAGGGCGCGGGTCGTGGTGGCGACGCCGCCCTCATCACCGACGGCCGGTTCTCGGGGGGCACGCATGGCTTCTGCGTGGGCCACGTCGCCCCCGAGGCGGTGGACGGCGGGCCCATCGCCTTCGTGCGCGACGGCGACCGGATCAGCATCGACACGGTGAACCACTCCATCGACCTGCAGGTCGATCCCGAGGAACTCGCCCGGCGCCGGGCCGAGTGGAAGCTGCCCGAGCCGCGCTACACCTCGGGTGTGCTGGCCAAGTACGCCCGGCTGGCGCAGGGGGCTGAGAGAGGCGCCATCACCGAGGCGTGACGGTGCCCCTCGGCGTCGAATCGACGTCGATTCGACGCCGAGGGGCCATCGTGGACGTGGTTCCGGCTTGCCGGGTCGGCTCGAGCTGTGGCAAGCTGACCATCCGATGAGCACCTCGACCCGGATTCTCGTACTCTCGTAGCGCACGCCGCCTGCTTTGCTGCGTGCGCCCTCGGCCTCCCCAGCGGGAGGTCGTTTGCTTTTCCGGACCGCTCCGATTCGATGCCCTGCCCTGCCCGCCCCGCCTCCTGTACGACCGCAGAACGACCAAGGAACCGACGATGAACCTCGATGGTGGCCAAGCCCTGATCAAGAGCCTGGAGATGGAGGGGGTCGAGACGATCTTCGGCCTGCCCGGTGGCGCCATCCTCCCCGTGTACGACCCGATCATCGATTCGCCGATCCGCCACGTGCTGGTGCGCCACGAGCAGGGGGCCGGACACATGGCCGAGGGCTTCGCCCACGCCACCGGTCGGCCGGGCGTGGCCATGGTCACCAGCGGGCCCGGTGCCACCAACATCGTGACGCCCATCTGCGACGCGTACATGGACTCGGTCCCCATGGTGGTCATCACCGGTCAGGTGGCCACCTCGGCCCTGGGCACCGACGCCTTCCAGGAGGCGGACATCACTGGCATCACCCAGGGCATCACCAAGCACAACTTCCTGGTGGCCGATGCCCAGGACATCCCCCGGGTCATCCGCGAGGCCTTCCACATCGCCACCACCGGTCGGCCCGGCCCGGTGCTGGTGGACGTGCCCAAGGACATCGTCGATCCCAAGAATCCCCGCTCGGCCATGGAGTGGTACTGGCCCGATTCGGTCGATCTGCCCGGTTACCACCCGGTGACCCATGGTGATCCGGCGCTGGTGCGCCAGGCGGCCGAGCTCATCGGGGTCTCGCAACGCCCGGTCATCTACGCCGGCGGCGGGATCCTCAAGGCCCGGGCGGCCGAGGCGCTGCGCGAGCTGGCCGAGCTGTGCGACATCCACGTGGTCACCACCCTCATGGCCCGGGGCGCCTTCCCCGACGACCACCCGCTGGCGCTGGGCATGCCCGGCATGCACGGCAACTACACCGCGGTCACCTCCATGCAGCAGTCCGACCTGCTGATCGCGTTGGGCAGCCGTTTCGACGACCGGGTCACGGGCAAGCTCGACGGCTTCGCCCCCGAGGCCAAGGTCATCCACGTGGACGTCGATCCAGCGGAGATCGGCAAGGTGCGCCGCCCCGATGTGGGGATCGTGGGGGACTGTCGGCTGGTGATCGAGGAGATCATCGCCGCGGTGCGCGACCTGGGTGGTGCCGCGGCCCAACCCGACCGCACGGCTTGGAAGTCGCGCCTGAGCGGATGGCGGGAGCGCTACCCCTTGACCTACCAGCAGTCCGACCCGGGCGAGGCCCTCAAGCCTCAGTTCGTGCTCGAGACGCTGCGGGACAACACACCCGACGACTGCATCGTGGCCTCAGGTGTGGGGCAGCACCAGATGTGGACCAGCCAGCACTGGCGGTTCAACCACCCCTACACCTGGGTGAACTCGGGTGGGCTGGGCACCATGGGTTTCTCCGTCCCGGCGGCCATCGGGGCCAAGGTGGGCCGACCTGACCGCATGGTGTGGGCCATCGACGGCGACGGCTGCTTCCAGATGACGGCCCAGGAGCTGGTCACCGCGGCCAGCGAGCGGATCCCGGTCAAGGTGGCCATCCTGAACAACGCCTACCTGGGCATGGTCCGCCAGTGGCAGGAGATGTTCTACGAGGAGCGCTACTCCGAGGTCTACCTCTCGCCCGATCTGCCCGACTACAAGATGTGGGCCGAGGCCATGGGCTGCATCGGGTTACGGGTCGAGTCGCCCGAGGAGGTCCTGCCCGCCATCGAGAAGGCAAACCAGATCGACGACCGACCGGTGGTCATCGACTTCCGAACCGACTCGCGCGAGAAGGTGTACCCGATGGTGCCCTCCGGGCTGAGCAACGACCAGATCGTGGTCGACCCGAGCCAGGGCCAGGGTGGCCGATGACCGCCAACGGCGACCCACCCACCCACCACACACTGACCGTGCTGGTGGAGAACCGGCCGGGCGTGCTGGCGCGGGTGGCCGGGCTGTTCGCCCGCCGCGGCTTCAACATCTTCTCGCTGGCCGTGGCCCCCACCGACGACGACCGCTTCAGCCGCATCACCGTGGTGGTCGACGTCGAACCGGAGGTTCTCGACCAGGTGGTCAAGCAGCTCGACAAGCTGGTCAACGTGGTGGAGATCACCGAACTGGCCGCCGGCGACTCGGTGCAGCGCGAGCTGCTGCTGGCCACCGTCGACGCCTCGGCGGAACTGCGGGGCCAGGTCATCGAGTTGGTCGGCGTGTTCGAGGGTCGTATTCTCAGCGTCGGCGCCGATCAGTTGACCGTCTGCCTCGACGGCTCACCCGAGAAGGTGGACGATTTCGAGCAACTGCTGAGGTCCTACGGCATCGTGGCGCTGCAGCGCACCGGCCGGGTGGCCCTGGCCAAGCTGGCCCGCTGAGCGTCCGCATCACCCTTCGATCCAGGAGACCCACGTGGCAAACGTCTATTACGAAAGGATGCAGATCGCTCGCTCATCGCTGGCCGCAAGGTGGCCATCATCGGCTACGGCTCCCAGGGCCATGCCCACGCCTTGAACCTGAAGGACTCGGGCGTCGACGTGCGGGTCGGCCTGCGGGAGGGATCGGGTTCGGCCGCGAAGGCCGAGGCGGCCGGCCTGGCCGTGCGCTCGATCGCCGACGCGGCCGCCGAGGCCGACATCATCATGGTCCTGGCGCCCGACACCGAGCAGAAGGCCATCTACGAGTCGGCCATCGCCGACAACCTGTCCGATGGCGACGCCCTGTTCTTCGCCCACGGCTTCAACGTGCGCTTCGGTCGGATCGTTGCCCCGCCGGGGGTGGACGTGGCCATGGTGGCCCCGAAGGGTCCGGGCCACCTGGTGCGGCGCACCTACGACGAGGGCGGTGGCACACCGTGCCTCATCGCGGTGGCCCAGGACGCGACCGGCAAGGCTCGAGATCTGGCCCTGGCCTACGCCGACGCCATCGGCGGCACCCGGGCCGGCGTGTTGGAGACCACCTTCGAGGAGGAGACCGAGACCGATCTGTTCGGTGAGCAGGTGGTGCTCTGTGGCGGGTTGACCGCGCTGGTCCAAGCCGGGTTCGAGACCCTGGTGGACGCCGGCTACCAGCCCGAGTCGGCCTACTTCGAGTGTCTCCACGAACTCAAGCTGATCGTCGATCTCATGTACGAGCAGGGCATCTCGGGCATGCGCTACTCGATCTCCGACACCGCCGAGTACGGCGATCTGACCCGGGGCCCTCGGGTCATCAACGACGCGGTGCGGGCCGAGATGCGCACCATCCTCGACGAGATCCAGTCGGGGAGGTTCGCCGAGGAGTGGATCGCCGAGTCCGAGGCGGGTCGGCCCAACTTCACGGCCCTCGAAACGGCTGGGCACGAGCACCAGATCGAGCAGGTGGGCGCCGAGCTGCGGGCCATGATGCCGTGGATCTCGGCCGGCAAGACCCGCGTGCAGGATGCCTCCGGTGGCCAGGGCTGAGGGACGAGCCGACTTCGGCATAAAATCCGACTAGACAGGTCAAGATTTGGGGTCCTAGTGTGGCGCGTGCGCATGCCGGGCCCGTCCGGCGCAGGACGTTCGGCTCGGCGGTTCGCCGACGCCACCACGACAGGGGAGAGATCTCGATGGCCGAGTGGGGATTCGAGACACGCCAGATCCATGCCGGGCAGGAGCCCGACTCGGCCACCGGGGCGCGGGCCGTGCCGATCTACCAGACGACGTCTTACGTCTTTCGCGACAGCCAGCATGCGGCCAACCTCTTCGCCCTGGCCGAGGTCGGCAACATCTACACCCGCATCATGAACCCGACCCAGGCGGTGTTCGAGGGGCGCATCGCCGCGCTGGAGGGCGCCACGGAGACGGCCATCGGCATCCCCGGGTGCGCTGGCGGTGAGCAGCGGCCAGGCGGCTGAGACATTGGCCATCCTGAACCTGGCTGAGGCGGGTAGCCACATCGTGGCCTCGGCCGCCTTGTATGGCGGCACCTACAACCTGCTGCACTACACCTTGCCGAAGCTCGGCATCGAGACCACCTTCATCGACGACCCCGACGACCTCGACGCCTGGCGGGCCGCGGTGCGGCCGAACACGAAGGCCTTGTACGGCGAGACCATCGGCAACCCCCGCAACGATGTGCTGGACCTCGAGGGCGTCTCCGGCGTGGCCCACGAGGTGGGCGTCCCGCTCATCGTGGACAACACGGTGGCCAGTCCCTACCTGATCCGCCCGTTGGAGTGGGGGGCTGACATCGTCGTGCACTCGGCCACCAAGTTCCTCGGAGGCCACGGTTCCTCCATCGGGGGCGTCATCGTCGACGGCGGCTCGTTCGACTTCAGCGCTGGGGACCGGTTCCCTCAGTTCGTGGAGCCGGACCCCAGCTACCACGGCCTGGCCTACTGGCCGGCGCTCGGTGCCGGCTCTTACATCATCAAGGCCCGGGTGCAGCTGCTGCGCGACATCGGCGCGGCGGTGACGCCGTTCAACTCGTTCCTGTTCCTTCAGGGACTCGAGACCCTGAGCCTGCGAATGGAGCGTCACGTGGCCAACGCCAAGGCCGTGGCCGAGTACCTCGAGGCTCACGATCAGGTCGAGTCGGTGCAGTACGCCGGCCTGCCCAGTTCGCGCTGGTATCGAGCGGGCCCAGCGCTACAGCGCGGGACGGGGCGCCGGGTCGGTGCCGGCCTTCATCATCAAGGGTGGTCTGGACGCCGGGCAAGCGATTCGTCGAGGGGCTCTCCCTGCACAGCCACGTGGCCAACATCGGCGACGTCCGCAGCCTGGTCATCCACCCGGCGTCGACCACCCACTCCCAGCTCACCGAGGTCGAGCAGACCGCCACGGGTGTGGAACCGGGTTTGGTCCGCCTGTCGGTGGGGCTGGAGTCGATCGAGGACATCATCGCTGATCTCGACGCCGGATTCCGCGCCGCCAAGGTCTGATAGGCGCGCCTCGTCGGTCCCGTCGGTCCCGTCGGTCTCGTCGGTCTCGTCGGTCTCGTCGGTCTCGTCGGTCTCGTCGGTCTCGTCGGTCCTCGTCGGCCTCGTCGGTCTCGTCGTGTGCGGCGTTCTCGCCGACCTCGTCAGGTGTGTCGGAATGGTCCTCCTCACAAAGGTGGTCGGCCCCCCGGACCCGGCCGGGATCATGGTCTTGTGCAGTGGGCCACCAGGTCTGCGGGATCCTCGCGGATGGCTTCGTCGACCACGAGGTCGCCCGCCCCGCCGTGCGTGTAGCCGTGAGAGGAGGCGACGGCCCAGTCGTGAGTCGGTTCGGGGCCCAGACTGTCGGGATCCCCGAGGCGACCCGGCCGCGGCCGGAAGTCCGGATGCAGTTCGTAGACACCCCGTTCGACTCGCCGGGCGTGACCCTTGTCCACCTCGTGGCCCATGGCATCGGCAAGCGATTTGACCGGGGCGTTGCTGGCCACCCCATAACCGTAGAGATGGAGGAGCGAGTGCAGGTCGGCCAGCGCGAGCCGGCCGTGGCGTCGGAGTATGGCGAGACAGGTCGAGCGGAGCCGTCGGCCCCACAGGTACAGGTGCTCGGTGGGGAGTGGTCTGACGCAGGGGCGGCCGTCGGGGGCCGGGCGCCGAGCGTGATGGTGGTCGAGGCGGGGCCAGAGCTCCTCGCGTATCGCTTCGAGCTCAGCGAGGATGTGGACCCGGCTGCGATGAATGCACAGCAATTGGTTGTCGAGCCCGGAGAGCTCGTCGAGCAGGGCCTCGCGCTCGATGATGACGGGCCTGGCGGCCAGCGGCGGACAGTCCGGCGGCGGCCCGCATCACGATCGTGGCGCGACACTCCTGGCCGGTGGCCCAGGGTCGGGGTGAGGGGTTCGGGTGGGATGACACGTGCGCCGCCCTTCGGATCGATGCCGATCGAGGGCGAACCGAGCGCCGAGTGATGCCTCCAGCTTGCCGTGGGGGTGTGACAACGTCGGCCCGGCCCGGTCCGCTCACCCCGACTCCGCTAGAAGTCGCCACTTGGCGGCGAATCGACGTCGAATCGCTGCCTAGCGGCGCGGCCCGGGGTGGGGGATGGGGGCGGTGGCTCGTCGCCCGGGGTGGTGGCGGGGACACGCTGGCTCGTCCCTGCGCCCCTTTCACCAAATCCGCCTGGCCCCCGGCTCACCCCTCAGCGGCCAGTCGCCCCGGGCTGCTCAGTAGAGCGCGGGTGACCCGAGTGATGCTGCCGGGCCCCAGGGCTCACTCGCTGCGAACGACCCGTCACCGATTGGGCAGGCCAGGTGCCGGGTTCAGCAGGTACAGGAACACGGCCAGGTGCCGTACACCTGAGGCCGCGCCTCCCGATCCGGTCGTCGTGCCCGAATAGGTGAACGGCCAGACTCGGGCGAGGCGCAGGTGCGAGGTGGCGCCCGCTCCGAGTGTGTCCCGCACGAAGGCCGCCACACTCGGGTCCTGTCCCCGCTGGGGGGTACCCAGATTGACAAACCCGCCGATACCCCGATGGGTGAGGAACCTCCCCAGGCGACCCTCGCGTGCCGCCTGGTAGTACTCGTACGAGTTGGCCACGCCATCGAGATTGATCACGTGGCGCTGCGAGTAGTAGCCGATCACCCCCGCATCCCACGACGCGAGCACCGTGCTCCTCGGCGTGTTCCCGGCGATCCACTGCCCCGCATCCCGGTCGGCGACCGCGATCGAATAGCTGTGAGGATCAGCCATCTGGCGTCCCTCGTAGAGCCCGGCGACCAGCAGCGGCAGCAACAGGATGGCGCTGACGGTGAGCACCGCCCGCGCCGGGCTGGCGTCGGCGGGCGCTTCGAGCACCGCCCCCTCCACGAAGTCCGCCACCACCAGCACCAGCACGAAGGTGAGGTAGATGACGACCGGGCAGTAGTACCAGAGCCACTGCTGAGACTGGAGGACTTGGTAATAGGCGACCACCAACATGGCAAACGCCCCGAACCAGGCGGTTGACGCTGTGAAGTCAGCCACCCGCCCGAACCGCGACCGGCGCACCTTCTCCCGGCTGCGGCGGAAACCCCAGATCGCCACCATGGCGGCGACCACCGCCACCAGCAGGAGGATCCCGGCTCGGCCCGCGGTGAGCGGTGCTCGCTTCGTCAGACCACTGATCTGTTCCCACACCCCGAACCAGATCCGGTTCGAGATCAGGTAGGCGACCAGGGTCACTGCCGGTAGGGCGAACAACTCGACCATCGGGCCGATGGCCCGACGGGGGGACCGGCGGGCCTCCGCCAGGGTCCACAGACCCAGCACCGCCAACAAGAGCACCCCGTCGGTGCGCGCCAGCACGGTCAGTGCCAGGAGCAGGCCGATGAGCCAGCGCTCGCGTCGAGACCCGACGAAGAGGAACCGGCCCCGCCGAGCGGCCCCGATGGCGAGCAGGCCGGCGTCGAACACGACCAGTACGCCCGACTCCATGCCGTTGACGATGGCCTTCACCACGAACGGGTTGGCGGACACCGCCACCAGCGCCAGGGCGACGATGGCGGTGCACCATTGGCCGACGCGCTCGCCGTCATCGGGACGTTTGGCCCGCATCCGGTCCCAGTCACCGATTGCGCGTCCGGTGGTCCGGGCCACCAGGGCCAATGCGCCGCCATAGCAGAGCACCTGGAAAGCGAGCAGGACCCGCACTGCCGTGGTCCCGTCCAGACCCAGGCGGTAGACCACCGACGCCAGCACCATCCACAGCGGGTGGTAGCCGTTGGTGAGGTCGAGACCGTCGAATGTGGATCCGTGGCCGTGGGCCACGTTTCGGGCGATCCCGAAGTAGTAGAAGGCGTCGTCGAACGTGAGGCTGAAGGGCGCGGCGTGCCAGACCACGACGACGGCCAGCCATGCGGCGGTGACCAGCCCCGCCGCCGCCAGCAGCACGGTGGGGGGTCGCAGCCGGCGGGCGGGACGAGGCGACGCCGTCGATGGGTTCACATGGTCTCCGAGAAGCTCACCTCGCCCTGGCCGCGCAGCACGTTCTTGAGCAGCTTGCCGGAGGCGTTGCGGGGAAGCTTCTCATCTGTGATCTCCACATAGGTGGGCACCTTGAAGTTGGCCAGGGTCTCGCCCACCCAGGCCCGGACCTCGTCCTCGGTCACGCTGCGGTCGGGCTTGACCTGTACCACCGCCTTGACTTGCTCGCCCAGCTCGGGATCGGGCACACCGATGACGGCGGCGTCGGCCACAGACGGGTGTTCGACCAGTCGCTCCTCGATCTCGACGCAGTACACGTTCTCGCCGCCGCGGATGATCATGTCCTTGGCCCGATCGGTGACGTAGAGGTAGCCGTCTTCGTCCAGGTGGCCGATGTCGCCGGTGTGCAGCCAACCGTCGCGGATGGTCTCGGCGGTCGCCTCAGGCTTGCCCCAGTAGCCGGGCATCACGATCGGGCCGCGGATGAGGATCTCGCCCGTGCCTCCCGGGCCGACCGGCTTGCCGTCGATGTCGGCGATGCGCACGTCCACCACCGGTACCGGTGGACCCACCGACGTGGGCTTGGCCAGCGCATCGGCGCCGCTGATCACCGTGGCCACCGAGCTTGTCTCGGTCAGACCGTACGCGTTGCTGGTGCTGTGGACGTTGGGGAACGTCTCGTGGATCATGCGCTGCAACTCGTCCGCCGACGGCGACCCCCCGAAGGCCACCGTGGTCACCGATGACGTGTCGTAGTCGCCGCGCCCGGGGTACTCGCACACCCGCCACACCATGGTGGGGACGGTGGCCCAGATGGTCACCTGGTGGTCCTCGATGAGCTGCAAGGCCTTGTCGGGCTCGAATCGGCCTTCGGGGATCACGAGCTTGATGCCGGCCAGCGTCCCCACCACCAGGCTCGAGTGGCAGCCCGACACGTGGAACAGGGGCGAGGTCAGCAGGGAGGTGTTGCGCGTGGCGCCGTCGGTCGGGTTCCCGCTGTCGGGGAACGCCATGCTCACGGCCACGCTGTTGAACAGGGTGTTCTGGAGGTTGGCCACCATGTTGGCGTGGGTGGAGATGGCGCCCTTGGGCCGGCCGGTGGTTCCGCTGGTGTAGAAGATGACCGCCGGATCGGCCTCGTCGATCGGGTTGGTCGGGAAGCTGTCGCCTCCGCCGCGGCCGTCGGCGTCATCGGCGCCTGCCGCCCGTGCGGTCAACTCGTCGAAGCGGTGCAGCAGAGGCCCGCCCCCGAAGTGCTCCGGCTCGGCATCGATGAGGTACACGGCCTCCAGATCGGGCAGGTCGTCGAGTTGGTCGGCGATGCGGCTGAACCGGCCGCGGTCGGCCACCAGCACCTTGGCCCCGCTGTCGCGCAGGCCGTAGAGGATCTCGTCGGTCTTCCACCAGCCGTTCAGTCCGACCAGGATGGCACCCAGGTCGACTGCGGCCCAGAACGATACGCACCAGGCGGGGTTGTTGGCCGACAGGACCGCCACCCGGTCGCCGTGGACGACCCCCACGTCCTCGGCCAGGGCGGCCGAAGCGGCGTTGGCCAACCCGAAGAACTCGGCGAAGCCGATGCGGGTGTCGCCGTGGACGATGAAGGGTTCGTCGTCGGTGCGGGCGGCGGCGACCTGGGCGATGACCCGGAGGTTCTCGAACCGTTGGGCGTACACCTTCATCTCGAGGCCACCGACGATCTCGGTGGTCACCTCGAAGGGTCCTCCCGGTCCGGTCAACATGGCTCGGACCTCACTGAATGACGGCATGGCGCGGCGGCTCCGATCTGAGCGTGGCGATGGTGGCGGACAGTCTGCCCCCTGGCTCCGCCCCAGGTCGTGTCGGGCCGCGCTCAGCCCAGCTCGCCCACCACATGATCGATGCAGCGGGTCAGGGCTTCCACGTCGGGCGGGTCGATGGCCGGGAACAGCGCCACGCGCAGCTGGTTGCGCCCCAGCTTGCGGTAGGACTCGGTGTCGACGATGCCGTTGGCCCGAAGCACCTTGGACACCACTTGGGCGTCGACCCGATCATCGAGGTCGATGGTGGCCACCACGTGGCTGCGATCGGCCGGGTCGGCGACGAACGGGGTGGCGTAGTCCGACGCCTCGGCCCACGAGTACATGATCGACGCCGACCGGTCCGAGCGCGAGGCGGCCCACTCGAGGCCCCCGTTCTGGTTGATCCACTCGACCTGCTGCACGGCCAGGAACAGCGTGGCCAGGGCAGGGGTGTTGTAGGTCTGGTCCTTGCGCGAGTTGTCCAGGGCGATGGCCAGGTCGAGCGACGCCGGCACCCACCGGCCCGATGCGGCCAGCCGGGCCACCCGCTCACACGCCGCTGGCGACAGGGCGGCCAGCCACAGCCCACCGTCGGAGGCCAGGCACTTCTGGGGCGCGAAGTAGTAGGCGTCGGCCTGGGTCGGGTCGAACCGCAGCCCGCCGGCGGCCGAGGTGGCATCCACCAGGACCAGGGCGTCGGGGTCGATCCCGTCGGGCCGGCGCGGGTCGGTGGCCACACCGGTGGAGGTCTCGTTGTGAGTCAGGGCGTAGGCGTCGATGCCCTCGGCCGCCTCGGGTCCGGGATGGGTGCCGGGTGAGGACTCGATCACCATGGGCTCGCCCAGGTGGGGAGCGGCGGCGGCCGCGGCCGC
Organism: uncultured Microthrixaceae bacterium; assembly: GCA_963773335.1. Classification (GTDB taxonomy): domain Bacteria; phylum Actinomycetota; class Acidimicrobiia; order Acidimicrobiales; family Acidimicrobilacustridaceae; genus UBA4742. The sequence goes on along the minus strand of CAVZAT010000004.1, from coordinate 1,294,500 downwards.
GAACTTCGAGGAGAACTCGCCGAAGACGAGGTGCTGGCTGCGCTGGTCGATGAGACAGAAGGTGGCGACGTCCCAGAACGTCGTGGTACCGCCGTTGCCCAACACCACTTCGTAGCCGTCGGGGAGGGCCAGCAGCTCGGACAGGCCGTTGCGCAGCTGGGCCACCGTGAACCGGACGCCCGCCTGGCGGTGGCTCGTGCCCAGATAGCTGGTGGACACGCTGGCCAGGGCGTTCACCGCCTCCGGACGGATCTTGGAGGGCCCGCAGCCGAATCGGCCGTCGGCAGGCAACATGCTGGCGGGGATCGAGATGGCGGGGAGGTCTTCGGTCATCCCGGCCACTATCGCGGTCAATCCGTTCTGTGGCGAAATCCATTCCCGCTAGCGTCGAGGTCATGCCAGCCGATCGAATCTCCCGCCGAGTGGGCGCCATCACCGAATCGGCCACCCTGGCCGTGGATGCCCGGGCCAAGGCCCTTCAGGCCGCGGGCGAGCCGGTCATCGGGTTCGGTGCGGGCGAACCCGACTTCCCGACCCCCGACCACATCGTGGAGGCAGCCGTCGTCGCCTGTCGCGATCCCCGCAACCACCGCTACTCGCCGGCCGGCGGCCTACCCGAGTTGAAGCAGGCCATCGCGGCCAAGACCCGGCGCGACTCGGGGCTTTCGGTCCTGCCCGGCCAGGTGCTGGTCACCAACGGAGGCAAGCACGCGGTGTACAACACCTTCGAGTCGTTGCTGAACCCCGGCGACGAGGTCCTGTTGCCCGCGCCCTACTGGACCACCTATCCCGAGCCGGTGGCCCTGTCCGGCGGCGTGGCGGTGATCGTGCCCACCGACGCGGCCAGCGGGTTCCGGGTCAGCGTCGACCAGCTCGAGGCGGCCCGCACGCCGGCCACCAAGGCGCTGGTGTTCGTATCGCCGTCCAACCCGACCGGCGCCGTCTATCCGGTCGCCGAGGTGCGCGCCATCGGGGAGTGGGCCGTCGAACACGGCATCTGGGTGATCACCGACGAGATCTACGAGCACCTCGTCTACGGCGACCACGAGTTCTCGTCCATGCCGGCTCTCGTCCCCGAGTTGGCCGACCGGTGCGTGGTGCTCAACGGGGTGGCCAAGACCTACGCCATGACCGGATGGCGGGTGGGCTGGATGATCGGTCCGCCCGACCTGATCCTGGCCGCCACCAACCTGCAGTCCCACAGCACCTCCAACGTGGCCAACGTGTGCCAGCGCGCCGCGTTGGCCGCGGTGGCCGGCGATCTGGAGGCCGTGGGCGAGATGCGTCAAGCCTTCGACCGACGACGACGCCTGATCCACCGCCTGCTCAACGAGATCCCCGGTGTGAGCTGCCTCGAGCCCGAGGGTGCCTTCTACGCCTTCCCCTCCTTCGAGCAGGTGCTGGGCCGCGACATCAAGGGTCATCGGCCGACCACCACCACCGAGTTGGCCGAGGTCATCCTCGAGCTGGCCAACGTGGCCATCGTGCCCGGCGAGGCCTTCGGCGCACCTGGCTACGCCCGGATGTCGTTCGCCCTGGGCGACGACGACCTGGTCGAAGGCGTGACCCGCATCGCCGACCTGCTGGGCCAGGCCAGCTGAACATGGAACAGCCCTACGGATCCTGGTCCTCCGCCATTACCGCCGAGCTGGTGGTGGAGGCCGCGGTCAGTCTGGGGGAGGTCGCGGCCGGCGACGACGACATCTGGTGGTCCGAGCTGCGCCCACAACAAGGCGGCCGGGTGATGATCGTGCGCCACGAGCCGGGTGGTCGCGACGTCGACGTGTTGCCCGAGGGCTGCTCGGCGCGGACTCGGGTCCACGAATACGGCGGCGGGGCCTGGTGGCTCCACGACGACACCTTGTTCTTCGCCAACTGGTCGGATCAGCGCCTCTACCGCATCGACCCCGATTTCGAGCCCGGCACCTTCCTGGCACCGGTCGTGCTCACACCCGAACCGGCCGTGCCCCAGGGTGACCGCTACGCCGACGGCGTCCTCACCGCCGACGGGCGTTGGGTGATCTGCGTGCGGGAGCGTCACGACCCCGGCGCGGCCGAGGCCCGCAACGAGATCGTGGCCGTGCGGGCCGCGCCCTTCGGCCAGCCGGGCGAACCGCAGGTGCTGGTGTCGGGCCCCGATTTCGTGGCTGCGCCCCGGGTGAGCCCCGACGGCAGCCGCCTGTGCTGGATCCAGTGGAACCACCCCGACATGCCCTGGGACGGCAGCGAGCTGGTGGTGGCGGACCTGGTCAGTGGGGAGGGTGGCTGCACGCTGTCGACGCCCACGGTGCGGGCCGGGGGCCGCGATGAGTCGGTGACCCAGCCCGAGTGGCATCCCGACGGGTCGCTCTGGTTCCTGTCCGACCGCTCCAACTGGTGGAACCTGTACCGCATCGATGTCGCCGGGGAAGTCCGGGCGGTGGCTCCCCTCGAGGCCGAGATCGGGGTCCCTCATTGGGTGTTCGGCCAGTCCCGATACGCCTTCCTTGCCGACGGGCGGGTAGCCATCGCCTACGCCTCGGGTGGCCTCGACCACCTGGCCGTCGTCACCCCACAGGCGACCGGGTCGCCGGGAAGCGGGTCCGGCGAGGGTTCCGCGGGCGCGGCCTCGGCCGACGTGGTGGTCGATCTGGAGGCCGAGTTCGTCGCGCTCGCCTCCCTGCGCCCCTACGGCCACGGCTTCGTGTTCCTGGGAGGCTCGCCTCGGCGTGAGACGGTGGTGGCAGTGGCTGACCTGCCCGTGCACGGCGAAGCCACCATCGGGATCATCCGGCCCGGCCGCCCGCTGGGTCTGGGGACCGAGTGGTTCTCTGAGCCCAAGTCCTTGACCGTCGAGCTGGCGGACGGCTCGCGGACCCACGCGGTGTTCTATGCACCGACCCATCCGCAGGCCCGCGCCCCGGAGGGCTCTGCGCCGCCGCTGCTGGTCCTGAGCCACGGTGGACCCACCTCGGCGGCTCGACCCCAGCTGAGCCTGAGCATCCAGTACTGGACGTCACGGGGCTTCGCCGTCGTCGACGTCAACTACCGCGGCAGCACCGGCTTCGGACGCGAGTACCGCCAGGCCCTCTCCGGCCAGTGGGGGGTGGCTGATGTCGACGACTGCGTTGCGGTGGCCCGCCACCTGGCGGACGCCGGGCTGGTCGACGCCGAGCGTCTGGCCATCCGGGGTGGCAGCGCCGGCGGTTACACCACCTTGGCCGCGCTGGCCTTCCGCGACGACTTCCGGGCCGGCACCAGCCTGTACGGGGTGGCCGACCTCGAGGCCCTGGCCCGAGACACCCACAAGTTCGAGTCCCGCTACCTCGATTCCCTGGTGGGTCCGTTCCCGGCCGAGGCCGAGCGCTACCGGGAGCGTTCCCCGATCCACCACGTGCAGGGCTTCGACTGCGCGCTGCTGGTGCTGCAGGGACTGGAGGACGAGATCGTGCCGCCGGCGCAGTCCGAGATGATCGTGGCCGCGGTCCGCGACAAGGGCCTCCCCGTGGCCTACCTGGCCTTCGAGGGCGAGCAGCACGGCTTCCGCCAAGCCTCCACCATCAAGCGGGCGCTCGAAGCCGAGCTGTACTTTTACTCCAAAGTGTTCGACTTCGACTTGGCCGAGCCGATTGAACCGGTGGTCATCGACAACCTCTGACGCGGGAGCAGGCACCCAATGGATACTGGAGCGGGCGCCGACGGCATGGACGTGTTGCAGTGGTACGGCACCAAGCGGGAGGCGCACGCCGCGGCCGCGACCCTGATCGAGCGGGGCGTCGGTGCGGACGTCGAGATCGAGCCGGCCTCGGTCGACCTGGCCGCCGAAGGGATCGACAGCCAGGTCAGCCATGACGGCGCACGCTTCGGCGTGGCCGTGCTGGCCGAGGACTTCCGGCGGGCCCGGGAGGTCCTGGGCCTGCCCGACGCAGCGGAGGTGCTGGGCGACCGCGACGACGAGATCACCCGGTCGGTGCGCTCGATGTGGATCCCGGTGTTGGTGGCCATCGCCGTGCTGATCGTCGTGCCCCTGCTGGCCTTCTTCGTGACCTTCAAGCTCTCCGGCGGCTGAGCCTCGGCCGACCGCCGCCCGAGGCGGGCGGGGGCGGTGCACGGAGAGCCGGCGACGGGTTGGCGGCCGGTTGGGCCCAGCGGCCAGGATGAAGCCATGGCCCGCATCCTGGTTACCGAACCGATCGCCGACGGTGGGCTGGAGCGCTTGCGGGCCGCCGGCCACCAGGTCGACGTGGTGCTCGACCTCGCCCCCGACCAGCTGCTCGAGGCGGTGGTGGGCGCCCAAGCGCTGATCATCCGGTCCGCCACCACCGTCACCCCGGCCGTGCTCGAGGCGGGTCGCGACCTGGTGGTCGTGGGCCGTGCCGGCATCGGGCTCGACAACGTGGATGTGGCCGCGGCCACCGCCCAGGGCGTCATGGTGGTCAACGCTCCTCAGTCCAACGTGCTGTCGGCGGCCGAGCACACGATGGCCATGCTCCTGGCCCAGGCGCGCAACGTCCCCCAGGCCCATGCCGCGCTGGTGGGAGGTCGGTGGGAACGGTCGCGCTGGACCGGCGTCGAGTTGAGCGACAAGACCCTCGGGATCGTCGGACTGGGCCGCATCGGCAAGCTGGTGGCCCAGCGGGCCCTGGCCTTCGGGATGCGGCTGGTGGCCTACGACCCGTTCGTGTCCAACGACCGGGCCCGGCAGTTGAGCGTGGAGCTGGTCGACCTGGACGAGCTGGTGGCGGTGGCCGACTTCATGACCATCCACGTCACCAAGACGCCCGACACGGTCGGGCTGGTGGGCGCCGAGCTGCTGGCCAAGGCCAAGCCGGGCCTTCGGGTCATCAACGTCGGCCGGGGGGGCATCGTGGACGAGGCCGCGCTGGGCGAAGCCATCTCCTCCGGTCGTCTGGGAGGCGCCGCCCTGGACGTGTTCGAACACGAGCCGACCACCGAGTCGCCCCTGTTCGCACTCGACTCGGTGGTGGTCACCCCGCACCTCGGGGCCAGTACGCACGAAGCCCAGGACAAGGCCGGCGACACCATCGCCGAGCAGGTCGAGCTGGCCCTGGCCGGCGAGTTCGTGCCCTTCGCGGTGAACGTGAGCGCCGCAGAGGCCTCCGAGACGGTGCGACCCTTCCTGTCGCTGGCCGAACGCCTGGGTGAGCTCCTGGCCTCGCTGGTCGGACCCGCCACCGACTCACTCGAGGTCGAGTACCAGGGCCAGATCGCGGGCTACGACACCCGCATCCTCACCCTGTCGCTGCTCAAGGGCTACTTCGGCCGGATCAGCGTGGAGCCGGTTTCGTTCGTCAACGCTCCGCAGCTGGCAGACGAGAACGGCATCGGTGTGCGCGAGTCGGCCACCACCACCGCCCACGACTTCGTGAACCTGATCACCGTGCGCGGTGGCGACCACGCCCTGGCTGCCACGCTGGTGGGGTTGGCCGGTGAGGCCCGGATCGTCATGGTGGACGACCACACGGTGGACGTCCCCCCGTCGCCGCACATGCTGGTCGTGCGCAACGACGACCGTCCGGGGATGATCGGCGCCGTCGGCACGCAGCTGGGCGACGCCGGCATCAACATCGCCGGCATCCACGTGGGCCAGTCGGCCGCAGGCCTGGGTGCCCTCATGGTTCTGGCCACCAGCTCGAGCGTGTCGGCCGACGTCGTGTCCGGCCTGGAGGCCACCGACGGCATCGTGTCGGTGCATGCCGTCGACCTCGGCTGAGGGCGCCGTTGCCGGGTGGAGTCGATCGGCCTAGGCCGTCCGACCCGAAATCCCAGCGCTTGTTCAGCCCTCGGGCCTGCGCCGCCGAAACACAGGGGCAGAGGGCGGGCGCGGGCTCGTTTCGCGGAGAGAGGGGTCGAGAGTTGGTGGCGCGTCAGGCCGTGCCCGTGGACGAGGTGCCCAGCCCGCTGCTGGTGCTCGGGTCGGGCGTGGTGCAGGACGCGTCGCCGGCCGCCGCCGCGCTGATGGCCGCGAGGGTGCAGGAGCTGGTCGGTACCCCGCTGGCGGATCTGGTGGACCCCGCCGACCGCGTCCGGCTCGACGCCGTCCTCAGCCAGGCGGTGCTGACCCAGGCTGGGCCGGGGTCCGCCGAGGTGGCGGTTCGCCTCAGCTCCGGTGCGCCTGTGGGGCTGACCGCGACCGGGGGATCGGACGGACGCATCCTGGTGGCGCTGCGCGATCTGGCCACGGAACGGCGTCTGGGGGCGGTCATCGATGCCGTGGCCGACTCGACCCTGCTGCTCGACGCCGACGGGCGGCTGCTCTGGCAGTCCGACGCGTTGGCGGCACGCGTGCCCGGAGGCACGGCCAACCTGGGCACCCATCCCGTGGAGCGCCTCCACCCCGAGGACCTGCCCATGGTGCTCGAGGCGTTCGCCGACCTGGCTCGTCGGCCCGCCAGCCGCCTCAACCGCATCGTCCGCTCCCGGGCCGTGGCCAACGACGACATCTGGCAGCTCATCGAGCTGGTCGGCGCCAGCCGGGTCGATCACCCTGATCTGGGTGGCGTGGTGGTGCAGGTGCGCAACATCGACGCCGGCTCCGAGCTGGAGTCGGTGGCCCAGACCGACGGTCCCATGTTGTCGCTGGCCGAGGCCGCGCCCATCGGCATCCTGTTGATGAACCGCATCGAGCAGGTGATGTACCTCAGCCGGGTGGGTCGTGATCTGCTGGGGTTCGGTGAGACCGACGACGCCACCGCTTGGCGGGACCGGTTCGTGGGCCCGCACCGCCGAGCCTTGGACGAGCTGGTGGCCGCCGGACTGGTGGGTGCGGCCGCCACCACCGTGACCATCCCCTGCCTCTTGCCCGACGGGAGTCGGGGGAGCATGCGGGTGCGGGTGGCCCCGCATCTCGACGGCCGGAACCAGCCAGTGGGCGTGATCGTGGCCCTGGAGGACGTGACCGCGGAGGTGGTGGCGAGGGCCGAGTCCGAGCGGCTGTTGCAGATGCTCGACGCCACGTCGGACTTCGTGGCCATCTTCCGCCCCACTGGCGAGATCCTGCACACCAACGCCGCCCTGGCCCAGATCCTGGCCGACAACGAGGCCGCCGGCGGCACCGGAAGTCTGGGTGATCTGCTCGAGGACCGAGAGGACTTCATCAACCAGGGGCTGGCCGTGGTGGCCACCTCGGACACCTTCCACGGCGAGATCGGCCTGCGGGTGGCGCCGGATCGGACCCTGCCCGTATCAGCCCTGGGCGTGGTCGGGCGCAACGAGAGCGGTGAGCTGGACTGGGTGGCCATGGTGGCCCGAGACATCAGTGGCCTGAAGGAGGCCGAGCGGCGGCTGCGCCACCTGGCCACCTCCGATCACCTCACCGGCCTGGCCAACCGCGCCCTGTTCACCGAGCACCTCGACGAGGTGGTGGAGCGGGCGCGGGGGACCGGTCGCAGGGTGGCCGTGCTGTTCTGCGACCTGGACCGGTTCAAGGAGGTCAACGATCGCTTCGGCCACGCGGCGGGCGATCGGGTGCTGGTCGAGATCGCCGAGCGCCTGTGCGCCATCATCCGCGGTGAGGACATGGTGGCGCGGGTGGGGGGTGACGAGTTCGTGATCATCTGCGACGGGGCTGACGATCCCGATGTCCTGGCCGGGTTGGCCGACCGGGTCATCGACGCCATCGGCCGACCGTTCGAGGTCGGCGAGGAGCAGACCCAGGTGGGAATCTCGGTGGGGGTGGCCGTGGCGAGTGGCGATCACGCCAGCGGTGACCGGATCCTGACCGTGGCCGACCAGGCCATGTACCGGGCCAAGGCCACCGGTGGCAACCGGTACCGCATCCAGCAGGTGGAGCCCGAGACCCCGAGCTAGGCGCGCTCGACCCGCGGGCGGTGCGACGGGCGCGTGGACTCATGGGCGGCGATGTGGTCCTGGTGACCCAGGCTGATCCCGATGTCGTCGAGACCCTCCAGGAACCGGTGCTGGGTCGCGTCGTCCAGCGGGAAGCCGACCTCGAGGCCGATGGCCGGGGCCGACAGGGTGCGGGCGGCCACGTCGATGGTCAGCTCCAGCGTGGGGTCCGCCGCCACCGCGTCGAGCAGCGCCTGGCCCACCTCCGGGTCGACCTGAACGGGGATGAGCCCGTTCTTGGTGCTGTTGTTGCGGAAGATGTCGGCGAATCGGGGCGAGATCACGGCCTGGAAGCCGTAGTCCATGATCGCCCACACGGCGTGCTCGCGTGACGAGCCGGTGCCGAAGTTCGGGCCGGCCACCAGGATGGTTGCGCCCTGGTACTGCTCCTGGTTGAGCACGAAGTCCCGGTCGTCGCGCCACTCCGCGAACAGCCCGGCGCCGAAGCCGGTGCGCTCCACTCGCTTGAGCCAGTCGCTGGGGATGATCTGGTCGGTGTCCACGTCCGAGCGTTGCAGGGGGACAGCCGTGCCGGTGACGACGATGACGGGTTCCATGGTGATCCTCTCAGCCGCCCTGGGGGCAGGCGGTCGTGATTACGTGAGATCGGCGGGGCTGGCGAAGGTGCCGGCCACGGCGGTGGCCGCGGCCACAGCCGGCGACACCAGGTGGGTGCGCCCACCCCGGCCCTGGCGTCCCTCGAAGTTGCGGTTGCTGGTGGACGCGGCCCGCTCGCCGGGCTGGAGCTTGTCGGGGTTCATGGCCAGACACATCGAGCAGCCGGGCTCACGCCAGTCGAAGCCGGCGGCCACCAGCACCTGGTCGAGGCCCTCGGCCTCGGCCTGGGCCTTCACCCGGAACGAACCGGGCACCACCATGGCCCGCATGCCGGCGCGCACCTTGCGCCCTCGGACCACCTCCGCGGCGGCACGGAGGTCCTCGATGCGGCCGTTGGTGCACGAGCCGATGAACACGGTGTCGACGGGGACCTGGCGCATGGGCGTGCCCGCGGTCAGGCCCATGTACTCGAGGGCCCGGGCGGCCGCTTCGCGAGCCGCGGGATCGGCGAACTGGTCGGGGTCAGGCACGGACTGGCCCAGAGGGATCACCTGACCGGGGTTGGTGCCCCAGCTCACGTGGGGCTCGAGGTCGGGGGCGGCCAGGGTCACTTCCTTGTCGAAGGTGGCGCCCGGGTCGGTGGGCAGGGACCGCCAGTGGTCGAGCGCCTGCTCCCATGCCGCGCCGGTGGGGGCGTGGCGACGGCCCTCAAGATAGGAGAAGGTGGTGTCGTCGGGTGCGATGAGCCCGGCCCGGGCGCCCGCCTCGATGGACATGTTGCACACCGTCATGCGCCCTTCCATGGACAGCCCGGCTACCGCAGAGCCTCGGTACTCGATGATTGAGCCGATCCCGCCGCCGGTGCCGATGCGCCCGATGATGGCGAGGATGAGGTCCTTGGCGGTGACGCCCGCGGGTAGCTCGCCCTCGACGGTCACCGCCATCGTGCCCGGGTGCTGCTGGGGCAGGGTCTGGGTGGCCAGCACGTGTTCGACCTCGCTGGTGCCGATGCCGAAGGCCAGGGCCCCGAAGGCGCCGTGGGTGGAGGTGTGGCTGTCGCCGCACACGATGGTCATGCCCGGTTGGGTGAGGCCTTGCTCGGGCCCGATGATGTGGACGATGCCCTGGTCGGGATCGCCCATCGGGTACTCGGCGATGCCGAACTCGGCGCAGTTGGCCCGCAACACCTCGACCTGCTTGCGCGAGATCGGATCGGCGATGGGCCGGTCGATGTCGGCGGTGGGCACGTTGTGATCCTCGGTGGCCACGGTCAGGTCGGGTCGGCGGACCCGCCGGCCGGCCAGGCGCAGGCCGTCGAAAGCCTGGGGTGACGTCACCTCGTGGACCAGGTGCAGGTCGATGTAGAGCAGGTCGGGTTCATCGGGACCGCGGTGGACCACGTGGTCGTCCCAGATCTTCTCGCTCAGGGTCCTGGCTTCGGCCATGGCGGGGCCTCGCACTCTGTCAGGTGGGCATGAGGTCCCACGTTCTCACTCGGTCTCCGGACTTGAATCTCAATATCTGAGAATCTAGTCTCAGGCAATGGAACAGAGTGTAAGCGGTGTGGGCGTGATCGACAAGGCGGTCTGCCTGCTGGTGGCGCTCGAGCGGTCTCCGTCCTCGTTGGCTGAGCTGGTGGAGGCCACCGGGCTGTCCCGGGCCACCGCCCATCGCCTGGCCGTGGCCCTGGAGGACCACGGGTTCGTGCGCCGCGACCCCGATGGACGGTTCGCCCTGGGCGTGCGCCTGGTGGCCCTGGGGCGCCGGGCCGCCGAGGGCCTGCCGCTGGCCAGCGCGGCCCTGCCGGCCCTGCGGGCCCTGCGCGACGAGACCGGCGAGTCGGTGCAGCTCTACGTGCGTGAAGGCGACCGGCGGGTGTGCATCGCGGCGTTGGAGTCGCCCCACGGCCTGCGCACCATCGTGCCCATGGGCGCCTCGTTGCCCCTCGACGCCGGCTCGGCGGGTCGGGTGCTCCTGGGCGAGTCCGGTGGGTCGGCGGAGGCGGGGTGGGTGCAGAGCGTCGGCGAGCGGGAGGCGGGGGTGGCTTCGGTCAGTGCCCCGGTGCTCGGTGAAGGTGGTCGGCCGGTGGCCGCGGTGAGTGTGTCGGGGCCTGTCGAGCGGATCTCGAAGGAGCCGGGGCGCCGATACGGCCAGGCGGTGGCGGCCGCGGCTCGCCGAATCGAGCAGACCGCCGGCCTGGGTTCGTCCCCAGCATGACCGTTGGCGTCGAATCGACGTCGATTCGACGCCAAGGGGCGCCGGTAGGATGCAGTGAACATGGGCGAGAACCTGGCGGCCATCGACATCGGTACCAACTCGATCCACCTGGTGGTGGCCCGCTTCGACGATGCCGGCCACTTCGAGGTGATCGGCGACGAGAAGGAGACCGTCCGACTCGGTTCGGGCGGAGGCGACATGAAGCTGCTGTCGCCCGACGCCATCGAGCGGGGCATCGCAGCGCTGACCCGCCTGCGCCAGGTGGCCGACATCTCTGACGCCGGCGTCACCGCGGTGGCCACCAGTGCCGTGCGCGAAGCCGAGAACGCGGAGGACTTCCTACGCCGTGCCCGCCACGAGGCCGGGGTCGAGGTCGAGGTCATCTCCGGCACCGAGGAGGCCCGCCTGATCTACCTGGGCGTGCTGCAGGCCGTCCCCGTGTACGACCGGCGGCTGATCATGATCGACATCGGCGGGGGCAGCACCGAGGTCCTGGTGGGCGAGCGCAGCGAGATCCTGGCGGTGCGCAGCTTCAAGCTGGGCGCCATCCGTCTGACCCGGCGCTTCTTCCGCACCGACCGGGTGCACCCGGGCGCGGTGGACGCCTGCCGGCGCTACGTCGACGCCATGCTGGCGCCCCTGGCCCGGGAGGTGGCCCGGCTGGGCTTCGAGGTGGCAGTGGGCAGCTCCGGCACCATCGAGGCGGTGGCGGCCATGGTCATCGCCGCGCACGAGGATGCCCCACCCCGAACCGTCGACAACGCCACCATCACCGCGGCCGAGGCCCGGTCCACCGTCAAGCGCCTGGCTGCGCTGTCGCTGGCCAAGCGTCGAGAGGTAGCCGGCCTTGAGGCATCGCGGGCCGACATCGTCCTGGCCGGCGCCATCATCCTCGACCAGGCCATGGTCACCTTCGGCATCGACGAGCTGGTGGTGTCGGGCTACGCGCTGCGCGAGGGCGCGCTGCTCGACGCCTTCCAACGAACCCATGGTGCTGCCCTGCACCACCTCCACGACCTGCGTCGGCGCAGCGTCGTCCGCCTGGCCGAGATGATGGACGAGGAGCCGGCCCACTCGGCGCACGTGGCTCGCCTGGCCCTGGCCCTGTTCGACGCCACCGCCGATCTGCACGGACTGGGCGACGATGCCCGGGAGCTGCTCGAGGCAGCCGCGCTGCTCGCCAACGTGGGCCTGTTCGTGTCCCACAGCAAGCACCACAAGCACACCTACTACGTGATTCGCAACAGCGACCACCTGTCGGGGTTCAACGACCACGAGATCGAGATGATCGCCCTGGTGGCGCGCTACCACCGCAAGAGCGCCCCCTCGGCCAAGCACCCGGAGTTCGTGGCACTGCGCTCCCGAGACCAGGACAGGGTGCGGACGTTGGCCGGCATCCTGCGAGTGGCCATCGGGTTGGACCGCACCCACGGCGCTCGGGTGCAAGGCGTCAGCGCCCACGTCCATCGTCGCACCCTGGTGATCGAGGTCGAGGCGGCCGGCGGCGCCGACATTTCCCTGGAGCTGTACACGGCCAACGAGCGTCGCGAACTGCTGGAGGCGGTGTTGGACCGGCGGGTGTCGGTGGTGACCGCCGCCCCCCAGATCAGCCCGCTCGACGTGGTCGGGCCTGCGCCTGTTCGATGACCTGGGCACACGCCTGATCGAGCACGGGCACGAAGGCTTCAGGGTCGAGTGCGCACACGCCGTGGTCGCCCCGCACAGGGTGGACCACGGCCCCCTCGATGGCCGCGGCCAAGGCGTGCTGGCGACGGGGCGGGACGACCGAGTCGAACTCGCTGACCAGCACCGCGGTCGGCACGTCCACCCCGCCGATCCACGCCCGCGACGAGAAGGTGGCCAGGGCCTGGCCGGCCTCCACGATCATGCGCGGATCGTTGCGCTGGATCTCCTGCAGGGCCCACCGGCCCAGCTCCGACTGGTCGTAGCGGGCCGTGGCCAGGCGTAGGCCCAGCGAACGCTGCCAGCGGATGGGCGTGGCCCGGGCCAGCAGGGATGCCAGCCCCAGCATGGGGGCCGCGGCCCGCTCACCTGGACGCTGGCCCACGAAGTTGCGAGCCGTGGAGCACAGCACCAGGCCCTCGACCCGATGGGGATGGCGACGCCAGATGAGCTGGGCCACCGGTCCGCCCATCGAGTAGCCCACAGGGACGAACCGATCGATCCCCAGCGTGTCGGCCAGTGCCACCGCATCGTCGGCGCAATCCTCGAGTCGGAACCGCCGCCGCGATCGGATGCCTCGCCCGTGACCCCGGTGGTCGATGGCCACCACGTCGAAGTGGCGCGACAGCGTGGCGTAGCTGGTGTACCAGTTCAGGGCCGAGTTGGCCGTCCAGCCGTGCAGCAACAGCAGGGTCGGCGCGCCGGGCGGACCAGGCTGGCGCCGGTAGAAGGTACGACCCCGCCCGGCCAGCTCGAGGGGTTGGCCGGCTGGCAGTCCCGGAGGCTCCGCCACGGGCGTGCCCGTCCGCGGGGCGTTGGTCGCGTCCGACCAGGGCCGGCGGGAGGGGCTCACCAGGTCATCTCGGGGGTCAGCTCACGACTCGAGGTCAGCTCACGACTCGATGGCGATGATCTCGACCTTGAGCACGCCCCCCGGCGCCTCGTACTCGACGGTGTCGCCCGCGGCGTGGGTCAGCAGGGCGGCCCCTAGCGGTGAACCGGGTGACATGACCACCAGGTCGTCGCGGCGTTCCTCGATCGAACCGATCAGGTAGCGCTCGATGTCGTCGTCACCCTCGTAGCGGATGGTCACGATCGAGCCGGCCACCACGTGGTCGCTGTCGGAGGCGTCGACGATCTCGGCGTTCTCGAGCACGGCGGCCAGGTGCCGGATGCGACCCTCCATCTTGCCCTGCTCCTCCTTGGCCGCGTGGTAGTCGCCGTTCTCGGACAGGTCCCCCAGCTCACGCGCCGACTGGATCTTGCGAGCGATGTCGGTGCGCCCGTGGGTGGTGAGCTCCTCGTGCTCGGCCCTGAGGCGGTCGTAGGCGTCCTGGGACAGGTGCTGGGTCATGTCGTCCACCCACCCATGGTAGCGACGACGGGTCCCGGCTCAGCTGGCGATCGGTCGGCGATCGACCTGTCTGAGCCGGTGATCGGCTCCCCGCCCCGTCAGCGCCCGGCCCATCGGGTTGACGAACGGGCTGGTCACCACCACACTGGAGAGAGTGCTTCCTTCCGTCCTCACCCCGGTAGCCATCATTCCGTAGCGCACGCCGTACCTCGGCGTGCGCTCTCGACCGTCCACCTCGGTGGACGGTTTTCTCGTTCTCGGGGCGGGTCGGATGGCCGGACCGCCCCCGCTGCGAAAGGTCCGACATCCCGTGCCCAACCCCGCTTCGAACCCTTCGACACCCGCCGAACGCACCGGCGCGCCCCGTGTCGGCGTCATCGGTGGCGACGGCATCGGCCCGGAGGTCGTGGCCGAGGCCCTCAAGGTGGTGGCCGCGGCCGGTGTCGAGCTCGACACCGTCGACTACGACCTGGGCGGGGCCCGCTACGCGGTAGACGGCATGGTGCTGAGCGACGAGATCGTGGATGAGTGGCGCCAGCTCGACGCCCTGTTGGTGGGGGCGGTGGGCACCCCCGAGGTGCCGCCGGGGTTGATCGAGCGGGGTCTGTTGCTGAAGATGCGCTTCGACCTCGACCTCTACATCAACCAGCGACCCTTTCTCCTGCCCGAGCGGCCGGGAGCGGGAGACTCGGCCCCCGACCCGTCCCACGACTTCATCGTCATCCGCGAGAACACCGAGGGTACCTACGCCGGTGAGGGCGGGTTCCTGCGCAAGGGCACGCCCCACGAGGTCGCCACCCAGGGCTCGGTCAACACCCGCCACGGCGTCGAGCGCTGCGTGCGCTACGCCTTCGAGCTGGCCCGGTCCCGGCCCCGCCGCCATCTCACCCTGGTGCACAAGACCAACGTGTTGACCTTCTCCGGTGACCTGTGGGACCGCACCTTCCACGAGGTCGCCACCGAGTACCCCGACGTCACCACCGCCTACAACCACGTGGATGCGGCCTGCATCTACTTCGTGCAGTCGCCCCAGCAGTACGACGTGATCGTGACCGAGAACCTCTTCGGCGACATCCTCACCGACTTGGGCGGCGCGGTGTCCGGCGGCATCGGCCTGGCCTCGTCGGGCAACCTCAACCCCGACCGCACCGGCCCCTCGATGTTCGAGCCGGTCCACGGTTCGGCTCCCGACATCGCCGGCCAGGCCAAGGCCAATCCCATCGCCGCCATCTTGTCGGCGGCCATGATGCTCGACTTCCTGGGTGAGGCCGACGCCGCCGCCCGCATCCGCAAGGCCTGTTCCGATCCCAACTCGCTCACCGGCTCGACCAGCCAGATCGGCGACGCCGTCGCCAACCGACTCTAAGGGGAAGCCCGATGCCCATCACGCCCACCGCCAAGATCTGGATGAACGGCCAACTGGTCGACTGGGACGATGCCAAGATCCACGTGCTGACCCACACCCTGCACTACGGCATGGGTGTGTTCGAAGGCGTGCGGGCCTACGAGACGGCCGACGGCCCCGCGGTGTTCCGTCTGACCGACCACATGGAGCGGCTGCACAACTCGGCCCGCATCATGATGATGGACCTGCCGTACTCGGTCGAGGAGTTGGTGGAGGCCACCAAGGCGGTGGTGGCCGCCTCCGGTCTGCCGTCGTGCTACATCCGGCCCATCGCCTACTTCGGCTACGGCGAGATGGGGCTCAACACCCTGCCCTGCACCGTGGACGTGTCCATCGCCTGCTGGCCGTGGGGTGCGTATCTGGGCGACGACGCCGCCACCCAGGGCGTGCGCATGAAGGTCTCGTCGTGGACGCGCCACGACCACAACACGATGCCTCCGGCGGCCAAGACCACCGGCAACTACGTGAACTCGTCGCTGGCCAAGGTGGAGGCGCTCAAGGCCGGCTACGACGAGGCGATCATGTTGAACTCGGCCGGGTTCGTGAGCGAGTGCACCGGCGAGAACATCTTTGCGGCCCGCGACGGCGTGCTCATCACCCCGCCCCTGGCCGCCGGCGCCCTCGAGGGCATCACCCAGGACTCGGTCATGACCATCGCTCGCGACCTGGGCTTCGAGACCCGGTTCGACCATCTGACCCGCAGCGACCTGTACGTGTGCGAGGAGATGTTCGTGTGCGGGACCGCAGCCGAGGTGAGCGCGGTCAGCTCGGTCGACGACCGCCCCATCCCGGTCCCCGGGACCATGACCTCGGCCATCGCCGCCGAGTACGCCAAGACCGTGCGCGGCCAGGTCGACCGGTACAAGGACTGGCTCGAACATGTCCGCTGACCCCGACGTAGCCGCCGACGAGGTGGTCCCTTCCTCGGTCGAGATCTTCGACACGACCTTGCGCGACGGGGCCCAGTTCGAGGGCATCTCGCTCACGGTGGAGGACAAGCTGCGGGTGGCCGAGCAGCTGGACTGGCTGGGCGTGCGCTGGATCGAGGGCGGCTATCCCCAGGCCAACCCCCGCGACGAGGAGTTCTTCCGCCGCGCCCCCCATGACCTGCACCTTTCCACCGCCGAACTGGTGGCGTTCGGGTCCACCCGCCGCCCGGCGGGCAAGGTCGACGTCGATCCCACCCTGGCTGCCCTGGTTGGCGCCGAGACCTCCACGGTGTGCATCGTGGGCAAGAGCTGGGACTTCCACGTCACCGAGGCGCTGCAGACCACCCTGGACGAGGGCGTGGCCATGGTCGGCGAGTCCGTCGAGTTCCTCAAGAGCGCCGGGCGGCGGGTGTTCTTCGACGCCGAGCACTTCTTCGACGGGTACAAGGCCAACCCCGCTTACGCCTTGTCGGTGGTGGAGTCCGCGGCCATGGCCGGCGCTGATTGCGTGGTCCTGTGCGACACCAACGGGGGCTCGTTGCCCCATGAGGTGCAGCGCATCACCGACGCGGTCCGCGCCTACCTGTCCGGGGTGGCCATCGGCATCCACACCCAAAACGACTCGGGGTGCGCGGTGGCCAATTCGGTGGCCGCCGTGCTGGGCGGAGCAACCCAGGTGCAGGGCACCGTGAACGGCTACGGCGAGCGCACCGGCAACGCCAACCTCATGACCGTCATCCCGGACCTGACCCTCAAGCTGGGGATCGCCACCCTGCCCGAGGGGCGCCTGGAGCGGCTCACCGCGGTCAGCCGTCACGTGGCCGAGCTGGTCAACGTGCCCCCGTCACCCGCCGACCCGTTCGTCGGGGTGTCGGCCTTCGCCCACAAGGGCGGCCTGCACACCTCGGCGCTGGGCCGGGCGGGCGGAGCCACCTACGAGCACGTGGACCCGACGGTGGTGGGCAACCACACCCGCGTGCTGGTGTCGGACCTCGGGGGCCGCGCCGGGATGGCCATGAAGGCGCGGGAGCTGGGCGTCGAGCTCGACGACCGAGCGGCCGGCCTCCTCAGCGACCAGCTCAAGGCCCTGGAGGCCAAGGGCTGGCTGTTCGAGGCGGCCGATGCGTCTCTCGAGCTGCTGATGCGCCGGGCCGCGGGTTGGAACCACGAGTTCTTCGAGGTCGAGGCCTACCGCGTTTCGAGCTACCACCGCGAAGGTCCCGTGACCCGGGAAGACGCCGTCGAGGTCAGTGTCGAGGCCACGGTCAAGCTGTGGGTCGACGGGGTGCGGGTGGCGGCTGTGGGAGAGGGCAACGGTCCGGTGAACGCGCTGGACGTGGCGGTGCGCGCCGCTCTCAACGGTGGGTTCCCCGCCCTGGAGCGCATCCACCTCACCGACTTCAAGGTCCGGGTCCTCGACGGCGGGTCGGCCACCGGAGCGGTGGTGCGCGTCCTCATCGACTCGACCGATGGCGAGAACGTGTGGACGACCGTGGGGGTGGACACCAACGTCATCGAGGCGTCCTGGCACGCGCTGGTCGACTCACTCGTCTACGGCCTCCTGCACACCGCGGCGTAGGATCGCGGTGATGGCTGCCCCCGAGTACGTCCCCCGCTCACCCGTCGACAAGCCCCGCGTCTACCGCTCACCGCCGTGGAACGGCGAGGAGTGGCTGGCCGACCGTCCCGGTGAGCTGAGCGGTCGCCAGCCCCTCGGTCCCCGGCTGGGCTACCCGGGCCCCGACCAGGGCTTCGTGTTGAAGCTGGCGCGTCGCTTCGAGGACCGGTTGGTGGTGGACGAGACCGAGTCGATCGATGACGTGATCTCCGGTTGCTCTGCGGTGGCGCTCAAGCGGGCGTCGCTGTTCGGGCGGGCGCCAGCCGTGCACGATCTGACCGTGGCCTTCACCGTGTGGGGGTTCCTGACCCCGGCCGACGCTGAGCTGTTGCGGTTGCGGCGCCCCCTGTTCGAGGAGGCCGCCAACCCCCATCACTACATGGAGCGGCGACGCATCGCCGATCTGGTGCCCCAGGCCGTGCTGCGCATGACTCACGACGAGGTAGTCCGCCAGGCCGCCACGGACTGGCGCGCCTTCTTCAAACGTCGTGCCGCCCCGTCGGCGTGAGGCGTAGCCGGATCGCCCGGCCCCACCCGGCGACCGGGCCGGCGAGTGACCCGGATCAGGCCTGGATGGTGATGGGCGTACCCGGCGGCAGCACGTCCGCCAGCTGCTGGTCGACCGCGTCGGGCATTCGCACGCACCCGTTCGAGGACTGCGTGCCGATGAGGGCAGGTCGGTTGGTGCCGTGGAAGGCCACCTGCGGGAGCCCGCCGTCGAAGCTGCCGAGCTGCTCGGAGTAGGCGCTGGTGGCCATGATCCAGGGCCCGTAGGCGCCGGCCGGGGGTCGGGCGATCTTCTCGGTCAGGTAGAAGTGGCCGAGGGGGGTGGGGGTGGACGGTGTCCCCACCACCACCTTGGTCTCGACCACCAGGTTGGGGCCGTCGAACACCTTGAGGTCGAAGTCCGACAGGGTGAGGTCCATGTGGTACTGGGTGGTGCTCAGGGTGACGTCGTCGCGGCGGATCCACCCCACCTGGTGGTTGGGTCGGGCCAGCAGCGACACGGCCAGCCAGTCCCCGTCGTCGTGCACCACATCGAACACCAGCGGGTTGTTGAAGTACGTCGGGTTCGAATACGTGTAGCTGTCGGGTTGGAGGGCCACACCGGCCGCGTTCAGCCCGGCGCGGGGGATGGGCGGCGCCTGGTGGCCGCTGGCCGGGGGTGCCGTGGTGGTGGTCGAGGGCTGACCGGGCTGGTCGTGGAAGACCTGCACCTGGGGTACCTTGGCCGTGGCCACCTCGGTGATCCACTTGTCGTTCGGGTCGACGGTGGTGTTGGTGGTGTGGGTGGCGTGGGTGAGCCGGTGGGTGTCGATCTTGGCCGAGGCGCGGTGGGCGGAGCAGGCCAGTGGGGCAAACAGAGCCGCGGCGAACAGGAGGGCGATCAACGAGCGGAGGCGCACGGCAGCTGATGGTACCGGGCGACCCGCCCGAGACGGGGTCAACAGCGCCGTTAGCATCGAAAGGTGACCGATTCTCCTGTCCGCGTCCGGTTCGCGCCCGCGCCCACCGGCTACCTGCACATCGGTGGGGCCCGCACGGCGCTGTTCAACTGGTTGTTCGCCCGCCATCACGGCGGCGAGATGGTGCTGCGCATCGAGGACACCGACGCCGGGCGGTCCCGGCCCGAGTTGATCGAGGCGATCTACGACGCATTGAGGTGGCTGGGGATCGACTGGGACGGTGACCCGGTGCACCAGTCGGATCGCACCGGTCTGTACATCGATGCGGCCGAGCGGCTCCTCGGTGGCGGCCTGGCCTATCGCTGCGACTGCACCCGCGACGACCTCGACGCCCGCAACCAGGCGGCTGGGCGCAAGACGCCTGGCTACGACGGGTACTGCCGTGATCGCCAGGTGGCCGACGGCCCCCGGGTCGTGGTCCGGTTCCGGGTCCCGGATCACGGCGCCACCTCG
The DNA here is from genome assembly GCA_963773335.1 of uncultured Microthrixaceae bacterium. Lineage (GTDB taxonomy): Bacteria > Actinomycetota > Acidimicrobiia > Acidimicrobiales > Acidimicrobilacustridaceae > UBA4742. The sequence goes on along the minus strand of CAVZAT010000004.1, from coordinate 1,274,969 downwards.
TTCACCGACCTCATCCGGGGGGAGGTCACCTTCGAGAACGCCAACCTGGAGGACTTCGTCATCGTCCGCAGCGGGGGCGTGCCCATGTTCCTGTTGGCCAACGCGGTGGACGACGCCGATCTGGGCATCACCCACATCATCCGCGGTGAGGACCTGATCAACACCACCCCCAAGGTGCTGCTCCTGCGCCAGGCCCTGGGCATCGACTACCAGCCCCAGTTCGCGCATGTGCCCCTGATCGTGAACGAGAAGCGCCAGAAGCTGTCCAAGCGTCGCGACGACGTGTCGGTAGGTGACTACATCGCTCGGGGCTACCTGGCCGAAGCCATGACCAACTACCTGGCCACCCTGGGTTGGGGGGCTCCCGACGGCATCGAGATCCGGCCGCTGGCCGAGATCGTGGCGCAGTTCGACATCGCCGACGTGACGTCCTCGTCGGCCTTCTTCGATCTCAAGAAGCTCGACCACTTCGACGGCGAGTACATCCGGGCCCTGTCCGACGAGGAGTTCATCGCCCGCTCCGCGCCCTGGCTGACCGGCGAGCGCGGCGAGCTGCCCTGGTCACCCGACGACTATGACCCCGCCGCCTTCGCCACCATGGCGCCGTTGGTGCGCGAGCGGGTGACCCGGCTCGACCAGGTGCCCGGCTACGTCGACTTCCTGTTCCGTCCCGAGCCGGACGTGGATCAGGCGTCGTGGGACAAGGTGATGGTCAAGGGCGGGGACTCGGCCGCGGTGATGCTCGAGGCCGTGGCCGACGCCTACCAGACATGTGCCTGGGAGGCCGAAGCGCTGATGGCCGTGATCCAGACCGAAGGCGAGCGATTGGAGCTGCCCAAGAAGCAGTGGCAGGCGCCGGTCCGGGTGGCCGTCACCGGGCGATCGGTGGGACCTCCCTTGGGGGAGTCGATGGTGGTGCTGGGTCGGGAGCGCACCCTGGGCCGGTTGCGGGCGGCCCGAGATCGGTTGTAGTGCTCCGCCTGCTCAAGCTGCCGTTCAAGATCGCCCTGGGACTGGCCGCCGTGGTGGCGGTCTACCTCGGGGTGACCTTCACCCAGGTGTGGTGGGCCTCGCGCCAGCAGACCCACGCCTCGGCGCACGCCATCGTGGTCATGGGCGCGGCGCAGTGGAACGGCCGGCCCTCACCGGTCCTCAAGGCGCGACTGGACCACGCCGCCGCCCTGTACCGGGCGGGGCGGGCGCCGCTGATCATCGTCACGGGTGGCAAGCAACCCGGGGACCGGGTCACCCAGGGGGTCACCGGCTACGACTACCTGACGGCCAGCGGCATCCCGGCCTCGGCCGTGAAGCTGGAGAACCAGGGCACCAACAGCTACCAGGAGCTGTCGGCTGCGGCCAACATCCTGCGCCAGGCCGGCGTGGGCCGTGACGTGCTGCTGGTGTCGGATCCCTACCACGCCTACCGCATCGGCCAGATCGCCGGGGAGCTCGGGCTCTCGGCCCATGTGTCACCCGACGACGTGGCCTCCTCGCCCTACCAGTACGCCCGGGAGACCGCGGCGGTGTCGCTCGGGCGCCTCGTCGGCTATCGCCGCCTGTCACGCTTCGTCTGACGCCCGGTCTGGCGCTCAGATGCGTTTCCGCGACCAGGCACCGAGTCGCTAGAGTGCGGTGCCCCGTTGTGGGGTTCGACCACCTTCGGGGGTGGTGTAATTGGCAACACAAGTGGTTCTGGTCCACTAATTGGGGGTTCGAGTCCTCCCCCGAGCAAGACGATCTCGTCCTCGGCCTCGTGTCGGTGCGCTAGCCCGACAGCCCGTAGAGCTCGAACATCGGGTCGCGGTGCAGCGGACGGGCCCGGTCGACCGCCCGGTCGAGCCGGTGCCGCTCGTGCTCGGTCAGCAGGTCGGGTCGCAGCACGAGCAGGTGGTCGATGTCGGTCGCGGTCCAGGTCTCCAGGCGTCGATCAGCGATTCGCCGGGGTCGGGGAGCCGCCGGGTTCGGCGACCCTCGAGGTGCTCGAGCACGACCACGCCGTGGTCGATGACACCGACGGTGGCCCGCCGGTCGATCAGCTCGCAGGCCAGCCGCCGGATCGACTCGGCCATCGCTGGCGATACCGGTGGCTCGTGGTGGGCCCGGACCGGCGGTGCGCCGCCCTGATCAACCGTGGCCCGCACCTGGTCGAGCTGGTCGGCCAGCGTCCGATAGGCGGGGATCACCCGCCGGGCCAGCTGCCGTTGCGCGACTCGACGAGGAAGTCGTCGTCGCGGTAGGGGTCGACGTGGAGCTCCGTGTCGGGGTAGAGCTCGCCCAGCGCCGCCGCCAGCTGGGCCTCGTCGTCGATCAGGTCGTCGAAGTGCAGGCGCTCCCCCGGGAGGGCGGCCAACGCCTGTTCGGCTCGGACCAGGCCCTCGAGCACCGCGGCCTGTCGATCCGGGGCCAGCCACCGGACGCGGTGGCCGGGTAGTACCATCGGCTGGCCAGCATGGCGAAGGCCACATCGGGCAGCGGACGTTCCAACACGATGGTGTTGGTCGGATTGGTCGCCAACCACCGGGTCACCGCGAACGGCTGCACCACGTCCTTGTAGATCATGCCCCGGGGACGCACGGCGTCGTCGAGCAGCGCCCTCGCCGCCTCGACCACGTCGGGATCCAGGTCGGGATGGGCGAACTTGAGCGACTCGTCGTGTCCCGGGCCGCCGTGGAGGCGGTTGCGGTCCAGGTTCAACAGCTCGCCCGCGTCGGCCCAGCCCGGCTCGGCCAAGCCCAGGGCGGCTCCGGCTCGCAGGACCACCAGCGTGGACATCGACCGGGGGAGGCCCACCACGAACAACGAGGCGGCTGGCGGGCCGTCGGGACCGGGGTCGGGCACGGCCAGATTGTGCCAGACCCTCTGGCTAGGGTGATCTGGTGCGCGGCTCCGCCCCGATCGTGGTGGCCTTCCACAACCGGCCCCACCCGGGCATGGGCCGGTTGACCGATGGGCTGGGCGATCTGGGGGAGCCGGGCGGTCCCGACGAGCTCGGCCAGGTGGTCCGCTTCAGCTTCGATCCGGTCGACCAGCGTCGGGCCGACGCGTTGGTGGTGCACCTGCCGACCTGCGACGCCGTCGCGGTGGGGGCGATGCCCAAGCCCGCCGGCCAGCTGTGGGTGGCCTGGTCGCTCGAGAGCCGGCCGAACTGCCCGCTGCTCGACCAACCCGAGTTCATGGACCGGTTCGACCTGACCATGACCTACGAACGCACCAGCGATGTCTGGCATCCGTACCTCGATCCCGCACTGGTGACCGAGATCCAGGCGGCGCCGCCCGAGGTGGAGCGGGCTGGCTCGCCGGTGGTCTGGCTGGGATCGAACGGCCGGGACCGCTCCGATCGCGCGGGGTATGTGGGCCAGCTGATGCGACGCGTCCGGGTCGACAGCTTCGGGTCCGTGCTGCGCAACCAGGACCTCCGGATCCCGCCGGGGGCACCGAGCGCGGGTCGCGCTCTACCGGCGCTACAAGTTCGTCCTGGCCTTCGAGAACTCCTTCGCCCCGGACTACGTCACCGAGAAGGTGTTCGATGCCCTGCGGGCGGGGTCGGTTCCCGTGTATCGGGGCTGTGACCAGGTGGCCGAGCTCGTGCCTTCGCCGGACTGCTACATCGACGCCAACCACTTCTCGTCGCCCCGCGAGCTGGGCGACTTCCTGGACCACCTCGATCGCGACGATGCCGCCTACGCCCGCTGGCAGCAGTGGCGCGACCAGCCCCATCAGGCCAGCTTCCGGATGAGCATCGACCAGCTCCGCGACCCACCCCTGCGCCGCCTGGGCCGGGCCGTGGCCACGCGGCTGGCCGCGTCCCGCCCTAGAGAGCCGAACGGCGATGCGCCCCACCGGCCGCGGCAGGTGCCGACGGGGCGGTCGCGGCGCCGGAGCGGCGGACGAAGCCCACCAGGGCGAAGCGGGCGGCGCGGAAGTCGTCGGGTGCGCAACGGACGGCGCGGAGCTCGTGGCGGGTGGCCGACGGGAACACGACCATCGTGTCGTTGTCGGGCTCCAGGTGCACCTTCGGGCCCGTCGGGCTGATGACGCCGCTGAGCCGGTTCCAGCCCGCGAGGCTGAGCGACCCCCCGTCGAAGCGGCGCGGCAGATCGTGGAACCAGTACACGAAGCTCAGAAGACGGCCGTTGCGCAGACCAGGCCATCCGTCGTCGTGATGGGGTCCCAGGAAGTCACCGTCGCAGTGGGCGGTGATGATCACGTCGCTCAGCTCGAGCGCACCCGCTGCCTCCGCCGCCGAGCCGAGTCCGAAGTCGACGGCCAGCCGCGCCAAGTGCCCGCGGCAGAAAGGCGACCACGGCGTCGGCCGAGTCCGGCATTTCGGCCAGCACCCACCCGTGTCGTTGCGGGTGCCCGTGGGGTTCGTTGCTCACGAACTGGGGTTGGCGCGCCACCACGTCTTCGGTCAACCGGCGCGTCCGCCCATCCAGCACGTGGCGGAAGAGCTGGTGGCTGGGCAGACCAACGAAGGGTTCGGGGGAGGCCAGCGCCATGAGCGACTGGCGAGCCGCCGGGTCGAGGTCCTCGGCCCGGAGCTGCTGGTTCAACCGGTGAAGGTCGGCTGGGCCGTGGTTGCCGCGGCCACCGGGGCGGTGGTGGACGTGGGTGCGGTCGTGGTGGTCGAGCTGGTGGTGGTCGGCGCCGGGTCGACCGTCACCGTCACCGTGGCCGGTGCGGTGCCCGTCTCGGGGAAGGGCCCGGTGTTCTCAGGACACGCGGGCAGGGCGTCGCGGAAGGGGATGCACTGGGCCGCGATGTAGGTGAACGTGTCCGTTCCGCTGAACCCGGCGGTGGGCGTGTAGGTGGCCAAGGCGTCGACCAGCACCACCGCCCCGTGGGCGGGTTGGGTGTCGATGGCGAAGATGGTCGATGTCGGAGTGGCGAACCCGCCCGTGGTGGTCAAGGTGATGTCCACCGGCGTCCCCGCCGTGGTGGTGGCCGTCTTGGGGTCAGCCACCAGGCTGTCCGTGGCGGTGTGGGTTCGCGAGGGCGTGGCCGCTGCCAGCTGAGACGATCCCACCAGCGTCTGGACGACGGGGAGCAGCGTGACCGCCCCCGTTCCCAGCGCCAGGCGTTTGATCAGGGTTCGCCGCGACATGCCCGCCGACGCCAGCGGTTGTGAAGCCTCGGCCAGCTCGGGCACCAGCAGCCCGGCCTCGTCCAGCTCGAGCAGGGCGAGCTCGACGATCCCTGGATCGGTCGGCAGTCCCGTACGGGCCGTCACCGCTCGGGCCATCTGATCGAGCGACGCGTGACCGTCACAGGCCTCGAACACGGCGGCGGTGGCCGGGTTCAGCAGATGACCCGCATCGGTGACCGGGTCATAGATGACCAAGCCGCCTTCGCCCGCTCCGGACCAGCCGTCGCTGCGTAGATCATCGCGTCGCTGTCGTTCGACCATCGTCATCTCCCGATCGCTCACCTGCTGAGGCGACGTTAGTTCGTAGCGGGCGCAGCCGGGTGACTCTCTGACCGGGCGGTCACGACGACCGCGCCCGATGGGACCGGGAACCAGGCCTCAGGCGGTCCAGCGGGCGCACGGTTTGACGTCGGAAATAGTGCTAGTGGCGCCTGCGCGCCCAGGGCGTCCTCGAGTTCCGCCGTGGTCGCGGGGCCCGCGTCAGCACGGACGCGGTGGCCCGCGGCCAGATCACCGAGGCGGTGGCCGGTCTGGTCCACCTGGGTCGCGCCTACGGCTACACGCCCCGCGCCCTCGCTGAGATGGTGGAGCAGTTCGGGTGAGTGCGCCGCGGCAGGTCCACTCGAGCACCGTCACGTCGCGGGCGCAACTGGCCGTCGGGCTGGGGCTCGCCGTGGCGGCGCTGACCCGTTGGCAGCTGGCGTTGGCCGTCGAGCGGGACTGGCTTCTGCGCGGTCGACGACGCCGCGTCAGTCGAACACGTCCGCCTCGCTGAGCCGGTCGCGCAAGTCGATGAGGGTCCGACGGATGATCCGCGACAGGTAGGACTGGCTCACACCCATGCGCAGCGCGATCTCGGGTTGGGTCAGGTTCTCGAAGAACCGGAGGCGGATCACCTCGCGCTCACGCTCGGGCAGGTCGGCCAGCAGATCAGCGACCACCTCTGCCCGCTCGATGGCCTCGAAGCCCGATTCACGACCCACGAGCACGCGGTCGCCCACCGACCGGCCGCCTTCGTGGCTCGCGCCGGTCTGAGGCTGGTCGAGGCTGGTGGCCTGGTGGGCGACACCCGCTTCCAGGGCCTCCAGCACGTGGTCCTCGCTGGCGTCGACGGCGGCGGCCAGCTCGGCGATGGTGGGGGAGCGACCCAGGCGTTGACTCAGATCCTCGTCGGCCCGGCGCAGCTCGAGGTGCAGCTCCTGAGCTCGCCGGGGCGGCCGCACCATCCACGTCCGGTCCCGCAGGTAGCGCTTGAGCTCACCCTCGATGGTTCGGCTGGCGAAGGTCGAGAAGGCCACCCCGAGGCTGGGGTCGAAGCGGTCCACTGCCGAGATCACAGCCAGCAGCGAGATTTGGCGCAGGTCGTCGGTGGGCACCCCACGATGCGAGTAGCGCCTGACGAAGTACTCGGCCACACCGCGGTTCTCCTCGACGAGCTGGTTGCGCAACCGGCGATCGCCGGTCCGCCGGTACTCGACGAAGGTGGCGTGACCTTCCGCCGCCGAGCGCTCGCCGGCCGGGGGGTGCAGCTCGGTCATCAGGGAGACGGATCGCGACGGCGCTTCACGAACCGGAACGAGCGGGTGGACCCGTCACCGTCCACACGGAACTCGTCCGCGGTCATCGACAGCAGCTCGAGGGCCACGGGGTGGATCTCGGGTGGCGTGGCGCTCGGCGCGCAGCTCCCTTCGATCTCGAGGTGGTTCCCGTCGACCGAGTACCGCAGTTCGAGCTGTGCGGCGTCGTCGGCACCGTCGATCATGACGGCGCACATCTCGTCCACCGCCACCCGCAGATCCTCGATGTCGCGCAGATCGAACCCGAGGTCGGTGGCCACGCCGGCCGCGGTGAGTCGGGCGATGCGCAGGAATCGGGTCTGCGCGGGAACCGTCACTCGGATGTCGTGGCCCATGGGATCAGTCGATCTCGATGTGGTCGACCAGGCCGGTGATGTCGAGCAACCGCCGGGTCGTGTCGGTCGGGGCGCGCAGGATCAACCGTCCGTCGCGCCCGGCCATCTCCTTGTGCGCGCCGATGATGACCCGCAGTCCCGACGAATCGATGAACCGGAGCCCGCTCACCTCGAGGACCAGCGTGGTGGTGTCGGGCGCGACCGTCTCATCGATGCGATCTCGCAGGACGGGCGCAGTGTGCGGGTCGAGCTCGCCGTGCAGCACCAGGACGACCTGGCCGTCCTGGCTGGAGGCATCGACCTGCAGGGGGCCTTCGAGGCTCGGCATGGTGGGCAGGCTATCGAGCGGCGAAGTCGACCTAGAGGTCGATCTGGCCCTCACCCTCGATGTCGGCGCCGCGCTCGATCGCCTCGGTGTAGGCCTGCGACGACTTGGGTGGGACCGATGGGTTGCGAGCCGCAGCCTGCTCCTCGTCAGCGGTGGGGGCCCGATCGGCACGGTGCTCGGCCCGGGCGTCGTGCTCGTCCTCGGCCAGGGTCTGGTCGTCGGGGGTGGTGTCGGGCTGGGTCATGGGGAGACGGTCCTTTCCTGCGGTCGGTGACTCTCTACCCCCGCCGACGGTGGTCGAGAACCTGGGTCGGACAACGCGTGGCCGGTGCGGACGCGCACAGGATCCGGACGGGAGGGAAGGTGTCCGGATCCTGTGCTTCGTCGGCCGGTGGCGGGAATCCGACCGACAGCTGCGGGGCGTCGCCAGCCCAGGGCCGCGCCGATCTGGATGGGATCAGCGGTGGAGCTCGTCCTTGACCTTGTCCACGACGTCGTCCACCTTGTCCCGGGCCTGACCCACCTTCTCCTTCGTCTCGCCGGCCACCCGATCCACCTTGCCCTCGTGCTCGAGGCCCTTGTCGTCGGTGATCTTGCCAGCTGCCTCTTTGGCTCGGCCCTTGATCTGATCGGTCTTGTCGCCCATGGCGAACTCCTCCGCGGTGGGGGGTACGACCTCGGTGCTGTGGAGGTCGAGGTTGGGAGTCCTCTACCCGCGGACCGGCTGGCTAGAACTGCCGATTCGGGGTCTGGCCGTGAGACCAGGTGGGTAGGCATCGGGCGCCCGCATCTGGTGGGCCGAGCCCGCGAGGAGACGACATGCCTCAAGACACCCCTTTCGCACGACGCGGCGGCGGCTACTCGCCGACGCTCGCACCTGGCCGGGTCCCGGCCGCCGGACGAGGCGCCGCCGACCGTACCTATGACGAGCTCTACGAGAAGGCGAAGCGCCACAACATCAAGGGTCGCTCGAAGATGAGCAAGACCGAGTTGGAGCGGGCACTGGGCGGTCGCTGACGAGACGCCCGCCATTCCGTCAGCCGGCGACTGCTGCCTCGGCAGGTGCTGGCCGGCCCGCGGGGACCTGCTGGGTGACGCAGTGGATGTTGCCGCCGCCGAGCAGGATCTCCCGGGTCTCGACGCCCACGATGCGGCGGTCGGGGAACAGACCCCCGATGATGGTGGCCGCCTCGTCGTCGAGGGCCGGATCGAGGCGGGGCACGACCACCTGGTCGTCAGCCACGTAGAAGTTGACGTAGCTGGCGGCGAGGCGGGCTCCGCCGGGCCGCGCCTTCGTTCCCGGGGTCCGCTCGATCCCCGCGGCCTCCTCCTCGCTGATGGGCCGGGGCCGGGGCTGGGGAACCAGATGGACCTCGAGTTGGCGGCCTCGGGCATCGGTGGCGCGCTCGAGACGTCGCCGGGCATCGGTGGAGATGGCGTGCTGGGGATCGCTGCGATCTTCGGTCCAGGTCAGGGCCACCACTCCGGGACGCACGAAGCAGGCCAGGTTGTCGACGTGACCGTCGGTCTCGTCGAGCCACACCCCGTCGCCGAGCCAGATGATGGTCTCCGCTCCGGTGTAGGCACGCAGCTGGCTCTCGATGTCGTCGCGGGTCGACATGGGGTTCCGGTTGGGGTTGAGCAGGCACTGCTCGGTGGTGAGCAACGTGCCCTGGCCGTCGACGTGGATGGAGCCGCCCTCGAGCACGAGCGGAGCGCGGTAGCGGTCGACGTCCTCGAGCTCGCAGATCCTCGCCGCAGCCTGGTCGTCGAGGTCCCAGGGGGTGTAGAGCCCCCCGTCCAGCCCACCCCAGGCATTGAAGATCCAGTCGACGCCGCGCCGTGCGCCCGTCGCGTCGACCACGAAGCTCGGGCCGATGTCGCGCATCCAGGCATCGTCGGTGGCCAGCTCGACCGCGGTGACGCCCGGGCCCAGCTGCGACCGGGCCCGGTCCAGCTGGGCAGGCTCGACGGCCATGGTCACCGCCTCGGTGGCGGCGATGGCGTTCGCCACGGCCGCGAAGGCTTCCTGGGCGGGGCTGGCGTCCGCTCGCCAGGTGTCAGTGCGCGTGGGCCAGGCCATCCAGCAACCGGCGTGGGGTTCCCACTCGGCCGGGAAGCGGTAGCCGTCAGCCGCCGGCGTCGACGCCAGGGGTGGGTTCACCCAGGCATGCTGCCATGCGTGGCCGGCGACGGCGCCGGCGGGCCGAGCTCGAACCACACGATCTTGCCGGGCAGGAACGGCTGGACGCCCCAGTCGTCGGCCAACTGGTCGACGATCAGCAGCCCTCGTCCGCCAGTCGCGTCGGCGGGCGACGGGTGCTGGATCTCGGGCATGCCGTAGCCGTGGTCCTGGACCTCGACCCGAAGGCAGGCGCCCAGATAGCGGATGGTCACGGTGATCTCCCCCGCGGCCACGTCGACGGCGTTGGCCACCAGCTCGCTGGTGACCAACGCCGCGACATCAGGATCGGCGTGCGCACCGAGCACGCGCTGCGCGAAGGCCACGAAGTGGCGCACGGCGGGCACGCTGTCGTTCTCGGGACCAACCGTGATGGCCAGCTGCTCCACGGTCACCCGCGCTCACCTCTCACGCTCGCCGTCGATCAGTCGGGCCGGTGGGCGTCGCGCAGGTTGATCACGTCGAACACGTCCTGCGTGCTGGTCCGGCGTTCTGCGGCCGGTGCGATGGTGATGGACTCGTGATCGGGGCGGGTGGCGCGGCGGGCCAGGGTGATGGTGAGCAGGCCGTTCGCCACCGCCGCGGTGATGGGCCAGCCCACGTCGTCGGGCAGGTCGATGGTCCGCTCGAAGCCCACCGGGTTCCATTCGTGGAGCAGGTAGTCGTGGTCGCCATCCCTGTCGCGCTCGGCGGTGATGGTGAGCTGGAGACCGGATACGACGATTCGGACGTGCTCGGCCATGACCCCGGGCAGCGGGGCCACCACCACCGCCGAGCTGGAGGTGGCGAAGACGTTCACGGGAAGGCGTCGAGCCGCCCGCTCGGCCTTCGTCGGACCCGGGTGGATGGGCATGGTCACGCCGGGCGACCTACCCGCCACCGCCGGGTAACAGAACGCGTCATGATGACGATCAGGTTCCAGTCCGGGTGGCGCCAGGTGGGGTTCGAGCGGGCCGCGGGAGGGTCGGATCGCATTGGGGTCGGGCCGGGGGGCCTGGCTATGATGATCCGGCTCGTCCCGGCCCCCATCGTCTAGCGGCCAAGGACACCACCCTCTCAAGGTGGCGGCACGGGTTCGAATCCCGTTGGGGGTGCTGCCAGGGGCCCCCTAGCGGTCCCCTCCCGTGAAACGCCAGCGTCAGCATCGCCGTAACCGTTGTGGTCGTGCCCCCCAGTCCCTTCTGGCCCAGGCCCTGGCCTCGCGCATGTGCCGGCTTCCCGCCGACGTCCGCTGAAGATCGGCGGGACCCTTCGACGGCTGAGCTCCAGTGCAGCGAATGCACCGCTACGGTCGCGCTCGCCCGGGTGTGCTGACCGCCGTTCGTCGGACAGTGAGGCGCACCCCAGGTAGGATCGGCGCCTTGGCGGTCGACGGCCAGGACCAATCGGGTGATGACACCGAAAGGACCGTCCTCGGACATCGGTTACGCCAGTTCCCGCGCACCCTCGCCGTCGCTCTGGCGCTGGGAGCCTTCGGCGGTGTGCTCACCGTGGCCTTCTTGAGGACGCTGGAGTGGTCCAAGGACCTGCTGTGGACATCGCTCCCCCGGGAGCTCGGCGTCGATCCCAGCAAGTGGTACTTCATCATCCCGGTCGTGTTGGCTGGAGCGGTCCTGCTGGGGGTGGCGCGGCACCACCTGGGTGAGTACCCGGTGAGCATCGAGCAAGCCATCGAGGACCACAAGCAGTCCGGCGAGTTCGATCATCGCCACGTCTGGCAGGCGACCGTGATCTCGCTGATCTCGTTGGGGTTCGGTGCTGCCCTTGGCCCGGAGGCGGCTCTGATGGCGATCCTGGGCGGCATCGGCAGTTGGATCGCCCGGGTCATCGACGCCAACACCGCCGAGGGTGCCGACATCTCGTTCGTCGGCATCAGCGCCGCGATGGGAGCCCTGTTCGGCACGGCCGGCGCGGCGGCGATCGCCCTCGATCCTCACCAGACCGACGCGGCCGACGCTCGCTCCGGTCGACTGTTGCGACTCCTTCCCGGTCTGGCCGCGGCCTGGGCCGGACTGTTCATCTACCGGCATCTGGGGACGTCGGATCACTACTTCGACCTCGGCCTGCCCGCCTACAGCTTTGCGGCCAGTGATCTGGCGTGGTCCCTGCTCGTGACCCTGGTGAGCACCGCAGCCGGGCTCCTGTTCCTTGCGGTGGGGCGGGGCACCGATCGGCTCCTCGCCCCTCTTCACGACCACCCGGTGCTGACCTCGGTCTGCGGTGGACTCGGTCTCGGTCTGCTGGCGACGTGGTCGTCCTTGGTGCTCTTCTCCGGGCACGGCGGGGTCGACACACTGGTCTCGGGGTACGGCACCGACTCGGTGAGGTTCCTCGTGCTGGTCGCGGTGGCCAAGCTGGTCGCCGCCGCACTCCTGATCAGCGCGGCCTGGAAGGGCGGCCGCTTCTTCCCCCTCATGTTCGTCGGCGCAGCCCTCGGGCTCGCCATGAGCCAGATGGTCACTGGTATCAATGAGGTCCCCGCCCTGGCGGCGGGCATGACTGCGGTGGTCGGCGTGTTGATGCGGCGCCCCCTCGCCGCCGGCCTCTTCATGATCCTCTTCTTCCCGGTCGCGGCGTGGCCGATGGTGATTGCCGCGGCAGTGATCGGCGGGCTCGTCGGGAGGCGGCTGGGCGTTCGCCTCTGATCGGGTGTTCGGCGGCTCGTGACCGTGGGTCGCGGGACGGTCAGGCGTCGACGGTGAGGACCGCCCAGCCCCGGCTGGGGACCTCGATGTCGGTGGTCCACACGCCGGTCGACGGGTCGTAGATGACCATTCCTTCGGGCGAAGTGGGAGCGACCTGCGCCCAACCCGTGATGGTGACCACCTCGCCGGCCCCCTTCACCACCAGGCGCACCCCAGTCGACGTCTGGGACACCTCGATGCGGGCGTCACCCGCGCTCGCGAACTTGGTGACGTCGCCGATCACGGCCAGGCCGCAGGCCAGTACTGGCGCCAGGACGTGGAACGTCCAACCCTCCCGGCCGAGCGAGACCGCGATGGTGGCGTCGGGCGCGAGCCGTGTCGCCGTCCCGGTCCGCCAGTCCCAGGCCACGACATGGCCCGAACCTCGATGCCCGGGTGCGAGCACCGAGTTGAGGTGGATGTCGCCGTCGATCAGGTCGTCGCTGGGGTGGGCGTGCATGGCCACCACGTAGGTCCAGCGGCCGGCGGGGTGCTCCGAGGTGCACTCGGCCACCAGCAACGACGGGTTGAAGGCTGGTCCGGACAGCAGCGACTCGTCGACGGCGGCGATGGCGGTGTGCGGCTTCACCAGGAGCCCGTCGGCCCGGCAGGTCCGCCGTACCAGCGCCGGGTCCATGCGCCCGACGCGATCGCCGAGCCCGACCGGCCCAGTGGAGAGCGCGGCCAGGAGTGCCTCGGGCTCACCGTTGTCGCCGGCGACCTCGGGATCGGCGCGGAACACGTCCTTGTACGGCATCAGGTCGAGGCTGCGGGCCAGCGCGTTGGTCGTGCAGAACCACGCCCACAACTGGCCGGCGGTGGCGATGTAGCCGTGGTCGCCGCTGGTGCGCACCGACGTGACCTGCGTGAGCGTCGTGGTCTGGGCGAAGTCGGCCGGCGTGCCCATGCACCACTGGAGGGTGATGCCCCGGTCGCGGGCGGCGGTGTCGATGCCCTCCTGCCACGCCGTGGCTCGGCCCGGCTCGGCTCGCAGCTGGCGCACGCCGAAGAAGACCTCCACCAGCCAGTCGTGCTCGAGGGTCTCGACGCCCCAGGTGCGGCACTGGTCGAGCCAGCGCTCGTAGACCTCGGGGGTGGCGGGGGCGGCGTAGTCGCCGTCGATCCACGTCGGACAGGCGGCGGCGATGGACGCGTCGGCCGAGAGGTGCCGGAGGTGGGCGACGAGCGGCGGGTCGCCCAGCCGGTGGCGAAGCGCAGCGATGCCGTCGGGCAGGACGTCGGACCGCTCCTCCCAGGCCGTCATGGCGGTCGGTGGCACCACCCACTCCTCGGTGTCGAAGGGCCGCAGCTCGGCGTGGGGGTAGAACCACGAGTCGAGCTGCACCGCGCCGACCGGGACGTCCCTGGCCCGCAGGTCCTCGACGGCGGCCACGATGGACCCGGCCACATCGTGGCCGGGCTCGGTCCTGTACCAGTAGGCCGAGCCGTTGTCGGTCCAGTACGAGGGGCGCGAGCCAGCGCGTCGGGCCAGCGGCCGGGGCGCACGGTGCCGGCGGCGTCGAGCAGCATCTGTCCCCAGGCGTCGAGTGCGGCGCGGGGACCGTGGGCCCCGAGCACGGCCAGGTCGGAGGTGAATCCGGCGGGCACGGCTTCCAGGTCGCCGTGCCAGCCGACGCGCAACGTCCCGCCGTTCAGCCCGATCGTCTGCTCGTGGAAGGCGTCGAGGGGTGCGACCAGGATGGTGCGACCGTCGGCTCGGGTGACCAGCAGCGGCCAGCCGGTCGGGGGTCGGTGGGGGAGCAGGAACCATCCGTCGAGCGACGGGCCCGCGGTGCTCGGGAGCCCGAACTCGCAGTGCTGGAAGACGAGTGCCCGCAGGCCGTCGGGTGCGGTGCCGTGCGCCCGTTCGCCGGGCGTGAAGGTGGGCCAGGTGACCGATGGCTGGTCGTACTGGCCTGTGGCGAGGCCGCTGAGCTGAGTCGTCGCTTCGCTGCGGAACACGAGCAGCGGTCGATCGGGGTAGGCGCGGACCGAGAGACGCACATCACCGTCGACGACGGTGACCGATGTCGTGGCCCCCAGCTCGTCGGTGGCCGTGACGGCCTCGCCCAGGCTCGTGGTCCGCGCCGGGCGCCCCGGGCCGAGCCAGTCCTCGTCGTCGATGCCGATCCTCACCGTGCCGTCGGCCGCGAGGTCGACGCCGAGTCCCTCCGCGGCGCGCAGTTGCATGCGCGAAGTCTGGCGCAGGGCGGCTCGGGAGTTGGCGGAGCTCCCGTCGGCAACGCGGCGACCCGCGGTGATCCGACCGACCCCAGCAGGGCGGGGCCTGGCTCGCGGTGACCGTGATTCACTAGACTGAACATGCATTCACACCTGGGCGGTGGCCCGGTGAGCAAAGCACCGTCGGCAAGAGGACCAGGTCATGACCCAGAACCGCTATCCGTTCCCGTTGCCCATCGGATGGTTCGCGGTGGCTCGCCTCGACGAGCTCGACGCGTCGGTGCCCCATTCGTTCCGGGCCGTCGAGCGGGACCTGGTGGCTTGGAACGACGGGGCGGACTGGCACGTGTTCGACGCCTACTGCCCGCATCTGGGCGCCCACCTGGGCGTGGGCGGTCGGGTGGAGGACCGGTGCCTGGTGTGCCCCTTCCACGAGTGGTCCTTCGACGGCGAGGGCGCGAACGTGGCCATCCCCTACGCCGATCGTCCCAACCGCAAGGCGCGGGTGGCCTCGTATCCCGCCCAGGTGCGCAACCGCCACCTCATCTTCTGGTACCACCCCGACCCGACCGTCGGCCCGCTCTGGGAGATCCCCGACGCCGTGGCCGACGACGCGGTCGAGTGCATGCGCTTCACCCGGCGGATCAAGACGGTCTGGCAGGAGCTGGCCGAGAACGCCGTCGACCTGGCTCACTTCGTCTCGGTCCACGGCATGTCCAAGATGGGGGAGATGGGCAGCATCGACATCGATGGCCCCTTGCGGGTGGTGCGCTCCAAGCAGTCGTTCCAGACGGCCAGAGGCGAGTTCGAGGGTGCCATCGAGTCGTCCAGCTACGGGCCGGGCATCGGGGTGGTGCGCTTCGAGCTGATGAGCACGGTCACGCTCATCTCGGCGTCGCGGCCCCTCGAGAACGGCGAGATCGAGGTCCGACAGACCCTGTACCACGACGCCGGCGATGACCTGGGCGCGAAGATCGGGACCGCGTTCGGAGCCGAGGTCGACCGCCAGTTCGGCCAGGACATCCCCATCTGGGAGAACAAGCGCTACCAGCCGTCGCCGGCGCTGGCCCCGAACGAGCGACCCGTGACCGAGTTCCGACGCTGGGCCAGCCAGTTCTACGTCGAGGCGGTGGACGAGGACGACGGCGTCGCAGCCGGCCGGCAACTGTGACAGTGTTGCGCCCCATGCGATTCGGACTCGACATCGCCCAACAGCGGATGCCGTGGGACGAGCTGGTGCGCCGGGTGCAGCTGGCCGAGGAGCTGGGTTTCGACGGCGCCTGGGGCTTCGACCACTTCCAGCCCATGTACGGCGAGGGGCCGGGGGAGACGCTTCGAGGGCATGACCACGCTGGCCGCGCTGGCCGGGGTGACCTCGCGCATCCGCCTGGGTCTGCTCGTCACCGGCGTGACCTACCGGCACCCGTCGGTGCTCGCCGCCCAGGCCATCACCATCGACCACGCCTCCCACGGGCGCCTCGAGCTGTCCCTCGGCGCGGCCTGGTTCGACAAGGAGCACCACGAGCTGGGCATCCCCTTCCCGTCGACCGGCGAGCGGTTCGACCTGCTCGAGGACGCGCTCGAGATCGTGACCCGGCTGTGCACCGGCGAGGTGGTCAGCTACGAGGGCCACACCGTTTCGCTGCACGACGCGCGAGCTTCGCCCGACGCCGGTGCAGCGACCCGCATCCGCCCGATCTGGATCGGTGGCAGCGGCCCCCGGCGCACGCTGCCGCTGGTGGCCCGCTACGCCGACGTGTGGCACGCCTGGGGCATCGCCGGGCTCGCTGCGTGAGGCTTCCGAGCGCGGTCGACGAGCTGGCGGTCGAGGCCGGTCGCGACCCCGCGGACGATCATGCGCGCCGCGTCGCTGTCGCTCGACGACCTGGACACGGCCCGCAAGCACGCCGGCAAGTGGGCCGACGCCGGCTACGGCTACCTGGTGTGCGGCTGGCCCGAAGCCGGCGACGCCCAGGTCGAGCGGCTTCGCCCACGACGTGATGGGCGAGTTCACCGGCTGACAGCTGGCCGGTGGGTCCCGCCGCCACCCCCGGTCGGGCTCAGGTGACGAACTCGGCGACCCGGCGGTGGAAGCGCCAGGTGCCGTCGCTGGCGGTGGAGGTCGTCGTGGTAGCGGCCGACGAGCTGGATCGCCCATCCCTCCTTGCCCTGCAGGATGAAGATCACGTCGCTGACTGCCCTGGCCTCGTCGTCGCTCCAGTCGGTGACCAGGGTGTTGAGCACGAGGTGGCGCTGGGGTCGCCGGGGCGCCCACCCCGGCGTAGGCGGCGCGCAGGGCGTCGTGGCCCTCGTGGGTGCCCAGGCCCGGGATCTCGCACACGCCGTCGGGGCAGAAGGTGGCCACGACGTCGTCGGTGCGGCCGTCGTCGAGGGCCTGGGTGTAGGCGGCCATGGCGGCGCGCACGCCCTCGGCCACCTCGGCGAACGTCAGCTCGGTCTCTCTCGCTCGCCACGTGCTCAGAACCCGAGGTCGACGATCGGTCGGTCGAAGGGGTAGACGTTGACCTGCTGGAGCGCCGGCAGCAGCTGATCGTGGGAGAGGCCGGCCAGGAATCCGTCGATGGTGCGCTGGAAGTTCGAGATGTGTCCTTCGAGGCCGGCCGACAGCCGCATGTACTCGAACCCCGCGAGCGTGCAGACCCAGCTGCTGGCGGGGGATGTTCGAGAAGTCCTGCGTGGGGATCGGCGGCCAGCGCGGGTCCTCGTGGCTCCAGGACTCGGGTGGCGTGGGCGGCGGCGCGCTCCTCGTCGGCGGCCGGTACGGGTCAGCGACCAGATCTCCATCAGGGTCTCCTCCGGGCCCAGCGGCCGGAACCGGTAGGCCGAGGCGCTGCTGTACATCGGCAGCACGAACGACGTTGGCGAAGCCCTGGAAGAACTCCACGTTGAGCCCGTGGGCGGCCAGCTCGTTCAGATCGGGGATGTCGGCGCCACGGTCGCGATGCCATTGCGTGACCGCCTCGTTGAGCGTCCGGTTCCAGGCGGCCATGGCCGCTTCGGGCTCGTCGGGGAGCTCGACCCCGCGCAGGCCCTCGGCGATGCGCACGTCGTCGGCGTGGACCATGCCGGCCATGCCCTCGCTCATGGCGCGCAGGTAGCGGATGTCGGAGTCGATGAAGGCGGCGGCGTCGAAGGTCTCGCCCGGGCGCAGGCCGTAGCGCGTCGGGATCACGAGCTGGGGATGGGTCTGGGGGACGTGGTAGGCCTCGACGAACGCCTCGATGGCGAGCTTCCAGTTGACGGGCAGGCGGGCCGCGTACCACCACTCGGTGCGCAGCGACTCCACCTTCCAGGCGTCGAGGCTGGTGGCGAAGGGCTCGAGGCACTGGCGCAGCGGCGGGGCGTCGGGGTCGAGGTTGATCCAGGCGCAACCGCCCCAGGTCTCGCAGCGCACTGGGGTGAGGTCGAGGTCTTCGGCCTGCAGGTTGTGCTCGGAGAAGGTGCGCCGGCGCGGGACGCCGATGTTCTTGCCGTCGGGGCCGTAGCACCACCCGTGGAAGGGGCAGGTGAACCCGCTCTCGCAGCGTGCCGCGCCCGACGGCCACCTTGACGCCGCGGTGGCGGCACGCGTTCTGGAAGGCGGTCACGCCGATCGCCGTGTCGGGGTCCTCGGTGCGCACGACCACGATCGACTGGTCGAGGATCTGGTACTCGGCGAAGTCGTGGGGCTCGCGGGATCTCCTCGAGGCGGCACGCCATCTGCCAGACCCTGGGCCAGAGCCGCTCGGCCTCGAGCTCGGAAGAACGTCAGGGTCGAAATAGCGCTCCTTGGGGATCCGGTCGGGACCTCGACGGCGTGAGGCACCGGGTAGCGCCGGCCGCTTCTGTTCGACGATCGCCACTCGAGCCGGTCTCGCCTCCTCGGAGCCGCTCGGGGTTCGTTATACTAACCGGTCGGTACAAGTTCGTCCGATGCCTGTCGGCAGGCGGCATCGCCCGCGACATGACCGCGTGACGACACCACTTCCGCCTCATGACGACCTCCCCGGACACCACGGCTCCCGACGTCGACGTGCTCATCGTCGGCGCCGGCATCACCGGCATCTACCAGCTCTACCGGGCGCGTGAGGCAGGCTTCTCGGCGCAGCTCGTCGAGGCCGGCTCCGGCGTGGGCGGGACCTGGTACTGGAACCGCTACCCGGGTTGCCGCTTCGACTCGGAGAGCTACACCTACGGCTACCTGTTCTCCCGCGAGCTGTTCGACGAGTGGGAGTGGCAGGAGCACTTCGCCGCCCAGCCCGAGACCGAGCGCTACCTGAACCATGTGGTCGACCGCTTCGACCTGCGCCGCCTCATGCGCTTCGACGCCCGGGTCACTGCCGCGGCGTTCGACGAGGGGTCGGGCACCTGGCTGGTGACGCTGGAGGACGGCGCCGCGATCCGGGCCCGGTTCCTGGTCGCGGCCACCGGCGTGCTGTCGGTTCCCTACCTGCCCGACGTGCCCGGCCGCGACGACTTCCGGGGTGAGGCGTACCACACCGGGCTCTGGCCGACCGAGCCGGTCGACTTCGCGGGCAAGCGGGTGGCCGTGGTCGGCACCTCGTCGAGCGGCGTGCAGGTCGTGTCCACCATCGCTCGACGACGTCGCCGAGCTCGTCGTGTACCAGCGCACGGCCAACTGGTGCACACCGCTCAACAACGCGCCGATCACCCCGAGGAGCAGGCGACAGCTCCGGGCCGATTTCGAGGACCTCCGCGAGACGTTGAACACCTCGATCAGCGGCTTCGCTCCACCCGGTGAACGAGCGCGGTCCGCCTTCGACGACTCGGCCGAGCAGCGCCAGGCGTTCTACGAGCAGATGTGGAACAGCCCGGGCTTCATGAAGCTCACCAGCAACTACGCCGACCTGCTGCTCAACCGCGACGGCCAACGCCGAGTGGTGCGACTTCATCGCCGACAAGATCCGCGGCATCGTCCACGATCCCGAGACGGCGGCCAAGCTCGATCCCCACCGACCACCTCTTCGGTGAGAAGCGCCCGCCCTTCGTCATCGGCTACTTCGAGGCGTTCAACGACCCGAAGGTGTCGCTCGTCGACCTCAAGGAGACACCGATGGTGCGGGTGACCGAGACCGGGATCGAGACCACCGAGGGGCTCCGCGAGTTCGACATCATCGTGTGGGCCACCGGCTTCGACTTCGGCACGGGGGCGCTGGCCCGCATGGGCATCCGGGGCCGCGACGGCCTCGAGCTCGACCGAGCACTGGGCCGACGGCCCCACCACGTTCCTTGGCCTGCAGACCCGCGGGCTTCCCCAACTTCTTCTTCCCGGGTGGGCCCCACGCCGCGGCCGGCAACAACCCCCGCTACAACGGCGACCAGGTCGACTTCCTCACCGACCTGCTGGTGCATCGCCCGAGACGCGGGCGACGACGTGATCGAGGTGTCGGCCAACTCCGAGGAGCGCTGGACCCGCATGGTCGACAAGGGCGCGGCCCGCACCACGTTCGGCACCATCGGCCAGTACGTCGGCTCCAACATCCCGGGCAAGCCCAAGCGCTACCTGCTCAACACCGGCGGACGACCCAAGCTCTTCGAGATCATCGGCCGACGTCGTCGAACACGACTACGACGCCTTCGAGTTCTCCCGGGCATCCGATCGGGCCCCGGCCTCCGGCTGACGGGCGTGGTGGTGAGCCGGCGCGGGACCCAGAGAGCCAGCAGTCAGTCTGTGCCTGGGCGGGCATGATCGGCCCGCTTCGCTACTGGGCATCGGTGACCGCCGGTGGCGGCCAGCCCGCCATGAGGGTCATGGTCGCACCGACCGTCGGCGACGAGCAGTGGTGACCGCCACCGGCGTGTCGAACGAGGACCCGAGTGGGCTCCTGTCCGGCCCGGGTCACACGGTGGCGATGGGCGTCACCGGTGAGCCCACGATCCCGGGCAGGCGCAGCGGTGGCGCGGTGAGCAGGAAGCGGCTGCGGTCGTGCTCGCGCAGCCAGGCGGCCAGCTCGTGCAGGTACCACATCTCACCGAGGGGGACGCCCAGCTTGAACAGGCAGAGGTGGTGGATGGGCAGAAACGAGTGGCGGCTCGGGGTGGCGGTCCTTGCCGAGCAGCCCCTCCACCGCGTAGTTGTCGGCCACCAGGGCCGAGATCTGCGAGTCGGCGATCCACTCGAGCAGGTCCGGGTCGCGGGCGTCGAGCCACGAGCAGGTCTGGAAGATCTCCGCCGGGTCGGGGTCGCGGTTCCACTCCAGGACGCGGGTGGCGAAGCCGGTGTGCAGCAGCGAGCATGTCGCCGGGCTCCACCACCACCCCGTCCGCCGCCATGATCTCCTGGAGCGTCTCCAGCCGCACCCCGCGGAAGTCGCGGCCCAGATGGTGCTCGAGGTCGACCAGCACACCTCGGCCCTGCACGCCGTGGAAGGCCATGTGCTCGAGGCCCGAGGTGCTTGGCGAAGGCGGTGTGGCCGGCACCGTCACCGGCCGCGTCCGGGGTGGGGCCGACCAGGTCGACGCCGGCCCGGTAGCCGTTGTAGTACACGGCCTCCTCGACCCCGTCGCCATCGGCGTCGAACTCGGCGCCCACGTGGGCCAGCGAGTCCCACTGGGTCGAGTACTGCAGCGACAGGGTGACCACGTCGTCGGCCCAGACGTCGACGTACTTGGGGTCGCCGAAGTCGGCCATCTCGCTCATGTGGATGTTGTAGAAGGTGCCGGCGTTGCCCTCCATGTCCTCGGTGGGCGCCAGCCGCGGTGGCGGGCGCCGCTGGTTGAGGACGGTGCCGCCGGGGAAGTCGAGGGGCAGGCTCAGGCAGAAGCTGATGCCCGCCTCCACCTCGCGGACGCCTTCGAGCACCTTGTCGGCGGTCACCAGGTTGATGCGACCGAGCTCGTCGTCGTCGCCGAAGTCGCCCCACGTCGAGCCTTCTGGGCGTCTGCGTCCACCGCTTGGTCATGTCTTCCCCTCGTCCAGTGTCGGCCTGCCGCGGCCGGACCCTAGCCTGGTCGTTGCAATGTACCGACCGGTTGGTCTACGTTCGCCACAGGCGTTCGCGCTGTCGGAGAGGCCCATTTCCCGATCTGGCGAGCGATGATGGTGACCGAGACAGCGGTACCGCGCCCGGAGGAGGCAACGATGACGCAGAAGGACTTCGTGGTCTCGGCCGACGGCCACCTCCTCGAGCCGATCGACCTGTTCAAGACCCGCCTGCCCGAGCACCTCCGCGACATGGCGGTCTGGGAGGAGGAGTTCGAGATCGAACCCTTCGTCGAGGGCGGCGCCCGGGTGTTCCGCAAGCTGCACACGCCCGGGTTCGAGGGCTGGACCGTGCTCGCGCTACCGCCAGACCACCGGGCGCACGCCCGAAGGTGACCCCGAGATCATCCTCGAGGACATGGACGCCGACGGGGTCGATGCCCAGGTGCTGCACCCGAACCTCTCGCAGTTCGGGCTGTTCACCGACCACCACGAGATGTCGATCGCCCACGCCCGCGTCTACAACGACTACGTCGATGGAGCGGTTCACGCCGTACTTCGACCGCTTGGCCCCCACCGCGCCCGTCCCGCTCACCGACATCGGTGATGCCGTCACCGAGATCGAGCGGGTGGCCGCCGGAGGCTTCAAGGCCGTCCTGCTGCCCGCCACCGCACCCCGGCCCTACTACCTGGCCGACTACGACCCGGTGTGGGCTGCCATCCAGGCCAGCGGGATGAGCGTGTTCGTCCACACCCAGACCGGTGGCATCAAGGTCGCCGATCCCGAGGCCCTCACCCTCAAGGTCATGTTGGAGAACGCCCAGCAGGTGAACCAACCGATGACCGAGAAGATGGCGGCCAAGCGCATGGTCACCCAGGCGGTCATGCAGCCGATCGTTCCCCAGACACTCATCTGCCAGTTGATCGGCGGCGGCGTGCCCGAGCGCTTCCCGGACCTGCACTTCTCGCTGATCGAGTTCAACGCCTACTGGCTGTCGTCGTTGGTCGGGTCGATGGACAAGTGCTGGATCACCGGGATCGGCCAGGACGCCGACTGGTGGATCGGGGTGTGGGACGACGCCCGACCCGACGACGACCAGCCGGGCATGGCCCAGCTGTTCCGCCTCAACGAGAAGTGGCCGTACCCGCTGATGCCCAGCGAGTACGTGGCCCGCCAGTTCCATGTCTCGTTCCAGGACGACCCGGTGGCCGTCGCCTGCCGCCACATCACCGGGCTGTCCACCATCATGTGGGGCAACGACTACCCGCATGCCGAGGGCACGTTCCGCGGCAGCCAGCAGCTGTTGACCTCCCTGATGGCGGGGGTTCCCGCCGACGAGCGCAAGGCCATGGTGGGCGGCACGCTCGGCGACCTCCTCGGCTTGGCGCCCACGGCAGCCGCCGCCAGCACCCGCACCTAGGTGGCCGAGCATCGCTTCGACGGCCGCGTGGCGGTCGTGACCGGCGCGGGACGCGGCATCGGCCGGGCGCATGCCCGATTGCTCGGCCGGCTCGGCGCCCAGGTGGTGGTCAACGACCTGGGTGGCTCGATGGCCGGCGTCGGCGCCGACGCTCAACCGGCGGCACAGGTGGTCGCCGAGATCGTCGAGGCCGGCGGCCAGGCCATCGCCGATGTCAGCGACGTCTCCACCGTCGACGGGGCCGCGGCGCTCATCGGGGCCGCGGTCGACCAGTTCGGACGCCTCGACGTCCTGATCAACAACGCCGGCATCATGCGCTGGGCGAAGTTCCCCGAGCTCGATGGCGATCAGTTGGGCCAGCCACCTGGCGGTGCACGTGTCGGGCTCGTTCAACACCACCCGCGCCGCCTGGCCCCACATGGTCGACCAGGATTACGGCCGCATCGTCATGACCACGTCCGCCGGGCTGTTCGGTCTGGCCAACAACACCGCCTACGCCACGGCCAAAGGTGGCGTCGTCGGCCTGGCGCGCAGCCTGAGCATGGCCGGTGCCCGTCATGGGATCAAGGTCAACCTGATCGCCCCGGCCGCCATGACCCGGATGGCCGGCCGGCCGTCCGAGGCGGACCAGCGCGAGGGTGACGACCCGGCCGGGCCGATGTCACCCGACCTGGTGGCGCCGATGGTCGCCTTCCTGGCTCACGAGGACTGCCCGGTCAGCGGGGAGATCTACGCGGCCGGCGCCGGTCGCCTCGCGCGGATCTTCATCGCCTCGACTCCGGGCTACGTCCACCCTTCGCCCGGGCTCACGGTGGACGACGTGGCCGAGCACTGGGCGGCCATCAACGACGAGACCGGATACCGCGTCCCCACCGACCTGATGGACTGGTCGGCCGCCTTCCTGGCCCACCTGCCCCCGCCGGAGACCCCACCGCTCTGAAATTGGGCATCTTCGCGGCCGGAAACCGGGCGCAAAGATGCCCAATTTGGCGGGGATGCGTCGGCGAGGGCTCGTTGTACCGGGCGGTCCAATATGATCCGGTGCATGGACTTCTCGCTGAGCGAACCCGAACGTGACCTGGTCGCGCTGTGCCGTGACTTCGCCCAGAACGAGATCGCCCCACGCGCCCCACTGGCCTGGGAGGAGGCCCGGTGTCCGACGGATCTGCTGCGCGAGATGGGCGAGCTGGGTCTGCTCGGCATGCTCATCCCGCAGGAGTGGGGCGGGATCGGCATGTCCACCGTGGGGTTCGTGGCCGCCATGGAGCAGATCGGACTCGCCGACCAGTCGGTGGCCGCAGCCTGGCAGGCGCACGTCACCATCGGCTCGCTGCCCCTGTACCTGTTCGGAACCGATGCCCAGCGCGACCGGTGGCTGCGGCCTCTGGCCGAGGGACGTGCCCTGGGCGCTTTCGGGCTCACCGAGCCGAACGCCGGCTCTGATGCCCGCGGCATCCGTACCCGTGCGCAGCGGCGCGACGCGGGCTGGGTGATCAACGGGACCAAGACGTTCATCTCCAATGCCGGGACCGACCTGTCATTCGGGGTGACGTTGCTGGCCCGAACCGAAGCGTCCGGGGGAGACTCGCCCGAGCGGCGGGGGGCGGGAGGCTCGGCCCGCTACGCCAGCCTGGTGGTGGAGCGCGACACCCCGGGCTTCACCATGGGGCCCAAGATGCGCGGGATCGGCTGGCGGGGCCTCGACACACGTGAGCTGTACTTCGACGACGTGTGGGTGCCCGACGACCACCTGGTGGGCGATCCGGAGATGGGGCTGGGGCAGTTCCTGGGCACCCTCGAGGTGGGGCGGATCTCCATCGCGGCCCTGTCGCTCAGCCTGACCCAGGCCGTACTCGACCTGGCCCTGGACTACGCCGGCCAGCGCGAGCAGTTCGGCCAACCCATCTCCAAGTTCCAGGCCGTGCAGTTCAAGCTGGCCGACATCGCCACCGAGCTCGAGGCGGCCCGCTGGCTCACCTACCGGGCTGCCTCGTTCCGCGACGCCGGCCAGCCCTTCATGAAGGAGGCAGCCATGGCCAAGCTCAAGGCCAGCCGCCTGGCCGTATGGGCGGCCTCGGAGGCCGTGCAGATCCACGGGGGCATCGGCTACATGCTCGAGACGCCGGTGGCCCGCTTCTACTGCGACTCCAAGGTGCTCGAGATCGGTGAGGGCACCAACGAGATCCAGCACCTGGTCATCGCCAGGGCCCTCGGCTGTTGAACCTGGCGCCTGACCGACCGGCCCGGAGCACCGGGCGAGTGCGCCCGTTCTGAGCTAGACGGCGGCCAGGCGTCGGATGGCTCGGGCGATGTCGTCGTGGTCGGGGAGCCAGGCGCGTTCGAGCTCGGGCGCATACGGGGGTGGGGTGGCGGCGGCGCCGACGCGCTCGATGGGTGCATCCAGATCCCAGAAGGCCTCGCGGGCCACCACCGCGGCGATCTCGGCGCCGATCCCGAAGGGCACGACGGCTTCGTGGGCGATCAGCAGGCGGCTCGTCCTGCGCACCGATTCGAGGATGGGGCCGACGTCGAGCGGGGCCACGGTGCGCAGATCGATGACCTCCACGGAGATGCCGTCGCCGGCCACCTCCTGCGCGGCCGCCACCGCCTCGTGGACCATCCTCGAGACCGACACGACGGTCACGTCGGTGCCGGGCCGCACCACCTTGGACACGCCGATGGGCACGACGTGGTCGGCGGGCGGGCGCGGCCCTTTCATGCCGTAGAGCAGGCGGTTCTCGATGAAGATGACCGGGTTGGGATCCTGGATGGCCGCCCGCAGGAGGCCATAGGTGTCGGCCGGCGTCGAGGGCATGACCACGCTCAAGCCAGGGATGTGGGCCAGCAGGGCCTCGAGGCTCTGCGAGTGCTGACTGCCCGAGGAGCGGCCGGCGCCGAACTGGGTCCGCACCGTGAGCGCCATCTGCGCGGCGCCGCCGGTCATGAACGGCAGCTTGGCCGCCTGGTTGAGCAGCTGATCCAGGCACACACCCACGAAGTCGAGGTACATGAGCTCGACCACCGGATGCATCCCGGCCATGGCCGCGCCCACCCCGACGCCCATGATGGCGGTCTCGGAGATCGGGGTGTCGCGCACGCGGTCGCCGAAGCGGTCGTGCAGGCCCCGCATGAGCCCGAACACGTTCTCTCCCGCGCCCACGTCGATGCCGGCCACGAACACCCGGTCGTCGCCGGCCAGCTCGGCTTCGAGGGCGTCGTGGATGGCGTCCATGGTGCGGAAGACGGGGGCGTCAGGTTCCGGTGCTGGCGGTTCTGGTGGCGACGGCCTGGGCCGCACCACGAACTGGTGGAGCGACTCGGGTGCGGGGCTCTCGAAGGCCCGGGCGGCCACCACCGCCTCGTCGAGCTCGGCGGTCACCGAGCTCTCCATCTCGGCGATCACGTCGTCGGCGACGCCGGCCCGGGCCAGGCGCGCCGCGTGCACCACCAGCGGGTCCCGCTGCTTCCATTCGGCCAACTCCTCGGCCGATCGGTAGCGCTCGGGGTCGCCCTCGTAGTGGCCGTGCCAGCGGTAGGTGGTGGCCTCCACCACCATCGGGCCGTGCCCGTCGCGCACCGCCGCGACCACGTCGTCCATCAACGAGGCGGTGGCCACCACGTCGTTGCCCTCCACCTCGGCGAACTCGACGCCGTAGCCGCCAGCGCGCTGGCCGAGGGTGGCCGCGTGCTGGGTGGCCACCGGCGAGAACTCGGCGTAGCCGTTGTTCTCGCAGAAGAAGACGACCGGCAGCTGCCACACTGCGGCCAGGTTCAGCGCTTCGTGGAAGGCGCCCTGGGCCGGAGCGCCGTCACCGAAGAAGGCCACGGCCACCCGGCCGTCCGCCCGGAGCTGGGCGGCGGTGGCGGCGCCGGCGGCGATCGGCAGCCCGGCGGCCACGATGCCGTTGGCCCCGAAGATGCCCAGGTCGGGGTCGGCGATGTGCATCGAGCCCCCGCGGCCCCGGTTGGTGCCACGGTCGCGTCCCATGAGCTCGGCGAACATCCCCAGCGGGTCCAGGCCCTTGGCCAGGCAGTGGCCGTGGCCGCGGTGGGTGGAGGTGATGACGTCGTCGGAGTGCAGCGGCCAGCAGGCGCCCACGGCCGTGGCTTCCTGGCCGATCGAGAGATGCACGAAACCGGGGATCTCGCTGCCGCGGTAGAGCGTGGCCACCCGTTGCTCGAATCCCCGGATCAGCAGCATCCGACGATGCATCTCGACCAGGTCCGGATCGGTGAAGGCGGGCGATGAGGTTCGGCTGAGGGTCACGGAGGATGTATTGTACTGGTCGGTACAAGCAGGGGCGTACGATGACCGATCAGATCCAGATTCCCGAGTCGTTCCCCGGGCCGGGCGCGGTCGCGGGCAAGCGGGTGGTCATCACCGGCGCAGGTCGCGGCCTGGGCAGCCTGCTGGCCCACGCCTTCTCCGATGCCGGGGCCCGCGTGGCGCTGGTGGCGCGCACCGAGAAGGACCTCAAGGCGGTGGCCGAGGCGCTGCCCGGGTCCTCGCTGGTGCTCAGCGGTGACGTGACCGACGAGGACTTCAACGAGGCCGTGGCCGATGCCATGGTCACCGAGTGGGGCGGACTCGACGTGTGGATCTGCAACGCCGGCATCTCGCCCATCGTGGCCGGTCCCCGCCAGATCGACGCCGCGGTGTGGCGGCAGGTGCTGGAGGTGAACCTCACCGGCGCGTTCCTCGGAGCCCGGGCCGCGGCGCGGGTCATGGGCGAAGGCGGTCGGCTGATCTTCACGGGCTCGGTTCTGGGGGAGCGGCCGCGCCGCGGACTCAGCGCCTACAGCGCCTCCAAGGCCGGGCTGGTGGGTCTGGCCAAGGGACTGGCCCTGGATCTGGCCCCGGCCGGCATCACCGTGAACGTGGTGGCCCCGGGGTGGTTCGACTCGCCGTTGGCCGAGGGGTGGAAGCGCAGGCCCGAACTGGCCGCCACCATCACCGACCACTCGGCGCAGGGTCGCTGGGGCGCCCCCACCGACCTGGCCGGCGCCTACCAGTTCTTGGCCTCCGAGGCCGCCGCCTTCGTCACCGGCATCGTCCTCAGCGTCGACGGCGGGTACCTGCTGGTATGACTGACGAGGCCGAGCCACGGCGGGTGGTCGCCATCCTGGGCGCCGGCGGCGCGCTGGGCGCGGCCATCTCGCGTCGGTTGGCGGGTGAACCGCGCACTGATCTCATGCTCAGCGACGTCAGTCAGACGGCAGTCGAGGCCACGGTCGCCGGCCTGGGCGAGCCGAGCGGCTCGGTCGAGACGGCGCTGGCCGACGTGAGCGACTTCGACCAGGTCGACTCGGTGATCGGACGGACGGTCGAGCGTTTCGACCGACTCGACGTGGTGGTGAGCAACGCGGGGGTGCTGTCGCCCAACGGTCGCATCCACAACCTGGCCACCGAGGACTGGGAGCGGGCCTTTCGCATCAACTTGCTGGGTGCGGTCAACGCCATCAAGTCTGCAGTGGGCGTGATGCGTCCCCGTCGATCAGGTTCGATCATCATCACCGCGTCGGTCTCGGGGCTCACCGCCTGGTCGCACGCCGCGCCCTACTGCGCCACCAAGGCGGCGGTCATCCATCTGGCCAAGGTGGCGGCGGTGGAGTACGCCCGCGACGGCATCCGGGTGAACTGCGTGTGCCCGGGGACGTTCCGCTCGGCCATCCACGACGGGCTGCCGCCCGAGGCGCTCGACCCCATCGCGGCGCGTCACCCCCTCGGGCTGGGCGCGGCCGCCGACCTGGTCGGCGCCTACTCGTACCTGGCCAGCGACGATTCGCGCTGGACCACGGGCTCGGCCCTTGTGGTCGACGGCGGCTACTCCGCGCCCTGATCGGGGGTGGCGGCGGCCGGGTGCTCGATGCCGCGCATGAAGATCTCGGCAAAGGGGTGGGCCACGTCACGCGCCGACAGTCGGCCCCCCGCCTTCAACCACAGGTAGGTGTAGTTGTGCATGCCCAGCCAGGCCCGGGTGGTGAGCCAGGGGTCGATTCCGCGGAACTCGCCCGACTCGACACCGGCCCGGAGCACCGCCTCGACCCGCTGTTCGTATCCCCCTCGCCGCTCCCGGAACTGCTGGGCACGCTCGCCGGTGAGCGCCGGGAACTCGTGCAGGAACACCCACACGTGATCCGGGTACCGGTGGATCACGTCCAGCAGCTCCTCGCCCAATGCAGCCAGCTGGTCCGACGGAGAGCCCCCGGCCTTGCCCACCCGATCGGCGCCGGCCATCACCTCGTCCATCACCCGATCGTGGATGGCGGCCAGCAGCTCCTCCTTGGAGCCGATGTAGTGGTACAGCGCACCCTTGCCCAGGTCGTTGGCCTCGCACAGCTCGGTGATGCCAGTGGCGTGGTAGCCCCGTCGAGCGAACAGGGGAGCGGACGTGTCGATGATGACCTCTCGGCGCGCCTGCCACTTCGGGCTCCGTCGAGAATCGTTGCTCGCGTCCGTCGCTGGCATGTCCGCGAACCTAGCGGGGCTGGCCCTCGCCATGTCCGGATGTCGTAGACTGACTGGTCGGTACAGAAATTCGACCGCGCCAAAAGGGGGACTCCGATGCAGGCGGACATGAACTGGTTCGCCGTGCTCGCCCACCACGCGGCCCGCACGCCCGACGCGGCCATGACGGTGTTCCAGGGCGAGACCCTCACCTACGGCGAGATGGCCGAGCGGGTGGCCGCGCTGGCCGAGGGGCTGGGGGCGAGCGGCGTGGGCCCCGGCGATGTCGTGGGCCTGCTCTCGTACAACTGCCCGGAGTTCCTCGAGACGCTCTTCGCCGCCAACTTCCTCGGGGCGATCGCCATGCCCATCAACTGGCGGCTGGCCGCGCCCGAGGTGCGCTACATCCTCGACCACTCCGAGGCCCGCGCCCTGATCTGCGACGAGTCGCTGGTGGATCTGGCCGACCAGGCCACGACGGGCACGGAGGCGACGCGGCTGCGGGCCTGCATCACCCAGGTCGCTACGCCGGGCTGGACCCGGCTCGCCGACCTGCGCCGGGCGACGGCCGGCTCCGCGCACGTGGCGGTGGCTGGCGATGACGTCCACCGGCTGATGTACACCTCGGGCACCACCGGGCGCCCCAAGGGCGTCATGCTCACCCACGCCAACCTGGCCTGGAAGAACCTGGCCCACATCATCGAGTTCGGCTTCACCCGCGCCGATCTGGGTCTCGCCTGCGGGCCCCTCTACCACGTGGGTGCGCTCGACCTCACCACCACCTCTCTGATCGCGGCCGGGGCGTCGACGATCATCCATCCGATGTTCGACGCGGCGGCGGTGGCCGACGAGCTCGAGCGCTCGCGGGTGACCGTGGTCTGGCTGGCGCCGGCGATGGTCAACGCCATCATGGCCCTCCCCGACCTCGACCAGCGCGACCTTTCGTCGGTGCGGGTGATCATCAACGGCGGAGAGAAGATGCCCATCCCGTTGATCGAACGGATCCAGCGCACCTTCCCGTCGGCCTGGTTCGCCGACGCCTACGGCCTCACCGAGACCGTGTCGGGCGATACCTTCCTCGATCGCGACAGCCTGGTGACCAAGCTGGGCAGCGTCGGGCGCCCCTGTCTGTACCTCGAGCTCGACATCTGGGACGACCAGGGTGCGTCGGTGTCGCCCGGCGAGCGCGGCGAGATCGTCATGCGTGGCCCCAAGGTCTTCAAAGGGTACTGGCGCGATCCCGAGTCCACCGCCGCCGCCTTCGCCGGCGGCTGGTTCCACACCGGCGACATCGGCGTGCGCGACGAAGACGGCTACCTGTTCATCGTGGACCGACTCAAGGACATGATCGTGTCGGGTGGCGAGAACATCGCCGGCTCCGAAGTCGAACGTGTGCTCTACGAGCACGCCGCGGTGCTGGAGGTAGCCGTGGTGGGTCGTCCCGACGATCGCTGGGGCGAAGTCCCGGTGGCGTTCGTCGTCCTGCGTCCCGATGCCACCGTGACGTCGCATGAGCTGGTCGAGCACTGCCGCGCCCATCTGGCCAAGTTCAAGGTGCCCAAGCAGATCCAGTTCCTCGACACCCTGCCGCGCAACCCGTCGGGCAAGGTGCTCAAGCCGCGAGCTGCGCGACACGTGAGGCCCAGATGCCGCCGCGGCGGAGGGAGAGCGAGATGACCGCCACGATCGCCACCGAGAAGCTGACCCCGACGGTGGGTGCCCAGGTCCTGGGGGTCGACGTCGACCGGATGCTCCACGACGACGAGTTGCCCGCCTGGACACTCGCCGCCCTCGAGGAGAACGGCGTGCTCGTCCTGCGCGACCTGCACATCGACGACGCGGCCCAGGTGGCGTTCAGCCAGCGGCTGGGTCGAGTCGAGGTGCTGGGCACGGGCGAGCACCCCGAGATCTTCCTGGTCACCCTCGATCCGGCCAGGAACCCGATTGCGGCCTATCTGCGAGGCACGTTCGACTGGCACATCGACGGGCTCACCGACGACATCCCGATCATGGCCACGGTGCTCAGCGCCCACGGTGTGGCCGACGCCGGCGGCGAGACCGAATTCGCCAGCACCTACTCCGCTTACGAGGAGCTCACCGACGACGAGAAGGAACGTTTCGCCTCGATCCGGGTGGTGCACAGCATCGAGGCCACCCAGCGTCGGCTGAACCCTCATCCCACCCCCGAGGAGCTGGCCATGTGGCGGGCCCGGCCGGCCAAGGAGCAGCCGCTGATCTGGCAGCACCGCAGCGGCCGGCGATCGGTCGTGCTGGGCCCCACCGCCGACCACGTGGTGGGCATGGAGGCCGAGGCGGGCCAGGCCCTGCTCGACGACGTCCTGGCTCGGGCCACCACCCCCGAGCGGGTGTATCGCCACGCGTGGCGGGTGGGGGACCTGGTCATCTGGGACAACCGTGGGGTGCTGCACCGGGCGCTGCCGTACGACCCCAGCTCGTCGCGCGACATGCACCGCACCACCCTGACCGGCGACGAAGCGATCCGCTAGGGCCGGAATCGCTCGAGCGGGCCGTGACACTGGGACCGAACCGGACCCAGTTCTGCCCGGGCGCCAACAGGTGCAGCACGACGTCGGAGGCACAGCTACGGCGATGCCATCGGGCCCGACCAGGTGAAGGGCTCGTCACCGATGGTGCCGGTGGCGATGTGGGCGCTGAGCTGATGGACCAGCTCCAACAGGTCGCCGGCGTCGTCGGGGCCGAGCCCGGCTGCGTGCAGCAGCGACGGACCGAACAGGCGCGAGGCCAGTTCCAGGGTGAAGATCTGGGCGCCGCGTCGGCGAGCTTCGACCTCGCTCAAGCCATCACGACTGACCAGGACGGCCACCACCCGCCGGATCAAGGGGAATTCGGCGCGGTGGCCGCGCAGGTCGCCGCCCTCTACCACCAGGTGCGTGGCGATCCGGAAGTACAGGTCCATGGCCCCAGGGGGCAGCGGCGGGAAGTCCGATCCTGCATCGGTCATGAACTGGTCGAGCTGGGGGGTGATCTGCGCCAACAGTCCGTCGAGCACGGCGTCGACCACCGCGTTCTTGTCGCCCACGTAGCGCGCCACCGAGCGCGGGGTTCACCTCGGCACGGCGTGCGATCTGGCGGATGCTGACCGCGCCGATGCCCTGGCTGGCGAACAGCTCGGTGGCGGCGTCGATCACCGCGCGGATCACCTGGGCCCGGCCATGTGGGGCTCCGGCCAGCTTCGGGGGACGACCCCGCACGGCCTTGGCGTCGGTGGCGCCGCTCACGTCGGGTTCCCGATCCAGGCGCGGGTCTGGGCCACCACGTCGTCCACCGCCTGGCGATCGTCGGCATCGAGCTGGGTGGCCAGACTCACCAACGGGCGAAGCAGCGGCCAGGCCGCCAGGATGAGGCTGCACACCGCTCGCAGGCGAGCCTCGTGGTCGTCGACGCCGGCGTCGACCAGGCGGTCGACCAGCTGACGGGTGAGCGGGAAGTCCAGGTCGAGGGCGGCCACGTCGTAGCCCTCCAAGCTGAGGTGGGCCAGGATGCGCTCGTAGGCCCCGAGGGACAGCGAGGGGTCACCCAGGCCCGTGGCATGGGTGCTGGCCCAACGCACGGTGGCGCGTACGAGCTCGTCCTTGGTGCCCACGTAGCGGTGTACCAACCCGACGTTGACCCCGGCGGCGCCGGCCACCTCCCGCACTGAGACGCGGCCCACGCCGCGGTCGGCGAACAAGGCGGTGGCGGTCCGCAGCAGCGCTTCGCGCACGTCGTCGGGACCATGAGGGGCGGCCTGGTTGGTGGTCGGACGTCCCCGGCTGCGACTCACCCGGCTCCCTTCGGCCCCCGCGCTTCTCCTGCTTCTCGCAGCATAGGCGGTCGGACCTCTTGGTCGAGGGCTTCCTTGAACCGCGTCGGACGCGAGTCGATAGAGCAGGGATGCTCCAACGTCTGGGTTCTGCCGCGGCGCGCCACCACTGGTGGGTGATCGGGGCCTGGGTGGTCGCGCTGGTCATCCTGGGCGTGGTGGCCGGCGGTTCGGGGGGTCACACCAAAGACGTGTTCACCATCCCGGGCACGCAGTCCCAGCGCGCCGTGGACGTGCTGAGCCACGATTTCCCCACGGCCAACGACGCCACCGCCCAGGTGGTGTTCCACGCGCGCCCTCGGGCTCGCTGACCACCCCGGCCGCGTCGGCCGCCATCGCCCAGAGTGTGGCCAAGCTGCAGCGAGTCGACGGTGTGGCCACCGTGACCAACCCCACGAGCCCGTTGTTCGCCAGCTCGCTGGCGCCGGACCACTCGATCGGCTTCGCCACCGTCGTGTTCCGCACCGACACCAACCGCCTGCCCCACGACACGCTCGACCAGCTCCGGGCCGCGGTGGTCCCGGCCACCGCCGCCGGTCTCCAGGTGCGCATGGGGGGCGCGGTGATCGACGTGCTGAGCCCGCCCACCAGCACCATCTCCCAGAACGCCGACAAGATCGGTCTGGCCATCGCCGTGATCATCCTGCTGGTGGCTCTGGGCTCCGCGGTGTCCATGCTCGTGCCCATCTCGCTGGCCCTGTTCGCCCTGACGTGTTCGAGCCTCATCCTGCAGATCCTGGAAGTGCACCTGACCATCGGGACCGTCGCTCCCATCCTGGGGACGATGATCGGCCTGGGGGTGGGCATCGACTACTCGCTGTTCATCGTCAGCCGGCATCGGCAGAACCTGTCGAACGGCATGACGCCCGAGCGGGCCGCGGGCGTGGCCCTGGCCACCGCCGGGTCGGCCGTGCTCTTCGCTGCCATCACCGTGTGCCTGGCCCTGTGCGGCCTGGCGCTGGTCCGGATCCCCTATGTCACCACGCTGGGCTTCAGCGCCGCCTTGTTCGTGATGGTCACGGTGGTGGCCGCCCTGACCCTGCTGCCGGCGATCCTGGGGGCGCTCGGCTCCCGCATCTTCGCCTGGTCCCTGCCCCACACCCGTCGTGAGGCGCAGTCGGGCGAGACCCTCTCGGCCCGGTGGGCCGCTCGGATGGCTCGCCGCCCGATCGTGTACTGCCTGGTCAGCCTGGCCGTGCTCCTGGTCCTGGCTTCGCCCCTGTTCGGGATCCGCCTCGGCTTCCCGTCCGACAGCAGCGCACCGTCGTCGACCACCCAGCACCAGGCCTACGAGCTCATCGACCGGGGATTCGGGCCCGGCGCCAACGGACCCCTGCTGCTGGTGGTCAGCCTGCCCCGATCACCCCAGACCGATCCAGCCGTACAGACCGACCTCGATCGCCTGGCCGCCGCGGTCGGGCGGACGCCCGGGGTGAAGGCGGTCAGCCCGCCGGTGGTCGCGCCGGCCGGCAACGTGGCCATCGCCCAGGTCACGCCCACCACCTCTCCCACCGATCCCGCCACCACCACCCTGGTCCGCACGCTGCGCGACGACGTGATCCCACGAACCACGGCGTCGGGCACCATCGCGGCCCACCAGGTGCTGGTGGGCGGGTCGACAGCCACCTCCATCGATCTCACCGACCTCATCCGAGCTCGGCTGTTCCCGTTCATCGGCGGGGTGATCCTGGCCGCCTTCATCCTGTTGACGGTGGTCTTCCGCTCCTTGTTCGTGTCGTTCAAGGCCGCAGTGATGAACGTCCTGTCGATCGGTGCCGCCTACGGCGTCATCGTGGCCATCTTCCAGTGGGGGTGGGGCAAGGGCTTCATCGGGCTTCAGGAGACGGTGCCCATCGTGGCCTTCGTCCCGGTGATGATGTTCGCCATCCTGTTCGGGCTGTCCATGGACTACGAGGTGTTCCTGCTCAGCCGGATCCGGGAGGACTACGACCGCACCGGTGACAGCCACACGTCGGTGGTGAACGGGCTGGCAGCCACGGCGCGGGTCATCACCGCCGCCGCCCTGATCATGATCTCGGTCTTCCTGGCCTTCGTGACCAACCCGTCGCCCACCGTCAAGATGATCGGGTTGGGGATGGCCGCCGCCGTGTTCATCGACGCCACCCTGGTGCGCATGGTTCTGGTGCCGGCCACCATGGAGCTGGCGGGCAAGCTCAACTGGTGGTGCCCGCACTGGCTCGACCGGATCTTGCCCCACATCAACATCGACCCGCCTCAGGCGACGGAGCCGGAGGCGGCGGGGCGGGCCGAGGTCGTACCCGTCGCCTGACCCGCGGGTGACCTGCCGAGGGCGAGCCTCTAGCATCGGATCCACGGACGCCGCCGACACCCTCCGCCCACGATCCTGATGGAGGCCGACCACGTCTCCATGACCGCCCGCCGGGTGGCCCATCACCGACTGGCCCTGAACCGCGTGACGGCGGCGTTCGGGTTCCCGGAGGCCGACGACCGGCTCCAGTCTCGGTGGCTGGGGACCTCGAACTCGGTCCCAGCCCGATGGCCGCCTACTTCCAGGCCCGCACCACCTGGTTCGACCAGGTGGTGGTGTCGGCCCTCGACGGTGGCACCACCCAGGTGGTGGCGGTGGGCGCGGGCTATGACGGTCGGAGCTTGCGCTACGCCAAGCCCGGCGTACGGTGGTTCGAGCTGGACCACCCGGCCACCCAGCTCGACAAGCGGGCCCGGCTGGCCGGTCTGGACCTGGCGGAGCTGGAACCGATCGTCGACGACATCGGCTTCGCGGCGGCCGACTTCGCCGTGGACGACGTGGGCGCGGCGCTGGCCGGCGTGGGTCACGATGGCCACCGGGCAACCCTGTTACCTGTGAGGGGGTGGCCGCCTACCTCGGCGTCGAGGTGTTGGCCAGGCTGGTGGCCGCCCTGCGGGAAGCCTCCGCCCCGGCCAGCCGGCTGGCCATCGAGATCGCACTGGAACCTCGCACCGACGAGGAGCGGCCCGCCGATCTCGCCTGGGTGCGGCGGTGGGCCGGATGGGCGAGCCCCTGCGGGCCGGACTGCCCCGCGAGGACCAGATTCCTTCCTCACCGCACGCCGGCGGGTGGCCGCGCCCGGCCAGCTGGCGTGTCCATCGAGGTCAGTCCCCCCAGCACCGCCTTCGTCATGGCGCACCCGTCGTCGAGCCGAGCCGGATCGGGACGACGAAGCCGCCTGGCGCTCAGGACCCCCGACCGGAGTCGGCCCGAAAGGTCGGCTCACCGTCATCGCACCATCGGCGTAGCGACTCCCAGGGGTAGATCCCCGTGGCGTGCCCGTCGCTCCAGGTCAGCCCCAGCCCCCAGGCGCCGACCAGCCGGGCATCGGTCACCGTGAGCTGGGCGGGCGGACCCGAAGGTGGCCATGGCGCCTGGCCCTGCTCGCGAGCCCGCGGCAGGCGGCACACGGGCAGTTGACACGCATCTCCTCGAACCCGAGCTGGCACCGGTGCCCGTCGCCGAACACGAGGCTGACGCGGGACTGGTCGCGATCCACCGTGATGTCGCTGATCGACGTCGCGCATCCATCGCTGCTCGCGGCTGAACGGCGGCAGGAGGTGGTTCTAGCTGGCCACCCCGCGCCCCGGACGAGCCGCCAACGCAGCGGCGTCGACGGGCTCATGACCGCCGAGGTGGGAACGGAACGGTGACCGTCCTGCGGGTGCTGCTGGGCGCGGGTCTGATGGTCGTGGCTCTGGTGCCGTTGGCCGGTGGTGCGTGGGCGCTCCGCGGTCGGCTGCTCGGTTGGCGCGGGGTCCCGGCCCGGCTGGTCGAGGTGGTGCTGGCCGCGTCCACCTTCGTCGTGGTGACCGAGCTCCTGGGCGTGGTCGGTCTCTACCAGGTAGTCCCCCTCGAGCTCGGGCTCGTGGCTGCCAGCGCCGGCGAGTGGTGGTGGGCCCGCCGGTCTCGACCTGGCTCTGCTCGAGCTGAATGGATCCCGGCTCTCTCAGATGCTCACCCGAAGGACGTCGATTCCGTCCTCGGCTCCCAGATGGGACGGTGGGGAGCGGTGCTCACGGCGCTGGTCGTCGGCGTGCTCATCGCTGACTGGGCGCCCCGGGTGGTCGATGCATACCACTTCGGCATGTCGACCATCGACACGCTCTGGTACCACCTGCCGATGGCGACCCGGTGGATCCAGACCGGTTCGGTCGGCCACGTCCAGTACTTCGACTCGGACGCCATCACCGCCTTCTATCCGGCCAATGCAGAGCTGGTGCACGGGTGGGGGATCCTGACCACCGGTGGCGACCTGCTCTCGCCGATCGTCGACGTAGTGTGGCTGGTGCTGGCGTTGGTGGCCGGCTGGTGCATCGGGCGCCGCTACCGCCTCGCCCCCGTGACGCTGACCGGCGTGGCGGTGGTGTTCGCCACCCCCGGCCTGGTGGGCACGCAGCCTGGGGGCGCGTACACCGATGTGGCGTCCATCGCCATGCTCCTGGCCTGTTTCGCCATCCTGGTGGAGGCACACCGGAGCGAGGAGCCCACCCTGGCTGCGTATGGCGTCGCGGCGCTGGCGGCCGGATGGGCGCTCGGAACGAAGTTCACCATGCTCGTTCCGGTCGGTGCCCTGACCCTCGGGGTGGTGGTGGCCGGCCCCCGGGCCCGCCGCTGGGCACGTGCCGGGATGTGGGCGCTCGGCCTGGTGGTGACCGGCAGCTTCTGGTACGTGCGCAACCTCATCGCCGTGGGCAACCCCCTGCCCTCGCTGGGCGTCAAGGTCGGTCCCTTGACGCTGCGCAACCTCAGTGACGAGCAGGCCTTCGTCAGCTCGGTGTCGCACTACGTGCTCGACGGATCGATGTGGCGGCGCTTCCTGGTACCTGGCCTCGACAGTTCGTTGAGCTCGGGATGGTGGCTCGTCGGAGGGCTGGCGATGGTGGGCATGGTGGCCGTGCTCGTCGTCGGACCGACCCGGGCCCATCGGCTGCTGGCCTTCGTAGCCCTGGTCAGTCTGGTCGGGTACGTGTTCAGCCCGCAGATCCTCGGATACCCGCGGGCCCCCATCTACTTCAGTGTCAACGTCCGGTACCTGGCCCCCGCCCTGGTGCTCGGGCTGGTGGCCCTCCCCGCGGTCGCCATCCGTTGGTCGGCCTGTCGCGTCCCCCTCTTCGGGATCTACCTGGTGGTGCTGGCCAGCTTGCAGCTGAACCCGACGGTCTGGCCGATCCATGTCCTGTCCATGGCGTTCGTGCCCGCCATCCAAGGTGCTGATGCCGTGATCGGGCTGGCCATTGGCGTGGTGGTGGCCGTGGTGGGGGTGGCGCTGGTGCTGGCGAAGGATCGCCTCGGCGGTCTCCGTCGTCACTTGTGGGCGGTCGCCGTCGGCGCGGCCGTCGCCGTGGTAGCGGTCATGCTCGTGCTCACGCCCGCATACCAGCGCAACCGCTACGCCACGGACCGCAATCCCTTCCTGACCTACACGTGGGCCCGTGACCTGCACGACCAACGGATCGGGATCTACGGCGCCGCCGCCATCATGCAGTTCCCGTTCACCGGTCGGGATCTGACCAACCACGTCCAGTTCCTGGGGGCGGAGATGAGCGACGGCAGCTACCGCCCGATCCGCGACTGCCGGTCGTGGCGGCGCATCGTGAACGCCGGGCGCTACCAGTACCTCTACCTGGCTGACGGGCCGCAGGGCTCCGACCAGGCGTGGACCGCCAGTGACCGTGCGGCCTCCCCGGTGTTGGGCACGCCGGGTCTGTTCCAGTTGCACGGCCGACTCGATCCCGCCACCTGTCCCGCGACCTGAGCGGCCGCGCCGCCAGATGGACCGACGACCTGAGCGCGGTCAATCGGTGGAGCGTCGGGCCACCACGTAGTGCTGAGCACCCAGCGGACGCGACCGATGGCCCGGTCCAACCGGCGGGCCACCGGGTGGTCGAAGGGCGTGAAGGTGACATCGCGGGCCTCGATCGGGGCCAGACCGGCGCCGATCAGCACCCGGGTCGAGGCGCCCCGGGTGAGCAGCATCACGCCCTCGTCGAACTCGCAGCGGCTCACGGCCAGGCGGGTGAGCGGATTCACAGCGTTGTGCTCGAACACCATCACCAGCCCGCCGGGGCGCACCACCCGGGCCAGCTCCAAGGCGAAGTCGACCCGGCGGTTGGGCACCGAGTGGTGCAGGACGCGCACGGCGAAGACGATGTCGAAGGTGGCGTCGGGGAAGGGCAGGCATCTGCCGTCGACAGCCGCGTAGGCGGTCTGAGGGTTCTCACCGTGGCCGCGGCGCAGGGCGTCGGGTGCGGTGTCGACCCCGCACAGGTGACCGAAGCGCCCGGCCCGGAACCGATCGATCGACCCCACCCCGCAACCCACATGCGGCACCCGTTGGCGGTCGGGAGCGCCCAGCAGCCGCTCGGTGAGCTCGACCAGGACGTCGGCTTTGCGCGGGTGGAAGAACGCCACCGCCTGGCCCGAGAGCGAGATCGAGGACTGCACCTCGTCGCGGTAGTCGTCGACGTACCCGTCGAACTGTGCCATCGGTGGTGGGACGATCAGGCCACCGGCACGCCGGGCGCCGGGAAGGCGTGGGCCACCTCGCGCACCTCGGCGGCGATCGCCTCGATGGTGGATTCGTCCTCGCCGGCCAGGGCGGTCAGCGTCCGGTCCATCCAGTCGGCGATCTGCACCATCTCGGCGGGTCCCATCCCGCGGCTGGTGACCGCCGGCGTGCCCATGCGCAGTCCTGACGGATTGAACGGCTTGCGGGTGTCGTAGGGCACGGCGTTGTAGTTGGTCGTGAGCCCGGCCCGGTCGAGGGCCTTGGCCGCCGCCTTGCCCAGCACGTCCTTGCTGGTCAGGTCGATGAGGATGAGGTGGTTGTCGGTGCCTCCGCTGACCAGGTCGAAGCCCCGCTCGACCAGGGCCTCGGCCAGCGCCTGGGCGTTGGCCACCACCTGCTCCGCGTACTTGGCGAACACCGGCTGGGCGGCCTCGTGCAGGCAGACGGCGATGGCTGCGGTGGTGTGGTTGTGCGGGCCGCCCTGCAGACCCGGGAACACGGCCTTGTCGATGGCCGCCGTATGGGCCTCGTCGCACAGGATCATGGCGCCGCGGGGACCCCGCAGGGTCTTGTGGGTGGTGGTGGTGATCACGTCGGCGTAGCCGACCGGCGACGGATGCGCCCCGCCGGCCACCAGGCCGGCGATGTGGGCGATGTCGGCTACCAGCACCGCGCCCACCTCGTGGGCGATCTCGGCGAAGGCCGGGAAGTCGATGGTGCGGGGGATGGCGGTGCCACCGCAGAACATGAGCTTGGGACGCTCGGCCCGGGCCAGCTCGCGGACCAGGTCGAGATCGACGCGACCGGTGTCGCGCCGGACTCCGTATTGGACGCTGCGGAACCACTTGCCCGTCACCGACACGTTCCAGCCATGGGTGAGGTGGCCACCCATGGACAGGTTCATGCCCATGACCGTGTCGCCGGGCTCCAGGAAGGCGCTGTAGACGGCCAGGTTGGCCGGCGAACCCGAATAGGGCTGGACGTTGGCGTGGTCGACGCCGAACAGGCGCTGGGCCCGGTCGACGGCCAGCCGCTCGATCTGGTCGATGACCTGCTGGCCCTCGTAGTAGCGCCGGCCGGGGTAGCCCTCGGAGTACTTGTTGGTCAGGACCGTGCCCGTGGCCTCGAGCACGGCGCGCGACACGTAGTTCTCCGACGGGATGAGCCCCAGGGTGTCGTGCTGGCGGCGGGCTTCCTCGTCGATCAGCTGGGCCAGCTGAGGGTCGACCACCCGCAGCGGCGCTTCTTCGGTTCGTTGATCGGGCGCGGCGCCGGCCACGGCTCGCCTCCTGGTCGGGACTCGGTCCCGCCAGCCTACTGGCTCCCCCCGAGGTCCTGGATCGGCCCCGGCGCGAGGTTCCCTCAGCGCGGCGCGCCGGCCACCACGACCGCCGCCGGGGGTCGCACCAGGCCGTTGTTGGTCGCATTGCCGTTGTTGGAGCCGCCGACGATCGCCAGGGCGAAGAGCCCGATCTGGAGCACCAGGAACACGGCGCCCAGGATGATGCCGGCCAGGGCCAAGCCGTCGCCCTTCTCGGCGCCGGCCGATTCGCGGATCTTGCGGCGGGCGCTGACGCCCAGGACGATGGCCACACCGCCGAAGATGGCCCCGAGGAAACAGATGAAGCCCAGGATGCCCAGCACCAGCGAGACGACGGCCATGGTGTTGGTCTCGGCGGCCGCCGGATAGGCACCGTTGGGCCCGTAGCCGTACGGCGCCTGCCCGTAGGGAGCCTGCCCGTAGCCTGGTTGTCCGTAGGGGACTGCTCCGTACGCAGGCTGGGCGTACGGGGGTGCCTGGCCATAGGGCGGAGGCTGGTTGGGTGGAGGCGGGACGGGCGCCTGGCCATAGGGCGGAGGCTGGTTGAACGGCGCGATCTGCCCGAACGGGGGCGTCGTCTCACCGGGTGAGGTCGGGGTGGGTTCACTTCCCGGCGGCGGGGCGGCCGCGGCGGTCGGGGGCTGACCGAACGGGGCCGGCTCGGGCGGCGTCGTGGGCGCCGCCCACGGCACCGACTCGGGCGGGTACCACTTGCCATCGGAGGCCTGCCACCAGCCCGGGCCCTGCGATACGTCGCTCACCGATCACGCTCCAGTCGCGTCTGGCCCGGGTGGCTGCCGACCCTAGTCGTGCGACCGCCGGTCCCACGGTGATCATCTCAGGGCATCGGTAGGATCGGGCGCATGCGGACTCGCACCAAGCAGCTGTTGGCCGTGGGGGCGATGGCGGGCGGCGCGGTGTTGGCCGGCCAGCTGGCCAACCGGGCGGTGGCGTCGCGCATCCGAGCCGTGCACGATGACGACCTCGACCCCCTCTACGACCTGCCTCCCGACTGATCCATCATGATGTGGCCACCCACGACCGGGGCACCATCCACGTGATCGAGCGCGGGCAGGGTCGTCCGCTGGTCCTGCTGCACGGCGTGACCCTGCAGGCCGAGGTGTGGGCCCCGCTGCTGCACCTGTTGAGCGATCGGTTCCGGGTGCTGGCCGTCGACGTCCGGGGCCACGGCCGCTCGGTCGTGGGCGACGACGGCGTGGGCCGGGTGGCCGCCGCCCGTGATCGTGGTCACCCTCCTCGAGCACTTCGACCTGCGCGACGCCATCGTGGCCGGGCATTCGATGGGCGGGATGATCATCGGCGAGACCTGTACGCGCTATCCCGAGGTGGTGGCGGACCGGGTGGCAGGCCTGGTGTTCATGAACACGGCCGTCTCGCGTCTCGTACCCCGCTCATCGCTGCCGGTGGTGCGCGTGGTGCGCCGCCGAGCCGGCTCCCGGGTTGCCGCCGGCGGGCGGATGCCCCGCCTGGTGGGGGACAACAACCGGTCGCTGATCGCCACCCGGGCGGCGTTCGGGTCGCGTCCGTCCGCCGCAGCCGTCGAACAGGCCCGACGGATGGGCAGTGAGGTGCCGCTCGATCACTACATCCCGTTGTGGGCCGACCTGCTCGACTACGACGGCGAGGCCGGCCTGGAGGCCTTCGACGGCCCGGCGCTGGTGCTGGTCGGCTCGCTCGATCGGCTCACGCCGCCGCGCATGGCCCGGCGCCTCGCCGCGCACCTGCGTGACGCCGAGCTGCACGTGATCCCCGGTGCGGGCCACCAGCTGCTCCAGGAGCGGCCCCGTGAGGTGTCCGAGCTCATCCGCCAGTTGGCCGATCGGCTCGACGGCCTCGCCGCGGTGGGAGTGCCGGCATGATCGACCGGGCCCCGTTCGGGCGCACCGGCCACCAGAGCAGCCGGGTGATCTTCGGCGCCGCCGCGCTGGCTCACATGTCCCAGGAGCGGGCCGATCTGCTGTTGGAGCTGCTCGACCGGTTCGGCGTCAACCACCTCGACACGGCGGCCAGCTACGGCGATTCCGAGCTCCGGCTGGCCCCGTGGCTGGCGGGTCGCGGCGGTGACTTCTTCGTGGCCACCAAGACCGACCAGCGCACGGGCGCCGGGGCCCGTGCCAGCCTGGAGCGATCGCTCGAACGCCTCGGGGTCGACCACGTCGACCTGATCCAGCTGCACAACCTGGTAGAGCCCGACGAGTGGGAGACGGCCCACGGTCCCGGAGGGGCGGTGCAGGCCCTGGTGAGCGGCCCGGGAAGAGGGGCTGGCCCGGTTCATCGGGGTGACCGGTCACGGCCTGCGCATCGCCGGCATGCACCGCCGCAGCCTGGAGCGATTCGACTTCGATTCGGTGTTGTTGCCCTACAACTGGGTGCTGCTGAGCGATCCCACCTACCGAGGCGAAGTCGAGGCGCTGCGCGACCTGGCTCGCGATCGCGGGGTGGCGGTGCAGACCATCAAGTCCCTGGCCCGGCGTCGTTGGCCGGAGGGCCGGACCCCCAGCCACAGCTGGTACGAGCCGCTGGCCGATCCAGCCGCGGCCGCTCGTTCGATCCGATGGGTATTGGCCCAGACCGACCTGTTCCTGAACACCTCCAGCGACGCCGATCTGCTGGCCCACACACTGGCCACCGCCGACGAGATGGCCGACCATCCCACCCCGACCGACGCGGAGATGGCGGCCGACGTGGCCGACAACCAGATCCAGCCCCTGTTCGACGGGCATCAGCTCGAGCGAATCTGACGCCGTGTCAGGGCTGCGCCAGGGCTGGCTGGGGGTTCGCGCCGGCG
This sequence comes from uncultured Microthrixaceae bacterium, assembly GCA_963773335.1. Taxonomy (GTDB): domain Bacteria; phylum Actinomycetota; class Acidimicrobiia; order Acidimicrobiales; family Acidimicrobilacustridaceae; genus UBA4742. The sequence continues at coordinate 1,231,229 of CAVZAT010000004.1, read as the reverse complement.
GTCGGTAGGATGCACCGAGACCTCAAGAGCGGTCCAGGGACGACAGACCCCGGACCGAGCGGCGCCGCTACTCCAGAGCCGGAGCGCCGCCTGCCGATCGGGAGAAGAACGTCATCGCCACGAATCGAACCAGCTTCGACAAGATGCAACGCGACCGGGCCAAGAAGGCGCGGGCCGCGCTCAAGCGTGAGAAGCGCCAGGGCAACGTCGATGAGAACGCGGCCACGCCCGACGAGATCACCTCGATGCCGGAATCGCCCGATGAGGCGCTCTCGCCGGCCGAGCTGCTCCACCGCGTCGAGGATCTCCACCGCCGCTTCGACGCCAAGCTGATCGACTTCGAGGCATTCGAGGAGGAGAAGGCGGAGCTCATGCGCCGCCTCCCAATCGACTGAACCCCTCTCGGAAGAACGACAGGGCGTCAGCGCTGGTGATGTCGGCAGGGGCGAGGTGGACCGCACCGAAGGTCGCGTTCCAGAACTCACCGTCGGGCGGAGGCGACCACGGTCCCACGTACAGGTAGGGCTCCGGATGGTCCGCGTCGCCCGGCGAGCCCCCGTAGTTGACCTGGTTTACCGGGAGGGCCAGGTCGAAGTGCTCGGGCCACAGCTGGGCGGGACCCGGGTCGTCCGGCTGCTCGTGCCCGAACGCGACCAGGGCCTGGTCCACCGCGGCGTAGAAGCCGGCCAGGCGACCGGCCGCGGCCGGGTCGAGGTCGAGGGGCGACCCGGGAGTCAGCGGTGTGGCCGGCGGGTACAACCCGGCCGGGACGCCCGGTTTCACACCGACCCGGTCGGCGGCCACGGCCACGCTGGTGAGCGGCGTCCGGTGCAGGTCGTCGTCGCGCTCGACCACCAGGTCCAGACCCTCGATCCGGACACGCCGGCGCGCACCGGCATCGTCGAACCAGGGGGTGCCGAAGCCGTCGATGGTGGCGCGCAGGCCGATGTGGCCGGTGGCGGCATAGAGCGCCGGGGCCAGCACCTGCTCGGCCACCGCCTGCAGGCCCAGTCGGGTGGTTCGCAACCGCTCCAGGCCGGCGGGGTCCTGCGTCTCGCCGGCATCAGCCATGGCCCCGAACCCTAGGACGGTCCACCTTGCGGGCGCTACCTTCCGATGCGTCCCAGCGAGAAGGGACGGCGGTACCCACGTCTGCACCTGGACCGACGCCGCCAGCCAGGCCTTCCAGGCCCGCATCGTCGAGGCCCTCTGCTCGACCTGAACCCAGGTAGGTGGCCACCACGCCTGGGTGAGCCATCGGACCCCGATGTGCGGAACCGGGGTCGGGAGCGGGTAGAGTGCAGGTACCTGGATTGTCCCGACGTGGTCGATGATCCGGCGGAGGAAGTGTGAGTCAGCAGCTGGTAGGCCCGGCAACGCCGCTGGGCCCGGACCGTTCCGAATACTTCGAGGCATTGGTCACCGCCGACGCCTCGGGCGAGGCCACTCCTGACGAGCGCGCCCAGTTGGAGGCAGCTCCGCAGCGTTGGCAGGCCGCGCTCGAACACCTGCTCGACGACACCGAGGACGAGCTGGCCAAGGTCCGGCGCATGTCGGGTCCCGAGCGCCTGCAGGTGGTGGCCGACTTCGAGGCCGAGCGCGACCGCCTCAGCGTGGCCCTGGCCCGACTGACCGGCGCTCCGCTGAGCCCCGAGCTCGAGCTGGGCACCGAGCCACCCCGCCTCCAGGCCACCTGGGCCGGCGGGCAGCTGGTGGTCTGGGTGGGTGGCCCCACCGGCAAACCGGTCGGCCTCGACGAGCTGCGGGCCTGGTTGGCCGAGGCCGAGGCACCCTCGGGCGGCTGGGAGACCCACGTCGGGGTTCCCGTCCCCGGGGCGGAGAAGGCCCCGGCCCTGGTGGCCCCGCTGCGCAACGTCCTGGGTTGGCTGGCCCACGTCTCGGCCGAGGAGGACGCCGCCGACCTGGGGGCCAGCGTGCGCTGGATGGCCGAGCTGGCCAGCTGGGCCGTCGAGCTGGTGGCCCAGGGCCGCATGGTGCCCCAGCTCAGCTACCGCAGCGCTTCCGGAGGCAAGGGAGCAGCCAACGAACCGGTCGAGGCGGCGGTGTCGTGGGTACCCGCCCTCATCGACGCGAAGCGGCTGGGGGTGCTGGTCGACCAGCTGCCGGGGACGGTCACCGCCCTCGACGGCCATCCCGAGGCCCGAGCCTTCACCCGGGCCGTGCTGAGTGCCTTCGTGGACGCCATCTGCCGTGAAGGAGCCGAGCGGTTGTCGTTGCCCGCGCCCCCGCCCGCGCCCACCAGCGCGGCAGAGATGTCCGAGGCCTTCCTGTCCCGCTTCGACGGCAGCCGCTTCCGAGCCTCCAAGCGGGTGGCGGCCGAGCTGACCCACCGCCTCGAGCGATGGGCCAAGCCCGTGACCCAGGCCGCGGTCATCCAGCTGGTCGTGCAACTCGAGCCACCCGACGAGGGCAACGCCTGGCAGCTCACCGTCTCGGTCGACGGGATCGAGCGCCAGCCCGTGCCCCTCGACCGGGCTCTGGTCACCGCCCCCACCGACAAGCGCCGCCACGTCGAGACCGAGACGGCCCGGCTGGAGCGGCTGCTGCCGGCACTGCTGCGGCCGGGCGGCCATCGCCGGGGCGAGGTCGTCCTCAGCCAGGACGAGGCCTGGGAGCTCATGTCGGGTCTGGGCCGGCGCCTGGCCGCGGCCGGCTTCGACGTCCGGGTGCCCGTACTGGCCACGCGGCGGGCCAAGCCCACCCTGCGCCTCGAGGCGGACTCGTCCACCCCGTCGGTGGTCGGCGCGCACCAGTTGGCCGACGTGCGCTGGTCGGTCCTGTTCGATGACGTCGAGCTCGACGCGGCCGAGATCACCCGCCTGGCCGCCGAGGCCCGGCCGCTGGTGCGGTCTCATGGCCACTGGGTCGAGGTCGATCACGCCGACCTGGCCGCGGCGGCCGAGGCTCTGGCCGAGCGGCAGTCCACCACCCGCATGTCGGGGGCCGAGCTGCTGCGCCATGCCCTCGGACTGGAGGGCAACCCGCTCTCGGGCGGGTTGACCATCGCCGGGTCGAGCTGGGCCGCCGATCTGCTGTCCCAGGCCGAACGGGTGGCCCGCGAACCCATGGACGCCCCCGATGGCTTCGTGGGCGAGCTTCGCTCGTACCAGGCCGACGCCCTGGCCTGGCTCGATTTCCTGGACAAGGCCGGGCTGGGTGGCTGTCTGGCCCTGGACATGGGCCTGGGCAAGACCCCGACGCTGTTGGCGCACCTGCTGGCCCAGCGCGACTCGGGCCCCACTCTGGTCGTGGCCCCGCCTGCGGTGGTGGGCAACTGGGCCGCCGAGGCCAGACGCTTCACGCCCGAGCTGTCGGTGGTCGTGCACCACGGGGCCTCACGGGCGTCGGTGGACGAGCTGGCCCGCAGTGTGGCCGGCGCCGACCTGGTGCTCACCACCTACGGCACGGCCGTGCGCGACATCGAGGCGCTGGCCGAGCTCACCTGGGCCCGCATGGTGCTCGACGAGGCGCAGGTCATCAAGAACCCCACCAGCGAGACCGCCCAGCAGCTGCGCCGCATCGACGCCCGCAGCCGCATCGCGCTGACCGGCACGCCGATCGAGAACGGCTTGGGCGACCTGTGGGCCATCCTGGACTTCACCAACCCGGGGCTGGTCGGGGGCCGGGCGCCGTTCATCGCCAACCTCTCGGCCGACCGCGAGGCGGGGGCCGACGCCGACCGTGGCGAGTCCGCACTGCGGGCGCTCAACGGGTTGCTGGTGTTCCGCCGCACCAAGTCCGAGCCGGCCATCGCCGCCGAGCTGCCCGAGCGCATCGACCAGCTCGATCACTGCTCCATGACCGCCGAGCAGATCGGGCTGTACCAGGCCGTGCTCGACGAGCTGGTGCTGGGCGCCGGGCAGGCCGAAGGTGCAGCCAAGAAGGGCCAGGTGCTGGCGGCCATCACCCACCTCAAGCAGATCTGCAACCACCCGGCCGCCTACCGCACCGACGATCAGCCCCTGTCGGACCGCTCGGGCAAGCTGAGCCGGCTCGAGGAGATCGTGGAGGCGGTCTTCGAGGCCGGGGAGCGGATCTTGATCTTCACCCACTTCGCCACGTGGGGTCAGCGCCTGGCCGAACACCTCTCCGATCGCACCGGGCTGAGCATCGAGTGCTACCACGGCGGATTGTCACGGGGGGCCCGTGACCGCATGATCGAGCAGTTCCAGGCCGGGACCGGTCCCGGGGCGCTGGTGCTGTCGCTCAAGGCCGGAGGCACCGGTCTGAACCTGACTTCGGCCAGCCATGTCGTGCTCTACGACCGCTGGTGGAACCCCGCCGTCGAGGACCAGGCCCGGGACCGGGCGTGGCGCATCGGCCAGACCAAGACCGTCGTCTGCCACCGCCTGGTCTGCCCCGGCACGGTGGACGAACGAGTCGAGGAGGTGGTGGCCGGCAAGCGCCAGATCGCAGATCTGGTCCTGCCCAAGAGCAGCTCCATCGCCGATCTGGACGCCGCCCAGCTGCGCCAGGCGCTGGGCCTGAGCGACGAGATGGTGGTCATGGACGATCCCTCCACCACCAGTGGCGATGACGCGCAGGAGTCGACCGAAGCCGACGGGAGCGCGGCATGAGCCGTCGCCGCCGACCGGCCAACAACCCTCGATCCGCCCAGCGGTTCTGGGGCAACGCCAACGCCATCGGGTTCGATCACGTGGTCGTCCCGGCCGAGGACCCGGCCGCGGTGGTGGCATCGCTCGGTCCACCACCGTTGGGCATCCACAGCAACTCGGCCACCCACTACCTGGAGGCCATGTACCAGAAGGCGGCCGGGGTGGCGGTGGCCCTGGCCGCGTCAGCCGACCTGCTCGAGCTCGACGATCAGCCCGACGACACCCACCTCGACTGAACTGCCGCGGTCTGGTCGCCGAGCGGTCGGCCCGGTGCCGAGGGTTATGCTCCCGTCCTCATCGCGCAACCATTCGGGGATGAATCGCTGGTGCCCCAGGAACTGACCGCCGCTCGGCTGGCCCGGCTGGCCGCGCTCAGTGTGTCGGCCGCCACCCGGTCCACCGCGGCGGAGGTGGCCGACCTGGTGCTGGAGGCGGCCGGCGCGGAGCTGGGTACGAGCGGCGGCGCGGTCGGCCTGCGTGACCCCGACACCGGGCTGATCCATCTCATCGTCGACCACGGCTACCCCGACACCGCCGCGGGCCGCGTATCCGTCGCCGGCCCGGGCCACCTTCCCGCTGGCCGACGCCTTCGCTCACGCGGAGCCCATCTGGGTCGAGGACCGAGCCGCGTTGGCGGCGGCCTACCCGGTGCTGGCCGAGATCGACACCGCCATCTCGGCGGGATGCTGGCTGCCGATCGGTGCCGCCACGCCGGTGGATGCCGTGGTCGGCCTGGTCTTCGACACCGACCATGTCTTCGACCCTGGCCAACGCTCGTTCCTGCTTGCGCTGGCGGCCATCGCTGCATTGGCCATCGGCTCGCTGGCGCCGGCCTCGGGCGTCGACGGCGTGACCGCCTCCGAGGTCGGCGACGGGGACTCGACCCCGGCCACCACGGAGGAGGAGTGGCACCGCCTGGCCGCCGACGTGCCGGCATCCATCGTGGCCCGCCTGGAACCCGACGCCACCATGGCGTCGGCGGTGACCGGCTGGGCCGCCTTCACCGGCCAGGCCCCCGAGGTCGCCGCCGGACAGGGATGGCTCGAAGCGGTGCACCCTCATGAGCGGGTCCCGACCGAGGAGCTGATCCGGTCTCGCCAGTCGGCTCCGGGGCCGGTGAGCGCCACGCTGCGCCTCTGGCACGCCCCGAGCCAGACATGGCGCCACGTGCGGGCTGACTTCGTCCCGGTCGTCGGCGAGGGCGACCGAGTGGACGAGCTGGTGGCGTCGTTCGCGGACGTCGATGCACGGCTCACGGCCGAGAGCCAACTGGCCGGCCTGGCCCGCTTGCTCGACAGCTTCCTGACCGGCTCGCCCGTCGGCTTCGCCCTCGTGGACGCCCGACTCCGCTTCCAGTTGGTGAACGAGACCATGGCTGCCGCGAACGGGATGCCGGCCGACCAGCACCTGGGCCGGCGGCCCCGCGAGGTATCGGTTGAGCTCGGCGAGCTCATCGAGCCGCTGCTGCAACGGGTGCTCGACACCCAGACTCCCGTCCTGGGACTGGAGCTGAGCGGGGGACCGAACCAGGCACGACCTCGTGACTGGCTGGTCAACTACTTCCCGGTTCGCCGGCCCGACGGCTCGCTGCGCGGAGTGGGTGCCACGCTGGTGGACATCACCGAGCGCAACCGGACCCAGGCGCAGATCCGCGACCTGGAGGCTCGCCAAGCGCAGGATCGATTCCGTTCCGCGCTCGACATCATGCGCGACTCGGTGGCCATCGACTCCGCCATCCGCGACGACACCGGCCGCGTCGTCGACTTCCGCATCGAGTACCTGAACCCGGTGGTGCACGACCTGGGCGGGCGGACCCGCGACCAGCTCGTGGGCGCGACCATGCTCGAGCTGTGGCCGGAGATGGCCGGCGGCGACCTGTTCGAGTCCTACATCCGCGCCGTCGAGTCGGGTGATGCCTTCATCGGCCACGAGGTGGCCCAGACGATGACCGTGGACGGTGAGGAGCGGATCGGCTACTTCGACCTGCAGGCCCTCCGCTTCGGCGACGGGCTGCTCATCTGCTCGCGCGACGTCACCCACGAGCGCGAAGCCAGCCGACGCCTGCGGGAGGCCACCATCGAGTTGGCCGTCGAGCACCGCATCGTGGAGCGCCTCCAGCAGGCCCTGCTACCGCGGACGCTGCCTGACGCGGCCGGGTTCCAGATCGCCACGTGCTACAACCCGGTGGACGAGCGGGCCGATCTGGGCGGCGACTGGTACGACGCCTTCCGCCTCCCCGACGGTCGGATCGGCCTGTCCATCGGCGACGTCACCGGCCACGGCCTCGACGCCGCCGCGCTCATGGCTCAGTGCCGGCTGGCTCTGCGGGCCTACGCCTACGACGCCTCCGCGTCGATGCCCGCCGCGGATCCTGCCCAGGTGCTGTCGCGGCTGGACCAGTTGCTGGCCGAGTCACCCACGAACGAGCTGGCCACGGCCATCTACGCCATCTACGACCCGACCTCCGGCCACCTGCGCTGGGCACGCGCCGGCCACCCGCTGCCCCTGGCGTGCGGACCCGTGACCCGAGGCCCGCGTCGGTGGGTGCGCGAGGTCGAGGCCACCGGTGGCCCGCCGCTGGGTACCCGGCTCATCGACGCCTACCCGAGCTGTGAGATGCGCCTCGAGCCCGACGCCTTCGTGCTGCTCTACACCGACGGGCTGGTCGAGCGGCGGGGCCACCTCATCGACGACGGCATCCACGAGGTCATGGCCCGCCTCCAGGCCGACGACTGGGACGCGCTCGGGCCCCTGTGCGACGCGCTGACCGAATCGGTCCGCGCCGGGCTCACCCGTGAGGATGATGTGTGCATCTTGGCCCTGCGCCGCAACCCGCTCGGCGACCCGGCACCGCCGTCGTCGGGCTGAGGCGGTGGCCGCCGAGGCGCTGGCGCGCCGGCCTCCTGCCCGCCATGGCACTCGTGCCCGAATGCCAGACGCCACGCGCCTAGTGTGCACCGAGTCGACACGATCGGGCTGAGCCGATCGGCCGTGGCCCGGTGTGGAGGGCACCGGGCAGAGTGCGGAGGTGACGGTGAACGACCCGAGGGCGAAGGGGAGATGACCCAGGTGCGGCGTGCCCGAGGTCATCGGTGAAGGCGGTGCGGGCCGATCTGGACCTCACCGTGGCCGCCGAGGTCGGATCGCTCCCCGGGCTCCGGCGTACGGTCACCGCCTGGCTGGCGCCCCGTCCCGTGGACGAGCCCGACCTGGCGTCGGTGCAGGTGGTGGTGAGCGAGCTGGTGGCCAACGCGGTGGAGGCTTCCCGTCCGGGCGATGAGGTCGACGTCCACCTGGTGGTGCACGACGGCCGCCTCACCGTCGTGGTGCGCAACCCGTCCCGACGCAACCAGCCGGTGCCCATCCCGGCCATGGCCGATCCGCTGTCGCCTCGCGGACGGGGACTGGCCATCGTGGGGTCGCTCGCTGAGCACCTCGACATGCAGGAGTTCGACGGCCACACCGTGGCCACGGCCACCCTGCGACTCAACGATCGAGAGAGGCAGCGCTGACATGGCCGTCCACGTCGAGACCCAGGGACCCGTGGTGGTCATCACCATCGACCGCCCCGAGGTGCGCAACGCGGTCGATCGACCGACGGCGGAGGAGCTCGTGGCCGCCTTCCGCGACTTCGGGGCCGACCCCGATCGCTCGGTGGCGGTGCTCACCGGAGCCGGGGGGACCTTCTGCGCCGGCGCCGACCTCAAGGGCATCGCCGAGGGCCGGGGCAACCGGGTGGCCACCGACGGCGATGGCCCCATGGGCCCCACCCGGTTGCTGCTGGACAAGCCTGTGATCGCCGCGGTGGAAGGCCATGCGGTGGCGGGAGGTCTCGAGCTGGCCGTGTGGTGCGATCTGCGGGTGGCGGCGCGCGATGCGGTGTTCGGCGTGTACTGCCGTCGCTGGGGGGTGCCGCTGGTCGACGGGGGAACGGTTCGGCTGCCGCGACTCATCGGCCACAGCCACGCGCTGGACCTGATCCTGACCGGGCGAGGGGTCAGCGGCGACGAGGCGGCGGCCATGGGCCTGGCCAACCGCCTGACCGAGCCTGGTCAGGCTCGGCGCGTGGCGATCGAACTGGCCCAGCAGCTGGCGGGGTTGCCCCAGGTGTGCCTGCGCAACGACCGCCGCTCGTCCTACGAGCAGTGGGGAACCGATCTGGACCGGGCCATGGCCCGCGAGACCGAACTGGCACTGGACTCGTTGGCGTCGGGCGACGCCCTGGCCGGCGCCAGTCGGTTCGCCTCGGGGGCCGGACGTCACGGAAACCCGACCTGATTGGCCCTTCGGTCGGCACGCCTCCCTGCGGGCGCCCACGGCATGTGGGTGTCATGGGTGCCGCGGTTCGGTCTGGAGGCCTCGCCCACCTGGGTCTCCGCTCCGCGTGAGTCTGACCACCAGTGACTTGGAGGTCGGGGTGTTGCTGATCGCGGCCGTGCTGTCCAGGGGGACCAGCACGTTGGTCTCGGGGAAGTAGGTGGCGCAGCACCCCCGCGCCGTGGGGTACGACACCACCCGGAAGCCCTCGGCCACCCGCTCGGTGCTGTGGTGCTCCGATGTCAGGTCGACCTGGTCGGCGTCGGCCAGACCCAGCTCGGCCAGGTCGTCGGGGTTCACGAACACCACTCGTCGACCTTGGTGGATGCCCCGGTAGCGGTCGTCGAGCCCGTAGATGGTGGTGTTGTACTGGTCGTGGGAGCGGATGGTCTGCATCAGCAGCCGCCCCGGTGGCAACCGCAGGACCTCGAGCGGGTTGACGCTCAACTGCGCACGACCGGAACGGGTGGGGAAGCGCCGTTCGTCGCGCGCCGGGTGGGGGAGCTCGAACCCGCCAGGCTCGGCCAGACGCCGGTTGAATCCGGCGAACCCCGGGATGACCCGGGCGATGCGATCGCGGATGGCGGCGTAGTCGTCCTCGAGCTCCTCCCAGGGCACGCCCGGGTGGTCCCCCAGCGTGCGCCGGGCCAGGCGGCACACGATCGACACCTCGCTCAGCAGGTCGGGCCCCGCCGGCTCCAGGTGCCCCCGCGAGGCGTGCACCACGCCCATCGAGTCCTCCACCGAGACCACCTGGGGCCCGGTGCGCTGGCGGTCGATCTCGGTTCGTCCCAGGCAGGGCAGGATCAGGGCCTGGCGCCCGGGATGCAGGTGCGAGCGGTTGAGCTTGGTCGACACCTGGACGGTCAGGTCACAGCCGGCCAGTGCCGCGGTCGTGACCTCGGTGTCGGGGGTGGCGGACACGAAGTTGCCGCCCAGGGCCATGAACACCTGGACGCGACCGTCGACCATGGCCCGGATGGTGTCCACCACATCCAGACCGGGGAGCCGGGGAGGCTCGAAGCCGAACTCGTCGTGGAGGGCGTCGAGCAGCCAGTCGGGCGGCCGTTCCCAGATGCCCATGGTGCGGTCGCCCTGCACGTTGGAGTGCCCCCGAACCGGACACACCCCGGCGCCGGGACGACCGATGCTTCCCCGCAGCAGGAGCAGGTTCACGATCTCCCGGATGGTGGCCACGGCGTTGGCGTGCTGGGTGAGGCCCATGGCCCAGCACACGATGGTGCGCGATGAGCCGAGCACCAGTTCGGCCGCCTGCTCGATCTGGGTCCGATCCAACCCGGAGGCCTCCAGCAGCTCCGGCCACTCGGTGGTGCCCAGGTGGTCGACCAGGGCGGTCAGGCCGTCGCAGTGGGCGTCGACGAAGGCGCGATCGATGGCGCCGGGCTGCTCGGCGTCTCGCTCGACCACCAGGCGGTTGAGGGCCTGGAACAGGGCCAGGTCGCCGTTCAACCGCACCTGCAGGAACAGGTCGGCCAGTGGCGTGGCCGCGCCGAGCAGCCCGCGGGGTCGTTGGGGGTTGGCGAAGGCCATCAGACCGGCCTCGGGGAGCGGGTTGACGGCGATGATGCGCGCGCCGTTGCGCTTGGCCCGCTCCAGCGCGGTGAGCATGCGGGGGTGGTTGGTTCCCGGGTTCTGGCCCACCACCAGGATGAGATCGGCCTGATGGATGTCGTCGAGCGACACGCTGCCCTTGCCCACGCCGATGGTTTCGCTCAACGCCGCACCGCTCGACTCGTGGCACAGGTTCGAGCAGTCCGGCAGGTTGTTGGTGCCCAGGGCCCGCACGAACAGCTGGTAGAGGAAGGCCGCCTCGTTGCTGGTGCGCCCCGAGGTGTAGAAGGCGGCCTGGTCGGGATGGTCGAGGTCGCCGAGGGTGCGGGCCACCAGCGCGAAGGCCGCGTCCCACGAGATCGGCTCGTAGTGCTCGGCGCCGGGCGCCAGCCACATCGGCTCGATCAGCCGACCCTGCTGGCCCAACCAGTGGTCGCTGTGGGTGCGGAGCTGGTCGAGGGTGTGGCGGGCGAACAGGTCGCGGGAGACCCGTCGGGTCGTGGCCTCCTCGGCCACGGCCTTGGCCCCGTTCTCGCAGAACTCGAAGGGGGAGCGGTGGTCGGGTTCGGGCCAGGCGCAGCCGGGGCAGTCGAAGCCCTGGCGCTGGTTGACCCGCAGCAGCGTCCGGGCCGTGCGCACCGGACCCATCTGGGCCAGGGCGATTCGGCCCGAAGCGACCACCGCGGCCATCCCGGCCGCTCGCTGCTGGGGTGGGGTGACCTGCAGGGTGGCGTCGTCGTCGTCCTGATCTGAGGCGTGGGCCACGGGCCGACGTCAGGCCCGGGCGCGTCGCCGGCGTTGCGCGTCGATGCGCCGGGCGCTGCGGGCCAGCTCCTCGATCTCGGGCAGGTCGAAGCCGTCGCCGTCGCGACGGTCCTGCCAGTCCGTGGCCATGGCCTCGATGAGTGCGGACACCGAGACGCCGTTCTCGGCCGCGAACTCGTGCCAGGCCTCGTGGGCCTCGGGAGTCAGGAACGCGTGTATCGCCTTGCGCGTCTCAGCCATCGGATTCCTTCCCTCGCCCATCCTAGGTCTTGTTTGTAGCACCGCTCTGGTCCGGCTCCGACGCGACGCGTCGGGCCGGATGGCGTTGCCCGCGCCGGATCCCGACCGCCGGTGCGTTGGCGCGAACCGGCTCGATACGCTCGCCGGGTGGCGATCCGTGACGTGCTCGTGGCCCTGGACGCGATGGGGGATCCCGACAGGCGTGACCAGTTGGCCGAGGGCAACCTGGACGGCCTGGAGCTCGAAGGCGAGCTCGACGACCACGAACGCGACCTGGTCCAGGCCGCCGCCGCCGGCTACCCGGGAGGTGAGCTGTCGTCGTTCGCGGCGCTGACCGACGCCCGTGGCTCCGATCCGGGACGGGTCGACGCCGGGTGGTTCGGCGCCTACGGCGACGCCGTGCGCTACACCGACAGCGCCTACACCGAGGCCTGGGACGGGTCGCCGGACCTGCCGCCCCAGCCGAGGCCCGTGCGGGCCACCGAGCCGTCTCAGGTGTTGGGTGCGCCCAGCTTCGCGGCCTTCGCCGAACGGTGCCTCTATGACGATCAGACCGGCTACTACAGCACGGGCGAGGTCCGCTTCGGCACCGACGGGCACTTCTGGACCTATCCCCAACGGATGTCGCCGCTGTTCGGCGTGATGGTGGCCGAGTCGATCCGCACCATCGTCGACGAGTGGACCTGGGCCGGTCGTCTCGACGACGTCGACCCGCTCACCATCCTCGAGCTGGGCGGGGGCGAAGGGCGCCTGGCCCAGGACGTGCTCGACCACGTGTGGTCACCCGAGACCGAGACGTGGGCACCGTATCGCTCGGGGTTGCGCTACGTCCTGGGAGACCGGAGCCCGGCCATCCGCGAGCGTCAGGCGGCCGGCTCTGGCCGCATCCATCGCCGCCGGACGGGCCGAGATCCGTGCCGTCGACGCCGTCGAGGTGTCCTGGGACGGACCGTTCCGGGGCGCCATCGTGGCCAACGAGTTGCTCGACGCGCTGGTGCACGAGTGCCTGCGGGTGGATCCCTCCGGCGAGATCGTGCGGGTGCACGTGACCGAAGGACCCGAGGGTCGCACCGAGCTCGAGGTCCCGTTGAGCTGGGGGTGGTTCGACGAGAAGGGACGAGCGGGGCCGTGGCCCGAAGAGCTGGCCGCGTACCTGGCCCGGGTTGTGCCCATGGTCGAGCAGGTCCGTGACACCGGTGAGCCGCCCGCCGACCTCTACTGGGCCCCGACGTTGCCCCGGCTCATCGCCAACCTGGCCGACATCCTGCGTCGCCCCGGCTCGTTGGGAGTGGCGATGTTCATCGACTACGGCGACGCCACCATCGACGGGATCGACACCGACGAGTCCCGCCTGCGGGTCTACGCCGTCGACCAGGTCCACGGCCGTGACCCCTATCGCGCCCCGGGGACCAGCGACCTGACCTGGGACGTGGACTTCGGTGAGGTCGGGCGCCTGGCGCGCCGCCACGGTCTGCGGGTGCGCTTCGCCGGGCCCCAGGGAGCGCTCGAGGTGCTGCCCGTCGACCTGGCTTCACCGGCCGCGCTCGACCGGCTGGTCCCCGGCCGGTTGGCCGAGGGAGCGAGCGCGGGTGCCCACGCCCTGGCTGCCGCGCTGTTGCTGGTCAGCGAGTTCCGGTCGTCTTCGAGCGGCTATCGGGTGATGATGCTCTCCCCGGCCGACGTACCCTTCCCCGACAACGCCTTCGGGCCACCCCAACGGCTCGGTTGATCCTCGGAGGAACCATGGTCGACGACGACGACGCCCAGCTGCCCGCCCAGGCCCGCACCGAGACTCCGCAGCTCGAGGCGCTGCGCCAGGCCGGGTTCGATGCCGACTTCGAGATCCGCGGTGGCCAACTGGTGCTGTCGGGTCAGGGGCCCGTCGATCCCCACCAGATCCACATCGACCGCCAGTACCGCTTCGAGGGGGCCAGCGATCCCGACTACGAGTCGCTGGTCCTGGCCCTGCACGACGGGAGCTCGCAGGTGCGAGGCGTGCTCATCTCTGCCTACGGGCCGGCGGCCTCGGCGTCGGAAGCTGACATCCTGGCTGTGCTCGGCACCAACCCGAGCTGTGGCCAGCCGACCGGGTGATGGCCGAGGCCACCGCGTTCCGGACCGGCGAGCTTCTAGACCACCGACTTGATGGGCAGCCCGGGCCGCACATCGTGGTGCACGGTCTCGCCCTCCTTGACCAGCTGACCCATCACCAGCACGTATTCGACGCCGGTGGCCATCTGGGCCGGGTTGTCGATGGTGGAGGCGTCCGACACCGTGGCCGGATCGAAGATGGTGATGTCGGCATCGGCACCCAGTTGCAGACGCCCTTTCTTGGTCAGGGCCGGGGCCCGCTTCTCGAGGCGGCGGGCCGGCAGGATCGTCATCTTCTTGAGCGCGTCCATGAGCGTCAGCGTCTTGCGCTCACGTACGTAGTGGCCGAGCACCCGGGTCATGCACCCTGCACCGCGGGGATGATTGTCGGGCGCGTGGCCGGCCAGGGGGGCGTCGAGGATGCAATCGCTGCCCAGCATGATCCAGTCGGTCTGGAGGCCGGTGACCACGTCGGCCTCGGGAATGGCGTAGGCCGCCACCGAGCGCGTTGCGGCGCTGCGCCTGGACGAAGGTGGCTTCGGTCAGGCGCTGGGGGGTGCCGGGGATCTGCAGGTCGCCGTAGCTGATCTCGTAGCGCTGTTGCCAGCCCTCGCCGAATCGGGGGGAGGCCGCGTAGGTGGCCCAGAACGTATAGGGGTACATGCAGGCGGTGACGTCCACACCCCGGGCGCGGGCCTGCTCGAGGGTCGCGACGCTCTGGGGCATGGTGTGGGTGCCGCCGGTGCTGGTGATGTGGTCGACGTGCACGGATGCACCGGTGGTCTCGGCGATCTGGAGCACCTCGGCCAGTGCGGCGGCGTTGTTCTTGCCCGGCTCGTTGGGCGACGAGTACCGCGCGTGGAAGAAGACGGGCATGTCGTACTTCGCGGCCACCGTGGCCAAGGCGGTGATCTCGGTGTCGGTGACCCACGGGGTGTACTCGGGCTCGAAGTCGACGCCCAGCCAACCGGAGCCGAAGCCGGACTCGACCTGGGCCGAGAGCTCGGAGATCTGCGAGCCCAGCGCCGCCCGGGTGGGGATGTGGTCGTGCAAGCGCATCCACGGGTCGTCGAACGCGCCGCCGTAGTGGACCGGCGGTCGGTTGGCGCCGCTGCCGTAGAACTCGAAGAAGGCATCGGGCAGGCTGTTGAGCCCGTGCATCCCCAGGTTGGTGGTGATGCCGTCGCCGATCTTGTACCAGGTGCCGAAGTCGTTGGGCTCGTATGAGAGCAGGTCGATGAAACCGGGCGCCACCACCAGGTTGGCCGCGTCGATGCTGGCCTTGCCCGTGAGCGACTTGGTGGAGATGGCCGTGATGCGATCACCGTCGATGCCCACGTTGGCCACCTGGTCGTAGCCGGTGTCGGGATCGATCACCCGTCCCCCGGTGATGACCCGGTCGAACACATGGCCAGCGGGTGGTGGCTGCGCCCCGTCGATGGCCGGCGGCGCGTGCTGGACCCGCTCGCCTTTGACCGCCACCCGGGATGTGGGGGTGGTGGACGAGTCCGAGGCCCCGCTGCGCTCGGTCACCAACGCGCCCACCAGAGCCACGTTGGCCAACCCGAACCCGGCACCGAGCAGCATCGTGCGCCGCGTGATGCCAGCCGGTTTGTCGTCGGGCGGGGAGGGAGGCACGAGCAACCATCCTACCGGCGGGCGGTGACATCGGTCAGCCACCGCGGGGACGGGTCGGATCGGGCGCCGACCGACCGAGATCCCGACCGGTGAGCGCCAGCGCGGCTCCCACCAGCACCAGACCCGCACCGACCAGCGCCCACCCGGCGCTGTTCGAGCCAGTGACCGGCAGCTGCCCGCCGATGGTGGTGGTCGAGGCCGGACGGGCTGGTGTCGTGACCATGGTGGTGGTCGAGGCCGGGACCGTGGTGGTGGTGGGCTTGGGTCGGGTGGTCGTGGTGGTGGTCGAGGCCGGGACCGTGGTGGTGGTGGGCTTGGGTCGGGTGGTCGTGGTGGTGGTCGAGGCCGGGACCGTGGTGGTGGTGGGCTTGGGTCGGGTGGTCGTGGTGGTGGTCGTCGATACGGGTGGTCGGGTGAGGTGGGCGGCGGCCGAGAGGGTCACCGAGGCCGGGATGACGATGCGCTGGGCCGCGACGGTCGAGGGCTCCCAGGCCGACAACGTCGGGTCGGGGGTCACCACCCGAGCGGTGAAGGTGACCACCGCGGGTCCGGCGCCGGTGGTCCATCCGGCGGGAAGGTCGAACGGGGCGGTCACTCGGCCGTCGGGCCCGGTGACCTGGCCGGAGGGCGCGCCGAGGTCCGCACCGTCGGCGCCCAGCGTC
Source organism: uncultured Microthrixaceae bacterium (assembly GCA_963773335.1). GTDB lineage: Bacteria > Actinomycetota > Acidimicrobiia > Acidimicrobiales > Acidimicrobilacustridaceae > UBA4742. The sequence goes on along the minus strand of CAVZAT010000004.1, from coordinate 1,215,307 downwards.
AACGACGCGCCACCCATGGCCGCGCCGCGGGCATCGGTCAACGTGGCCACCACCTGACCCGAGCTCGGACCGGTGCCCTGGGTCGCCACCGCCAGGTGCAGGGGGCCGCGCCGGGCGCCATGCGCGAGGGCATCGGTCTTGATGGCCTGGGCCTGGGCGATGACGGCCGCTTCCCGGCCCCCGAACCCAGCCAGCTGGGCGGTGGTCAAGGTGTCGACGTCGAGGCGGCCGTAGGGGTACACCGCGCCGCGCAGGTCGTGCAGGACCAGCATCAGGGCGGCGGCTCGCACCGGGTCCGTGTCCCCGCCGACGGTGGTGACCGCCCATGCCATGGCCGCCTTGGTGTCGTCTCGAAGATCGGTGGGGTTGCCCGGCCGGTAGCCGAAGGCGGCGTCGGGGGCGGCCGAGCCGTGGTCGATGCACCAGCCGGTGCCGATGGCACCCAGGTCGTAGCTGCCGTACCAACTCGTCCAGCCCAGCACGGTGGCCTCGAAGCCGAGGTGGTGCGTCACCGTGGCCAGGGCCGGGCGGGCGCGGGCCCCTGTGCTGGCCACCACGGCGCCCCAGATCAGGACGGCTACGCCCAGGGCGCCGACCACCCGGGACCGGCGCCCGAGGCGGCGGGGCAGGTGGCAGGGCTGCTGGTCACGGCCACGGTCGATGAACAGCTCCCACAGGCTGGGCATGGGGACGGACCTCTCGTCGTGTGCGAAGGGGTCGGCGTCCGCCGGCAATCGTCAGATCATCTCAGGTTGTCTCACCAAGTTTCAACCTGTTTCACGAATGGGCGAGCGTGTACTCGACCAGATCCTGTTCGATCGTCTGGTCGGTCTCGGTGACCACGATCTGGGGATCCATCCCTCCTGCGGTCACATCGGTCAGGGACTGCACGATGGCGGCCCGGACCGCGGAGTAGGGGCCGATGAGCGGCCCGGGCGACTGGGTGTCGAAGTTGGTCATCTCGGTGTAGGCCGTGTCGAGCCAGTGGCCCTTGCGGGTGTTCTGCCACACCTGCTGGAGGCCCGAGCGGTTCACGGCCTGGGTGTTGTAGGGCAGGTAGGCGCCCTGCAGGTTCCAGACCGCCTGCTGGGCCGGCTGGTTCCACCAGGTCAGGAACGTCCAAGCTGCGGCCTGGGTGGCCGGCGACGAGTTGCTCGTGAGATACCAGGCGCTCCCGCTCACCTGGCCGCGGCCAGGCAACTCGAGGCCGGGGATGGGGGCCACGTCGAGGTCGAGGGTCGGACCGGGGGAGGGGAGCACCGTCACCGAGGGCAGGTTCCAGGTGGTGGGGTCGAGCGTGCCGGCCATGAGCGCGTCGAGGTCACCGATGCTGGTCGAGGAGTCGAAGAGCATGGCCGACTTGCGATCGGCCAGGTCCAACTCGGCGTCGTGCTGGCTGCCGGTGTCGGGTACCAGGTCGACCAGGTCAGCGGCGTACATCTTCTGCATCCACTGGTGGATGGCGACCGACTTGGCGCTGTTGAACGTCGATCCGTCAGCCGGCGCCGAGCGTCCGTCGTTGTTGTTGACGATGGCGGAGCCCGCGCCGGTCAGCCAGGTCTCGACCCACCACGAGGATTCGCTCATGGCCAGCGGCACCGACGTGGGTGCGGCCTGCTTGAGCTTCACCGCGTCCTGGTAGACCTCGTCGAGCGTCTGGGGTGGGTGGCTGGGATCGAGGCCGGCGGTCCGGAAGCTGGTGCGGTCGAAGTACATGATCGGGACGCTGAGGTTGGCCGACGCGGCCAGTTGCTCGCCCTCGACCGTGTAGTACGACTTGGCGGCCGGGAGGAAGACGTTGGTGTCAGTCCCCGCCGCCTTCATGCACGTGGCGGCGGGCAACACCTTGCCGCTGTCGGCCACCGACTGGGCGCGGATGTCGTCGAGGACCACCAGGGCGGGCGACGAGCTGGCGGTGGTGGCATGCGCCAGCTGCTGTTGCACCGCGCCGTCGCTGGTGGCCGGCTGGAGCACGACCTTGATCCGGTGCTGGGCGTCGTTGAACTGGGCCACCAGGCTGGCGGCCGCCGCCGCTGATCGTGGGTCGAACGACGCGACCACCGTGACCACCGTGGGCGTCGGCGCGTTGGCTGGCAGCGTCACCGTGCAGGTGGGCGGGGTCGCGCCGGGAGCGACGCCGTCGATGGTGCGGTTGCGGTTGGGGTTGGCGCTGCTGCACGCCCCGGCCAGCAGCGTGACCACCACCACTGCCACGACGGAGGGCCAGGTGGGTCGAGACATGATCCGGCAATCTAGGTCAGCCCCCAGGCCAGGAGAGCTCGCTCGACGTCACTGCAGACCCGCGGGGCCAGGAGGTCGCCCAGCTCGATCACCAGATCCTTCAGGCGGGGGAGCCCACCGAGGGCCTCCCGACTGAACATGCCGTCGTCCATCCAGGCCGCGTCGGCGGGGGTCACCCCGAAGCTGGCCACGGTGCCGGCCGCGTGCAGGCGACGCAGATCGGCCCAGCTCCAGACCTGGGCGGCATCCCCGGCGGCCACCACCGATTCGACCGACGTCGATGTCGCCGTCGCCCCGGAGAGAACACCGAAGGCCGGGAAGGACCAGGCCAGCTCGTCCCAGGTGCGCGGTCCGGGCTCGGCCAGCACGTCGGTCAGGACCCGCTCGAGCCACAGGGTGGCCCACAGCTCGATCACCGGCGCCTGGGGCGCCTCGGTGGGCAGCCCCAGGCTGCGCCGACAGGCGTCCGGGATGCGCCCGACCACCGGTTCGCCCGAGGGGTCGAGGAGGTGAGACCCCCAGGTGAGGCTGGCGGTCTCGCCCCGGCGTGAGACCAAGAACCCGACCAGCACCGCCTGGTCGGCGGCCGGATGGGGCGGGCACCCGGCCGCGGCCCGCGTGCGCCCCGTTGCCACCAGGCCGAAGGCTGACCACGTCGGCGGTGCCACGAACCCGAACAGGTCTTGGACCGGATCGGGCCCCGACAGGGGATGCAGTGCCAGTTCGAGGGCGCGGGCGTCGCCACCCACCACTCCTACGGCCATGGGGAGCTCGGCGAGCTCGGGCAGGTCGATGGCCAGGGCGGCGAGATCGGCGAGCTCAGAGGGCACGGACCCGAGCAGGGGGAGCCAGTTCGACAAGATGCCCTCGAGCAGGCAGGTCAGCTGGATCTGGTCGAGGTCGGGCGCGGCCGGACTCGACCGATGGGGGCGACAGCGGGTGGTCACGGGTGATCTCCTGGGAGGGCGGCCGCGGCGCGGCTCCTGCTCAGGCGATCACCGGGGGGATCGCGAACCCGGCTCCATCATGGCCGGGGGGTGTGACGGGCGAAAGGGGTCGGTCCGAATCGGTCAGGTCGGGTCGTTGCCCATGGCCCGGTACCCCGGCACGGCCTCGAGGGGCGTGGTGACCTGCACCTTGCACTCGGGGAAGCCCTGGAGCTTGCCGTGGGACCAGCGCAGCTCGCAGAACCCCTCGACGTGGTGGCGCGTGCGGTTGGCCCGATCGGCGATCTCGGCTCGCCAGTCGACCTGGGGCTGGCCGGCGTGGGCGTCGAGCACGCGGAAGCTGCGCAGCTCGTAGGCCCGGCGCCAGGAGTGGGTGTCGGTCACGGCCAGCCGCACCGCCGAGGAGCCCTTGGTGCCCAGCAGCCAGTAGGGCCCACCGGCGATGCGCAACATGCGGAACAGCATCTGGGTGACCTGTGACGCCGTCGACGCCTCCAGCCGGTGGCGCCAGCGCAGGGTGGTCTCGATGGAAACGGCCCGGCAAAGCTCGGCGTACGCCTCGTCCTCGGGTGGCGAGCTGGGCGCGGCCCGCATAGCCGCCTTGAGGTGGTCCTTGGCGGCGCGGTCGAGGTCGCGCACGTCGTCGGGGAGCCGTGGTCCGCCGTGGGACTGGCGAACCCGCTCGTAGTAGCGCTGCAGCGGGGCCAGCGCCACCTCTTCGTACCAGGAGTGATGGGCGTCGGAGGTGTGGTCGGCCAGCAACTCGTCCACCAGCGACGACGGCGCCGTGTTGAGCACGCAGGTCGAGTCGTACTTGGCCTGGATGAACCAGACCCCGTCGACGGTGATGTCGCGGGGGATGTCCGAGGTCCAAGTGGCGCGGCTGCCACCCAACCAGTCGATGTGGCGGGGCCGGCGCCCGCCCAGCACCTGGGTGCGAAAGGCGCGGCCGTTGTCCAGCGCACGCAGCAGCAGGTCACGCTGGGGGGAGCCGACCACGGTGGCCGGCTGCAGCGCCGGTTGCCAGATCGACCGATCCAGGCCGGGCACGTCGATGGGGTCGAGCTCGAGGGGCCCGGCCCGAGAGGGCTCGTAGACCAGGCCCACGGCGGTGGCCAGCTCGGTCAAGCGCGTCTTGGGAGTGGCCACGACCGGGGTCAGGTACCGGCCGGAAGAGCCTCGGGGCCGTGCTCGGCATAGTGGCGGAGGAGCCGCTGGCCGGTCGTCGACAGCATCTGGATGGCATCGAAGACCATGCCGTCGGGCTTGCAGGCGATCGCCAGCGCCTTGGCCCCAGCGCTCCCGCGAGGAGGCAGGTCGGTGGTCAGCAGCACCAGCTGGTAGCCCTCGTGGTCGGAGTCGTGGAGCACCGCGGCCTTGCCCAGCGCCTTCCAGAGGTTGTCGGTGCGGCGCAGGCCGGCCCGGTCGTTGCCTCGGCTGAAGGCACCCGAGACGTCGAAGTACCAACGGTTGCCGAGCTGGTCGCGGGCCTCGAAGTTGATCTCGACGGCGCCGACCTTGCGCTTGGCGAGGATGTCGTGGAAGCCGGACTCGCGTAGGAGGTCCTCGGCCAACTCCTTCGCCATGCGACCTTCGCGGACGGCGCGAGCCTGGAAGTCGTCATCGACCGCGACCGGGGTCGACGGCTTCACGAACCACCAGTGGCGATCTGGCTCTGGTGAGGCTTCGCGCTGCATCCGCTCGGCCAGTGCCTGGTTGGCCCGATCGGTGGCGGCCGCCGCGTACTCGGGGTCGGTGTCGAAGCCGGCGAAGTGGCGATGGGTGTTGACCGCTGCCACCGCGGTGGACCCCGAACCCATGAAGGGATCGAGCACCAGGTCGTCGCGGTAGGTGTACAGCTCGATCAACCGCTGCGGCAGTTCGACCGGGAACGGAGCCGGGTGCCCGACCCGGGTAGCGCTCTCAGTGGGGATGTCCCACACGTCGGTCGTCCAGGCCATGAAGTCGGACTTGGCGATGGTGTTCTCGTACGGGTACCCGTTGCGCTCTCGATCGGGGCGTGGCACGGCCCGATCGAACCGGCCCTTGGACGCGACGACCACTCGTTCGGTGAGGTCGCGCAGCACCGGATTGGAGGCGTTGCGGAACGACCCCCACGCGCAGTTCCCCGAAGCTCCCTCGGCCTTGCGCCAGATGACCTCGCCGCGCAGGAGCAGGCCGAGGCGGTCCTGCAGGATGGCGGTGACGTCGGCGGCCAGCGACCGATACGGCTTGCGACCCAGGTTCGCCACGTTGACCGCGATTCGCCCGCCCGGTTCGAGGGCCACCGCACAGGCCCGGAACACCTGCTCGAGCATCTCCAGGTACTCCACGTAGGAGGCGGGGATGTGCCCCTCACCCAGAGCCTGTTCGTAGGTCTTGCCCGCGAAGTACGGCGGCGAGGTGACGACCAGCGCCACCGAGTTCGGCCGCAGGGGTGGGGTGCCGGAGGCCATCTCGCGGGCGTCGAGGGCTTGGACCCAGTCGACCACCGGTTGGCGGTTCACGGTGGCATCGTTGGTGATGACCGGGGCCGGGAAGCGCTCGTAGAACGCCGTGGCGTCGTGGCCTTCGCGCCGACCCACCCCGAAGCTGGAGGTCGACGTCGGACGGCGGCGGGACTGGCTCACGGCGCTCATGCTACGACCCGGTCGACGGCGGCCGAGGCGTTGGCCCATCGCCGCCGCGCCAGCTCTCGGGTGCAGACGGCGTCGCTGGCCACATACGCCCGCAGCACCTCGGGGGCCAGCGCGTGCACCCGGGCGGTGTCGACCCGGATGGGGGCCAGCCCCGCCAGCGCGGCCACCGACTTGAGCGAACACGTCATGCCCAGCGCCGGGCCGACGTCGGCGCGGTAGCAGCGGTAGACATCGAGGTGGCGGTGCCGGCCCCAGCACGCTCGATATCCCGGCTCGTTCCGATCTACCCGATCCGTTCGACCGTCCGTTCGATCCGGCCGGTGGAACCGGGTGGGGTCGGCCTCGAGCTGGAGACCGAGACGCACCTGGCCCCGGGCGGCGCGTGTCGACAGGTAGGGCAGGTCGAAGCGCGCCCCGTTCCAGGTGACGAGCACGCCCGGGTCGAGCCCGGCCAGATGACGCTCGAGGCCGGCCAGCAGCTCGGCTTCGCTCGGGTCGTCGATGACCGTCACCCCGTCGGCGTCGGCCACGGCCACGGCCAGGACCCGGCCCACCCGCGGGTCGAGGCCGTCGACGGTGGTGTCGGTCTCGATGTCGAGGCCATAGAGCGGCGGAGCGGGCGTCACGGCCAGCGCCGAAGTGGTGCGGGAGAGCGACATGGGGTCATCGTACGAAGGGGGTGTGACGTGGAGTGGCCGGTTGGGGACACGCAGCGGCGCCTGGCCGACCTACAGGCGGGTGGCGGCCAACGAGGCCACCTCGCTGCGCTCGCAGTGGGTCAGACGCACGTGGCCGAAGCAGGACTCGCCCCCGAAGGCGTCGATCAGGACCGATACGGCGTTGTTCTGATCCGAGAGGTAGGGCGCGTCGATCTGGGAGGTGTCGCCGGTGAACACCACCTTGGTGCCCTCGCCGATGCGGGTGAGGATCGTCTTGAGGGTTGTGGGTTCGAGGTTCTGGGCCTCGTCGACCACGATGTAGGTGCCGTGCAGCGAGCGGCCCCGCAGGTAGGTCACCGCCTCGAGCGAGAGCTTCTCCCGACTGGTCATCTCGTCGAGCAGCGCACGGGCATCGGCATGGCTGCGGGTGTCGGTGAGGGCCACCAGCGCGTCGTTCACCGCCGTCATCCAAGGGTCCAGCTTCTCGTCCAGGCTGCCGGGCAGGAACCCCAGCTCGGCCTTGCCCACCGGCACCACGGGTCGGTACACGCTGAGCTTGTCGTAGGCGTTGGACTCCATGACCTGCTCCAGTCCGGCCGCCAGCGCCAGCAGCGTCTTGCCCGTGCCAGCCGTGCCGTCCAGGGCCACCACCGTCACCGCCGGGTCGCACAGCAGGTCGAGCGCGAACTGCTGCTCCTTGGAGCGGGGGCGCAGGCCCCAGGCCTCGATGGGACGCACGATGGGCACCAGCGAGCGACCGTGCCGGCGCGCCAGCACCGACTGGCTGCCGGCGCGCAGCACGGCGAACTGGTTGACCTCGAGCTCCGCACAGCCGTCGGCGTCGAAGCCCGCCACCTCCTCGATGACCACGCCGACCGGGTTGGCGAACAGCTGGTCGATGAGCTCGGCCGAGACGTCCAGGTGCACCCAGCCGTTGGGCCGGCGGTCGTCGGCCCGGCCCCGCCGTCGCTGGTGCTCGATGGCGTCGAGGCCCACCTGGGCGGCCTTGATGCGCAGCGCGGCGTCGTTGGACACCACCACCGTCGGACCGTGGGTGCGTTGCCCCAGGGCCGCGGCCAGGATCCGGTTGTCGGCCTTGGTCGGGTCGAGGCCCTTGGCCGCCACCTCGTCCAGCATCAGGCCGTTGGTCTCGATGCGCAGGGTGCCGCCGCCCGGCAGCTCGACGGCACGGCGGATGTCGCCCCCGTTGGCGATGCGCAGCTCCTCGATGGTGCGGATCACCTCCCGGGCGGCGCGGCCGACGTCGTCCATGCGCGTCTTGTGCTGATCCAGTTCCTCCACCACGATCAACGGGATCACCGCGTCGGCCTCGGGGAAGGCGAAGAGCGACTCGGGATCCGAGATGAGCACGGACGTGTCGAGCACCACCCGGGTGGCCATCAGCGAGGCCTCGCTGATGGGGGCGGACGGGCGCGACGAAGGGACGAGCAGATCGGTCACAGGACTCCCACGGGTTCGGGCACCCTGGCGCCGGGCATCAACAGGACACGAGGTACTGGATCGCCGGCACGGATGCGGGTTCGCTCACCGGGACCCATGAAAGCCCAGCGCGGCCCGCGGTAGGTGGATGGCCCCGGATCGCCGCCCCGGCGGCCAGGATGGGGGTATGGCTCCCGACGCCGAGGCGGTCTCGTGCCTGTTCTGCCGGATCGTGGCCGGCCAGGCCCCGGCCTTCGTGGTGCTCGACCACCCCGACGTGGTGGCGTTCCTCGACATCCGCCCACTGTTCCCCGGCCACACCTTGGTGGTGCCCCGCGTGCACGTCGACGTGCTCGCCGACCTGCCGGCCGATCAGCTGGCCCCCTACTTCGCGCAGGTGCAGCGCCTGTCGCAGGCCATGGAGGAGGTGCTGGCTGCGGCCGGTTCGTTCGTGGCCGTGAACAACCGGATCAGCCAGAGCCAGCCTCACCTCCACACCCACGTTGTGCCCCGCAACCGCCGCGACGGCCTGCGGGGGTTCTTCTGGCCCCGCACCCGCTACGCCGAGGGTGAGGCGGAGGCGATGGCCGCTCGGTTGCGGGCCGGCCTCGATCAGCTCGGCGTGCCGGACTAGGTCGCGGCCCGCTCGGCTTCGGCCATCCGCTGGTCGGCCTCGGCCTCGAGCTCCTCGAGGGCCAGCTGGAGCCCGTCGGCGATCGACCACACGTCGTCCACCAGGTCCGGGCACGCCACCAGGCCGAAGTCGATGCGGTCCAGGTAGCTCATCAGGGTGATGTTGAGGCCTCCGCCGTCGAAGATCGGGCCCATCGGGTAGGTGTCGAGCACTTGGGCGCCGGCCACGTAGAGCGGGAACGGCGGGCCGGGCACGTTGGAGATGGTGACGTTGAAGATGGGTCGGTGGCGATCGGCGCTGCGGGTGTTGGAGTAGAGGCGGGCCGCCCGTCCGAAGATGGCGGGCGCGGCGAACTCGGCCCACTCCTGGAGCGTGTCGGCGCCGATGGCGTTCTGCTGCTCCTTGGCCACCACCGTGCTGGCGTGGACGACGTCGAGGCGCGCCACCGGGTCGTCGAGGTCGGTGGCCAGAGACGTGAGCATCATCGACACCTGGTTGCCGTGGGTGCCCTGCTGGTCCTCGGTGCGCACCGACACCGGCACCATTGCCACCAGCGGTGCGTCCGGGTGCTCGTCGTGCTGGTCGAGGTAGCGCCGCAGTGCTCCGGCGCACATGGTCAGCACCACGTCGTTGACCGTGCAATCGAAGGCGTTCTTGACCCGCTTGACCGCGGCCAGCGACACCGACGAGGCCGCGAAGGCCCGCTCCGGGGTGAGCGGTCCGTTCAGCGAGGTCTGGGGCGCGCTGAACGGCGACGGTGGCGGGGTGATGTGGGGCTGGCGGTTCTGCTCGCGGATCTTGAGAGCCACGCCCAGGGTGCGTCGAGCGGCCCGGGCGGCGCGCAACGGCTGCTGGGCCAGCGACCACGTGGCGTAGGTGATGAGCTCGGTATCGGTGGGGATCGGGTCGGGGGTCCAGGGCACCTCGAGCGGGGGCCGCGGGGGCGGGTCGGGCTCGAGGTCGAGGATGGCGACCATGAGCTCCTCGCCCGAGGCGCCATCGATGGCCGCGTGATGGACCTTGGTCAGCAGGGCCACGCGGCCGTCGTCGATCCCGTCGATCGCCCACATCTCCCACAGCGGCCGGGTGCGGTCGAGAGGGATGGCCACCAGCTTGGCCGCCAGATCGGTCAGGTCCCGGATGGTGCCCCGACCATGGGGCAGGGTGATGGTGCGCAGGTGCCAGTCCAGCTCGAAGTCGGGGTCCTCGATCCAGAGCGGGTGGTGGATCCCGAAGGGCACCTCCACCAGCCGACGCCGGAACGGCGGGGCCTGATCCAGCCGGGACTGGTAGAGGTCGCGCACGCGCTCGAAGGGCAGCCCCTCCGGCGCGCCGGCCGCGTCCACCACGATGAGGCTGGCCACGTGCATGTACGAGGACTGCGTCTCCATCCACAGGAAGGTGTCGTCGAGACCGCTGAGTCGTTTCATGGAACCTCCCGGGACCCTGCTGGTGATCTTGTCACGATCTCCATCCGCAGGCCTCGCCGGTCACGAGCCCCGTCGCCCAGGTGCTCGACCTCGGCGGAGCCCGCGGCCAGCGCCTCGGCCACCAGGGCGATGACCACGGCGTCGACCACATCGTCGGGGCCCGCCCCCCGCTCCGGGGCGGCCACCGCCGCGGCCAGCGGCGCGCTCCGAGCGGGACCCAGCGCCCGGGCCAGCAGTGCGAGGCGTTCGGCGATGCCCGGGCGGGTGCGCTTGGAGTGGCGCAGGGGCGCGCCGGCCAGTTGGGTGAAGGCCAACTCGGGATGGCACTCGAAGATGCGGTCCTGGCGCGCCGGGGTCATGACCCGGTCCACCTCGGCGATGCGGCCCAGCAGGTGGAAGGCCTGCTTGGACAGGCCCTTGCCGCTGACCCGCCGCGAGATGGCCAGCGCGTCGGCGTAGTCGATCGCCCCCAGCGTGGCCCGCACCGGGGTGGGGAACACCGATCCACGGCGGGGGCCGAGCCGGTGGCGTGCCTCCTGGTCGGCCCGGCGGGAGCCGTCGTCGGGCAGCCCGATGGGCATGTCCACCGCCAGCGCGGCCAGGGCGCCGTCGTCCACCCGGGCCGCCACCTCGGCGAACGTCGGGACCACCTGCACTGCCAGCCTGGCAGGTGACAAGGCGGCCAGGACCCACCCGGCCCGGCAGCCGTCCAGTCCACCCGCGGTGTGCCCAGCGTCACGCAGCCCCTGGCTCACGGCGCTAACGTCCAGGCGCGACGGCCCCGTGGTGGAGCCACCTTCGGGCGTCTGCCTTGGTGGCCCAACAGGAGAGGTCGAACACGCATGGGGCGATTCTGGTCGTGGTTGGCGGTCTGGTGCGGCAAGCACGCGGGTCTGGTGGCCGTGATCGGTCTGCTGTTGACCCTCACCCTGGCCGCGGGCAGCACCCAGCTGAAGTTCCAGACCAGCCAGGCCAGCTACCTGAACCGCAGCGATCAGATCTACAAGGACGACGTCCGCTACGAGAACCTGTTCGGTGGCCAGGCCATGGTCGTCATGTTCACCATGGACGGCAATGCCTCCATCGACCAGTTCTTCACGCCGGCGAACGTCACCAGACTCGACGCCCTGGTGGCCCAGCTGAACGCCGGCGCCGCCCAGCACGAGTTGTTGGGGGTCATCGCCCCGACGACGGTGCTGAGGTTCAGCTCGAACCTGACCACCGAGCAGGTGGTGAACGGCAAGATCCTGCCGGCGGCCGACATCACCAAGAGCATTGCCGGGGGAGCGCTCCTGCGGGCCACCAGTGTGGATCCGACCGCCGCCGGCAAAGCGGCTCGTGGACAGGACGCCATCACCACGTTGAACCGAGAGGCGGCGGTGACCGGGGCCAAGACCCTGACCAACCCGGCCTGGGTCAAGTTCCTGCTCTACAACAACAACGCAACACCCACCATCCGCCTGGCCCTGCGCACCTTCTTCCCCGATGCCCACCATGCCGAGATCATCGTGCGCCTCAAGGGCAACCAGCCGCTCGACGCCCAGTCCGCCTCGGCCGACTACATCCAGCAGACGGTGGCGACCTACCACTTCGACGGAGCCACCACCGTGACCACCGGTGCTCCGTCTCTGCTCGAGAACATCAACAACTACCTGAAGGGCGGCATGTTCCTGCTGGGCGGCATCGCCGCGCTGGTCATGATCGTCATCCTGTTGGTGCTGTTCGATGTGCGCTGGCGGCTGCTGCCCCTTGGCGTGATCGTGATCGGGCTCATCTGGGCCTTCGGCATGGCCGGTTACCTTCACATTCCCCTCACGCTGGCCACCATCGCCGGCCTGCCGGTGATGTTGGGGGTGGGCATCGACTACGCCATTCAGATGCACGCGGCGCGTCGAGGAGGAGGTGACGCTCAATCATTCCGCGCACCCCATCCAGGAGACGGCCCGCAACCTGTGCCCGGCCCTGCTGGTGGTGACCTTCGATGCCGTGTTCGCCTTCTCGGCGCTCTACTTCGCCAAGGTGCCCATGATCCGCCAGTTCGGCGCGCTGCTGGCGGTGGGCATCGTGATGATCTGCCTGTGCTCGATCCTGGCGCCGCTGGCCGCGCTGGGCATACGTGAGTACAAGTCGCCCACCGTGCGCGAGCCGTCCAGGCGCAGCGAAGCGCTCGGTCGTCTCGTCGAGAAGATGGGCGGGCTCCCGACCCGGTCGGCCGTGCCCCTGATCATCCTGAGCCTGGCCGTCTTCTTCGGCGGCATCCTGGTCGAGCCCAAGCTCTCGTTGCAGACCGACCCGGTGCAGTGGGTCAACCCGCACTCGCAGGTCATCCATGACATCAACGCGGTAGAGCACGGCACCGGCTCGGCGAACGAGCTGGGGGTGTTCGTGCAGGCCCCCGACGTGTTCGCCGACCCCGTGGTTCGCTCGGTCGATCTGTTCACCACCGCCCAGCTCAAGGTCAATGCCGATGATCTGGTCACCGCCACCAGCATCGTGGCCTCGGTCAGCGAACTGATCAACGACGTTCCCGGTGCCAACCATGTGGTGCCCACCGGGACCGAGGTACACGACGCCTACCTGGTATCAGGACCGGCTATCCAGACGTCGTCGGCCACCCCCGACGCCCGGGCCATGAACATCGTGTTCCGCACCGGCACGCCGGCCCGCACCAGCCTGGCCCTCGACAAGCAGGCGACCCTGGTCAACACCATGCGGGGCCAGCTCAAACCCAACGGCTCCACCACCGTTCTCCACGGCGTGACCTACCGGGGCATGCTGCCAGCCGGGGTCACGGCCACCCCCTCGGGTCTGGCCGTGGTGGGCGTTGGGCTGTTGGACAACCTCGAGTCGAACCGGGTGCTGCTCACCTACCTCGCCATCCTGTTCGTGGGCCTGTTCCTGGCCGTGCGGCTACGCAGCCTGGTGCGCTCGCTGCTATCGCTGGTGCCGGTGCTGATCGCGGTGGGGGCCGCCTCGTTGGTGGCCTACGTGCTGCAGCTCAAGCTGAGCCCGCTCACCGCCGTGGGCGGGCCACTGGTGGTGGCCGTGTGCACGGAGTTCACCTCGCTGATCCTGCTGCGCTTCGTGGAGGAGCGGGGCAAGGGCCATCCGCCCAAGGAGGCCGTCGACCGCACGGCGTCGCGCACCGGCCGGGCCTTCATCGTGTCGGGCCTGACGGCCATCTCCGGGGTGGCCGTGATCGCCACATCGTCCATGCCCCTGCTGCGCGACTTCGGCATCGTGGTGGGCATCAACGTGGCCGTGGCCCTGATCAGCGCCCTGGTGTTCCTGCCCCCGATGCTGGTCTGGGCGGACTCCGATGGACGCAACTGGGTGTCACGCCACCTGGTGCCGGACTCGTCGCTCACCCCCAGGGGCGGCGCTGGTGACGCCGCGGCCGTGACTGCCGGTGAGCCCGTCGGCTGAGCGGCCCGCTCCCCACTCCTCCAAATCTGTGCACTCGTGCACCTCAGCGGTGCGCACCCGCACAGATTTGGAGGGTGGTCGGCGTGGTCGGCGTGGTCGGGGTGGTCGGAGGGCGCGACCGACCAGGTCACAGGTCCGCCATCAGCTTGAACGCCTCCCCGAAGGTGACCCCGACGTTCGCCCCCGCCCGGCGCATCCGCTCGAAGACCCGGTCGCGGAAGGCCTGGAGCTGCTCGCCGCTGTCGGCGTCGTCGATGGCCATGGTGGTCACGAACTGGCTGCGATGCTCGAGCAGCGCCGCGATCTTGGTGGCCTCGAAGCCGGTCACATCCTCGACGTGGTCCGGCTCGTCGGCCTCGAAGAGCAGTAGCCGCTCGGGTCGGTGGTGGGCCAGGCCCTGATCCGGGAAGAAGAACGGGTCACGAGCGGCCACGATGCCATCGACCGCCAGCCACCCGGCGTGGCGGTGATCCGGGTGCAGTCGGTAGCGGCGCCAGGGATCGTGGGCCAGCACCACCTGGGGCGTCAGCTTTCGGATCCAGTAGGCCACCTGCTCGCGCTGGGCCAGACCCGACTGGAGCTCGCCGTCCACGTTGTCGAGCATGACCACCTCGCCCGTCGCTCCGAGCGCGGCGGCGGCGGCTCGTTGTTCGGCCTGGCGGGCCTCGATGAGCGCCGGGAGGTCCTCGTCGAGGTTCCACGTGCCCTTGGACCCGTCGGTCAGGATCAGGTGGTGGACCGTGCAGCCCGCGCCCGCCCACTTGGCCAGGGTGGCCGCGGCGTTGAACTCGGCGTCGTCGGGGTGGGCGGCGATGGCCAGCGCCGATCCCGGCGTGGGCAGGTCGCGGCTGAACCCGGTCGTGCCGGTCGAGGTGGTCACCGCGCCAACCAGCTCATCGCGCCAGCCACTCGGGGGTGGCCAGATCGGCGGGCAAGTCGACGTCCCACCCCAGGCGCGGCTCGCGCTGGATGCGCAGGGCCAGGTCCAGCCGTCGGGCCTCGGCCTGATGGCGGGCGAAGGAGTGCGCCCCGTAGGCGAAGCTGAACCCGGCACCGGTGGGTACGCAGGCCACGTTGGTGCCGTCGTCATGGCGATCCGGGACCAGGGTCACCCCGTCGAAGTCGGCCACCCAGGCCAGGTCGAGGGCGTGGGGGAGATCGGCGTGGGCCACGATCACCTGGTCGAAGCCGAGCTCGGCCAGATGAGCCACTCCGTCGGCCACGGCGCCGTTGAGGCCCCGGCCCGGACGCCAGAGGACGCGGGCGCCCTCGATCGCCGCCCAGGTCGCCACCTCGTCGTCGTCGCACACCACCCAGACGGCCAGGGGCGCCGCCACGCGGACGACGTTGGTGGCCATGGAGCGGGCCAACTCGGCGCGCGCCGCCGCGTCCAGGGCGGGTGCCAGGCGGTGTTTGGCCTGGTCGAAGGCCTTGACCGGCACCAGTACGGCGGCGGAGCGGTGGGCCACGCCCCGAGTCTAGGGTGGCGCGATGAGGATCAGCGCGGCCGTGATCGGGGCGGGATCGTGGGGCACGACGGTCGCTCACCTGCTGGCCCACAACACCTCCACCGTGCTGTGGGCCCGCGACCCGGAGGTGGCCCGGGAGGTCGAGGAGCGCCATCGCAACGAGCGGTACCTGTCCGGGTTCGACCTGCACCACGACCTGCGGGCCACCGACTCGTTGCGCGACGCGGTCGAACAGGCCGATCTGGTGGTCATGGGGGTGCCCAGCCACGGCTTCCGCTCCGCCCTCGAGCAGGTGGACGACCACCTGCGGGCCTGGGTTCCGGTGGTCAGCCTGACCAAGGGCCTCGAGCAGGGCAGCCGGCTGCGCATGACCGAGGTCATCAACGACGTGCTGCCCGGTCACCCGTTCGGGGTGCTGACCGGTCCCAACCTGGCCAAGGAGGTCATGGCCGGTGACGCCGCGGCGGCCGTGCTGGCCATGAACGACGACGCCATCGCCGGGGAGCTCCACACGCTGTTCGCCACGAGGCTGTTCCGTGTCTACACCAACCCCGACGTGATCGGCTGCGAGGTGGCCGGTGCTCTCAAGAACGTGATCGCCATCGCCTCGGGCATGGCCGACGGCCTCGGCACCGGCGACAACACCCGAGCGGCGGTGATCACCCGGGGCCTGGGCGAGCTGACCCGCCTGGGGGTGGCCATGGGGGGCGACGCAGTCACCTTCAGCGGGCTGGCCGGGATGGGCGACCTGGTGGCCACGTGCATCTCCACCCAGAGCCGCAACCGCTACGTGGGTGAGCAGTTGGGCCGGGGCCGCCCCATCGAGGAGATCATCGCCGAGATGTCCATGGTGGCCGAGGGCGTCAAGACCACGTCGGTGGTGATGGACCTGGCTCGTCAGTACGAGGTGGAGATGCCCATCGCCGAGGAGGTCTACGGCGTGCTCAACGAGGGACGGACTGCTACCGAGGCCTACCGAGGGCTGCTGGGGCGCCGCTATCGCCACGAGCTCGCCGGCCTGGCCGACGCCGCCAAGGCCTGAGTCGCGCCTGTGAGCGCGCCGCACCCGCGCTGGACGTTGCTCGGCACCCTGGCCACCCGGGCGCGGGGCCTGGTCGACGGGCGGGGGCGCGTGTCCAGCGCCCCGGGCTGGGCCATGGACTGGTGGGTGGGGGCCGAGGACCGCTGGCACCTGCCCCGCCACGAGGCATCGGTCCGCCAGCACCTGGTGGGCGACACCCCGGTGGTGGAGACGGCCATGCACATCCCCGGCGGCGACGCCGTGCACCGGGCCTACGCCGTGCGTGACCGTGGGCCGACCGGCGACGGCGCCGACCTGTTGGTGGTGGAGATCGAGAACCGATCCGCGGTGCCCTTCGCCCTGGCCCTGGTGGTCGGACCCTACGATCCCTACGAGCCCCACCTCGGATCGGAGGTCCCCGGCGAGCCAGGCGGCGGATCGGTGTCGTCACTGGCGCTCGACACAGACCCCCAGGGATCGGTGCTGCTGATCGACGGGCGGCCAGGCCTGCTGCTGGCCAAGGCCCCGGCCCGGGCCACCTCGGTGTTGGCCGGAGGCGACCTGCACGCCGCGGTCACCGCCGGCCAGGCACCGCCGGCGCTGCACCCGGTGTCGTGTCCCGACGGCGGAGCCCGGGCCGCGTTGATCTATCCCCTGCCCCACACCGCGGTCCTGCGCGTGGTGCTGCCCCTGGACGCGCGCAGCCCTGGCCTCGGTCGGCGGGGGCCGGCGCAGCGGCCGGATGGTCTCGTTCCCGTCGACGATCCCCAGCGCCGATCAGGTGGTCAGGGGATGGGAGGTCCAGGCTCTCGGGCCGATGACGGTCACCCTGCCCGATCCCCGCTGGAGTGCGCTCACCGCGGCCAACCGGGCCTTCCTGCTGCTCGGTGCCGGCGACGACGAGAGCTGGGTGAGCGCCGTCGACACCATCGCGGCCCTCGACCGGTGGGGGTTCCCCGACGAGGCCGCCCGGATCCTGCGCGAGGCCGGGGACCCGCGTCGCGATCCCAGACCGGTCGACGCGGCCACGCTGGTGGCCCTGGCTGACCACCTGACTCTGACCGGCGACCGGACCCTGGTCGAGGACCTGGCCCCGCTGGTGGCGCTGGCTGTGCGGCGGGCGGATCGCCCCGGCCGACGCCAGCGGCGTTCCGAACAGCCGGGCTCGGTCCACCACGCCTCGGCGGGAGGCGTCGAGTGGCGGGCCCGGGGTCTGGCCGCGGCGGTCACGCTGCTCGAGGCCATCGACCAGTCCGACGCGGCTCGGGCGGTCGGCCGTCGGGCCCGGCGGCCGGACTCGGCGGCCCCGGCGCCGGCCACCGTCGAACCCGGACCCCTCCCGCATCCGGGCTGGGTGGGGGCGCTCAGTCCGGCCGACACGTTGCGCCAGGTGGCCACGGAGTTGGCCCAGTCGTCGGCGATGCCCGACGAGCGCGTCCCAGCCCGGCTGACCTGGGCCCTCTCGGTGATCGGACCCACCCTGGTGTGGCCCGAAGCCGTCGATCCCGATCGGCCGCTCGCCGCGCTCGGCCGCGGCCACGACCCGTTGGCCGGCGCGGCCTGGTTGCTGGTGGTCCGGACCCTGCTGGTGCACGAGAGTGGCTCCACCTCGGCACCCGAGCTGGCCCTGTGCTCGTGGTGGCCCGCCGAGTGGCGGGGCCAAGACATCGAGGTCCACCATGCGCCCACCGCCCACGGCGAGTTGTCCTATGCCGTGCGGTGGCATGGCGATCGTCCGGCCCTGCTGTGGGAGTTGGTGGCGCGTGCCGAGCCGTCCGGCCCGCCCGTGATCTTGCGGGCTCCCGGGCTGGACGGGTCCTGGTCTACTCGTGAACCTCGGGGCGAGGCCCTGCTGGCGCGGGTGGCCGACGATGCGCAACATGGCGAAATGCCGAGCGTCGAGCGCCCGGATCGAGGAGCATCCTTCTCGTGAGCAAGGCCGCGACCCCTGAGGTGACCGCCGCGCTGCGCGACGCCGTGCTGGCGCTGGGCGTGCCCGCCGACGAAGTGGCGCGGGCCGAGGCCGACGGCACCCTCGAGCTGTTGGCCCTGGAGCGGGCCGTGGACACCGAGCCCCCCTCGCTCGATCTCGATCAGGTGGCGTCCCGCTCGCGGAGTGGAGCCCGGCGTGATCCGTGCCTTCTGGCGGGCGCTGGGTTTCCCCGATCCTCGGCGGGGTGAGCGGGTGTTCACCGAGCCCGACGTCGAGATGCTGAGCAACGTGGTCGAGTTCATCCAGGACGGCGCCCTGGAGGCCGGGCTGGCCCTGCAGATGGCCCGGGTGATCGGCTCCTCGATGGCCCGGATCGCCACCGCCGAGGTGGACGCGATCGACACCCAGCTGACCGGACGTGACCTGCCCGACCATGACCCGACCAGCGCCGATCGGGCCCTGATGGGCGCGGCCCAGGTCCTGCCCCTCATGCCCAAGATCATGGACATGGTGTGGCGTCGCCACCTCGGGGTGGCGGCCCGGCGCCGGATCGTGCGCGCCACCGCCGAGGAAGGCGAGATCGTCTGTGTGGGCTTCGCCGACCTGGTGGGGTTCACCGCGCAGACCCAGGAGCTGCCCGAGCACCAGCTGGCCGAGGTGGTCGGTCGATTCGAGACCATCGCCTTCGACCTGACCGGTGTGCACGACGGCCGGGTCATCAAGATGATCGGCGACGAGGTCATGTTCATGACCGACGACGTGGCCTCGGGCGCGGCGCTGGCGGTGGAGATGGCGGCCACCTACAACCGTGAGCCGGGCCTGTCCGACGTGCGTGTGGGGCTGGCCAGCGGTCGGGTGCTCGAGCGCGACGGCGACGTGTACGGAGCGGTGGTCAACCTGGCCAGCCGCATCGTCAACGTGGCCTACCCGGGGGCGGTGGTGGTCAGCCAGGACATCCGCGACGCCCTGGCCGACGACGACCGGTTCGAGTTGCGCAATCTGCGCTCCCACTACCTCAAGGACATCGGCCGGGTGCCGCTGTGGTCGCTGCGCAGCGCGGGCGATCCCGATCAGCCCTACGCCCGGGAGCGCCAGCGCCGATCGGATCGTCAGGCTTCCTCTCTGGAGCGGTCCAACCGGGAGACGGCGCAGCACCTCCAGGAGGCGTTGGCGCCCGTGGTGTCGCCCGAGTTGGCCGCCTCGACGCCCGACTTCGCCGAGGAGGCCACCACCGAGCAGCTCGAGGCCATCTCCCAGGCCGTGCTGGGCGCCGACATCGATCACGACCTCCAGGTCGAGCTGCTGGCCGACATCGAGACGTCGCGCCGGCTCCACGAGCTGGAGGTCGAGGCCCGCCGTCGGGCCGACCTGGCTGATCGAGAGGCCGAGCAACGGGTGGCCGAGGCCGAGGCCGAGGCGCACCGCAAGGTGGCCCAGGCCGAGTCAGAGGCCCGGCGCAAGGTGGAGGAGGCCTTGCAGGAGGCCGAGGACAAGTCCCGCAAGGCCAACGAGGAGGCCAACCGGAAGGTGGCCCAGGCGCTCGACGAGGCGGAGCGCAAAGCCGATCAGGCCAAGCGCGAGGCGCGCCGCAAGGCCAAGCGCAAGACCGACCGCTCCAAGCGTGACCGGGACAAGCGTGGCCGCGACAAACCCGAGGAGGCGAAGGACCGGTCCAAGCCCCGCGGCCGCGGCAAGTCCAGCGGCAAGTCAGGCGAGCGCGGCAAGTCGTAGCCGTCGGTCTCGGGAAGTCATTCGTCGACGACCAGGGTGGCGATGCGCCAGGGGCCCAGCGCGACCGTTCCGGTGAAGGGGGCGACCGGCGCGCCGCGCAGGTCGACCTGCCATCCCGAACGCCCGGCCAGCTCGACGGCGGTGTCGTCATCGCTCGGGTTCCACACCCGCACCTCCAGGCGATCGCCCACCCGGCGCACCGATGACACCTCGGCCCCGCTCACCGACAGCGCCTGGCCGGTGACCCCGTCGCCGGCCGCGTCCGCCCGGCCGGGCGGGACCGCACCCGAGCCCGGACCGGCCGCGGCCATGCCCCGGATCTTGGCCGGGTCGGCCACCCGCAGCTCCAGGAAGGCGTCGTCGACCAGGGCGTAGGGATCGGCCGGCCCGACCTGGAGGGCGTAGCGCATCGTGTGGGCCCCGATCATCTGTGGGCCCTCCACCGGGGTGGGCGGTCCGGCTGGCATCGGGCGTGACGCCATCGGGCCCTGGGAGATGATGCCGGTGCAGCGCAACAGGGTCAGGGCCAGGGCGTGGGCCCGGGCGTCCTCGGGCGGAGCCGGGGCCGCGGCCGAGAGATCGGGATCCACTCGAGCGCCGTCGCCGGATCGGATGTCCACCAGCTCGTACTCCAGAAGTCCGTCGTGCACCACGGTCAGGCCACCGGTCTGCACGAAGCGCCGAGATGGGAAGGTGGGCACCCCCCACTCGTTGGGTCCGCCTTCGGCGGACAGGCCGCGTTCCACCTCGGCGAAAGCGCATTCGGCCCGCGAAGCGTTGGCTGGTTCCGGCAACGGGAGCCACCGCGCAGACGGTGATCGCGGCACCGATTCTCGAGCTCGGTCGTGACCCGGACCAGGGCTTCGCCGGCGCGGATCTCGATGGTCGTGGTGACCTCCACGTCCTGGCCCCCGGTGCGCCGGCCGTCCTGGAGGCCCACGGGCCAGTCGTAGCGGTTGCGGATGCTCACCCGGGCGCGCAGCGGGCCGGTCTCGGTCACCCGCGCCGTGCACGCCTCGGGCCGGTCGATCACCCGGTCCGTCTCGGGCGGGCACCAGTTGTAGGTGTCGCCGGCATCACCATCGTCCACCAGCTGTCCGAAGCCCGGCTGGCCGTTCACCGAGAACGTGCCCGTGACCTCGTCGACCTCCACGGTGACCCGGCCGTTGCTCAGCACCAGGCCGTCCACCGTGATCGGTGCCACCTGGTCGGCTGCGGTGCCGATGCGGGCGGCCTCGGCCACCGCGTCGACGCGGCGCCACCCGAATCCGGGGATGTCGTGCACGCGCACCAGCGCCTTGGTCCCGGCGGCGCGGGTGAACACCACCCGTCCCGGACCGTCGGGATCGGCGGCGGCCAACTCGGACACCTCGATGCGGGCCGGACCGCTCCAGGTGCCGGACGCGTGGACCGGATCGCGGGCCACCCGCAGCTCGAGCACGCCGTCGTCGTCCAGCGCCACCCGCGCATCGACGATGTCGTTGGCGTTGTAGAGCAGGCCGGTCAGCGCCCCGACCAGCTGCGATCGGGTGAGGCCCTCGAGGAAGCGTTCGCCGGGGTAGCTGGCCAGCACCTGGGTTCCCTCGACCGCCTCGGTGCCAGCCACGGCCACCTCGACCAGGCCGCTGCGGGGCCGGGCCGACGGGTTCACGGCCAGGGTGCGGTCGCCGCCCACGGACCGACCGAGCGCAGCCAGCGCCCGGGTCGTCAATCCCTCCGCGATCTGGCGGGCCTCGGCGTAGCGATGGGTCACCGCGTCGGACACCTCGTCCACCGAACAGGCGCACACCGAGTCGTGGGCCGAGTTGCGGATCATGGCCAGCCAGGCCTCGTCCAGCAATGCCCCCGGCCACTGGTCGGGGGCGCGCCACAGGGCGTTGAGCGGTTCGGCCAGTCGCTCCAGGGCCCGCTCGGCGGCCGCGCTGGCCTGGTGGATGTCGACCCGGTTGGACGCCACACCCATCAACAGGTTCGCCCGGGCACCAGAACGCAGCTCACCCATGACCCGGTCGAGACCATCGGTGGTGGCCACCGCCAGGTAGTCGGCCAACGACCCCACCTCGATGTGGTAGTCGTCGCCCAGAGCGTTGGCCTCGGCCACCACCTGGCCGAGCCAGGGCCGCGGCATCTGGTGGTCGGTCCCGTTCATCCACAGCAGAGGACCGTCATGGCGCCCACCGGCCAGGGTCCCGTAGGTCTGTTCGAACCGCGCCATGAGGCCGACGAGCGCCTTGGCGTCGTCGGGCAGGGTGGCGCCGTTGCTGTAGCCGTCGGGCAGGTACTGGGCCCGCACGACGGACCCGTCGGGCGACTCCCACCAGAAGGCGGAGGTTCCCATGCGCTCGGGGACGCCCCGCCACACCACGGCATGGGCGAAGCCGAACTGGCGCAGCAGCTGGGGCATCTGGGCCACGTGGCCGAACATGTCGGGCAGGTAGCCGACCTCCATGGCACCCCCGAAGGACGCGGCTCGGTCGAGACCCAGCTGGAGGTTGCGGATCATCGTCTCGCCCGAGACCAGGAACTCGTCCATCAGGATGTACCACGGGCCCATGGCCAGACGTCCGGACACGGCCAATCGGCGCAGCACCGGCTCGGCACCGGGTCGCACGGCCAGATAGTCGTCCACCACCGCCATCTGGCCGTCGAGCAGGAAGTGGGCATAAGCGGGGTCGGCGTCGAGTCGGGGCAGCAGGTCGTCGAGCAGGTCCACCAGCCGTAGGCGGAAGGTCTGGTACGGCTCGTACCACTCGCGATCCCAGTGGGTGTGGGGGACGACGTGCACGGCGCGAGGTTCGGGCGGTTCCGGGGTCATCCAGGCGAGCGTAGGCTCCGGTCTGGTCCCGGTGCCCGTGCGCCGCCGATCCCCAGGAGGACCCCCATGCCGACGTTCGTGATGCTGTCGACCCTCGGACCCGATGGCTTCGCCACCGTCCGGGACAACCCCGCTCGGATCCGCGGCGTGAACCGCGAGGTCGAGGCCATGGGGGCCAACGTGCTGCACCAGTACGCCCTTATGGGACAGTGGGACTTCCTCACCGTCATCGAGGCGCCCGATCAGCCGACGATGCTGCGCATCACCACCACCCTGGCGGCCCGGGGAACGCTCAAGACCCACACGCTGGGCGCCATCCCCATCGACGACTACATCGAGTCGCTCGGCTCAGGTGTGGGTGGCGAACCGGCCTGAGCGATACCCCACGCCGATCGCGGGCCACTCACCCGGCACCGGCGCCCGACCCCCGGGGGGGTGAGGTCAGGCGCCGGTGCCGGCGGTCAGTACCACCAGGTGCCGCGCTTGCGCTCCCGGGGGAGGCGCACGTCCTGGTGGGCGATCTGGGTGGGGAGCTCGATGCCGTCGGACAGCCGACGCACCCGATAGCCGTCGTCGGTCACGGTCACCACTTCGAAGCCTCGGGCCCAATGCCCGTCGAACCGGGTGCGAACCTCCACGGCCGTACCGGGCTCGAAGGGGCCGACCTGGCCGCTGGTCATCTCACCACCCTGGTCCCCAAACCTGGGCGAGGCCTTGGCTGTCATGAGCATGGTCGGCTCCTCGAGCACAACGGTCGGGCGGAAACGATCCGTCCCTGGGACGAGTGTGGACCCGTCCGGGCGCCAGGCCAAGGCACCCCCGGCCTCTTTCGCATGCTCGTCGCGCGGTGTTCACACGCGTTCTCCGTGCCGACATGCGCCCGAAACCTGCATCGATCTCGCCGACCCGGGCCGGTCGGGAGCTCGACCAGATCGGGAGCTCCAGCCGAGCGAGCCGCTCAGCTGATCAGGCGCGGCCGGGCGAGCTCGGACGGCGCGTCGAGGTCGTCGGGCTGGTCGGGGCCGCTCGGAGCGCGGCCCAGCGAGCAGAACCCGCCGGACCCGCCGATCGACAGGATCGACCCGCTGGATCCGATGGACAAGACCGACCCCGCCGACCCGACCGACGCGATGGAGCCCACGCTGCCGATCGACAGCCAGGACCCCGCGGACATCATCGACCAGGAGGAGGCGACCGAACCGACGCTGCGGTGCGACAGCACTGAGGCCCGGCTACGGGACGAGAACAGCGACGGGGTGGCCAGGAAGGCCCGCTTGCCGGCGATCACCGCTCGGGTGCCGGTGACCGCGGCCCGCCCGAGGGAGACGGCCACCTGGGACACATCCACCGCGGCCAGGGTCGCTTGCCCCAGCCACGGCCGACCCAGCCATGGCCGACGCAGTGGCGGCCGACGCAGCGTGGGTCGGCGGAAGGCGGGCGGACGCAACGCGAGTGGACGCAGACGCGAGTGGACGCACGCCCAGACGGTAGCAAGCGGGTCGCGGCGATAGGGTCGCACTCGTGGGAACCGCCGCCACCGCGCCCCGCCTGCGCAAGGCGATCAAGACCAAGTCTCCGGGTCTGGCGGTCGAGCGGGAGCTGTGGGCGCAGGGCGCGTCGGTGGTGGTCGGCGTCGACGAGGTGGGTCGGGGGTCGTGGGCGGGGCCGCTCAGCGTCGGTGCCGCAGTGGTGCCTCGCGACCGTCGGGTCTACAAGATCCGCGACTCCAAGATGCTCACCGAGCGCGAGCGCGAGGCCATGTTCGATCGGGTGGCCGAGTGGTGCGTGGGCTGGTCGGTCGGTCACGCCAGCCACCTCGAGTGCGACACGCTGGGCATGTCCGCAGCCCAGAAGCTCGCGGCCAGCCGAGCCATCACCGGGCTGGGCCTCGAGCCTGACCACGTGCTCATCGACGGTTCGTGGGACTTCGTGGGCGGTGGCAACACCACCCGCATCGTCAAGGGTGACGCCAGCTGCTTGTCCATCGCCACCGCCTCGATCCTGGCCAAGGTGACCCGCGATCGAATCATGCGAGCTGAAGCGGAGCACTTCCCGGGCTACGACTTCGAGTTCAACAAGGGCTACCCGTGCCCCCGGCACAAGATCGCCCTGCGGGGGATGGGGCCGACCACGATCCACCGGCGGACCTGGGTGTTCATGGAGCACCTGCCCTGGACAGGGATCCCCCGGCAGCGCCCGGCCAACTGGGAGCCCGAACCCGAGCCGCCTCCGACGTTGTTCTGAGGACGCCACCGGCCTTGCCGGGGCGGAAGTGGTTGGTGACCTCGTCTGCAGGGCTGGAGACTGGGTCATGGCTGACACGAAGAACTGGACCTGGGTGCTGGAACGGCCTTGCCCCGATTGCGGCTTCGACGCCGCCACCCTGGATCGGGCTGACATCGGCGAGGCCACCCTGACGGTGGCGCACCGTTTCGACGAGCTGCTGATCGGCGGCGCGGAGGTGCGACGCCGTCCTGAGCCCGAGGTGTGGTCGGCGTTGGAGTACGGCGCCCACGTGCGCGACGTGCTCTCGGTGATGCTCGGTCGACTACGGCTCATGCTGGCCGAGCACGATCCCACCTTCGCCAACTGGGATCAGGACGCCACTGCCGAGGTCGAGCACTACGCCGACCAGGATCCGACGACGGTGCGGGCCGCGCTGGTGGCCAACGGTGAAGTGCTGGCCGACGCCTACGGGAGGGTGACCGATGCCCAGTGGGCCCGGCGCGGCATGCGCAGCGACGGGTCGAGCTTCACCGTCGAATCGCTCGGGCGCTACATGGTTCATGACCCTGTGCACCACGTCTGGGACGTCGAGCAGGGCTACCGCGTGCTGTGCTGACCCCGATCCTCGACCGCTCGCGCCATGTCGCGCAGGGTCCGACGCGTAGGCCTCGAAGGGGTCGCGTTCGGCGCGCTTGGGGTCATCGCCCGCGTCGACCCGCGTCGTTGCCGGACATCGCTCGATGCCCACTCCTGACCGCGCCGGCGTCCTAGGTTCCAGGCCGACATCGAGCCCGGGGGAGCGGCGTTGGACGAGGGCGTGCTGCCGCGACGACGGCGTCTGGCAGCGCGGGGTCATCGTGGTGGAGTGGCTCGACCCTGGCCCGCCACCCGACGCCGCCCATCGCCGTCCCCCATACCTGAGCTGGCCTGATGGTCCGCTGCGGTGGTGGCGGACCCGCGAAGGGGCATGCGGAGGCGGTCGGTGGCGTCAGGTGCACCACTACCGGCGACTCGTGGCGTTCATCGAGACCTGCCCCGCCCGGGTCACGGTGATGGCCGACCTCGCCACCACCCCGGCCTGTGAGCGGGGCGAGCAGTCCGCGGCACGTTGGCTCCTGGACCAGGACGCCGACGCTGGCTGTGGGCCCACCCCCGTCCGACCTGATCGCCAGCCACGGGCAGCCGAGCTCGGCCGGTTCGGGGCCCGCTCAGGGACGCGGGGTAGGGTTCGCCGATGCAGATCGCGCCCCGCTACGGCGACCAGCCGGTGATGCGGATCGAGTCGATCATGGAGGATCCGGCCACGCCCTTGCTGCGCCAGCGCAGCCGCCTGGTCACCCGACTGGCCGATCTGGACGAGCGCGAATGGGCGGCGCCGAGCCGATGTGAGGGCTGGTCGGTGCAGGACGTGGTCGCGCACCTGACCACCACCAACCAGTTCTGGGCGATGTCGATCACCTCGGGCCGGGCGGGCGACCCGACCCGGTTCCTGGACGGGTTCGATCCGGTGGCCGTTCCGGCCCGGCTGGTCGACGATGCCCGCTCCTGGACCTCGGCCCAGGCCCTCGACCGCTTCACCGAGACCACCCGGGCGCTGGCCGATGCCCTGGCCGACCTCGACGGCGACGGCTGGGCCCGGCTGGCCGAGGCACCGCCCGGTCACCTGGCCATCCGGCTGGTGGTGTTGCACGCGCTGTGGGACGCCTGGATCCACGAGCGCGACATCGTGTTGCCGTTGGGCCTGGCCCCGGTCGAGGAGCCCGACGAGATCGCCGGATCGCTGGCCTACGTCGCCGCCCTGGGCCCGGCCTTCCGGGCCCTGAACGGCTCGACCCGAGCGGCCACCCTCGACGTTCGGGCCACCGCCCCTGATCTGCGCGTGGTGGTGGAGGTGGGGCCGACGGTGGTGCTGCACGACGGGTCGTCCCGGTTGGCGTCGGCACCGGACGCGTCCACCGTGACCCTGGCGGGGCCCGCCGTCGAGCTGGTGGAAGCGCTCAGCTTCCGGGGTCCACTGACCGCGTCGGTGGACCCCGCCGATCGCTGGGTGCTGGGAAGCCTCGGCCAGGTCTTCGACCAGCCGACCTGACCGACGGCGGCGAACCCGGCCCCACCCGGGGCCGGAGGTGCGGTGTCAGGTCTGTGTGCCCACCTTCAGGTCACGGAACGGCGTGGTGGCGTCGATGCCGGGGTCCTTGGGCAGGCCGAGCACCCGCTCGCCCACGATGTTCTTCATCACCTCGTCGGTGCCCCCGGCCACCCGCATCCCCGGGACGCCGCACAGGAACTGCGACCAGGCGAAGGTGCCCCACTCGCCGGTGTCGGCCTGCAACCGCGGACCCAACACGGTGGCCACGAAGTTGGCGCTGCGCCACATGTTGTTGGTCAGCGACAGCTTGGCGATCGACATCTCCGGGCCAGGCAGCTGACCACGCTTGATCTTGTCCAGGGCTCGTTGGTTCGTGTACTTCGAGACCTGGAACCCGATGTAGACCTTCATCAGTTCCTGGCGGGTGACGGGATCGTCGGCCAAGCCGAAGTGGCGCACCATCTCCGACAGGCGCACCACGTTGCCCAGCCCGGTGCCACCCCCACCGCCGGCCCCGATCGAGGCCCGCTCGTTCATCAGGGTGGTCAGGGCGACGGTCCAGCCCTGGTTGACGTCGCCCAGCCGGTGGCTGTCGGGGACCCGGACGTCGGTGAAGAACACCTCGTTGAACGACGCGCCCCCGGTCATCTGGCGCAGCGGCCGCACTTCGACGCCCGGTGCGTGCATGTCCACCACGAAGCCCGTGAGGCCCTTGTGCTTGGGCATGTCGGGGTCGGTTCGGCAGATGATCTCGCCGATGTCGCTGTACTGGGCACCCGAGGTCCACACCTTCTGACCGTTGAGGATCCACTCGTCGCCGTCGCGGTCGGCCCGGGTCTGCAGCCCGGCCAGGTCCGATCCGGCGCCCGGCTCGCTGAAGAGCTGGCAGGCCACCAGGTCGCCTCGGTACAGCTTGGCCAGGTAGGCGTCGCGCACCTCGTCGGTGGCGTGGGCCAGGATCGTCGGGGCCACCATGCCCAGGCCGATCCCGAAGAATCCCTGGTCGGGCACCTTGTAGCGACCCTCGAGCTGGCCGTAGAGCCGATCGAAGCCGCCCGGCAGGTCCCGGCCGCCGTAGGCCGCCGGCCCGCTGATCCATCCCAGGCCGGCGTCGTAGCGCTTGGCCCGCCAGCTCTGGGCCTTGGCCAGCGCGGCCATCTCCTGGTCGCGACTGATCTCCTCGAACAGGGACACGTCGTCGGTGCCCTCGCCCCACTCGAAGGTGCGCTCGGCCTCCTTGAGCGTGGCGTTGGCCTCGAGGAAGGTGGTGACCTCGTCCTCGAACGCCTCGATGGTGATGTCGCTCATGGAGTCCTCCAGGTGGGTCGGGCTCCGACCTGTCGACCCGATGCGGGTCGATCGGGCCCGACGAAACTTGACCGTGCGGTCAAGCTAGTAGGCGAGCGGGGAGCCGTCTATCCGGCCTCGACCGGCGTCCACCCGGCGATTTCGGTGGGACCCGCGCTGGCCGGTACCCTCGGACCATGGTCCGTGCCTACCGGTACTCGCGTCCGTTGCTGGTGGCCATGGTGGCGTGGGCGCTGTTCGTGTGGACCACCCGCATCCGCAACGCGGCCACCGACCACCACGCCAGCGTCTGGTCCAAGACGGGGGCGGTCGCGCTGTCGCTGAGCTTCGTGGTGTTCGCCGTGGCCGGGCTCGTCATCCTGGTCCGCACCCGTCACGACCGCATCGCCTCCTCGTTCGAGGCCCGGGTGCTCCAGGCGTTCGCGGCCTGGACCACCGCGGTGTGGCTGGTGTTCGGCACGATCATCCTGGTCCACCACCACCCGGTGGCCTTCAAGGCGGTGCACGTCACCCTGGGACTGATCTCCATCGGACTGTCCGTCGCCCTGTGGCGTTCGACCACCCCCGTGGATGCACGGGAACCCGTTGACGCGCTGGGCGCGACGCGCGCCGGTTAGGCTCGGCGCCGCCATGGGACAGCCCGTCACGGTCATCGAGAAATCCTCGTCCGCGCCCGGTGTGGTGCGCTTCGAGATCAACCGCAGCATCACCGGCATGGGGATCGAGCACTACTCCTCGCCCGAGTCGGTGGTGGCGGATCGCCCCGTCGACGAGCTGGCCCGGCGGCTGTTCGAGCACAACGGGGTCACGTCGGTCACGGTCAACAGCAACATGATCACGGTGCAGATGGCCAGCGGCTCGTCCACCATGGGCCTGAAGAGCGTGATCGAGGAGCTGTTCCTCTACTACCGCGAGGGTGTCGAGGTGGTCGTGCCCGAGGGCGTCTCCTCGGACTGACGCGGGTCTGGTCGCCGGTGGTCGGCCAGCCCGGCGGTCAGGTGGCGAGGCGCAGGTCGGACACGTCGCGCTCGATCGCCTCGCCGCTCGGTGGGCCGTACCACCAGACATGGCGGATGCGCCCGGGCTCGGGCACCGACAGCAGCACCTTCATGGGGAACGGCGACCCTTCGGGTCCGACCTCGAAGGTGCCTGGGATGGTCTCGTGCAGGACGGCCACCGAGTCGGCGTGGGGGTGGCCGATGACCATGACGGCCGGTCCGTCGTGGACGTTGGCCACCATGGTGTGTTCGACATGGCCACGGGGTCGGTCGGGCATGGTCGGGTTGAAGATCTCGTAGTCGAGGACGACCCCGGAGCCCCCGGGCAGCGGGGTCACCTCCATCCGGGCCGCGCCCCGCAGATCGGAACCCGACACCTCGTCGATGCCCAGATACAACCCGGGGTTCGCCATCAGGTCCTCGACCACACCCATGCCCAGACGCTAGATCCTCTGGGGGGGACGTCCTCGCCAAGTCTCGGGACCTTGTGCTCTACGACGCTCTCCCGCGGATCCGTAGGTTGATCTCAGCAACTGATCCTCCAGAGAAAGGGCCTCACATGGCTCGAATGCGGCTCGTCCCCGCCGTCTTGGTGATGGCGCTGGTCGTCGCCCTGGCCGGCTGTTCCAGCAGTTCCAAGACCTCCACCTCGAACAACGGCGGAGGGGTGTCGGTCACCAGCGCCGCGACCTCCGGCACCGTCGTCCACGTCACCGTCGGCGACACGTCCGGGCTCAGCGGCGCGATGACCATGACGGCTTCGCCCAGCACCGTGCCGGCTGGCGATGTCACCTTCATCGTCAAGAACACCGGCACGATCGACCACGAGGCCGTGGTGCTGCAGCTGACCGCCGGCGAGACGTGGGACAAGCTGCCGATCACCGATGCCGGCGATCCGCCGGCCCCGGTGACCACCGGGGCGGACAAGGTGTCCGAGGACCACAACGTCGGCGAGACCGGTGACCCGAACCTGAAGCCCGGCACCTCGCGGACCTTCGTGATCAAGAACATGAAGAGCGGCAACTACGCCATCGTGTGCAACATCGCCCAGCACTACGGTATGGGCATGCGGGCCCAGTTCACGGTGTCGTGACTCCAGCTCCTCGAAGTGAGGGCGCCGACCATGCCGACGAGGTGGGCATGGTCGGTTCCTCTTCTCCTGACGGTCCCTCCTCCGTTGAACGACGTGACGACATCGGTTGGCTCCGCGGCATCGCCACGGGCGTGGTCATCTTGGTGGTGGGGCTGTTGGTCAGCGTCGGCGGGGCCAACGAGATCCTCACCGGCGTCAGCGGCATGAGCCGCGACAACCTTGCCTACCTGGCCTCGGCCGTGTTCGTGGTAGTGCTGCTGGTGGCCGCCTGGCTGCTGCGTCGCCTGCAGGCCCGCGGCGCCATCTGATGCCCCGTCCCGTCGTGCCCGACGCGGCCTGGCTCTGGGACAACGAGCCCTGTCGCGCCGCCTGTCCCGTCCACACCGACGCCGGGGCCTACGTGACCGCCATCGCCGAGGGACGTCCACGCGATGCCTACCTCATCGCCCGCGGGCCGAACCCGTTCGCGTCGATCTGCGGACGGGTGTGCGCGGCGCCGTGCGAGTCTGCCTGCCGCCGCGGGACCGTCGACGCGCCGGTGGCCATCCGCGCCCTGAAGCGGTACGTGACCGAGCAGTTCGGGGTCGAGAGCTTCGACGCCGCGTCCGTATGGCACGAGGCGCACGGTCCGGTCCCCGATGCGACCGGGACGTCGGTCGGGATCATCGGCGGCGGACCGGCCGGGCTGGCCGCGGCCTACGAGTTGCGACTGGCGGGGCATCCGGTGACCGTGTACGAGGCCGCGGATCGCCTGGGTGGGATGATGGTCCTCGGGATCCCCGAGTACCGGTTGTCGAGGGAGCTCATCGCTCGCGAGATCGAGGCCATCGTGGACCTCGGCATCGAGGTCGAGTTGGGGTTCCGGGCGGGCGTCGACGCCACCCTCGACGAGCTGCTGGCCCGACACGAGGCCTTGTTCGTCGCCGTGGGCACGGGTCGGGGTCGCGGTCTCGACCTCCCGGGTCACGACCAGGACGGGGTGTTGCGCGCCGTCGAGTTCCTGTTGAACGTGAACCGGGGGTTCCGGGTGACGCTGGGCCAGCGGGTGGTCGTGGTGGGCGGGGGCAACGTGGCCTTCGATGCGGCCCGCACCGCGCTGCGGGCCGCGGCCGACGGGTCGCCTGAGCCCGGGACCGACGTGGTCCCCGACCAGGCCGGGGTCGGGACCCCCGACGACGCCCGCCGGGCCATGACCACCACCCTCGACGTGGCCCGCGCCGCCCGTCGCGAAGGAGTGCTCGACGTCACCGTGATCGCGCTCGAATCCCCCGAGGAGATCCCGGCCGACCCCGAGGAGATCGAGGAAGCCGAATCCGAGGGCATCACCATCCTGTACCGCCGCGGACCGCATCGCTTCGTGGGTTCCGAGGGTCGCCTGACGGGACTGGAGACCATCGCGGTGTCGTCGGTGTTCGACGCCGAGGGTCGGTTCAACCCGAGC
Source organism: uncultured Microthrixaceae bacterium (assembly GCA_963773335.1). Lineage (GTDB taxonomy): Bacteria > Actinomycetota > Acidimicrobiia > Acidimicrobiales > Acidimicrobilacustridaceae > UBA4742. The sequence continues at coordinate 1,183,767 of CAVZAT010000004.1, read as the reverse complement.
TTCGTGGACGGCAGTGAGGAGGTGCTGGCCGCCGACACGGTGATCCTGGCCGTCGGCCAGACCGCGGATCTCGACTTCTTGTCGGGCGCAGACCTCGAACGCACCCGCGGCGGCGGGATCCAGGCCGACCCCGAGACGCTCCGCACCTCGCATCCCCGCATCTGGGCGGGGGGTGACGTGGCCAAGGGCCCGCGGAACCTGATCGACGCCATCGCCGACGGCCAACGCGCCGCCTGGTCGATCGATGGCGCTTCGCGGGCGTCGGATCCGCCGGCCCGCTCGAGCGGCGCCGCCGACTCGGCGGGAGCCGGTTCTGGTCGCCCGGCCGGCGAGGTGCACCTCGAGTTGCACAAGCGTCGGGGCTATCGACGTCTGTCGACCGGCTACGACGGCATCGCCCGCCAGACCGTGCCGGCCACGCCGACCGAACGCCGGTCAGGCTTCGCCGAGGTCGAGACCGGCTACGACGCGTCCGGCGCGCTGGCTCGAGTCGCTGCGCTGCCTGCGCTGCTTCGACAACATCATGCTCGACCCCGAGCTCTGCATCCTGTGCGGGCTGTGCGTGGACGTCTGCCCCCCGAACTGCATCACGATCGCCCGCGCCGACCACCTGGACCTGGGGACCGACGCTCAGAGCGTGCTGCTGCTCGACGAGGACCTGTGCATCCGCTGCGGTCTCTGCGTCAACCGGTGCCCGCCCGGCGCACTGTCGATGGTCCACGCTCAGGAGGTTGGCCATGACCGAGCACGAGCCTGACCCACCCGAGGGGGGCGGGGGGGCGGTCGCAACCGACGGGGCCGAGACCTCCGACGGCCAGTCGCCGACCCGCGACCCGCTCGAACCGGGCGTGGCCTACGCGGCCGGCAGCGGGATCACCGCCCGGGTGGAGCGCAGCAACGTCTGGCGGTCGATGTTCCGCCATCCACGCATCGAGACCCCGCGGGGTCGGGCCCTGCAGGGCTTCTCCAACTTCTTCCTGCACGTCTACCCGGTCAAGGTGCCCGCCCGGGTGCTACGTCTTCGCTACTCGTTCCGGCTCGGGTTCATCTCCACCGTGCTGTTCGGGATCCTGGCCGTCACCGGCGTCTACCTCATGTTCTTCTACACGCCGGCAGTGGGCTCCGCCTACGGGGACATGCAGAACATCCGCACCGCGGTCGGGTTCGGCCAGCTGGTGCGCAACGTGCACCGATGGTCGGCCCACCTGATGGTGCTGATGGTGTTCCTGCACATGGTGCGGGTGTTCTACGCCGGCGCCTACAAGAAGCCCCGCGAGTTCAACTGGGTGATCGGGGTGGTGCTCCTGCTCGTCACCCTCGGACTCTCCTTCACCGGCTACCTGCTCCCGTGGGATCAGCTCAGCTACTGGGCGGTGACCGTCGGCACCAACCTCGTGCACTACGTCCCCTTCTTCGGCAAGTCGATCAGCGACCTGCTGATCGGCGGCAGCCAGATCGGCCAGCCCACCCTGCTGCGCTTCTACGCCCTGCACGTGGCCGTGCTGCCGCTGACGTTCGTCACCATCCTCGGCATCCACATCTGGCGGGTGCGCAAGGACGGGTTCGCCGTGGAGCGTTCGGCGGTGGGAGCCACGGGTGCCTTCGAGGAAGAGGCCACCGCCCCGGCCAACCCCGCGGTGCCGGCCGCCGCGCCCGCCGTCCTCTACGGCGGGCGGACCCGGGTGCTCGGGGTGGTGGAGCGCGAATCGGTGACTGCCGAGGAGCGCCCGGTGGACGACACGGTGTTCAGCTGGCCGCACCTCATCGTGCGTCACCTGGTGGTGGCGCTGGGCGTGGCCACGGTGGTGCTGGGGCTGGGGGTCTTGTTCGCGGCGCCGCTTCGCGGGCTGGCCAACCCCAACCTCACGCCCGAGCCGGCCAAGGCGCCGTGGTACTTCGCCGGGCTCCAGGAGTTGTTGTCGCACTTCGATCCGCTGGTGGCCGGGATCCTCGTCCCGATCGGGGCCGTGCTCACGATGCTGTTGCTGCCCTACATCGACCGGAACCCCTCCACCGTCGCTCGACATCGCAAGGTGGCGATCACCATCTTCTCGGGCTTGGTGCTGATCGCCGTCGTCCTCACGGTCATCGGCACCTTCTTCCGAGGTCCCGGTTGGCAGTTCGTCGCCCCATGGACCCACTGGTGGGTCGAGCTCTAGGAGGTCGTGCACATGACACACACCACACGTCGGGACTTCCTGCGCACCGGGTGGAAGTTGGGTGGCTCGTTGCTGGCCATCGCCGCGGGATGGACCGTCTGGGAGTCGCTGAGGCCGCTCGCCTCGGGCGGGACCGGGGGCAAGATCGCGCTGGGCTCGGCGTCGAGCTACCACGGCGGGGACCGCCACCTACGTCCCCGAAGGTCGGCTGTTCGTGGCCAACACCGGCTCCACGCTGCTGGCCATCTCGCAGAAGTGCCCGCACCTGGGCTGTCAGGTGCCGTTCTGCGACTCGTCGGGCCGCTTCGAGTGCCCGTGCCACGGATCGGTGTTCGACATCGGCGGCGAATGGATCGAGGGCCCAGCCCCGGTCGGCATGTCGCAGTACCCGATCTCCCTGGACGGAGACACGGTGGTGGTCGACACCTCGACCGTGCAGACCGGCCCTCCTCGAGGGGCGCACAAGTACCTCACCCCAGCCAAGGGCCCGAAGTGCCAGGTGAAGGGATGAGCCATGCCTCGTGAACGTCCGAGCCCTCCACCCTTCGAGCCCGCCGAACTCGAGCGCAGCCTCGACCGCTATCTGGCGGTCGGCCTGGTGTTCATGGTCCTGCTCATCGCCGGATTCATCACCTACAAGGTGCGGGAGCCGGAGCTGCGCAAGACGGCCGCGGCGCAGCAGCTGACCTCGTACAAGGCTCTCGGCAACCAGCTCTTCGCCTCCAACTGCGCGTCGTGCCACGGCAAGGATGCGGTGGGCGGGAGCGCGCCGGTGCTCAACTCCCAGCAGTTCCTGAAATCCACCACCAACGCCCAGATCGAGAACATCGTGAGCGGCGGTGTCTCGGGCACGGAGATGCCGGCTTGGAGCCTGGACTTCGGCGGCACGCTCACCGCGGAGCAGGTCCAGCAGGTGACCACCTACCTGCGCTCGCTCCAACCCAACGCGCCCAGTGTGCCCAGCTGGCGCCAGGGCAAGTCCTGACGTTCCTGGCGCCGCGTGGCTCGTGCTCAGCCGTTCGTCAGCCAGAGCTGGGTGACGCGCTGCACGCCGCTGGTCACCGGATCGGTCTTGGATCCGTCGGGCAGGGTGGTCTGATCCAAGCCCCGCACCGAGTTGTTGACCCCGATGCTCCACACCGTGTGGTTGAGCCAGATGTAGGGCAGGTCCTTGTCGAGCTGGCGGGCCACGGTGATGTAGTCGAGCTGACGCTGCTTCTCGATGTGACTGGTGCGCCCGTTGTAGAGGGCGGAGTCGAGGGTCGGATCCATGTTGCGGGCCATGTTGAGGGCCAGCGGCGGCTTGGTGTTGGCGCTGTCCCACCACACGAAGTCGGCGTCGGGGTCCTGCTCACCGAACTGGCGCCAAATGGTGGCCTGGTAGTTGCCGCTCACCGCGTTGGAGATGAGCGTGTTCTCGTCGGTCCCCACGATCCTGACCTGCATCCCCGCCTTCTCCCATTGCGACTGCAAGATCTGGCAGGTCTGGGCCACGGTCGTGTCCGTGTTGCACTGCAGAGCGAACGAGAGGGGGCCGTGGTCGGCCTCGTAGGACTTCACCAGGGCGGTGGCCTTGGCCAGGTCGTACTGCGGGTAGTCGACCGGGATGTACCACTTCGAGCCCGGGGCGAAGGGCCCGTCGGCGATGCTGGCCGGGTCGACCCCGGTGGCGGCGGCCCAGGACTTGCGGTCGGTGGCGTAGGCCAGGGCCTGGCGCACCCGCAGGTCGTTCATGGGGGCGGCCTGCTCGTTGAGCATGGTGAGGTTCTCCTCGGTCTCCCCCCGTGAGTAGACCAGCTGGATCTGACCCTTGGCCGCGTCGGCGATGAGCTTGGTGCGGAACTGGTCGAGGCTGGTGGCCCACATGTCGATGTCACCGCTGTTCAGCGAGGCCAGCGCCGCTACGCCATCGGTGATGGGCTTGAACGTCACCTGGTCCAGGTAGGGGAGACCGGCTCGCCAGTAGTGCGGGTTCTTCTTGGCCACGAACTCGCTGTTCGGCACCCACGACGAGAAGATGAACGGGCCGGTGCCGATCGGGTTGGTGGTGTTCTTCGCCTCGATCATCTTGGGGGCGGCGATGTAGCCCACCTGGGAGGTGAGCGCGGCCGGGAAGGCCACCCACGGGATGGTCATGGTGGCGGTCAGCGTGAGGGGTCCGGTGGCGGTGAAGGCACTGACCGGGGCGAACGAGCTGGAGGTCAGCGCCGAGCCCAGCACGGCGTCGAGATCGGTCACCACCGCAGCCGCGTCGAGCGGCTCGCCGTCGCTGAAGGTGATGTTCGGGCGCAGCGTGATGGTCCACAGCTTGTAGTCGGCGTCGTGGGTCACCGACTGGGCCAGGTACGGCTTCACGTCGTAGTTCGGGCCCCAGGCCATGAGCGGGTCGTAGACCGAGCTGGCCTCGGTGAGCCCGGGTTGGGCCCACTGCGACAGGGCCGGGTTCCAGCCGTTGGTCTCACCCTCGATGCCGTAGACGAGGCTGCCCCCCGCCTTGGGCGTCCCCCCGGTCGCTCTTCAACACGTTGTGGTACACGATCTTCGTGTTGGCCGCGGTGGTGGGACTCGTGGCCGCGGCCTTGGTCGTCTTGGCGCTGCTTCCGCAGGCCGCGGCCACGATGGACATGGCCACCAGCAGGATCAGCCCCGCCCGCGCCGCCCTTGATGTCGTCTGGAAACGGTTCATCTCGGTCCCCCCTGGAGCAAGACGTCGGCAGCCCGACCACCAACCAACCCCGTGCCTGTCGGACGGCGAGGATCAGACTTGAGGAACACGCGATTCGGCGATCGCCACCTTGGCCCGTGCCCGCCCAGTACGGATCGACCGTAGTGTGGGGGATATGACACGGCTCAAGGTCGGCGTTCAACTGTGGCCCCAGCACAGCGACATCGGCGCCCTGCGCGACGCCTGGCAGGCCGCCGACGAGATGGGCGTGGACAGCCTCTGGGTGTGGGACCACTTCCATCCGTTGTTCGGCCCGCTCGATGGTGCCCACTTCGAGGGCTGGTCGCTGTTGGCGGCCATGGCGGCCGACACCAGCCACGCCCAGCTGGGCACCCTGGTCACCTGCAACTCCTACCGCAATCCGGAGTTGCTGGCCGACATGGCTCGCACCGTCGACCAGATCAGCGGCGGTCGGCTCTACCTGGGCGTCGGCTCGGGCTGGTTCGAGCCGGACTACCAGAGCTACGGCTATGAGTTCGGCACGGCCGGCGGCCGCCTGCGCGACTTCGAGACGGCCCTCAAGCGGATGAAGACCCGCCTGGCCACGCTCAATCCGGGTCCGGCCGGGCCCCTGCCCATCCTCATCGGGGGTTCGGGCGAGAAGGTCACCCTGCGCATCGTGGCCGAGCAGGCCGACGCCTGGAATGCCTTCGGTCCGCCCGACAGCTACGCCCACAAGAACGCGGTCCTCGACCAGTGGTGCGCCAAGGTGGGCCGAGATCCGGCCCGGATCGAGCGGACGATCGGCATGATGTCGCCCGACGAGGTGGACCAGGTCGACGACTACCTGGCCGCCGGGGCCACCCACCTCATACACGGGCTGGGCCACCCCTTCGACCTGTCGAGCGTGCAACGCCTGCTCGACCGTCGCGACGCCTGACCCTCCTCAGTGCATCGTGTCGACGATGGTGGCCAGGTCCTCGACGGTGGTGCGAGGGTTGACGATGCAGAACCGCAGCACCGTCTCGTTCCGCCACGACGAGGGCACGGTCAGGGTCAGACCGTCGGCCAGGGCCTGGTCGCTCCAGGTGCGGTAATCCTCGGCCGCCCAGCCGACGCGTCGGAACATCACCACCGACAGCACCGGGTCCATGACCAGCTCGACGTGGTCGAGCTCGTCGATGAGGCGGGCCGCAGCTCGGGCCGTGGCCAGGGTGGCCTCGATGGCGTCGCGGTAGGCGTCGGTGCCGTGTGTGGCCAGCGAGAACCACAGCGGCAGGCCCCGGGCCCGACGGGTGAGGTGGTAGGCGAAGTCGCTGGGGTCCCACTCCTGGGCGTCGACCGCTCGGCGCTGCTGCATCACCTCCAGGTAGGCGGCGTGCTGGGTGTGGGCTCGGCGGGCCAGCTCGGGGTGACGGTAGAGCAGGGCCGCGCAGTCGAAGGGGGTGAACAGCCACTTGTGGGGATCCACCACCAATGAGTCGGCCTGCTCGATGCCGGCGAACTGGTCGCGCACGCTGGGAGCGGCCAGGGCCGCGCCCCCGTAGGCACCGTCCACGTGGAACCACAGGTTCCGCGCCTCGGCCACCGCCGCCACCCCGGCCAGGTCGTCGATCATGCCGGCGTTGGTGGTCCCACCGGAGGCCACCACCGCGAAGAGCCCGTCGAGCTCGTCGTCGCCGAGGTCGGCCAGCGTGGACGCCAGCGCCGCGCCGGTGAGCCGGCCGCGTTCGTCGGTGGGTACCTCGACGACCTCGATGTCCATGACCTTGGCTGTCGAGGCGATCGATGAGTGGGCCTCGGCCGAGGCCGCGATGCGCCACCGACGGGGTCGGTCCAGCCCGGCGGCGGCCCGGGCGTGGCTGGCCGCGTCGCGGGCGGCCACCAGAGCGCTCAGGTTGCCGGCCGATCCCCCCGACACGAAGCAACCACCGGCCTCGGCCGGCAGTCCGGCCAGATCCGCGATCCAGCGCAGAGCCTGGTTCTCGGCGTAGACGGCGCCCGCCCCCTCCAACCACGAGCCGGCGTAGATGGACGAGGCGCCCACCACCAGGTCGAAGATGGTGGCCGCCTCGGTGGGTGCGGTGGGTACGAACGAGAGGGCCCGGGGATGGTCCTCGGAGATGCAGGCCGGGGCCAGTTGATCGATCCACAATCGCAGGGCGTCCGGGCCGCCCATGCCCTCGGAGGTGATGGTGGCCCCCACGGTGGCCCCCAGCTCGGCCGGCGAGCGCGGCGCGTCGAGCGGTGGCGGATCCATGCGCATACGTTCGAGGGCGTAGTCGATCACCTGCCGGGCCAGCGCATCGGTGGTGGCCGTGTAGGTGTGCATCCGGGCCGGATCCGGGTGCGAGGAGGGATTGGGCATGGCCTCGGTCTATCGCACCCGGTCCACTTGCCAGCCTCGAACAACCGTTCGATACTGGGGTCCATGTCGTCCATGTCGTCTGCCCCCGTCCTCCGGCCCGCTCCTGACCTGGCCGAGGTGAGTCGGGCCATCCGGCCGGTGGTCCTGGCCCATGAACAGGTGGTGCCGGTCCTGCCCGCCTTCTCCCGCCTGGTGTCGGACCAGCACGTCGGCGGAGGGCTGGTCCGGGGCAGCGTGGTGCGGATCGAGGGGGTGGCCGCGGCCTCGGTGGCTCTGGCCCTGGTGGCCGGTCCCTCGGCTGCCGGTTCATGGGTGGCGGTGGTGGGGTGTGGCGATCTGGGCCTGGCTGCCGCGGCCGAGGCCGGGGTGGTGCTGGAGCGGCTGGCCCTGGTGGCCGAACCGGCCCCCGACCAGTGGGCCGGAGTGGTGGCCGCCTTCGTGGGCGCGGTCGACGTGGTGGTGATGGGTCCGACGCACCGGGTGCGGGCCGGTGACGCCCGGCGGCTGGCGGCCCGGACCCGCGAGCGGGGCACCGTCTTGATCCAGTTGGCGTCGACCAGCTCGCGGGCCGGGGTGGGTGCCCGGTCCAGATCCGCAGCCGGGGCCGGGGCGGGGGCGATCGAGGCCGACCTGCGCCTGACCGGGGTCGAGGCCCGGTGGCAAGGTTTGGGACAGGGCCACGGGCACCTGCAGGCCCGGCGGCTGGTGGTCGAAGTCGGCGGCCGGCGCCGAGCGGACCGACCTCGCCGGGTCGAGCTGTGGCTGCCCGATGCCCGGGGCGCCATCACCACCGTGGCCCCCGCGCCGTCGATCCCGGGGATCGACGGGCTCGACCGCGAGCGGGACGTCGGTTGGCGGGCGGTGAGCTGAGGTGTCCGACCCCGTTCGCACGTTGGTGGTGCGTACCCGGGACTGGTCGGTGGTGGCAGCCGGCCCCGATCGGGGCGACCCGGTGGCGGTGGTGCAGGCCAACCGGGTGGTGGCCGCCTCGGCCCGGGCCCGAGCCGAGGGGGTGGCGCCAGGGCAGCGTCGGCGCGAAGCCCAGGGTCGCTGTCCCGGTCTGGTGGTGGTGGATCACGACATCGACCGCGACGTGCGGGCCTTCGCCGAGGTGGCGGCCGCGGTCGAGACCTTCGCCCCGCGACTCGAGCTGTCCCGCTCGGGGGTGTGCGCCCTGGCCACCCGGGGCCCGTCGCGCTACTTCGGGGGGACGCGGCGCTGGCGTCCCAGATCCACCGACAGGTGGACGCGGTGCTGGCCGAACGGGGTTGGGCGGGGGTCACACGGGTGGGGGTGGCCGACGGCCCCTTCGCCGCCGAGCTGGCCGCGGAGTCGACCGATGAGCTGACCGGGGAGTCGGTACGGGTGGTGGCACCGGGGGAGACGCCGGTCTTCCTGGCCCCCCTGCCCATCACCGCCTTGGCCGGAGGCCTGGCTCGGGCCGGCCTGAGCGGCCTGAGCGGCCTGAGCGGCCGGGCTGACGACGATGGGCTGATCGACGTCCTGGCCCGCCTGGGCCTGCGCACCCTGGGGGACCTGGCCGGGTTGGCTGCGCCGGACGTGATCGCCCGGTTCGGACTCGAAGGCCAGCTGGCCCACCGCCTGGCCCAGGGACTCGATCCCCGGCCGCCCGACACCCGGCTGCCTCCACCCCACCTGGTGGTCGAGGCCCTGTTGGATCCGCCGGTCGAGCGGGTGGACGCGGCCGCCTTCACGGCCAAGACGCTGGCCGACGACCTGCACGCCCAGCTCGAGCGGCGAGGCCTGGCCTGCACCCGGGTGGCGGTGTTGGCCGAGACCGACCACGGCGAGTCCAACGAGCGGCTGTGGCGCCACGAAGGGGCCCTGTCGCCGGCAGCCATCGCCGACCGGGTGCGTTGGCAGCTCGACGGGTGGCTCAACGCGTCGGTGGCCCACCGGCCGACCAGCGGCATCATCCGCCTGGCCCTGATCCCCGACGAGGTGGTGGCCGCCACCGGACGACAACTGGGGTTCTGGGGAGGTGAGACCGAGCTGGACGAACGGGCGGTCCGGGCCCTTGCCCGCGTCCAGGGGCTGTTGGGCCCCGACTCGGTGACCGTGCCGGAGCGCCAGGGCGGGCGCGGTCCGGCCGAGCAGTACCGGCGGGTGCCCGTGCACGCCGTCGATCTGGCGCACCGCCAGTTGGGGTCTCCCGAGCGGCGCGCCGGCCAGTCGGGCCGGTGGGCGCATCCCCCGTGGCCTGGTCAGGTCCCGGCGCCGGCGCCGGCCACCGTGCCCGCCCAGCCGGTGGCCTGCCAGGTGGTGGACGCGGAGGGGACCGCGGTGGGGGTCGGAGGCCGGGGATCGGCCAGCGCCGCTCCGGCTCGGCTGTCGGTGGGCGGCGGGCCGTGGGTCGAGGTGGTGGGCTGGGCCGGCCCGTGGTTGGCCGACGAGCGCTGGTGGGATCCACCGGCGCATCGCCGCCGGGCCCGGTTCCAGGTGGTGGACGCCGACGGGAACGCCCATCTGCTGGCCGTCGAGAACGGACGTTGGTGGGTCGAAGCCACTTACGATTGACCCTCGGCAGCCTCGGCCGTCAGACCCGACGGTTGAGCACTAGGACTGTTGGCATCGAATCGACGTCGAATCGATGCCAGTGACGATGGGGGTCGGGATGGGGCGACGGTGGATGAATCGGGCGCTGGGCGCTGCCGCTCTCGTCAGTGTCGCGCTGGTCGGAGCGGCCTGCGGGTCCTCGTCCACCGTGGGCACCGCCGGGGGCCCGGCGACGACCCAGGCCGGACCGGTCGTGGCCGAGCTGTCCTGCCATCTGGCAGTTCGGGACGGCCAATCTCGTACTGGGCACGTCCCCGGTACGCCCGAGCCACGCCGTGACGGTCTTCCTGGCCGGCGGGATGCCGGCGTGCCCCGAGCCCTGCGTGGCCTGAGCTTCGAACCGGCGTTCGCCCTCCGCCGCCCTCGTCCGCCGCGAGCGAGCTCGGGTCCCCGTCGGCGGCTCGATCAGCCGCCGTCGACCGTCGCCGCCACGCCCACCACCGATCCGAGTGGACCTCACCGACATGTACTTGTCCACCGCGACCCGTCGGGCCGGGTGGCCGTGGTCCTGCATCTCTTCGGCGACGGCAACGGCTGGGTCGTCGACGAGGTCCGACCTGCGTGGCCGAGCTGTCCGGCACGCCGGGCGGGGCCACCGCCACCACCGGGACTGCGCCTCCGTCCCAGGTCGTCCCGGCGGCCGACCCGCTCACCTCGGTGACGTCGATCCCGCCCAGGACGACGACCAGCGTGTTCCCGGGGCGCACCACCACGTCGTCGGTCTCGGCGAGCAACACCATCCCCGCCTCCACCACCTCGACCTCGGTGGCGGGCGGATGACTCCCGCCCCGGCGTCGTAGCCTCGCCCCATGGAGACTCGCCGACTGGTGGTGGCTGCGGGGCTGGGCCTGTCGATGCTCCTGGGCTCGGCTTGCGGATCGTCGTCGGTGGTGGGCACCGGCGGGGGACCGGCCACGACCACCGCCGGAACACTCGTGGCCGATCTCGACTGTCCCGGCGAGGGTGTGGCTGGCGCAGGGATGAGCGTGGCTGCAGGTGCGGTCGGTGCTGACACCTCGGCCGAGGCGCTGCACCAGTACCTGGCCTCGTCACCGGCGGCCTCGACCCTGCGCAACGCCACCTTCGAGCCGGCGCAACCGCCCCACGGCTTCGGGCCGGTGCAAGGGGTGACCGAGGCGACCGCGGTGGAGGTCTCGACCACGAGCGTGGCCCCCACCTCGACAGCACCCGTGCACCTCCAATGGTTCGTTCACCTCGGGGCCGACGGTCGGGTGACCGCCACCATCAGCACGTCCGACACTGGTCGGGGATGGATGGTCGGTGCGTTCGAGTACTGCCAACCCGGCACCCGACCGCCCGAGGGCGCCACCGCCACCACCATGCAGGCCGCGGTCCCCGTCCCGGACACCCTCGGTCTCCCGGCCACGACGCCGTGATCGAGCACCTGCCGGCCACGGCCACCCCCGCCCAGGTGGTGGCGGCCATGGACGACCAGGGCTTCGCCGTGGTCGAGCGCCTGCTGCCGCCTGAGCAGACCGCGGCGGTCCGGGCCGATCTGACCGAGGTGCTCGAGACCGTGCCGCTGGGACGCAACGACTTCGAGGGCCACCGCACCAAGCGCATCTACAACCTGTTCGCCAAGACCCGGGCCTTCGACGACATCGCCCTGCACCCGCTGCTGCTCGGGGTGCTCGACCGGGTGCTCGGCCACTACCAGTTCTCGGCCCCGGTGGGCATCGAGATCGGTCCGGGCGAGGTGGCCCAGGTCATCCACCAGGACGACATCGTGTACCCGCTGCCCTGGCCGCATGACGACGTGGTGGTCAACAGCATGTGGGCCTTCGACGACTTCACCGAGGCCAACGGTGCCACCCGGGTCATCCCCGGCAGCCACCATCGGGCCACCGCGGCCTACCCCGACGATCTGACCACCGTGGCCGTGGAGATGCCGGCGGGGTCGGTGATCTTCTACCCGGGCACGGTGCTGCACGGCGGCGGGGCCAACACCACCGACCGGTCCCGGCTGGGGGTGATCCTCGAGTTCGTGGCCGCCTGGCTGCGACCCCAGGAGAACCACCTCATCGGCGTCCCCCGCGACGTCGTCCGCCAGCTGTCCCCGAGGCTCCAGGAGCTGCTCGGATGGAACGTCTACCCGCCGTTCCTGGGCAACGTCGATGGTCGCCATCCCCGCAAGTACCTGGAGGACTAGTGGCCGTCGGGACCAGGATCTCGAGTCGGGTGCGCCACTCCCCTTGACCCCCGCCAAATCTGTGCATCTGTGCACCGGCGGGGTGGCCAGGTGCACAGATTTGGGGAGAGAGGGCGGGGGTAGGGAGGTGGGTGCGAGCGTGGATGACAAGCGAACAGGTGTTCGGTAAGGTCGGAACGTGTCGTTCCGCAACCCTCCGGTGCCGTGGTCCCAGATCGAGCGGCGCCTGTCCGACGATCCGCTGGGCCGGGGCCCGTGGGTGGAACCGGTGCCCGGCGACGGCGGGGACAGCCCGGCCTGGTCCCGCAAGCGGGGACCCTACGAGGCCCCGTCCCTGGTGCCTCGACCCGACGCCGGGCTGGTCCCCTACGCCGAGCTGCACTGCCACACCAACTTCAGCTTCCTCGATGGCGCCTCCCACCCCGAGGAGCTGGCGGCCGAGGCGGCCCGGTTGGGGCTCGAGGCCCTGGCCGTCACCGATCACGACGGGTGCTACGGGGTGGTCCGCTTCGCCGAGGCGGCCCGCGCCCATGGCCTGCGCACCGTTTTCGGGGCCGAGCTGACCCTGGGCCGCACGGTCGTCCCGGCGCGGTCCAGGACCGCATCGAAGGGCGGGCAGCCTGACCCGGGTGCCGATCACCAGGAGCGCCACCTGCTGGTGTTGGCCCGCGATCCCCAGGGCTACGCCCGGCTGGCCCGGGCCATCAGCCAGGCCCAGCTGCGGGGCGAGAAGGGTGCCCCCCGCACCTCACTCGATGAGCTGGCCGATCCGGCCGGGGCCGATGGTCACCACTGGCAGGTCCTGACCGGCTGTCGCAAAGGGGCGGTGCCGGCCGCCCTGATGGCCGACGGTCCAGCGGCCGCGGCCCGCGAGCTCGATCGGCTCATCGAGGTGTTCGGTCGGGACCGGGTGACCGTCGAACTGTGGGACCACGGCGATCCGCTGGACTCGGCCCGCAACGACGCCCTGGCCGGGGTGGCCGTGCGAGCCGGCGTCGAGGTGGTGGCCACCAACAACGTCCACTACGCCACCCCGGCCGACCGTCGTCTGGCCACCGCCCTGGCGGCTGTCCGCGGCTCGCGCCAGCCTCGACGAGCTGGCCGGCTGGCTGCCCGCCTCGGCCGGGGCGCATCTGCGCTCCGGGGCCGAGCAGGCCCGTCGCTTCGCCCGCTACCCCGGCGTGGTCGAGCGCGCCGCCGCGCTCGGGCGCGAGTGCGCCTTCGACCTGGCTCTGGTGGCCCCCGACCTGCCGCCCTATCCGTGCCCACCAGATCATGACGAGATGTCCTGGCTGCGGGTGCTGGCCGAGCGGGGGGCCACCCGCCGATACGGACCCCGGCCGGCCACGCCGGGCGGCCCCGAGGACCAACCCGGCGCCTGGGCCCAGATCGACCACGAGCTCGACGTCATCGAGCAGCTGGGCTTCCCCGGCTACTTCCTGATCGTGTGGGACATCGTCGAGTTCTGTCGGCGGGCCGACATCTTCTGCCAGGGTCGGGGGTCGGCGGCCAACTCGGCGGTGTGCTTCGCCCTGGGCATCACCAAAGCCGACGCGGTGTCCCTGGGCCTGCTGTTCGAACGCTTCTTGTCCCCCGAGCGCGACGGGCCGCCCGACATCGACATCGACATCGAGAGCGACCGGCGCGAAGAGGTCATCCAGTACGTCTACGGCCGCTACGGGCGTGAGTACGCGGCCCAGGTGGCCAACGTCATCACCTACCGAGCCCGCTCGTCGGTGCGCGACATGGCCCGGGCTCTGGGCTACGCCACCGGCCAGCAGGACGCCTGGTCCAAGCAGGTCGACGCCTGGTCACCGCTCGCCAGCGTTGCGGGAGGGAGCCAGTCGGACCATGAGATACCCGACGCGGTGCTCGACCTGGCCCGCCAGGTCGAGCACTTCCCCCGCCATCTGGGCATCCACTCGGGTGGCATGGTGCTGTGCGACCGGCCGGTGATCGAGGTGTGCCCGGTGGAGTGGGCCCGCATGGAGGACCGCACCGTCCTGCAGTGGGACAAGGACGACTGCGCGGCGGTGGGCCTGGTCAAGTTCGACCTGTTGGGTCTGGGGATGCTCAGCGCCCTGCACTACGCCGTCGACCTGATCCGCGACGCCCACGGCGTGGGCATCGACCTGGCCGAGATCCCCCAGGAGGACGAGGTCTACGACATGTTGTGCCGGGCCGACTCGATCGGGGTGTTCCAGGTCGAGAGCCGGGCCCAGATGGCCACGCTGCCCCGCCTCAAGCCCCGCACCTTCTACGACCTGGTGGTGGAGGTGGCCCTCATCCGACCCGGGCCGATCCAGGGCGGGTCGGTGCATCCCTACATCCGCCGGCGCAACGGCCAGGAGCCGGTCACCTACCTGCACCCGCTGCTGGAACCCAGCTTGGCCAAGACCCTGGGGGTCCCCCTGTTCCAGGAGCAGCTGATGCAGATGGCCATCGACGTGGCCGGCTTCACGCCGGGCGAGGCCGATCAGCTGCGTCAGGCCATGGGGTCCAAGCGCAGCCGCGAGCGCATGGAGCGGCTGCGCTCCCGGCTGTATGAGGGCATGGCCGAGCGCGGCATCACCGCGGAGGTGGCCGATCAGATCTTCGACAAGCTGGCCGCCTTCGCCAACTTCGGCTTCCCCGAGAGCCACTCGGTGTCGTTCGCCTACCTCGTCTACTCCAGCTCGTGGATCAAGCTGCACTACCCGGCGGCGTTCTGCGCGGCGCTGCTCAACGCCCAGCCCATGGGCTTCTACTCGCCTCACACCCTGGTGCAGGACGCCCGCCGCCACGGCGTCGAGGTCTTCACCCCCGACATCAACCGGTCAGGCGTCAAAGCGGTATTGGAGCCCGGGGCCGATCCCGACCACCCCTCTCTAGGCTCGCGCTCTCGGCGGTGCGCAATGTGGGCGACGACCTGGCCGAACGCATCGTGGCCGAGCGCGACGCTGGCGGGCCCTACCGCGACATGGAGGATCTGCAGCGGCGGGTGCCGCTGCGCCTGGACGTGCTCGAGGCCCTGGCCACCGCGGGGGCCTTCGGGTGCTTCGCCGATCCCGACGGGGTGGCCCTGGACCGGCGCCGGGCGCTGTGGGGGGCGGGGGCGGTGGCCCAGACCGGTCGCGATCGCCTGGCCGGGATGGTCACCGGGGTGGAGGCTCCCCAGCTGCCGGGGATGAGCGCGCGTGAAGAGGCGGTGGCCGACCTGTGGGCCACCGGGGTGGCCCCCGACGGTCACCCCACCCGGTTCGTGCGCGACGTCCTCGACCGGTTGGGGGTGGTGCCGGCGGCCGGTTTGGTCCAGGTGGAGGATCGGGCCAAGGTCCTGGTGGGTGGGGTGGTCACCCACCGCCAGCGCCCGGCCACCGCCGGGGGCACCATGTTCATCAACCTCGAGGACGAGACCGGGTTGATCAACGTCGTGTGCTCGCTGGGCTGTTGGACCCGGTACCGGCGCGTGGCGCGGGGCGCCGCTGCCCTGTTGGTGCGAGGTCGGCTGGAGAAGGTGGAAGGGGTCATCAACGTGGTGGCCGAGCGCCTCGACACCATGCCCCTGTCGGCCACCGTGCCCTCCCGGGACTTCCGCTGACGCATCCGCGGCAGCCAGATCGACTCACCAACGCCCGCCGGACCAGGTCGGTTCGCCTACGGTACGGAGGTGTTCTCACTCCTGGCCGTCATCGGCTCACACAGCATCTACAACACACGGGGCGTCAACATCGCCGCCCTCCTGCTGCGGCTCATGGTCGGCGTGACCATGATCGCCCACGGCTACAACCACATCTGGGGCGGCGGCAAGATCGCCGGCACCGGTCGGTGGTTCGAGAGCCTGGGACTGCGCCCGGGCAAGCTGCACGCCTGGCTGGCCAGCCTCACCGAGCTGGGGGCCGGTGGCCTGCTCATCATCGGTCTGTTCAACTGCCTGGGCGCGGCCGGGGTGGTCGGGGTGATGATGGTGGCGCTGATCACCAACCACTTCAAGAACGGCTTCTTCATCTTCCGTCCCGGTGAGGGCTACGAGTACGTGGCCAACCTCACCGTGGCCGGGTTGGCCCTGGGTGCTCTCGGCCCGGGCGCGTGGTCGCTCGATCGGGTGGCCAAGATCCACGTGGCCGGGCTGGCCGGGCTGGCGGTGGCGGCGGTGGGCGGCATCGGCGGCGCGTTGGTCCTGCTGGCCATCTGCTGGCGACCCGACAAGCCCGAACCGGCGACCGCCACCGAGTAGCCCCGCGGAGCGCGGGCTGGTCGACGCTCCTAGCGGAGCGCGGGCTGGTCGACGCTCCTAGCGGAGCGCTTGGGCCATCTCGCCGATCGAGCGAGCCATGGCCTCGTAATCGCTGGTGTCGGACAGGCCCGAGGCCCGGTCGTTGACCTGTTCGGCCAGCAGCCGCAACGTGGTGGCCACCGACTCGGCCTCCGAGCGCGTGACCGAGTCCCGATCGCCGCGCAGCAGCGGGGTCAGCTGCTGGGCTTGCAACTGCACGGCAGCCGCGCCCTGATCGACCGCCAGGCTGCCGTCGAGCACCGCCTTGGCCGTCTGGACCACGAACTTCACACGGTCGGCGGGGTTCACCTCCAGAGCCTCGCGCACCCGGACCGGACATGTCGGTCCGTGTAGCGTCCGTCGATGGCCCGCTTCGACCTGGTCATCTTCGACAACGACGGTGTGCTGGTGGACAGCGAGCCGGTGGCCAACGCCATCCTGGCCGAGCTGCTCACCGGCTACGGCCTGGCCGTCACCAGCCAGGAATGCATCGAGCGCTACCTGGGCAACACGCTGGGGCGGGTGCGCGAGCTGGTCGAGGCCGAGCTGGGTCGTCCCATCCCCGACGACTTCGAGTCCACCTACCGGGCCACCGTCTATCCCCGACTGGCCGAGTCGGTCATGCCCATCCGCGGCGTGCGCGGGGTGCTCGACCGGCTCGACGCCGCCGGGGTGCTCAGCTGCGTGGCCTCGAGCGCCATCCACCAGCGCATCCAGATCACCCTCACCACCGCCGGGCTCATCGGTCGCTTCGACGGTCGGCTGTTCAGCGCCGAGGACGTGGGGCGGGGCAAGCCGGCGCCCGATCTGTTCCTGCACGCGGCCGCCACGCCTCGGGGTCGATCCCGCCCGCTGCGCGGTGGTCGAGGATGCCCCGGCCGGGGTGGAGGCGGCCAACGCCGCGGGCATGACCGCATTCGGCTACGCGGCGCTGACGCCGAGCCACCTGCTGGCCGGCGCCTCGGGTGGCATCGTGGACGACATGCTCGGGTTGGCGGACCTGTTGCTCGCCTCGGACTCCTAGGCTTGGCGCCTTGATGATCGTGCTTCGGATCCTGGCCTTCGGGGCCGGCGTGGTGGTCACCAGCTGGCTGCTGTGGTCGGTCATCCGTACCGTGGTGGTGCCCCGGGGCGAGTCGGTGCGCCTGAGCCGGGTGCTGTTCCTGGCCTGGCGCGAGGTGTTCGAGTTCTTCGCCCGACGGACGCGCAGCTACGAGAGCTACGACCGCATGATGGCCCGCTACGGAGCCGTGGCCCTGCTGTCGCTGCCGGTGGCCTGGGCCGTGATCGTGATCCTGGCCTTCATCCCCGTCTACTGGGGGCTGGGCACCACCTGGCACGAGGCCGTCATCACCAGCGGCTCGTCGTTCACCACGCTGGGCTTCGACCGGCCCGGGATGACCGGAGCCGAGGTGGCGTGCTTCGTCGAGGCGCTCACCGGCCTGGGCCTCATCGCCCTGCTCATCAGCTACCTGCCGGCCATCGCCTCGGCCTTCTCGCGTCGAGAGGCCGAGGTCATCAAGCTCGAGGTGCGCGCCGGCAGCCCGCCCAGCGCCGCGGAGTTCCTGATCCGCATCCACACCATCCGCGGGCTGGAGTACTTCGCCACCGCCTGGGACGATTGGGAGCAGTGGTTCTCCGAGTTGGAGGAGAGCCACACCTCACAACCGGCGTTGGCTTTCTTCCGCTCGACCCGACCCCACAGCTCGTGGATCACCGCCGCTGGTGCGGTGCTCGACACCGCCTCGCTGGTGGTGTCGTGCCTGGAGATCGAGCAGACGCCCCAGGCCCAGGTCACCATCCGCTCGGGCTACCTGGCCCTGCGCGCCATCGCCACGTTCTTCCACCTGCCCTTCGATCCCGCGCCGGTGCCGGACGCGCCCATCTCGATCCAACGATCCGAGTTCGACGCCCTGATGGAGCAGCTGCGCGAGGCCGGTCTCCCGCTGCGAGCCGACCTGGACCTGGCCTGGCGTGACTTCGCCGGCTGGCGGGTCAACTACGACCAGCCCCTGCTGGGCCTGTGCGCCCTGGCCTCGGCGCCGGAGGCGCCGTGGTCGTCGGACCGGGTCGAGCACCTGGGCGCGCCGCGCCAGGTGCGGCTGGGCAAGGCGGAGATATAGCTGTTCAGGGGTTGGGGTCGAAGCCGACGCTGGGCGCGGCGCCCACCACCGCCTCGTCGACCTCGAAGTACTCGCGGGTGTGGAAGCCGAACACCCCGGCGATGAGGTTGGTGGGAACCGACTGGACCCGCTGGTTGTAGTCCCGAACGTTGTTGTTGTAGAAGCGCCGGGCCGCCTGGATGCGGTCCTCGGTGCCCACCAGCTGGCGCTGGAGATCGAGGAAGCTGGTGCTGGCCTTGAGATCGGGGTAGGCCTCGCTCACCGCCAGGAGCGACTTCAGGCTGCCTACCAGGTTGTTCTCGCTGCGGGCCTGTTCGTCGGGTGAGCCGTTGTTGGCCATGGCCTGGGTGCGCGCCTGGGTCACGGCCTCGAGCGTGGATGCCTCGTGGGCGGCGTAGCCCTTGACCGTCTCGACCAGGTTGGGGATCAGGTCGTAGCGACGCTTCAGCTCGGTGTCGATGTTGGACCACGAGTTGTCGATGAGCGTGCGCTGGCGCACGAAGCGGTTGTAGCTGGCCCCGAGCAGGACCAGCACGATCAGCACCACCGCGACAACAATCAGCACCAAGGTCACCGGTCCACGCTATTCGGGTTGCACGGCCCGCGCTGGCGAGCAGGCGGGGACGTCATGGAGCCTCGGAGGGTCCGGCCGGGTATACCCTGACCCGACACCTCGCAGCCGTACGGTGTCCGAGAAAAGATGGTGCGACTGCCCAGGGCCGACAACACGATCTCCCCGACGCGCCGCCTCTACCGCCGTTTCAAGTCCCGCCTGCCCGGCGGTCTTCCGGGCGACTACCGCGACCCGGCCGAGTACTGGGAGCGGCGCCACGCCAGCCGAGCCGCACCGGCATGACCGGGCCGGCCGCCGACGTCGGCGACCTGACCCCCGACCTCTGAGCGACCCGCTGTCGGTCCTGCTCGTCGGTGCTCGGACTACGGGCGTCGGTAGTCGCCGGTGAGCACGGCCTGGGTGCCGGTGGCGTCGGCCGACACCTTGGCCAGGGCGGCGGGGGCGGCGGATCCGGCGGTGAGCCCCGACGGGCTGGAGAGCGCGTAGAGGGTGAACTCGTAGGTGTCGTCCTGCCCGGCGGCCGGGCACAGGGGTGCGTAGGCGTGGGCGCCGTTGCGGTTGGCCAGGACCACGCCGCCCGTTGGGGTGGCACCGGCGGCCACGCCGGTGGTGGTGGGCTCGATGCCGGCCACCATCCATTGCAGGGCGCTGTTGGCCTGGGGATCGGAGATGGCCAGGACCAGTTCGACGGTGTTGGGTGGCACGTTCGACCAGGACAGGGCGGGGGAGGTGCCGGGGCCGTCGCAGGTGTAGGCGGCCGGGATGGCGCCGCCCGGATCGAAGGCGGGTGAGGTCAGCACGAACAGGGTGGGCGCGGCGGTGCTGATCACGGCCTGGGTGGTGGAGGTGGTGGATGCGGTCGTGGCCGTGACCGGGGCGGTGACGCCGGGCGCCGGCTTGCGCATGGCGCGGAAGTTGGTGGCGCAGGCGCTGGACAGGACCAGAACGGCCAGGACCACCACCGCCTTGGCCAGCGTCGGTGGCGCCCACATCGGGTGTCGGCGAGTGTCACGAGCCATGGCCGGGAGCCTAAGCGGTGGCCGGGCCGGCGCCGGTGGCGCCCCGATAGGGGTCGTGGCAGGCCTGCTGCTGCCCCGGTAGCTTGCGGGGATGGCATCGCCCCTGTCGCTGCTCACGGTCCATGCCCACCCCGACGACGAATCGTCCAAGGGGGCGGGCTCGGTGGCGCTCTACGCCTCCCAGGGGGTGCGCACCACGCTGGTGTGCTGCACCGGCGGCGAGGAGGGCGACATCCTCAACCCGGCCATGGATCGCCCGGAGGTCCGCCGGAACCTCCATCAGGTCCGCATGGACGAGTTGGCCACCGCGGCCAAGATCATCGGCTACGACGAGGTCGTGTTCCTGGGCTACCGCGACTCGGGCATGCCCGAGACCGAAGCCAACGCCAACCCGGCGGCCTTCGCCAACGCGCCCCTGGACGAGGCGGTGGGCCGCTTGGTGGGGATCATCCGCCGGGAGCGTCCCCAGGTGGTGGTGACCTACGGCGACGACCAACAGGGCTATCCCCACCCCGATCACCTGCGGGTGCACGACATCACCGTTCCGGCCTTCGATCAGGCCGGTGACCCGGATGCCTTCCCGGAGCTGGGCGAGCCCTGGCAACCGTCGAAGCTCTACTACACGATGTGGTCACGGGCCCGCATCCTGGCCACCCACGAGAAGTTCCTCGAGCTGGGCCTGGAGTCACCGTTCGGTGAGGACTGGTTCAAGCGGCCGTCGCAGGAGGAGCGCATCACCACCTCGGTGCCCCTCGACGGCCCCTATGCCGATGTGCGCTCGGACGCCCTGTTGGCCCACGCCACCCAGGTCGATCCCGACCTCGCCGTTCTGGTTCGGACTGCCCCGCGAGGTCATGCGCCAGATCCACCCGTTCGACGACTACCAGTTGGCCCGCAGCCTGGTCGACACCACCATCCCCGAGACCGACCTGTTCGCCGGCCTGCGCTGACGCCGGGGCGGCGCGCCCCGGGCGAAATCGGTGTAGTTCTCCCCCCAGGAGCGGGGATTTCTACACCGATTTCGGGGATGGGCCTGGGTCAGGCCTTGGTGGTTGGCGCGGGACGCACGGTCAGGGTCACGTGCTCACCGGTGGTGGTGTCGGTGATGACCAGGCGTCCCGGGGTGGACAGGACCACCGTGGTCGTGTTGCCCCGCACCATCTGACCGGTATCGAAGACCTGATCGTCCTTGACCGTGCCGGTGAGGCGCTGAGTGCCTGGCGCCTGACTGGTGACGACCAGCACGGCGTGTTCGGACACCGAGGACACGATCTGTGTGCTCCCGGGCGAATGGGGGCCTGACAGGACCACGCGCTGGTCGGGCAGGTTCGTACCCGTGCAGCCGATCCCGTTGGCACAGTGCACGACCACTTCGAGCTCCACCTTGGGTGTGAAGGTGGTGTGGGCCACCGTGGGGGTCCTTGCCGCGCTCGAGCATCCGGCGAGCCCGAAGGCAGCCACAACCAGCCCCAGAGACGCGAGGACGAGGGTGGCGGACCGGCGCATGGTCGTCGAGTCTGGCAGGTGTGCGATCCTTCGGCGGTGGACTCCTGGGGGCCGGAGCGGTCGGCCGAGCTGACGGCGCTGTGCACGGCGGCGATGCCCGACGAGCACCTGAGCGCAGACGAGCTGCTGGCCACCTGTTGGGACGATCCCGGGGTGGTGCTGGGCGATCCGTCCGGCGCCGGGGCCGTGTCGGCCGTGGTCCGCCGCTTCGGCGACCTGGCCGTGGCCTTCCTGAAGCTGGTGGTGGTGGACCCCGAGGCGCAGCGCCGCGGCCACGGTCGCCGGTTGCTGGCCGCGGCCGAGGAGTGGGCCTGGGACCAGGGGGCCGGTGAGGCGCACCTGGCGGGATCGGCCCCCTTCTTCCTGTGGCCCGGCGTGGACGTGTCCTTCACCGGGGCTCACTGCCTGGTCGAGTCGGCCGGCTACCTCGAGAGCGGAGCGGTGTTCGACATGTCGGTGCCGGCCGCGTATCGCCACCGCGTGCCCGAGGGGGTCGAGCTCCGGCGAGTCCTCGACGACGAGGATGTGGCCGCCGTCGATCGGCTGGTGGCCGGGCGCTGGCCCGAGTGGTCGGCCGAGCAGCGGCGGGGGACCGAGCAGGGCACCTGCATGGGCGCGTTCGACCCGGTCACCGGTCAGGCCGTCGCCTTCGCCTGCCACTCGGTCAATCGGGCCGGCTGGTTCGGGCCCACGGGCACCGCCGACGACTGGCGCCACCGGGGTATCGGCCTGGCCCTGCTCGGTCAGGTGTGCGCCGACCTGTCCGTGGCGGGCTACACCGACGTCGAGATCTGCTGGATCGGCCCGGTGGGTTTCTACGCAGCCGCCGGTGGTGGCTTCTCGCGGGTGTTCCGCACCTACCGCAAGGCCCGGCCGTGAGCCCGAGCGCAAGCTGAGCGGCGTGGTCAGGTGCCCTTGCGTTGCAGGTCGCGCAGCGGGCGGTAGCCGATCAGCTTGACGCCGGCCCGGTCGAGTCGGGCCCGCAGCGCGGCGTCGAGCACGAGAAGGTGGTGGTCGTCGACACGATCGGCCCAGTCGGGGGCCAGCGCCCGCAGCTCGGGCGTGTCGGCGGCCGGATGCAGGTACACCTCGGTGACCCCCGGTCGCAGGTCGAACAGCACCTTCTCGATGGCGCGGCGGCTGCCCACCCCGCTGGCCACGTTCACGAAGGCGTCGGGGAAGACCACGCCTTCCTGGTCGGCCAGCTCGCGGAAGGGGAAGCCGATGAGGCGCTCGCTCGAGGCACCGGACAGCCGCAGCGGCAGGCCGAAGTCGACGGCCAGCTCCAGGTAGATGTCGAAGAACTCCGGCCGCAGCTGCAACGTGCCCATGTGGCTGTCGAGGTGGCTCACGTCGAAGCCCCACAGGATGGCCCGTTCGATCTGGGCCCGGCACTCGCGTCGCACCTCGTCGAGATCGGCGTGATCCCACACGTCGTCGTCGTGCGGGGGAAGCCGCCGTCGCCGTCGAGCAGCGAGGGTGCCTGGGTGATCGGACCCCACCGGTAGAGATCCCACTCGGAGTTGAGCGTGAGGTGGACACCGACGTCTTCGCCCAGGTAGCGGGCCGCGGCCTCGCGAGCCCACGGGCACGGCACCATCAGCGTGGCGCTGGTGGCCACACCAGTGCGCAGGCTCTCGTACACCCCGGCGTTGGCCGCGTGGCACATCCCCAGGTCGTCGCAGTTGATCACCAGCACACGGTCGTCGGCCGCGAAGCCCAGGCGTTGCGCCAGCGTCGTCATCTCCGAGACGCTATCCGCCCGGGACCCGTTCCCGGGCGGTGGTGGGGGTGGCGTCTGGCATGTCGGCCAGTGGCACACCTGGTCCGCCGCAGGTGCCCCACAGGCCGAGCCGCCGCTGGTGGGCGGCATCGACGGCACGGGCGAACTGCGGTTCGTGGGCCACGTTGGGTGGGAACGTGAGCAGTGAGGCGTAGCCGTCCTGGGCCAGTTCGAGGTTGACGAACAACCCGTCTGCGTGGCGGTACACGTAGGCCAGAAGGCGCCCGTACTGGTCGTGCGTCTCGGCGTCGGTGACCAGAGTGATGGCCGTACCCGGCGTCAGCAGGGCCTTCAGATGGTCAGAGGCCTGCTTGCCGTAGCACTGCACCGGCTTGGAAGGACTCACGGTCTCGGGCGTGTCGACGCCGATCAGGCGCACCCGTTCGGCCCGGCCCTCGACTTCGGCCACCAGCGTGTCGCCGTCGACGACGCGCTCGACGGTGGTGTCGAGCCGCGTGCGTGGCCCGACCGTGGACGTCGGACTCGAGCCGCCGCCGGCACCGTCGTCGGCCAGGATCGCGTTCAGCACGTAACGGCTGGCGACGAGCAGAGCCATGGCGGCGAGGGCGCCGGCGATGAGCAGGGCGATCGAGCGGGCGCGATCGGCAGTGGTGGACGTGGTTCGTGGACTCGACGCCATGTCGAGCACCTCCGATTCGGTGCAGGAGTGGTGGCGGCGGTGCCGCGATGACCACCCCGAACCGGAGCGGAGGACCGGTGGCTCGAATCGCGAGCCGGTGTCGGAGCTACAGACGCTCGATGAGGGTGCCGGTGCCCAGACCGCCACCGCAGCACATGGTCACCAGCGCCATGTGCTGGTCGGCCCGGTGCAGCTCGTGCACGGCCTTGGCCGTGAGGATCGCCCCGGTGCCACCCAGCGGGTGACCCAGGGCGATGGCCCCACCGTTGGGGTTGACGATGTCCATGTCGATGTCGAGCTCGCGCTGCCAGGCCAGCACGACCGAGGCGAACGCCTCGTTGATCTCGACCAGGTCGATGTCGGACATGGTCATGTCGTTGCGCTCGAGCAACCGCTGAGTGGCGTCGATCGGCCCGGTGAGCATCAGGATCGGGTCGACGCCGACCAGGCACGTGTCGACGACGCGGGCCACGGGCGTGAGGCCCAGGGCGTCGGCCTTGTCGCGGGTCATCATGAGCACGGCGCCAGCGCCGTCGGAGATCTGCGAGGAGCTGCCGGCCGTGTGCACGCCGTCTTCGCGGGCCACCGGCTTGAGGTTGGCCAACCCTTCGAGGGTGGTCTCGCGCAGACCCTCGTCGCGCTCGACACGATGGGTCGTGCCGAGCGGCTTGCGATCCTCGTCGAGGTCGGGCGCATCGACAGGCACCAGCTGGGTGGCGAAGCGGTCCTCGGCCCAGGCCTCAGCGGCCAGCTGCTGGGAGCGCAGCCCGAACTCGTCGGCATCTGCCCGGGTGATGCCCCACTTGTCGGCGATGCGCTCGGCACCCTCGAACTGGGTGGTGAACTCGTACTGGGGGAAGTAGCTCTTGGGGATGGCCCGGCCCACGTTGAGGGGCTTGGCCGTGGCCGAGCCCATGGGGACCTGGCTGAGGTTCTCGACGCCACAGGCCACGGCGACGTCGATGACGCCCGAGCCGATGAGGCTGGCGGCAAGGTTGGTGGCCTGCTGGGACGACCCGCACTGGGTGTCGACCGTGGTGGCCGGTGCGCTCTGGGGCAGGCCAGCGGTGAGCCAGGCCGTGCGCGTGACGTTGAAGGACTGCATGCCCACCTGGCCCACGCAGCCCCCGACCACCTGCTCGACCTCGGTGGGGTCGATGCCACTTCGCTCGATCAGACCCTTGAGCGCGGTGGCCAGCAGATCGGCCGAGTGGATGGTGGAGAGACCTCCGTTGCGACGCCCGATGGGGGTGCGCACGGCCTCGACGATCACGACGTCACGTTCGGTCATGGTCGGAGCCTAGGCCAGGAGTCGACGGCGGGGTCAAGCTGCCGACGCGTGCGGACGGACTGCCTGCGGGCGTGTCGAGCCGTCGGTCGCCTCGAGCGGATCACCGGGTTCGTCGGCCTGGCGGGCCCGGTGACGCAGGGCGGCGCGCAAGGCACCCCGGGCGTCGGCCACGCCCCGGCGACCGATGGCCCGGGTGGAGTCGTCGAGGCGCCAGGACGCCTCGACGTCGTCGTCGGTGGGCAGGAGGTGCAGCTGGGCTTCCATATCCGAATTGTGCCCAGGGGGTATGACAAGGAAAGCGAAAGCGGTCCCGGGAAGGGCTCAGCTGACCCGGCCGAGCCGCCGGCGCCGGGCTAGAGTTTGCACGCGAGGTGCAACACGCGCCTCGGACCGCGGTGCTGGGGGAGACGACGGCACCTACCGGAAGCACCGCCACGCCCAGGGGGCACGATGTCAGGATCCGAGATGGCGAGCCAGCCGGAAGCGGGCTATACCGACTCGCCGTCCTCCCAGCCCTCACGGCTTCGGCGGATGGCCCGGGCCTCGCGCCACCATTGGATCTTGTCGCTGTTCACGGTGGCGGTCGTGGTCGCCGCTGGCGCCGGCCTCTACGTCTGGTCACAGGTCAATTCCGTCCTCTCGGTCAGCAACGTGGCCGTGAGCTACGTAGTGCCCAGCGCCCCGCACCTGGTGGCCGGCAACGGCGAGACCGTGTACCGCATCGACCCCACCCAGTCGTCGGTGACCTACGGCGTCGACGAGAACGTGGTGGGCCAGACGGCCAACCACGCCACCGGCACCACCAACGGCATCGCGGGGGATCTGGCCATCAGCGCCGGTGATCCGTCCGCCAGCCGGGTGGGCAAGATCGTCATCAACCTCGAGCAGCTGCACTCCGACAACAACCTGCGCGACGCCACCATCCGCAAGGACTACCTGGAATCCGAGGCCAACCCGCTGGCGTCGTTCACCACCACCAACATCACCGGGCTTCCCGCCTCGCTGAACGAAGGCAAGACCTATCACTTCACACTCAATGGGAACCTGACCGTCAAGGGGATCACCGCGCCGGTCAGCTGGCAGACGACCGGATCGGTGCAGGGCGGCAAGCTCACGGCGACGGCAACCACCACGGTGAAGATGTCGACCTTCGGCGTGGGGCCGATCAACCTGGCCGGTTTGATCAGCACCGGTGACTCGGTCTCGCTCACCCTGAAGATGGTCGCGCTCGACCCGTCCAAGTACACCGTGCCTGATCAGATCGCCGCCCCCGCCTCGGCTCGGGGTTCGGGCTCGGGTCCCTCGTTCAAGACCGTGGTGGCCCCGATCCTCGCCGCCAACTGTGCGTCGTGCCACCAGCCCGGCCAGGTGGGTGCGACCCACTGGCAGCTCGCCACCGCGGCGGACGCTTCCCAGGTGGCCGACGGTCTGCGGGTCGTGACCCAGGCCAAGTACATGCCGCCCTGGCCTGCCTCGAGCCTCGGCGTCCCACTGCTGCACTCCAAGGCGATCAGCGCGGCCGACATCTCGGCCATCGCCGCCTGGGCCAACGCCGGAGGGAAGCTCGACGAGCCGGCGAGCACCCCGATCAAGGCGACCCCGCCCAAGCCGGGCACCCAGCCGCGCGCCGACGTCGTCCTGAGATCGGCGCAGGGTTATGCGGGCTCGTTGAGCGAGCCCAACGACTACCGCTGCTTCGTGCTCGATCCCCACATCACCAAGCCGACCTACATGACCGGCTACGAGGTCACCCCCGACAAGTACACCGAGATCCACCACGCCCAGATCTTCCACATCGATGCCACCCAGGCCAGCGAGGGCGACGCCATGAGCGGAAAGGACGGCAAGCCCGGATGGTCCTGCTTCGCCGGACCGGGCCTGCCCGACCGGGGCGCGTCCAAGAAGCTCTCCGCCGCGGACGGAAGCGCCAAGTTGCGCAAGGGGGACTCATCGAGCTTCGGCCAACCCGGACTGGTGGCGGGGTGGGTGCCGGGTCAGGACCCGGTCATCTACCCGGACAGCTCCGGTGTGCTGCTCCAGCCCGGCGACGCGCTGGTGCTCCAGATCCACTACCACTACGACAAGACGCCCGTGCCAGATCGCACCTCCCTGTCGTTGCAGTTGACGCCAGGCACGGCCTCCATCAAGCCGATCGACATCGTCAATCCGATCGGCCCGGTGGAGCTCCCGTGCATGCCCGGGGTGGTGGCACCACTGTGCGACCGCAACACCGCCCTGGCCCAGGACGGACAGGAGTACGGCCCGATCGGTTCGTTGGCCGAGCCGGCGCTGTTGGCCGAGTGCGGCAAGACATCTCAGCAGCTGGCCGCCCAGTTCGCCAACGGCATCGGTCACACCACCTGTGACTACAAGGTGCCGGAGACCGGTGACATCGTCGCAGTCCTGGGTCACATGCACACACTGGGCAAGAGCTTCCGCCTGACCCTGCAACCGGGGACGCCCCAGCAGAAGGTGCTGTTGGACATCCCGGTGTGGAACTTCGACTGGCAGATGAACTACGGGCTGGCCACACCACTGCACGTCACCGCGGGCGAGACGGTGGAGATGTCGTGCTCGTGGGACCGGTCGCTCGATCCCAACCGTTCGCCCAAGTACGTCGTGTTCGCCGAGGGGACCGAGGACGAGATGTGCTTCGGGACCTACGCCATCATCCCCGACTCGAGCAACTGATCTGGCCCTTCGGTCGGCAAGCCTCCCTGCGGGCACCTTCGGCATCTGGGTTTCATCATGCGAGCGGCTCAGCCCTGGCGGGCTGCGCCTAGGTGGGCGCCACCAGCGGCCACGGCCGCTCGCGCTCGACCACCCGGGCCAGGTCGAGCAGCAGCGCGTCGCGATGGTGGGCGGTCACCAGCTGCATGCTGACCGGGAGGTCGTCGAGCATCCCGATGGGCACGGCGATCGCCGGGTTGCCACTGATGTTGAACGGACCGGTGAGGGCCAGGTTGTTCTCGACGCCCACCTGCACCGTGCCGACCTGGGTGTTCATGGTGACCTCGGCCGGGTAAGCGGCATCGGGGTTGGTCGCGCAGATGAGCACGTCGACCCGATCGAAGATGTCGGCCACCGCCTCGTTGGTGGCGATCTTGTCGGCTTCCACCTTGGCCGCCATCTCGAGGTTGTAGTACTCCGAGGCCAGCTGCATACCGAAGGCCATCTCCATGGTCAGGTCGTCCTTGCAGGCGGGCCACCGGTCACCCAGGTCCATGGCCAACGTGGCCAGGTTCGACATGGCCCAGGCCACGCTGGTGTCAGGTAGGGCAGGGCGGTCGATCTCCACCAGGGACAGCTCGGCGTCGCGGGCCAGCATGTTCGCCGCATCGTCGACCATGGCGGCCAGCTCGGGGCGGATCACGGCTCGACCCAGGTCGGCCACGATGGCCACCTTGAGCCCGTGCAGGTCGTGCAGGTCGAGGTTGGCTTCCCAGCCGTCGATGCGCGGCAGGCTGTAGGGATCGCGGGAGTGGTAGCCGGTGGTCACGTCGTACCACCGGGCCACGTCGCGCACCGAGCGGGCCAGGCAACCCAGCACCACGGTCAAGGGGCCGATGACGGTGCGCGGCCCACGGGGGATGCGCCCGGCGGTGCCCTTCATGCCCACCAGTCCGCAGAAGCCAGCCGGGATGCGGATCGAGCCACCACCGTCGCCGCCGGTGGCGACGGTGACCAGCCCGCCGGCCACGGCCGCCCCGCTTCCCGCCGAGGATCCTCCGGTGGTGCGCGTCGGGTTCCACGGGTTGCGGGTGACGCCGTGGATCTTGGTGACCGAGACGTTGAGGCCACCGAACTCGCTGGCCGTGGTCTGACCGATCGGGTTGGCCCCGGCGGCGCGCAGCCGTTCGACCATCGTGGAGTCGTGGTCGAAGATCCGATCGGCGAACGCCAGAGATGCCTCGGTGTCGGGCCATCCCTGCGCCGGCTCGAGCTCCTTCACTCCCATGGGAACGCCACCGAAGGGCAGCGACACGTCGGCCTGGTGGGCACGCTGGCGCGCCGCGTCCGGGTCGAGATGACAGAAGGCGTTGAGCTCGCTGGCCTCGATGGCGGCCAGCGTGGCCTCCAACTCCTCGAGGGGCGAGCGCTCGCCGGATCGGAAGGCGTCCACCAACGAGCAGGCGTCGCCGGACCAGGGTGCATCAGCCATGGCCGGAGTCTACGTGCCCATGGTGAGCAACGCTCACTTTTGCCCGATTGCCGACTCGGGCCATAGGCCGTGGAAAGCTGGGAGGGTGACCGACGAGCTGGAGTCGACGGGCCCCGATCCGCGGGAGCCGACCGACCCGAGCGAGCTGGGCGGCCTGGCCCTGGTGTTGCACCGGCTGGCCGGCGACCAGCGTGACCTGCTCGACGAGCTCGACGCGCGGCTGTCGAGGGTTCTGCCCGAGGCGGTGCGCGTGCAACGAGACCACCTGTTCAACCGGGGCCGGGCCAACCACGTGGAGATCCTGTTGGGGGGCCAGGTCTTCGACCTGCGACTCGAGCACGGCCAGGTCACGTCGTCGGTCGGCGACGTGGTGGGCGGTGTGGCCCTGTCACGCACGCCCTGTGCGGTGGAGGTCTGGATCGACCAGCTGATGGCCGCGCTCGAAGCCGCGGCGCGCTCGTCCGACGCGGTGCGCGCCGCCCTGTCCAAGCTCACCTGACCGGCCCGTCTGATCGAGAGGATGACCCAGTCCATGTCCAACCCACCACCGCCGCCGCCCCCGCCCACACCCCCGTCCCCACCGGCGGGCGGCCCGCCGCCGTCGGAGGCCGCCGGGGCGCCGCCGTTGGACACCGCCGGCGTGCCCCAGGCCGGTGACGCCCGCCTGGCCGAGATCGCGGCTGGCAAGGTCTTCACCTCCGACCTGTCGGTCAACGAGTTCGTCCTGGTGCAGGAGGCCGGCTTCGAACCGCTCTCCATGGTGGTGGGCAGCTCGATGTACCACGTCGGCATCCAGATCGGGCGTTGGAAGCAGTCCGTGGAGCTCGACGTGTTGACCCAGGCCATGTACCACGGGCGCACCAACGCCATGGACCGGATGCTGGCCGAGGCCAGCCGGGTGGGGGCCGACGGCGTGGTCGGCATGCGGCTGGACCTGGTCATGTACGAAGGCGGCCAGGACGTGCTCGAGTTCATGGCCGTGGGCACCGCGGTGCGCTCGAAGGCGAACCCCGGCGCCTACCGGGCTCCCAACGGACAGCCGTTCACCTCGGACCTGTCGGGCCAGGAGTTCTTCACCCTGGTGCGCGCCGGTCATCTGCCGGTGTCGTTCGTCTTCGGCACCTGCGTCTACCACGTTGCCCACCAGGGGATGATGCAGAGCATGCGCCAGATGGGCCAGAACGTGGAGATGCCCCAGTACACCCAGGCGGTCTACGACGCCCGCGAGCTGGCCATGGGCCGGATGCAGTACGAGGTGGAACGCGATGGGGCCTCGGGCGCGGTCGGCGTCCGCCTGGAGGTCAACAACCACGTGTGGGGGGAGCACGCCATCGAGTTCATCTCCATGGGCACGGCCGTGCGCCCGCTGGCCGGTGGCGCCGAGCCGGTGCCCCCGACCCTGGTGCTGCCCCTCATCGACCGCTAGCACGGGCGCCTAGAGTGCCCGGTCGTGGACGCGCGCCAGTGGTTGGGACTGCAATCGACGCACAACCCCATGCGCTGGTACCTGCCGGTCACCCCGGGCATCTGCACCGGTCACCGCTTCCTGTTCGGTGGGTGTGCTCTGGGCGCCGCCATCTCGGCCATGGAGGGCAGCACGGGCCGGCCCGTCATCTGGGCCACCGCTCAGTACCTCAACTACGCCCGGCCGCCTTCGGTGATGGACATCGACATCACCGTCGCCTCGGCGGGCCGCAACATCACCCAGGCCAGAGCCGTGGCCCTGGTGGGCGACACCGAGATCGTGACCGTCAACGCCGCGCTCGGTGACCGGGCGCTGGACCTGTCAGGCCAGTGGCCCGAGATGCCCGAGGTCGATCCGCCGGCGGGGCTTCCGCCCAGAGAGGGCCGGGCCAACGTCGAGGACTCGATCATGGCCCGCCTCGACCAACGCTGGGCCCGACAGGATCCCAAGGCCGGCCACACCGTCCTGTGGAGCCGGATGCCCGATCTGCTGGAGGTGTCCGCCGCCTCGTTGGCCGTGCTGGGCGACTACGTGCCCATGGGCATCAGCCAGGCGCTCGAGCTCGACACCATGAGCAACAGCCTGGACAACACGCTGCGGGTGGGCACGATCGTCCCCACCGAGTGGGTGCTCATCGACATCCGCGTCGACCTGGTCAGCCGGGGGTTCGGCCACGGTGTCGTCTACCTGTGGGCCACCGACGGCACGCTCATGGCCACGGCCAGCCAGTCCGCCATCATCCGCGACCCCAGTCGCGCCCGAGCCCACTTCGAGGAGCCATGACCGATCGCGCCCGCTACGGCATCACCATCCCTTTCGACAACGTGGGCCTGGGCGCCCAGCGCGAGTGGGTCGAAGAATTGCCCGACCTGGGCTACACCGACGTCTGGTCCTCGGAGGCCAACGGTGCGGATGCCTTCACGCCCCTCACCCTGGCGTCGGTGTGGGCACCCAGCCTGCGGTTGGGTACGGCCATCGTGCCCACCTTCACCCGCGGGCCGGCCTGTCTGGCCCAGAGCGTCGGCTCGCTCGCCCAGGCCGCCGAGGGCCGCTTCGTGCTGGGCCTGGGCACCTCGAGCGACGTGATCGTCGAGCGCTGGAACGGCATCGAGTTCGCCGAGCCCTATCGCAAGACCCGCGACATGGTCCGCTTCCTGCGCACGGCGCTGAAGGGTGAGAAGGTGACCGAGACCTACGACACGTTCGCGGTCCGTGGCTTCAAGCTCGGTGTGGTGCCCGAGCAGCCCGTGCCGATCCTCGTGGCCGGCCTACGGGAAGGGATGTTGCGCCTGGCCGGACGGGAGGGTGACGGCGCCATCATCAACTGGCTGTCGGCCGACGACGTCTCCACAGTGGCCCCGGTGGTGCGCCAGTTCGGTCCCGGTCCCGACGGGCGCCCCAAGGAGATCGTGGCCCGGATCTTCGTGGCCCCCAGCGAGGACGCCGACATGGTGCGCAAGCTGGGTCGTTACGCCATCGCCGCCTACCTCAACGTCCCGGTGTACGCGGCCTTTCACGAGTGGCTGGGTCGGGGGCCCCAACTGGGCGACATGTGGCGGCTGTGGAAAGAAGGCGATCGCAAGGCGGCGCTCGAGGCCATCCCCGACGAGGTGGTCGACCAGTTGATCGTCCACGGATCACCCCAGGCCTGTCGCGACCACGTGCAACGCTACGTCGACAACGGCGTGACCACGCCGGCGCTGGCCATTCTGGCCTTCCCGGGGATCGACCAGCGCCAAGCGGTGAGAGATCTCAGCCCGTCCTAGCCCCCGGTCGGCAGACCTTCCCGCGGGCGGCTTCGCCATCCGGCTCTCACCGGGTGGGCCGCTTCGCTCCGCGCCGCCACCCACTGGTTCGAGCAGGGCATCGAAGGCGGCCACCACCCCGGCCTGTCGACGAGCTGAGCCGAGCCGACCGACCTGCACGGTGGCCACCAGCATCGCCAGCACCAGCCCTTCCACCCCGGGCGCGATGGCCTGGCAGTCCAGCTCGGCGCGCACCTCGCCGCGGGCCTGGGCCGACGTCAGCTCTTCGATCACCAGGTCGGTACCCACCCCGACGGCGGGCAGGTCGAGCATGTCCACCAGGACATCAGGCTCTTGACCGGCCAGGACCCGCCGGGCCAGGGGGTGCTGGTCGACCCCGTCGAACAGCTCACCGACCAGGCGGATCGGGAGCCGCGTGGCCGGACCGGGCCGCGCTCGCTCGGTGGCCTCGCGGATCAGGGCGGTGGCGTCGGCGTCGACCGCGGCCACGAACAACTCGCGCTTGCTGGCGAAGTAGGCGTACACCGTGGGCTGGCCGATCCCCGCCCGGTGGGCGATCTCGGTGACCGACGTGGTCTGGTAGCCGGCTTGGCCGAACCGCTCGATGGCCAGCTCCAACAGGCGCGCTCGGGTGCGTTCACCCTTGCGGACCGTGCCCGTCCGACCGCTCCCCCCCATGGGGTACAGGCTAGTGACCGCCGTCGTCGTGGCCTGGTCGAGCCCGGAAAATCGATAGATCCGCGATTCTCATTGACGAACGACCCTGTCTTGACCCACACTGCCCAGGCCCGAATTCGGGTGGCGGTTCCACTGGAGTTCAGGCGTCGGGCATCCGCGGCGGGCCGGGTGCTCGACGCCGGAACCCTCCCTCGTCGCCCTACTCGTCGAGCCCGACCGGCTCACCGTCCACGATCTGATCCAGGTACTCGGACAAGCCGTACCCGACCCGACCGTCGTCGAGGGTCCATTCGGTCAGGCCCTCCGAGATCCGGGTCACCAGGCCGTCACGCCGGTTGCGCAGCGGAATGAGGTTGAGCACCCGCCCCCGCACCTGCCATTCGAGGGGATCGCCATGGTCGCTGCGTGCCCGCAGCACCGCCTCGATCTCCTGGTGGTAGTGGTCCTCGCCCGTCCAGCGGGTCGACACCTCGGCGTCGTGGCACAGGTGCATGCCCTGGCCGTCCCACACGAACCCGCCGCGGGTGCCTTTGCTGTCGCGGCCGGCGATCCGCGACAGCATGAAGCCGAAGTCCGAGCCGAAGTTCGCGGTCAGCCAGCGGTAGTACCAGGGTGCCTGCCAGTAGCGCGGGCCCCACGAGTGGTCGCGCAGGCCGTAACCGGTCACCGGCCACGCCGTGTCGTCGACGGTGACGGTGCCGGTGGCCGACACGAGCTGCTCGTAGTGACCCTTGGCGAACTCCTCGCCGGGCCGCTCCTGGGCCTCCTCGGGCTCGCCCCCGAACATGGCGCTGACACGGCGGTAGTCCAGCTCGACCTGGCACGACACGGAGGGGTTCTCGGTGAAGGCAGCCCTCGGGTCGGCCATGGCCAGGGGGTCGTCGAGCATGACCAGCTTGCCCCCGTAGCTCACCCGCAGGTGCTCGAAGGGCTCGACCACCTCGAAGCGCAGGCCGGCCGAGTCGAAGCTGTCGTTGTCGTGCACCTCGGGTCGCCTGAACATGAAACCGACCCGCCCGTCGGGCAGGTAGACGCACACCGTCATCTCGCCCGTTCCCTCGTTGGCCCGGTTCCCGACCCGGAAGAACGCGCCCAACCGGGTGGTCGGGTCGTACACGTTGAAGTACATGCTCTCGTTGAAGTTGGGCTCGGGTCCCAGCTCGTGGCAGTACTCGTCGACGGGGTCCAGGCGCACGTGCACGGACCCACGCTAGACCGCTGCTAGCGTCGGTGCCGGCCCGCCACCCGGGAGTGGAGGGCTCGGAAAACCTCGGGGGAGCTTCTCGTGACGTCGCCAGCCACAGTCAGGACTCGGTTGTTGGGCGCGTTCGCCGCCCTGTGCGTGATGACGGCGGTGAGCGTAGTGGTGACACCGCCGCCGGTCGGGGCGCTGCCCACCTTCGTGGCCCACGGCAGCGTCAACCAGGTCTACGTCACCCAGCTGGTGGCGGGTGACGGTGTGACGCTGCGCGACGCCGCCTCCTCGGTGGTGGCCACAGGGACCGCCGACACCCAGGGGGCCTTCCTGTTCCGCACCGTGCCGGCCGGGACCGGCTACACCGTGAGCCAGGACGGCGCCACCTCCGGGCCGCTGACCGTCACCAACCCGACGGACAACCCTCCGGACTCGTTCTACGACCACACGCCCCTGCACCAGGGCTTCAACTACATCCCCACCCGCGACGGCACGCTGCTGAGCGCCAACATCACCTTCCCGACCGACGGCTCGCCTGGGCCGTGGCCCGTCCTGTTGGACTACTCGGGCTACGACCCGTCCCAGCCCGGCCAGACGCCGTCGGAGGCGGCCATGTTCCCGTACCAGGGCTATGTCGTGGTGGGTCTCAACATGCGTGGCACCGGCTGCTCCGGAGGCGCATTCGACTACTTCGAGGAGCTCCAGAACCTCGACGGCTACGACGCCATCGAGACCTTGGCCCACCAGAGCTGGTCGAACGGCAACGTGGGCATGGTGGGCATCTCCTACATGGGGATCAGCCAGCTGTTCGTGGCCCAGACCCACCCACCCCACCTGCGGGCCATCACGCCTCTGTCGGTGATCGCCGACACGGTGCGTTCGACCCTGGCTCCCGGCGGCATCCTCAACAACGGGTTCGCTCTCAGCTGGGCCACCGAGCGCGACGCGTCGGCCCAACCCGAGGCGCATCAGTGGGTCAAGGACCAGATCACGGCCGAAGCCGCCGACGGCATCACCACGTGCAAGGACAACCAGCAGCTCCGGCTGCAGTCGGTGAGCGCGGTGGCCCAGATCAACTCCGACCAGTACTACACGCCCGCGCTCGACGCCTTGGCCCCGCGCACGTTCGTGAACAAGATCGACGTGCCCACTTACATCGGGGGCGCCTTCCAGGACGAACAGACCGGGGGTGAGTGGTCGTCGATGCTCCAGGACTTCGCTCCGGGCACCCCGCTGAAGGTGTTCATGACCAACGGCACCCACGTGGAGAGCCTGGCCGGGCAGGACTTCACCCACCTGCTCGAGTTCGTCGACCTGTACGTGGGCAAACGCATCCCGAGCGTCAGCCCGATCCTGCTGGCGGCCACGCCCTCGGTCCTGCAGGGGATCTTCGGGGGCTCGCCCATCCCCATCCAACAGAGCCAGTACGCCGGGTACCCCACCTACGCCGCCGCCTTGGCCGCCTATCAGGCCTCACCCGAGGTCCGCCTGGTGTGGGAGAACGGAGCCGGCGCCGCTCCGGGTGAGCCGGTGGGCACGGCCCAGAGCCAGTTCAGCGCGTGGCCGGTTCCGGGCACGGTGGCCACGCCGCTGTACCTGCAGCCGGACGGCCAGCTGGCCGTGGCGCCCAGCTCGATCCCCGACGACCAACCTCGAGCCTGGTCGAGCTACGTGTACGACCCCACCTCCAAGCGCAGCTCGGACTTCGATGGCTCCACCAGCGACATCTGGACCGCCGCGACCCAGACCAGCTCGAGCATCCACTGGAACCCGCTGACCGAGGGTGACTCGCTGAGCTTCGTGACACCGCCGTATGCCACCGAGACCGCCTTCGCCGGCCAGGGCAGCGTCGATCTGTGGCTGCGCTCCACCGCCCTCGACACCGACCTGGAGACCACCCTCACCATCGTGCGTCCCGACGGGCAGGAGACCTACGTCCAGAGTGGGTGGTTGCGCGCCTCGGATCGCAAGCTGGATGCAGCCCACTCCACCGAGCTCTTCCCCTGGCACAGCTTCCTGGAGTCGGATGCGGAGCCGCTGCCCGCGGGCCAGTTCGTGTCGGCGCGCATCGAGCTGTTCCCGTTCGCGGCCGTGCTGCGACCGGGTGACCGGTTGCGGCTCAACATCGAGGCGCCGGGTGGCAACCAGCCGTTCTGGAAGTTCGCCGACCTGCCCGCAGTGGGCCACCAGGTCAACGACATCGGCCATTCCGTGGGCATGCCCTCGCGGGTCGTGCTGCCCCAGCTCCCGGCGAGCCTGGTGCCGACGGTGCCGGCCGCGCATCCGGTCTGCCCCTCGTTGCGCAACCAGCCCTGCCGCCCCTACCTGCCGGCCCGGGTGCCGACCGGGGTCACGGCCACGGTGGTGGGATCGGGTGTGCACGTGAGTTGGACCCCGCCCGATACAACCGACACCGTCGACGGGTACCAGGTCACGGTCGCGCCGACCGGCCAGACCCTCGAGGTGACGGGCAGCACCACCTCGGTCGACCTGGCGTCGATCGCACACGACACGCCCTACACGTTCACCGTGTCCGCCGTGTTCGGCTCGACGGTGGCACCGGCCAGCGACGCGTCGTTGGCCGTGGCCATCGACGACCCGGCCTCGACCACGACCACCGCGGCCCCGGCCACGGCTCCGCCGACCACCTCGCCGGCCACGCCACCCACCACCGTGTCGGCCGGCACGCTGCCCAGGACCGGCACCGATGTGGTGCCGTGGGTGCTGGCGGGGGTGGCCATGATGGCGGCCGGCGGGGCGCTGGTGGGGCTCAGCCGCCGTCGACGCCGCCTCCCGGTGTGACCGTCCCTGGCCCATCAGCAGCCGCGACCGCTTCGGCCAGCTCGGCCGCCGCGGCCAGGTGGTCGGTCAGTTGCGCCCGCGAGGTGTTGGCGTTGACGCCGCTGGTCGAGGGCATCACGTAGACCCGCACCCCGCCCAGCGTGGCGGACTGGATCCCCGCCACCGCCTTGCGATCCACCGCGGCGCGCCACCCGGCCAGCCCCACGAAGCAGAGGGCGGCCGGCCGCAGCCACTGCGCGGTTCGCGCCAGGCGGCCCAGGCCGGTCCGGTACTCGGCGGCCGTGAGCTCATCGGCCCGGGGCGTGGCTCGCTTCACCAGGTCGGTCATACCCAGGTCGTGGTGGCGCAGGGCGTGGTCAGGATCGCGGTCGCGGCTGGCGATCCCGGCGGCCAACGCGGCGGGCCAGAACCGATTGCCCGGGCGGGCGAACCCGATGCCGGCGTCGGCCGAGAACAGGCTCGGGTTCAGCCCGACCACCACCAGCCGCAGCCCGGGGGCCAAGGTGTCGGCCAGCGTGCGGGCCCGCGTGGCCCGCACCACCAACTCGTCGCGCGGGCTGCCGGCGGCCAGGCGATCGACCACGAACCCGGCGCCGGTGACCACGTCGGCCAGACGGTCGTGGGGCCAACGCGGCCCGACCCGGATGTCGACCCGGTCACCGACCAGCAGGCGCCGTTGGTGGCCGGCCAGGACCATGGGCAGGCTCCCGGCGGACGCACCGGCCAGCGACAGTGCGACCCGAGCCCGCCGCGGGGTCACAGCAGCCGCAGCTGTTCGGACCGTTGGGCCCACTCGGCCAGCGGCACCCAGGTCATCCCGCCGCGGGGTCCGGCCACCCGGACCTCGATGTTGGCGATGCCGATGGCCCGGGCCGCGCCCTTGCGGTCGGCCAACCCGACGCTGCCGTCGCGCTCGACCCCGGTCACGACCGCATCCTTCCAGCGTTCGGCCTCGCGGCGCCGGAAGCGCACCCGGTCACCAGGGGAGAGTCCGAGCTCGGCCAGGTTCGACGCGGGCGGGGTCCCGGTCACATCTCGATCCCGAAGCGAGCCTGCAGCCGGCGCATGCCCGCGATCCAACGGTCGTAGTCGGAGGCCTTGCGCCGGAAGTAGTCCATCACCTCGGGGTGGGGCAGGATCAGGAACCGCTCGTCGGCCAGGCCTTCGACGACCGAGTCCGCCACCTGCGCGGGCGTGAGCATCCCGTCGACGCCGGCCACGCCGCCTCCGGCCACCCCGGCAGTCATCTTGGACTCGACCGCCTGAGGGCA
The DNA here is from genome assembly GCA_963773335.1 of uncultured Microthrixaceae bacterium. GTDB lineage: Bacteria > Actinomycetota > Acidimicrobiia > Acidimicrobiales > Acidimicrobilacustridaceae > UBA4742. The sequence continues at coordinate 1,145,298 of CAVZAT010000004.1, read as the reverse complement.
CAGGGCTGAGACCTTCAGGCCCCGATCGCCGTAGGTCACCGCCAGCCACTCGGCGAAGCCCAGGGCGGCGTGCTTGGTCACCGAATAGGGTGCCGACCCGATCTGGGTCAACAACCCGGCCGCCGAGCACGTGTTGAGCAGGTAGCCGCCGCCCCGCTCGATCATGCGCGGGACCAGATGGCGGGCGGCGTACACGTGGGCCATGAGGTTCACGTCGATGATCCGACGCCACTCGTCGTCGGGCAGCTCGGCCCCCCCGATGGCCAGGATCCCCGCGTTCGAGCAGAACAGATCGATGGGTCCGAACTCGGTCTCGGTGCCCTCGATGGCCGCCACCAGATCGGCCTCGACGGTCACATCGACCCGTCGGGCCCGGGTGGCCACTCCGGCGGTGGCCGCGTCGGCACCCAGCTCGTCGACCAGGGACCGGACGCCCGTCTCGTCGAAGTCCAGGGCCACCACCGCCCGTGCCCCTTCCTGGGCGAAACGGCGGGCCAGGCCACGACCGATGCCGCTGGCCGCGCCGGTCACCACCACCACCTGGTCCTCGATCTGCATGTTCGCTCGACTTTCTGACAGGTTCGTCGCGGCGGTCCGGATGGGTCTAGCCGCGTCGGGACGCGGCCCGCATGGTGGCGTCGAGCACCGCTCGGCGGTCCGGGCCCCAGGGCAGCGGCATCAGCACCGGCACGTCCACCCCGGCCGCTACGTAGGCGTCGACCGTGTCGGCCACCAGGTCGGCGTCACCCACCACGTCGATGGCATCGATCATCCGGTCGCTGACCGCGGCCAGTGCCCCGGCCCGATCCCGGGCGGCATGGTGCTCGCGCACCTCGGCCACCTCGTCGGCGAAGCCGGCGCGTTCGAAGTTGCGGGCGTAGGCGTCGACCACGATGTAGGAGAAGAGGTCACGTTGGGCCAGCTCCACGCCGTCGGCCCGGTCGCCCACTCCGGCGTGGACGTAGGCGTAGATGGTCGGACCACCGTCGGTTCGCCCGGCCGCGCCCTGGCGCACCTGTTCGACCGACCAGCCCACGTGGGACGCCGGCAGGTAGTTCAAGAGGACGCCGTCGGCCAGCTCCCCGGCCAGGGCCAGCATGCGGGGGTTGAGGGCGCCGAGCACGATCTTCGGGCGTCGCTCGCCCAGCCGCAGCCCGAGCCGGAAGCGGTCCACGTGGTAGTGGTCGCCCTCGAAGGTGACCGACTCACCCGACAGGCACTGGCGCAGCAGGGTGAGGTACTCACGCACCTGGGCCAGCGGTTGGTCCCCGTAGGCGGCGCCGTGCCAGCGCTGCACCACCACCGGCGACGAGATGCCCACCCCCAACATGATGTCCCGATCCGGGTGCAGCGCCTGGAGCGTGGCCCCGGACATGGCCACCAGGGGCGGGGTGCGCAGCTGCATGGCCAACACGCCGGTGCCCAGGCCGAGCGAGGGGGCGGCAGCGCCGGCTGCAGCCAGCACGGAGAAGGCCTCGGGCCCGACGGTCTCGGCCGTCCAGAAGGACTGGTAGCCCAGCTCCTCGGCCAGCCGCGCCGTGTGCAGGGCGGTGTCGAGGCCCAGGGTCATGAGGCTGGCGTAGGTGACGCCCAGGTTGGCCCGGGCCGCATCGGCGGTCATCGCCGAGACCCTACCGGCCGCGGCTGGGCCGGAGCGGTCAGTACGAGCCGCTCCGGGCCAGGGTGTAGTCGGCGCCGCTGCGGGCCGTTCCCGACCATGACACCTGGGCCACCAGGTCGGCCCCCTTGTTGCCGTAGCAGTCGTCGGGTTGGAGCTCGACCGATGCCGGGGTGGCGTCCCGGCTGGTGGCCTGGCCCAGCACCTTGCCCTTGGCGCTGTCGATGATCTCGAGGCGCACGGATACCCCGGGGGGGCCCGTGAGCGTCACCTTCGCCGAGCCATTGCACAGGAGATGGAAGTGGCGGCTCAGGTGGAACGGGTAGCGGTCCACGTCGGTGGCTGGTACCAGGTTGGCCCGGATGGGCTGGTCGAACGTCTCACCGTCGACCGTGTCGGGGGCGGCCTCGCACCCATCGGTGGGGCTGCCGTCGTAGTCGGCGTGATCCTGGATGCAGGCCACGCCGTTGGTGAACGGGGCCACCGGACCGCCGCACGGTTGGTAGAGGGTGGGGACGCACGTCGTGGTGGGCGCCACGGTGGTGGCGGGGGCCGCCACCCCGGTGGGAGGCGACCCACGGCGCCCCACATCGTGGCCCTGCGCCAGGCTGGCGGCGGTGGCCCCGATGGCCAGGGCGGCCACGGCCAGCACGCCCAGCAGGGCCGGCCACAGCCGCGACCCCATGGCCCGGGCCTGTCGTCGGGGACGGCGCCGCAGCACCCCGGTGTCCCCGGCCGCGCCCCGGGCCGCGGCGGCGGTGGGCCGGCGTTCGGGGCGGCGTTCCAGCAGGGGATCGAGGCGGCGGCGAAGATCACGCGGCAACTCCCGAGGGAGGGGATCGACCTTGCCGGACGCGGCCCGGTGCAGCACGACCCGGGGGTCGCCCCGGCCGTAGGGGGGCTCGCCGGTGGCCGCGAACCGCAGCGTGGCCCCCAAGGAGAACACATCGCTGGCCGCGGTGGCCCGTTCGCCGCGGGCTTGCTCGGGAGCCATGTACTCGGGTGTGCCGATGACCATCTCGGTCTCGGTCAACCCCGAGGTGGCGCCCCGCATCGTGGCCACGCCGAAGTCGGTCAGGTACGGCCAACCGTTCCCGTCGAACAAGACGTTGGCCGGCTTGATGTCACGATGCACGACGCCGGCCCGGTGGGCCGAGGCCAGCGCCCCGAGCAGGGCGTCGGCCAGGTGGCCCACGGCCCCGGGCGCCAGTGGGCCCCGAGCCCGCACGCATTCCCCGAGCGTGCCGCCGGACAGGTACGGCATGACCAGCACGACGTCGTCGTCCTCGTCCACCACCTCGAGCAGGGGCACGATGTGGGGGTGGTCCAGGGCGGCCAGCGCCTCGGCCTCGCGGCGGATGCGCTGGCGGGCGCGGGCCATCTCCTCGGCGCTGCCGTGGAGGGCCAGGCGCTTGAGGGCGACCGGTCGGCCGGACCGGTCGAGGGCCAGGTCGACCACTCCCATCCCGCCGCGACCCAGCCGGCGCATGAGCGAGTAGGACACGGTTACAGGCTAGGGGGCCCGCGTCAGCGGCGGGAATCGACCCTGGATTCACCGAGAATCGGAGCTGGTGGACCAGGCGTGGAGCCGGAGAGATCACGCGGATGAAACCTTCCTGTCACGGGCGATGGCTACAGTGCATGGGGGAACTGAGAACCGGAGCCCGAATCCTCACCAAAAGCCGGAACGATGGATCCCACCGGTACGGTTGAACCAGTCAGTGACGGCTTTCGAGGCCGGAACCTGAGATCGGAGACGTGATGACCGACACCCATGAGCTCGACGTGATCAACGAAGCTCTGGTGATCATCGACAAGGGCCTTGGTGACATGCTCCATCGCGAGCTGGTCTCCACCGATGAGGTCGCAGACCTCCTGCTCGATGTGCGCATGGTGTTGTCCACGACCGAACTGCCGGTGTCCGAGCTCGACGGGGCCGGGGCCGCGGCCAACTGATCGGTTCGGCGCGGGCGGCTAGGAGCCGGCCGCGATGAGTTCGTCGAACGACTCCTCGATGTCGATCCGCAGGCGGGCCGGCTCGACGATCATGCCCGTGTCCACGTGCAGGCCGAGGTTGAGCACGCCCCGGTAGGACATCAGGGTCAGGTTGAATGCCGACCCGGCCAGCGGACCGATGGGATAGGTTCCCTCGATCCGCGCGCCGGCGATGAACAGATCGAACGGTGCGGCGCGCAGGTTCGACGTGGCGAAGTCGACGGTCTCGGCCTGCTGACGGGCGAGGCGCACCAGCACCGAGGTGGGCAACAGGTTGGCGATCCCGGCCAGCCCGGCCACCAGACCGATGGCGGGCTCGGCTTTGGTGCGACCCAGGGCTTCGTGCACCCGCTCGAAGCGGGTCACCGGGTCCACCTCGCCCGTGGGGACCAGCACCCGGGTGGGGACGAAGCTGTTGCCCCCGGCCGAGCGTCCCTGGCGTGTGCTCACGGGCATGGCCATGCGCAACTCCTCGGGGTCGGCGTCGAAGTGGCGGTGGTAGCGACCCGCGCCTGCCGCGGCGGCGGTCACGAACAGGTCGTTGATGCTCCCGCCCAGCTCCTTGGCGGCTCGACGCACCTCGTCGAGGGGGATGTCGAGGATCTCGAGACCCCGGCCGAGGCTGGGCTCGTCCCACAGCGGTGAGCGGTGGTGGTCGGTGACCGTCAACTGGCGAGCCATCGACTGGCCGGCGTCGAGGGCACCGGAGCCGAGCGTCAAGGCGCGCGCCGGGTGATGGATGGTGGAGGCGGTGAGCCCGATGGCCCGGTTGGCGATCCCGATGCCCCGCCGCCAGCCGTGCGCCAGCGTGTCGGTGGTCGACCCCCACAGCGATCCGCCCCCGGAGGGACCTGGCTCGATCTGAACGTCATCGACGAACGGGGTGTCGCGGACCAGGTCGATGAACTGCTCGGACAGCCGGATGCCCCCTTCGCCGTCGGTGATGGTGTGGTGCATCTTCTGGATCAGTGCGGCGCGCCCGCCGGGCAGGCCATCGACCAGCACGAACTCCCAGAGCGGCCGGGAGCGGTCCAGCGGGTCCTGCACGAAGCGGGCCGCCAGGTCAAGGAGATGAGGGATCGAGCCCGGGTCGGGCAGGGCCTGGTGGCGGACGTGGGCGCGGATGTCGAAGTCGGGCGCGTCCTGCCACTCGGGCGGCGCCAGCCGACCCAGGGCGGGGACGACCCGCTGGTGCAGCCGCGGGATGTTCGAGGCCGCCATCAGCATCCGCCGGCGGAACTGGGCCAGGTCCGGTGGGCGGTCGAGCAGGGTGACGCTGCCGAAGTTGGAGCTGAGGTACGGGTCCTTGTCCACGTTCCACAGCAGCGCCTCGAGATCGGACATTCGGCGCTCACCGAGCAGGTCGCGAGGTGGTGGCCCCGTCTCGTCACGAATGCCCATGGCTCCTCACGGTAGCCGTGCCGGGCCGGCGGCTCAGCGGGGGATGGTGGTGTGCTTGAACTCGTTGAGGTCGGGCCAGCCCTGCACCAGGTCGATGAGCCGCTCCACCGAGCGGCGGGCCAACTCGCCATCTCCGTCGGGGGTGTGCATGAGCCGGACGAAGCTGGCTTCGGAACCCACGACGAAGGTGGGGACGCCCCATACGTCGTGGCTGGCCACGATGGCCTCGTGCTCCTTGCGTACGGTCTCGAGCGCCGTGCCCTGCGCCACCGTGGCCAGCACAGCCGCGCCGTCGGCCCCACCCGTGTGGAGGGCGGCACGCACCGCGTCGGGGTCGTCGAGCTTGGCGCCGTGGACGTGACGCGCATCGAACAACGCCCGATGGACGGCCAGGAACTGGTCGGGGAACTGGTCACGGACCACGACACCGGCCTGGAGCGCGAGCAGACCGGAGTCGTCCTGGGGACGTTCCCAGATGTCGGTCTCCCCCTCGGCCACATGGACCTGGCCGAGTGAGAACGGGACGAACGTGACATCCCAATCGGCGCCGGCCTCGAGGCCGGTCACCACGTGATCGTGGGCGATGCGGGCGAACGGGCAGCGATAGTCCCAGGTCACAGCGAAGGTCAGGGCCATGGTCGCTTCAACACGTGCCCTCTGGCCGGCATTCCCTGGGGCTAGGTGGCCAGGCGCCGCCAGGCGGCCCGTGCCGCGGTGCCGATCACCAGACCGGTGGCCAGACCACCTACCACGTCGCTGGCGTGGTGGATTCGCACGTAGACGCGGCTGGAGGCCACCAGCGCGGCCACGCCCGCATACAGCGGCCACCAGGAGTTGCCCTCGGACAACATCATGGCCGCCACCACCGCGGTGCTCGAGTGCCCGCTGGGAAAGCTGGTGGTCAACGGCATGCGCATCTTGTAGGGCCGGGGCTCCTGGGACACCGGGCGCTCCCGCTTGAAGAACGACTTGATGACGCCGTTGACCAGCACCGACTCGACCACCAGCGTGGCGACCAGGCGGCCGCCACGTGCCATCTGGCGATCTCCGCGCAGGCCCTGGGTGGCCCCGATGAGCACCCAGATCAGGCCGAAGTCACCCAACTCGGTGGCCGCGTAGAACACCCGGTCGGCGATCGGGTTGCCACGCACGTGATCGAAGGCCTGGTCGACCGCCTGATCGAAGCGGGCCACGAACGTTGCCGTGTGCGGCGGCTCGGCCTGGTGCGGTCCCTGCTCGGCGAGACGTTCGACCGGGTGAGGCAGCCCCTCGGCGGCTGACTCGAAGGCTTCGCCGAATCGACCCAGGGCATCGGGTTGTTGCGTCGACCCGCGATCGGGTTGGGAGAGTTGCTCTGTTCGCTCGGCCGGTGGTGGTTCGACGGGATCGCCTGCGGCGGGGGAGGTCACCCGGGGGATGCTACGAGATCGGCCGATGCGGCCTTGGCGTCGTCGGGATGACCGCCGAAGGCCGGGCAGTAGACCTGGAAGGCGCACCAGTCGCACAGCTTGGAGGGCTTGGGCCGGAAGTCCTCGGCCGCGCAGGCCCGCTCGACCGCAGCCCAGATGGCGGTGACCTTTCGCTCGAGGCCACGGATGGACTGCTCGGTGGGCGTGGTCACGATCGCGACCGGCTCGTCGAGGTAGAGCAGCTGCACCCGGGCCGGGCGCTGCCCGAAGAGGCGTTCGCACAGGAAGGCGTAGAAGTGGACCCCGCCGAGCTTGCCCTGCTCGAAGTTCTGCTTGGGCACCCGTCCGGTCTTGTAGTCGGTCACCACCAGGCGGCCGTCGCCGTCGAGCTCGAGGCGGTCGATGATGCCGCGCAGCCGGAGGCCGCCCACCGCCGCCTCGAGCTTGAGCTCGATGCCGATCGGCGTGATGGCGGTGGGATCCTCCAGTTCGAAGTACCGGCGCACCAGGCGCTCGGCGTCGTCGATGAAGCGACCCTCGGCCTCGCCGTCGAGTGCCAGGTCGACGAAGTCGGGATCGAGCCGGATGGCGTCGACCGCCTGGTCGAGCGCGGTCAGGGCGGCGGGCAGGGTGCGTTGCTCGTTGGGCAGCACGAACAGGCGCTCGAGGGCGGCGTGCACCAGGGTGCCCTTGGTGGCCGGGGCCGAGGGTGGCTCGGGCAGTCGGTCGATGCTCGAGAACCGGAAGGCCAGCGCGCAGTCGGTGAAGGTGGACACTTTGGACGGCGACAGGCTGGCGGGGAGCTCGAGAGCCATGTGGTCCACCCTACGCCGGGGGTACGACAACCCTGTGGGACCGGTCCGGATGCCTAGGCGGCGAAGTCGGCCACGATGGCGGCTGCGACCTCGGCGGGCCGTTCGAGCGGCCCGAAGTGGCCCAGGTGGTCGAAGGTGGCCAGCCGGCCGTGGGGCAGGGCGTCGACCAGGGACTCGACGAAGGCGGCGGGACCGAACGACTCCTCGGTCCCGCGAGCGATCGTCACCGAACACGACACCTGGCCCAGGTGCTCGAACGCGCCGTTGTCGGGCGCCAGGCGGAAGATCGCCGATTCCACCTCGGGCCGGCACTTGAGGGCCACGGAGCCGTCGGGCTGCTCCGCGAAACCGTGATCCACGTAGGCGCGCAACGCGTCGGGGTCGAGTACGGACAGCGGCGGCTTGGACGCGTAGTTGTCGTAGGCGGCCTGGCGTGACGCGAAGGTGGATCGTCGCCGCAACGCGCCCTCGGCCAACGGGTTGCTGGGCTCGGAGGACGGCGTGGATGACCGGCCCCGCGGCGCGCCGATCTGCGCTCCGGCCGGGAACACCACCGGCTCGTACAACCACAGGGCCCGGAACGTGCCGGGCCGTCGCTGCTCCGCCAACAGCAGGGCGGCACCCCCCTTCGAGTGACCCACCGCCACCAGGTCGTCCACCTCCCAGGCGTCCACGACGGCCAGCACGTCATCGGCGAACCCGGCCCAGTCCATGGATCGGCCCACCGGAGGCGACGAGTCGCCCTGGCCGCGCAGGTCGGGGGCCACCGTGTGGTAGCCGGTGAGGTGGCTGGCCAGCGGCTGCCAGACCATGCCGTGGAAGCCGGTGGCGTGGGCCAACAGGATGGGCCGGGGTCCGGCATCACCGTCGGGTCCGGGCACCGCCCCCAGATCGTGGACCGCGAGTTGGACCTGATCGGTGGAGGTGACCGGGCTCAGAGGTGCGCGCCGCGGGGCGCGTCGGATTGGGGCTCGCACAGGTCAATACTGACATCTGCGGGAGCCGATCCCTCCCGCCAGCCCCCCAGGGCCTGGTCGACCAGCAGCCCTCGCATGACGGCCAGCGCCGGCTGGTCGATCACCGGAGGGCCTTCCATCAACAGCTCGCCCAGCAGGTCGACCGGCACCACGATGGCGGACATGGCCGGCTCGGGCCGGCGATTCGCGACCGTGACCACGGCCGCGTCGATGAACGGGATCCAACTGATGTGCTGGGCCAGGAGGGTGCGGGTCTGCAGGGCCAGGTTCTGGGCCCGGTCGGCGGCGCCGGCCAGGTCGACCTGGGCGGGCATGAGCACGAAGGCGCCGCTGGGCCCGATCGCCAGCCGGCACTGGTCCGACCACCCGATCACCCAGGGCGGCGGTAGCTCGGCCAGGATGTGGTCGATGCCGTCCAACGGGGTGGAGTGGATGACGTTCACGCTGGTTCTATCGGACGACCAGGCATGGGTCTTTAGGCCCAGATGCGTAGTCCGATCGACCCCCTCGAAACCCCAGGTCGGTTCCGGGCGGTCTGCACTCAGGTGAAGGCGTTGAGGCCGGTGATGGCCTGGCCCAGCACCAGGGTGTGGATCTCGTTGGTCCCCTCGTAGGTGAACACCGATTCCAGGTTGTTCATGTGGCGGATGACCGGGTACTCGAGGGTGATGCCGTTGGCGCCCAGGACAGATCGCGCCTCTCGGGCGATCCACAGGGCTTCGCGGACGTTGTCCATCTTGCCGAAGCTGACCTGGGCGGACGAGAGGCGACCCTGGTCCTTCATGCGGCCCAGGTGCAGCGCGACCAGCTGGGACTTGTTGACCCGCACCATCATCTCCACCAGCTTGCGCTGGGTGAGCTGGAACGAGGCGATCGGGCGGTCGAACTGGCGGCGCTCGACGGCGTAGTCCAGCGCCGCCTCGTAGCAGGCCCGGCCGGCGCCGGTGGCCCCCCACAAGATGCCGTAGCGGGCTTCGTTGAGACACGACAGGGGGCCTCGCATGGTGGCCACCTCGGGCAGGCGGGCCGTGTCCGGCAGGCGCACCCCGGTGAGCACCAGTTCGGAGGTGACCGAGGCGCGCAGCGACAGCTTCCTGTGGATGTCGTTGGCCTGGAAGCCCGGCGTGTCGGTGGGCACCACGAACCCGTGGATGGGCCCCGGCCCCCCGTCGGCGTCGTCGGCCCGGGCCCAGATGACCGCGACATCCGCGATGCCGCCGTTGGTGATCCACATCTTCGTCCCGTCGAGGATCCAGTCGTCGCCGTCACGGCGGGCTCGGGTCCGCATGGAAGCCGGGTCGCTGCCCGAATCGGGCTCGGTCAGCCCGAAGCAGCCCACCAGCTCGCCCGACGCCATACGAGGTAGCCACTCCTGCTTCTGCTCCTCGGAGCCGAACTTCCAGATCGGGAACATGGCCAGCGAGCCCTGCACCGAGACGAAGCTGCGAGCGCCGGAGTCGCCCGCCTCCAGCTCGAGGCAGGCCAGGCCGTAGGCGACCGCGCTGGTCCCGGCGCAGCCGTGGCCGGACAGGTGCATGCCGAGCAGACCGAGCGCGCCCATCTCCTTGGCCATCTCGCGTGGGAACGTGCCCAGCTCGAACCAGTCGGCCACCTCCGGCAGGATTCGGTCGCCCACGAACTGGCGCACGGTGTCGCGCAGCAGCCGCTCGTCGTCGTCGAGCAGGGCGTCGAGATCCAGGAAGTCGTGCGGATCGCCGGAGCCGAAGGTCTGGGCAGGTGCACTCATCCCGACAGGATCGTCGCTCGGTTCCCGCCGGTCCAGCCGGGCTGCCCAGCCGGCTGGTCCAGTCGGGGGGTCAGCTCTGGCTGAGCAGCTCGAAGATCTTGCGCAGCTCGTCGTTGGGGCCGTCCGGGACGATGTAGCCGTCCTGGTCGCGGATCTCGGCCCAGTGGTCGCGTACGTCCTCGACGGTGAGCTCGGGGTTGAGGTAACCCGGGGTCAGCCCGATGAAGAACCGGCTCACCAGGCCGCCGGCCACCGAATAGATCTCGCCGGTCACGTCCACCTCTTCCGACGCCAGCCAGCACACCACCGGGGTGACCAACTTGGGATCGAGCTTGTCGCCCACCGCTCCGAGCAGCTCCTCGGTCATGCGGGTCTTGGCCACCGGTGCGATGGCGTTGGCCTTGATGTTGTGCTTGCGACCCTCGTTGGCCAGCACCCGGGTGAACCCGACCAGGCCCATCTTGGCCGCCGCGTAGTTGGACTGGCCGAAGTTGCCCAGGATGCCCGAGTTCGACGACGTGTTGACGATCCGGCCGTAGCCCTTCTCGCGCATGATCACATAGGCCGGCTGGGTGACGTAGAAGGCACCGAGCAGGTGGACCGATATCACCGGCTCCAACAGCTCCGGGGTCATGTTGTGGAAGGTCTTGTCCCGCAGGATGCCGGCGTTGTTGACCACGATGTCGACCGTGCCGAACGCATCGACGGCGGTCTGTACGACGGCCTTGCCACCGTCGGGGGTGGCCACGCTGTTGGTGTCGGGCACGGCCTCGCCGCCCAGGTCGTTGATCTCGGTGGCGGTGGCATGGGCCGGGCCCTCGCCGCCGCCCTCGCCGCTGACCGAGCCCCCCAGGTCGTTGATGACCACGCGGGCGCCCCGGCGGGCGAACTCCAGGGCGTGCTCGCGGCCCAGGCCGCCGCCTGCACCGGTGATGATCGCGACCTTGCCGTCGTAGCCGATGTCTGCCATTTGCTGCCTCGCTTCGTCCAGAGGGGTGCCGTCGGAGAACCCGGACACGTTAGCGATCGGGCCCGCCCGGGCCCGAATCGGTGTGGTGTCGGCGAATTCGCCACCGCCACCGTGGACGGTTCCTTCGCGCTCGTCCACCTGGTGTTCAACACCATCATGAACCTGACCTCCCAGGACGAGCAGGTGCAGTGCTTCGCCAACGCGGCCGCCCACCTCGAACCAGGCGGGCACTTCGTGATCGAGGTCGGCGTCCCCGCCCTGCAACGCCTGGTGCCGGGTGAGACCATCCAGCCCTTCACGGTCACCCCGACGCGACTGGGCTTTGACGAGTACGACCTGGCCAGCCAGGGTCTGGTCTCCCATCACTGGTGGGTGACCGAGGACGGGTTCGAGCGCTTCGCCATACCGTTTCGCTACGTGTGGCCCGCCGAGCTCGACCTGATGGCCCGCCTGGCCGGCCTCACGTTGCGCCACCGCTGGGGCGGCTGGGGCGGCGAGCCGTTCACCGACCAGAGCACCGACCACGTCTCGGTCTGGGAGCGGACGGGCTAGCGGTGCCAGGCCATCAGGTTGGTGTCGTCGGCTGATGGCGTGGAAGGCAGCTGATGGCGGTGTGGTCCAGGCTCAGCTGGGAAGGGTGACGCCGAGCTCGTCGGCCGCGTAGGTCTTGAGGCGCTTGTAATCGACCTTGCCGTTGGGGGCACGACCGATGGTGTCGATGGGCACGACGTGTTTGGGCGCCTTGAACGAGGCCAGCCGGCTCTTCACCCAGGCGATCAGCTCGGTGCTGTCCAGCTCGGCCCCGGGCTGGGCCTGGACCACTGCGGTGATGGCTTCGCCGAACTTGTCGTCGGGGATGCCCACGGCCACGGCGTCGGCCACGCTGTGGTGCTCCTTGAGGATCTCCTCGACCTCTTCGGGATAGACCTTTTCGCCACCCGTGTTGATGACCACCGAACCCCGGCCCAGCAGGGTGAGGGTGCCATCGGCCTCCACCTGGGCGTAGTCGCCCGGGATGGAGTAGGTCTCGCCCTCGATGACCACGAACGTGGCCGCCGACTTCTGCGGGTCTTTGAAGTAGCCGATCGGGGTGTGGCCCTTGACCGCCACCCGGCCGATCTGGCCCGACCCCGGTTCGACGTCGGTGCCGTCGTCGCCGATGACCCGGGCCGTCTCGCCCAGCCGGAACTTGGCCGTGCTCGAGGCCCGCTCACCCGACGACACCGATGCTCCCAAACCGAGGGCCTCCGAGGACGAGAAGACGTCGATGAGCAGCATGTTGGGGTTGTGGCGCAGGAGCCCCTGTTTGACCGGTTCACTCCACATCACCCCCGACGAGGTGACCATGACCAGGCTGGACAGGTCCCAGCGGTCGGGGGCGGCGTCGAGCTCGCGAAGCATGGGCTTGGCGAAGGCGTCGCCCACGATGATGAGCGACTGGACCCGGCGGGTGCTGACCTCGTCGAGCATCTCGGCCGGCTCGAACGTGCGCGAGCCCAACAGGACGACCTCGCCGGCCGTCGACAACGTGATGAAGGTGGTGAACTGCCCGGTGCCGTGCATGAGGGGCGGCGCCGGCAGCAGGGAGCCGCCTGGACCCTGGTCGGCCAGCAGCTGTTGGGCGGCGTCGTAGTCGGCGTTGCCCCGGAAGAGGGGGTTGGCGCTCGACACCACGGCCTTGACCAGCGAGTCCTGGCGCCACATCACGCCCTTGGGCATGCCCGTGGTACCCCCGGTGTACATGAGCAGCAGGTCCTCGTCGCCCCGTCCACGGGGTGGGGCTACCCGGCCGGTCTCGGTGGTGGCCGCCACCTCGTAGTCCAGCGCCCAGTTCGGGCAGGGGCCCGAGCCGTCGTCCACCCACAGCCAGGTGGTGACCTTGGGCAACTGGGATCGGATGCGCTCGATCCGCTCGGCGAACGAGCCGTGGAACACGACGGCCACGGCGTCGGCGTTGTCCCACAGGTAGACGAGTTCGTCGTCGGCGTAGCGGTAGTTGGTGTTGACCGGCACCAGCCCGGCTTTGAAGGCGGCGAAGACCGACTCGAGGTACTCCGGACAGTTGTAGAGGTACTGGGCCACCTTGTCCTGGTGCTGGGCGCCGCGGGCCAACAGGGTGGCGGCCACCGAGTCGGCCCGGCGGTCGAACTCGCGCCAGGTGATGGTGCGGTCGCCCTGGGACACCGCGGGCGAGTCGGGCTGCGCGTCAGCCGCCAGCTCCCACAGGGTGGCGAAGTTCCAGGCCGTCATGGGTCCCCCTCGATTGCGGTGGGTCCGGCGGCGCCGCAGCTGCGCCGGTCGGAGCCCGCCGAGTGTAGGGGGTCCCGGGGGCGGTCCCGCCCGTGGGGCAGCCGCTGTGACCAGCTAGCGTCTCGGTCGATGGACTTCGATCTGCCGGCCGCCGACGATCCCCGGCGCCTCGAGGTGCGGGGTTGGCTCGAGGAGCACCCGAACCCCGACGGGCGCCAGCTGGCCCAGGCGGGACTGGTGGCGCCCCACTGGCCCCGGCCCTGGGGGCTCGACGCCGATCCGGTGCACCAGCTGATCATCGACGACGAGTTGCGGCGGGCCCGGGTGGCCCGGCCGTCCAACCAGATCGGCATCGGCTGGGCCGGACCCACCCTGGTCCATGCCGGCACCCAGGCGCAGAAGGATCGCTATCTGTTCCCGCTCCTGGCCGCCGAGGAGATCTGGTGCCAGCTGTTCAGCGAACCTGATGCGGGCAGCGACCTGGCCAACCTGTCCACCCGGGCCGTGCGCGACGGCGACGAGTGGGTGGTCAACGGCCAGAAGATCTGGACGTCGATGGCCCAGATCGCCCAGTTCGGGATCCTGATCGCCCGCACCGACCCCGATGTGCCCAAGCACAAGGGCATCTCCTACTTCATCTGCCCCATGGACACGCCGGGCATCGAGATCCGCCCGATCACCGAGATGACCGGCTCGGCCCTGTTCAACGAGGTGTTCCTGAACGACGTGCGGCTGCCGGCCGAGAACCTGGTGGGGCAGGTGAACGAGGGTTGGGGCCTGGCCAAGGTCACCCTGGGCAACGAACGCGTGTCGCTCTCGGGTGGTGGTGCCCTGTGGGGTCTGGGGCCGACCGGCGCCGATCTGGTGGAGCTGGTGCGCCGCCGGGGTGGGCTGGCCGATCCGCACCTGCGCCAGCGGGTGGCTGCCCTGCACATCCACGAGGAGATCCTGCGCCTGATCCGCCTGCGCACCGTCAGCGCGGCCATCCGGGGCGAGGCACCGGGTCCCGAAGCGTCCATCCGCAAGGTGCTGGCCGACGAGCACGGGCAGGCCGTGATGGCCCTGGCCCACGACCTGTGTGGCACCGACGGGCTGGTCCGCGACGCGGGGCCGATGGGGGACGACCCCGGTATGTGGCACTACGGTTGGCTGTTCTCGCAGGCCCTCACCATCGGTGGCGGGACCGGCGACGTGCAGCGCAACATCGTGGCCGAGCGGGTGCTCGGCCTGCCCCATGACCTCGACGTCGAGGTCGGCCAGACCTGGGCTCAGGCCCGTCGAGGTGACCGTCAGGCCGACCGCCACACCAGCCCGGCCTGATCCCGATCACAGGAGCTCCCCTGATGGCCCGCAAGAACGAGACCCCCGTGTACCGCAAGCGCCAGAAGGTGGCCAGCGCCCGTGACCTGCCCGGCGTGCCCGCCGGCACGCCGGGGCGGGTGGTGCTGATCGGGGGGTACTCGTGGGTGCGCTACCGGGTGGCCTTCGCCAACGGGGTCGAGTTGGGCATGTTGTCGGCGCCGGACCTGACCACGGTGGCCGAGGCCGAGGCCAAGGTCGAGCAGGAGGCGGCGGCCATCCGGCTGGCCGCACGTGAGCAGGAGCGGGCCGCGGCCCGTGAGGCGGCGCTGGCCGCCGAGGCGGCTCGGCTCGAGGCCGACCAGGAGGGGAGCGCAGCGTGAAGCTGTCCATGCAGGTGCCCTATTCGGGAGGGTTCAAGCAGTCAGCCGCGCTGGTCCGCGACTACGAGCGGGCCGGGCTCGACATCGTGTGGGTGGCCGAGGCCTATGGCTTCGACGCCCCCAGCTTCATGGGATACCTGGCCGCCACCACCGAGACCATCCAGATCGGCTCGGCCATCCTGCCCATCTACTCGCGCACGCCCACCCTCATCGCCCAGACGGCGGCCGGCATCGACGCCATGAGCGACGGTCGCTGCATCCTGGGGCTGGGCGCCTCCGGTCCCCAGGTCATCGAGGGGTGGCACGGCGTGCCCTACCAGGCGCCGCTGGGTCGCACCCGCGAGATCATCGACATCTGCCACCTGGTGTGGAAGCGCGAACGGGTCACCTACGACGGTCGCTACTACACCCTGCCCCTGCCGCCCGAGCAGGGCACCGGGTTGGGCAAGCCCCTGAAGATCATCCCCCACCTGCTTCGCGACTCGATCCCCATCTACGTGGCGTCGCTCGGTCCCAAGAACGTGGCCATGACCGCGGAGGTGGCCGATGGCTGGCTGCCGCTGTTCTACGTGCCCGAGCGGGCCGGCGACGTCTGGGGCGACGACCTGGCCGCCGGGGCGGCCAAGCGGTCGGCCGACCTGGGCCCGCTGGAGGTGGTGGCCGGCGGCATCGTGGCCATCGGCGAGGACGCGGGCGCCATCGCCGAGATGGCCCGACCCATGGTGGCGCTCTACGTGGGCGGCATGGGGGCGCGGGGCCGCAACTTCTACAACGACCTGGCCTGCCGGTACGGCTACGAGGCCGAGGCCAAGGAGATCCAGGACCTGTACCTGGAGGGGCGCAAGGACGAGGCCGCGGCCAAGGTGCCCGACGAGCTGCTGGCCCTGACCAACCTGTGCGGCCCCGAGGGCTGGGTCAGGGAGCGCATCGCCGCCTTCAAGGAGTCGGGCGTGACCACCCTCACCGTCACCCCGGTGGGCGACGATCCCCTGGCCATCATCGAGAAGCTCAAGGCCTGGTCCGAGTAGCCCTCTCCCCTCCCTCTCCCTCTCGAAATCGGTGTAGAAACGCACGCTCGGCGGTGGATCTCTACACCGATTTCGCGCGTTTGCGGCGGGGCAGATGGTGAGGTGGGGTCAGGCCAGGGTGGCCACCCGGCCCAGGACGTCCTCGGCCTCGGCCACGATCTGGCGCACCAGGTCGCCGGCCGGGATCAGCTCGTGCATGGCGCCGGCCCCCTGACCGGCCGGCCAGAACTCCCGGTCGGGGTCGATGTCGGTGGTGTGCTCGTCGGCCCCCAGGTGGTTGGCCCCGTCGTTCATCGAGCGGATGAACTGGGCCGGGAAGGGCTGCAGCTCGTCGGTGTGGGACTCCCAGTACTGGGTGTAGTCGTTGCGCACCACCCGGCACGTCTTGCCGGTGTAGCCCCGCGAGATGACCGTGCCGTCCTCGCCGAGCGCCAGCAGGGCGTCCTTGTAGCCGGGCACGGCCCGGGCCTCGGGGGTGGCGATGAAGCGGGTGCCCATCCACACGCCATCGGCCCCCAGGGCCAGCGAGGCGGCCAGCCCCCGGCCGTCGAACAGGCCGCCGGCCGCCACCACCGGCACCTGGTCACCCACGGCGTCGACCACCTGGGGGACGAGGGCCATGGTGGCCACCTGGCCGGTGTGGCCGCCCGCCTCGGTGCCCTGGGCCACCACGATGTCGCACCCGGCGGCCACCGCCGCGGTGGCGTGGCGCACCTTGCCGCACATGTTCACCACCAACACGTTGTGGGCGTGGCACAGCTCGATGACGTCGCGGGGCACGCCCAGGCCGGCCACGAACACCCGGGCGCCGCCGTCGATGACGGACTGGACCTGGGCCACCAGATCACCGGGCGAGGCGGTCAGCAGGTCGACGCCGAAGGGCTTGTCGGTGAGCTGGCGCGACCGCGGCGATCTCTTCGACCATCTTGGCCTGGCCCATGGCCGAGGCCCCCAGGCAGCCGAAGCCGCCGGCCTGGCTGACCGCGGCCACCACCGCGTGGTAGGACACCCCGCCCATGCCGGCCAGCATGACCGGGTGCTCGATCTCGAGGATGTCGGTGAGTCGTGTGCGCATGGCCGGCATCGTAGGCCCGGTCAGCCGACGGGGCGCATGCTCTGGGCGATCCGGATCAGTTCGGTCGTGGTCACGCCGCCCACCCCGTGGGGGGTGGCCACGGCGAACCAGGTGGTGCCGTCGGTCCAGACCACGACGTCGTGCAGCCCGGTCGAGACCAGGTCGGCCGGCATGTCCGTCGACCCCGCCGGTCACCGGCGTGGCGACCAGGAGGCTTGCCCCGGCTGGGGACTGGAGGAGTCGCTCACGTACTCGAACACGGGTCCGTCACCGGTGAGCGGGCGCCCGTTCGCCACCTGGCGGATCGCGTCCTGGGCCAGCACCCCCACCGACAGGACGGCGGTGGCCGTGGGGGACTGGGCGGTGGTCACCATGGGCTGGTCGCCGGTGAACACGCACCGGTTGGCGGTGGTGTTCGCGGCCTTCTCGCCTGGACCTGAAGGCGGCAGGTCGGCCTGGTAGCAGGCCTCCCAGCGCAGGGGTGCCGAACCGGGCGGTCCCGATGAGCGTGGGTCCAGGAGCGCTGCCAGCGATTCGGTCTGGAATCGCATGCCAGTGGGCAGCTGGTGGGGGACCAGGAGCGTCGAGCCGTCGACGACCGGGCCGGGCGTGCCGCCGGCCCCGTCGACCAGTGGGCGCCCATCCAGCGCCTTGGCCAGGCGCACGTGCACCTGCTCGGCCATCAGGCAGCTCAAGTGGGGTCCGCCGGCCACGGCCAGCTCGACCGAGACCCGGTCGCCGAGATCCTGCACCACCGCCCCGAACCGGTCGCCGCAGCCGGAGGTGGTCAGCACCAGGTCCCGGCCGTCCCCGGCGGTGCGGGCCGCTGACCAGGATCCCCCCGGTGGCCACGACACCACCGAGAAGCCCGGCCGCAACGTCGCCGGCCTGCCACAGGGGCTCGGCCACCGAGGGCGCCGGGGGCGGCGCCACCTGTGGCGAAGTGGTCGGCTCCACGCCGATCCCGGTCGTCGGGCTGGTAGCCACCTTCTCCGACGACGGCGTGCCCTGGCCGATCCCCACGGCCACGATGGCGCCGACCACCAGGACCGCGGCGGCCAGTCCGCCCGCCATCCACCGGCGACGGCTACGAACCGCCAAGCGGCCGGCTGCCTCGATCCGGGCCCAGGCCTCGGCGTTCGGCTCGGGCGCCTCGACCTGCGCCTGCAGACGCGTCGTGCACCAGCTCGTCGATCATCGCCACTCCTCCAGTGCCGTCTCCAGGGCGGCCATGCCCCGGCTCAGATGGGTCTTGACCGAGCCCTCGGCGATCCCCAGCACCGCGGCGGTCTCGGTCGTCGAGTGCCCGAGCAGGTGACGCAGCGCCACGCACTCGCGTTGGCGCCGGGGCAGGTCGCGAACCGCGTCAACGACGCGCTGCTGCTCGGCGGTGCCCAGCGCCACCAACTCGGCCGCCCGGGCATCATCGGTGGGCAACGAGCCCACCCGGCGGATGACCGCCCGGCGCCGCAGCCCGTCGCGGCACAGGTTCACCACGGTGCGTTGCAGGTAGGCGCGCCGCGCGTCGGGGGCCGGCGCCCGGCGGGCACCGATGGTGCGGGCGAACGCCTCCTGCACCACCTCTTCGGCCTCGACCTGGCGGTCGAGCAGCACCCGGGCCAGGCCCACCAGCCGGGTGTAGTCGGACCGGAACACGACCTCGATCGGGTCGCCCGCCCCCGGTGCGTCACTCACCTCGCTCGGATCGCCAGGATCGGGGGGCCCGGTCGCGGCCGGTGGCGGCTGGGTCTCCATCGGCCCGGGGTCGTCCATCGCCGGTACCAGACGAGCGACGGGTGGATCGGTTGACACGAACTCGATCTGCGCACGTCAGCGATGCCCAGGTCGCGTTCGTGGGGCGCGATCAGCCCGCCTGGCGTCGGGCCGACTCGGCGGTGGCGGCCAGGTCCCCGAACCCGGTGGAGCCCAGGTCGGGGCGCACCGCCTCGATCGGGTCGCGCAGGTCGTCGATGTAGCCCAGGGCGTAGGCGCCGCGGGCGTAGCCCATGAGCCGCAGCAGGTCCTCGGGCAGGGTCTCGGCCACCTCCCGGGGCACGCTGAGGTACTGGTTCTCCTCCTGGCGCAGCCAGGCCCGGTTGTAGGTGATGTTGAGGCCGATGCGCACCTCATCGGACCGGTTGGCTCCGCCGCCGTGGTAGATGGCCCCCGTGTAGAACAGGGCGGAGCCTCGGCTCATCTCGGCGGCCTCGGTGTCGGCTTCGGTGAAGGCCAGCCCGTCGGGGCCCCGGTGGCTCCCGGGCACCACCCGGGTGGCGCCGTTGCCGTCGGTGAAGTCGGTCAGCGCCCAGATGGTGTTGCACTGCACCTCGAAGCCTTCGGGGAAGGGGAAGAAGTCGAACGCCCACTGGTCGCGGTGGATGAGCTGGCCCGGTTCGCCCGGGCCGATGGCGATGGCCTGGGTCAGGTGCAGTTGGAAGTTGGTGGAGTCGGCCAGCAGCGCGCCCGCGGCGCCCAGTGCCAGGGGATGCATGATCAGCTCCCGGCTGGCCGGCACCCGGCCGATGAGCCCGCCGCAGCGGCGGGTGGCCCGGCCGGAGAACTCGTCGGGTCCGAAGGGCGTGAGCGCCAGGTGCGGCTCGAGCTCGGCCGCCACCCGGTCCGTCAGCTCGGTCGAGGCCAACCGATCGACGATGACGGCGCCGTCGCGGGCCAGGGCGGCGCCCACCGTCTCGGCGTCGGTGTCGGCTGGCAGGTGGGTCAGGGTCACGGCGGGCTCCTCGGTAATGGCAACGGGTTCAGCGGCCCATGCGCGGCGGTCCAGGTTCAGCGGTCCAGGTTCAGCGGTCCAGGTAGGCGCCGGGCCCGCTCAGCATGCCCCGATGCCAGCGTCGGGGGGTGGCCAGGACGGCGCGGGGATAGTCCTCGAACAGCCATCGGGCGAAGTTGCGTCGGGTCCAGTCGTTCAGGCCGGTGGTGGCGAGCACGGCGGAGGCGACCACCGGCGAGGCCAGCAGCTCGCTGAGGGCACCGGCCAGGCGATGGTCGACAGCCAGGCGCGTGTGCACCGACGTCTGGTAGCGGTCGCCCACTCGGGCCGGATCCCCCTCGGCGGGTCCGGCCTCGATGATGGCTTCAGCGGCCCAGGTGCCGGTGGCCAGGGCTTGGCCGATGCCCTCGCCGCTCATGGGATCGGTGGCGGCGGCCGCGTCGCCCACGAACAGCACGCGCCCGTCGATCAACAGACGTGCGTCCAGTGCCGCGGGGATGGGCCAGGCCCGGTGCGGCGCCTCGGGCTCGGCGTCGGGACCGAGCAGGGCCCGGATGTGAGGTCTGGCCAGCAACTCGGGCCAGCGGGTCGCCATCTCCCGGGCGGTCACCCGCCCCCCGCGGCGGATGCCGAATCCGACGTTGGCCGAGCCGCCCGCCAGTGGGAAGGTCCAGAAGTAGCCGGGGAGCAGGTCGGGCTCGAACAGCACCCACAGCTGGTCGGCGGCGGGCCCGGTGACGCCTCGCCAGTACTGGCGGAACGCGTGCCATTCCCCCCGGTATCCGGTCAGATCGACGCCGAGCAGCTTGCGCAACGGCGACCACATGCCGTCGGCCCCGATGACCCAGTTGGCCTCGATGTCGATGGGTCCGCCCTGGTCGGCGCGGGTGAAGGTGAGCTCGACGCCGGTGGCGTGGGGTTTGGCGGCCGCCAGGGTGGCCCCCTCGACCACCTGGGCGCCGGCGTCGTGGGCGAGCGCCACCAGTGCCGCATCCAGGTCGGTCCGGCGGGCCACCGCCGCGTAGCGCCCGGCACCCGTGGGCAACGGGTAGGTCGTCTCTCGGCCCCGTGGCGAACGGATTTGCACCTTGTCCACGTCGAACCACGAGGCCACCCCGGACGGTTCCAGGCCGAGGGCCTCCAGGCGGCGCAGGGCGTCCGCGGTCAGCCCGTCGCCGCAGAACTTGTCGCGGGGAAACCGCGCCTTGTCGACCAGCGTCACGTCCACGCCGGCCCGAGCCAGCGTGATGGCGGCCGCGCTCCCGGCGGGGCCGGCTCCCACGATGGCCACCTCCGCGTGTCGCACGCCGCGAAGGCTACGGGCCGGCGCTCACTCGATGCGATCCGGCGGTCGAGGATCGTGGGGTCGAAGAGGGTGTTCGTGCCACGGGTCCTCGGTCTGGGCCGACACCGGATGGCCGTCGAGGTCGTAGTCCACCCCGGGTGTCGGGTCCCAGGCGTCGGTGGGATCGGCCCCGCCGGTGGCGTCGACCGAGGCCCAGGCCTGGCCGGCGGTGGCCGGGTTGTCCGGGGTGATCTTGGGATAGAGCTCCCAGGCCGCGGCGGGGATCCGACGCACGAACTCGTCGGCCAGGCCGAGCAGGATGGGCATCTCGTCGGGTGCCACCTGAGGACTGGCCACCAGCACGAACCGCCCCATGGTGGCGAAGCTGACGATGCCCTTGGTCTCGAGCAGGAACTGCATCATCTGCGGGTCGATGAGCGCCGAGGCGAATCGACGATCCTCGCAGGTGACGCGGAAGGTGTGGTTGAACTCCTCGGACTCGAAGTGGATGGGGTCGTCGCCCACCACCTCGAGGGCCTTGTCCACCGTGCTCCGGTGTTGGACCTGAAGGGAGGGGAACGAGCCATCGGGCTGGGCCAGGGCGCAGCTGCTCCAGTGCCATTCCTCGTAGGTGCCGCCGCTGCGGTTGTGATGGACCTGGTACCAGCCGAAGTCGAACGCCCGGGCTGGGGTGCGGGCCGGGTCGCCGTTCTGCTCATCGGTATCGCCGTCGCTCCAGATGACGTTCTCCAGCCGCGACCCGTCGCCCCGGTGGAACAGGGCGAAGGCCAGCACCTTCGAGTTGAACGGGTCGTCCTTGGCGTAGTGCAGACCCTTGGCCGCAGCCATGATCGGGATCTGGTCTTCGCGGGCCTGCGCCTTCAGGCGAGACCAGACCGTCCACCCGGCCGCGCCCAACAGCACCACGACGAAGATGACCAGGCCCACGGCAGGTTCAGACCGGTGGGTCGGGTGGTGGGGTGGAGGGGGGGCGGGTTGAGGCTCCGCCGGGGGTTGCCAGGCCGGGAAGGTCGGTGGAGGAGGGGAGAGGTCCGGGCGAGCGACGGTGGGTGGCGGCTCGGGGAACGGCCCACCCACCTGCGGCGGCGGGAAGTCGGTCTCTCCATCGCCGTACACCGCGCCGGGGTCGACCGGATCGAGCCGACCGTCGATCTGATCGGACGGTTCCGGACGCCCGAAGAGGAACCCCTGAGCCAGATCCACGCCCAGGGCGAACAGCAGCGCGGCCTGTTCCTCGGTCTCGATGCCTTCGACGATGGTGATCATGCCCAGGTCGTGGGCCAGGTTTGTGATGTGGCGGATGATGGCCTGGTCCTCGTAGCTCATGGCCAGCTCCTGCACGAAGAGCCGGTCGATGCGCACCAGGTCGAGGCGCATGTCCCGCATGGCGGCCAGGGAGGCCATGCCGGTGCCGAAGTTGCCCAGCCCGAGCTTGACCCCTGCGTCCTTGAGTCGGCGCAGCGCCATCCAGGTGGAACTGCCGTTGTAGCGGATCGCCTCCTCGGTGATGTCCAGGCACAGCCGGTCGGGCGGGAGACCCGACTGGGCCAGGATCCGCAGCACGCTGTCGTCGAACCCGGGCATGGCCAGCTGCCGGGCCCCCAGGTTGCAGGTCACGAACAGCGGTGTGGCGCCGGGGTGCCCGATGGCCCACTCCATGGCCTGACGACACGTCTCGGCGATCACCCATTCGCCCACGGGCACGATCAGGCCGGACTTCTCGAGCAGGGGCAGGAAGTCGTGGGGCAACATCACGCCGGTGTTGGTGGCGCCGGGAGCCTGCCAGCGCAGGAGGGCCTCGGCCCCGATCAGCTCGCGGCTGGCGGCTCGCACGATGGGTTGCCAGTGCAGGAGGAACTCGTGGTTCTCGAGGGCCGCGTAGAGGCGTGCCTCGTCGATGCGGGTGGTGTAGCGACCGCGCTTGGTCTCGTCGTGGATGACGTAGACGCCCGGGCCGCTGTCGCGAGCTGACACCAGGGCCTGATGGCTGTCGCGGATCAGCTCTCCGAGGTCGTTGTAGGCGTCACTGGCGATGGCCAGGCCCAGGTGGCAGGCCACGGTGACCTGCTGCGAGCCCAGCGCGTAGGGGGCGCCGACCGTCTCCAGCAGGGCCCGGGCGATCTGATCGGGCGCATCCACCGAACCCACGTGGGGCACCACCACCGCGAACTCGGCACCGCCCCAGCGCAGGACGCGGGTGTCCTGCCAGCCCAGGCTGCTCAGCCGTTCGGCGGCCTGGCGCAACACGAAGTCGCCGGCGTCGGGCCCGAAGCTGTCGTTCACATCGCGCAGCGACTCGAGGTCCACGAAGGCCAGGATCACCCGTGTGCTGTTGGGCCGGCTGGCGATCGCGGCCTGGTTCAGCCACTCGAGGAGGACACTTCGGCCGGCCAGTCCCGTCAGCGGGTCTCGACCCGCACCGTCGGGCGGCTCCGCCGTGGGTGGCGCTCCTCGGGCTCGCAGTCGTCCACGCCGCGGGCGCTCGGCGCCTGTGGTGCCTTGATCGCTCATCTCACCCTCTCCCCTGGGTGACGACGAACTCTACTCGTACGCGCTGAGGCGGATCTGCACCTTGGCGAGCAGCTTCTGCAGCTCGGTCTGCTCGCCGTCGGCCAAGTGGAGCTCGGTTGCCTGACTGGCAGCCATGATGTCATCCGCACCGGCCACCTCTTCGTTCACCGTGTTGCCGTGGAGCGCGATCATCTCGTCGTTGGCGGCGCGGGTGGCGCTGCCGAAGCCGAACCCGCCGTCGCCGACGGGCGCTTCGGGGGCCAACTCGTCGGTCGAGCGGGCCTCGATCCGCTCCACTTCGGCGATGGGGTCGAGGTGGTCGAGACCCTGGAGCTCGTCGAGCGGGTTGGTGTCGCTGGCGGTCGAGGACCCGTTGGTGAACGCGGTGGTCGACTGCCACGAGTCGTCGTTGTTCCACTCGTTGGACCAGGAGGTGGTGGGCGCTTCGACGGGCTCGTCCAGCGGCTGGTCGGCGGGGTCGGCCGGAGGCAGGGGCGGCGCGTCAGGCATGCCGGTCAGGCTCACCGGTGGGGTCCAGGCGTTCAGGCCGCCTTCGGGGCTCCAGGGGGCGAGGGGCTGGTTGGGGGTGAGGTCGCCCGACCTGGCTCTCGTCGGCCTCGGTGCGAGCGTCGGCGAAGGGATCGACACTCATGTCGGCGTTCCGACGCACGGCCACGAAGGCGCCGACGAGGCCGAGGGCCACCACCAACAGGCCCAGCGTCTTGTTGATGGTCAGGGCCACGATGAGGCCCACGACGACGGCAGCGCCGATGCCGATGAGGACTTTGGTATCTCTGCTCACGTTGTGAAGACCTCCGCCTGCGTCGCCTGGCGCGGACTGGGTGGGCGTGACCTCAGGGTGGCGGGTTCACCCTGCTCGTTTGTTTCTTATCGGCACCAGGAGGCGCAACGGTAGGGGAAATCTCGGCTTCTCCCGCCTCCAGCGGTGAGGTGGCCAGATCGATCGCCAGCCAGATCGTCTTGGAGTACGGAAGGAACGCCACCGGCACCACGAGGGCCACGGTGGCCGTGGCGACGGCCATCGCCGGGATGGGGACATCGGGGTAGGTGAGCAGGAAGAGCCCGAGCACCGTGGCCAGCGTGGCTCCGAAGCTCACCACGGTGTTGACCCCGACGGCGCCGGTCCAGGTGCCGGCGGCCCGTTCGAAGTGCAGCCCGCAGCGGGGGCAGTCGTCGAGCATGCGTAGCCAATGTCGGAACAGATGCGGCTGATCGCACACCGGGCATCGGCGGCGCAGGGCCCGCCAGAGCATGGTGCCCAGGGCAGGCGTGGGCGCGGTCATGGGTCCATGGTGGCTGCCGACGGGCCCCAACGCACCTCCGACCCCAGAACTAGAACGCGTTATCGTCGGTGGGTGGACATCGACGACTCGCCCGAGGAGGCCTCCTTCCGACTCGAGGCGCGGGCCTGGCTGGCCGAGCACGCGCCGGCGAAGGGTTCGGCGGACGATTTCTCCGAGGGGTTCTTCGACCCCAACGCCGATGTGGCCTGGCTGATGGCCCGAAGCGTCGAGTGGCAGCGCTGCCTGTGGGAGGCCGGGTGGGCCGGCATCAGCTATCCCACGGCGTGGTACGGCCGGGGCGGGACCTTGTCAGAGGAGATGATTTTCGCCGAGGAGATGGCGCGCTTCGGGGTCATCACCGGCGCATTCGCCGTGTCCCACTCCATGGTGGGCCCGGCCATCCTCGAGTTCGGGACCGACGAGCAGCGGCACCGGTACCTCCCGGCCACGCTCCGGGGCGACGAGATGTGGTGCCAACTGTTCAGCGAACCGGGTGCGGGGAGCGACCTGGCCTCGCTGTCGACTCGGGCGGTGCGCGACGGCGACCAGTGGATCGTGAACGGGCAGAAGGTGTGGACCTCCAACGCCGACACCAGCCAGTACGCCATCCTGCTGGCCCGGACCGACCCCGGCGCGCCCCGCCACCGGGGCCTCACCTACTTCCTGGTGGACATGGCCAGCCCGGGCATCGAGGTGCGCCCGCTGCGCCAGATGACGGGCGAATCGCACTTCAGCGAGGTGTTCCTGACCGACGTGGCCGTCCCCGCGTCCGCCGTGCTGGGCGGGCCCGCCGGCGTGGGTCAGGGATGGCGGGCGGCCGTGCACACGCTGGCCAACGAGCGGGCCATGATCGGTTCCAACGACGCCATGGCCGATGTCGGTCCAGCGGTTGTGTTGGCCCGCCGGGCCGGCCGCCTGGACGACCCGGTGGTCCGCCAGGCGCTGGCCGGGGCCCACACTCGGATGAAGATCCTGACCTTCCTCGGCTATCGGGCTCGTACGGCCATCAGCCAGGGTCGGCCGCCCGGGCCGGAGACCTCGGTGGTCAAGCTGGCCTTCGCCCAGCACTTCGCCCATCTGGCCTCGCTGGCCAAGTCGCTCCAGGGGGCGTCGGGCATGCTCGACGACGACGGCGTCGAGGGCTCGGCCACGCTGACGTGGCGGCTCCTCTACTCGCCGTCCACCGGGATCGCGGGTGGCACCAACGAGGTGCAGCGTTCGATCATCGGCGAGCGCGTTCTCGGACTGCCCCGCGACCCACGCCCGTCGGCCCCCGTGCCGTCGCCCGACCTGGACCGCCAGCCGGTCCAGGTGGGCCGGTAAGATCCGCGCCTCATGGGCCCCAGCTCCGACGAACTTCGGCCCTCGGGTGACCGGAGCGGCGATGATGCCGCAGCCGACATCGATGACCTGGGGACCAAGGGCGACCAGCTGACCAGGAGCCAGGCGGCGCGGCGCGAGCGGGTCATCCGAGCGGCCATCGAGCTGGCCGCAACCGGCGGCTACGACGCCGTGCAGATGCGGGACGTGGCTGCCCAGGGTCGCGTCGCGCTGGGCACCATCTACCGCTACTTCACCTCCAAGGACCACCTGCTGGCGGCGGCCCAGGTCGAGTGGGTGACCGACCTCGAGCACCGCGTGGCCCAGCGACCGCCCCACGGCAACACCACCGCCCTGCGCATGGTGGAGATCCTGCGGCGGGCCACACGAGCCATGGAGCGCGAGCCGGCGCTCACGGCCGCGCTGGTCACGGCCATGTCGTCGCCCGACCCCGGTGTGGCCGACTGCCAGCGGGAGATGGGCGAGATCATGGGACGCATCCAGGCCCTGGCCTTCCCCGACGACTTCGATCCGGTCATCGAACAGCGGGTCATCGACGCGCTGGAGTTCATCTGGTTCTCGTCCCTACTGGCCTGGGCGAACGGTTGGGTGGGCATCGGAGACGCCGGCGAACGTCTCTCGTCCGCCGCCCACCTGCTCCTGGATCAATACGACTGAGCCGACTTGCTTGGCCCTTCGGTCGGGCAAGCCTCCGTGCAGGCGGGCGTCGCCCACCTCGGTGTCATCGGTCCAGCGGCTCCGGCCTGGCAGCCTCCGCCCTCTCGACTACGCGCGATGAGTTATGTCGAGGGGCTCGGTCGGTAGGTCGCCGGCCACCAGGGCGGGAAGGAACTCGCGCAGCCGGTGGGGGAGCACGGGAGCGGGATCGGCCAGGAGCTGGTCGAGGTCCCACCAGCGGTGGCCGTCGAAGGCCGCGGCCTCCAGCATCTCGAGCCGGGCCGGGCGCACGTCGTGGGCCTCGTCGCACCAGGCCAGGTGCACCCACTCGTCCTGGTCGAAGTGCAGGCCGGCGAAGTCGAACACCGAGTGCTGGGTCCACACGCAGGGGCCGATCCGGGCCTGGGTGATCCCGGTCTCCTCGTAGAGCTCGCGCTGGGCGGCCTCGTGCGCTGGTCTCGCGTCCGTCGATGCCGCCGCCGGGGATCTCCCACCAGCTGCCCTTGCCCCGGTCGGACGGATCTGAGGCCGAGAGCAGAAGCACCTGGTTGGCGTCGTTCAACAGCACCACCCGCGCCGCCCGGCGTCGCAGGGTGTAGGGGCTCATCCGCAGGAGCCTAGGCGGAGGTCCTGCCCGGCACGACGTCCGCCCCCTCGCCAGTCGGCGGCGGCTGGTCGGGATCGGCCACGAAGGTGGCCACCAGCCCCTCGTAGTGGCTCGGACCGCTGAGCCATCGGGGTGAGTAGGCGCACCCGAGCGGGCCGGGACCGGGGCTCGACGCCCCGTCCTCGGGGTTGGGTCGGGCCGGCCGGGCCGGATCGATTCGTTCGGTCATGGCGGAACCGTCTCCTCGTTGAGCGGGTTGCAGCCGTCGTCCTATGTGATCGTCGGAGGTATCGGCACCCGCCGGCCTCCAACTGAGCCATCCCTGGGATGTGTGGCGCGCACCGGATCCCGGGCGTGGGACCCGTTGCCGGCTCCAGAGGCTACGAAGCGGATCCCCGGTCGCGGTGGATACCGCCGTCGACCCGTGCCGCTCAGGCTCAGGACGGATCCTCGAGCCACTCCAGCCACTGGCCGTGGGCATGCATCCAGGCCAGCGAGACCGTCTGGCTGGGGCCGTGGTCCCACAGCTCGAGCCCGAGCCGGGTGGGAAGCTGACCGACGTCGAGGGCAGCTCGGCGCCCGGCCGTCCCCAGCCAGGGCACGTTGGCTTCGTATTCGGCGGTGATCCAGGCCAGACGACGTCCTCGTCCGAGCACGTCGAGGGAGTCGTGCAGTTCGGCCCGGCGTTCGCGGCTCAGGTAGGCCAGCATCCACGTGGAGAGCACGCACGGCAACTGGCCCGGTTCGACGGTGGCCACGGCCGGCTCGATGAGGTCGAGGGCGTCGCCGGCCCACAGCTCCGGGGGATCCTCGAGCGCCACCCCCACGGCCGCATCCAGGCGGGCCCGACGATCGCTCCAGGTCGGGCCACACGCAGGCCCGGAGCCAGCGCACAGCGTCGGGATCGGCCACATCGACCGGGTTGCGGTCCACGCCCAGACGCGCCCCGATCAAAGCCGGCGGCGGTGCCCTGCCGTCCTCGGGATCGGGCAGCGGCGGGCGCCGGGTGCCGTGCAGCTCACAACCCAGCTGCACCGGGGACCGTTCGGGGCCCACCACCGTCTGGCCGTCACCCGCGGTGTAGGTGATCTGGTAGCGGTCGGCCAGCAGGTTGAGCCCCGCGCTGGCACCGAGATCGATCAGGGCCAGGGGCTGGTGGAACCGCTGGGCCAGCAGGGTCAGTGCTGGGACCAGGGCCGCCGAGCGGCCCACCGCGTTGGTCTGGACCTCCCGGGTGCGCAGCATCTCGTCGATCTCGTCGCGATGGTCGGCCACCAGGGCCTGGAACCGGTGCCACAGCTGGACCGCCTCGGGGTCGGAGCCGCGGCCGACGACCCGATAGGCCTGGGCCAGGTCGCCGTCGGGGTCGCGCAGCACCAGGTCGTGCACGCAGGCGAAGAACAGGATCGGTGCGTGGTTGCGGTGACACGCCCGGGCGACCAGATCAGGGATGGTTCGGTCCGCCGCGATGTGGCGGGCGAGGTGCTCGTAGAGACGGCTGTAGCCGTGGAAGTCGCGATCGGCGAGGTACCCGAAGATGCCGGCCACCCGGGCTGCGTCCTCGGTCCCGTGGCCCCTCACGGACGGCACACTACCGTGCGGGCCCAGTCCTGACGGCGCGTCAGATCTGGGGGACGGGGTTGGCTACGCTGCGCGCATGGACGAAGGCGAAAGGGAAGCCGAAGGGACGAGGGGCGATCTGCTGTGGGGCACGACCCCCCGACTGGTGAGGCAGCGCGGCCGAGACCTTCCCCGGTCGACCCGCGGTGGTCGACGGCGACACGGTCCTGACCTATGAGGATCTGGCGGCCGCCGTCGAACAGGCCGCCCGGGCCTTCGTGGCCGCCGGGCTCGAGCCCGGCGACCGCGCCGCCATCTGGGCGCCCAACATCGGCGAGTGGATCGTGGCCGCGCTCGGCCTGCACTCCGCCGGTGGTGTGCTCGTCCCGGTGAACACGCGCTTCAAGGGCCACGAGGCCGGCGACATCGTGGACCGGGCCCGGGTACGCGTGCTCTTCACCGTGGCCGATTTCCTCGACACCGACTACGTGGCGCTGCTGCGAGGGGCCGCGGGCGGGCCCGGGCGGGATCGTCCGGTCACCGACCTGCCCAACCTCGAGCGCATCGTGGTGTTCCGGGGCGAGGTTGCCGATGGGTGTCAGTCCTGGCTGGACTTCCTGCGCAGCGGTGACCAGATCCCGGTCGAGGTGGTCGAGTCACGAGCCCTGGCGGTCGCCCCCGACGACCTGTCCGACATCCTGTTCACGTCGGGCACGACGGGTCGCCCCAAGGGGGTCATGACCGCGCACGGGCAGAACCTGCGGGCCTACCGCGACTGGGCGGATGTGGTGGGCCTGCGCGAGGGCGACCGCTACCTGATCGTCAACCCCTTCTTCCATGCCTTCGGCTACAAGGCTGGCATCCTGGCCGCGCTGATGATGGGTGCGTCCATCCATCCGCAGCTGGTCCTGGACGTGCCCGAGGTGATGGAGCGGGTGTCACGTGAGCGCATCACCATGCTGCCCGGCGCCCCGACCCTCTACCAGACGATCCTCAACCACCCGGACTTCGCCAGCTTCGATTTCTCGTCGCTGCGCCTGGCGGTGACGGGCGCCGCGGCCATCCCGGTCGAGTTGATCCTCCGCATGCGCCGCGAGCTGGGCTTCGAGAACATCATCACCGGCTACGGGCTCACCGAGTCGTGTGGGATCGCCACCATGTGCCGCCACGATGACGATCCCGAGATCATCGCCACCACGTCGGGGCGGGCCATCCCCCAGCTCCAGGTGCGCTGCGTGGACCCTGAGGGGGTGGAGGTTCCCCGGGGCGAGCCCGGCGAGCTGGTCATCCGGGGTTATGCGGTCATGCGGGGATACCTGGACGACGAGTCGGAGACGGCGGCAACGATCGATGCCGAGGGTTGGCTGCACACCGGCGACATCGCCGAGATGGACGAGGCCGGCTACGTCCGCATCACCGACCGCACCAAGGACATGTTCATCGTCGGCGGGTTCAACGCCTACCCGGCCGAGATCGAGAACCTCATGCTGGCCAACGAGGCCATCGCCCAGGTGGCGGTGATCGGGATCCCCGACGAGCGCATGGGCGAGGTGGGCATGGCGTTCGTCGTGCCCCGTCCGGGTGCCACCATCGACCCCGACGAGCTCATCGCCTGGTGCCGCGAGCAGATGGCCAACTACAAGGCACCCCGCCGCGTCGCGGTGGTCGATGGGCTGCCGCTCAACGCCACCGGCAAGGTCCTCAAATTCGAGCTGCGGGAACGGGCCCTGGGTTCCTGGTCTGGTTCCGGCTCGATCTAACGTGGCGTCAGATTTTCCGCGACGCGGCATGGGGCCGCGCCAACGAGGAGTGACGAGTGGACCTTCGGTATTCGGAGTCGGATGAGCGCTTCCGCAAGGAGCTGCGCGAGTGGTTGGGTGATGTCCTGCCCACCCTCGCGGACAAGCCCGACCCCGACGACTGGCCGGCCCGGCGCGCCTGGGACACGGACTGGCAGCGCCGCCTGTTCGACGCCGGGTATGCCGGCATCAGCTGGCCGACCGCCTACGGAGGGCGGGGTGCCACCCTGGTCGAGCAGCTGATCTACCTGGAGGAGACCACCCGGGCCGAAGCGCCGTATGTGGGCGTCAACTTCGTGGGCACGCTGCACGCGGGGCCGACGATCATGGCCGAGGCGAGCGCCGAGCAGCGGGCCGAGCACCTGCCGGCCATCCTGCGCGGCGAAGAGGTGTGGTGCCAGGGTTTCAGCGAGGCCGGCGCCGGCAGCGACCTGGCGTCGCTGTCGTGTCGCGGGGTGCGCGACGGCGACGAGTACGTGATCACCGGCGAGAAGATCTGGACCAGCTTCGCCCAGGTGGCGGACTGGTGTGAGCTGCTGATCCGCACCGATCCCGAGGCGCCGAAGCACAAGGGCATCACCTGGGTGATGTTCCCGATGGACTCGCCCGGTATCGAGATCCGGCCCATCGAGACCATCGTCGGTTCCTCGGAGTTCAGCGAGGTCTTCTTCGACGAGGCGCGGGTTCCGGTGGCCAACCGGGTGGGCCTCGAGAACGACGGGTGGCGGGTGGCCATGGTGACCTTCGGGTTCGAGCGGGGCCTGGGGTTCGTGTCGGATCTGGTCGAGACCGATCGGTTGCTCTCCGAGCTGGTGGTCCTGGCTCGCAAGGTCACCCGTCGGTCGGCCACGGCCTGGGACGACGTGGCCCTGCGCCGCGAGGTCGGCCACCTGCAGGCCGAGATGGATGCCCTGTGGGCCATGACCAAGCGCAACCTGTCCCAGGCGGCGCGCACCGGCGTGCCCGGCCCGGGCGGTTCGGTGGTGAAGGTGGCCTACTCGGAGCTGTACCAGCGCATCACCGATCTGGCCATGCGCATCCTCGAGCGAGGTGGGCTGTCCCGCCAGGACCTGGGTGAGTGGCCATCGGGTCGGTTCGTGGAGGAGCGCCTGCGTTCCACCTCCTTCACCATCGCCGCGGGCACCAGCCAGATCCAGCGCAACATCGTGGCCGAGCGCATCCTCGGTCTCCCCCGTGAGTAGGCGACCCGGCGCCATCGCCGTGGTCCGGGCCGCAGGCGTGCCTGGCCCGCTTCCGCCGGCCAGACCGTCACCCTCGAATCGACCCACGGACGGGCGGGAGTAGACATGGATTTCGAGCTCTCTGAGGATCAGGTGGCGCTGCAGGAGGGGGTCCGCAGCTTCTGCGCCGGTCGGTTCCCGATCTCGGTGGTGCGGGGTCTGGCTGAGGTGGGTGGCGTCGACGCCGATCGCTGGCGGGAGATGGCCGACCTCGGGCTGTTCTCGCTGCGCGCCTCGGAGGCCGATGGCGGGGCGGGGTTGGGCTGGGCCGATGCGGTGCTGGCCTTCGAGGAGCTGGGCCGGGCCCTGGTGCCCGGTCCACTGGTGTGGACCCACCTGCTGGCCGACCGGGTCGAGGGGGCACCCGGTGGTGATCGGGTGATCGGTGGAGTGGAGCGCCACGACCCCAGCCGCCTGGTGGAGCACCCGAGCTCGCTCGACCTGCTGGCGGTGCTCGACGACGATGGCATCTGGGGCGTCGACATGGCGGAGCTGTCCACCGAACCTGTGACCAACCTGCTCGACCCGCTGACCCCGGCGGCCCGACTGACCGGCCCGCTGCCCCAGGGCGATCGGCTGGCTGACGCGGCCACGGCTGCGTCGTTGCGCACGGCCGGCGCCGCGCTGGTCGCCGCCCTCGAGCTGGGGATCGCCGAGGCCAGCATCGACCTGGCGGTGGCCTATGCCAAGGACCGTCACCAGTTCGGTCGACCGGTGGGCGCCTTCCAGGCCCTCAAGCATCTGATGGCCGACATGTTCGTGCGATCGGAGCTGGCCCGCAGCGCGGTCTATGCCGCCGGGGTCACCCTGGACGACCCCGAGGTCGGGTCGGTGCCGCGGGCCGTGGCCTCGGCCAAGGTCACCGCCGGCGAGGCGGCGCTGGGCAACGCCAAGACCTGCATCCAGGTGCACGGCGGCATGGGGTACACGTGGGAGGTCGACGCCCACCTGCTGCTGAAGCGGGGCTACGTGCTGGAGGCGTCGTTCGGGACCCGCGACGACTGGGCCGATGCGCTGGCCGACATGATGACCGACCTGGTGGCCGCCACCACCTGACGCTGCCACACTGGGCGAGTGGTCATGTCGCCTGGAGTGTTGATGCGACGGGGGCTGTGCAAGCACTGCCCGGTCTGCAACCAGGGCCACCTCTTCCGGCACTGGGTGACGATGGCCACCGACTGCCCCGGATGCGGGTTGCACTTCCATCGCAGCGACGGGCAGTGGCTTGGCTCGTGGTTCCTCAACATCTGCCTGGGTCAGGCCGCCATCGTGCTGGTCCTGGTGCTGGGCGTGGCCGCCACCTATCCCACGCCGCCGATGCTGGCGTTGGGGGTGGCCGGGGTAGCGGCCGCGGTGATCGTCCCGCTCGGCTTCTTCCCCTTCTCCCGCACGGTCTGGACGGCCATCGACCTGATGCTGGAGCCGCTCGACCTCGACGAGGGCGTTCCCCCCGGGTTCGAGCTGGACCACGACCTGACGCGGCGAAGCCGCAGCTGAAGGTCGCTCCGGCGACGCCGCAGCTGATCGTCTAGGGCACGGTGGTGGTGGCGGGGTCGTACACGGTGATGGTGAAGGTCACCGTGTCGATGACCGCCGAGCCGAGACCGGGTCGGGCATAGCGCAACGTGAGCCGCGGTGATGCCCGGCCCGCGGGCCCCGTAGAGCAGGACCTGTTGGGCGGTGGCGCCGGGCGGGAAGGTGGTGGTGGTCGTCGTGGGTGCGGGAGGCGCGGTCGTGGTGGTGGTCTGACCCGGACGCAACACGGTCGTGGTCGGCGCGGCGGTGGTCGGAGGTGCCGGTGGTCGCCGTGGTGGGCGCAGCGGTCGTGGACGTGGTGGTGGTCGTGGGGGGCAGCGCCCGGAAGCTGCTGCCGATGGGCAGCAACACGACGGGGTTGGGCGGCGCCACCGCCTGCCAGCTCAGCCCACCGCGGGGGTCGGCCGGGAGCACCAGTTCGAAGGATGATCCCAGCGGGACGCGGATTGGCTGTGTCGGGTCGGTGAAGGCGGGCGGGGCCACTGGGGGGATCTGCGTGGTGGCGCTGGCGCGATCGGTCGACGCGGGTCGGCCGGAGCCGGCCGTCGACCCACAGGCCGCGACCACCAGCGACAGGCCGAGGGCCGCCGCCAGCAACGCGCCCGCGGCCGACCGGGAGAGGGAAGAGCTCGAGGACTGGATGCCGGGCAGTATGCCTCGCCGCCCCCGTCGCGTCGGAGCGCGCCCGTACGAGGGCTGGACAGATCGAACGAGAACCCGTTCTAGGATGTCCACCCGCTCGACCGGTCACGCGTGGGCCGCCCAAGGAGTCGCTGACGTGGATTTCGACGAGAGCCCCGAGGAGGAGGCCTTCCGGGCCGAGGCGCGGGCCTTCCTCGAGACCCATGCCCAGCGCAAGACCGGCACCGACGCCGACTGGTCGCGGGGCGCGGTCGCCACCGACCCCGACGTGCAGGTGGAGTACCTGCGTCGTACCAAGGAGTGGCAGGCCACCCTGTACGACAACGGCTGGGCCGGCATCGCCTGGCCCAAGGCGTTCGGCGGTCGCGGTGGCACGCCCAGCGACAGCATCATCTTCAATCAGGAAGCGCGTGGATTCGACGTGACAACCGGGTTCATCGGCGCGTCCCAGCAGCTGGTCGGGCCGCCGCTGATGCGCCATGGCTCGCTCGAACAGCAGCAGCGGTACCTGGGTCCGCTGCTGCGCGGCGACGAGGTGTGGTGCCAGCTGTTCAGCGAGCCCGGCGCGGGCAGCGATCTGGCCGCGCTGGGCACCCGAGCGGTGCGCGACGGCGACGAGTGGGTGGTGAACGGCCAGAAGGTGTGGACCTCCGAGGCCCACCATGCCGACTTCGGCATCCTCATCGCCCGCACCGATCCTGACGCGCCCAAGCACAAGGGCATCACCTTCTTCATCGTGGACATGCACACCCCCGGCATCGAGGTGCGCCCGTTGGTGCAGGCCACTGGTCTGTCGCACTTCAACGAGGTGTTCTTCACCGATGTGCGGATCCCGCACCGCAACGTGATCGGCGAGGTCCACGGGGGCTGGGCCGTGACCCGCACGGTGATGGCGAGCGAGTCGGGGATGATCGGAGGCTCGGGCCAGACCAGCACCTACGAGGCGGTCGTCGAGCTGGCACGGGCCTGCGGTCGCACCCGCGAGCCGCTCATCCGCCAGCGCCTGGCCGACGTGTACAGCCGGGAGCGCATCCTGACCTTCCTCCAGTGGCGGATGCAGACGGCCATCATGCACAAGCGGGGGACGCCGCCGGACCCGTCGGTGCTCAAGAACGCCTTCACCACCGCGCTGTCGCGGCGGGTCGAGCTGGCGGTCGAGCTGGAGGGAGCCGCCGGGATGCTGGCCGACGCCGACGCCCCCCAGGACGGCTTCTGGCAGAAGCAGGTCATGGGCCAGTTCGGCTCCCGCATCGGTGGCGGCACCAACGAGGTGCACCGCAACATGATCGGCGAGCGGGCACTGGGGCTGCCCGCCGAGCCCCGCGCCGACAAGGACGTGCCCTGGCGGGATCTGGCGCGGTGATGAGGATCCACGCGGCGGAGCCGGAGCGGAGTCGCTCGGGGGCCGCGACCCGGATGGGCGAAGCCCGCTCGCAGGCAGGCCTCGTGGACCAGAGGGCGAAGTAGGTTGCCCTACGCCGGTCCGGCCGACGAAGCCGACGCCGCCGCCGAGGCGGTGCGCCACGGTCACCTGTCGGCGAGCTTCGACGCCGGATCGGCGCGACTGCTGATGCACCTGGGGCTGGGAGCCGGCTGGCAGGTGCTGGAGGTGGGAGCCGGCGGCGGTGGCCTGGCCCGATGGTTGGGCGAGCAGGTGGGCCCGGACGGCCGGGTGCTGGCCACCGACACCGACCTGCAGTTCGTGGGCGACCAGCCGCCCAACGTCGAGCTGGCCTGCCACGACATCGTCACCGATCCGCTGCCCCCGCAGCGGTTCGACCTGGCTCACGCCCGCGCCGTGCTCCAGCACGTGGCCCGACGTGAGCAGGCCCTGGCCAACATGGTGGCGGCCACTCGACCAGGGGGCTGGGTGGTGGTCGAGGACGTCGACTGGTTGGTGTTCGAGCACCAGGAGCTGCCCGAACCGTTCGCCACCCTGTCCCGCACGGTGCTGAAGTCGTCGGTGGGCACCTACGGCTACGACGGGTACTGGGGGCGGCGGTTGCTGGGTGCGCTGCGATCCGCCGGACTGGTGGCGGTCGAGTCCCGGGGCAAGGTGGTCACCATGCACGGTGCCACGCCGTCGGCCGAGTGGTACGTGCTGGCGTTGGAGCGCGCTGCGCCGGCTCTGGTGGCCGACGGGCGCCTCGACGCCGACCTGGTGGTGGCGGCCCTGGCCCAGGCCCGGGACCCCGCATTCGCCGTGCTCGGACCCTTGACCATCAGCGCCTGGGGACGCCGGCCGGACTGAGCCGACTCGACCGGCCCGGGCGGATCGGGGGCGGTTCGGGGAGCGACCCGTGGCCCCGGTGTGGCATCCCGGCCAGATCCTGCGAGAATGGCCCGGTGGCAACCACGAGATACCGGTGGCGCATGACCCGCCGCCGTCGCGTGATCCAGGTGACCGTGCTCTCGCTGATCGGGTTGTTCTTCCTGCCGGGGGTGGCCGACTCGCAGTTGACGCTGTGGTGGCGCCTCGTCACCCTGGTCGGACTCGTCACCTCGGTGCTGGCGATCCGCACTGTGGTTGGGGCCGTGCTGATCGTGAGCGACAAGGGCCTGCGGGTCCAGAAGGCCTGGCCCTACCGGCGCGACATCGCCTGGTACCGAATCCTGGCCACCGACGTGATCCCGGGTTTCTGGAACCTCGAGCTCGAGCTCAACTCCGGCGAGCGCGTCGAGCTGCCGCCTGTCGCCGACATCAACGCTCTCTACGAGGACATCGAGCGCCACCGCACCGCCCTCGACGCCTGACCGGTCCCCGGGGGACGCCGAACCCTCCCCGGCGAGGCCCGACCAGTTCGTGGGCGAGCCCCTGGTTGCCTTCGGGACACCGCCCTGGATCGTGACCAACCCGCCGTGGCGGTGCGGGGCCGCCCGATCTGCGGCGTGGTGGTGAGCGGGTCAGATGCGGGCGTCGCGGCCGGCCCAGTAGGGGTCGCGAAGCTTTCGCTTGTACAGCTTGCCGCTGGGGTCCCGGGGCAGCTCGGCCACGAAGTCGATGGTCTTGGGCCGCTTGTAGCTGGCCAGGTTCTCGCGGCAGAACCCGAGGATCTCCTCACGCAGGGCGTCGTCGGGCTCGACCCCCTCGGCCGGCTGCACCACTGCCTTGATCTCCTCGCCCCAGTCCTCGTTGGGGATGCCGAACACGGCCACGTCGCCGATCTTGGGGAACGTGAGCAACGTCCCCTCGATCTCGGCCGGGTAGATGTTCACGCCACCCGAGATGATCATGTCGGACTTGCGGTCCTTGAGGAACAGGTAGCCGTCCTCGTCCAGCAGTCCCCAGTCGCCCACCGTGAAGAAGCCGTCGGTCCGGTTGTCCTCGGTCTTGGCGGGATCGCCCTTGTACTCGAAGTTGGCCACCGCCAAGCTCATGTAGACGGTGCCCTCGGTGCCGGCCGGCACCTGTCGGTTGTCGTCGTCGAGGATCCGGATCTCCGAGCCGGGCCAGGCCTTGCCCACCGTGCCCGGCCTGGTCAGCCACTCCTGGGCACCGACGATCGTGCCCCCGCCCTCGGTGGCCGCGTAGTACTCCATGATGGCGTCGCCCCACCACTCGATCATCCGGCGCTTGACCTCGGGCGGGCAGGGGGCGGCGGCGTGCACCATGCACCGCAGCGACGACACGTCGTAGGACGAGCGCACGTCGGCGGGCAGGGCCAGCAGGCGGTGGAACTGGGTGGGCACCATGTGGCTGGTGGTCACGTGGTGCTCGTCGATGAGCGCCAGCATGTCCTCCGGCGACCACTTGTCCATGAGCACCACCGGGTGGCCCATGTGCAGCGCGTTGGCCGTCCACATGAGCACGGCCGTGTGGTACAGCGGCGAGCCGGTGATGTGCACGTGACCGTCGAGCGGCTGCACCCCGAACATGCCCTGGAAGCCGCTGTAGAGCTCGCCCAGCACGTCGGGGTCGATGTCGACCAGGGCGCGCTTCACCCCCTTGGGGCGGCCGGTGGTTCCCGACGTGTAGTGCATCGGCGCGCCGGCGATGCGCTCGTCGGGCGCGGTGTCGGGCTGGTCGCCCAGCAGGTCCGCGTAGGGGCGGAAGCCGTCCACCTGACCGATGGCGAAGCGATGCTCGACGGGCACGGCGATCTCGGCCGCGGCCTTCTCCAGCTCCGCGGCGAAGCGCTCGTGGCCCAGCAGCACCTTGGCGTCGCTGTCGTTGACGATGTAGGCGATCTCCGGTCCCACCAGGTGGTGGTTGATCGGAGTGATGTACAACCCGATCTGGGTGGCGCCCAGGTAGTACTCGAGCATCTCGAGCCCGTTGGGCACCACGCAGGCCACGGTGTCGCCCACCTCACAGCCCAGGGCCCGCAGGCCGTGGCTGATCTGGTTGGCCGCGGCCAGCACCTCGCCGGCGGTATGGCTCGATCCGTCCGGCGCGATCAGGGCGACGCGGTCGGGGTCGGCCTGGGCCATCCTCCAGAAGCCGAGCTCGGTCATCGAATGCACCCCTTCATGTGGGCCCCCGGATCGCTGGCGCGCCCGCTCGAACTGGGCCCCACCGGCTGGCGCGAAGTAGAACGTGTTGCAGTAGTGTCCAAACCTAGTCCGCTCGCTCGGCCATCGCCGACGGCCGCGGGCCCAGGCCGTTCGTTCGTTCGACCCGTCCGTCCGATGCAGGGGGAAATCATGCGCGCAGCCGTTCTACGCAACACCGGTGACGAGCTCTTGGAGATCGTCGACGACATCGAGTCGGCGCCGCTGGGCGACACCGACGTGCGCGTCGAGATCAAGGCCACCGGCGTGTGCCACTCCGACGTGCACGCCATGAACGGCAGCCTGCCCCAGGGCGTGCCCTTCGTGCCCGGCCACGAGGGTGCCGGCGTGGTCACCGAGGTGGGCTCGGCGGTCACAGGACCTGGCCGTCGGCGACCACGTGATCATCGCCTGGTCACCCCCTTGCGGGAAGTGCGTGGCCTGCGTGGATCAGCAAGCCAGCCCCACCTGTGCGTGATGATCCAGTTCGCGGTGGCCGGCATGCCGAAGTTCAAGGAGGGTGACACCGAGCTGTTCGGCATGGCCGGCTTCGGCACCTTCGCCGAGTCGCTCGTGGTCCCCCAGGAGGGCGCCATCAAGATCGATGACGACGTGCCCTTCGACATCGCCTCGCTCATCGGCTGCGGCGTGACCACCGGCGTGGGCGCGGCCATCAACACGGCCAAGGTCACTCCCGGCTCGACCTGTGTGGTGATCGGCTGCGGCGGGGTGGGCATCAGCGTCATCCAGGGCTGTCGCATCGCCGGCGCCTCGGTCATCGTGGCCGTCGACCTCAACGACGAGAAGCTGGAGACGGCCAAGCGCTTCGGCGCCACCCACGGGGTCAAGCCCGACGACCTGGCCGCCCTGCAGGCCGAGCTCACCGGCGCGGCCGGCGGGTTCGACTTCGCCTTCGAGGCCATCGGCTTCCCCCAGACCGTCCGCGCCGCCTATCGACGCGGCCCGCCGGGGAGGCGTCGTCACCGTCGTCGGGGTGGGTGGGTTCGACAAGCTGGTGGAGTTCAACATGTTCGAGCTGTTCTTCAACGAGAAGACCATCCACGGCTCGTACTACGGCTCGGCCGACGTCCGCTCGGACTTCAACCGCCTTCTGCGGCTGTGGAAGACGGGCCGACTCGATCTGGACGGCATGATCACCCAGCGCATCAAGATCGACGACGTGAACGATGCCATCGCCAAGATGTTGCGGGGCGAGACCATCCGCAGCGTCATCGAGTTCTGAGGAGGGCTGTTGAGCTCGACCCCCGACGCCGAGGTGCTCTCGGCGCCAAACATCATCGAGTACCCGTTCACCCGGACCACAGGTCCGGTGATCGGAGCCTTCATGACCGGTCTGCGAGAGGGCGTGATGCTCGGTATCAAGGGTGGCGACGGCCGGGTGCTGATGCCGCCGCCCGAGTACGACCCGGTCACGGCCACCCCCCTCACCGAGATGGTCGAGGTGAGCGACGAGGGGGAGGTGCTCACCTGGGCCTGGATGCGCGAGCCGCTCGAGTCCCAGCCCCTCGATCGCCCCTTCGCCTGGGCGCTGGTCCGGCTGGACGGGGCCGACACGGGGATGCTGCACGCCGTCGATGCCGGCACGCCCGAGGGCATGGCCACCGGCATGCGGGTCAAGGTCCGCTGGCGGGCCGAGCGCGAGGGCAACATCAGCGACATCGAGTGCTTCGAGCCCATCGGTGGCACGCCATGACCGACATCGTCCTGCCCGAGCGCCTGGCCGGGGTGGAGCCGGTGCGCTCCATCCGCACGCCGGCCCGCATCGAGTACACCTTCACCGCCGGCATCGCCACATCCAAGTTCCTGCGGGGCCTGGCCGAGAAGAAGATCCTGGGTCAGCGCTGCCCCAAGTGCGGGAAGGTCTACGTGCCCGCCCGCGGCGCCTGCCCTACCGACGGCGTACCCACCGCCGAGATCGTCGAGCTGCCGCATGTGGGCACGGTCACCACCTTCTGCGTGGTCAACGTCCAGTTCTATGGCCAGGCCATGGAGCTGCCCTACGTGAGCGCGCTCGATCCTGCTCGACGACTCCGACATCCCGCTCATGCACCTGATCCAGGAGGTGGCCGCGGCCGACGTCCACATGGGCCATGCGGGTCGAGGCCGTGTGGGTGCCCGACGACGAGCTGGCACCGACGCTCGAGAGCATCCGCTACTTCCGCCCCACCGGCGAGCCCGACGCCGACTACGAGACCTACAAGGACAACGTCTGATGCCGCGTGCCGAGCTACAGATGCCGAAGGCGCCCGCAGGGAGGCTTGCCGACCGAAGGGCCAAGCAGGGCACGTCGTGCCGGACGACCGATCGCCGACGCCACGCGTGTGCCGAGCTACAGATGCCGAAGGCGCCCGCAGGGAGGCTTGCCGACCGAAGGGCCAAGCAGGGGGACAACGTCTGATGCCGGTGCGCGACGTCGCCATCATCGCCTTCGCCCAGACCCCGTTGGTGCGCCGTGAGGAGGAGCGCAACGAGGTCGAGATGCTGATGCCCATCGTGAACCAGGTGCTCGCCTCCGCTGGTCTGCCCCACGATCGCATCGGGTTCGTGTGCTCGGGCAGCTCCGACTACCTGGCCGGTCAGGCCTTCTCCTTCGTGATGACCCTCGACAGCGTGGGTCCGTGGCCGCCCATCTCGGAGTCCCACGTGGACATGGACGGTGCCTGGGCGCTCTACGAGGCCTGGGTGAAGATGCAGTCGGGCACCGTCGACACCGCGCTCGTCTACTCCTACGGCAAGTCCTCGCCGGGTGACATCCGCCGGGTGCTGACCCGCCAGCTCGACCCCTACTACCTGGGGCCGCTGTGGCCCGACTCGGTGGCCATGGCCGCGCTCCAGGCCCGGGCCTGCCTCGACGCCGGGACCATGACCGAGGCCGACATGGCCGAGGTGGCCGTGCGCAGCCGCCGGGCCGCAGCCTCCAACCCCGAGGCGCAGCTGACCTCGAGTCCCGACGTCGACGCCCTGCTGAGCGAGCCCATGTTCGTCGATCCGCTCCGCGTCCACGACTGCCCGCCCATCACCGACGGTGGGGCCGCCATCGTGTTGGCCGCCGGCGACGTGGCCCGCGAGCTCTGGCGAGCGCCCGGCCTGGATCCGCGGCATCGACCATCGCATCGAGCCGCACGGCCTGGGCCTGCGCGACCTGACCCGCTCGGTGTCCACCGAGCAGGCCGCGGCCAAGGTGGGCGTGGACGACGCCAAGGTCGACATCGCCGAGCTGCATGCGCCCTTCACCCATCAGGAGCTCATCCTGCGCCAGGCGCTGGGCCTGGGCGACGACACCGTGATCAACCCCTCGGGGGGCGCCTTGGCCGCCAACGTGGTCATGGCCGCCGGACTCCAACGGATGGGCGAGGCCGCCTCGCGCATCACACGGGGCGAGGCCGACCGGGCGGTGGCCCACGCCACCTCGGGCCCGTGCCTGCAACAGAACCTGGTCTGCGTGCTGGAGGGTGACTGACATGGCCGAACGCAGTCGCGATCGTGGGCATCGGCCAGACCCATCACCAGTCCACCCGCGGCGACGTGTCGGTGGCCGGTCTGGTGCGCGAGGCCGCCCAGCGGGCGCTCGACGACGCCGCAGTACGAGTGGTCCGACATCGACGCCGTGGTGATCGGCAAGGCGCCCGACTTCTTCGAGGGCGTGATGATGCCCGAGCTGTACCTGGCCGAGGCCCTGGGGGCGGTGGGCAAGCCCATGTTCCGGGTGCACACGGCCGGCAGCGTGGGTGGCTCGACCGCCATCGTGGCGTCGCGACCTCGTCAAGTCGGGCATCCATCGACGGGTCCTGACGGTGGCCTTCGAGAAGCAGAGCGAGAGCGAGGCCATGTGGGCGCTGTCGCTGCCCATCCCGTTCCAGCCGCCGCATGCACGCCGGGGCCGGCGGCTACTTCGCCCCCCACGTCCGGGCCTACATCCAGCGCTCGGGGGCGCCCGACCACATCGGGATCCTGGTGGCGGTCAAGGACCGCACCAACGCCCTGAAGAACCCATACGCCCACCTCCACGACGAGTCGATCAGCTTCGAGATCGGTCGCGCGACTCGGTCATGCTGTGGGACCCGATCCGCTACTCCGAGACGTGCCCGTCCTCGGACGGTGCCTGCGCCATGGTGCTGACCGACGAGGCCGGCGGCGACGCCGCGGCGGCGCACCGGCGGCGTGGGTCCACGGCACGGCCATGCGCAGCGAGCCCACCATGTTCGCCGGGCGCGACACGGTGTCGCCCGTGGCCGGCCAGGACTGCGCCAAGGACGTGTTCGCCCAGGCCGGCATCACCAACCCTCGCGAGCAGATCGACGTGGTCGAGATGTACGTGCCCTTCAGCTGGTTCGAGCCGATGTGGCTCGAGAACCTGGGCTTCGCGCCGGAGGGCGATGGCTGGAAGATGGTGGAGCAGGGCGCCACCGCAGATGACCGGCGACCTACCGGTGAACTGCTCGGGTGGCGTCTTGTCGTCCAACCCCATCGGCGCCTCGGGCATGCTGCGCTTCGCCGAGGCGGCCATGCAGGTCCGGGGCCAGGCCGGCGAGCACCAGGTCGACGGGGCCCGCACCGCTCTGGGCCACGCCTACGGCGGCGGCTCGCAGTTCTTCTCCATGTGGGTGGTGGGCGCCGACAAGCCCTGAAGGGTCCGCCGATCTAGAGCTTGAGCACCCGCAGGGCGTTCTCGCGCAGGAACTTGGGCCACACGTCGTCGTGGAAGGGGACCGACGCCATGTCGCCCCAGATGCGGTCGTAGGTGAGGCCGGCTGGGAAGTAGCCGGCGTAGATGATCTTGTCGGCGCCGCGGGTGTTGGCGTAGTCGATGATGGCCTTGGGGTAGTGCTTGGGGGCGAACGCCGAGGTCGAGTAGTAGAGGTTGGGCCACTTCAACATGAGCTTGACGGCCAGGTCCGTCCAGGGCTCGCAGCCG
Organism: uncultured Microthrixaceae bacterium; assembly: GCA_963773335.1. Lineage (GTDB taxonomy): Bacteria > Actinomycetota > Acidimicrobiia > Acidimicrobiales > Acidimicrobilacustridaceae > UBA4742. Next base: position 1,101,672 of record CAVZAT010000004.1, on the reverse strand, counting down.
TGGCGGGTGACGAAGGTGAGCTCGGGGAAGAACCAGCACACCTCGTCGATGTGCTCGACCTTCTGGGGCTCGAACGGCACGCGGGGCCCGGGGATGCCGGCACAGCTGAAGATGGGCAGGCCCAGCTCGCAGCACTTGGCGTAGATGGGGTAGTAGCGCTTGTCGTTGATGGCCACCTGCACCCCGGCCGGGAACGTCGTGACCGCCTTGATGTCCCAGCGCTCGTGCATCTCGACGATCAGGCGCACCGCATCCATGCCGTCGTTCGGATCGACCGACACGCTGGCGAAGAACCGGTCGGGGTGGGTCTTGAGTGCCCGCTCGGCGTCCTCATGGTCGCGCCCCACGCCGATCATCGCCCGTTCGATGTGGAACCGATCGAGGTTGTCCAGAACCACCGCCACCGGGTCGACGTTGTCCTCCAGGTCGGCGGGCACGTCGGTGAACATGTATTGCGCCGGGAACGAGAAGCCCTTGGACTCCTCGTCGCGCAGGTGGGGCGCCAGGAACTTGTAGACGTCCTTGCGGTTGCGGCTGGGGAAGCCCAGGAAGGTCTCGATCACCGGTATCCCGGTCGGCATGGCCATGGGGCCCGATCCTAGAGCACTGACTAGAACAGGTTCTCGTCCGGCGCGGCCCGGTCCCCCGACGCCGGCAGCGAGGAGCCGGAGCGGGGGACCGCGCCTTGCCTGCCATCGGACATCCGGGGGTCCAACCTTGAACAATCAGTTGGCAAAGGTTTTCAGGCGTCCCACGTAGCCGGCGAGGCTGGCGCCACGGCGGTGCTGGCGCAGGAGGTTGGCATCCAGCGTGTTGGTCAGGTAGCAGAAGGACAGATCCGACTCGGGATCGGCGAAGGCGAGCTGCCCGCCGGCACCGGCGTGGCCGAAGGTTCGCGACGACACGGTGTGGCCGAAGCCCCGCATGGCCATGTCAGGCTCGTCGCCGGCGATGACCAGACCCAGCGCCCGGTTCGACGAGACCCGGGTGAGGGGGTCGGGCAGGTGCCCGTGCACCTCGGCCGTGCCTGCCGTCAGCACGGCCGGATCCCACATCCCGCCGGGGTTGTGCAGCAGCGCCTGGTAGTACATGGCCAGGTCGGCGGCGGTGGACACGCCGCCGCCACCGGGCACGCCCAGCGCCCGCACCTCGGGGCGGTTGAACCCCATCAGCGCGGCATCGGTGACCTCTCCCTGGAGTCCCTCGAGGGTGAGCCCGGCCACGCCGAAGACCGCCTCCAGCTCGTCGCTGGTCGGGGGCTCCCCTCGGACCTCCAGGTCGTTGATGTCGCCCTGCTGGTCCAGTGGCACGCCCAACTGGAGTCGGCGCAGCCCCAGTGGTACCAGGACACGCTGGTGGATGAAGTCGAGGTAGTCGATGCCGCTGAGCCGCTCGATCAGCTCGGCCATGACCCAGTGGGCGGAGGTGGGGTGGTACTCGAACCGGGTGCCCGGCTCCCAGTTCAGGCGCCAGGCGCCGAAGCGGGCCAGCCGGCGCTCCCGGGTGGTGTCGGCGAGCAGGTCCAGCGGGGCGTGAGGGAAGCCGCTCTCGTGCAGGAGCAGTTGGCGGACGGTGATCACCTCCTTGCCGTTGGTGGCGAACTCGGGGATGACCTCGGCCACCGTCTGGTCCAGGGTCACGGCGCCTTCGGCCAGCAGCAGCCAGAACGCACCCACCACCAGGGCCTTGGTGCAGGAGAAGATCACGTAGCGGCTGTCGGGGGCGGCGTCGCCGAGGGTCTCATACGCCACCAGGCGATCGCCGGCGGCCACTGCCAGCTGGCACGAACCCAGCACCCCGTCGTCGATCTCGCGGTGGGCTCGGGCCACCAGCGCGGCCAGGGCGTCGGGATCGACGCCCGCGTCGGCCGGATCGTCGACCATCGGATGCGCCTCGATCGGCTGGTTCTCGGTGTGCGACACGATTCCCCCTTGATGTTCGGTCGATCGCCGGCAACGGCTCAAGCCGGTGCCGCCGACGCCTGGCGACGGTAGTCGCGGAGCGGTCGATGGGCGGTGGTACCGTCGCTCGCCGTGACCGAGATGCACACCGGGCGTCGGCGTTCCGCCGTGCCTCGTCGCATCGAGGTGGTCCTGCTGGTCTTGGCCCTGGTCTGCTTGGTGGCCGCGCTGGTCATCGGTCTGATCCCGGTGGACAACCCCCGGGTGCAGTCGTGCGGGGCGCCGATCAGCTTCGTCTGGACCAACCCCAACGACGTGGTGCTACCCGCCCCCGGCTCGGTGGACGCGCCGCCTGACGTGGTGGCCCTGCGAGCCCAGCCGTCGTGTCGCGAGCGCGTTGACGATCGCCTGCTGCTCATCGGCGTCCTGGTGGCCGCAACTGTGGTCATGGGACTGATCGGGGCGTTGGTGGGACTGGCCGACGAACGCGCCGCGTATCGGGCCGAGCCCCGGTTCGAGACGCTCCTGCGTGAGCGTCCGGCCGGCGCCCCATCGGATCCGTGGGACCAGCCGGTGATCCCCGAGGCCGACCTGGGTCAGCGCCTCCCGGACATCGAGTGGCGCGAGGTGCGCGTGGTGGTCGGTGCCGGCGTCGGGGTGACGCTGGTGCTCATGGCCCTGGCCGGGTTCGGCCACGTGGGTCACGTCCTGACCCACGTGCGGGTCGGCTGGCTGGTGGTGGCCGTCGTGTTGGTGGTGGCCGGCTACGGCGTGGCGGCGGCGGGCGTGCTGGCCGCCACCGGTGCCGACGAGGACCGTCGTCGCCCCGCGTCGGTACTGGCCACGGCCGTGGCCTCCTCCTACACCGGTCGCCTGCTGCCCGAGTACGGTGCCGCCGGCCTGGCCGTCCACCAACTGGTGCGCGCCGGGGTGGAACGGAGCCGGGCCATCGCCCAGGTGGCGGTGATCGACACCGCGGCCGTGCCCCTCCACGGATTGCTCACCCTGGTCGTGGCCGTCGTGGCGCTGGGCCAGGGCGGCGGATCGGGTTCGTCGTTGCGGCTGGGCTGGCTCGTGTGGGCCGGCGTCATCCTGGCCGTGATCGTCGGCCTGATCGACGCACCCCGGCGCTATCACACGCTGGTGGTGGCACCCGATCGACGCTCGGTGACCGATCTGGTGGCCTTGAGCCGCGAGCCGATGCGGCTGGCGGGCGTGGTGGCGTCAGGCGTCGTGCTGGCTGTCGCTGGCGGATGCGGGTTGCTGGCCGCGGCACACGCCTTCGGCGCGTCCCCCGCCCCCGCCCCGGCCCTGCTGGTGGGCCTCGTCCTGGCGGTGTTGGTCGTCGTGTCTCCCATCCCCGACGGTGCCGGCCTGGTCGAGGCCGTGGCCGTGGTCGGTTTGGTGTGGGCCGGCGTCGACGCCCCCACCGCGGTGGTGGCCATGATCACGGCCCGGGTGCTCGGGTTCTGGCTGCCGCTGCTGCCGGGCTGGCTGGTGTTGCGCCGCCTCCAGCGCAACGGGGTGCTCTGACGCTCAGCTGTCCCCATGGCGGGCCGAGGCGGTGCCTTCGGGCCGGATGAACACGGGCTGGCCATCGCCGGGCGGCGGAGGCGGTGACCACACCGCACGCGAGGTGTCGGTGCCGTCGGCGTAGAACTGGGCGTACCACTTGCGGAACTTCATGAACGGCGGGTCGGTGTCGGCCAGCGCCGGGCGCACGACGTGGGCCTTGTTCTCCCAGATCGGCCGGTCTTCCTCGAACTGCTTGCACACCTCGGCCACGAAGGCCTGTCCCACCGTCGAGGTGGCTTCGGCGTCACCCAGGCTGCGGGTCTTGAAGCTGAACCGCACCTCTGAGGTCACCGCGTCCACTGGCACCGCCGCACCGATGAGCAGGGTGTCGACGATGCCGCTGAAGCGGGTGGTGGCGAAGCCGGGGCCCTGGTTGTCCACGTCGATGCGGCCGTCGACCACGCCGCGGGGCGTCGGGAACTTCTGCACCGAGCGCATCCGCGAGCGGGTGCCCTCGGTCTCGTAGCTCTGGATCTCGGGCACGACGGCTGTGTGGTGCACGTAGCGGAAGTGGGGTCCGTCCACCGAGTTCTCCGCCATCTCCTGGCAACCCGCCGCGACCCGGAAGACCACGTCGGTCCACTCGGAGTACTCGGGGTCGGCCAGCTCGGCGGGGGCCTCGAGCTGGTAGGTGGGGTCGGCGTCATGGGGGTGGTACCAGGCCATCACGAACTGGTCGATCTCCACGACGGGGTACGAGCGGATGCGGGCCCTTTGGTTCACCCGGTTTCCGTAGGGGATGAGCGTGTTGAGCCCGTCGGCATCGAACTGCCAGCCGTGGAACGGGCAGACCAGGTCGGTGCCGTCGACGTGGCCTCCGTAGCCCAGGTGGGCGCCGAGGTGGGGGCAGAACGCGTCGTTGAGGTGAGCCCGGCCCTGCTCGTCGCGCCACAGAGCCAGGTGGCGGCCGAAGTAGTAGCGAGGCAGGACCTCACCGGCTGCGACGTCATCGGACCACGCCACCTGGAACCAGCCGAACGGGACCCCGAACGGGTACCGCGGCTCACCCGGCGCCATCTCGGGGTGGATGACGGCTGCGCTGGCCGCGTCGACCAACTCGCTCACCCGACCCCACCCGGGGCAGAACCGCGTTCGACGAACATGGCCATGCGGGCAGTATAGAACAGGTTCTAGTTGTGTCGCCCGGGCGCTCGCCTGGGCCCAGGCATGCGAGCACCCCGCCCGTGGGGCGGGGTGTCGCTCACGCAGGGACAGGGAGGGAGACCGAAACCCTGCGGGATCGCGGTCGGGTGCGACGCAGGAGGTCGCGGCGCTCAGGCCGCGGGCTGCACCTGGTCGTAGGGGACGCCGGCCTGGAGTTCGGAGATCCACGCCTCGAACTCGAGCTCGCTGGCCCGACGCCGATAGGCGGCGGCCAAGGGTGAGGTGAGGGCGTCGGCCTGGTGGCGCAGGCTGGTGGCCCGTTGGCGCAGCACATGGGACTGCTCCACCAGGTTCTTGTCGATCTGGATGACGTTGCTCATCTTGTGCTCCCTCCGTGGCCGGCCTCGGGCCGGCCCATGGCGATGTGACCGTTTCGATCTGAATCGCCGCCGCCCCGGGGGAGCGGGGGCGTCACCATTGACAACCCCGCGTCGGGGCGAGGTAGTCCGCGTCAACCTGTGGCGTCGGTCACGCCGAGGTCGGGAGGGTCGGGCACGCGGCCGTAGCGGCGCCGGAACAAGATGGTGGCCACCAGCCCGGCGGGCAGCGGCAGCCAGTAGGAGACGACGCGATAGGCCAGGGTGGCCAGGAGGGCGTCGGCCGGTTTGATGCCCGCGGCCACCAGCGCCGCGGTGAGACCCAGTTCGACGAAGCCGAGCCCGCCGGGGGTGATGGGGATCATGGACAGCACGGCGGCGGCGCCGTACGCCAGCAGGATCAGGCTGAGCTTGGGCTTGGCGCCGGTCACCGCGTAGATGGCGGCCACCAGCGCCAGGTAGTCGAGGCCCCAGTTGCCCACCGCCGCAACCAGGGCGGTGCGCCAACGGGGCCCGAGGGTGGACACCATGATGTCGCGCTGGGTCACGAACCCTTCGGCTGTGGGTCCCTGGTACAAGCCGGCCTCAGGGGTCGGCTGGCCACCGGGAGGCGCCGGAGCTTCGTCCGGGGAACCATCGTGGTGGCGATAGACCGGCATGCGGCTCGACCAGCTTCGGATGGGGCCGAGGACATGGCGGATGAGCCAGCTGCTGACCCGCTCGATGAGATGACCGACCGCCCACAGCGGGCGGTCGAACCGGACCAGCGCGAACACGATGGCGAACAGGACCAGGAACAGCAGCGCCCCGCCCCAAGCGATCACGGCCAGGTCGCCGGGCACCGGCGCGGTCAGGATCGATCCCAGCACCGCCACCATGGGCAGGGCGAACAGCACCCCGTTGGAGACGATGGCGGTGGCGGCCAATGCCGCGCCGGCGGTGGCCCGGTTGACCCCCGAGACCGACAGCATTCGGTAGCCGGTGGCGCCACCCACGGCCGCCCCGCCCGGCACCACCTTGGCGATGGCATTGGAGGCCAACTGCGCGGTGGCGGCCACGAACCACGACACCTGGGGCAGAGCCGTTCGGGTCAGCTTCCACTGGCAGGCGAAGCTGCCCGCCTCGAGGGGCAGGATGACCACGAACCACCACTTGATGGCGGTCAGCTTCGGGATCTGCTCCCACACATCGAGCAGCCGGGGCAGCAGGAAGTAGAAGGCGATGGCGGCCACCAGCAGCATCACCACGCGGAACAGGATCTGCAGCCGTGACGCTCGGGGCACGGCCGCGTCGGCCGAGGGCACGGTGGCTGGGGTGGTGGCGCCGAGGGTGGACTCGCCCCACGATCCCGACGTGCGGGTACGGGCCGTACCCGGCTGCTCGACCGATGGCGAGGCGTGCGGCGACCCCGGCTCCGGGGAGTCGCGGGGATCGAGGGGGAGGGTCACGGCGTCTCGTGGCCGGGTTCGCTCGACGGGCGTCGGGCACGGGCCTTGGTCACCGTGCGGTCGGTGACCCGGGTGATGAGACCGGGGGTGAGACCGGCGCCCATCACCAGGAGCCGGGTGGCGCGGTCGGGGATGAGGGCGAACCGGCGGTGGTCGATGCCGTCGACGATGCAGTTGGCCACCTGATGGGGCGAGATGGGCTTGATGTTGCCGCTGATGGCCCGAGTCTCGTCGGGCTTGAACTGGTTCTCGTAGGCCAGCTGGGGCGTGTCGACGTCAGGTGGGAAGCAGCAGCCCACGTGAACGCCGTAGGGTGCCAACTCGCCCCGCAGCGACTCGAGCAGGCCCCGAACGGCGAACTTGGCCGGCCCGTAGGCGGTGTAGCCGAACACGCCGATGATCCCGGCTGCGGAGGAGACACCGATGATCGAGCCGGTGCGCCGTTCGATCATGGAGTCCACCACGGCCCGGATGGCCCACAACGTACCGAAGTAGTCCACCTCCATCATCTGGCGGAAGACGTCGTCGTCGAGCTGCTCGAAGTACCCGGGTTGGGCCAGCCCGGCACTGCACACCAGGATGTCCACCGGGCCGCGCTCGTCTACCGTGGCGGCCATGGCCTTCTGGAGGGCCGGGCGGTCCGACACATCCACCCGGCGGGCGGTGGCGGCGGTTCCGGTGGCCGCGAGCTGGGCGACGGCGGCCTCGAGCAGCTCGGATCGTCGGGCCATGAGCGTGAGCCGCGCACCGCGCTCACCGAGGGCGTGGGCGGTGGCCAGGCCGATGCCGCTCGAGCCTCCGGTGATGACCGTGGTCGGCCCCCCATGTTCTGCACGGAGCAACGTTATTGCCCGATGGCCGCAGCCCCGCGCTCCATCCCCGGTCCGGTCAGCCCGGTTCGTTCTGGGCGGTCAGCCCAGTGCGCCGCTGGCGCGGGCGGTGGCCACCTGGTCGTCGTCCCAGCCGAGCACGTCGTGCAACACCTGGTCGGTGTGCTCGCCCACCGTGGGGGCCATGGCTGGCAGGGGCAGATCCTCGCCCAGCACCTTGATGGGGCTGCCCAGCATGTCGGCACCGTGAACCCGGTGGTCGAGCACGAAGCCCAGGCGGTCCTGGAACTGCGGATCGTTGCCCAGGTTGGCCGGCGTGTTCACCGGGGCGATGGTGGTGTTGAACTCCTCGCTGAAGGCGATCCACTCGGCGCTGGTGCGGGTCTTGAAGATGACGGCCAACTCGTCTCGCAGCTCGATATCGCCCACCGCGTGATCGGCGAACTTCGAGCCCGGGTGCGACTCGAACAGATCGGGGCGCCCCACGCCTTCACAGAAGTTCCTCCAGAACTCGCGCTCGCTGGCCATGAACAGGATGTGGCCGTCCGAGGACTCGTAGAGCTGATAGCGCACCCCCTCCTTCATGCCCGCGGTGCCCGGGGCCCGGCGGACGTAGTCGTCGGACTTGTTCCCCGTCACCTCGGACTGCGGGCGTTCGTAGGCCTTGAAGCTCTCGGAGCGGTACCAGTCGAAGGCGGCCGCCGCGTCGCTCTGGGCGATCTCCATCTGGCAACCCTGCCCGGTGTCGCGGGCCCGGATGATCCCCGCCAGCACGCCCAGCGCGCCGTACAGGGGTCCGGCGTTGATGCCGATGGAGACGTGTTCGGGCAGGTGGCAGTGGCCGTCGTCGTCGTACTCCGGGGTCACGATGCCCGCCCACGTGTCGTAGGCCACGCCGTGGCTGGGCAACTTGCGGTAGGGCCCGGTCATGCCGTAGCCGGAGATGGTGCAGAACACGATGGCCGGATTGATCTCGTGCAGCTGCTCGTAGCCCAGGCCGAGCCGCTTCAGGGCCCCCGGTCGCATGGCCTCGATCACCGCGTCGGCGCCGGCGGCCAGGTCCTTGAAGATGGCGACCCCGGCGTCGGACTTGAGGTCCAACACGATGCTGCGCTTGCCCCGGTTCAGGTGCAGGTGCATGAGTGAGACGCCCTCGACGATGGGCCAGGTCATCTCGCGGATGTAGTCGCCGGCGGGGGACTCGATCTTGATGACCTCGGCCCCCAGGTCCACCAGCGACGAGGTGATGGCGGCCGGGCCCAGGAGAGAGGCCTCGAGGATGCGGACCCCGGCCAGCGGGGCGCCAGCGGCAGTGGTGTCGTTCGTCATGGACATATCTGACACGTCATCAGGTCTCCGAGGCCAATCCCGTCCTCGTCGCCGAGCGAGTGCTCAGTTCGTGGCGTCCGGCCCGGGCGGGTCGTGCCATGATGAACCCTCGACGGGAACGACGCCCGCGAACCAGACGTCATCCGAACCAGGGGGCCGATATGCGAGTGGTGGTCGACTTCGACCTGTGCGAGAGCAATGCGATCTGCATGGGGATCGCACCCGAGATCTTCGAAGTGCGCGATGACGACTTCCTCTACGTGCTCGACGAGACCCCGCCGGAGTCGGCGCGGGCCAAGGTCGAAGAAGCGGTGCAGCGGTGCCCCAAGCAGGCCATCTCGATCGTCGAGGAGTGACCCGGCGGCTCTCGGCGGTTCGGTTGGGCAGCTCGACTCGATGATCGGCTCGGTGGTGATCGTCGGAGCGTCCCTGGCCGGCATGCACGCCGCGCACACGCTGCGGCGCCAGGACTTCGACGGGCGCATCAGCGTCATCGACGCCGACCCCAATCGGCCCTACGACAAGCCGCCCCTGTCCAAGCAACTCCTGGCGGGCCAGTGGGAGCCGGACCGGATCGTCCTGCCGGCCGCCAACGAGGATCTCGGTCTCGACCTGCAGCTGGGCCGGCGAGCCATGGGCGTCGACCTGGCCGACCGCTTCGTGCGCCTCGACGGTGGCGAGCGGGTGGGCTACGACGGCCTGATCATCGCGGCCGGCGCCGCGGCGCGGCGACTGCCGGGGACCGAGGTGCTCGGTGGGGTGCACGTGCTGCGGACTCTCGACGACTGCCTGACGTTGCGAGGCCGAGCTCGACGACGGCCCGAACCGGGTTGTGGTGGTGGGTGCCGGGTTCATCGGCGCCGAGGTAGCCGCCACCTGTCGGCTACGCGGCTTGGAGGTCACGTTGCTGGAAGCAGCCGATGTACCCCTCGAGCGCGCCCTGGGTTCCCAGATCGGTTCGCTGATGGCCGAGCTCCACCGCGACCACGGCGTGGACGTGCGCCTGGGCGTCGGTGTCGACGGGCTGGAAGGAACCGACCACGTGTCCGGCGTGCGTCTGGCCGACGGCCTGGTGATCCCCGCCGAGGTGGTGGTGGTCGGTGTGGGCGTCAGCCCCAACACGGCGTGGCTCGAAGGATCCGGGCTCGACATCGACGACGGGGTGGTGTGCGACGACACGTTGTCGGCCGCGCCCGGCGTGGTGGCCGCGGGCGACATCGCCCGCTGGCCGTCCCGGCGCTACGGCCAGTACCTGCGGGTGGAGCACTGGGAGACGGCGGTCCAGATGGGCGAGGCCACCGCCATGCGCCTGCTGGCGACCGAGCGAGGCACCGAGCCCGAGACCTTCGACCCGGTGCCGTGGTTCTGGAGCGATCAGTACGACTACAAGATCCAGCTGGCCGGGCGATCGAGTGCCGAGGACCGGGTGGAGGTCGTGATCGGCTCGCTCGAGGAACGCCGGTTCGTGGCGCTCTACGGCCGAGACGATCGATTGGCGGGGGTGTTGGGGATGAACCGCCCGGCTCACGTCGCCCGTCTGCGACCCCTGGTGGAGCGCGGGGCCAGCTGGTCCGAGGCCCTGGCCGGAGCGGCGGATCTGGCATGAGCCTCTCGGGGCCGCCAACCGAACTCGTCGACCAACTCGACGAGGACGGCGCGGTGGTCGGCGCCGTGACACGGCGCGACATGCGGGCCCGGAACCTGCGACACCGATCGGTGGCCGTGGTCGTGCTCAACTCCCGCCAGGAGGTGCTGGTCCACCGGCGTGCCGATTGGAAGGACGTGTGGCCGTCGCGCTGGGACCTGGCCTTCGGTGGGGTGGTCGGTGCCGGCGAGGGGTGGGAGGAGGCGGCCGTCCGCGAGCTGGCCGAGGAGGCGGGTGTGGCGGCCCCGCTCGAGTACCTGGGTGAGGACACCTACGCGGACGACGAGGTGTGCGAGGTGAGCCGGGTGTACCTGGCCCGAAGCGACGGTCCTTTCAGCTACGCCGACGGGGAGGTCAGCGCCACCGGCTGGGTGCCCCTGGCCGGCGTGGCCGAGTGGGTCCGCACCCAGCAGATCTGCCCCGACACCGTCGCCCTGGTCCTGCCCCGCCTCGACGCCGCTTGAGCCCGGCCGGCCGGCCCTCGACCGGGCTGGGATCCGGTGACGGGGGCCGGCGGGCTGCGCTATTCGGCCGCGACGGCATCGAGGATGTCGATGCGCGCCGCCCGCCACGCGGGCACCAGTGAGGCGGCGACGCCGATGACCAGGCCGATGACGGCGATCACGATCAGCTCCTCCACGGGCCAGGAGAACGACTGGCTTCCGGTGAACAGCGGCTGGGTCACCGCCCAGGCCACGAACAAGCCGAACGCCATCCCGAGCACCGTGCCATCGGCGGCCAGGATGACCGATTCGGCCCGGATCGTCGTGCGTAGTTGCCGTCGGCTCATCCCCACCGAGCGCAGCAGGCCGATCTCCGGGGTCCGCTCCGTGACCGACAGGATGAGCGTGTTGACGATCCCGAACACGGCGATGGCGATGGCGAAGGCCAGCAGGGCGTTGACCGCCGAGATGATGAAGTTGAAGAAGGACTTGATGAGCAGGGCGAACTCGTTGCCGGGCTGCACGTCGAGCGTCGAGTACGGCGCCGTCACCGCGTCCAGGCGGTTCTTGACCGCGTCGAGCTGACCCGGGGCCACCGTGATGGCGATCGAGTTGGGCAGCAGCTGGGGGTCGGCGGCCAGGGCAGCCCGGGTCGAGACCAGGTACGAGCTGACGTCCAGCGAGAACTTGGTGACGGCCCCCACCGTGAACGTCCTGGTCACCCCGTTCCTGAAGGTGATGGCCACCTTGCTGCCCAGCGGCGGTCCCTGGTAGCCCCGCGTGGCGGCCCGAGGTCCCTCGGGTACGGCGATCTGGTCGTCGCCCAGACCGGCCAGGCTGCCCTGGGCCGACTTGACCGCCAGGACCTTGGACACCTCTGCGAAGTCGCCGGCCGCCACCCGGTCGGTGATGCCGCCCCGACGGCCCCCACCCCCTTGCGACGAGGGGATGGAGAGCGATCCGGCCTGGCCGATGTCGTCATAGAGGGCCACCGACCCCTGCACCCCCGAGGTGGCCTGGATCTTGGTCTGGAGGTCGTGGCTCATGCCGGCACCAGACGTGGACACCACGTTGAGGTCGGCGGTGGAGAACTGCGAGACCTCCTTGACCGCCCAGTCGCGGATGGCTCCGCCGGCGGCAGTCACGAACACCACCAGGAACATGCCGATGAGCAGCGCGTTGGCCGTGTTGGCGGTGCGGCTAGGGTTTCGCTTGGCGTTGGCCACGGCCAGGCGCGACGACATGCCCAGCCGGTCGAGCACCAGGCCGACCGCCCAGCTGAAGCCGCGGGCCAGCACGGGTCCGGCCACCAGCGTCCCCACGAACAGCAGCACGGGGCCGAAGCCGATCAGCAGGCCCTGCTTCACGGCCATGCCCACCAGCAGGATCACCGCGCCCAGCCCGATGATGATGAGGCCGATGATGCCGCGGGCCTTGCTCGTGCCGCTGCGGTCGACGGCGGCCACCCGCAGGGCGGCGATCGGCTTGGTCCGGGCGGCGCGGAAGGCGGGGATCACCGCCGACACGACGGTGACCAGCGTGCCCACCACCAGCACCTCGATGACGGTGGTGGGGTGGATCTGCAGTCCCACGCCGCCCGACCCGGTCAGGTTCTTGAGCACCGGGACGACCGCCACCAACAGCTTGAACAGGCCGATCCCGACCAGCATGCCGACGGCGCTGGCCACCAGCCCCACCACCAGCGCTTCGAGGATCACCGCCCGGCGCACCTGGCTGCCCCGGGCGCCCACGGCCCGCAACAGGGCGAACTCGCGCACCCGCTGGGCCACCACGATGGCGAAGGTGTTGTAGATGATGAGCACGCCCACGGCCAAGGCCACCCAGGCGAAGCTCACGAGAGCGGTGCTCAGGAAGTCGACCACCTGGGCGGCGTTGCCCGCCGCCTGGGTGCGCAGGGCGTCGCCGGTGCGGACCTGGTACTGATCGCCGACGGCCCGGGCCACGTTGGCGGCCAACGTCGGCTCGGTCACCCCGGGTCTCGCCTGGACGTAGATGGCGTCGTAGAGGCGCTTGCCCGAGGCCAAGAAGTCGAACGCGTCGGCCGAGCTGACCAGGATGTCGCCGCTGGCGCTCGAAGCCTGGCCCTGTCCGTAGCGGCTGATGCCGACGACCGTGGCGCGCCGGGAGCCGACGGAGGTGGCCAACTGGAGTGCCGTGCCCACGCCCCAGTGCTTGGCGTTGGCCGTCTGCTGGTCGATGGCGATCTGGCCGGCGGCGGTGGGCGCCCGGCCGGCCACGATCTTGTAGGGGCTCAGGGCGGGCACTGCGATCCACAGCGATCCGTTGGCGTGCTTGAGCGGCACGGTGCCGTCGGGCCCGAGCACGTTGAGCTGGGCCGACAGGGTGCCGGCCGCGGCTTGCACACCGGCCGCGCCGCGGACGGTGGTCAACACGCCGGCGGACACGCTGGAGCTCGCCAGCGAATCGTTGCGACGCCGGGCGGTGCCCGTGTCGAGTTTGGGCTGTACCGCCGCGTCCACTCCGTGCAGGGCCAGCACGGCGTTGGACTCGAGCGCGGGGCCCAACGAGTCGCTCAGCACCAGCGTCCCGGCCAGGAAGCCGGTGCCCACGATGATGGCCAACATGGTGGCCACGAACCGGCCCGGCTTGGCCCGCAGGTTGGCCAGCGTCAGGTGGAGCACGGTGGGCGAGCCTAGGGGCTGGTTCAGCCCCACAGGGCGCGCTCGGCGGCCAATCTCGCGGCCGCGGCCACCAGCGTTGGGCCAGCCGCCGGCAACACGAGGCGGAGGCGGTCGCGCCATCGCACCTCCAGGCCCTGGGCGCGCAGCACCCGCCGCCACAACCGGTTGGCCCGGGCCAAGTCGGGCGAACCGCGGCCGGGCGCTAGGGTCGCGCCATGCCGAGTGATACCGCGTTCAAGCTCCTGAACGGCGTGCACCGCGTCGTGCTCAAGGTCAGCTTCGGCAGGCTGGGCTGGACCGGCTACGGCATGCCCGTGCTGGAGCTGACCACCATCGGGCGCAAGTCGGGCCAGCCGCGCACGGTGATGCTCACCTCGCCGCTCCAGGAGGGACAGACCATCGTGGTGGTGGCCTCGCGGGGAGGTGACGACCAGCACCCGGCCTGGTTCCTGAACGTCCGCGACCACCCCGAGGTCGAGGTCGTCTACCGCGGCCAGCCGGCGCGCAAGATGGTGGCCCGGGTGGCCGACGAGGCCGAGCGCGCCCGCCTGTGGCCCCGGGTGAGCGCTGACCACAAGAACTACGCGGGTTACCAGACCAAGACCGATCGCGAGATCCCGCTCGTCCTGCTCGAGCCCGAGGTCTGACCGCCACCTCCTGGCTCCTGCTGGCCCTGACCGCGGCGGTGGCCGTGGTCGACTGGGTCGCGGTGGCCTCTGGCCGCCGTGGCCTCGAATACCTGGCCAAGCCGGGCACGCTGGTGCTGCTCATCGGGGTCGCCCTCAGCGTCGACGCCGCGCATCCGGAGGTCCGCGCCGCGGTGGTGGTCGCCCTCGTGTGCTGCCTGGTCGGCGACGTGTTGTTGATGCTGCCCGGGGAGCGCTGGTTCGTGTTCGGTCTGGGCGCGTTCCTGGTGGCGCACGTGGCCTACGTCGTCGCCTTCTGGCTCGACGGCGTCTCGTGGGGCGCGCTCGTGGTCGGAGTCGCCGTGGTCGGGGCGGCCGTGGCGTGGGTGGGGCGGCGCATCCTGCGCGCCGTCGCCCGCGGGACCGAGCGAGACCTGCTGGGACCCGTGGCTGGGTACATCGCGGTGATCTCGGTGATGGTGGCCAGCGCCATCGGCACCCGACAGGTGCTGGTGGTGGCCGGTGCCACGTCCTTCTACCTGTCCGACGCGCTCATCGCCTGGACCCGCTTCATCCGTGATCATCGGCACGGCCGGCTGGCCGTGATGGTGAGCTATCACCTGGCCCAGGTTCTGCTGGTCCTGTCCCTGGTCTAGAACTAGAGGGTGAGTGGCCCGTCCCCCAACCGGATCGTGATCCAGGACCTGGCGCCGCGGGTGGACGGCGGGCGCCATCGGGTCAAGCGGGTGGTCGGCGAACCGGTCACCGTGGCCGCCACCGTGTTCGCGGACGGCCACGATCTGCTACGGGTGGTGATGTTGCATCGCCCACCCGGGGCCGGCGCCTGGGTGGAGGTGCCCCTGTCGGCCACGAACCCGGGTCTGGATCGCTGGGAGGCCACGTTCGTGCCCGAGGCCGTCGGGATACACCCTTTCCGGGTACGTGCCTGGATCGACCACCGGGCCACGTGGCGCGACGCCCTGGCCCGCAAGGTGGCGGCCGGCGTCGACCGGCCCGAGGATCACCAAGGTGAGCCCGAGGGGCGCTTCCGGGCCCGCGACGCGGCCACCTCGGAGACCGTCGAGGTCGACGTGGAGCACGAGCAGGCCTTGTTCTCGACCTGGTATGAGCTGTTCCCCCGTTCGCTGTCGCCGGTGGCTCCGGATGGCACGCCGCGTTCGGCCTTGCAGGCGGTGGCGGCCGAGCTCGATGAGTTGGCCGACCTGGGCTTCGACGTGTTGTATCTGCCCCCCATCCACCCCATCGGCGTGTCGCACCGCAAAGGTCCCGACAACGCCGAGCAGGCCGGACCGGACGATCCGGGAAGCCCCTGGGCCATCGGGAGCCGCCAGGGCGGCCACGACGCCATCCATCCGGACCTCGGCGACCTGGACGACCTCAAGGCCCTGGTGGCGGCCGCGTCCGAGCGTCAGATGGCGGTGGCCCTCGACCTCGCCTTCCAGTGCTCGCCCGATCACCCGTGGGTGACCGAGCACCCGGAGTGGTTCCACCACCGCCCCGACGGCACGATCCAGTACGCCGAGAACCCGCCCAAGCGCTACCAGGACATCTACCCGCTGAACTTCGAGACACCGGCCTGGCGCGAGCTGTGGGACGCGCTGGCGGAGGTCACCCGGTTCTGGTGCGAACAGGGGATCGGGGTCTTCCGGGTGGACAACCCCCACACCAAGCCCTATCCGTTCTGGGAATGGCTGATCGCCGACATCCGCCAGAGCCATCCGGCCACCCGCTTCCTGGCGGAGGCCTTCTCGCGCCCCGCGGTCATGCACCGCCTGGCCCAGATCGGGTTCACCCAGAGCTACACCTACTTCGCCTGGCGGGAGTCGGCCTTCGAGCTTCGCGAGTACTTCACCGAGCTGAGCACACCGCCCAGCGTGGACGAGTTGCGCCCCAACCTGTGGCCGACCACGCCTGACATCCTGCCCGGCCACCTCCAGCACGCCCCGCTGGAGGCCTTCGCCCTCCGGCTGGTGCTGGCGTCGACGCTGTCGCCCAGCTACGGCGTGTACGGCCCGAGCTTCGAGTTGGGTGAGAACGAGCCGGCGACCGACGGCCGCGAGGAGCTCGCCGATTCGGAGAAGTACCAGATCCGCACGTGGGACCTGTCGGGGATCCGCACCCTGCGTCCCCTGATGGGCCGCCTCAACCAGATACGCCGGGATCATCTGGCCCTGCACACCCTGCGCACACTGCGCTTTCACGGCAGCGACAACGAGGCCATCCTCTGCTACTCCAAGACCCCCCACAGCGGCCCGTCGGTCGATCCGCACCGCGCCGCCACCGCCACCGTGGTAGTCGTGGTCAACCTTGATCCCAACCAGCCCCAGGCCGCCACGTTGACCCTCGACCTCCCAGCCCTCGGCCTGGACCCCTGGCAGCCCTATGAGGCCATCGACCTGCTGAGCGGGCGCGCCTACACGTGGACGGGCGACCAGAGCTGGGTCCGGCTCGACCCGGCGGTGGCCCCGGCCCACGTGTTCCGTCTGGCGCAGGGATCCTGACCATGCCCAGCGCTTCTTCCGACGAGAGCCGCGATCCGCTCTGGTACAAGGACGCCGTCATCTACGAGCTGCACGTCCGGTCCTTCGGCGACAGCAACGGCGACGGGGTGGGTGACTTCCCGGGGCTCACCGCCCGGCTCGACTACCTGCAGCAGCTCGGCGTCACCGCCGTGTGGTTGCTGCCCTTCTATCCGTCGCCGCTGCGCGACGACGGATACGACATCGCCTCCTACGACGACATCAACCCGGCGTACGGATCGCTGCGCGACTTCAAGGTTTTCCTCCGCGAGGCCCATCGACGGGGTCTGCGGGTCATCACCGAGCTGGTGCTCAACCACACCAGCGACCAACACCCGTGGTTCCAACGCGCCCGACGAGCCAAGGCGGGCAGCCGCTGGCGGGACTACTACGTGTGGAGCGACACCTACGACCGCTACCGCGAGGCGCGGGTCATCTTCGAGGACTACGAAGCCTCGAACTGGACCTGGGACCCGGTGGCCGGTGCCTACTTCTGGCACCGATTCTTCTCGCACCAGCCGGACCTGAACTTCGACAACCACGAGGTTCGCTCGGCGATGTTGCGCACGGTCGACAAGTGGCTCGACCTGGGTGTCGACGGCGTGCGCCTGGACGCGGTCCCGTACCTGTTCGAGCGGGAGGGGACCAACTGCGAGAACCTGCCCGAGACCCACGCCTTCCTCAAGGAGCTGCGCGAGCACGTGGACGAGCGCTTCCCCGGGCGCATGTTGCTGGCCGAGGCCAACCAGTGGCCCGAGGACAGCGTGGCCTACTTCGGCCACGGGGACGAGTGCCACTGCGCCTTCCACTTCCCGCTCATGCCCCGCCTGTTCATGTCGCTGCGCATGGAGGACCGGTTCCCGGTCATCGACATCCTGGCCCAGACGCCGGACCTGCCCGACGGCTGCCAGTGGGCCATCTTCCTGCGCAACCACGACGAGCTGACCCTCGAGATGGTCACCGACGAGGAGCGCGACTACATGTACCGCGCCTACGCCGCCGATCCCCAGATGCGGGTCAACGTGGGCATCCGACGCCGCCTGGCCCCGCTGATGCAGAACGATCGGCGCAAGATCGAGCTGATGAACGGCCTGCTCTTCGCCCTGCCCGGCACACCGGTCCTCTACTACGGCGACGAGCTGGGTATGGGCGACAACGTGTATCTGGGCGATCGGGACGCGGTGCGCACCCCCATGCAGTGGAGCCCGGACCGCAACGCCGGCTTCTCCACGGTGAACCCCCAGCGCCTCTTCCTGCCGGTCATCATCGATCCCGAGTACCACTTCGAGACGGTCAACGTCGAGGCCCAGCAGCAGAACCCCAGCTCCCTGCTGTGGTGGATGCGTCGCATCATCGCCCTGCGCAGCCAGCACCAGGTATTCGGTCGGGGGACCATCGAGTTCCTGCTGCCCGAGAACGCCAAGGTCCTGGCCTTCATCCGCCACCTCGGCGGCGACGGCTCGCCCGGCGAAGGACCCGACGGTGAGACCGTCATGGTGGTGGCCAACCTGTCCCGCTTCGCCCAGACCGTCACCCTCGACCTGCACGAGCACCGCGGCGCCGTGCCGGTGGAGCTGTTCGGCGGCAACGAGTTCGCGCCCATTGTCGAAGGGGGCTACAACCTGACCCTCGGCGCCTACGGCTTCTACTGGTTCTCGTTGCAACCCCAGCACCACGACGCCCGGGGGGCCGCCCCCGAGCTCGAGGACCTACCGGTGGTCACCGCGGCCGCTGACTGGCGGCAGCTGTTCGCGGCCCGCGGCCGCGGCCGCAGTGCGCTGGCCCGGGTGTGGGGGCCGTTCTTCACCCGCAACCGCTGGTACGCGGGCCGCACCCACACGATCCGTTCTACCGAGATCCTCGACGCCGTGCCCGTGGCCCTGGGCCGGGGCAAGCCGGCCGCCTTCATAACCCTGGTGCAGGTCGAGTACTCCGACGGGGAACCCGAGACCTATGTGGTGCCCATCACCGCCGCCACCGGTC
Organism: uncultured Microthrixaceae bacterium; assembly: GCA_963773335.1. Classification (GTDB taxonomy): domain Bacteria; phylum Actinomycetota; class Acidimicrobiia; order Acidimicrobiales; family Acidimicrobilacustridaceae; genus UBA4742. The sequence goes on along the minus strand of CAVZAT010000004.1, from coordinate 1,083,208 downwards.
CCGACGCCGACCGCGTGCTGGCCGATCACCCCCACGCGGCGGTGGCCTGGGTCGAGGTGCGGACCTGGGAGGAGCGGGCGCTGCTGTTCGACGCCACCGTCGACGACGCCTTCATGGAGGGCGCGCTGCGAGCCTTCGGGCGCAACCGCAGCTTCGACTCGCTGGCCGGCGCGGAGTTGCGCGCCACCACCTCGCCCGAGTTGCGCCGGATGCTCACCGAGTCCGACGACCTGACGGTCTCGCACCCCTCGGTCGAGCAGAGCAACACCTCAGCCGTGTTCGGCCACCAGGCGGTCATGAAGATCTTCCGCCGGGCCCAGGAAGGGGTGAACCCCGACCTCGAGCTGGGGCGACGGCTGTCGGAGGTCGGTTTCGAGCACTCGGCGCGTCTGATCGGCGCGCTCGAGTACCAGCGGGGCCGGGCCGAGCCCCGCACCTTGGGGGTGCTGACCGCCTACGTGCCCAACGAGGGTGATGCCTGGCACTACACCCTCGACGCGTTGGGACTCTTCTACGAGCGGGCGCTCGGTCAGCTGCCCGACGACCAGATCGACATCCCCACCTGGGCCGAGGTCCCCGAACTGGTCGGCTTCGAGCCCCCGGACGCCACTGCCGATGCCATCGGGCCCTTCCTGGACCTGGCCGAGGTGCTGGGCCGACGGACCGCCGAGCTGCACCAGGCTCTGGCCGACAGCCGCACCGAAGCGTTCCGTCCGGAGCCCTTCACCACCCTTCACCAGCGCTCCGTGTACCAATCGATGCGGGCGCAGGTGCGCCCGACGCTGGCCATGATCCGGCGTCTGGTCCAGCCGGCTGACCCCGACGAACAGGCCGTGGCCGACCTGGTCACGGGTTCCGAAGCGGCGATGCTGGCGAGGTTCGGGGCCATCCGCCAGCACCGCATCGACGTGTCCCGCATCCGCATCCACGGTGACTTCCATCTGGGTCAGGTGCTCCACGCCGGGCGCGACTTCGTGATCATCGACTTCGAGGGCGAGCCTTCACGGTCGCCCACCGAGCGGCGCATCAAGCGAGGCGCGTTGGTGGACGTGGCCGGCATGGTGCGGTCCTTCCAGTACGCCACCGAGGCGGCCCTGCGGGATCATGCCGACCGCAACCGCCTGCCCGACGAGGTGCTGTCCGCGGCTCGCGCTGCGCAGCCGGGCTTGGCTGGCCTGGGTCACCATCCGCTTCCTGACCGGCTACCTGCAGGAGGCCGACGGGCAGCCCTTCGTGCCCGCCGATGCCGAGGACCGCCACGCCCTGCTCACCGCCTACGTTCTCGACAAGGCCCTCTACGAGGTGCGCTACGACCTGAGCCATCGCCCCGACTGGGCCGCCATCCCGCTGCGGGGCATCGCCGATCTCTTGGGTACCCCCAGCGTGGCGAGCTCCCCGTGACCACCGTGTCCTCGCCCGGGATCGATCAGCTCTATCACCATGCGTCGGTCCTGGGGGTCGAGCGGGGCTACTGGGACGTCTCGGGCTCGTGGAACGAACCGGGTCCCGAGACCGTGCTGGCCGTGCTGGGCGCCCTGGGTGCGCCCATCGACGTGGCCAGCGCATCGGCCTCCGAGGCCGGGATGGCCACGGCCATCGACCAGCTCGGCCACCACATCGACGAGCAGGCCCTGGCTCCGCTGGCTCCTGTGGTCACCGTGATGGCGGGCCGCCCGGCCCGGATCGAGGTGGTCCACGTGGGCCCGGGCGACGGTGGTCGGGTGCGACTCGGGCTGCGGCTCGAGGACGGGACCCGTCGCGATCACGAGCTCGACCCGGCTGCCGGCGACGTGGTGGCCGGTGGGCGCCTCGACGGCCGGGACTGGCAGCGTCGGGTGCTGGAGCTACCCGGGGAACCGCTGCCGGTGGGCTACCACGAACTGGACGTGGAGCTGGCGGGCGCGCGGCACCGGGCCACGGTGCTGGTGGCGCCCGCGCACGTCCACCAGGCCGGTGATGCCGACCGGCTGTGGGGCGCCTTCGGCCCGCTCTACTCGCTGCGCACCGAGCAGGGCTGGGGCCCGAACGTGTTCGACCTCGATCGCCTGGGCGCTTGGATCGACCCCCAGGGCGGCAAGGTGGTGGGCACGCTGCCCCTGCTGTCGTCGCCCCGCTCGGACCCGAGCCCCTACACGCCGCTGTCACGCCGGTTCTGGAACGAGGCCTACCTGGACGTCGCCGAGCTGGCCGAGCTGGCCGGATCGCCGCGAGCCCGGGCCTGGCTGGCCGATGCAGACACGCAGCGTCGCGCCGAGCGGCTGCGCAACTCGCCCACTGCCGATGTGTCGGCCCAAGGCATGCTGGTCGACCACGTGCTCGACGAGTTGACGCCGGCGTTCTTCGCCTCCGACCAGTCGGATGATCCGGCGTTCGCCCGATGGGTGGAGGACAACCCGCTGGTGGTCGACTACGCCCGGTTCCGCGCCGTGGCCGAGCGCCACGGACCTCGATGGCAGTCCTGGCCCGACGCGCTGGCCTGCGCCACGGTGGGGGCGGACGACTACGACGTGGCCGTGGCCGCCCGCCACGTCTATGCGCAGTGGTCGATGGACAGCCAGCTCGCCCAGGTGTCGAGCGCGTTGGCCCGACGGGGGCAGTACCTGTACCTGGATCTGCCGGTGGGCTGTTCGCCCGAGGGCTTCGACACCTGGATCGATCGTCATGCCTACGGGTGGGGGGCGACGGTTGGGGCACCGCCCGATGCCTTCTTCGCCGCCGGCCAGAACTGGGGGTTCCCGCCGGTTCGCCCGGAGGTGGCCCGGGCCGAGGGCCACCGGCTGTTGGCCGAGTGCCTGCGCCACCACATGGCCTACGCCGGTATGGTCCGCCTCGACCACGTCATGGGGTTGCACCGGCTGTTCTGGGTGCCCGAGGGAATGGAGGCCACCGCCGGAGCCTACGTGCGGTACGCCACCGACGAGCAGTTCGCGGTGGTGGCCATCGAGTCGTCCCGTGCGGCCTGCCTGGTGGTGGGCGAGGACCTGGGCACGGTCCCCGACGAGGTGCGCGATGCCATGGACCGCCACCGGGTCCTGCGCAGCTACGTGGCCGAGTTCTCGCTGCCGCCGGGACCCGACGAACCCCTCGTCCGCCCCGATCGGCGCATGGTGGCCACCGTCGACACCCACGACACGCCGACCTTCGCCGCGTTCGTGGCCGATCCCGAGCGGCGCCACGAGCTGGAGTCGGCACTGAGCCGCGCCGGCTGGTCCCAACGGCTTGGCTCCGACCAGCTTGCCTTCGACCAGCCTGCGAGCTCAGCCTGCTGCGGGCCACGCTGGAGCTGCTGGCCGACAGCGACGCGCCGACCGTGTTGGTGGCGCTCGACGACCTGGTGGCCAGCACCGAGCCCCAGAACGTCCCCGGCTCCGGTGCCGAGCGCCACAACTGGGTGCTTCGCCTACCCGTCACCCTGGCCGAGCTGGGCGCCGACCCCGCCGTCGTCGACCTGCTGGCGTCGCTGCAGGCGCACCGCCTGGGCAGCTACCTGCGGGCTCGACCCCCAGCGGATCCGGGACCGGGCCAGCCGTGACCCGCGAGCCCAGCTCCTCGGAGAGCCAGAGCGGCCTGCTCACCGACGACGACGTCTGGCTGTTCAACGAGGGCGCGCACACCCACCTCTACGACCGGTTGGGTGCGCAGCTCGACGCCGCCGGCACGCATCTCGGGTTGTGGGCTCCCAACGCCGCCGCGGTGTCGGTGATCGGCGACTTCAACGGCTGGCGACCCGGCACCGACCCGCTCGAGCCTCGCGGCGACTCCGGGTTGTGGCAGGCACGGGTGGGTGGGCTCGAGCACGGCAGCCGCTACAAGTTCCACCTCGACTCGCATCGCCGGGGCTACGCGGTGGACAAGGCGGACCCGTTCGCCTTCTACGCCGAGCCGGCGCCCCGGACCGCCTCGGTCGTGTGGGACCTGGCCCACGACTGGGGCGACGCCGACTGGATGGCCACCCGGGCTGCGCACAACGCCCTGGGCGCACCCATCACCATCTACGAGATGCACGTGGGCTCGTGGCGCTCGGCCGACCACGAGCACCGATCGCTCGACTACCGCGAGCTGGCCGAGCCGCTGGCCCGCTACGTGCGCGACACCGGCTACACCCACGTCGAGCTGATGCCGGTGATGGAGCACCCCTTCTACGGCTCGTGGGGCTACCAGACCACCGGGTACTTCGCGCCCACGTCGCGGTTCGGCACACCGCAGGACTTCATGTTCCTGGTCGACGTGCTTCACCAGCACGGCATCGGTGTGATCCTCGACTGGGTGCCTTCGCACTTCCCGACCGACGGGCACGGCCTCGGCTTCTTCGATGGCACCCACCTCTACGAGCACGCCGATCCGCGGCAAGGGCTTCCACCCCGACTGGAAGAGCCTCATCTTCAACTACGACCGCTTCGAGGTCCGCAGCTTCCTGCTCTCGAGCGCCCACTTCTGGCTGGATCGGTACCACGCTGACGGCCTGCGGGTGGATGCCGTGGCCTCGATGCTCTACCTCGATTACTCGCGCGGGGCGGGGGAATGGGTGCCCAACGAGCACGGCGGCAACGAGAACCTGGGGGCCCTGCGCTTCCTCAAGAAGTTGAACGAGACCGTGTACGCCGACTTCCCCGACGTGCAGACCTTCGCCGAGGAGTCCACCGCCTGGCCCATGGTGTCGCGACCCACCGACATGGGAGGTCTGGGCTTCGGCCTGAAGTGGGACATGGGTTGGATGCACGACACGCTCGAGTACTTCGAGCGCGATCCCGTCTACCGGCGCTACGCCCAGGACGAGCTCACCTTCCGGACCGTGTACGCCTTCACCGAGAACTTCACGCTCCCCTTGTCCCACGACGAGGTGGTCCACGGCAAGGGCTCGTTGTTGGCCAAGATGCCCGGCGATCGTTGGCAGCAGCTGGCCAACCTGCGCTCGCTGCTGGGGTACCAGTACGGCCAGCCCGGCAAGAAGCTGCTGTTCATGGGCGACGACATGGCCGCCGAGATGGAGTGGGACCACGACACCTTCCTGCCCTGGCAGCTACTGGGTCGCCCCGAGCACGAAGGCATCCGGCGGTGGGTGGAGACGCTCAACCGGCTGGTCCGGGCCGAACCGGCCCTGCACGAGCTCGACTTCGACCCTGCCGGGTTCGAATGGGTCGACACGGCCGACGCGGCGTCCAGCGTGCTGTCGTTCCTGCGGCGGCCCGGCCCGGAGTCCGCGGCCCAGGCACGTGACGTGCTGGTGGTGGCCAACCTGACCCCGGTGCCCCGCCAGGGCTACTCGGTGGGTGTGCCCCGGGGCGGACACTGGGAGGAGCTGGCCAACAGCGATGCCGAGGCCTACGGCGGCAGCGGTTGGGGCAACTTCGGGGGACTCGACGCCGAGTCGGTGGCCATGCACGGCCGGGCCTACTCACTCCCTCTGGTCCTCCCACCACTCTCCGTGGTATTCCTGGCGCCGGCGATGGCTGCCGTCCCCGTCGAGGACGTGTAGCCGGACCTCGCCAGGTGGCTTCTACTCCGGGGGCGGACCGGGTACAATCGTACGATTCGCCGTGATCGGGCTCCGGGCCCGCGATCCGGCTGAGAAGGTCTGGTGTCGGCGCGACGGCATCGGCTGCAGCAGACCATCACGAGGAGTGAGCAGTGGGCACGCAACCGACGGGGGTGACTGGGCCTCAGGCGACAGCCCCCGTGTCCTCGGGGGTTGGCTCGCTGCCGCCACCTCCCGTGCCCGGGGCGGGCGCGCCCCCGCCCATGCGTCAGCAGTTCTGGTCGTTTCTGGTCGGTTCGTCCGGCGGGCAGCCCGAACCGGCCGTGCCCGACGCCCGGTCAAACGGCGAGCTCGCCGGCGAGCTCAGCGACGAGGTCGATGTCGAGGGCCCGCATGAGTCGTCGGACCGCGCCGGTTGGTCAGCCCGCTACGGCCGATTCGTGCTGGCCGCGGTGGTCGGCTTCGTGGGCTCGCTGTTCATCGTGGCCTCGGCGCCGGTCTGGTACCTGGCGGCGCCGGCGTGGCGACTGACCGTGCCGTTCATCCCACACCCGGGCTCGTCGGTGTCGTCCATCAGCACGTTCATCGTCGGCCTGGTGCTCATGGTGGTCGGTTGGCTGGTGCTCATCGGTCGCTCTCACCGCTCGCCGGCGTCGGGTCGGGGGCGCTTGATCGCGGTGGTCCTGGTCGGCGCCATCTGGTGCGTGCCGATCATGGCCGGGCCCCCGCTGCTGAGCCGCGACGCCTACAGCTACGCGGCGCAGGGCGAGATGGTGTCACGGGGCATCGATCCGACGGCCAACGGGCCCGAGGTCCTGCGCTACGGCTACTACGTCCGCCAGGCCGATCCACTGTGGCGTGGCGCCCCGGCACCCTACGGTCCGGTGGCGGTCGAGGCCGAGAAGCTGGTGGTCGAGGCGTCGGGTCACAGTGCCGCCGGCTCGGTGTGGGGCATGCGCGTCGTGGCCTTGTTGGGCATCATGATGGCCGGGGTGGGGGTGGCCCTCATCGCCCGTCACTACCGGCGCTCACCGGCGCTGGCCGTGGCGCTGGGCGTCGCCAATCCGCTGGTGCTGCTCCACCTGCTGGGCGGCAGCCACAACGACGCGCTCGATGTTGGGTTTCCTGGCCCTGGGCTTCGCCGCGTTCCTACGCGACCGGAAGGTCCTGGGTGTCGTGCTGGTGGCCCTGGCCACCAGCGTCAAGCTCACCGCGGCCCCGGCGCTGGTCTTCATGGCCTGGAACTGGCGCGACGATCCGTCGTTGACGTTCCTGCGCCGGAGTCGCCTGGCCGCGGGCCTGCTGGTGGTGGTGGCCGCGCTGGTGGCCGCGCTGTGCCTGGCCGTCGGGGTGGGGGCCGGCTGGATCTCGGCGCTCAAGAGCACCGGCCAGTCGATGAGCACCTACTCGCTGCCCACCAAGTTCGGTTACGTGGCCTCTGACCTGCTGAGTCGCGTCGGCTTGCACCCGGGCACCGGGCTCGTCATCGGGGCCAGCCGGTCGCTGGGGCTGCTGGCCGCAGCGGGCATCTCCTTCGTCTTGTTGGTGCGCAGTCCCCGCATCGGCCTGGTGCGCGCCTTCGCCTTCAGCTCGCTGGCCATCGTCATGCTCGGCCCGGTGGTGTGGCCGTGGTACCTGGCCACCGGCTTCGCCCTGCTGGCCGCGTCCGGGGTGGGCCGCTGGCGGCCCAGCTACATCGTGTTGCTGGTCTCGGCCACGGCCCTGGTGTGGCCGGCCGGCATCAGTCCTCTGGCCTCGATCCAGCACTACCAGAACGGCATCAGCCCGCTGGTCATCGGCTTCGTGTTGGGGACCTGCTGGGTCGGCCAACGTCTGGCGGAGCGCTATCGCCAGGCGGCCCGCCACACCAGCGCGGACGCCGACGACGCGGGTCGCACTGATGGGTCGGCACCGTCGGGGCCGGTGGGCACCGTGGCTTCGGCCGGCCCCGAGGGCGACCCCGCGGCGGTGGCGAGCTCCGTCTAGGCCGCGTCTAGGCCCGACTCGTCCGACCCGACTTGCTGGAGCGGACTCGGGCTCAGTCAGGACGAGCGGCGCGGAGCACGACCACGCTCCGCCCACCTACCGTCAGGTGGTCACCCGCCTTGAGCGACGTGGCGAGGTCGCCGTCAGGGCTGTTGGTCGGCGGATCGACGATCACGGCCAGGTCCGGGTCGTCGGGGGTGGTGTCGATGACCACGGTCCAGATCTCCGCATAGGCGTCCGAGGGCAGCACGAACTCGAGGTCGCCCTCGTAGGCGTTGAAGGCCGCGTAGAAGCTGTCGTCCACCACCCGTTGGCCCCGGGATCCGAGCGCGGCGATGGCCCCTCCGTTGAGGAACACCCCGATCGATCGGGCGTAGGTGACCTTCCAGTCGTCCTCGGTCATGGTCGTCCCGTCCGGGGTGAACCACTCGATGTCTTCGGCCTGCACCCCCATGATGGGACGGCCCTGGAACCACTTGCGGCGCCGGAACACCGGGTGGCGCTGGCGGAACTCGGTCAGGCGCTGGGTGAAGGCCAGCAGGTCGGAGTCGACCTGGTCCCAGTCGTACCAGGAGGTCTCGTTGTCCTGGGCGTAGCCGTTGTTGTTGCCGCGCTGGGTGCGGCCCAACTCGTCGCCGCCCAGCAGCATGGGCACGCCTTGGGACAACAGGAGCGTGGTCAGCAGGTTGCGGCGCTGGCGACGACGCAGGGCCAGGACGGCCTCGTCGTCGGTCTCGCCTTCCACCCCGCCGTTCCAGGACCGGTTGTCGTCGGTCCCGTCCTGGTTGTCCTCGCCGTTGGCCTGGTTGCGCTTGGTCTCGTAGGAGACCAGGTCGGTGAGGGTGAAGCCGTCGTGGGCGGTCACGAAGTTGATGCTGGCCGAGGGCGTCCGCCCGTTGGACTGGTACAGGTCCGAGCTGCCTGTGAACCGATAGCCGAACTCGGCCACGGTGTGGTCGGTGCCCCGCCAGAAGTCACGGACCTCGTCGCGGTACCGCCCGTTCCACTCCGACCACAGCGGGGGGAAGTTGCCCACCTGGTAGCCGCCCTCGCCCACGTCCCACGGCTCGGCGATGAGCTTGACCTGGCTCACCACCGGATCCTGCTGGATGAGGTCGAAGAAGGACGAGAGCTTGTCCACGTCGTGCAGCTCGCGGGCCAGGGTGGCAGCCAGGTCGAATCGGAAGCCGTCCACGCGCATCTCGTTCACCCAGTACCGCAGGCTGTCCATGATCAGCTGGAGCACGTGGGGGTGGCGCATGTTCAGGCTGTTGCCCGTCCCCGTGTAGTCCACGTAGTGGCGCAGGTCATCGGGGTCGAGTCGGTAGTAGGCCGAGTTGTCGATCCCCTTGAACGACAGCGCCGGGCCGCCCTCGTCGCCCTCGGCCGTGTGGTTGTAGACCACGTCGAGGATGACCTCGATGCCGACCTGGTGGAGGGTCTTGACCATCTGCTTGAACTCCTGCACCTGCTGTCCCCGCTGGCCGTAGCTGGCGTAGGCGTTGTGGGGAGCCAGGTAGGCGATGGAGTTGTAGCCCCAGTAGTTGCGCAGCCCCAGCTGGACCAGGCGCCGGTCGTGCACGAACTGGTGCACGGGCATGAGCTCGACCGCCGTCACCCCGAGCTGACCCAGGTGGTCGAGCACCGCCTGGCTGCACAGGCCGGTGTAGGTGCCCCGAAGCTCCTCGGGCACGTCGGGGTGGCGCATGGTCAGGCCCCGCACGTGGGTCTCGTAGACAACGGTCTCGTGCCACGGGATGCGCGGCGGCCGATCGTCGCCCCAGTCGAAGTAGGGGTTGACCACCACCGACCGGGGTACGTGGGGCGCGCTGTCGGACTGGTCGGGATCGCCGGAGGGATCACCGCCGATGGGGTAGTCGAAGACGTTGTCGTCCCACTGGACCTCGCCCTCCACTGCTTTGGCGTAGGGGTCCAAGAGCAACTTGGCCGGGTTGGCGCGTTGGCCCTGGCTGGGATCCCAGGGGCCGTGGACCCGGAACCCGTAGAGCTGCCCGGGCTGCACGCCCGGGAGGTAGCCGTGGTGGATGAAGGCCGTGATCTCTGGCAGGCGCACCCGCTCTTCGACGCCGTCGTCGTCGAACAGGCACAGCTCGACCGACTCGGCCGACTCGGAGAACAGCGAGAAGTTGGCGCCGCTGCCGTCGAAGGTCGCGCCCAGGGGGAACGGTTGACCCGGCCACAGCATCACGGAGGCCGAGTCTAGGGGCATGGTCGCGGCCAGCTACCCGGCTGTAGGGTGCCAGAACCCTCAGTGGGTGGGCCAGGGATGGGTGAAGCAGCGATCGGCCAGGCACCCGGGCGACCACCGGCCCCACAAGCCCAAGGCCGCCGCCGCGCTGCGATCGGTCCACGCCAACACGTCAGGGGCGGCCACCCGCCGCACCACCTGGCGGATGCCGCCTTCGTGGACCACGTACCCGGCCCAGGTCCCGGGGTAGTCCTTGGTGGAACCCACCTCGGTGACCACCACCGGGCCGTGGTCACGGCGGCGATGCCGGTGGGTGTGGCCCGAGGTGACCAACGTGGCCGGGTGCGCCCGGGCCAGCGCGTCGAGGAAGGGATCGGCTTCGGCCCGGGCGATGCCGATGGGCAGGTGGGTGGGCACCGGGGTGGCCATCAGCTGGTGGTGCAGGATCACCACCGCCGGTCGCGAGCTGGCCGCCACCGTGTCCACCACCTCTTCGGCCAGATGTGCGATGCGCCCGGCTCGGCTGTCGGGACGGGTGGTGTCCACCGCCACGATGCGCACTCCGGGCTCGTCGCGCACGGTGATGGGGTCGTGGTCCAGGCCGAGCCGCGCCAGGCCCTCGCCGGGTGACAGCCTCGGGGCGTCGGGTGCCTCGCTCGGCCGACGCCGCAGCGGGTGGAGCATCGACCGGCCGGGCCCCCAGGTGTCGTGGTTTCCGGGGACGGCCAGCACCGGGAACCGGCGGTGGGCGGTGACGGCGGCGAACTGGTCCCAGTCGGCCTGGCGGCCCGAGTCGGTGAGGTCACCCTTGGCCACCAGCAGCTGCGCCCCCCAGGCCTCGATCTCGTCCACCGCCGCCTTGGCCGCCCGAACGGTGTAGGGCTCGGGATGGGCGGCGCCTTCCGACATCCGACCCAGGAAGCCGAAGCGCTCTTCGCCCAGGTGGAGGTCGGAGATGGTGGCGAACCGGAACAGCTCGGGGCCCGGCAGCGGGGCCAGGGTGCGCACCGTCCGGCGCCATCGCCCCCGGTGTGAGGCGTCGACGATCACGGTGATCTCCTGGTCGGGCGGCAATCCCTCCAGCTGCACCGAGCCCGGACCCTCGCCGGTGTCGAGGCGCTGGTCGGCGGCGGCCGTCGAATCGGCCGCGGGTATGGTCCGCACCTCGACGGGTCCGGCACCCAGGTCGTGCCAGGTGAGCTGCACGGCATCGACGTCGGCCGCGAACACCCAGGGCCCCCGACGAGGTGCGTCGGTGCTCACTCCCGCGGGTGGAGGTGGTGCGACAGCGCGTCGCCGGCGCGGGCGCGCAGCGCGACGTTGACCTCGAGGCGTTCCAGGTGCTGCGCCAGCTGCTTGTCACCCTGGCGCACCTCGTGGTCCTCGAAGAAGGCGTAGACGTCGTCGGCCACCTCGGGCGACCAGAGGCTGCGCAGCCCGCCCAGCATGCGCACGATGCTGTTGGAGGGGAAGCGGGCGTTGACCTCGTCCCAGTGGTCGCGGACGAAGGCCCAGGCCCGAGGTCCGTGCTGGCGGTTGGCCATGGCCCGGCCGAGCACGTAGGGGGCGTTCTGGCTGCGGATCTCGTCGGTCAGGCACATGGCCACCAGGCGGTCGACCAGCTCGGCCTGGTCGAACCCGGCCAGCGCGTAGAGGTAGCGCAGCTCCTCCTGCGGGCTCGTGGCCGACTTGAACCGGGCCAGGAAGCGGTCGAAGTCCTCGGGCCGGCCGTGGTCGGCCACGATGTCGATGGCGGCAGCCAGCAGGCTGGGATCGGTCGTGGCGTCCTCGGCTGCGGCCAGGATCCCCCGGGCGAAGACCTCGACGTCGGGATCGGCCCCCAACACACCGGCACCGGCCACCAGCACCCCTCGGCGTTCGCGGTCGCGGTCGGTGTCGTCGGGCCGAGGTTCGCGGCCGAGGCGCCCCAGCTCGGGGCCCACCAGCTCGACCACCTGGGCGCGCAGCTCCTGACGTGGCCGGCCGTCCACCAGCCGGTCGATGACGCCAAGACCCCCGATCAGGCGCTTCCACACCGACACGTCGTCCTCGGCCGAGAACTGGCGGGCCATCTCCAGGAAGTCGACCGCGGTCAGCTGATCGGCCAGCACCGCCGCCCAGGCGTCGTCGACCAGTCCGTAGCGCTCGATCGGTGACAGGTCGACCTGCGCTCGGGCCACCAGAGCCTCGCGCAGGTCCCGCTCGTAGGCCACCCGGAAGAACCCGGTGCCCTCGGTGTTGACCAGCACCCAGTCGAGCGGATCGATCAGCTCCACCTGCATGTCGTCGGCGTCCAGCAGCACCTTCTCGAAGGTGATCACGTCGTGGGCCGACTGGCTCAGGATCACCGGCGCGACCCACTGCGTCGCCGACTGGGATCGGCTCTCGCCGCCGTCGTCCTCGCCGATGTCGCCGGCGTAGCCGAAGCGCTGCTGGCGCAGCCGGAGCTGGGGGGGTGCCTCACCGAACTCGTCGTGGACCAGCTCGGCGTGGATGAGGGGATGGCCGCCCTGGAAGATCCAGCTGTCCATGATGCGGCGCACCGGCTCGTCGGTGACGGCCTCGATGGCGTCCCACAGGTCGGTCGTCTCGGTGTTGGCGAACTGATGGGCCTGCATGTAGCGCCGGATGCCCTCGCGGAACACGTCGGCGCCGAGGTACTGCTCGAGCATGCGCACCACCGCCGCGCCCTTCTCGTAGGTGAGCACGTCGAACATGCCCTCGGCGTCGGCGGGCGAGATCACGGGGAACTCGATGGGGCGGGTGGTGCGCAGGGCGTCGGTGTCGAACGCCACGGTCCGGCTGAGGCCGAAGGCCACCCACCGGTCCCATTCGGGCTTGAAGGCGTCGGTGGCCAGCATCTCCATGAAGGTGGCGAAGGCCTCGTTCAGCCAGATGCCGTTCCACCACTTCATCGTGACCAGGTCGCCGAACCACATGTGGGCCAACTCGTGGGCGATCACGTCGGTCACGTTCTGCAGCTCGGTCTGGGTGACCTCAGCCGGTTCGACCAGCACCAAGGCCTCGCGGAAGGTCGATGCAGCCCAGGTTCTCCATCGCCCCGAAGGCGAAGTCGGGCACGGCCACCAGGTCGACCTTGTCGCCTGCATATGGCAGCCCGAAGTACTCGGCGAAGAAGCGCAGGCAGAAGGCACCCACCTCCAGGGCGTAACCGGTCAGGTGGCCCTTTCCCGTCGGGTACACGACCCGCAGCGGGGTGCCGTCCACGTCCACCGGCTCGGTCACGTCCAGCGGGCCCACGATGAAGGCCACCAGGTAGGTGGACATGGCCATGGTGTCGGCGAACGACACGACCACCTTGCCGTCGGCGCGGGGGGTGCGAGCGGTCTCCGCCGCGTTGGAGACGGCCGCCAGCTCCGGGTCGACCACCAACGTGATGGCGAACACCGCCTTGTGCTCAGGCTCGTCCCAGCAGGGGAAGGCCCGGCGGGCGTCGGTGGCTTCGAACTGGGTGGTGGCGATGACCTGCTCCACACCCTGGTCGTCGGTGAAGGTGCTGCGGTAGAAGCCGTGCAGCTTGTCGTTGAGCAGACCTGTGAACTCGGTGTGCAGGATGCAGGAGCCGGGAGCCAGCGGAGTGGCCAGTCGGAGCGTGAGCCGCTCGGTCTCCTCGTCCAGCTCGACCGCGGTGGTCTCCACCCGACTGCCGTCGGCCTGCTCTACCCACGCGACCTGGATCTCGAGCTCGATGGCGTTGCACACCAGCACGTCGGTCTGGGCCGGCACCGACAGCGCGGTGGCACAGCTGCCCCGGAAGGTGAATGCGACCAGGTCCGGCTCGAGCTCGAGGTCGTAGCGCGACGGCACGGCGGTGGGGGGCAGTCGGTACGGATCGGCGACGGCAAGGTCGGGTGCAGCGGCGGCATCGGGCACGGGGTACTCCGGGTTCGCAGGTGGGATGGCCCGAGCGTACCGACGCCCGGAGCGCAGCGGAGCGGGGCCGTGTCGGTCGCCAGCGGGGAGCGACGTGTTCGGCCGGTCGCGTCGATGTGGTACCAACAGGGCCTTCGACCGACGATCACGGAGCGCTCCATGACCGACAAGACCCTCGACGTGGTGGCCATCGGCAACGCCATCGTCGACGTGCTGTCCCGGGCCGACGAGGCCTTCCTGGCCAGCCACGACATGGTCAAGGGTTCGATGCAGCTGATCGACAGCGATACCGCCGAGCGCATCTACGACGCCATGGGCCCCGGCACCGAGGCCTCGGGTGGCTCAGCCGCCAACACAGCAGCCGGGTTGGCCTCCTTCGGCTCACGGGTGGCGTTCGTGGGCAAGGTCCGCGACGACCAGCTAGGGGCGGTGTTCGCCCACGACGTGCAGTCGGTCGGCGTCCACTACGACGTCCCCCCGGCCACCGACGGGCCGGCCACCGCCAGGTGCCTGATCTTCGTGACCCAAGATGCCCAGCGGACCATGAGCACCTACCTGGGGGCGTCCAGCCTGATCGGTCCCGACGACGTGGACGAGGAGCTGGTAGGCCAGGCCAAGGTGGTGTTCTGCGAGGGCTACCTGTGGGACCTCCCCGCGGCCAAGGCGGCGCTGGTCAAGGGCATGGACGTGGCCGCCCGCACCGGCGGCAAGGTGGCATTCAGCCTGTCGGACTCGTTCTGCGTGGAACGCCATCGCGACGAGTTCCTGGACCTGGTGGTGAACAAGATCGACATCTTGTTCGCCAACGAGACCGAGATCTGCTCGCTCTACCAGGTGGAGTCCTGGGACGAGGCGGCCGCCCTGGTGGCCGGGCACTGCGAGATCGCCTGCCTCACCCGCAGCGAGCGCGGCTCGGTGATCGTGACCCGCGAGGGCGAGCGGGTGGAGGTGCCGACCCAGGTGCTGCGCCGGGTGGTGGACACCACCGGTGCCGGCGATCTCTACGCCGTGGGCTTCCTGCACGGCTACACCCATGGTCGCACCCTGGCCGTGTGCGGCCGGCTGGCCGCCCTGGCCGCGGGCGAGGTCATCAGCCACGTGGGGGCCAGACCTCAGGTCAAGCTGGCCGGGTTGGAGTCGAGCCGGCTCTGACTTCCTGGCCCTTCGGTCGGCAAGCCTCCCTGTGGGCGCTTCGCCATCCGGGTGTCATCGGTCCAGCGGCTCCGGCCTGGCGGCCTGCGCCTTCTTGGCCCTTCGGTCGGCAAGCCTCCCGCCGGGCTCAGCGATCCCAGGCCGAGAGGTCGCGACCCAGCCAGTCGGCCAGGGCATGGTTGGCGGGGCGGTACCAATCCTGCAGCTCGCGGCGAAGACCGGGGTCGAGCTCGGGATAGGCGGTGGCCCGGGTGTTCAGGCGCCCGAGGACGTCGGCGGCGCGTCCGGGCACGCGCCGAGTCACCCGCCGCAGGCGCTCGGAACGGAAGGCGCGGTAGCCGTTGGCCGGCCGGCCCACATCGTCCGGTACCAGGGAGGGATCGACGCCGATGTGGGTGCAGATGCGGGTGAAGGTCTGCGCCGGCCGCTGCTCGACGTCGTCGAACAGCACCACCAGGAGCTGCTCGCGGCGCAGGTGACGCAGGGCCTCCTCGATCTGTTCGAGGTAGCGGCCCCGCGCCAGCAGGTCGAGCGATGTCCCCAAGCCGGTACCCGCCGGAGTGTCGGGATGGCGCTGTTCCTCGGCCACCACCTCGGCGAACTCGCGCAGCTCCTCGACCCGGCTGCGACGGGCCCAATAGTGCGAATAGGCTCGCTCCACCGGCTCGCGGCACGACACGATCACCCGTACGTCGGGCACGGCCGTCGCCAGCCGCTCGACGGCGTGGTCGGCGAACACGTAGTTGGGCGTGGCCTCCCCGACCGCTCGCTGGCCGGCGCGCCCTGCGAACTCGCGGCGGTAGTCGGCCATCGTCTTGGGTTTGGCCGAGTCGAAGTAGTGCAGCTCTTTGCGCGGGGCCATGTACACGTCGGGGTGCGCCCCCAGCCAGCGGGCCAGGGCGGTGGTGCCCGAGCGCATGGTCCCGGCGATCACGAAGGTGGGCAGCGGGGCCCCGTCCGAGTCCTCGTGGGGGACCTGGTGAGCGGCGTCGGCGGGCACGGCTGCAGCTTCTCATGGGATCGACCCCGACAGTGACGCCGGGCGGGCCGCCGCGGTCGACATCGGGCGGCGGGGGAGGCCGTAGGATGGGCGACCGTGGCACCCGACGACGTCCGCACGGTCAACGATCCGTCCGACGACCTGTGCGACGACCTCTCCGCCGACCTGCCCGACGAGGGAACGGCCGCGACCCGGCCGGTGTGGGAGATCACCGGAGGCGAGCCGCTCCACGGCGAGGTCACTCCCGGCGGAGCCAAGAACGCGGTGACCAAGCAGCTGGTGGCCACCCTGTTGACCTCCGAGCCGTGCGTGCTGTCCAACGTCCCCCACATCACCGAGGTGGAGGTGATCCTGGGGATGTTGCGGGAGGTCGGCACCCAGGTCGAGTGGCTGGACGACCAGACGCTCTCGGTGCAGACCCCGACGATCACCTCCTCCGAGGTGTCGGAGCAGTACTCGGGGGTCAACCGGATTCCGATCCTGATGATCGGGCCGCTGCTCAACCGGGTGGGCGAGGCCACTGTGCCCCTGGTGGGCGGCTGTCGCATCGGCGATCGTCCGGTCGAGTACCACGTCGAGGGCCTGCGGGCCATGGGTGCCCAGATCGAGTACTCGCCCACCTCGTTCGTGGCCCGCAGCCGACGTCTGGTGGGCTGCCACCACCGACTGCCCTTCCCGTCGGTCGGAGCCACCGAGAACCTGGTGTTGGCCGCGGTCACCGCGTCGGGCACCACGGTCATCGAGAACGGGGCCACCGAGCCCGAAGTGGTGGACCTCATCCTGTTCCTCCAACAGATGGGGGCGATGATCTGGGTCGACGTGGATCGCCGGATCATCGTGGAAGGGGTTGACGTCCTGCACGGCGCCAGCCACCACGTGGTCCCGGATCGCATCGAGATCGCCTCGTTCGCGGCCGCGGCGGTGGCCACCAACGGCGACGTGGTCATCCATGGCGCCCGCCAGGACCACCTGATCACCTTTCTGAACACCATCCGGCGGGTGGGGGGCTCCTTCGAGGTGGGTCCCGATCACATTCGCTTCTACGCCGGGGCCTCCAAGCTCACCGGCCACCACGTCGAGACCGACGTCCATCCCGGCTTCATGACCGACTGGCAACAGCCGCTGGTGGTGCTGCTCACCCAGGCCGAGGGCCCTTCGGTCATTCACGAGACGGTGTACGAGAACCGCTTCGGCTACACCGAGGCGCTGGCCGCCATGGGCGCCGACATCACCCTGTCCAGCCAGTGCCTGGGCAGCCGGTCGTGCCGGTTCGCGTCGCGCGACTACCGGCACTCGGCGGTGGTGATCGGGCCGACGCCGCTGCACGCTGCGCCACTGACCATTCCCGACCTGCGCGCCGGCTTCGCCTACGTCATGGCCGCCCTGCTGGCCAACGGAACCAGCACCATCGACAACATCCACTACGTGGAGCGCGGCTACGCCGACATGCCGGCCAAGCTGCGCAGCCTGGGCGCCCGGATCACCGTCCACGACGGGACCTGATCTTCATGGCTGGGGGCCAGATCCCCCGGCACCAACCAGCGGGTGGATGACGACGGGACATCCGTGCGGGCCGGCTGAGCCGTCGGGCGACTCGGGACACGGCCGCCGAACCCGTTCAGGCGAAGGTGGGGGCTGGGGGACTGGGACGCGGGCGGGTTGCCCGCCGTGATAATGATCGTTATTATCGTGAGGTGACCGATCTGGCCGACACGACCGACCTGGGTGTCGCGCTGATCCAGGCCGCCACCGAGGTCTTCGCCGAGCGAGGGTACGACGGGGCGGGAGTGGCCGAGATCGCCCGCCGCGCCGGCGTGACCACCGGCGCCATCTACAGCCGGTACTCGGGCAAGGCCGAACTGCTGGCCGCCGCCATCGGCAGCTGCACCAGCGACGAGCTCGACGAGCTGTTCGCCCAGCACGCCTTCGAGGGCCGGGCTACCGACATCCTGGCCACCGTCGGGTCCCACCTGGTGAGCCGGCCGACCAACCCCGGCCAGGCCCTGCTGCTCGAGGCCTTCGTCGCCGCCCGGCGCGATCCCCAGGTGGCCCTCGCCCTGCGCCAGCATCTCGACCAGCGCACCGAGCGCATGGGCCGGCTCATCGACGAGTCCAAGGCGGCCGGGGTGATCGACCGGTCGCTCGACACCCAGGCCATGGTGCACTTCGCCCACGCCGTGGGGCTCGGGTTCCTGCTGTTCGAGGCGGTGGGGGTCGACCAACCCGAACCCGCCGCCTGGCAGGCCGTGATCGAGCGGTTGGTCGGCTCCATCGTCGAACCCGGCGTCGACCCTGCTGCCACCCCGAGCGCTCACTCCACCATCGACCTGACCACCCCCGACCCCACCGCGTAGGAGCACACCATGGCAACTGATCAGCAGATCCTCGGCCGCGACGAGGTCAACGACCTCGAGGCCATCATCGCCATCACCAACACCGACGTGGACGAGGCCATCCACACGGTCGAGGACAACGCGGATGCCATCTTCACCTGGGACTACGAGAAGGGCGCCCGCCCGGCGCTCAACAAGCTGTATGAGAAGGCCAAGCACGCCCAGTGGAACGGCGAGACCGATCTCGACTGGTCGATCGAGGTCGACCCCGAGAACATCGTGTCGGACCTGCAGGGGGCGAACGCGGCGGGGCCGTTCGAGTGGGTGTCGACCCATCCCGACTCGCCGCTCAAGAACTTCGGCGAAAAGGAGTGGACCCAGGTCGGCGTCGAGTCCATGAACTGGCGGTTGAGCCAGTTCATGCACGGCGAGCAGGGTGCGTTGGTGTGCACGGCCAAGATCGTGGAGACGGTGCCGTGGATCGACGCCAAGTACTACGCATCCACCCAGGTGATGGACGAGGCCCGTCACGTGGAGGTGTTCGCCAAGTACCTGCAGGACAAGCTGACCGGGTTCTACCCCATCAACGCCCACCTCAAGCTGCTGCTCGACGACATCATCGCCGACTCGCGGCTGGGACATGACCTATCTGGGCATGCAGATCATGGTCGAAGGCCTGGCCCTGGCCGCCTTCGGCTTCATGTACCAGCTGACCGAGGAGCCCCTGCTCAAGCAGCTGCTGCGCTACGTGATGAGCGACGAGGCCCGTCACGTCGCGTTCGGGGTGCTCAGCCTCAAGGAGTACTACGCCGAGCTGACCGACACCGAGCTGCGGGAGCGCCAGGAGTTCGCCTTCGAGGCCGCGGTGCGCATGCGGGACCGCTTCTTGCAACAAGAGGTCTGGGAGCGGATGGGGGTCGACACGCGCAAGATGGTCAAGATCCTGCTCGAGGCCCCGGAGGACCAGCTGATCTTCCAGCAGATGCTGTTCTCCAAGATCGTGCCCAACTGCAAGAAGCTCGGGCTGCTCGATGCCAGCGACCACTGGCTGCGCCACCGGTTCGAGGAGATCGGGGTCATTCAGTTCGAGGACTGGGCCGACACCGGCGAGGAGTACCTCACCTTCGACGCCGTCACCCAGGACCGCGAGGCGGCGTCGGCCTAGTCTGACCCCATGGGGTACACCTGCTTCGACGTGACCGAGAGCGACCGCGTCGCTCATCTTCAGCTCAACCGACCGGACAAGCTGAACTCGATGGTCCCGGAGTTCTGGACGGAGCTGCCCGAGATCGTCCGCGGCATCTCCGCCGAGGGTCGGGCTCGGGCCATCGTGATCTCCTCGACCGGCAAGCACTTCTCGGCCGGCATGGACCTGTCGGTGTTCACCGGGGGCAGCGCGGTGGGCGCTGGCACGTCGGCCGACGGGGCCGGGCTTCCGGCCGAGCTCGGTCGCCGGCGGGCCCACCTGCGCGAGACGGCGCTGCTGTTGCAGGGGACCTTCACCGCGCTCGAGCAGGCCCGGATGCCGGTGCTGGCCGCCATCCACGGCGGGTGCATCGGCGGGGCCGTCGACCTGGTCACGGCATGCGACCTGCGCTACGCCTCGGCCGACGCCTTCTTCGTCATCCAGGAGATCAACATCGGGATGACCGCGGACGTGGGCACCCTGCAACGGCTGCCCAAGCTCGTTCCCGAAGGCATCGCCCGCGAGCTGGCCTACGTCGGGGGCCGGCTGCCGGCCGCCCGGGCCTACGAGATCGGCCTGGTCAACCGGGTGTTCGACGACCACGCCAGCCTGGTGGAGGGCACCCTCGAGGTGGCAGCCGAGATCGCGGCCAAGAGTCCGCTGGCCATCTGGGGGTCGAAGGAGATGATCACCTACGCCCGGGATCACACCGTGGCCGACAGCCTGAACTACATCGCCACCTGGCAGACCGGCATGTTCCAGCCGGCGGACATGATGGAGACCTTCTCGGCCAAGGCCGACAAACGCGATCCCGCCTTCGACGACCTGCTGCCCAGTCCCAGCGAAGGTCTGTAACGAGGGGTCGCCGACCGGTCTGGGTGACGGAGCGGAGCGCAGCGCTCGTGGAGCGACGCCCGGATGTCGAAGGCGCCCGCAGGGAGGCTTGCCGACCGGAGGGCTAGGCAAGTCTGAAGACGGGGTGCTTGGGGGCGATGGCGGCGATCTCCTCGTCCGAGGACTCGGCGCTCGATGCCGTCGAAGAACACCCCGACCTCCATCTTCCAGCGGTGCAGGTAGGCGCGCAGTACCTCGACCTTGGCGTCGCCGGTGACCTCGGTGACGGTGAAGGCCTGGATCTTGCGGCCCACCCGCAGCTCGCCGCCGCCGGCCACTCGGATGTTGCGCACCCACTGCGTCTCACCCCGGGGTGCGACCAGGTACTCGACCCCGTCGAGGGTCAGCAGGTTCACGGGTGTCGTCCGCCACTCACCCGTCTTGCGGCCTCGCACCCGCAGCTCTCGCGAGCCCCACACGCTCAGGCCGCGGCGGGTCATGAAGGCCACCGCCCGGTTGAACACGTTGGTGGTGAACCAACCTGGCTGGCGGTAGTGCTCGACGGCTTGTCTCATCGTGATCTCCATGATCGGATCTCCCAGTTATGAGAGCACTGCTCTCGCTCTTGACTGATCGCAGCATGCGCCCGCTTTGCCTACTTGTCAAGAGCACTGCTCTCGATTCTTGCCATTGCTCTGGGTAGAGAGCATGATGACAGGCATGTCCTCCTCATCCTTCTCTACCGTGGCCCGCCCGACTGCTGCGGGGGCCCGCGCCCGGGTCCGGGCCGAGCTCACGGCCGAGATCAAGGACGCCGCTCGACGTCAGCTGGCCGCCGATGGGGCGGCGACGCTTTCGTTGCGGGCGGTGGCTCGAGAGGTGGGCATGGTCTCCTCCGCGGTGTACCGCTACTTCCCCAGCCGTGACGACCTGCTCACCGCCCTGATCGTCGACGCGTACGACGCCGTGGGCCAGGTGGCCGAGGAGGCGGTGGAGGCATCGCGCCCCACCGTCACCGAACGTTGGCTGGCCATTGCCGGTGCTGTGCGGAGCTGGGCGCTGGACCATCCCAACGAATACGCCCTGATCTACGGCAGCCCGGTCCCGGGCTACGCGGCGCCGCCCGACACCATCGGTCCGGCCGCTCGACCGGCTCTGGCGCTGCTCAAGATCGTGATCGACGGTGTGGCCGACGGGCAGATCGACCCGACCCGGCGCGGCCCGGCCATGGCCCGATCCGTTCGCTCAGACCTGGCCGCTCTGCGCCGCGAGGCGGCACCCGGCGTGTCGGACGAGGTGCTGGCCCGCGGGCTGGCCGCCTGGACCCAGCTGTTCGGGACCATCAGCTTCGAGCTGTTCGGCCACCTCCACAACGTGATCCACGACTACGACGCCTTCTTCGACCACGAGATGCGTCGGGCCGGCCAGCACCTCATCGGTGCCTGACCCGTTCCGGGCACATCGAACCACCGTTTCGGTGGGCAGACGTGCTGGGAGGGGTCGGTCAGTTCTGGTCCAGGTCGAGTGGCGGCAGGAAGTCATAGGTCAGGTCGCCCACCTTCACCAGCACCGACGAGATCCAACCCCCCATGGCCGAGAAGTGATCGTCGAGGATCGACCCGTCCTTGAGGGTGTCCTCAGCGAAGTCGTAGGACCCCTCGTAGGACACCTCGATGGCATATTCGGCGTCGTCGAGGCTCTCGAGGAACAACGTCTCGATGGTCGGGCCGGACCGGTCCAGGCGATGGGCGCCGATGAGCGGGCTCTGCTCGGGCAGGGCCTCGACCAGCCGGGCCGGATCAGGGCTGGACTTGAGCCGCTGGACGCGAAGCACGATCTCGATCTCGATGCGCGGAGGCTCGTCGATCGGCTCGCCGATGTACCAGGACCGATAGGAGCTCTGTGCCCAGGTGGGCCAGCTCAAGGTGATGTCGGCCTGGACCCGGGGCGGCATGCCCTCACCCGGGAGGCTGTAGCTCGTCTCCCAGGTGGTGTCGCCGAGCATCACGTCCACCTG
The DNA here is from genome assembly GCA_963773335.1 of uncultured Microthrixaceae bacterium. Lineage (GTDB taxonomy): Bacteria > Actinomycetota > Acidimicrobiia > Acidimicrobiales > Acidimicrobilacustridaceae > UBA4742. The sequence continues at coordinate 1,061,121 of CAVZAT010000004.1, read as the reverse complement.
GAAGCGCTCTTCGAAGGCCTGACGTTCGAGCAGGGCGCTCTCGAAGGCGTCGCGCAGGGCGCCGATGGCATCGGTGAAGACGTGATCGAGCATGCTGAGCTGAGGCTACCGGCTGGGTGGCCAGGGTCGGTCAGCCCGCCCGGGCGGTGAGCGGCTCAGGTCGGTTCGGGGCTCATGAGCGCGAGGGCCACGCTCAGCCCCAGGTCCCGGTGACGCATCGTGGCGATGCGTCGGCCCGGTTGTACCGCTGCCTTGATCTGGCCCAGCCCCGGGCCGAGTCGAGCGGCGGCCGCGTCGAGATCCTCGACCGTCACGGCCAGGCCGAAGAAGCCGGAGGGCTGGTCCGATGGCTCGCCTCCCTCGAGGCTGACCAGCTCGATGATGACCTCGCCGGCCCGGAAGAACGTCTGGCTCATGGGCGCCCCGTACGAGTCGGTCTGGCGCACCCGTCGGGCCACGAAGCCCGCCTCCTCGAAGGCCCGGGTGGACCGGACCCGGTCGGGCGAGGCCACCACCACGTGGTCGATCAACCGGGCTCCGAGGGGATGGGTGGCGGGCTCGGGCGGCTCCGCCCGGCTCACCTGGGTGGGCAGCCCGTCCAGGTCGCCCGCCTCGATGCCGGCCGCATCGGCATCCCGGAGCGACCAGCTCAGGATGCGCCTGCCCTGGGCACGCCCGACCAGGCGCAGGCGGGTTCGTCCCAGCCGGCTCACCCCGTCGGGATCCACGGTGAAGCCGGCGGCGGCCCAGGCCTCCGGTTCGTCGCCGATGAAGATCTCGTCGATCGTCGGTGTGGGGGTGGGGTCGTCCACGCCCCGATCCTTCCACGTGCGCCCCGACCCGGAGGGCTATGGTTCGACGCCCCCTACCATCCGTCGTCGTCTTCGCGCGCTGGGGCGCAGACAGAGAGGCACACCACCGTGGAAGGTCATGCTGTCAACTCGTCCCCCTCGCGACCTCGCCGGCGCGACCTGCTGGTGGGTGGTGGCGTCATGACCGCGGCCGCCGGCGCGGCCGCGGTGGGGCTGGCCCAACCGGCCTCGGCCACCACGACGCCGGTGCCGGTCTACACCCCGATCACCCCAATCCGGGTCTACGACACACGAGACGGCGATGGCCCACTGACCAGCGGCTTCTACACGACGCTGACCCCGAACTCGCCCCCACCCGCCACCGAGTTGGCCTATCTCTACAACCTCACCGTCACGGGCACGGTGTCCACCGGTTATCTCGCCGTGTTCAGCTCCGATGTCGGTTGGCCTGGCAACTCCAGCATCAACTGGTTCGGCACCGGCCAGCTGCTGGCCAACAACGTGTTCACCGGGTTCGCCACGGACGGCTCCATCAACGTGCTGTGCGGTGGCGGCGGCTCGACCGACTTCGTGTTGGACCTGGTGGCCATGTCGGTGGTGACCGATCTGGTCAGCTCGGCGATCTCGTCGGTCGCCCGCCAATCGGCGGCATATCACCTGCACAAGTCCAACTGACCGGTCCGCCTCGGCCCGGGCCCGGCGCCGGCCTGGGGCAGACTGGCGCGCCATGACCTCGGATCTGGCCGTCGTGCTCGGGCGCGCCCGGGCGTGGCGCGATCAGGACCCGGACGAGACGACCCGGGCCGAGCTCGACGCGCTGCTCGCCGCCGCCCAGGCCGGCGACGACTCCGCGAGCGCGGAGCTGACCGAGCGGTTCGCCGGACGTCTGCACTTCGGGACCGCCGGTCTGCGCGCCGAGCTCGGGGCCGGGCCCCTCCGGATGAACCGCCTGGTGGTCCGCCAGGCCGCGGCTGGGCTGGGCCGGTGGTTGGGCCCACGGCGCACGGTGGTGATCGGCTACGACGCCCGTCACCTGTCGGACCGCTTTGCCCACGACACCGCCCGGGTGCTGGCCGCCGCCGGCTTGGCGCCCAGACTGTTCTCGCAGACGTGCCCGACCCCGACGCTGGCGTTCGCCGTGCGCCACCTCCGGGCCGACGCCGGCGTGATGTGCACGGCCAGCCACAACCCGAGTCGGGACAACGGGTACAAGGTGTACCTGGGCGACGGCGCCCAGATCATCCCGCCGACCGACACGGAGATCGCGGCGGCCATCGATCAGGTGGCCTCCGAGGGACCCATCGAGTTGGCGGCCGAGGGCGATCCTGGCATCGAGTGGCTCGGTCCGGACGTGCTCGTGGCCTACCTGGACCACGTGCAGGCGGTGACGCGGGCCACGGCCCGGCCTGGTCCAGCCACTGGGGCGGGCTCGGCCCTGCGCATCGCGTACACCCCGATGCACGGCGTGGGCGGCGCCACCGCCCTGGCTGCCCTGGCTCGCGCCGGCTTCGATCGGGTGGAGGTGGTGGCCGACCAGTTCGAACCCGACCCCGACTTCCCGACCCTGCCGTTCCCCAACCCCGAGGAGCCCGGTGCCTTGGATCGGGTGGCGGCGGTGGCTCGGGCGGGCTCGGCCGACCTGGTGCTGGCCAACGATCCCGACGCCGACCGGCTGGCCGTCATGGTGGCCCACCCCGAGGGATCGGGGTGGGTGGCGCTCACCGGAGACCAGGTCGGCGCTCTGCTGGCCGACCACGTCCTGTCGATGACCGACGGGGCGGATCGGCTGGTGGTGACGACGTACGTGTCGTCGCAGTTGCTGAGCCGCCAGGCGGAGGCCGCCGGTGTCCACTACGCAGAGGTGGCCACCGGCTTCAAGTGGGTGGTGCGGCCCGGTCTCGACCACCCCGAGCTGCGGTTCGTCTTCGGCTACGAGGAGGCGCTGGGCTATTCGGTCGACCCGGGCGTGCGGGACAAGGACGGCATCAGCGCGGCGGTGTGCTTCGCGCAGCTGGTCGAGTCCGCCCGGTCCGAGGGCGCCACCGTGTGGGACCGCCTCGATGGGCTCGGCCGGCGGTTCGGCGAGCACGTCACCCGGGCCACGTCCTGGCGGGTCGACGGGGTGACCGGCGGCGCCCGCTTGGCCGACACCATGGCCGGGCTCCGCCGCCACCCGCCCCAGGCCCTCGCTGGGGCGGCGGCGCGGTCATGGCGCGATCTGGCCGTGCCCGACGAGGGTCAGGTGCCGACCGACGCGCTGATCCTCGGACTGGAGGACGGAACCCGCGTGTGCCTGAGGCCCAGTGGCACCGAACCGAAGCTGAAGGCCTACGTCGAGGTGGTCGAACCCGTGGACGCCGGCGTCGACGGGGCGCGCTCGGCCCGCCGACGCGGACGCGAGCGCGCCGACGAGGTGATCACGGCCCTGCGGGTGGGACCGCTGGCCGGGTTGGGATCGGATCCTCGCTGAGGTCCGGGGCGGGCCCGCGTCGAGCACCCATGGTCAGGGTGAATCGCAACCGGTTCGTCATCGTTCGGGCGGGACCCGTCTGCATGTGATCAGGTACCGTGCGCCGACGCCGGGACCCGAGGGGCTCCTGGCAGGGGGCTGGAGGGCCGCTCGCCGATGCTGTTCCCCACCATCGACTTCGCGATCTTCTTCCTGATCGTCTTCTCGGGCAGTTGGCTCTTGCGCCCCCATCCGGTGGCCTGGCGGCTGTTCATCCTGGCCTCCAGCATCTACTTCTACGGCTACTGGGATTGGCGCCTGGTGCCGTTGCTGCTGGGGACGGTGGTGGTCAACTGGGCCTTCGGTCGTGCTGTGCACACCGCCCTGGGTCCCGATGCCACCAAGACGGCCAGGAGCCGGACACTGGTGGCTTCGGCGGTGGTGATCGACCTGGGGGTGCTCGGGTGGTTCAAGTACGCCGGCTTCTTCGTGGACAGCGTGGCCGGGCGGCTCCACGCTCTCGGCTTCCACGTGGGTGATCCGACCCTGTCGATCGTGTTGCCCATCGGCATCTCCTTCTTCACCTTCCAGGCCATCAGCTACGTCATCGACATCGGCCGGGGTGTGTGGACCCGACCGGTACCGCTGCTCGACTTCGCCGTCTACCTGACCTTCTTCGCCCATCTGGTGGCCGGGCCCATCGTGCGGGCCAGCGAGTTCATCCCCCAGATCGACTCCCAGCCCGACCCCCGTTACGTCCGGTCCTCGGAAGCCTTCATGCTCATCTTCCGTGGGCTCTTCAAGAAGGTGGTCATCTCCAGCTACATGGCCACCGTGGCCGACCCGGTGTTCAACCTGCCGGCCCAGCACAGCCGCTGGGCGGTGCTGTGGGGGATCTGGGCCTACGCCATCCAGATCTACGCGGACTTCTCCGGCTACACCGACATCGCCATCGGCATCGCCCTGCTCCTGGGCATCCGGTTCCCGCAGAACTTCGATGCCCCCTACCGGTCCCTGTCCTTCCAGGACTTCTGGCGACGATGGCACATGACGCTGTCGCGGTGGTTGCGCGACTACCTCTACATCCCGCTGGGCGGCAACCGCGGCAGCGACGGCTTCGTGTACCGCAACCTCATGTTGACCATGGTCATCGGCGGCCTGTGGCACGGCGCCAACTGGACCTTCGTCATCTGGGGCTTCATCCAGGGCATCGCCCTGGTGGCCGAGCGCGTCATCAAGCCGCGATGGGCCCGCCGCCCGGAGCCGATGGGCCTACCCACCTGGCTGGTGCACGCGTTGCAATGGTTGGTGACCTTCCAAGTGGTGTGCCTGGCGTGGGTGTTCTTCCGGGCCCCGAACTTCTCCGATGCCATGGCCGTCCTGGGCCGCTTGTTCCACGGCGGCGGGTCGTCGAGTCTGGTCACGCCGCTGCTCATGTTCACCATCGTGGCCATGCTGGCCTCCCAGTTCGTGCCGCCCCGCGTTCCCGAGCGGGTGACCGAGGCGTTCGGGCACCTGGCCCCGGCGTTCCAGCTGGCCGCCCTGGGGGTGGGGCTGGTGCTGGTCGACGCGCTCGGTCCGGCCGGCATCGCCCCGTTCATCTACTACCAGTTCTAGCCCCGAGGTCCCCTTGTCCTTCCTGCGCAGCCTGTTCCACGCCCGCACCTCCCGGCCCGGCACCCTGCCAGCCGGACTGGTGGTCGTGGTGGTGGCCGGCGCGTTGGTGGTGTCCATGCTGGTCAACGCCAATGCCACCCTGCGCAACAGCCAGGCCAAGCGCAACAACCCGGCGTGGCGCACCGACGTGGCCCGCAAGGTGGCCGACGTCTCCGACGCCCTGGGCCTCACCGCTCCTCGGACGGCCATCGACGACGCCATGGGACGCCACAGCTCCAACCTGACCCCCGAACAGGTGCTGGCCCGCCAGCGCGCCGCTCAGGCCGCCCAGGTCGCTCGGGCCGCCAAGGCACGCGGCACCAAGGCGACCGTCCCGGTGTCCGACGTGCCTCACCTGCACGCAGCCACCCCGACCCACCCCCTCAAGCTGTGGGTGGGCGGCGATTCGGTGACCGAGACCTTCGGCACACAGCTGCTGCGGGTGACAGGTCTCACGGGCGTGTTCCAGAGCACGCTCGACTACCACCTGGGGACCGGTCTGTGCGTCCCGACCTACTTCAACTGGCCGCTGCACCTGGCCCAGGACGTGCTGCCCAGGGTCGACCCCGACGTGGTCGTGATCATGTTCGGTGCCAACGACGGCCAGAACATCCAGCTGGCCGACGGCACCATCCTCACTGCCTTCAGCCAACCCTGGCAGGACGAGTACGCCCGGCGGGTGGGCGCGGTCATGGACCTGCTCAAGAGTCCGACCAACGACCGCATCGTGATGTGGACCGGTCCGCCGCCCATGGGCCCCACCACCGGCACCCACGGCATGGACCTGATCAGCCACATCGACTGGATGGAAGCCCGGACCCGGCCCTGGGTGCACTACGTGGACACGTGGGTCTACTTCTCCGACACCAACCTGCAGTTCCAGCACTACCTGCCGTCTGCGGGCGGCCAGCCGTCGGGGCTGCGACAGAAGGACAACATCCACATGAGCGACATCGGCGGCACCTGGCTGTCGTGGATCGTGTTGCGCGACCTGGGCGAGTACGTCAACTTGTCCGCCTCGAAGTCCCAGCCCGGGCCCAACGACATCCCACCCACCGACATCAAGGAGCGGACGGTGGTGCCGCTCCATGTGCCCGGCGCCATCTGAGGCGCGACGTGTCCGACACCGACCTGGACCCGATCAGGGATGGCTGGCGCTGACCTGGGCGGTGATGCCGCCCCGCACGTTCCAGCGGGTGTGCACGGTCATGCGCCTCGGGGCGATGGCCGCCACCAGGTCGTCGAGGATGCGGTTGGTGATGTCCTCGTGGAACACCCCGACGTCCCGGAAGGTCCACAGGTAGAGCTTGAGCGACTTGAGCTCCACCAGGTGCAGGTCGGGGACGAAGGTGATGGTGACGGTGGCGAAGTCGGGCTGGCCCGTCATCGGGCAGATGCACGTGAGCTCGGGCGAGGCGAACTCGACCTGGTAGTCGCGCCCCGGGTGGGGGTTGTCGACGACGACCAGGTCCTTGGAGGGCTGGCTGCGGCATGGCCGCCCACCCTAGCCAGACGGTGGCTCTGGTGGCTCCGGTGGCTGTCCGTCCAGCTGCCACCACAGGAAGGACGAGCACGTCGGCCAGCTCGTCGGCCTGGCGGGTCACGGGCTTGCCCTGGCCGTGGCCGGCGCTCGACTCCTGGCGCAGCAGGACGGGATGGCGTGTCCCCGCACGGCGTGGCCGCCTGGAGCCGGGCCGCCATCTTGCGAGCGTGCATCGGGTCGACCCGGGAGTCGTCGGCGGCCGTGGTCAGCAGCACCGCCGGGTAGCAGGTGCCGTCCGCGCACGTGGTGGTAGGGGGAGTAGGCGTAGAGCCAGGCGAACTCCTGGGCCACCTCGGGGTTGCCGTACTCGGGGATCCACAGCTCGGCGATGAGGAAGCGGTGGTAGCGCACCATGTCGAGCAGGGGCACCGCGATCTGGGCCGCCCGGCACAGGTCGGGACGTTGGGTGATGACCGCCCCCATGAGCAGGCCACCGTTGCTGCCGCCCCGGATGGCCAGTCGGCCCCGCGACGTGCGACCGGTCTCCACCAGCCAGTCGGCGGCGGCGATGAAGTCGTCGAAGCTGCGTTGCTTGTGCTCGCGCATGCCGGCCCGGTGCCAGGCCTCGCCCTCCTCGGCGCCGCCGCGGATGTTGGCCACCGCGTAGAGCCCGCCGTCGTCGCACACCGACACGATGGCCGCGCTGTAGGCCGGTCCCATGGTGACCGAGAAGCCCCCGTAGCCCGTGAGCACGCATCGGGTGTCGGGACCGGGCTGGGTGGACGCCGCCCGGATCAGGAACATGGGGATCGCGTGCCGTCGACTCGACGGGTAGCGCACCTGCTCGACCACGTACTCGCCCCGGGGACCGTCGATGTCCCTCGCCGCTCGGCGTCCGGTCCGGTCGGCCAGCCGGCTCCAGTCGCTGAGCTCGTCAGCACCGTTCCGGACCGGTCCCGGCCCGGTCGGGCCGGCGGCTCGCCACCGGTAGAGGGTCGGAGGGCGGGCGAAGGAGGTGAACGACAGGAAGGCCAGGTCGTGGTCGGGGTGGCGCTGAGACCGGTGAGCGAGCCGATCTCGGGCAGCGCGACGGTGCGGTGGTCGGTGCCGTCGTGGTCGTAGCGGTCCAGCTCGGCCACCGCGGCCCGCGAGCGCAGCACCAGCAGCGACCGCGAGGTGGCCACCGCCGCCTCGATCACCGCGGCGCCCTCGGGCACCAGCGTGCACCAGTTGTCGTGCCAGGCCGCCACCGTGGGCGCCGACACCACCCGGCCCCGGTCGGCGTCGAGGGTGGTGACGCCGATGACCTCGTCGCCCACCACCTCGAACGACGAGACGGCGTCCAGGCCCTCGATCATGGCCGTGCGTGCCCCGGTGCGCCGGTCGATCAGGTGGACGTCCACCCTCGACCACCCCAGCGAGGTGTGCACCAGCAGCCAACGGCCGTCCCGCGACAGCGACACGTTGGGCCACGCCGTCTTGTCGGGCAGGTCGTCCCACACCACCTCGTCCCGGTCGACGGCATCGCCCAGGCGGTGCCAGAAGACCTTGCGCCAGTAGTCGAGCTCGTCGTCGGGCACCTCGCCGGGCAGCGGATAGCGGGTGTAGGCGAACCCTGAGCCGTCGGGGGCCCAGGCCACCGACGCGGCCCGGGTGTTGGGGATGGTGTCGGGGTGGCGGGCGCCCGTGGCCACGTCGAGGATGTGCAGGGTGGAGCGCTCGTCGCCGTTGGTGGACAGGCCGTAGGCCAGCGGGACCCGTCCGGAGAAGGGTGGTACCAGTCGATGGCCGCGGTGGGATCGCCGGTCACCAGGATGGGGTCGACCACCGTGCGGGCCAGCCCGGGCCGGGTGGCGGGACGAACGACCAGCACGGCCTGGTCGTGGTGGCCCCATCGGTCGAGCGAGAACACCCGGTCACCGGCCACCGCGCAACCCACCGACGAGCCAGCCCTCAGCAGGGCGCTCAGGCGCCGGTGCAGCTCGGCCCGGTCTACCCGGGCGGTCGTCCAGGTAGGCCCGGGTGTGGGCGTTCTGCGCCTCGACCCAGGCCTGGGTCTCGGGGTCGTCGCCATCCTCCAGCCAGCGGAACGGGTCAGCGACCCGGATGCCGTGGATCACCTCGACGGTCTCGCCGCGCCGGGTGGGCGGCGGCGGTCCCAGTGTGTTCGAGGTCAGCCCCGACCCGCGTTGGGCTTGCGGCCGTGGTTCGCCTTCTTGCGGCGGGCGTTGGTCTTGCGCTTGGCGGTCTTCTTCGACATAAGGAGACCACGCTATCGGCTGGGCGCCCCGTCACGGAAGTCGGCACGAATCGCGTGCGGCGGGCACGTCCGACGCCCGTGGTGTCTCATGCAGGTCGTGGAACCGTTGAGGGCGGTGGAGCCCGTGGAGCACGAGGGGGGTCGGCCGGAGCGGGCCGGTCAGACCTTCGAGGCCGTCTACCAGGCCGAACGCCCCTTCGTGGTGCGCCTGGGGTACCTGATGGTGGGCTCGGCGGCGGTGGCCGAGGAGCTGGCCCAGGAGGCCTTCACCGCCCTGCTGGGTCACCTCGACCAGGTGGACAACCACCGGGCCTGGTTGCGCACCGCGGTGGTCCGGTTGGCCCTGCGCTGGCAGGACCGCCAGCGGATGGAGGGCCAGCGGCTGGGCCTGGTGGGACCGGCTCCGCCGGTGGTCCAACCCGAGCGGGACGAGCTGTGGGATGCCCTGGGGCGTCTTCGCCCGGAACGTCGGGCCGTGCTGGTCCTGCGCTTCTACGAGGACCTCGATCACGCCGAGATCGGCACCCTGGTGGGGTGTTCGGCCGGCACCGTCCGCAGCCGGGTGCGCCGCGCCCTGGCCGACCTGCGCAAGGAGCTGGAGCGATGAGCCCCACCGACACCCTCGAGGCCCGCCTGGCTCACGCGCTGCGAGCCAGGGCGGACGGCCTGGCAGTCGACGACCGGGCGTTCACCCCGTCGGCGGCCGTCGAGGACCTGTTGGAGCTGGACCCGGCCGAGGGGCGTGGCCGGCCCCGGCACCGGGTGCTGGTGGCGCTGGCGGTGGCTGCCTCCATCTGCCTGCTGGTGGCCCTGTGGGGTGTCCGCGCCGACCACCCTCGGCCCACCGAGACCGAGGTCGGCCCCACCACCGTCGCCCGACCGGGCGGCCCGGTGCTGGGCCAGTACCCCAGCTCGCTGCCCGACAGCCTCAACCTGCTCAGCGTGGCGGCCACCCGTTCGTCGGCACCGGTCTCGCTCGAGACCCAGCTGTTCGGCACGGCCGAGGGCACACCCGAGCTGCTGATCACGATCCAGGCCGTGGAGGGGAGCGTGCCCGACGGCCAGCCCACCACCGTCCGGGGTCAGCCGGGGGTGGTTGACCCGGCCAAGGACTTCGCGTCCTCCACCAGCACGTTGAGCTGGAACGAGGGGAGCTTCGTGCAGGCGTCGTACTCGGGCATGACCACGGCCCAGGCCGAGTCGCGGCTGGCCACCCTGCACTGGACCGACCCGACCGACCACCTGCTCGGCTTCTCCGCCGCTTCGGGTGGCTCGCTGGTCCGGCTGGGCCAGACGGGCGGCGCGACAGCTCAGGACGTGACCCAGGTCGAGTTGGACTACGCCGACGCGGTCGGATCCCGCTCGCCCGGTCAGGGTCTCCAGCTCACGGTGCGCACCACCGCGGCCAGCGGCTCGGGCGGGCCCACCGCCGACTACCTGGAGACCTGGTTCCACGGGTCACGCCGGTCCGACGGCTCGGCGGAGTCCTACGACCCCGCTTTCGGCACCCTGTCGCGGGCCTGGCCCGACGGCCGGTCCGCCTGGCTGGATGCCGACGCAACCCAGCTCACGCAGGCGCAGCTGCAAGAGGTGGCCCGAGGGCTGCGGGATCTCGACCAGGCCGGCTACCACGTCCTGGTCGCGGAGGCGGCGGCCGCGGTCCGGGACCAACTGCCGCTGGTCGGCATCACCAGCACGGCCCACGACGTGGTCGAGATCCACGCGGACGACGTGCTGGCGGCCGTGTGCATGGCGCCCAAGGGGTCGGGCTGGACCTGCTCGGCTCCCGCCCCGACCTCGGGCGGTCCGGTGGCGCTCTCGGTGCTCTCGGGCACGGCCTGGCAGGTGGCGGGAGCGGCGCGCCCCGGTCACCGTGCAGCGGGCGCCGTCGGCCTCGGCGCCCGAGCTGGCGGTCGACACCGCCACCGTCGGCGGGTGGTACCTGGCCGTGGCCGACCCACCGGCGGGCATCGATCAGGTCGTGGTCATGGCGTCGGGCCAGGGGCAGGGGATGGTCCGGCCGCCGGCCTGACCCGGGGGCGTCGGCCTACTCGGTCGGGTGCGAGCCGGCCCACTCGACGAGCCGGTCGGCCGGCCAGGTGTTCACGATCTCGTCGAGGGGATCTCGTGGCGGGCCGCCTTGTCGCACCCCAGAGGCTGCCATTCGAGCTGGCCCGGGGCGTGGGCGTCGGTGTCGATGCTCACCTTGCACTCCCACTCCAGGGCCGCCTCCAGCAGCCGGTGCGGCGGATCCTGGCGCTCGGGGCGGCAGTTGATCTCCACCGCCGTGTCGAACCGGGCGCAGGCGGCGAACACCAGGTCGGGGTCGAAGGCGGATTCGGGCCGGACCAGCTCGGGATCGCTGCCCACCTGGGCCACGGTGGAGCGCAGCTTGCGCCCGGTGCAGTGGCCCAGGATGTCGACGTGGGGGCTGGCCGCGGCCAGCACCAGGCGCCTGGTCATGGCTTCACGGTCCATGCGCAGCTTCGAGTGGGCGCTGGCCACCACCACGTCCAGCTCAGCCAGCAGCTCCTCGTCCTGGTCGAGCGAGCCGTCCTCCAGGATGTCCACCTCGATGCCGGTCAGGATGCGGAACGGGGTCAGGCGCATGTTGAGGATCTGGATCTCGGTCAGTTGCTCGCGCAGGCGCGCCGGGGTGAGGCCGTGGGCCACCGTGAGCCGCGGCGAGTGGTCGGTCATCACCAGGTACTCGTGGCCCAGCTCCATGGCGGTGCGGGCCATCTTCTCCACGGTGGCGCCTCCGTCCGACCACAGGCTGTGGGCGTGGCAGTCGCCCCGGAGAGCCTCGCGGTAGCGGATCCCGGTCTGGCTGAGTGGCACCTGGGTGGTGGCCTCCAGCTCGGCCACGCGATCGGGCACCCGCCCGGCCAGGGCCTGGGTGATCACCGCCGCGGTGGACTTGCCGATGCCGGCCAGGTCGGTCAGCGTCCCGGTCGCCACCCGCTCCTCGAGCTCACCGGGCGCCAGCCCGGCCACCACCTGGGCGGCCTTGGCGAAGGCCCGCACCTTCTCGGCGGGAGCCAGCGAGCGGTCCATGAGGTAGACGACGCGGTCGAGGGCTTCGAGTGGAGTCACTTCATCGACTGTATTGGCCCTCTCGTCGCCAGGCCCCCGACCTGGCTGGCCTTCTGGTCGGCACGCCTCCCGACGGGTCCCTTCGCCATCCGGGTGTCATCCTTGCGAGCAGCCCCGCCCTGCTCCGCCGCGTCCGCGCCTTTGGCCAGGCAATACCCTGAACCGGTGGAACGCTTCGGGTTCGTCGGGCTCCCCAATGCCGGCAAGTCTTCGCTGTACAACGCCCTGTCCGGTGCCTCGGCGCTGGCCGCGCCCTACGCCTTCGCCACCAAGGACCCCAACGTGGGCATGGCCAAGGTGCCCGACGACCGTCTCGATCAGCTGGCCGAGATGAGCGCGTCGCGCAAGGTGGTGCCGGCCACGGTGCAGTTCGTCGACATCGGCGGGCTGGTCGAAGGAGCCAGCACGGGTGAGGGCCTCGGCAACAAGTTCCTGGCCAACATCCGTGAGGCCGATGCCATCACCTTCGTGCTGCGCGCCTTCGCCGATGACGACGTGCCCGGACCGTCGGACCCGCTCGAGCACCTGCGCATCGTGGAGACCGAGCTGGCCCTGGCCGACTTGGCCACGGTCGAGGCCCAGATCGACAAGCGGCGCAAGGCGGCCAAGCAGGACCGCAGCCTGGCCGACGAGGTGGCCGCCCTGGGTCGGGCGTACGAGCACCTGGCCGAAGGCACGCCGCTCTACCGCAGCGACCTCGACGCCGACGACCGGAGCCTGCTGCGTCCCTACTTCCTGCTGACCAACAAGCCGGTGTTGGCCGTGGTCAACATCAGCGAGGACGACCTGGAGCGCACCGACGAGATCGTGGCCCCGGTGGTGGCCGAGTTCGAGCGGTCGAGGCGAGGTCATCGGGATGTGCGTGCAGCTCGAGGCGGAAGCTGCTCAGGTCGACGCCGACGAGCGGGCCGAGATGCTCGAGGCCCTCGGCCTGGGCCAGGGCGCCCTGCCCCGGTTCCTGCAGACCGCCTACCACCTGCTGGGACTGCGCACCTTCCTGACCACCGGTGAACAGGAGTCGCGGGCCTGGACCTTCAAGTCGGGCTGGCGGGCCCCGCAGTGCGCCGGGGTGATCCACACCGACTTCGAGCGGGGGTTCATCAAGGCCGAGGTCATCCACTGGGACGACCTGCTCGAGATCGGCTCGTGGAGCAAGGCCCGCGACGTGGGCAAACTGCGCATCGAGGGCAAGGACTACGAGGTGGCCGACGGCGACGTCATGGAGTTCCGTTTCAACGTCTGAGCCCGCCGTTCGACCTGCCGACCCCAGCCAGCACCGGTGAGGTCCGTGCCAGCACCGGTGAGCGCGTCTGGCGGTAGGTTCAGGGCTCCCGCCCAGCGATCGTGTTGTGGAGGCACTGGTGCCCTGGCTGGTCCATGACGGCAAGGTGCTGGCCACCCTGGAGGTGGCGGCGACCGCCCCGGGACGCATGAAGGGCCTGCTCGGGCGCGACGGCATCGACGGCGCACTGCTGCTCGACCCGGCCCGTTCGGTCCACACGGTCCGGATGCGCTTCGCCATCGACGTCGCCTACGTGGACCGCGACCTGGTCGTGCTGCGGATCGTCGACCATGCAACCCAACCGGGTCGGGGTGCCGGTGATCAAGGCCCGCTCGGTCATCGAGGCCGAAGCCGGTGCGTTCTCGCGGTGGGGGGTATCGGTGGGCGACCAGCTCGAGATCAAGGGCTCCCAGTGACCGGAGCCCTGGTGCTGGTAGCCACACCCATCGGCAACCTGGACGACCTGTCGCCCCGCGCCGGGCGGGAGCTGGCCCGGGCCGACGCGGTGGCGTGCGAGGACACGCGGCGCACCGGGCGGCTGTTGTCCCATCTGGGGATCCGGGCGCCCCGGCTGCTGGTGGTCAACGACCACACCGAGGCCGCGGCTGTCGCCGACGTGCTGGCCCGTCTGGAGCGGGGCGAGCGGGTGGCGGTGGTGACCGACGCGGGCATGCCCGGTGTGTCCGATCCCGGCGAGCGCCTCGTGCGGGCCGCAGCTGGGGCGGGCTACGCAGTCGAGGTGGTCCCGGGTCCATCGGCCGGCATCACCGCGCTGGTGGGCAGCGGACTGCCGACCGGTCGGTGGGTGTTCGAGGGGTTCCTGCCCCGGACCGGATCGGGACGCGCCCAGCGCCTGGTGGAGCTCGCGGCCGAGCGGCGCACCATCGTGCTGTACGAGGCACCCCACCGCCTGGCCCGCACGCTGGCCGACCTGGCCGACACCTTGGGTGCCGATCGTGGCGTGGTGGTGGCTCGGGAGCTCACCAAGTTGCACGAGCAGGTGTGGCGAGGGGGGCTGGGCCAGGCCGTTGAACGATGCGCCGAGGTGGCGCCCCGGGGGGAGTACGTGCTGGTGGTGGCCGGCGCTCCGCCTCCCGCCGAGGTGACAGACGAGGAGTTGGCCGCGGCGGTGGCCCGCGAAGTGGCCGGGGGCCGCTCGACCCGGGATTCGGTGACGCTGGTCGCCGGCCGCTTCGGGGTGGCCCGACGCCGGGTCTACGACCTGGCCACCCGCGCCTGACCCGCCCGACCCGTCCACCCGACCGGCCCCACCCAGCCGGCAGCCGATCCCTTCTCCGCAAAGGCATCCGCTTCCCTGTCACACCCCGTGCGTAGGGTCGTTGACATGGGAATCCTCATGGTGTCGGTGGGCGTGTTGGTGCTCTTGGTGCTGGCCCTGGCGGTCGGTCTGGCGATGGTCGTGGTCTCCGGTCGCGCCCGCCAGGCGCAGCTCGAGGCCGAGCGGGCCGCCGTCGAGGCGGCCCGCCAGGGCCTGGCCGCCGACCGCCAGGCCACCATCGACGCGGCGCGGCAGGCCTTCGCGGTCGACCAGCAGGCCGCCACCCAACAGACCGTCGACCTGGTCCTGAGCATGGCCACCGACAAGCTGGGGGCCCAGGCCCAGGTGGCCGACCAGCAGCTCGACCTCCGCAACCAGGTCATCGAGCAGAAGATCTCCAGCCTGTCGGCCGGCGTCACCGACGAGCTCACCCGTGTCAGTCGGCTGGTGGCCCAGCTCCAGACCGAGCAGGCCTCCCAGCAGAGCGACCTGCGGGCCAAGCTGGGCGAGACCACCCGCCAGACGAGCGAGTTGGCGGCCACCACGCAGAACCTGCGCCAGGCCCTGGCCAGTCCCAAGGCCCGGGGCCAGTGGGGCGAGCGCATGGCCGACGACGTGTTGCGCCTGGCCGGGCTGACCGAAGGCGTCAACTACCGGCGCCAGACCGGCGTGGCCGGAGGCGGCATCCCCGACGTGACCTTCCTGCTCCCCCAGGAGCGGGTGCTGCACATGGACGTCAAGTTCCCCATCGACAACTACGTGCGGGCCATCGAGGCACCGAGTGAGGCCGAGGGTCGAGCCGCCGCCACCGCCTTCCTGAAGGATGTGCGCCAACGGGTCAAGGAGCTCACCTCCCGCAACTACATCGACCCCGAGACCACCGTCGAGTACGTGCTGGCCTTCATCCCCAACGAGAGCGTGTACTCCTACATCCACGAGCACGACCCCGACATGATCGACTTCGCGCTCGGGCAGCGGGTGGTGCTCTGTTCGCCCTTCACGCTCTTCGCGGTGCTCGCCGTCATCCGCCAGTCGATGGATGCCTACCGCCTCGAGCGCACCAGCGACGAGATCCTCACCTGCCTGGGCGGCTTCACCAAGGAGTGGGAGAAGTTCTCCGACCAGGTCGACAAGCTGGGTCGCAGTTTCGAGACCACCCAGCGGGCCTACGACGATCTGGCGGGCACCCGACGGCGGGCCTTGCAACGCCGACTCGACCAGGTCGAAGACCTGCGGACGCGCCGCAGCGACGATGAGAGCCCGGTCGTGCGGTCGCTGCGGGTGGCCGATGGTGGCCAGTCGGGCGGCCTCGTCCCCAGCTTGCTCGACGTCGACTCGCTCGATGGTCCCGTAGCCCGCACGTCGTGAGCCGTTCAGGCGGTGAGATCGATGACGGGCGCGCCCCGCATCCCCTCCAGGTGCGCCACGAGCTCGTAGGCCTGACGTAGGGCCAGCTTGGCGTCGTCGGCGCGACGCTGCTCCTTGCGCAACATCAGTTCCGCGCGCCGCGAGTCCATGCGGGCCCGCTCGTAGGCCACCCGCGTGTGGTCCGCGTGGTCGTGAGCCGCCGAGGCCGTCTCGGTCGCCTGCTCCAGCGCCGACGAGGCAACCGCCACCGTCTCACGGGCCTGATTGAGGCGGTCGTGCGCCTGGCGAAGCTCGAGTTCGGGACTTCGGCGCAGGGTCGCCTGACCGGCGATCCTCGACTCGGCGTCGGCCAATGGGATCAGTCGGACCGTCCCGTGGGCCCGGTCCGTGGCGGGTGGCTCCGGCGGGGCGCCAGCATGGTCCTGGGCCTCGGGGGAGGTGTTGGGGGACAACGGTGCCGTCATGGTTTCCTTGTTACCCCTGCCGCGCCGGCGGCGGACCTCATCCACCGCTTCTTCATCGGTTCGTAGTGTGCGCTCGGCCCCAACTCGTTCGCGGCTCGGGGCGCGGACCCGTAACCTCTAGCGGGTGACCGCCCGCTTCTACGTGACCACGCCGATCTACTACGTCAACGACGTGCCCCACATCGGCCACGCCTACACGACGGTCACTGCCGACGCGCTGGCCCGCTGGCACCGCCTGCTGGGGGACGAGACCTTCTTCCTGACCGGAACCGACGAGCACGGTCTCAAGGTGCTTCGCTCGGCCGAGGCGGCGGGGCTCACCGCCATCGAGCAGGCCGACCGCACCAGCGCCCGCTTCCGCGAGGCCTGGGAGTTGCTCGACATCAGCTACGACGACTTCATTCGCACCACCGAGGACCGCCACGCCCAAGCGGTGCGGAGCCTGCTGCAGGCCGCCTACGACAACGGCCACATCTACCAGGACACCTATCGCGGCCTGTACTGCGTGTCGTGTGAGGCCTACTACACCGAGTCCGAGCTGGTCGACGGCATCAACTGCCCCATCCATCTCCGCCCCGTCGAGCAGCTCGAGGAGGAGAACTGGTTCTTCCGCCTCTCGTCGTTCGCCCAGCCGCTGCTCGACTGGTACGAGGCCCACCCCGATGCCGTGGCCCCGGAGGGCAGGCGCAACGAGGCCCTCGGCATCATCCGCCAGGGCCTGGCTGACATCTCCATCTCGCGGGTGTCCATCGACTGGGGAGTGACCGTTCCCTGGGATCCGGCCCACGTCTTCTACGTCTGGTACGACGCGCTCATCAACTACGCCACCGCAGTGGGCTACGGCCGAGATCCGCAGCGCTTCGAGCAGTGGTGGCCGGCCGTGCACCACCTCATCGGCAAGGACATCCTGCGCTTCCACTGCGTGTACTGGCCCGCCATGTTGATGGCGGCCGGGCTCGAGCCGCCGGCGCACGTGAACGTGCACGGCTTCTTGTTGGTGGGTGGGGCCAAGATGAGCAAGTCCGGTCTGGGCCAGATCTACCCGGCGGAGCTGGTGGCCGACTTCGGCGTGGACGGCTTCCGCCATCACTTCCTGCACGACGTGCCCTTCGGCCCCGACGGCGAGTTCTCCTACGAGGGCATGGTGGCGCGCTACAACGCGGACCTGGCCAACAACCTGGGCAACCTGCTGTCGCGCACGGCCACCGTGGTCGCCAAGAAGTGCGACGGAATCGGGCCGGCGCCCCGCCCTGACAGTCCGCTCGCGGCGGTGGCGGCCGAGGTCTATGCCGAGGCGGCTGCGGCCTGGGAGTCGGTGGCCCCATCCGTGGCGCTGGAAGCCACCTGGCGGCTGCTGCGCGAGACCAACGCCCACCTGGAGGCCAACGAGCCCTGGAAGGCCGACCCCGGTCCCGAGCTCGACGGGGTGCTGGGCGACGCCCTGGAGGCCCTGCGCATCGTGGCCGTCCTGGCCACCCCGGCCATCCCACGTAGCTGCGCCGAGCTCTGGCGTCGGCTCGGCATGGCGGGCTCGCCGGCCGACCAGCGGCTGCCCGAGGCCGCGTCGTGGGGCGGGTATCCCGGCGGCCTGACCGTCGAGAAGGGTGCCCCGCTCTTCCCGCGCCTCGACACCGGGTCCTGACGACCCGACGACCTGACGGCCTGACGATGCGCTGGACCGACAACCACTGCCACCTGCCGGGCGGCCCGGACGCAGGCCCGGTGGTCGACGCGGCCCGCGACGCCGGCGTGACCCGGCTGATCACCGTGGGCACCGACGTGGATCACTCCCGGCAGGCCATCGCCGTGGCTCGTCGCCATGGCGAGGTGTGGGCCACCGCCGGGATCCATCCGCACGACGCGGCCCGCGGGCTCGAGGGACTCGAGGCGCTGTTGGGCGAGCCCGAGGTGGTGGCGGTGGGGGAGTGCGGCCTCGACTACCACTACGACCACTCACCCCGCGCCGCCCAGCGAGCCGCGTTCGCGGCGCAGGTGGCCATGGCGCACGCCCACGATCTGGCCCTGGTCATCCACACCCGCGAGGCGTGGGCCGACACGTTCGACATCCTGGCCGCCGAAGGGGTGCCGGCCCGGACGGTGCTGCACTGCTTCACCGGCGGTCCCGGCGAGGCCCGGCGGGGGCTCGACCTCGGGATGCACGTGTCCTTCAGCGGCATCGTCACCTTCAAGACCGCCGACGACGTCCGCCAGGCCGCGGCCATCTGCCCGCTTGACCGCGTGCTGGTCGAGACCGACTCGCCCTACCTGGCCCCGGTGCCCCACCGCGGCCAACCCAACCGACCCGCGCTGGTCCCCCTGGTCGGTGCCGCGGTGGCCGCCGCCATGGCGGTGGACACCGAGGTGGTGGCCGAGTCGAGTTGGGCCAACGCCGAGCGGCTCTACCGACTCCCCTGAGTCGTGACCGGCCGCAGCGGCCGTGATGTGACCGATGTCCTACTCGTCAACCGGCGGCAGGTCAGGGGCCCTTTTGTCGGCCATTCTCATCGCGTTCTCGTTACGGAAGTTGCGATCGTGTTACGCCCTTCCTAGGTTGTTGCCGTCACCGGTCCTGGGCTCGAGAGGGAGGATGCCGTGGACGAGCTCGCGGCGTCCCGCCGCAGAGTGGGTAGTGCCGTGCTGTTGGTCTCGGCCCTGGTGGTCGTGCTGGCGGTCGTGCTCACCTCGACCACGATGCCCCACAGCGTGGGGGTGCAGACCGCGGCCTCCGTCGGCTCGCACCGGGCCGCCACGACCCGTCGCTCGACCACCACCACGGCCACCACCGAGGCTCCTGCCACCACCGCGGCGCCGACCACCAGCGCAGCGGTCACCGCGGCCAGCCTGGCCAGCCAGCAGGCATCGCTGCTCGCCGCGGCCGCCACCTCCTCGACGGTGGCCCATCGCGCGGTGGCGGCCACACCCACCACCGTCCGCCCGGTGGCCACCACCGTGCCGCCGGTGACGGCGCCTCCGACCACCGTGGCCGTTCCTCCGTCGGCCGCCGCGGTGCTGGCCTGCATCCGCCAGCGCGAGTCGGGCGGCAACTACGGGGCGGTGTCGGCCAACGGCATCTACCGCGGCGCCTACCAGTTCAGCCAGCCGAGCTGGGACTCGGCCGCCCGCCACGCCGGTCGGGCCGATCTGGCCGGCCACCTGCCGAACCTGGTGGCGCCCGCCGATCAGGACGCGGTGGCCCTCAGCCTCTATCAGTGGCAGGGGCTCGCGCCCTGGGGTGGCGCCTGCGGCTGAACCGTCGCCCCGGGCCATCATCGGGTCGGGCAAGCTGACCGCGTGAGGTTGACCCGGACCCAGGTGGTGGAGCTGCTCGAGGCCAACGGTCTGGCCCCCAGCCGGGCGCTGGGCCAGAACTTCGTGGTCGACCCCAACACGGTGGATCGGGTGGTCCGGCTGGCCGAGGTGGGCCCCGACGACCACGTGGTGGAGATCGGTGGCGGCCTGGGCGCCCTCACCCTGGCCCTGGCGGCCACGGGGTCCACCGTGGTGACGGTGGAGATCGATCGCCACGTCCTGCCCGTGCTGCGACGGATCGTCGAGCCCGAAGGCGTGCAGGTGGTCGAGGGTGACGCCTTGCGGCTGGACTGGAGCCAGGTGCTGGCCTCCGCCCCGGTCTGGTCCCTGGTGGCCAACCTGCCCTACAACGTGGCCACCCCGCTGGTCTGCGACCTGCTCGACGGCGTGGCGGCCATCGACCGGATGCTGGTCATGGTCCAGCGGGAGGTGGGAGAGCGGCTGGCCGCGGCGGCCGGCGAGCCCGCCTATGGGATCCCGTCGGTGAAGGTGGCCTACTGGGCCACCGCCCGACTGGTCGGGCGGGTGCCGCCCACGGTGTTCCTTCCCCAGCCCCGGGTGGAGTCGGTGTTGGTGCACATCCAGCGCCGGGCCCACCCGGTGGTGGACAGCGACCCGGATCAGCTCTTCGCCCTGGTGCGCACCGGGTTCGGCCAGCGCCGCAAGATGCTGCGCCGCTCGTTGGCCGGCCTGGTCGACGCCGAGGGCTTCGAGGCGGCCGGGGTCCGTCCCGACGCTCGCCCCGAGGAGCTCGACATCGAGGCCTGGGGACGGTTGGCCGACGTCGTCAATCGCCGTCCGAACTGAACCCGGACGCCGGCCGGTCCCGGGCGGGTTCGGTGTGGGCCACGATGCGACCCTGGCCGGGGTGGGCGCCTTCCACGAACCAGGTGGAGCCGCTTCCGGCCAACCTGGGCGCCCGTCCCGTGGCCGCGGCCAGGCGGTCGCACCACTCATCGAGCCGGGGTTCGAGCGAACGCGCCGCGGCCTCCAGGTCGTTGACCGGGCCGTTGCCGGCCACCCGTGGCCCACCCAGCTCGTCCCATCGTCGGTACACCGCCGGGGTCGAGCACCCGAACGGCGGGGTGAGCAGGGTGAAGGACTGCTCCTGGAAGGCGAGCGGCTCGACCACTTCGCCGATCCCCCGTACCCGGGCCCGCCCGCCCCGTAGGCAGAAGGGCACGTCCGCGCCCAGCAACTGGGCACGCGCCGGATCGTAGATGCCGGCCCAGGCCAGTACGGCCGCGGCGTCCGACGACCCACCGCCCAGTCCGGCCCCGGGCGGGATGCGCTTGATCACCTGCACCGTCGCCGAGCGCCCGGCCAGGGTCAGGGCCCGGCTCACCAGGTTCGGGGCCTCGTCCGGGTCAGCCACGATGGCCGCCCCCGTGAGGCTGTCGACCATGGTGACGCTCGACGCTCCGCCGGGCGCGCCCTGCGACCCCCCCACGGAGCCCGTCGGCGGGTCGTCCACCTCGAGCTCGAGGGTGTCGGCCAGGTCGAGCGAGACCATCTCGGCGTCGATCAGGTGGTAGCCATCGGCCCGAACGCCGGTGATGCGCAGGCTGACCGTCAGCTTGGCCGGGGCGCGCAGGACGACGGTGGCAGGCGCAGAGGGCATCGGACGGCCAGCCTAGGGGCCGGCTCGGAGCTACTTGCCCGCGGCGCGGCGCTGGAAGCGCGTGCGCTTCAGCATCTTCTTGTGCTTCTTCTTGCGCATGCGCTTGCGGCGCTTCTTGATGAGTGAGCCCATGACCGGGCGAAATCTATCGGGCCTCGCCTCGCCGTGCGAAACGAGGCGCCTGCGATGGGCCTGGATGGGATCCCGGGGCTCGGGGGCAGGGACTCGAACCCCGAAGTCGTGGACCAAAACCACGCATGTTGCCGATTACATCACCCCCGATGGGGTAGCCCGAGCCTAGTGGTCGCGTTAGAAAGAGGAGATGACCAGTCCGTCCCTGTCCGCCATCGTCCTGGCCGCGGGCGAGGGGGCGCGGATGCGCTCCACCCGCCCCAAGCCCCTCCATCTGCTCTGCGGTCGGGCCATGCTGCTCTACGTCCTCGATGCCCTGGGGGACTGCGAGACCAGCCGGGCGGTGATCGTGGTGGGCCACGGCGCCGAACGGGTCACCAAGAAGTTGCAGGAGGAGGCACCCGACCTGCCCCTGGACTTCGTCGAACAGCACGTCCAGCGGGGAACCGGCGACGCGGTCAGCGTGGGGTTGACCGCCTTCTCCGACGACGACCTGGAAGACGACGGCGACGTCATCGTGTTGCCCGGCGACACCCCGTTGCTGCGGCCCGAGACGGTGGCTGCCCTGGTGTCGCTGCATCGCCGGACCGAGGCCGCAGCCACCGTGCTGACGGCGCGGCTGCCCGATGCCACCGGCTACGGACGGATCATCCGAGGCCCCGACGGGCGGGTGCACCGGGTGGTCGAGCACGGCGACGCCAGCCCTGACGAGCTGGCCGTCGACGAGATCAACACCTCCATCTATTGCTTCCGTCGCAGCCTGTTGGCCCCGGCGCTTCGCCGGCTGAGCCCGGAGAACGCCCAGGGCGAGTACTACCTGACCGACGTGGTCGGCGTGCTCCATGACGCCGGGTACCGGGTGGAGGGGCTGTTGGCGCCCGATCCCATCGAGACCCAGGGGGTCAACGACCGGGTGCAGCTGGCCACCGCCGAGTTCGAGCTGCGGCGTCGCACCAACGACCGATGGTTGCGGCTGGGTGTGACCATGGTCGACCCCGACCGCACCTACATCGACGCCACCGTGCAGCTCGCTCCCGATGTCACGCTCTTCCCAGGCACGATCCTCCAGGGTCGCTGCATCGTCGGGCCCGGCGCCGAGCTCGGTCCTGACACCCGACTGGTGGACTGCGCGATCGGGGCCGGGGCGACGGTGGAGGCCACCATCGGCCGCGACGCCGAGGTGGGCGAGCACGCGGTGGTGGGGCCCTTCGCTGCCCTCGAACCCGGGAGCGCCGTGCCTTCCGACACCCGCACCGGACCGTTCTACACTGCCACCACCGACGACGCCGACGGCTGAGCTGCCGCCCGACCCCGGCGAGTCGCCGCCGCCTCGACCACCACCAGCGAACGGGAGCACGGACGGATGGAGCTCGTCACCAAGAAGCGCCTGCACCTGGTCTCCGGTGGGGCCAACCTCCCGCTGGCCGAGGAGATCGCCAGCCGCCTCGGGGTCGTCCTGGGCGACGCCAACCTCGACACGTTCGCCAACGGCGAGCTGCACTGTCGGTTCGGTGAGTCGGTGCGGGGCACCGACGTGTTCATCATCCAGACCCACAGCGCCACCGAGTCGATGTCGATCAACGACTCGCTCATGCAGCAGCTGATCATGGTGGACGCGGCCAAGCGGGCCTCGGCCAAGCGCATCACCGTGGTGTGCCCCTACTACGGCTACAGCCGCCAGGACCGCAAGGCGGAAGGGCGCGAGCCCATCTCGGCCAAGCTGGTGGCCGACATGTTCCGCGCCGCGGGGGCCAAGCGGCTGGTCAGCGTCGACCTCCACTCGGGTCAGATCCAGGGCTTCTTCGACGGCCCGGTCGACCACCTCACAGCCATGCCGGTGCTGTGCGAGCACATGGCCACCCTGGGCGACGACCTGGTCGTCGTGTCACCTGATGCCGGTCGGGTGAAGGTGGCCGAGCGCTACGCCAACGCGCTGCACGCGGATCTGGCCATCGTGCACAAGCGTCGGGTCAAGGGCCAGAAGCACTCAGTCGAGGCCCGGGACGTGGTGGGCGATGTCGACGGGCGCACCTGCGTGTTGATCGACGACATCATCGAGACCGCCTCCACGCTGTGCGCGGCGGCCGACCAGCTCATCGACCACGGAGCCAGCGACGTGTACGCGGTGGCGACCCACGGGGTGTTCTCCGGGCCGGCCATCGACCGGCTCAAGAACTCGGTCATCGCCAAGGTCGTGGTCACCAACACCCTGGCCCTGCCGCCGGAGAAGCAGATCGACAAGATTGAGGTCCTGTCGGTGGCCGGTGTCATCGCCGACGCCATCGACGCCGTGTTCGAGGACACGTCGGTGAGCGAGATCTTCGGCGGCGAGAACCAGGCCTGATCGGGGCCGGATGGCGTGAGCGAGGCGGTGGCCGGTAGGCTGGTCCGCCGGTCTTCCGTCCGTTCACGACGCCCCCAGGGCGCCCCTGCAGGAGCACGCCACCATGGATGTCACTCTCATCGCCGAGACCGGTCGTACGACCGGCTCCCGTCCAACACGGCGTCTGCGCGTCGAGGGCAAGGTGCCTGGCGTGGTCTACGGCCTCGACCGCGAGCCCGTGTCGGTGCTGGTGGCCTGGCCCGAGTTGCGGCGTGCCCTCACCACCGAGGCCGGGCTCAACGCCCTGATCAGCCTCGACGTCGACGGGCAACACGACCTGACCATCGTCAAGGACCTCCAGCGTGACCCGGTGCGGCGCTCGGTGACCCACGTCGACTTCCTGCGCATCGACCGCAACGCCGCCATCTCGGTCGAGGTCCCGGTGGTGCTGACGGGCGAGGCCCACCAGGTCGAGGTGGAGCAGGGCATCGTCGAGCAGCTGCTCCACACCTTGCTCATCACCTCCAAGCCCGGCGCCATCCCGGCCCAACTCGAGGTGGACATCACCGGTCTCGAGATCGGCGGAGCGGTGCGCGTCAGCGACATCACCCTGCCCGAAGGCGTGACCACCGACGTGGAGCCAGAGGAGCAGATCGCCATCGCCAGCGTCACCCGCGCTGCCGAGGCCGCCGAAGCCGCCGAAGCCGCCGAGGAAGGAGCCGAAGGCGAAGCGGGCGAGGAAGCCGAGGCCGGCGGCGACGCCTCCGGCGACCGCGAGTAGCCCGGCGCCGCCGCGCCGCGCGCCCATCCACCACCTCGACCCGTGACCGACCTGTTGGTGGTCGGGTTGGGCAACCCCGGCCCGGAATACGTGGGCAGCCGGCACAACGTCGGCTTCGACGTGATCGACCTGTTGGCGCAGCGCCACGGGGCACGCCTGCGCCCGTCTCGGCGCGACCGCGCCCTGGTGGACGAGGTGCGCCTGGGGGCAGGGCGACTGGTGCTGGCTCAGCCCCAGACGTACATGAACGAGTCGGGCCAGGCCGTGGGCCCGCTGGTGCGCCGCCACGACATCGACGACCTGACCCGGTTGGTCGTGGTCCACGACGAGCTCGATCTGCCGGTGGGGCGCATGCGGGTCAAGTCCGGTGGTGGGCTGGCCGGGCACAACGGCCTGCGCTCCATCCGGGCCCACCTGCACGACGATTCCTTCGTGCGGGTGCGCATCGGGGTGGGCAAGCCGCCCAGCAAGGACGTGGGGGTGGACCACGTGCTCAAGCGACCCCCGCAGGCCGTGCGGCGGGCCCTGGTGGAGATGGTGACCCGGGCCGCCGACGCGGTGGAGGCCATCCAGGCCGAGGGCGTCGACGCCACCATGAACCGCTTCAACGCACTGGAGGACCTCGTGCCCTGATCCACCGCCGGCCATCACGGTCGGCCACCGATCACTTCTTGGGCTGGGCCTGACTCTGGCGGGGCAAGAGGGTGTATTCGGGGTTCATGATGGCCAGCTGGCCCCGGGACTCGACCACCATGCCCTCGAGCTCGACGTGGGCGCCGAGGCGCACTCCCGCCAGTTGCTGACGTCCCATGAAGATGGCCACCAGGCCACCCGTCTCGTCCACCACCGTGATCTCGAGGGTGGCTACGCCGCCTTCCCAGGGCTGGACCCGCATGGCCCGGATGCGGCCTTCCACCCGGACCCGCTCGCGCCAGCGACACTCGCCGATCGGCTTGGCCGGCACCTGGCCGAGGGGCGGGGTGGCACTCCAGGACTCGAGCGGAACGAAGCTCACGGGGTGTGGGTGCCGGTCATCGGCACGGCGACGGTGGCCACCGGCGCCTTGCCCAGGTGGTAGGGCACGAAGGTCACGTTGGCGTGAGGGACGTTCGACAGCGTCTTGGCGATGGCGTCGGCGGTGTGGTCGTGCAGGAACCGGTGCCAGAACCGGGGGTACTCGCGCCGGGGGATCAGCACGCTCACCTCGGTGCTGCCATCGGCTGCGGCCTCGGCCACCACCTCCAGCGCGCATCGGCTGATGCGCCGGTCGGGGCACTCCACGATCTCGAGGGGCACCCGGGCCAGGCCCAGTCGGGTCCACTCCTCGGCCAGCTCCTCGGCCGCCTGCTCGTGGGTGGCGATGTGGACGGCCTTGAGGGTGTCGGGGGTGAGCGTGCGGGCGTACTGGATGGCTCGGGCCGAGCTCTGGTCGAGTCGCTCCACCAGCACGATCACCGAGTGGTAGCGCAGGATCGGGGCCTCGGCCGCTTCGCGGGCTTCGTGTTCGAGCTCGTCCTTCTCGGACTCGTAGGCGCGGTTGAGCCGAACCAGACCGGCCACCATGATGGGGACCAGCACGATGATGAACCAGGCGCCACCGGCGAACTTGAAGTAGGCGATGACGAGGGTGACGATGCCGGTGGTGAACGATCCGACGCCATTGATCGCCAGGCCGACTTTCCAACCCGGCTCGCGGTCGATGTAGTGCTTCTTGGCCATGCCGGCCTGGGAGAGGGTGAAGGACGTGAACACCCCGATGGCGTAGAGCGGGATCAGATGGGTCACGTCGGCCTGGAAGACGATCACCGGGATGGCGGCCACGAGGGCCAGGGCGATGATGCCGTTGGAGAACACCAGGCGGTGGCCGCGCTTGGTGAGCTGTTTGGGCATGAAGGCGTCGTCCGCGTGGAAGCTGGCCAGCCGGGGGAAGTCGGCGAAGCTGGTGTTGGCCGCCAACACCAGGATCAGCATGGTCGCGGCCTGGGTGAACAGGAACAACAGGTGGCCGAACGAGCCCGAGCCATAGACGGCCTGGGCGGCCTGAGCGATCACGGTCTTGGTGTCGCTGGGCACGATCTGCATCTTCGAGGCCAACCACGAGATGCCGATGAACATGCTGCCCAGCAGCACGGCCATGATCACCAGCGTCTGTCGCGCGTGCTTCCACTCGACCGGCTTGAAGGCCGTCACCCCGTTGGAGATGGCCTCGACGCCGGTCATGGCGGCGCCGCCCGAGGCGAAAGCGTGCAGGATGAGCACGATCGTGGCCGCGCCCGTCGCTTCGAGTGCGGCCGGATGGGTGGGGACCACATGGGACAGGCCGCCGCCGAAGGCCGCCTTGTAGATGCCGGTGCCGATCATCAGGAACATCGAGATGATGAACAGGTAGGTCGGGACGGCGAAGATCTTGCCTGACTCCTTCACCCCTCGCAGGTTGCCGATGGCGATGATGGCGATGAAGGCGAGCGCGATCGGCACGCGCCAGGCGAACAGCGGCGGGGCCGCCGAGTAGAGGGCGGCCACGCCGGCCGAGACCGACACGGCCACCGTGAGCACGTAGTCGGTGAGCAGGGCCACGCCGGCCACCTGGGCCGGCAGCAGACCCAGGTTGTCCTTGGTCACCACGTAGGCGCCGCCGGCCGAGGGGTAGGCCTTGATGGTCTGGCGGTAGCTGAAGACCAGGATGACCAGCACCAGGATCAGGGCGATCGTGATCGGCATCAGGTAGACGAAGGCCAACGTGCCGATGGCCCCCACGAACAGCAGGGTGCGCAGGATCTCCTCGGAGGCATAGGCCGTGGACGACAAGGCGTCGGAGGCGAACACGGCCAGGGCGGTGGGCTTGCCCAGCCGCTCGTGGGCCAGTTGGTCGTTGTGCAGCGCCCGACCGAGGATCTTGGACTTGACCCGGAACCCGCGCGATTCGGGGATGTCCGCCTTGGGCGTCGGCGGCAGCGGCTGGATCTCGGAACGGTCCTGTGTGAGCGAGCCTGAGGCCATCCTGCGATTCAACCCGAGGGCCCAGGTGAGGAAGAGCGGATCGGGCGTTTCTTAACGCGTTTTTGTCGCCTGACCAGCCTCAACGCGCCGCCGAGAGACCGGGTGCAAAGGGCGGTGGGAGCCATCGGTCACACCCGGGCCAGGCTCGGCCGACGTTCAGGATTCCTCAGGATGGAGCGGCGGTGGAGTGAGCTCGCTCAGCCCAGGCGGTAGATGGTGGTGGCGTCGGAGTAGTAGAGGGCGTGATCGGGACCCTGCTTCACGTCCAGCAGGCACGTCGCCGGGCCCGTCCCGACTGTGGCCCGGGCCGGACCCGTCGACCTCGACGGGCCGGGTTCGAAGATCCGCATGCCGGCCACGTCGTTGCAGAACACGAAGTGACCGGCCTCGGCGGCGGGCCCCTGGGCGTCCACCCAGGTGGCGCCGGTGGGCACCACGGTGGCGGTCTCGCTGCTCCAGTCTGGGGCCGCACGGCCCTGGCACGAGAGGTAGGGCGCGATGGGATGGCTGTAGCCGTAGCAGTAGGGCCACTGGTAGATGGTGCCCGGCGTGACCAGCTGGGCCAGGTCGTAGCCGGTGGCCGGGGAACCGGCGTCGCCGGTGGGACCGTTGCTGGTCACAAAGGCCTGCCCGTTGCCGAAGGCCAGGCCGAACGGATTGCGCAGGCCGCCGATCCACACCGGGTTGGTGGGCCCGAACGGGTTGTCGCTCGGGATGGTGCCGTCGGGGTGGTAACGCAGCACCTTGCCGCGCACGTCGGTCGGGTTCTGCGGGTTGGGTGGCGTGGGCGGGCTCGGGGGTGGCGGCACCGAGTGCTGGTCGCCCACGGTCACGTACAGGTCGTGGTCGGGACCGAAGGCCAGGCGACCTCCCTTGTGGCAGCAGTCCGAACCGGTGGGCAGCTCGACGAGGGTGGTGGGTTGGGAGGCGCGACCGGCGCAGTCGGTCCAGCGTTCAATCACCTCGTGTCGGTGGTCGGACAGTGAGTACAGCGCGTACACGAAGTGGTCGGCGGTGAAGGTCGGGCTGATGGCCAGGCCCAGCAGTCCCCGCTCGCTGGAGCCGCCGCCGGGCTGGGTGGTCACGGTGGGCACCGTGGTGAAGGCCGACAGCTGCGTGCCGGCGGCGACCTCGATGGTGCCGGCACGCTCGGCGATGAACAGGCGCCGGTCGGGTGCCCAGGCCAGCGCCACCGGGTAGGCCAGGTTCTTCAGGTAGACCGACTGGCCGGACCCGCCCCCAGGCAGGGGCGCGTCGGCCTGGGCCGCGCATCCCGCCGCGGTGGGGGTCGGGCCGGTGCCGGCCGTGGCGCTGGGCCGGGTCACGGGTGGGGGCGTGGTGGCGGTCGGCCCGGCCCGGTGCGAGCCAGCCGATCCGCAGCCCGCGGCCAGCATCACGATGCCGAGCGTGAGCACCGCGTGCCGTCGACCCAACATGGCCCGACCGTACCGACGTGGCGGCAGGTCAGTCCGCCAGGATGGTGTATTCCGGGTTCATGATGGCCAGCAGGCCGCGGCTCTCGATGATCGTCCCCTCCACCTCGAGGCGGGCTCCGAGGTGGACGCCGCCGATTCGCTGGCGACCCATGAAGATCACGGTGAGTCCGCCGGTCGGGTCCACCAGGGTGCATTCCAGGGTGGCCACGCCACCCTCCCATGGCTGTACCCGCATCGCCCGGATCCGACCGACGACCCGGACCCGGTCGCGCCAGCGACACTCGCCCAGGGCCTTGCGCACCGTGTGGTCGACGTCGTGGATGGGGATCGGGACGTCTGAGCCGGTCATGGCTGATCTGGCGGCTGATCCGGTGATGGCGGGGCCGAGGTCAGCCGTCGGTGGTGCCCCGAGGCCTCGAGGACCACGTCGGGTCGCTTGCCCAGGTGATAGGGCACGAAGGTCACGTTGGCGTGGGGGACGTCGGCCAGGGCCTTGGCGATGGCATCCGCGGTGTGGTCGTGGAGGAAGCGGTGCCAGAAGCGGGTGTACTCCCGGCGGGGGATGAGCACGCTGACCTCGGTGTTGCCCTCGTTGGCGGCCTCGGCCACCACCTCGAGGGCGCATCGGCTGATGCGCCGGTCGGGGCACTCCACGATCTCGAGGGGCACCCGGGCCAGGCCCAGTCGGGTCCACTCCTCGGCCAGATCCGCGGCGTGGTCCTCGTCCGTGCCGATGTGTACGGCCCGCAGGTCGTCGGGAGTCAGGGAGCGGGCGTACTGCACGGCCCGAGCCGAGCTCTGGTCGATGTTCTCGATCATCACCAGCACCGTGTGGTACCGCAGGATGGGGGCGGTGACCGCCTCGCGGGCCTCGTGTTCGAGCTCGGCCTTCTCGGCTTCGTACGCCTTGTTCAGCCGAACCAGGATGACCACCAGCACGGGGACCAGCACCATGATGAACCAGGCCCCGCCCCCGAACTTGAAGGTGCCGATGACCACGGTCACCACCGCCGTGGTGATGGCGCCCAGGCCGTTGACGAACAGGCCAACCTTCCAGCCCGGTTCCTTGTCGGTGATGTGCTTGCGGGCCATACCGGCCTGGGACAGGGTGAAGGACGTGAACACACCGATGGCGTAGAGGGGGATCAGCTTGGTGACGTCGGCCTGGAAGATGACGACCGGGATGGCGGCCACCAGGGCCAGGGCGATGATGCCGTTGGAGAAGACCAGGCGGTGGCCGCGCTTGGTCAGCTGCTTGGGTAGGAACCGGTCGTCGGCGGCGAAGCTGGCCAGCCGGGGGAAGTCGGCGAAGCTGGTGTTGGCCGCCAGCACCAAGATGAACATGGTGGCGCCGAGGGTGAACACGTAGAGCCCATGTCCGAACGGCGAGGTGCCGTAGATGGCCTGGGCGATCTGGGCGATGACGGTCTTGCTGTCGCTGGGAACCACCCACATCTTGGCCGCCAGCCAGGAGATGCCGAGGAACATCGTGGCGAGCAGTGTCCCCATGATCACCAGGGTCTGGCGGGCGTGCTTCCACTCAATGGGCTTGAAGGCGGTCACGCCGTTGGAGATGGCCTCGACGCCGGTCATGGCCGCGCCACCGGAGGCGAAGGCGTGGAGGATCAGGAACAGGCTGATCGAGCCCGTGGCCTTGAGGGCGGCGGGGTCGGTCGGCGGCACGTGGTGCAGCCCTCCACCGAACACGGATCGGACGAGCCCGGTGAGGATCATGGTGAACATGGCGAAGATGAAGGCATAGGTCGGCACGGCGAAGATGCGTCCCGACTCCTTGACGCCGCGCAGGTTGCCGACGGCGATGAGGGTGATGAAGCCGAGTGCGATCACGACCCGCCAGGCGTACAGCGCCGGCACCACCGAGTAGAGGGCGGCCACGCCGGCCGAGACCGACACGGCCACGGTCAGGATGTAGTCGGTCAGCAACGACACGCCCGCCACCTGCGCCGGGATGATGCCCAGGTTGTCCTTGGTGACCGTGTACGCGCCGCCGGCGGTCGGGTAGGCCTTGATGGTCTGGCGGTAGCTGAAGACCAGGATCACCAGCACGCACACCAGGGCGACGGTGATCGGTAGCACATAGGTGAAGGCCAGGACCCCGACGCCGGCGCCGAAGAACAGCAGCGTGCGCAGGATCTCCTCGGTGGCATAGGCGGTCGACGACAGGGCGTCGGAGGCGAACACGGCCAAGGCCGTCGGTTTGCCCAATCGCTCGTGGGCCAGTTGGTCGTTGTGGAGGGCCCGGCCCAGCACCTTGGCCTTGAGGCGGTAGCCGCGGCTCTCGGGAAGGTCGACCCGCAGCGTGGGCGGCAGGGGCTTGATCCCGGTGCGGTCGTGCGTCAGCGAGCCTTTGGCCATGACCTGACATTCAACACCGTGCGCGAGCCGTAACGGAACCAGAGTCCGGCTCGTGTCATCAACCGTTCACATCCCCACGGATCGAGCACCGACCCCGGAAGGGGCCGGCTCCGCGTGTCGATAGCCTGGACGATCCGGCGCCATGACCGATCTTCGCCAACTACCCCCCCTGCTGCACGACGAGCCCGCGCTGGCGCGCGTCCTGGGGCGGGCCGCCGCAGTGTTGTCGGTACCCGAGCCGGCCCGAGCCATCACCGTGGCCGGGCTGGCCGAGGTCACGTCGCGGCGCCCGATCGTGGTGGCCGTCCCCACCACCACCGATGCCGAACGCCTGGCCCACGATCTGGCTGCCTTCCTGGGTGACGACCAGGTCGAGCTGTTCCCGGCCTGGGAGACGCTGCCCTTCGAGCGGGTCAGCCCCAGCGTCGAGACCATGGGTCGGCGCCTGCGCACCATCTGGCGCCTGACCGGTGAGGTGGGCTCAGCCCACGCGCCCGCGGTGGTGGTGGCGCCCGTGCGGGCCCTGGTGCAGCGCCTCGGGCCCCATGTGGACGAGATCGAGCCCCTGGTGGTCGGCCACCAGGACCGGCTGGACCCGACCGAGCTGGTGGCCCGCCTGGTGTCGGCCGGGTACCGCCGCGAGGAGCTGGTCGAGCATCGGGGCGAGGTGGCCGTGCGCGGTTCGATCGTCGACGTCTTCGGCTCGACCGCCGAGGTGCCGGTGCGGATCGACCTGTGGGGCGACGAGGTGGATCGGCTCACCGAGTTCTCGGTGTCGGACCAGCGCTCGACCGTCGACATCGCCGAGGTGGAGCTGTTCGGGTGCCGCGAGCTGCTGCCGACCGACGAGGTGCGGGCCCGGGCCGAGGCTCGCATCGCCACCGATCCGTGGGGTCGCGACCAGTGGGAGCGGCTGGCCCAGGGGCTGATCTTCGACGGGATGGAGTCGTGGCTGCCGTGGCTGAGCAACGAGGAGCAGGTGCTGTTCGACCTGATCGGCCCTGAGGCCCAGGTGCTGCTGGTCGAGCCCCGGAGGATGCGCGATCGGGCCGCCGACATCCTGGCCGAGGAAGCCGACCTGGCCGCCACCCTGGCGGTGACCTGGGGGGTGCCCGGCGCCGACCCCACCGCCCGGGCCGACTCGACCACCCAGGCCGACCCCACCGCCGGGTTCCCGCAGCTCCACCTGCCGTTCGACCGGCTGCTGGTCCACACCACCGCCCCCACCTGGACGGTGACCAGCGCCCCGGAAGGCCCGGACGTGGCCACGGTGACGGCCAACGGCTGGGCCCCGGTCGTGGGTGACGGCGGGGCCCTGGTGAACCAGCTCAACGACCTGCTGGCGAACGACTACCGGGTCGTGGTCGCGGCCGACGGAGCCGGCTCCGCCGCTCGGATCGCCGCGCGGTTCAGCGACCAGGGGCTCTCGCTCGATGTGGTGGCCGCACCCCTCGAGCGCGGGTTCGTGCTGCCCGCCATCAAGCTGGCCGTCCTGGCCGAGTCCGACGTGACCGGCCGGCGCCGCGCTCACCGCCGGGCGCGGCCGCGGCGCCGGGAGGCCCAGGGGTACTTCGACGACCTCAAGCCGGGCGACCACGTCGTGCACTACCAGCACGGGGTGGCGCGCTACGGCGGCATGGTCACCCGTGCCATCGGCGGGGTGGAGCGCGACTACCTGCTGCTCGAGTACCGCGGCGACGATCGTCTGTACGTGCCGTCGGACCAGATCGATGCCGTGCGCCACTACACCGGCGGCGAATCACCGAGCCTGAGCCGCATGGGCGGCGGCGACTGGCAGAAGGCCAAGGCCCGGGTCCGCTCGGCGGTGGCCGAGATCGCCCAGGAGCTGGTCGTGCTGTATCAGACCCGGGTGCACACGCCCGGACACGCCTTCGGCTCCGACACGCCCTGGCAGCACGAGCTGGAGGAGGCGTTCCCCTACGAGCTCACCCCCGACCAGCGCACGGCCATCGCCGAGGTCAAGGCCGACATGGAGGCACCGGTACCCATGGACCGGCTGGTGTGCGGTGACGTGGGGTTCGGCAAGACCGAGGTGGCCCTGCGTGCCGTGTTCAAGGCCGTCCAGGACGGTCGCCAGGCCGCCATCCTGGTGCCCACCACGCTGCTGGCCCAGCAGCACTTCCAGACCTTCGCCGAGCGGTTCGCCCCGTATCCGGTGCGGGTCGAGGCGCTCAGCCGTTTCCTGACCCCGGCTCAGGCCCGGGCCGTGACCGCCGGGTTGGCCTCGGGCGAGGTGGACGTGGTCATCGGCACCCACCGGTTGCTCTCGGGCGACATCGCCTTCAAGGATCTGGGCCTGCTGGTGGTGGACGAGGAGCAGCGGTTCGGAGTGAGCCACAAGGAGGCCATCAAAGCCCTGCGCGCCGACGTGGACGTGCTCACGCTCACGGCCACACCCATCCCGCGCACGCTGGAGATGAGCCTCACCGGCATCCGCGACCTCACCCTGCTCAACACCGCTCCGGCCGAGCGCCAGCCCATCCTCACCTACGTCGGCGAGCAGGACGACCGGGCCGTGGGCGAGGCCATCCGGCGGGAGCTGTTGCGCGAAGGCCAGGTCTTCTTCGTGCACAACCGGGTGCAGGACATCGAGAAGGTGGCGGCCGAGGTGCGCGGCCTGGTGCCCGAGGCCCGGGTCACCGTGGCCCACGGCCAGATGGACGAAGGCACTCTGGAGCAGGCCGTCATCGACTTCTGGGAGGGCGAGCACGACGTGCTGGTGTGCACCACCATCATCGAGTCGGGCATCGACATGCCCACGGTGAACACCCTGGTGGTGGATCGGGCCGACCTGCTCGGCCTGGGTCAGCTCCACCAGCTCCGGGGTCGGGTGGGCCGGGCCGGCTCGCGGGCCTACGCCTACCTCTTCTACCCGCCTGACCGCTCGCTCACCGAGGAGGCCTACGAGCGGCTCAAGACCATCGGTGAGGCCACCGAGCTGGGGTCAGGCTTCAGGATCGCCATGCGCGACCTCGAGATCCGCGGCGCCGGCAACCTGCTGGGGACCGGCCAGTCCGGTCACATCGCCGCGGTGGGCTACGACCTGTACTGCCAGATGGTGACCGAGGCGGTGGCCGAGCTGAAGGGCGAGCCGGTGCGCGAACCGGCGGAGATCAAGCTGGAGCTGCCCCTCGATGCCAGCCTGCCGCCGGCGTACGTGGGCAAGGAGGAGCTGCGACTGGAGGCCTACCGCCGCCTGGCCGCGGTCACCACCGAAGCCGAGGTCGACGACATCGCCGCGGAGTGGGTCGACCGGTTCGGCCCCGTGCCGACCGAGGCCGAGGCCCTCCTGGAGGTGGCCCGCCTGCGGGCCGAATGCGTGCGCACCGGGGTGCGCGAGGTCACGGTGACCAAGGGTCCGAGCTTCGGTGGTCCCCGCTACGTCGCCCGCATCACCCCGGTCGAGCTGCCCACCTCGAAGGTCATCCGGCTGCGCCGGCTCTACAAGGACACGGTGTACAAGGAGGACAGCCACCACCTCCAGCTGCCGGTGTCGGCGGCCACCGAGTCGGCCACCACCGTGATCGCCGCGCTGCGGGAGCTGCTGCCGCCCGACGAGCCGAGCTCGGTGGCCGGCTGACTGGTGTGGCGCGCGCCCGTTCCCTAGGCTGACTCGGCTGTGACCCGCCACCGTTCGATCCCCTCGGTCCTGGCCGCCCTCGTGCTGGTCTTGGGCATCGTCGCCTCTGCCTGCTCGGCCACCTCGGGCACCGCGGTGTCGGTCAACGGGAAGTCTCTGTCCAACAAGGACTTCAACGACTGGCTCCACCTGATCGCGTCCAACGAGGCGCTGAAGGCCCAGACCCAGACCACCGGCGTCAACGCCAGCACCTACAACACCAACTTCACCACCGGTGTGCTCAACAACCAGGTGACGTTCGTCCTGATCGACCAGGAGCTGGCCCGCCGTCACATCACGCTCTCCCAGTCCGACCTGGACGCGGCGGAGACGTCGTTGCAGACCCAGCTGGCTCCGGCCACCACCGATCCCACGACCGGCCGGCAGTCGGCGGGCACCGCGGCCCAGGGCAAGGCCGTGCTCGACTCGTTGGGTTCGTTCAAGAAAGCCCTGATCCGGGCCACCGCCGGCCAGACCGCCCTGCAGAAGACCTACGCCCAGAAGCGGGGATCCACTGCCGCTGCTGCAGAAGCTCTACGACGCCAACCCGACCCAGTTCACCGGCAAGGCCTGCGTCTATGTCATCGAGGTCCCCGCCGGGACCGGGGGTACCGATTCCAGCGGCAACCCGGTCACGCCCAGCGCATCGGACTTCGCCAGCGCCCAGACCGAGGCCGGCCAGCTCCGCACCCAGATCGCCAGCGCCGCGGCCGGCGACCTGGCCACCGAGTTCGCCTCGGCCGCGTCCACGGTGGCCCAGCAGGAGGGTCTCCAGTCCGACGGGGACCTGGGCTGCCAGTCCAAGGGCGCCTACACCACGGCCGCGCCAGCCCTCGAGGACGCCATCTGGAACGGTCCGGTGGGTGACATGAGCCAGCCCGTCAAGGGCTCGCAGGGCTACTTCCTGGTGTTCGTGTCGGCCCGGGGCGATCTCACCTTCGACCAGGCCAAGACCGAGCTGCAGAAGGCGGCCGCCAACCAGGCCCTGTCGGACTACAAGGCCTGGTTCGACGCGGCCACCAAGAAGGCCGACGTGACGGTGGACCCGCAGTGGGGTTCGTGGGACCGCAAGACGGGCACCATCGTGGCCCCGGCGGGTGCCACGTCGTCGAGCACCAGCACCACCAAGGCCACCGGCCTGGGCTCGCTGAACCTGGGCGGCACGGCCACCACGACCACGTCCACGCCCTAGCCGGCCGAGTCGACTGTGGCCTCGGGGATCCGCCGCATCGCGGTGGTGGGGCTCGGACCGGGCGACGCCGACCTGGTTACGGTCGGGAGCGCCGAGCGGCTCCAGACGCGCCCACCACGACGGCCGGCTGTGGCTGCGCACGCTCCCGCCATCCGGCCGCCTCGCTCGTGGCGGGGGCGCCCAGCTTCGACCAGGTCTACGAGGATGGGGAGCGACTCGAGGACGTGTACGAGCAGATCGTGGACCAGCTCGTCGAGACCGCCGCCGGCGGCCCGCTCACCTACGCCGTCCCCGGCTCGCCCGTGGTGGCCGAGCGCACGGTGGAGCTGCTGGCCGTCAGGGCCGGCCACGACCCGGACCTGGAGCTCGAGCTCGTGCCGGCACTGTCGTTCCTCGACCTGGCGTGGGCTCGGCTGGGCATCGACCCGATCACCCACGGCGTTCGGGTGGTGGACGGGCAACGCTTCGGGGTCGAAGCCGCCGGCCGAGCGCGGTCCGCTGCTGGTGGCCCAGTGCGACTCGCGTGCACGTGCTGTCGGAGGTCAAGCTGGCTCTGGACGAGGGGATGGAGCCGCCGCTGGCCCTCGATGGCCGGGTGGTGGTGCTCCAGGGGCTGGGCACCGACCGACGAGCGCATCTTCGAGGTGTCCGCCGCGGAGCTCGACCGGGTGGTCGAGCCCGACCACCTGACCTCGCTGTACGTGCCCGAGCTGACCGCTCCGGTGTCGGGTGAGGTGGCCGCGGCTGGTCGAGCTGGTGGCCACGCTTCGCGGTCGAGTGCCCGTGGGACCGCAAGCAGACCCACCACTCGCTGCGCCGCCACCTGCTGGAGGAGAGCTACGAGGTGCTCGAGGCCATCGACGAGCTGGTTCCCGCCTCGGGAGCGACGGGCGGGCCGGGGGCGCCGATGGGCCTGGCCCACCTCGAGGAGGAGCTGGGCGACCTGTTGTTCCAGATCGCCTTCCACGCCAAGCTGGCCACCGAGGAGGGGGCGTTCACCCTGGCCGACGTGGCTCGGGGGGTGCACGACAAGCTGGTCGCCCGCCATCCCCATGTGTTCGGCGACGTGTCCGCGGACACGGCCGACGAGGTGGTGGCCAACTGGGAGCAGATCAAGAAGGCTCGAGAAGGGCCGGGCCAGTGTGTTCGACGGCGTGCCCGCGGCCCTACCTGCGCTGCTCTACGCCACCAAGATCCAGAAGAAGGCCGAGTCGATCGGGCTGGTGGGCGAGGTGACGCCAGCCGGCGCGAGCTGGGACGGACGAGCTCTCGCCGAGCGGGTGGGCGAGCTGCTGTGGAGGGTGGTGGACCGGGCCCGACGTCTCGGCGTCGACCCCGAGGACGCCGCTCCGCGCGCGGCCACGGTGGCCCAGCTGGCCACGCTGCGGGCCGCCGAGGCCGCCGACCTCGGCGACCCCGGCCGAATGACCCGACCCCTCTGAAACTGGGCATCTTTGCGACCGGATTCCGGCAGCAAAGATGCCCAATATGCGAGGGAGGGGGCTACCAGGGCGACCGCTGAGCGCCTTGGCCCGCGCCGACGAGCGGGTGAAGCGCATGGCGCCATCGTCGACGGGGTCCTTGCGAAACAGCTTGCGGTCGGCCTGGTAGTTCTGCGGGTTGATCCACGGCGCGTGATCGCCCTGGCAGGGCAGGCGGTCCATGGTCCGCTGCATGTAGCCGGCGGAGAACCCCTCGATCCAGGGCCGCGGGCGCATCGAGCGGTCGATGGCGCGCAGGCGGGGGGTGCACTCGTCGGTGCCGGTCTGGTCCATGTGGTCGAGCAGGCGGCAGACGTACTCGCAGATCAGGTCGGCCCGCAGCGTCCACGAGGCGTTGATGTACCCGAACGACGAGGCCAGGTTGGGGACGTCGGAGTAGGCGAAGCCCTTGTAGGTCCAGGTCCGGGAGAAGTCGACCGGCTCGCCGTCGACCTCGACCTCCATCTCGCCGAGGGCGACCATCCGCAGGCCGGTGGCGGTGACGATGATGTCGGCCTCGAGCTCCTCGCCCGACGCCAGCCGGATGCCGGTCTCGGTGAAGGTCTCGATCTGGTCGGTGACCACCGAGCCCGGCCCGACCGGATGGCCTCGAACAGGTCGCCGTTGGGGACCAGGCAGAGCCGCTGGTCCCAGGGGTTGTACCGGGGGGTGAAATGGGTGTCGACGTCGTAGTCGGGGCCCAGCTCCTCGCGCACCATCTTCGAGCAGTCGGCCTCTTGACCTCGTCGGGCTTGGTGCGGGTGCGCTTGTAGATCATCTGCTGGAGGGCGACGTTCTTGCGGCGGGTGAGGTCGTAGGCGATCCGGTCGGGCAGCACCTTGCGCATGGCGTTGGCCAGCCGATCGGTGTCGGGACGCGACACCACATAGGTCGGCGAGCGCTGGAGCATGGTCACGTGAGCCGCGGTCTGCGCCATGGCCGGGACGAGCGTCATGGCCGTGGCCCCCGAGCCGATCACCACCACCCGCTTGCCGGGTAGTCCAGGTCCTCGGGCCAGGCCTGGGGGTGCACGACTCGACCGCCGAAGCGGTCCCGACCCGGGAACTCGGGCGTGTAGCCGTCCCGTAGCTGTAGTAGCCCGCGCACACGAACAGGTAGTTGCACGTCATCGAGGCGAGCTCGGCGTCGTCGGCTTCGCCGCCGGCGCGTATCTCGACCGTCCAGTCGGCCGTCTCGCTCGACCATCGGGCCGCGGTCACGTGCTGTGCCGAACCGGATGTGGCGATCGATCCCGAACTCGCGACGCGGTCTCGTGCAGGTAGGCCAGGATCGAGGGTCCGTCGGCGATGGCCTTCTGGCCGTCCAGGGCTTGAAGTTGTACCCCAGGGTGTGCATGTCGCTGTCGGAGCGGACGCCGGGGTAGCGGAACAGGTCCCAGGTGCCGCCGATCTCGTCGCGGCCCTCCAGGATCACGTAGGACTTCGTCGGGCACTTCGACTGGAGGTGGTAGGCGGCGCCGATGCCTGAGATCCCAGCGCCCACCACGATGACGTCGAAGTGTTCCATTCGTCGTCCCCTTTTGACGGCGGGGGCTGACTCCTTCACCGACCGCGTACCAGACGCGCTCGGCCACCGCGTGCACCAGGTCGCCGATCCGCGAGAGCCGCCGGTAGTCTCGCGACGGCCGATGACCTCGTGGAGGTCCTCGACCTGGAGCAGGGCCGACATCGCCCGGCGGTAAGCGTGCTCGATCCCGCGCCGGCTCTTGATGGCCGCATCGGCGTGCTCGGTGGCATCGCCGTGGGCGTCGAGGTGGTCGAAGGCGTCGGCCAGGTGGCCCACCGCGCCGGCGACCAGGACGACCATCTCATGGACCGGCTCGTCGGGCTGCATGTCCATGACCTCCATCTCCCGGACGAGGTCCTTGGCGGCGTTGAGCACCTCGTCGAGGTCGGCCGACAGCGTGTAGAGGTCCTCGGCGTCGAGCGGCGGTGAGAACGCCTCCCGCAGCGCGAGCCACAGCTGCCGCTTGGCCTCGTCGGCGCGGTGCTCGCAGGCGCGCACCCGATCGGCGGCCGTCGCGCTCGCCGGCCGACCAGGCCACCAGCGCGTCCATGGCCTCGACGGTGATCGCGGCCTGCTGCCGCAGCATGCCCGAGCAGGTCCGGGTTGTCGGGCAGGAACCAGCGCCTGGTGCTCATGTGAGCCACCTCCAGGGCACGAGGGCCGCGGCCGCGAACAGCGGCGGTCGCGGGGACGGTCACCAGCCAGGCCAGCAGCATGGCGCGCACCACGCCGCGCCAGCGCACGTGACGCCACCGGCGCCGGCCGCCCCCGACGCCCACCACCGACGACGCCACGATCTGGGTGGTGCTCACCGGCGCGCCGACCAGCGACGCGCCGAGGAGCACCGCGGTCGACCCGGTCTGGCTGGCGAGGGCGTCGAGTGGGCGGATCAGCGTGATCCGCCGACCCGAGCGTCCGGACGATCGGCCAGCCGCCGAGCGCGGTGCCGCGCCGTGAGCGCGATGCCGCAGGCCACCTCGACCCATGGCGGGCGAGGCGAGCTGGGCCAGGTGACCGCCGGCCACCAGCAGGAGCAGCGACCACGCCCACCGCCTTCTGGGCGTCGTTCGCGCCGTGGCTGATGGCCAGCGCCTCGGACATGACCCACTGACCTGCTCGCACCGGCGCCCGCAGGCCGTTGGGTCGCCGCGGCGGGCGGCCCGATGGGCCCAGCGATCGGCGGCCAGCCCGGCCACGAAGCCCAGCGGGGGCGCGACGGTGAGCACCACCGCCACTCCGATGACCCCGACGGGCCTGATGCCGTCGAAGCCGCCCCAGTTGACCGAGCTCGGCCCACCGCGGGCGATCGACGCACCCACCAGGCCTCCCAGCAGCGCGTGACCCGAGCTCGAGGGCAGGCCCGCGCCACCAGGTGAGCCCGTTCCAGACCACGGCACCGGTCAGCGCGGCGCCGACCACGGCGATCACCTCGCTCGACGGAACGGCCACGATCCCGGCGATCGTGCTGGCCACCGCGCTGCCGAACAGCAGCGGTCCCACCACGTTGCCGACCGCGGCCAGGATGACCGCGGAGCCCGGTCGGGCCGCGCGGGTCATCACCAGCGTGGCGATGGCGTTGGCCGCGTCGTGCACGCCGTTGGTGAACGCGAAGGCCAGGGCCATCGCAATGGCGACGACCAGGCCGGTGTTCACCCTCCGATACTCGCGTGACGACGCCCAGCGGGGTCGGGCGTGTCCGGTCGGCGCCTCCGGTGACGGGCCCGCGCACTCCTCCCGGAGCGGCTCGGACCCCTCCGCGGGTCAGGAGTGGGCGCGCTTGGCCTTCACCCAGGCCTTGACCACCGGGGCGAACGTGGCCGGGTTGTAGACGTCCTCCTCGCTGGAGAACCGACCGTCGCCGGCATAGGTGAGGATGGTGATGTTGCTGGCTTCGTAGATCTGACCGTCACCGGGATCCTCGAAGCGGTTCTCGATCTCGCAGATCCAACGGCCGGTGTCCTCGTCGCACACGCACCAGTTGTGCGGGAAGATCGTCATCTCCGAGTTGGGCCACTCGCCCATGGTCTTCGAGATCCACTCGAGGATGGCGGCGCGGCCCTCGAAGGTGCCGTAGTGGTGCTCGATGTAGGTGGCGTCCTCGGTGAAGCGGTCGGCCCACACGCCCCAGTCGTGGCTGCGGCCCGCTTCCTGGGCCGCAGCCAGGTACCGGTCGTGTGCCTCCTGCAACTCCTGGCGTGTCCATGTCCCCATGGGATCCCCTTTCAATCCAGGACGGCGGTCGCGATGAGCTGTTCGAGCCGGGCGCTGTCGTTCCAGCTGATCTGGAGCTGCTTGGCCCGGCGGAAGTACAGCTGGATGTCGTACTCGATGGTGAACCCCACGCCGCCGAAGATCTGTTGGGCCATGGCGGTGACGTCGCGGTAGGTCTGGGCCGCGAACAGCTTGGCCATCGGTGCCAGCCGGTCGACCGGTCGGCCCTCGGCTCGGGCCCAGGCCGCTTCGTAGACCAACAGGGTGCCGCCGTCGACGTTGGTCTTGGCGTCGGCCAGGTAGTGAGCCAGGGCCTGGAACGCACCGAGCGGCTTGTCGAACTGCTCGCGGTCCTTGGCGTACTGCACCGTGATGGCCAGCGCACGTTGGGCGCCGCCCATGGCCAGGGCGGCCTGCAGGATCATGCCGTCATCCAGGGCCCCGGCCCAGGTGTCCCACCC
This sequence comes from uncultured Microthrixaceae bacterium, assembly GCA_963773335.1. Lineage (GTDB taxonomy): Bacteria > Actinomycetota > Acidimicrobiia > Acidimicrobiales > Acidimicrobilacustridaceae > UBA4742. The sequence goes on along the minus strand of CAVZAT010000004.1, from coordinate 1,019,482 downwards.
GGACCCCGCCGCGCCGATGCGATCGGCGCCCGACACCCTCACCCCGTCGAAGGTCACCGCGTACTGCGTGTCGGAGGCGATGGTGAGCTGCTGGGCCAGCGACACGCCCGCGTCCGCGGGATCGACCAGGAACAGGTCGACGCCGTCGTCGGTGCGGGCCAACACCACCAGGGCCTGGGCCGCGGCCGCGAAGGGTACGTGCCACTTGACCCCGTCCAACACCCAGCCCTCACCCTCGGTCCGGGCGGTCATGGCCACCCCGTCGGGGCCGAAGCCGCGCTGGGGTTCGAGCCAGGCCGGTACCACGATGGCGTCACCCGACGCCATCCGGGGGAGCCACGCCTGCTGCTGCTCCTCGGATCCGGCGGCCATGAGCACCCCGGCGCTCATCACCGCGCTGGCGAAGTGGGGCGAGGGGGCCAGGGATCGACCCAGCTCCTCGTAGAGGATCGTGGCCTCCAGCAGGCTCATCGCCGACCCGCCGAAGGCCGTGGGCAGGGTCAGGCCGATCAGGTCGAGGGCGGCCAGCTGCTTCCAGAACTCGTCGGGATACCCGATCGGGTCGTCCTCCAGCTCACGGACCACGTCGAGAGGCGCGAGGTCGGCGCACACGCCGCGCACCAGCTCCCGCAGCATCTCCTGCTCGTCGGTGAAGTCGAGATCCATCCGGGCTCCTCGTCTAGGGCTTCCACTGGTCGCCGCGGCGGCGCCACGGGTTGTCGTCCGGGGATCGCGGGCAGGGCCAGCGTGGCGGTGCAGCTGGTCTTGACCTCGCCCTCGACGGTGAGGGCCACGGCCACCTCCACCCAGCGCGCAGCCCACCTCGTCGGTGCGCACGTCGGTCACCGTGGCGTCGAGGGCCATGACGTCGCCGGGGAAGACCGAGCCCTTCATGCGGAAGGTCATCCGGCCCAGCCGTCCCCGAGGCCCGCTCCAGTCGGTCAGGTAGCGCTCGAACCAGGCCGCCTGGTTCGGCGTGTTGAGGAAGATGTCCTGCGTCCCGTTGCGGTTCACGGCGAAGTCGTGGTCGTGGTGCATGGGCCGCCAGTCGCGGGCGGCCAGCGCACCCAGCACCACCGTGGTGGCCGACACCGGGTAGCGCAACGTTGCCAGGGTGTCGCCCACGTGCACGTCGGCCACGGTGAGCGCGATGTCAGATGCGTGGGGTTGGACCGGCAGCTCGGCGCTCATGCGTCGCCGCCCGTCGGTCGCCGGTAGCCGAACCCGGTGTAGCTCTCGACCCCCACCAGCTCGTTGCGCTGGTTGAAGTACTCCACCTCGATGACCCAGAACCTCCCGGTCCCCAGCTTGGTGGTCTTGGGACCGCTGACCGAGCGCAGGATCTGGTGGGTGTGCAGGCGATCGCCCACCCGCACCGGCTCGTGGAACACGATGGTGTTCTCACTGATGATGGCCTCGGGCAGGCCCAGGCGCTCCTTGAGGTCGAAGTGGACCTGGAGCGGCACGGCGGGTTCGGTCAGGCCGGGCGACCAGTGGTGGGGGCGGAACCAGACCGACAGCATGCTGGGTGGGGCGATGGGTCCGTCGGTGATCTGCGCCGCCACCTCCTCGTCCCAGAACAGCGGGTTGCCGTTCTCCACCGAGGCGCAGCTGGTCCAGATGTAGCCGTGCTCCACATCGAACTGGCCGGCCTCGGGATAAGAGATCTGGCCGATCATGGCCATCACCTCCGGGGGCACGTCGGCGGGCAGGTCATCGGTCTGGGTCTCGGTCATGCCACCACTCCGTCTCGGCGCAGCTCGGCGATGCGGTCGGGGTCCAGGCCGGCCGCGGCCAGGACCTGGTCGGTGTCGGTGCGCCCGGCCGGCCGGGCCACCACCGGGGTGGTTGCCAGCTGGGAGCCGGCCAGCAGCGGAGCCAGCTGGCGGAACGCGCCGCTCTGCTCGTCGGTGGCGGCGACGATCAGACCTCGCGCCGTCAGGTGCGGATCGTCGACCAGCTCGGGCACCGAGTACACCGGGCCGACACAGGTGTCTGCCGGGCCGAGCTCGTCGACCCACTGGTCGCGGGGCTTGCGCTCGAACGCGGCCCGGAAGTCGGCCCGGATCTCCTCCTGGGCCGGATCGTCGAGCTGGTGGTCGATCCAGCGCTCGCAGTCGAGGGCCCGGCACAGGTTGGCGTAGAAGCGCGGCTCGATGGCGCCCACCGCCACCCAGCGGTCGTCCGCGCAGCGGTAGGTGTCGTAGCAGGCGTAGCGTCCGGTCAGGATCGAGTGCCCCGGACCGGGGACCACCCCGGTGGCCAGGTACTCGTCCACGGCCAGCGACATCAGCGACAGGACGCCGTCGGCGATGGACACGTCCAGGAAGGCACCCTCGCCGATGCGTCGCCCGCCGGACCAGGGCAGCCAGGATGGCCATGGCCGCCTGCATGCCGCCCCCGGCGGCGTCGGCCACGGTGGCCCCGGGCAGGGGCGGCTTGTGGCCGGGGGCGCGTTCGCTCACCTCCAGGTAGCCGCCCAGCCCCAGGTAGTTGATGTCGTGGCCGGCCCGGTCGGCGTAGGGGCCGGTCTGGCCGTACCCGCTGGTCGAGCAGTAGACGATGGCCGGATTGACCGCGGCGACGTCGTGGTAGCCGATGCCCAGGCGATCGACCACGCCGGGGCGGAAGCTCTCCAGCACCACGTCGGCCGTGGCCGCCAGGGCCAGGAAGACGTCGCGACCCGCCGGGGCCTTGAGGTCGAGTTGGATGCGGCGGGTGTCGCGTCCGGCGCTGTAGGCGTAGAAGGGAGGCTCGATCTGTACGCCGGCCGCGCGTCGGCACCGCCCCGATCTTCACCACGGCCGCGCCGTAGTCGCTCAACAGGCGCGAGGCGCGCGCCGCCGGCCCCACGGTGGCGAAGTCGAGCACGGTGATGCCGTCCAGAGCAGCGGGGGTCACGATCGGCCTAGAAGTTCTTGGGCAGACCCAGGCCACGCCGGGCGATGATGTTCTTCTGGATCTCGGAGGCCCCGCCCCCGATGGTGTCGATCACCGTGTAGCGGTAGGTCGACTCGGCCCGGCCGGCCATGGGCGCCTCCGGGGTGCGCACCCGCAGTTGTGTGCCCGGGACCACCCAGGTCCATGGAGGCGTCCGCCAGCCGCTTGGAGTACTCGGTGGCGAACAGCTTGTACTCCGAGGACTCGACGGTGGGCGGCGACACCTTCTCGCCGGTGGCCTTCTGGGTGCGCTCGCCCTTCACCGACTCGTCCACCACCTTGAGGCCCATCACCCGGGCCACCTCGAGGTCGGTGTGCAGCTTGGCCATGCGGGCGCGGACGACGGGGTCGTCCTTGAGCGGCCGGCCGTCGCGGGTCTCGGTGCGCACGTACTCGGTGAGCACGTCGAGGCGCTGGCGGATGGGGGAGATGGTGAACATGGTGAAGCGCTCGAGATCGAGCGCCTGGCTGATGTAGGAGAACCCGCTGTTCACCTGACCGACCACGAACTCGTCGGGCACGAACACGTCGTCGATGAACACCTCGTTGGTGCGCTCGTCGCCCATGGTCCAGATGCCGCGGATCTCGATGTTGGGATCGTCGAGGGGGACCAGCATCAGGGTGATCCCGTGGTGCTTGTTGTCGGGGTCGGTCCGGGTTCCCAGCCAGTACCACTCGGCGAAGTGGGCCGACGTGGTCCAGGTCTTCTGGCCGTTGAGCAGCCAGCCGGTCTGGCCGTTGCGCGTGTGGGGCACGGCCTTGAGCTTCATCGAGGCGGCGTCGGAGCCGGCGTTGGGCTCGCTGTAGCCGACCGCGAACTCGACGTCGTTCTCCAGGATGAGGGGCAGGAACTTCTCCTTCAGGAAGTCGCTGCCGTGGGCGATGATCGTCTTGCCCACGATCCCCACGCCCTTGCCGATCTGGGGGCCGCCCCGGCCGGCCAGGGCTTCGTTGAGCAGGTACTCGTAGACGCCCTCGCCCTCGCTGCCGCCGAACTCGGCCGGCCAGGTCAGGCCCAACCAGCCCTTGTGGCCGAGCTCCTTCATGAAGGCCCGGCGCTTGGGCGTGTCCACGATCTGGGCCATGTTCTCGCGGGTCACGTCGAACACGTCGGGGTCGTCGTGGGCGTCGAGGAAGGCCTCGACGTCGGCCAGGAAGGCCAGCTCCTCGGGCTTGAACTCGAAGTCCATGCGGTGTCCCCCTTCGCGACGATCGGCGACAGCGTCGCCGCTCCGGCAGCAGGATTCTGACGGGTCGTCAGACTCTAGAGCAAGGCGTCCCGAGGCTGTGGACCCGAGATCTGGCGGTGAACTACCTTTGACCGCATGGCGCGCCCAGGTCCACCCCGACAAGCGCGAGCAAGTCAGCCGTCGGCGCACCGGCTCGACCGGTGGGCCCACGCTGGCTGATTCACCACCATGACCAGCCCCCGCCTACGCCCGAACGGCACGGGGCTCGACGGTGACGGGAGCCGACGGCCCGAGCTGGCCGAGGCGGATTCGCTGGCGGCGGAGGGCCACCGCCTCGCCGCCATCGAGCTACTCACCGCCGCCAACCGCCGCCAGCGCGACTCGACGCTCGAGGAGCGGCTCGTCGAGCTGCGCTACGACGCGGTCGCCGAACTCGAAGAGTCGACGCCCTTCGAGCCGTGGCCGCGCTCCTTCCCGGACCCGTTTCCGGACGTGACAGGACAGCCGCCTGAGATCCCCGCCGACCGTCTGGACACGGCGGTGATGGGCGGGGCGATCCTGAACCACGGCTGTCTCGCGCTGCGGGGGTTGATCGATCCGTCCACGGTGAAGCGCCTGGTCCACGACATCGATCAGGCCATCGCCACCATGGAGCGCTGGAAGGACGATCCGACGGTGCAATCGCCCTTCTTCGTGCCGTTCGAGCCCACAGACGGCAACAGCGTGAACCACCAGCGCCACTGGGTCGGGTTCCACCACTGCGTGCTGGTCAACGACTGCCCGTCGGCGCTGTTCCAGCTCCTGGAAGCGCTGGGCTCCACCAACGTGTTCGAATGCATCGCCGAGTACTTCGGCGAGCGACCGCTGCTGTCCATCCACAAGTCGACGTTCCGCATCTCGCGGCCCAGGATCGACGTCCCTGGCTGGCACCAGGACGGCGCCTTCATCGGCCGCGAGGCGCGAGCCATCAACATCTGGATGCCACTCACCGACTGCGGCGGCGACGCGCTCGTGCCTGGCCTCGACGTGTTGCCCCGCCGCTACGAGGAGATCTTCGAGCCGACCGGGCCTCCGCTGGCGAACCAGGTGCCGTGGGAGAAGGTGCTCGAGCTCGAGGTGGAGACCCCCGAGGTGCGGCCCGAGTTCACTGCCGGCGACGCGCTGCTGTTCGACGAGAAGCTGGTCCACAGCACGGGTCGGAGCCCCGAGCAGAACGGCAACCGCTACGGCATCGAGTTCTGGCTGTTCGCGCAGTCGAGCTTTCCGTCCCACTACCTGCCGATGGTCGTGTGACCCGCTGGTGCTGGTCGGGGAGTGGATGGTCCACGGCCCCGTCGGCTTCGGGGCCACGATCGTCGCCGTCGTGATGTCCGACCGATGGGACGAGCGTCTGGCCCGGGCGCGAGGCGTGGCCCGCCTGTACCTCCGTGTGGCCGCACCCTCCGCCCCGGTGGCGCCCTACCGGGGCCCGAGTCGTCCAGCGGCCCGGCCCCGAACCCTGTTGGGCTGCTCCTTCGCCGCCCGACCTGCGCCGGGGCGGATGGTCACCTGACGCACCCCCCGTGTGAGCCCACCGGTTCCGGGGGCTGACGCATCCCCGCTCGTCGCCTCGACACGAGGACAGGTGCCCCGAGTCTGACGGGTCGTCAGACTCTGGAGCCGAACCTTGCGGGTCAGCGACTCCGCGGCCCGTGACCTTGGACCCTGGTACCCGGGACCCATGACCTGGACACTGGAAGTAGACGAGGAGGCTCCGCCATGCGTGCTCTGAGGATGACGAACTGGAACCACGACCCCTCGATGAGCGAGGTCGGCCAGCCCGAGGCCGGTCCCGGCCAGGCGGTCCTCACCATCGGAGGGGCCGGCGTGTGCCACTCCGATCTCCACCTGCTCTACGAGTTCCCGCCTGGGGCCATGCCCTGGACGCTGCCCATCACCCTCGGTCATGAGAACGCGGGCTGGGTGCACCAGCTCGGTCCCGGTTCCGTTGGCCTGGAGGTGGGCCAGCCGGTCGCGGTCTACGGTCCCTGGGGCTGCGGCCGGTGCCACGCCTGCGCCCGCGGGGAGGAGAACTACTGCCAGAACGCGGCCCCGGGTGCCCCGGTCGGCGGGCTGGGTGCGGACGGCGGCATGGCTGAGTTCATGCTCGTCCCCGGTCTTCGCCACCTGGTGCCGCTCCCGGACACGCTGGGCCCGGCCGAGGCCGCACCTCTCACCGATGCCGCCCTGACGCCCTACCACGCCATCGCCCGTGCCCGTCACCTCCTGGTGCCCGGGAGCACGGCCGTGGTGATCGGCATCGGGGGTCTCGGGCACCTGGCCGTGCAGATCCTCCGGGCCACGACCGAGGCACGGGTCGTAGCCGTCGACCAGCGCCCCGAGGCCCTTGATTTGGCCAAGGCCTGTGGTGCCGACCACGTCGTGGCGGCGGGGGAGTCGGCCGCCGATGCCATCCGCGAGGTTTCCCACGGGCGAGGAGCCGAGGGGATCTTCGACATGGTGGGCCTGGACTCGACCTTGGCCCTGGCCGCCCATGCGGTGTCGGTCAACGGTCACATCGGGTTGGTCGGCCTCGGCGGCGGGAGCCTGCCCGTCTCGCTCATGGGTCTCCCATTCGGGTTGTCCGTGGGATCGACGTATTGGGGCACGCTTCCCGAGCTCCACGAGGTCCTGGCGTTGGCCGGTCGAGGCGACCTCAGGGCCCACACCACCACCTTCCCGCTGGACCGGGCGGTGGCCGCCTACGAAGCCGTCCGCCAGGGCGTCGTCGTCGGCCGGGCGGTGGTCGTGCCGTGAACCGTTCCGGGCGGGGGCTCGAAACCCTGCGGCGTCCCGACCTCCGACGCGTGGTCGAGTGCGTCCCATGACGCCGACCTTCCGACTCGGTCGGGTGCGGGGCATCGAACTGGCCGCCAACTGGAGCGTGGTGGTCATCGCCGGGTTGCTCACCTGGGGCTTGGCCGTGAACGTGCTGCCCGCCGCCGATCCCGGCCGGCCGGCCGCCGCCTACTGGATCGTGGCGCTGGTGGCCGCGGTCTGCTTCTTCGCGGCGCTGCTGGCTCACGAGCTCAGCCACTCGCTCATGGCTCGCCGCCATGGGGTCGAGGTGCGCCAGATCACGCTCTGGCTTCTCGGCGGGGTCTCCCAGCTCGAGGGCCCCAGCCCGAACGCCCGGGCCGAACTGCAGATCGCGGTGGTCGGCCCGCTGACCAGCTTGGCCCTGGGGGTCGCGGCCGGCAGCCTGGCCCTGGTCACGGGTCTCGATCCTGGCCTCGACCTGCTGTCGGGCGCGTTGTGGTGGCTGGCGCTCATCAACCTGGTCCTCGGCGTGTTCAACCTCGTCCCCGCCTTTCCGCTCGACGGCGGGCGAGTCCTGCGGGCCGTGCTGTGGTCCCGTTGGGACGACGAGGACCGGGCCACGGCGGCCGCGGCCCGTGCCGGTCGGGGCTTCGGGCTGACGCTGGTGGCGGGCGGGCTGGCCCTGCTGGTGTTCGGCCAGCCCCTCGACGGGATCTGGTTCGCCCTGATCGGCTGGTTCCTGGTCACCGCCTCCGCTTCGGAGGCCGAGGCCACGGGACATCGCCACGCCCTGCGCGGCGCGACCGTCGAGACGGTGATGACGTCACACCCGGTGGTCGTCGCGGCCTCCGTCCCGGTGACCGCGCTCGATCGACGTCCTACCTGCTGGGACTTCCTCACTCCGCCTACCCGGTGGTCGGCGATGCCGGCGATCTGGTGGGCCTGGTCAGCCTCGACGACATCCGCCACCTCCCGGCCGAGCGGCGCGAGACGGCCACGGTGGACGCGATCGCCCAGGGCTCGATGAGGTGGTGGTGTGCCACCCCCACGACCCGGCCGCCGAGTTGGTCGACCAGTTGCGCCGATCGGGGACCAGCCGCGCCCTCGTGGTCGAGTCCGGCCGCTTGGTCGGTCTGGTCACCCAAGCCGATCTGGTGGTCGCCCTGGCCCCGGGCCACGGGGCCCCGCTGGGCCGGCACCGCTGCTGCGCCAGGCCTTCCAGTCGGGTCCCCGGTTAGCAGGCCCGTCGGCTCCGTCTCGAACTCGGCCTCTCGGGGGCGAGCCCTCGTGGTGCAGCGGGACCGACGCGGTCGTGTGCTCGAACCACAGCAGCGCGTCGTAGCGGTCGCCCATCCTGGTCGGGACGTAGTTCCCCGCTTCGCGCTCGGGTTGGTACACCACGCCGATGGCGCGGTGGCCTCGAACCCCCGACAGCCAGGCGTCGCCGTCGTCGGGGCTCGTGAGCAGCAGCGCGTCGCGGCCCAGCGCCAGGTGCAACAGGTCCTCGTGGCTGCCGGGGCGCGCCGGAGGGACGGGCAGCACCAACTCGGGGGCGCCCCAGGCCGCCCCCGCCAGCACCGTGCCCCGATGGCTGGCGAATCCCACCAGGCGCCACCTCGGCCCGGGGGCGACGCTGGCGCACCAGCTCGCCCAGGTTGACCATCCCCTGAGCGGCCATGCTGGTGGCACGCGCATCGCCGACGTGGGTGTTGTGGGCCCAGACCAGGCCCTTGGATCGCGGTCCCAGGTGGTGGGTGAGCCGATCGACGGTGGCGGCCATGTGCCGATCACGGACGTTCCAGGACTCGACGATCGCCACGGACCATGATCCGGTAGTACTGCTCGGCCCCGGCGGCGACCACGGCGTTCTGCTGGGCGTCGAACGCCTCCTCGGGGTCACCCCCGTGGTCGTGGGCGCGGCGATGGACGGCCGCCAGCAGCTCGACCACGTCGGGCTCGCAGGTGGCCGGCACCAGTCGGGTGGACCAGGCGTATTCGTGGGGGTCCTCGCGGTAGGGCACGAAGCACTGCCAGGCCTGCAGAGCCGTCGGCAGAGCCTCGGGGGCGTTGCGCTCCAACCAGCCGATGATCCGTCGCAACGAGTCCCACAACGAGTACACGTCGAGTCCGTAGAACCCGACCCGGGATGCTTCGGGGCGAGCCGCGTTCCACCCGTGGAGCCAGTCGAGGAAGTCGGCCACCTCCCGGTTCGCCCACATCCACGTCGGCCACCGCTCGAACCCGGCCAGGACGCCGCGGGCATCGAGGTCCTGGTCGTCGATGCCGCGGACCCATCGGTTCACCCGCCAGCAGTCGGGCCAGTCGCCCTCCACCCCTATCCAGGTGAAGCCGTGCTCTTCGATGAGGCGCCTGCTCAGCCGGGCCCGCCAGCGATAGAAGTCCTCGGTGCCGTGGGAGGCCTCCCCCAGGCAGGCCAGTCGTGTGCCGCTCAGGCGATCCACCAGCGGATCCAGATCGGCGGTGCCTCGCAGGGGGCGACGCAGTCGGTCGATGGCCGCCAGGGCGGCCTGTTCGTCGCGTCGGGCGCCCGGCGTATCCGACCGGAGGCTCACGCGGGTGCACCCGGCATGTCGCCTGCCGCCCCGAGCAGGTGGTGCTGGAACCAACTGCTGGCCACCTGGGCTGCTTGGGCCAGCGTGCCCGGCTCCTCGAACAGATGTGAGGCGTCGTCCACCACCACCAGTTCATGGGGGGCCACGAGGTGCCGCTCGGCCGTGCGGTTGCAGTCGAGGACGACAGGGTCGTGGCCCCCCACGATCAGCAGCGTGGGCGCCCGCACCTGATCGAGCACGGTCCATGGCCAGATCGGGACGGCCCCCGCGGGAGACCACCGCGTCGACCTCGAGCCCCGGGCTGGGCCGCGGCCCACAGCGCGGCCGCGGCCCCGGTGCTGGCCCCGAAGTACCCGATCCGGGCGTCGCCCGTGTCGGGTCGTGCCCTCAGCCAGGAGGTGACGGCCCCGAGCCGCCCGCCCAGCAACGCGATGTCGAACACGTTGGTCCGGTGCCGCTCCTCGTCGGGCGTCAGCAGATCGAGCAGGAGCGTCCCCAGGCCGGCGGCGTAGAGCTCGTCGGCCACGAACCGGTTGCGCGGGCTGTGACGGCTGCTGCCGCTGCCGTGAGCGAAGACCACCACGGCCCGTGCCGGATCGGGCGCGTGGAGGTGCCCGGGCAACGTCACCGGCCCCACCGGGATCTGCACCTCGACGTCGCAGTCGGCGTCGTCGACCAGCGACTGTTTCCGACGCCGGGCCGCGGCGTCGAGGATGGCCACCACCTCGTCGTCGCTGGTGGGAGCGAAGTCGCGGTAGAAGCGCCCGACGGCCAGGAACGGATGGGGCGTGGCCACCGTCACCACCTCGTCGGCTACGTCGAAGCCGGTCAGGCTGTCGGCGGCGGCCACGGGCACCGCCAGCACCACCCGGGCTGCACCGGCCCGGCGCACCACCTGGCAGGCGGCGCGGGCCGTGGATCCGGTGGCCAGCCCGTCATCGACGACCACCACCACTCGGGCTCCCAGCGGGACCAGAGGTCGACCGCGCCGGTAGCGGCGGAGGCGAGATTCGAGCTGGGCGTGCTCCCGCTCCTCGACGACCCGGAGCTCGTCCGCGCTCACGCCGGCGTCGGACAGCAGCTGCTGGTCGACGACCCGGACACCACCCTCCCCGATGGCCCCCATGGCCAGCTCCGGCTGGAAGGGCAGACCCAACTTGCGAACGACCAGCACGTCGAGCGGTGCGTCGAGGGCGCGTGCCACCTCGTCGGCCACGGGGATGCCGCCGCGGGGCAGACCGACCACCACCACGTCCTGGCCCTTGAGATGGGTCAGGTGCGTGGCGAGCTGACGACCGGCGTCGGCCCGGTTGGCGAATCGGGTGCTCGACAGCAGACCCATCGTGGCCTCCTCGGGCGGCGCCGCCCCTGTTGTCGACCACGATCCCGCAGCCGGCGGGGGCGCTGTAGGGCAGAAAGTCCCAAGTGGGGATCCCGCACCTCCCCGTGATGACTTGATGACCTTCGGCCCTGGTTGGTGGAGGCCGGCCCGGCGACGATGGTCGTAATCGGGATCGCCGAGTTCGCGATCCCAGAATTCGGGATCGTCGGAGGTAGTGATGAACGTGGCAGCAGGCGACAGGATCGTCATCAGGGGGCATCGGGCCGGTGAGCACGACCGTGACTGCGAGGTGCTCGAGGTCCACGGCGACCACGGCGGTCCGCCCTATGTGGTGCGGTGGAGCGACGACGGCCAAGAGGGCCTCTTCTTCCCCGGTAGCGATGCCGTCATCGAGCACTTCGAGCACGACACTTGAGCGCCGGCGCCGGTCCCGGTGGGACCGGACGTCGATCTGGTGCATGCCGGTGAGCTGTGTGGTGGTGCTCGGGCCGTAGCCGGGTGGCCCGGAGGACGAACGCGTCAGAGGATCTCGCGGGTCACGAGGGCCATGGCCCGATCAAGGGTTTCGGCCGGCGAGCCGGCGGTCGGCACCGGAGCGGCCTCGGGCCAGGCGTCGGCCCGGGAGGCCAGGGCTCGGGCCAACTCGGGGGTGGCATCCGACGCGTCATCGCCACGCGCGGCGCGGGCCTCGATCCGCCGCGCCGCCGTCGCCGCGTCGAGCCGACAGTCGAGCTCCACGACCGGGGCGTGGACCTCGAGGCCGAGGCGCCGAGCCGCGAGCCGGTGCGACGCCGCCGACCACGACGCGTCGAGCACCACCGACGTGCCGCGGACCAGCAGGTCGCGGGCCCGGGCGACCATGGCCTCGTAGGTGCGCTCGGTCAGCTCGGGTCGGTAGAGCCCGGCGTCCAGGTCGACGGCCTCCAGCGGCCGGGGAGGGACACCGGCGAGCTCCTTGCGGATCACGTCGCTGTGGAAGGACCGGACTTCGCGCCCATCGGCCCGAAGCCCAGCCTCCAGGTCACGAGCCAACGTGGTCTTGCCGGTACCGGGAGCGCCGCCCACCACCACCAGCAGCACCTGTGCCCGTCTCAGGTGAGCCAGGCACAGCTCGACCAGATCGAGGGCCTGCCGGCGATACGCGGCGGCGGCAGTCGGGTCGGTCTCCTGTACGGCCCGGATGGCCGCGACCTTGGCCCGCACCAGGGCGCGGTAGCCGACGTAGTGGTCCAGCAGCGTCGGGGGCACGGGCTCGGCGGTGGCCGCCATGTACTCGTCCACCAGCCGTCGGGCGGCCTCGGGGGCGCCGAGCCGCTCGAGATCCATGGCCAAGAAGGCCAGGTCGGCCACCACGTCGGCGAAGCGATACCGGTCATCGAACTCGATGCAGTCGAGGATGCGGGGGCCATCGTCCAACCAGAAGATGTCGGCGGCCTGGAGGTCGCCGTGCCCGTCGCAGGCCGCGCCGGCGGCCAACCGCTCCCCCCACAAGGTCTCGCGCCCCGCCAGGTAGCCCTCGGCCAGTGCCCCGATCTGTTCGAGGCGCGCCGGGTCGACCACCTCAGGGGTCATGGGTGCCGAGCCCGCGGCGCGGACAACGAGGTCCCGCAGCTCGGTCAGGTTGTCCACCCACAGCTGGCGCACGCCGGCTGACCCCGCCGCCGCATCGATGTCGGGTCCCCGGCGGGCCGAGGCGTGGAACGAGGCGAGCTGGCGGGCGATGGCCCCGATCGCCTCGGGAGCCAGGCGCTGCTCGGCGATCAGGTGATCGAGGCTGCGATCGGCCGGCAGTCGCCGCATCACCACCGCGTGGTCCCAGGGTTGCCCGTCGGGTCCGGCGATGTCGGCCACGCCCAGGTAGACGTCCGGGGCGAGCCGCTGGTTCAGCGCCACCTCTCGCCGACACGCCTCCAGGCGTTGCTCGCGGGTGGTGTAGTCAAGGAAGGCGAAGCGGACCGGCTTCTTGATCTTCAGGACGTACGAGCCGGTCAGCAGCACGTCGGCCGTGTGGGTCTCCACCGCCGTCACCGGCGCCCCCGGCCCGGCCAACTCGATCGTCATTGCCCGCTGACGCAGACCTCGAGCGGATCGTTGGAGCCGCCCTCCAGCGTCTCGGGCGGGCACACCAGCACCGGGCAGGGGGCCCGATGGATGACGCCCATCGTCACGCTGCCGAGGAGGGTGCGGCTGATGCCCTTGGGCAGGAAGGTCGGCATCACGATGAGGGCGGCGCCGATCGACCGGGTCTCGCCGCAGATGCAGGCCGGGGCGTTCGAGGCCCACTTGAAGTCGGTCTGGGCCTCGACGCCGTGGGCCTTGAGCTCGGCCTGGGGCCGCTCCAGCGTGTGCTCGGCGCGCTGGGCCACCTCGTTGTCGAAGGGATGAGCCACCTGGACCAGCCAGGGAGAAAGCTTCCATGACCGGCTGATGGACGCGGCGTAGGGCAGGATCCGCTCGGCGCGATCCGAGCCGTCGAGCGGGATCACCATGGCGTGATGGCGGTCCCAATCGATCTCGCAGTCGGGGCCCACCACCAGGACCGGTCGGCCCAACCGATGGAGAACGGCCTCGGTGGTGCTGCCCAGGATGGCTGCGCCCAGGCCGGTCCGTCCGTGGGCGCTCATGCACAGCATGGCGTCGGGCAGGCTGCGGACGAACCGGATGATGGCGTCGGCCACCTGCTCCTCGGGCTCCAGATCCACCACCGAGACGTCGATCGCCACCTCACCACGGGCTCGTTCGGCGGCGTCGTCCAGCCGGTCCTGGATGGGTTGACGGTCGTCGTCGGGGGCAACGCCCACCAGGTGCACGCGGCCGCCGCGCTGGGCGGCCAGGCGGGTGGCCACACCGACGCCGGACTCGGCCAGCTTGGATTCGTCAAGTGGGACGACGATGGTTGTCACGGCCACCTCGATTCGGTTCGGGAACGCTGCCAGGGTGGACCGATCGCGAGCCGGTCGCCAGGGTCGAAGGTCCTCCCCCTGGTCCGCGACGTGACCTATTGCCCTGTTGTACCCGGGCGGGAGCTGGCTCAATGGCGGGATCAGCCGACTCGGCCGAACTCGCCTTCGGGAGGATCCGATGACCGCAGCACCGAAAGCCACGACGACCTCGGGCCGCCTCTTGGCCGCGCCCACCGGGCGGATCACCGTCGGCGTGGACGACTCCGACGGTGCCCGCCGGGCGCTCGGCTGGGCGCTGGCGCTGGCCGAGGTGACCGGCGCCACCGTGCAGGTGGTGCACGTGTTCCCGCGTCACTTCTCCTGGATCGACGGTGACCTGACCGCGGAGGAGCTCGAGCGCTCTCGGCAGTCGGCCATGGCGGTGGCCGAGCGGGAGCTGGCCGCGGTGGTGGACGACGTCGTGGCCGACCATCCCACGGTGACGCTGGTGCGGACGCCGAGGCTCGGCGACCCGCGTGCCGTGCTGATGGAGGAGGCCAGGGAGTCGGACCTGCTCGTGGTCGGATCCCGGGGGCGGGGCGGGGTGGCCGGCCTGCTGCTGGGCTCGGTCAGCCAACGGTGCATCGAGACCGCCGCCTACCCCGTGGTGGTCGTCCCCCCGGCATCGGCCGCCTGAAGGGTTCAGGCGGCCATGACCGACTCGTGGCGCACCTGGGCCCAAGCGGCGCGACGCGCTCACCTCTGGTCTCGGCCGTCGTCGGCACGGCCAGATTCCTGGCGGTGGCCGGCCTCCTAGGCGTGGCCCGCGACGCGTCGTGGGCTGGATTGTGGCCGGTCGCCAGGTCTGGAAGGATCGGCAGATGTCCCGTGGTGCGGGCCCTCACTCACGACGCCGGAGCCTGCTGTCGGGTGGGTTCGTCCTGCTGGTCCTGGCCGGCGAGTGGTTGGGACACGCCGGGTCGTGGTGGTTGAGCGGCGGTGTGGGGCCAGGTCGAGCGTTGTCGGGGCCGATGCACACCTATCTGGGTCCTGTGGGCGCCGTGTTGGCCGTGACGGCAGTGGCCATGTCCGGGCTGATCTGGTGGTGTCTGGTCAGACTGAGCCGTTGGACCGAGTCGTTGCAGCGGGCCCTGGGCCGGGCTTGGCGATCCGACCCGGAGCTGCGCGACCGGGCCCGCGCCCTGGCCGGACCCCCGGTGCATGCCCGACGGGCGGGAGCCTTGCAGATCTGGGCGACATTGGTCTCGGTCCAGCTGGTGCTCTACCTGGTCCAGGAGAACCTCGAGCTTTGCCTGCTCGGTCTCCCCAGAACTGGGCTGCACGTTCTGACCGTCCACCACGGCCTGCCCGTGATCGTGCACGGCGTGGTCGCCTTCGCCGCGGCCGTCATCGCTGTGCTGATCGCCGACGGGTGGGGGGAGCGTCTGGCCCGAGCATCGAGGATGGCCCGACTCTACGTCCGTCTGGTGGCCCCGCTCACGCCGGTCAAGCCCTGGCCGGGCGGGCGTCGATGCGGCGCCACGCCACGCGGGCTCTTCGGCCCCTCCTTCCTGGCCCGGCCCCCGCCGGGGTGGATGGTCGTCTGAACGCACGATCCCGTGCCGACCCATCGCCACTCGTCGCCTCGGGCGACGACACAATCGAAGGACGGAACCTCCCATGTCACGTCTTCCCAGACGTGTGGCCGGCGCCACCGCGCTCGTCACAACGCTGCTTGTCCTGCTCGCATCACCCGCCCTGGCCCACGAGACCCGCCAGGTGGGCTCATACACCGTCGCTGTCGGGTGGTCCCACGAGCCCGCCTACGTCGGCGCCGAGAACGGCGTCCAGATCTTCATCCACGACGCCGCCGGCGCCGCCGTGGATGACCTGGGCACCCCCGCCAGCCTCAAGGTCCAGGTGATCTACGGCAGCCAGACCAGCCCCTATCTCGACCTGGAGCCGTCGTGGGATCCCGACACCGGCCTCGGGACCCACGGTGAGTGGGATGCGGCCCTCACCCCGACTCAACCCGGGGTGTACACGTTCCACTTCACCGGCTCGATCAACGGCCAGGCGGTCGACCAGAAGTTCACCGCCTCGGATTCGACCTTCGCGGTGGTGGAGGACCCCACCGGGATCGAGTTCCCGTCCAAGACCCCCAGCGTGGCTTCGCTGGCCACCGCCCAGGCCCGGATCCAGCCCCGGGTGGCGGCGGCTCAGTCGGCGGCCTCGTCGGCCAAGGACTCGGTGTCGACTGCGCAGACCCTGTCGGTCGTGTCGCTGGTGATCGCCGCGGTGGCCATCGTGGTTGCGCTGGTCATGGGTCTGCGGCGTCGCCGGGCCGACACATCGAGCACCTGGACCGGCCGCTGATGCCAGACCCGCTCAGGAGGATCGCGGCCTGGACCGCGATCCTCCTGGGGACGGTGGTCGTGCTGGCCGCCACCGCGACGGTGACGGCCAGCCCGGCCTCGGCCCACGTGCTGCGGGTCAGCTCGTCGCCCGACGCCGGGGCCGTGCTGGCGAGGTCGCCCTCGCTGGTCCAGGTCACCTTCGGTGAGCGGCCCGACCCCAAGTTGTCGAGCCTGCGGGTTCTGGACTCGTCGGGCCAGAACCGGGCGCAGGGCCCCACCCAGGTGGTACCCGGCCAGCCTCTGGCCCTGCAGGTCCACGTCGGTCACCTGGGGTCGGGCGTGTACTCGGTGGTGTGGACCACCGTGTCAACCGTCGACGGCCACCTGGCCGGCGGGACCTTCGCCTTCGGCGTCGGGGTAGCTGTCGCCAACCTCCCGGTCGCTCACGCCAACTCGACCGCCGGGACCCAGTCGGGGTGGACCTCGGTGGCTCGTTGGCTGCTGTACGCCGGGCTCATGGGTCTGGTGGGCGGCGCGCTGGTCGGGCTGGTGTGCTTCGGGGCGCCTCGTCGCCCGGCCTGGCCCTGGCTGTTCGTGACCGCCTGGGTCGTGGCCGTGGTCGGCGGGATCGGCATCGGGGTGGGCGAGGCGAGCACCGCGCGCCTGGCCATGAGCCACCTGGTCGACTCGACCTTCGGCCAGCAGATAGCGGTACGGGTGGTGCCCTTGTTGGTGGGTGCCCTCCTGGCCGCGCTAGTGGGGGTGCTCTCCCCCCGAGCCTGGCGGAGGCGGGCGATCGTGGCGGTGCTCGGGGTGACCGGCCTGGCCGCCATGTGGGGAGACGTGTCCGACAGCCACGCCGCCGCCAGCTCGTCGTCGGTTCTGAAGACGGTCGAGCAGTGGCTGCACTTCGTCTCGGCCGGAGTCTGGATCGGCGGACTGCTGATCCTGCTGATCGGACTGATCGGCCTGACTGCGACTGATCGTGGCCGCGCCGCCCGCCGCTACTCCAGCCTGGCGCTGGCCTCGGTGGCCGTCCTCGCCGCCAGTGGGACGTTGCGGGCCATCGACGAGGTCGGCAGCTGGGACACGTTGGTGTCCACCGAGTTCGGTCGGCTGATCCTGGTCAAGACCGGCCTGCTGGCGGTGCTGGTGGGACTGGGGGCCCGCAACCGCTACCGCTCGGTCCCGACCGCCGGCGGGGTCGCCACGACCCCTGCTGCGCCTGGGCCGGGCCGAGTTGGCACTGGCCTCGGTGGTGCTGGTGGCCACCGCGTTGCTCCAGGGTCTGGCCCCACCCAGCACGGTGGTCGCGGCCAACCCGCCCAAGCCCCTGGTGGTCACCGGCCACGACTTCGCCACCACCGTCAAGGTGCGACTGAGCATCTCGCCCGGCACGACCGGGTTCAACCGGTTCGACCTGGCCGTCGACGACTACGACACCGGCCGGCCGGTCGCGGCCGATCCGGTCACGCTGACCTTCTCGAAGCCCGACCGGCCCGACGTCGGGAGCTCCACGCTGACCTTGCACCGGGCCCCCGACGGCACCTATCAGGCCTCGGGGCCGAACCTGTCCATGACCGGGACCTGGCGGGTGGTCGTGCTCGTGCAGCAGCCGAGTGGCGCCGCCCAGATCGATCTGTCGGTCACCCCGCGGACGCCCCCCGAGCACATCACCGTGAACCACAGCCCGGGCATCCCTGATCTGTACACGATCAGCCTGGCCACCGGCGGCTCGGTGCAGGTCTACCTCGATCCGGGGCATCCCGGGCTCAACGAGTTCCACGTCACCTACGTCGGAACCGACGGTCAGGAGACGCCCACCCGCTCCGTCACCGTCCGGGCCAGTGGCCCATCCCAGGGCAGTCGACGACTCACCGTTCGTAGGCTCGACACGGTCGGCCACTTCGTGGCGGACCTCACCGGGGCCACCCGGGGCACCTACCGGTTCGAGATGAACGCCACCTTCGTGGATGGCACCGAGGCCGACTCGTCGGTCTCCATCCCCGTCCGCTGAGCGTGGTCGTCGAGCCAGGCCAGCGTGCCGATGATGTCGGCCACGTCGAACGGGGTACGACAACGACGGCGGACCTCAGCCCAGGGAGTCGAGATCGACGAGGGCGTCGAGATCGACCACCCGGGTCGAGGGCAGCACGTCGACCACGTCGGGGCCGACCCAGCGCACACCGACCGTGCCCCGCCGGTGGCCGGCGGTGTCGAGCCAGTTGGCCACCCCGGGATCGCGGTGGGCGATCACGAACCGGACGCTGCCGTCGTCGCGCAGCACGCTGGAGTGGCAGTTCAGCGTGGCCTGGTGGTTGACGTAGTCGAGGGTCTCCATCCAGTGGTTGTGCAGGGCGATCATCCAGTACTCACACGTCGGTGGCGTCACCTCCACCACCAGTGCCTGGTCGTCGTCCAGCTCGAAGTACGCCTGGTGCCACTTGATCTGGGGATCCTTGAACTTGTCGGTCTCGGCCAGCTCGGCTCTCGTCGGTGAACACGTTGGGCCACTGGGCCTGGCGCACCGCCCACTGGGACGCCGATGTCGGCCACACCCTTCACGTACAAGCCGGCGTAGATCAGCGCCAGGTACAGCTCCGGCGCGGTCAGCGGCTCGGGCGGGCCGGCTTCGTCGTCGATGCGCTCGATCTGGAGCTCGGCATGACGCTGGCCTGGCTTGTCCAGGAAGGTCTGGCGGATGACCAGCGACCGGGTGTCGGGCTCGGACTGCAGCCAGTTGCCGTGGTGCTCCCGCTGGGACACGATCACCTCGAAGGTGCCGTCGGGCTCGATGTGCATCTGCTCCTCGTGCATGGTGGCGCCCGTCCCCGGACCGCCTCCGCCGAACCCGGCGCCCGAGAACAGGTTGAAGCTGATCCACTTCGCGTCGCCCCGCGTGCCCCAGATCCGGTAGTCGTAGCGACCGTCGAGCGAGGAGCCCAGGTAGTGGTTGTCCGGGTTCTCCCCGACGATCTTGATCGTCTCGTGACAGGTGCAGATGAGCGCCGGTTGGGTCGCCCGCCCGTGCTCCAGCTTGGATTCCAAGGCCCCACGCAGGAGCCGGGTGAGCATCCGGAACCCCTCGGCCCGGTCGAGCGGATCATCGGGGTTGCCCTCGGCCAGGATGGTGCTGCCGGCATCGGCGAGCAGTTCGCAGAACTCGCGCCAGGCGGTGCCGTCGACCACCTTCCGCGTGATCTCGTCCATGTGCGTCTCCGTGATCAGGGGATCAGAACTTGCCCAGCTCGCGCAGCCAACCGATGAGCAGGCCCAGACCCTGGTCGAGGCTCATGGGGTGGTAGTCGAGCCGCTCGCGGGTCGGGTTCACCGCCGGGCGCGGCGAACGGACCCGGTTGGCCGCCGCCTCGGCGATGGCCATCAGGGTCGGACCGAAGGCCGCGGTCAGGGCCTCGGGGTCGGAGCGGTGGTCGAGGTCCTCGACGCGGTGGTCGACGCCGGCCAGCTCGCACGCCCGGTTGCACCCGGCGGCCGTGCTGATCTCGTCCTCCGGGCGGCCGACGAGCCAGTAGCGTTCGCCGGCCACGCCCCGGTCGAGCGCGGCGATCGAACCGCCGGCCACGTCGGCCGCGGCCACCCAGGTGACCGGGAAGTCGAGGAACATCGGGATGCGGCCGCGCAGGGCGCCGAGGAGCACGGCGTTGAAGCTGGTGGGATGCAGCGCCCGGCGAGCGACCAGGCCGGGGCCGTAGATGGCGCCGGGGTGGCAGGTCAGCACGTCATCGCCGGCCGTGGACCGCCGCTGGACCTCCCGGAAGGCCGCCAACTTGGTGACGGTGTAGGGGTCGTCGGGTGGATCGGCGAGCACCGGTGCCTGCTCGATCGGGCCCGGATGGCTCAGATCGAAGAACGTGCCGGTGCTGAGGGCCACCACCCGGCGCATGCCGAGCGCCCGACCGACATCGAGCACGTTGGTGGTGCCCACCACGTTCACCGCCTCGAAGTCGGCCAGGTCCTGGCTGGCGCCACCCAGCAGCGCCGCGCAGTGGATGGCGGCCTCGCAACCCTGGGCGGCCCGACCCACGTCGTCGGCCTGGGTGATGTCGCCCTGCACCAGCTCGACGCCGATGGTGGCGAGTGCGGTCGCCTCCCGCGGATTGCGCACCAACGCTCGTACGTCGTCGCCCCGCTCGATGAGCTGCTGGCACACGTTGCTGCCGGTCAGTCCCGTCCCGCCGGTGACCAGGACGGTGCTCATGAGGCCCCTCCGATCGTCTGGTCCTCGACGGGGATGTCGAAGCGCTCGTAGTAGAAGGCGAACTGGTCGTGTACGGCAGCCAGGTCGAGGCCGTAGGTCTCGGGCTGGTACCGGTGGGGACCCGAGCGGTCTCCGGTGCCGGTGGCCCACCAGTCCTGCATGCGACGGCGCGCCTCGTCGGCGAGCTCGTCACCCAACTCGGCGTAGAGGCGGGTCACCTCGGCCAGGGGATCTCGCTGCACCGCCTCGAACGAGAGATCGTGGAACCGGTCCTCGTGGCCACGATCACGGAAATCGATCAGGCGCTCGAGCGCGCAACGCCACTCGGCCACGTTCTGGGAACCGATGGCCACGGGGTCGGGTCGCTCGGTGAGGATGCTCGAGAACGTGTCGTACAGGGCGCACACGGAGGGGAGCACCTTGGCCACGTCCCGGTGGGTCATGACGAACCGGGCGTCGGGGTACACGGCGTCGAGGGCCTCGATCGAGAGCATGTGCGCCGGGGTCTTGAGCCACCACCGGTCGGGCGGGCACCGCCACTGCAGCAGCTTCAGCACCCGCTGGTGGTACCGGTAGGCCGGTTCCATGTCGCAGCCCAGGAGCCACGAGCTGTAGCTCGGGACCCGGGCCATCCCTTCGAAGATCAGCGACCGGAAGTCGAGGGCCATGAGCAGCAGGCACTCCTGGGGCCCGGTGGCGGAGGTGGGGATCATCCCCGCGAACCCGGGGAACATCTCGTTGGTGAAGTCGATGCCCGCCTGGGCCTCGGCGATGCGCGGGTCGGTGTGCTCGGTGGCCGACTCCGGTGGGGGACACGGCGTGCCCGCCTCCCAGGTGCGCAAGGTCCGTCGAGCCGGGTCCTGAGCCAGCAGGAAGCTCAGGGCGGTGGACCCGGTGCGGGGCAGGCCGAGGCCGAACAGCGGGGCCACGATCTGCTGGTCCTCGATCTCGGGATGGCGGGCATAGCCGCGCTCGACCTCGAGCCGGTTGACCAGGTAGCCGACGATCTGGTCACCCATGGCGCTCACGCCGATGTCGTTGAGCGCGGCCTCGGTCTGCAGCGATCGGACCAGGACGTCGAGGCCCTCGCGCCAGGTGTCCTCGCCGAAGTCGTCGGATCCGGCCCGGTCACGCGCTCGGTCAACCATCTGGTCGACGTCCATCAGATGAAGTCCGATCCCCCGTCCACGTTCACGTTGGCCCCGGTCACGTAGCCGTTGCGACGCGAGGCCAGGTACACGGTGATGCTGGCCACCTCGTCGGGGAGGCCGGCCCGGCCCAGATCGGCCGGATGGTGGAACGTCCGGTCGATGAAGGTCATGACGTCGACCGGATCGCTCGAGTCGAGGCCCTCGGCCCGGAGGAACGGGTCGAGCACCTCGGTGAAGCTGGCGGTGACGATGGTCCCCGGGCTGACGGTGTTCACCAGGATCCCGTCGGTGGCCAGGCTCTTGGCCAGGTTCTTCGACACGCTGGTCAGGGCCGCCTTCGACGCGGTGTAGGCCACCAGGCGCGGGTTCTGGCGTTGGATGGAGTGGGCCGCGAAGTTGACGATGCGGCCCCACTCCGCGGCCCGCAGCAGTGGGAGCGCGGCACGGGTGGTGCGCACCGCGGCCATCAACCCGAGGGCGAACGCCGCGTCCCAGCCGGCGTCGTCCAGGTCGTCGAAGGTGCCGTCGGATGGCCCGATGGTGTTGACCAGGCTGTTGATGGTGCCCCAGCGGTCGCCGATGGTGACGAAGGCCGCGTCGATGGCGGGCGGATCGGTCGTGTCCACCGACAGGCCCACGGCGTCGGGGCTGCCTCGCTCCAGCAGGGCCGCGACGGTCTCGTCCAGACCGGCCTGACCCCGAGCCAGGACGGCTACCCGGGCCCCGTCGTCGGCGAAGGCCTCGGCGACGGCGCGCCCCATGCCCTTGCTCCCCCCGGTGACGACGGCCACGGCGCCTGCCAGACCCAGGTCCATTGATGTCTCCCTTGTCGGTTGGTGCGGGTGGGTCAGTTGGTGCTGGTGGGCGCGATGCCGCGCAGGATCACATCGACCACCTGGTCGATCCAACCATCATCGATGCGTTCGGCCGGACCCACCACCGCGGCCATGAAGGCCGAGCCGCTGATCAGGTCGAGCAGGGTGGTGGCCTGGACGTCGGCGCGGACCTCGCCCGCGTCGATGGCTCGGGCCACCCGCCGGTGGAGCCATCCCCACTCACCCCCGTCGAAGCGGGCCCGGATGTCGGCGTGCATCTCGGGTGCCGAGCTCAGCTCAGCCAGCAGGCCGGGCACCGCGGCCCGCGCCGCGGGTCGCGCCAACAGCTCGATGCCGCCCACCAGCATGGCCCGCACCCCTTCACGCAGGTCGTCGGGGTGCCGGTCCTCGGGTCGGGGGAGGGTGGTCCCGGGCTCGGACGGGAAGACGGCTTCGTGGACCAGGTGGGCCTTGGTGGGCCACCGCCGGTAGATGGCTGGGGGCGTGGTGCCGGCCCGAGCGGCGATGGCGGCGATGGACAGTCGCTGGTAGCCCACCTCCTCGAGCAACGCGGTGGTGGCGTGCAGCACGGCCCGATCGATCCGCGGGTCACGGGGCCGACCCGGACTCGGGCCGGTCGGGGATCCGGTGGCACTGGGTGACTCGGCCAGACTCATTACGATGCACATCGTAATGGAATTGACGGGCCGAGGGGACAGTTCAGGTGACGACGCCCTTGGCCCGCAGCTCGGCCAGTGCCCCGTCGTCCAGTCCGAGCTCGGCGCCCAGGACCTCGTCGGTGTGCTCGCCCACCCAGGGCACGCGGGTCTCGGGACCCTCCGCCATCTTGGACAGCTTCACGGGGTTGCCCGGGATGAGGACGGGCTCGGCCACGCCGTCGGTGCGGGGCATCTCCACCAGCATGCGGCGCCCGGCCACGTGCGGGTCGGCGATGACGTCCGGCGCGCTGAAGCTCGGTCCGGCCACCAGGCCCGCCGCGGTCAGCTCGGCGGCGGCCTCCACCTTGGTGCGACCGGCGGCCCAGACTTCGACGGCCGGGCGGATCACGTCCTCCAGATGTGGCATCCAGCCCGAGCGGTCGGCGAAGCGGGGCTCGTCGGCCCACTCGGGGTGGCCCACCAGTTCGGCCAGCTTGGCGAACTGCGGCTCCCGCACCACCTGGACCACCACGTAGCCGTCGGACGCCCGGAACCCTTCGCACAGCACCGGCACCTGGTTGTCGGGCCGGATCCCCATCGACCAGAAGTTGGTCACGATGTCGGTCATGGCCAGCATGGAATCGAACATGGCGATGTCCACGTACTGGCCCATCCCGGTGCGATCGCGATGGCGCAGAGCGGCGAGGATGCCGATGACCCCGAACAGAGCCGAGCTGATGTCGCCCAGCGCCCCCACCGGGATGGTGGTGGGGGGGTGGTCGGGTCCGCTCTTGTACTCGTAGATGCCCGACATCGCCTCCACCACCGAGGCGTAGGCCGGCCACGACCGGTAGGGCGACACCTCGTCGTTGCCGAACCCGGAGATGGAGACGTAGATCATCTCGGGGAACTGCTCGGCCAGGTCGTCGTAGCCCAGGCCCATGCGGGCCATGGTGCCCGGTTTGAAGTTCTCGGCCACCACGTCGAAGCGGGGGATGAGGGCCTTGAACAGTGCCTGGCCCTCGGGCGACTTGAGGTCCAGTCCCACGCTGCGCTTGCCCAGGTTGTTGCGCAGGTAGGTGGAGCCGACCGCCCGTCCCTGCGGGTCGGTCATGGCCGGTGCCGCCCCCCGGCCCGACTCGCCGTGGATCGGGTGCTCGACCTTGATCACCTCGGCGCCCAGCCGGGCCAGGAGCTGGGTGGCGTAGGGCAGCGCCTGCATCTGCTCGGCGGCCAGGACGCGGATCCCCTCCAGGGGCTTGCCCCATCTCATGGCGTCTTGGTTGGCGATCTCCCCGAGCTCCACCCCGGGATGCTACGTCGCCGTGGACTCCTTCTCTGACGACCCGTCAGATCTTGGCTCTAGACTCGCGCCGATGACTGAACCCACCCGCGGCATCCTGGCCTTCGCCGGCTACGTGCCCCATCACCGGCTGGACCGCGCCGCCATCGCCGCGGCCAGCGGCACCAACGCCGGCAGGGGCACGCGCGCAGTGGCCTCCTACGACGAGGACACCACCACCATGGGTGTGGAGGCGGCCCGTCTGGCCCTGCGCGCCTTGCGGGCGCCCGGGCCCGATGGCCGACTCGGCCCGGACGGGCGCACCGCACCCCAGGCCCTGTGGTTCTCGACCACCGATCCGGCGTATGTGGACAAGACCAACGCCACCGTGATCCACGCCGCGCTTCGCCTCGATCACGAGGTGCCGGCCCTCGACCTCAACGGCTCGGTCCGGTCCGCCTCGGGCGCACTGGCCGCCGCCCTGCGTGGCCGCGACCGCGTGCTGCTGGTCACCGCCGACACCCGCACCGGCCTGCCCACCAGCGCGGACGAGCGCGAGGGCGGCGACGCCGCAGCCGCCTTGCTGATCGGCGGGGCCGACGACCCCCAGCCGTTGCTGGGAGAGGTGGTGGGCCAGGCCTCGGTCACCGAGGAGTTCCTGGATCGTTGGCGCACGCCGGGCGACCGCCGCGCCAAGCAGTGGGAGGAGCGCTTCGGCGAGCTGCACTACGTGGCCCTGGGCACCGAGGCCTTCAAGCTGGCCCTGGGACAGGCCGGTCTGGGCCCCGAGGACGTGGCCCAGGTGGTCGTGTCGGGCACCCACGCCCGGGCGGTGCGCCAGGTGGCCGGCAAGGTGGGTGCCGGCACCGGCGGGGTGGCCGACGATCTGATCACGGCGGTGGGCAACCCCGGCGCGGCCCAGCCGGGACTGCTGCTGGCCCGGGCCCTGGAGGCGGCCGAGCCCGGCCAGGTGCTGGCGCTGGTGGTGCTGGCCGACGGCGCCGACGTGATCCTGCTGCGCACCACCGAGGCGCTGGCCGACTGGAAGGCGGTTCGAGCGGTCGACGAGCAGGTCGCCGCCGGCCAGATCGACGACGACCACCCCGGCCTGCGCTACCTGACCTTCCTGGCCTGGAAGGGCATGGTCACCCTCGAGCCGCCCCGCCGTCCCGAGCCCGCTCGGGCGTCAGCCAGCGCCGCGGCCCGCAGCACCAGCTGGAAGTTCGGCTTCGTGGGGTCCCGCGATCACGACACCGGGGCCGTGCACCTGCCTCCGGCCCGGGTCTCCTACCAGGGCGGTGCGCTCGACCACATGGACCCGCTGCCCATGGCCGACGCCAAGGGCACGGTGGTCACCTTCACCGTCGATCGCCTGGCCTACTCGCCCAGCCCACCCATCGTCTTCGCGGTGATCGACTTCGACCCCGCCGACGGTGGGGGGCGACTGCCCATGGAGCTGACCGACGTGTCCGCTGCCGACGTGGCCATCGGCGACCGGGTGGAGATGACGTTCCGGCGCCTCAACCAGGCCGATGGGGTGCAGAACTACTTCTGGAAGGCGAAGCCCATCGGGTCGGCGAAGCCCATCGGGTCGGCGAAGCCCATCGGGTCGGCGAAGCCCATCGGGTCGGCGAAGCCCATCGGGTCGGCGAAGCCGGCGCAGCCATGAGGGGAGAACGCTGATGTCATCGCATGGGATCAAGGACCGGGTGGCCATCGTGGGCATGGGGTGCACGCCCTTCCGCGAGCACTGGGACAAGGGGCTCGACGACCTGCTCCTCGACGCAACCGGCGAGTGCTTCGCCTCGGCCGGCATGACCAAGGACGATGTGGACGCCTACTGGCTGGGCACGGCCCAGTCGGGCATGAGCGGTATCACCCTGGCCGCCCCGCTCAAGCTGGCGGGCAAACCGGTCACCCGTGTGGAGAACTACTGCGCCTCGGGCAGCGAAGCACTGCGCCAGGCCGCCTACGCGGTGGCCTCGGGTGCCTATGACGTGGCCATGGCCGTGGGCGTCGAGAAGGTGAAGGACAGCGGGTACCAGGGGCTCAACGCCTTCCCCGTGCCCAACGACGGCACCGCCCGGTCGCTGACCGCGGCGGCCATGTTCAGCCTGGTGGCGCCGGCCTACGCCCAGCGCTACGGGGTCGACGAGGACGAGCTCAAGCGTGTCCTGGCACGCATCGCCTGGAAGAACCACCACAACGGCGCCCACAACCCCCGGGCCCAGTTCCGCAAGGAGATGGACATCGAGGTCATCTGCAACGCCCCGGCCGTGGCCGGGCGGCTGAGTGTCTTCGACTGCGCCGGGGTGGCCGACGGCTCGGCCGCGGCCATCGTGGTGCGGGCCGAAGACGCCCACCGCTACACCGACACCCCGCTCTACATCAAGGCCCTGTCGTTCGTGGCCGGCAACGGCTCCGGCGTGATCGATCCCGACTACGACTACACCACGTTCCCCGAGGTGGCCCAGGCTGCGGCCGACGCCTACGCCCAGGCGGGAGTGACCGACCCCCGCCACCAGCTGGCCATGGCCGAGGTGCACGACTGCTTCACCCCCACCGAGCTGGTCCTGATGGAGGACCTGGGCTTCTCCAATCGCGGCGAGGCCTACAAGGACATCGAGGCCGGCGTGTTCGACCTCGAGGGTGAGCTGCCCGTCAACCCCGACGGCGGGCTCAAGAGCTTCGGCCACCCCGTGGGTGCCTCCGGTCTGCGCATGCACTTCGAGAACTGGCTCCAGCTCCGGGGTGAAGCGCCCGAGGACCGCCGCATCCTGACCACCGCCGGGCCGGCCGGCCGTTCGCTGGGCCTGGTCCACAACCTCGGCGGGTACCCGGGGGAGATGGTGAGCTTCGTCAGCATCGTGGGCACCGAACTGGGCTGAGGCGGCCCGGGAGCTACGGTCAGACCGACCGCCGGGGTCCACCACCGCGTGCGGGCGGGCTGCCACGCTGAGAACCCCAGTCCAGAGCCAGGAGCAGCAGGCGTTTGAGCACCATCGAGCACATCGTCGGGCGTGAGGTCCTCGATTCGCGGGGCAACCCCACCGTCGAGGTCGAGGTGGTGCTCGACAGCGGCGCCACCGGTCGCGCCATCGTGCCCTCCGGCGCGTCCACCGGTCAGTTCGAGGCGGTGGAGCTGCGCGACGGCGGCGATCGATTCGGCGGCAAGGGCGTGCTCGACGCCGTGGGCCACGTGGACGACGAGATCTACGACCTGGTGGTCGGCCTCGACGCCCTCGACCAGCGCGACGTGGATCGCCTGCTGGTCGACCTGGACGGCACCGACAACAAGGCCCGCCTGGGCGCCAACGCCATCCTGGGCGTGTCCCTGGCGGTGGCCAAGGCGGCGGCCAACGAGCAGGGCCTGCCGCTGTACCGCTACGTGGGCGGCGTCAACGCCCATGTCCTGCCGGTGCCCATGATGAACGTGCTCAACGGGGGCGTGCACGCCGACAACAGCGTCGACCTGCAGGAGTTCATGATCATGCCGGTCGGCGCCGCCTCGTTCCACGAGGCACTGCGATGGGGGGCCGAGACCTACCACGTGCTCAAGACCATCCTGCACGATCGCGGGTTGTCCACCGCCGTGGGCGACGAGGGTGGCTTCGCCCCCGACCTGGCCTCCAACGAGGAGGCCTGCCGCCTGCTGGTGCAGGCGGTCGAGCAGGCCGGCTTCGCGCCCGGCGACCAGATCGCCATCGCCCTCGACCCCGCCTCCTCGGAGTTCTACCGTGACGGCGCCTACGTGCTGGCCAGCGAGGACCGCACGCTGAGCGCCGCCGAGATGGTCGATTTCTACGCCGACCTGATCGACCGCTACCCGATCGTGTCGCTCGAGGACGGCCTGGCCGAGGACGACTGGGACGGCTGGAAGGCACTCACCGAGGCCGTCGGCGATCGGGTGCAGCTGGTGGGCGACGACCTGTTCGTCACCAACACCGAGCGGCTGGCCCGTGGCATCGACCAGGGCGTGGCCAACTCGATCCTGATCAAGGTGAACCAGATCGGCTCGCTCAGCGAGACGCTCGAGACGGTGGGCATGGCGCAACGGGCCGCCTACACGTCGGTGATGTCGCACCGCTCGGGCGAGACCGAGGACGCCACCATCGCCGATCTGGCCGTGGCCACCAACTGCGGGCAGATCAAGACCGGCGCGCCGGCCCGCAGCGACCGGGTGGCCAAGTACAACCAGCTCCTGCGCATCGAAGAGGACCTGGGTGAGGCTGCGACCTATTGGGGTGGGGCCGCCCTGGCCCGGGCCGCGGGCGGATGATCGGTCGTCGTCGACCGAAGGCGCAGGACCGCCCGGCGCGGGTCCGCACGCCGCTGGGCACCCGGTTGATCCTGCCGGTGCTGGCCACGGCCCTGTTCGTGGGGATCCTGGTGGTGGGCGTGTTCCCCACCCGCACCTATCTCAACCAGAAGCGCTCCATCGCCCGTGCCGGTGAGCAGCTCCAGCAGCTCCAGCAGTCCAACGCCGGGATGCGGGCCGAGGTGAATCGTCTGGGGACCGACGCCGAGATCGAGCGGCAGGCCCGCCAGAACTACGACCTGGTCATGCCCGGCGAGGAGGTCTACCGGGTGCTGCCCGCCCCGAAGGTGCCGGTGCCCGTGCCCGACGTGTGGCCCTTCGCTCAGCTCGGCCCGCGGGTCAACCAGTAGGAGCTCGCGACCGGTACGGACCGCAGCTGCAACGTCCCGCCCGAGGTGGTGCCGATCGGGCGGTGCAGGACCAGCAAGGTGACCACCACCAGCGCCCCGATGGCAGCGGCGACCACGGCCAGCAGGCCGATCAGCTGCGGGGATGGGCAGCTTGCGTCGGGCCGGGGCCTGCACCCAGTCCGGGTCACGCATCTCCTGGGGCTGGGCCGCGCCCGGCCCCACCAGCGTGGTCACCCGGGTGCCACCCTGTCCCAGGGGCCGCGTGGCCGCGGGGGGCGCGTTCCAGGGCCCTGCACCTTCCAGGTTCGTGGGCTGGCCCCGCCCATCGACGGGGTCGGGCGTGTCGAGGTCCACGGGCCTGTGCCCCGCGGGGTCATAGCCACAGCCCATGCACCAATCCCACGATGGCTCGACCACCGTGTGGCACTTCGGACATCTGGGCTCATGCGACATCGATGCGCTCCTGGACGCGGGTCTCGGAGTCAACAATCGACCGCATCCGGCCGGGCTTGAGGAATCGGCCGTCCCGATGTCCGACCCGAACCGTCGGGGATCGGGGCGAGGCCTGCCAGACTGGCAGGGTGCAGCCCGACCATCCCAGGCCATCCGACCCCCAGGAGCCCGAACTCGACGTCGAAGGGGTGGCCCGCGCCCTGCGCGAGCACGACTACCTGGCCGACGAGGGCCTGGCCACGGCCATCTTCCTGGCCGTCCGCCTGCGCCGGCCGCTCCTGCTGGAAGGCGAGGCGGGGGTGGGCAAGACCGAGGTGGCCAAGGTGCTGGCCCAGTGGACCGGCGGCGAGCTCATTCGCCTCCAGTGCTACGAGGGCATCGACGTGTCCCAGGCCGTCTACGAGTGGGACTACTCCCGCCAGCTCCTCCACCTGCGGGCCGCAGAGGCCAGCGGGCAGTGCCCAGCTGGTCGACCGCTCGAGCGCTGAGCTGGCCGACCAGTTGACCGACGAGCTCTACAGTGAGCGGTTCCTGGTGCGCCGGCCCCTGCTGGCCGCGGTGGCACCCACCGGCGGCGGGCCGCCGCCGGTCCTGCTCATCGACGAGATCGACCGGGCCGACGACGAGTTCGAGGCTTTCCTGTTGGAGATCCTGGCCGACTACTCGGTCACGGTGCCCGAGCTCGGGACCTTCCGGGCCGAGACCCCGCCGCTGGTGGTGATCACCTCCAACCGCACCCGTGACGTCCACGACGCGCTCAAGCGGCGCTGCCTCTACCACTGGGTCGAACACCCCGACTTCGAGCGCGAGGTGCGCATCGTGTTGGTACGCGCCCCCGAGGTCACCGAGAGGCTCGCCCGACAGGTGGCGGCGGCCACCGAGGTGTTCCGCGGGGTCGGCCTCTACAAGCCGCCGGGGGTGGCCGAGACCATCGACTGGGCCCAGGCGCTGGCCCTGCTGGGGCGCACGGAGCTGGACGTGCCCTCGGTGGCGGCCACGCTGGGCACGGTCCTCAAGTACCGCGAGGACCAGGAGCGCGCCCGCCAGGGCGGGTTGTCCGAACTGGTCGAGGCGGTCCGGGCCAGGTCGGCGCCGTGACCGACCCGGATCTGGCTCCCGAGGTGGCCGTGGCCGACGAGGAGCGCGCCGTGCGAGCGCTGGTGGGCTTCGTGCGGGCGCTGCGGGCCGAGGGGCTGGTGGTGGCGGTGGGTGCCACGCTGGTGTTCGCCAAAGCGGTCGCGGCCGTGGGTTCGACCGACTCGCCGATCCCTGTACTGGGCCGGGCGGGCCACGCTGGTGAACCGTCCCGAGGACGTGGGTGCCTACGACCGGGTGTTCCGGTCTTACTGGGCCGGCCGGGCGGTGCCCGTGGCCGAGAAGTCGGTGCAGGAGCTCACCCTCGTGATCGAGGACGAGGAGCTGCCCGAGGATCCCGAGGCGGAGGACCCCGACGAGCCGGACGCGGCGCGGCCCGAGATCCGTGTCCGCTTCAGTCCCCACGAGGTGCTGCGCCACAAGGACTTCGCGGCATGCACGCCCGCTGAGCTGGTCGAGGCCCAGCGGCTCATGGGCGACCTGTCCCTGGTGGGGTCGATGCGGCGCAGCCGTCGCCATCGACCGTCCGGCGCCCGCCGCGGCCGCCCTGATGTGCGCACCACGGTGCGCCACGCCGTGCGCACGGGCGGCGAGGCCGGCCGACTCCACCACCTCGAACCCGCAGGTCCGTCCCCGCCGGGTGGTGTTGCTCTGCGACGTCAGCGGATCGATGGAGCCCTACTCACGGGCGCTGCTGCGCTTCGCCCAGGCCGCCGTGGCCAGCCGGGCCCGGGTGGAGGCCTTCGCCCTCGGCACGCGCCTGACCCGGCTGACCCGCGAGCTGTCGTCGCGCGATCCCGATGCTGCCCTGGGCGCCGCGGCCGCGGCCGTGTCCGACTGGTCGGGCGGCACCCGGCTGGGCGAGGGCTTGCGCCGGTTCAACGACGAGTGGGGCGTTCGGGGCATGGCCCGGGGCGCGGTGGTGGTGATCCTCTCCGACGGGTGGGACCGAGGCGATCCCACCGAGCTCGCCACCCAGATGGCGCGCTTGTCGCGGGTGGCCCATCAGGTGGTGTGGGTCAACCCGCTCAAGGCCTCCCCGGACTACCAGCCGCTGGCTCGGGGCATGGCCGCCGCCCTGCCCCACGTGGATGCGTTCGTGGAAGGTCATTCATTGGCCTCGCTCGAGGCCTTGGCCCAAGTCATCCGGTGCCAGTTGAGAGCCGTGCCGGTTGATCGGAGGTGGTGTCCGTGAAGGAGATCCTCGCTGATCTGGACCGCTGGCGAGCCGCGGGCCAGCGGGTGGCGATCGCCCGCGTGGTCGACATCGACGGCTCGGGACCCCGCGATCCCGGGGCGGCCATGGCGGTCAACGAGTTGGGTGAGGTGGCGGGGTCGGTGTCCGGTGGTTGCGTGGAGGGGGCGGTGGTCACCGAAGCACTCGACATCCTGGCCACCGGTGAACGACGTCTGGTCACCTTCGGCTACAGCGACGACGACGCCTTCGCCGTGGGCCTGACCTGTGGGGGCACCGTCCACCTGTTCATCGAGCCCCTGGACTGGTGAGTGCCATGGCTTCGTCGTTGTTCGAAGACCTCGAGCAGGCGCTGCGTGACCAGGTGCCCGTGGCCCTGGCCACCGTCGTCGAGGGCCCGCACCTGGGGGCCAAGTTGCTCGTCGGGCCCGACCGTGAGCCCGCCGGCTCGCTGGGCGATCCGGATCTGGACCGGGTGGTGGGCCGTGACGCGCTCGGGGAGTTGGAGGCGGGGACCACGCTGGTGCGCCACTACGGCGAGCACGGCGAGGCCCGCGAGCAGACGGTGTCGGTGTTCGTCGAGTCGTTCGCGCCGCCGCCCCAGATGCTGGTGTTCGGTGCGGTGGACTTCACCAAGGCGCTGGTGCGGGCGGCCAAGGTGCTGGGGTACCGGGTCACGGTGTGCGATGCCCGTGAGGTGTTCGCCACCCGGCGAAGGTTCCCGCAGGCCGACGAGGTGGTGGTCGACTGGCCCCACCGCCTGCTCGAGCGGGTGGGTGCGCGCCTGGGTCCACGCGACGCCATCTGCGTGCTGACCCATGACCACAAGTTCGACGTGCCCGCCATCGTGGCCGCCTTGCGCACGAACGTGGGCTACCTGGGGGCGATGGGCAGCCGGCGCACCCATGCCGAGCGGGTCGAGCGGCTGGTGGCCGAAGGCGTCACCGAGGCCGGGATCGACCGGATCATGGCCCCGATCGGGCTCGACATCGGCTCGCGCACCCCCGAGGAGACGGCCATCTCCATCTGTGCCGAGATCATCGCCCTGCGCACCGGCCACCTGGCACCCAGCCTGCGCGACGCCACCGGCGCCATCCACCGCTCCTGACCCGCCAGACCTTCGGAAATTGGGCATCTTTGCGTCCGGAATCCGCACATTTTGCTGCCCAGTTTCCTGAAGGGTCGGCGGATCAGACCTCGACGGGTGGCGGGTCGGCCACGGTGAAGGCCACCTGCCAGTCCGGCTCGGTGTCGTCGTTGATGACCAGACGCCAGGCGAAACGCCGACCCGCCGGCAGGGCCAGGCCGCTGAAGTTCACGGCCAGAGGCATGGGCAGGGGGCTGCCCGGCTGCATGTTGTCGACGCGATTGACCTGGAACTGCCCCTGCACCAGCACCGGGAGGTCATTGAGCATCACCGGCATGCCATCGGCGTCGAGCAGCTCGAGCTTCCAGTCGTGGAGCACCTCGGCCCGGTCCCAGGGCACGTCGATCTTGGCCGCGATGGCCAGCGGCGCCGGGGTGGCCGGGATCACGCTGATGCCGCCGCCCAAGATGAACAGCTTGGAGTCCGCCACCTGCGCCGCGTCGGCCAGCAGCATCGTCACCCGGATCTGGCCGGGGGCATGGGTGAAGTCGCTCACCCGGGCACCTTAGAGGCTCACGGCGAGGAGGTCGGGGCGATGCCATGATGCGCACATGACCCGGTCCACCGCCGCGGTGGTGCTGGCCGCCGGAGCCGGCAGCCGCTTCGCCGGGCCCGACCACAAGCTGCTGGCGTCTGGCGCGGCGCGGCCGATCGTGGTGTGGGCCGTGGCCGCCGCGGTGGAAGCGGGCCTGGCCGAGACCATCGTCGTCACCGGTGCCGTCGATCTCGGTCCGTCCCTGGCCGGGCGGCGGGCCTGGCGATCGGGTGCGCCTGGTCGACAACCCCCGGTGGGCGCAGGGGCAGGCCACGTCGCTGGCCGCCGGGATCGACGCGGCCCGCGCCGCCGGGCACCGGTCGGTGGTGGTGGGGCTGGCCGATCAGCCCCTGATCGGACCGAGGCCTGGCGGGCGGTGGCGGTCACCGGCCTGGACCGTCCCATGGCGGTGGCCACCTACGCCGGGCAGCGCCGCAATCCGGTGCGTCTGGACGCGGCTGGTGTGGGCCGAGCTGCCCGATGCGGGCGACGAGGGAGCCCGCGGCCTGCTGGCCCGGAGGCCGGACGAGGTCGAGCGAGGTACCGTGCCCGGGTGAACCTGCCGATGTCGACACCGTGGAGGACTTGACGCGATGGAGCTGAGCAACGAGTTCGAGGTCCCCGTGCCCATCGACCAGGCTTGGGACATCCTCACCGACATCGAGCGGATCGCCCCCTGCCTGCCCGGCGCCCAGCTCCAGGAGGTCGAGGGCGACGAGTACCGCGGCATCGTCAAGGTCAAGGTCGGACCCATCACCGCCCAGTACAAGGGTGTGGCCCGCCTGATCGAGAAGGACGACGCCACCCACCGGGCGCTGCTGCAGGCCAGCGGGCGCGACACCCGGGGCGCGGGCAACGCCTCGGCCGACATCCGGGCCGAGCTGATGGGCGAAGGGAACGTCACCCACGTCAGCCTGGTCACCGACCTGACCATCACCGGCAAGGTGGCCCAGTTCGGCCGGGGGGTGCTGGCCGACGTCAGCGCCAAGCTGCTCGACCAGTTCGTGGCCAACCTGGAGGTGACGGTGCTGGCCGAGGAGCTGGCCGTGGTCGGCCTCGAGCTCGAGCTCGAAGCCTTGACCACGGACGACCCAGTGGAGGCGGGCGAAGCGGCCGAGGCCGCCGAGATGGCGTTCGAGGCCGCGGAGGAGGCGGCCGAGCTGGTGGACGACACCGGTCCCGACGGCTCGCCGGAGGTGGCCGATGCCCAGGTGACCCGCCGTATCGACAGCCCCGAACCCGAGCCGGTCGACCTGATCGAAGCCGCCGGTGCGCCGGTGGCCAAGCGGGTGCTCAGCCTGGCTGCGGTGATCACCGCGCTGGCCCTCATCTTCGGTCTGGGCCGCCGTCGCCGCCGTCGCCGTCGGGCGTGAGCTCGCACGACCCCGAGACCCTCGATCGCCTGGTCGCCGAGCGCCTGGGCCGGCCCCCGCAGGGCGCGTGGGACGTGGTGGTGTGGTCGCCCACCGGTGAGCCGGTGGTGATCCGCAATGCACCGGTGCTCGACGACGGTCGCCCCATGCCCACCCGCTACTGGCTGATCGACCCGGCGCTGCGGTCGGCCATCGGGCGGCTGGAGGCCGAGGGCGGCGTGCGCCGAGCCGAGGCGGAGGTCGATCCGGAGGAGCTGGCCGCAGCCCACCAGCGCTACGCGGCCGAGCGCGACCGCGCCATTCCCGCCGGTCACGCCGCGCCGCGAGCGAGTGGGGGTGTGGGGGGCACCCGCCTGGGCGTGAAGTGCCTGCACGCCCACTACGCCTGGTTCCTGGCCGGGGGCGACGACCCGGTGGGTGCCTGGGTGCAGGTCCATCTGGCCGGTGCGGCGCGGTGAGCACGAACGGTCGGGTGGCGGCCATCGACGTCGGCACCAACTCGGTGCGCCTCCTGGTCGGCGAGCGGGCCGGCGGGGGCGACGGGCCTCGCCTGGCCACGCTGGATCGGCGCATGACCGTCACCAGACTCGGCCAGGGGGTCGACGCCACCGGACGCCTCGACCCTGCGGCCATCGACCGCACGGCCGCGGTGCTGGCCACCTACCGCCGCGCCATCGACGACCTCGGCGCCGAGCGGGTGCGCATGACCGCCACCTCGGCGGCCCGCGAGGCCGCCAACCGCGACGACTTCTTCGCCGCCGCCCAGGCTGCGGTCGGGGTGGCCCCCGAGCTGTTGTCGGGAGATGCCGAGGCGGACCTGTCCTTCGCCGGGGCGGTGTCGGATCTGGACCCGACCCTGGGACCGTTCCTGGTGGTCGACCTGGGTGGCGGATCGACCGAGTTCGCCTTCGGGTCCACGTCGTGCGAGGCGGCGCTGTCCACCGAGATGGGCTGCGTGCGCTTCACCGAGAAGTACCTCGAGCACGATCCGCCCCGCCCCGAGGAGCTGGTGGCCGCGCTGTCGGTGGCCGAGGCCTACGTGGACGACGTGCGCCAGGCCATCCCGATGGTGGGCGAGGCCCGCACCTTCGTGGGGCTGGCCGGCACCGTGACCACCGCGGCCGCCGTGGAGATCGGGTTGGCCACCTACGACCGTGACGCCATCCACCACTTCGTGTTGACCAAGGAGGCGGCCGAGGACGTGTTCCGCACGCTGGCCACCGAGAACCGGGCCCAGCGCATCACCAACCCGGGCCTGGAGGAGGCGCGCGCCGACGTCATCGTGGGCGGCATGTGCGTGCTGGTCACCATCATGCGCCGCCTCGGTCTCGACGCCTGCCTGGTGAGCGAGGCCGACATCCTCGACGGTCTGGCCATCTCCCTGCTCGACGGCTGAGCCGAATTCGTCCCTCCGCGGGCCTGGACCCGGCCCCATCGGGCCGTGGTTACGATGCCCCGGTGCCACTCTCCGAGCGGGTCCTGATGGGGCCTGGGCCCAGCAACCCCTATCCCGAGGTCGCCACCGCGTTCGCTCGGCCGCTGCTCGGCCACCTCGATCCTGAGTTCATCGCGCTGCTGGACGAGACGAACGAGCGTCTCCGCCAGGTGTTCCGCACCGACCATCCGCTGACCTTCCCGGTGAGCGGCACCGGTTCGGCGGGGATGGAGGCGGCGCTGGTCAACGTGGTGTCGCCGGGTGACGTGGTCGTGGTCGGGGTGAACGGCGTGTTCGGCGAGCGCATGTGCGACGTGGCCGGCCGCTGCGGGGCGGAGGTGGTGCGGGTGGAGGCACCGTGGGGCCGTCCGCTCGATCCCCAGGCGATCCTGGATGCCCACCCGTCCCCCAAGGTCATCGCCGTCGTCCACGCCGAGACCTCCACGGGCGTGCGCAACGACGTGGCCTGTCTGGGCCAGGCCCTGCGCCACCAGGATGCCGAGGCCCTGGTGGTCATCGACTGCGTCACCTCGCTGGGCGGCATCCCGGTCGAGGTCGACGGCTGGCAGGTCGACCTCGCCTACAGCGGCACCCAGAAGTGCCTGGGCGTGCCGCCGGGGCTGGCTCCGCTCACCGCCGGCCCCGGGCCGTCGAGCGCCTGGTCGAGCGGCCGCAGTCGTGGTACCTCGACCTGAACATGCTGGCCCGCTACGTGACCGGCGAGGGTGCCCGGGTGTACCACCACACCGCGCCCATCTCGATGATCTTCGCCCTGCACGCCGGGCTGGGCGCGCTGCTCGACGAGGGCCTGGAGGCGTCGTGGGCCCGGCACCGCCAGTGCGGCGAGGCGCTCCAGGCCGGCCTGGAAGCGCTCGGGTTCGAGCTGTTCGCGGCGCGAGGGCCACCGCCTGCCCGAGCTGACCACGGCCTGGGTGCCGACCGAGCGGCTGCCGGCCGGGCTGGACGAGGCCGGGGTTCGCCGGCTGCTGCTCGATCGCTACGGGATCGAGATCGGCGGCGGCCTGGGCGAGCTTCGCCGGCAAGGTGTGGCGCATCGGCTGCATGGGCCACACGGCGCGGCTGGCCAACGTGGCCCTGCTGCTGGGGGCGCTGGGTGAGGTGCTGTCGTGACGTCGGGGAGCAGGCCGTGAGCGCGCAGTTCGGGCGCCGGGTGGTGCTGCGTCCCCTGA
Source organism: uncultured Microthrixaceae bacterium (assembly GCA_963773335.1). Classification (GTDB taxonomy): domain Bacteria; phylum Actinomycetota; class Acidimicrobiia; order Acidimicrobiales; family Acidimicrobilacustridaceae; genus UBA4742. The sequence goes on along the minus strand of CAVZAT010000004.1, from coordinate 982,182 downwards.
TCCTGTCGGACTTCGCGGCCTGGCGTGAGGTGCGCCGGCGCAACGAGGAATGGCTGACCAAGTGGGAGCCGTCGCGCATCCCCGGCCAGCCCGACGTCATCGAGGACCGCGACGCCTTCGCCGTGCGTTGCAGCGCCCGCCAGCGCGAACGCCAGCTGGGCACCGGATACGGCTTCGGCGTGTTCGTGGACGGCCAGTTCGGCGGTGAGATCAACCTGTCGTCGGTGCAGCGCGGGCCGTTCCAGAGCGCGTACGTGGGCTACTGGGTCGACGAGAAGCTGGCCGGCAACGGGTACACGCCCGAGGCGGTGGTGGTCCTGGCCCGCTACGTGTTCGACGAGCTGCACCTGCACCGGATCCAGATCGCCATCATCCCTCGCAACACGGCCAGCCGCCGGGTGGTCGAGAAGCTCGACATCCGCGAAGAGGGCACCGCCCTGCGCTACCTCGAGATCAACGGCGAGTGGGAGGACCACATCCGCTACGCCATGACCATCGAGGACTGGCTGGAGCGCCGCGAGCAGCTCCTCACCGACTGGGTGCTCTAGCTCGTCCCGGCGCCGAACTCGGTCAGCGCTTGGTGATCTTGGCCTGCATGTCGGCCAGGCGGGCCTTGAACTCGGGGGTGTCCATCGACCACAGCTGCACCGTCAGCTCGCGGTCGACGGCCGCCTCGTGATCGGCGATCGAGGCCATGTCGGCCAGGGTGGCCTTGGTGCGCCGCACCAGTTCATGGGGCGCGGCCGCGGCCCGCCCGGCCATCTCCACTGCCGTCTCGAGCAGGGCCGAGTCGGGAACGCAGCGCCACACCAGCCCGATGCGCTCGGCCTCGGGGCCGTCCACCACCTGGCCGAACAGCACCATGGCCGCGGCCACCGACGGACCCACCGCTCGCTCCAGCATCCAGGTGTGGCCACCACCGGGATGGATCCCGAGCTGGAGGAACCGGGTGTCGAAACGCGCCGACGCCCCGGCCAGGCGCACGTCGCAGGCCAGGGCCAGGTTCATGCCCGCCCCGACCGCCGGACCGTTCACCGCGGCCAGCGTGGGCAGCGGCGACCGGGCCACCCGCAGGAACCCCTCATAGATGCCACGCAGGCCCTGGCGTCGCGACGAGCCCAGGTGGCCCAGGTCGGCCCCGGCGCAGAACGCGGGCGGCGCGCCCGTCACCACCACCGCGCCCACCGCCTCGTCGGCCTCGAGCGCGTCGAAGAGCTCGACGATCTCGTCGACCATCTGGCCGTTGAGGGCGTTGCGTCGCTTCGGGTCGTCGAGCGTCACGACGGCCACCCCGGCGGTCACCTCGGTGTGGGCCAGGGCCATGGCGTCAGCTCCCGTCTCGGACCACGGCGGGCGAATGGCGGAAGAACTGCTCCACATCACGCTCGTAGCGGTAGGTCGGCGCCGTCGAGCCGACGGCCTGGCGCAGCCGGTCCGCCTCGATGAAGGCCTTGACCGCACCGGCCGAGGTGTACTGGTAGTGGAACCCCGCCTCCTTGAGCCGGCGGTTGTCGACGCCCCGCCCGTAGCGCAGCAGGTCCAGCAGCTCGCCGGGCAGGGGCACCCCGATGCGGTTGAGCGGCCAGGTGGCCAGCCGGGTCCCGATCGGCGGCATCGGCGCGGTGCGCTTGCCGCACAGCCTGGCCACCTCGCTCCAGGGCAGCAGTCCGTCGCCGGCCACGTTGTAGATGCCGGGCAGGTGGCGTTCCAGCACGAACAGGATGGAGCGGACCACGTCGTCCTCGTGCACGAACTGGAAGCGCGGGTCGAACCCGAAGATGGAGGGGACCACGGGGAGCTGCAAGGCCCGGCTGATGGGAGTGACGATGTCGGGGCCCAGCACGTTGGCGAACCGCAGCAGCGACACGTTCACGTGCGGGTTGTCCTCGGCGAAGTCCCGGACGTAGCTCTCGACGCTCTCCAGGCTGTGCTCTACCCGGTTGCGGGCCGGGTGGCTGCGCGGCGTCAGCTCGGAGAACCACACCGGGTCCTCCTTCGCCGTTCCGTAGACGTAGCTCGACGACTTGACCACCACGTCGCGCACGGTGCTGCCCGGGGCCGACGCCGCCGCGAACAGGTTCATGGTGCCGATCACGTTGATCTCGTGCATCTGGCGGGGCCCCACCGAGGTCGAGTCGACGATCAGGAAGGTGTGCACGATCGTGTCCACCCGGGTGGCCTGCACGATGCGGCTCAGGATCGAGTAGTTCTCGTCGCTGCGAACGTATTCGGTGCGCTCCAGCTCGATGGCCGGCTCGCGGGTGTCGAGCCCGACGATCACCTCGACCGAGTCGTCCTGCTCGAGGGCCTTGGCCAGCAGGCCGCCCCAGAACGAGGCCAGGCCGGTGATGAGCACCCGCCTACCCATGGGCCGACCCCAGTGCCGGCGCCCTCATCCGAACCACACCGACTGGCGGGTGCGCAGCATGTCGAACAGCGCCGACTGGATCAGATCTCGGACCTGCTCGGCCTCGTCCATGATGCGGCTCTTGGAGTAGCGCTCCTGGTCGGGCGGCACATCGAAGCGCACGGGCTCGAGCACCCGCAGCTTGAACTTGGCCGGGAAGTAGGCGACGGTGCCCAGCGGACCCAACAGCAGCTGGTTGGCGGTCACCGGGAAGTAGGGCAGGTGCAGCGCCTTGGCCAGGGCGGGGGAGCGCCACACGATGGGCATCGACTCCTCGGCACCCACCACCGCGATGGGGACGATCGGCACGCCGGCCCGCATGGCGATCTCGATGAACCCGCCGCGCCCGAAGCGGGCCAAGCGGTAGCGCTCCTTGAACGACTTGCCCGGGCCTTTCGTGCCCTCCGGGAACACCAGCACCAGCTGCTGCTGCTCGCGCAACAGCCGATAGGCGTTGTCGGGATGGGCCACCACCCCGCCCAGGCGGCTCCAGTAGGTGCCGATCACGGGCATCGACTTGAACAGGTGGTCGGCCAGGCCATAGCAGGGCCGGCCCAGCTCGGTCTCGATGCCGTGCATGATCACCGGCGCGTCGCTGGGGATGGCCGCCGCGTGGTTGGCCACCAGCAGGGCGCCGCCCTCAGCGGGGATGTGCTCGAGCCCTTCCCAGGTGGCTCGGAACCACTTGGAGTAGATCGGGTCGTAGATGGTGCGGGCCAGCCGGCGCATGCGCTCGGAGCGGCCCCACTCGTCGACGTCGCTCAGCCGGGGGTCGTCGAGGTGCTTGTCGTCGGCCGTCCCGCGACGCACCGGCAGCAACGAGACGTTGTCGGCCAGGGCCGGATCCGCCTCCACCTGGGTGTTGAGGTCGACGTTTCGCCCGGGAGCCATGCGGGCATGGTACCCACCGGCTCGGCCCGCCCATCCGGGCCCGCCGGGTCAGGCCCAGTCGAGGGGATCCTCGTCGTCGATCTTCGCGGTCGTCGCGCAGGTGGGCGGTGCCCTCGGCGCAGCCGGCCAGGGCAGGACACCACCGACAGGCCGGACCCGTCCGCTTGACCACGCCGGCCTCGGCCGGCCCGAGCCGGCCGGTGGGCCACCTCGTCGAGCTCGGCGATGCGGGTCGACGCCATCGACGGTGCGGGCCACCGCCGCCTCCAGCTGCGCCACGCCCACCGGTTCGGGGTGGGTCGCGGCCCGCGTCGAGGTAGTAGCTGGCCACCAGCCGGGGCGGGGTGCCGATCTTGAGGGTGTCGAGCAGGGCGTAGAAGCGCAGGTCGTCGAGGTGGGTCGGGGAGAAGCCCCCGGTCTTGAAGTCGATGATGACCTTGCCGGCGGTGGTGCCGTTGGCCGCTGCCCAGCGAGAGGTCGGCTTGCCCGAGGCCACGATGCGGCCGTCGAACAGCTCGGCGCGGACCCGGCCCTCCAGCGTCGGGCGCCAGCTCGCGCTTGAGCGGGGGAAAGCACTCGAAGAAGCTGGTCACCCGTTCGGTGACCTGGCTCTGCGAGGTCGGCCCGGTCGAAGTCGTCCGCAGCGTCCGCAGCCAGTCGCCCGAGGCTGTCGGTCGCCTGTGTCGACTCGGGCCATGGTCTCGGCTCGACCAGCTCAGCCGGGGTGCAGCGGCCCCTCCAGGACCCCCACCTCGATGGCGCGTGTGCACGAGGGTGCCTCGGGCCTGGGGATCGACCACGCGAAATCGCGATCGTCGAGCTCGGCCAGGTACTTGGCCTCGCATCCGTGGACTGGCGGACAGGTCGTACTTCTTGACCCACAGATCCTCGTCGTCGGGCAACGCGGCCACCACCGGGGCCAGGCCCCGCTCCAGCTCCCGGCGCAGCGAAGGGGCCAGATCGGCATCGAAGCTGGGCCGCTCAGACCCCGACGCGCCCAGCAGCGCCACCACCTCCTGCTGGGCCAGGTTCAACTCGGGAGGCGTCTGCACGACGGTCACCCTACGACGGGGTGCTGACGGCCGGCTCGGTGCGACCATCGGGACTGTCACACCCCCTGACCATCATGGTGGGCGATGGAAGCCACCTCGTTCCGATTCGCCTCGGCGGCCCGCACGCTGGGTCAGGCGGCGCGGCACCGTGGCCTGGCCGTGCCCGGGTTCCGTAGCCCACCCCGACTGGCCAGCGCCGAGCGCACGCTGCGACGGCGCGGCGACGGTGGGGTCACGGTGGCGGTCCGGATGCGGGGTCGTCCGTGGGTGGCCGTGCTGGCCGACATGATCGAGGGGGTGATCGTCACCAACCGGCTGGGCGGGGCTGATGCCACCCGCGCCCGCACCGCGCTATGGGCCGCGCTCGAACAGACCGACGAGCTGCGCGCCGCCTGAGCGTTGGTTCCCCGGCCCGCTACGGCCCCGAGAACAGCCCTTCGGTGGTGCGCGGTACCACCACCGGTTCGTGGTCGTCCTCGTAGCGGGTCAGCTCGGCCCGGCCCACCACGTGCCAGTGCACCTCGTCGGGACCGTCGGCCAGCCGCAGCGTGCGCTGGCCGGCGTACATCCGGGCCAGGGGCGTCCATTGCGAGACGCCGGTGGCGCCGTGGATCTGGATGGCCTCGTCGATGATCTGGCACACCCGCACCGGCACCATGGCCTTGACCGCGCTGACCCACACGCGGGCCTCGGCGTTGCCCATGGTGTCCATGGCCTTGGCCGCCCGGAGCACCATCAGGCGCATGGCCTCGATCTCGATGCGGGCCTTGGCGATCACCTCGGTGTTCTTGCCCAGCCGAGCCAGGGGCTTGCCGAACGCCTCCCGGTTGAGCCCCCGGCGCACCATGAGCTCGAGGGCCCGCTCGGCCGCCCCGATGGAGCGCATGCAGTGGTGGATGCGCCCTGGGCCCAGGCGCACCTGGGAGATCTCGAAGCCGCGGCCCTCGCCCAGCAGGATGTTCGATTCGGGGACCCGCACGTCGGTGAAGCGCAGGTGCATGTGCCCGTGGGGGGCTTCGTCCTCCCCGAAGACCTCCATCGGGCCCAGGATCTCGAGTCCGGGCGTGTCCATGGGCACCAGGATCTGGGACTGGCGCCGGTGAGGCGGGGCGTCGGGACTGGTCTGCACCATGGTGATCAGCACCTTGCACCGGGGGTCGCCGGCGCCCGAGATGTAGTACTTCTCGCCGTTGATGACCCACTCGCCGCCGTCGAGCACGGCGGAGCACCGGATGTTCTTGGCATCGGAGGAGGCGACGTCGGGCTCGGTCATGGCGAAGGCGGAGCGGATCTCGCCGGCCAGCAGCGGCCCGAGCCACTGCTGCTTCTGCTCGGGGGTGCCGACCCGCTCGAGCACCTCCATGTTGCCGGTGTCGGGTGCGCTGCAGTTGAGGCACTCCGAGGCCAACGGGTTGCGGCCCAGCTCGGCCGCGATGTAGGCGTAGTCCAGGTTCGACAGCCCCTCGCCCGTCTCGGCGTCGGGCAGGAAGAAGTTCCACAGCCCGTTGGCCTTGGCCTTGGCCTTGACCGAATCGAGCAGCTCGAGCTGGCCTTCGCCGAACCCCCAGTGGTCGGCTCGACCCTCTCCCCGCCGGTAGAACTCCTCGGTGATGGGGTCGATCTCGTTGGCGATGAAGTCCTTGACCGCCTGGTAGAGGCCCACCGCTCCCTCGGACATGGCCAGGTTCATGGCGTCGTCGGTGGGCAGGCCGGAGTGCATCCCGGGAGCAGGCATGGTGGGTTCCTTGCGGTCGAGGGTGGTGTGGTCGGGCTGGCGTGCCCGGGGCGGGATTCGAACCCACACGCCACACGAAGGTGACCGAGGGGTTTAAGCCCTCTGCGCCTGCCAGTTACGCCACCCGGGCGGGTGCCGCGAGCGTACGCTGCCGGCCCCGGACGTGGCGGGTCATGACGTGGCGGGGTTGCCGTCGTCGTTGATGGCGCCGCAGGTGCTGACCACCGACGGCGCTCCCGGCCCGACGGCCAGCGTGTAGCCGCCGTGGCACACGTTCGCCGACACCAGCCATCCCCCGCTCACCTTGGTCCAGGCGACGGCCGCGATGCCCTGTCCGCCGAGCTTCGGTTTGGCGCCGGTGCCCGGGACCCACACCACCAGGCGTGCGTGAGCCGTGGCCTGGCTGGCGTCGCCGCTGAGCGACAGGGTGCCGGCCACGCCGTCGCTGCGCAGTGAGGTGAGGCGCCCGGGCGCCGAGCGGGGATAGGCCCGGCTCAGGATCGGCGACCACTGGGGGACCGGACCCAGGTTCTTGTCGCCCGGGCAGCCGTTGACGTTGAACTCGACGATCTGGGCTGCGGGCTGTCCGTCCCGATGGCCCACCGAGTGCGGATCGCCGCAGGCCTGGCGCCACTGCCACCAGGTGCCGCCCACCATGGCCGTGTCCTGGGCGGCGGCGAAGGCGGCCACGCCGGCGGTGGCCGCCGCGTCGGTCCCGAACCAGCCGAACTCGCCGATCCACATGGTGGTCCCGTACGACCGGGCCGCGGCCAGATCCTGGGCGAAGCCGTCCTCGACCGTGCCGGGATCGATCGAGCCGTGGTAGTTGTGGGGCGCGAACACCAGGTTGGCGTCGGTCAGGTCGCTGGCCGGCGGCAGGGTGCCGGTCGAGGGGAACACCACGACCGGCTCGAAGAACACGATGTGGCTGAATCCTCCGGCGCCGTGCTCGGCGGCACGGATGGCGGTGATCGTCCGCTGGTAGAAGGCGCCCAGTTCGGTACCCGAGCTGGCCACGTCGGTGCCCCAGTTGGGTTCGTTGAACAGGTCGTAGCCGGCCACGGTCGGGTCGCCGGCGAAGGATCTGGCCACCGCCGCCCAGGTCTTGACCAGTTCGCTCTGGATCCCGTCGGTGTCGGCATAGAAGTGGTCGAAGGCATGCATGACCGCCGGTGCCAGTTCGCGCACGCCGCCCGCCGCGCAGGTGTCGGCCCCGTCGGTGATGGTGGCCCACTGGGGCGCGCCGTCCCAGCCGATCCCCGGCCGGGCACCCGACGGGCACACCACCCCGGGCGGGCTGGCCACGTACTTGCCCCAGGCGTCCTGGTGCATGTCGATGACCGAGTAGATGCCGTGGTGGGCGGCGGCGGCCACTGCGTTGTGGATCTGGGCCAGGTAGGCCGAGTCGATCTTGCCCCGGGTGGGCTCGAGTCGAGACCAGCTCACCAGCAGTCGAACCACGTCGAAGCCGTGGGCAGCCATGTCGGCCCAGTCGGCGCCGGTCACGGGCAGCGTGGTGGCGTACTGCGGGTTGGCCTGGAAGTAGTCACCCAGCGAGTTGACGTTCACGCCCCGCAACAGCACCTGGCGGCCCTGGTCATCGAGGATGCGGGCGTTGGTCCCCCGAGTCGCGTGCAGGGCCCGCAACGCCACCGGTGAGCCGGCGGTCGTGGTCGCTGTCGTGGCGTTCGCCCCACCGCTCGACGAGCCCGACCCGCTCGAGCAGGCCCCGGCCACCAGGGCCAGCACCACCGTGGCCACCGTCACCGCCCGGCGCGTTCGGGCGGCTGGGCGTGCATGCAGCCGGTGTCGGCGGTCCCCCATGTCGGGGGACCCTAGTCAGGCGAACCTGGTGGTGATGACGCGGCCGTCGCGCTCGGGCGCGCTGGGGGCCAGGTCGGCGACCACGAAGGCCCGCTGCAACCACCGGTCGGTGCCGTCGAAGCGAGCGGGGAACGACGAACGGCCGTGCACGGCCACCGCGTTGTCCACCACCAGCAGGTCCCCGGGCTCGAGGGCGACGCCGACGTGGTGGCGCCGCACCAACAGGTCGAGGCGGGCCAGGGCCTCGTCGGCTTCGGGGTCGAGCCCGATCATGAGGTCGGCATCGAAGGTGAACGTGGGCGCCTCGGCCGTCCCGGACAGGATCGGCATCGGATCGGTGACCTGGGGCCGCAGCGGTGCATCATCGGGCCCCGCTTCACCCACCCGGCGGAACGACTCGTCGACGCTGGTGCGGAAGCGGGGCTCGCGCAGCACCTGGCGCACCCGCTCGGGCAGATGCTCGGCCACCCGGCGGATGGAGCTCAGCAGGGTCCGGGCTCTCGGATCGCCTCGCAGGCACAGCAGTAGCAGGTACCGCGGCCGGTGGGGGTGGAAGGCCGTCTCGGTGTGGAACTCCAGCTCGACTCCCGACGAAGTCGAGGTCTGGCGGCCCACGTCATCCGCGGTGGGCAGGAGGTTCTGCACGATCTGGCCGCCGTGCTCGGGTGCGTAGCCGACCGGCTGGCCCAGGCGCCGGGCCACCGTCACCAGGGTGAGCTCGCTGCACGCGGTCCTTGTCCGGCGGGTCCAGCGGCGAGCTCGGGGTGGACCCCACCCGGCCGATCGGCATGCCCCGCAGCAGCAGTGCGCCGGCATCGGCTCCACGGTCGAGCAGGTCGCTCAGGGCATCGTGAACCGCGGGGCTGAGCAGTCGCCCGGCTCGGGTGGCGGCGTGGACGAACTCGTCGGACCCCACCTCGGCCCGGTCGGTCGGCAACTGCGCCAGCATCGAGTCGTCTCCGCCGTTGTCGACCACGGGCAGATCCTGGCGGGTTCGGGGCTGGGGGAGCTGATCGGTCACGGTCATGGAACAGCCATTTTAGCAGAATGGATATACGAAATGGACGTTTCATAATCCTGGACCGAGCACCGTCGGCGCCGTCGCGCCGTCGGTAGGGTTCGCTCATGGACCTGCCGCCGCCTCGCGCCTCGTTCGCCAGCGACAACGCCTCGGGAGCCCACCCCGACGTGCTCGCCGCGTTGGTGGCGGCCAACCAGGGCCACGCCCCCGCCTACGGTGCCGACGCCTGGACGGCCCGGGCCCTCGACGCGGTGCGATCGGTGTTCGGCGTGCCGGCCCAGGTGGCGTTCACCTGGGGTGGCACCGGGGCCAACGTGGTCGGGCTGCAGTGTCTGCTCGCACCCTGGCAGGCGGTCATCTGCCCGGACACCGCCCACATCCAGGTGGACGAGTGCGGGGCGCCCGAGCGCTTCACCGGGGCCAAGTTGATCGACGTCCCCACTGCCGACGGCAAGCTCCGCCCGGATCAGATCCTCGAGCAGGTCCACCTCCTGGGCGACATGCACCACGTCCAACCCCGGGTGGTGGCCATCACCCAGTCCACCGAACAGGGCTCGCTGTACCAGCCCGAGGAGGTGGCCGCCCTGGCCGAGGTGGCGCATGGCCACGGAATGGTCCTGCACATGGATGGTGCTCGGTTGGCCAACGCCGCGGCCGCCCTCGGGGGCGACGTGCGGGCCTTCACGGTGGACGCCGGCGTCGACGTGCTCACCTTCGGCGGCACCAAGAACGGCATGGTCTACGGCGAGGCCGTGGTCTTCCTGGCGCCCGAGCTGGGCGCCGACGTGGACTTCGTGCGCAAGCAGGCGGGCCAGCTCCCCTCGAAGATGCGCTTCGTGGCCGCCCAGTTCGATGCTCTGCTGGCCGACGACCTGTGGCTGCGCAACGCCGCCCATGCCAACGCCATGGCCCAGGAGCTGGTCGATCGGGTGGCCGGCGTGACCGGCGTGACCGTCACCCGGCGTCCGGAGGTCAACGCCGTGTTCGCCACCGTGCCTCGTGAGGCCCTGGCCCGGCTGCTGGCCTGGTCGCCCTTCTACGTGTGGGACGAGGCCACCACCGAGGTGCGCTGGATGACCAGCTTCGACACCACGCTCGACGACGTCGAGCGGTTCGCGGCGGGGGTGGCCTCACTCGTCGAGCAGCACGCCAGCCTCTGACCAGGCCAGCTCGATGCGGTCGAGCGACTCGGTGGCGCTGGTGCGCAGGCGGTCGGCCACACCGGCCACCAGCACGCCGGCCAGCGCCAGGGCACCGACGTAGCTGTCGAACGGGCCGTTGCTCCGGGCCGACACCACGAAGTGCAGGTCGGCTCGGCGAGCCAGCGGTGACAACACGCTGTCGGACAGGCCGATGACGGTGGCGTGGCGGTTCAGGGCGGCCTGGGCGGCCTCGACCAGCCAGGCGTCGTAGCGGGGCAGATCGAGGGCCAGCAACGTGTCGCCGGGACGCATGTCGGCCAGGGCCCGATGCACGCGCACCGCGCTGCCCGTCACCTGGGTGACCCCCGGGCGCAGCATCGACAGGTCGCTCACGATCTGCATGCCGATGCCGCCCGACGCCTCACCGGTGAGCACATACACCCGACTGGCCGAGTTGGCCAGGGCCTGGATGGCGAGCTCGAAGCGAGAGCGATCGACGGTGTCGAGGGTGGTCTGGACGTTGTCGAGCTCCAGATGGGTGGATCGGTCGAGCAGGTCGCCGGACTCGGGCTGGCGGATGCGGGCGGTGGCCGGGCGCAGCTGGCGACCGAGGTCGCGCTGCACGCTCGTCTGCAGCGCGGTGAAGCCGTCGAAGCCCAACTTGGTGGACAGCCGGATGACCGACGCGCCGCTGGTGGTGGCCTGCTTGGCCAGGTCGGCCACCGTGCCGAACGCCACCAGCTGGGGCTCGTCGAGCACGACGGCCGCCACCCGCCGCTCGGCGGGGGTGAGGCGACCCTGGTGCTGCTCGATCAGTGCGGCGACGTCCATCGAGCCATCCTGGCAGACCGGGGCACGGGTGAAACGTTCGTTTCGGTGGGGTTCCGCCCAAATCATGGCCACTTCAGCCTACCGACCAGTCGGTAGGCTGTTAGGCTTCAGTCCATGACGATGACCGGATCGGCCGCGCCCTCATCCGCTGACGCCTCCCCGGTTCCCGCCGTCGACGGTTCGGAGAAGGCGGGGTCACTGCTGCCCGTCATCCGCGTCATCCCGTCGACCGCCTACGACAACCCGACCTGGAAGGGGCTGGCGTACTTCGCCCGTGACCTCGTGGTCTACGCCCTGTTGGTGTGGGGCCTGGTGTCCACCGACAACCCCTTCTTCCTGATCGGGCTGTGGGTGCTGGCCAGCCTGTCGGTGGCCGGCCTGTTCATCATCGGTCACGACGCCGCCCACGAGGCGCTGTTCAAGAGCCGGCGGTTGAACGCCATCGTGGGCCGCGTGGCCATGCTGCCGTCGTGGCACGTGTACGAGGCGTGGGTGCTCGGCCACAACCGCATCCATCACGGGCACACGGTCCGCGAGGGCATGGACTTCGTGTGGCATCCGGTCACCGCCGAGCAGTACAGCGCCATGAGCACCTTCGGGCGGCTGCGCCACCGCGTCGAATGGTCGTGGTGGGGCTCGGGGGCCTACTACCTGCGCGAGATCTGGCTCAACAAGATGATCACCTTCAACCCACCGGCCAAGTGGGCCAAGGCCATCCGGCGTGACCTGGTGTTCATGGTGGCGGGCGTGGGTGTGGGCATGGCCCTGTTCGGTTGGCTCGGGTGGTTGGCCTACGGGTCGGTGCTCGGCGTGGCCTGGATGATCGTCAAGGTCGTGGTGATCCCGTTCCTGGGGTTCAACTTCGTGATCGGATCGGTGGTGCACGTCCACCACGTCCAGCCCGACATCCGCTGGTATCCCCGCCGCGAGTGGACCAAGTTCCACGGCCAGATGGAGGGCACCACCATCCTGCGGGCCCCATGGGTGCTCGACCTGTTCTTCCACTCGATCTTCGTGCACATCCCGCACCACGTGGACATGCGCATCCCCTTCTACGGGCTCGAGCCCGCCGCCGCCGCCATCAAGGCCGAGTTCCCCGACACGATCCACGACGAGAAGCTCCGGTTCCGCGACTTCATGGCCAACAGCCGCCAGTGCAAGCTCTACGACTTCGAACGTGGCCGCTGGTACACCTACGACGAGGCCATGACGGCGCTGGCCGCCCGGCCGGCGGGCGCCGGCGCCGGTCGGGATCGCTTCACCAAGGGCACGCTCGTCCGCTGAGGCGGGCGCGGTGGCTCCGGCGCCCCAGGGCGGTAGGGTCGCGGGCCTCGCTGGCCTCGCGGCTGGGCGCGGGCGAACGCCGTGGTCGACAAGGAGCACGTCATCACCAGACCGGATCTCGGGACCGTCGCTGGGCCCGCACCTGGGGATGAGGGATCCCCCGACCACGCGACGACCTGTCCCGCGCCCCCGAGCCCGACGCGGTCGCGGCTGCGCCGCCACCGCGTCACCCTCGGCCTGTTGGGCACCCTGGTCATCGCCTTGGTCGTGCCGGGCTATTCCTTCGTGCGGGCCTTGGAGGCGCCGGGCAACCTGACGGCCTCGGAGAAGGCGGTCGAATGGCTGCGCGCCAGCGGGTTCGGCGGCTCGGTCAATGCGGTGGAGAACTGGTGGTACACCAGCCATCCCCCACGGACGGGAGGTCGCCCCGCGCACCAGATCACCGCAGTGGGCCTGCCCGCCCAGCACGGGCGCCTCTCGAGGATGAAGACCCCGGTGGTGACCACCGTGGCGCACACGCCGGCTCCGCCGAACGTGGTGTCGCCGGTGGCGAACCCACTGCCCAACGAGGGCGTATGGATGCCGGTCGGCCCTCGCGTCAACGGCTTCCCGGTCATGGAGGAGACCCAGGTGCGGCCCGATGGGGTCCACACCAGCCTTCTCGACGGACTGGTCTGGATGGACCCGCGGCTGGTGCGCTTCGAGCTGCACCCGGGCCTGGCCGAGCCCGGTGGCAACTGGACCGTCCCCCCTGACATCCCCATCGCCGACCGGCTGAACCTGGTGGCTGCCTTCAACAGCGGCTTTCGGATGCGCGACGCCCGGGGTGGGTTCACCCTCGACGGGGTGACCGCCCAACCGCTGGTGGCCGGGGCCGCTTCGTTCGTGATCGACAAGGACGGGTCGGCCACGGTGGGCCGTTGGGGCCGCGACGTGCAGATGGGCCCCCAGGTCGTCGCCGTGCGTCAGAACCTGGAGTTGATCGTGGACGGCGGCCAACTCGTCCCCGGCCTCAGCGACAACCTGAACGGGGCCTGGGGCGAGACGCTGGGCCAGAAGGTGCTGGTGTGGCGTTCGGCGGTGTGCGTGGATGCCCACGGCGGGATCATCTTCGGCTACGGCAACGGGCTGGGCGCGAGGTCGTTGGCCGAGCTGATGCAGCGAGCCGGCTGTCAGCGGGCCATGGAGCTCGACATCAACTCGTCGTGGACGACCTTCAACTTCTTCGCCCCGGTCGAGGCCGGCAACCCGGCGTCGGTGCTGGGGACGAAGATGCTCACCGACCAGCGCAAGCCCGGGAACCGGTACCTCTCGCCCGACGCCCGCGACTTCATCGCTGTGTTCCAGCGCTGAGCGCGATCGCCTCTTCTTGGCCGGACGCTCACACACCTCTCACATCTGCCGCGTCATGGTGGACACGAGAGATCGGGGAACGGGAGAAGGGGAAGGTAGCGACGAATGGACGAGCGGACAGCGATCGCCTGGCTGGGTCGACGGGTGGGCTTCGGCCTCGCCCCCGGCGAGCTCGACCGCCTCGCGTCTGCCGGTTTGGCCACCACACTCGATCAGTGGCTCGAGCCCGACGCCCATGGTGTCGCTCCCGCCCCAGATCCGTGGGAGGGGATCGAGTTGTCCGTCGCGCGGCCCCGTGGCCGCGTGTCGGGGAACCAGCAGCGCGCACTGATCGGCGGCTGGCTGATGGTCATGGCGGCCACGCCCCGCCCGTTCGAGGAGTGGATGCGCTGGTTCTGGCACGGCCACTTCGTGTCCACCCTGCGGGCGGTGGGTGCCCCGGCCCTGATGCGCAACCAGTTGCGCACATGGGCGCAGTACGGCCTGGGTGACTTCCGCTCGTTGCTGCGGGCGGCCACGCTCGACACGGCCATGCTCGTCTACCTCAATGGCAGCACCAACAAGATCGGGGCGATCAACGAGAACTACGGCCGAGAGGTGCTCGAGCTGTTCAGCTTGGGGATCGGCCACTACTCGGAGTCCGATGTGCGGGCCGGGGCGACCGCGCTGACCGGCTACGTCCGGGACTTCACCACCGGTACGACTCGCTACGCGCCGGCCCGTCACGACGACACCGCCCAGACCTATCTGGGCCGTCAGGGTGTGCACGACGTCGACACGGTGGTCGACGCCATCGTGAACCACCCGGCGTGCGGGCCGTTCATCGCGGGCGAGTTGGCGCGGGCGGTGCTCGGCCCGGACGTGGACACCGGCCTCGTGACCCGCCTGGCCAAGGACTTCGTGGGCAGCGGCCTGCAGCTTCGGCCGCTCATGCGAGCCATCGTGGAAGCCGGGCTCGACGGGGCGGCTACTCCGTTGGTGGCGGCGCCGGTACCGTGGGCCATCCGCATGTTCCGCGCCACCCAGGTGCCGTGGGGTTCGATGCAGCGGGCCCTGACCAGCATGCTGGTGGGCGCCGGGCAGGTCCCCATGGATGCCCCCAACGTGGGCGGGTGGCCCGGCGGCGCCAACTGGCTCAGCGCCTCGGCGACGGTGGCTCGCCACAACCTGGCTGGCTGGTTGGCCTACTACACGCCGGCCACCAACCCCCTGATGCAGGCCGCCACCGAGGGGAACTGGGACGCAGTGGCCGAGGGTTTGGGCCGGCCCGAAGGGTTCACCGCAGCCCACCGCCGCGGCCCTGGCGGCGATGCCCGACGGCCCCAAGTACGCCGCCCGTGACCGCCTGGTGGTGGCCATGGTCGCACCCGAGATGGTCCTGGCATGACGCCGGGGACCGGCTCGGGCCGTCGGGGCAGGAGGATGCCGATGACCATCCCGCGCCGCACCTTCCTGGGGATCACCGGTGGCGTGGTGGCCGGTGCCGCCGCCGCGGCGGTGGCGGGTCCGCTGGTCTGGAACGACCGGACGGCGCACCCGGCCCATCCCGCCCGTCCCACGTCCCCAGCCCCGTCGGGTGGGCACTCGGCCCACGACGAGCGGATCCTGGTGGTGGTCAACCTGGGCGGGGGCAACGACGGGCTCAACACGCTGGTGCCGGCCGGCGTCGGCGCGTACCACGATGCCCGGCCCACGCTGGGGGTGGCCGAGAGCTCGTTGGTTTCGCTGTCGGGTACCACCGCCTACGGTCTGAACCCTGCGTTGGCGCCATTGCAGAAGTGGTGGGAGGCCAAGCATCTGGCGGCGGTCAACGGGATGGCCATCCCTGGCCAGACCCGGTCGCACTTCGCGGCCAGCGACGTCTGGTGGTCGGGTGATCCCGCCGATCCCCGCGGCTCGGGTTGGCTGGGCCGTTGGCTCGACACCGACGGCGATGGCGCCAATCCCCTGCGCGCCATCTCCCTGGGGTTCGACAACGGTGCCCTGACGGGTCGTAGCTCGGTGCCCACCACGGTGGTCGACCCCCAGGCCTTCGTCCTGACCACCCCCAAGGAGTTCGACGCCGACCAGATCTCGCGGGCCTACCAGGCCACCGCCAGTCCCCGCTCGGCCGACGCGGTCCAGGCAGCCAGCCAGCAGGCGATTCCCGACGCGCTCCGCTCGGTGCAGGCCCTGGTCTCGGTCCTGTCAGGCCCGGCCCGGGTGCATTTCGCCCCGGCCGACTCCGCCAACGCGGTCTCCGCCGGCGTCCCCACCGCGAGCGTGCTTGCCGGGCAGGCGTCGGGCGCCAGGGGCGAGGCGGTGACCATCAACAGCCTGTTGGAGGTGGCGGCCGGCATCATCGACCTGCGGGCCGGCTCGCGGGTGATCATGGTCTCGGCCGGTGGCTTCGACACCCATGCCGATCAGGCCACCCGCCACCCGGCGTTGCTGACCGACCTGGCTCAGGGGCTCGACGGGTTCCTCTCCACCATGCAGGCCAGGGGCCGCCTCGACGACGTCCTGGTGATCACCACCAGCGAGTTCGGGCGGCGGGTGCACGAGAACGGCAGCGGCACCGATCACGGCGAGGCCTCGGTGCACTTCCTGGCCGGGGGCAAGGTCGCCGGCGGACAGGTGGTGGGCCAGGCCGACCTGGCCCACCTCGACCGCGGCGACCTGCCCATCGAGATCGACACCCGCTCGGCCTACGCCGTGGCCCTCGACTGGCTGGGCGGTCCGACCGACGAGATCCTCCACGGCCACTTCGACCGGTACGGGATGATCTAGCCGTTGAGGATCCCCTTCTGGAACTCGCCCTCGGGATCGCCGGCCGCCTGGGTGTCGGCCAGCTTCTCCATCCACTGTTGGGCTTCGTCGTTGTTCATGGCGTCGACCATCTGCTTGGGCAGCGCCTTCATGACGTAGTCGTCGGGCATGCGGGGCGCGTCGTCCACCTTGCGGGCCATGGCCGCCTCCACGATCGGCGCCAGTCGCTTCGCCTTGGCCGTGGACGCGGCTTCGTCGCGTTCGGCGAACTCGGGCAGCACCTCGGCGCCGAACAGCTCGAGGGACTCCATGATGTGGTCGTGGCGGTTCTTGCCGGCCTGCATGACGAAGATGAGCTGGTCGACGCCGGCCTCCTCGTAGCGACGCAGGAACTCGCGCAGTTGCGCCGGCGTGCCCACCGCGCCTCGCAGGCCGGACTCGTCGCCGGCCGCGGCCTTGGCGCCGAGGGTCTCCTGGGCCGCGGCGATGGCCGCCTCGGGGGAGTAGCCCATCTTGCCACGACGCTCCTGGAACTCCTGCCACACGTCGGTCTGCCCGGGAACGTGGTCGCCGAACACGTAGAAGTGGGCCAGGGAGTACCCGAAGAAGTTGCCGCCTTCGAGCCCACGGGCGATGGCGGTGGTCTCGTCCGGGGCACACATCATCGGGGTCACGCACGCCACCTGGGGGTTCACGGCCAGGCCCACCGGCACGCACTTCTCGGCCAGGGTGCGCTCGTAGTCGCCGATCCACGTCTGGGCCTCCTCGGGATCGATGAAGGCGAAGGTGAGCGCCCCGATCCCCTTCTCCGCGGCCAGCAGGATGGTGTCGCGCCGGCTGCACGCCACCCACAGCGGTGGATGGGGCTTCTGCACCGGCTTGGGCACGACGTTTCGCGGCGGCATCTGCACGAACTGGCCGTCGACCCCCCCGAAGGGCATCTCGGTCATGCATCGGATGGCCACCTCCAGACCCTCCAGCCACTGCTCGCGCTTGACCACCGGGTCGATGCCGAAGCCGCGCAGCTCGGCCTCCGAGGAGGACTCGCCGGAACCGAAGTCGACCCGCCCGCCCGAGACCAGGTCCAGCATGGCCACCCGCTCGGCGGTGCGGGCGGGGTGGTTGTACCCCGGCCCCGTCTGGATGATCCCGTGGCCCAGGCGGATGCGCGACGTGCGCTGGCTGGCCGCGGCCAGGAAGACCTCGGGCGCGCTCGAGTGGCTGTACTCCTCGAGGAAGTGGTGCTCGACCTCCCACACGTAGTCGAGCCCGATCTTGTCGGCCAGCTCGATCTGGTCGAGCGCGTCGCGGATGAGCCGCTGCTCGTCGCCCTCGGCCCAGGGCCGCGGGAGCTGGTGCTCGTAGAAGATGCCGAATTTCACACTGTCCCCCTGTGGATCGGATCGGTCAGCCGAGGCGGTGGTCGCCGGTCGTGTCGACCATCTGGCCGTCGGCATCGCGCCGCACCGAGCCGAGGCTGAGCATCTCCTCGACCAGATCCTCGGCGTCGCGCCGGCCGGCCACGGCTCGGTCGATCTCGCTCATCGTGAACTGCAGGCGTTCGGGACGACGCAGCAGCACCGAGGTCTCGATGGCCCGGTCCCAAAGCAGGGCGATCATCTCGGTGCCCTTGTGCTTCTGTCCGTTCTCGCCCACCCAGGTGCGGTCGCGCATCTCGGACAAGGCGGTGCGCAGGTAGGCCACATGCGGCGTCTCGTCGGCCCGCACGTAGGAGATGATGCGGGCGGCCTCGCCCTCGCCGGCCACCAGGTCGTTGTCGGAGAGCACGGCCTCGGCCCACTGGAAGCCGTGGAAGGCCGAGATCTCGATCAGCAGCAGGCCGATCATGCGACCGACGACCATCTCGAGGGTGAAGTCGATGTCGTCGGGCAGCACCCGGGCGGCCATGGCCGCGTGGTGCAACTCGATGAGCTGCTCGGCGGTCTTGGGTGAGGGATCGATGCCCATGCGCGCCAGCATGGCGGCCTTGACGTCCTCGGTCACCGGGTTCTCGAAGGCGATGTCGCGGGCCACGAACCACATGCGGTCGTGCCCGGCCTCGTCCTCGAAGCCCGCCTCGTCGCGGGCGTGGGCCTCGAACAGGCCGCGGCCGAGGTGCTCGATGGCGGTCCCCCGGATGTCCTCGTCGAACGAGCGGGCCGCGTCGGGCACCGGGAGGTTGCGCAGCATGGCGCCGAATCCCTCGACCGTACCGATGCGGGTGAGCTCGCCCACGGTCGGCTCGGTCACGCCGTGACGCAGCAGCAGCTTGGTCTGGGCCACGTTGGGGAAGTTCTCGGGCCACGTCTCCAGGGGGACGTCGAGCAGGGGGGTGTCGAACTGGCGCCGACGCTGGGCCTCCCAGGCTTCGATGGCCGGCCACCGGTTGACGGTGCGGGGCGAGACGTAGGTGCCCGTGGCGTCGAAGCCGCCGTGGCAGCGGACCCCGCCGACCACCAGGGGCTCGACGTAGTCGTGGCTGGCCAGCAGCTCCGAATCGGTGAAGGTGACTTGGTCAGTGGTCATGTCGGGTTCCCCCACGTCGGTTCGACCGGTCCACAAAGTGTAAACGCTTGCGTATACACCTGGCAAGGAAGAAGATGGTGCCGTGACCGAGAGCACCACCCGACGCCTGTTGCGGCGCGACGAGCGTCAGGCGCAGATCCTGGGGGCGGCGGCCGCCGCCTTCGCCCGTGGTGGCTACGCGGCGACGTCCATGGAGGACGTGGCGGTCGAGGCCGGCATCACCCGGCTGATCGTGTACCGCCACTTCGAGTCCAAGGAGGAGCTGTACCGGGCGGTGCTGACCGCGGTCACTGAGCGCCTGGCCGAGGAGTGGGAGACCGGGATGCGCCTCCGCGAGCACGGGTTCGTGTTCCGGGCTCTGCTCACCGTGGCCCGCGAGCAGCCCGACGGGTATCGGCTGCTGTTCGAGTACGCCGCCCGCGAGCCGCAGTTCGCGGCCTTCGCGGAGGGCGTACGAGCTGTACAGGTGGAGGTGGCCGATCAGATCCTCGGTCCCCAGATCCCCGATCCAGGCCTGCGGAGCTGGGCCACCCGGACCCTCATCGGCTACATCAACGACAGCGTCCTGGCCTGGCTGGAGGTGGGCGAGCCCGCCCGCGACGACCTGTTCGTGGAGCAGGCCACCGACGGGATGCTCGGCATGTATCGGGCCTGGATCCCTGTCGGCGAAGCGGCTCCCTGATCGGCTGCCTGGGCCACGTCCCGAGCGACCTCCCGACCCGCCCGGTCGGTCAGTTGATGAGCGCCTGAGCCTGGTCGACGACCACGCTGCGGGTGGCCAGTCGGGTCAGCGCGTCGAGCTGGCCGTGCTCGCCGGTGCTGGCCGTCCAGGTGATGGCGTAAGTGACGGTGACGGTGAGCTGCTCGATGCCGGCGGTCTCGAACAACAGGGCGCAGGTGCTGGTCTGGGCGTCGGGTGCTCGAGCCGGGTCGTAGGCGGTGCCGGGCCCATCGCAGGTCAGGTCGGCCCCCGACGGGTTGGCCGACCACGTCGAACGCAGCGGCGTGGCGGTCACGGTGGCGGTGACCCCGTCGAGCGTGGCCGTGGCTTGGCGGGTGGCCCAGTCGGCGAGCCAGAGCCAGGTGGGCACGCCGACCAGCTGAGGACTGTCCACTGGCGGGCTGGTCGAGATGGTCGGGGTCGGCAGCGGCAGCGCCGACAGTGCCTGCGCCGCGGCCTGGGCGGGATCGTCGAGGCCGGGTAGGGGATCAGCCGGGTCGAAGGTGAAGACGTTCTGGAAGACGATGGCACCGGATTCGTCGACGCACTGCAGGAGCACAAGCTGCCCGACCTCGGGCGTGATGGGCGCCACGCCATCGGTGGTCGAGCCCCGACCGTCGCCGCCGCCGGCGTAGTAGTGGCAGATCCACCGCCCAGAACGTCCCGCTCCGGGATGCGAGATCGTGTGGATCGGTCCCGTCGGGCCCTCCACCACGATCGCCACCGGCGACCCGTCAGTCTCGCCCGCGCCAGGCGTCGGATTGTGATCCCCACCAATCGCGGTAGCACCTGCCGACGCAGGCGTTGTCATGAGGACTAGTAGCCCGACAGCAAGTGCGATCAGAGGGCGCAACCTGCCACCCCCGCCCACTCATGTTCGGTTTGGCTGAGGCTGATGCGCCAAGGCGATCGACCGCTCCGCTCAAGCGTCTCATCGAACTCGAAGGTGGCGGTGCTGCCATTCAGAACCGCCCCGGTGTCAGCGTTGATGAGCTGGGAATCGTCGACCACGCACTCCGTGAGATCAGCCAGCGACCCCGGTCGTACGATTGATAGCGCTTCAGTGCGATGGGTGAAGCCCGACCGCGGGGGCAGTCGGACTACCTCATGCTTTGACAGCCGGTCGCTCATCGCCTGCCGAGTTAGTGCGAGCGCATTGCCTTCCAAGACGGAGTCGAGCCGGGTGTCTGATGGGTTCGGGGGGTCGTTCACCTTGAACCAGATCAGCCAATACCTATCGACGGCCGCCTGGACTGCGGCGGTGTCGTCAGCCGTCCTATCAGTGCCGGGCGACGAGGCCCGTGCCGATGTCGTGGGCGGCGTCGCTTCTCGGGATGTGCCGCCGCAGCTCGCGGTCCCGAATGTGATCGCGACAATCGCAGCCACAACGGTCATCTGCCAGGACCTGCGTCGCCATGTGATGCGCTGCACCCGCACGGGTACCACCTTCCGCCGATATCCAACGCCGCTGTGGAGCTCCCGCCGGGGCTCCTGTCCGCAGCCTAAGGGCGGAAATGGGCAGAAACAAGGTGTGATCGTCCAGCGCGGCGGCACAGGCGAAGGTGCCGACGTGGCACCCAACTGCGGCCGTCAGGGGGGGGATCGGCCGCTCGTGGCTGGACACGAGGTTTGGGTGACCGGTGTCGGGTCCTGCCTCCGCCCGTGCCGCCTGCAGGGGGTTCCGCCGCCCTGCGCTGTTACCATAGAGCATGAAAGACACTTGAACAAGGTGATATTCGTCACGTATGGGCGCGCTGCCAGCCTCGCTGACCGCTCCAGGCCAGTCCGGTATGGGATGGCGCCTAGATTCCAGCCGTGGACGTCTCGCCCTCACCTCGATCTTCGGACCCAGCAGGCCCGACCGACCCGGCCGATCCGCTGGCCCGCTTCCGACTCGATGGTCGCGTGGCCATCGTCACCGGCGCCTCCAGCGGGCTGGGCCGGCGCTTCGCCAGCGTGCTGCACAGCGTGGGCGCGCGGGTGGTGGTCGCCGCCCGACGCGCAGACCGGCTCGACGAACTGGTGGCCGAGCTGCCGGGGTCGATCGCCGTGTCCACGGATGTCACCGACGAAGCCGACCGCGGCCGCCTGGTCGACCGCGCCCTGGAGCTCGACGGCCGGATCGACGTGCTGGTGAACAATGCCGGCGTGAGCATACCCATGCCCGCCGAGGACGAACCGTTTGATCAGTTTCGGCACGTAGTGGACGTCAACCTGCACGCCCTGTTCGGGCTCAGCCAGCTCGTGGGGCGCCACATGCTCGACCAGGGTCGGGGGTCGATCGTGAACATCGCGTCGGTTCTGGGCCTCGTGGCCGCCGCCCCAATCAAGCAGGCCAGCTACACGGCGTCGAAGGGCGCCGTGGTCAACCTCACCCGCCAGATGGGAGCGGAGTGGGCGCGCCGCGGCGTCCGGGTGAACGCCATCGCCCCCGGTTGGTTCGAGACGGAGATGACCACCGAGATGTGGAGCGACGCCAGCTCGATGGCCTTCATCCGACGCAACACGCCGATGGGTCGACCCGGGCACCTGGACGAGCTCGACGGTGCGCTGCTCTTCTTGGCCGGCGACGCCAGCTCGTTCGTGACGGGTCAGACACTCGTAGTCGACGGGGGTTGGACGGCACGCTGATGCGCACGCGCCGCGGATGCGGTGCACGAGCCGGCCGAGGAGCCTCGCGTCTGACCGATCAGGCCCCTCAGACGAGGTTGACGGACCGGGTGTCGAAGACCTCGGTCTGCCAGGCGTGTTCGAGCCCGACCAGCAGGCTGTCGGGCGAGACCGGTGCCGACAGCAGATAGCCCTGGGCGTGGTCACAGCCCAGCTGGGCCAGCGCCTCGAGCTGACCTCGCGTCTCGACGCCCACCGCGACCACGGTGAGCCCGAGGCCGTGCGCCAGCTCGATGGTGGCCCGGACGATGGCCGAGTCCCGTGAGTCGCGGTCCAGCCCGCTGACCAGGGTGCGGTCGATCTTGACGAAGTCCAGGGGGAACCGCTTGAGGTAGTTCAGCGTCGAGTAGCCGGCGCCGAACTCATCGAGCCCGACCTGGACCCCGAGGTCCCGGAGGAAGGCGATGCGGTGGCCCAGCTGGTCGCTGTGGTCGAGCAGCGTGCTCTCGGTCACCTCGAGCCACAACCGGCCCGGATCCAGCGCGGTGGCCTCCAGGGCCGCCACCACCTGGGTGGCCAGGCGGGGATCGAGCAGCTGGCGGGGTGAGACGTTCACGCACACGTGGTCCGGAGCGCGGCTGCGTAGCTGGGCGTCCCAACGGGACAGCTGCTCGCAGGTGGCCTCCAGCATCTGGGTACCCAGGCGGGCCAGGAGACCGGCGGACTCGGCGGCCTCCACGAACTCGGCCGGGTTCAGCACCTCCTCGTCGTGGTCGCGGACCCGAAGCAGAGCTTCGGCCCCGACCAGGGCACCGCCGTCGAGCGCCACCACCGGCTGGTAGTCGACGCGCAGGCCATCCTCGAACAGCACGCGCTGAAGGCGCTCCTCGACCACCAGACGCCGCTTCTCACGTCGGGCTGTCTCCTCGCCCCACACTGCGATCCGGTTGCCGCCGTTTCGCTTGGCCTCGGTGGCCGCCTGACCGGCCTGTTGCAACAGCTCGTCGGCTTCGACCCGGCCCGAGCCCACGGCGATGCCGATGCTGGCCGTGACCCGGGTGGTCTGGCCGTCGAAGGTGAAGGGTCGGGCCACGATCACCCGCAGGGCATCGGCCGCCCGTTCGGCCACGTTGGCCTCCCGCACGTCGGGGAGGGTCACCGCGAACTCGACGCTGCGCAGCCGGGCCACCACGGCATCGGTCCCCGCGCCCTCCACCAGCCGACGGGCGATCTCGGCCAGCAGGGCGTCGCCCAGGTGCGGACCGTGGGTGGCGTTGACCGCTCGGAACTCGTCCAGGTCGACCACCAGCACCGCCAGCGGCCGCGTCCGGACAGGGTCCTCGAGCAGGGTGGTGATGCGATCCAGCAGCCGCAGGCGGTTGGGCAGTCCAGTGTCCTGATCGGTGTAGGCCAGGCGGCTGAGCATCTCGTAGGCCCGCACCCGCTCGGTGGTGTCCCGGCCGTTGAGCACGTACCCGCGTATGGCCGTGTTGGCGGTGAGGTCGGTGATGACGGCCTCGATCGAGCGCCACGTCCCATCCGCGGCACGCAGCCGCAGGCCGGTCGGGACCCCGGTGCCGTCGCTGGGGTCGATCTGCACCAGTTCCTCGATCCCGCCGAGCGCATCGTCGGGGTGCAGCAGGTCGACCAGCGCCACGCCGGCCAGGTCGCCGGGCTCGTGGCCCAACATCGTGGACGCGGCCGGGCTGGCGTAGCGGATGGCCCCTCCGGGCTCGATGACCGCGATCAGGTCGCTGACATGCTCGACCAGAGCGGCGAAGTGCTCCTCGGCGCTTCGCTGGACGGGGACGGGCGGGGCCACGTCGAGCACCTGGGCCGACAGCACCAGAGCGGTGCGGGCGCCGGCCGAACTGTGCTGGGCCACCAGAGAGGCCAGGACCGGTACCGCCTCGACGTCGGGCCCGACCATGGTCAGCCGACCCTGCCACCAGCCCTGGCGCAGCAGGCACGGCAGGACCTTGACCACGAAGTGCCCTTGAGACGAGTCGTCCAGCAGCTCGATCAGCGGCGGCGCGGCCCAGTTGGGAACCTGAAGTTGCCTGCGCAGGCTGTCGTTGGCCCACAGCATCTGACGCCCAGTGGCTCCGAAGGTGGCCATCAGGGCCGGGGTGTGGGCACCGGCATCGGCCAGCATCGACGCCAGGTCCGCGGCCGGGTCGCCCTCGACGTCCTGTCGCCGGGTGGTGTCGAGCGGGTCGCGGTTCGATCGGGCGGCGCTGCCGTTGCGCACGGGGGAATCGGGTCCGTCGGAGAGCGGACCGCTGCTGTCGATCCGTCGGGCCACCGGCCCATCGGGCGTGTGTCGCACCTCGAACTGCACCTGGTTGGACTTGTCCTGGCCCAGGGAGACGGGCGTGACGGCCCGGAAGCCGGGGCTGGTGTAGGCGAAGCGGGCCAGGGTCTCCAACCGGGCCCGGTCCTCGGGGCACACGCCCAGCAACGTCGCCTCGCGCAGCACGCGATCGCGAGCGAACCCGCCCCGCCCGTTGCCGTGCGCCCGGCCGAGATCGGTCGGCCGACCGCGCCTGGGCATCACCGGCTCTCCCTCGGTATCCACTCTGGATGTATCGGCACGGGTCGACCAGCCCATGAGCATTTGTGTGGACTCGGCTCGCCAGGCGCCGGGATCGTGGCGCCCGAATCCCGGGGCTCGACAGGTCGGCCGCTAGGGTGGCGACCGCAGTCAGGCCGGACGCGTGTCACCAAGGGGAACCCATATGAGCGACGACGCCACGGGCGAGGTGAGCCAGGCCGGGTCGCCCGGCCATCGGCCGGGCACCATCAGCCGCCGAGCCGTGCTGGGTGCCGCCGCCGTCGGGGCCGGAGCCCTGGCCGCGGGGGCGACCGGGGTGGGACGAGCCGCCGCCCTTGGTCCCAGCACGCCGCCCAACGTGCGTGTGTCACCGGCCCACAGCGGGATCGACCACATCGTCGTGGTCATGATGGAGAACCGGTCGTTCGACCACATGATGGGGTGGTTGCCCGGCGCGAACGGTCTGCAGGCTGGACTGACCTTCACCGACCACGGAGGGGTGGCCCACGACACCTGGCACCTGGACACCTTCCAGGGCCTCGCCTACGGCGATCCGGACCACTCCTACGGAGGCGGGCGGACCCAGTGGAACCACGGTCGGTGCGACGGCTGGCTCAGGGCCGGCACCGACGACGTGTTCCCCATCGGGTACTACACCGCCGATGACCTCGCCCTCTACAGCCAGATGGCGCCGGACTGGGTCACCTGCGACGCCTTCCACGCCTCGATCATGGGCCCCACCTATCCGAACCGCATGTACCATGCACACGGCCCAGACCGACCGGATCACCAACACGTTGACCATCTCGACCCTGCCCACCATCTGGGACTCGCTGGCCAGCGCCGGGGTCGCGGCCAAGTACTACTTCTCCGACGTTCCCGTCACCGCCCTGTTCGGATCCCGGCTCCTGCCCATCTCCTTCCCGTACTCGACGTTCCTGTCGGACTGCGCGGCCGGAACCCTCCCGTCGGTCAGCTTCATCGATCCGCGGTTCCTGGGGGAGTCGACGGGAACCGCCGGCGACGATCACCCCTTCGCCGACATCCGCGTCGGCCAGTCGTTCCTCAACGAGATCTACACCGCGGTCACCAACGGCCCCGGATGGGCCCACACCGTCCTGGTCATCACCTACGACGAGTGGGGTGGGTTCTTCGACCACGTGAACGTGAACTGGGCCCATGACAACGACCCGGCCCATGCCATGCGGGGGTTCCGGGTGCCGACCTTCGTCATCAGCCCTACGCCCGGCGAGGAACGGTCGACCACTACCTCTACGACCACAGCTCGATCCTGGCCATGATCGAGTGGCGGTTCGGGTTGGCCGCGATGACCCCGCGTGACCAGAAGGCGCGCAACCTCCTGTTCAGCCTCGACCTGCGACCACGCCCCAACTTGGAGGCCCCCCAGTACGTGGTGCCCAGCGCCTCGTCCATCGCCGCGCAGCCTTCGTTGGCAGCGCCCAGCGACCACGAGCAGGACTGGTTGCGCCTGGCCGAGGTCGCCCAGAGCGAGGGCTTCGAGATCGCGCCCTGACCGGCGCTCACCGCCGGGTCAGTTCGCCCCGAAGGTGGTGCTGCAAGGGCTGGCCCACCGCGGCCATGGCCACCTCGTAGGTGAGTCGATCCGAATCGACTCGGTAGCGACGCTCGGTGGCTGAGACCTCCTTGGCCGTAGACGTGCCCGAGACCGTGCCTGACACGATGACCTCGGCCGAGCCGGTGCCAGGGCCACCGGACGACTCGAGGACCCCTTCGGCGATCTCGACCAGGCCGGCTCCCTGGGCCACGACCAGCTCCACCAGATCCGGTCCGACCAGACGCCAGAAGCCGGACTCGCCGTGCAGCGTCCGGCCGTCGTCGGCGGCTCTGGTGGCCGAGCGGTAGGCCAACAGTGGCTTGCCCGGCACCGCCCTCAGCTCGATCTCCTCGGTGTAGGAGAACGGCGAGATGGTCGGGTATCGGCCGTCACCCCGGCCCACCCACACACCGATGAAGGCGGCCAGGGCCGCCACCTCGGCGGCCACCGGCCCTGCGGCTGTGCCGGAGACGACAGCTGGCTCGACCTCGTTCGCGCCGTCGGTCGTGTTGTCTGTGCTGGTTGCGAGCCGACCGTCGAGCAGGTGGATCCACCGCGCCTCCTTCTGCCCGGGACGGCGCGTCCTGGCCTCGGCCAGCGGATCGGGGCGACCGGCCAGTCGCTCGAGCGTCCGGTCGACGTCGTCGACCAGCTCGAAGGGGTGCAGGCGCTCGCCGCGGGCCCGCAGCTCGCCGGGGGTCTGGGCACCCCGCAGGAGCAGCACGGTCAGCACGGCACGACTGGGCCCGTCCAACTCGAGCGCCTCGTCGGCCACCTGGCGGTATTTCACCGTGCGGGCGCCGTGGCTCGGGTGGACCAGTCGCACCAGTCCGAGGTGCCGCAGCTCGTCGAGCGCGGCTTCCACCTCGGCCTCGGACAGCTCCATGACCGGGTCGCGGCCGGTGGTCTGGTTGCAGGCCGCCACGGTCGCATTGAGGGTGAGCGGGTAGGTGCTGGGCACCGTCACCTGCTTCTCGAGCAGGCTCCCCAGGGCCCGACAGGCGTTCGCCGAGATGGGCTCCACGATCACACCGCGGTGTCGACGTGGTCGTGGGCTTGTTCGATGCGACCGTCGCCGTGGCGGGCGAAGCGGCCCTGGGTCGCCGCGTGCACCGGATCGTCGACCGGCCACGGCCAGCTCCCGAACTCGGTTCGGCGGTAGTCGGCGAAGGCCTGGCGGATCTCCTCGTCGGTGTTCATGACGAACGGGCCGTGTTGGGCCACGGGTTCGCCGATCGGTCGGGCCTGGAGCACCAGGCACTCGGTGGCCGGCACCGTCTCCGACGGGGCGTCACGGCCCGGGACCGAGCTGATGGCGACCGGGCGATCGCTGCGGATCAGGGCGCCGGTGTCGACCTCGAGGCGGTGGCCGCCCACCTGCAGGGGTGAGCCCTCGAAGACGTAGAGGGTCCGAACCACGTCGGCGTGTTCGGTCACCGGCAGCTCCCAGGTGGCGCCCGGCTCGAGTCGCAGGTGCCAGATGGCCAGCTCGCTGTCGGATCGCGATGCCCACGAGTGGGGCGGCGCCGCCGCCGGGCTGAGCCCCGCCAGACCGCCGGCGATGACCGTGACCACCGTGGTGCGTCCTGCCGCGTCGACGGCCACGTGGCGGGGGATGTCGCCGTCCCAGAGCATGGTGAAGTGGGGTTCGACCAGCTTGTCCCGGGCCGGGAGGTTCAGCCAGATCTGGAAGAGCTCGACCGGGTTGGGGCCGTCGGGATCCACCAGGGGGAACATCTCGCAGTGCTCGATGCCCCGGCCCGCGGTCAGCCACTGCACGTCTCCGCGGCCGAACCGGGCCGTGGCCCCCAGCGAGTCGGCGTGGTCGATGAGCCCACGACGCACGAACGTGACCGTCTCGAACCCGCGATGGGGGTGACGGGGGAAGCCGGGAACGACCCGACCGTGGTACATGCGCCAGCCGTCGATGCCGGCGAAGTCCTGGCCCAGGTCACGACCGACGAGGTCTGCCGCCGGTCCGAGGTGGGCGTTGCCCGCCGGGTAGGCGTCCACGTGGTGCACGCAGAACAGGAACGGATCGACGGTGGGCCACTGGAAGCTCAGGGGCACGGTCTGGATCACGGGATCGTCCACGTCCCCAGCGTACGGCCGGTCCGGGTGTGCCACGATCAGTCGCCACCCGGCCGTTCTACCCGGCCGTTCTACCCGGCCGCCCCAGCCAGACGACCAGATCGAGACGCCATGCCCGAGCCCACCTCCCGCCATGCCTTCGACCCTGATCTGGTCGAGACGGCCAACTCGGTGGAGCACTCGGTGATGGACGACGTCGTCGCCACCCGCCTGGGCGTCGCGGCCATGTATCGGTCCGTGGTCGATCACCTCGACACCACCGGCGTGATCATCGAGGACCGCACCGTGCCCGGCGCACCCGGCGATCCCGACGTGGCCGTGCGGATCTACCGGCCCGAGGCCCAGGAGTCGACGGCGGGCGGGGTCTTGAGCATCCACGGTGGCGGCTTCGTGACCGGCGACCTCGATGCCGACGTGGGGCTCGCCCTCGTGCTCGTGGGCT
Organism: uncultured Microthrixaceae bacterium; assembly: GCA_963773335.1. GTDB lineage: Bacteria > Actinomycetota > Acidimicrobiia > Acidimicrobiales > Acidimicrobilacustridaceae > UBA4742. Next base: position 953,374 of record CAVZAT010000004.1, on the reverse strand, counting down.
CGGTTGGGGCGGTCGTCGTCTCGGTGGACTACCGGCTGGCCCCCGAGCACCCGTTTCCGGCCGGGCTGGACGATTGCTACGCCGCCCTGGCCTGGTTCCACGACCATGCCGGGGAGCTCGACGTGGATCCCGACCGCCTGGCTGTGTTCGGCATGAGCGCGGGAGGCGGCCTGGCCGCCGCCCTGGCACTGCTGGCCCGGGACCGGGGTGGACCGCCCTTGTGCTTCCAGTTCCTGGGCATCCCGGAGTTGGACGACCGCCTGGAGACGCCGAGCATGGTCGCCTTCGACGACACGCCCATGTGGCATCGCCGAAACGCCGAGCTGAGCTGGCAGTACTACCTGGGGCTCGACCCGGGAGCCGACCACGGCGAGGTCTCCCCTTATGCGGCCCCGGCCCGGGCCACCGACCTGGCCGGCCTGCCTCGGGCCTACGTGTCGACGATGGAGTTCGATCCTCTGCGTGACGAGGGGTTGCGTTACGGGATGGCGATGCTGGAGGCGGGCGTGCCCGTCGAGATCCATCAGTTCGCCGGCACGTTCCACGGCTCGGTGGTAGCCGTCGGGGCCTGGTCCTCGCGGCGCCAGATCGACGAGCTGATCGACGTGATGACCCACGCCCTTTCGTAAAGTCTGCTCATGCGCGACGACGAGGTCACCAGCCGGTCCCGACGGCTGGCCGCCGCCCTGGAGCCGGTGGTGGGCCAGGTGTACTTCAGCCCCGAATGCCATCGCGAGTACGAGGCGCTGGGATTCGACCCCAGTCCCGGGGTCCGCCTCGGCGTGGCCATGCCCGACGGGATCGCGTACTTCACCAGCCGAGGCTCGGCTCTGGGCCAGGTCCCAGGCCAGGTGGTGGCCGCCACCTTCGGCGTGTTCAACCCGGCTGTGGTGGTGCCCTGCGTCCAGCGGGGCTGGAGCCTGACCGACGCGCCCACCATCGCCGAGGCCCGTCTTCGCGGCGCCACCGCGCAGCTGGCCCGCATCCTGGGCCAGCACCCCGAGGGCATCGAGCGGGCCACCCAGCTCCTGTTGGTGGCGGGGGAGCAGCTGCGACCCGAAGGTCGATCGCTCTACGCCGGCGTGCTGTCCCAGGGTCTGCCAGGTGATCCGCTGGGCGATCTGTTCCGCGCCGGTGACCGATTGCGCGAGTACCGGGGGGACTCCCACATCGGGGCCTGGATCTCCGCCGGGTTCGACGCCACCGAGATCGGGCTGTTGACCGAGCTGTACCTCGGCATCCCCCTGAAGACCTACGTGCGCAGTCGGGCCTGGAGCGACGACGAGCTCGACGACGCCCTCGCCCGCCTGGCCGGCCAGGGCCTGGTGGCCGACGGCGAATTCACCGATGCGGGCCGTCTCGCCCGCGAAGGTGTGGAGATCGCCACCGATGTGCAGCTGCGACCGGTCGTCGAATCGCTGGGCGACGACCTCGACGAGCTGGTCGACACGCTCGCGGGTTGGAGCCGCGCCATCCTGGCGGCCGGTGGGTACGTGGACAGCCCGGCCCAGCTCGGGCCCTCGTAGGATCAGGGAACCGAGGGGACGACCGGTCCGCGGAAGGAAGTGGGGATACCCGCCATGTGTCGCAACATCACCATCCTGCGTGGGTTGGAGCCAGCCGCCACACCCGAGGAGGTCGAGGCCGCGGCCCGTCAGTACGTGCGCAAGGTGAGCGGGGTGCGCGAACCCTCGGCTCAGCTGGTGGAGCCCTTCGAGCGGGCGGTGGCCGAGGTGACCCGGGCCACCTCGCGGTTGCTCGACGAGCTCCCCCTCGGCGCCAGCCCCCGGCGACGGTGCCGCCCATGCGCCGCCATCACGGTCATCCCTGAAGCGGCTATCCCCCCAACACGGCTCGGGCCGTGCGGCCCAACAGCTCGACCCGCTCGGGGTTGTGACCGTTGGCCGCCATGTTGCAGGTGAAGCCGTCCACCCCCAGCGCCAGGACGTCGCTGAGTTGGGCGCCCACCTCATCGGGGTCGCCCATGGTGATCAAGGACAAGAAGGCGGCCCGGCTGTCCTCGTCGAGCGCCTCGAAGTCGAGGCCCCGAGCCTGCAGGAAGGCCACGGCCTCGGCATAGGCCTCGTCGTGGGTGGGGGCGACGCACACGTTGAGCTGCTTCGACACCGTGATCTCGGTGCGGTTGCGCCCCAGACGCTGGCAGTGGGCGGCCAGCGCGTCGAGCTTGCGGGTGACCTCGTCGATCGGGCAGGTGAGGTTGGCCTCGTCCGCGTACTGGGCCACCATCCGCAACGTCTTGCGTTCGCCGGAGCCACCGATCATGACCGGGATGGGGCCCACCGGGGCCGGGTGGTTGATGGCGTTGCGGACCTGGTAGCGCTCGCCCTCGAACGTGGTCGGCTCGTCGCGCAGCATGGGCAGGATGATGGCCAGCGCCTCCTCCAGCCGCTCGAAGCGATCGGTGAAGGTGCCGAACTCGAAGCCCAGCGACTGGTGCTCGAACTCGAACCAGCCGGCCCCGATGCCCAGCTGCGCCCGGCCACCCGACACCACGTCCAGGGCGGTGACGATCTTGGCCAGCAGAGCGGGATTGCGATAGGTGTTGCCGGTGACCAGGGCTCCGAGGCGCACCGTGTGGGTGTGCTGCGACAGGGCCCCGAGGGTGGTGTAGCACTCGAGCATGTTGGCGTCGGGCTCGCCCAGCATCGGCAGTTGGTAGAAGTGGTCCATCAGCAGGACGGTGTCGAACCCGGATCGGTCGGCAGCTGCGGCCTGCGCCGCCACGGCCGCGAACAGCCCGGCCGAATCGGTGCCGGGGTAGGTGAAGTTGGGGATCTGATAGCCGAGTCGCGTCATGAGGCGAGTCTGGCGGATTTCGCGCCGAAAACCGGCAATGGCATGGGTCGCGGTAGACTGTTGAGCCGGCGAGGGCTCCCCGACAGCTCGCCGAGGGAGATCTCCGTGCCGTTCAAAGTTGGTGACAAGGTCGCGTATCCCCACCATGGGGCGGCGGTCATCGAGCGCAAGGAGAAGGTCGAAGCCTTCGGCGAGAGCCGTGACTGCTTCGTGCTGCGCATCGCTTTCGGTGACCTGACGCTGAAGGTGCCGATCGACAACGCCGACGAGGTGGGCCTGCGGGCCATCATCGACCGCGACGAGGTCGACGAGGTCTTCGCCTTGCTGGGCAAGCCCTGCGGGCGCGAGCCGGCCAACTGGTCGCGCCGCTTCAAGAACAACGTCGAGAAGCTCAAGTCCGGCGACATCTACCAGGTGGCCGAGCTGGTGCGGAACCTCTCGCGGCGCGAGCAGGAGAAGCACCTGTCGGCCGGCGAGAAGCGCCTGTTGGTGAACTCCCGTCGGGTGCTCGTCTCCGAGCTCCGCCTGGCCATGGACGTGAGCGAAGAGGACGCCGAGAGCCGCGCTCGACGCGATCCTGACAAGATCGGTGACCTGACGCCGGTCTGGAGGGCCGGCCGGCGTCGGTGGAACCAGGGGAGGCCGCTGTGAAGGTGCCGTTGACGATCCGTGACCACCTCGATCGGGCACGTCTGGTCTATGGCGATCGGCTGGCCGTCGTCGACGAGCCCGACCAGCCGGCCAGCCCGCTGGACCGAGGTCACCTACCGCCGTCTGGCTACGAGCTGGCCGCCGCCCAGGCCGCCCGCCTCGACGAGTTGGGCGTCGGCCGGGGCGAACGGGTGGCGATCGTGTCGCAGAACGCGGCCCGGCCTGCTGGCCGGCTTCTACGGCGTCAGCGGATGGGGCCGCATCTACGTGCCCATCAACTTCCGGCTCTCGGCCGACGAGATCGACTACATCGTCGGAGCCACTGCGGGGCCGTCGGTGCTGCTCGTCGACCCCGAGCTGCGACGACGCGCTGGCCGACATCAAGGTCACCCACCGATTCGTGCTCGGTGCGACGACGACGAGCAGATCTACCGCTTCGGCGTCGAGCCCGAGCGCCTGGGAGCCCGACGAGGACGCCACCGCCACCATCAACTACACCTCCGGCACCACGGCGCGCCCCAAGGGCGTGCAGATGACCCATCGCAACCTGTGGCTCAACGCCGCCACCTTCGGGTGGCACGCCGGGGTGAGCGACCGCGACGTGTACCTGCACACCCTGCCCATGTTCCACTGCAACGGGTGGGGCATGCCCTACGCGGTCACCGGCCATGGGCGTGCGCCACGTGGTGCTGCGCAAGGTCGACGGCGCCGAGATCCTGCGGCGGGTCGAGCGCGACGGCGTGACCCTCATGTGCGGCGCGCCGGCGGTGGTGGCCGCCATCCTGGACGCCGCGGCCAGTCCTGGGACGGTCCGGTCCCCGGCGCCGGGCGAACCCGCATCGTGGTGGCCGGGGCGCCGCCGCCCACCCGCACCATCGAGCGGGTCGAGACCGAGCTGGGCTGGGAGTTCATCCAGATCTACGGCCTCACCGAGACCGCGCCGCTGCTCACCATGAACCGCGGCCGCAGCCGAGTGGGACGACCTGGCGCCCGGCGAGCGCGCGGGCCCAAGCTGGCCCGGGCCGGCACCCCGGCGCTGGGCGTCAGCCTGCGCACCGATTCGAGCCGGCGAGGTGCTGGCCCGCTCCAACGTCGTGCTCGAGGGCTACTGGGACAACCCCGAGGCCACGGCCGACGCCCTCGACGGCGGCTGGTTCCACACCGGCGACGGCGGCTTCATCGACGACGGCGGCTACCTCACCATCGCCGACCGCAAGAAGGACGTGATCATCTCCGGCGGCGAGAACGTGTCGTCGATCGAGGTCGAGGACCGCTTGTTCAGCCATCCGGCCGTGGCCGAGGTGGCGGTGATCGGCGTGCCCGACGAGAAGTGGGGCGAGACCGTCAAGGCGCTGGTGGTGGTGGCCCGGGGCCAGGAGGTGACCGAGCGACGAGCTGATCGACCACTGCCGCGAGCACCTGGCCCACTTCAAGTGCCCGACCTCGGTCGAGTTCCGCGACGAGCTGGCCCGCACCGCCACCGGCAAGCTCCAGAAGTACAAGCTGCGCGCCCCCTACTGGGAGGGGCGCGAGCGCCAGGTCAACTGACCGGTGCCCGGACGCACGGCCTGCGGCGCGGCGGAACTGGGCGCAGATCGGCCCGGAATCCGACCGCAAAGAGGCCGAGACGCTGCGAACCGGGTGGGACGCGGCAGACTGGATCGACTGTGCTGCAGGCCCGCGAGCTCTCGGTCGAGGTCGGCGGCGTGCTCACCCTCGAGCACGCCAGCTTCACCGTGCGCGCCGGCGACAAGGTGGGTCTCACCGGTCGCAACGGCGCCGGCAAGACGTCGCTGCTGCGGGTGCTGGCCGGCGAGCAGCCGTCCCTACCGGGGCGTGGTGCAGGTCACCGGCGGGCTCGGCTACCTCTCCCAGGACCCCCGCATGGACCAGGTGGACGAGCGGGCCAGCGCCCTCAGCCACGTGCTGTCGGGCCGGGGCCTCGACCAGGCCGCCGCCCGGCTCGAGAAGCTGCGCCTGGCCGTCGAGGAGCACGCCGTCCGAGCAGGCGCGTCGAGCCGCTACAGCCGGGCCGAGGAGCGCTTCCGCCTCGACGGCGGCTACGCGGCCGAGGGCGAGGCCCACCGTCTGGCCCGCGGCCTGGGCCTGGCCGAGGGCCGCCTCGACCTGCCGTTGGGTGCGCTCAGCGGCGGCGAGCGCCGCCGGGTCGAGCTGGCCCGCATCCTGTTCGCGGGCAGCGACGTGCTGCTGCTCGACGAGCCCACCAACCACCTCGACACCGACGCCAAGACCTGGCTGCTCGACTTCCTCCGCCGCTACCGGGGCGCCCTGCTGGTCATCAGCCACGACCTCGACCTGCTCGACGAGCCGATCACCCGGGTCCTGCACCTCGAGCGCCACGGCCACGACGACATCGGCGGCCTCACCGAGTACAAGGGCACCTACAGCCAGTACCTGGCCGCCCGCGACCGCGACGAGAGCTCAGCTGGCCAAGCAGGCCGACCGCGAGCAGGCCGAGATCCACCGCCTGTCCGACGCTGGCCGACTCCATGCGCCACCAGACGGCCAAGCGGGCCCGGGCAGGCCAAGTCGCTCGACACCCGGGTGGCCAAGCTGGCCGAGCACGCGCATCGAGGGCCCGGCCAAGCGCCGCAACCTCCAGGTCCGCTTCCCCGAACCGCCCACCGCCGGGCGCACCGTGCTCGAGGTGGACGACCTGGCCCGGTCCTACGGGCCGGTCGACGTGTTCGACTCGGTCAGCTTCGCCGTCGAGCGGGGCGAGCGCCTGCTGGTGATGGGGCTCAACGGGGCGGGCAAGACGTCGCTGCTGCGGATCCTGGCCGGCGTGAACGAGCCCGACACGGGGACGGTGCGCTACGGCCACCAGGTCGACGCCGGCTACTACGCCCAGGAGCACGACCTGCATCGATCCCAGCCGGTCTCGCTCATCGAGCAGATGCGCGACCACGCCACCGTGGGCGACACCGAGCTGCGCGGCCTGCTGGGCATGTTCGGTCTGAGCGGCGACATCGTGTTCCGCCCGGCCGGCACCCTGTCCGGCGGCGAGAAGACCAAGCTGGTCCTGGCCCAGCTGGTGGCCGGTCGCCACAACCTGCTGCTGCTCGACGAGCCGACCAACAACCTCGACCCCGGCTCCCGGTTGGCCACCGCCGAAGCCCTGGGCGCCTGGCCGGGCTCGATGGTGCTGGTCAGCCACGACCGTGAGTTCGTCGAGGCCCTGCGTCCCGACCGGGTGCTGGTCATGCCCGAGGGCGACCTCGACTACTGGACGACGACCTGCTCGACCTGGTGGCCATGGCCTGAGGGTCTGCGGGCTCAGGCGGCTCGAGCCACGAACCGGTGCCAGTCGGGTCCCTCGCACAGCTCGCCATCAGCGGTGAACACGACGGCGGCGCCGCCCAGGGTGTGGACCAGGCCCAGGCCCTGCACGGTCCCGCCGATGAAGGCGGCCTTGGCCAGCACCTCGGCCTGCCACCCCAGGGCCGCCACCGCGGTGGCCGACACCACGTCGCTGTCCACCGGGCTGCCCATCAGGGGATCGATCAGGTGGTGGCGCTGCTCACCGTCTGCGGCGGTCCACCGGCGCTTGGTGCGGGTGCTGGTGGCCACGGCACCGTCCTCGAGCTCCACCGAGGCCAGGTCGAGTGCGCCCAGCGGGTGGTCGACGCCGATGTGCCAATGCCCGGCGCGCTCCGGCGGCTCGCCGGTGACCCGCACGTCACCACCCAGGTCGATGAGCACGCCGGCCGCGCCCGCGGCCATGGCTTCGGCGGCCACCAGATCGGCGGCGAAGCCCTTGCCGATGCCGCCGGGGTCGAAACCCACCCCGGCGGGCAGCCGGGCGGTGCTGGCCTGGTGGTCGACCTCGAGGCCGCCACATCCTCGCACCAACCATGAGCGTCGGGTCGGGCCCGAGCCCACGTCGGTGGGCGGAGCCGGGACCGTCCAGGCGCCGGCCGCGGCCGGGTGGCGGGCCAGCTCGTCCGCTTCGGGGTCGCGGCCGCCCACGCGCTCGAAGGTTCGGTCGTAGCCCGCTCGCTCCAGATCGCCCAGGATGGTCGGGTCGAACAGCCCGTAGGTGGCCTCCCATCCCTCCATGGCGTGGGCCAGCAGCTCGAGGGTGTCGGGCGACATGGGCACTGCGGCGCCCGCGGCCCGGTTCAGGCGGCTGATCTCGCTGGTGTCCACGAACCGGCTCCAGCGGGCTTCGAGGTCGACGACCCGGTCGCGCAGGCGCTCGGCCAGTCCGTGCGGTTCGCCGATCACCAGGATGCGGGCGCGGGTGCCCATGGCCTGGAAGCGGATGTCAGCTGGCACCGGACTGCCCGTGGTTGCCCTGCTGGGGGACGCCGAGCGAGCCCGACGGGGCCGGTGTCGCCGACCAGCCGCCGTCGTCGAAGCCGGGATTCGAGGAGGACCCGAGGTCTGGCCGGGAGCCGGGGGCGGTGGCCGGTGTCGTGGCGGGGTGGTGGCCGGCGTCGTCGCCCCCTGGGCGTTCGACGCCGCCGCCTGGGTGGCGGCCAGGCCGCCGGCGATGCTGGCGAAGGCGGCCGCGCTCAGCACCGCGGTGACGGTGCGGGCTCGGCGGGCGGGATGGTGACTCATGAGGGTGCCTCGCAGGCGGGCGCGGAGGGGGCGAGCGTGCCACCATTGTCGACCGTCACACCTAAGCGGGGCCGAAAGCCCAGAGTGGCGCGACCCGCTGAACCAGCCGAACTCGTCGCACGGGACAGCGACTAGTTTCGGCCCCATGACCGCCGCTCCCCCTGCCTCGCCCGACGACTCCGAGCCCGCGTTCCGCATCGAGCACGACTCGATGGGCGAGGTGAAGGTGCCCGCCGCGGCCAAGTACGCGGCCCAGACCCAGCGGGCCGTCGAGAACTTCCCCATCTCGGGACTGACCATCGAGCCCCGGCTGATCCGTGCACTGGCCCTGATCAAGTCCGAGGCGGCGGTGGTCAACGCCGGGCTGAAGGACGTCCCCAAGGTCGACAAGCGCATCGCGGCTGCCATCGTGGCCGCGGCCGAGGAGGTGGCCGAGGGCCGCTGGGACGACGAGTTCCCGATCGACGTCTACCAGACCGGCTCGGGCACCTCGTCGAACATGAACGCCAACGAGGTCATCGCCACCCTGGCCAGCGAACGCCTGGGCGAGGCCGGCTCGGTGCACCCCAACGACCACGTGAACGCCTCACAGTCCTCCAACGACGTGTTCCCGTCGGCCATCCACCTGGCTGTCACCGAGGGCATCGCCCGGGACCTGCTGCCCGCGCTCGAGCACCTGGAGGCGTCCCTGCGACGCAAGCAGCGCAAGTTCGCCAAGGTGGTCAAGTCGGGTCGCACCCACCTCATGGACGCCACACCGGTCACGTTGGGCCAGGAGTTCGGCGGCTACGCCACCCAGGTTCACCAGGCCATCGCCCGCCTGAGCGACACGCTGCCCCGGGTGGGCGAGCTGCCCCTGGGCGGCACCGCAGTGGGTACCGGCATCAACGCGCCCAAGACGTTCGCCCGCAAGGTGATCGCCCGGCTGGTGGCCCGCACCGATGGCCTGCCTCTGACCGAGGCCGGCGACCACTTCGCCGCCCAGAGCGCCCGCGACGCGCTGGTCGAGACCTCGGGCGAGCTGCGCACGCTGGCCGTCGCCCTGATCAAGATCGCCAACGACCTGCGCTGGATGGGCAGCGGCCCCCGCACCGGGTCTGTCGGAGATCTTCCTGCCCGACCTGCAGCCTGGCAGCTCGATCATGCCGGGCAAGGTCAACCCGGTCATCCCCGAGGCGGTGACCCAGGTGGCCGCCCAGGTGCTGGGCAACGACGCGGCCGTGGCCTTCGGCGGCACCCAGGGCGCGTTCGAGCTCAACGTCTTCATGCCCATGATGGCCCGCAACCTGCTGGAGTCGATCCGGCTCCTGTCGGCGGTGAGCGTGGTCTTCGCCGACACGCTGCATCGACGGCATCACGGCCAACGAGGCCCGGCTCAAGGCCTACGCCGAGTCCTCGCCGTCCATCGGGACGTCGCTGAACCCCTACATCGGCTACGAGAAGGCCGCCGAGATCATCAAGGCCTCGGTCAAGACCGGTCGATCGATCCGCGAGCTCGTCCTCGAGCAGGGCCTCATGACCGAAGCCGACCTGGACAAGGCCCTCGACGTCATCGCCATGACCAAGGGCGGGATCATCTGACGAGAGCCGGACGTCCCTCGAAGGGCGTGGGATCGCCGGCGGCGGGGATGACCGGCCGGGCCCAGCTCATGCGGGTGGCCAGGTTCTCGGCCACCTCGCGCCACTCGTCGGGCTCCCAGCCCTCGGCCTTGGCCTCCACCGCGTGGCTCTGGTTGACGTGCACGAACGCCGGGAGGTGCTCGAGGCCGAGGCCCTTGCGTGGCCTCGCGGTCGGGATCGACGAGGACGAGGAACTCGGGGACCAGCGGACCGAGGAACGTGCGGGCGTCGGCCTCGTCGGCGGTGACCAGGAACGCCACCCGGCAGTCGGCCGCCGCGAAGTTGCGCAGCACTCGCGTGGCGGTGTCGAGGATCCAGGAGCTCTCGTAGGTGTAGGGGTCGAGCACCACGATGGCCAGGTGGAACATGGTGGTCCACTCGCCGATCGTGCGAGGCTCCCGCCCGATCGGGGTGAGGACGAGATCAGCGGGGACGTCGGTTGCCACGGACGGAGAACGTAGCGCGACTACGTTCGGCAGAGCACACTCACTCAACGTGGAGGCCCCATGGTTCTCGCCGCGTACAACGACACCGGCTACAAATCGTGTTGCTCCTGCACATCCTGGCGGTGCTGGTGGCCTTCGGCCCGCTGTTCGTGATGCCCCTGCTGGCCCGCACGGGTGACGAGGGCACCAGGTGGCCGCCGTGCTCACCTACCTGCAGCGCTTCGCCACACCCGCCGTGGTGCTGGCCGGCTTCTTCGGGCTGGCATGGTCGGCATGAGCAAGACAGGCGGCAGGGAGGTGTTCAGCTTCAAGCAGTCCTGGGTGAGCCTCGCCATGTTGCTGTGGATCATCCTGGTGGCCCTGTTCCTCTTCGCCATCCTGCCGGCCCAGCGGAAGGCGGCCGCCGGTGACGCCGAGGCGGCCCGGCGCGTGCCCATGTTCACCGGCATGGTCCACCTGCTGCTGCTGATCCTGCTCTACCTCATGATCTGGCAGCCGGGCGCCCACGGCGCCTGACCCGGTCCCGGGACCGGGCGCGGACCCGCCCGCGGCGGGTCGCTGCGGCGTGGGCGGCCGCTAGCGTCGAGCCGATGCACCCGATCGAGCGGCTCCGGTACGTGGCTCGGGCCTCCGGGGCGCCCCAGGGCGCCCTGGTGCAGGAGACGGCCATGGCGCTGTCCAGCTTCGGCTGCGATCCGCAGGGCCTGGTCACCGCGTGCCGCCGCATCGTCTCGCGCCAGCCCACCTCGGGCCCGCTGGTGTGGTTCTGCGCCCGGGTGCTGACCGCCGGCGACGCGCCGTCGGAGATCTGGGAGGCGGCCGAGCAGATCGCAGGCCGACACCACGGCCGCCGAGCTGGCCCACGCCCTGCCCGACGACGCCACCGTCACCGTCCTCGGCTGGCCCGACGAGATCGCCGAGGCCCTGCCCCGCCGGGGCGACCTCGAGGTGCTGGCCGTCGACACCCGGGGCGAGGCCTCGGGCTTCGTGAGCCAGCTCTGGCGCGCCGACGTCGAGGCGTCCGACGTGGCCCAGGCCGGTCTGGGGGCGGCGGTGGCCTGGCCAGCCTGGTGCTGCTCGAATCGACGGCGGTGGGTCCCGAGGAGTTCCTGGCCGTGAGCGGCTCGCGGGCCGCCGCCGCGGTGGCCCGCCACGCCGGCGTGCCGGTCTGGCTGGTGGCCGGCGTGGGTCGCCTGCTGCCCGCTCGCATGTGGGACGGCCTGCGCCGGCGGGTCGAGCCCGACGAGCCGTGGGACGCCGACGACGAGTTCGTGCCCCTCGACCTGGTCGACCGGATCGTCGGCCCGATCGGCGTCGAGCCCGTGGCCGACGCCCTGCGCCGCACCGACTGCCCCGTCGCCCCCGAGCTGTTCAACGGCGACGTCTTCTGAGGAGCTAGCTTCTGGCCATGCCATCGAGACGTGAGCTCATCCGCATGACCGACGAGGAGGTCGACGCGTTCCTGCACGAGCGTCAGACGATGAACATCGCCTCGTTCGGTCCCGACGGGAACATCCACCTGGTGGCCATGTGGTACGGCTTCCTCGACGGGCACCCGGCCTTCGAGACGTTCTCCAAGAGCCAGAAGGTGCTCAACCTGCGCCGGGATCCACGCATCACGGTGCTGGTCGAGGACGGCGACGTCTACGAGAGGCTCCGGGGCGTCGAGATCGTCGGCCGGGCCATCGTGCACGATGACCGCGAGCCGCTCATGAAGGTGGCGGCCAACGTGGTCGAGCGCTACTTCCCGATCGAGAACCCTGACGACATCCCGGCCATCGCCGAGGCCTTGGCCACCAAGCGGGTGTGCATCGAGATCGTCCCCGAGAAGATCGTGAGCTGGGACCACAGCAAGCTCGGTGGCCGCTACTGAGCCGTGCCGACCCGGGTGCCACTAGGGTCGGACCATGGGTGAGCTCGTCGACTTCCCGAGCAACGGCACATGGGCCAGCGGCTACCTGGCCCCGGCGGCACGGGGCGCGGGCCCGGGCGTGATCGTGATCCAGGAGTGGTGGGGGCTGGTGCCCCACATCAAGGACGTGGCCGACCGGTTCGGCGGCCGAGGGCTTCACCGCGCTGGCCCCCGACCTCTACCGCGGCGAGACCACCACCGAGCCCGACGAGGCCGGCAAGCTCATGATGGCGCTGAACATCGACCAGGCCGGCCAGGACATGAGCGGCGCCATCGACTACCTGCGGTCGCTCGACTGCGGTGACCGGCGAACGGGTCGGGGTGATCGGGTTCTGCATGGGCGGCGGCCTGGCCCTGGTGCTGGCCTGCCAGCGCCCCGACGCCGTCGGGGCCGTGCGTGCCGTTCTACGGCCTCATCCCGTGGGCAGCACGCCGCAGCCCGACTGGTCGCGGCTCGACGCGCCGGTGCTCGGCCACTTCGCCGAGCGACGACGGCTTCTTCGGCCCCGACCTGGCCCGCGAGCTCCAGGAGCAGCTCGACGGGTCTGGGCAAGGACGCCGAGTCTTCATCTACCCCGGCGTCGACCACGCGTTCTTCAACGACACCCGGCCCGAGGTCTACGACGCCGAGGCGCGCGGACCGGGCCTGGGTCCAGACCGATCGCCTTCCTGCGCACGCAACCTCGACTGACCGCCCAGGGTCGCCCGAGCTGTCACCGGTCGAGCGCTACCTCGAGCTGGGCCTGCGTCTGGGCCGCCACGTCGACGGGTTCGTCGACGCCTACTACGGACCGCCCGAGGTGGCGGCCCGGGTGGCGGCCGAGCCGGCGCACCCGCCGGTCGCGCTGGTGGCCGACGGCCGCCCGGCTGCTCGCCGACCTCGACGCGGGTGCGGGCGAGCCCGAGCTCGACGCCGATCGGCGGCGCTGGCTGCGGGCCCACGCCGTCGGCCTGCACACCTCGGCCCGCAAGCTGGCCGGCGAGGCCATCAGCTACGCGGACGAGGTCGAGCGCTGCTACGGCGTGCGTCCCAGCGCTGGCCCACCGACGAGTTCGCCGACGCCCACCGTCGCCTCGACGAGGTCCTGCCGGGCACCGGACCGCTGGGCGAGCGGTTCGTGGCCTGGCGCGAGGCGCAGGCCATCGCCCGGCCAAGCTGCCCGGCCGTCATCGCTTCGCTGGCCGAGGACCTCCGCGAGCGCACCGACCAGCTGTTCGGGCTGCCCGACGGCGAGCACATCGACTGGGAGCTGGTGACCGACCAGCCCTGGTCGGGCTTCAACTACTACCTGGGCGGCCTGCGCAGCCGGGTGGCCATCAACACCGACCTGCCGGTGCTGTCCACCTCCATCGGCCACCTGGTGGCCCACGAGGCCTACCCCGGGCCACCACACCGAGCACACCCGCAAGGAGGTCGGGCCTGGTGCGCGCGGCCAGGGCCACCTGGAGGAGACGATCTTCCTGGTGGGCACGCCCCAGTGCCTGCTGGCCGAGGGCTCTGGCCGACCTGGGCCTGGAGGTCGTCGCTGGGCCGCCGCCCAGAGCCGGTCGTGGCCGCGCACCTGCGCCCACTGGCATGCGCTACGACGCCGAGGTGGCCGCGGCGGTGGCGGTGGCGGCCGAGGCGCTCGACCACGTGCGGGGCAACGTCGCCTTCCTGCTCCACGAGGACGGGCCACGCCGACGAGGCCGACGTCATCGACTACGCCAGCGGTGGGCGCTGGTGAGCCGCGACCGGGCGGCCAAGATGGTGCAGTTCCTGACCGACCCCACCTGGCGGGCCTACATCTCGTGCTACCTCGAGGGCCTGCCCCTGTGCCGCTCGTTCGTGGACGGCGACCCCACGCGCTTCGCAGCGCCTGCTCGACGAGCAGCTGCTCCCGGCCGATCTCGCCGCCTGACCGACCCCGCCTCCCTCCGAGCACGTTTGACCACCGTTTCGGTGGCTGGATGTGCCGGGAAGGGTGTGGGAGCTCAGCCAAGTTGTCGACCAGGCGGCGGGCGATGACCTTGAGGCACAGGGTCTCGTCGGCGCCCTCGAAGATCGACAGCACCCGGGCGTCGACGAAGTAGCGGCTCACCGGGTACTCCTCGGCGTAGCCGAAGCCGCCGTGGATCTGCATGGCCTCGCGGGTGACCCACTCGGCCGCCTTGCACACGTAGGCCTTCACCATCGAGGCCTCGAGCACGCCCTCGCCCCGGGCCATCATGCGGGCCACCTCGTAGGCGAACTGGCGGGCGGCCTGGATGAGCACCGCCATGCGGGCCAGCTTGGCCTGGGTGAGCTGGTAGTCGGCGATGGGCTGGCCGAACACCACCCGGTCCGCGGCGTACTGGCGGGCCTCCTCGTAGGCCGCCTGCATCACGCCGACGGCCCGGGCCGCGGTCTGCAGCCGGCCGTTCTCGAAGCCGGCCATCTGGTAGTAGAAGCCTCGGCCCAGGCCGTCCTCCAGCCCGATCTGGTTCTCGGCCGGCACGAACCAGTCGTCGAAGGCGATCTCGTAGGAGTGCATGCCCCGGTAGCCGATGGTGTCGATCGGCCGGCCCTCCATCTTGCCGCCCCCGGGCGCGCCGTCACCGCCGGGCTGGGCGAACTCGAAGCCGTGGCCCTCGCCCCGGGGCTTGGGCACGATGAACATCGACAGGCCCGCGGTGGGTCTTGGAGCGGTCGGGGTCGGTGCGGGCCAGCAGCATGAGCACGTCGGCCCGGGCCCCGAACGTGCACCAGGTCTTGACGCCGTTGATCAGCCAGCCGCCCGTCGGTCGGGCGTGGCCGTGACCTTGATGCCGGCCACGTCGGAGCCGTAGTCGGGCTCGGTGACGGCCACCGCGGCCATGACCTCGGCCGTGGCCAGCTTGGGCAGCCACGCCTGCTTCTGCTCCTCGGTGCCGCCGGCCAGCAGCGCCCGGGTGAGGATCTCGGGCCGGGTGATGAGCGAGCCGCCGACGCCCAGCGAGCCCCGGGACAGCTCCTCGGTGGCCACCACCATGCCGATGTACTCGCTCTCGCCGCCCTCGCCGTAGCCGCCGTACTCGCTCGGGATCGACAGGCCGAAGCCGCCCATCTCGGCCAGGCCGGCGATGATCTCCTCGGGGATGTCGTCGTTGTGGCGGTGGATGTGCTCGGCGACGGGGCGGATCTTGTCCTCGGCGAAGCGGCGGAACGTGTCCTGCACCAGCTCGAAGTCGCGGTCGAGGTGGCGGGGCCCGCGCGTGCCGGCCAGGCGCGGCCAGGAAGGCCGGGTCGCGGTAGGCGGCCACGAAGGGTCGGGCCTCGTCGAGGGCGCCGGGCCCGACGCCCCACGCCGCCTCGCGCCCGATAGACCTTGGCCACCAGGTCGGCGACCGCGTCGGCCACGAAGGCGCAGGTCATGGCGGCCTCGACGTCGCCCTTGGTCGCCGTAGGCGAGCATGGCCCGGCCGGTCCCCACCGCCGCCGCCGCGTGGGCCAGGTCGTAGGCCAGCACCTGGTGGTCGTCGATCGAGCCGCTGGCCAGCGCGCGTGTGGCCGGTCGACCACGTCGTGGGCGAGGTCGAGGGCGGCCTTGGCCGCGGGTAGGTCGGCGGGCGTGGGGGGCAGGTCAGAACCGGTCATCCCCCGATCGTACCGACCCCGAATTAATCCATTTGCCCCATGTGGCAACTGAGGGCGTATGTCACGCTCAATAGGCAATCACCAGGAGACGACTGATGGATCGTTGCCAAACGCATCATCACGACAGCGCTAGCGGAGTGTGCCGCACCTGCCTGGGAGCCTTCTGCAAGAACTGCCTGGTGTACTCCTACGGTCGCGGCAAGCCGCCGTACTGCATCCGGTGCGCCCTCATCGCGGCCGGCACCACGCCCAGCCCGACGTGGCTGGCGGAGTACGCCGTCAGCGCCTGACCTCCCGACGGCAGCGTCGGCATGCAGCTCGGATCAGATCGCACGCCAGCGACGGGCGGACGCCTGGTTCAGCACGGCTCGCACCTCGTCGCGGTGACCGCTGGATGCCAGCCAGACCAGCAGCTCCTCGGAGGGCACCGGGCCGTGACAGGTAGTAGCCCTGCGCCCGGTCGCAGCCCATCTCGGCCAGCTGGGCCAGCGTCTGGGCATCCTCCACGCCCTCGGCCACGACGTCCAGCCCGAGGTTGTGGCTCAGGTCGATGATCGACCGCACGATGGTGAGATCGCTGCTCGTCGGTCACCATCGTCCCCACGAAGGAACGGTCGATCTTGAGCTCGTCGATGGGCAGGTTCTTCAGGTAGGCCAGCGATGAGTAGCCGGTTCCGAAGTCGTCGATGCTGGTGGCGACGCCCAGCGCCTTGAGCTTGCCCATCACCTCCATGGCGTAGGCGGGGTCGTCCATCAGCACGCTCTCGGTGATCTCGAGGATCAAGTTCGAGGCATCGACGCCCTGGTCGGCCAGGAGCTGGTCCAGCCACAGCGGGAGGTCGAGGTCGTAGAGGTTGCGCACCGAGAGGTTGACCGCCACCGGCAAGGCGACGCCGTGGTCGCCCCAGGACCGTGCCGTGGTCGACCGCCCGCTCCAGCACCCAGCGGGTCAGCGCCTGGATCGACCCCGACACCTCGGCCAGCTCGATGAACTCGCCGGGCGGCATGAGACCGTGGACGGGGTGCTGCCAGCGCACCAGCGCCTCGGCGGCCAGCACGTCGCCGGTGGCCAGATCGACCGACGGCTGGAAGTGCAGCACCAGCTCGTCTTCGGCGATGGCCCGACGCAGCTCGCCGAGCAGCGAGAGCCGACGGATGCTCGACTGGTCGTGCTCGGGGGCATACACCGCCACGCCACCGCCGGTCCGCTTGGCCGTGTACATCGCGACGTCGGCGCGTCGGGCCAGCGTCTCGCCGTCGACGGCGTGTTCGGGGTAGACGGCGATGCCGATGCTGGCGTTGACCTGGAGGCTGATGCCGCCCAGGTGGAACGGCTGCTCGAGTGCGTCGCGGATGGCCGCGGCCGCGCTGCCCGCCGTCTCCAGGTCGCCGGGCTCGGTCAGCAGCACGGCGAACTCGTCGCCCCCCAGCCGGGCCACCACCTCGGCGGTGGGTCCGAGCAGCTGCTGGAGGCGCCGGCTCAACTCGATGAGCAGCCGGTCACCGTGGTCGTGACCCAGGGCGTCGTTGATCTCCTTGAACTGGTCGAGATCCATGACGAGCAGCGCCACCGGCTCCAGCGTCTGGGACGACCGGCGCAACGAGCGGCGCAGGAGGTCGGTCAGGTGCGAGCGGTTGGGCAGGCCGGTCAGGCCGTCGTGGAGGGCCTGGCGTCGCAGTCCGGAGGCTGCGGTGACCTGATCGGTCACGTCCTGGAGCGAGACCCCGACCGAGCCGCCGGGCAGCGGGAAGACGTTGGCGGTGAAGATGGGCGAGCTCAGGTCGTCCGGATCGAAGCGCATCTCGTCGAGGCGGAAGCCTTCGCCCTTGCGGATCACGTCGGTCAGGGCTTCGCAGGCCAGATCCCTGGTGGCCTGGTCGATGCTGGGCGCGATGTCGACCAGGCGACGACCGATCGGGGAGCCGGGCAGCACGCTGGGGGAGGTCAGTCGGGCGCCCGCCGGGTTGATGGCCAGCACAGTCAGGCTGAGGTGGTCGTCGGGGTCGGCCAGGGCGAACACGAACAGGGCCACGTCCACGTGCTGGACCAGGTTCAGGTACTGAGCGGTCTGCTCCTCGGCGAGCTTGCGGGCCGTCACGTCCACCATGACCCCCCGGACGCTGGTGGCGTGGTTGTTGGCGTCCACCTCGACGCGCATGCGGTCCTGGAGCCACACCACGCTGGTCATCCGGACGAACGAACCGGTACTCGATCTCGGTGTTGGAACCCGCTTTGACCGCCTGGCGGTACTGCTGCGCCACCCACTCCTGGTCGTCGGGGTGCACGTGCTCGTGCCAGAAGTGGGGTTGGGCCCAGCTCTCCGGGGCATAGCCGATGATGTCGGTGGCCCGGCGGTTCACGTACAGGGTGGTGGGTGCATGGCTCAACTGCTCCCACACCACCGCGTCGATGCCGCCCATGAGGTCGACGTAGCGGCCCCGGACGTCGCGCTCGATGGCGGCGATGCCGCCCACCACCGAGATGATGAAGGCCGAAGTCAGGGCATAGACCAGGAACGACGCCCACCCGTGGGCCGGGTTTCCCGAGGTCCACAGCACGCCGGCCACGCCCAACCAGCCCACGGCGGCCCCCTCGGCCGCGATCCTGCGCCCGAAGCTCACCGCCGAGGTGGCGTTGATCGACAGCATGACCAGCAGGATCGGGGCGACCAGTTCGGGGGCGAAGGCCAGGAAGGCCACCACCACCACCTGGTCGCTGAAGGCGACGATGGGGCTGAGGTGGTGGGTGCGACGCATGCGGGCGTCGTAGAGGTAGTTGTAGGGGATGACCAGCAGGGCGAGGGCCCCCGCGATCCAGAGCCGGTGGGGGCCGGCCACCGGGAGCAGCGCCAGCAAGGCGATCGACAGCACCGCGACGTAGCGGGCCCGCATCGACATGCGCCAGAGGCGGAGCTGTCCCTCGCGCGACTCGAGGAAGGCACTCTCGTCGAGCTCCCCCGGGCCGTGCTCGGTTGGTGCCCCGCTCATGCCCTCTCGGCCCCCCTGTGACCTACGTCCCTGGCCCGCGTGCGTAGGCTCAGCTGTCCGCCATGCCCAACATCGACTCGACGAGGTGAACTGTGACCATTCACGATCGGCCGTTCGGCCGCTATTTCGAGGATTTCGTGGTCGGAGATGTCTACCGGCACTGGCCGGGCAAGACCATCACCGAAGCGGACGATCATCTGTTCTGCATGATCACCATGAACCACCACCCCACCCACACCAACAACTGGTTCGCCGAGCACGAGTCGCCCATGGGCAAGCCGCTGGTGGTGGGCAACCTCGTGTACTCGCTGGTGCTGGGCATGAGCGTGCCCGACGTGAGCGGCTCGGCCATCGCCAACCTCGAGGTGGAGACGCTCACCCACCGCAAGCCCACCTTCCACGGCGACACGATCTACGCCGAGAGCCGGGTCCTGGCCCTCAAGGGGTCCTCCTCCAAGCCGGATCGGGGGATCGTGACGGTCGAGACCAAGGGCGTCAACCAGCGGGGCGAGGAGGTCTGCTACTTCCGTCGCAAGGTCATGGTGTGGAAGCGCGACGCGCGCACCGCCGCGGGGTCGTCCCTACGACGAGTCCATCTGGGACACGCCCGAGTCGTGACCAGGGGCGTCGCGCCGCTGCTGGACTGGGCGGCCCGGCGCGGGCGGGACCTGCCCTGGCGGCACACCCGCGATCCCTGGGCCGTGCTGGTCAGCGAGCTCATGCTCCAGCAGACGCAGGTGCCCCGGGTGGTGCCGCGCTACCTCGAGTTCGTCGAACGGTTCCCCACGCCGTCGGTCTGCGCCCGACTCGCCGGTGGGCGAGGTGGTCCGGGCCTGGGCGGGCCTGGGGTACAACCGCCGGGCCGTGCACCTGCACGCCGCGGCCGTGGCCGTGGTCGAGCGCCACGGCGGCGAGCTGCCCGACCAGCTGGGCGCGCTGCTGGCCCTGCCGGGCGTGGGACCCTACACCGCCCGGGCCGTGCTGGCCTTCGCCTTCGAGCGCGACGTGGGTGTGGTCGACACCAACGCCGCCCGGGTGCTGGCCCGGCGCGCCGGGCGATCGCTCGACCGCGCCGACCGTGCAGGCCCACGCCGACGCCGCCGTCCCGGTTGGCCAGGGCTGGGCCTGGAACCAGGCCATGCTCGATCTGGGGGCGACCACCTGTCGCTCCCGGTCACCCGGATGTGAGGGCTGCCCCGCTGGCCCGAGGCTGCGCCTGGCGGGAGGCCGGTCGTCCCGAGCCGGATCCGGCCCGGGGGTCGGCGGGCGTCTCCGCCGGCCAGTCGCGCTTCGAGGGATCGGATCGCCAGGGCCGGGGTCGCCTGATCGACGCCCTGCGTCGCACCGGCGCGCTCGGACCGGCCCAGTTGGCGACGGCCGCCGGCTGGCCCGACGACCCCGACCGCGCCGCATCGCGTCGCGGCTGGCCTGGTCCGCGACGGACTGGCCGTGCGGGACCCCTCGGGCGAGCTACGGCTCCCCTGAGTACGGCGTAGGCGTCAGGTCTGGTAGCCGGTGATGGTGCCGCCCTGGTTCAGCAAGGCGGTCCCGATGGAGATCGTGGCCGGACCTGTGGTGCTGCCACCCGGGATGGTCGCCAGCGGCGGGCAGGCCGGGGAATCGCAGGCGGCCGTCACCCGCCGTGAATTCATGCTCGGATCGGAGACAGCTCAGGAAGTGGCAGTCAGGTGCTCGACGATCAGGCGGTTGACCACCTCGGGCTGCTCCAGGTGCAGGAAGTGCCCGGCGTCGTCACCAGCTCGACCCGGGAGCCCGCCGCCGGCAGGAAGGCCAGCGCCCCCTCGGCCAGCGAGGCGGCCATGCACCCGTCGTCGACGCCGTGCAGGTACAGCGTGGGTTGGGGCGTGGGCGCCCCGGCCGCGTCCTGGGCGGCCTGGAGCTCGGGCACCTGGAGCTCGGGCTGGAACATGGCTCGGTAGTACCCGATGGCGGCGGCCAGGTGGGCCGGTTCGCCCAGCGCGGCGCGGACGTGCGTCGACGTCGGCCGCCGCGTCGTAGCCCGGGGACCAGTCCTGCCACAGCCGGGCGATGAAGTCCAGGTCGTCGAGTCCCACCGCCAGGTCGGCCAGCGGGTTCTGGAAGAAGAACATGTACCAGGAGCGCCGCAGCTGGTCGTAGGTGCAGCAGGGCGTCGGACAGGGCGTTCAGTGGCGGGACCGCGGCGGTGACCACCCGGCGCCACCGCTCGGGTTCGAGGGCGGCCGCGCCGTAGGTGGCCATGGCCCCCCAGTCGTGGCCGATGATCACCGCATCGCCGTCCCCGCCCAGCACCTCGTGCAGGGCGTTGGCGTCGTCGACCAGCGCGCCCGACCTGGTAGTGACCGTCGGCGGCCAGCGAGGTGGGGGCGTAGCCGCGCAGGAACGGGGCCACGGCGTGGAAGCCGGCGTCGGCCAGCGCGGGCAGTAGGTGGCGCCAGCCCCAGGCGGTGTCCGGGAAGCCGTGGAGGCACAGCGCCAGTGGACCCTCGCCGGCGTCCAGGTACCCGAAGTCGATCCCGTTGGCGGACACGTGACGCTCGACGATGGTCATGGCCCACGTTCGCGCCGAGCCGAGACTCTTGTCACATCACGGGACACGGCTGTAGCCGAGTGGTTACGCTGCGTAACGGTCCATTGCCACCGCGTCACCGGGGGGTGAACGTTCGTTGAACGTGACGTTCTACGGGGTACGAGGCTCCACACCTTGTTCCTGCGACGCGAACCGCCGCTACGGCGGCAACACAGCGTGTGTGAGCCGTCGACTTCCCGGGCGCCGAGCCCATCGTGTTCGACCTGGGCACCGGCTTGCGCTTCTGGGGCCGATCGTTCGGTCCCGACCAGCCCTTCGTCGGCCATGCGCTCGTCACCCATCTGCACTGGGACCACGTGCAGGGCCTCCCGTTCTTCGCGCCGGTGCTGCAGGCCGGGTTCACGGCTGGACATCTACGGACCGCCGCCGGGCGAGGCCACCCTCGAGGAGGCCTTCGACTCGTTCATGGGCCCGCCCTACTTCCCGGTCCGGGTGGCGGACCTCCCCGGCGACATCCGCTTTCACACGGTGGCTGACTGCAGCTTCGCGATCGGCGACGTGGGCATCATGGCGCGGTCGGTGCCCCACATCGGACCGACCAACGGCTACCGCCTGGAGCGTGACGGGCTGTCCATCGCGTACATCAGCGACCACCAGCAGCCACTCGACGGGATCGCTGGTGGTGCCCGACTCGGTGCTCGAGCTGTGCGACCAGGCCGACCTGGTGATCCACGACGCCCAGTACACGCCGGCCGAGTTCGAGACCAAGGCCCACTGGGGTCACTGCACCGTCGAGTTCGCCCTGCAGGTGGCGGCCCAATCCGGCGCCCGCCGGCTGGCCCTCTTCCACCACGATCCCGAGCACGACGACTCGGTGGTCGACCGCCTGGCCCGTCAGGCCAACGAGCGGGCCCGCCAGCTGGGTGTGGCCGAGGTGGTGGCCGCGTCTGAGGGCGTCACGCTGTCGCTCGGTCGGGTCGCGGCCGGGGCTCGCTGAGCGTCGTCAACGCGTCGTCTCCCCGCTTGTAGCCTCCCCGGCGTGACTGACATCACGAGCGATGGCTCGTCCTTCGATTCGGCCAAGTACCGCCAGGTGCTCGGCCACTTCCCCACGGGCGTCACGGTGATCACCGCGGTGGCCGACGGCCATCCGGCGGGCATGGCCGTCGGCTCGTTCGCCTCGCTCTCGCTCGAGCCGCCCCAGGTCCTGTTCTGCGCAGCCTCGACCTCCACCACCTGGCCCAAGATCCGCCAGGCGCGGCGCGTTCTGCGTGAACATCCTGGCCGAGGACCAGGAAGACGTGTGCCGGGTGTTCGCAGTCCAAGGCATCTGACAAGTTCGCCGAGATCGGTTGGAGGCACACGGGCAGCGGATCTCCGCTGATCGAGGGCGTGCTGGCCTACATCGACTGCCAGATCGACACGGTGGTCCCTTCGGGTGACCACGACGTGGTGGTCGGCAGGGTCCGCGAGCTCGAGGTGCTCCACGAGGGCGGTCCGCTCCTGTTCTTCCGCGGCGGCTACGGCCGCTTCCAGCTCTGAGGTGACCGTCTACGCCCTGGGTGACCGTGTGCCGGTCATCCACCCTTCGGCCTATGTCCACCCCGACGCAGTCGTGATCGGTTCGGTCCACATCGGTCCCGACTCGTCGGTGTGGCCCGGGGCGGTGCTGCGGGGCGACGACGGCGAGATCCACATCGGTGCCCGCACCTCGATCCAGGACGGCTGCGTGCTCCACTGCGCGCCCGGGCTGCCCACCGTGGTGGGCGACGAGTGCGTGATCGGCCACATCGTCCATCTCGAGGGCTGCACCATCGAAGATCGGTCGCTGGTGGGCAACGGTGCGGTGGTGCTGCATCTGGCCGTGGTCCGGTCCGGGGCGCTGGTGGGCTCGAACGCGGTGGTGACCAACGGCATGGAGGTGCCCAGCGGGCACATGGCCCTGGGCATCCCGGCCAAGGTGCGCCCCGGTGGCGACGATCTCGAGGCCGGGATTCGCATGGGCATGCTGAGCTACGTGGCCCGGGCCCAGCGCTACCGCGACGAGCTTCGTCGGATCGACTGAACGGGCTCAGGAGGTGGCGGAGTTGAGCCAGTGCCACGGCATCATGGGCAGGTTGCGCACCACTGAGAAGATCAGCATCACCACGCCGACCGCGGCCAGCACGCGCGGGTTGTTGACCGGCAGCGGTTTCATCGGTCGACCCATGCGGGTCGAGGTCCAGGCCACGAAGGCGTAGACCAGCAGCGGCACGCTGAGCACGAACAGCAGGTTGTGATCCATGGCACCCACCAGGTTGCCGTCGATCAGCGAGTGCACGGCCCGGGTGGCACCGCACAGGGGGCAGTCGATTCCGGTGAGCAGCTTGGTCGGGCATTGCGGGTAGGCGCCTGAGTGGTTGGGGTCCACCATCTTGACGTAGGCGCAGGCGCCGAGACCGGCGACCAGCAGCGCGGCCGGCTCCACCCAGGGCGGCAACCGCTGTCGGATGTCCTGGGCGGTGGTGGCGACATCCGTCACACCGAGCACTGTAGTCACCGCACCGCTGGCTAGCGTGCCGGGGATGGGCCCCGATCCCGACTCCGCGACGTCCGACGCACCGCCCGCGATCCGTCCAGTCGACCCCGGCCCCGTCGGCATCTGGTCGGGCTTCTTGGACCCGCTCCCCTCGGCCGAGGCCCGTCGACTGGCCGCCGAGATCGAGCAGCTGGGCTACGGGGCGCTCTGGGTGCCCGAGGCCGTCGGCCGCGAGCCGTTGACCAACGCCACGCTGCTGCTGGGCGCCACCGAGCACCTGGTGGTGGCCACGGGTGTCGCCAGCATCTACGCCCGCAGTCCGATGGCGGCCAACGCTGGCCTGCGCACGCTGACCGAGGCCTTCCCCGGCCGGTTCATGCTTGGCCTGGGCGTCAGCCACCAGCCGATGGTCGAGGGGTTGATGGGTCTGGCCTACGCCAAGCCACTGGCGGCGATGCGCGCCTACCTCGATGCCATGGACGGTGCCGTCTTCTTCGGCGCACCCGCGTCGCACGACCCGCAGCGGCTCCTGGCCGCGCTGGGCCCGCGCATGTTGGCCCTGGCCGCCGAACGCACCCGGGGCGCGCTGTCGTACTTCGTGCCGGTGGAGCACACCCCCACGGCCCGGGCCGCTCTGGGTTCCGACGCCCTGCTGTGCGTGGAGCAGGCAGTGGTGCTCGAGACGGATCCGGTCAGGGCGCGCGAGCTCGCTCGTTTCCACACCTCGACCTACGTGAACCTGCCCAACTACACGAACAACCTGCGTCGGTTCGGATTCACCGACGAGGACTTCGCCGATCGGGGCAGCGATCGGTTGATCGACGCCATCGTGGCCTGGGGCGACGAGGACACGGTGGCCGCTCGGGTCCGGGCCCACCTCGACGGGGGCGCCGACCACGTGTGCATCCAGGTCATCGCCGACGACCATGCCCCCGGCGTCGACCAGTGGCGTCGCCTGGCTCCGCTCCTGACTGCCTGATCGACGACTCGCCTGATCGACCGACCGGGTGAAATCCGCTTTCTGAAGGGCGCGCACCGACCGGTAGCCTGACCCGGGGGCTCGAGGGTCGTGTCCCGCGTACACAGGAGCCATCCGATTTCCGAGATCGCCGCCCCCGCGAGCACCCGCGACGGCTGGAAGCTGATTGGTTGGAGCCTGCGGTCCCAGCGTCGGTCGGTGGCCTTCGGCGTGGTGGTCGGCCTGGTCTGGACGATCGGGCGGGTCAGCGTGCCCCTGTTGGTGTCGGCGGCCGTCGACGACGCCATCACCCCGGGCCACACCTCGGCGTTGTGGGGTTGGTCGCTGTTGATCGCCACGGTGGCCCTGGTGGTGGCCGTCAACACCGGCTTACGCCGCTACTGGGCCTTCAAGGTGTCGCGCACCTCGGAGCGGTGCCTGCGCGACCGGATCTTCGCCCACCTCCAACAGCTGCACTTCGCCTTCCACGACTCGGTCCAGACCGGCGACCTGATGAGTCGAGCCAACACCGACCTCGAACAGATCCAGCAGTTCGTGGTCATGATCCCGCTGACCATCTGCAACTTCGTGACCGTGGCCGCGGTCACAGTGATCCTGGCCCTCATCGACCCGTGGCTGACGCTCATGGCGCTGGGTAGCTTGCCGTTCGTGAACCTGCTGGCCCGCCGGTTCAGCACCCGACTGCACCCTCAAGCCATGGCCATCCAGCGAGAGTCGGCCGACCTGGCCAACGTGGTCGAGGAGACCGTGAGCGGCGTGCGCATCGTCAAGGGGTTCGGGGCCGAGCGGGTCATGGCCGGCCGCCTCGACGCCGAGGCCGACGACCTGTACGAGGCGTCCATGGGCGCAGCCCGGGTGCGGGCCCACTACCTGCCGGCGCTCGACCTGCTGCCCAACATCGGGCTGATCCTGGTGCTGGCCTATGGCGGACACCAGGTGCTCGACGGCCAGCTCCAGCTGGGAACGCTGATTGCCTTCAACCTCTACATCGGGCTGTTGATCTGGCCGCTGCGCATGACCGGCCAGATCATCGCCCTGGGCCAGCGGGCCGCGGCCTCGGCCCAGCGGGCGCAGGCGGTGCTGGCCACCGACCCGGTGGTGGTGGACGACGACGCCCGGGCGGTGTTGCCACCGACCGGCGGTCAGGTGTCGTTCGAAGAGGTTTCGTTCGCCTATCAGGGCGGCCGCGACGTGCCGGTGCTGGATGGGCTCAGCCTGACCATCGCCGCGGGGGAGTCGGTGGCCCTGGTGGGCGCCACCGGCAGCGGCAAGTCCACCGTGGCGCGGCTGCTGCCCCGCTTCTACGACATCGACGGGGGCCGGATCGCCCTGGATGGCATCGACGTGCGCGACCTGCCCCTGCGGGACCTGCGCCAGGCCATCGGGATCGTCTTCGAGGAGACCTTCCTTTTCAGCGACACCATCGCCAACAACATCGCCTTCGCCGATCCCGAGGCCACCGACGACCAGATCCACCGCGCCGCCCGCCTGGCCGGGGCCCACGAGTTCATCAGCGCCCTGCCCGAGGGCTACCGCACCGAGATCGGAGAGCGGGGGTTCTCGCTGTCGGGCGGGCAGCGGCAGCGACTGGCCATCGCCCGGGCCATCCTGGCCGATCCCCGGGTGCTGATCCTCGATGACGCCACCTCGTCGGTCGATCCCACCAAGGAGCACGAGATCCGTGATGCGCTGGCCGAGGTGATGGTCGACCGCACCACGATCGTCATCGCTCATCGGCCGGCCACCATCGCGCTGGCGGACCGGGTGGTGCTGCTCGACCACGGGCGGGTGGTGGCCCAGGGCACCCACACGCGCCTGCTGGCCACCAACGCCACCTACTGCCAGGTACTGGCGGCCGCCGAGGCCCACGAGGAGGTCACCGCCGATGTGGGGTAGCGCGGGGGTGGACGAGGCCGACAGGCTCGATCGCGAGCAGGCCCGGGCCGTGCTGGCCAGGACGCTCGACATGCTCGGGCCCTACCGGCGCCAGGTGGTCCTCGGTCTCGGCCTGATGGTGTTCTGGACGTTGAGCGTGCTCACCGGACCCTTGCTGGTTCGCTACGGCATCGATGACGGCATCGTGGCGCGCGACTACCACGCCCTCGACCTGGCCGTGACCGCCTACATCGCCGTGGCCGCGCTCACCTTCGTCGTCTACCGCAAGCTCGTGGTGGTGGCCTCGCTGGCAGGGGAGGGCTTCCTCCGGGACCTGCGTCGGCGGGTCTTCGCCCACCTCCAAGAGCTGTCCATGCCGTTCTACGACCGCGAGCAGGCCGGGGTGGTCATCTCCCGCATGACCTCCGACGTCGACTCGTTGGCCGAGCTGGTCCAGATGGGCCTGATCATGTTCCTGATGAACGGGCTGCTTCTGGTGCTCTCGGTCATCATCCTGGCCGTGGTGTCCTGGCAGCTGCTGCTGGTGTGCCTGTTGGCCGTGCCGGTGGTGGTGGTGGCGAGCATCCGCTTCCAGCGGGAGTCCAACCGGGCGTACCTGCACGTCCGCGACCGCATCGGTCAGACGCTGTCGCGCCTGCAGGAGGGCATCTCCGGGGTCCGGGTCATCCAGGCCTACGGCCGCCAGGAGGTCGAGGTCGAGCGGTTCGTGGACCAGAACCGGGGTCTCTACGACGCCCACATGCGCTCGGTGCGCGCCCAGGCCTGGTACCTGCCGGTGATCGAGTTCGCCGGCCTGGGCACCACCGCCCTGGTGGTGGGTCTCGGTGGCTGGATGACCATCGAGGGCGTGGTCACCATCGGCACCATCGCCTTCTTCGTGCTCACGCTCAACAACCTGTTCGAGCCGGTGCAGCAGCTGAGCCAGCTGTTCAACATGCTCCAGTCGGCCGGCGCCGCCCTCGAGAAGCTGTTCGAGCTGCTGGACACGCCGGTGGACGTTCCTCAGCGACCCGACGCGGTCGACCTGGCCGTCCGGGGGGCGGTGGTGATGGACCACGTCTCCTTCGGCTATGGCGAGACCCCGGTGCTCCACGACGTGAGCCTGGTCATCGCTCCGGGCGAGCGACTGGCCCTGGTCGGCCCCACCGGGGCGGGCAAGTCGACCCTGGCCAAGTTGGTGGCCCGGCTCTACGACCCGACCGACGGGGTGGTGCGCTTCGGCGGAGTGGACCTGCGCCAGGCCACCCACACCTCGCTGCGCCAACGCATCGTGGTGGTACCCCAGGAGGGGTTCCTGTTCCACGGCACCATTCGCGACAACGTGCGGGTGGCGCGGGAGGGCGCGACCGACGAGGAGGTGGACGCGGCCCTGGCCGATGTCGGCGTCCTCGATCGGTTCTCGGCGTTGCCCGACGGGCTCGACACCGCCGTGAACGAGCGGGGCACCCGACTGTCGGCCGGGGAGAAGCAGCTGGTGTCGTTGGCCCGCGCCGCGTTGGTCGACCCGGCGCTGCTGGTGCTCGACGAGGCCACCTCCAGCCTCGACCCGGGTACCGAGCGGCTGGTGGAATCCGCCCTGGACCGCATCATGTCCGGACGCACCGTGGTGGTGATCGCCCATCGGCTGTCCACCGCCGAGCGGGCCGACCGGGTGGGGGTGGTGTCGGGTGGCCGCCTCATCGAGCTCGGAACCCATGATCAGCTGATGGCCGACGAGGGTCACTATCGCGCCCTGTTCGCCACCTGGGCTACCGGCCTTGCCGGAGCGGGGTGACTTGCCGGAGCGGGGTGATCAGTTGGCGGGCACGCCGAAGCCGTTGAGGATCATGTCGGTGACCCGGTCACCCTCGTCGGGCCCGGCGAAGTAGAAGCCCTGGGCCAGGTGGCAGCCCAGGCCTCGCAGGCGTTCGACCTGGTCGAAGTTCTCGAGGCCTTCGGCGATGGCCTCCAGCTCCAGGGTGTTGGCCAGGTTGACGATGGCAGCCACGATGGTCGAGTCCTCCGGATCGGGACCCAGGCCGGAGATGAAGGACTGGTCGACCTTGAGCACGTCCACCGGGAACCGGCGCAGGTAGCTGAGGCTGGAGTACCCCGTCCCGAAGTCGTCGATGGCCAGGGCCACCCCGATGGCCTTCAGCTCCCACAGGGTGTCGATCACCGCCGAGGCATCCTCCATCAGCACGCTCTCGGTTATCTCCAGGCACAGCTTGGACGGGGTGAGTCCGGAGCCGTCCAGCACGCCCTGCACCAGCACCGGCAGGTTGGAGCTCGTGAGCTGACGAGCGGAGAGGTTCACGTGCACCCGCGGCGCGGCCAGCCCGAAGGTGTCCTCCCATCGGCGACCTCGCTCGCAGGCGGTGGAGAGCACGCGCAGGCCCAGCCCGACGATCAGCCCGGTCTCCTCGGCCACGCCGATGAAGTCATGCGGCAGCAGCAACCCGCGGGTGGGGTGGTCCCAGCGCGCCAGGGCCTCGACACACACCACCTGGCCCGTCCCCAGGTGCACGCCGGGCTGGAAGCGCACCACGATCTCGCCGTTCTCGATGCCCGCCGCCAGCTCCTCGGACAGCTCCAAGCGGTGCTGGGTCCGGCTGCGCATGCTCTCGTCGTAGATCTCCAGCCGGGCCCGACCCAGGTCCTTGGCCCGGTACATGGCGGCGTCCGCGTCCCGCAGGATGGCTTCGGGATGGACCCCGCCCGACGACAGCGCGATGCCGATGCTCGAGGTGATGGCCAGCTCGGCGCCGCCGACGTCGAAGGGCTGGAGTTCGATGGCCGCGGCCACCCGCTGGGCCACCGCGGTGGCGTGGTCCAGGTCCTCGACGTCACCGCACAGGATGACGAACTCGTCGCCACCCATCCGGGCCACGGTGTCGGCCGGGCGCACCACCGCGGAGATCCGCCGCGCCGCCTGGGCCAGCAGCTCGTCGCCGGTGTCGTGGCCCAGGCTGTCGTTGACCTGCTTGAACCGGTCGAGGTCCAGGAAGAGCACGGCGACGAGCCGGTGCTCACGTTCGGCCCGGGCCATCTCCAGCTCGAGATGGTCGAGCAGGAGGGCCCGGTTGGGCAGCCCGGTCAGCGAGTCGTGGGTGGCCTGGTGGGCCAGGTCGGCTTCGAAGCGCTTGCGCTCGGTGACGTCGCGGCCCACCGTCGAGAGCTGGCGGATGCTGCCGTCGCCCCGCAGCACCGGTGTGATCGACTGCCACACGCGTGAGCTCGGTCCCGTCGGCGCCATGCATGGGGAGCTCACCGGACCAGGTCTCGCCCCGCTCCAGCACGGTCAGGACCTGACGGATCTGGTCGCCCGAGCCTCGCCGCGCGTACATCGACACCGCCGACACATCGGTGATGTCGCGGTCGACCAGACCGAACACCTCGCGGGCCGAACGGTTGAGGTAGACGAGCCTGCCGGTGTCGCCGTCGGTGATGCTGACCAGGTCGCTGGCCGTCTCCACGATCTCGGCGAGTCGAGTGTTCTGCTCCTGGGCCGCCACCAAGTCCGTCACGTCCTCGACCGATCCGATGATGCCGATGATGTTGCCGTGCTCGTCGCGGGTGGCTGCCGCCTTGTTGCGCAGCCAGTGCACGTGACCCTCCTGGTCGGCGATCCGGTACTGGCTGTCGTAGACCTCGCCTCGGCGCAGCACCCCCAGCAACCCTCTGGCCACCCGTCTGTAGTCGTCGGGATGGACCGGGGCCATGGCCTCCTCGTAGCTGCGGGGAGCCACCGACAGATGGGTGACGTCCGCCCACTGGGGGTTCACGTACGAGACTCGGCCCTCGCTGTCTGCCTGGTAGACGCCGAGCGGCAGGGACTCGGTCAACGTGCGGAAGCGGTTCTCGCTCTCGGCCAGCGCTTCGTGGGCCAGGTGCCGGTCGGTGACGTCCTCGGTGATGGCGTGCAGGTACGAGACGCCGTGCTCGGTCATCAGGCTGGTTCCACCGATCACCCACACGATCTGGCCGTCCGGGCGCACCAGCCGGCGCTCGCGGTCGATGGAGTCGATCTCGCCCGCCACCAGTCGCTCGAGCTCCCGCCGGTACATCGGCATGTCGTCGGGATGCATCAGGGCTCGGGGATCGCGGGCCATCAGCTCGGCGGCGGTCGCCCCCATCATGTCGGCGAACGCCTGGTTGACCTCGAGCAGCCTGCCGTCGAGGGTGCTCAGCACCTGACCGACGGGGGCGTCGTCGATGAGCCTGCGGTAGCGCGCCTCGCTGTGGCGCAGTGCCTCCTCGGCCTGCTTGCGATCCGAGATGTTCAGCGCCAGAGCGAAGAAGCTCAGGGGCTGGCCGTCGGCGTCGCGCTCGAGGGTGGTGGCGCTGGTCACCCACACGGAGGAGCCGTCGGCGTGGAGGAGCCGCCGTTCACGCTCGACCGGCTCGCTGGAGCCGTCCAGCAGCCTGCTGGCCAGCTCCACGGCCGCGGCCCGGTCGTCGGGATGGACGAGATGCAGGGCCCGGGTGCCCACCAGCTCCTCGGGCGTGCGACCCACCAGCGCGGCGTAGGCTCGGTTGACCTCGATGATCGTGCCCGACAGGTCGACCGCGGTGTGGCCCAGCGGGGCCTGAGCGACCAGCTGGTGGAACCGTTCGTCGCTGCGGCGCTGGGCGTCGCTCAGCTCGACCAGAGCGGTCACGTCGGCCAACGTGCCCACGAAGCGGGTGACGCGGCCCGACCGGTCGAACACCGGGGCCCCGTGGGCCAGGACCTGACGGACTTCGCCGTCGGGGCGTATGAGGTGCCAGGACAACTCGAAGCCCTGGCCCGTGCGGCTCGACTCGACGTAGGCCGCCGCCACCCGGGGTCGGTCCTCGGGGTCCACGCCCGCGTCGCTGACCGCCCGCGGGATGGGCGTGGGGTGATCGATCCCGGTGATCTCCCGCCAGCGCGGGTTGACGTATTCGACCGTGCCGTCGATGAGCGCGGACACCATGCCGATCGGGGCCTGCTCCGCCATCCGGCGGAACGGGTCGGTCGTGAGTGCAGGTTCCATCGGTTCCCCCGATGGCGCGGCGGCAGCAGTCATAGTCCAGTACCCAGTCGGCACCATGCGTCCCTCCTGTGAGGGCCAGAATCACCCAGCGCGGCGAGGGTGGATCTACGTCGGGGGCAGGTTCGCGGCTCCCGAGTTGTTACTATCCACGTAGGAGAAATTCCTCGACCGGGAGCAGTCAGAGATGGCCTCAACCGAACTCGACCTCGATCTGGGCCGCTACAAGCTCGGGTGGAGCGACGAAGAGGACTACGTCTTCAAGCCCAAGCGCGGCCTCGATGCCGACATCATCCGGGAGATGTCCTGGATGAAGGGCGAGCCCAACTGGATGCGCGACTACCGGCTCAAGTCCTACGACCACTTCCAGCGCCGCCCCATGCCCAACTGGGGCGGAGACATGTCCCAGATCTACTTCGACGACATCTACTACTACATCAAGCCCACCGACCATCAGGTGGACGCCTGGGACGAGCTGCCCGACTCGGTGAAGGACACCTACGAGAAGCTGGGCATCCCTGAAGCCGAGCGCAAGTACCTGGCCGGCGTGACCGCCCAGTACGAGTCCGAGGTCGTCTACCACCGCAACCGTGAGGACCTCGAGGCCCAGGGCGTCATCTTCACCGACATGGACACGGCCCTGCGTGAGCACCCCGAGATCGTGCGGGCCTACTTCGGCACGGTGATCCCCAAGAACGACAACAAGTTCGCCGCCCTCAACTCGGCGGTGTGGTCGGGCGGCTCGCTTCATCTACGTGCCGCCGGGCGTCAACGTGGAGATGCCGCTGCAGGCCTACTTCCGCATCAACGCCGAGAACATGGGCCAGTTCGAGCGCACCCTGATCATCGCCGACGAAGGCAGCCAGGTGCACTACATCGAGGGTTGCTCGGCGCCGGTGTACACCACCGACTCGCTGCACTCGGCCGTGGTCGAGATCGTGGTCAAGCCCAGCGCCCGGGTGACCTACACCACCATCCAGAACTGGTCCAACAACGTCTTCAACCTGGTCACCAAGCGGGCCCGGGTCGAGACCGAGGGCCACATGGAGTGGATCGACGGCAACATCGGCAGCCGTCTCACCATGAAGTACCCGGCGGTGTACATGGTCGGCCCCAAGGCTTCGGGCGAGGTGCTGTCGGTGGCCTACGCCGGGCCCGGGTCAGCACCAGGACGCGGGGGCCAAGATGGTCCACGCCGCGCCCGAGACCACGTCGAAGATCGTGTCCAAGTCGATCTCCAAGGACGGCGGCCGCACCAGCTACCGAGGCCTGGTTCGCATCGAGGACGATGCCTACGGCTGCAAGAGCCACGTGCAGTGCGACGCCCTGATCCTCGACGACGAGAGCGTCTCGGACACCTTCCCCTACATGGAGGTCGGGGCCCGCGACGCCATCGTCGGTCACGAGGCCACGGTGTCCAAGGTGGCCGACGAGCAGCTCTTCTACCTGATGAGCCGCGGCCTGAGCGAGGAGCAGGCCATGGGCATGGTCGTCAACGGCTTCATCGAGCCGGTGACCCGCACGCTGCCCATGGAGTACGCCGTCGAGTGGAGCCGGCTGATCGAGCTGCAGATGGAGGGCTCGGTCGGCTGACGGTTTTCGGCTCGGACCTGGCAGCATGGGCGCATGCCCATGCGCGAGGAATGCAAGCATTTCGAGAGCCGCACCTATGCCAACGGCGAAACGGCCCGGAAGTGCAAGCTCGACCTGGCCCCCGAAGCACCGTGGCGTTGCCCGGAGGACTGCGCCGCGTTCGAGCGCCGGCTGGCTGACGTCAACTGGCAGCACGGCGACCTGATCGAGCCGGCGTTGGAGGACGAACCCCAGGGCGAGGGCATCGCCGAGCTCCTCGACGAGGCGGAGGACATCGTGAACGCGGCCGGACCGGGCGTCCTGGCCGAGGTCGAGGCCCAGGACCGCCACCCGAGCGGACCCTCGCGCCTCAAGGGTTGGTTCCGCCGCAGGCGCTGAGCCAGCCTGACCTCCGCGGGTATCGCGAGTCCGTTGTGTTCGCATCCGGCTCGAGGGCCACCATCTAGCGGCGCATAGCGGTTGATATCCCACTGAAACCCTTGCTCTGGCCTCTATGGACAGCTAGAATCAATCATATGTTCGATCCGGCGGGATGCGACGAGGCGGTGGCCGAGCTCCAGGGAATGCGGGAGCTGGGGGATCGATGCCGCAAGGCGGCGCACCAGGATCTGTCACTGGCGTCCGATGACGAGCTGCGTGACCTGGTGGTCGAGGCCGAACGGGCTCGTGCCGCGCTCGAGGCGGTCGAGGGTCACGCCCTGGCCGTGTTGGAGCGTCGGGGGAGCTGCGAGGCCGATCTCGGCATGGCCACCCCGGGCTGGTTGGCCTGGGCCACCCAACGCTCACGTCGAGGCTGCTCGGCTCGAGTGCGAGCCGCGCTGGCCCTCGCTCGGCTCGACGCCCTCGACGTCGCGCTGAGCGAAGGCGACATCGGTCACGACCACGCCGAGGTGCTCGGCCACGCCCTCCACAACCCGCGGGTGACCGACGAGGTGATCGCCAACGAAAGCGAGCTCGTCGACCTGGCCCGACGACTTCCGTTCGACGTGTGGCAGCGCACCGTCCGCGACCTGGTGCGCCTGTGGGACCAGGACGGCAGCTTCGATCCGGCCCGCGAGCAGGCGCGCAACCGGGTGAGCATCCGCCAGGTGGGCGACACGACCATCCTGCGGGGCGAGCTGGTGGGGGAGGCAGCGGTGGTGGTCCGCCAGGCCATCGAGTCGATGGCCGACAAGGTGTGGCGTCGGGCGCAGGCCGATCAGGGCCAGACCCCCGATCTCCCGGTGCCCACCCGCCCCACGCTTCGGGCGCTGGCCCTGGCCGAGCTGTGCCGCCAGGGCCTGGCCGCCGAAGGCGCCGCCACCAGCGGGCCGGTGGTCGACGTCACCCTGGTGTACCGGGCTGACGAGCCCGACGCGGTCCGCACCTTCGACAGCGAGCGCCTCGAGCCGGCTGGCGTCGGCCATCTGTTGTGCGACGCTGTCCGCCGCCTGTTGGTGGTCGATGACGACGGCGTCCCGCTTCGCCTGGGACGAACTGCCCGCCACGCCAGCCCGAGCCAGCGCCGGGCGCTGGCCGTCCGCGACGGCGGTTGTGTGTTCCCTGGGTGCGACCGGCGGCCGAGCTGGTGCGACGCCCATCATGTGCCGGCCTTCCACGACGGCGGCAACACCGACATCGATCAGTTGGCGCTGCTGTGCCGCCATCATCACGGCGTCACCCACCGCCAAGGCTGGACCATGGTGGCCAAGCCCGACCAGACGTTCTGCTGGACCACGCCGTCGGGTCACGCGCTGCACAGCCAGCGCCAGCACGCACCGCCGTGAGTTGAATTACTCCTACGTGGATAGTGTATTTTCTGACCCCGCCATGACGACCACCTCCGCCAGCTTCGATCCTGCTGTCGCTCGGGCCCTGCCGGGGCCGGAGTGGCTGCGCGCCCGGCGGGCGGCGGCAGCCGAGCTGGCAGCCAGGCTGGATCTGCCCAGCACCGACGAGGAGGTCTGGCGCTACAGCCGAGTCGACGATCTCGACCTCGAGGCCTACGCGTGGCCGTCCGGCGCGACGGCCGACACCCGGCCCGGGGCATCGGTCCCTACCGGTGCTCGGGCCGTGGTCGAGGCGGTGTCCGATCGGGCCGGATCGGTGGTGACGGTCGACGGCCGGGTCGTGGCCATCGATCTGGATCCCACCTGGGTCGCCCGAGGCGTCACCCTGGGGCGTCTGGCCGACCATCCCGATGGCGCCGGGCTGGCCGAGCGGACCGATCTGTCCGCCGCCGGGTCCGACGCCGTTGACCTGTTCAGCTCGCTCAACCGTGCCCTGTCCGACCCGGTGGCCCTGGTCGTGCCTCGCGGCGTCGAGGTCGACCGACCAATCGTGGTGGTGGACTGGAACGTCCAGGACCGGGCCATCACCTTCCCGCGCCTGCTGGTCAGCCTGGGTGATGACGCCGCCGCCACCGTGGTCGACCATCACGGGGGCGATGACGTGGCCGGCCTGGTCATCCCCGTGATCGAGCTGGATGTCGGCCCCTCCGCCCGCCTCGGCTATCTGAACGTGCAGCAACGTGGTCCCCAGGCCTGGCAGATCGCTTCGCAGATCTCGAGGGTCGAGCGCCAGGCCACCCTGATGGCCGCCCAGGCCGCGCTGGGTGGCGACTACGCCCGCACCCGGGCCGACTGTCGTCTGGTCGGGCGCGGCGCCACCGGCAACCTGCTGGCCGTCTACTTCGGCGAGGGCCACCAGACGCTCGACTTCCGGACCTTCCAGGACCACGCCGCCCCGGACACCACCTCGAACCTGCTGTTCAAGGGAGCCGTCGGCGGGTGGTCGCGTTCGGTCTACACCGGGCTCATACGGGTGCGGCCGGAGGGTCGCGGCACCAACGCCTTCCAGACCAATCGCACCATCAAGTTGAGCGACCACGCCTGGGCCGAGTCGGTGCCCAACCTCGAGATCGAGAACAACGACGTCCACTGCAGCCACGCGTCGGCGGTGGGCCCCATCGACGAGGAGCAGCGCTTCTACCTCGAGAGCCGCGGGGTCCCGCCGCAGGTGGCCGAGCGACTGATCGTCGAAGGCTTCTTCCTGGAGGTGCTCGGCCAGATGCCGGTGGCCGAGGCGGCCAGCGGGGTGTGGGCCGCCATCGTCGAACGCCTCCAGTCCGGGGTCTCGACATGACCGCCACACGCGTGTGCTCGGTGACCGACGTGGCCCCCGGGGCCGCCGCCCAGTTCGTGGTCGAGGGCCAGAAGGTGGCCGTGGTCCGCATCGGCGACGACTTCTACGCCATCGGCGACACCTGCACCCACCAGAAGATCAGCCTGGCCGAGGGCGACGTGCACCCCGAGCGACTCGAGATCGAGTGCTGGAAGCACGGCAGCTGCTTCTCGCTGGTCACCGGCGAGCCCAACTCGTTGCCCGCCACTCGGGCCGAGCCCGTCTACCAGGTGCAGGTGGCGGGCGACGACGTGCTGGTCGACCTGTCCGTGGCGGCGCACCCGTGAGCGAGCTGCGCATCGAAGGCCTCCGCGCCGAGGTGGCCGGCCGCGAGATCCTCCAGGGCATCGATCTGGTCGTGCGCAGCGGCGAGGTCCACGCCGTCATGGGTCCCAACGGCTCGGGGAAGTCGACGTTGTCCCATGTGATCATGGGCCGGCCCGGCTACACGGTGACCGGCGGGACCGTGTTCCTCGACGGCGTCGACGTGCTGGCCCTCGAACCCTGGGAAAGGGCCCACGCCGGGCTCTTCCTGGCCATGCAGTACCCGACCGAGGTGCCCGGGGTCAGCCTCGAGGCCATCCTCACTGAGTCGGCCGAGGCCGCCGGGCGTGATCCGCGGGTGGTTCGCCAGGCCATGGAGACCGAGGCCGACCGCATCGGATTCGGCCAGCAGTTCCTCGGTCGGGCGCTCAACGTCGACCTGTCCGGCGGCGAGAAGAAGCGCAACGAGACCTTGCAGCTGGCCGTCCTCGCCCCTCGCTTCGCCATCCTCGACGAGCTCGACTCGGGTCTCGACGTCGACGCCCTGCGCGCCTGCAGCCGTCGCATCGAGGCCATGACCCACGAGCAGGACCTGGGCGTGCTGGCCATCACCCACTACAACCGGCTGCTCCAGGAGCTCAAGCCTGACGTGGTGCACATCCTGGCCCGCGGTCGGATCCAGGCCACCGGCGGGCCCGAGCTGGCCGCCCAACTCGAGGAGACCGGCTATGCCGAGTGGGCCGGCGACGAGAACGAGTTGGCCCTGCCGGCCGCCGGCGCCGATCCGTTCGCCGATCCGTTCGCCTGAGCTGGTGGACATCGTCGGGTGCCGACCGCTCCCGCACAACGAGCACAACGCGGTGACCACTGCGGTCGAGCAGGTGGAGACGGCCGATGGTCGAACGCTGGTGCGCAAGCGCATCGGCCGCCACAAGCCGGGCGCGCCCGAGCACTGGTTGGCCTCGGACGAGCCGCATCACTGGAACTACTGGCGGCGCGAGGCGGACGCCTATTCCAGCGCCGAGCTGCGCCGATCCCTCGAGGGAACCGGTCTGGAGATCCCTGGGGCAGTCGTCGAGGACGACGGCGAGGGGTCCATCACCTTGTGGATCGATTACGTGGCCGGGACGCCCGGCACCGCCTTCGATCTGGCCGACCACCAGGCCCTGGCCCGGGGCCTCGGGCGGTGGCAGGCGCAGCCGGTGGCCGAGGAGCCGTGGAGCTCGCGGGGCTTCATCCGTGCCTATTCGGCGTCCAAGCCGGCGCCCTACGAGCTGGTCGACGAGGACGGAGCTTGGTCCGAGACCATCATCCGCGACTGCTGGCCGGGGTCGCTCCGCTCTGGATGGCGCCGCCTGCTCGATCGGCGCGAGCGACTCCTCGGCGTGCTCGAGGCGCTGCCGCGCACTCGATGCCATCTCGACGTGTGGGCCTCGAACGCCGCTCGCCGGCCCGACGGCACGGTGGCCTTGTTCGACTGGTCCTTCTGCGGCGATGGGGCGCGGGGCGAGGACATCGGCAACCAGGTGCCCGACGGGGTGTTCGACCTGTTCTGGCCGGCGGAGCGGATGGCCGAGCTCGAGGCGGCCGTGTTCGGCGCCTACCTGGACGGCTTGCGCCAGGCCGGCTGGGACGGCGACCACCGCGACGTGCGGCTGGCCATGACCGCTTCGTGCGTGAAGTACGCCTGGCTGCTGCCTCAGATGCTGGCCGAGGCCCACCAGCCGGTGGGGCGGGCCTACTGGCGCGACGTCGAACCCACCCTCAAGTTCACCGCCCGTGGACTGGGTCTGGCCCGCCTGGTGGCCTGGTGCGACGAGGCCGTGGATCTGGCCGACCGGCTGGGCTACTGAGCACAGGAGACTGCCATGACCGAACTGATGACTGACCCGCAGGTCCCGGGGTGGACCCTGGTCGAGGACAAGCTGCACCGGGAGCTGACCTTTGCCGACTTCTCCGAGGCCTTCGGGTTCATGACCCGGGTGGCGCTGATCGCCGAGAAGCTCGACCACCACCCGGACTGGTCCAACAGCTGGAACCGGGTGACCGTCGACATCACCAGCCACGACAAGGGCGGCGTGACCGACCGCTGCGTCGAGTTCGCCGAGCGGGTCAATCGGCTGGTTGGCTGACCTCTTCGAGCCCTTGGGCCAGGGTGTTCCACGACAGGGTGGCGCACTTGATGCGCACCGGGAACTTGACCACGCCCCGCAGGGCCTCGAGATCGCCGAGTGACACGTCAGGCAGCTCCTCGGGCTCGACCTCGTCGCCCTCGAGGCTCGACTCGTGGATCGACATCATGCCCTTGAAGGCCCGGCTCAGGTCGTGGACCTCCTCCACCGTCTTGCCCTTGACCGCGGCGGACATCATCGAGGCCGACGACTGGCTGATCGAGCAGCCCTGGCCACTGATGCGGATGTCGTCCACGACGCCGTCGTGCACGTCGAGATAGACCACGATCTCGTCGCCGCACAGCGGGTTGAAGCCCTCGACCCGATGGGCGGGCGGGCTCTCGAGCTCGCCCCGGTTCCGGGGGTTCCGATAGTGGTCGAGGATGATCTCTCGGTACAGGTCTTCGAGGCCGGGCATGGTGGAGTCCTCTACAGGGCGAAGAAGTCGCCGGCCGCGCTCGAGCGCGTCGGCCAGGGCGTCGATGTCGGATTCGTCGTTATACACGTAGAGCGAGGCCCGGGCGGTGGCCCCGACTCGAAGCCGGCGCATGAGCGGCTTGGCGCAGTGGTGGCCGGCCCGCACGCACACGCCTCGCTCGTCGAGCACCTGGGACAGGTCGTGGGGATGCACGTCGCGGTACGAGAAGGAGAGCACGCCGCCCCGCGTCTTGGGATCGGTCGGGCCGTGGATGACCAACTCGTCGCCGAAGCGCGCCTCCAGCGTGCGCAGGGCGTAGGAGGTCAGGGCCACCTCGTGTTCGCGCACCGCGGCCATGCCCAGCTCGTCGAGGTAGTCGACGGCCGCAGCCAGTCCGATGACCTCGGCGATGGGGGGCGTGCCGGCCTCGAACTTCCAAGGGATGTCGTTCGGTGTCCAGCCGTCGAGGCGCACGTCACGGATCATCTCGCCCCCGCCCAGGAAGGCGGGCATGGCCTCGAGCAGCTCGTCGCGGGCCCACAGCACCCCGACCCCCGTGGGGCCGAGCATCTTGTGACCGGTGAAGCCGAAGAAGTCACAACCCAGCTCGGTGACGTCGGTGGGCAGGTGAGGCACGTACTGGGCCCCGTCCACCAGGCTGAGTGCGCCGGCGGCGCGAGCCGCATCGGCGAGCTGGCGAATGGGGGTGATCGTGCCCAACACGTTGGACATGGCCGTGAAGCCGAAGAGCTTGGCCCCGTCCAGCAACTGGTCCAGGTCGCTCAGGTCGAGCGTGTAGTCGTCGGCCATGGGCACGAATCGCAGCTCGATCCCGCGCTCCTCGCGCAGGATCAGCCAGGGCACCAGGTTGGCGTGGTGTTCGATCTCGGTGAGTACCACCACGTCGCCGGCCGACAAGTTGGCCCGGCCCCAGCTGTAAACCACCAGGTTGAGGGCCTCGGTCACGTTCTTGGTGAACACCACGCCGTTGGTCGAGGGGGCATGGATGAACCGGGCCACCTTGGCCCGGGCCGCCTCATAGCGGTCGGTGGCCTCGGCGGCGATGCCGTACACGCCCCGGTGCACGTTGGCGTAGGTGGTCTCGTAGAGGTCGTCCATGGCGTCGAGCACCGAGCGCGGCTTCTGCGACGACGAGGCCGAGTCCAGGTACACGAGGGGATGACCGCCCACCTCGACCTTGGACAGCAAGGGGAAGTCGGACTTGATGCGGGCCGGATCGAGCGGATCGTTCAGCGCCATGCGTCGTACCCCTCGGCTTCCAGTCGGGCGGCCAGCTCCATGCCGCCGCTGTCCACGATGCGCCCGCCGATCATGATGTGCACCCGGTCAGGGGTCAGCTCCTCGAGCAACCGCTGGTAGTGGGTGATGGCCAGCACGCCCAGATCGGGGCGGGCCGTGCGCACCTCCTGGACGCCGTTGGCCACCACCCGCAGGGCGTCGATGTCGAGGCCCGAGTCGGTCTCGTCCAGGATGGCGATCTCGGGTTCGAGGATGGCCATCTGGAGCACCTCGTTGCGCTTCTTCTCGCCGCCCGAGAAGCCTTCGTTGAGGTAGCGGTCGGCGAACGACGGATCCATGTCCAGCCGGCTCATCCACTCCATGATGGCCAAGCGCAGCTCGAGCATGGACAGGTCGATGCCCTTGCGGGCGGACAGGGCTTGGCGCAGGAAGTTGAGGACCGAGACGCCCTGGATCTCCTGGGGGTACTGGAAGGCCAGGAACATGCCGGCCTTGCCCCGCACGTCCGGGCTCCAGGTGGTCACGTCGTCGCCCTGGAACCGGATCTCACCGGCGGTGACGTCGTATTCGGGGCTGCCGAGCAGGCTGGAGGCCAGGGTGGACTTGCCCGAGCCGTTGGGCCCCATGAGGGCGTGCACCTCGCCGGCACGGATGGTCAGATCGACGCCGCGGAGGATCTCGGGCTGGGTGGGTGAACCGTCGGCCGCCGGGCCGGCCGGGCGTACGTGCAGGTCGCGGATCTCGAACAGCGGGGCAGATGGAGGGGGCGCGGACACGAGTGCCAGTGTATTAGCACTACGGCGATAGTGGAAATGTCCGGATCAAGGTTCGGCCAGTAGATCCTCCTTCCAGGCCCGGAAGCGGGTGTGGTGGGTCCCACTGGGCCCGATGCCCTCGCCCGTGCCCGTCGGCGAAGAGCCGGAAGGAGTACCGGTGGTCCAGGTCATCGGCGTCGAGGGCAAGGTAGCGGGCGTTGCTGCGGCTGGCGGGCCCGGCCCGCCACAGCAACCACCGGCCGATGCGGCGCTTGTAGGTGACCAGGGGCTGGTCGATGTCATCGCCCAGGTGCACCAGCTCGTCGGGTGCCTCGATCCAGGCCGAGGCCGGCATGTTGTGGTCCCGGATCGGCGTCGGAGGCAGGTCGGCGGTGTGTATCGGCGTGGGATCGATGGGGCGTTCGTCGGCGGTCACCACCCCCGGTCGACCCACTCCTGGAGGTGAGGGCGCTCGGTGCCGATCGTGGTCTGGTCGCCGTGGCCGGGCAGGACGATGGTGTCGGGGTCGAGGGGGGCGAACAGGCGCCGGTCGATGCTGGCGATGATCGTGTCGAAGTCGGCGTTGGGGAAGCTGGTGTTGCCCGGCCCACCCGGGAACAGCGTGTCGCCGCTGAACAGCACCGGCGAGCCCTCGATCCGAAAGCACATCGAGCCCGGGGTGTGGCCCGGCGTGTGGATGGTGTGCAGGCGGAGCCGACCCACGTCGATGACCGAGTCGTCGGCCACCACGTAGTCGTAGGCGTCGAGCATGTCGGAGTCCTCGGCAGGTGATGCCGACCTCGTAGCCGGCATCACGTACCGCGGGGACGGCCTGGATGTGGTCCCAGTGGCCGTGGGTCTCGAGCACGGTGCGCACGCCCAGGTCTCGGCACAGCTCCAGCAGCAGCTCGTGCTCGTTCGCCGCGTCGATGAGCACCGCGTCGCCGGTGGCTCGACAGCGCAGCACGTAGACGTTGTTGTCCATGGGGCCGACGACCACCTTGT
Source organism: uncultured Microthrixaceae bacterium (assembly GCA_963773335.1). Lineage (GTDB taxonomy): Bacteria > Actinomycetota > Acidimicrobiia > Acidimicrobiales > Acidimicrobilacustridaceae > UBA4742. Next base: position 911,213 of record CAVZAT010000004.1, on the reverse strand, counting down.
GGATCTCGGCCTGCGTGTCGTCGTAGAGGAGCGTGCTCATGACGCCACGCTACCGAAGCTGGGGTTCGGAAGGCGTAGCCCGCCAGGGCGGAGCCGCCGGATCGATGGCACCCAGATGGCGAAGCGCCCGCAGGGAGGCTTGCCGGCCGGAGGCCCGGGAGGGTTGGTTCTTGACCGGCCGGTCTAGTAGACAGTTGGCCGATCGTTGATACCCACCCAAGGGGGCTGGACCGCCGTGAATTTCGCGTTCTCCGAGGAGCAGGAAGAGCTCCGCAACATCGTTCGCCAGTTCCTCGACGCCAAGTCGCCCGAATCCGCGGTGCGCGAGCAGATGGACACCGAGAAGGGCTTCGACGACGCGGTCTGGAAGCAGATGGCCGAGCAGCTCGGCCTGCAGAGCCTCATCATCCCCGAGGAGTTCGGCGGATCCGGGCTACAGCTACGTCGAGCTGATCGTGGTGCTCGAGGAGATGGGCCGGGCCCTGCTGTGCGCCCCGTACTTCTCGACCGTGGTGCTGGCCGCCAACACGCTCATCCACTCGGGCGACGACGCGGCGAAGAAGTCGCTGCTGCCCGGCATCGCCGCCGGCGAGACCATCGCCACCCTGGCCTTCACCGAGCCCAACGGCCGGTGGGACGAGCTCGGGCATCGAGGCCACCGCCACCCCCGACGGTGACGGCTGGAAGATCTCGGGCACCAAGTCGTTCGTGCTCGACGGCCACACGGCTGACCTGGTGCTGGTGGCGGCCCGCACCGCGGCCGGGGTGAGCCTGTTCCACGTGTCCGGCGACGCCCCCGGGCTGACCCGCACCGCCCTGTCCACCATGGACCAGACCCGCAAGCAGGCCAAGCTCGACCTTCGACGGGGTGAGCGCCACGCTCATCGGCACCGACGGCGGCGGGTGGGATGTGCTTGAGCCGGGTCCTCGACCTGGCCGCGGTGGCCCTGGCCGCCGAGCAGGTGGGCGGCGCCCAGAAGTGCCTGGACATGTCGGTCGAGTACGCCAAGGTGCGGGTGCAGTTCGGTCGCCCGATCGGCTCGTTCCAGGCCATCAAGCACAAGTGCGCCGACATGCTGCTCGAGGTCGAGTCGGCCAAGTCCGCCGCCTACTACGCGGGCTGGTGCGCAGCCGAGCTGAACGACGAGCTGCCCTCGGTGGCCAGCCTGGCCAAGGCCTACTGCTCCGACGCCTACTTCCACGCCGCGGCCGAGAACATCCAGATCCACGGCGGCATCGGCTTCACCTGGGAGCACCCGGCACACCTGTACTTCAAGCGGGCCAAGTCCTCCGAGCTGCTCTTCGGCGATCCCACCTACCACCGCGAGCTGCTGGCCCAGCGCATCGGAATTTGACGCGAGGCGCCCGAAGGGAGGCTTGCCGACCGGAGGGCCGAGAGAGATGACCTGGTTGATCTTGGGCATCACGGCGGTGGCGGTGCTGGCTGTCGGCGTGGTGACCATCGGTGGCGTGGTGGGACGCCTGTCGGTGGCGCCACCCACCTCGGTCTTCGACGAGGACGAGGCCGTCGACTGGATCGCCGACCGCCTCCCGGTGGAGGTGGCCTCCCAGATCACCCACGATGACGTGCGCCAGCTGGTGACCTGGCACCTGGATTACCTGGTGGAAGAGGGCATCGCCACCGAAGCTGCCTACGCCGACGCCCCCGACGACGTCGTGGTGGGCGAGGACGACGGGCTTGCCTTCGTCATCGGTCAGGCGTCCGACGCCGGCTTGGACCTCGACGACACCCACATCGCGGTCGTCCTCGCCACCGAGCGGGCCTATCTGGAAGCCATCGGCGCCATCGGCCCGAGGGTGGCGGAGTCCGAGGAAGGCCCGGTGTGAACGCTCGGGAAATGGTCTGCGGCCGGGGACCGACGGCTCTATCCTGGGACCACCAAGGAAAGGAGGTGGTCCAACTGAGTAGTCATTGTTCTTGTGGGACCTTGGAGGTGGCTGGCCGCTGACGCGGCGTAGCTGGACCGCCTGGCGAATTCCCGCCATCCACCGCTGCCCGGGCTGTCGGAGCCTGGTCCCGTCCGACGTTGCACAGGCCCGGTCAGTACTTCCAGTGTCCGGAACGGCGCCCCTGCGGGGGCGCCGTTCCACGTTAGGGTGACGGTCCATGGAACGGCCCACCCGGTTCGAACACAGCCGTTGGCTCGGTGACAAGCGCTCGCAGGTCGTCTACGACGTCGACAACCTCGACGACCCGGCCCTGATCGACGAGCTGATGGAGAGCGAGGCCTTCCTCAGCTTCGGGCCCGACACCCTGGCCGAAGCCCGCAACCGCGGGTACCGCCCTTACAAGGGCGACGGCTCGGGCGCCAACCTCGCGCCAGTCGACTAGCCGGCCCCGGCCCGTCCGGCATGGAGCGGCTGTTCACCTCGACCGGGGGCGTCGGCATCTGGGGGCACCTGGCCCGTCCGCGCCGTGCGCCCGGGACCCGGATCCCCGGCCTGGTCATCGGCCACGGCTTCCCCAACGGGCGGGGCGGGGGCCGGCTCTCGGCCAAGTCGTTCCCCGAGCTGGCCGACCGCATCGCCACCGAGATGGGTTGGGCCGTGCTGGTGGTGTGCTTCCGGGGTTGCGCCGAGTCCGAGGGCGACTTCTCGTTGGGGGGCTGGCTGGACGACCTGTACGCGGCCAGCGACTACCTGCACCAGGTCGAAGACGTGGGTGGCGTGTGGATGGCGGGGTTCGGCACCGGCGGCGCCCTCACGGTGTGCGCCGCGGCCGACGACGCCCGCGTCCGAGGGGTGGCCGCCATGGGGGCTCCGGCCGATTTCGACGACTGGGCCAGCCACCCGCGCCGGCTGCTGCTGCACGCCCGGGACGTGGGCATCATCCGATCCGGGTCGTTCCCGGCCGCGTTCGACATGTGGTCGCGGGAGCTGCGCGAGATCCGGGCGGTCGCGGCCGCTCCCCGGCTGGCTCCGCGACCACTGCTGATCCTGCACGGCTCCGACGACGAATCGGTGCCCGTGTTCGACGCTCGGGTGCTGGCCGATGCCCATGGTTCGGCCGATCTGCGCATCATCGAAGGCGCCAGCCACCAGCTGCGCCACGATCCCCGCGCCGTGGCCATCCTGTTGGGCTGGTTGGATCGCCAGCGCAACCGCCCTGTCTAGCCCTCTGGTCGGACTTGATCAGTCGGACTTGATCAGTCGGCCTTGCCCTTGCCCTGGGCTTTCTTGAGCTTCTTGAACTCGCGGACCCTGGCCAGGGACTCGGCCGAGTCGATGTCGGCCACCGAGCGTGGGGTGGCATCCGAGAAGGGCGCGGCGGCCGCCTCCCAGCCTGCGGGCCGCTTGCCCAGCCGCTTGGCCAGGATGGCCAGGAAGATCTTGGACTTCTCTTCGCCATAGCCGGGCAGCTCGCGCACCCGGCGGTAGAGCTCGTCGCCGGAGCGCACGCCGCGCCACACCCTGGCGGCGTCGCCGTCGTAGTGCTCGACCAGGAACTGGCACAGCTCGTGGGCCCGGCGGGCCATGGCCGCCGGATAGCGATGCAGCGCGGGCTTGGCCACGAACACCGCCACCAGGTCCTCGGGGTCCATGGCGGCGATGGCGGTGGCGTCGAGCTCGCCACCCAGGCGCTCCTTGAGGGTGGCCGGGCCCTTGAACGCCCACTCCATGGGGACCTGCTGATCGAGCAGCATCCCCAGCAGCAACGCCAGGGGATCGGTCATCAGCAGCCTGTCGGCCTGCGGGTCGCCCGTGATGGGCATGGTGGGTGCGGCCATGGGCGCCAAACCTACCTTCAGCGGGTGCGGGGATCGGCGGTGTCGGGATCGACGCCGTGGCGGGCGATGGCCTTGGCCACCGCCTGGCGCTCGACCGACCCTTCGTCGGCCAGCGCGGCCAACGCGGCGATCTCCACGTGGGCCGCGTCGGTCTCGAAGAAGCGTCGCAGGGCGGCTCGGGTGTCGGAGCGGCCGAAGCCGTCGGTGCCCAGCGGCACGAACCGGCGGCCGGTGGGGACGAAACGGGCGATCTGGTCGGGGACGGCCTTCATGAAGTCGGTGACCGCGATGATCGGTCCGGAGCTGGTGGCCAGCCTGGCGGTCACCGGCGCCACCTCGGGCTCGGCGCTCGGGTGGAGGCGGTTGCGACGCTCGACCGACAGCGCGTCCTCCCGCAGGCGCTTGTAGGAGGTGGCGGACCACAGCTCGGCACCGATGCCATCGGCGGCCAGCGCGGCCTGGGTGTCGCGGGCCGCCTGCTGGGCCGTCCCCGAGAACAGGATGGTCACCTGGGACGCCAGGTCGTCCGGGGGAGGGGCCCAGCGGTACAGGCCTTCGACGATGTCGGCGTCGGTCACCGACTCGGCCCGGGCCGGCATCAGATAGTTCTCGTTGTACAGGGTGAGGTAGTAGAAGACCGAGCTGTCACGGTCGTGCCCGTCGCCGTACATGCGGACGATGCCGGCTCGCACGATGGCGGCCATCTCGTAGGCGAAGGCCGGGTCGTACGCTTGGCAGGTGGGGACGGTGGAGGCCAGCACCAGGCTGTGGCCGTCCTGGTGCTGGAGGCCCTCGCCCAGCAGGGTGGTGCGCCCGGCGGTGGCCCCCAACAGGAACCCCCGCGCCTGCGCGTCGGCTGCGGCCCAGATGAGGTCGCCCACCCGCTGGAACCCGAACATCGAGTAGAAGACGAAGAAGGGCACCATGGGCACGCCTCGGTGAGCGTAGGCGGTGCCGGCGGCGGAGAAGCTGGCCATCGACCCGGCTTCGGTGATCCCCTCCTCCAGCAGCTGGCCCTGCTGGCTCTCGGTGTAGGAGAGCAGCAGCTTGGCGTCGACCGACTCGTAGCGTTGGCCCTGCGACGCGTAGATGCCGAACTCCCGGAACAGCGCGTCCATCCCGAAGGTGCGGGCCTCGTCGGGGATGATGGGGACGATGCGGGGGCCGAAGCCGTCGGTTCGGGCCAGCGTGCGCAGCAGGCGGGTGAAGGCCATGGTGGTCGACACCGCCTGGGTGCCGGACCCGGAGGCCAGCTCGCCGAAGGCCGAATCGGGGGGCAGCGTCAGGTCCCTGCGCACCGTCACCGTGCGCGACGGCAGCGAGCCGTCGAGGGCGTTGCGGCGCTCCATCAGGTAGCGGTGCTCGGGCGAGTCGACCGGTGGGCGGTAGTAGGGGGGATCCTCGGCGTCGAGGGCGGCCTCGGGGATCACGTCCTCGAGGTGCAGGCGCACCCGCAGGGCCCGCAGCTGCTCGTTGGACATCTTCTTGATCTGATGGGTGGCGTTGCGGGCCTCGACGTCGGTGCCCAAGGTCCAGCCCTTGATGGTCTTGGCCAGGATGACCGTCGGTGCCCCCACCTGGCTGGTGGCCGCCCTGTAGGCGGCGTAGATCTTCTCGTAGTCGTGCCCGCCTCGGGGCAGGTTGCGCAGGTCGTCGTCGCTGAGGTGCTCGACCAGGGCCCGCAGACGGGGATCGGGACCGAAGAAGTGCTCGCGGATGTAGGCCCCCGACTCGACCGCATAGCGCTGGAACTCGCCGTCCACCGTCGTGTTCATGCGGTGCAGGAGCACGCCGTCGACGTCGCGCTCCAACAGTTCGTCCCAGCCCGACCCCCAGATGACCTTGATCACGTTCCACCCGGCGCCCCGGAAGATGGCCTCCAGCTCCTGGATGACCTTGCCGTTGCCGCGCACCGGGCCATCGAGGCGCTGGAGGTTGCAGTTGATGACCCACGTCAGGTTGTCGAGTTGCTCACGGGCGGCCAGCGAGATGGAACCCAGGGTCTCGGGCTCGTCGCACTCGCCGTCGCCCAGGAAGCACCACACCCGGGTGCCGCTGGTGTCGTCGAGGCGGCGGTTCTCCAGGTAGCGGTTGAAGCGGGCCTGGTAGATCGAGTTGATCGGCCCCAACCCCATGGACACGGTCGGGTACTCCCAGAACTCGGGCATGAGCCACGGGTGCGGATAGCTGGACAGGCCGCCGGGCCCGGCCGCGTCGCCCTGATCGTCGGTGAGCTCGCGGCGGAAGCGGTCGAGCTGGGACTCATCGAGGCGGTGCTCGAGGAAGGCGCGGGCGTACATGCCCGGCGCGGCGTGACCCTGGAAGTACACGGCATCGCCGGGCTGGCCGTCGCGCTTGCCCCGGAAGAAGTGGTTGAAGCCCACTTCGTAGAGGGCGGCGGAGGACGCGAAGGTCGAAAGGTGGCCGCCGATGCCGTCGGCGTGGTGGTTGGCGTTGACGACCATGACCGCCGCGTTCCACCGGATGTAGGCCCGGATGCGCCGCTCCAGGGCCACGTCGCCGGGGAACCAGCTCTGCTCGCCGGTGGGGATGGTGTTGATGTAGGGCGTGGACACCTCGGCCGGGGTGCCCACCTGGCGCTCGCGGGAGTGCTCGGTGAGCTTCGACATCAGGAACCGGGCCCGGGTCGAGCCCTGGGCGTCGATGACGGCGTCGAGCGATTCGATCCACTCGGCGGTCTCCGCCGGATCGGAGTCGTGGAGCTGGTGTACGTACCCGTCGATGGTCACCCCGCCATGATGCCGGATCGGGCTCGGTTACCGGCAGGTAGGTTCTGGGGGTGCCGACGGTCGTCTACACCGATGGGGCGTGCCGCGGGAACCCTGGACCCGGCGGATGGGCCTGGGCCGTGGAGGGTGGCGCCTTCGCGTCCGGGGCGGCCGACCACACCACCAACCAGCGCATGGAGATCTCGGCCGCCTACGAGGCGGTGGCCGCCCTGCAGGGACGGCTGGAGGTGGTCAGCGACTCGACCTACGTCGTCAACTGCTTCCGGGACCGCTGGTGGGAGGGCTGGATCCGTAAGGGGTGGGTGAACTCCCAGCGCAAGCCGGTGGCCAACCGGGATCTGTGGGAGCCGTTCGTCGAGCTGGTGGCCGATCGGGGCGACGTCACCTTCCGCTGGGTCAAGGGCCATGCCGGCGACCCCATGAACGACCTGGTGGACCGCCTGGCGGTGGAGGCGGCCGCCGCCCAGCACGGCCGCACCGGCACCGGTACCCCCGAGGACCTGGGACCGGCCGACACGCTGGGACCGGTCGTCGACGACCCGGCCATCGAGGGACACGGCCTGGTCGTGCTCGGCCACAGGCCCACCGAGCTGGGCGGCTACGAGGACAACCCCGTGGCTGACGCCGTGCGGGCCCGGCTGGCCCGGATCTTCGAGGCCAAGGCCGTCATCGAACCGCAGCTGGTGGTGGTGAGCGGCCTGCGGCTGGGGGCCGAGGTGCTCGGGGCCGAGGCCGCCCTTGAGGTGGGCGTGCCGCTGGCCGTCGTGCTGCCCTATCCCGATCCCCAGTCCGTGTGGCCCGCGCCGGCCCAGGCCCGGTTCGAGGCGCTGGCCGGCCGGGCCGAGCAGACCCTGCTGCTCCAGCGCCGGTCGCCGTCGTCCAAGCAGCAGGCCGGCGCCGCCCTGGCCCGCCGCGACGCCTGGCTGGCACGCCACGCGGCCGAGGCGGTGCTGGTGTGGGACCGGGTCGATCCGGCGCTGGGCAAGCTGCACCGGTCCCTGGAGGACCACCTGGGCGATGACGTGTGGGTGCTCGATCCGACCGAGCTGTGATGCTGATCGGCTCGGACACGGGTGGCACCTTCACCGATCTGGTGACCGACGACGGCCGAGTGGTGAAGGTGCCGTCCACCCCCGACGATCCCGGCCGGGCGTTGCGGGCCGGCCTCGGCCAGTTGGGCGCGGCGGAGCCGATCGAGCGGCTCACCCACGGCACCACCATCGCCACCAACGCCCTGCTGGAGCGGCGCGGCGCCACGGTGGCGCTGGTCACCAACGCCGGGATGGCCGACATCATCGAGATCGGCCGCCAGGACCGGCCCTCGCTGTACGACCCGACGGTCGACCGGCCCGAGCCCCTCGTGGCCCGCGCCCACCGCTATGAGGTGACCGGCCGTCTGGACGCGACCGGAGCCGAGCTGGAGCCGATCGAGCCCGACGGCCTGGGGGAGCTGGACCCGGAGGTCGAGGCGGTGGCGGTGGTGCTGTTGCACGCCGATCTGAATCCGGTGCACGAGCAGGCGGTGGCTGACCGGCTGGCGTCGCAAGGTCACGACGTGAGCGTCTCGCACCAGGTCTCACCTGAGTTCCGTGAATACGAGCGCACCGTGACCACTGTGGCCAACGCGTACCTCCGCCCGGCGTGTCGTGGGTACCTCGAGGGGTTGGCCGGGCTGGCCCACCAGGTGGGGATCATGACCTCGGCCGGTGGCCTGGTGCCGGTGGCGGCCGCGGTCGAGCGCCCGGTTGATCTGGTGCTCAGCGGTCCCGCCGGCGGTGTGGCGGCCGCTGCCGCGGTGGCCGTGGCCAACGGCTGGCCTGACGCGGTGACCTTCGACATGGGCGGCACCAGCACCGACGTGTGCCTGGTGCTCAGCGGACGGGCGTCGGCGGCGGCCGAGCGCGTGGTGGGCGGGTTCGCCCTGCGGGTCGCTTCGCTCGACGTCCACACCATCGGGGCGGGGGGCGGCTCGATCGCCGCCATCGATGCCGGCGGCGCCCTGACCGTGGGCCCGAGCAGCGCCGGGGCGGTGCCCGGGCCCGCCTGCTATGGCCGGGGCGGGACCGACCCGACGGTGACCGACGCCGACCTGGTGGCCGGCCGCTTGCCCGCGGGCATCGCCCTGCCCGGCTTGGGCGTGCTGGACGTCGAGGCGTCCCGAGCCGCCCTGGTCCGGGCCGGGGTGGATGCAGCCGGGGTGATCGCGGTGGTGGAGGCGGCCATGACCCAGGCGCTGCGGGCCGTGACCGTGGAGCGCGGCGTCGATCCCCGGAGGCTGGCTCTGGTGGCCTTCGGCGGGGCCGGCCCGCTGCACGCCTGCGGGCTGGCCGATGCGTTGGGCATGCCCGCGGTCGTCGTCCCGGCCCGGGCCGGCGTGCTGTCTGCCGCCGGGATCCTGGTCGCGCCGGACCAGCGCGACCTGGTGCGGTCGTGGCCCACGCCCGGGGACCACCGGAGCCTCGACGACGCCGTCGTCGAGTTGGGCCGGGCGGTGCGTCAGGCGCTGGGTGACCTGGGCGAGGCCGACGACGTGGTGGTGGAGACGTCGGTCGACTGCCGGTACCAGGGCCAGAGCCACGAACTGTCGGTGCCCACGCTGGCGGACTTCCCCGCCGAGCACCGGCGTCGCAACGGCTACGCGAGGTCCGACGCGCCGATCGAGGTCATCGCCATACGGGCACGCGCCCGCCGCCGCTCGCCCCGGTCGCTGAGCGACCTGCCGGCACCGGGACGCACCCCGGGGGTGGGCCCGGTCGCCATCGTGGAACCCGACTGCACCATCTGGGTGCCCGAGGGCTGGCGCGGCCGACGTCGGAGCCGCCGGCGCGCTGGTGCTCACACGGGTGACCGCGTGACCCTCTCTCCAGCGTCGCTGCAGATCCTCATCTCGCGCCTGTCGGGGGTGGCCGAGGAGATGAGTGCGGTGCTGCGGCGGTCCGCCTACAGCCCCAACATCAAGGAGCGGGCGGACTGCTCGGCCGCGGTGTTCGATCCGGCCGGTCAGTTGCTGGCCCAGGCCGAGAACATCCCGGTGCACCTGGGCTCGATGCCGGCGTCGGTTCGGGCCGCCATCGACCGCTTCGGCGACAGGTCGAACCGGACCTGCAGATCATCGTCAACGACCCCTACGCCGGGGGCACCCACCTCAACGACATCACCGTGGTGGCGCCTGCCCACGCCGGGGGGCATCTGGTGGGTTGGGTGGCCACCCGGGCCCACCATGCGGATGTGGGTGGCGACGCGCCCGGGTCGATGCCCGCGGATGCCACCGACATCGCCCAGGAGGGCCTGCGCCTGGCCCCTCAGCGCCTCACCGCCGAGGTCCGCCAGCTGGTCATGGCCACGTCGCGCACACCCACCGAGCGGGCGGGCGACCTGGACGCCCAGGTGGGGGCCAACGCAGTGGGCGTCGAGCGGCTGGCCACCCTGGACGGCCAGCCCTTCGCCGAGGTCCTGGCCCACGGCGAGCGCCGCATGCGGGCCGTGCTGGCCGCCCTGCCCGACGGCACATGGCGCTTCTCCGACGTCATCGACAGCTTCGGGTCGGGTCCCGACCAGCAGGAGCCGTCGATCATCGCCGTGGCCGTCGGTGTGGCCGGCCAGGAGATGACCTTCGACTTCACCGGTTCGCAGGCGCAACGTCGGGGCAACGTCAACGCGGTGGAGGCGGTCACGGTCAGCGCCGTGGCCTTCGCCGTGCGCGCCGCCCTGGACCCCACCCTGCCGGCCAACGCTGGCACCCTGGCCCCGGTGACGGTGATCGCCCCGTCGGGCACCATCGTCAACGCCCGCCCGCCCGCCGCGGTGGGGGCCGGCAACGTGGAGGTCAGCCAGCGGGTGGCCGACGTGTGCTTCGGGGCGCTGGCCCAGATCGAGCCCGGCCGGGTGGGGGCCGCCTCGCAGGGCACCATGAACAACGTGCTGGTCGGCAACGACCGGTGGGTCTACTACGAGACCCTGGCCGGCGGGCAGGGGGGACGACCCCCCGGAGCCGGGGGAGCCGGGATGAGTGGCGTGCACACCCACATGACCAACACCCGCAACACACCCATCGAGGCGCTGGAGCGGTCGTTCCCGCTGCGGGTCCGACGCCTGCGGCTGCGACGGGGGAGCGGCGGCGCCGGGCTCCACCCCGGCGGCGAAGGCATCGAGCGCGACCTCGAGGTGTTGGAGGCGGCCACCCTGTCGCTGATCACCGAGCGCCGCACGTCGCCCCCGTGGGGCCTCGACGGCGGCCAGCCGGCCGCGGTGGGCGAGAACTGGCTGCTGCCCGGCGGCGACGAGAGTCGGGCGGAACGCCTGGGTGACAAGGTCACCCTCGATCTGGTTGCCGGTGACGTGGTTCGGATCCTCACCCCGGGTGGCGGCGGATGGGGAGGACCCGGTGGGCCAACTTGACCGTCGGGTCCGGTTTCGACGGCTCCGGGGCGCGCTGCCTAGGCTCCGGCCATGGAACTCAACGGGATCTCAGCCATCGTCACCGGGGGCGCGTCGGGCATCGGCGAAGCCGTGGCCCGCCAGCTGTCGGGCCGCGGCGCCAAGGTGGTCATCGCCGACCTGCAGGACGACAAGGGCAACGCCCTGGCCACCGAGATCGGCGGCGCGTTCGCCCACGTGGACGTGACCAACACCGACGATGTGATCGCGGCCATCGAGCTGGCCAAGGAGATGGGGCCGGTGCGGGCGCTGGTCAACTCGGCCGGCATCGGCTGGGCGTCACGCACCATCGGTCGTGACGGCACCTACGAGTCGGCCCATGACCTCGACGTCTATCGCAAGGTCATCGAGGTCAACCTGGTCGGCACCTTCAACTGCATCCGCCTGGTGGCCACCGCCATGAGCACCACCGATCCCCTGGAGTCCGGTGAGCGCGGCGCCATCGTCAACATGGCCTCCCTGGCCGCCTTCGATGGCCAGATCGGCCAGGCTGCCTACTCGTCGTCCAAGGGGGGTGTGGTGGGGATGACCCTGCCGGTGGCCCGCGACCTGTCGGCGGTGGGCGTGCGGGTCAACACGGTTGCCCCGGGCCTGATCGACACCCCCATCTACGGCACCGGCGAGGCGTCGGAGGCCTTCAAGGCCAACCTGGCCAAGGACGTGTTGTTCCCCAAGCGCCTGGGTTCCGCCGACGAGCTGGCCAGCATGGTGGTCGAGCTGGTCGCCAACAGCTACATGAACGCCGAGACCATCCGGGTCGACGGCGGCCTGAGGATGCCCCCGAAGTGATCACTGCTCCTTCGTGACCAACTCGTCGAGGCGTTCGAGCGTGCGGGTCATGTCGGCCGGGTGCTTGCGCGGATAGCCCATGAGCTCGATGGCCTTCGGGCTGCGGGCCGTGGACCAGTCGAAGGTCTCGGTCACCTCGGTGCCTCCGTCCACCGGTTCCAGCCGGTAGCGCCAGATGTGGTGGCCGATGTGGCGCCAGGCGATCAGGCGGTCCGGCTCGAACTCCACCACCGTGCTCTTGATCGAGTACGGCACGCCCATCTTCATGTCCATGCCGAACTTCGAGCCCAGCTCGAGCAGGGCCGGGGCGTCGCCCTTGGCGTGGCGCACCGTGCCCGAGCCGTCGATGAGCGGGTGCTGCGCCGGGTCGCGCAGCACGGCGAAGATGCGCTCGGGCGGGGCGGCGATGACGCGGCTGACAGAGACCTGGCGGTCGTGATCGGTCATGGTCGGGGCTCCGTCATGGGTTGTCTCCTAGTACGGCGGTCAGGGCGTCGGGGAGGTCGGGGTGGAGGAACGGATAGCCGCCGCCTTCCAGCGCGCCGGGTTGCACTCGGGCGCTGGTGAACAGCAGAGCACGGGCCAACTCGCGACCCACCACCAGGCCGGGCCCGAAGCGAGGTACGGGCAGCACGGCCGGACGGTGCAGGGCGTGGCCCAGGTCCTTGGTGAACTGGGCGTTGGTCACCGGCTGAGGGGCGGTCAGGTTGACCGGACCCGACACGGGATGGGTCAGGAGCCAGCCGATGGCCTCCACCTGATCGTCGAGGGTGATCCAGCTCCACCACTGGCGCCCGGATCCGAACCGACCGCCCAGCCCCAGTCTGAACAGCCTCAGGAGCTTGGGCAGCGCCCCACCCTCGGTGGACAGGACGATCCCGGTGCGGATGGTGGCCACCCGGATGCCGGCCTCGATCGCCGGGGTGGTTGCCGCCTCCCAGGCCACGCACAGGCCGGCCAGGAAGTCGTCGCCCGGGGCGCTGGCCTCGGTCAGCACCTCGTCGCCGCGGTCTCCGTAGTACCCGACGGCGGAGCCGCTCACCAGCACGGCGGGCTTGGTGTCCCGGCCGGCGAGGGCGGTGGCCAGCAACTCGGTGGAACGAGTCCGGCTCTCGACCACAAGGCGCTTGCGCGCCTCGGTCCAACGGGCGTCGCCGATGCCGGCGCCGGCCAGGTGCACGACGCCCTCCACGCCCTCCAGGCCGGCCGCGTCGATGGTGCCGGCCTCGGGATCCCACCGGATGGCTGACTCGTCGGCGGAGACCGGCCGGCGGACGACGGCCACCACCTGATGGCCATCGGCGACGAGGCGCTGGCGCAGGGCGGTGCCGATGAGTCCGCTCGACCCGGTCATGGCGACATTCACGGGTCAAGCTCTACTACGGTCGGACCGTGGCCGACGAACGGAAGTGGATCGGGGAGGGCGGGGAGATCGAGAAGTCCTCCGGCGCGATCGACCACAAGAGCCGCTGGACCCCCAAGCGGGTGGCGTCGCTGAGCCTGTTGGTGATCCTGGTCATCCTGGTGCTGCAGAACACCAGCACGGCCAGCCTGCACCTGCTCCTGTTCACCGTGTCCTTCCCCCTCTGGCTCCTGCTCGGGGGCATGGTGGTGGTGTCGTTCCTGGCCGGGTGGTTGTTCGGCCACCACCGCCGCGACTGAGTGGTTTCGCGCCTCTGATCAGAGGTACTCCACCTGGGGGCCCTCGACCCGGTGGCGGGTGTCGAGCAGGTAGGGCGCGGCCGCGGCGATGGTCTCCAGGTCGAAGTCGTCGTGATCCACCAGCAGCACGGTGGCGGCCGCGGAGGCCACCACGTCGGGGGTGGGCTCCACCCGGTGCACGCCGGCGGGCAGGGCCCGATCGTCGGTGTGGGGATCGGCCACCAGCACCTCGGCGCCCAGTTCGACCAGCTGCTCGGCGATGGGCCTCGACGGGGTCTCTCGGGCGTCACCGGTGTTGCGCTTGTAGGCCAGGCCCAACAGCAGGATGCGCTGGCCGTTCACCGACAGGTGCCGTTCGTTGAGCGCCAGCGTGAGGCGCCGCACCACGTAGTCGGGCATGTGGGCGTTGACGTCGTTGGCCAGCTCCACGAAGCGGAACGGGACGCCGAGCGACTGGCGAACCCGCCACGACAGGTAGGAGGGATCCACCGGCAGGCAATGGCCGCCCACGCCGGGACCGGGGGTGAAGCGAAGGTAGCCGAAGGGCTTGGTGGAGGCGGCGTCGATCGCCTCCCACACGTCGATGCCCAGTTCGTGCGCGTACATGGCCAGCTCGTTGACCAGGGCGATGTTGACGTGGCGGAAGGTGTTCTCCAACAGCTTGGTCAGCTCGGCCTCGGCGGGCGACGAGACGGGCACGGTCCGGCTCACCAGCCGGTCGTAGAACCCGGCCACCGCCTCCAACGACGGATCGTCGATGCCCGACACCACCTTGGGGGTGTTCTCGAAGCGCCACTGCGGGTTGCCCGGGTCGATGCGCTCGGGGCTGTAGCCGAGGTGGAAGTCGGTCCCGGCCACCAGACCCGAGGCGTCCTCGAGCAGCGGCCCGACCAGCTCGGTGGTGGTCCCCGGGTAGGTGGTGGATTCGAGCACCACGGTGGCACCCGCTCGCAGCCAGGCCGAGAGCTCGATGGCCGCGGCGGTGATGTGGGACAGGTCCGGGTTGCCGCCGCTGAGGGGGGTGGGCACCGAGATCACGGCCACGTCGAAGTCGACCAGCTGGGCCGGGTCCACCGTGGGCAGGTAGCAGCCGGTGTCGAGGGCGGCAACCAGGCGCTGGTCGTCGATGTCGCCGATGGGGGACTCGCCGGCCTCGAGGTGCTTGATGCGGGCGCCGTCGAGGTCGAAGCCCACCACCCGGTAGCCCACCTCGGCGGCCCGCAGAGCCAAGGGGAGCCCGACGTAGCCCTGGCCGATCACCACCAGCTTGCCGAGCGTGCCCGGCTCGTCGGGCTCGCGGGTGGTCATGGCCGGCCATGTTAGGTCTTGGGCAGGTGTGCCCTGCGTATCGTGCGGCCAGTAGGTTCAGGCCCGATGAGCACTCGCAAGTTGATCTTCCTGGCCCTGCTGTGCGGCCTGGCGCTCATCGTGGCCTTCGCCCTGCAACTGTTCATCGCCCGTTGACAGCTGAACCGTCGTGAGAACGCGGTCAGCATCGACCTTGTCTGCCAGGCTGGCGTCGAAGCGCGCGCCAGCGATTCTGGTGTTGGTCCTGCCTTCGGCGTGAACGTTGAGGGCTTCAACGCGGCCCCGCGCGGCGGCGCTTTCGCTACCTGGCAATGTCGATCAACTGACTGGAGGCCAGCGCTTGTGTGGCGCGATTCATCATGATACGTGTACACGCGCAAAGGACGGGCAGACGGGTAACGGCAAGGAGGCGCTGGTGAAAGCACCAGCCAGATCAAGAACTCCTCGGTGATCAACCAGTCCGACGTGACGGTGCAGTGGTCGAACAACACGGTGGGCACGAAGTATGTCTGTGGCCATGGCGCCTCCCCGGCCACGACCGGGACGGCTCCCGCGATCGCGGCTGTCGGGCTGCACGCAGACGGCGCATGAGGAGACTCGCTCCGCGTCGTACCCATTCAGCAGCTCGGAGTCTTCTGCTCGCGTTGCTACTTCTCGGCGTCTGCGGTTGTCACGCAAGGGTGAGTCATCCACGATCGGCGGCCATACCGTTGACCGGTCCCTTGGTCGGGCGATCTGATACCTCGGCTGGTCAAACCTCTCCGCGCCCGGGTCTGCCCATCTTCCTCGGCGGCAATGTGCAGATCGCCAACCGTGATCGCCGACCAGTGCGGATCGTGTCGGTCAGTGTGTGGGGCGGCGATCATTTGACGCTGACGGAGTCAGGCGTCATCACCATGGCCCACGGCGCCCACACCGGCGGCTTCGTCGGCCAGGTCGGACAAACCACGCTGGCGGCAGCAGGGATGGCCTCCCACCAGTCCGAATGGGCCACCACCACGCCGATGGTCGGCGCCACCATCCCGCCCTGCTGTGGGCACAACTACTTCGTCGGTTTGGGATTCACCCCAGACCTGTCCTTCCCGACGGGCCGGGCCGCTGGAATCGTCGTGACCTATCGGACGAGCACCGGGCATCTCTCCATGACGCGCATCGCAGCGGAGGTCGGATTCTGCCGAGCCTCCGCTGGTTCGGCGCTGTGCAAGAGCGAGTCGAAGCTCGAGGACCGGCAGTTCAACGCAAACCTGATCGACGCTCCCAACGCTACCGAGCTGGATCACTCGGGAGGGTGGCATGAAGTCGCACACTGAACTCGGAGAACAGCGGTTGGAACCGGCACGGGGGCGTCGATCCATCCCACAAGGTGGCGGGAAGTGAACGCCTGACCTGCCCGTTTCCTTCGACACCACAAGGGAAACACCCCCGTCATCGCCCGTTCACGCACCGGCCAGTAGCTTGGGTCGGTGGGCAACAGCACCGAGTTCGCCGGTCTGTTCGACGGCTACGCCCGCGACGGGTTCTTCGACGAGGTCTTCGACGCCGAGGGCGAGGTGCGGGCTCACTACGCTCCGCTGCTGGCCCGCCTCGACGGCTTCACTCCCGACGACCTGAGCCGGCGGGGCCGCCTGCGTGACGCCGCCTTCCGGAGCCAGGGCATCACCTTCACCGTCTACGACGAGGGTGAGGGCATCGAACGGACCTTCCCCATGGACCTGCTGCCGCGCATCGTGCCCGCCGACGAGTGGGACCACATCGAGCGCGGGCTGGTGCAGCGGGTCACCGCGCTCAACGCCTTCCTGGACGACCTGTACGTGGGCGAGCGGGCCGTGATCCACGACGGCATCGTCCCGCGGTGGCTGATCGAGTCCTCCGACGGGTTCTGCCGAGAGGCGTTCGGCATCCCCATGCCGTTGGGGGCCCGATGCCTGGTGTCGGGCGTCGACCTGGTGCGCGACGGCGAGGGCACCTACCGCGTGCTCGAGGACAACCTGCGCAACCCGAGCGGCATCTCCTATGTGATCGAGAACCGGGTGGCCATGACCCGGGTGCTGCCCACCGTCTTCGCCGACCAGCAGGTGCGCCCGGTCGACCACTACGGCCGCTCCCTGCTCAACGCCCTGGCCCGGGTGGCGCCGCCCGCGTCGGGCGACCGGCCCACGGTGGCGGTGCTCACCCCGGGCGTGTTCAACGCCGCCTACTTCGAGCACGTCTTCCTGGCCTCCCAGATGGGCGTCGAGCTGGTGGAGGGCCGCGACCTGGTGGTCGACGACCACGTGGTGTCCATGCGCACCACCCGGGGCCTGCAGCGGGTCGACGTGCTCTACCGCCGCATCGACGACGACTTCCTGGATCCGGTGGTGTTCCGGCCCGACTCGTCGCTCGGGGTCCCCGGCCTGATGGCCGCGGCCCGGGCCGGCAACGTGACCATCGCCAACGCGGTGGGCAACGGCGTGGCCGACGACAAGGCCGTCTACGCCTACGTGCCCGACGTCATCCGCTACTACCTGGGTGAGGAACCGGTCCTGCCCAACGTGGAGACGTATCTGCTGTGGGATGAGGACCAGCGGGCCGAGGCCCTCGACCGGCTGGACGAGCTGGTCGTCAAGCCGGTGGCCGAGGCCGGCGGGTACGGGATCGTGATCGGCCCGGCGGCCACCGACGCCGAGCTCGACCTCTGCCGGCGACAGATCGAAGACGACCCCCGCGGCTACATCGCCCAGGAGGTGGTGTCGCTGTCGCGCCACCCCTCCCTGGTGGACGACCATCTGGAGGGCCGCCACATCGACCTGCGGCCCTTCGTCCTGTCCGGCGAGCGGGTCGAGGTCATCCCGGGCGGCCTGACCCGGGTGGCCATGCGCAAGGGGTCGTTGGTGGTCAACTCCTCCCAGGGCGGCGGGTCCAAGGACACCTGGGTGCTGAGCCCGGAGGCCGCGGTGGACGACGAGTCCGCAGCCGGTCCGGCCGTCGCCGGGGTCTCGGCCTGATGCTGGCCCGCGACGCCGAGAGCCTGTTCTGGACCGGCCGCTACCTGGAGCGGGCCGAGAGCACCGCCCGACTGTTGGACGTGACCTATCACAGCCTCCTGGAGACGAAGCCGTCGGAGGAGGCGGTGGCCTGGCGCGGCGTGCTGTCGGCCGTGCGCCTCGACTGGGGCTTCACCCAGACCGGAAGGCCCCTGAGCGCCGGGGCGGTGTCGGAGTTCCTGGTGCTCGACACCGACAACCCCGGCTCGATCGTGTCGTCGGTCGACCAGGCCCGCGAGAACGCCCGGACCGTACGTGAGCAGCTGTCCACCGAGCTGTGGGAGTCGCTCAACTCGTTCGGGTTGCAGCTGCGGGCCCGGAACCTGCGGGCCGACCTCGAGTTCCAGCCTCACGAGCTCTACGGGCTGGTGCGCCGCCAGTGCCAGACCGTGGCCGGGGTGGCCGCCGAGACGATGGCACGCGACGAGGGTTGGCGCTTCTTCATGTTGGGGTGGAACCTCGAGCGCGCCGAAATGGCCTGTCGCTTGCTGTCGGTGCGCTACCGCCAGCTCTCGCCCAGCGCCTTCCACGAGTGGATGGGCACCCTGCGCTCGGCCTCCGCGCTCGAGGCCTACCGCCGCACCTATCGGGCCTCGATGGATCCGGTCGACGTGGTCGAGTTCCTGCTGCTGTCGCGCACCTTCCCCCGCAGCGTGCTGTTCTCCCTGCTCACCGCCCAGAACCAACTCGACCGCCTGGCCGAGGAGGGAGCCACCAGCCGGCCCCGCCGCCAGCTCGGCCGGCTGTGCGCCTCGCTCGAGTACGCGGATGTGCGCGAGCTCATGATGGGCGACCTGGGAACCGAGCTGTACGCGGTGGAGGAGGGCATCCGCCAGGTGGCCATCTCGGTGGCCACCCAGTACTTCTCCAACTCCCACGAGTTCGACCTGCACAGCCTCCATCTCATGCCGGGGGATCGGGG
The DNA here is from genome assembly GCA_963773335.1 of uncultured Microthrixaceae bacterium. Taxonomy (GTDB): domain Bacteria; phylum Actinomycetota; class Acidimicrobiia; order Acidimicrobiales; family Acidimicrobilacustridaceae; genus UBA4742. The sequence continues at coordinate 892,573 of CAVZAT010000004.1, read as the reverse complement.
ATGAGGTTCGACATCCGCTACCGCACCAGCTTCACCTACGAGGACCTGGTCCGGGAGTCGCAGAACGAGCTGCGGGCCTGCCCGGCCAGCAACGAGAACCAGGACCTCATCAGCTACCGGGTGGTGACCTCGCCGAGCACGAAGGTGTACTCGTTCACCGACTACTGGGGCACCAGGGTGGACGCCTTCGGGTTGCGCCCTCCCCACGTGGCGCTGGAGGTGGTGGCCGAGGCTTCGGTGGAGACCCGCCAACGTCCGCTGCTGGCCGTCGCCCCCCACCTCGACGAGCTGGCTGCCCGAGAGATGCGCAACGAGCACTGGGAGTACCTCCAGCCTTCCCCCCACGCCCAATGGGGCGAAGGGGTGGTGGCCGAGGCGAGTCGCCAGCGCGAGCTGATCGGTGACGACCTGATCAGCCTGGTGCTGGCCCTGCACCGGGTGACCGGAGCCCGGCTGACCTACGCCAAGGGCGCCACCGACGTGGGCACCCCGGTCGAGGAGGTGCTGGCCCGGGGCAAGGGCGTGTGCCAGGACTACGCCCACCTGGCCGTTGCCCTGTGCCGCAGCCAGGGCATCCCGGCCCGGTACGTGTCGGGGTATCTCTTCACCCGCGACGACGCCACCGGCCACGACGTGACCGACGGGGACCTGGTCTCGGTGCAGACCCACGCCTGGTTCGAGGCCATGGTGCCCGGCTTCGGATGGCTGGCCCTCGACCCCACCAACCAGCAGGAGGTCGGACTGCGCCACGTCAAGATCGGCCACGGGCGCGACTACGACGACGTGCAGCCCATGCGCGGCGTGTTCTCCGGCTCGGGCAAGCCGATCGTCGACCCGCACGTGGAGATCCGTCGCCTGCACTCGGTGCCGGCTCAGGCGCACGCCTCCGACCTCCCTCACCCGCGGATCCTCGAGCAGCTGCAACAACAGCAACAGCAGTAGTAGTAGTAGCGGCAGCCCGGATCCGGGCGGCGCGGGTGGCCGGTAGGATCGATCTTCGGATCCTGATCGACCACGGAGGTGGTTCCCACGGCTGAGTCGTTCGATGTCGTCGTCATCGGCGGCGGCCCGGGTGGCTATGCCACCGCGCTCTACGGGGCCTCGGCCGGTCTGTCGGTGGCTCTGATCGAGAAGGGCAAGCTGGGCGGCACCTGCCTCAACGTCGGCTGCATCCCGGCCAAGGAGCTGCTCGAGACCGCAGCGGTGCGCCGGGCCGTGCTCGACGCCGCCACCTTCGGGGTCAACACGGCGGAGCCCACCATGGACTTCACGGTGACTCAGGCGCGCAAGCAGAAGGTGGTGGACCAGCTGGTGGGCGGCCTGGGCACGCTGCTCAAACGACGCAAGGTCACCGTCTACGACGGGGTGGGCACGCTCGAGACCGGTCACGTGGTGCGGGTCACCGGCGGGCAGTCCGGCGACGTCGAGCTGATCGGCGAGGCCGTGGTCATCGCCTCGGGATCGGTGCCCCGGACCATCCCGGGCTTCGAGGTCGACGGGCAGCTGGTGCTCACCTCCGACGAGCTGCTGTCGCTGGCGCCGCTGCCGCCGACCGCCGCGGTCATCGGGGCTGGGGCCATCGGCTGCGAGTTCGCCTCCATGATGTGCGACCTCGGCACCAAGGTGACGGTGCTGGAGGCCCTGCCCCGCATCCTGCCCGGGTGCGACGACGACATCACCAAGTTGGTGGTGCGCCAGTTCGCCAGGCGCGGCATCGACGTGCGCACCGGCGTGGCCGTCACCGGCCACACCCCCCGTGACGGCGGCGGCACCACCGTCTCGTTCGGCGAGGGCGAGACCCTCGACGTGGACGTGGTGGTGGTGTCGGTCGGGCGACGGCCCTACACCGACGGCGCCGTAGGCCAGGGGACCAGCGTGGTGGTCGATCCCCGGGGCTTCGTGGAGGTCGACGCCCTGTGCCGGACGGCCGAGCCGGGCGTGTACGCCGTGGGCGATGTGATCGCCACCCCCGCCCTGGCCCATGTGGGCTTCGTCGAGGGCATCACGGTGGTCAAGGACATCTTGGGCGAGGATCCGTTGCCCGTGGACTACACCCGGGTGCCCTGGTGCATCTACTGCCACCCCGAGGTGGCCTTCGTGGGACTGAGCGAGCAGGCCGCGGCGGACGCCGGCCTGGAGGTGGTGACCTCCAGCCACCGCTACATCGGCAACGGCCGGGCGCTCATCATCGACGAGCCCGACGGGATGGTGAAGATCATCGCCCTGCGCCTGCCCGATGGCACCGGGGGCCAGATCGTCGGGGTCCACATGGTCGGTCCCTGGGTCACCGAGCAGCTGGGCCAGGGGTACCTGGCCGTGAACTGGGAGGCCAGCGTCGACGAGGTGGCCGCCTTCATCCAACCCCATCCCACGCTGAGCGAGCTGTTCGGCGAGAGCGTGCTGGCCCTGACCGGCCGCTCGCTCCACGGCTGAGCCAGCCCCCAGACGAGCCCCGAGGAGAAGCCCAGATCGCATGGCCGACATCGAGATGCCCCAGCTGGGCGAAACCGTCACCGAGGGCACCGTGACCCGGTGGTTCAAGTCCGTGGGCGACCCCGTGGCCGAGGACGAGGTGCTGTTCGAGGTCTCGACCGACAAGGTCGACTCCGAGGTGCCGTCGCCGGTGGCGGGCTACCTGGCCGAGATCAAGGTGCCCGAGGGCGAGACGGTGGACGTGGGCACGGTGCTGGCCGTGGTCAGCGACGCCGCGCCGTCCGAGGGTGCCCAGGCCCCCACCGGCCAGCCACCCGTTCCCGAGGCCGCCCCGCCGCCAGCCCCCGCTGAGCAGCCCGCCGCCGCCCCGGCCCCGGCTGCTCCGGCCCCGGCTGCTCCGGCCCCGGCCCCGGCTGCTCCGGCCGATGGAGACGGCAAGGTGCTGTCGCCGGTGGTCCGCCGGCTCATCAGCGAGCACGGGCTCGACGCCTCATCCATCCCGGGCACGGGTGTGGGAGGCCGGGTGACCCGCAGCGATGTGCAGCGGGTGATCGAGTCGGGCCCGGCCCCGGCTGGCGCCCCCGCGCCGACCCCGGCCCGAGCCGCGGACCGCCCGGCTGCCCCGGCCCCACGCTCGGGGTCGGGCGACACGGTCGAGAAGCTCAACAACATCCGCCGCATCACCGGCGAGCACATGGTGCGGTCGAAGGCCACCTCGCCCCATGCCATGACCGCGGTCGAGGTCGACTTCGAGGCGGTGGAACGGGTGCGCACCGCCCACGGCGAGTCCTTCCGGGCGGCGGAAGGCTTCGGGCTGACGTATCTGCCCTTCATCTCCCGGGCCGTGATCGACGCGCTGCGCGACTTCCCGCACCTCAACGCCACGGTGGGCGACGGGGAGCTGATCGTGCACAACTACGTGAACCTGGCCATCGCCGTCGACCTGGATTTCGACGGGCTGCTGGCTCCGGTCATCCACGGCGCCGACGACAAGCGGTTGCGCGCCGTCGCCCGCGACATCCACGATCTGGCCAACCGGGCCCGCACCAAGCAGCTGTCGGCCGACGACATCACCGGCGGCACCTTCACCATCTCCAACTCGGGGCCCTTCGGCACCTTCATGGTGATCCCGGTGATCAACCAGCCACAGGTGGCGATCCTGTCCACTGACGGGGTGAGCCGCAAGCCGGTGGTGATCACCGGGACCGACGGCAGCGAGGCCATCGCCATCCATTCGGTGGGCATGCTGGCCATGAGCTGGGACCACCGGGCCTTCGACGGGGCCTACTCCGCCGCCTTCCTGCGTGAGGTCAAGTCGATCCTCGAGACGCGGGACTGGGAGGCGGAGATCTCGTGACCCTGCGGGTGCGCTGGTTGGGCCGCGTGCCCTATCGCGACGCGCACGCCGTGCAGCACGGGTTCTTCTCGGCCCCGAGCGACGACTGGTTGTTGCTGCTGGAGCACCCCCACGTGTTCACGCTGGGCGTGCGGGCCGATCCCACCCACGTGCTGTGCGATCCGGCCGAGGTGGGCGCCGAGCTGATCTCGGTGGACCGCGGTGGCGACGTCACCTATCACGGTCCCGGCCAGCTGGTGGGGTACCCGATCCTGACCCGCACGGGTCGCCGGCTGGGTCGCCCGGCCGGCGGCATGGCCGACACCGTCGGCTACGTGAGGTCCGTCGAGCAGGTCATCATCGACGTGCTGGGCGACCTGGGTCTGTCGGGTGCCGGTCGCCTCGGCGGCCATCCGGGTGTGTGGATCGATCCGGCCGGGCCCGCGCCTCGCAAGATCGCGGCGGTCGGCGTACGCATCAGCCGGGGGCGCACGATGCACGGCTTCGCCCTCAACGTGGCCCCCGACCTGGCCTGGTTCGATCGGATCGTGCCCTGCGGCATCGCCGAGCTGGCCGTCACCTCCCTGGCCGCCGAGGGGCTCGAGGTCTCGATGGGCCAGGTGGTCGACGCCGTGGCCCGCCGGGCGGGACAGGCCTGGGGCCGCGGCGACGTCGAGCGCCAGGATCTGGCGCCGGCCTCGGTCCGTCGGCGCCAGGAGGTCGACCCCAACGCCGTCCGCGTGGAGATCCACCAGCGCAAGCCGTCGTGGTTGCGGGCCCCGGCTCGCATGGGCCCCGCCTACATCGAGCTCAAGCGCACCATGCGCGACCTCGACCTGGTCACGGTGTGCGAGGAAGCGGGATGCCCCAACATCTTCGACTGCTGGGCCGATGGCACCGCCACCTTCATGCTCAACGGCGATCGCTGCACCCGGGCGTGCGGGTTCTGCCTGGTCGACACCCGACGGCCGTTCGAGACCGATCCGGCCGAGCCCGAGCGGGTGGCCGAGGCGGTGCAGCGCCTGGGGCTGCAGTTCGCGGTGCTGACCGCGGTGGCCCGCGACGACCGACCCGACGGCGGCGCAGCCGGGTTCGTGGCCACCATCGAGGCCATCCGGCGCCGGAGCCCCGGGGTGTCGGTCGAGGTGCTGATCCCCGATTGCAAGGGCGACCCCGACGCGCTGGGCGCCATCTTCGCGGCCCGACCCGACGTGTTGAACCACAACATCGAGACGGTGCTGCGCTTGCAGTCGGTGGTGCGTCCCTCGGCCTCCTACGCTCGGAGCCTGGCCGTGCTGGCCCGGGCCCGCGCCGCTGGGCTGTCGACCAAGTCGGGGATCATGGTGGGTCTGGGTGAGACGGCAGACGAGGTGGTGGCCACCCTGACGGACCTGCGTGGGGTGGGGGTCTCGAGCGTCACCGTCGGCCAATACCTGCGACCCACCGCCGACCACCTGGCGGTGGCCCGCTGGTGGACGCCCGACGAGCTGGCCGACCTGGCGGCGCGGGGCCGGGCACTGGGCATCGCCCACGTCGAGGCGTCGCCGCTGACCCGGTCGAGCTACCACGCGGCGCAGGCCGCGGACGCCGTGGCCCGCACCTCAGCGGCGAAATCGGGCGTGTAGGCGGGGTCGTCGGCGGGCACACTCTGGCTATGTCAAAGACGTTCGAGTGCCTGACCGACGAGCTGGTGGCGTGGATCGAGCGCCAGCACGTCTTCTTCGTGGCCACCGCACCGTCGGGTCCCGGTGGTCACGTGAACCTGTCGCCCAAGGGCTACGACTCGTTCCGGGTGCTCGACCCGCTCACGGTGGCCTACCTCGACCTGACCGGCAGCGGGGCGGAGACCATCGCCCATCTGCGCGACAACGGGCGCATCACCGTGATGTTCTGCGCCTTCGACGGGCCACCCAAGATCGTGCGGTTGCAGGGCCAGGGGCAGGTCCTGGTGCCCGGCGACGACGGCTTCGCCGAGCTGGCCTCACGCTTCGACGAGTTGCCCGGCGCCCGGGCCGTCATCCGCATCGATCTCGACCGGGTGTCGGACTCCTGCGGCTACGCCGTCCCCTTCCTCGGGTTCCAGGGCGACCGTCCCACGCTCGTGCAGTGGGCGGAGCGCAAGTCGCCTGCGGAGCTCGACGAGTACCAGCGCACCCACAACGCCCGCAGCATCGACGGCCTCTTCGGGATCGGCTGAGCCGTCCCCGGTGACGGGGTCTGGCAGACTGGGGCCATGATCGACGTTCGGCCGCTGACCCCGCACATCGGCGCCGAGATCCTCGACCTGGACCTGGCCGCGGATCTCGACGACGCCACCGTCGCCGAGCTGGACAAGGCGTTCATGGACCACAAGGTCCTGTTCTTCCGCGACCAGGACATCACCACGGCCCAGCACGTGGCTGTGTGCCGCCGCTTCGGCGAGCTCGAGGTGCACCCCTTCGTGCCGAGCAAGCCCGGCTATCCCGAGGTGATGGTGCTCACCCACAACGAGAAGTTCCGGGGCACCGAGAACTTCTGGCACAGCGACGTCACGTGGCGACAGGAGCCCTCGTTGGGGTCCATGCTGCGGGCGGTCGAGTTGCCCGAGGTGGGTGGCGACACGCTGTTCGCGGACATGGAGGCGGCCTACGAGGGGTTGGGCCGGGAGATGCGCAACATGATCGACGGGCTGGTGGCCGTGCACGACTTCGTGCGGGTCTTCGGTCACGGCAAGTCCCCCGAGGAGCTGGCCGAGCTGCGCGAGAAGTACCCGCCGGCGGAGCACCCGGTGGTGCGCACGCATCCGGTCACGGGTCGCAAGTCGATCTACGTGAACGTGGCCTTCACCGATCACATCAAGGGTCTCAGCCCCGAGGAGAGCCGCCAGCTGCTGCGCTACCTCTACAAGCAGGCGGCGGTGCCCGAGCGCCAGTGCCGGTTCCGGTGGGAGCCGAACTCGTTCGCGCTGTGGGACAACCGCTGCGTGCAGCACTACGCGGTGAGCGACTACTGGCCCCATCGCCGGGTCATGGAGCGGGTCACCATCGTGGGAGACCGACCCCGCTGATCGACTTCGACGCCGCCTCGCTCCTGTTGCAGTGGGCCACGGGGGGCCTGTTCTTCCTGTGGATCACCACTCGCCGGCGCGAGGTGGGGCTGGGGTACGGCTGGCTGATCCGCGGCATCTACCTGGTCATGGCACTGGGGGCGGCCTACGTGGGGATCGAGGTGATCACGCCCCTGGCCGTGCGCGACGCGGCGTCGATCGGCGTCGCCCTGGCCACAGGGGTGGCCCTGGCCGTGTCGGTGGTTCGGCGCAAGGCCGGAGTGTCGGGACAGGTGGCGCTGGCCGAGGCCCGGTCGGCCCGGGTGGCGGAGATGACCGGCATCGACCGGGCTCCGGCCACGCGTGACCGCACCGCCACGGAGTTCCCGCCCTGGCTCGACCTGGTGGCGCCGGTCATCGGTCTGATCGGGGTGGTGGCCGCAGGCCTGCACGCGGGCCACGGGGGCGCCTCGGACGCGCTGGCTGTGGCCCGATTCGTCGTGGGGGCGGCCTTCATGGGGGCGGTGACCGACGCCATGCTGCTGGGTCACTGGTACCTGGTGCAGCCGGGCCTGGCGCGGGGTCCGCTGCTGGAGCTGGTCCACTGGACCGGCATCCTGTGGGTGCCCGAGGTGGTGCTGCTGCTCATCCCCACGGGGATGGTCTCAGTGCTCGACGGCACCATCAACGACAACTACGGCGGGCTGCTCGGGTGGTTCTGGCTGGCCTGCGCCATCACCACCGCGGGCCTGGTGGTGGTCACTCGGCTGGCCCTCAAGGAGCGCTACTACTCGGCCGTGATGGCTGCCACCGGGCTGCTCTATCTGGCCATCCTGACCGCATTCGGCACGGATCTGGTCGCTCGGGCACTACTGTCTTGAGGTCCTGAGGGGAAGGTTCGGGCCAGGACGGTTCGTCACGTCAGGAGTCGCGCCATGCCTCAATCGATCTGGACCGGGTCGATCAGCTTCGGACTGGTCAACATCCCGGTGAAGCTGTTCAGCGCCGTCTCCCGAAAGACGGTGCACTTCAACCAGCTCGACGTCCGCACCAACGCCCGCATCAAGCAGAAGCGGGTGTCGTCCGAAGACGGCGTCGAGGTGCCCTACGAGCAGATCGTGAAGGGCTACGAGCTGGACTCGGGCAACTACGTGGTCGTCACCGATGAGGAGCTGGCCGCCCTCGATCCCAAGGCGCTGCGCACCATCGACATCGACGAGTTCGTCGACCTGGCCGACATCGACCCGATCTTCTTCGACAGCGCGTACTACCTGGCGCCCAACGACGCCGACAAGCCCTACGCCCTGCTGGCCCGGGCCATGGAGGAGTCGGGCAAGATCGGGGTGGCCCACTTCGTCATGCGGTCCAAGCGCTATCTGGCCGCGGTTCGACCCAAGGACGGCAGGCTGCTGCTGTCCACGATGGTGTACGCCGATGAGATCCGACCGCCTGAGGAGATCCCGGGCCTGGCCGACCTCGACGAGGTGGAGCTGTCGGACAAGGAGCTGGAGATGGCGCGCCAGCTGGTCGACTCGTTGGGCGCCCCCTTCGAGCCCGAGAAGTTCCACGACACCTATCGGGAAGCCGTCCTGGAGCTGATCGACCGCAAGGCCTCAGGCGACGAGACGGTGGCCACCCCGCTGTCCGACGACGAGCCGGACAAGGTGATCGATCTCATGGCCGCCCTGGAGGCGTCGGTGGCCGCGGCCAAACAGGCCCGGGGCCGCCATCCGACCGGTCGCCGGGCCGAGGCCGAGGCAGCCGAGGCGGAGCCGGTCCCCAGCGTGGCGAAGAGGACGACAGCCAAGCGGGCACCGGCCAAGAAGGCGCCGGCCGGGAAGTCGACGGCGAAGTCGACGGCGAAGCGGGTGGCCGGGAAGTCGACGGCGAAGTCGACGGCGAAGCGGGTGGCCGCGGCCAAGAAGACAGCCGGGGGGTCGGTCACCCGCATCCGCAAGTCGGCCTAGGTTGCCGAGGTGGCCGCGGCGAACGTGGTCGAGATCGATGGTCACCAGCTCAAGCTGTCGAACCTGGACAAGGTGCTCTATCCCGAGGTGGGCTTCACCAAAGGCCAGGTGATCGACTACTACGCCCGGGTGGCCCCGACCATGCTCACCCACGTGGCGGACCGGTGCGTGACCTTCCGTCGGTTCCCCAACGGGGTGGACGACAAGTCGTTCTTCGAGAAGCGCTGCCCGTCGCATCGCCCCGGATGGGTGGAGGTCGCCCTGGGTCCCGGCGACCGCACCGGACCGGTCGAGTACTGCCTGCTCGACGACCGGGCGGCCCTGGTGTGGGCGGCCAACCTGGCCGCGCTCGAGCTGCACACGCCCATGGCCCGAGCCGACGACATCGAGTCGCCCATGATGGTGGTCTTCGATCTCGACCCCGGCGCGCCGGCGGCCATGACCGAGTGCGCGGTGGTGGCCTTGGAGATCCGGGCCGCCCTGGAGCCGCTCGACCTGGACCTGTGGGCCAAGACCTCGGGGTCCAAGGGCCTGCAGCTGTACCTGCCTCTCAACTCGCCGCACACCCATGAGCACGCCAGCCAGTTCGCGCTGGCCCTGGCCCAGCTCATGGAGAAGCACCACCCCGACCTGGTGGTGTCGAACATGAGGAAGGACCTGCGCCACGGCAAGGTGCTGATCGACTGGAGCCAGAACTCCCGGCACAAGACCACGGTGTGCGCCTATTCGTTGCGGGCCCGCCCGCGTCCCACCGTGTCCACGCCCGTCTCGTGGAAGGAGGTCGAGGCTGGGGCCGGCGGTGCGCCGCTCTCGTTCGAGGCCGACGACGTGCTGGAGCGCATCGAGGAGCACGGCGATCTGTTCGCCGACACCGCCACCCTCGAACAGCACCTGCCGCCCCAGCGCAGCTGACGCCGGCCGGGCCCTCGGTCGGTCGTCCGTCCGTTCGTTCAGCGAGCCACGAAGTACTTGGCCCTGGGGTGGTGCAGGAGGATGGCCGACGTGGTCTGCTCGGGTTGGTACTGGTAGCCGGTCTCGGCGCTGACCTCGATGCCGATGCGGCCGGCGTCGAGCAGCTCGGCCACCTTCTCGTTGTCCTCCAGGTCCGGGCAGGCCGGGTAGCCCCACGAATAGCGGCCACCGCGGTACTGCTGGCGGAACAGCCCGGCCAGGCTGGGTCCGTCCTCGTCGACGAAGCCCCACTCCTCACGCACCCGGTGGTGCCAGTACTCGGCCAGGGCCTCCGCCATCTCCACACCCAAGCCGTGGGCCAACAGATACTCCTGGTACCTGTTCTCGGCGAACAGCTTGGCCGTGAGGTCGCTGACCCGTTGGCCCATGGTCACGATGTGAAAGCCCACGAAGTCCTCGTCGTCCGATGCCACCGGCCGCACGAAGTCCGCGATGCACAGCCACGGCTCCGCGCCCTGGCGGGGATAGCCGAAGCGCATCCACTCCGAGCTGCGGCTCTCGTCCTTCCAGATGATGATCTCGTTGCCCTCGCTGTTGGCCGCGAAGTATCCGTACACCACCTGGGGCACGAGCACGTCGGCCGCCTTGGCCTCGGCCAGCTGGGATCGCAGGAGGGGGCGTAGCCGATCCTTGAACTCGGCGTCGGTCTCGACCGTGCCGTCAGGGGACTTCTCCGGACGGAACTGCCACTGGTTGCGGAACAGCGCGGTCTCGTTGAGGTACGCGGCGACGTCGTCGATGGGGATGCCCTTGATCACCTTGGAGCCGACGAACGGCGGCACGAACACCGGGTTGTCCGTCTCGACCTCAGGCGAGCGCTCGGTGCGGACCTCGCCGTCCTCGCCACCGCGGTTCCCGCCGCCTGGGGCAGTGGTCAGGCGCGACGCCACCTTGGACTCGCTGGGCTCCCTGCCCCACGACGGGTCGTCGGGCTCGCCCGTCCCCCGCTTGAGCTCACCCAACCGGTCCATGACCCGGAGACCCTCGAAGGCGTCCTTGCCGTAGAAGAGCCGGCCCTCGTACACCTCGCGCAGGTCCCGCTCGACGTAGGTGCGGGTCAGGGCCGCACCGCCCAGCAGCACCGGGATGTCGTCGGCCAGGCCACGCCCGTTGAGCTCCTCGAGGTTGTCGCGCATGATGAGCGTGCTCTTCACCAGCAACCCGCTCATGCCGATGGCGTCGGCCCTGACTTCGGCGGCTTTCTCGATCATCTCGGCGATGCCGATCTTGATGCCGAGGTTGTGCACCTCGTAGCCGTTGTTGGTCAAGATGATGTCGACCAGGTTCTTGCCGATGTCGTGGACGTCGCCCTTGACCGTGGCCAGCACGATGCGGCCCTTGCCGCCCGACTCGTCCTTCTCCATGTGCGGTTCCAGGTAGGCCACCGACGACTTCATGGTCTCGGCCGACTGCAGCACGAACGGCAGCTGCATCTCGCCGGTGGCGAACAGCTCACCCACCACCTTCATGCCGGCCAGCAGGATGTCGTTGATGATGGCCAGCGGGGCCACGCCCTCGGCCATGGCCTGGTCGAGGTCGGCCTCGAGCCCCTCGCGGTCGCCGTCGATGATGCGCTGGGACAGGCGGCGGTCCACCGGCCAGTCCGAACGGTCCTCCTTCACCACCGCGGTCGCGCTCACGTCGGCGAAGACGGCCAGCAGCTCCTGCAACGGGTCGTAGGCCGGCTCGTCGGCGGTGGCTGGCCGACGCCGGTCGTAGATGAGGTCGAGGGCCACCTCGCGCTGGTGCTCGGGGATCTTGTTGAGCGGCATGATGCGGGCCGCGTGCACGATGGCCGAATCGAGTCCCGCCTCGACCGCCTCGTGCAGGAACACGGAGTTGAGCACATGACGGGCCGCGGGCTTGAGACCGAACGAGACGTTCGACAGGCCGAGGGTGGTGTGCACGCCGGGCAGCTCGGTCTTGATGCGGCGGATGGCGTCGAGGGTGGCCATGGCATCGCCCCGCAGGTCGTCGTCACCGGTGGACAGCGGAAAGGTCAGGGCGTCGAAGATGAGGTCACCGGCCTCGAGCCCGTACTGTCCGACGGCCAGATCGTGGATGCGGTGGGCCACCCGCAGCTTCCACTCCACGTCGCGGGCCTGGCCTTCCTCGTCGATGAGCAGGCAGATGACGGCCGCGCCGTAGGTGCGGGCCAGCTTGAACACCCGGTCGAGTCGCGAGCCCTCGGCGTAGCCGTCCTCCAGGTTGGCCGAGTTGAGGATGGCCCGACCCCCCAACCACTGCAGGGCCGCCTCCATGACCTGGGGCTCGGTGGAGTCGAGCACCACCGGCACGCTGGACTGGGTGGCGAAGCGCGACGCCACCTCGTCCATGTCGAGGGTGCCGTCGCGACCCACGTAGTCGACGCACACGTCGAGGACGTGGGCGCCCTCTTTGACCTGGTCCTTGGCCATGGCCACGGTGGTGTCCCAGTCGGCGGCCAGCAGCGCCTCACGGAACTTCTTGGAGCCGTTGGCGTTGGTGCGCTCGCCGATGATCAGGAACGATGTGTCCTGGTGGAACGGGACCATCGAGTAGATGGAGGTGGCACCCGCCTCGTGGACGGGCTGGCGGGGCGCGGGCTCCAGCCCTCGGCACGTGTCCACGACGGCTCGGAGGTGGGCCGGGGTGGTGCCGCAGCACCCACCGACCACGTTGACCCCCAGGTCGACCACGAAGCCCCGCAGGTGCTCGGCCAGCGCTTCGGGGGTGAGGTCGTAGTGCATGTGGCCGTCGACCACCGATGGCAGCCCGGCGTTGGGGATGCACGAGATGGGCATGCGGGCGTGCTGGGACAGGTAGCGCAGGTGCTCGCCCATCTCGACCGGGCCGGTGGCGCAGTTGATGCCGATGAGGTCGGGCTTCATGGCGTCGAGCGCGCACAGGGCGGCCGCGATCTCGGTGCCCGGCAGCATGCGCCCGGTCAGCTCCATCGTCACCTGCACCTGCAGCGGGATCTCCCGGCCGGCGGCGGCCATGGCCTGGCGGGCGCCGATCATGGCGGCCTTGATGGACAGCAGGTCGAAGAAGGTCTCGATGATGATGACGTCGACGCCGCCGTCGAGCAGGCCCCGGGCCTGGATCTCGAACTGGTCACGCAGGGTGGCGAAGCGGATCTGACCCAGCGACGGGAACTTGGTACCCGGCCCGATCGAGCCAGCCACGAAGCGGGGGTGATCGGGCGTGGCGAAGCTGTCGGCCGCTTGGCGGGCGATGCGGGCGCCGGCCAGGTTGATCTCGTGGGCCCGATCGGCCAGGCCGTACTCACCCAGGGTGGCCGGAAGTCCGCCGAAGGTGCAGGTCTCGATGACGTCGACGCCCACCTCCAGGAAGCTGGCGTGGAGCTCTCCGATGATGTCGGGCCGGGTGAGGACCAGCATCTCGTTGCAGCCTTCGAGGGCTTCGCCGCCGAAGTCGTCGGGCGTGAGGTTCCGCTGCTGGATGCCGGTTCCGAACGCGCCGTCGTAGATGATGACGCGGTCGGCCACGGCGTCGAGGAAGCTGAGCATGGCCCAAGGCTAGTGGTTGCCTAGTGTGGCGCCGATGAAGATCTACACGCGCAAGGGTGACGACGGCTCCACCGGCCTGCTCTTCGGTGGTCGGGTGCCCAAGGACTCGGCGGCGCCCCGGGCCTACGGGAGCGTGGACGAGGCCCAGGCCGCCATCGGCGTGGCCCGGGCCGAGGTTCTGGCCGCCCCCCAGGAGAGCCCCGGCGAGCTGGGAGACATCCTGGTCGGGCTGGCCCGCGACCTCTGGGTCCTGATGGCCGAGCTGGCCACCGATCCGAGCCACCACGACAAGCTCACCGATGGGCAGAGCCGGGTCACGCCCGCGATGGTGACGGCCCTGGAGGTGCTGATCGACGAGGTCTCGGCCAGCTTCGACGCGCCCACCGAGTTCGTCATCCCGGGCCAGACCAGAGTCGGCGCCGCCCTCGACGTGGCCCGCACGGTGGTGCGGCGGGCCGAGCGCGACGCGCTGGGAGCGGTCGGTCGCGAATCATCGGCTCTGGCCTACCTCAACCGCCTCAGCGATCTGCTGTGGACGCTCGCTCGCTGGCACGAGGGGACGTCGTTGACCACACGATCCCCCTCGGTGCCCTGAGAAAGGAACCACCGTTGCCCATCGAATTCGAGCTCGCCCGCGATGTGCCCGCTGAGACCTCGTTGGTGGTGTGGGGGGTCACCGCCGATGCGCTCGGCGCGCCCGTCGACGGGCGCGACGTGTCGCCCGACTACCTGGCGGCGCGGGGCTTCAAGGGGCGGGTCGGCCAGACCTTCGCCGTCCCCGGGCATGACGGGGGCCCGGCCACGCTGGTGGTGGGCCTGGGCCCGGCGGACGAGCTGGGACCGAACGTGGTCCGCCGGGCGGGTGGCGCCATCGCCCGGGCCGCCCGCCGCGACCGGGTCGTCGCCGTCCGCCTGCTCGACGCCATCGCCGAGCCGGCCCGGCGCCCGGCCGCGGCCGCGGCCCTGGCCGAGGGAATCGTGGGCGGCTCCTACCGCTTCGCCACCTACAAGTCGGCACCCGAGGTCGACGCCCCCGCGCTCGAGCGGGTGGTGGTGATCGGCGGCGGGGGCCAGCGCCTGCGAGACCAGCTCGTGCTGGGGGCGCGCATCGCCGGCGGCGTGGCCCTGGCGCGCGACCTGGTCAACACCCCCGGCGGCGACCTCACCCCCGAGAAGCTGGCTGACGCCGCCACCGAGATCGCCGAGCGCGAGGGCTTCGACGTGTCCGTCCTGGCCCACGAAGGCATCATCGAGGCCGGACTGGGTGGCCTGCTCGGGGTCAACCGGGGGTCCACCCAGCCGGCCCGGTTCATCCAGATCACCTACACCCCGCCCGGGGCCCGGGGATCGCTGGCCCTGGTGGGCAAGGGCATCACCTTCGACTCGGGGGGGCTGTCCATCAAGACGGCGGCCGGCATGACCACCATGAAGGACGACATGGGGGGCGCGGCCGCCATCCTGGGGGCGCTGTCGGTGGTCACCGCCGTCAAGCCCAAGGTGGCGATCCGGGCCTACATCCCGGCTACCGACAACATGACCGGTGGGGACGCCACCCGGGTAGGTGACGTGCTGCGGATCCGCAACGGCAAGACGGTCGAGGTCCTCAACACCGACGCTGAGGGTCGGCTGGTGCTGGCTGACGGGTTGTCCATGGCCAGCGAAGCCGAGCCCGACGCCATCGTCGACCTGGCCACCCTGACCGGCGCGGTCGAGGTGGCGTTGGGCAAGTCCGTCGCCGGCCTCATGGCCAACCACGCCGGATGGGCCGAGCAGGTGGCCGAGGCCGGGGACAAGGTAGGGGAGCGGACCTGGACGCTGCCGCTCGTCGAGGACTACCGCTCGCACCTCGACTCGGAGGTCGCCGACCTGCGCAACATCGGTCGTCCCGGCCAGGCGGGCACCATCATCGCCGGGCTGTTCCTGCGCGAGTTCGTGGCTGACGGCATCCCCTGGGCCCACCTCGACATCGCGGGCACGGCCTGGAGCGACAGCGACGACCTGGACCTGTCCAAGGGGGGGACCGGTTGGGGGGTCCGCCTGCTGGTGGAGCTGGTCCGCTCGTTCCGCCGCCCGGCCCGGCGCTGAGGGAGCCGCGGCGTCAGGTCGACGAGGTGACGGCGTGGGCCTCGACCGCCCAGCGCACCGCTTCGTGAGCCATGGCCGGGTGGAACCGCCAGCGGTGCAGCTGGCGCTCGGTGGCCGCCGGGTCCTCTCCCAGCTCCAACAGCGACAGGGCGAGCTGGCGGGCACGCTGGCGCAGGCCGTCGACGTCGCCGGGTTCCTCCGTCGAGCTGGTCATCGCCCGGCCGGCCGTCCAGGCGCCGTGCTCGGCCTGCAGTGTGGGGGACAGGCGCTCGATCTGACCCCGGGTCAAGGGCGGCAGCTTGCGTCGCACGGCCAGTTCGGTGGGGGACTGCCACCGCCCCGCCCCGAAGCGGCACACCCGCTCGACACTGCGCATGAACGGGCTGTGGCGACCGCCGCGCATGCCCACGCCCAAGGCCCGGGCCGTCTCGGGCAGGTCGAGCTCGAACCCCTCGGGCTGGTTGTCGAACTGGTCGGCCAGGCGCCGCAGGAGCCACACGGTGCTGGGCCCGAGCACGCCCAGCCAGAACCGCTCGACGTAGGCGGAGCGGGGATCGTGGCCGAGCTCGTCGATCACCGGGTCGGGCCACGCCTCGACCGTCAGGCGGTCGATGGGGAAGCTCAGTTCAGGGGCCTGGTCGGTCAGCATGTCCCGCTCCTCGTTGCCGTCGGACGAACTCCGGGTGGAGTATTTCAGAGCTATTTCGTGCTTGATCATGTCATCACGGGGTTGCGTCGTCAACGCTGCTCGAAGCCTGGGCCACACTCCAGGGGATGACCTCCGTCGATCCCAGACTCCGGGCCGTGGCCGATCGGCTGGCGGCCGCCGGATGCGTGGCTCCCGCGCAGGAGGCAGCTCTCCTGGTCGCGGGCGTGGCCGATGGCGCCGGGATCGAGGCCCGGGTGGCCCGGCGCGAACGAGGTGAACCCCTGGCCTGGATCACCGGCTCGATCTCGTTCTGTGGCCGGGTGCTGCACGTCGATCCCGGCGTCTATGTCCCCCGGGCCCAGACCGAGCAGCTGGCTCGTCGCGCCGCCGGGCTGCTGGGGGCCCGGGGTCGAGCCCTGGACCTGTGCACCGGGGCCGGGGCGGTGGCCCGCTACCTGCAGGCGGCGGTGCCCAGCGCCGGTGTCGTGGGCGTGGACCTGGACCCGGCGGCCGCGGCCTGTGCTCGACGCAACGGTGTGCCCACCCTGGTGGGCGACCTGGCCGAGCCGGTGCGCAGCCGGGACGGCTTCGACCTGGTGACCGCGGTGGCACCGTACGTGCCCACCGACGAACTGCGCCTGCTGCCGGCCGACGTGGTGCGCTACGAGCCCCGGCTGGCCTTGGCCGGGGGCGCCGATGGGCTCGACGTGGTCCGCCGGATCGTGGTCGCCGCCGCCGAGCGGCTCTCGCCCGGTGGCTGGTTGGTCCTCGAGGTGGGCGGCGACCAGGACGAGGTCCTGAGCCCGACGCTGGCCGCCCAGGGCTTCGACCAGGTGGCCCCGTGGTGGGACGAGGAGGGCGACCTCCGAGGGGTGGCCGCTCGGGTCGCGACGCGCTAGCGCAGGTGCACGCGCCGCGGGCGAACCGGAGCTCGTCGATCAGGCGGTCGTCGCGGCCGGGTCGGCACCCGTGTGGGCCGGGTCCAGCAGGATCGACGAATCGGTGCGCCGCTGGAGCCAGGCGGTGAGCGGAGCGGGCAGCTCGGCCGGGCGGTCGCCCCAGTCGTAGCGGACGGTGGAGCCGGCCGCCCAGTCGTGCAGCGCTCGGCGATGCTTGCCCACCACGATCCCCACCAGACCCAGGCCCAGGATGAAGCTGAACGGGTAGACGAGCATGCGTAGGGCCGCCGCTCCGGGACTGATGGGCTGGTCGCCGCGCCCCACCACCCGCAGCCCCACGATGCCCTTGCCGATCGAGCGGCCCGTGATGGAGAGCGCGATCCAGTAGTAGAGGAACCCGAAGACGCCGTAGCCGGCGATCCACTCCCAGCCGTGGCCCGACGTCTGCACGGTGGTGCTGGTCAGCAGCTGCACCAGGTAGACCACCGCCGCCGCGACGAAGCCGTAGCAGGTGGCGATGGTGAAGGCGTCGATGACCCAGGCCACCAGGCGGCTGATGCCGCCAGCCAGCTCGCCGGTCACGGTGCCTGAGCGCATGCGACGCTGTTCCTCCGGGCGGCGGAAGACGTGGTTGACGAGCCCGATGAGCACCAGGTCGAGGGCCACCAGTTGACGGCGGACCAGGTCGAGCATGCGGCCCATCACGCCCCGGGTGGCGTCGCTCACGATGGCGTCGATCCCGGCCCGCTTGGCCAGGTCGGCCACGTCCACCCGCTCGAGCAGGGCGTTGAGGTCGACGTCGGCCAGCACCGGGTCGAGGTCGATCCGATCCAACACCTGACCCAGATCGACCTTGGCCAGCACCTTGTCCATGTCGATGCGGTCGAGCACGGCGTCGAGGTCCAGTCGGTCCAGCAGGGCGTCGAGGTCGACGTTGGCCAGCACCTCGTCCAGGTCGACGCGCTTGATGAGCCCGCCGATGTCGACCCGCTCGAGCAGTGCCGCGATGTCGACCCGCTCGACCACGGCGTTGACATCCACGCGGCCGATGACGGCGTCCACGTCGACGCGTGCCACCACCTTGTCCACGTCGACCTCGCCCACCACGTGATCGATGTCGACCTCGCCCACCACGTGGTCCATGTCGATGGCGCCCACGGCGCGGGGGACGATGGCCCCCAGCATGCGGTCGATGGGGTTCGGGGTCGGCACACCGCCATGTTCGTCGCTGACGGCCCCGGCCGCCACTGCGACCGACTCCGGACCGCTCGATACGGTGGCGGCCATGGTGACTGCGGACCCCGAGGCGGTGCTGGCCGCCACTCGGCTGGTGTCGGCCGCGCGCCGGGTCACGGTGCTCACCGGCGCGGGGGTGTCGACCGACTCGGGCATCCGCGACTTCCGCGGACCCCAGGGCCTGTGGACGACCAACCCGAAGGCGGAGCGCACCTCGAACATCGAGTACTACGTGCGTGATCCCGAGGTCCGGCGCCTGGCCTGGCAGGGGCGCCTCGACTGGCTGGCCCGACCCCGCCAACCCAACGAGGGGCACCGGGCCCTGGTGGCGCTGGCGCGTCGGGGCGTGCTCCAGACCCTGGTGACCCAGAACATCGACGGGCTCCACCAGGCCGCCGGGATCGACGCCGAACACGTGGTCGAGGTCCACGGCACCATCCACCAGGTGGTGTGCCTGGACTGCGGCCAGCGGTCGCCCAGCGGGCCCACCCTCGATCGCGTCCGTGCCGGCGAGGCCGATCCGGCCTGCCTGGCCTGTGGTGGGATGCTCAAGTCGGCCACCATCTCCTTCGGCCAGCAGCTGATCGAGGCCGATCTGGACCGGGCCTTCGAGGCCGCCGCCTCCTGCGACCTGCTCCTGGCCATCGGCTCGACCCTGAGCGTGTACCCGGTGGCGGCCATGGTGCCCACGGCCCGCCAGGCCGGGGCGTCGGTGGTCATCGTGAACGCCGAGCCCACCGAGATGGACGACCTGGCCGATGTCGTGGTCCGCGGCTCGATCTCCCAGGTGCTCCCGGCCATCATCGGAGCCTGACGGAAGGTCGGGGAATGACCGGGTTGGGTTGATTGTTGACCGATCAGGTAGCCTTTGAGGCGCCGCGGAACCGAACTGAGGTAGAGATGGCCACCTTCCGAGACCTGCTCAAGCAGACCAAAGCCGAGATCCGTGAGGTGGACACCGCCACCACCGAGGAGTTGCGCCAGGCACCGGGCACGGTGGTGCTCGACGTACGTGAACCCGACGAGTTCGAACAGGGGGCCATCCCCGGTAGCGTCCACATCCCCCGGGGCAACCTCGAGTCCAACATCGAGGGCCGCGTGCCGGATCACGACACCCCCTTGCTGGTGGTGTGCGCCGGCGGCGTGCGTTCGGCCTTCGCGGCCAAGACGTTGAGCGAGCTCGGCTACTCCGACGTGGTGTCGGTGGCCGGGGGCTTCAACAAGTGGAAGGACGAGGGGCGCGAGTGGCGGACGCCGCGCACCCTGAGCCCCGAGCAGCGCAACCGCTACCAGCGCCACCTGCTGCTGCCCGAGGTGGGTGAGGAAGGCCAGCTCAAGCTGCTCGACGCCAAGGTCCTGTTGCTGGGCGCGGGTGGCCTGGGTTCACCGGCCGCGTTGTACCTGGCCGCCGCCGGCGTGGGCACCATCGGCATCATCGACATGGACGTGGTGGACGACTCGAACCTCCAGCGCCAGATCCTGCACAACGTGGACCGCATCGGTGATCGCAAGGTCGACTCGGCCAAGAAGACCCTGACCGCCCTCAACCCCGACGTCGACGTGGTCACCTACGACCTGCGCCTGGGCGCCGACAACGTGATGTCCATCCTCGCCGACTTCGACCTGGTGGTCGACGGCACCGACAACTTCCCCACCCGGTACCTGGTCAACGACGCCTCGGTGAAGTTGGGCATCCCGGTGGTGCACGGCTCGATCTTCCGCTTCGACGGCATGGTCACCGTGTTCGATCCCCGCCGCGGGCCGACCTACCGCGACATGGTGCCCGAGCCGCCCCCCGCTGAGATGGCGCCATCGTGCGCCGAGGCCGGCGTCCTGGGTGTGCTGCCCGGCATCATCGGTTCCATCCAGGCCCTGGAGGCCATCAAGCTCCTGTTGGACCTGGGAGATCCCCTCATCGGTCGCCTGCTGGCCTACGACGCCCTCGAGCAGAGCTTCCGCACCTACAAGGTGCAGATCGACCCCGCCAACGAGGTGACCTGGGCCAACCGCGATCGCATCGTGGTGGCCGAGCTGGACGGGCTGTGCATGCCGCATCCCCTCCAGGCACCGGCCTAGATTCGCTCGCATCCGCTCGCTGATCCGCCGCCTCGCCCAACAGAACCCGCTGCCCGACGGGGCGGTGCCCGTCGCCGTCGGCCTGGTGATCAACGGCGCGGCCACCTATGCCTTCTTCGGCATCGCGTCGCGCACGCTGGCCGCCGCCACCTACAGCGCGGTCAGCGCCTTCTGGGCCGTCCTGTACGCCATCGGGAACGGCATCATGCAACCCCTCGAGCAGGAGGTGGCCCGGGCGTGCTCGGCGCGGCGGGCCAAGGGGGTGGGTTCGGGGCCGGTGATCCGACGGGCCGTGGTCATCGGCGGGTCCTTCTGGTTGCTCGTGGCCGTGGTGATCGCGGTGGCCGCCACCCAGGGCGCCTTCCAACGGCTGTTCCACGACAACCAGATGCTGACCTTCGCCCTGATCATCGGGCTGGGCGGCTTCTGCGTGGGCCACCTCACCCGGGGCACCCTGTCGTCGCACCACCGCTTCGGTCGCTACGGGGCGTTCTTCAGCGTGGACGGGCTGATCCGAGTGCTATTGGCCGCGGCCCTGGGGGCACTGGGGGTGATGGCCGCCGGACCGTGGGGGGTGATCATGGCCATCACCCCGTTCCTGGCGGTCTTCGGCGCGCTGTGGCGCCAGAAGGGGCTGCTCGAGCCCGGCCCGGAGGCACCCTGGGGGGAGTTGACCCAGAACCTGGGCTGGCTGCTGCTGGGCACCTCGTCGATCTCCATGGTGGTGCAGGGTGGCACCATCGCGGTGGGCCGCCTGGCCACCTCCAGCCAGCAGGCCGCCGCCGGCCAGTTCCTCAACGGCCTCCAGACCGCCCGCATCCCACTGTTCCTGTTCCAGGCCATCCTGGCCTCGCTGCTGCCCAAGTTGTCCCGCCAGGCCGAGACCGGCCACCTTCAGGAGTTCACCACCGGGCTGCGCCGCCTGGTGCTGGCCATCCTGGGTCTGGGCATGATCGCGGTGGTGGCCGCCGCCGCGCTGGGCC
Source organism: uncultured Microthrixaceae bacterium (assembly GCA_963773335.1). Classification (GTDB taxonomy): domain Bacteria; phylum Actinomycetota; class Acidimicrobiia; order Acidimicrobiales; family Acidimicrobilacustridaceae; genus UBA4742. Next base: position 871,400 of record CAVZAT010000004.1, on the reverse strand, counting down.
CGACCGTGATCCACCTGGTCTTCGGCACGCAGTCGGCGCTGACCCGTTGGGATCTGGCCGTGCTGGCCCTGTCCTACATCATCATCATGGCCACCATCTGCATCGATCAGGGACTGGTGGCCCTCTACGCCCACAGCCGCATGGCCATCGGCTGGTTCTGCGCCCTGCTCGTGTTCGTCGGCGTGACCCTGTTGGGGACCCAGCTCTTCCAGCGGGTGGAGATCGGCCTGCTCAGCGCCTCCGTGTTCGCCTTCGTCTGGATGCTCGTCTGCCTGTGGTGGGGTCTGCGCCGACACCGGGGCATGCACGCCATCGAGCTGGCCGACGCGCTCGCCGACCTGCCCACCGAGATGTGACCCGGGTGCACGGCCAACCCAGGAGCCGTTGCTAGCCTCGGACATCCATATGACCCGCCGAAGCGTTGTCGCCGTCGTGTCCGTGGTGCTGCTGTCGGTGACCGGTGGCCTGGTCGGTCCGGCCTCCGTCGGGGCGACCACCACAACGGGCCTGAGCGCCGCCCAGGCCGTGGCGGACTCGAACCGGCCCGGCGCGTTCGGCGCGGCGGCCCCCGCCCGCGCCGGGCTCGGCGCAGGTGACCACCCCGGCGACCGCCACCTACACCTTCGGCCAGCAGCCCCTGGCCGACGTGCTGGCCTCGGCCGGGGCGCAGACCAGATGTGCCGGGCTCACCCAGAACCAGCTGGCGGCCATGGTGCTGGCACCGACCTACCCCGAGACCGGCGCGACGGGCTCGCTGTCACCTTCACCCATGACGCTGTCCGCGCTATGACACGGTCGGGGTCAACCCGGGCAACGCCAACTTGTACGTGGGGGGCAATCCGTCCACCCCCTATTCGCGTGCGTTCTGGAACCCGGGCGTGGGCGCCTGGCAGTTCGACTCGGCCGGTGGCTGGCCCATGTCCACCGCCCAGGAGATGTCCACCGACACCGCCTCGGCCACCGCCGCCGCGGTGATGGCCACCCGGTGGTGCAACGACACGACCGACGCCGGCAACGACACGGCCCGCCGGGCCAAGGCCTGGGCGCCTTGGGGCGGCTGCGGCTCGGGGGTGTGCGAGTCCATCTACCAGGCCATCTACGACCCCAGCACCCTGCACGTGAACACCGACCCGGCGGTGACCCGCACCGGCGGCATGACGCCCAAGACCTGCTCGGTGGGCGGTGACGGCACGCTGGCCTGTTGGCGCATCGACCCTTCGTCGGCCCAGGGCGACAACGCCTTCGCCATGCCCGGGTTCGGTCCCACGCCGATCTCGGCTCCCTTCTACGACTATGTGCTGGGCGGCACCGAGTACCGGGTGTGGCTCAGCGCAGACACCGGCTACCCATACAACATCTCCGCCGCTCTCACCGTGGGCAGCAACGCCCGCACCGGACTGGTCTGGTCCACCTCGGCCCAGCTGTGCGACACCGTCACCCATGTGGGCACGTGCGGGCCACAGCTGTTCCTGCGCAACTCGCTGTCGTCGGGGGTGGCCGACAGGAGCTACACCTTCATCGCCCCGAACACCGGCACCACGCTCATGTGCGACTGGGACGGCAACGGCACCGACACCCCCGGTGTGTTCGTCAACGGCACCTGGTACGTGACCAACTCCACCGACGGGGGTGGCCCCCAGATGGTGTTCGGCTACGGCCAGGTCGGCGACATCCCGGTGTGCGGCGACTGGGACGGCAACGGCACCGACACCCCCGGCATCGTGCGCAACGGCGTCTGGTTCCTCAACAACAACGTGGGCAGCCCGTTCGCCGACGTGCACTTCGGGTACGGGGTCGGTGCCGGGGACATCCCCGTGGTGGGCGACTGGGACGGCAACGGGACCGATACCCCGGGCGTCTACCGGGCCGGCCACTGGTACCTGGTGAACTCGTTGAACAAGCCCATCGCCGATCTGAACTTCGGCTACGGCATCCCGACCGACAAGCCGGTGGTGGGGGATTGGAACGGCGACGGCCGCGACACCCCGGGCATCGTCCGGTCCGGCGCCTGGTTCCTGGTCAACACCGCGGGCCAGCCCTTCGCCGACGTGTCGTTCTTCTATGGCAGCGCGGGCGACACCCCCGAGGTCGGGCACTGGAGCCCGGCTGCGTCGTCCACCGTCGGGGTGGTCCGCTCCTGACCCGGCCGGTGCTGGAGCCGCCGTCGGATCAGCGGGCGATCGCGATGGATGGGGGCTGGCCGATCGCCCACCGTCCGGTGAGGGGAACGTCGCCGGGGTTGCCGTAGGCGAAGCTGGCGTCCGCGTAGGGATCGGCCAGGGTGCTGACCACGTACCAGATGCCGGCCCGCACCACGCCGGGGGTGTCGCGCCCGTTGTGGTTCCAGTCGCCGACGATGGGGATGTCGCTCGGGTTGCCGTACCCGAAGGAGCTGTCGGCCAGTCCCGTCCCCAACGAGTTGGTGAGATACCACATGCCGCCCCGCACCACGCCGGGCGTGTCGGTGCCGTTGCCGTCCCAGTCACCCACTACCGGCGTGTCACCGTTGCCGTTGCCGTACCCGAAGTGCACGTCGGCGAACGGGCTGCCCAGCGTGTTGGTCAGGTACCACACACCGCCCCGCACCACGCCGGGCGTGTCGGTGCCGTTGCCGTCCCAGTCGCCGCACACCGGGATGTCACCGACCTGGCCGTAGCCGAAGACGCTCTGGGCGAATGAGCCGGTGGTGGAGTTGGTGATCCACCACAACCCGTTGACGAACACGCCGGGCGTGTCGGTGCCGTTGCCGTCCCAGTCGCACATGAGGGTCGTGCCCCCCGGGGGCGTACCGAAGCGGTAGGACGCGTTGGCCACCCCGGTGCTGATCGAGTTGCGCAGGTAGAGCACGGGGCCGGTGGTGGCCACCTCGGATCCGGCCATGGTCTGGAGACCGACCTGGGTGCCGTTGAACCGGCTGACGTCCACGCCGCCGGTGATGCCGGGGATGGACCCGGCGTCGGTGTACTGCCAGAAGTTCCAGCGGGTACCCCATCCGGCCACCTGTGTCGGGCTCGAGGCCGTCGTCCAGGAGGCGACCCACAGTCGGTAGCCCCGACAGGCTGGTGGTGCCGGCCATGGCCGTGGCCCAGAAGTTCGGGCTCGTGTACACCATGGGCACGCGGCCGGTCAGGTTGTGCACCGTGCTCAACCAGGTGGAGGTCCAGGCGATCAGGTTGGACGGGGACAAGCCGCCCGTGACCTCCAGGTCGAGCACCGGGGCCAGATCGTGGATGCCGCTCATGGTGCCGGCCACCGCCACGTAGGTGCTGGCCTGCACCGCGGCAGTGGTCAGCGGCAGGGCGGGGCGGGCGAAGTGGTAGGCGCCGCGGAACAGGCCCACTGCGCCGGCGCCGGACCAGTCCGAGGAGAACCACGGATTGGTGTAGGGCGATCCGCCGGCCACGCTCGGGCCCTCGGTGGCCTTGATGATGGCGAAGCTCTGGCCGGAGGCCGCCACCTGGCCCCAGTTGATGGCCGCGCCCGACGGGTGGTTCCAGGCCGAGAGGTCGGGTCCGGTCACGTTGCTGATCGCGTCCGGGGCCAGGCTGAGCGCCGGCAGGAGCGAGGGTGCGGGCGGGGTCGGGGACGGGGGCGCGGGCGGCGGGGCGGGGTCGAGCGCGCCGGCCGGGCCGGCCAACAGACCGGCCAGCACCACCAGGGTGAGGACGAGGGTGGGCAGGGCCCGGGCCCGGCGATCGGTCCGACCGTCGCGACCGGTGGGGCGGGAGCGACCGACACCGAGCATGGTTCTACCTCTCGGCACGTCGGGGTGGGGACCTGAAGGCAGTGGTAGACACAGACCATGAAAGGCCTGATCACCTCTGGTGGCGCCGGTACGCGCCTGCGCCCCATCACCCATACGAGCGCCAAGCAGCTCGTACCAGTGGCAAACAAGCCCATCCTGTTCTACGTGATCGAGCACATGGCGGCCGCCGGCATCACCGACATCGGCATCGTCGTCGGCGACACGCGCGCCGAGATCATGGCCGCGGTGGGCGACGGCTCCGCCTGGGGTGTGCATGTCACGTACCTCCCGCAGGACGCGCCGCTCGGTCTGGCGCACTGCGTCCTGATCGCCCGAGAGTTTCTGGGCGACGACGATTTCGTCATGTATCTGGGTGACAACATGCTCCAACAGGGCCTCGACGGCTTCATCGGGCACTTCCTCTCGGCCCAGCAGGCCGCGGCCGAGCCCACGTTGGCCGGCGCGCCGGAGGCCCCGGTGGCCCAGATCCTGCTCTGTCCCGTGCCCGACCCGCACCGCTTCGGGGTGGCCGAGGTCGACGAGGTGGGTCATGTCGTGCGTCTGGTGGAGAAGCCCGAGGTCCCCCCCTCGGACCTGGCCCTGGTCGGGGTGTACCTGTTCACCTCCGCCATCCACGAGGCGGTCGAGGCCATCGAGCCGTCGGCCCGGGGAGAGTTGGAGATCACCGATGCCATCCAGTGGCTGATCGACTCGGGTCGACCGGTGCGCCACGAGGTGGTGCAGGGCTGGTGGCTCGACACCGGCAAGAAGGACCCACTGCTGGAGAGCAACCGCCGCGTGCTCGAGACGCTCGAGCCCCGCGTCGACGGCAAGGTCGACGACGCCTCCGACGTGGATGGCCGGGTGGTCATCGAGGCGGGCGCGGAGCTGATCGGCGCTCGGGTGCGGGGTCCAGCGGTGATCGGGGCCCGGACCCGGCTGGTCAACGCCTACGTGGGCCCGTTCACGGCCGTGGCCGCCGACTGCGAGATCATCGACTCCGAGGTGGAGCACTCGGTCGTTCTCGACCACAGCCGGATCATCGACGTCCCCCGCCTCACCGATTCGCTCATCGGGCGCCATGTGGAGGTGCGCCGTTCGACGGTGCGCCCTCGGGCCATCCGCCTGATGTTGGGCGACCACTCCAGCGTCGAGTTGGAGTAGGCGGGAGGGCGATCGGGGTCGACTAACCTCGGCCGACCATGGCTACTGTCACCGAGTCCGAAGTCATCGCCGGCATCTACCTGGTCGATCCCGACATCCACGGCGACGAGCGCGGGTACTTCGTCGAGACCTATCGGCGCGAGTGGTTCCCCCAGGGCCGCGAGATGATCCAGGGCAACCGCGGCGACCGCCAGGCCGGCGCCATCGTCGGGCTCCACTACCACCTGCACCAGGCCGACTACTGGTACGTGCCCTATGGGACGGCCCGGGTGGTGCTGCACGATCTGCGGTCCGGCTCGCCCACCGATGCGGCCACCCTGACCGTCGACTTGGGCCGCCGTCCCGACGGCACCCATTCCCACCAGGGCATCTTCATCCCGCCCGGGGTGGCGCACGGGTTCGCGGCGCTCACCGACATGACCATCACCTACCTGGTCGACAGCTACTACAACCCCACCGACGAGCGGGGGGTGGCGTGGAACGATCCCGCCGTGCAGACCGACTGGGGCGTGGCCGATCCGATCCTGTCCGCACGCGACCAGCAGAACCCGCTGCGGGCCGAGATCGAGCCGCAGTGGCAGCCGCACTTCGGCCTGCGGCCCTGACCCCGGAGCGCCCCGCATGAAGCAGTTCGTCACCGGCGGAGCCGGGTTCATCGGGTCCAACTACGTGCGCTGGGTCCTGGCCAACACCGACGACGAGGTCACCGTGTACGACGCGCTGACCTACGCCGGCAACCTGTCCACCCTGCGCGACGTCGACGACAGCCCGCGGTACCGGTTCGTCCAGGGCAACATCGCCGACCGTGGCCCCTTGGACGAGGCCATGGCCGGTCACGACGCGGTGGTCCACTTCGCGGCCGAGAGCCACGTCGACCGCTCGATCGTGGGCCCCGACGACTTCGTGCACGCCAACTGCTTCGGCACCAACGTGGTCGTGGACACGGCGCGGCGCCTGGACATCGACCGGGTGATCCACATCGGCACCGACGAGGTGTACGGCTCGGTCGAGGTCGGTTCGTCCACGGAGGCCGATCCGCTGGAGCCGCGCTCGCCCTATTCGGCCTCCAAGGCCGGATCGGACCTGATCGCCCTGTCCTACTTCTCCACCTACGGCACCCCCGTGACCGTCACCCGCTGCACCAACAACTTCGGGCCCTATCAGTACCCGGAGAAGGCCATCCCGCTGTTCACCACCAACCTGCTCGACGGCCAGCCCATCCCGCTCTACGGCGACGGGGGCAACGAGCGCGACTGGCTGTACGTGGACGACCACTGCGCCGCGGTGCATCTGGTCCTGACCCGAGGCGAGGCGGGCCAGGTGTACAACATCGGTGCCGGCAACGAGACCCCCAACCGGGTGCTGGTGGACAAGCTGCTGGCGTTGCTGGGCCATGGCGAAGAGATGGTGACCTATGTGGCCGACCGGCTGGGCCACGATCGGCGCTACTCGGTGGACATCGCCAAGATCACCGCCCTGGGCTGGCGTCGCCAGCGCTCCCTGGACGAGGCCCTGGAGGCCACGGTGGGCTGGTACCGCGACAACCGTTGGTGGTGGGAACCGCTCCGGGCTCGATGAGCCGACCGATCGAGAGGAACGACGCCTGATGCGGGTGCTCATCACTGGGGCCGGAGGCCAGGTGGGTCGCGAGCTGGTCGAGGTGTTCCGCGAGCACGACGTGGTGGCCGTGGACCACCGTCAGCTCGACGTGGCCGACCGCGACGCCGTGCTCGGGCTGGTCACCACCGTCGCCCCCGACGCCATCGTCAACAGCGCGGCCTGGACGGCGGTGGACGCCAACGAGGGCGATCCCGACCGGGCCTGGGCCATCAACGCCCTGGCCGTGCGCTACCTGGCCGAGGGCGCCCGCCTGGTGGGGGCCAGGATCTGCCAGCTGTCAACCGACTACGTGTTCGACGGCACCCGACCCGAGCCGTACGTGGAGTGGGACCCCACCAGCCCGGTGTCGATGTACGGGCGCTCCAAGCGGGGCGGCGAGCTGGAGCTGGGTCCCGAGCACACCGTGGTGCGCACCTCGTGGGTGTGCGGGTTCCACGGCGCCAACATGGTCAAGACCATCCTGCGCCTGGCCGGCGAGCACGACACGCTCAGCTTCGTGGACGACCAGCGTGGGCATCCGACCTTCGCCGACGACCTGGCCGCGGTGGTGCGCCGTCTGGTGGTCGAGCGCCGCTCGGGCCTGTTCCACGTCACCAATCAGGGCGCGGTGAGCTGGTACGAGTTCGCCCGGGAGGTGCTGGCCGCCGCCGGATGGGATCCCGATCGGGTGCAACCCATCACCACCGCCGAGCTGCAGCCGCCGCGACCGGCCCCCCGGCCGGCCAACTCGGTGCTCGACAACGCCGCTCTGCGCCTGGCCGGGATGGCCCTGGCCCCCGACTTCCGCGAGCCGCTGGCTCGGCTGGTGCCGCGGTTGATCGACACGTGACCGGGCTCCGGCGATGACCGTTGTCCGGGTGGTCGTGCTCAACTACGAGGGCGGCGACGACCTGGTCCGGGCCGTGGACGCCCTGGCCGCCACCGACACCGACGCCACGGTGCATATCGTGGTGGTCGACAACGGTTCCACCGACACCAGCGTGGCGGCGGTAGAGGCCGCTCACCCCGAGGTCGAGGTGCGCCGCACCGGCGAGAACCGCGGGTTCGGCGCCAACAACGACGCCCTGGGGGACCTGGACGGCATCGACTACGTGGCCCTGGTCAACAACGACGCTTTCGTGGAACCCGGCTGGCTGGATCCGTTGGTGGCCGCCCTGGCCGCCGACGACGGGCTGGGGGCCGTGCAGGCCAAGATCCTGTTCGAGCCCCGATTCGTGGAGACCCACATCGAGACCCTGGCCTCGGTGCGCCGTTGGGACCCGCGCCGCTTCGGTGTCCAGCTGTGCGGGGCTCGGGTGGACGGCGCCGACGTGTGGGCTGGCGTGCACCTGGCTTCGGGAGGCCTGGGCCCGACCATCGAGGGCGACGAGCGGGTGGAGTGGACCGCTCCGTGGGCGGTGGTGCGGGTGCCGGTCGATCCCACCGCCGAGCGGGCGCCGGCCCACGTCGAGCTGCGGGTGGCCACCGAGGAGCCCAAGCGGGTGAGGTTGGCCGGCGCCGACGGGGCCGTCGAGCTGGATCTGACCCTCGAGCCACGCTGGGTCGACGTGCCCCTTGGGGGCACGCCGTTCGACGTGATCAACAGCGTCGGCGGCGAGCTGCTGGCCGACGGCAGCGCCGCGGACCGCGGCGTCCACCAGCGTGACCAGGGCCAGTTCGACCGCCCGACCGACCTGGCCGCCTGGTCCGGTGGGCGCGGTGCTGCTGCGCCCGTCCTACCTGGCCGACGTGGGGCTCTTCGACGAGCGCTTCTTCCTCTACTACGAAGACACCGACCTCTCGGCCCGGGGACGAGCCCGGGGGTGGCGCTACGGCTTCGTGCCCAACTCGGTGGTGCGCCATCGCCACGCGGCCAGCTCCGGGGTGGCCAGCTCGTTGCTGCGTTGGCACGTCGAGCGCAACCGACTCCTGTACCTGACCAAGGACGCGCCGCTCGGGGTGGCCGCCCGCGCCGTGCTCCGCCATCCGCTGTCGACCCTCAGCTACGCCCGTCGGGACGTGATCGGGCCGCTGGTCGATCAGCGCCCGGTCGACACCGCCACCGTGCGGCTCCGCCTGTCGGCCTATGCCGGCTACCTGCGCCTGGCCCCGGTGATGCTCGCCGAACGGTGGCAGGCTCGCCGCTAACGTTGGACGGATGTCCCCCTCCGAGCTGGCCCGCGACCTGCTGCGAGCCGTGGCCCGCCAGCCCTGGATGTCGCGCACCGCCGAGCGCCTGGGCGCCTTCACCCTGGCCGACAAGTTCGACCTGGTGGCCAGCGACCACGATGTCACCGCCATCACGCTTCCCGCCCTACGACACGACCTGCGGGCCCGCCGGGTCAAGATGTACCGGGCCGGCGGCCAGGACCAGGTGGCGCAGGCCTTTGCCTTCGGCGGCTGGTACGGGTTCGAACGGCCCCTGCCCAGCGTGTTCCACTTGGCCGTGGCCGCCACCTCGGGAGCGGTCTTCGACGTGGGGGCCAACACCGGCTTCTACTCCCTGCTGGCCGCCCGAACCGCTCCCGGACGCCCCGTGCACGCCTTCGAGCCCTTGCCGGCGGTGATCCGGCGGTTCGAGGCCAACCTGGCCCTCAACGGGCATCCTCGCCACATCCGGCTGGTGGCCTCGGCGGTGGGCGACGCCGACGGGCAGGCCGAGTTGTACGTCCCCCACCCACCGGTGAGGTCATCGAGACCAGCGCATCGCTCAACGCCGGGTTCAAAGAGCACCATGCCGAGGTGCTGGTCGTGCCGGTGACCACGCTCGACACCCACTGGGCCAGCAACGGATCGCTCCCGGTCTCGGTGGTGAAGGTGGACGTGGAGGGCCACGAGCACGCGGTGATGGCCGGCGCCACCCGGCTGCTCGAGCAGGCCCGACCCGTCGTCTTCTTCGAGGTGCTCCCGGGGTCGAAGGTGGAGGCCATCGAGGCGGTGGCCGACCAGGTGGGCTACACCGACTGCCGCCTGAGCGCGGGCGAAGCGGTGATCGGCGACGCCATCCGCTTCGATCCCGAGGGTTGGAACCATGCCCTGGTGCCGGTCGAGCGGGTGGGCGAGCTCAGCGCCATCGTCGATCGAGCCGGCCTCACCGCCACGAAGGTGTGAGCCGCGTGGCGCGCCTGCCGATCGTGGGCGGGCTGCGCGAGCGCAACCCGTTCCCGGAGGGCACCGTTGCCGTCGGGGTTGGCCTGGTGGTCACCGGGGTGGCCGCCTACGCCTTCCTGGTGGTGGCCGCCCGGGTGCTGGGGCCGGCCGAGTACGGCGGCCTTGCGGTGCTGTCCGCCCTCGTCTTCCTGTTCGGCGGGGGCTTCTTCCTGCCACTCGAACAGGAGGTCAGCCGGCAGCTGGTGACCCGGCGGCTGGGTGGCCTGGGAGGTGGTCCCGTCATCCGCCGGGCGCTGCTGCTGGGCCTGGGCCTGGCCGCGGTGCTCATCGCCGGGGTGCTCGTGCTGGAGCCGGTGCTGAGCCGGCGGGTGTTCCGGGGGGAGCCGCTGCTGGTGGTCGGCCTGGTCCTGGGCATCCTCGGGTACCTGGTGGCCAACCTGGTCGAGGGGGTTTTCTCCGGGAACGGGCGCTTCGGCCGCTATGGCACCTACCTGGGCGGCGAAGCCGTGCTGCGCCTGGCCATCTGCCTGGGGCTGGTGGCGGTGGGCATGCGCACCGCCGGGCCCTATGGCCTGACGCTGGGCCTGTGCCCGATCGTCATGGCGATCGTGCTGGTCTGGGGGCAACGGGACCTGGCCAAGCCCGGCCCCGAGGTGCCCTGGGCCGAGATCTCCTCCGCCCTGGGGGCGCTGCTGGTGGCCGCGGTGCTGGCCCTGGCGCTGATCAACGGACCGGCGGTGCTGGTGCAGCTGTTGTCCACGCCGGCCGAGCGCACCGAGGTGGGCCAGTTCACCGCCGCCCTGGTGGTGGCCCGACTGCCCTTCTTCCTGTTCCAGGCCATCCAGGCCGCGCTGCTCCCCAAGCTGTCGGGGCTGGTGGCCGAGGCCCGCTACGAGGAGTTCCGCCGGGGTCTGCGTCGGCTGGTGCTGATCGTGGCCGCCCTGGCCGTGGCGGCCACCGTCGTGGGCTTCACCGTCGGTTCGCAGCTGATGACCGCGGTGTTCGGACCCCGCTACGACATCAGCGATCGCACGGTGGGGGTGCTGGCCGCGGCCTGCGGGGCCTACGTGGTGGCCACCGCCGTGGCCCAGGCCCTGATCGCCCTGGGCGGCCTGCGTCGGGTGGCCGTGGGGTGGGGGATCGGTTGCGCGGTCATGTTGGTGTTGATCCCGTTCGGTTCCGACCCGGTGGCCCGGGTGGAGAACGCCTTCCTGGCCGGGGCCCTGGCCTCCATCGTGGCCATGGCCGTGGAGCTGCGACTTCAGTCACGGTCGGGTGCGGTGGCCTCGTCGGAGGGGGTGCTGGAGGCTATGAGCGATCTGCCACTCGAGCCGTGACCACGAAGGTGTAGGCGAACAGCGAGGGCCAGGCGTTGCCCACCCGATCCGCGAGACGGGCCGGGCCCTGCTGGCGCAGGGCCGGTACCGGCACGGTGGCCACCAGCCGGGTGACCTCGAAGCCGGCCTGGGCCAGCATCTGGGTCAGGGTGCGACGCGTGTAGAAGCGCAGGTGGGTGCGATCCAGCAGGCCTCGGTCGGTGTAGTCGAAGTGGCCGGCCAGCAGCCGCAGGCGCATGACCCAGTTGGCCACGTTGGGGATGCTCAGCACCAGGTGCCCGCCCGGGCTCAGGCGGGTGCGCAGGCGGGCGAGCACGGCGGGCGGGTCGGGGAGGTGCTCGAGGGTGTCGCCGAACAGGAGCACCTCGTAGTCGTGGGGGAGCGTGGCCGGGTCGAAGGTGCTCAGGTCGCCCACGTAGACGTGCTCGCACACCCGCCGGGCCTCCTCGGCCGCGGCCGGGTCGAGCTCGTGGCCGTCCACCCGCAGCCCGGCGTCCACCAGCACGGCCGCGAAGTATCCCGACGACACGCCGCCCTCGAACACCCGGTCGCCCGGGTCGGTGACGTCGAGTACGGCCTGGGCCAGCAGGTGATGTCCCCGATAGGGGATGGTCTGGAGCTGCACGTAGCCGTGCTCGTCGGTGCTGGGGCCCGCGGCCAGCAGCTCGAGCGCCGAGCGGGCGTGGCCGGGGCCCGGCCCGCGTCCCGCCGGTGACCCGGCTGACCCGGCTGACCCGGCTGATTCGGCGGACTCGGGGGGCACGTCGGCATCGTAGGAGATACGGGCGCGCCCGCCGGTCACCGGCGCCTCGGTCAGGTCGCCGCCGGGACCGACCCAGCCGGGGTGGAATCGGCCTGGACTTCGTCGGCCTCCCCATCGGGCAGCGGTGAGGTGTCGGGCGCGGCGGCCGCCACGGCCACCCCCAGGCCGGCCACCAGCACCATCACGATCATCCACACGGCGGACCCAGCCGGAGGCTGCCACTTCCCGAGCAGGATGTTCAGCGTCCGACTGGACCGGCCCACCGTGTAGCGGTGCAGGTTCCAGTAGCAGCGCGTGCGCGCCGAGCACGCCCACGGTGGCCGCCATGACCAGGCTCAGGCGCCGCACCAGGCCCGGGACCAGCCCGGCCCCACGATCGAGGTTGACCAGGGCCAGTAGCGGGATGCCGGCGGCCACCGGCAGGAGGTAGCGACCCTGCCAGATGAGGCTGGCGGATCCCTTCAGTGGCGCCTGCAGGAACACCGGGATGGCGATGCTGGCGATCACGGTCAGGGCCAGGGCCAGGTTCTGACGCAGCTTGGCCATCATCACCGATCCGGCCATCAGGGCGAACAGCAGGCCCAGCCACACGTAGAGGGTGAGGTTGCTGGGGGGCACGTCCAGCCAGCCGAACTGGCCGATCATCTGCTGGATGTAGCCCGGGGTGGCGCCCAGCACGAAGGTCCAGTGGTCGGTGCCGGGCGGGAAGGCGGACCCGCCGCGGATGTTGCCGCTGGCCACGCCGGTGGCGACCCCGGTGGCGTAGACCATGGCCACGGCGATCACACACATCACTCCCAGGGCGGCGATGGTCAGCTGCACCCGACGGTTGCGGGCCAGGGCGATCAGGGTGGCCCAACCGGTGGACAGCAGGGCCAGGATGACGATCAGCCCTACGAAGGGCCCTGACAACGGTCGGGTCAGGGCCATGGCCGAGCCCGACACGAACAGGCCGACCAGCAGCTTGCGGGGGATTGCGCTCACCCCGAACTCGGCGCGCCGGGCCATGGCCAGGACATGGGACCACAGGGCTATGGCCGTGGCGGTCTCGAAGCCGCTTGCGTTCACCGAGCCGGCCAGGAACTGGGTCATGGGCGTCACCGCCACCAGCACGCCGGCCACGGCCAGACTGGGTCGCACCGCCTGGCTGAGCGCTTTGACCGCGGCGGCCAGGAACACCGCGCAGCACAAGGCGCTGACCAGGCGCATCACGTAGACGCCGAAGGTGTCGGGGAACAGCCGTGACGGCCAGCCCACCAGCAGGAAGTACAGCAGGGGATCGGTGCCCGACGGCGTGCTCACGTCGGTCACCCGGTGGCTGCCCTGCAGGAAGGGCGGGCACTGGTTGGGCCGGGTGTCGGGCTGGAAGGCGAAGCAGGGTTGGATGGGCGACCAGTAGGCCGGGAGGCGATAGGTGCGCAGGCCCGTGCCGGGCAGCGTGACTCGACCCTCGAGCTGGCCGTCCCAGGTGGCCACCGCCTTGGTCACGTGCGACGTCTCGTCGGGCACGGCGAACATGGGGTTGGAGATGGCCCAGGCCGCGGCGGGGATGAAGAAGAGTGCGATCAGCACCGGGCCACGAGTACATCCATCCCAGTCGGGCCCGGCTCGCCGTCATCGAGGAACCCTAGCAACGGGCCCGAACGGCGCCGGGCATCGCGTCGACCGGGACCACGGGCCCGCAGTACGCTCCCAGCCACCATGTCGGTCCACCTCCGTTGTTCTGCATGAGCGCCCACCCGCGACCGGCGGGGATCAGCTTTCCCCAGGCCACCTGGACGTCCTTCGACCGCTACGGGCGCTACGCCGCCATCGTCGGGGCGGTTCGGGCTTGCCTGGGCGACGGACCCCAGCGGGTGCTGGACGTGGGCGACAGCGCCGGGTACCTCCAGCTGTTCGATCCGGGCCTGGAGGTGGTGGGGCTGGATGTCGACCTGGCGCGGACCCACTGCCGGCCACGGTGGTCGTGAAGGCCGACGGCACCCGGCTGCCCTTCCCCACCGGTGCCTTCGACGCGGTGGTGAGCAGCGATGTGCTCGAACATGTGGCGCCCGAAGGCCGCGACGAGTTCCTGGCCGAGCTGACCCGGGTGTCTCGCGATCTGGTGGTCGTGGCCGCGCCCTTCGACACCGTCGGGGTGGCCGGTTGTGAGGAACTGGCCCGCCGCTACGCGCTGTTCAGCGCCGAAGCGCCCCAGCCCCAGCTCGAGGAGCACCGGGCCAACGGTCTGCCCTCCTTGTCGGCCACGGTGTCGACCTTGGAGGCCGGTGGGGCCTCGGTGGCCACCGCCGGCAACGGCAACTTGTGGGACTGGTTGTTGATGATGGTGCTGCGCTTCCAGTTGGAGGCCAGGCCCGATCTGCGTGCCCTCAGCGAGGGCTACGACGTCTGGTACAACGAGGCGCTGGCCGGCCGGGCCGACGTCGGCCCGTTCTACCGACACCTGGTGGTGGCCCGCCACCTCGGTCCGCCGGCGACCGGGCCGCGACCCCAGCCGGCGGATCCGACGACGGCGACCGAGCGTGCGCCCGACGACCTGGCCGCGCTGCTGGCCGCGCTGATCGCCGCGGACGCCACTGAGGTGGTGCGCCATGACGCCCGGGTGGCGGCCCACGCCACCGACGACCGCCTCGCCGATCTGGGCGCCCGCCTCGACCGCCTGGGGGAGCGTCTGGAGGCGCTGATCGAGCTGGAGGTGAGCATGTCGGCGCGGTTCATCGCCCTGTACGACCGCCTCGGCCGGGTGATGCGACCGTTCCGGCGCGGGGACAAGCCCTAGCATCGGCCTGCACCCATCGGTCGGCCCCGCGAGTCCTCATGTCCCGAAAGCTGATCACCTCGCCGCGGGTCACCCCGGTGGCCTCGATGGCGCTGCTGGTGGCGAGCGTCATGGCCCTGATCGTCGGCCTTGTCGCCGCACCGATGGCGGTGGCGACGCCGGCGTCGGGCACGTCGGGCGCGTCGGGTGCCGCGGCCACCACCGACGGCGTGACGAAGGTGGCGCCCGAGGCGATCACCCAGGTGGACCACGGTGGCCGCGTTCCCGGTCATCGTGTCGCTGGCCGGAGCCGCTGGCGCCCAGGCCGGCACGCACCTGGTCCGGTCGCTGCCCCGCGGGTCCGCCACCGGCGTTCGCACCCTGAGCCATCTGGGCCTGGTGACCACCAGCGTGGACGCCCAGGGCCTGGCCGCGCTCGAGGCGTCTCCCGAGGTGGCGTCGGTGCGGGTGTCGCACTGGCACCGGCCCGACCTGGTACCCGAGGAGTCGCTGGTGGGCGCGCCCGACGCCTGGGGTTTCGGATCCGGCTTCAACGGCTCCGGCGAAGCGGTGGGCATCCTCGACACCGGGGTGCAGCCCGACCATCCGTTCCTCGGCGGTCGCGTGGTGGACGGGGCCTGCTTCACCGCCGACGGGGTCACCGGTGACCCGAGCGCGGCACCGGGTTGCCCGGGCGGGGTCACCACCCTCCCCGCCGGCGCCCGGCCGGCCTCGGGGCCCACGCCGGACCTGCCCGGGAGCCCGAGCGACGCCGTGCCCTGCACCAGCGTGCCCAGCGAGTGCCTGCACGGCACCCACGTGGCCGGCATCGCCGCCGGTGGCAGCGGGGACGCCACCGGCGCCAGCAGCGGTGGAGTCGGGTCCGGGGTGGCCTGGGGCGCCGACATCGTGGCCGTCCAGGTGTTCACCACCCTGACGAACGCCGCCGACTGCAGTCCGGATCCGACGCCGTGCGTCGGCGCCGGAGACAGCGACCTGCTGGCCGGGCTCGACTGGTTGCTGGCCCGCCAGAGCGACGACCACATCGTGGCGGCCAACATGAGCCTGGGCAGCGGCAACAGCCAGACGGCGTGCGACTCGAGCACGGCCGACGTGTACCACGGCGTCTTCGCTCGGCCGTGGCCGCCGGGATGGCTCCGGTGGTGGCCTCGGGCAACGGCTACCAGGCCACCTCGGCCAACGGCTTCCCGAACGGGATCGCCTACCCGGCCTGTGACTCCGCGGCCATCAGCGTGGGGGCGGTCACCGATTCGGGCGGGATCGCCGGATACACCCAGGACTCGCCGCAGCTGTCGATGCTGGCGCCGGGCTCGGCCGTGGTGTCGTCGGTGCCCGGATCGTCCACCCCACCCGGGAGCTTCGCCTCGCTGTCGGGCACGTCGATGGCCGCACCCTTCGTCGCCGGGGCCTTCGCCGTGGTCCGACAGCAGCACCCGACCTGGGGGGTGGCGGCCATCGAGGCCCTGCTTCGGGGCACGGGCGCGCCCATCCAGGACACCCGCCCGGGGACGCTCAGCGAGGCCACGCCGTTGCTGAACCTGGCCGGCGCGGTCAACCCACCGACGTTCCACGCCGTGCCCCCGGCCCGGCTGCTCGACACCCGCAACAGCGCCGGGTTGCCCAACGCCGGCTCCCGTCTGGGTGCTGGCACCATCCTCAACATCGCGGTCACCAACTACGACGGCGTCCCGGCGGGTGCCTCGGCGGTGGTCCTCAACGTGACCGCGGTGAACCCGGTTGGCAACGGGTTCGTGACCGCCTGGCCCACGGGCCTCCCGGTGCCGGCCACCTCCAACCTCAACCTCACCCCGGGGGTGATCAAGCCCAACCTGGTCACCGTCAAGGTCGGGGCCAACGGTCGCGTCTCGCTGTACAACCAGAGCGGTAGCACCGACCTGGTCGTGGACATCGACGGCTGGTACGACACGGGGGGCGCGGCGGCCTCGGGGGGGACCCTTCACCCGGTCACCCCCCAGCGCCTGCTCGACACCCGTGACGGCACCGGCCTGCCCGGCCACACCCCGGCCCGGATGGGCCCGGGCTCGGTCGTCCACCTGCCGGTGACGTCGCTGGCCTCGCTGCCGGCCGGGGCCGCAGCCGTTGTGCTCAACCTCACGTCGACCAACGCCACCTCGTTGAGCTTCATCACCGCCTGGGCCGACGGCACCGCCCAGCCGCTGGCCTCGAGCCTGAACCCCGAGGCCGGCCAGGTCGACGCCAACCTGGTCGTCGTGCCCATCGGCGCGAACGGGAACGTCAACCTGATCAACGCCCTGGGCAGCCTGGACCTGGTGGCCGACCTGGCGGGCTGGTTCGACGCCACCCCCACCCCCACCGCCGGCCACCTCGTCCCGCTGTCGCCGGCCCGCCTGCTCGACACCCGCAACGGCACGGGCGCCAGCGCCAACCCGCTGGGTCCCTTGGGGACGATCACCCTCCAGGTGACTGGACGGGGCGGCGTCCCGGGCACGGGCGTGTCGGCGGTGGTGTTGAACCTGACGGCGGTGAACAACACCACCAGCTCGGTGGTGATCGCCTGGCCCACCGGCGTGGCCCAGCCCCTGGCGTCCAACCTCAACCCGATCGCCGGACGGATCACGTCCAACCTGGTGGTCGTGCCGGTCAGCGCCGCGGGCCAGATCAACCTGTTCAACCTGAACGGCAGCACCGACCTGGTGGCCGACGTGTTCGGTTGGTACTCGGGTTGAGCGACGGCCACCGTCGGCCGATCGGAGCACCATTCGACGGCCGGGCGGTTCGACCAGCCCGTCGATGGGCTCGCCCACCGAGGAGCGGACGACTCAGCCTTCGAGTCGGTGCCGCAGCTTGTCCAGGCCCTTGTGGGCGGTGGGGGCGAACCCGTCTCGCCGCAGGCTGGCCGCGCCCCGGCGAGCCAGGTCCTCCAGGCGCCGACCGGTAGCGCCCAGCCGGGCCCAGCGGTCATCGCCGGCCGGCGCCGCGGCCGCCCCCGACCAGCCGATCGGATCGGCCTGGTCGCCGTAGGGTTCCAGGGCCACCACCAGGTTCGGCTCGTCGAGCACCACGGGTTCCCAGTCCGACGAGCGCGCCGGGCGCGGTCCGGCGACCACGATCTGGTCGAGGATCCGCCGGTAGCGCTCACCCTGCAGGGCCGGTGACCAACCCAGCAGGGCGTGGCGGTGGGCGCGTGCGCCCATGGACTGGCGGCCGGCCTCGTCGTCGAGCAGGGCGTCGAGGGCATCCACCCACTCCTCGACGGTCCCGGCCAGGCGGCCGTCGATGCCGTCGGTGACGGCCTGGCGGTACGGACCGGTGGGGCTGGCCACGGTGGGGGTGGCGCACAGGGCCGCCTCCAGCCACTTGATGGCGCTCTTGGCCTGGTTGAAGGTGGCCCCCGGCGCCAAGGGGGCCAGGTTCACGTCCAGGTCGCGCAGCACCTCGGGTAGCTCCCGCCACGGCCGGAAGCCCGTCTGCACCACCCGGGCGCCGAAGCGGGCCAGGGCGGGGGTGTCGGGCAGGTGACCGATCAACCACAGCTCGACCTCTGGGTGGCGGTCCAGGATTTCGACCACCGCCGGCTCCACGAAGCGCCAGTCCTCGTCGTGAGTGATGGTGCCGCTCAGGTAGCCGATCCGCGGGGGACCGGGGCGGCGGGGTCGCGGCCAGGGCGGCGTCGCCGGCCCGGGCCAGCTCCAGGCCGACCCCGTTGTCGAAGCGGTGGGCGGGCAGGCCCGGTGATCTCGGCCGCTCGCTCGACCAGCAGGTCGGTGCTGCCGATGAAGGCGTCGCAGGCCTCGAGCGTGGTGCGGTAGCGGGCCACCCCCTGCATCCACAGCTCGGCTTCGTCGGGTGGGAGCAGCCGCAGGGCGGGGATCTGGTCGCGCAGGTCGGGGTCGAAGATGAGGTCGTCCACGTCGAAGACAACCGGGATGCCGGCCCCGTGGCAGGCCTCGATCAGCTCCAGGATGGCCACCGTGGCTGGCACCCGGTACAGCACCACCACGTCGGCCCGGGTGGCCGCGGCCAGCAGGTCCGGGTCGCGGTAGTGGTGCACCTCGGCCGCCACCCCGACCAGGGCCAGGGCCTCGGCCGGCAGCCGCGCCCGGTAGCGCAGCGGGGCGCCGTCGATGCCGGTGGCGAAGACCACCCGCCGCACGGCCCCCGCCCCCTCCGAAATCGGTGTGGAATCCCCGCCCGGGCGTGGTCATCTACACCGATTTCGAGGGAGGCCGCGTTCGGGGGAGGCGCAGTCGATCAACGCGGCGAAGCGGGCCTCGAGGCCCGCCACCTGCTGGTCGACGGAGCGGGCCGCCAGGGGGCGCCCGACGCCCCTGCACGCAGCCGGGCCAACAGGGCCGGGGTCGCGAGCCAGGCGACCCAGCGCCGACGGCCAGGGCGCCCGGGTCGCCGGCGGCCACGACGATCACCGTTCCGTCCGTCGACCACCACCTCCTCCGGGCCCAGGGTGTCGGTGCAGACCACGGCCAGCCCGGCGGCCAGGGCCTCCCGGGTGAGCAGCGAGTGCGGTCTCGCGCATGACCGAGGCCAGCACCAACACGTCGTGGTCGGCCAGGATGGCCCCCAGCTCGGCCGGGTCGTAGGGCTCGGCCACCTCGACGGGCAGGTGGGCGGCCAAGGTCCCCGGCGCCAGGCCGTAGGCCCGCAACGACCAGCCCGTGGGGCAGTCCCGACCCAGGCGGGCCACCGCCTCGACCAGCACGTCGGCGCCCTTCATGGGGTCGGGCCCGCCGGCGTACAGGAAGCGCACCGGGGCGTCGTCGGGCCGGGACCGGGCCGACGAGCCGCCGGCCGAATTGGCGGTCAGGTCGGCCAGCACCTCGTCGGGCAGCCCGTTCTCGTCGAGGCCCAGCCGGCCCGGGGCCACGCCGTTGGCCGCCAGCACCCGCTGGGCCGAGGCGCGAGGGGGCCAGCACCAGGTCGGCCGACTCCAGCAAGCGCGGCCAGGGCCTGGCCGCGGTGGTGGCGCCAACGCTGGATCCACCTGGCAGGCGCAGGTCCCGGCCTCCACCACCAACGAGCACGGCCGCATCCGGCCGTGTCCACCAGGAACTGGCGGGCACACAGCCACCAGAAGTCGTGCATGGTGACGACCACTCGGGCCCCCGCCGCCTTGGCCGCCGGCACCAGGCCGGCGCCCAGCGACTGCAGGGAGTGGAAGTGGACCACGTCGGGCGTCACCACCTCCAGGTGGGCCCGGAACTCGTCGGTGACCGCCGGGTTGTGCCAGTTGTGCTCGTCGTCCCAGCCCGTCCACGGGGTGGTCGTGATCCAGTGCACGGCCAGGCCGGTCTCGTCCACCTCGTCCCAGGTGCTCAGCGGCTCCCGATCGCCCAGCCAGCCGGCGTAGACCGAGGACTGGTGGCCCCGGGCGGCCAGCCCTCGGGCCAGCCGCTGGGGCTGGAGCGTGCCCCCGCTGGTGAAGTTGGGGGGATAGTGGGCCGAGACGGTCAGGATGCGCATGTGGCGACGTACGCTATCGGTCGCCCATCCCGGGAGCGCGACCCCGCTGTGGTCTACTGGTACCGACGTTTCGCCGGTTCGCGCCCGCCCTGACCCCCGCTGTGGAGGCCTCCCCGTCCATGGAATCGCTGGCTGACCTGTCCCAGTCGCGGGACCTCCTGGTCAACCTGACATTGCGCGAACTTCGGGGGAAGTACAAGCGGTCGGTGCTGGGCTGGACCTGGTCGTTGGTCAACCCCATCGCCCAGGTGGCCATCTTCTCGCTGGTCTTCGGCGTGCTGCTGAAGATCGAGATCCCCAAGGGTCACCCCAGCGGGATGCACAGCTTCCCCGTCTTCCTGTTCTGTGGCGTGCTGCCCTTCAACTTCCTGGCCAACGGCCTCAACGGCGGCATGTCCACGCTGCTGGGCAACGCCGGGCTGATCAAGAAGGTGTACTTCCGGCGCGAGATCCTGATCGTGTCCACGGTCATGTCGTTCGTGGTCACCTTCGCCATCGAGTTGGCCGTGCTCATGGTGTTCGTGATGGCGCTGGGCAGCTTCGTGCTGCCCTGGCTGCCCATGGTGGTGGTGCTGCTGGCCCTGCTCACCCTCTACACCATCGGCATCGCCCTGCTGTTCTCGGTGCTGAACGTGTACTTCCGCGACATGCAGTACCTGGTGGCCATCGGCCTGCAGCTGTGGTTCTACGCCACGCCCATCATCTACCCGCTCAGCCGCGTGCCGGGCACCAAGACCTACGGGACCCACACCATCCCGATCCGGGCCATCTACACGGTCATCAACCCGATGGTGAGCTTCGTCGAGTGCTTCCGGGCGGTGTTCTACGACCGGCGTTGGCCCCCGATGAACATGCTGGGCTACGCCGCGCTGTGGGCCGTGGTGATGCTGTGGATCGGCGCGGTGGTGTTCCGCCACTTCGAGCCCCGTCTGGCCGAGGAGCTCTGATGGCACCCGCCGCCATCGTGGTCGAGGACGTCTCCAAGATGTTCCGGCTGTACCACGACCGCAACCAGAGCCTGAAGGCGGCGATCATGCGGGGCCGCCGGGCCCGCTACGAGGAGTTCATGGCCCTCCAGGGCGTGTCGCTGGAGGTCGAGCAGGGCACCACCTACGGGCTCATCGGTGAGAACGGCTCGGGCAAGAGCACGCTGTTGAAGTGCATGGCCCGCATCCTGCGCCCCGACGCAGGTCGCATCGAGGTGAACGGCAAGATCTCGGCCCTGCTCGAACTGGGCGCCGGGTTCCACCCCGAGCTGTCGGGCAAGGAGAACGTCTACCTCAACGGTGCCATCCTGGGCCTGGGTTCCCGCCAGATCGACAAGGTGTACGACGACATCGTCGAGTTCTCCGGGCTGGACAAGATCATCGACACCCCGGTGAAGAACTACTCCTCGGGTCAGTACGTGCGCCTGGGCTTCTCGGTGGCCATCAACGTCGATCCCGACGTGTTGCTGGTGGACGAGGTGCTGGCGGTGGGCGACGAGGCCTTCCAGCGGCGCTGCAACGAGAAGTTCGCCGAGCTCCGGGCGGCCGACAAGACGATCGTGGTGGTGTCCCACGGCCTGGCCGCCATGCGCCTCATCTGCGACCAGATCGCCTGGTTCGAGCACGGGCGACTGCGGCTGACGGGTCCGGCCAGCGACGTGATCGACCACTACATCGCCGAGGTGCAGGTCGACCGCCAGGAAGGTGAGGGCCAGGGCAACCGGTGGGGCTCGGGCGAGGTGCAGATCGACGAGGTCGAGATCATCGGCCCCGGCGGCGAGGCCACCGACCGCCTCCACACCGGCGACAAGATCGTCATTCGCTTCCACTGGTCGGCCCGCGAGCCGGTGGAGGACCCGGTCTTCGGCCTGGCCATCCACAGCATCGAGGGGCTGCTGGTGAGTGGCCCGAACAGCCGCGAGGCCGGTCTGTCGCTTCCCCGGGCCCAAGGTCGCGGTGTGGTCGACATCAGCGTGGAGCGGCTGCTGCTGCTGCCCGGCACCTACGACCTGACCGCCTCGGTGTACGACCACGCCATCGTCCACCCCTACGACTTCCGCCAGCGGGTGCTGCGCTTCCAGGTCGATCCGGGCACACCCCACGAGAGCTTCGGTGGCGTCATCTCGCTCGACGGCCAGTGGACGGCCAGCGCGAACGCCGGCCCGGACCCCTCCGCGAGCGGAGGCCGATGACCGAGCAGGCCCGGCGGCGCGTGGTCGTGGCCACCGCCGACACCCTCACCGAGCGCATGGCGGGACCGGCGATTCGGGCCTGGCGCATCGCCTGCGAGCTGGCCCGGGAGCACGAGGTCAAGCTGATCTCGATCTCGCGGGCCGACATCACCCACGACCAGTTCGAGATCGCCCACGTTCCCCAGGGGCGCAGGTTGGCCGCCCTGGTGGAGTGGTGCGACATCTTCGTGTTCCAGGGCTGGGTGATGGCTGGCCAGTCCTGCTTCGATCGCACCGACCGCATCTTCGTCGTCGACGTGTACGACCCGATGCACCTCGAACAGCTCGAGCAGAGCGACGACGGCGATCAGGATCTTCGCTGGCGCCACGTCACCGACGCCACCGCCGTCCTCAACGAGCAGTTCGTGAAGGGCGACTTCTTCCTGTGCGCCAGCCCCAAGCAGCGCGACCTGTGGATGGGGCACCTGGCCTCGCTGGGTCGTGTGAACCCGGCCACCTACGACGCCGACCCCGGCCTGGACGCGCTCATCGACGTGGTGCCCTTCGGCATCTCCGATGATCCGCCGGTGCGGACCCGGGCGGCCATCAAGGGCGTGATGGATGGCGTGGGCGTCGACGATACCGTCGTCCTGTGGGGCGGCGGGGTCTACAACTGGTTCGACCCGCTCACCCTGATCCGGGCCATCGACCGCCTGGCCCGGCGTCGCCCCGACGTGCGGCTGGTGTTCCTGGGCATGCGCCATCCCAACCCGCTGATCCCCGAGATGCGCATGGCTGCCGCGGCCCGGGAGCTGTCCGACGAGCTGGGCCTGACCGGCCGCCATGTCATCTTCAACGAGGATTGGGTGGCTTACGACGACCGCCAGAACTTCCTGCTCGACGCCGACGTCGGCGTCAGCACCCATCTGCACCACGTGGAGACCGACTACTCGTTCCGCACCCGGATCCTCGACTACCTGTGGGCCACCCTGCCCATCGTCTCCACCACGGGTGACTCCTTGGCCGACGAGATCGAGCGGCGGGGCCTGGGCCTGACCGTGCCCCCGGGTGATGCCGAGGCTCTGGCGGAGGCCCTGCTGCGGCTGCTGGAGGACGCCGACCTGGCTCGCGCCTGTCGGGCCCACATCCGCGAGGCCGTCCCCGACCTGCGCTGGTCGAGGGTGTTGGAACCGGTCGTGGCCTTCTGTCGCGACCCCCACCAGGCCCCCGACCGGGCCACGGGTCGCATCGACCTGCTGGGCCGGCACCGCACCGAGATCGGCCCGGCTCCCCACGGTCTGCGCCACGACCTGGGGCTGGTCGCCCAATACGTCCGCCAGGGAGGGGTCGGCCTGTTGGCCCGCAAGATCCGCGACCGCGTCACCCGGGTGGCCCGCGCCACCCGGGACCGGTTCTAGCCGCCCCCTCCTCGCACCGCCGGGGTCAGCGCAGCCGCGAACAGGGGATGGTGGCCCGCCACGTGAACGGCGAGATGGGGATGAGGGCGTCGACCTGGGTGGGATGGGCCCGACAGGCCGCCTGGGCCTGGCGGACGCCGGCGGCCCAGCTCTCGCCGAGCGACCGCGAGCCCCCCACCCCCAACGACGACACCGAGACCACCACCACCCAGACGGCCACCAGGGCCATGAGCCAGTCCAGCCCGGACGCATCGACCAGGACGAAGATGGCGCTGAGCAGCAGGAAGATGGGCACGAACATGTACCGGGCGCCGGCGGTGTCGTAGGTGCCCCCAGCCGACAGCGGCATCCAGTCGGTACCCCGACCCACCACGATGGCCACGTACGTTCCGATCCCGGTCAGGAAGGCCCCGCCCACCAGCCAGGCCCGGTCGAAGTGCAGCCGCCAGACTCGCGACGCCACCACGAGGGCCACGGTCACCACCACAGCCAGCACGATGAGCAGACGGTTGTGGCTGGGGAACAGATCGGGCAGCCACTTCTCGCCCACCACCATCGACCCGAGCACCCGTACGAAGAACCCGTGGGTGGCCTGGGTGTAGTCATGGCCCTGAACCGGTGGTCCGGCTTCGGCACTGTGCACCAGGAGGGCCTGGAGGCCCAGTCCGACCAGCAGGGAGGCGAGCATGGCCACGTCCTCGCGCGTCCGGCGCAGGGCGGTGACCACCACGGCGAAGGGCACCATGATGGCGGTGACCGGGGTGGTCAGGGCGGCCAGTGCCAACACGACGCCGCGCAGGGCGGTCTCGGCCGGTCCCCGCCGGCGCGACGCGATCACCCAGAAGCTGACGGCCAGCAGCGGCCAGTTGAGGTTCACCACGCTGGCGTTGATGTCGTAGGAGATGGTCGGCGCCGCGACCAGGGCCAGGCCCAGCAGCCAGCGCAGTCCGCGGTTGTCGATCCAGCCCTCGGCCGAGTGCACCACCAGCAGACCCAGCAGGGCGGTGACCACGGCCCCGGCGATTGCGAACCAGGGGGCGTACCAGGACACCGGCAGCAGCCGGATGGGCAGCGAGAGCAGGCGGGGGACCAGCTGCACGTAGCCGGCGTAGGGCTTGGTCAGGGTGGTCAGCGCCGGCAGGTGAAGAACGTCGTTGGCGTACAGGGCGCCGTCCTCGGCCCAGATGGTGTTCCAGCTGTGGACCCCGGGCTGGCGAAGCAGGGCGATGGCCGTGCCCAGTGCCACGAAGCCCACCGAAGCGCCCATCCGGTGGGCCAGGTCCGGTCCCGCCCTGCCGGTCGGCTCGGTGGTGTCCGGGGCCTCGATCACGGGAGGGCGAACAGCTCGAGCAGACGGCGGGCCGCGGCGGTGGCGCCGAGCACGCCGGCGGCCACGTCGGCCTCCAGCGGCCCGACCAAGTCGGCCGCCTGGGCCCGGCGGCGCAGCTGCTCGACGAGGGTGTCCTGCACCTCGGACCACATCCACGCCACCGCCTGGTCGGCGCGGGTCCTCGCCAGCTCCCCGTCCTCGCTGACGGCCTGGTGGAACCGCTCGATCTGGTCCCACACCTCGGCCACGCCTGTGCCCTCGATCGACGAGCAGGCCAGCACCAGGGTGGTCCACGCCTGCCACCGGGGCGCCACCAGGTGCAGGGCGTTGGTGTAGTCAGCCTGGGCGCGCCCGGCGGCCGCGGCCAGGTCGCCGTCCGCCTTGTTCACCACCACCAGGTCGGCCAGCTCCATGATTCCCCGCTTGACCGCCTGGAGTTCGTCGCCGCCGCCGGGGGCCACCAGGAGGCAGAACAGGTCGACCATGTCGGCCACCGCCACCTCGGACTGGCCGACCCCGATGGTCTCCACCACCACCACGTCGAAGCCGGCCGCCTCGCACAGCAACATGGCCTCGCGGGTGCGCCGGGCCACCCCGCCCAGCTGGCTGCCGCCGGGCGAAGGACGGATGAACGCGTCCGGGTGTCGCGACAGCTCGAGCATGCGCGTCTTGTCCCCGAGGATGGAGCCGCCGGTGCGGCTCGAAGACGGGTCCACGGCCAGCACCGCCACTCGGTGGCCTTGGTCGGCCACCTGCAGACCGAACCGTTCGATGAAGGTGGACTTGCCCACGCCCGGCGCGCCGCTCACCCCGATGCGCACCGACCGGCCGGTGTCGACCAGCAGCCGCTCGAGGACCAGCTCGGCGTCGGCCCGATGGTCGGGCCGGGTGGACTCGGCCAGGGTGATGGCCCGGGCCAGGGCGCGCCGGTCCCGGGCCCGGATGCCCGCGATCAGCTCCTCGGCGACGCTCACCGGAGCCTCAGGCGTGGCTCCGGCGGTCCTGCACCAGCGAGAGCACCTTGCGGGCTGCGTCGGGGACGTTCGTCCCGGGCCCGAACACCGCGGCCACACCGGCGGCGTAGAGGGCGTCGTAGTCCTGGGGCGGCACCACGCCACCGACGACCACCACCACGTCCTGGGCGCCGGCGGCGGCCAGCTCGCCGATGAGCTGGGGGACCAGCGTGAGGTGTCCGGCCGCCTGGCTGGACACCCCGACCACGTGCACGTCGTGCTCGACCGCGTCGCGGGCCACCTCGGCCGGCGTCTGGAACAGCGGTCCGACGTCGACGTCGAAGCCCAGGTCGGCGAAGGCGGTGGCGATCACCTTGGCGCCCCGGTCGTGGCCGTCCTGGCCCATCTTGCACACCAGGATCCGAGGGCGGCGCCCCTGGTCGGCGGCGAAGGCCTCGATGTCGCGGCGGATGGCTTCGAAGCCCTCGTCGCCCTCGTAGGCCTTGGCCATCACGCCCGAGAGCGTACGGGTGTCGGCCCGGTGGCGACCGAACACCGCTTCCATGGCCGAGGAGATCTCGCCCACGGTGGCCCGAGCCCGCGCCGCCTCGATGGCCAACTCCAGCAGGTTGGCGTCTCCCCGGGCCCCTTCGGTCAGCGCGGCCAGCGAGGCCAGGCAGGCGGCCTCGTCACGGTTGGCCCGCACCTTGGCCAGCTTGGCGATCTGCCCCTCGCGCACGGCGGTGTTGTCGATGCTCAACACGTCCACCAACTCGACGTCCTCGGGCACGTAGCGGTTCACGCCCACCACCACGTCGTCGCCCCGGTCGACGCGGGCCTGGCGCTGCGCCGCGCTGCGTTCGATGGCCAGCTTGGGCATGCCCGACTCGACTGCCTTGGTCATGCCACCCAGGCCCTCGACCTCCTCGATCAGCTTCCAGGCGTCGGTGACCAGCTCGTCGGTGAGGGCCTCGACGTAGTAGCTGCCTCCCAGGGGATCGACCACGTGGGTGATGCCCGACTCCTCGGCCAGGATGAGCTGGGTGTTGCGGGCGATGCGGGCGCTGAACTCGGTGGGCAGGCCCAGGGCCTCGTCGAAGGCGTTGGTGTGCAGGCTCTGGGTGCCGCCCAGCACCGCGGCCATGGCCTCGACCGCCGTGCGCACCACGTTGTTGTAGGGGTCCTGCTCGGTGAGCGACACGCCGGAGGTCTGGCAGTGGGTGCGCAGCATCAGCGACTGGGGCTTGCGGGGCTCGAACTGGCTCATGACCTTGTGCCACAGCAGCCGGGCGGCTCGCAGCTTGGCCACCTCCATGAAGAAGTTCATGCCGATGGCGAAGAAGAAGCTGAGTCGGCCGGCGAACTCGTCGACGTCGAGACCCTGAGCCAGGGCGGCCCGCACGTACTCCATGCCGTCGGCGATGGTGAAGGCCAGCTCCTGGGTGGCCGTGGCCCCGGCCTCCTGCATGTGGTAGCCGGAGATGGAGATGGAGTTGAAGCGGGGCATGCGGCGGGCGGTGTGGCTGATGATGTCGGCCACGATCCGCATGGAGGGCTCGGGCGGATAGATGTAGGTGTTGCGGACCATGAACTCCTTGAGGATGTCGTTCTGGATGGTCCCGCTGAGCTGGGCCTGGTCCACGCCCTGTTCCTCGCCGGCTACCACGAACATGGCCAGCACGGGGATGACCGCCCCGTTCATGGTCATCGACACCGACATCTTCTCGAGCGGGATCCCGTCGAAGAGGACCTTCATGTCCTCGACCGAGTCGATGGCCACCCCGGCCTTGCCCACATCCCCCTCGACGCGGGGATGGTCGCTGTCGTAGCCCCGGTGGGTGGCCAGGTCGAAGGCCACCGACAGGCCCATCTGACCGGCGGCCAGGTTGCGACGGTAGAAGGCGTTGGACTCCTCGGCGGTGGAGAAGCCGGCGTACTGGCGAATGGTCCAGGGGCGGTTCGCGTACATCGACGCCCGTACGCCGCGCCCGAACGGGGGGAAGCCCGGCAGGTCGTTGCGCTGGTCGGCCGGGACCGACGCCAGGTCCTCGGCCGTGTAGAGGGGCTTCACGTCGATGCCCTCGGGCGTGGTCCAGTTCAGCGAGTCAGGGTCGGCGCCCTTGAGCTCCTTGCCCACCAGCTCACGCCAGTCGGCCACGGTGATCTCGGGCTCGGTCTCGTGGTGCTCGGTCACCCCGCCAGCCTACGAGGTGCGCGCCAGCCGCCGGAATTCGCGCCTCAGCTTCCGGGCGGCAGGTAGTAGCCGACCACGTCCGCGATCAGGTCGGTGCGGCCGAACAGGTTGAACAGGTCGATGGCGCCGCCGGCGCCGACGCGGACGGTGACCAGGTTGGCGATGGTCGCCCCGGCCGTGAAGTTGATGTTGGAGGCGGTGGGCAGCCCGGAGCCGGCGGGCCAGGCGGTGACGTAGCTCGAGATGGTCGGATTGGTCACGGTGAGGTTGAACACCACCGCGGTGGCATTGGACGGGACCGGGCTGACACCGTCGACGGCCAGGCCCCGGGTCTGGCCGGGTCCCCACGGCGTGTTGTAGCCGCCGGTGCCGTTGCGGGAGTCGAGCACCCGGCTGGGCGCGGTGGCCACGAACGAGGCCCCGGTCCCGGCCGTGTAGTAGCCGACCACATCCGCGATCAGGTCGGTGCGGCCGAACAGGTTGAACAGGTCTATGGCGCCGCCGGCGCCGACGCGGACGGTGACCAGGTTGGCGATGGTCGCCCCGGCCGTGAAGTTGATGTTGGAGGCGATGGGCAGCCCGGAGCCGGCGGGCCAGGCGGTGACGTAGCTCGAGATGGTCGGGTTGGTCACGGTGAGGTTGAGCACCACCGCGTCGGCGTTGGCCGGCACACCACCCACCCCGGCCACCACCAGGCCGCGGGTCTGGCCGGGAGTCCATGGCGTGTTGTAGCCGCCGGTGCCGTTGCGGGAGTCGAGGAGGCGCACGGGATTCATGGGGGTGAAGCCGTCTCCGGCCGCGGTGGAGTAGTAGCCGACCACGTCGGCCACCAGGTCGACCTGGCCGTGGATGTTGTACAGGTCGACCGAACCACCCGCCCCGATCTGGACGGTGACCAGGTTGGCGATGGACTGGCCGGCGCTGACGTTGAGGTTGGAGGCGGTGGGGATCACGCCGCCCGTTGGAGTGGCCGTGACGTAGGTGGCGGCGGTGGCGTCGGTGGCGGTCAGGTTGAGGACCACTGCGGTGGCGTCAGTGGGGACGCCGGCGACACCGGCCACGTGCAGCGACCGGGTCTGGCCGGGGCTCCATGGCGTGTTGTAGCCGCCGGTGCCGTTGCGGGAGTCGAGCAGGCGCGTCGGGCTCATGGGGTGGAACGAACCCGCCGGGCCGGACCCGCTGGCGTAGACGCAGCCCAGCGGCGTGTTGCCCGTGCCGCCCACCACGTTGTCGCCGTAGGCGCAGACCCGGTGGGCCCCGACAGGCAGCGCCAGGACGACGTCGAAGCCGTGGAG
Source organism: uncultured Microthrixaceae bacterium (assembly GCA_963773335.1). Lineage (GTDB taxonomy): Bacteria > Actinomycetota > Acidimicrobiia > Acidimicrobiales > Acidimicrobilacustridaceae > UBA4742. Next base: position 842,094 of record CAVZAT010000004.1, on the reverse strand, counting down.
GGCGCCGTAGGCAGGGTAGACGGCAGCCACGTCGGGTCGGTTCACCGAGGCCAGCGTCTGGGTGGGGCTGCCGCCGTCGACGGTCAGGGTCACAGAAATGGGCGCGGTGGTGTCGGGATCGATGGACCAGCCCCATATCTCGGCCGCGCCCGGTTGGGTGATGGGTGTGTTCACGCCGCCGAACGGGGTCCGGTCGATGGTGTGGGAGTCGAGGGCCACGAACCGCGGGCCGTACACGCCGGCCACCTCGGCCGATTCGTCGTCCCAGGTGTTCACGCTGTACACGCCGATGATGCCGGCCGAGGTGTTGATCAGGCGTCCGCCGTACACGAACCAGTTCGAGTGGATGGGGCCGAGCGGCGGCTGGCCCTCGTCGAACAACGTGCCCACCGGGACGAACGGTCCGGACAACGACGCCGACCACCAGGCGTTGGCGGTGGTGGACAGCACCGGGATCTGGTTGTTGGCCAGGAAGCCGCCTCCGGCCGGGATGACGTGGAGCTCGAGCCCGGTCAGCGAACCGATGCTGAGGGGGGCGGCGTTGGCCATGTGGGACGACCAGCCCGAGGCCGTGTGGAACTGCAGCGTGTTCGGGTCGAGCTCCAGGTCGGTGCGGGCCAGGTAGCAGGCGGGCGTGCCCGACTGGGCGCAGCCGTAGAGGTAGGTCACGCCCCCGTTCACCAGGATCGACTGGCCGAACTGGGCGATGTCGGCGTTGCCGTACAAGAACAGGGTCTGGGCGTTGAGCAGGGTGAAGGTCGGCTGGATGGCGTAGTGCAGCACGTCGACCCCGACCTCGGTCCAGCCCCACTGGCCGCCGGTGGTCACCCGCAAGTGGGTGGCCACGATGGACAGGATCCCGGTGCCGGGGTCATAGGTCCCGTCGTCGGGCCAGTACCAGTCGGTGGCGTTCGGCTCGGGGATGGCCGAGGTCCAGTTGTATGCGCTCTGGCCCAGCAGATAGGCGAAGCAGGTGTTGTCGTACTGCACCACCATCGAGTTGTGCACCAGGCCGGATGTGGTGAGCGGGCCGCCGTAGGGGCCGCCGCCGATGTAGGTGTCGCCGAAGAGCCAGAGGGTCCGACCACCGTCGATGGGGATGGGCTGGGCCCCGTCTCCGCCGCCCCACACCGGGCCACGCACGTTGAAGGCGGCCTGCAACCCGGCGGCGGTGGAGGTGCTGGCCGTGCAGTTGTTCTGAGCGATGCTCAACGCGGGGGTGCTGGCCGGCGTCGCCGCCGGAGTGGACGGCCCGGCCGAGGTGCCCGCGGGCCTCGGTGCCGCCGTGTGGATGCCACTGGTGGGCGCCGTGCCCGCGGGGGCGGGTGCGGGCCGAGCGGTCGACGGCGTGGTGGTCGTCGGGGGGGCGGTCGCCTGGGCCGGTGGAGCCAAGGCGATGCCGGGCACGGCGGCCAACAGGATCATCGCCAGGCAGGCCCAACTTCGAGTGCGCATCACATCTCCGCCATCTTCAACCCGATCGCCGGGCACCGCAGGTGGCAGGTCACCGACGGGGGATGGACTCCGTCGCGGTATCGGTCTTGGTCGCGGTCTTGATCGCGGGATCGGCGCCACTGCCGAGTGTCGGCCGACAGGCTACTCGCGGGTGCTCGCGGATCCGGCGCGCCCTGCCGGGTGGTGGTTCCGCGACGCCACCGAGCAACCGGGCGGGGGATCTGCACCCGCCCATCGGAGCGCGCAAGTGTGAACAGACCATGAGCACCTCATGAAGTCCGGACCAACGTCCGCGCCCGGCCCAGGACGCGGCGCGCCGCCCAGGGCGCAGGGCACGGCCGGGTAGCCTCGAAGGATGGCCAAGCGCTTCGTCATCATCGGAGGTGGGCCCGCGGGCAACCAGGCGGCCACCCATGCGGCCCGCCTCGGGGCCGAGGTGACCTTGGTCGAGCGCGACGTCGTGGGTGGCGCGGCCCATCTGTGGGATTGCATCCCGTCCAAGGCCATGATCGCCACCGGCGGGGCGTTGTCCCAGATCAACCAGGCGGCAGGCATGGGAATCACCGATGTCTCGGCCCACCTGGACTTCGACGCCCTCCGGCGACGCATCACCGGCATCCAGGACAAGCTGCGCTCGTCGGTGTGCACCCTGCTCGACAGCCAGGGTGTGCAGATGCTGGAAGGGTCCGGTCGGCTCAAGGGGCCGCATGAGATCGTGGTCGAGACGGCAGAAGGGCTGGTGGAGCTCGAAGCCGACTTCATCTTGTTGAGCACGGGCAGCCGGCCCCGCGTCCCCGACTGGGCGCCGGTGGACGGCGACCGGGTGTTGACCACCCGCGACGCCTATCCGCCGCCCGAACTGCCCGAGCACCTGGTGGTGGTGGGCTCGGGCGTCACCGGCGTGGAGTTCGTCCACATGTTCTCCGCCTTCGGCTGCCAGGTCACCCTGATCGTGAGTCGTCAGCAGGTGCTGCCCCAGAAGGATCCCGAGGTGGCTGCTGCCCTCGAGCAGGACTTCATCGCCCGAGGCGTGCGCCTCTACAAGGGGGCCCGAGCCGTGGGCATGGATCTGGGTGACGACTCGGTGACGGTGCGCTGCGACGATGGGCGCGTGGCCACCGGTAGCCATGCCCTGCTGGCCATCGGCTCGCTGCCCAACTCCGAGCGGCTGGGACTGGACGAGGCCGGGGTGGAGCAGGATCACGGCTACGTGGTGGTGAACCACAACTGCCAATCCAACGTGGCGCACATCTACGCGGCCGGCGACCTCTCGGGCAAGCTGCCCCTGTCGTCGGTGGCGGCCACGCAGGGACGCAAGATCGCCGAGCACGCCATGGGTCTGCACGCCGGCCCCCACCGTCACCTCGACTACGAGAAGGCCGCCTCGGCCATCTTCACGGTGCCCGAGATCGCCGATGTTGGTCTGGTCGAGGCCGACGCCTTCGCCGACGGGCGCAAGATCCGGGTGACCAAGGTGCCGTTCTCGGCCAATGCCAAGGCCCTCATCGAGAACGATCCCCGTGGGTTCGTCAAGATCATCTCCGACCCGGCCACCGGGGTGGTGCTGGGTGGGTCGATCGTGGGCCGCAACGCGGCCGAGCTCATCTCCGTGATCGCCCTGGCGGTCACCTCCGGCCTGCGGGTGACCGACATCGTCGAGAGCCTGTTGGTCCACCCGGCGCTGGCCGAGGCCCTGGCCGACGCCGCCGAATGAACGCGCTCCCCGACGACGCGCCCCGCCCGCGCGAACCAAGTGACTTCCCAGCCACGGGCCCCAATTCGCTGGCCGGGTTCTGGGCCCGGGCGGCGGCCCGGACCTTCGACGTGATCATCGTGGCCGTTCCCGCGCTGCTGGTCATCGTGCCGTTCGCCACCTACAAGAACAACCAGGTGACGTCGGTACCCGACTGGGCGTTCCTGCCCTTCATCGCCCTGTTCGCGGCCTACGAGATCGGGCTCATGTCCTGGACCGGTCAGACGCTGGGCAAGATGCTCACCGGGGTGCGCGTGGCCCAGCTGGTCAACGGCCGCCGGCCCGACGTGAGTCAGTCGGCCCTGCGGTCGCTGCTGCCCCTGACCGTGCTGGCCATCCCCGTGCTGGTCCTGGCCTGTCCCTTCATCTACCTGACCTCCATCTTCAACCCCCTGGGTCGTGGCATCCACGACCAGGCCGGCGGCACCGTGGTGGTGCGCAGCCGGTGAGGCCGGCCATCGAGATCCGGGGGCTGCGCAAGGCCTACGGGGACACGGTGGCGGTTCGGGATGTCGACCTGGTGGTGGAGCCGGGGGAGATCCTGGCCCTGTTGGGCCCCAACGGCGCGGGCAAGACCACCACCGTCGAGATCCTGGAGGGCTTCCGCCCCCGCGACGCCGGCTCGGTGGCGGTGCTGGGCATCGACCCGGCCGACGGCGGTCGGGACCTGCGTGAGCGGGTGGGGATCGTCCTGCAGTCCAGCGGCATCGACCAGTTCCTGACCGTGCGCGAGGTCCTCGTTCTCTACGCCGGCTACTACCCGCGTTCGGTCGACATCGACGAGCTGCTCGAGACGGTGGGGCTGAGCGACAAGGCGGGTAGCCGGGTGCGCAACCTCTCCGGTGGCCAACAACGGCGTGTGGACCTGGCCCTGGGACTGGTGGGCGATCCCGAGCTGGTGTTCCTCGACGAGCCAACCACCGGGTTCGACCCGAACGCCCGCCGCGGCGCATGGGGGGTGGTGGCCAGCCTGCGGGGGAAGGGCAAGACGGTGCTGCTCACCACCCACTACATGGACGAGGCCCAGCACCTGGCCGACCGGGTGGCGGTGATGTCGGGCGGCTCGCTGGTGGCGCTGGGTCCGCCCGCCCAGATCGGGGGCCGCGACACCGGCATCGCCACCGTGCGCTTCGTGCTGCCCGCCGGGGTGGCCTTGGCCGACCTGCCGGTGGCGGCGCGGCCCGACGGCGACGGCGTGGTCATCGAGACCGACCAGCCCACGCCGGTGCTGCACCGACTCACCGCCTGGGCCGTCGAGCGCGGCCTGGAGCTGCCGGCGCTGACGGTGAGCCGCCCGTCGCTCGAGGACGTGTACCTCGAACTCACGGCGGGGGACCAGGGGGAGCTGTGAGCGACCTCGGCCTGGCCCGGCGGCAGGTGGCGGCCGAGCAGCGCAGCTTCTGGCGCAACCCGGCCGCGGCCGGGTTCACCATCGTCTTCCCGCTGATGCTGCTCGTCGTGTTCGCCAGCCTCAACAGCGGCACCCGCCTGCACGACCTGGGCGACATCCGCTTCATCGAGTACTACGTGCCCGGCATCCTGGCCTACGCGGTGATCGCCGCCTGCTTCATGAACCTGGCCATGAACCTCACCCGCCAGCGCGACGACGGCATCCTCAAGCGCAAGCGGGCCACCCCGCTGCCGGCCTGGGCGCTGATCGCCGGGCTGGTGGGCAGCTCCATCATCATCGCCTTCGCCCTGTCGGTGGCCACCATCGGCTTGGGCATGGTGGCCTACGGCAACCATGCCCCCGGCCATCCGGTGTGGCTGGTGCTGGTCATCGTGCTCGGCGCCGTGACCTTCGCCTCTCTGGGGGTGGCCATCACCGCCGTGATCCCCAACGCCGACGCCGCGCCCGCCATCATCAACATCGTCGTGCTCCCGCTGGTGTTCCTCTCGGGCACGTTCTTCCCGATCGGGAGCCGCACCCTGGACAACATCTCCAACGTGTTCCCGGTCCGGCCCTTCCAGCAGGCCCTGTTCGCCTCGTTCAACCCCAACCACCTGGCGGCCCACCCGCCGTGGCGCGACCTGGCCACGCTGGCGTTGTGGGCCGTGCTCGGGGTGCTGGTGGCGGCCCGCACCTTCCGTTGGGATCGCCGTCGCACGTAGCTGGACGACGGGCCGCCGGATGCCGGGGCTCGGCCTCGGGAGCCCGAGCGGACCCCCGAGGCGCCGGGAAGGGCTGCTGGACGGTTCAGCCCGTGAACGGAGGAGCGGCCGGTACGGGCTTGGCGATCGGTGCGACGACGGGCGGGGCCGTGGTCGGGGTGGCGGTCGTGCTCGTCGGTGCCGCCGTGGTCGAGGTGGTCGTGCTCGAGGTCTGGGCGGGTCCGACGGTGACGGTGACGGGTCCGAGGCTGGGTGCATTCTCCGCGAAGGGACACTGACCGACGATGGTGATCACCGTCCCGTCGGCGAAGCCCTGGTTCGACGAGATGGTGTGGTGCACGGTGAACGCTCCGGTGGCGTCGGTCGCGATCGGGTAGTCGGTGCCGACGAGGTTCTCGCTGGGGGTGCCCCAGCCGGTGAACTCGTGGACGATGGCATCGCCGTTGGCTTCACACCCGGTGCCGTTGATGGTGATGGTTCCGCCCAGCTCGACGGTGGGCGAGTCGACCGTGATGGCCGGACCGGGGACGTTGGCCTGTGTCGGTGCCGGCCGGGCCCACGCCGATCCGAGGAATCCGACGCCGCCGGCTCCCGTCAGGGCGAACAGGGCGGCGGCGCTGAGGAGCGCGATCCGCCGGGGGCGGACGAGGGCTGATTCGGTGGCCATCTGACATCTCCGGTGCTGGCGGCGGGGGGTTTCGAGCAATGATCACTCTCGACCGGATCGTGGCCGGGCACATCCGGGAAACTACGGAACGTGGTCACGGATCGAACCAGGGGCCGGCTGGACCGGGTCGGATCCTCCGACGGTCGGCCCGGGTGCCCGGGAGGTGGGCCACGTCACCGGCGCGGTTGGAGCGGCTCCCCGAGCGCCATGCCGGCGGCCTCCATCGCTCACTCGACGACGGCGACCACGTCCCCGCTGCCCACCGAGTCGCCGGGGCTGACCTTGACCTCGGTGACGGTGCCGGCCTTCTCCGCCGCGATGTTGTTCTCCATCTTCATGGCCTCGAGCACGCACACCGTCTGGCCGGCCTCGATCTCCTGGCCCACCTCGACCAGGACCTTCACGATGGTCCCCTGCATCGGCACCGACACCGCCCCCGACCCGCCCGCGGCGGCGCCCGACGCGGATCCACCGCTGCGCCGCGGCCGAGCGCCCGTCCCGGCGCCGCCAGCCGCCGCGACGGCCACCCCGGCGGATTCGGGCACCCACAGGCTGACCGCGTAGCGCTTGCCGTTGACCTCCACGTCGACGTCGCGCTTGACCCTGGGCTCCTGGCCGTCGGTCGTCACCAGGGCCGGGGCCGGGGCCGAGTCGACACCGGTCAGGTCCAGCGTGTCCTCCACCCACTTGGTGGAATGGATGGCGGCCACGAAGTCGGGGTGGCTGAGGATGGCCACGTCGGCGGGGATGGTGGTGGCCACGCCCTCGATGCGGAACTCGTGCAGGGCTCGCAGCATCCGGGCGATGGCGGTGGGCCGATCCTTGCCCCACACGATGAGCTTGCCCAGCAGGTTGTCGTAGAACTGGCTGACGGTGTCACCGGTCTCGTAGCCGCCGTCCCAGCGGGTGCCGAACCCATCGGGCGGGACGAGCAGGTCCACTGGCCCGGGCGACGGCAGGAACTTGCCGCCCGCCGGGTTCTCGGCGTTGACCCGGACCTCGATGGCGTGACCTCGCAGTTCGATGTCGTCCTGGGTGAACGACAGGTGCTCGCCGGAGGCCACCCGGATCTGCTCGGCCACCAGATCGATGCCCGACACCATCTCGGTGACGGGGTGCTCCACCTGGAGGCGGGTGTTCATCTCCAGGAACCAGAACTCACCGTCCTGGAACAGGAACTCGACGGTTCCGGCGTTGTAGTAGCCGCAGGCCTTGGCCACCTTGACCGCGGCGTCGCCCATGGCTTGGCGGATCTCGGCCGGGAAGGCCGGGGCCGGGCTCTCCTCGATCAGCTTCTGGTGGCGACGCTGGGCCGAGCAGTCGCGCTCGGCCACCCACACGCAGTTGCCGTGCTGGTCCCCGATGATCTGCATCTCCACGTGGCGGGGCCAGGCCAGGTAGCGCTCGACGTAGCACTCGCCACGCCCGAAGCCCTTGAGGGCTTCGCTGCTGGCCGACTCGAAGGCCTCCATCGCCTCGTCGGCCGAGTTGACCACCCGCATGCCCCGGCCGCCGCCGCCGTAGGCCGCCTTGATGGCCACCGGCCATCCGTGCTCCTCGCCGAAGGCGATCACCTCGTTGCCGTCGGTCAGGAACTCGGTGGTGCCGGGCACGCCGGCCACCCCGGCGCGGGCCGCGGCGATGCGGCTCGAGACCTTGTCGCCCATGACCTCGATGGCTTCGGGCGGCGGTCCGATGAAGGCCACGCCTCGTTCGGTGATGGCCCGGGCGAAGTCGGTGTTCTCGGAGAAGAAGCCATAGCCGGGATGCACGCCGTCGGCCCCGCTGCGCTCGATGGCATCGAGGATCTTGTCGGTGCGCAGGTAGCTGTCGGCCGCGGTCTCGCCACCCAGTGCGTAGGCCTCGTCGGCCAGCCGGACGTGAAGGGCGTCGCGGTCGAGGTCGCTGTAGACGGCGACGGTGGCGATGCCCATCTCCTGGCAGGCACGGATGACACGGACAGCGATTTCGCCTCGGTTGGCGATCAGAACCTTTGTGAGCACGCCATATGGTTACAGGGATGAGGGGGGACCATGCCAGATCAGCTCTGGCCCGCACCCGCTTCGCCGACCTGCGCTGGGTGGCCGAGACCGGCTCGACCAACCACGATCTGGCCGAGCTGGCCGCCTCCGGGGCTCCCGACGGGGTGGTCCTGGTGGCCGATCACCAGACCGCGGGCCGGGGTCGCCTGGATCGATCCTGGGTGGCGCCGGCGGGGGCATCCCTGCTCCTGTCAGTACTGGTGCGGCCCGACGTCGAACCGGCCTACGTGCCCCTGCTGACGGTGGCGATGGCCCTGGCCGTCGTCGAGAGTGCTCGCTCGCGCCACGTGGCGGCGGGGCTGAAGTGGCCCAACGACGTGGTCGTCGACGGGGAGCCGCCCCGCAAGTTGGCTGGCGTCCTGGCCGAGTCGATGGTGGAGGGCGGGGGTTCGACGGCCGTGGTGGTGGGGGTAGGCATCAACGTCAACTGGCCCACCCCCTTGCCCTCCGCGCTCGAGCCCCTGGCGTCGACCGCCACCGCTCTCAACCTCGAGGTGGGGGCGACCGTCGATCGCGAGGATGTCCTGGTGGCCGTGCTCGCGCGCCTTCGAGGATGGATGCCGTCTGCTCGAATCGGTCGACCCCGCGGGGCGGATCCAGTTGATCGAGACCGCCCGCGAGACCTCGGCCACCCTGGGACGCCGGGTGCGCGCCGATCTGGGTGGCCGATCGGTGGAGGGCCTTGCCGCTGACCTGGACGAGCAGGGGGACCTGATCGTGGTCGACGACGACGGCGACCCTCATGTGATCACCGCCGGCGACGTGATCCACCTCCGCCCCGGGTCCTGATCGTGGCGGAGCGGGTCAGGGGTCGAGCCGCGGGCCATCAGGTCGGCCAAGGAGGCGGCCGCCGCGGCGGTGAGCGGGCCCGGGGCAGTCAGGGCCCGGCCGTCGATCGAGTCGATGGCCTGCACGTCACGGGTGGACGAGGTCAGGAAGGCCTCGTCCACCTCGGCCAGGTCGGCCATGTCCAGATCTACCTGGTCCACCGCCACCAGTTCGCAGATCAGCTCGCGGGTGATCCCCGCCAGGCAGCCGGACAGGAGCGGGGGGGTGGCCAGCCGACCCTCGCGACCCACGAAGATGTTGCTACCGGTCCCTTCGCACAGCCGGCCCCGGGTGTTGGCGAAGATGGCCTCGGATGCGCCCTGGCGGTGGGCCCGCTCCAGGGCCACCACGTTCTCGGCGTAGGAGGTGGTCTTCAACCCGGCTACCGCGCTTCGCTCGTTGCGGGGCCACTCGACGGTGATCACCCCGGTGGCCGGTTCCCATGCGGGCAACGGGGCAGTGGCCACCACGACGGTGGGTTCCGAGGCGCCCCGGTCCGAGCCCAGGGGGCTGACGCCGCCGGTCACGGTGAGGCGCAGGCGCCCGGTGTCGAGGTGGTTGGCTGCCACCACCTCGGCCATGGTGGCGCTCAGCGCCGCGTCGCCCGCGGCCAGTTCGATCCCCAGCCCGGCCAGGGAGCGGCGCAGCCGGGCCAGGTGGCGTCGGACGGCGAAGGCGGAGCCCCGCACGATCTGGAGGGTCTCGAAGACGCCATCACCCACGGTGAGGCCGTGGTCGAAGGCCGAGACGGTGGCGGCGGCCTCGGCTACCAACCTGCCGTCGATGGCCACCACGGGACCGGTCGGTTCAGCCATGGACGAACCTTGCCACGCCGAGCCCGGCGACGAACTCTGCCCCGCCGAGCCCGGCGGTCTCGGGACGGGCCGAGGCCAGACCCAGCAGGCGACAGGCCTTGAGGTCGGTCTCGGCCCACTCGCCCGACGGGGTGGAGTCCCAGGTGACGGCACCGCCGGTCCCGAAGTGGATCTGGCCCTCGTCCAGCCAGAATGTGCGGATGGCCACGTTGAGGTCACCGTGGCCGAGATCGGCGTCCACCCAACCCACCGCCCCGCAGTACACGCCCCGCTCGATCGGCTCCAGCCGGGCGATGTGGTCCAGGGCGGCCAGCTTGGGAGCTCCCGTCACCGATCCCGGCGGGAACGTGGCGGCGATGGCGTCCGCCCAGCCGGAGCCGGCACGCAGGTGACCTTCGACCGTGCTGACCAGGTGCACCAGGCCCGGGTGGGCCTCGATGTCGACCAGGTGGGGAACGCGGATCGAGCCCCAATCGCACACCCGGCCCAGGTCGTTGCGCACCAGGTCGACGATCATGACGTTCTCGGCCCGGTCCTTGGCCAGGAACCCGTCGGGGGTGGCGGCCGTGCCCTTGATGGGCGAGGACCACACCCGGCGACCTCGGACGGACAAGAAACGCTCGGGCGAAGCCGAGGCCACCTGCACGCCCACCGCCGGCAGCCGCACCACGGCGCTGAACGGCGCCGGGTTCCCCACCGCCAGCGCCGCCCCCAAGGCAGCCACGTCGGCCTCGGCCGGAGCCGGGGCGGACAGTCGCCGAGTCAGGTTCACCTGGTAGACCTCGCCCGCGGCGATGGCGGAGCGGATGGCGCGGACCCCGGCCTCGAACGCCGGGCGATCCAGGCTCGAGTGCCACGACGAGGGTGGCGGGCCGTGCCAGGCCGGACCCCGCCAGCGCCGGGCCGGTCGCACGGTGGCGAAGCGGGCGCACACCGCCGGACCCGAGAAGGGCAGGACCACGGCCCAGAAGCCGCTCGAGTCGAGGGCGGCCAGATCGCTGGTCAGGTCCACCAGGTCGGTGGCCAAGCGGTCGCCCACCACGGCCAGGGCGCCGTGCGAGGAGAGCGGGGCCCTGGACACGCCTACCATCCTCGCCGATGACGATCGACCAGACCATCGGGCTCACCGACGAGCAGGAATCGCTTCGGGCCATGGTGCGCGACTTCGCCCGGCGTGAGATCGCTCCCCACGCCGAGCGCTGGGACCGTGACCACGTCTTCCCGGTCGAGGTGGTCCGGTCCATGGGCGAGCTCGGCCTGTTCGGCATCCCTTTCCCAGAGGAGTACGGCGGGGGCGGAGCCGGACTGGTGTCGCTTTGCGTGGCCATCGAGGAGCTGGCCCGGGTGGACCAGTCGATGGCCATCACCCTGGAGGCCGGCGTGGGGCTGGGGGCCAACCCCATATACCGGTTCGGAACCGAGGACCAACGCCAGCAGTGGCTGCCCGATCTGGTGGCCGGACGGGCGCTGGGCGGGTTCGGGCTGACCGAGCCCGACGCCGGCTCCGACGCCGGCGGCACCCGCACCCGAGCCGACCTCGACGCCGGTGCGGGGGAGTGGGTGCTCAACGGGGAGAAGGCGTTCATCACCAACTCCGGCAGCGAGCTGACCTCGATCGTCACCGTCACCGCGGTCACCGGATCGATCGCGGGCGGGGCCGGTGCCCGAGGGGTCCGACGCCCGAGATCAGCGCCATCGTGGTGCCGGCCGGTGCTCCCGGCTTCGAGGTGGCGCCGCCCTACCGCAAGATGGGCTGGCACGCCTCCGACACCCACGGTCTGATCTTCACCGATTGCCGCGTGCCCGCCGCCAACCTGTTGGGTGAGCGGGGTCGGGGCTTCGCCAACTTCCTGAGCATCCTCGACGACGGCCGGGTGGCCATCGCCGCGCTGGCCGTGGGCGTGATCGAGGCGTGCCTGGAGGCCAGCGTGACCTACGCCAACCAGCGCAACAGCTTCGGACGACCCATCGGCTCAAACCAGGCGGTGGCCTTCAAGTGCGCCGATCTGGCGGTGATGGCTGCCGCCGCCCGGGCCCTCACCTACGAGGCCGCGGCCCGGCGCGACGCCGGTCGGCCGTTCAAGCGGGAGGCGGCGGTGGCCAAGCTGTACGCCACCGAGGCCGCGGTGACCGCCACCCGGGAGGCCACCCAGATCTTCGGGGGCTACGGCTTCATGGACGAGACCCCGGTGGCCCGCTTCTACCGGGACGCCAAGATCCTCGAGATCGGCGAGGGAACCAGCGAGATCCAGCGCCTGGTGATCAGTCGGGAGCTCGGGCTGCCTCTAGGATAGGTGGGTGTCCGACCGCTCCCGACGGCGCCGACGGCGCCGGTCCTGGCCGCAGCGGCTGCTGATCACGCTGAACGTGTGCGTGGCGCTGCTGTGCTTCACCTCAGCCGCTGGCCTGTCCTACGTCTTCCGCCAAGCCACCAACGTGGCCCGCTTCAGCCTGGCCACCACGCTGGATCAGCCGGCCAAGAAGGGCCAGCCGGAGAACTTCCTGTTGGTGGGGGTGGACAGCGCCGCGGGCATCAACAAGAACGACCCGATCAACATCGGCCGGGGGGCCACCCAGAACACCGACACCATCATGATCCTGCGGGTCGACCCGGGATCGGGCAAGGCCCAGCTGCTGTCGCTGCCCCGAGACCTGTGGGTCAAGATCGCGGGCACCAGCTACCACGAGAAGATCAACTCGGCGCTGGCCACCGGAGGCCCCGAGGAGCTCATCAAGACCATCCAGCAGAACTTCGGCATCCCCATCAACCACTTCGTGCAGGTCGACTTCGAGGCCTTCCGGTCGCTGGTGAACGCGGTCGGGGGCATCCCCATCTACTTCCCGTGGCCCGCCCGCGACGTCCACACCGGGCTCAACATCACCCAGGCGGGGTGCACCACCCTCGACGGGGTGCAGGGCCTGGCCTATGCCCGGTCGCGCTACTTCGAGAGCTACCAGGACGGCCGCTGGCAGAGCGATCCGACCAGCGACATCGGGCGCATCGCCCGACAGCAGCAGTTCATCAAGCTCGCCCTCAAGCGAGCCATCGCCAAGGGTGCCCGCAACCCGTTCGTGGTCAGCCAGCTCATCGGCACGGCTCAGAAGAACGTGACCCTCGACAACCAGCTGACCACGCAGGACCTGCTCGATCTGGCCGCCGAGTTCCGCAACTTCAACCCCGACGACCTCGAGGTCTTCACGCCGCCCACCACGGGTTCGGTGATCGGAGGGGCCGACGTGCTGTTGCTGGACACGCTGGCCGCGCAACCCATCCTCAACCGCTTCCGTGACCTGTCCAGCGCGGCCAACCCCAACGGTGGGATCGAGGTCTCGGTGACCAACGGCTCGGGTCGCTCGGCCCAGGCTCAGGCGCTGCTCAGCTCGTTCGCCAAGCTCGGCTTCATCACTGCGGATTCGGGAGATGCGTCGAGCTTCCACAACTCCCGCACGACGGTCCGCTACGCCCCGGGCCAGGAGGCCGCGGCGGTGGCCGTGGCCCGGTACCTGCCGGTCGACCCGGTGTTCGTGGCGGACAGGACCCTGGTCGGTCCCCAGGTGGTCCTGGCCACCGGCCTGGACTTCACCGGTCTGGCCACCACCGCACGACCGGCGTCGGACTTCGCCGCCTTCCTGGCCACCACGACCACCACCGCGCCCGGTACGGCCCCGTCGGCCACGACACCCACCAGCGTGGCCAGTATGGTGCCCACCACCCCGCCCGGGCAGCTCTGCGGCTGAGCTGGGCCGAGGTCGGGACCGTGTCGGTCTCCGGCATGTCGGGAACCGGCATCATCGAGAAGAGGACACTTCGCCATGGCTGAGATCGCCATCATCGGGACGGGTTACGTCGGGCTGACCACCGGTGCCTGCTTCGCCCACCTCGGGCATCGGGTGGTGTGTGCTGACGTGGTGGCCGACAAGGTCGAGCGTCTGTCGCCGCGGGGAGGTCCCCATCCTGGAGGCCGGGCTGGCCGAGCTGGTGCGCGAGGGGCTGGACTCGGGACGGCTGAGCTTCGTGCTCGGGGCGCAGCAAGCCGCGGCCAAGGCGGAGTTCGCCTACCTGTGCGTGCCCACCCCTCAGGGCGCCGACGGGTCGGCGGATCTGACCTACATCGAGGAGGCCGCCGCCCAGATCGCCGGGGTGCTGGCTCCGGGCACCGTGGTCGTGAACAAGTCGACGGTTCCGGTGGGGTCCACCCGGCGGGTGGAGCAGGCCCTGGGTCGCTCCGACGTGGTCGTGGTGTCCAACCCCGAGTTCCTGCGCGAGGGTTCGGCCGTCAACGACTTCCTGCACCCAGACCGGGTGGTCATCGGTAGCGACGACCAGGCCGCCGCCATCCGGGTGGCTTCGCTGTACGTGGGCGTGCCGGCGCCGCTCATGGTCACCGATCCCGCCTCGGCCGAGACCATCAAGTACGCCAGCAACGCTTTCCTGGCGGCCAAGCTCTCGTTCGTCAACGCGGTGGCCGCCTTGTGCGAGGCCGTGGGCGCAGACGTCAACGACGTCGTGTTGGGCATGGGCTACGACAAGCGCATCGGCCACGAGTTCCTCCGACCGGGGCCGGGCTGGGGTGGCAGCTGCTTCCCCAAGGACGTGCAGGCCCTGCTCTACATCGCCAGCGAGGCCGGGTACGACTTCGATCTGCTCCAAGGCGTGGTGACGGTCAACGACCAGCAGTTCGACCGGATGGCCGACAAGATCGAGGAGCTGGCCGGTGGATCGCTGCCCGGACAGACCATCGGGGTGTGGGGCCTCACCTTCAAGGCCAACACCGACGATCTGCGCCAGTCGCCCTCGCTGCAGATCGTCGAGCGCCTGCTGGCCCGTGGCGCCCGGGTCCGCGGCTACGACCCCTCGGTGTCGGGTCCCCTGGCGCAGGTCCCCGACCTCGAGGTGGTGCCCGACGCCTACGCGGCGGTGGAGGGGGCGACCGTGCTGGCCGTGCTCACCGAGTGGGACGAGTTCAAGTGGCTCGACCTGGACAAGTTGGCCGGCCTGATGGCCGAGCCACGCATCCTCGACACCCGCAACCTGCTGGACCGGGCCGCCATCACCCGGCGCGGGTTCACCTACCACGCCGTCGGACGCCCCTGATGGCTCGCATCGTCATCACCGGTGGCGCCGGTTTCCTGGGCTCGCACCTGTGCGACCGCTTCCTCGAGCGCGGCGACGAGGTGCTGGCCCTCGACAACCTGTCGACCGGCGCAGTGGCCAACATCGAGCACCTCTTCGGCCACCCGGGCTTCACCTTCGCCGAGCAGGACGTCTCCCGCTACATCTGGGTGCCCGGCCCGGTCGACGCCGTGCTGCACTTCGCCAGCCCGGCCTCGCCGGTGGACTACCTGGAGATGCCGATCCAGACGCTCAAGGTGGGCAGCCTGGGGACCCACAACGCCCTCGGTCTGGCCAAGGCCAAGCAGGCCCGGTTCCTGTTGGCCTCCACCAGCGAGGTGTACGGCGATCCCGACGTCCACCCCCAGCCCGAGACCTACTGGGGCAACGTCAACCCGATCGGGCCCCGCGGCGTGTACGACGAGGCCAAGCGCTTCGCCGAAGCCCTGACCATGGCCTACCACCGCAGTCACGGGCTCGAGGTGCGCGTCGCCCGGATCTTCAACGTCTACGGGCCCCGGATGCGCCCCGGCGATGGCCGGGTGGTGTCCAACTTCCTGGTCCAGGCCCTGCAGGGCAAGCCGCTCACCATCTACGGCGACGGCACCCAGACCCGCAGCTTCTGCTTCGTGGCCGACGAGACGCGTGGCTTGATGGCGCTGCTCGACGGGGCCTCCACCGGCCCGCTCAACATCGGCAGCCCCGGGGAGTTCACCGTGGGGGAGCTGGCCTCGATGGTGCTTGAGGTCACGGGATCGAACTCGTCGATCGTGTTCGAGGACCTCCCGGTGGACGATCCACGCCAGCGCCAGCCCGACCTCACCCGCACCCGCGCCGAGTTGGGCTGGCAGCCCGAGATCGGCCTGCGCGAGGGCTTGGAGCGGACCGTGGGCTACTTCCGCGAGCGCCTGGCCGCGGAGGGCGGCTGAGCTCAGCTGTCGCGGGCGACGGCTTCGGCGCGGTGGCTCAGGTACCAGTCGAGGGTTCGGGCCAGGCCGTCGTCGAAGCTGGTGGTGGCCTTGAAGCCGAACTCCTGCTCGGCCCGGCTGCCGTCGACGCCCCGACGCGGCTGACCGTCGGGGCGGGTGGTGTCCCAGCGCACCTCGCCCTGGTAGCCGACGAGATCGCAGATGATGGTGACCAGGTCGCGGATGGGCAGCTCGCGATCAGCACCGAGGTTCACGGGTTCACTGCCGTCGTAGTGCTCGGCGGCCAGCACGATGCCGTGGGCCGCGTCGTCCACGTAGAGGAACTCGCGGCTGGCCGAGCCCGTGCCCCACACGTCGATGTGATCGGCTCCGGACTCCTTGGCGTCGACCGCGGTCTTGATCAGCGCGGGGATCACGTGGGAGACGGCCGGGTGGAACTTGTCGCCCGGACCGTAGAGGTTGGTGGGGATGAGGTAGATGCCGTTCTGGCCGTACTGGGCCCGGTTGGCTTGCAGCTGCACCAGCTGGGCCAGTTTGGCGATCCCGTAGGGGGCGTTGGTCTCCTCCGGGTAGCCCTGCCACAGTGACTCCTCGTGGAAGGGCACCGGGGTGAACTTGGCGTAGGAGCAGACCGTTCCCACCATCACCGACTTGGGCGTCTCGCGTCGGCGGGCCTCGTCGAGCACGTAGGTGCCCATGAGGAGGTTGTCCAGGTACAGGTCCGCGGGCCGGGCCTGGTTGGCGCCGATGCCGCCCACGTGGGCCGCCAGGTGGATGACCAGCTCGGGCTGGGTGTCGGTGAACATCTCGGTGACCGCGGCCCGGTTCCGCAGGTCGTAGTCGGAGCTGGTGGGCGTGGTCACGTGGGTGGCGCCGGCCGCGGCGAGCTGGGTCACCACGGCGGACCCCAGGAACCCGTTGCCGCCGGTGACCACCACGCGCCGGTTCGGCCAGAAGCTCGACATGGTGGTCGAGCCTACCGGCGATGGCGCGGAGACTCAGCACCTCATGGCTCCGGTCCGGGTCGCGGTGACCCTCGAACAGTGCTGGCACCGCGTGCCGGAGGCACCGCCTCCTCGGCCCTGGCCGCCGTGCGGGCCCTGCAGGCGCGCCACGACCTGGAGCTGACGGGAGTGAGCGCCCACCATCGCCACCCGCCATCCGAACCGTGGGTGCCCACCATCGCGGTGCACTCCCTTCCCCTGACCCGTCTGGGCCTCTACGAGTCGTGGCACCGGCTGCGCCGCCCGGCGGTGGAGCGCGCCACCGGCCCGGTGGACGTCATCTACGTCACGGGCATGGCCATGCCGCCACCCACGCGTGCCCCTGGTGGTCACCGTGCACGACCTCAGCTTCCTCAGCGAGCCCTCCCACTCCACCCGGCGAGGGCTGCGGTTCTTCCACCGCGCCGTGGAGCTGGCCCGCCAGGACGCCCGCCTGGTCGCCTGCCCGTCCCAGGCGACGATCGACGAGTGCGTTCGCCACGGCTTCGACCCGGCGCGCCTGGCATTGGTGCCGTGGGGGGTCGACGAGCCGCGGGCCACGCCGGTCGAGGTCGAGCGGGTGCGGGCCACCTACCACCTCCACCAGCCCTACGTGATGTGGGCCGGGACCATCGAGCCGCGCAAGAACCTCCCCATCCTGCTCGAGGCCTTCCGGCGGCTCGACCGCCACGGCCTGGACCTGGTGCTGGTCGGGCCCCGCGGCTGGAACGAGGACCTCGAGCGTCACGTCGGGTCGGCCGACGGGCGGGTCCGCCAGCTCGGCTTCGTCCCCGAGTCCGACAAGCGCGCGCTGCTGGCCGGGGCCGGCGTGTTCTGCCTGCCCAGCCTGCAGGAGGGCTTCGGGTTGCCCGTGCTCGAGGCCATGGCCCAGGGCGTGGCCGTGGTCACCTCCATCGACACGGCGGCCGGCGAGGTGGCCGGCGACGCCGCCGTGCTGGTCGATCCTCGCGACGCCACCGCGCTGGCCGAGGCCCTGGCCTCGGTGCTCGACGACCCCGACCGAGCCGAGCGACTGGGCCGGGCGTCGCTGGATCGCGCCGGCGAGTTCCCCTGGAGCCGCACCGCGGAGCTGCTCGACGACCTCTTCCACGAGGTATGCCGATGAGCCCGGAGCAGGTGCCGGGGCGTTCACGCCCGCGGTTGGGTGCCAACCTCTTGTGGCTGGTGCCCGGCGTGGTGGGCGGCAGCGAGGAGTACACGGTGCGCCTGCTCGACTCGTTCGCCCGGGTGGCCGGAGGCACGACGGACCTCACGTTGTTCGTGAACCGGTCGTTCCCGGCGGCCCACCCCCAGCTGGTGGCCAGCTACCCCACGGTGGTGGCCCCGATCGAGGGCGCGAACAAGGCGATGCGGGTGGCGGCCGAGGCCAGCTGGTTGAGCCGGCGAGCCCGGGCCGAGGGGGTGGAGCTGCTCCATCACATGGGCGGCAACATGTTGCGGAGCCGGCCGCCCGGGATCGTCACCATCCATGACCTGCAGCCCTTCGCCCACCCGGAGCACTTCAGCCGTCTCAAGGGCTCGTACCTGAGCAGGACCGTGCCCTCGGCCCTGCGGCGGGCGGTGCTGGTCGTGACCCTGACCGAACACGCCCGGGCCGATGTCGTCGAGCGCATGGGCCTACCTCCCGATCGCATCCTGCTGGTGCCGCCCGGGGTGGACCGGGTGGCCGACCCGCCGCTGCCTGCCGACGTCCTGCGGGTGCGGTCCAGCTACGAGGTGGGCTCGCGTCCCTACTTCGTGTATCCGGCCATCACCTATCCCCACAAGAACCACCTGACCCTGGTGCGGGCCTTCGCCCGGGTGGCGGCGACCGACCCCGAGCCCTTGCTGATGCTGACCGGCGGCCAGGCGCAGGCCGAGGTCCAGCTGCGTTCCGAGATCGAGGCGTTGGGTCTGCAACGGCGGGTCCGGCGGCTGGGCCGGATTCCACGGCGCGACCTCGACGTGTTGATCGCCGGGGCGGTGGCTCTCACCTTCCCCTCCAGCTACGAAGGCTTCGGCATTCCCGTGCTCGAGGCGATGAGTCGCCACTGCCCGGTGATCGCCTCCGACGCCACCGCCCTGCCCGAGGTGGTGGGAACGGCCGGGTTGCTGGTCGGGGCCTACGACGTCGACGGGTGGGCCGCCGGGATGAGCGACCTGCTCGCCGACCCCGCGCGGCGTGACCGACTGGGCGACCTGGGATACCAGCGGGCCGGCGAGTTCACCTGGGACCGGTCGGTACGAGCCCTGGCCACGGCCTACGAGGTGGCTCTGGTCGACCTGGGCCTCGGTCCCGGGCTGTCGGGGGTGAACCGGTGAACATCCTGGTGCTGTGCCCTCACTTCGCCCCGGACGTCGCCCCGACCGGGGAGGTGATGACGAGCATCGTGTCGGAGCTGGGCGCCCTCGGCCACCGCCTGGATGTGGTCACCGCCCTGCCCTGGTACCGGCACCACGCGTGGAGCCCGGCTGGGACGGGCAGCTGACCCGCCGCCAGGACACGGCGTGGGGCTCGATCACCCGTGTCCATCCGTTCCCGACCGACAAGCGCAAGATCCTGGCCCGGGCCGTGGCCTTCGGCGGGTTCACCGCGCTGGCCACGCTCGAAGGCGTCATCTCGCGCCCGCCGCCCGACGTGGTGCTCGCCATGTCGCCCCCGCTGACGCTGGGATTGGCCGGTGCCATCGTGGGCCGGACCCGGTCGGCGCCCTTCGTGTTCAACGTGCAGGACGTGTTCCCCGACGTGGCCATCGAGTTGGGCCTGCTGAGCGGACCCCGGGTGATCGACGCCGCGCCTGCGTCTCGAGCGCACCATCTACCGGCGAGCCGACGCGGTGACCGTCCTGTCCGAGGACCTGGCCGACAACCTGCGGGCCAAGATCGGCGACCGCGGCGCGAAGGCCCTGACCGACCGGGTCGGGTCGGCGGGACCTGGCGATCCCGCGAAGATCCGGGTGATCCCGAACTTCATCGACACCGACTGGATCCGGCCGGGGCCGCGGGAGAACGCCTACCGGGCCGCGAACGGCCTGGCCGGCAAGCGGGTGGTCACCTACGCCGGCAACGTCGGCCTGTCTCAGGCCCTCGACCTGGTGCTGTCGGCGGCCGGGTCCCTGGCCGACCGGCCCGACGTGGCTTTCGTGATCAACGGGGGTGGAGCGGCCCGGGCCGACCTGCAGGCCGAGGCTCGGTCCCGCGGCCTCGACAACGTGGTGTTCGTGGACATGCAGCCCAAAGAGACCCTGCCGGCGGTGCTGGCCGCGGCCGACATCCACGTGGTGCCGCTCAAGCGGGGTCTGGCCGCGTCGAGCGTGCCGTCGAAGCTCTACTCGGTGCTGGCCGCCGGCCGCCCGATCGTGGCCAGCGTGGACGGTGGCACCGAGGTGGCGCGCACCGTCGAGCGGGCCGGTGCCGGGCTGGCCGTCGAGCCCGAGGACGCGGCGGCGTTCACCGCCGCCATCGTCGAGCTCCTCGACCACCCGGACCGGGCCGAGGCCATGGGGGCGGCCGGTCGGCGCTTCGTGGAGTCGTGGGCCTCGCCGGCGATGGTGGCTCGGGCCTACGAGGCGTTGTTCGATGAGCTGCGCGACGAGCGGTCCCGTGGTCGCGGGTAGGTTGGCGTTCGCATGGGAAAGGCGTCTCAGTCCAAGAAGGTGGCTCGCGCCGCCCGGGCCGCGGGTCCGCCCAAGCCGAGCCGGCGCCGCTGGCTCTGGCCGGCAGCCATCGCGGCCATCCTGGTGGTCGGCAGCGGCGTGATCGTGTTGTCGCGCCAACAGAGCCATCCGGCGCCGGTCCAGCAGATCACCTCCGAGGACACCACCACCACCCTGGCCACGAGCAGCGCCGCCACCCCCGGTGCATCCTCAGCCCCCTCCGGGGCCACCGCCACCACCCCCGCCGCCGGTGCGACGGCCTCGTCGACCGCGGCGGCCACCGCCACCACGGCTGCGTCCCCTGCCTCGACGACGAAGCCGTGAGAGCCGTCATCCTCGTCGGCGGGTTCGGCACCCGCCTGCGCCCGCTCACCGCCCGCACCCCCAAGCAGATGCTGCCCGTGATCGATCGGCCCATGATCGAGCGGGTGGTGACCAGCCTGGCCCGACTTCGGGGTCACCGACGCCGTGCTGTCCCTGGGATACCGACCCGACGCCTTCCTGGAGGCCTATCCCGACGACACCTGTGCCGGGGTGGCCCTGCACTACGCGGTGGAGCCCGAGCCACTCGACACCGCCGGGGCGGTGCGCTTCGCAGCCGACGACGGCGGGATCGAGCACACCTTCCTGGTGGTCAACGGCGATGTCCTGACCGACCTCGACGTCTCCACGCTGTGGGACTTCCACCAGCACCGAGGGGCGGAGGGCACGATCGCGCTGCACCCCGGTGGACGATCCGTCGCGCGTACGGGGTGGTGCCCATCGACGACGACGGGCGGGTGGAGGCCTTCGTGGAGAAGCCGCCGCCCGGGCAGGCACCCACCAACTGGATCAATGCCGGTACCTACGTGCTGGAGCCGTCAGTGCTCGAGCGGATCCCGGCCGGCCGGCGGCTGTCGATCGAGCGGACCACGTTCCCCGAGATGGTGGCCGATGGCAGCCTCTACGCCATGCACTCCGACAGCTACTGGATCGACGCCGGAACCCCGGCCACCTACCTCCAGTCCCAGCTGGACCTGATCGACGGTCACCGGGGCGAACCCGAAGTCGCGGTCTCGGCCTCGGCGGTCATCGGTGAGGGGGCGGTGGTCGACCACGCGGTGATCATGGCCGGGTGCCAGGTCGATGCCGGCGCGGTCATCCGCGTGGACGCGGTGCTGCTGCCCGGCGCGAAGGTGGGGCGGGGAGCCGAGGTGGTCAGCTGGTCCATCGTGGGGGCCCGGGCCTCGGTGGGGGCTGGGGCTCGGCTGATCGGGCTCTCCGTGGATCGGCGACGACATCGTCGTGGAGGGACGGCACCGAGCTCGACGGGATCGCGGGTACCCGACGAGGACGCCACGTGAAGGCACTGGTGACCGGGGGAGCCGGGTTCATCGGGTCCGACCCTGGTCGACCGGTTGCTGGCCGAGGGCCACGCCGTGGACGTGGTGGACAACCTGTCCACCGGCTCGCTGGCCAACCTGGCCTCGGCCCGATCGGACCGGTCCCACGAGTTCAGCTTCCACCAGATCGACGTCCGCGACCCGTCGGTGATCGAGCTCGTCGAGCGCCGACGCCCCGACGTCGTGTTCCACCTGGCGGCCCAGGCCGACGTGCGGGTCTCGGTGAGTCGACCCGGTGTTCGACGCCGAGATCAACATCATCGGCGGCCTGCACGTGCTCGAGGGCGCCCGCCAGGCCGGCGCCTCCAAGGTGGTGTTCGCCTCGAGCGGGGGCACCATCTACGGCGACGTGGACCCCGCCGACCTGCCGGTCGGACGAGAACTTGCCCCAGCGGCCGCTGTCGCCCTACGGCGTGGCCAAGAAGGCCATGGTGCTGACTACCTGTTCGCCTACCGGGAGCTGCACGCCCTGGAGTACACGGCGCTGGCCCTGGCCAACGTGTACGGCCCCCGCCAGGACCCGCATGGCGAAGCTGGTGTCGTGGCCATCTTCGCCGGCCGGCTGCTGGCGGGCGAGACGCTGCACGATCTTCGGTGACGGCACCCAGACCCGGGACTTCGTGTTCGTGGACGACGTGGTGGACGCCTTCGTCCGCGCCGCCGACCGGGGATCGGGTCTGTTGGCCAACGTGGGCACAGGAGTGGAGACCTCGGTCAACGAGCTGTATGTCGCCATGGCCGGGCGGCCGGGGTGAGCGGGCCGGCGGTGATGGCGCCGGCCCGTCCCGGCGAGCTGGCCCGGTCCGCCCTGGATCCGGGTCGGGCCGGGCTCTACCTGGGTTGGGAGCCCTGGACCGACATCGAGACCGGCACTGCCGCCGTCCTCGACTGGTTCCGCCAGCGCCCCTGACCCGGGCGGCGTGCCTGCCCGCCCGCCATGCCAGGATGCGGCCATGTTCTCCAACCGGGTCACCGATCTGCTGGGCGTCGACATCCCGATCATCCAGGCCCCCATGGGATGGATCGCCCGGGCCGACCTGGCCTCGGCCGTGTCCAACGCTGGCGCCATGGGCATCATCGAGACCTCCTCGGGGGAGCTCGACGTGATCCGGGGCGAGATCGTCCGCATGCGCGATCTGACCGACAAGCCCTTCGGCGTGAACATCGCGCAGGCCTTCGTCCGCGATCCCGCCATCGTCGAGTTCGTGGTCGACCAGGGCGTGCGGTTCGTGACCACCTCGGCCGGCAGCCCCACCCGGTTCACCGCCCAGCTCAAGGAGGCCGGCCTCACGGTCTTCCACGTCGTGCCCACCCTGCGGGCCGCTCAGAAGGCGGCCGACGCCGGGGTGGACGGCCTGGTGGTGGAGGGAGGCGAGGGTGGCGGGTTCAAGAACCCGCGTCCGGTGGCCACCATGGTGCTGCTGCCGCTGGTGGCGTCGAAGATCGACCTGCCCGTCGTGGCCGCCGGGGGCTTCCTGGACGGTCCGACCATGGCCGCCGCGCTGGCCCTGGGGGCCGAGGGCATCCAGCTGGGCACGCGCATGGTCTCCGCCGCGGAGTCGCCCATCCACGCCAACTGGAAGCAGGCCATCGTCGACGCGGTCGAGACCGACACGGTGTTCCTCAACCAGCACGCGTCGCCCGCGCTCCGGGCGTTGCGCACCGACTACACCAGCGCCCTGGAGTTCGACCACGAGCGCAACGCCTTCGCCCAGTTCGGTGACGCCGATGCCGTGTACTTCAAGGGTGATCTGTCGGCCGGCATCGCCCTGTCGGGTCAGGTGGCGGGGCGCATCGAGGACATCCGACCCGTGGCCGAGATCATCGACGAGTGTGCCCGGGACTGCCTGGCCACCATCGCGCGCCTGCACGCGCAGTACCCACCCGGGCCCTAGGTCTCGAGGCGTCGATCCGTCGAGGCCCCGCACCGTTCGCCGGCGGAGCCTGCACCTCCTCGACCGGGGTCCCGGCGGCGTTCAGCGGATGGGGGACGCCTCGGGTGGGCTCACGGCCCCGACTTCAGCGGAAGAGGTCCTCGCCAGGGTGGCGGACGATCTCGTCGGCCACGCTGCCGGTGCGGAACCAGGTCGGGTCGAGGCCGCGCACCACCGCCACCGGGATGCCGCTGGACTTGCCCATGACCAGCTCCGCGGCCGCGGCGATCTCGTCCACCACCGCCACCTCGGTCACCTGCATCTCCCGGCCCAGGGCATCGGCGGTGCCCCGCAGGTCGACCACCGCCGCGATCCCGGCCGACCCGATGGCTACGTCGGTCACCCCCCGGCGCCAGGTGCGCCCGAACGTGTCGCTGACGATCACCGCCGTGGTCACCCCGGCGCGGTCCCGCAGGCCGTCGCGGATGCGCCGGGCCGACCGGTCGCTGTCCACCGGCAGCAGCGCGGCGTAGCCCCGCTCGACGTTGGACAGATCGATGCCGGCGTTGGCGCACACGAATCCGTGGGCCGTCTCGCTGATGATGAGGTCACCCCGCCGGCGCAGGATCCGAACCGACTCCCGCTCGACCAGCGGCTTGTGGCTGAGCGGGTCGTCGGGATCGACCGGAACCAGCCGGTTCTCGGCCTTGGACACGATCTTCTGGGTGACCACCACCACGTCGTCGTCGGCCAGGGCCGTGCCCTCACCGTCGGCCGCGGCCCGGGCGATGATGCCGGCCAGATCGTCGCCGGGGCCGATCTCACCGATGCCGTCGAGGCCGAACACCTCCATGCGGCTCACGGCGGGCCCTGCACCGAGGGCGCGTCGCGGGCGCCCAGCACGGTGCGGGCCAACGCGGCCGAGGCATCGGGGTTCGACATGATGGTGTCGGCCACCACGCAGCGCACGCCTTCGGCCTCGACCGCATCCGCCAGGTCGGCGTCGGCGGTGTCGATGACCAGGGTGGCGGCCACCTCGGCGTAGAGGCGGGCCACGCCCACCACCGACGATTCGTGGCCCAGCTCGCCGAGCATCCGATCCGCTGGACCCTTGAGCGCGGCCCCGGCCACGATGGGCGACACGGCCACCACGTCGGCCCGGCGTTCGACCACCGCCTGGCGCACGCCGGGCACGGCCAGCACCGGCCCGATGGAGACGATCGGGTTCGACGGGGCGATGACGACCAACTCGGCATCGGCGATGGCCGACAGCACGCCGGGACCGGGCCGGGCCGCTTCGGCGCCGGCGAAGCGCACCGCGGTCACCGGTACCGAGTGCTGGCGACCCACGAAGTACTCCTGGAAGGAGATCTCCCGTTCCTGACCCTCCGCCGGATCGGCGTCACCATCGCGCACCGTCACGATCGTGCGCAGCTCGTCGTCGGTCACCGGCAGCAGCCGCAGCTCCAGCCCCCACGCGGCGGCGATCTCCGCGCTGACCTGGCTGAGGGAGGCTCCCGTCCGGCGCCGGGCGGTGCGGAACAGGTGCGTGCCCAGGTCACGGTCGCCCAGGCCGAACCAGGCGTCGCCGCCGTAGTGGCGCAACCCGTCCATGGCCTGCCAGGTCTCACCCGCCAGGCCCCAGCCCCGGTCGGGGTCGATGGCCCCGGCCAGCGTGTAGGTCACCGTGTCGAGGTCGGGGCTGATCTCCAGGCCGTGCAGCACCAGGTCGTCGCCCACGTTGACGATGGCCACCAGCTCGGCGGGATCCACCACCTGCACGAGCCCAGAGAGCAGCCGCGCCGCTCCCACCCCGCCGGCCAGGGTGGTGATCACGAGCGGCTCAGCCGCGACAGCTGGTCCACATCCGCGCTGACCATCATGGTGACCAGTTCTGGGAAGCTGACCTCGGGCTCCCACTCGAGCACCTGACGGGCGCGGGTGGCGTCGCCCACCAGCAGGTCCACCTCGGCCGGACGGAAGTACCGGTCGTCCTGGACGACGTACTGGCGGTAGTCCAGGTCGAGGTGGCCGAAGGCCAGCTCGCAGAACTCGCGCACCGAGTGGGTCTCGCCTGTCGAGACCACGAAGTCCGACGGGTGATCCTGCTGGAGCATGGCGTACATGGCTCGGACGTAGTCGCCGGCGAAGCCCCAGTCGCGCTGGGCCTCGAGGTTGCCCAGGCGCAGCTCGGTGTCGAGGCCCAGTTTGATGCGCGCCGCGCCGTGGCTGATCTTGCGGGTCACGAACTCGAGGCCGCGACGTGGGCTCTCGTGGTTGAACAGGATCCCCGACGAGGCGTGCAGGTCGTAGCTCTCGCGGTAGTTGACGGTGAGCCAGTGGCCGTAGACCTTGGCCACCCCGTAGGGGCTGCGGGGGTAGAAGGGCGTGGACTCGCGTCTGGGGCACCTCGACCACCTTGCCGAACATCTCGCTGCTGGAGGCCTGGTAGAAGCGCACATCGGGATCGACGATGCGGAGGGCGTCGAGCAGGCGGGTCACCCCCAGCGCGGTGGTCTCACCGGTGAGCACCGGCTGGCCGAAGGAGGTCTGGACGAAGGACTGGGCGGCCAGGTTGTAGACCTCGTCGGGACGGTGCATGCGCAGCACCTCGATGAGGGAGGCCTCGTCGAGCAGATCGCCCGGGACCAGGGTCAGGCGGTCCTGGATGTGGGCGATGCGCTCGAAGGTCACGGTGGAGCTGCGGCGGACCATGCCCACCACGTCATAGCCCCGGTCGAGCAGCAGCTCGGCCAGGTAGGAGCCGTCCTGGCCGGTGATGCCGGTGATGAGCGCACGTGTGGACATGGCTACGGTCTACCGTGGATCACCGGTGTCGTCTGCTAAGTGGGTTGGCAATTGCCCCAATCTGAGCGTCGGGTGTCTGGGCGTCAGGTGGGTTCTGCCCGGTCCGACCGGTCGGACGAGTCGCCGGTGGGCGAGAGCCTGGGCCGGCGTGTGGCCGCCCACCGGACCAAGCTGGGCCTGACCCAACAGGAGCTGGCCGAGCGGGTGGGGATCTCCCGGGTGGCGGTGTCACACCTGGAATCCGGGGTGACCGATCCCGGTGAGCGCACGGTCACGCTGTTGGCCGGGCTGTTCAAGCTCGAGCCCCACGAGCTGGTGGCCGGGACCACCTATCCGGCGGCCAAGGCCCATCGGTTGCCGGTGGTGGTGGCCCGCTACACCGAGGTCGAGCTGCAGCTGGCCCTCCTGGACCACGACCTGGTGCGCATCGACCCGGCCGCGCTGCGACGGGATCGCCCACGGGACGACCACGACCACGACGATCTGCTCCGCGACGTGGCCGCCCTGCAGGGGTGGCAGGACCGCCTGCGGGTGTTGGGCCACGATGCCTGGGATCCCGGCGAGCGCCAGGCCGTGAGCGACGCGCTGGACGTCGTGGCTCGCGGGCTGGCCCAGCTCAGGGCCCGACGCGGCGGCGCCACTCGGCCAGCAGGTCGGCCAGGGTCCGGCTGATCGGGATCTCCGGCTGCCACCCGGTGGCCTTGGCCAGCTTGGTGGGATCGCCCCGCAGGACCGGCGTCTCCACCGGTCGTTGGCGGTCCGGATCCTCCTCGAGTCGCATCGGGTGGTGGGCCAGGGCCACCAGCAGGTCGGCCAGCTCGCTGATGGCCAGATCGGTTCCCGTGCAGACGTTGTAGGCCTCGCCCGCCTCCCCCTGGATCATCAACAGGCGGTAGGCGCGCACCACGTCGCGCACGTCGGTGAAGTCGCGGCGTGGTGTGAGGTTGCCCACGGGGATGACCTCGGTGCCGTCGAACTCGTTGCGGGCGATGCGCTCGGCGATGGCCGGGGCCACGAAGCGGTTGGTCTGGCCGGGGCCGAGGTGGTTGAAGGCCCGGACCCTGACCACGTCGAGGTCGTAGCCCAGGTGGGCTTGGAGGCCCAGGAAGTCCGACGCCACCTTGCTCACCGCGTAGGGGGTGACCGGGCGCAGCGGGGCGTCCTCCACGATGGGCAGCTCGGCCAGCGACACCCGGCCGTAGACGTCGGCGCTGCTGATGGACAGGACCCGGGGCCGGGGTCCACGACAGGCCAGCAACAGGTTGAGGGTGCCGTTGGCGTTGGCCTCGAAGGCAGCCGCCGGTTCCTGCCAGGAGGCACCCACGTCGCTCCACCCGGCCAGGTGGTAGACGCCGTCGGGGGCCACGTCGGCCACGAAACCGGTGAGGGCGGGGCCGTCGAGCAGGTCGGGACCGTCGGCTCGGTCCACCCCCACCACGGTGTCGCCCATGGCCTCGAGGTGCGCGACCAGGTGACGACCGACGAACCCGGCTGCTCCGGTGACGAGGGCGCGCATCAGACCGCCGAGTGTAGGGCCACCAGTCGGCGGTAGAGCCCGACCAGCCCAGCGGTGGTGGCGTCCCACGAGTAGCGCCGGCTGCGGGCCAGTCCGGCGGCGCGCTCGGGCATCGGCCCGCTCGTGGTCGTCGAGCAGCCGGGCGATGGCCTGGCCCAACCCGTCGGCGTCGCCGGGGTCGACCAGCGCGGCGGCGTCGCCCACCACCTCGGGCAGCGACCCGGCCCGGGTGGTGACCACTGGCGTCCCCGCGGCCATGGCCTCGACGGGGGGCAGGCCGAACCCTTCGTAGATCGAGGGGTAGGCGTAGACGCTGGCGCCCCGCAGGAGGGCGGCCCGCTGGTCGTCGCTCACCCAGCCCAAGCGCCGAATCCGTGACCGGTGCGGGCTGGCCGCGACGGCCGCCGACAGCGCGTCGGCCCCCCAACCGTCGGGGCCGGCCAGCACCAGCGCCACGTCGGGATGGGCGTCGGCCAGGCCGTCGAAGGCACGCACCAGCGACGGCAGGTCCTTCCGGGGCTCGACGGTGCCCAGCGCCAGGACGAACGGGCCGCCCCCGGCCAGGCGGCGGCCCGCGGCCGCATCGGTGCCCTCCCGCGCCTGAGGCAGCGCCGTGACCCCGTAGGGCACCACCGCCACCCGTTCCGGGGTCACCCCGAAGGCGTGGCAGATCTCGTCGGCCACGAACTGCGAGCCGGTGTGGATGCTGGCACCCCGGGCCAGGGCCCGGCGGATGAGCGTCGGGTAGGCCAGCGTGTCGGCCGTGCACAGCTCGGGGAAGTGCACGAAGGTCAGGTCGTGGACCGACATCAGCTCGGCCGCCCGGCGGGCCGGCGGGACCACATAGTTGGGGGAGTGGACCAGGTCCACCGGACCTGTCCACCACTCGATGGGCGGGCCGTCGAAGTGGGCCCAGCTGGCGCGCAGCGGGCGAGCTGCCATCGGGCGCGTGACGGTGGCGATGCCGGCTGGTATCGCCGCGGCCAGGTCGGTGCGGCCCCGCCAGGTGATGCCGAAGGCCGTGACCTCGAGGTCGGCCACGCCGGCCAGGCGGGTCAGGACCTCGGCCGCCACCACGCCGACGCCGGTGCGGGGTCCGAGCAGGGCGGTGGCGTCGAAGGCGAGGCGCATGGGCGGATGGGGGATCGGCTGAGGTCGGGCGTGGGCGATCGGCCGAACGGCGGACAGCCGGATCAGCCAGGAGCGTGACCTGAGGCGGCCCGCAGATGGTCGACCGCGGCCTCGATCGGCGGTCGGAGCGCCGCTTCGAGCTCTCGCCGGCGAACCTGGGCCTTCTGGAAGGCCAGGACCCCGAACCCGACGCTCGCGTAGAACGTGTTGCGCAGGACGCGAACGGTCTCGTTGGCCATGCGCAGAGCGTTCCAGACGCGGCCATCGCCGGCAAGGGGCACCCTCGGCGCCAGCCGGGGGGCCACGCGGGGTGACCAGAACCGCAAGGGAGGGCGACTACCCTGCGGCGGTCGTGGACGCGCCGGACCAGCCCAACCCAGACCCGGGGCCAGCAGACGAGCCGGCCGCCGGGCCCGCACCGGCGGAGCCGTTCGGGCCGCCCTCGGTGCAGATCCCGGCGGTCATCCCGCCCGTGGTGCTCGTGGTCGTGGCCCACAACCCGGGAGACTGGTTCGGCGAAGCACTGACAAGCATGGCGGACCAGACCTACCCCAACACCTCGATCCTGGTCATCGACGCGGCCAGCGACCTCGATCTGGCTCCGGTCGTCGCCGAGTCGGCGCCTGGGGCCCACCTGCGTCGCATCGACCAGAACCCGGGTTTCGGTCCGGCGGCCAACGAGGTGCTCACCGCCGTCGAGGGGGCGTCCTTCTACCTCTTCTGCCACGACGACGTCCGCCTCGAGCCTGATGTGGTGCAGGTCATGGTGGAGGAGGCCTTCCGCTCCAACGCCGGCATGGTGGGCGCCAAGGTGGTCGACTGGGGCGACCCCAGCCGCATCCTCCAGGTGGGCATGGGCGCGGACAAGACCGGGGCTCCCGCCCCGTTGGTGGAGCGGGGCGAGCTGGACCAGGAGCAGCACGACGCGGTGCGCGACGTGTTCTACATCCCGGGCGCGGCCACCCTGGTCCGGGGCGACCTGTTCAGCGCTCTGGCCGGGTTCGATCCCGAGATCGAGCTGCTGGGCGAGGATCTGGACCTGTCGTGGCGCGCCCACGTGGTCGGCGCCCGCGTCCTGGTCGCGCCTGGCGCCCGCGTCGCCCACCTCGAGGCGCTGGGCCAGCGACGACCGCTGGACGACCGTCGCCGCCTCCAGATGCGCCATCGGCTCCGGTCCAGCCGGGTGGCCTACACCTGGTGGTCCCGGGTGCGGGTCGTCCCCCAGGCTGCGTTGGTGGCGCTGGCCGAGTTCGTGTTCGGCGTGGTCACCGGGCGCTTCCACCACGCCGCGGACGTGGTGGCGGCCTGGGCCTGGAACGTACGCCACCGCGGCTCGGTGCGGGCCCGGCGGCGACTGCTGGCCGCGCACCGCACGGTGGCGGACCGCGACGTGCGACGTCTCCAGGTGCGCGGCAGTGCCCGGGTGTCGGCCTTCCTGCGCGGCCAGCTGGGCCTGGACCAGAGCCGCATGGGGGACAACAGACTCGGCAACATGACCGGCGCGGGCCGCGACCTGGTCACCAACCTGCGCTCGGCCCGGGCCCGGTCGTCGCTGGTGGCCTGGGTGGCGGTGCTGGCCCTGCTGGCCTTCGGCAGCCGCGAACTGCTCACCAGTGGCATCCCCGTCATCGGTCAGTTCGTGGCCTATCCCCACCATCCTTCGGCGCTGGTCCAGCAGTGGCTGAGCGGCTTCCGGGGCACCGGGTTGGGTTCCACCACCGCTGCCCCCACGTTGTTGGGCGTGCTCGGAGGCCTGGGCTACCTGTTCGGCGGGGCCATGGGTCTGTTGCGCACCGTGCTGGTGGTCGGCGCCCTGCCGCTCGGGGTGCTCGGCGTCTGGCGCCTGGCCCGGCCGCTGGGATCGCGTCGGGCGCGGATCACCGCCATGGTCGTCTACGCCTGCCTGCCCCTGGGGATCAACGCGGTGGCGCGGGGCCGCTGGGACGGGCTGGTGCTGTATGGCCTGTTGCCCTGGATGGCCAACCAGCTGGTCAAGGGGTCGCGGCTGGCCCCGTTCGGTCCGGTCGACGGCGACATCGGCCCGGGCGTGGCTGATCGGCCGGTCTGGCAGCGCATCCTGCTGCTGGGCGTGGTGACCGCCCTGGCCGCCATGGTCGTGCCCTTCGCGGTGGTGATGGTGGTGGCGCTGGGCGTGGGCTTCGCGCTCGGCGGCCTGCTGGGCGGCCAGGTTCGTGGTGCCTTGCGCCTGGTGGGCGTGGCGGTGGCCGGCGCGCTGGTGGCCACGCTGTTGCACCTGCCGTGGAGCGTGACCTGGGTGACCGGCGGGTGGCGTGCCTTCGTGGGCCTGTCGTCGACCGGCGGCCAGCCGCTCTCGCTCGCCTCCGTCCTGCGCCTCGACACCGGCCCCTTCGGGTCGGCCCCGCTGGGCTGGGTCTTCTTGCCCGCCGGACTGCTGGTGCTGTTGATCGGGCGCAGCTGGCGCCTGGGCTGGGCCGTGCGGGCCTGGGTGGTGGTGGCCGGGTCGATGGCCGTCGTGTTCGTGGCCCAGGTGGCGCCGGCCGGCTGGTTCCCGGCGCCCGAGGTGCTGCTGGCTCCCGCGGCCATGAGCCTGGCCCTGGCCACCGGCCTGGGCATGGTGGCCTTTGAGATCGACCTGCCCGACTACCACTTCGGCTGGCGCCAGATCGCCTCGCTGCTCGCCGGCGCCGCGCTCGTCCTGGGTGTCTTCCCGTTCGTGGGCGCCTCCCTGACCGGGCAGTGGGGCCTGCCCACCAGCGACTTCTCCTCGACGCTGGCCAACCTCAGCGCCAAGGACGGCGGCAACGGGCCCTACCGGGTGCTGTGGCTGGGCGAGGCCGCGCTCGTGCCGGGGGCGCCCTGGCGGCTGGCGGCGCCCGGGATCGACCGCCTCGGGTCGGGGGCGGTCCTGTCGTATGCGACCTCTACCGGGGGCACCGCAGACGTGACCGACCTCCAGCCGGGACCCGACACCGGCGCCACCGCCCAGCTGACCCGGACCCTGCAGCTGGCCGGCGCCGGGGACACCACCCGGTTGGGGGCGTTGCTGGCCCCGATGGGCGTGCGCTATGTGGTGGTGCCGCTGGCCGATGCGCCCAAGCCGTTCAACACCGGGCCGACCAGCCAGCCGACCGCGGTGCTGTCCATGCTCAACGCCCAGCTGGACCTGGCCGACATCGACGTCATCGAGGGTGTGGCCGTGTTCCGCAACGCCTCCTGGGGACCGACCCGGGCCCAGCTGGCCCCGGGGGTGACCTTGGCTCCACCCAGCCGGGCCCTGGCGTCCCGCGTGGTTCCCGGGCTGGCGGGGGCTCCCACCGCCCTGCCCCAGACCGACACCTACCAGTCCTTCGCCGGACGGGTGTCGAAGGCTCAGACCGTCTACCTCTCCGAAGCGGGATCGCCGAACTGGAAGCTCCAGGTGGGCGGGCACGCCGTGGTTCGCCGCGACGCCCTGGGCTGGGCCAGCACGTTCGCCGTTCCCGCCGTCCCCGCGGCCACGGCGGCCACGCTGCGATTCCAGACTCCGATGTCGCGCTGGCTGTGGCTGGGTGGCCAGGCGTTGCTGTGGCTGCTGGTGCTGGGTTACCTGTTCCGGAATCGGGTGCGGGCACAGTCCGACCGGGATCGAGCCGAGATGGCGGCCGAGGCGGAGCTGGCATGAACGCGCCTGGGTCCACACGTCGCGTGCGCCGGTGGCCGGTGCTGGTGGTGCTTGTGCTGCTGGTGGCGGCCGGCGTGGTCGTGCAGCGCCGAGCGCGATCAGCAGGTCGCCCGGCCCGAGCCGGTGCTCGCCTCGCAGCTGGAGCCGGTGGCGTCGGGTGCCGGTACGCGCAGCTCGACCTGGTACTCCGCGGCGGGCACCGCCACCGGCGCCCCCACCGGGCTGGCCGAGCAGACGGTGGTCATCCAGAACGCTTCGTCCGGGCCGCTCGGTGGCCGCATCGAAGCGGTCACCGATTCGGGCAAGACCGCGGCGCGCACGTTCCAGGTGCCTGCCCGCGACCACCTCGACATCCGGGTGTCGGACCTGATCGTGGCTCCCTACGCCTCGGCGGTGGTGGAGATGGCCGGGGGCGAGGTGGCCGTGGCGCACGTGCTCAGCGGGCCCACCGGCTCGACCACCGCCGCCTGCTCAAGCACCCCTTCGGCCAACTGGTACGTCCCCTCGGGCACCACCGTGCCGGGCACCCGCCAGTTGCTGGCCCTGTTCAACCCCTTCCCGAGCGACGCCGTCGCCACGGTGTCCTTCGCCACCGACGCGGGGAGCCGGGCGCCCGACAGCTACGACGGCCTGGTCGTCCCCGGTGGTCAGGTGACGGTGCTCGACGTCGGCACCGTGGTCACCCTGCGCACGCAGCTGGCCACGACGGTAGCCGTGCGGGAGGGCCGCCTCATCGTGGACCAGCTGCAGTCGGCGGACGGGACCAACGGCACCGTCAAGGGCCTGGCCGTCACCCCGGCCGCCCCCAGCGCCGCGGCCCGCTGGTGGTTCGCCGACGGTCCGGCCACCGCAGGGGCCAAGACGGTGATGGCTGTGCAGAACCCGGGAACGAACCCGGTCAAGGTCTCGGTGGCCTTGCGCCTGGACGCCAACGGCACGGTGTCGCCGTTCGTGGCCACGGTGGCCCCCGGGGGCTACGCCCTGATCGACATCAGTGGGGACGGCCGGGTACCGGTGGGGGTCGGCTTCACCGCCCTGGCCCGATCGGCTGGCGGTCAGCCCATCGTGGTGGATCGGGTGGTGCAGGCGGCCCCGCCGGCGGTGCCCAACGGATTCGACGTCGCCCTGGGATCGCCGGCGCTGGCCCAGCGGTGGTTGATCCCCGTGGGATCGTGGCCCACCGCGGATCAGGCCACGGTGATCGTCACCAACTCGTCGGCCACTCGGCCGGTCACGATCACGCTGTCCACGGTGGCCGGGGGCCAGGCCGTGCCGGTGAGCGGCACGACGCGGAACGAGACCATCGCCGCCGGACAGCGGGGCGGATTCGCGGTCCCCACCGGGGCGGGCGTGGCCGAGGCCTCGTTGCAGGCGGTGGCCGACGGCCCGGTGGTGGTGGAGGAGCGGTTGACCTTCGGTGCCGGCGGTCAGTCCAGCGCCCTGGCCGTGCCCGTGGCCCCGTCGGCCACGCTCAGCTGGTCGGGACGGTTCTGATGGTGAGGTTCCGATGGAGCGGCTGATCCTGGTCGCGATCCTGGTGGTGGTGGCCGGAGCCGTGGCCGTCTTCTTCGCCCGGCGGCAGGCGGACGCGCCCACCCAACCGGACTGGAGCGTGCCCAGCGTGGTCGATCGCGCCGATTTCGATCGCCCGGACGCGCCGTGGCTCGTCGCCGTGTTCACCTCCGCCACCTGCGCCACCTGCCATGGCGTGATGGACGCCGCCCGACCGTTGGAGAGCCCGGCGGTGGTGGTCATGGAGGTGGAGCACGACGACCGCCGCGACCTCCACGATCGCTATGGCATCGACGCCGTGCCCACCGTGGCCATCGCCGACGACACCGGGGTGGTCCGCGGGTCGTACGTGGGGCCGGTCACGGCGTCCGATCTGTGGGCCAGGGTGGCCGAGATCCGCGACGAGCCCGCCTGACCCAGCTCAGCTGATCTCGGTCGGTGGCCAGTCCGGCCGGGTCGGTGCCGGCGTGAGGCCGGTGCCGTGGCCGTTGCCGTTGCGGTCGCCCTGGCCACCCGCGACGTCGCCGCCGTTGGGCGTTGGCGCCACCATTGGTGGGCGAGCCGGTGTCGCCCACCGGGTGCTCGGTGGCCCGAACCGGCACACCGTTGTTGGCCAGCTCGATCAACCGGGTCACTTCCTTGCCCTCGATCGTCTCGTACTCGAGCAGGGCCCGGGCCACCAGATCCAGCCCCTTGCGGTGCTCGGAGAGCACGTCGCGACAGTGCTGCTCCTGCTCGCGGCAGGATGCGTTCGACCTCTTCGTCGATGACTCGGGCGGTGTCGTCGCTGTAGTCGCGGGTGTGCATGAGGTCGTCGCCCAGGAACACCTGGTTCTGCGAGCCCCAGGCCATGGGACCGATGCGGGTGCTCATGCCCCACTCGCGGACCATCTTGCGGGCCCGTTCGGTGGCCACCACCAGGTCGTTGTTGGCGCCGGTGGACACCACGCCGAACACCAGCTCCTCGGCGATGCGGCCGCCCATGGCCACCGCGATCGACTCCTCGAGGTAGTCCTGGTTGTAGCTGTGTCGCTCCTCGGCGGGCAGGTACTGGGTCACGCCCAGGGCCATGCCCCGGGGCAGGATCGTGACCTTGTGGATCGGATCGGTGTTGGGGAGCACCGCGCCGCACACGGCGTGGCCCGCCTCGTGATAGGCGGTCAGCTCCTTCTCCTTGTCCGACAGGACCGTCGACTCGCGCTCCTGGCCCATCAACACGCGGTCGCGGGCCTGTTCGAAGTCCTGCATCTGCACCGACTCGGAGCCACGGCGAACGGCGAACAGGGCGGCCTCGTTGACCAGGTTGGACAGGTCGGCGCCGCTCATGCCCGGCGTTCCTCGGGCCATGACGCTCAGGTCGACGTCGGGGCCGATGCGCTTGCCCTTGGTGTGCACTCCCAGGATGGCCAGGCGCTCGGGGTACTCGGGCAGCGGCACCACCACCTGGCGGTCGAACCGGCCCGGACGCAGCAGCGCCGGGTCGAGGATGTCCGGGCGGTTGGTGGCGGCCATCATCACGATGCCGGTCGTGGCCTCGAAGCCGTCCATCTCCGACAGCATCTGGTTGAGGGTCTGCTCGCGCTCGTCGTGGCCACCGCCCAGTCCGGCGCCGCGCTTGCGCCCGATGGAGTCGATCTCGTCCACGAAGATGATGGCCCGGCCCATCTTGCGGGCCGACGCGAACAGGTCGCGGACCCGGCTGGCGCCCACGCCCACGAACATCTCCATGAAGTCCGAGCCGCTGACCGACATGAAGGGCACGCCGGCCTCGCCGGCCACGGCCCGGGCGATCAGCGTCTTGCCGGTGCCCGGAGGACCCACCAGCAGGATGCCCTTGGGGATCCGAGCGCCGATCTCGGCGAACTTGTCGGGGTACTTCAGGAAGTCGACCACCTCGGTGATCTCCTGTTTGACCCCTTCGTAGCCGGCCACATCGGCGAAGGTGGTGCCTGGTCGCTCGGCGCTGTAGGTCTTGGCCCGCGACCGACCGATGGACATGATGCCGCCCATCTGGCCTTGCTGACGTCGCATCAACCACATGAACAGAACGACCAGCAGCACGACGGGCAGCAGCAGGGGCAGCCAGGTCTCGAGGAACCCGGCCGACGGCGTCGAGAACTTGATCCCCTTGGCCGTGAGCAGGTTGGCGTCCGAGTCGGGCAGGGGCGTGGGGCCGGTGGTGTTGACCTTGTCCCCGTTGGTCAGCGTGGCGCTGATGTGCCCGTTGGTGTTGTCGTAGGTGCCGGACTTGACCTCGCCCGACTTCACCTTCCCCACGAAGCTGCCATAGGAGATGTCGGTGCCGCTGCTGGCCTTGCTCATGCCTTCGATCAGCACGAAGCCGACGATGACGGCCAACAGCACCCAGATCATCCAGCGGGGCCAACCCTGGTCGCCGCCGAAGCGCCCCGGTCGCCGCTGCTCCTGTCCGGGAGGCGGTGGGGGGATCTCAGAGCTCATGGCTCACAGCGTAGAAGAGATCAGCGAAAATACCCGTCAGACGGGCCCGACCGACTCCCGGCCGGGCCACCGGAGGGTGGCCGTCGGTCAGGACGCCCGCTCGGCTGCCACCAGGTGAGGAGTGGAGGTGCGGTCGTCCTGGAGGTGCCAGCCCCGGGGCACGGTGAGGCTGGCCGAGTGGCGACGACACAGGTCGTAGGTCGACGGATCGGCCTCAGCCGCGACCGGCGAGAGCCAGACCGTGCTGGTGGCGTATTGGTAGGCCAGGGTGGCCGTCGCCGGCTCGCCGCAGCCGGGACGGGCGCAGGTGCGGGTCATGGCGTCACGCTAGCCAGTGGGTGGCATCCGGGTGCGGACCCGCGCCACCTAGGGTGAGCGGATGCCCAGCCCGAGCTCCGGACGCCCGTCGGGGCCCCGACGGGAGCCGAGTCCCACCCCTGGTCTGGGCTACTACTTCTCCCGGCAGCGCTGGGACGGCGTCGGTTGGGGTCTGGGCGACGTGGTCGTGGGATGGCTGCTGGCCGAGGTGGTAGGCGGCCTGCTGGCCGCCGTCCTGCTGGTGGCCTTCGGCTACACCAGCCAGAACGTCCCGCTCTGGCTCGATGCGGTGGCCGAGATCCCGCTGTGGATCTTCCTGATCGGTGTGCCCGTGCTGGCCACCCGACTCAAGGGGAACGGCCCGGTCGCCGACCTGGGCCTGCGGCTGCGGTGGTACGACGTCCCCTTCGGCATCGTGGTGGGCTTCGTCGGACAGCAGCTGCTGGTGGGGCTGGTCTACTGGCCCATCTTCAGGCTGCTGGGTCATTCGGTGGACGTCGGCGAGGTGGCCCAGAAGCTGACCGGCAGCGCCCACGGCGTCGGCGGGGAGCTGCTCATCTTCGGGCTGGTGGCGGTGGGGGCGCCTCTGGCCGAGGAGATCTTCTTCCGGGGGCTCACCCAGCGGGCCCTGCTCAAGCAGGCCGATCTGGCCCGGCTGAACCCCTGGTTCGCCATCGTGGTCACCGCCGCCTTCTTCGCCGCCTCCCACTTCCAGTTCGTCCAGTTCCCCGCTCTCTTCGCCTTCGGGTTGGTGCTGGGCGTCCTGGCCTGGCGGACCGAGCGGCTGGGTCCGGGGATCTGGGCCCACATCGCCTTCAACGCCGTCGCCGCCGCCACGCTGCTGTGGCACCTCAACCTGCCCGCCTTCTCACCGTGACCGCCGCGCCTTACCAGCACCGAAAATTGTTCGCCGTGACCACATGAGCAGGGGCGCGGATGCCACCATGAGCAGGTCATGTCCGAGACCCTGATCGACGATCGGTCCGGCGCGGGTCCCGACGAGGGTGCCGAGCCGACCCTCGACCCCCCGGCGTCGGAACCGCCGAGCGGCGGCGCGCCCGAGACCGGCGGTCGGGTGTCGCGGGCCATCGATCGACTCTTCTCCATGCCCATCGAGGGCTGGATCACGCTGCTGGTGGTGGCGGCCTGTGTGGCCTTCATCTTCGTGCAGCTGGGCCCAGGCAACATCCTGGCCAACAACACCCCGGCGGGCGGCGACATGGGCGGCCACGTGTGGGGCCCGGCGTTTCTGCGAGACCACCTGTTGACCCACGGTCGGCTGACCGGCTGGACGCCGGACTGGTACGACGGGTTCCCCGCCTACGAGTTCTACATGATCGTGCCGGGGCTGGCGATCGCCCTGCTCAGCTTCCTCATCCCCTACGGGATCGCCTTCAAGCTCATCGTGGTCAGCGGCGTGATCAGCCTCCCCGTGGCGCTGTGGGCGTTCGGGCGCCTGAGCCGGCTGCCCTTCCCCACCCCCGCCCTGCTGGCCGTGGGCGGCACCGCCTACCTGTTCGATCGATCGTTCTCCATCTACGGCGGCAACATCGCGTCCACGCTGGCCGGTGAGTTCTCGTTCTCCCTCGCGCTGAGCTTCGCCGTGCTGTTCCTGGGCGTGCTGTCGAGAGGGCTCGAGACCGGCAAGTACCGGGCCTGGGCGGCGGCGCTGCTGGCGGCCACCGCCCTGTGCCACATCATCCCGGTGTTCTTCGCGGTGGCGGGCGCCGCCATCCTGCTCGCCCTCCAGCTCGACTGGAGCCGCATCCGCTGGTTCATGTGGGTGGCGCTCGTCCCGGTGTCGTTCGGTCTGGCTGTGGTGGCCGGCGGCGCCATCGCGCCCAGTGGCGACCCCCACTGGCCCCTCTACGCCCCGGCCGCGGTGTTCGGCACCATCCTGGTGGCGCTGCTGGCCGTGGTCCTGCTGGTGGCCCAGCACCCCTGGGGCCACATCAAGTACCTGGCCACCGTCCTGCCGGTGGGCGCCCTGATCAGTGCCTTCTGGACCGGGCCGTTCTACCTGAACAGCGCCTACATGACCGACATGGGGTGGGAGAAGCTCACCAACTACTCCGATTCGCTGTTCGCCCGGACACAGCTGGCTTCGCAGCTGAGCGACCGTCCCGGCATCCAGTACCTGCTGGTGCTGGCCGCGGTGGGCGCGCTCATGGCCTTCGCCTACTGCCGGCGAGGTGAGATCTTCTGGGTCGCCATGGCCGTGATGGCCGGTGTCGCCTTCCTGTACGTCCCCCAGAGCCGCCTGTGGAACGCCCGACTGCTGCCCTTCTACTACCTGGCCGTGTACCTGGTCGGGGCCATCGCCATCGCCGAGGTGGGTCGCACGGTGGGCCGGCTGATCGCCTCCGACGTGCACCGACCGCCGCGGGTGGTGCTCTGGGCGACGGCGCTGATCGGGTTGTGCGCCTGGCTGATCGTGCTGGGACTGCCCCTGCACACCCTGCCGTTCGGCACGATCGACAAGGACGGCGTGACCTATCAGTGGGGGCCGCTCAAGACCAGGGACTCGAGCTTCGTCACCAGTTGGGCCAACTGGAACTTCACTGGCTACGAGGGCAAGACGTACTATCCCGAGTACTACGAGGTGGTGCAGCAGATGGCCAAGATCGGCAGGGAGCAGGGCTGCGGGCGGGCCATGTGGGAGTACTCCGACTCCCTGAACAACTACGGGACGCCGATGGCGCTGATGCTGCTGCCGTACTGGACCAACGGCTGCATCGGCTCGATGGAAGGCCTGTACTTCGAGGCGTCGGCCACGACGCCCTACCACTTCCTCAACCAGAGCGAGCTGTCGGCGTCGCCGTCGGACGCCATGCGCGACCTGCCCTACGTGCAGGGCCCGCTCACCCAGAACGCCTTCGACCTGGGCATCTCCCACCTGCAGATGCTGGGCGTCCGCTACTACATGGCGTCCACGGCGACGGCCATCGGCTTCGCCCAGAACAACCACGATCTGACCCAGCTGGCCACCAGCGGACCCTGGCACATCTACGAGGTGGCCGACTCCTCGGAGGTGGTGCCGCTGAAGAACGAGCCGGCTGTGGTGAACGGGGCCGACAAGGGCGGCAAGACCTGGTTGAACGACACGGTCAACTGGTACCTCGATCCGGCGCAGTGGAACGTGCTGCTGGCCGCGTCGGGCCCGTCGAACTGGCAGCGCATCGATTCGGGCGCCGTGCCGGGCAAGCGACCGGCGGGCACCACCCAGGTGTCCAACATCAAGACGGGGACCGACACCATCTCCTTCGACGTCACCAAGGTGGGTGTCCCGGTCGAGGTGAAGGCGTCCTACTTCCCCAACTGGCAGGT
This sequence comes from uncultured Microthrixaceae bacterium, assembly GCA_963773335.1. Taxonomy (GTDB): domain Bacteria; phylum Actinomycetota; class Acidimicrobiia; order Acidimicrobiales; family Acidimicrobilacustridaceae; genus UBA4742. Next base: position 801,770 of record CAVZAT010000004.1, on the reverse strand, counting down.
CTCGGGGGCCAGCGGGCCGTACCGGGTGAGCCCGAACATGATGGTGGTCATCCCCACCAGTACCCACGTGAAGCTGTCCTACGGCTACACGAAGACCGACTACGCGTCGTACCTGTTGACCTTGCTGGGGCTGGTCGGCCTGTTCGCGCTGTGGAAGGCCAAGCCCGTCGAGGTCGGGCCGGTGGCCCCGATGTGGCGGACCGAGGACGACCCCGACGACGTCCCCCCCGATGACCCGCGGGACCCGAACTGGTGGGTCGATCCGCCCCCCGACGGACTCGGTCACCCGCCTGGCGCGCCGCCCGGGACGATGCCCGGGGTCGAGACCGTCGAACCCCTGTCCGACTCCCCGCCGACCGCCGGGCCGCCGAACCTGCCCGATCCGGCCGACATCATCGCTGGGTTGAGCGCGCCCACGCCGTCCGGGTCGCCCGCTTCGCCGTCACCCGCGCCGGCCCCATCGCCCGAGGTCGCTCGGGTCGACCCGAGCGACCCCGTCGACCCGACTGACCCGGTCGACCCGGGCAGATGAGCCGGCGACGGGTGGTGTTGCGCGGCCTGTCCGCCGCCCTGCTGGGTGCGGCGGCGGTCAGCCTGGCCCGTCAGCGCAAGGTGGCCTACCTGCGCGTGCGATTCGATCTCGACCATCGGGTGGACCGACCCCCGCGCCCGGCCTGGTGCGCTTGTCGGTGGTGGTCCCCGCCTACCAGGAGGGGGACCGCATCGCCGAGACCGTGCGACGGCTGCGCAAGGAGCTGGTCGGGGTGGACGACCACGGCGGCCTGGAGATCGTGGTGGTCGACGACGGCTCCGACGATCGCACCGCCGCCGAGGCCCGCGCCGCCGGCGCCGACCAGGTCATCACCCATGTGCGCAACCGAGGCAAGGGTGCCGCGGTGCGCACCGGCATGCTCGCCGCACGCGGCCGCACGCTGGCCTTCACCGACGCCGACCTCTCCTATGCCCCCGATCACCTCCTCGACCTGCTCGTCGAGGTCGAGGCCGGGTGGGACGTGGTGGTCGGCAGCCGACGCCACGACGACACCACCACCCTGGTGCGGGCCCGACGCCTGCGCGAGGTCGGCGGTCGGGCCATCAACCTGTTGACCCGCGTGGTGCTGCTGGGCCGGTACCGCGACACCCAGTGCGGGCTCAAGGCCTTCCGCTCGGATCTGGGACGGCTCATCTTCGAGCACTCCCACATCGACGGGTTCGCCTTCGATGTCGAGATCTTCCACCTCGTCGAGGCGTATCAGCTGTCGCTGGCAGAGGTGCCGGTGCGGGTGGAGAACTCGACGCGTTCGACCGTGCGGGTGACCCGTGACGCCGCGCTGACCGTCCGAGACGTGTTCGCCGTGCGGCGCTGGTCGAACCGTGGCGGCTACGACCTGGCTCCGCACGACGTGGGCCTGGTCGCCCGCCAGCCTTGAGACGACCGCCTCGGTGATCGTCGAGTATCGCATCGACGCCGATGACCTGCTGGTCGAGGTCGGCCAGGGATGGGCCACCTTCGCCCGCGAGAACGACGCCCCGGAGCTGGCCCGACCCGAGCCCGGTCGGACGCTGTGGAGCTACGTGACCGGCGAAGACGTGGCCGAGGTGTGGCGCCTGCTGGTGGCGCGGGCCCGCTCGCACGCGTCGACCGCCAAGGTGAGGGTCCGCTGCGACGCCCCCGCCGTGCGCCGCTGGTACGACATCACCCTGACCGTCGAGGCGGACTCTGCGGTGCGGTTCCGTTCGGTGCAGGTCGGCGAGCAGGCCCGCGCCCCGGTCCCCCTCATCGATCTGGTGGCCCGGCGGGATCCGAACGTGCCGCTGTTGCGGGTGTGCAGCTGGTGCTCCCGCTTCCTCGACGGGCCGGCCTGGATCCCGGTGGAGCGCTACGTGGCCGACCACGACCTGCTCGAGCGGTCGGCGCTGCCGGGCATCAGCCACACCATCTGCCCCGAGTGCGAGGCGCGGGCCTTCGGCGGCCAGGACGCGGCTGGCACCCCACTAGGGTGAGGCGCCATGAGCGCCCCCGATCCGGCCACGCTGGCCGCCATCTTCAAGGCGTACGACGTTCGGGGAACCGTCGGCGACCAGCTCGACGCCGAGCTGGTCGAGCGCATCGGGGCCGCGTTCGCCGCCTTCGTGGCCGGTGACCCCGAGACCTCCGGGCGGGTCCTGGTGGGCCGGGACATGCGCCCGTCTGGCGTCGAGCTCAGCCAGGCGTTCGCCCGGGGCGTGATGGGCCAGGGACTCGACGTGGTCGATCTGGGGCTGGTGTCGACCGACCTGCTGTTCTTCGCCTCGGGTCGTTACCAGGCCCCGGGCGCGACCCTGACCGCCTCGCACAACCCGGCGGCCTACAACGGCCTCAAGATGTGCCTGACCGGGGCCCGACCCATCGGTGAGGACACCGGGCTGGACGACATCCGCCAGATGACCCTCGACGGGTTGGCGCCGGCGGCCCGAAAGGGCACGGCCAGCACCCACGACGCCCTCGGCGACTTCGTGGCCCACGTCCACAGCTTCGTGGACGTCGACGAACTGGCCCCCCTCAGGATCGTGGCCGACACCGCCAACGGGATGGGCGGACTGGTGGCCCCGGCCGTGTTCGCCGGGTTGCCCTTCGATCTCGAGGTGCTCTACGGCGAGCTGGACGGCACCTTCCCCAACCATCCGGCCGATCCCATCCAGCCCGAGAACCTGGTCGACCTCCAGGCCCGGGTGCTCGAGACCGGCGCGGATGTGGGCCTGGCCTTCGACGGTGACGCCGACCGGGTGTTCCTGGTGGACGACCAGGGCCAGCTGCTGTCGGGGTCGTTGACCACGGCCATCGTGGCCACCGAGATGCTGCGCAAGTACCCGGGCGCCACCATCCTGCACAACCTGATCTGCTCGAAAGCGGTGCCCGAGGTCATCCGGGAGCAGGGTGGTACGCCGGTGCGCACGCGGGTGGGCCACTCCCTGATCAAGGCCGTCATGGCCGAGACCGGTGCGGCCTTCGGCGGCGAGCACTCCGGGCACTACTACTTCCGGGACAACTTCCGGGCCGATTCGGGCATCATCGCCGCCCTGGTGGTGCTCGACGCCCTCAGCCGCCGGGGTGTGTCGCTGAGCGAGCTGCGCAAGCCCTACGAGCGCTATGCCGACTCGGGCGAGATCAACACCAAGGTGGGCGACCCCGCGGCTGTCATCGAACGACTCGCCGTCCAGTACCAGGACCTCGCCCAGGACCGACTCGACGGGTTGACCGTCGACGCGGGGGATTGGTGGTTCAACCTCCGACCCTCCAACACCGAGCCACTGCTGCGACTGAACCTGGAGGCGCCCACCCGCGTCGCGTGCGACGATCACGTGGCCGAGGTGCGACTGCTCATCGCTGAAGCTGATGGTGTGGCTCCAGCCGATCCCCAAGGAAGTGCGTGATGTCTCTGGACCCGCTCCTGCTCGAGATCCTGGCCTGCCCCGAGGACAAGGGTCCGCTGCTCTACTTCGCGGACGAGGATGCGCTGTACAACCCGCGGTTGCATCGTCGGTACGCCATCCGCGACGACATCCCGATCATGTTGATCGACGAGGCCGAGGACGTGGACGACGCGGAGCACGACCGTCTGATGGCCAAGGCGGCCGCCGACGGCATCGAGGCGAACTTCACGCCTTCGTCGACCTGAGGTGAGCTCGGCCCCGCTCGACACCCTGGGTCTGCTGGCTGCGGCCGCCGGCCTGGGCGACCAGACCGAACGGGCCGCAGCCACGGCTCGCCAGGTGCTGGCCGAGTCCGGCGGGCGCCTCCCCGCCCACGACGACGTCGAGCACGTGGTGGTGCTGGGCATGGGGGGCAGTGGCGTGGCCGGCGACGTCGCCATCGCGGTGGCCGGACCGTTCATGGCCGTCCCGGTGGTGGTGCACAAGGGGTACGGACTCCCCAACTTCGTGGATCGCCACACGCTGGTGGTGGCCGTGTCGTTCTCGGGGGAGACCGAGGAGACCCTGGAGTCCGCGGCGCTGGCGGTCGAAGCCGACGCCGCGCTGGTGGCCGTGACCCGGGGCGGTGCACTGGGCGAACTGGCCCGACGGCGCGGTGCGCCGGTGATCGGCGTGGCCGAGGACATCCCGGTGCCCCGGTCGGGGCTGGGGGCGCTGGCCGTGCCCCCGCTGGTGCTGTTCGAGCACCTCGGCTTGTTCCCGGGCGCGTCGGCGTGGATCGACGCGGCCGTGAGCCAACTGCGTCGTCGAGGTGAGCAGCTCAGCCTGGCCGACAACGCCGCCGAGCGCCTGGCCCGCCTCATCGGGCGCCAGATCCCGATCATCTACGGCGGCGCGGCGGTGGGCACGGTGGCCGCCCGGCGATGGAAGACCCAGTTCAACGAGAACGCCAAGGTGCCCGCCTTCAGCAACGAACAGCCCGAGCTGTGCCACAACGAGGTGTCCGGGTGGGGCCAGCACGGTGATGTGACCCGGCAGGTGTTCCGGATCGTCGACCTGCGCCACGAGTTCGAGCATCCCCAGATCGCCCGGCGCTTCGCGCTGGTGGACGACGCCCTGGACGAGGTGGTGGCCGGGATCCACCAGGTGGTGGCCGAAGGCGAGGGGACGTTGGCCCAGCTGTTCGACCTGGTGCTGTTCGGCGACTTCGTGAGCCTGTACCGCGCCACCCAGGAGGGCATCGATCCGGGCCCGGTACCGGCCATCGACGACCTCAAGGCCAAGCTCGCATCCTGACCGCAGCCCGACCGCATCCGGAACTGGGAATCTTCGTGTGCGGATACCGCACATCTTCATGCCCACTTTCCAGGTTCTCCGGCCGGGGTAGAGTTCAGACGCCGGGCTGATGTGAATGGCGTCAGTGGACCCCAGCCCCGAACCGAAGCAGCCTCTTTCCTTCCTTCGACGCGCTGGAGAACCGACATGACCACTGCCAACCTCTATCCCGAAGGCGACTACAAGGTCGCCGATCTCGGGCTGGCGGCCTTCGGCCGCCACGAGATCACCCTGGCCGAGAACGAGATGCCGGGCCTGATGGCCCTGCGGGCCGAGTACGGCGACGCCAAGCCGCTCAGCGGAGCCCGCATCACCGGGTCGTTGCACATGACCATCCAGACCGCGGTGCTCATCGAGACCCTGGTCGAGCTGGGCGCGCAGGTGCGCTGGTGCTCCTGCAACATCTTCTCGACCCAGGACCACGCAGCCGCGGCCGTGGCCGTCGGCCCCACCGGCTCGGCCGAGAACCCCAAGGGCATCCCGGTGTACGCCTGGAAGGGCGAGACGCTCGAGGAGTACTGGTGGTGCACCGAGCAGGTGCTGCGCTGGCCCGGCGACGAGGGTCCGACCATGATCCTCGACGACGGCGGCGACGCCACCCTGCTGGTGCACAAGGGCACCGAGTACGAGCGGGCCGGCAAGGTCCCCGAGCCCACCGACGAGGATTCCGAGGAATGGCAGGTCGTGCTGGCCCTGCTGGCCCGCACCGTCCCGGCCGAGCCCACCCTGTGGACCAGCATCGGCGAGGGCATCATCGGTGTCACCGAGGAGACCACCACCGGCGTGCATCGGCTCTACCAGATGCAGGACGGCGGCACGCTCCTGTTCCCGGCCATCAACGTCAACGACTCGGTAACCAAGTCGAAGTTCGACAACCTCTACGGTTGCCGTCACTCGCTCATCGACGGCATCAACCGGGCCACCGACGTGATGATCGGCGGCAAGGTGGCGGTGGTGTGCGGGTACGGCGACGTGGGCAAGGGCTGCGCCAGCTCGTTGCGCGGCCAGGGGGCTCGGGTGATCGTCACCGAGATCGATCCCATCTGCGCGCTCCAGGCCGCCATGGAGGGCTACCAGGTGGCCCGCCTCGAAGATGTCATGGAGACGGCCGACATCTTCATCACCACCACCGGCAACAAGGGCATCATCAGCGCCGAGCACATGGCCCGCATGAAGCACCAGGCCATCGTGGGCAACATCGGTCACTTCGACAACGAGATCGACATGGCCGGCCTGGCCCGGATGTCGGACGTGCAGAAGCTGAACATCAAGCCCCAGGTGGACGAGTTCCGCTTCCCCGACGGCCACTCGGTGATCGTGTTGGCCGAAGGCCGGCTGCTCAACCTGGGTTGCGCCACCGGCCATCCCAGCTTCGTGATGTCGTGCAGCTTCTCGAACCAGGCCATCGCCCAGATCGAGTTGTTCACCCACCAGGACTTCTACGAGCGTCGGGTCTACACGCTGCCCAAGCACCTGGACGAGAAGGTGGCTCGCCTCCACCTCGACGCGCTGGGCGTCCGACTGACCGAGCTGACGCCCGATCAGGCCTCCTACCTGGGTGTGCCGGCCGGCGGGCCCTACAAGGCCGACCACTACCGGTACTGACCGGTCACGGTGCCCGATCCGATCCCGCCCACCATCGAGTGGTGCGGCCAGTTCGTGCGCCTGATCGACCAACGGGACCTGCCGTCGACCCTGTCGATGGTGGAGGCCCACACCGTCGACCAGCTGTGCGAGTTCATCGCCGTCCTGGCCGTGCGCGGCGCCCCGGCGCTGGGCGCGGCCGGGGCGATGGGCATCGCCCTGGCCCAGGTCAACGGCCAGTCCCTGTCCGCCGCCCGCGACCAGATCGTGGCCACCCGCCCGACCGCCGTGAACCTGGCCTGGGGGGCGGACCGGGCCCTGGCCGCGGCGGATCCGGTGGCCGAGGCCAGGGCCATCGCCGTCGAGGACGTCGAACGCAACCGCCGGCTGGGTGCGTTCGGGGCGGCCAAGGTCCCTGAGGGCGCCAGGATCCTGACCCACTGCAACGCCGGGGCCCTGGCGTGTGTCGGCTATGGCACCGCGCTGGGTGTCATCCGGGCCGCCCACGAAGCCGGCCGGCACCCGTCGGTGTGGGTGGACGAGACCCGCCCGGTGCTCCAGGGCGCCCGGCTCACCGCCTGGGAGCTCGACCGCCTGGGCATCCCGGCCACGCTGGTGGCCGACGTGATGGCGGGGTCCTTGATGGCCTCGGGCGACGTCGACCTGGTGGTGGTGGGGGCCGATCGGGTCGCCGCCAACGGAGATGTGGCCAACAAGATCGGGACCTACTCGGTAGCGGTCCTGGCCCGCCACCACGGGGTGCCGTTCTACGTGGCCATGCCCACGTCCACCATCGATCCGGCCACGCCCGACGGTGCCGCCATCGTGGTCGAGCGGCGCGATCCCGACGAGGTGCGCCGGTTCGGGGGCCAGCTCGTTGCGCCGGCCGGAGTGTCAGCGCAGAACCGGGCTTTCGACGTGACCCCGGCCGACCTGGTGACGGGGTACGTGACCGAGCGGGGCGTGCTGGCTGCCGACGAGCTGGTGGCCGCCACCCGCCCCACCTGACGCCTCCGGCTCGGCTCGGCTCGGCTGTCGTACCCCCTGGCTAGCGTCGGCGGCATGTGGTTGGAGCGGCGCTGCCAGGGATGCGCAACCCCCGGGCCCGTGGTGTGCCTGTCGTGTCTCGACGCGTTGCGCCAGCCCGCCGCGGTCGACCTGGTCGGGGGCGGCCCGCTCGGCGTCGGCCAGGGTCCAGACTCGTGTCGGAGCCTGTTCCGCTTCGAGGGCCGCGGCCGTGATCTGGTGGTGGCGCTGAAGTACCGCAACGGGCGCGAGCTCGGTCGGTTGCTGGGCTCGGCCATGGCCGAGCTGGTCGATCCGGCCGGTTTCGAGGCCGTCACCTGGGCGCCCACGAGCCGTTCACGCCAGCGCCGGCGGGGCTACGACCAGTCCCGGCTGCTGGCCCGGGGGCTGGCCGAGGTGGTCGACCTGCCGTGCCCGGACCTCCTGCGCCGCGGCGGTGGCGGGGCCCAGACCGGGCGCACGCTGGCTCAGCGCCGGCTCGGTCCCCACTTCGCGGCCAGGCGCCCCAGCCCCGCCCACGTGGTGGTGGTCGACGACGTCATCACCACCGGAGCCACCCTGGCGGCGGCGTCGGCGGCCCTGCGCCGAGGTGGCGCGGCGCAGGTGGTGGCCATCACCGCGGCCTGCACCCCGCGCCACGCCGGGGGCGGGTAGGCACTCAAGACACGCGTCAGGTCGGTCGAGATAGAGGGCGAGATGCAGACGATGGCCGATCGGAGCTCACGGACATGCAGGTGACCGAGTTGCAGGTCCAGCGATCGTTGCAGGCGCTCACCGGGCCCGATCGGGACGGCTCCGCCGAGGCGGTCGCACCACCGAGCACCGACGCTGAGCCGGTGGCCTGCCCGGTAGGCCTGGTCAAGCAGCTGATGGACTCTCCGGCCATCCGCGACGACCGCCTGGCCGAGGCCCGTCAGCGCCTCGAGTCAGGTGATCAGCCCAGTGCGGAGGACCTGGCTCAACGCATGGTGGGACGCCTGGTCTGCGACCGGCTGCGCTGAACCCCCGGGGGCCCTACGATCCTGCCAACGGTCCCGGCCCCTGGAGACGATGTGGACATCACGATCAGCAGCAGGGGAGCTGAGCCCTCCGATGCCCTGGTGGCGGCCACCCAGCGCAAGATCGGGCGACTGGCCCGATTCGTGGAGGGGATGGACATCGCGCGGGTGCACTTCGCCGAGGAGCGCAACCCGCGCATCGCCGACCGGGAGATCTGCGAGGTCCTGATGGAGGGTCATGGCCATCGGGTGCAGTGCAAGGTGGCTGCGGCCGACGGCTTCGGCGCGCTGGATCTGGCGGTGGAGAAGCTCGAACCGCAGCTGATCAAGCTCAAGAGCAAGGTCTCGCCCCGCGGGCACAAGGCCTGATCGTGTTCGCCGACCCGGGCAAGTGGAGCGATGCCAGCATCAGCGTGCTCGTGTGCGACGACGGGGCCGTCGGGCGACGTCAGCTCACGGTGGCGCTCGAGGCCGGCCCCCACATCGAGGTGGTGGCCGAGGCGGACGGCGGCGAGACGGCGCTGGCCGATGCCATCGAGTCCACCCCCGACGTGGTGTGGCTGGGGCTGGGTCTGCCCGGGCTGGCCGGGGTGGGCCTGATCGCCTCGATCGGTGAGCTCGTGCCCAGCGCCCGATTCGTGGTCATGTGCGGTCCCGACGACGCCGAGGCACGCAGTCGCGCCCTGCGGGTCGGTGCCCTCGCCGTGGTGCGCCGCGAGGAGGCACCGGCGTTGGCCGTGGCCATCACCGAGCAGGCGGCCTGGGGGCGGCCCTGGTTGGAGGCCCGCGACATGGCCGCCCTGCGCGACGCGCACGCCGCGCTGGCCCGTCAGGCCGCGTCGCTGCAACAGGAGCTCGTGCCGCCCCGCCTCGATCCTGAGGTGTTCGAGCTGCTGGACTCGCTGGCCGGAGGCCAGACCATGGCCGAGGCGGCGCGGGCCCGCGACGTCGAGATGGCGTCGGTACGCGGGCGCGGTGGCCAACGCGCTGTCCGTGCTGCACCGCCACGCCCGCACCGAGGCCATGGCCTACTCGGTCGGGAACCCGTCGCTGAGCGCGCCGAGCGACCTCGAAGATCAGGTGGCTCCGGGCCACCTCGAGGGGTCGGCCCGCACCGAGCCCGGGTAGGTGCCCCGGGTAGACTCCTCGTTCTCATGGGTGTATTCGACAAGATCCTCCGTGCTGGTGAAGGCAAGAAGGTCCGGGCCGTGCAGGCGATCGTCCCGGACATCAACGCGCTCGAGGACGAGACGAAGGCCTTGTCCGACGACGCCCTGCGAGCCCGCACAGGGCGAATTCAAGCAACGGCTGGAGCAGGGAGCCGACCTCAACGACGTGTTGATCGAGTCCTTCGCGGTGGTGCGCGAAGCGTCACGGCGGGTGATCGGCCAGCGCCACTACGACGTGCAGTTGATGGGCGGTGCGGCCCTGCACTTCGGCTGGGTGGCCGAGATGAAGACCGGCGAGGGCAAGACGCTGGTGTCCACCCTGCCCATGTATCTCAACGCCCTCAGCGGCAAGGGCGTCCACCTGGTCACGGTCAACGACTACCTGGTCCAGCGCGACTCCGAGTGGATGGGCCAGATCCATCAGTGGCTGGGGCTGACGGTCGGCCTGGTGATCCCCGGTGATTTCGACGCCGACCAGAAGCGGTCCCAGTACGCCTGCGACATCACCTACGGGACCAACAACGAACTCGGCTTCGACTACCTGCGCGACAACATGGCCATGAGTCGCGACCGGCAGGTGCAGCGCGGTCACAACTTCTGCATCGTGGACGAGGTCGACTCGATCCTGATCGACGAGGCCCGGACACCGCTGATCATCGCCGGTCGGGTGAGCGACGCCGCCAAGCTCTACTACCAGTTCGCCAGCGTGGTGCGGGGTCTCAAGCGCGACGAGCACTACGACGTGGACGAGGAGAAGCGCACCGTCGCCCCCACCGACGAGGGTGTGGAGGCGGTCGAGAAGGCCCTCGGCATCGAGAACATGTACGACGAGGTGTCCACCAACCTGGTCCATCAGTTCCAGGCCGCGCTCAAGGCCAAGGAGCTGTTCAAGCGGGACAAGGACTACGTGGTCCAGCACGGCGAGGTGAAGATCGTCGACGAGTTCACCGGCCGCATCCTCGAGGGTCGCCGTTGGTCCGAGGGGCTTCACCAGGCGGTGGAAGCCAAGGAGGGCGTGAAGATCAACGAGGAGAACCAGACCCTCGCCACCGTCACGCTCCAGAACTACTTCCGCCTCTACGACAAGTTGGCCGGCATGACCGGTACGGCCGAGACCGAGGCATCCGAGTTCGCCAGCACCTACGACCTCCACGTGGTGCCCATCCCCACCAACCGCCGGATGGTCCGCATCGATCAGGGCGACCTCATCTACAAGACCGAGGACGCCAAGTTCGACGCCCTCATCGAGGACCTCAAGGAACGCTACGAGACCGGCCAGCCCGTGCTGGTGGGCACGATCTCGGTGGAGAAGAGCGAGAAGTTGTCCCGGGCCCTCGACCAGAACGGCATCGAACACGCGGTGCTGAACGCCAAGCAGCACACGCGAGAGGCCAACGTGGTGGCCCAGGCGGGCCGACTCCACGCCATCACGGTGGCCACGAACATGGCCGGTCGCGGGGTGGACATCAAGCTCGGCGGCAACGCCGAGGAACTGGCCCGGGTCGACGTGATCGCCGAGGGCCTCGACCCCGAGGAGGGCGAGGGCAGGACCCGCTTCGATGAGCTGACGGCCAAGTACGAGGAGCACACCAAGGCCGAGGGCGAGGCCGTGCGCGAGGTGGGCGGGCTGTATGTGCTGGGCACCGAACGTCACGAGAGCCGCCGGATCGACAACCAGCTCCGGGGCCGCTCGGGTCGTCAGGGCGACCCGGGCGAGAGCCGGTTCTACCTGTCGCTCGAAGACGAGCTCATGCGCCTGTTCGCCACCGGTGCCATGAACTGGGTGATGGGCAAAGCCCTGCCCGACGACGTGCCCATCGAGGCCAAGATGGTGTCCAAGGCCATCGAGCGGGCCCAGAACACCGTCGAGCAGCGCAACGCCGAGATCCGCAAGAACGTCCTCGAGTACGACGAGGTCATGAACGAGCAGCGCAAGGTGATCTACAAGCGCCGCGACCAGATCCTCGACGACGCCGACCTGCGCGATGAGGCGATGAGCTACCTGGCCGAGGCCATCGATTCGGTGGTCACCACCTACTGCGTGAGCGACTACGTGGAGGAGTGGGACCTCGAGGGCCTCATGCCCGAGCTGTCGGCCTACTGGCCCGTCCAGGCGACCATCGACCAGATCAAGGCGTGCGCGGGCACCGACGAGATCTACGAGCTGCTGATGACCGAGGCCAAGGCCTACTACGAGGCCCGAGAGAGCGATCTGGGTGCCGAGACCATGCCGCGAGATCGAGCGCCAGGTCATGTTGCAGATCATCGACCAGCGTTGGCGTGAACACCTCTTCGAGATGGACTACCTCCAGGAGGGCATCAACCTGCGGGCCATGGGCCAGAAGGATCCGCTGGTCGAGTGGCAGCGGGAGGGCTTCGAGATGTTCGGGTCGATGATGGAGGCCATCGCCCAGGACTTCGTCAAGTACGTGATGCATGCCGAGGTGGCGGTGGCCGAGCAGACACCGTCAGAGCCCGAGCTGCGCAACGTGTCCTACTCCGCCCCCAGTGACCCGTCCGAGGGCGATGCCAACATGGCCGCCGCCGCCCGCGCCCAGGCCGCCCTGGAGGGCGCCGAGGGCCCTGCCGAGCTGGTCGAACCCGACGAGCCGGTGTTCAACACCCCGGTGGTCAAGTCCGAGTGGGACAAGACGGGCCGCAACGACCCGTGCCCGTGCGGCTCGGGCAAGAAGTTCAAGCAGTGCCACGGGGCGTGAGCGCGAGGCGACCTGAACCCGAGGGGTGCGGGAACGGCCGTGCGTGACCTGACCGATGACCTGGCCGCGCTGCGGCGTCGCCTGGCCGAGGCCCAGGGGTACCTGCGCATCGACGAGTTGCGTCGCGCCCGGCCTCAGCTCGAGGTCGAGGCGTCGCGCCCGGACCTGTGGGACGACCCCGACCAGGCCCGCAAGGTGAACGGTGAGTTGGCCGCGACCAACGAGGACCTGGATCTGTGGGACGACCTGGCCGGGCGCATCGACGATGCCGAGACGCTCGACGAGCTGGCCCGCGAGGAGGGCGACGACTCGGTGTCGGGCGAGCTGGACGAGTCACTGGCCTCGCTGGCCCGGGCGTTCGACGAGCTGGAGCTGCGGTCGTTGTTCACCGGGGACCACGACGAGGCCGATGCCATCTGCGAGATCCAGTCGGGCGAGGGCGGAGCCGATGCGCAGGACTGGGCCAACATGTTGCTGCGCATGGATCTGCGCTGGGCCGAGCAACGCGGCTTCGACGTCGAGCTCGACGAGGTGTCACCCGGGTCCGAGGCGGGGATCTCCTCGGCCACGTTCCTGGTGCGGGGCCGCCACGCCTACGGACGGCTGCGCTCCGAGCACGGCGTGCACCGGCTGGTGCGCATCTCCCCGTTCAACGCCCAGGGGAAGCGACAGACCGCCTTCGCCGCGCTCAAGGTCACGCCGTTCCTGGAGGACGTCCCCGACATCGAGATCGACGAGAAGAAGGACCTGCGCATCGATGTCTACCGCTCCTCGGGGGCCGGCGGCCAGCACGTCAACGTGACCGACTCGGCGGTGCGGATCACCCATTTGCCCACCGGCATCGTGGTCTCGTGCCAGAACGAGCGCAGCCAGCACCAGAACAAGGACCGGGCCATGCAGATCCTCAGGGCCAAGTTGGCCGAGCGCCAGGATCAGGAGCGCCTGGCCGAGTTGGAGGGCATCCGGGGCGAGCAGCGGTCGGTGGGGTTCGGCAGCCAGATCCGCTCCTACGTGCTCCAGCCCTACCAGATGGTCAAGGATCTGCGTACCGATTACGAGACCGGCAACGTGGACGGCGTGCTCGACGGCGATCTGGATCCCTTCATGGAGGCCTATCTGCGCTGGATGCGGGCGTCGTCCCAGGTCGACGAGGCAGGCTGAGGCCCCCTGGGGGGTGTCGCCATCTGGGGTCGGGCCGCTAGTAACGTGATCGCAACATGATTCGCCTCGAAAGCGTGACCAAGACCTACAAGGGTGAGGTCGCCGCCCTCCGCGACGCCAACGTCAACATCGAAAAGGGCGAGTTCGTCTTCCTGGTCGGTCCCTCCGGGTCCGGCAAGTCCACCTTCATCCGGTTGCTGAACAAGGAGGAGGTGCCCGAGCAGGGTCACATCTTCGTGGCGGGCAAGGACATCGGCGAGCTCTCGAGTTGGAAGGTGCCGTTCCTGCGCCGCAACATCGGGTGCGTGTTCCAGGACTTCAAGCTCCTGTCGAACAAGTCGGTGGCGGAGAACGTGGCCTTTGCCCTCGAGGTGATCGGGCGGCCCCGCCACGTCATCGACACCCAGGTGCCGGCCATCCTCGACCTGGTCGGGCTGGGCCACAAGGCCACCAGCCTGCCCACCGAGCTGTCGGGCGGGGAGCAGCAGCGGGTCTCGATCGCCCGGGCGTTCGTCAACCGACCGCTGATCCTGCTGGCCGACGAGCCCACAGGGAACCTGGACCCGGCCACCTCGGTCGGTATCATGCGGCTGCTGGACCGCATCAACAAGACGGGCACGACCGTGGTGATGGCCACCCACGATCGCGGCATCGTCGACACCATGCGGCGACGGGTCATCGAGCTCGACCGCGGCGCCATCGTCCGCGACCAGTCGCGCGGCGTCTACGAGTAGGACCTCACCCTCATGCCCAAACTCGATTACGCCGTCCGCGAGACGGCCTCGAACCTCAGTCGCAACTTCACCATCACCCTGGCGTCGATCATGACGGTGGTGGTGTCGCTGGCTCTGGTCGGCGCGTCGCTGATGCTGCGCCAGGGCGTCCAGAACGCCACCCGCCGCTGGCAGGGCGGCATCGAGTTCGTGGTGTTCATGAAGCCGAACGCCAGCTCGGCCCAGACCAAGGCCGTTGCGCAGGACCTGCGCAACAACCCGGGGGTCCAGCGCTTCACCTACGTCGACCAGCAGGCGTCCTACGTCGAGTTCAAGCAGCTGTTCAAGGGTCAGCCCGACCTGATCACCAGCGTGACGCCCAGCGAGCTCCCGCCCTCGTTCCGGGTGGTACCGGTGAGCAAGAGCGAGGAGGCCATCAACACACTGGGCCACCTGTTCCAGTCCAAGCCGGGCGTGCGCGAGGTGTCCTATGCCTCGGCCACCATCCGGGCGGTGCAGGAGCTGTCGCAACGGCTGACGGTGGGCATCATCGTGGTGGCCCTGGTGCTGCTGGGGGCGGCCATCCTGCTGATCTTGAACACCATCCGCATGGCCATGTTCGCCCGGCGCCGGGAGATCGAGGTCATGAAGCTGGTGGGAGCCACCAACTGGTTCATCCGCGTGCCGTTCATGCTCGAAGGTCTGGTGCAGGGCGTGGTGGGTGCCGGACTGGCCGTGGTGGCGCTGGCCAGCTTCAAGCCGTTCTTCCAGCGCTGGCTGCCCAACCCGCAGGACTTCCCGCTCGTGAACGGGTTCGTGCTCTCCGGCCGTGAGCTGCTCACCATCTACGCGCTCATGTTCGTCACCGGCTGCGTGGTGGGCGTGATCGGTGCCGGCGTCGCCGTCACCCGCTTCCTCGACGTCTGACCGGAGGCAGCCCAGCCCGAGCCACGCGCCTCGGCCCAACCCGCCCTCCGGGCACGTCTGACCACCGTTTCGGTGGCTGGATGTGCCCGGAGCGTGGGGTTCTGACCTCCGGGCACGTCTGACCACCGTTTCGGTGGCTGGATGTGCCCGGAGCGTGTCGAGACGCGGGGGCGGGCGTGTCACACCCCGCGGGCAGGATGGCCGCCATGACCTCCACAACCGCTGATCACACCGTCGCCGTCATCGCCCACCGCCAACGCGGCGCCTTCTCCCGGGGTCAGGCCCTGGCTGCGGGGCTGAGCCCGCGGGCCATCGATACGCGATTGGCAGGCCGACGCTGGTCGGCGCTGGCCGCGTCGGTCTATGCCCTCCCGCAGTACCCGGGCACGTGGGAGCGCAATCTCATGGCCGCCATCCTCGGAGAGCCCGACGCGGCCGCGGGTGGCAAGTCGGCAGCCGTGCTCCACCAGGTCGCCGGGTTCAGGCCGGGCCGGCCAGAGATCGTCGTGTCCGGCAATGCCCAGAACCGCAGCCCCCTCGCCCTCGTCCGGCGACGCGATGACGTACGAACGACCCTGGTCGACGGGATACCGAGCCTCACGGTGGTGGACACGATCTTCGCCGTCTCCGGCATCGTCGACCCCCGGCGTGTGGCCACGGCACTCGATGATGTCCTGGCCCGCCGCGCCGCCAGCGTCGAGGAGATCCAGGAGCGCTACCTCGAGCTGGCTGTCCGCCGCCGGAGGGGGCTGGCCGTTCTTCGTCGGTTGATCGAGGTGCGATCGCCGAACCAGGAGGTTCCACCCGAGTCGGTCCTGGAAGCCAGACTGTACGAGATCCTCGAGCGGCCAGGCATGCCTCGCCATCGCCGGCAGGCGGCCATGTCTTGGGCT
Organism: uncultured Microthrixaceae bacterium; assembly: GCA_963773335.1. GTDB lineage: Bacteria > Actinomycetota > Acidimicrobiia > Acidimicrobiales > Acidimicrobilacustridaceae > UBA4742. The sequence continues at coordinate 785,833 of CAVZAT010000004.1, read as the reverse complement.
CCTCACGAGCGGGTCGACGCCGTGCTCGTCCACGATCCGGTCATCATCGAAGCGGACGGACGCCGTTGGCACACGCGTGTCGCCGACTTCGAACGCGACCGGCAGCGCGATCGGGCCGCCGCCCTCCATGGCTACCGCACGATCCGGTACACCTACGACGACCTCGTCCATCATGGAGATCAGGTCGAGCGGGAGATCCGAGCGGTCATCAGGATCGCGGCCTGAGGGCTCCCGGTGGCAGGCTGGGGTATGGACTACACCGAGATCGCCTACGAGGTCGAGGACCAGGTGGCCACGATCACCCTCGATCGGCCGGATCGTCTCAACGCCTTCACGGTCACGATGATGCGGGAGCTGATCGACGCATTCGATCGGGTGGACGCGGATGACGACGTCCGGGCCGTCATCGTCACCGGCCGGGGCCGTGCCTTCTGCGCCGGCGCCGACCTGGCCGGCGGCGGCGATACCTTCAACGCCGACGCAGCTCCCGGCTCCCGTCCCAAGCGCGACACCGTGCCCCGTGACACCGGCGGACGGGTCACGCTGCGCATCTTCGAGTGCACCAAGCCGGTGATCGCGGCCATGAACGGCTCGGCGGTCGGCATCGGCGTGACCATGACGCTGCCCATGGACATCCGCATCCTGGCCGACGACGCCAAGGTGGGCTTCGTGTTCGCCAGCCGCGGCATCGTCCCCGAGGCCGCGTCCAGCTGGTTCCTGCCCCGGGTGGTGGGCATCAGCCAGGCCCTGGAGTGGTGCCTCACGGCCCGGCTGTTCCGGGCACCCGAGGCGCTGGCCGGGGGCCTGGTGCGCAGCATCCACCCGGCCGACGAGGTGCTGGGGGTGGCCCGGGGCCTGGCCCGGGAGATCGCCACCAACGCTGCACCCGTATCCGCCGCCCTCACCCGCCAGCTGCTGTGGCGCCTGCTGGGAGCTGATCATCCGATGGAAGCCCACAAGATCGACTCGCGGGCCATCTACGACTCAGGCCGAAGCGACGATGCCCGGGAGGGCGTCACCGCCTTCTTGGAGAAGCGACCGGCTTCTTGGACCATGAAGCCCAGCCAGGACATGCCGGACTGGTACCCCTGGTGGGAGGACCGACCCTTCGCCTAGGCCACCTCACCAGGGCCCGGCCGGTCCGGATCAGGCATCCACCGACTCGGGGCTCGGGCGTGCCACCGTGCGGGCATGGACCAAGGGCCGAGCGCTTCGGCCGGCACACCCCCGAACCCGGGAGCGCCCGCCCCGGCCACCCGAGAGCAGATGCCGCCGTGGATCCCCCGCGTCATCCTGCTGGTGTTCGTCGCGGTGGTGGCCCTGCTGGCGGGCAGCTGGCTGCTGACCCGCCTGCACCAGCTGCTGCTGACGTTCGTCGTGGCTCTCTTCCTGTCCTTCGCCCTGGAGCCCGCGGTCGACTCGTTGGCCCGCCGGGGATGGCGCCGAGGTCCGGCCACGGCCCTGGTGCTTGGGGTCCTGTTGGGCAGCCTGGTCATCTTCTTCGGTCTGATCGGCAAGCTGATCGTCGACCAGGTCACCCAGTTCATCGATCAGGCACCGGCCAAGAGCCAGAACCTGGAGCGCTGGATCAACCGCAACTTCGGCACCCATCTGACCAACAAGCAGATCTCGAAGGAGTTCAACGATCCCAACGGGCCGATCCGGGGCTTCGCCACGCACCTGGCCGGCAACGCCCTGGGTTTCAGCCTGAGCGCGCTGGACGTGATCTTCCAGTTCTTCACCATCCTGCTCTTCACCTTCTACCTGGTGGCCGACGGGCCTCGGTTCCGCCGCCTGATCTGCTCGTTCATGCGCCCGGACCGCCAGCGCGAGGTTCTGGCCAACTGGGAGGTGGCCATCCAGAAGACGGGCGGCTACCTGTACTCGCGGCTGCTGCTCGGGATCATCCAGGCCGTGTTCCACTACATCGCCTTCGTGGTCATCGGCATTCCCTATGCCCTGGCCCTGGCCCTGTTCGTGGGCGTGGTCTCGCAGTTCGTGCCGGTGGTCGGCACCTACATCGCCAACGGCTTCCCGGTACTCATCGCCCTGGCCGTCGATCCGGTCAAAGCCATCTGGGTGGTCGTGTTCGCGGTCGTGTTCCAGCAGATCGAGAACTACTTCATGGCCCCGCGCATCACCGCCCGGACGATGGCGCTGCACCCGGCGGTGGCCTTCGGCTCGGTGCTGGCCGGGGCCGGGTTGTTCGGCGCCATCGGGGCCCTGATCGCCCTCCCGGTGGCCGCCGTGTTGCAGGCCGTGGGATCCACCTACTTCAGCCGGCACGAAGTGGTGGAGTCACCCATGACCGCTGAGCCGGTGCGGCGACACCGCTGGTTCCGGAGGGGGTTCGAGCCGCCCGAAGAACCCGACGAGCGCGCCGGAGAGGGCTACGTCGAGCGGTAGCCTGGAGGAGTTCGAATCATCGATGGCCAGCGCTCCGCCGAGGAGCCGCCGGCGATCGCATCCCAGCCCCCAGGAGCAACCATGCCGTTCGCCAACCCCGCTCTGAACGAGCGCGTGTTCGACAAGGAGATGGGCGACGACGCCCAAGCCGGGTGGGCTTCGCCCACCGGGCCCGCAGCCGGCACCGCGGCCCCCACCCCGCCCGCCGGATACGGCGGCGCACCCGCAGGTCAGGCCTCCGGATTCGGCGCCGCGCCGCCCACCGGCGCGGGCGGCTTGCGCCGTCAATCGGCCATGCCGCCCTTCGAGACCGCTGGGGCCAAGCCCATGACCGCCGGCGGCACCTTCACCGCCACCCTGGTGCTGTTCGCCGTGCTGTTGGTGGGGGGTTGGTTCGGCTGGAACGCCGTCCACACCACGGTGATCCCCGCCACGCTCACGGCGCCCACCTCCTATGCCATCAACATCCCGGCCTGGATCTGGATCGCCGGGCTGGTGGCGCTGGGACTGGCCTTCCTCACCATCTTCAAGCCCAAGCTGGCCCGCATCTCCGGGGTCTTCTACGCGGCGGCCGAAGGCGTCGTGCTCGGCGCCATCTCGTCGGCCTACAACGCCCAGTTCAACGGCATCGTGCTCCAGGCCGTGCTGGCCACCCTGGCCGTGTTCGCCACCATGTTGTTCCTGTACGCCACCCGCCTGGTCAAGGTCACCGACCGGTTCCGGCGCATCACCATCTTCGCCATGGTCGGCATCATCGTGCTGTACCTGGTGTCGTTCGTGGCCCAGATGATCACCGGCAACGTGGCGTTCATCAACCAGCCCACGCTGCTCGGCATCGGCCTGTCGGTGGTCATCGTGATCGTGGCCTCGATGAACCTGATGCTCAACTTCGACTTCATCGAGCGGGCCATCGTGGCCGGCGCCCCCAGCTACATGGAGTGGTACGGCGCGTTCGGGCTCATGATCGCGCTGGTCTGGCTCTACCTCGAGATCCTGCGCCTGCTGGCCCTGCTCAACCGACGCTGATCGTCCGGGCCGGGCCCCGCCGGACTGCCGGCCCGGCGAAAAGATGGGGTTCTCAGAGACGGGGTTGCTGGGTAATCTGACCTGTATGTCCATCGTGGAAGCACGAGGACGGGCCGGCAAGCGCGTTGGCCAGCCCGATCACTTGGCTCACTCCACCACCCGACGGGGGCCGCTGGCGCCCCTGATCGAATCGCTGCTGGGCGAGGACCTGCCGATCGGGTTCGAGGCCTATGACGGCACCCGGCTGGGTCCGCCCGACCCCGAGGCCACGCTGATCGTCCGGTCCCCGGATGCATTGCGCCGCATCGTCACCGCGCCAGGGGAGTTGGGCCTGGCCCGGGCCTACGTGGCCGGCGACATCGATTTCGAGGGCGACATCTTTGCCGCGCTAGGGGTGCGCCGCCGGTTCGAAGGCGCCCGCATCGGCTGGCGTGAAGTCCTCGACATCCTCCGGATCGGGGGGCCTTCGGTGCTGCGGCCATTGCCGCCGCCCCCCGAGGAGATGCGACCGAAGGGGCGGCTGCACTCGATCTCGCGCGACGCCACCGCCGTCTCGCACCACTACGACGTCAGCAACGAGTTCTACGAGCTCCTGCTGGGCCCCACCATGACCTACTCCTGCGCGGTGTGGGACGACCCTGGTGCCCTGGCGGCCGAGGGCTCGCCCGACCCTGCGGGGCTGGACGACGCCCAGCAGGCCAAGTACGAGCTGATCTGTCGCAAGCTCGGCCTGGAGGCGGGCATGCGGCTGCTCGACGTCGGCTGCGGGTGGGGTGGGATGGTGCGCCACGCGGCCCGCAACTACGGGGTCGAGGCCGTGGGCATCACCGTGTCGGCCGAGCAGGCACGCTGGGCCCGGGCCCGGGTCGAGGCCGAGGGTCTGTCCGACCGAGTCGAGATCCGGCTGCAGGACTACCGCGACGTCCACGATGGGCCCTTCGACGCCATCAGCTCCATCGGCATGTTCGAACACGTCGGCCGGGCTCGCCTGCGCCAGTACTTCCGGGGTCTGTACGACCTCCTGCGCCCTGGTGGCCGGCTGCTCAACCACGCCATCAGCCGGCCGCCCAACGAGGGCGAGCGAATCAACCCGCGGGGCTTCATGGGCCGCTACGTGTTCCCCGACGGCGAGCTCATCGAGGTGGGTTCGGTGGTCACCGAGCTGCAGTCTTCGGGGTTCGAGGCTCGACACGTCGAGGATCTGCGCGAGCACTACGCCCTCACCCTGCGGGCCTGGGTCGCCAACCTGGAGGCGGGTTGGGACGTGGCCGTCGAGCGGGTGGGCCAGGCCCGGGCCCGCATCTGGCGTCTGTACCTGGCGGGTTGCGCCGTGAACTTCGAGGACGGTGCCACGGCCATCCACCAGGTGCTGGGCGTCAAGCTCGATCAGGGACGTTCGGGGATGCCGTTGCGACCACGGTGGGACCGTCTTGCCCTCGGCCGCTGGGGCGCCGGCTCGGACGATCCCGTCGTGCTGATATGAGGTGAGCGCCTCCGGCGTTCGCGTGTCGGTCGAGCTCGGTCGCCAGCAGGTGCTGGCTCATCGCGTCCACGTCCACGAGTTCGATCGCCGAGTGGACCGACCGGCGGATCTGGCCGTGTTCGACCTCGGGGTGCAGGACACCCCGGTGGGTGCCGCTCGTCAGGCCCTGGCTGCCCGGCTGCCCGAGTCGGCGGGCCTGCTCGAGCCGTCGGACGCCGGGGAGATGTCCGCGCCCGATCCGCTGTTCGGCGGGGCGGATCCGCTGGCGATGGTGTGGTCACACCGGGGGTCGCCCCACCTGCACCGCGCCGACGACTTGGTCGAGCTGGCCCAGGCGTTGTGGCCCTGGTCCGACGCCGACGCCCGGGCTCGGATGGGTCGCGGCGCCACCCGGCTGGTCGCGGCCGGGATCGCGCCGCTGGAGGGACTGACGCTGGTGGCTGAGGCCTGGCGGTCCGTGCTGAGCGGGTCCGGGTCGAAGGGCCTGACCAAGGGCGAGGTCAGCGCGGCGGTGACCGAACGCCTGCCCGACGGGGTGCCCGAGTGGTGTCGAGGCTGCCAGAGCACCCACGTCAACGACCTGCTGTTCCGCCTCGGCGCCCTCCCGGCCGGCGCTCGAATCGTGCCGGGCCGAACTCCGCTCACCTTCGAGCCGGTCAGCCGGTGGCCTGGGGTGCTGGATCGCGCCGACGGGCACGGACCGGTTGGTGTCGGCCTACCTGCGGCTCCTGGGGCCGGCCACCGTGGTCGAGGCCGCTGGGTTCCTGGGCACCACGGCCAAGGCCATCGGCTCCGGCTCCGGCGCCGGGCCGGGGCGGTGGCTGGGGGACTGGCCCGACGGACTGGTCGCCGTGCGGGTGGCGGGCAAGGACCGTTGGATGGCCGAGACCGACGTGGCCGAGGTGGCTGACGCCCCGCCGCCCGAGATGGTGCGGCTGGTGCCGGCTTCGGACCCGTACCTGCAGACCCGCGATCGAGACCTGCTGGTACCCGACCCTGGCCATCGCCGGGCCTTGTGGAAGGTCCTGGCCAGCCCGGGTGCCCTGCTGGTCGACGGTGAGGTGGCCGGGATCTGGCGGGCCAGGCAGACCCGGTCCGCCAAGTCGGAGAAGGCGACGAGGTCGGGCAGGTCGACCAGGTCATCCACCGGCGACGGTCACGCTCCCGATTGCAGGCTGGAGGTGACCGTCGAGCCGTTCGGGCGCTTGAGCCGGGCCACCCGGGCGGCCCTCGAGGACGAGGCTCGGGGACTGGCCCGGCTGCGGGGGCTCGAGGCGGCCACGATCCGAGTTCCCTAGGGTGGCGGGGTGCCCACCATCGAGGTCAACGGGATCGAGCTCTACTACGAGCGGGACGGCTCGGGCCGGCGGCTGCTGTTCTGCAACGGATCAGGGACCACGCTGGCCACCACCGGGTTCCTGGTCGACCCGTTCCGGCGCCGCTTCGACGTGGTGGCGCACGACCAGCGGGGGATGGGCCGCACCGCCGTGCCGCCCGGGCCCTACACCATGGCCGACTACGCGGCGGATGCGGGTGGGCTGCTCGACGCCGTGGGCTGGGACCGCTGCCGGGTGGTGGGCGTCAGCTTCGGGGGCATGGTGGCCCAGGAGCTGGCCGTGACCTGGCCCGAGCGGGTGGAGCGCCTGGCCCTGTTGTGCACGTCACCCGGCGGTGCCGGCGGTGCCTCCTACCCGTTGCACGAGCTGGCCGACCTTCCCGACGACGAACGAGCCGAGGTGTCCATGCGCATCCTCGACTCGCGCTTCACGCCCGAGTGGCTGGCCGACCACGACCTGGACCGGGCCATCGCCCAGGGCATGGCCGCCCGAGGATCCGCGCCCAGGTCCGCGGCGCAGCGGCGCGGCGAGGCCGCCCAGCTCGAGGCCCGCAGCCATCACGACGTGACCGACCGCCTGCACCGGATCACCTGCCCGACCCTGGTGGCCTGCGGGCGCTTCGACGGCATCGCGCCCGAGGCCAACGGGCGGGCCATCGCCGATCGGGTCCCGGATGCCACGGTGCGCGTCTTCGAAGGAGGCCACGCCTTCTTCGGCCAGGACCCCGGCGCCCTGCCCGAGGTGCTCGACTTCCTGGACCAGGACTGATCGGCGCCACGTGGAGCCGCGCCTGCCCGCACCTGGCCCCGAGGCCAGGATGAGCGACCCCAGCGACCGACGCGACGAGGCGCTCGACTGGGTGGACGTCAACCGCCTCCTGGCCCGCTACGTCGACGTGGTCAATCGGCGCCAGTGGCCCGAACTGGCCGAGGTGTTCCGCCCCGACGCCCGAGTGGTGATCGACCGGGTCACGGCCGAACCCATCGAGCTGACCGGTCCAGACGCCGTCGGCCGGTTCATCGGCGCCGCCATCGAGCGGTTCGGGTTCTTCGAACTGGCCGTGCTCAACGCCCGGATCAACGTGGGTGCGGGCGGGGACCCGGATCGGGCCCGGGGCCGGGTCTTCATCACCGAGATGCGCCAGGATCGCGAGACCGCGGCCTGGTCGCACACCTACGGCGTCTACCACGACACCTACCGCCGCGCCGACGGGGCCTGGTGGTTCGCGGATCGGGCCTATCAGTCGCTGGCGCGCACCGGCGCCGAGGCCGGGTTCGCGTTCCCCGCCGAGGCCAGCCTTGACTGAAGGGGCCAGTCCGGGGTCGGCTCGCGCCCGGGTGGCGGTCACCGGGGCCACCGGGTTCATAGGCGCCCACACCACCCTCGCCCTGCTGGAGGCGGGCCACCCGGTCACCGCCCTGGTGCGCGACCCGGACCGGGTGGCGCGCACCCTCGGGCCGCTCGGGGTGACCGCCCGGGACCTGGATCTGGTGATCGGCGACATGGGTGATCCCGACGCCGTGGGCCGGGCTCTCGACGGCGCCGCGGCCCTGGTCCACTCGGCGGCCGTGGTGTCGTTGGAGAAGGCCCGGGCGGCCGAGGTCCTGGCTGCCAACCCCGAGGGCACCCGGATCGTGGTGGAGGCGGCGCTGGCCCGGTCTCTCGATCCGGTCGTCTATGTGTCCAGCACCGCCTCGCTCTTCCGGCGTGGCCTGACATCGCTGCACACCGACTTGGCACCGGCCGAGCTGTCCAGCGCCTACGGGCGATCCAAGGCGCTGGCCGAGGCCTGGGTGCGCCAGCGCCAGGACGAGGGTGCGCCCATCGTCATCACCTACCCGGGCTCGGCCATGGGACCGCCCGCGGGCCAGGCCGCGGGCGAGGTGTCGGCCGCGGTGGCCACCAACTTGCAGATGGGCTGGTTGCCGCTGCCCCGCGCCGGTTGGTCGATCGTGGACGTGCGGGACCTGGCCGCCGTGCACCTGGCCGCGCTGCGCCCCGGACAGGGTCCGCGGCGCTACATGTGCGGCGGAACGTTCATGACCATGGCTGAGCTGGGGGTCATCTACCGGGAGCTGACCGGACGGCGGATGCCGGTGGTGGCGTCGTCGGCCGCGGCCCTGCGCGGCCTCGGTCGGGCGGTGGATGCGCTGGGCCGATACGTGCCCATCGACACCATCTTCACCGGCGAGGCCATGGAGATCCTCACGGGCTGGGTTCGCACCGACGATGACCGCACCCATGAGGAGCTGGGGGTGATGTGGCGTGATCCCCGACTCACCCTGGCCGCCGCGATCCAGGGTCTGGTCGACGCGGGTCGGGTCACCCCGGCCCAGGCCGGCAAGCTGGGTGGCTGAGCCAGGCCCGGCCACCGCCCCGCGAGGCCAGGCCGGAATGAATTGACAGCATCGCTGACAGAACTTAGGCTGAACGAGAGCGCGACCTGCCTGGTCCGCCTGCCTCATCCACCTGATCGAGGTGCCGTGACCGAACTGATCCTGGACTCCTTGCAGCGGCGAATGGCCGCCATGCACTCGCTCTACTACCAGGCCGTGGACACGATGGGCCTCGAGCACGTCAACCACTTCGAGCGCGAGGGCGTGTTGCCCATCGCCTTCTCGTTGTTCCACTACACGAACATGGAGGACACGTCCTTCATGTTGATCACCGGCGCCATGCCCGTGTGGGACGAGTCCTGGCAGGACAAGGTCCAGCTCACGATCAACGACCACGGCAAGCACCGCACCGTGGAGGAGATGGTGGCCCAGCGCATCGGCGACTACGAGGCCTTCAAGTCCTACCAGCGGCAGGTGTTCGACCGCACGGAGGCCTGGCTGGCCCAGCTGGATCCGGCCGAGTTGGTGCGGGTGGTGATCGAACGGCCCTTCCCGCCCCAGATCGCCTCGACCTACAGCGCCCGGGTGGCCGCTCCCGACCATGGCATCACCGTGCTCGACGCCACCGAGTGCTGGCTCTACCAGCACGGGCTGCGTCACATGGGCGAGATCGAGTTGGCCCGAGGTCTGGTGGGCCTGGGCGGGATGACCAGCTGACCGGCTCTCCCGGCAGCTCGCCGTGGTGCTCGAAGGCCGCCTCGCCGTCCCGCGTGCCATCGGGCTGGGCCACCCAGAGCTGCACGCCGTGGATGGTGGGTGCCGCCAGGCCGCGGCCGTCCTCGGCGTGGGCCACGCCCCGGCCCGCGGTCATGAGGTTCAGCTGGCCCGGACGGATGGGTTGTTCGGACCCGAGGCTGTCGGTGTGGACCAGCTCGCCCCCCCACGGTGGCCGTGCGGCTGGCGGTCACGTGGATGCGTTCCATCACCCCATTCTGTCGACCCCGGCCCCGGCGCCGGTCGGCCTCCAGCGGGTGCCGGGTGACCCACCGAGTGGCGCCCAGCCACTCAGGACCCCAGACTGAGCCGACAGGCCGACGGGATCCAGGCGCAGCCCTGCTCGCCGGAGGGGGACGAAGGGGGACTTCACACATGCACCGCGGCTCGTTGCTCATGGTGGTCGCCCTGATGTTGGCCGGTGTGGCCCTGGTGTCGACCGGGCCGCCCCACCGCCTGGGCTCGGTTGCGCCCGCGGTCCGCGGGGGTGGGACAACCGATCTGGCCGCCGACGGGCCGATCGGCCACGACGGCCGCTGGTTGACCGACGGCCAGGGTCGGGTGGTGCTGCTGCACGGGGTGAACCTGGTGGCCAAGGGCACGCAATCGCCGGCCCAGCGCGGCTTCGACGACGACGACATCGCCTGGCTGGCCGAGAACGGCTTCGACGTGGTGCGGTTGGGTCTGGTGGCCGCCGACGTGATGCCCACGCCGGGGGTGATCGACCAGCGGTATCTCGACTCGTTCCAGTCGACGGTCGACAAGCTGACCGCGGCCGGCATCCTGGTGCTGGTCGACCTGCACCAGGACGGCTGGGGGCCGACGCTGGGCGACGACGGCTTTCCCGGGTGGATGACGCTGACCAACGGGGCGCCCGACACCCACACCACGTTCCCCACCTACTACCTGACCAACCCGGCCATCCAGGCCGCCTTCGACAGCTTCTGGACCGACCAGGTCGGTCCCGGCGGGGTGCCCCTCCAGGATCGGGCGGCCGCCATCTTCTCGGCCCTGGCGGACCGCTTCGCCACCAACGACGGCGTGCTGGGCTACGACCTGATCAACGAGCCGTGGCCCGGCTCGACCTACGCCGACTGCATCACCCTGGCCGGCGGATGCCCCACCCTCGACCACGACCGGCTGGATCCGTACTACGCCCGCATGGACCGCGCCATCCGCGGCGCGGGCGACGACCACCTGACCTTCGCCGAGCCCTGGGTGCTGTTCAACTTCGGCCAGTCCCGCACCAACATCGCGGTGCCCGGCGGTGACGCCCGCAGCGGCATGGCCTTCCACTCCTACCCCCTCGACGCCAGCCGCGAGCCGGACGTGTTGAGCAACGCCGAGACCTGGTCGGCGGGCACGGGCGGCGCCCTGCTCGAGAGCGAGTTCGGCGCCACCCAGAGCCAGGCCGACATCGATCGCCAGGTGGACGAGAACGACGGCGCCCTGATCCCCTGGATCTGGTGGTCCTACGACGGCGAGCTGGTGGGGGACCTGACCACGCCGCCCGGCGGGGCGAACCTGAGCGTGCCGGTGGCCGAGGCACTGATCCGGCCCCACCCGGTGTTGGTGGCGGGAACGCCCACCTCGCTGGCCTACGACGAGTCGACCCGGACGATGACCTTCACCCAGTCGACGGCGGCGCCGAACCGGGCCCGGCTGGCCTCGGACACGGCCACGGTGGTCGAGGTGCCCGACCGCCCCTATCCCGACGGGTGGCATGCGGTGGTCACGGGCGGGACGATCACGTCGGCCCCCAACGTGAGCCCGTTGACCGTGGTAGCGGATCCGGGCGCCGCCACCGTGTCCATCACCGTGGTGCCCGGTGCCGCGCCGATCACGACCACCACCACCGTCGCGCCCACCACGACGTCGCAGGCCAGCGGCCCGTCGTCGACCACCACCTCGGCCCCGGTGGGGGTGCTGCCCGAGCCGGTGGCGGTTCCGGTGGCCGGCGAGCCGGCGTTCACCGGCTGAGGGCGCTCGGTGCCTGAGGCCGACGTGTCACCGACGGTCGGGCCCGGACGCGGTCAGGCTGCCGCCCGGCTAGGTGTCGAGCCGGTTGGAGTAGCTGGGGAAGCGCCAGACGAACGGGTCCACATCGGCGCGCACGGCCACGCACCGACCGGTGCCCTCGCTGGTGGCCAGGTCGAGCGCGGCGCGGGCGATGGTGAGCGGATCGATCAGCGGGAACCCCATCGCGGCCGGGTCGCCTCCACCGAGCGCCTCGACCGTCATCGGGGTGTCGACCACGCTCGGACACACCGCGTCGAAGCTGATGTGGTCGCCAGCCAGGTTGGGTGCGGTGGCCTGGACGAAACCGACCACCGTGTGCTTGGTCAGCGTGTAGATCGGGTTGGGGGCGAAGGCGACGAGCCCGGCGATCGACGCGGTGGCCACGATCGCCCCGCCGCCTCGCGCTCGCAGCGCGGGCACCACGGCGCGGGTCCCGAGCACGACGCCGTCGATGTTGGCCCCCAGGGTCTGGCGGTACAGGTCCAGGGGCAGCTCGTCGATGGGGCCGGTCCAGCCATAGCGACCGGCGTTGAGGTAGGCCACGTCGAGCCCACCCGTCTCGTCGGCCGCACCCATGGCCCGGGTCCACAGGTCGGGGTCGTCGACGCTGCCCACCACCGTTCGACAGCCCAGGGCGTCGGCCACGCCGCGAGCCAGGTCCTCATCGCGGTCGACCGCGATCACCGTGGCGCCCTCGGCCGCGAACAGCTCGGTCGCCACCCGGCCGATGCCGGATCCGGCGCCGGTCACGATGGCGGTCTTGTCGGTCAGCTGGCCCATGGATCGACGGTAGTCCCGCCGGTGCTGCCGGGGCGGGAACCGCTGCGGCAGCACCGGGGCCTTGTGTGGGTGGAGCTGGAGGGAATCGAACCCTCGCGCCCGGTCCGGCGTCGGGGCTGGTCAGAGGCCGTTGTCGCAGGTCAGGCCCACTTTTCGCCTGACCGTCGCTGACCGTGATTTACCCTCTCAGACCCGGATTCTGTGTCCTGGTGTGTCCTACGCGTGTCCTCAACCGGCCGATTCCCGCCGCTCGTCGAGGTCGACGACGGTGGCCACCGGTGGGGGAGTGGCGGTCGACTGGCGGAGCGCCTCGAGCTGGTCCGTGAGCCGCTCCTGTGCGCCCGGGTAGAGGTGGCCGTACTCCCGGAGCGTGACCGCCGGGTCTGTGTGCCCCATCCGCTGCGCGACCTCCAGGATGTTGGCGCCCTGCTGGATCAGCAGCGAGGCGTGGGCGTGACGGAGGTCGTAGGTGCGGATCGACGCCGGCAGCCCCGCCTTCTCGAGCGCGGGACGGATCACCCGGGCCCGCAGGACTGGCACCGTCATCGGAGCACCGCCCCTGATCGACTCGAACAGAGGCTCATCAGCGTCGATCGGTCGACCTCGACATTCGGCCCGCAACGCGAGCATGGCGGCCAGGTCGTCGCACATCGACTCGGGCAGAGGCAGGAACCGATCGCCGGCCGCCGTCTTCGTCGGGCCCCGCTCGACGCTGTAGGCCGTCTCACCGAACTTGTGGACCACGTTCAGGGTTTCGGTCACGTGCATCTCGCGGCGGATCAGATCGACGTGACGGACCCGCAGGCCGCACAGCTCCGCCGGTCGCAGCCCGGCCAGCAGGAGGAGCCACACCGCCGGCTTGTACGGATCCCGGGTGGCGGCCACCAGGCGGTGAGCGTCGTTCATCGTCAGGACCTCACCGTGGCCGACCTTGCGCCGACGGATCGGGACGCTGTGCCCGGCCGCTGGGTTGTCCTTCCGGACCGCACCACGGACGGCCAGCTTCATGATCAGCGACACGACCGACACCATGTCGCGCACCATCTTTGGGGAGTAGCCCGCCTCCAGCTTCTCGCCGATGAACTCCTCGACATCCAGCCACTCGATCGACCCCTGAGCCTTGCCACCGAAGTGGGGTCGCACGTGTCCCTCGAGGAGCCGGTGGTACGTCCGCCGGGTGAGCGGCGCCAGCTTGACCGTGGTCTTCCACCACGCTGTCCGCCAGCTCATCGAACGACCGGGCCGCACGCCGGGGTCGATCCACTCGCCTCGCTGAGTGTCCGCCCCGTTGCGCTCCAGGAACTTCGAGGCCTCCAGCTTGCGGTCGAACGTCTGAGACCGCGACCGCCCGTTGGCGTCCCGGTAGCGGGCCTTCCACCGGGTGTCCTTCGCCGGCCTGCCTGCTCGATCCGTCTTGGTTGCGTAGATGCTGGCCATGGGTCAGTCCTTCCGCTTGGCGGCCGTCGCTGAACGACGGCGCATCTTCTTGAGCTCAGTCTCGAAATCTGGATGCAGCCACCCATCCGCAGGAACACCGAGTGCCCGCAGATCAGGTATCAGCCGATCGAGCGCCTCGAGTGCAGCATCAAGGTCCCGGCGTGCCCTCTGCCGCTTCGATTCCGAATCCGCGTACTCGATCTCGGAGTCGGCGTCCTTCGCCGACCTCTCTGCCGCCTCGATGCCCTCGTGGATTCGGAGCGGTCGAGCGGCGTCGAACCAGACGTGGGCACCTCCCGGCAAGAGGTAGCTGGCGGCGTCACCCCGGAGCCACCGCTGCAACTTCCACACGTTCGCTCTCTGGTTGCCGATCTCGATGTCGTAGTCCTCGATGTCGTCCTTGTCGCCCTCGGTCAAAGGCAGCAACATCACCCGCAGGGGGACGTTGAGGGCCGCAGTGATCGCCACCGCCTCCTCCAAGGTGACGCGGTTCCCCCGAGTCCCCGCCGACTCAATCTCAGCCACGGTCGCGCGAGACAGGTTCACTCCCATGGCAACCAGCCGCTCCGACAGCTGCGCCTGGGTCAGATCCTGGCGCCGGCGGTGGTGCACCATCCGCTGCCTGAACACGTCGCTCACCTTCACGCCTCAGCCTCCGATTCTGGACTTCCTTGAATCTACTCCGGGAACCCTTGCAGACGCAACAAGAAAGGAGTTCGGTGGTGAGCGACGGATAACGCCGGATGAGAGGACTGCACCGTCATGGCCAATACCGACCTAGTCACCTTGAGGCAGACGCTCGACGCGTGGCCCTGGATGACCGAGCGCTGGCTCCGCCGACTCGTGGCCGAGCGCCGGATTCCCTTCTACAAGCTCCCCGGCTCTAGCCGCCTGCTCTTCGACCTGGCTGATCTCGACCGCCTCGCCGAGTCCGGCCGCGTCGACATCGCCAGCTGATGGGGCCACCGACCGGGTCCGCCGAACTGAATACCTCGCTGCCGAGCTACGGGCGCAAGAGCCGCGCTCCGATGACGGTGGACCAGGCCAGGGAGATCACCGGCAGGATCTACACGTTGTTGGCCAACCTCAAGGTGGGCGCCGCCGAGCTGGCCACCCTGATCGAGGAGGCCCGAGCGGGCAAGGTCTGGCTGGCGCTCAGCTACACGTCGTGGGACGAGTACTGCCGGGCGCAGTTCGACATCGGGGAGAAGCGGGCAGCGCAGCTGCTGGCCAAAGCGGAGTGGGACCGCAACCTGGCCGAGGCCGCCGGGATTTCTACCAAGGTAGAAATCCCGGAGCACACCACCCGGGCCGTCGGCAAGAAGCACATGGCCGACGTGGTGGAGGTGGTGAGGGCGTGTGTCTCCGACGACATGCCCGACTGGGAGCGAAAGGCGGTCATCCGCTCGACGTTGGACGAGTACCGACCACCGAAGCGGGAGCGGAAGGGCTCGGGCCCGGACGGCTGGGATGACGACCAGTGGGCCAAGTTCGGCGACAAGCACCTGGCCGCGTTCAAGACGTTGCTCGAGGCCGATCTACTCGAGGCTGAGGGGACCTATACGCCGCCGCCCATGGTGGGCGTCGTCAAGGTTCTCTCAGGCAACGGAGAGAACGACTGGGACGAGGACCTGGCCGTCCTGACGGGGTCGTCGGAGGACGCTGAGCGTCAGGTCCGCGCTGCCCAGACCACCAAGGACGTGGTGGGCGAGGTGGTCAGCGACCACCACCACCGGAAGCGTGCCCCGCTCCCGGTGCAGGTGTTCTCGACGGCCGTCGAAACCGACAGGATCCTGCGGAGGTGGGATCGCCTCATCGCCGATGACCGCTTCACCAAGGCAGCAGACGCTAAGCGGTACCTGCTGGTCAACACCATGGAGACCATGGCGAAGGTCAGCCACCAGATCGGCGTGCACCTGGGTGTGCGGACTGAGTCAGACGATCCCGAGCTCGTGTCACGTCGGATCGTCACCGTGAAGGACATGGGCCTGCGGTTCATCCTCGATGCGGGTGCCTTGAACCTCGTCGCCGACGACTTGGCGGTTGAGCTGGCGGGAGATACGGACACCGATTGGGCGCAGATCCTCGACGAGGCGATCTCTGCGCTTCAGGCCATGAGGAACGGCGTGGGGGTCCTCCGATGACCGCTCCCGCAGGCGGTGATATGCACCCCCTTCAGCGGATCGATCCGACCACCGGGGTCAGGTTCTGGCCATCGTGGTCTCAGCAGCAACGCGAGCAGCTGAACGAGGGCCTGGCCGGGGTCGCCCAGTCGATCGACGCTGGCCGGAGCTTCGCCGCGGTCGCCGCCGAGCTGCGCCGGTTGGCCAACACGGCCGACATCTGCAGCCAGACCCTCGGGAGCTACGACCGGCTCGAAGTGGTCGACGCGGCTCGCCGAGACCATCCGGGCGATCGTGTGAAGGCGCCGCTCAGCCCATCTCAACAGCGAGTCGCTGCCATCCTCGGTCCGCTCGACGGCGCCCGCGTGGCCGGCGGGTGCTCCTGCTGCGACGCCTACCAGACTGTCGAACCGGTTCAGGCCGGCGTGTGGATGATCGAGGTCCATCATGACGACTGGTGCCCCGTCCTCGCTGCCCACCGAAAGGCAGCCGAGTGACCACCATCGACAATCGCCGGCCCGACCCGTCGCTCGGCGAGCCGCCCGAGGACCTCGACGAGAACCTCGACCTCGACCCCGATGAGATCGACTGGCACCTCGACAACGCCCGATTCGTCGGTCTCGTCGATCCCGCCACGCGGACGGCCCCATCGGGTGACGACGGCCCGGCTGGTGCCAGCTGGCAGTTCAGGGACCTCACCAACGCCCTCGCGGGCCACCTCGAACCAACCGCCCCCACCCTCCTGCGCCGCACCGACCACCGGGCACTGCTCTACGCCCATTGCATCAACTCCATCCACGGCGGATCCGGAGTCGGGAAGTCGCTGCTCGCCCAGGAAGCGACCCGCCAACACCTCGACGACGGTCTCCACGTGGTCTGGTGCGACTTCGAGGACGCCAACGAGACCCTCATCATCGAACGGCTCCGCAGCCTTGGCGTCCACGACCAGGCCATCGCCGACCGGTTCCACTACCTCAACCCCGACGAGGTGCCCGGGCGGACCATGATCGACGAACTCCTCGCCGCCACCGACGCTCTTGGCCAAGTCCTCCTCGTTATCGACTCGGTGGGCGAATCGCTCGGCCTGATGGGCCTGTCCGAGGACAAGGACCTCGAGGTCGACGGTTGGAAACGGTTCCTGCCCCACCGCTTCGAACGCGCGGGCCACACCGTGCTCCTCCTCGACCACTCCACGAAGGCCGGCGACAACCCGCTGTTCCCGTCCGGCAGCAAGCGCAAGCGGGCCCTGATCTCCGGGGCGAGCTGGCTCCTCGAGGTCGTCACCCCGTTCTCGCGCTCCATCCGGGCAAGCTGAAGCTGACCTGCGCCAAGGACCGCCACGGCAACTACGCCAGCAAGGAAGTCGGCGCCTGGGTCCACATCGACCCCACCGGCGCCCACCTCCAGGTCGTCCTCGAGCCGCCCGCGGACAGCGAGCAGACCGCAACGCCGCTGACCGTGGTCCTCGTGAAGCGGGTGACCGAGGCGTGCCGACAGGTCGGCGCTGACGGACTCACCGGCCGCAAGCTCCGCCCCGCGGTCCGCGCCCGAGGTAACGCCAGCAACCAAGCCATCGACGACGCCGCCGAACTCGCCGAGAACATCGGCTGCATCCAGATCACCGAAGGCGCCCGCGGCGCCCGCATCCACCGATGGGTCAAAGACCCCACCGCCGACCAGCTGGAAGGCCTCACACGATGACCGCGCCGCACCGCGCCGGACCGCGCCAGCGGCGCACTGGGAAACGAGGTGACCTGACCGCGCCACCGCGCCCGTGCCTAAGGCACGGCGCGGTCGCAGTCACTCGACCGGCCACCACAACAACCATCACCGCCGCCAACCCCCGGCGCGGTCATACGAACCACACCTCCGACCTCCCGACCCAACCGCTATTAGTAGCTATCCTCCAGACACTCCGAGCATCATCCGAGTGCTCCCAGGGGGGTCACCCCCTCGACGACCAGAGGGACCGGCAGTGGTGCCTGGCTCGCTGCGCACGCAGTGCGTCTCGTGAGGTTTTCGGGTGTGCGGCACCGGGGAATGCGTACTCTACCGCTAGCGCGGTGGGGGGTGGTCTGAGTGGCTGGGAAGCGGGTGCCGTCGGGGTTCGGTGTGGCCGGTAGAGCCCTGTGGGCGGCGATCGCTGAGACCTTCGAGTTGGACAAGTTCGACTCGGTGCAGCTGGGGTCGGCGTGCCGTCAGGCTGATGACGTTCGGCGTCTCGAGGTGCTGCTCGCTGAGCAGGGGCTGTCGGTGGTCGGATCGCAGGGTCAACCGCGCCTGAATCCGGCGATCTCCGAGCTGCGCATGTCCCGGCTGGCGCTGGCCCGGCTGATCGGCGAGCTTCGGCTGCCGGCGGAGGACGAGGAGGCGGGCCGTACGCCGCGTCTCGGCGTGCGCAGGACGCGGCGAACAGTCGGTGGAACCGCACCAGGGCCGAGCGGGACGCCCGGAAGGGCCTGGGCGATGCGTCGTAGGCAACCTGTGGCCGACGTGGCCGCTGTGGCCGCTGTGGGGCTGCCGGAGTGGGCGCAGGACCGGACGTGGGTCGAGGATTGGGTCTTGCCACAGGATCTCGTTCGCGGACGCCCTGGAGCGTCCGGCGGCGCTGTTGATGGCACGGCGCTTGCATCGGGACGCGATCAACGGGTGGATCGAAGCTCATGGGGGTCTGGATGGTCGGCGGCGCAACGGGTTCTGGTACGAGGCGCGGGGTTGGTTCCGTGGCCCCGGCCGACCCGAGTTCCGTGATCACGCCGCGTTCATGGCCGAGCTCGAGCGGCTCGACCCGAAACCCCGGGCGCCACGCCGATGAAATCCGATTCTCACGTTCGCTGCGCCGCCTCGGTCTCTTCCCGGCGGTGCTCGCGCGAGCGCCCGGTGTCCGGTTCAGGGGCGCCGGGCCGCATCTACACGACCAACGAAACGGGAGCACTATGAACACCCCACCTTCGCCGTCGATCGACCCCAGCGTCCGAATCGGTCGGAGCATCGCCTTGAAGACCTACGAGGTGACTCTCGAGGAGCTCGCCGACCTGGTGGTCGTGGCCTCGCACTCGGCCCAGGCGGACGACGCGACCGGAGAGCTTGTGCGCCGGTGCTGGGCTGAGTTGGCCGTCATCGACCGCCAGTTGGCTGAGCGTGCTTTCGAACGGTTCATTGCCACCCTGCCACCCCCGGCGACCGCGCTCGCGGTCGCCGAATCCATCGTCAACACCAAGGAGAGCAACACATGACCGTCACCCAGTTGGGCACCTACGGGATCGCCGACGCACGCAGCAGGTTCCATGTCCCCTCGCCGGGCCTGCACGAATATCTCGCGGAGGACATCCGCAGCGCCTGGGAGCGTGTGCAGGAGCTCCGCCGGAAGCGTGACGACGCGATGGCCGATGTCGCGGTTGAGGCCCAGCGGCTCAACCGCGCTCCGAAGGTCGACGCGGATGCGGTGGCGGCCGCGTTCGGGGCCGGGAAGCCCGATCCTGGGCCCATGGCCGTCCCGGCCGCCCAGAAGGCCCTGGCGGACGCTGAGCGGGTTGCACGGGGCTGGGAGCAGGCCGCGGCGGTCGCTTCGGTGGAATTGTCCGACCTGGTCCGGATGCACCCGGAGAAGCGAGCCTCGATCGCGGCGCTCGAGGACTTCGCGGCCGAGAAGGTGGCCGAGTGCCGGGCGGCGATCGCCGCGGCCCAGTCCGCTCGGGGCCTGGCCCGGGATGCCCGTCAGCTGTCTCTGTGGTTGGACCAGTGGCCGAATCGTGTCGCCCAGCCCCGCGGGTCAGGGCGTTGGAGCGAGGTCGGCCTGGGCGCCAACGAGGACCTGGCCATCATCATGGAGCCGGTGCCCGCGGCGCTGGGCGGCCCGGCCGAGGCGCCGGCCGTTGTGTGGTGAGCGGTCATCCCTTCCCGGGGATCAGTGATGCAACGCGTTGACGATCAGGACTGCGACGACCACCGCCATCGGGAGGGCAATGCAGAAGGCCCACGTCGGCGGAGTCATGGTCTTCGACCAGTCATAGCCGCACGCCGGACACGGGCGCCGATCAGTCTCCGAGCCCACACCTCCGCACGACGGGCAAGTGCGGATCGTCTTCGCGTTCCCCGCCGCCAGCTTTCGGTCCGCCTTCGACGGATGAAGCACGTGCTCGGGGACGGGCTGACCGAGCCTGAACCTGATCTGCTGCTTCGGTGGCTCGTCATCCGGGGGTTCGGTCATCTGCCCGCCTCCTGATCGTTGGGGGCCTATCGGCGAGGCGTCACCTGCGATGAGGTAATGCCCGCCGCGCCGCCACCCTCCACCTCATCTCCGCCACCGGCGAAGACCTCCCCGACCTGGTGGCCATCCTCATCCGCCGCCCCGCATGACATGCCCAGGCCGCCTGCCGGGGTGTAGGGGCCCGCCCTGTTCTTCATCGAGCGCGGCGGTGACCCGCTCCCAGCCCTATGCGCCGGCTGCGCCGTCCGTGCCCAGTGTCTCGCCCAAGCCCTGCGAGGCAGCGAGGCGGGCACCTGGGCCGGGCTCAGCGAAGGAGAACGCCGCAAGGTGACATGCGGCGACTAGCTTCATCCTGTGTCCGGGTCACCCGATAAGCAGCTAAGAGAGGCCATTGACGAGCTGGCTGGCCACGGATGGTTCGTAGCTCGGATCTCAAAGAAGGGCTACCCGATCATGCGCTGCACCTGCGGCGACCTCCATCAGGAGACGCTCCACAAGACCCCAGGCGACCCCGACCACTTCCGCCAGAAGGTCGCGAATGATCTCGACATGCTCAACTCGGGTAGGGTGACACTGTGTTCGTGATCGGCTATGAGACCACGCTGAACTCGGGCGAACCGCTGGATATCGACGGTGTTACCGACATCGTCGAGGCCATCGTGGACGGGCTCGACGATGTCGGGGTGATCCCCACCGTCCGCACGCAGGGCACTGGCGACAAGGTTCCCATCTGGATCGAGGTCGTCGTCGACAGCGAGGATCTCGATTTCGCTATCGCCTCTGCGGTAGCCCACATCGACGCTGGCCTGCATGCCGCGTCGCATAGGTTCCCCAGCTTGACGCTCGCTCCCGTCGAGCGACGGGAACTAGTCCTACAGAACTGAACGCGCCGCGACCCCCGGCTCACCACCGGCGGAAGTGGGAGTGCAGGGGCCGCGGCCGCGACTCAGGCTAGGTGGGTCCAGTCCCGCGCCGGGCGCGGGCGAGTACGAACCAGCGCCAGTGGGGGAGCACGGTCCAAGCCTTCTGACGCAGCGTCAGCGCACGACGAACAGATACGCCAGGCCGAAGATTATCGCCATGATCAGCAGCGCCTTGACCAGCCACTCGATCACGTTCCCCGGGGTGACGAGCTGGTTCGAGCAGTGACCGCACACCGACGCGTCGGCGGGGATCTCCAGCTTGCACTTCGGACACGTCTTGGTCTCCACCGCCATCCGTGCCCCTCCCCTTTGTCCAGCCCGGCGCAACCCTACCGGCACTGGCCTGACTCGCCGATGGCCTCAATGTCAGATGTGGCACCCTGGTGGCTTGTCCGGCGCCCCGATCGACCCGCACAGGGGCAGGTAGGTAGTCCCGGCGCTACCGCCGCACCCGTCGATCTGAGGGCAGACCGTCCCGGTCGTCATCGTGGCCACCGGCGCCTTCGCCGAGGTAGTCGAGCAGCCCGCCAGCATCATGACGAAGGTCAGGATCATCGCCGCCGTCAGCCGCATGGGCGGAAACGCTACTGCCTAGCTGCCTCGGGCGGGTCAGAAGACTGGTCGAGCTCGCCGTTGAGCGGGGGTCGGCTGAGCGTGCGGGCCACAACCGTCCACGATGCTCCTATCTCCGCCGACCACCGCGGGCCCGAGGAGTTCGCCTGGGGGGCCGCGCCCGCGCCCGAAAGCTACCCACTCGGTCCGGCGTCGTGTGTCCTATCTGTGTCCTGTGGCCGGCATTCTGGCGGCGCCAAACTCTCTGACCTGCATGTTTGTAGCGAGATTGCTGGTGGAGCTGGAGGGAATCGAACCCTCGTCCGTCGAGTGGTCACCACCCGTGCTACGACCATTCCCGGATCACGGCCTTACGGCTGCCGTACCGCCGGGTCGGTGGAGCTCGCGCTCACCGCCTGGTCTTTCCCAGATGTCAGCGGTCTTTCACGCCGTCAGCGGTCTCTCCCTGCGGTCCTCCACTGCTTCTGTTGCCGGGCTGCAGTGGACAGGCCCCGCGTGCCATTGCTGGTCGCAGTGACTCTCTACCGTCTGACTAGGTCAGGCTGCGAGAGCGAACTCGCCATCGGCGGTTCTTTGGGTGCCCCGTTTTAGGAGTCTGAGCAACTCCGGTCGCACGATGCGGCTCCCGGTCCCAACGTCGAAACCGATCAGCCCCTGGAATGGATTCAGTTGTGATCCCCCGAGGGGGACAACCCAGCGTAGCGGTCGGGTGGCCCTACGCCCCCGGGTTTCGCGGCGCCAGGCCGTGCTCGGCCCGCAGGGCGTCGAACTCGGCGCCGAACCGGGCTCGCAACGTGGCCTTCTCGTCGTCTGGGGCCCAGCAGGCCTCGATGCCGTCGAGGCTGATCGCCTCCATGGTCTCGAGGTCCCAGCCGAAGGCCTCGCACACGGCCTGGTAGTCGTCGGCCACGTCGGTGCCCATCATGGCCGGGATCGTCGGAGTTGACCGTGACCAGCACGCCCCGCTCGCGCTGGCGGGCGATCGGGTGCTGGGCGACGTCGTCGATGACGTTGGCGATGATCACGTTCGACAACGGACAGGCCGTGATCGGCACCTGGTCGACCACCACTCGATCGGTCAACCCCTCGTCGTCGAGCAGGTGGAACCCGTGGTCGATGCGTTCACAGCCCAGGTCCTCCAGACAGACCCGGATGTTGGCGGCCGGGCCGTCCTCGCCGGCGTGCATCGTGCGACGCAGCCCGAGGCGGGCCGCCTCGGTGAAGGCCGGGGCGAACTCGCGGTGGTCGATCCCGCGTTCGGTCGAGTCGCCCCCCACCCCCACGAGCCGATCGCGGTCCTGTGCGGCGGCGAAGGCCACCATCTCGGCCGCGTGCGCCGCCCCCGACGGCTTGTCCACGTCGAGGATCATCCGACACCGGATGTCGAGATCCACCTCGGCATCGGCCAGCCCTGCCGCGATGCCGGTCCACACCGTGGAAATGGGTACGCCCAGGCGCAGGACGAAACCGGGGGAGAAGAACATCTCGCGATAGCGGACCCCGGCCCGGGCCCCGTCCTCGAGCGCCTCGTAGGTGATGCGGCGGAAGTCGTCGGCGGTGACCAGGCTGGCGCACACGATCGCGTAGACCTCGAGGAACTGGTCGAGGTCGGTGAAGTGGAAGAGGTCCGCCGGATCCTCGACCCCCAGTGCCACGCCATTGGCCCGGGCCAGCTCCGCCACGGTGGTTGCCCGCGCCGATCCCTCCAGGTGGCAGTGCAGCTCGACCTTGGGGAGCCGGCGCACGTGCTCGACGGTGGCGGTGGTCATGCCCGCCGAAGCTACCCTCCCCACCGCCGGGCCGGACCCAGCCCGAGCGTCAGTCCGTGTGGGTGGCTCCCTGGCGACGTCGGGCATCGGACATGGCCCGGGCCGCGTCGCGATCGGCGTCGCGCTTGGCGATCACCTGGCGCTTGTCGTACTCACGGCGGCCCCGACCGATGCCCAGTTCGACCTTGGCCCGTCCGTCCTTGAAGTACAGCGACAGCGGCACCAGCGTGAGGCGCTCCTGATCGAGCCGGCCCCGGATCTTGTCGATCTCGCCCCGGTGCAGGAGCAGCTTGCGCTGACGGTCGAGCTGATGGCCGTCGGCCCGGCCCGAGTGGCTGTAGGCCGCGATCTGGAGCCCGACCAGCCAGATCTCGCCGTTTCGATGCGGGCGAAGCTCTCCGCCAGTTGCACGTTGGCCTCCCGCAGCGACTTCACCTCGCTGCCCTGCAGGGCGATGCCGGCCTCGTAGGTGTCGAGGATCTCGTAGTCGCGCCGCGCCTGGCGGTTGGTGGCCACCGCCCGCGGTCCGTTCGACTTGTTCGACTTGGAGGCCATAGGGCCTTCGAGGCTACCGGGCCCACGCCATCGGGGCGTCGGGCCGACCGGTAGCCTCGACGCCGATGTTGCGCCTCAGCCGCCGGAGCTACCTGGAGATCATCGGCCATGCCTATGACGGCCTCCCCGACGAGGCCTGTGGCCTGTTGGGGGGACGGCCCGGGGTGGGTGCCGTCCCGGACGGGCGGGTGGACGTGTTCTACCCGTGCGCCAACACGGCGGCGTCGAGCCGGGTCTACACCGTCGATCCCCGCGATCACCTGCGGGCCGACCGCGATGCCGAGGCCCGCGGCCTCGAGATCCTGGGCGTCGTCCACAGCCACACCCACACCGAGGCCTACCCATCACCCACCGATGTGGCCCAGGCCCCCGATCCGAGTTGGCACTACGTCATCGTGTCGCTCAAACGCGAGGCCCCCGTGCTGCGCAGCTACCGCATCGTGGACGCCACCATCGCCGAGGAGCCGGTGTCGCTCGAAGACCGCTGACCGGTGCCAGATCTGGATGACGTTGGGTCTCCGGCGGCACGCCGGTCGGAGCCGCCCGTGCGATCCCGCCACCCCCGTCAACGCACCCGACCCCTCAGAGCAACACCTGGATCGGCGACCGGCCGTCACCCACCTGCTCGTGAAGCGTCGGGGCTGGTCAGCGTATCAGAGGTGCACGCCTCGGTTCCTATTCGCCGAACTCAACGTGGCCGAAGCAGTCGCGACGTTCGTGCCCGTCCCGGGCAAGGTGGCGACGTAGAGGTCAGGAGCGGCGGAGCCGTCGAGCTGCGTCGTGTACCCAGTTGGTGCTGTCCAGGTGCGGGCACTCTGGGACCCGCCGACGAAGAGAAACGCCCCCAAGCCGGGAGCGGATGGGAAGGTGAGCGCGGTGACCGTGGCGGTGGCGGTGGACTGCACAGGCCCGGCGCTCGCGATCGTGGCCGCGTTGTAGCCGACGATTACGCCGTAGCCATTGTTGTTGGAGCTGGTCAACGTCGGGACGCCTGCGCTCGAGAGCGCCCACCAGGCATACAGCGAGGCTTGGTCGTCGGTGGAGGTGCCAGCAAGGATCGACGTCCATCCGGTGCCATTCCCGATGGTGAGGGTCCCTTGGTTGACCACGCCGATCAGTAGGAGGAACGTACCCGACGCTGCCTTGGGGACCGTCGTGGCGATGTGCTCGGCCAAGACGGTGCCGGTGCCGATCGAGGAAAAGGCCGTCCCGGCCGATGCGGACGCTGGCGGAGCGTCCAGCGCCAGAACGGCAGGCACGATCCAGGTGGCGCCCGCAGCAAGTCCTGCCGACTTCAACAGCGACCGCCGTGACCGTTGGCGCTCGTTGTCGGATGGTTGGGGTGTCTTGTCGCCCGTCACATTCGTACCTCCAACAGGATCCCGCAGACTGCGCATCCCCTACCAGGAGAAGAGATCAGCAGCAGTGTCACCGGCAAGCAGGAGCGCTGCCGCGTCGCGAATGCGGGCCGTTGCCCCTACACCGTCAGGATCCCGTCCACGCTTCGCGCCGGCCGTGAAGCAGGCTCACCGAGTGCCGATTTGACAACTCATCGCTCACAGTATAGCCGGGCGCGTCCGCCGGCAACCCCCGCCGTCGTGATCACCGCCGAGGCCCGCTTCTCCATGCCGGTTCGGCTGGCTCAACACCAGAATCGGCGACCGGCCGTCACCGGCCGTCACCGACCTTCTGGTGAAGAGTCGGGGCTGGGAGTCGGGGCTAGGCTGTTGTGTCACCTGCCCGAGGATCGAGACGGTTGAGCATCTCCGAAACCACCCCCGATGGCCCCCCCGGCCTCCCGCGACCATCGGCGACGCCGCCTGACGGTGAACCCAACCTCCTGCGCCACTACGCCGGCGTGGTTCGGCGTCGTTACCAGTGGATCCTGCTGGGTCTGGTCGTCGGGCTCATCGGCGGGTTCATCTCCACGCTCTTCGTTCACGTGAGCCACGATCCCATCAGCTACTACAAGGCCACGAACACGTTGCTGGCCCCCACGGCGAACAGCAGCGGGAGCGCTGCCGGTTCCTCGGGCACCAACCTGCAGCAGGCGGCGTTCCTGTTGCGTTCGGCCGCGGTGACAGATGAGGTGGCCAAGAAGCTGGGCGTGACCGCCGACGTGGTCAACAACCAACTGGTGGCCAGCGCCCGAAGCGATGTGCAGGCCGTGGATGTGACCGCCATCTCCACCAACCCGGCCAAGGCCGTTCAGATGGCCAACGTGGCCGCCGGCGCGCTCAACGAGTACGTGCTGGCCGAGAACCAGGCGCAGTACACGCAGGAGATCAACGACGTGAAGGCCAAGGTCGTGCAGCTGCAGAACCAGCAGTCCGATCTCGAGGCATCGCTCACGGCCAAGGGCGCCAACGCCGGCCTCATCAACGCGCAGATCGAGTCGGTGGTCAACCAATACCGGATCGAGTACGACCAGTACCAGGCCCTGCTGACGGCGGGTGCGCCCACGGCGGGCATGTCCACCCTGCAGGCGGCCACGCCGGTACAGATCAGTGGTCGCGCCTACCAGTACCGGCTGAGCCAGAACGAGAACGCCCGCGGCCAGGTCGGGGGCACCCAGCAGGTGGCGCCGGCCTTCGACGAGACCGCGTCTGAACACGGCCCCTCCGGTGTCCAAGAAGGTGCGGGTGCTCATCGGGGCCACCGCCGGGCTGGTCCTGGGTGTGGCCACCGCCTTCCTGATCGAAGCCTGGGACGACCGGCTCCGGCGCCGGGACCGGGTCGAGTCGGTCACCGGCTTCCCCGTCATCGCCGAGATCCCGAAGCTCTCGCGTGATCAGGCTCGTGACCACGCCACCCCGAGTGTGGACGCGCCGGGGTCGCGGTCGGCCGAGCGCTACCGGGCCGCGGGCACGTCGATCCTGTTCGGTCTGGAGCAGCTGGTCGGCATGCGCCGGGGGGCCGACGGGCAGACGACCATCGCCCCGGTGGTGATGGTCACCTCGCCCAACCCGGGCGAGGGCAAGACCACCACGGTGGCCAACCTGGCCGCGGTGCTGGGCGACAAGGGCCTGCGCACCCTGGTCATCGACTGCGACTTCCGCAAGCCCGCGGTGGCGCGGTATCTCGCGCCCGTCCTCAACCTGCTCGAGCCCGGGATCCCGGTGCCCACCCGGCTTCGAGGACGTGTCTTTCCTGGCCGCACCTCGCGGCTCGGGGGGCCCGGCCGACGCGGTCACGCGCCTGCGCGAGGCGGTCGCCACCTATCGGAGCGAATACGACCTCCTGCTGCTCGACACGCCACCGATGCTCACCACCAACGACGCCAGCGATCTGCTGGTGGTGGCCGACGCGGTGGTGCTGGTGCTGCGGTCGGGTCAGTCCCACACCGGTCCCGCCCAACGGGCGTCGATCGTGTTGAACCGGTTCCGGGCCGAGGTGCTGGGGGTGGTCTTCAACGGCTGCGAGGACGCCGAGATGGAGAGCTACTACGGGTATGGCTACGGGTATGGCTACGGGTACGGCAGCAACTACGGGGACGTGCCCCGCTCGTCCCCGCGTCAGAACGGGGCGACCGATGAGCGGGCCCGACCCGATGATGTGGCCCCGCCGGCGGCGCCGGTCACCGGCGCGACCCCGTTGCCGGTTCGCAACGGCAGCCACGACGGGGCACCGGCCAGCGCCGCCGGGCCAGCCGCCCCGTCCCCCGGGCCGGAACCGAGGCCGCAATCGCCGCCCGGGCTCCCCTGAGCGATCGGCTGCCCGCTTGGCGAACGCCGCGGAGATTCGGTCCAAAGGAACCATGTTCGGCGACGTGAGTCGGCCCCTAGGGTGAGTGGCGGTGGGCCGAGCCCGGGCCGCTGATCGTTGATCATCCCGGCCTTCGCCGGGGGTACATGTGTTAGGTTTCCCGTGTCGTGGCGAGGCTGGCCGGGTGGGTCGTGTCCGCCGGTCGACTTCTTCGAGCAACCCATTTCCCGGAAGGTTTCTGCGTTGCTGGACCAGACCGAACGGAGACAAGGTTCCCCCCGCTGGCGCCGTTCCGATCGGGTCACGCCCCGACCCCCGATCGCCGACCGCCCAGGCCCTAGACCGTCCGCTGCCTGCCCCGAACAACCGGTCATGGACCTCGGCTTCGGTCCGGTGGGCGGCTCGGCCTCCCCTCCGCCTCGGCGCGACTGGGAGCGACGCCTGGTGCTGGCGGTGGGCGGGGCCGATGTGTTGGCCGTGGTGCTGGCCGGTGTGGCTGCCTGGGCCGCCCGCGATCAGGCCAAGGGGTCGACGCTGACCATCGCGTCGGCGCACGTGCACTACGCGGTGCTCGCCCTGTTGGCCATCCCGGTCTGGTTGGGCTGTCTGGCTGTGCGCGGCGCCTACAACCCGTCGTTGCTGGGCGACTCGGCGGACGAGTACTCCAAGGTGGCCACCACCGGCGCCCTGCTGCTCACCGCCGTGTGCGCCGTGTCCTTCTTGGGGTCGATCGATCTGTCCCGCAGCCTCCTGGCCGTCTTCTTCCCGGCGCTGGTCGTGTTCGGCGTGATCAACCGCTACGCGGTGCGCAAGTCGTTGCACCGGCGCCGCAGCCGCGGCCAGGCCCTGCGCCAGATCGTGGTGGTGGGCGAGCCCGAGGCGGTGGCCCACCTCGACGAGCATCTCCGCCGGCTCGCCTACGCCGGCTACCGCGTGGTCGGGGCCTACCTCCCGGGGTCCCGGACCGAGGACCCGATGACCCAGGAGCCCGGGTTCCCACCGGTCCTGGGTCGACCGGAGGATCTGCTCGACAACCTCGGCTCCCTCGAGGCGGACGCCATCGCCATCACCGGCCATCGGGTGTTCCGCGCCGACTCCATGCGCTCGCTGGCCTGGCGGCTGCACGGCACGGGCATCCAACTGCTGATGGCCCCGGATTTGGTCGACATCGCCGGACCGCGCATCGTGTCCCGCCCGGCCGGCGGCCTGCCCATGCTGCTGGTCGAGGAGCCTCGCACCAGTGGCCCGGCCCGTCTGGTGAAGGGCTTCACCGAGCGGTCCATGGCCCTGCTGTTGCTGGTGCTCGCATCCCCGGTCCTGCTGGTGGTCGGGCTCCTGGTCAAGCTCACCAGCCGGGGACCGGTCCTGTACCGCCAGGTCCGGGTGGGTCGGGAAGGCCACCCGTTCGAGATGTTGAAGTTCCGCTCGATGGTCGAGGGCGCCCACAGTCAGAAGGCCGACCTGGTCGGGATGAACGAGCACGACGGCCCGCTGTTCAAGATCAAGGACGACCCGCGGGTGACCCGGGTCGGTCGTTGGCTGCGCCGCTACTCGATCGACGAGCTGCCCCAGATGTGGAACGTGGTGCGGGGTGACATGGCCATGATCGGTCCCCGCCCACCCCTGCCCGACGAGGTGGCCACCTACCGGGGCGACATCGGGCGGCGGCTGATGGTCAAACCTGGCATCACCGGTCTGTGGCAGGTGAGCGGCCGGGCCGAGCTGTCCTGGAGCGAGGCCATCCGGCTGGACCTGTACTACGTGGAGAACTGGTCGCTCACGCTGGACCTGGTCATCCTGGTCAAGACGGCCAAGAGCGTGCTCACCGGTTCGGGCGCCTACTGACCCACCCGCGGATCGAGCTCGGGCACCTGGCCGGCGGCCAGGGCCACGATCTCGCGGATCCGACAGGTGAAGGCGTCGAGTGAGAAGTCGGCCGCTCGGGCCTCGATCCTGGCCCGGTCCCAGGTCTGGTCGCGCAGGGCCTCGATGCCGGCCCGGACACCGGCCGGATCGGCTCCGTCGAAGAGCACCCCGGTCTCCCCCTGCACCACGGTCTCGGGGAACCCGCCCTCGCGCACGGCCACCACCGGCGTGCCGAACTGCATGGCCTCGAGCGGGGTCAGCCCGAAGTCGTCGTGGGCCGCGGTGACCAGCGCTTCGGCGTTGGCGTAGAGCCAACGCAGTTGTGCGTCGCTGAGGTTGGCCAGGAACATGGTGCCCGGCGGGGCCAGTGCGGCCAGCCGGGCACGGTCGGGACCGTCGCCCACCACCACGAGGCGGCCACCGACCCCCCCGTGCAGCGCGCCGAGGACCGCGTCGACCCGCTTGTACGGCAGCAGCCGGGTCACGGTGAGCAGGAACCCCGGTTCCAGGCCGTCGAGGGGCTCATGGGGACCGGTCTGGGCCAGCCCGGGCGGTGGGTGGAGGATCTCGGCATCGCGACCCCAGTGGGTGCGCACGCGAGCCCGGGTGACGGCCGAGTTGGCCAGCACGATGTCAGCCGAGTCGGCGGCGCGTCGATCCCATCGACGAAGGGCCGGGGCCAGCGGTTTGATGCCCCAGGCGTGGCTGGCCGGTAGCTCGGCCAGGTACTCGCGGCGCTGGTACAGCCACCGGGCGGTGTTGTGGACGTAGACGACCTTGGTGCCCCGAGTCGTCATGCCGTGGGCCCAGCCGCTGGTGCTGCACACGGTGACCTTGGCCGGCACGTCCATCCGCTTCACGATCGGCACCAGCAGGGGCAGGGCCAGCCGCGGGTTGCGTCGCAGGGGGCCGATGCGTTGCAGCGGTGAGGTCACGATCTCGGAGTCGGCCAGCTCGGTGAACGACCGGGCTGCATCGTAGGCCGTGGTGTAGATGGGGGCCTGGGGGAAGGCGTGCTGGAGAGCCAGCACCACGCGCTCGGCTCCGCCTCGTTGGGTGAGGTAGTCGTGGGCGATGGCCACCTCGGCCAGCTCCGTGACCCCCGGCGCTCGGCGGGTCATCGTGCCGCTCGGCTCAGTCCGGGCCAGGGGTGCTGGGCCGCGTTGGCCGCTGCTTGGCGGTAGACCACCTCCAGGCGATCCACGTGCCGCTCGATGCGGTACTCGACCTCGAAGCGGCGGCGCTCGGCGCGACCGATCTCGGCGCGGACCGCCGGGTCGTGGGCCAGAGCCCGGAGGCGGGTGCCGGCCGCCTCGGCGTCGCCCGGCGCGAAGAACGTGTCCGGGCTGGCCGGGGCCAGGGTCTCGAGGTGACCGCCGCCGGCGGCGGCCACCACCGGGAGCGCGTCGGCCATGGCCTCCACCACCGTGAACCCGAAGGGCTCCGCAGGTGCCGGCGCCAACAGGATCGAGGCCTCGGCCATGCGAGCGCCCAGATCGTCGCAGTGACCCAGGAGCTGGATCGACCCGTCAGGCGCGAGCCGGGCCGCCATCCGCCCCAGCTCGGCCTCGAGCGACCCGCGCCCAGCCAGGTGCAGGGCCCAGCCGTCGGCGGCCAGGCCCGACGCCGCCCAGGCCCGCAGGCCGACGGCGGTGTCCTTCTCCGGCTCGAGTCGCTGGGCCATCAGCACGATCGGCTGGCGGGCCCCGGGCGGGGCCGCGGGCCAGGGCTGGGGGTCGGGGATGCCGTTGGGCACCACCACCATCTCCGGGCCGGCGCGCTCGGCCACGAACCGGCTGATGGCGATCTGGGCGTCGAGCATCCGGACCAGCGGTCGCAGGGCCAACCGGGTGGCGTTGGAGTGGCCGCGCCCGTCGGCGAAGTGCATGGTGGCCACCACCGGCACCCGGCGGGGGAGCGCGCTCATCAGGCCGAGCACCTCGGCTTCGGTCATGTGCACGTGCAGCAGATCCGGTCTCGGGGCCGCGGCCGCGGCCCGCAGCGCCTCGCTCCGGGTGGAGCCGGGCGCGAAGTGCACGCCGGAGCCGGCCAGGGCCCGGCGCATGGCCGGCGGTTCGCCGCCCACCACCGAGACCTGGTGACCACGGGCGGCCAACTCCGGGGCGACGTAGGTCAGGTAGCGCTCCACCCCGGCGAAGGCATCGGATCGGACGAGATGTCGGATGTGCAGCGCTGTTCCCACCGTCTGTTCTACGAGCCGAGGGCCGGATCGGTCCCAATGTCGAAGCCTATATACTCTGTCGGTGTCCGAGGGTCACGAGTCGAGATGGTCTCGCCTGGTCGTGGCTCCGGTGGCCGCCGCCCAGCTCGTCCTCACCACCTGGGCGGCGATGGTCCCGTCGTTGGCCGTGGTGCTGATCGGGGCCACGGTGGTGGTCTTGGTCCTGCTCGTGGCGCCCGTGGTGGCCATGGTGGCGGTGTTCCCGGCCACCTTCGCCTCCTGGCGGGTGGGTCCGGCCTCGATCGACATGAGCGTCACCGACGCCGTCACCATCGTGGCCATCGTGGCTGCCCTGCCCTTCGTGCCCTGGCGCAGTCGGGCGCTGCGGCGCATCCTGATGGCCGCCCTCGGCTACTGCGCCGTGCTGCTGATCACCGTGGCGGCCCACCCGGCCCAGCGCTCGCTGATCGAAGCCTTCCACCAGCTGTCGTTGGTGGCCGGCACCATGTGCATCGGGGCCGCGGTGGCCCGCCTCGGCCACGTACGGGTGGCCCTGCGGGCTCTGATGGTGGCCGCGGCGGTGGTGTCGATGTCGGCAATCGTGGACACGCTGACCCACCATCTGCGGCCGGCCTATCCACTCGGTGCCCAGAAGAACGGGGTCGGGGACCTGCTCGCCATGTGCCTGGTGGTGCTGCTGGTGGCCCCGCGGCGCCTCGAGCTGCGGGGACGGACCATCGTCCTGCTCTCGATCGTGTTGCTCGGCGGCCTGGCCGCCAGTCAGTCGCGCGGGGCGGGGTTGGCCCTGGTCGGGGTCTTCGCCCTGCACCTGCTCCACCAGCGCCGGGCGGGGGTGACGAGCCGGATCGTCCGGCTGGCGCCCCTCCTGCTGGTGGCCAGCCTGGTGTTGATCGCCATCAGCGCCATCACCTACACCACCCGAGACGAGAACAAGCAGACGGCCAAGTTCAACAGCGTGAACTCCCGGCTGGACACGTACTCGTTCGCCCTGACGAAGAAGTGGGAGCCGGATCCGGTGTTCGGGGCCGGGCTCAAGTGGTTCAATGCCCCCGGCGCCGGCGGGGGCGTCCCGCACAACTTCGTGATCGGGGAGCTGTCGGAGGTGGGGCTGATCGGCCTGGTGGCCATGCTCGCACTGCTGTGGGTCGTGCTGCGCACGACCCGGCGGGCTGACAGCGACCTGGCCGAGGCGGGCTACCTGGTCCTGGTGGAGCGACTGTTGGCCACCATGGTGGACATCTTCTGGGTGGCGGGCCCTGGAACGCTGCCCTTCCTGATCATCGGTCTGGTGATCGGGGACGAGCCCGAGGTGGAGGCTGACGTTCCGGCCCGGCTGGTCGCCGTCGCTCCGTGACCGTGGCGGGACCGGGGGCCGAGCGGCTCACCGTGCTGCGCGTCTGTCACTCCGCCGTGGTCACCCGGTGGCGCCGGCGCGATCGCGAGCTGCGTCGACTGGGTGTCGACCTCGAGCTGGTGGCTCCGCGGAAATGGAACGAGGGCGGTCACGACGTCGTGCTCGAGCCGGGCGGCGACGACTTCGTGCACCCGACAGGCACCCTCGGCCGCCACCCGTATCTCTTCGTCTACGACCCGCGGCCGCTGTGGCGGGTGCTGCGGTCGAGGTCCTTCGACATCATCGACACCCATGAGGAGCCGGCCAGCCTGGCTGCGGCCGAGATCTGGCTGCTGGCCCGGCTGGCGGGACAACGCTCGGCCCTGTGCTACTACTGCGCCCAGAACATCCCCAAGCGCTATCCGGTTCCCTTTCGTTGGATCGAGCGGGCCACGCTGCGACGGGCGGCCGGAGTCCACACGTGCAACGAGGAGGCGGGCCACATCCTGCGGGCCAAGGGCTTCAGCGGGGTCATCCGGAACCTGGGACTGGGGGTGGACGTGGCCCGATTCGCTCCTGGGCCGGACTCGGGCCCGGGGGCGGGCCACCACGACCCCACCGGGCCGCTGCGGGTCGGCTACGTCGGTCGGCTCGAGGCCCACAAGGGCGTGGACGTCCTGGTCCGCGCCGTGGCTGGCACCCCGGGGGTGACCCTGGAGGTGGTGGGCGCGGGGCCGGAGCGAGGACGGCTCGAGGAGCTGGTCACGGCCCTGGACGTGGCCGACCGGGTGGGCGTGGCCGGCTTCGTCGATCCAGCCGATCTGGGGGCCGTCTACCGCCGGTTCGACCTGGTCGCCGTACCGTCGTTGGAGACGCCCTCGTGGATCGAGCAGTTCGGCCGCGTGGCCGTCGAAGCCATGGCATCCGGTGTGGTGGTGGTGGCTTCGGACAGTGGCTCGCTGCCCCAGGTGGTGGCCGACGCCGGCGTCCTGGTTCCCCCCGGCGATGTCGACGCCTGGGCCGACGCCTTGGCCCGCTTGCGTGATGACGACACCGAGCGGAGCAGGCTGGCCGACGCCGGATCAGTTCGAGCCAGCGCCTTCGCCTGGCCGCAGGTGGCTCGGCGTCATCTGGATTTCTACGAGACCACCCGCGATCAGGTGGCGGAGGTCGTTCCGGCCGATCGGCCGACCAACCAGGGACGGCCCCTCGATGTCGACGTGGTCGTGGTGACCTACAACTCGGCCGACCGGCTGGATCAGGCGATCGGGCCCCTGCAGACCGCCACCACCGACGGCCTGGGGATCATCGTGGTGGACAACGCCTCCGGGGACGGCTCCGCGGATCGAGCCCGTGCCCTCGGGGCCACCGTGATCGCCAACCCGGTCAACGCGGGTTTCGCGGCCGCGGCCAACCAGGGCGTGGCCGCAGGCTCGGCCGAGTTCGTGCTGCTGTTGAACCCCGATGCCTCGCTGTCGGTCGAGACCCTGGCCCGAATGGTGGCCGCGCTGGACAACGACCCCGGCCTGGCCGTGGTCGCGCCCAACCTTCGTCAGTCCGACGGGCTGCAGCGCGTCTGGTGGCCGTTCCCGACGGCGGCCGGTGCGTGGTACGACGCCTTCGGCCTCCAGCGCCTCGGGCTGGGACCTCTCGGCCGCGCCGATGAGGTGGCGGGCGATCCCGGGTTCGTGGTCGGCGCCTGCTTCCTGGTGCGCCGCGCCGCGTTCGAGGCGGTCGGCGGCCTGGATCCGCGGTTCTGGCTGTACGGAGAGGAGACCGACCTCTGTCGGCGGTTGATCGACGCCGGTTGGTCGGTCGGCGTGGTCGATGCCATGGCCGAGCACGTGGGCGGGGCCAGCGCCAGCGGTGTCGAGGGCCTGGTGTTCGAACACTTCCAGCGCGGGACCGAGCACTTCGTGGCCAAGCACGAAGGGATCCGACAGCTCTGGAGCCTGCGGGTGGCGCAGGCGGTCGGGTCAGCGGTGCGCATCGCGGCTCCCGGGTCGTCAGAGCGGCGGGCG
Source organism: uncultured Microthrixaceae bacterium (assembly GCA_963773335.1). Lineage (GTDB taxonomy): Bacteria > Actinomycetota > Acidimicrobiia > Acidimicrobiales > Acidimicrobilacustridaceae > UBA4742. The sequence goes on along the minus strand of CAVZAT010000004.1, from coordinate 750,954 downwards.
TTGCACCGCCGACGTCTGGTTCGTCAGGTGCGGACGCTGGTCAGGTCGCCTGGTCAGGTGCCGCTGGACAGTCCGGCTACCGCTGCCCCGGGACGGGGCGCGGTGGTGTGTGCCTCGCAGCCGTGGGATGAGGCTGGCGGCCCCGACCAGGCCCTCGTACGGGACCTGTTGACGGCCGATCCCCTTCGACGGGTGCTGTTCGTCGAGCCGCCGAGGACGCCCGGATCCGAGTCCCCCTCTGGCGGACGGCAGCCACGTCGGCCTGGCCTGCGCCCCGTCGATCCCGACGGGCGGGTCGTTCGTTTCGAGCCGTCACTGCGGTTGTTCGGGAGGTTGGGAGGGTTGACCACGGTCAGCCTGAACCGCCAGGTGGGCCGAGCTGCGGCCCGGCTCGGGTTCGAGCATCCCGAACTGTGGGTGGGTGACGATCGCTACGCGGGATTGGCCGGGGCCGTGGGCTGGCCGGTCGGGCACCACAACGGGGAACAGCATCGTGAGGCGTGGTCTGGTCGACCCTCGGACGTGGGGTGGTCCCGGTCACCCGGTTAGAATCCTGAGTGACCGACTCAACAATCATTGCGGAGCGTTCCCGATGGCCGTCGTCTCGTCCGTGCTCGACCTGATCGGCAACACACCGATGGTGGACGTGAGCTCGCTCAGCCCGAACCCGAAGGTGCGCATCCTGGCCAAGATGGAGGGCCAGAACCCGGCAGGATCGGTGAAGGACCGCATCGCCCTGCAGATGATCACCGAGGCCGAGGCCGACGGCACCTTGAGCCCGGGCAAGACGCTGATCGAGCCGTCGTCGGGCAACACCGGCATCGCCATGGCCATGATCGCCAAGATCAAGGGCTACCCGATCAAGATCGTGCTCCCCGAGAACGTGTCGGTGGAGCGCCGCCAGCTGCTCGAGGTCTGGGGGGCCGAGATCATCTCCTCGCCCGGGGCCGAGGGATCCAACGGCGCGGTGCGCATGGCCCAGGCGCTGGCCGTCGAGCACCCGGACTGGGCCTTCCTGTACCAGTACGCCAACGAGGCCAACCCGCGGGCCCACTACCGCACCACCGGCCCCGAGATCTGGCGGGACTGCCCCGAGATCACCCACTTCGTGGCCGGCCTGGGCACCAGCGGCACGCTGATGGGGGTGGGCACCTACCTCAAGGAGCAGAACCCCGCGGTGCAGGTGATCGCCGTGGAGCCGCCCCTGGGCGAGAAGGTCGAAGGACTGCGCAACCTCGACGAGGGCTACATCCCGCCGGTGTACGAGAAGTGGGGCGGTACCGAGCTGCTCGACCGCAAGCGGGTGGTGCGTCCCCGCGAGTCCATCGAATGGACCCGTCGCCTGAGCGAGGTCGGCGTGTTCTCGGGCATCTCGGCAGGTGCGGCCATGGCGGGTTGTGCCAAGGTCGCCGGCGAGGTCGAGGCGGGCACGATCGTGTTCATCGTCGCCGACTACGGCTGGAAGTACCTCTCGACCGGTGCCTGGACCGACGACATCGACGAGGTCGTGACTCGAGCCGAGAAGATCATCTACTTCTGAGTGGTCCCCGGAGCGCAGGGCGGCCCGGGAGCGGCGCCCGACTTCGCCCGAGTCGACCATCTGCCGATGGCGCCGGGCCCGGCCCTACGCTGACCAGGTGGACCCTCGTCCCATCGGCATGTTCGACAGCGGTTTCGGCGGGCTCACCGTGGCCCGGGCCGTGATCGACCTGCTCCCGGCCGAGTCGGTGGTCTACGTGGGCGACAACGGTCGCTACCCCTATGGGCCGCGGCCGCTCGCCGAGGTGCGCGACTACGCCGTGCAGATCGGTACCTGGCTGGTGCGCGAGCACGGGGTGAAGGTGCTGGTCGTCGCGTGCAACACGGCGGCCGCCGCCGCGCTCGACGAGCTCGGCGACCGGCTCGGCGTACCCGTGATCGGGGTCATCGAACCCGGGGTGCGGGCCATGCTGACCGCCACCACCAGCGGTCACGTGGGCGTGATCGGCACGGTCGGGACGATCTCGTCGGGGGCCTACCAACGGGTGGTCGCCACCATGTCCGACGAGGTCAAGCTCACCTGCGCGGCCTGCCCCGGGTTCGTGGAGTTCGTGGAGCGCGGCGACTTCGACGGTGACCAGGTCCACGTCCTGGCCGAGCGCCTGCTGGCGCCGATGCAGGACGCCGGCATCGACACCCTCCTGCTGGGCTGCACGCACTACCCCTACCTGGCCCGCACCATCGCGGATGTGATGGGCCGCGACGTGGTGCTGGTGTCCTCGGCGGACGAGACCGCCTTCGCCCTGGCCGCCGCCCTGCGCGAGTCGGTGCCGGTGTCGGTCGTCGGCTCCGGCGTGGACCAGACCCAATCGCGGCACCGGTGGTTCTCCTCCGGTGACCTGGGGTCGTTCCAGGCGCTGGGCCAGCAGCTGCTGGGGCCTGAGCTCGACCAGGCGGAGGCTCTGGTCTGGACCGATCCGGCGCCGGGAACATGAGCCTGGAGGTGACCGTCCTCGGGTGCTCGGGGAGCTACCCGGGTCCGGGCGACGCGGCCAGCGGCTACCTCATCCGGGGTGGAGGCGCGACCGTGGTCATGGACCTGGGTCCGGGCACGCTGGCCAACCTCCAGCGCCACGTGCCGCTCTCGGTCATCGACGCGGTCATCCTGACCCATCGCCATCCCGATCACTGGACCGACCTGGCCGGGCTCCACGTCGCGCTCAAGTACGGCTCCGAGCGCCAGGGGCTCCAGGTGTGGGGGACCTCCGAGGGGCGCCACCTGGCCGAGGAGCTGACCGGTGGCCTGGCCCCGACACTGGACTGGCGCGACATCAGCGCCGGGGCGCTCCTGGTGGTCGACGGCCTGTGCTTCACCTTCGGGCCCACCGAGCACTACGTCCCCTGCTTCGCGGTGCGAGTCGACGGGCCGGCCGGCGAGCTGCTCGTCTACTCGGCCGACACCGGCCCGGGTTGGCCCATCACCGCGCTGACCTCGGCCTCGCCGGTGTTCGCCGGCCGCCCCGAGGCGGAGCACCCGATCGACCTGCTGTTGTGCGAGTCCACCCACCTGGCGTCGGTGGAGGGCGAGGGGGTGCTGCACCTGAGCGGCCGTCAGGCCGGCGTCCTGGCCCGGTCCGTGGGTGCGCGACGATTGATGCTGACCCACCTGTGGCCCACCGACGATCCCGAGGATCACCGGGCCGAGGCGGTCGGCGCGTTCGGCGCACCCGTCGAGCTCGCCGTCACCAACCAGACCTACGACGTCGGGAGACCCGCACCGTGAGCCAGACTGCCCAGAGCGCGACCCGATGAGGCCCGACGGCCGGCAGGCCGACGAGCTGCGGCCCATCACCTTCGAGCGGGACTTCACCACCCAGACCGCCGGGTCGGTGCTGGTGACGGCCGGCAACACGATGGTGCTGTGCACCGCCACCATCGACGACGACGTGCCCCGCTGGATGCGCGGCTCGGGCAAGGGGTGGGTGACCGCCGAGTACTCGATGCTGCCGGGCTCCTCCAACGAACGCATCCGCCGGGAGGTGTCCAAGGGCAGCCCCGGGGGCCGGACCCACGAGATCCAGCGGCTGATCGGGCGATCGTTGCGAGCCGTGTGCGACATGGTCGTCCTGGGGGAGCGCCAGGTGATCGTCGACTGCGACGTGCTCCAGGCCGACGGCGGCACCCGCACCGCTTCCATCAACGGCGGGTACCTGGCCTTGCACGACGCCCTGACCCGCCACGTCCAGCGCGGCGCCATCGCCGAGCACCCGCTGACCGAGGCCTGTGCGGCGGTGTCGGTCGGGATCGTGGGCGGCGTACCCGTCCTCGACCTGCCCTATGTGGAGGACTCGACCGCCGAGGTGGACATGAACGTGGTCATGACCCAGTCCGGCCGCTTCATCGAGGTGCAGGGCACGGCCGAGGGCATGGCCTTCAGCCGCGACGAGCTCGACGAGCTGCTGCGCCTGGCCGAGGTCGGGGGCCAACCAGATCATGGATCTGGGTACCCAGCTGCTGGCCGAGCCGCCCGCGCCCCGGCCCGCCTGACACCGGTGGCCCCGGAGGCGGGATCCGAGCGCGACCCGGCTGATCGACCGGCTCCGGGCTGGACGCTGGTGGTGGCGTCGGCCAACCCGGACAAGGTGGCCGAGATCGCCGCGGTGCTGGGCGACGCCGTCGTCCTGCGACCCCGCCCGGGCGAGGTGGGTGAGGTGGTCGAGGACGCCGACACCCTGGAGGGCAACGCCCGGCTCAAGGCCGTGGCCATCGCCGAGGCGGTGGGGGAGCCGGCGGTGGCCGACGACACCGGCCTCGAGGTCGAGGCGCTGGGCGGCGCGCCCGGCGTGTACTCGGCGCGCTACGCGGGTGAGGACGCCACCTACGCGGACAACGTGGCCAAGCTCCTGGCCGAGTTGGACCGGGTGGGCGCGCGGGGTCCGGTGGCCCGCGCCGCCCGGTTCCGCACCGTGGCGCTGGTGCGTTGGCCCGACGGTCGGGAGCTGGCGGTGGAGGGCGAGGTGCAGGGCTCGGTGGCCGACGCCCCCCGGGGCGGGCACGGCTTCGGCTACGACCCGGTGTTCATCCCCGACCGGCTCGAGGGTGGCCCCGGCGATCGGACCTTCGCCGAGATGACGAGCGAGGAGAAGCATGCGGTGAGCCACCGCGGCCGGGCGTTCCGGGCCCTGGCCGCCGCCCTGGAATCCCCGGCCCCGGCCCCGTCCCCGGCCCCTTCCCCGTCCCCGGCCCCGGCCCCTTCCCCGAAATCGGTGTAGATATCCCCGCCGGAGCGGGGACATCTACACCGATTTCGGGAGCGCGTGGGCGAGGGTGGGGCTACCAGTTGCGCAGGTCGACGGCCCAGGTGTCGACCACCTGGTCGCCGTGGATCACCTGGAGTTGCTCGTGGTACGCCACCGTCGGATCGACGTGGCCGGGATGGACCCGGACGCGGTCGCCCACCGCCATCGGTGGAGCGTCGCGGCGGCTGAAGGTCAGGTGCTCGTCGGAGCAGAACCACAGCTTGGTCCCCGGCGGGTCGACGACGGTGGGGTTGCCGTGATCCATGCCCAGGGCCTTGAGGCCGACGTCGGCCACGGCGTAGCCGGCATCGGCGTTGACCGAGATCACGGTGCCGGCCAGGGACAGGGCCGGTTCGAAGGGCAGGCCCAGGGCGCCGTAGGCGGTGTCCATCAGCAGGTACGAGCCGGCCTGCAGTTCGGTGATCCAGGTGTTGAGGTCCCAGGTGCCGGTGCCTCCGCCGGACACCACGTCGCCACCCACTGCGGCGTGCGCCTCGACCAGCAGGGCCATCGACTCGGCCACGCCGGTCTCGCGTGCCGTGCGGTGTTCGAGACCGACCAAGTGGCCTTCGTAGCCCATGACCCCGCGGACCTCGAGACCACGGCTGCGGGCCTCGTCGGCCAGCGGTCCGGCCCGGTCGGGCCGGCAGCCGCAGCGGGGGAGTCCCACGTTCACGTCGATGAGCACCTCGGTCACGCCACCCGCCGCGGCCGCGGCGATCGTCTCGGTGGAGTCGACAGCCACCGTGACCCGGGCGCCCTGATCGGCCAGCGCGCCCAGGCGACGGGTGTCGAGCACCTCGTTGGCCAACAGGAGGTCGGCGCCCAGCCCGGCCCCGGCCATGCCCTCCATCTCCCGGATGGTGGCGCAGCAGAACGCGGTGTGGCCGGCCTCGGCCAGGTGGCGGGCCAACGAGGTGGATTTGAAGGCTTTGACGTGGGGGCGCAGCGCCACGCCGGGCCACCGGGCGCCCATGGTGGCGATGTTGGCGTCGAGCCGGTCGAGGTCGACGATCAGCGCCGGGGTGGGGAGGTCATCGACACGCACGGGCCTGACCCTACGCCCGCCGACCGTCCCGACCGTCGGCCGAGGGGTGGGAAGGGCGGGGTTCGGCGGTCTGCCGGGTCGGCGCCGATCGCCAGCCGGGACCGGAACCGGACATGGGGCGACGGCCGGGGTTGGCATCGAGGTCCGGGAGATCGAGCGGCTGCTTCGGTCGGGACTAGACATGGAGCCACACCCCACGCACCAGTGGCGGAATCAGGCAGACGCGCAGGGTTTAGGTCCCTGTGCCCGCAAGGGCGTCCGGGTTCGATTCCCGGCTGGTGCACGACGATCGGTCGCTGCGGGAAGGGGACGACACGTCCCAGGGCGACCAGCGGGACGGAACTAGCCTCGGCCGGCAGTCACCGGTGGGCGGACGCCGACCAGCCGAGAAGCAGGGGAGCCCAGATGAGCGACGCCGCCCAGACACGGATCCACGGCGTGGGCAACGTGGGGATCCACGTGGCCGACCAGGACCGAGCACTCGCCTTCTACCAGGCGGTGCTCGGCTTCGAGGTGCGACGGGACATGCCCTTCGGCGGGGGCGGCCGGTGGCTCGAGGTCGCACCCCCCGGGGGTGCCACGTCCATCGCGCTGCTGGCCGCCCACGACCAGGTGGAGGTCGGCGTCGACACCGGCATCCGCCTGTTCACCGCCGACGCCGATGGCGACCACGCGGCCCTGCTGGCCCAGGGGGTGGACGTGGACGCGGAGATCCTGCGCATGGGCGAGTCCGTCCCGCCCATGTTCACCTTCCGCGACCCCGACGGGAACACCTTGTACGTGGTTCAGGGGAGCTGAGCCGACCAGATGGCTGACCGCATCGTCGACGCCTGGATCCAGCATCCCACCCTGCGCCACTCCAACCACGAGATGTTCGATCCGCTGCGCCGTTGGACGGGCGCAGCCCACTACGAGACGCCGCTCCCGCTCGAGTTCACGCTGGCCGCGCTGGACGTGGCCGGCGTCGACGTGGCCCTCACCTCCGCCTGGTACGGGCCGGAGGGTCCCCTGATCAGCAACGACGAGGTGGCTGGCTTCTGCGCCGAGGCCTCGGGTCGCCTGGTGGGGGTGGCCGGCGCCGACATCCGCCAGCCGGTGGCCGCGGTGCGCGAGCTGCGGCGGGCCGTGACCGACCTCGGCTTCGTCGCCCTGCGCCTGCTGCCCTGGCTCTGGGAGGTGCCGCCCACCGATCGCCGCTTCTACCCGCTGTTGGCCGCCTGTGCCGAGCTGGGCGTCCGTTCTGCACCCAGGTCGGCCACACCGGGCCGCTTCGGCCCTCCGAGACCGGTCGTCCCATCCCCTACATCGACCAGATCGCCATCGACTTCCCCGACCTGGTGATCGTCTGCGGCCACATCGGCTATCCGTGGACCGCCGAGATGATCGCGGTGGCCACCAAGCACCCCAACGTCTACATCGACACCAGCGCCTACACCGCTCGTCGCTATCCCCCTGAGCTGGTCAGCTACCTCAACGGCCACGGCCGCACCAAGGTGCTGTTCGGCTCGAACTACCCGATGATCACGCCGGCCAAGGCGCTCGAGCACCTCGGCGACCTGGGCCTCGACGACGAGGCGCGGGAGCTGTTCCTGGGGGCCAACGCCCGGCGGGTCTACCAGCTCACCTGACGATCAGGGGATGAGCAGGACCCGCCCGAAGGACTGGCGGCTCTCGATGTAGGCATGGGCCGCGGCGGCCTCGGCCAGGGGATAGGTGCGGTCGATCACCACCGACAGACGGCCGTCGGCCACCTGCTGGACGAGGTCACCGATCATGGCGTAGGCCCGGGTGCCCATGAACAGCTCGGCACCCAGGAAGTAGCCGGTGACCGACTGGTTGTTGCCCCGTAGGTTCGAGATGTCCAGGGGCTGGGCCGGTTGGCGCCCGGCGTCGCCCACCGTCACGCAGCGACCCCGGTAGGCCAAGGCGGCCAGGCTGTCCTGGAGTACCTGGCCGCCCACCGATTCCACGATGACATCGGCGCCACGCCCGTCGGTCAGGCGCTTCACCTCGTCCACGAAGTTGGTGGTCCGGTAGTTGATCCCGTGATCGAGGCCGAGGTCGCTCAGCCGTTCGAGCTTGGCGTCGACCGATGCCGTGGCCAGCACGGTGGCGCCGGCGGCGGCCGCCAGCTGGACCGCGGCGATTCCCACCCCGCTGCCTCCGGCCTGGATCAGGGCCGTCTCGCCGGCCTGCAGCCGGCCGAACTCGAACAGGCAGTCCGAAGCGGTCCCGAACGGGATGGGGATGGCCGACGCCGCCTCCACCGCCAGACCGCTGGGCACGGCCCAGCACACGGCCTCGGGCACCACCCGAAGCTCGGCATGGGATCCGTCGAAGCTCACGGTGACCACGGTGTCGCCCTCGGCGAAGCGGGTCACCGCCTGGCCCACGGCCAGCACCGTGCCGGCCGCCTGGTAGCCCACGATGTGGGGGCCGGCGGCCTCGGGCGCGGTGGTGTCACCCCGGGCCAGCGTGTCGCCGCCCTCGATGCTGATGGCCTGAACCTGGATCAGCACGTCGCCCGGGCCGGGTTCGGGATCGGCGACGTCAGCCAGGTGCAGGACCTCGGGGGGTCCGGGATGATCGTAGACGGCAGCCTTCATGACGGTCCTCGTTTCCGGTGGTGAGGGTGGTGGCCCACCGGCACCCTACGGCGGTCGACCGCCAGCCGATACGCTGGCCGCCGTGACTGAGACCTCGCTGCCCACAACCGTCGACGTCCGGCCGGTGACCAGCATCATCGGCGCCGAGATCGACGGGGTCGACCTGAGCCGCCCGTTGGAACCGGCCGTGGTCGACGAGGTGACCGCCGCGCTGCTGCGCTGGAAGGTGATCTTCTTCCGCGACCAGCCCATCACCGCCGACCAGCAGCTGGCCTTCGCCCGAGCGTTCGGCGAGCCCACCGCGGCTCATCCCGTGCACGCCGGGCGGGCCGACCACCCCAACATCTATTCGGTGGAGACCTCGCAGCTGAAGGGCTCGCCCCGCCGGCGATCCGAGCCGCGCCCCTTTGCGCCCGGGCGCTCGACCCAGACCGGCTGGCACACCGACATCACCTTCGTGGCCAACCCGGCCATGGGCTCGATCCTGCGTGGGGTGGTCATCCCACCCCACGGGGGCGACACCCTGTGGACGAACCTGGTGGCCGCCTATGAGGATCTGTCCGCGCCCATCCGTGACCTGATCGACGGGCTCCAGGCCGTGCACCGCTGGCGCGACTACGACGGGCTGGCCAAGCGCGACGACCACGACCCGGCGGCGCCGCCCCTCACCGCCGTGCACCCGGTGGTGAGGGTCCACCCGGTGACCGGGGAGCGGGCGCTGTTCGTCAACCCCACGTTCACCCGGTACCTGGTCGGGCTGTCGGACCGGGAGAGCACACAGATCCTCGACCTGCTCTATGCCCAGTTGGCCCGGCCCGAGTTCACGGTCCGGTTCCGGTGGCAGCCCGACAGCCTGGCCTTCTGGGACAACCGGGCCACCGCCCACGTCGGCCCGGTCGATCTGGCCACCGCAGACTTCGACCGCCTGGTCGAGCGAATCACCCTGGTGGGTGACGTGCCGGTCGGGCCCGACGGGTTCCGCTCCCAGGCCCTGACCGGCGACCTGTTCACCTGACCTGGGTTCAGGCGCCCCGGCGGGTCATGGATCTGCGTCCGGCCCGCTAGCCTCAACCCACAGTTCCGACCTCCGGCCCACCGCTGCCCGAGGCGTTCGACAAGGAGTCTCATGGAGCATCCCCCGACGTTGCCCCCGGCGCTGATGGCCGCCCCGGCCACCGCACTCGATCCGTCCCAGAACATGTTCCAGCTCCTGCTCAAAGAGCGCATCGTGTTCCTCGGATCCGAGGTCAACGACCAGGTGGCCAACTACCTGACCGCCCAGATGCTCTACCTCGAGGGTGAGGACAAGGACCAGGACATCTGGCTCTACATCAACTCGCCGGGCGGCTCGGTGACCGCGGGCATGGCCATCTACGACACCATGCAGTTCATCCAGCCCGACGTGGCCACCATCTGCATGGGCCTGGGCGCGTCGATGGGTCAGTTCCTGTTGTGTGCCGGCGCGGCCGGCAAGCGCTTCTCCCTGCCCCACGCCCGCATCCTGATGCACCAACCCCTCGGCGGCATCCAGGGCCAGGCCTCCGACATCGCCATCCAGGCCGAGCAGATGATCTACACCAAGCGCCTGATGGCCGAGAAGATCGCCGAGCACACCGGCCAGTCGGTCGAGCAGATCGAGCAGGACTCTGACCGCGACCGGTGGTTCACCGCCCAGCAGGCCAAGGAGTACGGCATCATCGACCACGTGATCCACCGGCGCGGCGAGATCGACAAGTTCTAGCCACCGGGCTGCGCCGTCGGCCACGCGGTCGGTTCCGGTGGTCAGCCCGGGATGCTGGTCGGGGTGACGCCGCTGGGAGCCGTGGTGCTGGTGGCCGGGGACAGCTTCAGGTGGCAGTTGACCGTCACGAACTGATCGAGGTCGCGTCCGGCGGTGTTCACCGCTGCCACCTGCCCCTGCTGGCGGTTCATGGCAGCACGTAGCCCGGCCTCGGGGTCCGACCCCTTGGCCAGCGCCTGGGCCAGGCCGTCGGCGTAGGCCACCAGGGCCGACACAGGGCCCTCGATGGCCGGCGGCGCCACCTGGGCAGCCTGGTCGAAGCGGTGCACCGCGGCGCGGATCTGGGCCGCGTCACCCGAGGCCAGCACCGAAGCCAGGTTCGACGAGCTGGCCACCTGGGCGCAGAAGGCCTGAGTCGATCGGGCCGGCGGCTGGTGGCGGGTGAGCACCACCGCGGCGGTTGCGGTCAGGGCGACGGCCGCAACCATCGACACCACTCGGATGCGGACGCGTTGGCGATCAGCCGGGGTGCGCTCTTTGGTTTCGGCTTCGACACGCGCCACAGGATCTCCGGTTCACGCCCGCGCCCACGACGGTGTGAGTATGTCGGAGCCGACGGCTTCAGGCGCGGACCCTGGATGAGGTCACTGGCCGTCACCGGGGAACGATCAGGCGCGGGGCACCGCCGCGTGGGCGGCGGCTCGCAGCTCTCCCACGGCGTGGTCGAGTCCGGCGGGGTCGGCGAACAGGGCGGACCCGGCCACCAGCACGTTGGCCCCGGCGCCCACCGCCCCGGCCACCGTGGTGGTGGAGATGCCCCCGTCCACCTCGATGTCGACATCGGCGCCCTGCTCGGCCACCAGCCGAGCCAGCTCGGCGATCTTGGGCTCCATCGAGGCGATGTAGTGCTGGCCCCCGAAGCCCGGGTTGACGGTCATGACCAGGATCATGTCGACCAGGTCGAGGACGTGGGCCACATGCGCCACGGGCGTGGCCGGGTTGAGCGCGACGGCCGCGGTGGCTCCCAGCTCGGCGATGGCACCGAGCACCCGGTGCAGGTGCAGGCAGGCCTCGGCGTGCACGATCAGGCGCTGGCAGCCGGCCTCCACGTAGAGGTGGGCCAGCCGGTCGGGCTCCTCGACCATCAGGTGCGCCTCGAACGGGACGGTGAGCAGCGGTCGCACCGAGGCGATCACGTCGGGCCCGAAGGTGAGGTTGGGCACGAAGCGCCCGTCCATGACGTCGAACTGGATGCGGTCGACACCGGCCTTCTCCAGATCGACGCAGGCGTCGCCGAAGTGGGCGAAATCGACGGGCAGCACCGACGGGGCGATCTGGATCGGGCGCACGCGGCGACCCTATCGCAGCGGCGCCTACGCTCCGAGGTCGTGTGTCCATCTCCATCGCATCCCGATCCCGGCTCCGCGCCGGGGGAGACGATCCGAGCGTGGGCGACGAGCTGATGCTGGAGGTGGAGCGGCTGGTGGCCGGCGGGGAGGGCCTGGCCCGGCGGGTGGACCAACCCGTGGTCTTCGTGCGCGGGGCGTTGCCGGGTGAGCGGATCCGAGCCCGGGTGGTGCAGCGCCATCGAGGCTGGGAGCGTGCCGCGCTCACCGAGGTGGTCCACCCCTCGCCGACGCGGGTCTCACCACCGTGCCCGGCGGTGGCGGCCGGTTGCGGGGGGTGCGATCTCCAACACGTCGATCCGTCGGCCCAGGCCGCGCTCAAGGCCACCACGGTGGTGGACGGGCTGGTGCGCCTGGGCGGGATCGACGATCCGCAGGTGACGGTGGGGCCCGCCCTGCCCGCCTCCGGGTTCCGCACCACGGTGCGGGCCGCCGTCGTCGACGGTCGGGCGGGGTTCCGCCGCCTGCGCTCCCACGAGGTGATCTGCCCGGACCACTGCCTGGTGGCCCACCCCCTGGCCGACCGGATCCTGACCGGTGGCGACTTCGGCGACGCCCGCGAGGTGACCATCCGGGTCGGGGCCGCCACCGGTGAGCGGTTGGTGGTGGTGTCCCCGTCGGCGCAGGGCGTCACCGTCCCCGACGACGGCTCGGGGATGCTGAGCGTGGTGGGCGAGGACGAGCTGGCGGCGGGTCGGCGGGCCTGGTTCCACGAGGAGGTGGCCGGCCGGCGGTGGCGCATCTCGGCCCACTCCTTCTTCCAGACCCGGGCCGACGGCGCCGCCGCCCTGGTCGACGCGGTGCGGACGGCGGTCGGACCCGAGCTGGCCGGCGCCCGCCTGGTCGACGCCTACTGCGGGGTGGGCCTGCTGGCCGGAAGTCTGCTGAGCCCGGGCACGCCCTCGGGAGCGGCGTCGGGCGGGTCCGGGCGGTAGTCGACCGGAGTCTGTTGTGGGGGTGGAGCGGTCGGCCTCCGCGGTGGCCGATGCCCGGGTCAACCTGGCCGACGACCCGGTGCGGGTGGTGCGGTCCGACCTGGCGCGCTGGCGCCCGTCGGGCGCGGACGTGGTCGTGGCCGACCCGGCGCGGTCCGGGCTGGGGCGGCGAGTGGTCCAGGTCCTGGCCCGCACCGGGGCCGAGGTGATGGTGCTGGTCAGCTGCGACGCTGCCTCGTTGGGGCGCGATGCCGCCTTGCTGGCCGGGGCCGGCTACACCTTCGAGCGGGCCGAACTGGTGGATCTGTTCCCGCACTCCCACCACGTCGAGGTGGTCAGCCGGTTCCGGCGCGGAGGACGGCTCAGGCGAAGCGGGAGGGGGCGACACCCGTCCAGCGCTTGAACGCCCGGGAGAATGCGGTGGCGTCGCTGAAGCCCAGCTGCGTCGCGATCTGGTGGACCGTCGCGCCCTGGCGCAGGTACTCGACGGCCAGGTCCCGTCGGACCTGGTGGAGCAGGTCTCGGTAGGTGAGACCCTCTTCGGCCAGGTGGCGTTGCAGGCTGCGCGGAGAGGTGGCCATGGCCGCCGCCACCTCGGCTTCGGTAGGGGCCCCCGACGGGAGCAGCTGGCGGAGCACCGCTCGCACGTGGCGGCCGACCGAGGCAGGGGCCAACACCTGGTCCAGGTAGGCGCTGACCACTTCGTCGTTGCGGCGGGCCAGGTCACCCTCGCCCGCCGGTAGTCGGCGCTCGACCAGGGCCCGGTCGAACACCACCCGGGCGTCGAGGGATCCGAACCGGACCGGGCAGCCGAAGTGGGCTTCGAACCGGGCCGCCTGGCCCGGTCGGGTGCCCTGCACGTGCACCGCCAGCGGACGGACGCGCTGTCCACACATGAGCTCGCACTGGCCGACCACCGTGGCCAGGATGGCGTCGATGGAGTGCACCGCGGGCGGGGGGGTGTCCGACGCCCAGGCCACCACGAAGGAGAACGTGTCGCCGTCCAGCAGGGTCAGCGCCTGGGCGGGGTCGGCCACCACCGGCGAGTACCTGGCCATGCGCTCGACCCCTTCGTGGATGGTGGGGCTGGCCAACACGGCCTGGCTCAGGGAGTGGAAGGTGGTCGGGCGGACGTGTCCGGCCACGTCCAGGCCCAGCGCCTGGTTGGCGGTGGCCTCGACCGCTGAGGCCCACAGGCGGGTGGAGGCGGCCAGGGGGATGCGCCGGTCGCCTCGCTCGAGGGACTCGGGATCGATACCGGCTCGAGCGGCCATCCTGATGCCGTCGAGGCCCCGGTCGGTCAGCGTGCGGACGAGGGTGGCCGTCCAGCCCGCCAGCACGGTGGGCTCGGCACGGTCGATGAGGATCTGGGGATGGGGCAACGGCGGCATCCTCCGGTCACGCCGCGGTCCGTCCGTGGCGCAAATGGTCAGCTAGGTGGCGTCCTCGGTCCTCGCCGGATCCGGTCCCGCGTGTGACACTCGCCTCACGGGTGTGACGTACGCCACGCTAGTGCAGCCGGGTTCCGGCTGGGGCGGACACATCCGGGCGACAGGTGCGAGGGGCACCTGGTCCAACGGGGGGTCGGCATCGCCCATTCGGTGCCAGAGGAGATCCGCATGTTCCGACGAACTCGGGGTGGGCTGTTCAGCGTGCTCGCCTGTGTCATCTGCCTGGCCGTGCTGGCACCGTCGGCGGACGCGGCGCCGCTGCGGGTGGGCAACTTCGGCGATGCGCTGGCCAATGAGCTGTTCGCGCCGAACTCGATGCCGCCCGGCTCCAACAACTGGTCGTGCAAGCCCAGCCGCGCCCATCCCTACCCGGTCATCCTGGTGCACGGCACCCTGGCCAACGAGGCGTTCAGCTGGCAGGCGCTGTCGCCCATGCTGGCCAACGCCGGATACTGCGTCTACGCCTTCAACTACGGCGCCAACAGCTCATCGCTCGGCTTCCTCTACGCACTGACCGACATCGGGTCGTCCGCGGGGGAGTTGGCGACGTTCGTGAACAAGGTGCTGGCCGCCACGGGGGCCAGCAAGGTCGACATGGTGGGCCACTCCCAGGGCGGCATGATGCCGCGGTACTACATCAAGTACCTGGGGGGCGCGGCCAAGGTGAACATGTTGGTCGGGCTGGCCCCGTCGAACCACGGGACCACCATCGACGGGCTCAACACCCTGGTGAACGACTTCAAGATCCTGGGCGTGCCCATCACGACCGCGCTGGGTTGCGTGTCGTGCACCGAGCAGATCCTGCCGTCGGCCTTCATGTCGTCGCTCAACGCCGGCGGCGACACCCAGCCCGGTCCGAAGTACGTGGTGATCGAATCCAAGTACGACGAGATCGTCACGCCCTACACATCGGCGTTCCTGACCGGACCCAACGTGCAGAACATCCTGCTGCAGAACCAGTGCGGCATCGACTTCACGGACCACATCGGGATCATCTACGACCGGGTGGCGTTGCAGGACGTGATGAACGCCCTGGGTGCGGACAGCCCCCGGTTCAGGCCCTGGTGCAGCCTGGTGCTGCCGGTCGTCGGCGGCTGAACCGCCGTCGATCGGTCGTCCCCTCCCGGCGTGCGCCCCGCGCCGGGAGGGGTGGGCGGCCCACCCGGCCGGGATCTGGCACACTCGACGGGAAGCGCGGCGCCGGCTGACCGATCGCCGCCCACTCGAACCGGGGGTGGCGATGAGCCGCATCAGTGACGATCCACGGATCGATCCCAGGATCAAGGCGCTCATGGGGGCGATACCGGACCTGGCCATGGGTGACGTGGTCGACCGCGTGCAGCTGCTGGACGAGGTGAACCAGCCCGACGCCCTGGTCCAGGCCAAGCAGATGGAGGCCGTGCTCGACCTGATCGACGACGAGACGATCGCGCCCTCGGCCGGCCTGGACATCTCCACCCTCGAGTTCGTTTCAGAACCAGACACCAACGCGGTGAAGATCCAGTTCATCCGGCCCCGGTCGGACACGCCGCTGCCGTGCGTGTACTACATCCACGGCGGGGGCATGGCCTCCATGTCGTGCTTCCTGGGCATGTACCGGTCGTGGGGGCGACTGATCGCCAACCAGGGCGTGGCCGTGGCCATGGTGGACTTCCGCAACTGCGTGACCCCGTCCTCCGCCCCGGAGGTCGAACCGTTCCCGGCGGGCCTGAACGACTGCGTGAGCGGATTGAAGTGGCTGGTGGCCCACGCCGACGAGCTTGGCGTGGACCCGGCGCACATCGTGGTGGCCGGCGAGAGCGGAGGAGGCAACCTGACCCTGGCCACGGGGCTGCGGCTCAAGCGCGACGGCGACCTCGGGCTGGTTCGCGGCCTGTACGCCATGTGTCCCTACATCGCCGGGAGCTGGCCCCAGGAGCGCTACCCGTCGTCGATCGAGAACAACGGCATCCTGCTCGACCTGCACAACAACCGGGGCGCGGTGGGCTACGGCATCGCCGCCTTCGAGGCCGGCGACCCGCTGGCTTGGCCGTCGTTCGCCACCGAGGCCGACGTGGCCGGACTGGTCCCCACGGTGATCAGCGTCAACGAGTGCGACCCGCTGCGAGACGAGGGCATCGAGTTCTACCGGCTGCTGCTGCGGGCCGGGGTGCCCGCTCGCGGCCGCCAGGTGATGGGCACCATCCACGGGACCGAGATCTTCTCGGTGGCCTGCCCCGACATCAGCCGGGAGACCGCGGCCAGCATCGCCCAGTTCTGCCGCGAGGCCTGACCGGCCGCCATCACGCCCTTCGAGGCGGCCGAGGCGTTCGAAAGGTCTGGGGCTGAAGCCGATCGGACGGGTCCGCGGCTGGAGCGCATGGCGTCCAACCTGGTGAGCGAGGACGTCAACGACTGAGGCTGGGCTGCGGTCGTGTCAGGAAGCCCGCACCAGGGTCGACTGTCCGTGTCGGCGGGTCGTCGATCGCCGGACCCAGCGGGCCACCTCGTCCGCACCCCAGACGATCAGCGGGAACGGGAGGATCCAGAGCAGGAAGCGAGGCTCGAGGCTCGCGGTCCCGAACAGTCGCTGGAGTGGACCGAGATAGGTGACGGCCAAGGCGAAGGCGAGCTCGATGCCCACGGCCCAGATCAGCAGTCGGTTGCTGGTGATCCCGATCGACCGGAGCGACACGCGCTCGGTCCGGGCCGCGAAGACGGTGCCCACCTGGCACATGACGATCCCGAGGAAGGTCATGGTCGTTGCCTGGCGATAGGTCTCGTGCAGCGCCGAGCCGACGCCGGTGGGATCTCCAGGTTGCCAGCCGCCGGATCGCAGGACTGCGAAGAAGCCCAGCATCACCAGCACCGCCGAGATCGTGCCCAGGAACAGCCAGGCTCGGACCAACATGGCCGGTCGGATCACGCCCTCGCCGGGCGGGCGCGGCGGCTGTTCCATGATTCCCGGCTCCGCCGGCTCGCGCCCCAGTGCGAGCGCGGGGAGGATCTCGGTTCCCAGGTCGATGGCCAGGATCTGCAGGACGGTGAGCGGAAGCGGGATGGTTCCGGCGCTGAGCGCATAGACGAGGAAGGGGACGACCTCTGGGGTGGCGTGCACGAAGATGTAGAAGATGAACTTGCGGATGTTGGCGTAGACGCGACGCCCCTCTTCGATGGCCACCGCGATCGTGGCGAAGTTGTCGTCGGTCAGGATCATGGTGGCGGCCTCGCGGGCCACGTCGGTGCCGGCCAGACCCATGGCCACGCCGATGTCGGCCCGACGAAGGGCGGGCGCGTCGTTCACGCCGTCGCCGGTCATGGCCACGACCTCGGCCAGCTCGCGCAGCGCGTCGGCGATCCGCAGCTTGGCCTCGGGTGAGACGCGGGCGAACACCATCTCGTCGTGCCGGCAGAGCAAGGCGTCGAGCTCGCCTTCGCTCAGCCGCTCGAGCGCATCGCCGGTCATCACCTCCGGATCTGATCCACCCAGGCCGATGCGACGCGCGATGGCGGCCGCGGTCCTCTCGTGATCGCCGGTCACCATCACGACCCGGACGCCGGCAGCATGGCAGCGACGCACCGCAGCCCCGACCTCGGGGCGAGGTGGATCCTCGAGCGCGATCAGACCGAGCAGGCACAGGCCCCGTTCGACCTCCTCCCGGCTGACGTCGTCCACCGACTCCGGCGGGATGTCGCCGGTGCGAGACGCGACGCCCAGGACGCGCAGTCCTTGGTCGGCCAGCTGGCCGACCATCTCCTCGAAGCGGGTCCGGGTTGCACCATCCAGGTGGTCGACGGTGCCGTCGGGTCCGAGGTAGTCCACACAGTGGGCCAGGACCGCCTCCGGTGCGCCCTTGGTGTGGATCACGCATCGTCGGTCTTCGCGGTCGACGGTCGACATCAATCGGCGGTCTGGATCGAACCCCAGCGCTCTGATCCGCACCGGGGATGGATCTGCGTCGGGGGCCATCAGCGGGGTGGCGAGGCGCAGGAGCGCGATCTCGGTCGGATCGCCGATCCCCCCGTCTTGCGGCATCCAGCGTGGCGTTGTTGCAGGCGACCAGCGCCCGGGCCAGCTGGGCGATGACGGGGCGACTCCGAGCCGCCGCGGGCGTCAACGCGTCGACGGCCTCGAGCCCGGTCGACGTGGCCACCGCGACGGCGCGCATGCGGTTCTCGGTCAGAGTGCCCGTCTTGTCGGTGCAGATCACCGTCGTCGAACCGAGCGTCTCGACCGCGGACAGGCGCTTCACGATCGCCCCGCGCTTGGCCAGGATCCGCACCCCGGCGGCCAGCGCCAGCGTGATGGTGGGCAGGAGGCCCTCCGGCACGTTCGCCACCAGGAGCCCCACCGCGAAGATGGCGGCCTGTGGGAACGAGAGCCCGGCCGCGAACATGCCGAGCGGCAGGAAGGCAGCACCCACGGCCAATGCCACCAGGGCGATCACCCAGGCGATTCGCCGGACCTGGCGTTCCAGTGGGCTCTGTTCCACCTCCTGGCACGTCGACAAGGCCGCGATCCGACCGAGCTCGGTGTGCATGCCGGTGGCGTGGACGACCGCGGTGGCCTCGCCGCCGAGGCAGGTCGTGCCGCTGAAGAGCAGGTCGGGCGCCTGCAGGTACGGAACCGCCAGATCGGAGCGGTTCGCTGATCGCTCGACGGCGTCGGACTCGCCAGTCAGCATGGAGGCGTCCACCTCGACCGATCCGGTGAGCATCCGGGCGTCGGCGGAGATGCGGTCCCCCTCGGCCACGATCAGGACGTCGCCGGGCACCAGGCCGGCCGCCGCGACGCGCTGGACCGATCCGTCGCGTCGCACCGTGGCCTGCGTCCGGCAGATAGGAGCGAAGGGCCTCGACGGCCCGTTCGGCCTGCTGCTCCTGCAGGAAGGCGAATCCGGCGTTGACCAGGATGACGACCAGGATGGCGACGGCCAGGACGACCGAACCGGTCCCGACGGCCAGCACCGAGGCCAACAGCAGCAGCAGGGCCAGGGGGTGGGTGAACTGATGGGCCGAGCGAGTGCCAGCGCCCCTGACCGGACCTGCTCATCGAGCTGGTTCGGCCCGTAGCGCTCGAGCCGGCGTCGCACCTCGCGGTCGGTCAGTCCCGGTCGCGCTCGTGCGCAGGTCTCGCATCAGTCGAGCCGGCGCCTCGCGGGGATCGAGCTCCGACGGGTCGGTGGCGGGCGAGTCGCTCGGGTGATCGCCGGGTTCGAGGGCCGACGTCGGCGGCTCGCGGACGAGCCGGTCGCTCATGTCGGACGGGCCGGTCCGGGCACGAGCATCACGGCCACGCCGAGGCACCGGGACGGTTCGACCCGGAACGGCCGCGCGGCCCAGCCGGCCGCCGTCTCAGCCTTGGCTGAGGCGATCCTCGTAGGCTCCATGGGTTGATCCTGGACCCCTCGGGGCGGCGCGAACCAGGGACCAAGGTCCCCAGTGGCCCGCCTCGCCGCTCGCGGCCCGATTTCGGTCTGATCGAACCAGCTCAGAGTCCGGCCACGGCTGGCGACTCCCGACCGGCGACTCCCGACCAGAGGTGTCCACACGGTGGCGCGGGGATCGGGATCGCGACGACCGCTGTCTGTCGGATCCCGATCCCCGCCACGGGCGGCTCTAGGCCAGCAGCTTCGCCTTCTGGGCCTCGAACTCCGCGTCGGTGATGGCGCCCTGGTTCTTGAGGTCGGCCAGCTTGGCGATCTGGTCAGCGGTGCTCCCTCCGGCAGTCGCCTGCACGTACTGGCGGAAGTCAGCCTCCTGTGCTTGAGCCCGAGCGATGGCGCGCTTCTGCATACCCGAGCCGCGGGCGATCAGGTACACGAGGATGCCGAGCCAGGGCAGGATCACGACGAAGAGCACCCAGAAGGCCTTCAGGCCACCGGACAGGTCATCGCTGCGGAAGATGTCGCCGAAGATGGCGATCAGGATCCAGATCCAGATGATGAACATGAAGAACCACAACATTGACCACAGCAACTGGCCGGACCCGAAGGTGTAGGCGAACATGATCTCTCCTCTTTGCTAGCGGTGTGAAGCCATCAGCGGTGCCCTGGTGGGGAAGGGCTGACGCCCCCGTCGGATGGCCGACGGGAGATCGTAGGCGGGCCGTCGAGCTGACCGCGCTCCAATGGTCACTCGTCCATGACGGCGACGGGCTTCCGGCCCCGCGCCAAGTCGAGCAGATCGGTGAGCGGAGACGTCGCGGGCGCGGCGTTTCTCGGCGGCCGGGAGGTTCCCGGCGGGGACCAGGAGTCGCAGGCCGCGGGGGTGGATCTGGAAGTCGATCGGGGTGTCGAGCTCGATGGCTTCGCCGTCGATACCGGCGAAGGCTTTCCCCGACCGGGACCGAACCTCGAATCGGTCCGCGGTGAACTCGTGGCAGTGGCGGCTCCGGCGGCGCTGACCGAGAGCGGACATGGCGACGACGGTTGCTGCTTCGGTGCCGGTGCCGAGCCGTCGGCGTTGTGAGGCGTCGAGGCCGAGCGAGACGTTGTTGACGAACAGGCGGTGGCCGACGGTGGCGTAGTCGCTCGCCGCCGCATCGCGGGCCAGCTTCTCCAGGTCGAGGCCGTGGTCGGGCATCACGACCTCGACGCCCATCGCCCGGGCCAGCACGTCCAAGCCGAACTTGGCCACCTTGCCCCCGCCCGACCAGGGGTTGCAGATCAACACCGGATGCTTTGGCTGCGCCACCACCATCGGTCGCTGCCGGTCCCGCTCACGGAGATCGCGGACGAGCGCGGCCCGACCGAGGGCCACGGTGCTCGTGACGAGTGCGGCGACGACGACCAGACGCAACGCGGGCCGATCGGCCGATGGCGAGGCGTGCACGACCGCCGCGCCGATCAACACGACACCGACCGAGGTTGCCGCGGCCCCGATCGCCCGGCGCGGCGGGCCACGTTCCGGTGGTCCGGCGCGGTCACGGGGCGTGGACCGGGTCGTGCGTGTCGGTGGTCTCGCGACGTGCGATGAGCTTCCCGAGCTCCCAGAGGAACAGGAGCGCGACGGCGGGAATGAGGGCCAGGGCCCACTGGTGGAACGAGAGCTCGACCGTGTCGAAGATCCTGCGGAGGACTTCCATCTGGGTGATGAGGACGGCGAGGACGAACTCGGCCAGGGCGGTCCAGTTCAGGTTCCGGTTGTCGAAGGTCCCGGTGGTGAAGGTGGTGGTGGTGACGCTTCGGGCCTGGAAGGCGGCGGTGATGAGCATGAGCGAGAACGCGGTGACGCCCATTGAGGTGCCGACGGCCACGCTGTCGTAGTGGTGCGTGCCGTAGCTGATGAGGGCGAGCGTGCACGCGGCCATGAACAGGCCGACGAGGCCGGCGGTGGTCAGCAGGCCTGCGGTCATGATGGAAGCGTTGCGTGGCCGCGGCTTGCGGGCCATGAGGCCGGCGGCCTCGTGGTCCATGCCGAGCGTGACGCCGAGTGGTGCGTTGACGAAGAAGTTGATGTAGAGGATCTGGGCGGGTGAGAACGGCTGGCCGGCGGCGATGTTGAGGATGCTGGCCCCGAGGAAGGTGATGATGTACGCCACGAGCTCGAGGATCACGAAGCGGATGAACTTGTTGAGGTTGTCGTAGACCTTCCGGCCGCCGCGGACGGCGCGCACGATGGTGGCGTAGTTGTCGTCGGAGAGGATCATCCGGCTGGCGTTCTTGGCCACCTGGGTGCCGGTGCCCATGGCGATCCCGATGTCGGCGGCCTTGACCGCCGGTGCGTCGTTCACGCCGTCGCCGGCCATGGCGACGACGTCGCCCTTCTGCTTCAGGGTCTGGACGAGCAGCACCTTGTGTTCGGGGGCGACGCGTCCGACCACGCCGATGTCGTCGATGCGGGCGAGTCGTTCCTCGTCGCTGAGCGCGGCGAACTCGGTGCCGAGCATCGCTTCGCCTGGTATGCCGAGCTGTTCGGCGATGGCCGCGCCCGTGGTCACATCGTCGCCGGTGACCATGCGCACCCGGATGCCGGCGGCCTGGGCGTCGTGGACGGCCGCCATGGACGCCTCGCGGGGCGGGTCGACCATGGCCACGATCGACGCCATCTCCAACTCGGTGACATAGCTCAGCAGGTCGCCGTCGGCGTCGAAGGTCGCGGGATCGATGTCTCGGAAGGCCGCCGCCATCACCCGTTGCCCCTGACCCTCCATGCGGGTCACGGCATCCTCGGCCCGCTGCTTGAGCGTCTCGTCCCACGGCACGCTGCGGCCCGCGGCGAGGGCGGTCGCGGCGCGGCTCATCACGGCCGGGGCCGCTCCCTTCACGAAGCAGCGCACGACGTCTTTTCCGGACGAGTCGGCGGCCGAGTTGAAGGTCGCCATCAGCTTGTAGGTGGGGTCGAACGGGAGGGTGGCCAGACGGGGGAACCGCTCCCGGCTGGCCTCGATGTCGAGCCCGGCCTTGTGCGCCAGGACGAGCAGGGCGCCCTCGGTCGGGTCGCCGACGACCTTGCCGTTCACGAGCTTGGCGTCGCTGGCGATGATGAACCCGATGACGGCATCATCGACGGAAGGCGAGGTGCCCGCGGCGTGCTGCACCCGACCCTCGAGCTCGTAGCCGATCCCCGAGATCGTGTACCGGTCGACCGGGTCGACGAGCTCGACCGCGGTCATCTGGTTCATGGTCAGCGTGCCGGTCTTGTCCGAGTTGATCGCCGAGGTCGAGCCGAGCGTCTCCACCGACGCCAGGTCCTTGACGATGGCGTTCTGGCCGGCGAGCTCCTTGGCGCCGGCCGACAGGATCACCTGGAGCACGGTCGGCAGGGCCGTGGGGATCGCCGCGATGGCCAGGGCGATCGCGGTGATGAACAGGGTGTCGGCCGATTCGCCCCTCGACAGGCCGAGGCTGAACATGACGATCATCGTCCCGAGCGCCGCCCCGCCGATCCACAGGGTCATCGTGTTCAGCTGCTTCGCGAGCGGCGTCTGTTCCTTGGCCGTCCCGGCGAGCATGCCGGCGATCTTGCCGACCTGGGCGTCGGCCCCCCGGGCGGTGACGATCATGGTGCCGCTGCCGTGGGTGACCGGGGTGTTCATGAACGCCATGTTCTTCTGGTCGCCCGGGCCGAGGTCCGCGTCGGCGAGCGTGGCCGATTCCTTCGATGCCGGCGTGCTCTCCCCGGTGAGGGCGGATTCGTCGATGCTGAGCGCGCTCGCGTCGACGATCCGGCCATCAGCCGCGACGTTGTCGCCGGCGGTGATGAGCACGACGTCGCCCAGCACGACTTCCTCGACCGGGATCGCCGCCTCGATCCCGGCGCGGCGCACGCGCGCGGTCTGCTTGGTGAGGGACTTGAGAGCGTTCATCGCGCTCTCGGCCTTGCCCTCCTGGCGGAGGCCGACGACGGCGTTGAACACCGTCAACAGCAACAGGACGGCGCCCGTGCTCCACTCGCCGATGGCCAGGGACAAGCCGCCGGCGATGAGCAGGATGATCTGCATGTAGGCGGTGTACTGGTCGAGGAATCGCCGCCAGCCCGCCACCGTCGTCTCGGCGGGAAGGGCGTTGGGCCCGTCGGTCTGCAGCCGCCGGGTGGCCGTCGCCGCGGTCAGGCCAGTGGCAGGGTCGACGCCCAGCTGCTCAGCGACCTCGTCGGGAGCGCGCGCGTACCACCGCTCGGATCCAACCCCGGTTCCCGTCGGCACCGGTTGCGGGTCTGCCATGCTCGCTCCCCTTCGCGGCGATGCTGTCGCCGGTCGACTGTTCAGAACCTGGCTGGGATGTAGTGCAGCGGCAGGTCCGGTTCGACGTAGTCGTCGGCCGCCTGCCGTTTCGGCAGCTTCACCTCCGGAAGGTCGAGCGGTTCGTAGCGGATGCGGCTGAGCAGGTGAGAGATGATGTTGAGTCGGCCGCGCTTCTTGTCCTCGTTGTTCGCCACGAACCACGGCGCCCATGACGTGTCGGTCGCGGCGAACATGGCGTCACGGGCCCGGGAGTAGTCGTACCAGCGGCTGTAGGACTTCAGGTCCAGGTCGGAGAGCTTCCAGATCTTGCGCGGGTCGTCGATCCGGCTCTTGAGTCGACGGGTCTGTTCCTCGGGGCTGACCTCGAGCCAGTACTTGATCAGGATGATGCCGGAGTCGACGATGGCCCTCTCGGTCTCGGGCACCAGCGCGAGGAACCGCTCGGACTGCTCCGGGGTGCAGAACCCCATGACCGGCTCGACGCCGGCGCGGTTGTACCAACTGCGATCGAAGATCACGACCTCGCCGGCGGCCGGGAAGTGGCTGATGTAACGCTGGATGTACATCTGGGACTTCTCCCGCTCGGTCGGGGCGGCGAGGGCGATGTGCTTGAACACCCGCGGGTTGGTCCGTTCGGTGATCCGCCGGATCGTGCCGCCCTTGCCGGCGGTGTCGCGCCCCTCGAACACCACCATGACCTTGGCGCCAGAGGCCGTGACCCACTGCTGCATGGCCACCAACTCACCCTGGAGCCGCCGCATCTCGGCTTCGTACTCCTTCTTCTTCATCCTCGGTCGAGTCGCGCTGGCGGCATCGAACTCCTCGATGCCGGCCGACGCCTCGGACTGTTCGTCCGGCTCGGCCCTTTTGTCCACCTTCTTGGACTTCTTGCTCATCGGTCGTCATTCCTTCGCGGAGCGGACGCGTTGCCGGCGCGGTTTCGTGGCAGAGTTGGGCACGGGTTTCCCGCTCAGTGGCGTGCAAACCTGCTTCTTCCAGCCCGAGGAGTCATTCGGTCAGGCGATGTGTTCATCCGTATACATTGTCTGACCGGTCACCCGGGCTGCACAGGGCCGAAGGTCCCGATCGTGGGGAAGTTCGTCAGTCGGGGTGAGGTGACGGGTCCGGTGGCGACGGCCACGGAGTGGAGCCCAACCGGCGTGCCGAACGTGCCAACTCGTCGCGGGAGTGTGTCGAGCGGGACAGCCTCGAGCTGGCCGGCACCGACCAGGTAGTCCTCGAAGATGCGCCATCCGAGTGCGGCAGCGACGATCTGCGCGGCGCGCAGACGAGCCGCCCGCGGGTCGAGCCCGTAGCCCGCGACAAGCGTCTCGGCCATGGCCAGCACCGGGTTGAACTTGCCGTGACCAACCAATGGCTGACCGGCGATGGCCAGCGCCCCCGCCACTCGCACCCATCTGCCCATCACGGTGTCGGTCCCGAATCCCTGCCCCGACAGCGGCTGGTCCAACACGGCCGTCGCCAGCTGGCCGGACAGGTCGTCGAACACCGCCGACACCAACTCGTCTCGATTGCCGATGTACCGCCTGATCAGCGCGAGGTGGACATCGGCGGCGGTGGCGATGTCGCGCAGGGAGACCCGATCGACACCGTGATCTGCGAACAGCTGAGCCGCCGCATCCAGAATCGCCCGGCGGACCGCGTCCGGACCCGACGGCGCGCTCCTGGCGCGACGAGGACCTGGTCGATGTGGCGACTGGTCAACCGGCTCGATCATGGCCTCGAGGCACTCCGACGCTCGACTGATGGCGGCTCGACATGGCGGCGCACACCCCTATTGTTGGCAGTCTGCCCGAAGCTTCACGCGAAGCGCGGAACGGACGTGGCGATACCATGCCGCGGTGCGGCACCTCCTCAGCACCAGACGATCCAGGGTGATCGGCTTGGCCATCATCGTGATCTTGGTCGCGCTCGTCGGTCAGGCCCTCAAAGCGGCTGCCGACCCCGAGAGCGGACGGTGGCAGGCCCCCCTGACCTAGACCACGCACCGAAGGTCGGGGTCCTTGCTGGCCTCTAGGAACCAGGCATGGACCGGGACCGGACGAGGTGGGATGACCGCGAGGTCGATCATGTCCGTCCCTAATCGACGCGGCCGAGGCGCTGGGCCGGTTCGGGGTGGAGCGCGCGCCGATGGCCCGGAGGCGCTCGCGAAACCGACGCGACCGGCCAAAGGTTCCCTCACCGATACGGGCTAGATTCGCACGACCTCTGGGAAAGGAACGGGAAAGTGGATCGTCGCCGGTTCCTCGGAGCCGCAGTCGCCACACCGGCTGCCGCGTACCTCACCTCGTGCAGTTCGGGCCAGTCCCCATCGCATACCGCTGGATCGACGGCCGCGACCACAGCCGCGGGCGCTCACGGCGGGGATCCGTCCACGGCGACGGCAACCCCGGTCACCCAGGGCCAGATCGACGCGGCGGTGCGGCACCTCGACAGCCTGGTCGCCAGGGTCATGCGCGCCACAGGTGTGCCAGGCATGGCCATGGCCGTCGTCCACGATGACCGGGTCGTCCACGCCAAGGGCTTCGGGGTGCGCCAGATCGGCCAGCCCGCCAAGGTCGACGAGCACACCGTGTTCCAACTGGCGTCGCTGTCGAAGTCCGTCGGCTCCACCGTGGTGGCCGGTGTGGTTGGTGACGGCAAGGTCGCCTGGACCGATCCGGTGGCCCAGCACCTCCCCTCGTTCACCCTCGCCGACCCCTACGTGAGCGCCCATGTGTCCATCGGCGACCTCTACGCGCACCGAAGTGGCCTCCCGGCGCACGCCGGCGACCTGCTGGAGGACATGGGCTACGACCGCACCCAGGTACTGGACCGCCTCCGGCTCGAGCCGCTCGACCCGTTCCGGATCACCTACCACTACACGAACATGGGCTTGGTGGCCGCCGCCGAGGCGGTCGCCACCGCCGCATCCGCCTCGTGGGAGGACCTGTCGAAGTCGCGGCTCTACGACCGGCTGGGCATGACCTCGACCAGCTCCCGATACCGCGACTTCGAGGCCCGGCCGAACAAGGCCCTGGGCAACGTGAAGGTCGACGGGAAGTGGCAACCGACCAGCCAGCAGCGCCAACCCGACGTGCAGAGCGCGGCAGGCGGAGTGAGCTCGAACGCCCTCGACATGGCGAAGTGGATGCGGATGGTGCTCAACGAGGGGACCTTCGAGGGCACCGAGATCGTCAAGGCCGAGGCGATGGCTTCCGCGCTCGACGCCGCAGATCCTGAGCAGCCCTCCCAAGACCCCGGCGAGTCGCTCCGGCTTCTACGGCTTCGGGTTCGGCATCGGGACAGACGCCACCGGCCGGGTGAAGTTCAGCCACTCCGGGGCCTTCGCCCTGGGCACAGGCACGGCGTACGCGATGCTGCCCGACGACGGGCTCGGCATCGTGGTGCTCACCAACGGCGAGCCTGTGGGTGCCGCCGAGGCCGTGGTCCTCAGCTTCCTCGACGACGTCGAGCTGGGGGCCGAATCCCGGGATTGGCTGGCATTGCTCGGACCGTCCTTCGCGGCCATGCTCGACAATCCCAGCGAGCTGGCGGGCAAGAAGCCGCCGGCCCATCCCGCCGCTGCGGGTCCGGCGGCGGTCTACGTCGGTACCTACGGAAACGACTACTACGGTCCGGCGACGGTGACGACCGACGCGGGCGGCGCCCTGGTGCTGCACCTGGGACCCGAGCCTATGGACTTCCCGCTGACCCACTGGGACGGCGACGAGTTCTCCTATCTGCCGCGAGGCGAGAACGCTACCGGGATCGCGGCGGTCACCTTCGCGGTGGGCAGCGGGACGCACGCCACCAGCATGCGGGTCGAGAACCTGGACGCGAACGGTCTGGGCACGTTCACCTCGTCGTGATCCCCTGTCGCATCGACGGCGTCGGTGCGACCGCTCTCGAGCGAACCCGTTCGTGATCACACCGTCGGGCCCGGAGCGACAAGTCCTTGGCCCGGCGGGTATCGGGGGTGACCGCCTGGGTTCGCTCGTCGATGATCCCGTCGAGTAAGCCCTGATCAGGCATCCGCACCACCGTCCGCGGAGGGTTCCGATCCGGTGGGATGGCTCCGATCCCTTGTCCTGCTTGGTACGCCCCCTGGGACTTGAACCCAGAACCTGCGGATTAAGAGAAGGGTCTCACTCGTTCCGGCGGTCCGTCGGTGTCGGTTTGGCCCGGAATTGCCACGATCGCGGCTGGGTGATGTTGGACCGATCCGGTGATGCTTGACCGAAACGTGGGATCAGGCGTGGGATGGAATCAGGGCATCTGAGAGAGAGCGATCACGTGTCGATCCCTGTTGAGGCGCTCTGCCGGTCGCATGCAGCTCACAGTCGGCGCGGCCATATCGCCTGTCGAGTGGTCCACACGGGGCCGGGCGACCTCGAGAGGAGGTATGACCTGAACCTGTGGATCGGCCACCCGCTCGAGGGCGCGACGTACCTTCCTCGTTGAACCAAACGAGTGAACGCCGGGGGTGCAACCCCGGCGAGGAAGGCACGCCGATGTTGACAGTAGTGACCGATGACGACGCCGCGCGGAGATGCGCTGGGCGTTGGATGAGATCGTGTTGGCGGGTGCCCGCCGGATGCTGGCCGCCGCGCTCGAAGCGGAGGTCGACGCGTACATCGCCGGGCTGACGGATCAGCTCGGCGAGCGCGGCCACCGCCTGGTGGTCCGCAACGGACACGCCGAGCCGCGGACGATCACGACCGCCGCAGGTCGGACCGAGGTGCGGGCACCGCGGGTCGATGACCGTCGGGTCGATCCCGACACGGGTGAGCGGGCCCGGTTCCGCTCGGCGATCTTGCCGCCGTGGGCGCGGCGATCGCCGAAGGTGACCGAGGTGTTGCCGTTGATGTACCTGCACGGCATGTCCACCGGTGACTTCGCGCCGGCGCTGGAAGGGTTCTTCGGGTCCGCAGCGGGCCTCTCCGCGTCGGTGATCACCCGGCTGACCACCCAGTGGCAGGCCGAGCAGCGCTCCTTCGCCGAACGCCGCCTCGACGACCGCGACTACGTGTACATCTGGGCCGACGGCGTGCACTTCAACGTGCGGCTCGAAGAGGACCGCCTGTGCTGTTTGGTCATCGTGGGCGTCCGAACAGATGGCACCAAGGAGCTCGTCGCTCTCGCGGATGGCTACCGGGAGTCCACCGACTCCTGGGCTGACCTGCTGCGAGACCTCAAGCGCCGCGGGATGCGGGCCCCGGTGCTTGCCGTCGGCGACGGGGCGCTGGGGTTCTGGGGGCGCTACGGGAGGTGTTCCCCGAGACCCGACCTCAGCGGTGCTGGGTGCACAAGGTCGCCAACGTCCTCTCCGCGCTCCCGAAGTCGGCTCAGCCCACCGCTCGCAAGATGCTGGCGGAGATCCGCGACGCCGAAGACCGCGACCACGCCACCCGGGCCGCTGACGCGTTCGCTCGAGAGTTCGGAGCGAAGTGGCCCAAGGCGGTCGCCAAGGTCGTCGACGACCTCGACCCGCTCCTCGCGTTCTACGACTTCCCTGCCGAGCACTGGATCCACCTCAAGACCACCAACCCGATCGAGTCCACGTTCGCGACCGTGCGGCTACGCACCAAGGTCACCAAGGGCCCCGGCTCTCGAGCCGCGGGCCTGGCCATGGCCTTCAAGCTGCTCGAAGCCGCCCAGGACCGATGGCGAGCCGTGAACGGACCCCACCTCGTCGCCCTCGTCCGAGCCGGCGCACGCTTCGAGAAGGGGGTGATCATCGAACGCGAACAACAAGATCAGGAAGCCGCCGCGTGATCAGCGGGAGAACTCGATCCACAGGTCTTGACGATTCCTCCCTCGAGAGCGCGCTGCACCAGGTGATCGGATCGCCAATCTCGCTGGTAGGCGTTCAGAGAACAAGGCGCACCTCATTCACCACGCCAGTCCGGTGCGGATGCCAGTCTTAGCGTGCCGGGTTCGCTCATGGCGACGATCTCGGACTCGATAAGGGCTGGTTCAAGCCGCACGTCTCGAGGGTGGTCCCGAGCACCGCCGCCTCGCCGTCGAGGGTCGGCCGCCAAGGCGCATGTCACGATCACGGCGGGTGACTGTCAATGGCCAGTTGGATCTGCCCGGGGGCGGTCAGTGGTTCTGCCCGGTGGTGGCCAACAGTTCTGCCCGGCGGTGGCCAGTAGAACTGCCCGGGGTCATCGGGCGAGTGGCTTCACCCCCTTGCCGGTCGTGGCTTGGGTCAGGCGGATCGAGTCGCCGGTGGTCATCACGATGTGCGCGTGATGGAGCAGACGGTCGACGGTCGCGTTGGCGATGGTCTTGGGCATGAGTTCGTCGAAGCCGGCGGGGTGCAGGTTGGAGGACAGGGCGATGGCGCGTCGTTCGTAGGCGGCGTCGACGACTCGGTAGAGCGCTTCGGCGGTCTCGGTGGTGACCGGCAACAGTCCGATGTCGTCGATGCAGATGAGGTCGGCGCGGATGATCTTGCGGATGGCCCGGCCGGTGGTGTCATCGGCGCGGTGGCGGCGGAACAGCGCTCCGAGCGACTCGAGCGAGAACCAGGCGACATGGGCGCCGGCGTCGACGGCTGCGTGGCCGAGGGCTTCGAGGAGGTGGGACTTGCCGGTGCCGGACGGGCCGCACACGACGAGGTTCTCGTGTTCGCCGATCCACTCGAGCGTCTTGAGTGAACGCTGCGTGGGTGGCGGGATCGATGAGGTGGTCTCGTCCCAGGTGTCGAAGGTCTTGCCGGTCGGGAACCCGGCGGCCTTGCGCCGCGTGCCGACGGATGAGGCTTGCCGGCCGGCGAGTTCCTCGGCCAACAAGGCCCGGATCGCTTCGGCCGGTTCCCAGCGCTGGGCCTTCGCGGTAGCCAACACGTCGGGGGCGTGGCGGCGCATGTGCGGTAGGCGAAGTTGGCGCAGCAGGTCCACGACTTCGTCGACGATCGGGGCAGTCGAGGCGGTCATTGCTCGTCCTCCTCGCCCGGGGGCCGGCGGTTGCCGGGTTCGTTGGGGTCGAGCAGCCACGCGAAGCGGGCGAGGTCCCCGGCGAGCTCTTCGAGGCTGAACAACCCGAAGGCGAAGCGCCGCAAGGATGGCTTGAGCGTGTCGGGATCGGCGGCGATCCAGTCGTGCAGGAACCCGCAGAACTCGCCGAGCTCGACCAGATCCGCCGGGGCGATCGCGCTGTGGTGGGTGGGAGCGGTCATCGACCGAAGCCTTCCCAGGAGCGGGTGCCGTCTTGGAGCGAGTGGTCCTCGCCCGCGCGATGCGTCTCGCCGGCGGGGTGCGCACCCAGGATCGAAGCGACGTCGCCGTCGTCGAAGCGCCCGAACATCGCGGCGTGACCGAGCGCCCAGTCGACGCGGTCGGTGCCGTGGAGCGCAGCGAGCTCGACCGCGTCGGCCATCTTGGCCTTGACCCGGCTGGCGCCTGACGCGCCGGCCTCGATGAGCCACACCCGGGCGCCGTCACCCAGAGCGAGGAACGCCGCCTCGGCCGAGTTGGCGGCCTTGGGCTCACGGCCGAGCGGGCCCGCCGGGCGTGGCGGGTAGTGGGCATCGTCGATCATCGGATGCCCTGGTGTCGACAACGGGTGGCGAGCGACCTCGGTCCGCCACGCCCGGCGAGGTGGGTGGCGACGAGCTCGTCGCCTTCGACGCGGACCCACACCGTCTCATCCGCCAGGGTGTGCGGGACTGAGTAAGTGACCCCTCCGAAGCTGATCGTCGCCGACCACGACACCCGCCGGGTCTGGCCGAACACCGCCGTGTAGCCGAGGTCGGGCAGGCGGTGCAGGTGGTGTTGCCTCCTCCCGCCAGCATCTCGAGAGGTGCCCGCCGTGTGGCCCGATGCGGGCGGGCGTTGACCTCGACCATGAACGTCGTCGCACGCGGTCGACGAGCTCAGCCCAGTGCCGGTAGTCGCTTCGCAGGTTGGCATCGGTCGGGACCAGGTCGGCCTTCGCGACCCGAACGGTGGCCTCGACGCCGCCCTTGGACTCCGGGTCGAACGGCACGCACGTCGCGATCGTGACCCCGTAGTGATGACCGGCCGCGACGATCACCGGGTTGCGGACCGCCACCCCGGCCACGTGATCAACGGTGACCGTCTTCTCGTTGTCGGTCAACCAATAGGTCGGCGCCCCACCGGCAGCGCGCATCGCCCGATCGAGACAGCCGATCACGGTGGGCATCGTGCGATCCCACGTTGGGATCACGACCCGGAACCGCGACCACCCGAACCACGCGCAGAACAGGTTCGTGGCCCGCCCGCCGATCGTCGGGCCCTTGCCCCAGTCCCACTGCGCCCACATGCCCGGCTCGGGGATCCACGGCCGATACACCCGCCGGTTCCCTCGCTTGTAGTTGGCCTTCACCCGAGCGACCGCCCGGCGCACCGTGCGCGACGAGCCGTCGAAGCCGACCGCCACCAGGCGGTCGAACACGACATCGGCGCGGACCTTGCCGTCAGAGCGATCGACCCACTCCTCGATCTTGGGCAGATACGCGTCGATCATCTTCGGGCGCTCGGTGATCTCGCCCGGCACCGGCAACACGCCGGCGTCGCGCTTGGCGACCCAGTCAGCCACCGTGTGATGTGAGCACCCCGCCAACTCGGCCGCGTCTCGGAACGAGCGCGTCAGATCGAATGCTTCAAGAATCTCCATGACTTCCTCGTAAGACTTCACGTGCTCCTCCTGGTCGACGGTCTGGTCAGCACCGACCAGTCGACTCAGGAGGGGCACCCACCGGGCGGACCCGGCCGGTATCGGACATCAACAAGGGCAGACCACTGGCCCCCAGTGGGCAGTTCTGTTGGCCACGCCCGGGCAGCTACTTGGCCGCCTCCGGGCAGGATCTCATGGCCGCCGACAGGTGACACGCAACCACGCTGAGTGGGTAGTTGACTACGGAGGCGCGCGCTTGTAATGCGCCGCCGACAAGCGGCGGATCGGTCGTCTGGGAAGCGGACCGTCGAGTTTCGACCTGGGGAGAGTGGATGGCTCGCGGTTGGCTTCGTCGCGGTTCGATTCTGATGGTGATCACGTTGGTGGGGTCGTTGGCCCCGTTGGGGGCCTTGTCGTTGATTGCGCCGGGCGTGGCGTCGGCGACGGGGTCGCCGATCACGCCGGGTGCGGCGCCGCAGCTGATCGCGGGTGGCACCTCGCCAGGGGACACCGACGGTGCGGCGGCGTCGGCCACGTTCTCTGGTCAGACGCAGGCGATCGCGGTGGACGGAAGCGGTGATGTGTTCATCGCCGATCGGGGCAATGCGGCGGTCCGGGAGGTGACGGGGGCGCTCGGGGGGAGTGCGACGGTGCGGACGGTTCCGGTGCCGAGCGGCACGTTCGTGTCGTCCTGTGCGTCGGAGTGCGGCAATCTGGGGCCGAACAACGTTGTGTATGCAGATGGCAGTTTGTATGTGACGACGGGGAACTGGTCGTCGGATGACGGGTCGATGGATGGGCCGGGGAAGTTGTTGAAGATCGATCCGTCGTCGGGTTCGGTGACCCAGGTGGCGACGGGCTATTACACGCCGGCCGGGATCGCGGTCATCGGCGGCACGGTGTGGGTCACGGACACGGCCGGGAACTGCATTGAGTGCCAAGAGATCCGGTTGAGCTCGGTATCGACCTGGGGCGGTACCCCGTCGATGGAATGGGTCGCGGATCATCCCGATTGGTTCAGCCCGGGCGATCTGATGGTGGCGGCGGGCGGGAAGCTGTACCTGCGGACCGATCAAGGCAATCCGTTCGGCTGCAGCGCCACCGTGATCGTGTTGGATCCCTCGAACTTGACCACAGAGGTCGACGACTGCGCCGGGGCAACGGGGACGGTTTTGCGGCGGACCCGTTGGGACGCTGGTTGGCCTTCGCTGGCGGCGCCTACATCTCCGGTGTCGAGACCCAGGCCGTTGACGCGGGCACCAATCTGGACGACCACCCGGTCACTAACACGGGCCTCCGACCTTACGAGGGCGAGAACGTCGCGGCGGTGACGGTCGATCGGCACGAGTACCTCTGGTATTTCGACACCAATCCCGGCGGCGCGGCCCTGTACGTGGTGGACCCGGCTTTGCTCGCCGGGTTCCCGTCGGTGTTGATGGGCACCGAGTTGACCGGGGCCAATACGGCCGGCTCGTGTTCGGCGCCCGGGGACCGACACGGAAGCTCCGACCAGAACCGTGTCGGGGACCCCGTCAACACCTACGACGGGAACTTCTATGAGGACCAGACCGATCTGAACATCCCGGGGACGCGGGGTGACCTTGTCGACGTCCAGGACGTACAACGCGATCTTTCGCGGCGCCAGAACGGCCCGCTCGGCTACGGCTGGACCTCGAACTGGCTCCAAGGCCTGACCGTGGACTCGAGTTCGGGGGATGTGACGGTGTCGTGTGCCGGGGGCGCCCAGATCACTTTCGTTCCCGACGGTGCGGGCGGGTATGCCCCGGACGTGCTCGCGGATCGACGCCTCCCTGGTGAAGCACACGGACGGGTCATGGACGATGGTGACGCTCGGCAAACAGGACACCTACGCCTACAACTCGTCGTGACCAGTTGACCTCGATTACGACCGTCGACGGGTACACGACGACCCTGGCGCTACTCGAGCGGGAAGCTGTCGACGGTTACGGACGCGGCCGGCGAACAGCTCAGCTTCGGGTGTTGGACGGGTTCGAACGTCACTTCGATCACGGACCCGGCCGGGCGCACCGTCGCACTATGGCTACACCGTCCGGCGATCTGACCCAGGTGACCGATGTGGCCGGAGGCACCTGGAACTTGACCTATTACAGCGGGCATCTGTTGCACACCATCGAGGACCCGGACCAGTCGGCCCCGGGCGGTGACGCCAAGACGGTTACCAATATCTATGACGGCTCGGGGCGGGTCACCGAGCAGACCGACCAGGACAATCGTTGGACCTACTTCGACTACACCTCGATCCCCAACGCCACCAAGGTCACCGACCCGAAAGGGAACGTGACGGTCGACTTCTACGACCAGCACGGTCTGATGGAGGCCGAGACGAAGGGTTACGGGACCACCTCGGCTCAGACCTTGCACTACCAGTACGACCCCGTCACCGCCGGTGTCACCCAGGTGACCGACCAAAACCACACGGTGTTGTCAATGACCACCTACTACGCCGCCGGCAACATCGCGTCGACCACCGACCGGGCTGGGGTGGAGACCACCTACACCTACACCGGCGAGAACCTGCCATGCGACCGTCACCCAGGACCAGCGCCGAATTCCAGATCAGCATCCCGACGACGACCGCCTACAAGCTACGACACTTTTCGGCCACCCGGAGCGTGGTCACGAGCGTGGACACACCGATCATCGACACCCAGACGGGCGCTTCGTTAGGTACCTCGAACGGTCCAGTACAACCATGACCGACTCGTCGCATCCAACGGACGTCACCTCCATGGTCGACCCCGACACCAACACCTGGCACCTACACCTACGATCCGCACGACCGGGCTCGAGACGCCTCGATGACCGACCCGGCCCCGCTCAACGAAGAGCACGACCTGGGTCCTATGACAACTTGTCGGGCGAATCCAGTCAATGACCGACCCCGAAGGGCAACACCGACCCGACCACCACCATCCAGTCCTACACCTACAACTACCTGACCAACGCGATTCGGACAAGTCACCCAGGTCACCGACCCCAACGGGAATGTCACTAAGACGACCTTTGACCCCGACGGCAACACCGACCTCGACCGACCGACGCCAACAACAACACAGACGAGCTACAAGTACGACGACGCCGACCAGGCCAGCTCGAAACCGACCCGGCCCGGGGCCTCGACCACTCACACCGGCTACTGGCCCGACGGGTCCTTGGAGACCCAGACCGACGGGGCCGGCAACGCCACCACCTACAACTACAACCCGCTCGGCGAGTTGACAGTCGGTGGTCGACCCCGACGCCCGGGCCACCAGCTACAGCTACGACGTCGACGGCAACATGACGTCCGACCAGTCGCCCGGGCGGGAACTGCCGCGACGTCGCCGACGATGTTGTGCACGACCTACAGCTACAGCCCCGACGACCGGGTACCTGGCCGGCATCACCTACTCCACCAACGGCGGGATCACGGTCACCCCGGCCGTGACTGGCCTGAGCTATGACGACTACGGGAACCGGGTTACCATGACCGACGGGACCGGCAACTCGTCGTGGGCGTGGAATTCGGCGGGGGAGATGACCTCGGCCACCGACGGCGCCACGAACACAATTGGCTACACCTACGACGACATCGGCCTGCTCACCAACCTCTCCTACCCGGGCGGCAACTGCTCGACGCCGACGACAGCTGTGTGACTCGGGGCTATGACGACGACGGCCGGTGGACCTCGCGTGACCGACTGGAACGGCAACACCACCAACTTCGGCTACGACGCCGACTCCAACGAGCACACCATCACCTATCCCGACCTCGACCGGCAACATCGACACGTTCAACTTCGACAGCGCCGACCAGATCGTCCCCGATCGCCTACGCCCAAGGGTCGACCACCACCGCCTGCTTCACCTACGGCCGACTCGATGACGGGTCCCTGTCGGGCCAGTCCCAGACCGGGATGCCCGGCGACGCCACCGATGCCTACGGGTACAGCTCGACTCGACCAGTTGTGCTGGTCGAACCCGTCCAGTGTGACGTCGAACGTGTCGGATAGCTCGGCGTGTTCGTCGAGCCCGTCGGGCTCGTCGAACTACGGGTATGACACCGCCGACAATCTGACCAGCCTCGCCACCGGACCGACCTTGGGTTATGACCTGGCCAACCAGTTGTGCTGGCAGTCCCCTTCCGGGCGCCACCGGTAGACTTCGTGTCGAGTTCGCGATCGCCGTCGGATGCGTCCGCGCCACCACCTATGACATGACGACAACGGGAACCGCACGTCGGTGCCCACCACGGAGGGCCCGGTTCCGCGTTACGGCTATGACCAGGCCGACCGGCTGGTCTCGGCCACGGTCCCCAACACCGACCGGGCCGACTCGGGCCAGTACACGTCGGTCGCCCCGACGACCATCTACACGGGCACCGCGGTGTCGGGCACCGCCACCGTCACCGTGGCCGGGACGGTGGGATCCCGACGTCGGGGTGTCGGCGGTAGCGTTGACCATCTACGCGTCGGGCTCCTCCGCCGCTGGCACCGTCACCGCCTACCGGTCCGACGGCACCGCCCCGTCCACCCCCAATCTCACCTACCAGTCGGGCCAAGGCATGTCGAACCTGGTGATCACCAAGCTGGGAACGACGGCAAGGTCAAGATCGCCGTATCCGGCGGTAGCCCCAACGTAAGTGTGATCGCGGAAGGCTGGTATGCCACACCGAGTCGGTGGCCGCCGGCGGCGAGCTCACCCCCACCGACCCCACCACCATCGTGCCGACCGGCTCGTCGGGCCAGACCGGGGCGTGTCCCGACCACCGCCTCCCAATGCACCGACATCGCCGCGCTGGGCACCCTGACCGTGCAGATCACCGGCCGGGCCGGGTCCCCGCCACGGGCGTGTCGGCAGTGGCGATCAACATGATCTCCACCAACAACACCTCCAATGGTGCCCTGATCGCCTACCCGACCGGCGGCACCGCCCCCGCGGACCCGATGGTGGCCCACACCGGCACCCAAGACGGCACCGGACTCGAGATCGTCCCCGTCTCCTCCTCGGGCCAGATCACCCTTCTTAACTACGGCGGCGCCACCACCGGCGTACTCGCCTCAGTGGAAGGATGGATCTCGACCGGTACCACCACCGGCGACGTGTTCGCGCCCACCGACCCCGTCCGAGTCCTCAACGCCGCCACCGGGACCGGGACCTGTACCCCGTCGCCGTGCGCGGCGATCCCGTCTGCAGCTCCACCACCGTCACGGTCGCCGGCCAAGCCACCATCCCCGCCAGCGGGGTCAAAGCCGTCATGGCCAACATCACCGTCATCAGCCCCACCTCGATCGGACTGCTCGACGTCACCGCCTCCACCGGCACCGCCCCGTCGGCCTCAACCTCATCTACAACAACGGTCAGACCGAGTCGATCGAAGCCATCGTCCCGCTCGGCACCGACGGCAACATCAAACTGACCAGCCTCGGCCCAACCACCCTCACCGTCAGCGTCGACATCCAAGGCTGGTACACCGCCACCGACCACCACCTGGACCTACACCTACAACGGCGACGGCACCCGCACCACCAAAACCGGACCCGCCGGCACCACCACCTACACCACCGACACCGCCGACCCCCTCCCCGAAACCCTGCAAGAAACCACCGGCGGCGCCACCACCTACTACATCTGGGGAGCTGACGGCCTCCCCATCGAACAAATCAACCCCGACAGCTCCACCTACTACCTCCACCACGACCAGCTCGGCTCCACACCGCGCTCACCAACACCACCGGCACCACCATCGCCACCTACACCTACAACCCCTACGGCCAAACCACCAACACCACCGGCAGCGCCACCACCCCCTACCAATACGCCGGCAACTACACCGACACCGAAACCGGCTACCAATACAACCACGCCCGCTTCTACGACCCCACCACCGGCACGTTCCTCAGCAGGGACCCACTCGAACAGACCACACGCAGCCCGTACGGGTACGTCGACAACGACCCTCTTGACGAGACAGACCCCAACGGCCTGTGCGGTCACCACTCGGGCATCCTGGGAAGGATCCGCGACACTGCCTGCCACGTTGGCAACACAGCTAGCAACGACGTCGGCCACCCGGTCAGGAGGGCAACGAGCTCCACGGCCACCTGGCTCGATCAGCATCTCACCTTGACGTTGGCCGAGCCCTGCCTCGTAAAGTGTGGCCCGCAGGTGACCTATCAGGACGGTAGCTGGTGGCGTACAACGGGGGGCTGGGGCATCTCCACCGGCGGTATCTCGATCGGCTTCAATACTGTGTTGCCGAAGGATCAGGATCCATGCGCTGCGGAGTTCGGTGGCGGATTTGGGGATGGCGGCAATTTCGGTGTGGGTACCACGAACGATGGAAGCAGTGCCTCATTCAGCGGTGGCTACTCTCCTCTGTTCGGAATCGGACTTTATGGTGGGCAAACGCAGACTGTTCCGGCACAGGGCTGGAACGGATGGGGAAAGTGGTTTAGTCATCATATCTGGTGATATGCAGCCTGGTGGGCTTCTGTTCGTTGCCCTCGGCGGTGCGCTTATTGCCATGAGTCGACCCATCGCTGAAATGGTGGCATCGGTTCGCCATCAGCGCACGTTGCCGTGGCGAAAGGGATCGCCGGTCCGCATCTGGGTTAACAGATTTCTTGGAGCTGTTCTTATCCTCTGGGGCTTGCACATCTTTGTCTACGGTAGGTAGAAGGGCCAAGGCGGACCGAGGGGGTTGGTCTACGGCCTTGCTGACCCTGGCAGCCCCCGTGTCGTCGTGGGGCGATCGGAAGGCGTGCGGATCGGGCAGGGCTCGGCATGGGCCTGTGGTGACCTCACGGGCCCGCTGTCGGCCCCGCGGCCGTCACCCGTGCCCCCGGGGGTGCGAGACTGGTTTCGTGACCGCACCGGCCACCCAGATCCTGCACCGCGACCAGCGCCACCCCGGCCGGAGGTGTCGTCGCGGCGGTAGCGGCTGTCGCCAGAAGCACGTGTCCGCGCGTTGCGGGTCCTGCCGGGCCGGCCCTCGGGCGGTCAGAGCCGCGAAACCCCAGGTCACATCGGGTGCCGGGCCCGTTTCGGGCCGGCGCAACGTCGGGTCGACGAGTTTCTACGACCCCACCACCGGCCAATTCACCAGTAGGGATCCGCTCGACGCGATGACCGGGAGCGTGTACGGCTACGTCGACGGCGACCCACTCGACGGGACCGACCCCGACGGCATGATGGGATGGCACTGCGACACATCCGGCATCGGCGTCAACGCCGGCAAATCCTGCGCCCAACAAACCAAGGAACACAACCAACAGCAGGCGAGCGAAGGAAGCGGACTCTGTTTCAACAATCCATTCAGCAAGTCTGGCAGTTGCATTAGCATTGCCAAGCAGCACCCCTTGTTGGTGAAGGTGCTCATCGTGGTCGCGGGTGGGACTGGCGCATCGTGTGTACCGGACTCACCTTTGGTGCCTGCGGCCTACTGATCATGGGCACCGCCTCGGCGGGCGGACTTGTCGATGCGGACCGTGCCTGCACTGCCGGCGGGGCAGTCGGGGCGTTTGGCGCCGATGAACTTATCGGCGCTTTCGGGCTCCCGTTCGGTTACGCCGCCGACCAAGCGGCTGTAACTCCTCTAGGCAAGCTATTCGGATCAGCAACGGGCGCATCCGCGGGATTCTCCTACCGCTTGCCGGGGAATCGCCAAGCTGCTGCTAAGCGATCATCTCCTGATGGACAAGATTGAGCCGACGGCCTACCGAAATGACATAAACCCGAAGCTGTTCGCCGGCGGTTGTGCCGTGTTCGGACTGATGGGGCTACTCCTCACACTGGCAGCATACGGGCGCTTCGCGTCTCAGCGGGGTGTGACCGTCGCGAGTAGGTCCCAGTCCGGCTTGCCGGCGTAGAGCAGGGCTCGGATCCGGTAGTGGGCGAACCGTCGGAACCCGAACGCCACTCGCTTCACTCGCTTGATCAGGTTGTTGGCCGCTTCGGTGGGCCCGTTGGTCACCCGCCCGTGGTGCCACGCAGCGATCTGGTCAGCCCATCGGACGATCGTGCGGCCGAGTTGGCGGATCTCGGGCGGGCAGTCACGGTCTTGGAGGTCGTGGCCGAGCCGGTCGACGTACTCGCCGGCCAGGTCGGGATCCGCGATGTTGTAGATCGAGCGGACGGTCTCCTTGGCGTGCCAGGCGGTGCGGACCTCGCCTCTGGGGTCGCCGGCGTCGAGCAGGCCCATCAGCTTCGAGCGGCCCCGCTCCTCGAGGCGCTCGTCGGCTCGGGTCAACAGCCGGCGGGACCGATACAGCGGATCGTTCTTGTGGCCGCGGTGGCCCAGGGTCTCGTTCTGGACCCGGCGGCGGACCTCGTCGAGACGCTGGTTGGCCAGCTTCACCAGATGGAACGGATCGGCGACCTGGACCGCGGCGGGCAGCATCGTGTCGAACGCCAGGCGCCACGGCCCCGACAGGTCCAGCACCGCCCAACAGATCGCGTCGCGCCACACCTCGGGCATCGCCGACAGCCAGGCGCAGAGCCCGCCCGAGGAGCGGCCCTCGATCACGTCGAGGAGCTGACCGGCGGCGACATCGACGATCGAGGTCGACCACGCCTGGGTCCGCCACCGCCCCAACCGGGCGAACAGCACCTCATCGACGCCCAGCGCGGCGACGACACCGACCCGGTCCACATCGGCGTCGAGCAACGCCGCCCCATAGGCCATCACCGCGTCGTTGACCGCATGCCAGCAGGCACCGAGCTCGGCCGCCACATCAGACACGGCCCGACCGGCCCGGCCGACCTGGATAGTCGCCCACCGCCCGGCCCGATCCGTGAGCGACAGCCGGGGCGCCGCGATCGCCGGATCCTCATGGGTCCACGATCCCTGCCTGCACCAGTTCCGCGGGCACAAGAGCCGGTGCTTGCGCCACCGCAACGTCACCGGCCGCCCGAAGCACGTCAGGTCCACCAGCTCGACGACCGGCCGGTCCTTCACCCACGCCCGCTCACCACAGGTCGCACATACCGGGTCCTCGATGATCGACTCGACGGTGACCACCAGGCGCCGGTCCAACGACAACGGCTCGACGACCTCCAACACGTTCACCGCGGGAAGACCGACCAACACCTCGCACGCGCGCGGTAGCGTTGAACACAGCAGGGGCACCTCGGGCTCGACGACGTTAGACACCGCCAAGCTCGCAGGGCCCCTGCTACGCGCCAGGGACCCCTACACCCCGCTCATCCGCGAAGAGCCAGCATACGGCAGCGGGTGGTGGGCCTCGATCCTCGTTGTTTGCATCACATCCCTTGTCATCTACATCTTGCACCGGGTCTCACATCTACAGTCGCCTCGTAGCATCGGCTTGGGGGCTTACCGTTTTAATATCCATTTTCAACGCGGAGGATCGCCTGGAAGGATGTCGACAATCTTCAGACAGGCGCCTTCCTCACCGTCAACCTTCGGTTGGGTGGTGGGGTTACGGTGTGGGCAGTTCAGGCCAATAACATGGACTTGGCAAAGGGAAGAAAGACGTTCCCTGCTAACGTAGGTCGCCGAGAAGCTAGACGTGTGAAAAGCGAGAGAAGTGATCAGCGGAGCACAAGCTCGCTGGTAACTGCGGTAGATCCAAGCGCTTGCCGTGCTCAGGCCATTACCGTTGGTGTGACATTCGGGATTGTGATGTTGCTGCTGGTCAGTCGACTCCTACGGTGAGGCATAGCAGGGATTGCGGCGGATTCAAATACCTCACCCACCGCTTCTACGACCCCACCACCGCCACCTTCCTCACCCGAGACCCCCTCGAGGCGGCCACGCAGATCAACCTACGGATACGTGCAAGGTGACCCGCTCAACAACACCGACCCGGCCGGCATGATGGGCTGGCACTGCGACACATCCGGCATCGGCGTCAACGCCGGCAAATCCTGCGCCGAACAAGCCAAGGAACACAACCAACAGCAGGCGAGCGAAGGAAGCGGACTCTGCTCAACAATCCATTCAGCAAGTCTGGCAGTTGCATTAGCATCGCCAAGCGGCACCCCTTGTTGACGAAAGTCCTCGTCGTGGTCGCGGGGGGCGCTGGTGCGGTGGCGTGCACCGGAATCACCTTTGGTTTATGCGCTCCATTGGTCGTGGCCATCGCCTCAGCAGGAGGAATCGTGGACGCAGACCGTGCCTGCACATCCGGCGGGGCATGGGGAGCGTTCGGTGCCGATGAATTGATAGGTGCTTTCGGGCTCCCATTCGGTTACGCCGCTGATCAGGCGGCTGTAACTCCTCTAGGCAAGCTTCTCGGAACCGCTACCGGCGCGTCCGCGGGGACTGTCCTACCGCTTGCCGGATCATCGCCGAGCTGCTGCTAAGGATGGCATCCTGATGGACCCCGTTGATCCGCTGGTTTGCCGAAACGATCTCAACCCGAAGGCGTTCGTCGCCTTCTCTGGCGTTTTCGGGCTAATGGGGTTACTTCTTGCGTTGAGTTTCTATGGTAGCGGTTGGTTGCTGGCCACGATCGTTGTTGTTTGCCTAACCTCAATCATCATATACATCTTGTACCGCGCTTACGTCTACAGTCGCCTCATAGGATCGTCCTTCGGGCTTGTCGTTGTAAATCCATTTTCAACGCGGAGGATCGCCTGGAAGGACGTCGAAAGCCTTCAGACAGGCGCCTTCCTCACCGTCAACCTTCGGTTGGGTGGTGGGGTTACGGTGTGGGCAGTTCAGGCCAATAACATGGACTTGGCAAAGGGAAGAAAGACGTTCCCTGACGAGGTCGCCGAGAAGCTAGACGCGCTACGCGAGAGAAGTGATCAGCGGAGCACAAGCTCGCTGGTAACTGCGGTAGATCCAAGCGCTCGCCGTGCTCAGGCCATTACCGTTGGTGTGACATTCGGGATTGTGATGTTGCTGCTGGTCAGTCGACTCCTACGGTGA
The DNA here is from genome assembly GCA_963773335.1 of uncultured Microthrixaceae bacterium. Lineage (GTDB taxonomy): Bacteria > Actinomycetota > Acidimicrobiia > Acidimicrobiales > Acidimicrobilacustridaceae > UBA4742. Next base: position 707,755 of record CAVZAT010000004.1, on the reverse strand, counting down.
GGCATAGCAGGGATTGCGGCGGATTCAAATACCTCACCCACCGCTTCTACGACCCCACCACCGCCACCTTCCTCACCCGAGACCCCCTTAACGCGTTGACGAGGAGTGCGTACGGGTACGTCGAAGGCGACCCGTTGAACGCCACCGACCCTTCAGGTCTTTATGCCTGACTGGCGTGAACAAGCAGGGATCAAGGCAAGCAGGGCACCAGGTATGCAACGGTGACGCCGCTCGCCGAAATTCCCCAGGTTTGCTCATCGAAGTTCCCCACCCGGGTGTGGGTGGATTCTAGGTGTCGGTTCCCTTCGTGAGTTGCTTGGTGCGGGCGCGGTGGGCGCGGAGGCGGTAGCTGTCGCCGGTGATGTTGAGCACGACCGAGCGGTGGAGGAGCCGGTCGAGCATGGCGGCGGCGACGGTGGTGTCGGCGAAGATGTCGCCCCAGGCGCCGACGCCGCGGTTGGTGGTGAGGATGATCGAGCCGCGAGGTAGCGCTGCGAGATGACCTGGAAGAGCGCGTTGGCGTCCTCGGCCGGCATGGGCAGGTAGCCGAGTTCGTCGACGATGAGCACGCTGGGGCCGTTGAAGAACCGCATCGTGTTCGCCCAGCGGCCTTCGACCGCCGCCTTGCGACAGCGCGCCGCGAGGTCGGCGGCGGTCGTGTAGTAGGTGCGCAGCCCGGCGTCGACGGCGGCGTGGCCGAGGGCGATGGCGAGCATGGTCTTGCCGACGCCGGGCGGGCCGATGAACAGGACGTTGGTGGCGTCGTCGGCGAACCGGCAGGTGGCGAGATCACGGAGCAGGGCGGGGTCGATGGAGGGTTGGGCGGAGAAGTCGAAGTCCTCGAGCCGCCACGGGGCCGGGAAGTTCGCGAACCGCAACAGCCCGGCGTGGCGGCGGGCTTCGACGGCGGCGACCTCGACGGCGAGGAGCTGTTCGAGGAACTCGGTGTGGGTGGCCTTGGCCTGCAACGCCTGGTCGAGATGGCCGGGGAGGCTTCGGCGGCGGCGCTCAGCTTGAGGTAGGTGAGATGGGACCGCAGCTGCTGGTAGGCGGTGTCGGTGGCGCTCATCCCACGTCCTGCCCGTCGATGGCTCGGCGGTAGATGTCGAGGTCGATCACCGGGTCGGCGCCGCGGTCACCGAGCAGTTCGGCGGCCAGCACCAAGGCGGCGTCGGAGGGTGGCCGGTTGACCTTGCGCCGACACGGCCGGTCCGTGTTGAACGCGCCGAACACGACGTTCTCCAACGCCTGGGTGTGCTCGGGGAGCCGCACGGTGCGTTGCGCGCCTCGCGGGGCGAGCGTGTGGGTCGCGACGACGGCGCCCGCGGCGCGCAGCTCGATCGTCTCGGCGCCGAGGCGCCAGCGGATCTGGACGTGGCCGCCGACGAGACCGGGCGGGACCGAGTAGCGGTTGCCCCACAACGACACCAGGGCGTTGGCGGCGACGGTGCGCACGACGATCACCTCGGCGGGGAACGGCGCGTCCGGCAACGCCAGCAGCGGAACCGGTCCGACGCTCGCCTGCGCTTCGGCCGGCGACGCGACGCGGGCGCTGCGCCACCACCGCTGGGTGAGGTAGTGGATGTTCTTCTCGACCACGCCCTTGCGGTTGCCGTGCCGAGGCGGGCACGGATCGACCCCGACGCCGTAGTGCTTCGCCACGGGCACGAAGCTGCGCTGGACCTGACTGGTGCCGGGTTTGATGACCGTCGCCATCCGATCGACCCGCCAGCGCTTCGCGGTGCCGCCCAAGCGGCGCAGGATCTCGTCGATCCCGACCACGAGATGCGCCTGGTCGTCGGCCTCGGAGAACCACACCCGGAACCGACCCGAGTGCGACAGCGCACCCACCAACACGTAGGCCTTGGCGCCCCACGGCGTGTCGTCGAGCTCGAGCCAGTCCCACTGCACCTCCTCACCCGGCGGGTGCTCGATGTCGACGTGCGCCCGCCCGTTCGACGACGCGCACGGCTCGCAGTGCGGGCGCAGAGCCCGGGCCCGGAGCTGGCGGGTGAACGTCGGATACGCCCGGTCGTAGCCGAGGCCGACGACCTCGTTGAACAGGACCGTGGCCCACACATGCGGGTCATCCACGAAGCGCTGGCGCACGTACGCCTCGAACCGGTCAAACGGGTCCGGCTCGAGCTTCGCTCGGACCCCGGGCTCGCGGTCGCCGTTCAAGTAAGCCCGGATCGTCTTGCGGTCCCGGCCGGTGTGGCGGGCGATGGCCGCGATCGACCAGCCCCGATTCTTCAACGCGGCGGATCACCCTCTGTCGAGTCGTAGCCCTTGTCTTCTCAGTCGATCAGCCCGCGTGGTGGATGCGCGGATGATCCGCGGTCAGGTGGAATTCGACCCGTTGGCCGACGGCGGCTGCGTAGCGCTCGATCGTCGAGAGCTTGGCGTCCACGTCTGCGGATTCGAGCCTGGCCACCGCGGATTGCGATGTGCCCATCCGTCGGCCACCGCGGTCTGGGAGAGGCCCGCCGATGAGCGCTTCTCGGTGAGATCTCTGAGCAGGGCTCGTCGGCGGATAGCTGCCTCGACGAGTTCGGGGAACTCGGGATTCTGTTCGGTTCGCTCGACGATCATCTCGTCGAGAAAGTCCGGATCGGACACTCGCGCTACCTGCCTCTCGACCTCATGAATGAGATACCGTTGATGATATCAGGACGCGTGGGAACCTCGTCTGCGCCAGTCGGCCAGGCGGCGCTCGGCCAGGCGGATCACGGTGGCTGGTGTCTTCTGAGTCTTCTTCGAAATCCCCTCGAGCGCGAGCAGGATCTGCCCGGAGCGACCCTCCGTCGCGAAGAGCACGCGGTAGGCCTGCCGGTCGCCTTCGGCACGCACCTCGTAGATGTCGCCTCGGAGGTGACGCGCCGCGACCAGACCCTCGAGTTGCACATCCTTCATGGCGGCGACCACCGCCGCGGCGTCGCCGTCGGTCAGGGAGTCGATGAATTCCTTGACCGGACGACGGTTCGTCGCCGTCCGGTAGTCCCGCCATCTTCGCCGCGCCACGTCGAGAGCATAGGAGGGTCTTCTGCCGACCTCGGGTGACGGTGGACGTCCGTGCCGTCAGGCCTCGTCGGTCGTCGTGGGAGCGGTGAGCAGTCCGCCCATCACTGCCGCGGCGGCCTGGTCGCTGGCCTCGAGGAAGTGCGCATACACGGTCAGGGTGGTCGACGGGTTGGCATGGCCGAGTCGGCCGGACACCGTCCGGACGGGCACGCCAGCGGCGATGAGCCGGGTGGCGGCGAAATGTCGCAGGTCATGGAGGCGAACATGGTTGAGGCCGACCTGCTTGCGGACCGCCTCAAAGCGGTGGGTGAAAGAAGTGGGGAACCAGGGTTGACGTCCATCCGGTTCGGGAGAGAACACGTACGCGTCCGCGGCCAGCTCCACCTTGGCTGCGTCGGCTAGGTGCTCGACATGCGCTCGCTGCTCGGCCAGCACGGCAAGCGTGCCCTCGTCGAGCGCGATTCGCCGCGCCGCGTGGGTCTTGGTGTCCTTCTCAGCCAGCCCGCCCGGGACTTCGACGATCGAGTGGGAGATCGTGAGCGTCTGGCTCTCCGCGTCGATGTCTCGCCACCGGATGGCGCACAGCTCACCTCGCCGGGCGCCGGTGGTGGCCGCGAGGTGGAGCAGTCGCCCGAAGGCGGGGTCGGCCTCGTTGGCGTAGGCGAGGAGCTTCATCACTTGGTCGACGTCGGGTGGCGTGATCTCGGAGCGCGGGACTCTCGGCGGGCTGGCGTTGGCCGCCGGGTTGGTGCTGATCCACCCCCACCGGACGGCCTGGCGCAGAGCTCGACGGATCACCGCGTGGATCTGTCGGACTGTCGCGGGCGCCAAGTGCTCCTCGTTGACCAGGGCCAAGTAGAAGCGGTCGAGCTCGTCGGTGCGGATGCGGTGCACCTGCTTGGTGCCGAGGGCCGGGATGATCCGATTGTCGAGCAGGCCGCGATAGCCGCGGACGGTGGTGGGGCTGAGGTCGTTCTCGACCTGAGCGATCCATCGGTCGGTGAGCTGTTTGAGCGTGGCCTCGGTGCCGACGAGCGCGCCCTGGTCCGCCTCGGCGCTCAGGGCGTTGAGCGTGCGCTCCGCATCGCGCTTCGTGCCACGGACTGTCCGGCTGACCTGGCGGCGACGACCCGTGATCGGGTCCCGGCCGGTCTCGGCTCGGACCTCCCACACGCCCGGCGACCGCTCCCGCATCCCACCTCGCATGGTGAGACAGCCTAGAGCCGAACTGTGACGGCGTGGGATTTGCGTGGGATGGAACCAGATCTCGGTGGGGTGGGATGGCTCCGATCCCTTGTCCTGCTTGGTACGCCCCCTGGGACTTGAACCCAGAACCTGCGGATTAAGAGTCCGATGCTCTGCCAATTGAGCTAGAGGCGCGCGTTGGATGGTCACCCTACCTGAGCCGAGCGCTCCCGCTGACACCGGTTCGCAGATGCGGCGGCGGCTGCCCCTTCGGGAAACGAACGGGCAGCCGCCCCGGTGTGGGGTGACCGACGGGATTTGAACCCGCGACATCCGCGACCACAACGCGGCGCTCTGCCGAACTGAGCTACGGCCACCAGGCGGAGCATCAGCATAGGGCACCGGGCGCGGGCCTCCGCACGGGTTGAGCGGTCAGACCACCTCGGTGGCGGCCGCCGCGAACTGGGCGTTGTAGAGGTTGGCATAGGGCCCTCCGGCCGCCAGCAGTTCGACGTGGTTGCCCTGCTCGACGATCTGGCCGTGCTCCATGACCAGGATGATGTCGGCGTCGCGGATGGTGGACAGGCGATGGGCGATCACGAAGCTGGTCCGGTTCGACCGCAGGGCAGCCATGGCCTGCTGGATCAGCACCTCGGTGCGGGTGTCCACCGAGCTGGTGGCCTCGTCCAGGATCAGGATGGTCGGGTTGGCCAGGAAGGCCCGGGCGATGGTCAGCAGCTGCTTCTCTCCGGCGCTGACGGTCCCACCCTCGTCGTCGAGCACGGTGTCGTAGCCGTCGGGCAGGGAGTGGACGAAGCGGTCCACATAGGTGGCTCGGGCGGCTTCGCGGATCTGGGCCTCGGTGGCGTCGAGGTTGCCGTAGGCGATGTTGTCGCGCACCGTACCGCCGAACAGCCAGGTGTCCTGCAGGACCATGCCCATGTTCGAGCGCAACTCGCGCCGAGCCATCTTCGAGATGTCGCGCCCGTCGAGGCGGATGGCGCCGCCATCGAGCTCGTAGAAGCGCATGATGAGGTTGACCAGGGTGGTCTTGCCGGCCCCGGTGGGGCCCACGATGGCCACGGTCTCGCCCGGCTCGGCCACCAGCGACAGGTCCTCGATCAGCGGGTTCTCGGGATCGTAGGAGAACCGCACATGATCGAACTCGACTCGACCCTTGGGGGTCTCGTCCGTCAGGGGGACGAGGTCGTCGGGGCTCTGCTCCTCGGCGTCGAGCAGCTCGAACACCCGCTCGGCCGAGGCGATGCCCGATTGCAGGACGTTTGCCATCGACGCCAGCTGGGTGATGGGCTGGGTGAACTGGCGGGAGTACTGGATGAAGGCCTGGATGTCGCCGATGCTGAGTTGGCCCGACGCAACCCGCAGGCCACCGACCACGGCGATGATCACGTAGTTCAGGTTGCCCAGGAAGGTCATGGCCGGCTGGATGATGCCGGAGATGAACTGGGCGCCGAAGCTGGCCTGGAACAGCTCCTCGTTCTTCTCGTTGAAACGAGCCTCGACGTCGCGCTGGCGCCCGAACACCTTGACCAGGGCGTGACCGGTGAACGCCTCCTCGACCTGGGCGTTGAGGGTGCCGGTGTGGGTCCACTGGTCGACGAAGCGGCTCTTGGATCGCCGGGCGATGTACTTGATGGTCATCAGCGACACCGGGATGGTGAGCACCGCGATCGTCGCCAGCAGCGGCGAGATGGTGAACATCATGATCATCACGCCGGCGATGGTCAGCACCGAGGTGAGCATCTGGCTGAGGGTCTGTTGCAGGCTCTGGGCCACGTTGTCGATGTCGTTGGTGACCCGGCTGAGCAGGTCTCCGCGGGGCTGGCGGTCGATGTAGCCGAGGGGCAGGCGGTTCAGCTTGTCCTCCACCTCGGCCCGCAGCCGGTGCATCGAGCGCTGCACGACCCCGGCCAGCAGATAGGACTGGAGATAGGACAGGACGGCCGAGACCACATACAGCCCGAGCGCCAGCAGCAGGGTGTTGCGCAGGTTGGTGTAGTTGATGCCGGTCGGGCTCGCACCCCGGCGATGATGATGTTGGTGGCGTTGCCCAGGATCTTGGGGCCGAGCACGTAGAGGAACACGCTGACCACGGCCAGCACGAAGACCAGGATCATGCCCAGTCGTTCGGGGCTCAGCTGGGCGGCCAGGCGCAGGCTCGAGTTCTTGAAGTTCTCGGAGCGCTCCACGGGCATGGCCGCCGCGCCCATGCGAGGGCCACCGAATCCCCGGGCCTCGGCGGCCGGGGATTTCTTGGGGATCCGATCGTCTTCGTCGCTCATGCCGCCTCCTGCACCGTCAGCTGGGAGGCCACGATCTCGGCATAGGTGGGACAGTCGGCCAACAGCTCGCGGTGGGTGCCCAGGCCGACCTCGTGGCCGTCCTCGAGCACCAGGATCTGGTCGGCGTTCATGATGGTGGACACCCGTTGGGCCACGATCAGCACCGTGGCCTCGGCCACCACCGGGGCCAGGGCGGCCCTCAGACGGGCGTCGGTGGCCAGGTCGAGGGCCGAGAAGGAGTCGTCGAACAGGTAGATGCCGGGTTGGCGGACCACGGCGCGGGCGATGGCCAGACGCTGGCGTTGGCCGCCCGACACGTTGGAACCGCCCTGGGTGATGGGGGCGTCGAGCCCGCCGGGCATGGCGGCCACGAAGTCGCGGGCCTGGGCCACCTCGAGGGCGTGCCACAGCTGCTCGTCAGTGGCCTCGGGATCGGCGTAGCGCAGGTTCGAGGCGACCGTGCCCGAGAAAAGGAAGGGCTTCTGGGGGACCAGGCCGATGTGGCTCCACAGCAGCTCGGGCTCGAGGTCGCGCACGTCGAACCCATCGACCATCACCTTGCCCTCGGTGGCGTCGAACAGCCGGGGGATGAGGTTCAACAGGGTGGTCTTGCCCGACCCTGTGCTGCCGATGATGGCGGTGGTCTGGCCCGGCCGGGCGGTCAGGGTGATGTCGGTGAGCACGGGGGCTTCGGCGCCGGGGTAGTGGAACCCGACACCTCGAAGTTCGAGGTTGCCCGAGGTGGGCAGGTCACCGATGGCGTCGGGGGAGGTGACCACCGACGACTCGGTGTCGAGCACCTCTTCGATGCGCACCGCGCACACCGCGGCCCGCGGCCAGAGCACGGCCACGAAGGTGGCCATCATCACGGCCATCAGGATCTGCACCAGGTAGGTCAGGAAGGCGACGAGGGCCCCGACCTGCATCTGGCCGCTGCCGATGCGATAGCCACCCAGCCACACCGCGGCCACGCTGGACACGTTCAGGACCAGCAGCACGATGGGGAACATGTAGGCCATCAGCCGCCCGGCCCGCAGCGAGGTGGCGGTCAGGTCGCCGTTGGCCGACCCGAAGCGCTCGACCTCCTCGGGCTCACGGACGAAGGCCCGGACCACCCGCATGCCGGTGATCTGTTCGCGCAGGACCTGGTTGACCCGGTCGATGCGTTCCTGCATGAGCTGGAACTGGGGGACCATCTTGGAGATGACCAGGCCCATCGGGATCACCAGCAGGGGGATGGCCGCCACCAGGATCAGCGACAGGGCGCCGTCCTCGTGCACGGCCAGGATGGTGCCGCCCACGAAGGTGATGGGGGCGGCCACGAACAGGGTGCACAGCATCACCACCAGGATCTGGACCTGGGTCACGTCGTTGGTGATGCGGTTGATCAGCGAGGGGGCCCCGAAGTGGCCCACCTCCTGGGCCGAGTAGCCGGTGACGCGGTGGAACAGGCCGCCGCGCACGTCGCGGCCGAAGGCCATGGCCGCTTTGGCGCCGTAGTAGGTGGCCCAGATGGCGAACACGACCTGGACCAGGGTGACGCCGAGCATGATCGCGCCCATCCGCATGATGTAGCCGGTGTTGTTCTTGAGGATGCCCTTGTCGATGATGTCGGCGTTGAGCGTGGGCAACAGCAACGTGCACATCACCTGGATGAACTGGAGGCCGACCACGGCCAGCAGCAGCTTGCGGTAGGGCAGCAAGTAGGTCTTGAACAGGCGGATCAGCACCGGCCGGCCTTTGGGGTCGAATGGTCGGTACCGCGCACGCCGTCGAGGAAGATCGAAACGATCTCGGTCGGGGCCAGCGGCTCCTCGGCCAGGGCCGGGTGGCTGCCGGAGAAGATGACGCCGCGGAAGAGCTTGGCGCAGGTGGCTGGATCGCGGCGCAACCGGTCGCGATCCGGCTCGAACAACTCGGCCAGGGCCGCGCTGTCGGGTGGCCGGCTGACCTTGCCAGCGCCCGCCTGATGGCTGGGCTTGGTGCGACCGATTGCAGCCATGAGCTGCCAGATGGAGGCGACGCGGCGCTGGATGATCTCGGCGGCCGCTTCCAGGCGGGCCTCCAGGGGCAGGGCCCGGTCGATGGTGCCCAGGGCCAGATCGGTGGGCCCGGGATCGATGGCGGTCTCCAGCGCGGCGTCGATGAGCGACTCCTTGTCGGGGAAGACCCGGAAGATGGTGCCCTCGGCGATGCCGGCGGCGTCGGCGATCTGGCGGGTGGTGAGGTTGGAGCCGTGCTCGATCAGCAGCGGGATGGTGGCCGAGACGATGGTGGCCCGGCGCTCCGTGGGCGGTAGGGGGGCGGCGCGATGGCGATGGTGGGGGTGGGGATCGTCCGCGCCGGCGACCACGCCGTTGTCCTGGTCGAGGCTGGTGGGTGAAGACGGCATCCCCCCACCCTATCTGAGTGAGTCCTCACTCATACCCGGTCGTTCGAACTATTTCCCCGACGGCCGGCTTCGGGTCGGCGGCGACGGCGGCGCCTCAAACCTCTGTGCGACAACTGCGGTACCCGGCGTGTCATGCAGGAGATCAGCCGGAACCTCTGGGCCGCCGCTCGAAGGTTGGCGGGAATCCCTCTCTGGCTTCGGGCAGAGCGCCGACTAGCCTCTTGGCGCGGATCGAGTCCGCACCCGACGGCACCCGACGTCTCGGAGAGCGCCGCGGGGGAGCCGCCACCGGCCCTCGTAGCTCAGATGGATAGAGCATCGGACTTCTAATCCGACGGTCGCACGTTCGAGTCGTGCCGAGGGCGCCACTCCCACAAGGGATCGGAGACTTCGGAACTTCTCCGGTCGAAAAAGCCCATGGAGAAACCCATGACCGACCCGGGCGTGGTTGGCTATGGGACATGGCGGTCACCAAGGCGAAGAAGTCCCAGAACGGCATGCGCGAGCTCCATCCCGAGCGGTGCCTGGCGATGCTCGACCGTGAGCCGACTCGAGATGCGTTCCAAGCTGTCTGCTGAGTAGCCCCCAGGGAAGCCTGGCCAGTCGCTGAGAGCATCCGGTTGGAGAGTCGTACGGTACGGTCAATTCCGCGTTGCTCGCGCAACTTCGGAGTTGTACGGTACGGTTCTTCTGCCCCAGCCGTACGACTTGGAGGATCCGTGGCGGGACGACCGAGCCGGGTGCAGATCTACGCCAATCTCGACGCCGCGTTCGCTGAGCTCCGCGAGCGCATGGGTGGCCTGCCCAGCCCGTTGGAGGCGGAGGGGATCTGGACTGCGATCTGGCACCAGGAGGCCCATCGCTCCACCGCCATCGAGGGCAACACGCTGGTGATGAAGCAGGTTGAACGGCTCCTGGCCGAGGGCTTGGCCGTCGGGAACAAGGATCTGCAGGAGTACATGGAGGTCCAGGGCTACGCCGACGCCGCTCACTGGGTGTACGGCCAGGCGCTTGAGCCCGGAGCGTGGACCGACGGGCAACTGCTCAAGCTCACCGAGGTGCCGACACGTCCATGAGATGGCTCTCGGCCCCGTCTGGGGGGTGGCGCCGCATCCGAATGCAACCGATCGCGAGACACCCGGAAGCTTCCGAGAACACGACATCGAGCCCTTCGGTCGGGGAATGGTCCCACCCTCGTGGGTCGAGGTGCCCGCCGCCGTTGCTGCTTGGCTCGGCGAGCTGGGCGTGGCCTCGGGAGGTGATCGCCCGACCGAGGCCCTGGCCGTCGCTCACGCCTCGTTCGAGCGGATCCACCCCTTCCTCGACGGCAACGGTCGAGCCGGTCGCCTCCTGCTGAACCTGATGCTCGTCCGTCTCGGCTACGCCCCGGCGATCATCTACAAACGCGACCGCGGCCGCTATCTCGCTGCCCTGCGATCCGCCGACGCGGGCGACGCCGGGCCGCTCGGAGAGCTGCTGGCCCGAGCGGTTCTCGACAACCTCTACCGGTTCATCGTCCCTGCCGTCGCCGGGCCGAACCGGCTCGTGCCGCTGGCGGCCCTCGCCACCGACGAGCTGTCGGAGGGCGCCCTGCGCACCGCCGCGAACCGAGGACGACTCCGGGGCCAGAAGGGTGACGACGGACGCTGGCGATCAACACGGGCCTGGTCGACGACTACCGGGCCCAACGCCACCACCGCAGTGACCGGCGAGTTGCCGCCCCGGGGTCGGTCGCCGTCATTCGCCGATCGTGGGACATCCCAACCTGGGTCCCAACATGTCCCAAGGACTCCGGGAGCGACGAGACGCGGTGTCCCGGCGATCCCCGGTGGCAGCGCTCGACAGGGCGGGACTGACCGTCGGTTGGGAATCCGACGGTCGAACGCTCGCGGACAAGAACCCATGTCGCCACCCGGCCTCTCGCCGGTGCTCGCTGGGTCTTGACCGTTCCACAAGCAGCCCGCTGACCAGCCAGCTCAGACCGGCTGAGAAACACCTGTACCCGGCCAGAACGGCCTTGACCTTCTTCTCATCCGACGGTCGCATGTTCGAGTCGTGCCGAGGGCGCACTCCCATGGTCGCCTCCATGGTCACCGCCCCACGGAGACCACATCCGCGCCGAACCGCTACCTGAGGGTGGCCTCCACGTATCAGTCGACCTCCCCGCCGACGGACTCGGGTCGTCGACGGATCGGCGCGACGACGGTCGTCGAGTGTCGGGTCGCCACCTTGATGGAACTTCGAGTGCTGGTCATCCTGACCCAGAGGCGGGGTTGACGAATCGGATCCGGGATGATCATATCACTATATGCCTAGTGATTTGATGGTTGGGTGATCGCTCTGCGGTTGGACGCCCGGTCAGGGGTGCCGCCGTACCTGCAGATCGCCGAGCAAGTCCGCCAGGCGTTGGTGGCAGGTGTCCTGGGACCTGGTGACCAGCTCCCGACGGTCAAGGAGGTGGTGACCCTGTTGGCCATCAACCCCAACACCGTGTTCAAGGGCTACCGCGAGCTCGAACGCGAGGGCCTCGTCGAGGGGCGCCCCGGGGCCGGTACCTTCGTGTTGCGCCGTCCGCCTGGGCCTCCGCCGGGCGCGCAGGCCGGCCTGGCGCGGAGCCTGGACCGTTGGATCCAGAAGGCGCGAAGCGCCGGTCTGGACGATCGCTCCATCGAGGCCATGGTACGCGAGGCGCTCTACGCCAAAATGGGTGAGGAGACGGCGTGAGCGCTCTGGCGGTGGAGACCGAGGACCTGGGCAAGCGGTACGGCTCGGCATGGGCACTTCAGCACTGCTCCATCGAGGTACCCGTCGGGCGCGTCTCGGGCCTTGTCGGAGCCAACGGCGCCGGCAAGACAACCCTCATGCGCCTGTTGGCTGGCCTCAGTCGACCCTCGGCCGGCGATGCCCGGGTGGCCGGCCGCCAGCCGGTCGACGACACCGAGTTCCTGGGTGGCATCGGCTACCTGGCCCAGGAGGTGCCGTTGTATCGCCGATGGACCGCCGCTGACCATCTCGCGCTGGGCGTGCACCTGAACCCGCGATGGGACGAGACGCTGGTCCGGGACCGGCTGGCCAGCCTGGCCATCCCGATGGACCGACGCATCGAGAACCTATCGGGAGGCATGCGGGCCCAGATCGCGCTGGCCCTTGCCCTGGGCAAGCGCCCCGAGGTGCTGCTGTTGGACGAACCGGTGGCCGCGCTCGATCCGCTGGCCCGCCGGGAGTTCCTGTCCACCCTGGCCGGGGCCGTGGCCGATGGCGAGGTCACGGTGCTGCTCTCGAGCCATCTGCTCCCAGACCTCGAGCGCGTCTGTGACCACCTCATCCTGATCGCGGACACTCAGCCGGTCATCTGTGCCGACATCGACGACCTGGTGGACTCGCACAAGCGGCTCACCGCCGCCAGCCGCGACACCGCTTCGGTCGAACGCGAACACGAGATCCTGACCTCCGTCCGAACGACCCGCGAAGTGAGCATGGTGGCCAAACTGCACGGCCCGATCCTCGACCCGGCCTGGAAGGTCGAGGACCTCGATCTGGAAGACATCGTCCTGGCCTACCTCGGACGCCGGACCGCGCCCGCGAGCCAGCTGGTGGGGTTGTCGTGATCTGGTTGTTGTGGCGCCAACATCGCTCCCAGACCATGGTCACCGGCATCGGTCTGGCCGTGTTCGCGGCGGTCTTGGCCATCACCGGGGTGGCCATGGCCCACGAGTACACCTCCGCCGTGCACACCTGCACCGCTAACGGCACATGCGACCTGGTGGGCAACCTGTTCCAAGGAGACGGGGCGATCGTGGACCTGGTCCACCTCAGCATCGCCGTACCGGTGCTGTTGGGGGTGTTCTTGGGCGCGACGCTGGTGGCCCGCGAGACCGAACAGGCCACCAACGTGCTGGTCTGGACCCAGACGGTCAGCCGAAGGCGATGGCTGCTGACCAAGATCGCCGCCGCCCTCGGCGCCACGCTCCTGGTCGCGGTCGCGGTCACCGTGCTCGTCACCTGGTGGTCCGCCACTCCCAACGCCCTCTACGGCAACCGCTTCGAAGGCGCCCAGTTCGACACCCAGAACCTGACGCCCATCGCCTACGCCCTGTTCGCCGTCTGCCTCAGCATCGCCGCCGGCTGCTTCCTACGACGCACCCTCCCGGCCCTCGCCGCCACCGTCGGCCTCTACCTGGGCGCCCGAGTGGCCGTCGCCGTCTACCTGCGACCGCACTATCTGGCAGCTACCACGCGTACGTTCGGGCTGGCCGGCGACACCAAACTGCCGCCAGGATCCATGACCATCAGCTCCCGCGTGGTGGACCCCGCCGGCCACACCCTTCCCTACGCTCACCTGGTCCTCCCCGACGCCTGCCGGCCACCCACGGGCCGAAGCGCCCTCCAGTCCTGCCTCAGCCGCCTCGGCTACCACCAAGTGGTCACCTACCAACCGCCGTCGCACTACTGGGCATTCCAGACGATCGAGGCGGCGCTCTTCCTGGCTCTGAGCGCAGCCCTGGTGAGCGCCGCCATCCTGTACACCCTGCGACGCGACGCCTGACCATCACCCACCGGCGCGACAGCTCGACTCAGAGCCAGTGGCACAGTTCGGAGCCTTCCTCGATCGCGGTAATCACTGCGAGGCGAGCCAGCGGTCCCCCTCGCAGTTGCAGTCGTCGAGCACGGCTGGGTAACACCGCATCACCCTGACAGACAAAGGGGCGGGTATCGGCGAGCCCTGCTAACACACGACGGGCTCGCCGCGATCCGCGAGTGGGAGCCGAACACGGTGCCTTCACCGACGCGGAGCTCGCCGACGCCCGTCGCCGGGTCGCGGATCAGCTCGCGTCGGCAACGTCGAAGCGGACGGCGTGAACGTCGTCTACGACGCGGGTGTGCTCGTCGCTGCCGATCGCGACGACCGTCGGGTATGGGCCGACCATCGTGTGCGGCTCGAGCTTGGGCTGACGCCCATCGTCCCCGCGCCGGTCGTCGGGCAGACGAGCAGGTCGGGGCAACAGGCGGAACTGCGGCGACTCCTTCGGGGCTGCGAGATCGTCGCCTTCGCGCCTGAAGAGGCACACCGGGTGGGATCGCTGCTCGGCGCGTCCCGCACCACCGATGTCATCGACGCCCACGTCGCGACCTTGGCGTTCGACCACGACGCCACCGTGATCACCTCGGACGATCGTGACCTCGAACGGCTGTCAGCTTGCCTGCCGACGCCCATTCACATCGAGCACGTCTGACAGCCGGCCGGCGCGACTCCTGCTCGCGGGGAGCGCCGACGTGCCTGATTCGTTCGCGCACGCGAGGTTCGGCGGTGCTGGCTCGATCGTCGGTTTCGGCGATTGGGCCTTTCGGCTCTGTGGTGGCTGCGTCGGAAGGCGCACGCTGGCTCTGACACCCCGAGCCAACTGGTCCGGAAGCGGGGTTCCGTGTGTTCGCCCGAACTGGGTCTGGAACGAGACGTTGGAGGTAGGTCCATGGCAGAGGTGGAGCCGACACGAGTGCTTCTCGATGTCTTGCCCGGCGTCGACAGTGATTTCGATGAGTCGTTCCTGGCCCGCAACGGCCTCTCGGTCAGCGTGTGCTCGGGGCCGGGGGACACTCAGCCTTGCCCGCTGGTCGAGGGTCATGGATGTCGGAAGTTCGAGGAGGCCAATGGCGTCGTGTTCGCTTTGGACCTCGACAAGCCGGAGCAACGCGCCGTCATCGAGCGCTACCAGGAGTTGGCCCGCGATGACACGCCCATCCGTGTCGTGCTCTCGCCGGAGCAGGCCGATCAATATCGGGAGGAGCTCGAGGGCGTCGAGGTATGGACGCATGAGCCCACCGCGGCCGAGCTCGACGGGTTCGCGGCGCGGATCGAAGCAGTGGTTCGACGGTAGCTACCAATCCGGCGTGATTCTGGATGAGATCGGCTGGGTCTGGCCGAGACCGGCTGCGACCTGCTGCGACCAGGTGAAATTCCACGAGAATGACTCAGGAGAACTTCTGATCCGACGGTCGCACGTTCGAGTCGTGCCGAGGGCGCACACTCCCACAAGGGATCTGAGCGAGGCGGTTGGCTCAGATGCAGGACCGAGCCTCGACATCCCTCAGGGGCGTTGCCAGCACTGATGGACTACTGTCATTCTCGTGTCCGCGTGGCGTGGGCGCCAGGAGGAGAGCAAGAGCATGCGACGTGTCTGGATTCGATTGCTGTCAGTTGGGGCGCTCGTGGTTGGCCTGACTGGCACGACCATGGCGGTTGTGCCCGCACGGGCCGCGGCCCCGATGGCCACAGGAGACGTGTTGCTCTCCATCGGTGGCGGAAAGGTGGAGGAGCACACCCCAAGTGGCACCCTGGTCCAGACCCTCGACAGCACCACCGGCACGAACGAGAACGATGGCATGTGCTTCGACTCTGCGGGAGACCTGTACTCCACCAACGGCTTCTCCTACGGCTCAGTTGCGAAGTTCGACCCGAGCGGCGCCCTGGTCAACAAGGACTTCGTCACCCCGGTCGAGACCGCCGGCGGGCACCCCGAGAGCTGCGTGGTCGACTCCTCGGGCAACGTCTACGTCGGCTTGCCCGACTCTGGGCCCACCGCCATCCAGGAGTACTCGTCGACCGGCGCGCTGCTGCACACCTTCGATGTCACCGCCCAAGACCGCGGCAGCGACTGGCTCGACCTGGCTACGGACCAATGCACCCTCTTCTACACGAGTGAGGGCGACACGATCTTCCGGTTCAACGCCTGCACCAACACCCAGTTGACGCCGTTCGCGACCGGACTGCCCGCGCCTTGCTACGCCCACCGGCTCCTGGCCGACGCTTCCGTCCTGGTGGCCTGCTCGGAAGATGTCGTGCACCTCAGCTCCACGGGAACGGTGCTCAACACGTTCCCGGCCTCTCAGCTGGGCGACACCGGGAACGACCTGTTCGCCATGAACATCGATCCTGACGGCACCACGTTCTGGACCGCCGACTACAGCACCGGTCAGGTGATCCACGCCAAGATCGCGGACGGCACCGTGGTCGGAGGCTTCAACAACGCCGCCGGCGACGGCCCCTTCGGGGGTCTCAGCGTGGTCGGCGAACTGACCGCCGGTCAGCCCACCACCACCACGACGACCGCAGCCCCGACCACGACCGCCGCACCCACAACCACCGCCGCAGCCGCGACGCCTGTGGCGGCCAAACCCGTGTTCACCGGCTGACTCCAGGACCGCCCGACGTCCCCGGACAACGCGGGTGACAGAACTCTGTCTGGTTTCGCTCGAGGAGCGCGCCGCCCATTCGCCTGCGGTCCAGCTGCGCGTCGGCTTCCGGCCTGCCGCCGGGTGCTGGACCAGCGTTGCGAGCCCGGCCCAACCGCTCGGACGGCTCGGGCCGGAGATCGATGACCTCGACCATCTCGCCCTCACCGTCCGGGTGGGGCCTGGGCCCCGTGGTGCTCGGCTCCGGTGGTGATGGCCGTGACCCGCCCCTGGTCGAGCACGACCACGTGGTCGGCCTGGCGGGTGGTCGATCGTCGGTGGGCCACGATGAGCGTGGTGCGACCCTGCCGAGCGGCGTGCATGGCACCGAGCAGGGCCGTCTCGTTGTCCACGTCGAGGCTGGACACCGGTTCGTCGAGAACGAGGATCGGTCGATCTGCCACCAGGGCGCGGGCGACGGCCAGCCGTTGGCGCTGACCAGCGGAGAGCTTCGCCCCCCGTTCGCCGATCACCGCGTCGAGTCCGCCGGGCAGCGCGTCGATGAACTCCCAGGCCATGGCGGCGCGGGCCGCGGCCTCGAGCTCGGCGTCGGTGGTGTCGGGGCGACCGAGCTGGAGGTTCCGTCGAACGCTGGTGTTGAACAGGTAGGTGTCCTGGGGGACGTAGCCGACCAACTGTCGCAGCGTGGCCTCAGGAAGCTCGGCGACGTCACGGCCGCCGATGGTGATGGTGCCCTCGTCGGGGCACAGGAACCCCAGCAGCAGTCCCACGGCGGTTGACTTGCCGGCACCCGAGTGGCCCACCAGCGCCACGGTCTCGCCTTGGGCCACGCGAAAGCTCACGTCGTCGAGGGCGTCGGCCCCCGCGCTGCGGTACCGCACTCGGACGTGGGAGAAGTCGATCTCGGTCGTCGGGACGCCGACGTCAGGCTCGCGATCAGCAGCCCGCGTCGGGCACGGCCCGGGAAGCGCGCTCGACCGCTCCGATGCGCTCGGTCGAATCGAAGGCCCGGCCGAGCTCCGGC
The DNA here is from genome assembly GCA_963773335.1 of uncultured Microthrixaceae bacterium. Lineage (GTDB taxonomy): Bacteria > Actinomycetota > Acidimicrobiia > Acidimicrobiales > Acidimicrobilacustridaceae > UBA4742. The sequence goes on along the minus strand of CAVZAT010000004.1, from coordinate 690,639 downwards.
AACGTGGCCAACCACCGGCCCCAGGCGTGTGCCGCCAACACCCCCAAGGCCACCGCCGGCGCCACTAGCGTGGGCGACAGGCTGTGGTGTGCCACCAGCACGGCGGCCGCGGCCAGCACCAGCCCTGGCAGCAGCGCGGTGCCCGAACCGACCAGCGCCCGCGCTGGGCTCCGGCGCTCTCGGTGCCCGTGGTGGCCAGGCTCCGTCATCCGGGCACGCAGGTCGACCGCGATCCGTCCTCCGGCGCCGGCGGCGACGACCTCGCGCAGTCCCTGGAGGTCGTCGATGATCTCCGATCGCGTCAGGCGGGCTGCCTCATCGGCCCGGGCGCCGGTCCCGGGCGAGCGGGTCGGCCCGGCGCCGCCGGCCAAGGCCAGGAGGCCGCCGAGCGCGAGGGCCACGACACCGCCCAGGCGCCAGTCCAGGGCGGTGACGCCCAGAACTGCCACGACCATCATCGTCGTGGTCGACACCATCGAGCCCAGGTCGTGGGCGAAGAACCGCACCACCTGGGAGATGTCGTCGGCGGCGAACGCGGTGAGCTGGCCCGTGCGCTGGTCGGCGGTGACGGCGGGGTCGAGGCCGTCCACGGCCCGGAACAGCCGATCGGACTGGTCCACACGAACGCGGTTGGCCACCGCGGTGAGGCCGGAGGCCCCGGCCCACGGGAGTCGGACCTGGGGGAGCGCCGCCAGCACCAGCAGGAGGATCCAGGGGCTCAACTGGTCGTAGGTGGCGCCGCGGACGGCCCGCGACACGGCGTAGGCGGCCACCGTCACCTCGCCGGCCGCCAACACCTGTTGAGACGCGAGCGCGGCGCAGGCGTCGCGGAGATCGCGCCGAGACGACGTGGCCATCGCCAGGGTGTGGCGCACCCTGGCTCGCACGGATCGTGGGCTTGCGCCCGCCTCCGGCATCGCCACGCCGGTCATGGCGCGGCCTCGGGGAACGCTGCCCGGCTCGGTCGAGGTCTCTGGTGCTGGGCGGTGGTGAGCTCGGCGTAGGCGCCGCCCCGATCACGCAGATCGGCCGGGGCACCCTGCTCGACGATCCGGCCGTGGTCGATGACCACCACCCGGTCGGCCTGGGCGACGGTCGAGAGCCGGTGGGCGATGACGATCACCGTCTTGTCCGTGCGCACTCGGGTCAGCGTGTCGGCGATGAGGTCCTCGCTGGCATCGTCCACGCTCGAGGTGGGCTCGTCGAACACCAGGACCGGGGCGTCGCTGACCAGGGCCCGGGCGATGGCCAGTCGCTGGCGTTGCCCCCCAGATAGCCGCGATGCCCGCTCGCCCACAACGGTGTCGTAGCCGTGGGGAAGCGCGGCGATGAAGTCGTCGGCGTTGGCTGCCGCGGCGGCGCCACGGATCTGGTCGGGGGTGGCGTCGGGGCGGGCCAAGGCCAGGTTGTCCGCCACGCTGCGATTGAACAGGTAGGTGTCCTGGAAGCTGACAGCCACCAGCGCGCGCAGGTCGGGCAACGGGAGGCTCCGAACGTCGCGACCGTCCAGGGTGATGCGCCCGGCTTCGGGATCGAAGAACCGCAGCAGCAGCGACACCAGTGTCGACTTGCCGGCCCCGGACGGACCGACGACGGCCAGCATCTGGCCTCGCTGCACCTCGAAGCTCACGTCGTGGAGGGCCGGGGCGAGGTCGGGTCGGTAGCGGAAGGTGACGTGTTCGAAGTGCAGCGTGCCGCGGCACTCGGCGCGAACCATCGGCCGCGGCTCCGACGGGTCGGCTACCGCGGGAACGGCGTCGAGCACGGCGAAGATGGCATCGGCGCGCACCGCGGCCCGGTAGGCACCATCCAGGCGGCGGCTGATCCGAGCCACCAGGACCAGCGCGACCACGCTCAGCGTGACCACCCACCAGAGGTGCGCCGGCGTGAGGTGGTGGTGGCTGGTCTGGGTGACGGCGACAGCCACCGCGGCCGCCAGCCCGCCGGCCACCCCCAGGCTGGCGAAGCCCAGGTGCATGTTCGCCATCGCAGCCAACGCGGTTTCGTCGCTGGCCAGCTCCTGGAACTGGCCGTGCAGCTGGTCGCCCCAGGCCGCGCTGGCGCCGAAGGCCTGGAGGGTGGTGATGCCCTGGATGGCGTCCAGGTACGCAGCGGCGGTGGTGCCGAGCGTCTCGGCCAAGCGGAACCCGGTGGCGCCGAAGGCCCGGGCGGTGAGCACCGGGGCGGCGAGCACCAGGGCCGTCGCCCCGGCCACGATCGTACCCACCGGCGGGTCGAGGACGACCAGTCCGGCCACCGCGGCGGTGACGGCGACGACGGTGGCTCGGGCCAGGGGGACGAAGGTGGCGTAGTACCCGGCCAGCTCGTCGACGCCGTCGGTGAAGGTGGACTCGAGTTGGCCGGTGCGGTGGTGCATCAGCCAACCGGGGCCGAGGCGGCAGAGCTGCTCATAGAGCCGGCCTCGCAGGGCGGCGGCGATGCGCCCGGCGATGGACGCGGCGCGACGTCGCTGGGCCCCCGACACCAGCCAGGCGACCAGGCTGGCCACCAGGGCGGCGGCGATCGGCTCGGCCGGCGAGCCGTGTCCGGTCAGGATCAGATCGAGGGCGATGACGCCGAGGGTGCCGGCAGCGATGGCGACGCTGATGCCGACCAGGTCGACCATGGTGGCTGGGGTCGTGGCTGTGGGCAGCTCGCGGCCCAGTCGGCGCAGCCGCTTCGACGACAACCGCATGATCCGGTCGTCGCCGGGTGCGGCCGGCGCCGGTTCACGGACCAGGTCGCTCACCCGTGTCGCGGGGAGCCGGTCGCCGCGCCCTCGAGCTCGGTGGTGGGCATCACCTGGAACGGGTCGACCGTGAGGTGGTCGGTGTAGCGCTGCTCGATGCCGGCGAACCGGTAGTAGAGCACCGAGCTGATCCACAACACGATGAACGTGCCCACGATGAAGTAGCCGAGGATCTCGAAGTCGAGGCCGTTCAGCCAGTCCCAGAAGGTGCCGCCGAGGTCCAGGTGGCTGGAGATGACCTGGAGGAGCTCGACGCCGCCCACGCCCGCGGCCACGAAGATGCCGAGCGAGACGGTGGCCAGGTTGTAATAGACCTTGCGCAGCGGGTTCTTGAACGCCCAGTCGTAGGCCTTGGCCATGACCACGCCGTCGGTGGTGTCCATCACCGCCATCCCGGCCGTGAACAGCAGGGGCAGGGCGATGATGGCGCCGAAGGGCAGGCTCTGGCCGCCACCTCCGGTGTGGCCGGCGGCGGCCGCGGCGGTGATGGCCAGCAGGCCGACCTCGGTGGCAGTGTCGAACCCCAGGCCGAACAGGACCCCGACCGGATACATCTGCCACGAGTCGGAGATGAACCGGCGCCAGCGCGATCCCATGATGCGGTTGATGAACCCCCGCTGGGTCATGAGCTCGTCGAGCTCCTCAGCGTCGTGGTCGCCGCTCTTGGTCCTGCGCCAGACCTCGAGGATCCCCCGCAGGATGAAGAAGTCGAGCACGGCGATGGCCAGCAGGAACGTCGCTGACACCAGGGATCCGACCACGCCGCCGACCTTCTCCAGGCCGGGCAGGTGGCGCTGCACGTTCTGGGTGGCCACGGCCAGGGCCAGAGCCAGCGCGACCACCACCGTGGAGTGCCCCAGGGAGAAGAAGAAGCCGACACCCAGGGGACGCTTGCCCCGCTGCATGAGGTAGCGGGTGGTGTCGTCGATGGCCGAGATGTGATCGGCGTCGAAGGCGTGGCGGAGACCGAAGCTGAAGGCCAGCCCACCGGCCGCGGCGTAGCTGGCGCCGTAGTCGTGCTGGTAGGCGAAGAACAACCCCCACCCGACCACCATCAACCCGGCCACGGTGCCGTACATGCCGCCCAGGCGGAGCCAGTCGCCACCGTGCAGGCCGACGCGGTCTCGAGTCGGCGCCGGGGCCGTGGCCTCTGTCATCCCGTCCTCCTCGACCTCGTGTGGGACCCCGACGCGCCGGAACCTGGCACGGGCCCGACGGGCCCAATTAAGACGCGGGGGATCCCCAGATGCAAACGATTCGCATCTGGGCGGAGTTCGGGGTCGCACCGGCTCCTGGATGAGCTCGACGGGTCCCCGCCGCGCCGGCCACCGCCTGAACCGTCGTGCTCGTCACACGTCGATGGCGAACGCCTGGCCGTCCCGGCGCACCCTGCCGCCACCAGGACCCCCGATCAGGGTGGTGAGGAGCAGGCCGTGGCGGTCGGCCAGGTCGACGAGGAGCCGACGCCGGCTGACGCTGGCCACGGTGGGGTCGAGATCGGCTGCCTCGGCGGGATCGGCCAATTGGAACACGTTGAGGATGAGGTGGCCGGGGATCACGGCCAACTCATCGTCGGACTCGACCTGCACGGCCAGGTGGCCGGCCGCGTGGCCGTGGGCGGCGACCAGCCGGACATGGGGGCTGAGGCGATGGGCGCGTCCACCGCGTCGAGCAGCCCGGCCGACTCCAACAGCTCGAAAGACGCGTCGCCGGTCGGGAACTCACCGGCTCGCCAGGCATCCAACTCGGCCCGCGGGTACAGGTAGCGGGCGTTGGGGAAGGTGGGAATCCAAGCCGAGGTCCCTGCTGGTCGCGTGTTCCAGCCCACCCCGTCGAAGTGGGTGTTGACCACGGTGTCGATGGTGTCGGCTGCGAGGCCGATCGTGTCCAACTGACCGAGCAGGCGCTCGACATGATCGGCGGCGTCGGGCCGGTCCCGGGGGAAGTCGTTGGCCAACCACGGGTCGACCAGGATGTGACGCGGTCCGTCTCGGATCACGAAGGCGCTGAAGGCGATCATCGTCTCGGTCGAGGAGGGGGCCAGTTCGGGCACGGCCCAGGGGGGCACCGGGCGATCCGATGGGAGGGCGAAGTTCTCGTCCTCCACCCGTACGATGTCGACCTGGCCGACGCGCCACCGGTGCATGCCTCCAGTCTGGCCGTTGTCGCCGCGTTGGGCGCGGGTCTGCCGTCACAATTCCCCCGCCGATTCCCACCGTTCGAGCTCGGCGTTGATCTCGCCTCCCACCAGTACGCACAGCACGCTCAGGTACAGCCACAACATCAGCACCACCACCGCGGCCAGCGTGCCGTAGGTCTTGTTGTAGGAACCGAAGTGGGTCGCGTAGGTGGAGAACGCGGCCGATGCGATCAACCACAGCGCCGTGGCGGCGACCGCGCCCCAGCTCCACCAGTGAAATACCGGTCGGGGTCGGTCGGGGCCGAGCTGATAGATCACGGCCAGGGCCACCAGAGCGAGCGCGGCCAGCAGCGGCCAACGCAACACGGCCACCGCCTCCCGAGCGGAGGCACCCCAGCGGTCGCCGGTCCAGCGGGGCACCACGGTGAGAGCCAGCACCGCGGCCACCGCGAAGCCCGTTGCACCCACCAGCAGCGCCATGGCCAGGGCGCGCAGGCGCAGGAACGTCCGGGCCTCGGTGACGTCGTACACCGCGCTCAGCGCGACGAGCATCTGCTTGATGGCGCTCGAGCCGCTCCAGAGGGCGACGACCAGGGCGATGACCAAGGCGACGCCCAGGTGGCTCGGGCTGGCCCGGACCACCTGGGTGACCTGGTCGCGCACGAGCTGTTGGGTGGCCTCGGGCATGCGGGTGGTCAGACGGTCGAGTTGCCGGGAGACGTCGTGGGGATCAGCTACCAGCCCGTAGACCGACACGACCACCGCCAGACCAGGAGCCAACGAGAGCAGGCCGAAGAAGGCGACGCCGGCACCGAGCAACGACAGCTGGTGTCCACGGGCGCGAGCGGCAATCGAGCGGAGGATCTGCGACGGTGTCTGGAGCATCCCGTGCACCTTCCCGCTCGAGGGTCGAGGCAACCGCATGTGAACCGAGCGGGTCGGTTGGGGCATCCTCGTGGCATGCCCCTGCGCCGCTCCGACCCGGACGCGCCACACCTGGAAGGACGCTCGGCGTGAAGTTCCACGATCTTACCGACTGGTTGCGCAACGGCCTGTTGCCCACCGTCGTGCTCGTGCTGGGCGCCTTGTTGGTGGCCCGGTTCGTGCAGTGGGCGACGAGGCGCTACCTGGAAGTGCTCGACGAGCAGGCCCGGGCCACGATCGAAGCGGGCAGGACGGTGTCGGAGTCGACGAAGCGCTCGCGCGCCATCGCCCAGGCGGTGCAGTGGACGTTGGTGTCGCTCACCTACTTCTTGGCCGTCATCCTGGCCGTCCGCCAGCTCGGTGTGCCCCTGCCCACGCTGGTGGCACCGGCCACGGTGGTGGGTGTGGCCCTCGGGTTCGGCGCCCAGCAGGTCGTAGGGGATCTGCTGGCCGGGTTCTTCCTGTTCTCCGAGCGTCAGTTCGGCATCGGTGACCTCATCCGGCTGTCCCTGCCGGGGCAGACCACCGGGGTGACGGGGACCGTGGAGGAGCTGACGTTGCGGGTGACCAAGCTGCGCACGGGCAGCGGCGAGTTCGTGGTCGTGCCCAACAGCGCGTTGCGTCAGGTCACCAACCTGTCCAAAGACTGGTCGCGCGGTCGTGCTCGACATCCCCATCCGGGCCACCGAGGATCTGGCCGCGGCCACCGAGGTTCTGGGCGATGCGGCCAAGTCCATGGCCGACGACGAGGCGTGGTCGGCCATGCTGCTCGGGGCGCCGGTGATGAGCGGTGTGGAGACCATCGAGGTCGGCTACGTGCAGCTCCGACTGGTGGTGCGCACGTTGCCGGGTCGCCAGTTCGACGTGAGCCGCGTGAGCCCAGGTACCGCTGCTCCGCCGCGCTGCGAGAGGCGGGCATCCTGACCGCGCCCCTGGCCGACCAATCGGCCGGTGCGCCGTGACCGCGGCGGAGGTGCGCGCCGCGTGCTGCAGCGCAAGATCCATCGGCGGCTGCCCCTGCGGTGGTCGACCCTGGTGCTTGTGCTGGCCTTCGTGGGCCTGGGTGCGCTCTACCTCGAGGTTCGCACCCCACCCCCGACGAAGGTCTACGTGGCCACCACCCCGGTTTCCACCCCGGTGACCCCGACCACGCGGATCCCATCCACCACCACGACGGCCGAGTCCACTACGACCTCGACCCAGCCAGGTAGCTCGACGACCGGTGAGAGCTCCACCTCCTCGGGGTCGGCGACGTCGACGATCACCGGCGCCTCCTCGACCACGACGAGCCCACTGCCCGGGGCGGGCGGCGGGGCGTCGTCGACCACCTCGTCGGCGGGGACCTGAGACGGCTTCGCTCCTGGTGGTGTGGGCGCGTTAGGTTGCGGACGTGGACGAAGAACAAGCTCTCTGGGAAGTAGCGACGGCACTGGGCGTGGCCTTTGACGCGGATGCGACACGGACGCGCGCCCACGCCGCCGCCGTGTTGTTGGCCCTGATGCCCGAGAACGCGCCCGCACCGATGGATCGGGAATGGCGGGAGGGACTGGCCCAGGCCACGATCCCTGCCACGGTCACGTTGTTGGCCGCAGGCACGCTCGACGACTACCTGAAGACGGGCGAGAACCTGGCTGGCGCGGCCGGGGCGGTGGCCAAGCTGGCCCCCCTACCCGGGCCCGACGACATCCACTTCGCCGAGGTGCTCCTCGAGAAGCTCCGCGCCCGACGCAACCGCGCGGCCTGAACTGGCTCCGGGCACGGTCGGGCCGCGGCCCGACCGTGCCCGGTCAGCCCGCGGTGCAGGGCATGGCCGGCGACAGGTCGACGCGGATCCCGCGGCGGTGAACACCGCGGTCGCGGCGTTCATGATCCGCAGGTGGCCGCGGATGGGCAGGTGCAGACGATCGAGCTTCGCGTTGTCGTTCACCCAGGTGGCTGAGCCGACCCTGGCCACACCCTCCGAGCACGCCAGCGAAGTGACCTCGCCCCGGACCAACACAGCTGCGTGCGTCGAGCCGGGATGCATGTTGGCGGGCGAGGCGGTGATCACGATGATCCCAGCGATGACGGCGCTCAGACCGAACAGCATGAGCAATTCGCGCCACCCCGACCAGCGTTGCGGTTCTGGATCCGGCCGACTCGAAACCTGGTGCACGCGCGCACTGTAGGTCGGCACCATCCGCAAACGGAACCGGGCGCAGGCGCTCTCACGGCCTTCTCATGTGGGCAGCGCGGTCTCGTCTTGGTCACGGTCCGACGAGCACGTCGGACCGTGACTTGGACCGTCCCGGATCGAGTCCGACCGGACCACGCTTCGCCGCACCTAGTTTGTGGCGATGTACTACTGGAGCGGCGCCATCATCTTCTTCGTCCTGGCGGTGCTGGTGGTGGTGGCTTTCATCCGGGTGAAGCAGCGCGACCGCGACTACGGCGAAGGCCGCAGCGCGTCCAAGGGCCGCGGCAAGCGCTGACCTCGATCCCTCAGACGGCGTAAGGGCGTCCGAGGGCCGAAGGAAGCCGCGTCGGCGCGAAGAACCAGGTCACCGCGACCTCGCGGTAGGGCAGGGTCCAGGGTGCCACCCCGGTTCGGCTGACCACACGATTCAAGCCGGAGGCCTCGTAGAACCCAGTGAGCTTGCGAAGGGTGGCTGGCCGACATCTTGAGCGAGCCCAGGTCCTCGCGCCATGAGGCCAGCATGGCGGTGGAGTCGAGCGTGCCCCGGGGCCGGACCGCGCGATGGCGGCCTTCATGACCCGCATGAAGGCCAGGTCCTCCCGCACCGAGCGCACAGCCTCACCGGGCAACAGCTGACGCACGACGAGTCCGCTGCGGGCCGCCAGGGCGTCGGCGATCAGCTGCGGCGTTCGCTCGTCCACCTGGTCTTCCAACTCGGCATCGCTCAGGACTTCCACGGTGCGCAGCAGCCCGCGCTCGATGTCGTCCATCCCGGCGAGCATGCCTCAGACGCCTCATTGACATGCCACCGTCGCCGGCTGCACGCCGATCAGAAGCTGATCACCCGGTGCGAGTCGGGCCCGGCTTGGTTCGGCTCGGGAAGGAGATGCACCGTGGCTGCGGCCTGCGCCGGTCCATGCTTTCCGGTCACGGCCCGTTCGTGAGCGAAGTAGAGGTTCGCGACGCGGTCGACGGTGTCGCGGTCGAGCAATCTGGGCGTGCCCTGGTAGCCACTTATCGACTCGACGATCTCGCACACACTGCCGGGCAGGTATGGGCGGAGGTCGCCGTCTCCACGGTTGCGGGTCACCCATCGAAGGTATTCGGCCGCGCCAGGCGCAACGGTGACCCCACGCTGCTCGGCGGCGATCCGCAGCACCTCGTCGAACTGGTCGTCAGAGATCGGCGGGATCAGGACCTTGCTGCGGATGCGGCGGAAGAATGCCTCGTCGCCGAGGCTCGACGGTTCGAGGTTGGTCGAGAAGACGATCTTCGGGACGCAGGGAACGACGAATTTGAAGCCGTAGACGAGCGAGAGATGGTCGACGGCCCGATCGAGCGGCACGATCCAACGGTTGAGCAGCTCCTCGGGGGTGAGGCGTTGGCGGCCGAAGTCGTCGATGACCAGTACCCCGTTGTTGGCCTGCATCTGGATCGGTGCCAGATAGATGCCGGTGCTGGGCTCGTAGGACAGCTCGAGCTGATCGCCCGTCAGTTCGCCACCGACGACGATCGACGGGCGCCGGCATGCGATCCACCGGGGGTCCAGCTGGCCGGGCTGGGGATCGACGGGGACGTGGGTACCGGGATCGAACACCGCGATGATCTGGCTGTCGACCTCGACAGCAAAGGGCACGAGCACGACGTCATGGTCGACGCGGCGAGACGCTCGGCGATCGCGGACTTTCCCGTCCCCGGCGGGCCGTACAGGAACATGGCTCCCTTGGAGCGAATGGCGGGACCGAGCTCGTCGAGCAGCGCGCCATCCACGACGAGGTCGGAGAACGCCTCACGCAGGCTCGCCTCGTTGACCTCGGAACGCTGGGTCTGGCTCAGTACGACGCGGGTGTAGTCCTCGAGGCTCACAGGGGTCGGGCCTACGTATCGGCACAGCAGCATGCGTTCGTTGGCCTGGGCCTTGCCCAGGTCCGACAGGGTGAGCACGAGGTTGCGCCCTTCGGACCCTTGCACCTCCAGGAGCTGGCGACCCCGCATGTCCTCGACGACGCGCTCCATGAGCGAAACGGTGAGGGCGAGCGCTTCGGACAAGCGCAGGATGGAAGTCCGGCCGTCGAGCAGCGTCCGTCGCAACACGAGGTCCTCGACGACGACCGGTGGGATTCGCAGGTCCTCGATGTTGTAGGGGGTTTCGGTGGGGCCCAGCTGCACCTGGTTCACTCCCTCGCCCGAACTCGTCATATCATTGAGATCGGGTGCCAGGACTGGGTCCTTGATCAGACGGGGCGCATTCGGGTCTTAGGTCCTACTGCCCGGGGCGGCCGCCGGGTTCCTGAAGGCGCGCCACCCGGGTAGATGGTCGTAGGGTCAGGCAAAGCCAGGCAGGCCACATCCGCCGCTACCTCAGAGGAGCCGACATGGCCGACGCAACGCCCGTTTCCTATCTGGCGCTGCGGGTCGGCGTCCCGGTCCGCACCTCATCGGGAACCCAGATCGGCACCGTCGAGCATGTCTTGCAGGTTCCGGAGGAGGACCTCTTCGATGGGATCGTGCTCACCACCGCCAGTGGGCTGCGGTTCGTAGACCGGGACCAGATCACCGCCATGACGACCGAGGAGGTCCAAACCGCGCTCTCCGACGCCGAGGCGGATGCACTCCCCGCGCCGCACGGAACCAAGGTGTTCCACGTGGATGCGTTACAGGATGTCGGCTCGTCGCTGACGGCTCGTCTGGGCCGGATGTTCAACCGCGAGCGTTGGATGCTTGACGAGTAGGCCAACGAGCAGCGGAGCGGGTGACGGGAATCGAACCCGCATGACCAGCTTGGAAGGCCGGCCGCTACGCGGCCAGCCTTCCCGTTCGCGGTGGGAAAGCCCAGGTCAACTTGGGTGCGATTGTACAGGTTGGTCCAGGAGTGTCCGGCGTGCGCGAACCCCTCGACTGGAACGAAGCCGTTCGCCTTCGAGCCGCTGGCCATCAACGTGCATACCGACCGGCGGATCTTGGTGCTTCCGCTCACGACGCCGTCCCAGGATCGACCCTCGTCATCACCTCCCAGGGCCCGGGTTGTGATCACCGCTCCACCCTGCTGGTCGACCTTCTCCACGGTTCCACCAGGCTGGAGACCAACCCGACGATCATCGGCGACCAGCAGACCCAATGGCGAGCAGCACTCACCCTCCCCCCGGACCTCCAACCCGGCACCTACACCGCGACCGCGCAATGCACCTACTCGCGTTCGACCACGGCCCTCTACCCCTCCGCCTCCATCACCGTCGGCCACCCAGGCTGAGCAGCTAACCCTCCGCGGTGTGGCCCGAGGCCGACACGAAGCGTCAATCCCATTTGCCCCGAACCGGCGCTCGGCTCGATTGCGAGGAGCGCCGAGGTGTGTTCTGTGCGCTTGACGGGCGACTCTGGACCCGGCGTCGGAGAGCGGCCTGGTCCTCAGTCGGTGTCACGAAGCAGCGAGGTCACGACGGTGGACTTCCCATCCGTGTAGGCCTTGCGGTCGTTGCCGTACTCGTCGACCAGGTGGACCTTGGCGGCCCCGTACTGGCTGCGGGCCTCGTGGCTCTGGCGCAGGAGATCCCGGAGACGTAGGTAGTTCACCCATTGAGCGCGGCCATAGTCGACGACGTGCAGGTGGGCGACTCGATGCCACGGCCGAGCTTCCAGGACGAAGACCTGTCCTCCGTTGTCACCCGCGTCGCCTCGGTAGATCCACCCGCTGGCTTCCAGCCTGGTCGACACGTGGGGGAGATCTTCGGGCGTCGCCAAGCCGACGGCAAGGTCAACGATCGGCTTAGCCAGGAGCCCGAGGACTGAGGAGGAACCGATCTGCTCCACCGCGACGACCAGCTCGTCGAGCGACTCCGCCACCTGATCCCGCAGTTGGGCTCCAGCGGCGATCCAGGCCCCAGTTGTGCGATCCAGCCGCAGCTTCTCGTAGTCCAGCCCGAGCCCGGCATCGGTCAGCGCCTTCACGACCCCATGGTGCCCCGACGCGCCGCCGAGCGACGGAATGCACGACCACCGAACCTGCGCTCAGGAACCTTCGCGAGGAGCGCCGACGACGACGTCGTTCGGGCGCGGCCTCGATGACGACCCGTATCCTCAGGGGCATGCGAGTTCCTATCGCTTGCTCGTTGGATGCATCCGCCGCACGGAGCCAGGTCGACGAGTGGCGCACTGTCATCGCCCGCGCCGTTGCTCAGGTGGAGCGATCTTCACCAACGGAGGTCACCATGACCCTGAGGGAAGATCTGGTCGGTCTGACCGAGCTCGTGCAACTCGCCCAACGGGAGAAGGCATGTTGTGGGTTCTTCGAGTTCGACTTGGCGATCGATGCCGACCGAGCCCGACTGCTGGTGTCCGTGCCGGATGAGGCAACGGACGTGCTCGACGAATTCGGCGCCTTCCCCGCTCCCCACTTCGGCGCGTGAGCCAACCAGCGCCGACGTGATGCGCCTCTGTGTGTCAAGCAGCGATTTCGGTGGGTTGGTCGAGGTCGATGGCGACGATGTGGGGGTAGAGCTCGCGGGCGATGTAGCGCTTGAGGCAGCGCATGATCTCGGGCTTCGAGAGGCCTTCGGTGGTGCGTCGGGCGACGTAGTCGCGGGTGGGTTGGTGTGATGACATGCGGGCCAGGGTGATGGTCCACAGCGCCGAGTTGGCGTGGCGGTCACCGCCGCGGTTGACGCGGTAGCGGTTGGTGCGTCCGCTCGAGACCGGCACCGGTGAGGTTCCGCAGAGCGCGGCGAAGGCGCGTTCGTTGACGAGGCGTGCGGGGTTGTCGCCGGCGGTGATGAGGAGCTGGCCGGCGGTCTCATATCCCACGCCGCGCAGGGCGAGCAGGTCGGGGGCGAGCTGGTCGAGGATGGCTTTGATGTCGCGGTTGAGGGTCCGGATCTCGTCGTTGAGGTGACGCCACCGGCGGGCCACCGCGCCGAGCGCTCGTTTGGTGACCGCCTCGGCGCCATGGTCGGGGCCGGGCCGCCAGCTGATGGCCTTGGCCACCTTCTTTCCCATGCTCAACCCGCGCAGCTGAGCCCGGATCGCATCGGGGGCGGTGTCGACCAGCGAGTGGATCTGGTTGGCGGCCGCGGTGCGGGCCTTGACCGCCCCGGACCGGGCGATCCGTAGCTGGCGTAGGGATTCGACGGGTCCGGTGCCGGCCTTGGGCACCACCACGGCTTCGCCGGCCAGCACCGCTCGGGCCGCGGCCTCGGCATCGACCCGGTCGGTCTTGCCGCGCCGGCGGCGGTTCTGACGGTTCGGTCGGTTCACCTCGATCACGCGAACGTTGCGGGCGGTGAGGTGGCGGGCCAATTCTTTGCCCCACGACCCGCACCCCTCCACCCCGACCGCGATCACCTCCCCGTGGGACTGCAGCCAGACCAGCAGGTGGCGGTAGCCGTGGGTGGTAGTCGGGAACGACTCGGCTCCGATGAAGCGGCCCAGTTCGTCGATGACGGCGGCCACGTGGATGTCTTTGTGGGTGTCGACCCCGCCGATCACCCTGACGGCGCGGTCATCTTGCGCGATGGTGGTCATGTCGCTCCTGTCTCTCTTGTCGGATGCGGGGTGGCACGCACCGCCGGAGCGGCGGACAGGACAGTGATGGGCCTCTTGGACAGGCGCCTCTTCGGTCACGTTCGCCCCGACAGCGAGTGCTACAGCAGTGCCTTGTTCACCCGGTCGACTGATCACTTCCAAGGCACCCGCAAAGGGGGCCGGCCGTTCGGTGGGTCAGACCGGGTGGACGAGGCACTGCCCACTCACTACCAGCGAGCAACACCCACCACCCATACTCACTGCCGTTCGGCGCTCCGATGGTCTGCCTCGTGCGATGATTTCCCGTGTGACTGGGGTAGCGGTCGATCACCGGGGCGTGAAATCGCTACGTGGTCGCCTGGTTCTGGTGGTGACCGCTGGTGTCCTGATCGCGTCAGCTGTCTGGTTCGGCGTGAGTTGGATCGACGTCCCCCCGGATCAGACGTGTGAGAGCGTCGTCCACGCGACGTACTGGCTCAGCTCGGCGCCTTCGAGGTGCCACAACGTGATGATGCTCCGAGCCGTGGTTACGGGTTCCCTGGTCGTTCTCGCGATCGCGCTCCTCGTGAAAGTGGGTAGTCGCCGGTCGATCAGCAGAGCATGGACTGCTGCAGCGGTCATCGGGCTGGTGGGCTCGGAGTCGTGCTGGTCGTCAACGAGGCTGTCCGCTCGATGGGTGCCCTCTAGGCCCGATCCGGCGCACCGCACGGCGTCGGCACCGGGCTCCATCGCGATGAGCGCCGGCGTGCCGTTAGGCATCGGGCTTCACCCTGCTCGGACGGTGACGTCCACCACCGGGCATTCTCGAACGGCCGGGCGGTTCGCCGCGGCCGGTTCGCTTGGACGGCCGTCGGTGCAGAATATCGACGCGGTTGTCAGGGTGGCCGAGCCAGCGCTCCTCGCCTGGTATGTGGCAGCCCCCTTCGGGTCGTTCCTTACCAGGCCGACTACGTCCGGATCGGTCGACCGGGCAACGCCGAAATCGCTCGCGCCGCTAGCCTCCCGGACAGGGGAAAGCGTGAACATGTCGCCGACGGACAGGTGCAGCTTGGCGGCGGTAGCGACCGACAGCGTCCCTGCACAGGAGCCGATGACGACCGTTCCGCTCGCGGAATGCAGGGTGTAGGCGCTGCCACAGGTCGAGATCACGTTCTTAGAGGCGGACCGATGGGCCACGCAACCAGACGTGACAACCACACCGACCACGACCACGACCAAGAGCGCTGATCTTCGCATCACGACATGCCCTTCAGCCTGGCACCTGACAGGTTCGACGTAGCATCTCGGGCCCCGGTTCCCTTACCTTGCCCCGCCCCCCGACCCCGCACAGACCCGGCGCTCGGGTGCCATCGCTGAGGAGCGCCGACGTGCCGTTCGGTCGCCCAACGGTCGAGGTTCTGCTAACCGTTTACTAGGGCACCCCGGCTGGTGCGACCTGGCACCACACGACTGCGTTCGGGTTCGCCACCATGGCCCATTCTCGGGCACTCAGGATCTGTGGTTTGGGCGGCCTTCCATACGGCACGAGGCAGATGGTCCCGGAGACAACTACTCGCGAGCGCACCCAATCGACGTGTGCGCGTCCCGCCGTCCACGGCGTGTGGCTCGTGCCCTCTTCGGGGTGCCCGTCGGACATGCCGACGATGGTCGGCGCCTGCTCCGAGTTGAGTTTGTGGACAAGCGCCGTCAGATCTGCGGCGCTGTACCGGCGGAACACGCCTGGACCGGGAAAGCCGATCAGGAGCGTGATGCCTTCGAAGGCTATGACGACTGCGAGCCGCGATGCCGGTGGCCTCGCCCAGTGCTCGACCCCACGACTTGGCCCGTGGCGACTCGACATTTGTCTCCATGCGCCCTCCGTTCCCAGTGTCCATCGGCTACCGGGTACGGCGCCATGACCGGTTCCAGCGAGGTTCTGCCCAACCTCGGTCACCAGGCTGAACCCGAACCGAGGTGCCTGATTGAGTGGGTGGTGACGCTTTCGTAGCGTCGTGGTTCCCGGCGGGCGGGCTCTCGAAGTGCCTGCCGGCCCCTGGTGGGGTCTGGCTTTCTAACGAGTTGCCGGCCCGCCGGGTTCCACTGATCGCGGTGTGGCTCGAAAGAGGTGTGCACCTCATCCCGAATCAGGAGTGCCCACCGCGGTCCCCCTTACCAAGGAGGATGATGATGACGGTACTGATCGGGGTTGACCCTCACAAGGGTTCCCACACGGCGGTGGCGATCGACCGCGACGAAGCCGTGGTCGACGAGCTACGCGTCGAGGCGACGGTCGGTCAGGTCGACGAGCTGGTCGGCTGGGCCAAGGGGTTCGAGCCGCGAACGTGGGCGGTCGAGTCGGCCGGTGGGCTCGGCTACTTGTTGTCTCAGCAGCTGGTGGCGGCCGGTGAGACGGTGCTGGATGTGCCGGCCACGTTGGCGGCGCGGGTGCGGGTGTTGGGCACCGGCCGTTCCGACAAGAACGACCCCAACGACGCCCGGTCCGTCGCGATCGCGGCGCTGCGCGCCCCGGCCTGGCGCAGGTGCGCCCGGAGGATCATGTGAGCGTGTTACGTTGTTGGCCAACGCCACGGTGATCTGGGTCGAGCCCGGAACCGCACCGCCTGTCGCCTGCATGCCATCGTGGCCGAGTTGGTGGCCGGCGGGATCGACAAAGAACTGGTGACATCCAGGCCAGAGCCCTGATCGACGGGCTCGAGGCCACCACCGCCACCCGCAGACTCGTCTCGAGATCGCGGCGGAGCTGGCCGACGACCTGGACCGCCTCGACACCCAGTGACGCCGCAAGAAACGACTGGCTGACGCTGTTGCGGCGTCGGACAGCTCGTTGACCGACATCTTCGGGATCGGCCCGTGCTCGCGCCGATGATCCTCGGCTACACCCGCGAACCCACCGGTTCCCGACCCCGACGCCTTCGCCAACTACAACGGCACCGCCCCGATCGAACGGTCATCAGGCGGCCATCGCATCCACCGGCTGTCGCCGACGCGGGAACCGCCAGCTCAACCACGCCATCCACATGGCCGCGGTCACCCAGATCCGCCACGCGCGCACAGTCCCGGCCGCGGCTACTACGACGCCAAACTCGCCGCCGGCAAGACCAAGAAGAAAGCGCTGCGAGCGTTGAAGCGACAGCTCTCCAACGTCGTCTACCGCCAACTCATCGCCGACTCTCGAGCCCGGCGCTGACCTTCGGCTGAAACGGGCCCGGGAAGACAGACGGGAACGACTCTTGCCAGCGTGGCCGACTCCACATCCCTGACATCGGCTCTTCGGTGAGGTCATTCCCGGACCCGCCCCGACCCTAGACCCAGCCCGCCAGCCCGTCACCCGGCCCGGCTCACCCCCACACGCCCCAACACCCCCACCCGACCCCCTTGACAACCAAAGAGGATTCGTTAAGGTGCGCGCTGAAGGAGCGGAGTGGTCGGAAGCCCCATGCCGGACAGGTCTGCCATCGATCGTGAGGCGAGGGCGTCGTCTCCTCACCAGGATCGCGATCGCGACGACGAATATGCCGATGACAACGGCCGCGAAGCTCACGGGCAAGACGTACGGTCGATACCGTCAGACGTGAAGATGCCTGTGTCGATGTGGGTGCCATCAGCTTGGTAGGTACCCACGCCGCTGGCCGCGTTGGGGCATTCGTCAGCGGTCTGCACTCCAGAGCTGAGAGCATCCGGGACCGTTCCAAAGGCGTCGACGAGGTAGCGATGCCCATCGTGGACAAACCGCTGGTCACCGCCGCTGTAGGCGAGAGTCAGTCGTTCGCCTTGCCGAAGGGGACCGTCATCTGATGCCCGTGAGGGCATGAGCGAGACGATCTCGTAGGTCACCCGCGGCCCCTCCTTGGCTACGACGGAGCCGACGAACGAAGCCGTGGGAATCCGCGCCTACCACGTTGCAGCTCCGGCTCGGGTGCAAGAGAGGTTCGACCACCAGCGACGCCGCAGCGGCCACTACCACTCCGGCTAGCGCAACCTTGACCCACCGCACTCTGCCGAGAGTAGCCCTGAGCGTCGAGCCGATCGCTAGAGACGCCTACGTGCCGTTCGGTGTCCATTTGCTCCTATCCAGCCGTGATGAGAGAGCAGGGTGGCGGGGCTGACGACTGGTCTCGGCCGGCAACGGAGGCATGTTCGGTGTCCTCGCGTCCCGTCCGACGCAGGTGACTTTGGGCCCTGGCCGAAGCCGCTGCGCCTCCGTAGCGTTTCGCGATGGGGCGTCGAGTCCTGTTCGTAGTTGCGGCTCTCCCGGAAGAACGGTGCCAGGACTCCGCACAGAAAGCGAGGGTGTCATGGCGATCGAAGATGTCAGTTCCCGATCTCTCACCGAGTTGGTTTCCCTCGAGGGAAGGCGAGCCGTCGTGACTGGTGGAGCGAAAGGCATCGGATCAGCGATCGCGTCTCGCCTCGCGGAGGCCGGTGCAGACGTGATGCTCGCTGACATAGACGAAGTCGGCGCGAAGGTGGCAGCACAAGAGGTTGCAGCTCGCTACGGCCACCGCGCCATCGGCTCTGTCGTCGACGTCGCCGATCCACCCGCGATCGCGGCGCTCGCCGATCGCGCCGTGCTCGAGCTGGGCGGCATCGACATCTGGGTCAACAACGCCGGGATCTACCCGAGCGTGCCGTTGCTGGACATGACCAACAACGACTGGGATCGCGTCCTCGACATCAATCTGCGCGGCACCTTCGTCGGCAGCCGTGAAGCCGCTCAGCGCATGATCGACGCCGGACATGGCGGGGTGATCGTCAACATCGCCTCGACCGCCGGGTACCAAGCGACTGGACCCGGTGTTGCCCACTACGTTTCGTCCAAGCATGGGATCCTCGGCCTGACCAAGAGCCTCGCGGTCGAACTCGGCCCGAAGGACATCCGCGTGCTGGCCGTCTCGCCCACCCTCATCGAGACACCTGGCATCGAGGCCAACCTCGAGTCGTTCAAGGCTGCAGGCCTGGACGACGTCCTCGATCAGATGGTGGCCCGCCTCCCGCTCGGGCGCGCTGGCGTCGCCGATGACGTCGCTCGGGTCGTGATGTTCTGTGCCAGCGACCTAGCTGGGTTCATGACCGGGAGCAGCGTGCTCGTCGATGCAGGCGACGTCGCCGTCTGAGATGGAGAGGGTGCCAGGCAGGACTGAACACCACCCGGCCCGCCAGGCCTATCGCGCCCCTCACCGGCGCTCGGGCATCCTCAACAAGGAGCGCCGAGGTGCCTGATTGAGTGGGTGGTAGACGCTTTCGTAGCGTCGTGGTTCCCGGCGGGCGGGCTCCGTCAAGCCGGCCGGCCCCTGGTGGGGTCTGGCTTTCTAACGAGTTGCCGGCCCGCCGGGTTCCACTGATCGCGGTGTGGTCTCGGAGAAGGTGCGCGACCTCATCCCGAATCAGGAGTGCCCACCGCGGTCCCCCTTACCAAGGAGGATGATGATGACGGTACTGATCGGGGTTGACCCTCACAAGGGTTCCCACACGGCGGTGGCGATCGACCGCGACGAAGCCGTGGTCGACGAGCTACTGCCGCGTCAGGCAACGTTTGCGCGGGTCACGATCTGAGCGAGCTGGCCGTCGTCGGCGTGGTGGTTGCGCCAGGCGATGTAGCGGCGGATCAGCGATGCCTGGGCTCGGTGGGTGGGGTGGTCGGTGTTGTCGAGCGCGAAGCGGCGCAGGGCGGTGAACTGTGCCTCGATCCTGTTGAGCCAGGACGAGTAGTGCGGGGTGTAGGCGAGTTCGACGTTGTTCGCTTCGGCCCATTCGCCGACGCGCTGGTCGGTCCTGGTCGACAGGTGCGGCGAGAAGTTATCCAGCACGATCGCGATGCGCACCTCGAGCGGATACATCGAGCGCAGGTAGCGGCAGAACGCCAGGAACACGGTGCGGTCCTTGTGTTTGACTATGTGGCCGTAAAGCCGGTCCCGGCTGAGGTCGTAGCCGGCCATGAGGTGACGAACGCCGTGGGGCCGCTTGTAGGTTGCCCGCCGGGCCGGCGCGGCGGCCGGTCGGGGTCCTTGTGCTCGCCGCTCACCGCCGCCCACTGGTGGCCGGGGTGAGGCTGCAGGTTGAGGGGCCCGAACTCGTCCATGCAGAACACGACGGTCGGATCATCGGGCCCTGCGGGCCAGGTTCGGTCGGCGATGGCGTAGAGCTCGAGGATCCGGTTCTTCTTGGCCTCGAAGTCGGGGTCGTTGGACTCCTTCCAGGTCTTCACGGCTTGAAACGTGACGCCCTCCTCTCGGAGAAGCGCCCGGAGGCCCTCATGGCTGATGTCGTCGACCACCCCCTCTCGCACCAGGTAGTCGGCCAGCTTCGACAGCGACCACGTCGAGAACGGCCGACCCAGATCCGTCAGGTCGCGACAGCGCCGCCTTCTTGATCGCTCGCCGCTGGGGCAACGTGAACTTCGGGGGCCGCCCACCCGAGTACGCGCGGGTACAGCGAGTCGAAGCCGTCGTCGTTGAAGTTGTGGATCACCTCGCGGACGCGGTCCTCGGAACTGAACGCCAACGGCGCGATCTGCGGGACAGCCATCCCTTGGGCCGACCACAACACGATCTGGGCTCGCCGCCAGGTCACGACCGACCCCTCACCGCGGCGCACGATCCGCAGCAGCCGGTTGCCCTCATCGTTGCTGATGTCCCGCACACGTACCGGTTCCATGCCCGCATCAAAACAGACCCAGACCCGCTACCGGTGGACGCGACCCCTCCCAACGTTGCCGGTCACGACACTAGACGTCACCCTGACCAGCCGGCGGCTGACGCACCGGGCGGCACCCCACGGCCTGGCCGCGCACGGTCGCCTCGATCATGTCGTTGAGGGCCTGGGCGATGGCGTGGTCGCGTTCGCGGATGGCGTGCTGGTAGATCAGCGCGGCCCGTGGGGAGGCGTGGCCCATCCTGGCCATCAGCTCCTTGGTGCTGGCCCCGGTCGCGGCGGCGAGGGTGTTGCCGGTGTGGCGAAGATCGTGGAAGTGCAGCTCGGTCACCCCGACGGCCTGCCGGGCCCGGTCCCACACCTCGTAGAAGTTGGCCCGGCGGATGGGTTGGCCCTGGCGTCCACAGAAGAGCAGGCCGGTCCGGCCCGGAGCGACGAACAGGGCGAGGTGACGCTCGAGCTCCGGCTTCAGCGCCGCGGGGATGGCGACCGTGCGCACGCCGGCCTCCGACTTCGGCGGACCCGTGACGACCTTGCCACCCCGAAGCTCGTGCAGTTGCTCGACCACGCGGATCTCGGCGTGCAGCAGGTTGACGCGCTCTCGGGTGAGCGCCTGCAGCTCGCCGAGGCGCAGACCGGCAAAGGCGGCGACCAGCACCATGGCTCGGAACCTGGGCTCGATGGCGTCGGCCAGCTCGTAGACCTGGGCGATGGTCACCACCGGTCGCTCGGGCGCCCGCTCCACCCCGGCACCCTTGATCACGCACGGATTGCGGGGGATCAGCTCGTCCTCGACTGCCGTGTTCAGGATGGCCCGCAGCAGGCGGTAGCACTTGGCAACCGTCGAAGGACCCGGTGAGCCCGCCGACAACATCGTCGAGCGCCAGGCCCGCACCCGCCCGACCGTCAGCTCGCCAATTGCCACGTCGCCCAGCGCCGGCAGGATGTGCAGCCGCAGCTCGCTCTCGTAGAGCTCCACGGTCCTCGGTCGCAGCCCAGGGTGCTGAGCGAGCCGAACGGGTCGCGTACTCCCGCAGGGGAATCGCTGCCGCTCGTGGGTCGGCCCATCGACCCCGGGTCAGGTCGGCCCGCACTCCGGCCAGGAAGGCATCGGCCTCGCGCTTGGTGCCGAAGGTCGTCGGTGCCCGGTGCACTTCGCCGTCGACCTTGTAGCGGGCCTGGAAGCGGCCCGAGGGGAGCTTGCGCACCGTTCCCCACACGTTTCGCTGTCGCGCCATCCCGACACCTCGCAACATCAGAAGCCTGCGTGAGGTGCCCGACGGCCGCTCACATCCTCTATGCCCACCCCGGGAGGCGGACGCTCGCGTGGGACGACATGAGAGATGTGGCACAAAGAGATGTGGCACGACAGTGGCACGAGGGCCGGGATGGGACATCCCACCGACATCAGCAGGCGCAGCGGATAGGGCGGCTGACCTGCGAATTCACACGAGAGCGGGTGACGGGAATCGAACCCGCATGACCAGCTTGGAAGGCTGGGACTCTAGCCATTGAGCTACACCAGCGGACCTGGCCAAGATATCGCCTCGGCCACGTTGCGCGCCGGACGAGCTTGGTCGCCCGAGCGAAGCGGTCAGGCTTCCGCCCCGAGTGGGCGCCAGGGGTCTCGGCTAGCTTCGGAAAGCATGCAGATCGGATTGAGCGGCGGCGCGGCCACGATCGATGGGCTGGTCGACCAGGCGGTGCGCGCGGAAGCGGACGGGTTCGCCAGCCTCTGGTACGCCAGCGCCGTCGCCGCCGACCCGCTGGTGGCCATCGCCCTGGCCGGACGGGCCACCACGTCGATCGAGCTGGGCACGTCGGTCCTGCAGACCTACACCTCGCACCCGGTGCTGCAGGCCAACCGGGCCATATCGGTGGCTTCGGCCATGGCCCGGCCCGGCTTCACCCTGGGCCTCGGACCATCGCACCAGGCGCCCATCGAACAGGCCTACGGACTGTCCTACGCTCATCCTGGCCGCCACACCGAGGAGTACGTCACCGTCGTCACCACCCTGCTGGCTGGTGACGCCGTCGATCTCGACGGCCAGGAGTTCCGCGTCCACCTCCCGGCCCGAACCGGAGCGGTCGAGCCGCCGGTCTCGGTGCTGGTCGCCGCCCTGGCGCCTCGTCTGTTCCGCGTCGCCGGCCAGTTGACCGACGGAACCATCCTGTGGATGGGTAACGCCCGCGCCGTCGAGAGCCACGTCGCGCCGCGCCTGTCGACCGCGGCGACGGCTGCGGGACGTCCCGAGCCCCGCATCGTGGCCGGCCTGCCCGTGGCCGTGCACGACGACGTGGACGAGGCTCGTCGGGCGGGAGCAGCCATGTTCGCCGGCTACGGCGATCTGCCCAACTACCGCCGGCTGCTCGACATCGGAGGAGCAGCCGGTCCGGCCGACGCGGCCATCGTGGGAGACGAGGCCGCGGTCGAGTCCCAGATCCAGGAGCTGTTCGACGCCGGCGCCACCGACGTGTGGGCCGCAATCTTCCCCGTGGGATCCGACGAGCACGAGTCGCGGGCGCGAACCCGACTCCTGCTCCAGGACCTGGCCAACCGCTCCTGAGGCCACGCCAGCCGCTCCGGCCGCGTGCCACGGTGGGGCGGAAGTCACCGGCGATGTCCGCTCGGCCGATTGGTCGGCTGGTCGGATGGTCGGGGTGGGGAGATTCGAACTCCCGGCCTCCTGCTCCCAAAGCAGGCGCGCTAACCAAGCTGCGCTACACCCCGGACGGTGCGTGGGTCCGCTGAGCGGTGGGCCAGCGTAGCCCTCGGCGGGGCCGGCGCCTTCACCGATCGAGGCGTCGCGCCCGGCCTGTCGTGACCGGCGGGTGTGCCCACCGGGGAACAAGGCGGGCCCGCGGTCGTTGAACCGGGCATGGAGTTGACCGACGCCCTCACCTTCGCCCGCGCCCACCGCCATGGGGTGCTGGTCACCCTCCGGGCCAACGGACGCCCGCAGCTGTCCAACATCGTGTACGCCGTGGACGACGACGGCGTGATCCGCATCTCGATCACCGCCCACCGGGCCAAGTACCACAACCTGGTGCGCACCCCGTGGGCTGCGTTGCACGTCACCCAGGAGGACTTCTACGGCTATGCCGTACTCGAGGGTCCGGCCGAGCTGGCGCCGGTGGCCCAGGCGGGCGTGACGACGCGACCGTCCAGGAGCTGATCGAGCTCTACCGCTCGGTGGGCGGGACCCATGACGACTGGGAGGACTACCGCCGGGCCATGGTCGACGACCGGCGCACGGTCGTGCGGCTCAGACCCGATCACGCCTATGGGATGGTCGGCGGCTGACCGACGACCGCCTCTCGCCTCGGGCGATGCGGATCACGTTCGCGGCGGAGCAGCGAGATCTGCGCACCGGCCCCGTCGGGTGAACGTGGGCGATGAGGTGATCGTGGTCGGGTGATCGCGTGGCCGCGGTCGGGCGCGACTGATCGGGTCCGGGCCACGGGCGGCGGGCGTGCCGCGCCCACCGCTTTCCCAGCCATCGCGGGGCCCGCGCACAGGAACTCTGCATGTTCGTGCCCGATCCTGGGCACATGTCCGAGATGCCCGACGTCATCGACGACCACCGCCCGGCCGGGGCATCCGACCGCCCGACCCATCGGTCACCTCGCCGGCTCGGCCATCGCCCGGCCCTCGACGGCCTGCGGGGCGCGGCGTTCGTGATGGTCTTCGTCGATCACACCCGCCTGGTGGCCGACCTCCAGTTCGGCGAGGTGGCCATGTACGTGTTCCTGGCCCTGAGCGGCTTCCTGGTCACGGTGCCGCTGCTCGGTGAGGCTGGTCTCGAGCGCATGATCCGGGTCCGGCGGTTCTTCGCCCGGCGGGCCCGCCGCCTGTTGCCCGCGCTGGGCACCCTGCTGGTCGTGTGGCTGGCGGTGGTCGCGCTGTTTCCCCACGCCGGTTGGACCGCCACCACACCCGGAGGCGGCGCCACCGGCCCCACCGACTTCGGCGTGGCCATCCGGGGCTCGATCGGGGCCCTGGGCTATCTGACCAACTGGCTCGACATCCTCGGGCTCTACGGCGGGCGCTTCCCGCTCGGCCACCTGTGGTTCGTCGCCGCCCAGGAGCAGCTCTACCTCCTGTGGGTGCCGGTGATGGCGCTGCTGGCTTGCCGGCTCCGCCGGCTGATGGTGCCCGTGGCCCTGGTCCTGGCCGCGGCGTCCACGGCCTGGGCGCTGCTGTTGATGCACCAGGGAGCGAACTGGATGCGCATCTACGCCGGCACCGATACGCGGGCCGCGTCGATCCTGCTGGGCAGCGCCTTGGCCATGGGCTGGACCACGGGTCGCTTCCACGGGCTGACCGGCGGCGGGTGGGCCACGGCCGTACGAGCGGCTTGCCTCGGAGTGCTGGGTTGGGCCCTGTTCACGTTCTCGACTCGCCACGCGTCGGTCGACGATGGGTTGGCGTGGGTGGCCTGCACCGTGGCCGGTGGCTTCCTGGTGCTGGCCGTGACCGTGGCCGAACAGGGGTGGGTCCATCGTCTGCTCAGCCATCGGGCGCTGGGCTATCTCGGCTCGCGTTCCTACGCCTTGTACCTGTGGCACTACGTCTGGCTCACCTGGCTGGCGGGGTTCGGTCTGGTCGGCATCGCCGGGGCGGTGCTGGCCTCGCTGCTGTGCGCCGAGGTCTCCTGGCAGCTGGTCGAGCGACGCTTCGGCCCCCGCCGTCGCCCCGATCCCAGCGGGCCCGGTCCTGACGCCCGAGCAGCTGGTGTTCGGCCCGGTGCTCGACGCTGCGCCAACGGCCTTGGAGACGGTCGGGCCGGCCCCCATCATGGGGGGATGAGTCGTCCATCCACCGCCCGAGCCCACTTCAACCACGCCGGCTCATCCATCCCGCCCGCGTCGGTGGTGGACCGGGTCGTCTCCCACCTGCGCCTCGAGGCCGAGATCGGCGGGTACGAGGCGGCCGAGCTGGTGGCCGACGAGCTGATCTCCGATCGGGTGGCCATCGGCGCGGCGATCGGCGTGCCCGGTGACGATGTCGTGGTGGTCGAGAGCGCGACTCAGGCCTGGACGACCATCGTGTGGGCCATGGCCCTGAGCGGCGGATGGGGTCCGCATGACCGGGTGGTGGTCGACCAGTTCGCCTACGTGAGCAGCTTGGCGGTGTTGATGCAGCTCCGGGCCGTGTCGGGGGTGCAGATCGTGGTGGCCCCGGCGGGACCCGACGGCGTGGTGGAACCCAACCGGCTGGCCGAGGTGATCGATTCCGCCACCCGCCTGGTGCTCGTCACCCACGTACCCACCCACGTGGGTACGGTCACCCCCCTCGACGACGTGGCCGCGGCCATGGCCGGGCTCGACACCGACGCCGTGCTGGCCCTGGACATCAGCCAGTCGTTGGGCCAACTGCCCGTCGACGTGGTCCGACTGGGTGCGTCGGTGGCCTTCGCCCCGGGACGCAAGTTCCTGCGTGCGCCGCGGGGGACCGGTGTGCTCTACGTCGCCCCCGGACTGGCCGGCTCGGTGGTCCCGCTGGCGCTGGACCTGACCGCGACGGCCTCGATCACCACGACCGGCGTCGAGCCCGCTCCCGGGGCCCGGCGCTTCGACCTGTTCGAGCACAGCGTCGCCCTCCGGCTGGGCCTGGGCCAGGCGGCGCGCCACTTGTCGTCCATCGGGATCGAGGAGGTGGCCCGGGGGGTGGCCCAACGCACCCAGGCCGTGGTCGAGGTCGTGTCCGCGGTGCCCAGCCTGACGCTGGTGGCACCGGCACCGCTGCACGGCATCGTGTCGTTCACCCATGCCCGACTCGATCCCGCTCAGGTCCGAGCCGAGCTGGCCGGCGCCGGTGTCAACGTCTGGACCAATGTGGCCAACGGCAGTCCGATCGACGGCGAGCGTCGGGCCCTGGGGCCGTCGGTGCGGGTGTCGCCCCACGCCGTGACCACCGACGACGAGCTCGACCGCCTGCATCGGGCGCTGCGCCGGCTGGCCTGAGCTCACGTCGGAGTCGCTCCGGCCCGGCACGACTCGGCCACGGCTCGGCCGATCACCGGTCCGAGCTGAGGCTGGCGGCCACTACACTCCGCAGCCGTGAAGACGTCCGTGATCGAACTCGAAGACAACAAGGTGAAGCTCTCCGTCGAGGTGGATGAGCAGGAGTTCGAGACCGCGCTCGACGCCACCTTCCGCAAGATCGCCCGGGAGGTGAAGGTGCCCGGGTTCCGGCCCGGCAAGGCCCCCCGCAAGCTGCTCGAGGCCCGGCTGGGTGAGGGCGTGGCCCGCGGCGAAGCCCTGCGCGACGCCATCCCCGACTACTACGCCCAGGCAGTGCGCGAGCACGACGTGGACGTGATTGCCGCGCCGGAGATCGAGATCACCGATGGCGAGGACGACGGGCCGGTCGTGTTCGATGCCGTGGTCGAGGTCCGCCCCGTCGTCACCGTGCCCGGCTACGACAGCCTGCGGGTGACCATTCCCCGGCCCGAGGCCACCGATGAGGAGATCGACGCCCAGATCGATCGGATGCGGACCCAGTACGCCGAGATCGAGACGGTCGATCGCGAGGCCGCCGAGGGCGACATCGTCACCATCGACGTGACCGGCTCGCAGGACGACGAGGACCTGGAGGGGCTGACCGCCCAGGACTACTCCTACGAGGTGGGCAGCGGCGCCATCGTGCCCGAACTGGACGAGGCCCTCGTCGGGGCCAGCGCCGGCGACGAGTTGTCCTTCGAAGCCGACCATCCCGATCCCGACGAGGAGGGGCTGCACTTCGAGGTCACCCTCAAGGAGGTGAAGGAGCGGGTGCTGCCCGAGGCTGACGACGAGTGGGCGGCCGAGGCCTCCGAGTTCGACACCCTGGCCGAACTTCGCGCCGACCTCGCCGAGCGCATGACCACGGTGCGTCGGATGCAGGCGCAGATGAACCTGCGCGACAAGGTGGGCGAGGCCACCGCCGACCTGGTCGACCTCGAGGTCCCCGAGCCTCTCATCGCCGGAGAGATGCGCCAGCGGCTCGAGGACTTCAGCATGCGGCTCCAGGCCCAGGGCCTGAACCTCGACCAGTGGCTGGCCAGCTCGGGTCAGGATCCCAACGAGTTCGTGGAGGAGCTGCGCGCCACGGCCACCCGGGCAGCCAAGTTCGACCTGGCGCTGCGGGCCGTGGCCGACGCCGAGCAGATCGAAGCCACCGCCGAGGACCTGGAGGCCGAGTTCGGCCAGGTCGCACAGCAGCTCGACCTGACGCCCGAGGCCGTCCGGCTGCGCTTCGACGAGGCCGACCAGATGAGTGCCATCCGCGGCGACATCCGGCGCCGCAAGGCGCTCGACTGGCTGGTCGAGTCGGTCGAGATCGTCGACGAGGAGGGCAACCCGCTCGACCGGTCCGAGCTGATCCTGCCCGACGAGGACGAGGACGAGGACGAGGACGGCGACGGGGCCGAGGTGGCGTCCGCGGCGCTGGGGGAGGACCTGTCCGAGGAGCTGGCCGCAGATGCCGCTAGCGTCGATGGTCCCACCGGACAAGCCGCCGAGTCCGACTCGGCCGACGGCAACGAGCCCGAAGAGGATGCCGAGTGATCTCGCCCCGCAACTACAACATCCCCTACGTCGTCGAGCAGACCAACCGCGGCGAGCGGGGCTACGACCTGTACTCCAAGCTGCTCAAGGAGAACATCATCTTCGTGGGCACGCCGATCGACGACACGATCGCCAACCTCATCTGCGCGCAGCTGCTGCACCTCGAGTCGGAGAGCCCGGACAAGGACATCAACCTCTACATCAACTCTCCCGGCGGTGACATCACCGCGCTGTTCGCCATCTACGACACGATGTCGTTCATCAAGCCCGACATCTCGACCATCTGCTTCGGGCAGGCCGCGTCGGCGGCCGCTGTGCTGCTGGCCGCGGGCACGCCGGGCAAGCGCCTGGCCCTGCCCCACGCCCGGATCCTGATCCACCAGCCCTACGCCCAGTCCCAGGGGCAGGCCACCGACATCGAGCTGGCGGCCCGCGAGATCCTGCGCATGCGCACCCTCCTGGAGGAGATCCTGAGCAAGCACACGGGCCAGCCCGTGGAAAAGATCCACCAGGACACCGACCGCGACTTTGTAATGTCAGCGGAGGAAGCCATGGACTACGGCATCATCGACGAGGTCATCTCGGCTCGTTCGCTCGCCGACAACAGCGGACCGATCGCAGCCGTCCAGTAAGCACCACCAAGCCCGACTACGGGGGAGACGAACCGACGTGGCCAAGTTCGGAGACGGTGGCGAGCTGCTGAAGTGCTCGTTCTGTGGCAAGTCGCAGAAGCAGGTGAAGAAGCTCATCGCCGGCCCCGGCGTGTACATCTGCGACGAGTGCATCGACCTGTGCAACGAGATCATCGAGGAGGAGCTGGCCGAGACCAGCGACCTGCGCTTCGACGAGCTGCCCAAGCCCCGCGAGATCTACGACTTCCTCAACGACTACATCATCGGCCAGGACCAGGCCAAGAAGATCCTGTCGGTGGCCGTCTACAACCACTACAAGCGCGTGCAGTTCGGCAGCGGCCACGACACCGAAGTCGAGCTGGCCAAGTCCAACATCATGCTGATCGGCCCTACCGGCTGCGGCAAGACGTTGCTGGCCCAGACCCTGGCCCGCATGCTCAACGTGCCCTTCGCCATCGCCGACGCCACCGCCCTCACCGAGGCCGGCTACGTCGGTGAAGACGTCGAGAACATCCTGCTCAAGTTGATCCAGGCCGCCGACTACGACGTCAAGAAGGCCGAGACCGGGATCATCTACATCGACGAGATCGACAAGATCGCCCGCAAGAGCGAGAACCCGTCGATCACGCGGGACGTATCCGGCGAGGGAGTGCAGCAGGCCCTGCTCAAGATCCTGGAAGGCACCACCGCCTCGGTGCCGCCCCAGGGGGGTCGCAAGCACCCCCACCAGGAGTTCATCCAGATCGACACCACCAACATCTTGTTCATCTGCGGTGGTGCGTTCGCCGGCATCGACAAGATCATCGAGAGCCGCATCGGCAAGAAGGGTGTCGGCTTCTCGGCCGAGCTGCGCAGCGCCAGCGGTCCCGATCTGGGCCAGCTCTACTCGCAGGTGCTGCCCGAAGACCTGCTCAAGTTCGGCCTGATCCCCGAGTTCATCGGCCGGCTGCCGGTCATCGGCGCGGTCAGCAACCTCGACCAGGAGGCGCTGATCCGCATCCTGGTCGAGCCGCGCAACGCCCTGGTCAAGCAGTACCAGAAGTTCTTCGAGTTCGAGGACGCTCAGCTCGAGTTCACCGACGACGCCCTGGCCGCGGTGGCCGACCAGGCGTTGCTCCGGGGAACCGGCGCCCGGGGCCTGCGCGCCATCCTCGAAGAGGTGCTGCTCAGCACCATGTACGACCTGCCCAGCCGGGCCGACGTCGAGCGGGTGGTCATCGACCGCACCGTGGTGCTCGACAAGGTGAACCCGACCCTGGTTCCCCGCGCCGCCACGCCCACGGCGTCGCGCCCCCGCCGCGCCGCGTCCTAGTCCGGCGTGGACCTGGTCGGCGCCCTCGAGTACCTCGACCGCCATCCCCGCTCGGCTCCCCGCGAGCCCGGCGATGGGCCGGGCTCCCGCCATCTGGCCCGCATGCTCGCGGTCATGGGCGACCCCGAGCGGGCCGCCCCGGTCATCGTCGTCGCCGGTACCGCCGAGACCGACGCGGTGGCCCGGATGATCAGCACCCTGGTGGCCGAGACCGGTCTCACGGTGGGACTGCTGGCCGACACCCACCTGACCCAGGTGGGGGAGCGTCTGATGCACAACGCCGAGGCCATCGCCGACGCCGAGCTGGCCGACGCGCTGCGCGGCGTCGCCGACATCGAGGCCCTGGCCGGAGTGGCGGCATCCTGGTCCGAAGTGGTGAGCGCCGCCGCACTGGGATGGTTCGCCCAGATGGCGGTCGATGTGGTGGTGCTCGACCTGGGCGCGGCCGGCGCGGCCCATCCGGCCGCGGTCGTGGAACCCCAGCTCGTCGTGCTGACCGACACCTCCGTCGAGTCGGTGGGCCCCTTCGCCGAATTGGTGGGCGCAGGCTCGAGTGTGGTGCTGGGCACGCCCGACGAGGGGGTCCGGGCGGTGATCGACGGGCGGGGTGCGGCCGAAGTGGTCCAGCGCGAGGTGGACTACCAGGCGGACGAGAACCTGCCGGCGGTGGGCGGTCGGGTGGTCGACCTGCGCACGTCGTTCGGCCGCCAGGAGCAGGTGTTCTTCCCCCTCCACGGCGCGCAGCACGGTGACGACGCGGCCACTGCCCTGGCGGCCGTCGAGACCTTCTTCGGTCGGGCGTTGGATGCCAGCGTGGTCACCGACGCGCTGGCTGGCCTGCGCGTGCCGGGCCACTTCGAGGTGCTGGGCCACGGGCCGCTGGTGGTGGTCGATGCCGCCCAGGATCCGGTCGGCGCCGAGTGGGTGAGCGCCACCCTGGGCGGGGACTTCGATGTGAGCGGCCGGCGCCTCCTGGTGGTCGGGTTGGTCGCCGACGTCGATGCCCGGTCCATGCTCGACAGCCTCGGCGCGGCCGAGTTCGACGAGGTGGTGGCCACCACCGCCCCCGGTCCCGCGGCCCTCGATGCCCGCGCCGTGGCCGGGGCCGCGGCCGAGTTGGGGGGCGACGCCGACATCGTCACGGGGTGGGGCGACGCGCTCGACACCGCGCTCGGCTCGCGCCACCCCCGACGATGTCATCGTGGTGACCGGTTCGGCCGCCCTGGCCGGCTCCGCGCGAGCCCGCCTCCGGCGTTCCTCACGCCCCGATGGCTGAACCGGTCACGCTCGCCCCGTGAGCGAGGTCGTTCACGTGACAGATGTGGCGGATGCGGACGCCTTCGAGGAGCCGGTTTCGCTGGGCGCGAGGGCGGTCGCCTAGCCTCGCCCCATGGATCGCACGCTCGTCATCTGCAAGCCCGACGCGGTCGAACGCGGCCTGGTCGGGGAGATCATCGGTCGCTTCGAGCGCAAGGGCCTCAAGCTCGTGGCTGCCGAGCTGCGCACGATCGACGCCGAGTTGGCCGGCCGGCACTACGCCGAGCACGTGGGGAAGGGCTTCTACGCCGAACTGGTCGCCTTCATCGGCCGGTCGCCGGCGCTGGTGTTCGTGGTCGAGGGCCCGGAGGACACCTGGAAGGTCGTGCGCACCATGATGGGCACCACCAATCCCCGCGAGGCCGACCCGGGCACCATCCGCGGCGATCTGGGGATCCTGTTCACCGAGAACCTGGTCCACGGGTCCGACTCGCTCGAGTCGGCCCAGCGCGAGATCGCCATCTTCTTCCCGAACCTCTAGATTGCAATCGCGTTACGGACCGATAGGATTCGGAGCGCGGTGCGTCGGAGAGCCCTTCCGGCCTGCCCCTGCACAGGGCGACGGCGTCGCCTAGCCTGCGGGGAGCCGCCCCAACCCCCGAACTCCCTCTCGGGACCACAGAATGGCCGACACGGTGCTCTCCTCCTTCTCTTCGATCATGGGCCGCGACATGGCCGTCGACCTCGGGACGGCGAACACGTTGGTGTACCTGGCGGGCGAAGGCATCGTGTTGAACGAGCCGTCGGTGGTGGCCGTCAACGTCAACGACGGACGCCCGGTGGCGGTCGGCGCCGAGGCCAAGCGGATGATCGGGCGCACGCCCGCCCACATCAAGGCCATCCGGCCCCTGAAGGACGGCGTCATCGCGGACTTCGACATCTGCGAGAAGATGCTGCGCTACTTCATCCAGAAGGTGCACCAGCGCAAGTGGGCCAAGCCCCGCATGGTCATCTGCGTGCCGTCGGGCATCACCCCCGTCGAGCAGCGCGCCGTGCAGGAGGCCGCCGAGATGGCCGGGGCCCGCAAGCCGGCCCGCATCATCTCCGAGCCCATGGCCGCGGCCATCGGCGCTGGCCTGCCGGTGCACGAACCCACCGGCAACATGATCGTGGACATCGGTGGGGGCACCACCGAGGTGGCCGTCATCTCGCTGGGTGGCGTGGTCACCAGCCAGTCGATCCGGGTGGGCGGCGACGAGCTGGACGAGGCCATCATCCAGTTCATCAAGAAGGAATACAGCCTCGCACTGGGTGAGCGGACGGCCGAAGAGGTGAAGGTGGCGCTCGGATCGGCCTGGCCGCTCGAGGTCGAGTTGCACGCCGAGATCCGCGGGCGAGATCTCGTCACCGGCCTGCCCAAGACCATCGTCACCTCCACCGACGAGATCCGAGAAGCCATCGACGAGCCGGTGTCGGCCATCGTTGACGCGGTGAAGGTCACGCTGGACAAGACGCCACCTGAGCTGGCCGCCGACATCATGGAACAGGGCATCGTCCTGGCCGGTGGCGGCGCGCTGCTCAACGGCCTGGGTGCCCGACTCGAGCACGAGACCGGCATGCCGATCGTGATCGCCCCCAACCCGCTGTTCTGCGTGGCGATCGGCTCGGGTCAATCCCTCGAGCACTTCGAGGCGTTCGACGGCGGGCTCTTCTCGACCAGCCCCGACTGAGCGGACCGCCAGGATGGCCCTGTCCCGGCGGATCGGTCGATCCCGTTTCACCCTCGTGCTGCTCATCCTCACGTCCCTGACCCTGCTGACCCTCGACTTCCGGGGCTTCGGGCCCATCGACTCGGCGCGCAGCGGCGTGCTCTCGGCGCTGGCTCCGGTCGGGCACGGCGCGCGGGCCGTGGCGCGCCCCTTCTCGAACCTGTGGGGTGGGGCGTTCCGCTACGACGACCTCGAGAAGCGCAACCGGGCCCTCCAGGACCAGGTCGACCAGATGCGCAGCAAGATCGCGGCCGGCCAGGTGGCCGAGCAGTCGAACCAGCAGCTGCTCGAGCAGGCGAACCTGCCCTTCGTGGGCGATCTGGCCACGGTCCGGGCGCCGGTGCTGTCGGGGCCGGTGGCCAACTTCGACGACACCATCGAGATCGGTCGGGGCACCTCGAGTGGGGTGCACACCGGGATGCCCGTCGTGGTGGGCACCGGTCTGGTGGGCACGGTGGTGCAGGTGTCGGCCCGCCAGGCCGTGGTGAAGCTCATCACCGACACGTCGTTCTCGGTGGGCGTGACCGTGCTCGGCACCGACTTGGGCGGCGCCCCCGGGATCGAGGGCGTGGCCACCGGCCGGGGCAACGGCCAACGCATCCAGGCCACCGTCGACGCCGGCGACCCGGTCAGGCGCGGCGACATCCTGATCACCCGGGGCGAGCCCGGCAGCCTGTTCCCGACCGGGTTGCCGGTGGGCACCGTGTACTCGGTGTCGAGCGACTCCGACGCCTTGCAGCAGACGCTCGGCGTCGACCTGCTGGCCGACGTGCACAACCTGAGCTACGTGAGCGTGCTCAAGTGGCAGAGCCCCAGCTCGTGAGCGGATCCTCGGGGCCGACGACGTGAGGGCCGTCGTGCGGGTGGCGCTGGTGCTGATCTCCGCCGCCGTGCTCGAGCGGGGACTCTCGGTGCTGCGGATCGACGGCGTGGAGGCCGACGTGCTGTTGCTGGTGGCCGTCTCGGCCGGCATCGTGGGCGGCCCCGACCTGGGTGCGCTCGTCGGCTTCTTCGCCGGTCTCACCATGGATCTGCTGCTCACCGCCCCCATGGGACTGGCCGCGTTGGCCTACTGCCTGAGCGGGTACGCCGTCGGGCTGCTCCACGGCACCTCGGTGCGGACGTCGCGCTGGCAGGGCCCGGTGCTGGCCGCCGTGGGCAGCGCGCTTGGCACCGTCGGGTACGTGCTGCTGGCGCGGATGGTGGGGCGGACCGGCCTGTTCAACGCACACCTGGTCACCGTGGTGGTCGTCGTGTCGCTCATCAACGCGTTGCTGGCGCCATGGTCCATCCGGATCATGCGCTGGGCGCTCGGCGACGCCGTGCCCAGCCGGGCCGCGATCCGTTGACGGGTCCGACGTGATGAACTTGGCCACCTTGGGACGGACCAACCTTTCCGTGGGACGGACCAACCTTTCCGTGGGACGGACCCGCTGATGGAGGCAAGTTCGTCGCGCCTGCGGCTCAGCATCCTGGCCGTGGTGGTGATCTCGCTGTTCGGCGCCCTGTTCGCCCGCATGTGGTACCTGCAGGTCATGGTGGCCAACCACTATCAGGTCCAGGCCACCGCCAACCGGGTCCGCACGGTGCAGATCGAGGCGCCCCGGGGTCTCATCTACGACGACAAGGGCCGGCTCCTGGTCGGCAACCGCACGTCGCTTGTGGTCACCATCGACCCCTCCGAGTTCGCCAAGCTCCCCAAGAAGGCACAGGCCGACCTGGTGTCGCGGGTGGCCACCGAGCTGACCAACTCCGGGGTGCCCACCAAGGATGCGGGCATCCGCCAGTCGCTGGCCGACAAGCAGTACAGCCTGTTGCAGCCGATCCCGATCGCCGTCGATGTGCCCGACGACGTGGAGCTGTACTTCTCGGAGCGAGCCTCGGAGTACCCCTCGGTGGCGGTGGAGCGCGAGGCGGTGCGCGCCTATCCGAACGGGTCGCTGGCCTCCAACGTGCTCGGTTACGTCGGGCGCATCTCCGACGTGGAGATCAAGGCCAAGCAGGGCGGCATCACACCCACCCGCAAGGTGGCCAAGCCCTATCAACCGGACAGCGAGATCGGCAAGACGGGCGTGGAGGCGGCCTATGAGGACGAGCTGCGGGGCACACCGGGCATCGAGAAGATCGAGGTGGACGCGGTCAACAACCCGGTGCGGGTGCTGAGCGAGACCAAGCCCATCCCCGGCGACAACCTGGTGCTGACCCTCGACCTCGATGCGCAGGCCTCGGCCGAGACCGCCCTGGCCAGCCAGCTGACCCAGCTGCGAGGCCGGCGCGAACCGGGCCTGGGGCAGACCATGAAGGCGCCGGCCGGATCCGTGGTGGCCATCGACCCGAACAACGGCGGGGTGAAGGCCATGGCCACCTATCCCACCTACAACCCGGCCGACTTCGTCAACGGCATCTCCACCGACGAGTACCAGACCCTCACCGGCAGCGGCAGCGACAACAACCCGCTCATCAACCGAGCCACCCAGGGCCAGTACGCGCCCGGCTCCACTTTCAAGCTGATCACCGCCACCGCCGCGCTCCAACACGGGCTCATCACCGGCTCCACGAGCTTCGACGACACCGGTGGGTTCCACACGCCCAACTGCGTGGGCAGCGCCTGCTTCAAGCGCAACTCGGGCGGCGAGGTACTCGGTGTGGTGTCGTTGCCAAGCGCGCTGACCCGATCCAGCGATGCCTTCTTCTACAAGCTGGGCTACCAGTTCTACACGCAGTCGAACGTGTACGGCCCCTCCGCCCTCCACGACACGGCGGTGAGTTACGGGCTGGCCCAGCCCACCGGCATCCCCACCGGCAACGAGGCGGTCGGCTTCATCCCCGACGCCGCCACCGAGGCCCAGCGTCACAAGGAGGCGCCGGCCGTCTTCAACGGCCAGTGGTACCCCGGCGACGCCGAGAACGTGGCGGTGGGCCAGGGCGACGTGCTGGTCACCCCGCTGCAGTTGGCCAACGCCTACGCCACCTTCGCCAACCACGGCACTCGCTACCAACCCCAGGTGGTGCAGGCCATCCTCAAGCCCGGCGGCGTTCCGAACCAGCCGGGTGACGTGCTGAGCGTGGTCAAGCCGGTGGTGGCCGGCCACGTGGACCTGCCCCCGGCCATGTACAACCCCATCCTGCAAGGGCTCCAGGGCGTGGTCTCGGCCAAGGGCGGTACGGCCACCGCCGCCTTCCAGGGGTTCGACCTGCAGGCCGTGCCGCTGGCCGGCAAGACGGGCACCGCCGAGGTGACCGGCAAGGCCGACACCTCGCTGTTCGCCTCGTTCGGTCCGGTGGGCGCACCTCAGTACGCCGTCGTGGCCGTGCTCGAGCAGTCGGGCTTCGGCGCCGACGCCGCCGCCCCGGTGGTCCGCCACGTGTGGGAGACGGTCACCGGTCAGTCCCAGACCCAGGTCGCCCCGCAGTCCACCGGGATCATCGGCTGATGGCGATCACCGCCGATCGCGGGGTCTCGAGCTTCGGTGGCGGGCGCGACCGCAGCCGACGTGATCTGTCGGCGCCGTGGCGCCACGTCGACCCCGTGCTGATGGTGTGCACGGTGTTCATCTCGCTGCTGGGCATCATCACCGTCTACAGCGCCACCCGGGGCAACTCAGGACCGCCCAACCACAGCTACCTGATCAAGCAGACGATGTTCGTGGTCCTCGGGTTCGGGGCCATGGTGGTGACGGCCAGCATCGACTACCGCAAGTACCGCGACTGGCTGGTGCCCATCTACGCCTTCATGGTGCTGTTTCTCGCCGTGGTGGTCTCGCCCCTGGGCTCCAACGCCAACGGTGCGCAGTCGTGGTACGGGTTCGGCGGTTTCCAGTTGCAACCCTCGGAGATCTCCAAGGTGCTGTTGATCATGACCCTCGGCGGCCTGCTGGCGGCCTGGAAGGGTGACATCGACCTGCGCCGTCTGGTGATCGCGCTGGTGGTGGCCGGCGTGCCGATGGGCCTGATCATGCTGCAGCCAGACCTGGGTACGGCCCTGGTGTTCATCTCCATCACCGCCGCCATGTTGTGCGTGGCCGGGGTGCGGGGCCGCTACCTCGCCATCCTGGCCTTGATCGCCATCATCGGGGTGGTGGGCATCCTCAAGTCGAACACCCTGGCGCAATACCAGAAGGACCGACTCACCCAGTTCGTCGATCCCTCCAACACCACGGGGGCGGGCTACAACCTCAACCAGAGCCAGACGGCAATCGCCAACGGAGGGGTCAGCGGCTACGGGCTGTTCAAGGGCCCCCAGACCCGGCTGGGCTACGTGCCCGAGCAGCAGACCGACTTCATCTTCACCGCCCTGGGGGAACAGTTCGGGCTCATCGGCGGGTGCCTGCTGCTCGGGCTGTTCTCGGTGGTGGTGTGGCGCATCTGGCGAAGCGCCCGTCTGGCCGCGCGACCTGTACGGCACCCTGCTGTGCATCGGGGTCCTGGCCATGTTGGTGTTCCAGATCTTCGAATCAATGGGCATGACCATGGGCATCATGCCCGTGACCGGCATCCCGCTGCCGTTCATGTCCTACGGCGGCTCATCCACCGTGGCCTGCTTCGTGGCCATCGGCTTGGTCCTCAACGTCCACATGCACCGGTTTCGTTAGCCCTCTCGTCGGCACGCCTCCCGACGGTCGCCTTCGGCATCCGGGTGTCAGGTTGCGAGTGGCTGCACTCCGTTCCGCCGCGTTGCAAGGGCACGTCATCGGGGGCGCGTCCCTGATCCGGTAGCCTGGTCCCGAATGAACTCGATCTGGCCGCAGCTTGAACCTCTGCTGGCCAGGGTCCAAAAGCCCGCTCGGTACATCGGTTGCGAAGATGGCGCTCAGCGGCCTGACCACGAGAGCGGTCGGGTGGCCTGGCTGCTCATCTATCCGGACACCTACGAGATCGGCCTGCCCAACCAGGGGCTGCAGATCCTCTATGAGATCCTCAACGAGCGGCCCGATGCCCTGGCCGAACGGACCTACGCCCCGTGGGTCGACCTCGAGCCCCTGCTGCGCGCCCACCACCTGCCGCTGTTCTCGGTCGACACCCACCAGCCGGCGCAGGCCTTCGACCTGTTGGCCTTCAACCTGTCCGCCGAGCTCGTCTACACGAACCTGCTGAACTGCATCGACCTGGCCGGCGTACCGGTGCGGGCCGCTGACCGCCGGCCCGAGGACCCCTTGATCGTGGCCGGCGGCCACTGCACCTACAACCCTGAGCCCTTGGCCGACTTCCTCGACCTGGTCGTGCTGGGCGACGGCGAGGAGGTGGTGGGAGAGATCAACGAGGTGGTGGCCGACTGGAAGGCCTCCGGACGCACGGAGGGCTCGCGCCAGACAGGTGCTGCGCCGCCTGGCATCGGTGCCGGGGGTGTATGTGCCCTCGATGTACGAGGTGACCTACGAGGGTGCGCACTTGGCCGGGGTGACCCCCCGCTACCCCGATGTGCCGGCCCAGGTCGAGAAGCGCACCGTGGCTGACCTGGCCGACTGGCCCTATCCCCGCAACCAGCTGGTGCCGCTCACCGAGGTGGTGCACGACCGGCTGAACGTCGAGGTGTTCCGCGGCTGCACCCGGGGCTGTCGCTTCTGCCAGGCCGGGATGATCACCCGACCGGTGCGAGAACGCCCGGCGGCCCAGGTCCGGGCCATGATCGACGAGGGCCTGGCCCGAACCGGCTACGACGAGGTGGCGTTGACCTCGTTGTCCACCGCCGACTTCAGCGACATCGAGCGAATCGTGGCCGACACCGTGCGCCCTGATCGCACCAACCAGGTATCGGTGTCGTTGCCCAGCCTGCGCGTCGATGCCTTCACCGTCGGGGTTGCCGCCGAGCTGCAGCGGGCGCGGCGGACCGGGCTGACCTTCGCGCCCGAAGCCGGCTCGTGGCGGATGCGCCAGGTCATCAACAAGCTCATCTCCGACGAGGACCTGTTCGGTGCCGTCACCTCCGCTTACTCGCAGGGGTGGCGGCGCATGAAGCTCTACTTCCTGACCGGTCTGCCCACCGAGACCGACGAGGACACGCTGGGCATCGCCGAGCTGGCCCGGCGCTGCGTCGAGATCGGCTCGACCTACGCCAAGGGTGCATCCGTGACCGTGTCGGTCGGCGGGTTCGTGCCCAAGCCGTTCACGCCGTTCCAGTGGTTCGGGCAGAACACGGTGGTCGAGCTCCAGCGCAAGGTGAACCTGCTGCGCGACGACCTGCGTCGCAGTCGGGGCGTGCAGATCAAGTGGCACGATCCCAAGGCCACCATGGTGGAGGGGATCATGAGTCGGGGTGATCGCCGGCTGGGCCCGGTCATCGAGGACGTCTGGCGCCAAGGCGGCACCTTCCAGGAGTGGTCCGAGCACTTCGACCACCAGCTGTGGGTCGACGCCATGGAACGCCACGGGCTGTCGGTCGACTGGTACGTGTACCGCCATCGCACCGAGCACGAGGTGCTGCCCTGGGACCACCTGTCGGCCGGTCTGCACAAGGACTTCCTGTGGCAGGACTGGCGTGATTCGCTCGACGAGCTGGGCCTGGAGGATTGTCGGTGGACTCCGTGCTACGACTGCGGGGCCTGCACCGGCTACGGCATCGAGCACGTGGTGGCATCGGCCACGCCGCCGGCGGGCGGCAGCCAGGGCACGGGCCAGGGCCTCATCGGGGTCGGCCGGCCCCGGCGGGGTGCCGGTCAGCCTGCAGGCGAGGGCATGATGCGGGTCCGCTTCCGGTTCACCAAGTTGGGCAAGGTGCGCTTCATCAGCCACCGCGACACCGCCCGGGCCTGGGAGCGGGCACTGCGCCGGGCCGAGTTGGCCGTGGCCCTGACCGAGGGGTTCAACCCCAGGCCCAAGATCCACTTCGGGCTGGCCCTGCCCACCGGCGCCGAGTCGCGCGGCGAGTACCTCGATGTCGACTTCCGCGATGACGCCCCGTTGACCGTCGACACCCTGGTCCGTCGGCTCAGCCCGCGGCTGCCCGCCGGTATCGACGTCGAGGCGGCGGCCGTCATCGAGACGTCGGTGACCTCGTTGCAGCAGGCCGTGACCAGCTGCAGCTGGACGATCGAGGCGCTGGGGCTCGAGCCCGGCACCGGTCAGGACGCGGTCGACGCCGTGCTGGAGGCACCCGAGATCCTGGTGACCCGGCAGCGCAAGGGCCACGACGTCACCGACGACATCCGGCCCTACATCCTCGGTCTGCGCATCAACCGTGAGGTGGGCCAGGTGCCCGGCCCTCGCGGCGAGGAACCCATCGCCCCGGCCGGCGTGGAGCTCGACGCCGAGCTCGCCACCCAGCCCCGGGGACTCCGCCCCGCCGAGCTGGCTGCCGCCCTGGGGCCAGCCGTCCACGAGGGCCGGGTCTGCAGGAACCAGCAATGGATCACGATCGACGGCGCCCGGCAGGAACCACTGCTGGCCGGAGCGACGTCGTCGGCGCGTGCCCCCGTGGGGGCACCATGAGAAGGGAACTCCTCCATGTCCGAACCGGCCACCGACGGCCCCACCTCCGCGGCTCCCGACACCTCGACATCCCCGTCGGCGCCCCCGAGCCCGTCCGCCACCGCCGCCCCCGCTCCCGGCCCGACCGCCGCATCGAGTACCGCTCGAGGTGCCGGCTCGCGCCGCTCGGGAGCTGACCAGGGCGCTGATGAATCCGGCGGCGAGCCCGGGTCGAACACGAGCCGGTCCCGGCGCCGGGGTTCACGCGGTGGCCGCAACCGATCCGACGCGGGCCGGAACCCCGACGAGCTGCCCGAGCGGTCCATCGAGGGACGGCCCCGGACTGCGGAGGCGGCCGAGAAGGCGCTGGTGCGCCGGCCCCGCATCGGCGACTCGCGCCCGCGCGCCCGAGCCCGACGCGGCCGCGGCGGACGAGGCGCCGGCCGGCGGCCGGACCAAGACCCCGGCCAAGCGCCGTCGCGGCGGTCGTGGCCGAGGGGGGAGCGGCGCCGGCGCGTCGGGTGGTTCTGGCGCCGGGGGATCCGGGGCGCCGGGCACGGGCGCGCCGTCGGGTCGCGGTTCGGGTCGCGGTTCGGGTCGTGGCGGGGGGTCGGGCAAGGGAGCTCGCGCCCCGCGGCCGGTGGAGGCCATCGCGGCCGAGCCCTACGAGATCGACGAGGAGACCGCCCGGCTCCGCGGCGGTCGCGAGCGCAAGGGCCGCCCGGTCGGCCGGTACCTGATGACCGTGTCGGTCAAGCCCACGGCCACCCAGATCGCGGTGCTCGAGGGTCGCAGCCTCATCGAGCACTACGTGTCTCGGCCGGCCGACGACGAGCACCAGATCCACGGCAACATCTACCTGGGCAAGGTCCAGAACGTCCTGCCGGGCATGGAGGCGGCCTTCGTCGACATCTCCACCCCCAAGAACGCCGTGCTGTACCGGGGTGACGTGCAGTACGACGCCGAGGACATCGAGGAGAAGGGCGCCAACCCCCGCATCGAGAACCTGCTCAAGGCCAAGCAGACCATCATCTGCCAGGTCACCAAGAACCCGATCGCCCACAAGGGGGCACGCCTCACCCAGGAGGTATCGATCCCCGGCCGCTTCGTGGTGCTGATCCCCAACAGCACCACCTACGGCATCTCCAAACGCCTGGCCGACGACGAACGCAAGCGCCTGCGCGCCATCCTCGACCGGGTGCGGCCCAAGGGCCACGGCATCATCGTGCGCACCGCGGCCGAAGGGGTGAGCGCCGAGGAGATCGAGCGGGACGTGGCCCGCTTGTCCCAGCAGTGGGCCCAGATCGAGTCCCTGGCCGCCAAGACCACCGGTCCGGCGTTGCTGTACCGGGAGCCGGACATGGCCGTGCGGGTCATCCGCGAGGAGTTCAACCAGGACTACCGCGGGGTGATCATCGACGATCGGGCGCTGTTCGAGGAGGTCCGCGACTACGTGGCCGGCATCTCGCCCGCCCTGGCCGACCGGGTCGAGTTCTACGATCTCGAGACCGAGGCGCTCCCGCTCTACGAGCGCCATCACATCCACGAGCAGCTGCACAAGGCGCTCGACCGCAAGGTGTGGCTGCCCTCGGGCGGTTCGTTGATCATCGAGCACACCGAGGCGCTCACGGTCATCGACGTGAACACGGGCAAGAACGTAGGGACCTCGAGCCTGGAGGAGACGGTCTTCCGCAACAACCTGGAAGCCGCCACCGAGATCGCCAAGCAGCTCCGCCTGCGCGACATCGGCGGGATCATCGTCATCGACTTCATCGACATGGAGATCCGGGAGAACCGCGAGCAGGTCATCGGCACCTTCCGCGACGCCCTGGCTCGAGACAAGACCCGGACCCAGGTGTTCGACATCTCCGAGCTCGGCCTGGTGGAGATGACCCGCAAGCGCATCGGTGAGGGCCTGCTCGAGTCCTTCTCGACCCTCTGCCCCGAGTGCGAGGGCCGGGGGCTGCTGCTCGATCGGGACCTGCTGATGTGAGCAGCCGGCGACCGGCTGGTCACATCCCGACGCAGTCGCGGACCGCGAGTTGGTTCGAGGGGGCGGCGTCCACTAGCGTGGCCTCCCTATGTATGCCGTGATCAAGACCGGTGGCAAGCAGTACCGGGTCGAAGAAGGCCAGCGTCTGGACGTCGAGAAGCTGACCGGTGACGAGGTCGAGCTGACGCCCGTGCTCGTCGTCGACGACCAGACCGTGCTGGCCACACCCGACCAACTCGCCGGGGTGACCGTGGGAG
Organism: uncultured Microthrixaceae bacterium; assembly: GCA_963773335.1. Taxonomy (GTDB): domain Bacteria; phylum Actinomycetota; class Acidimicrobiia; order Acidimicrobiales; family Acidimicrobilacustridaceae; genus UBA4742. The sequence goes on along the minus strand of CAVZAT010000004.1, from coordinate 648,310 downwards.
CGCGGGTGGTCGGCGAGGCCAAGGGCCCCAAGATCAACGGCTTCACCTACAAGAACAAGAGCAACGAGCGTCGGCGCTGGGGTCATCGCCAGCACTACGCCACCATCGAGATCACCCGCATCTCCACCGACAGCTCGGCCAAGACACCGGCCAAGGAGCCGGCCAAGGCGGTAGCGGGGCCGACCACGCCGCTGCCCAGCCGTGATTCCAGCGACGAGAAGGACGACTAGGCATGTCCAAGACCAAGGGAGGCGGCTCCACCCGCAACGGCCGCGACTCGCGAGCCCAGCGGTTGGGCGTCAAGACCTACGACGGTCACCAAGTGACTGCCGGCACGATCATCGTCCGCCAGCGGGGCACCCGCATCCACCCGGGTGAGAACGTCGGTCGGGGCGGCGACGACACGCTGTTCGCCCTCACCGAGGGCAAGGTGAAGTTCGGCGAGCGGCACGGCCGCAAGCTGGTCGACGTCCTCCCCGCCTGAGGTCAGCTCGACGGAGGCCTTCATGGGGGCCTAACGGGCCAGGTCGACGCCCCGAGGGAGGTCGAGCGGGGTCCATCCCAGCCAGTCGACGGCGCGCTGGCAGGCGAACCGATCGGTCATGCCGGCGACCTGTGCCACCGCGGCGCGGGCCGGATCGCCGGACCGGCCGCCGTCTGCCGCGCTCGATGAGGTGATCGACCAGACCCCGGAGCAGGCGGATCACCTGGGCGGCCTGGTCGACCGACGCCGGCCGCAGGTAGACCCGTTCGTAGTCGAACGCACGGAAGGCGGCCAGGGCCTCGGCCAGCGGGGTGGTCATCGCCACCTGCCCGCCGGCCAGGGTGCCATCGATGACCGCGTCGATGAACGCCCCGATCTGCTGGCTGCGCCGCGATCCACAGCGCTCGTGCACCTCGGCGGGTAGGTCGGCAGGCGAGACCACCCCGGCGGAGACCGCGTCCTCGAAGTCGTGGCACACATACGCGATGCGGTCGGCCCAGGCCACCACCTCACCCTCGGGGGTGGCCGGCGCCGGGCGGGACCACGAGTGGTTGCGGATGCCGTCGAGCGTCTCGGCGCAGAGGTTGAGCGGGGCCAGCACGACATCCGCGCCCCACACGGCGTGGTCGTAGCCACCGACGAACGGACCGAACGCCTCCTCGCTGGCGTGGCCACCGGGCCCGTGGCCGCAGTCGTGGCCCAGCGCGATGGCCTCGGTCAGCGCCAAGTTCAACCGGAGCGTGCGGGCGATGGCCACCGCCACCTGCGCCACCTCGAGCGTGTGGGTGAGCCGGGTGCGCTGGTGGTCGGCCGGGAACACGAAGACCTGGGTCTTGCCGGCCAAGCGACGGAAGGCGCTGGCATGCAGGATGCGGTCGCGGTCGCGCTCGAAGCAGGTGCGGACCGGGTCGGGGGCCTCGGGGCGGACCCGCGACCCGGCCCCGAGCGCCCGTGTGGCGCCCGGCGCCAGCGTGGCGGCTTCGGCGGTCTCGCGGGCGCCCCGATCCAGCGGGTGTGCGTCGACCGGCGCCGAGCACCCGGTGTGCGCCAGGGAGACCCCGGGCGGGCCGGGCGTGGCGTGCATGGTGGCAGCCCATCCGCGCTGGGCGGGGACACGGGGAGCGGTGGAGAGGGCCATATCCGACAGGCTAGAACCGGGGTGTGACACCATCAGCGGTGCGGGCGACGGCCGAACCCTCACGCCCCGCTACCCATTTGCCACGCTACGTGGTTAGATAGGGGGCTGCGTGTCCACACGCCGCCTGGGTACATCGGCCGATTTTCGCTCAGTTGACTGGCGAAAGCCGCCGATAAGCCCTTGAGTAGACCTATGTGGAGTGGGGACATGCCGAAGGAGCGGGTGAGCAACAGGATGCGGCGTGATGCCGCGGTCCCTGCGCCCCGCCGCCTCCGGGGCGATCGTGGAGCGGCCTTGGCCGAAGCCGCGATCCTGACGCCGCTCTTCGTCACCTTCATCTTTGGCATCTTCGAGTTCGGCGCGGCCTATCGTGACTACCTCACTCTGAACAACGCGACCTCTGCAGCAGCACGGCAGGCCTCGATCTCAGCGAACTCGGTCGATGCCGACTACCAGGTGGTCCACGCGATCGCCAAGGAGTCGGCCGCGCTGCCGCAGTCAGAGGTCCTTCACATCGTCATCTTCCACGCGACCGGGCCTACCTCAGCACCCACGGCTGCCTGCATGAGCGGCGTACACAGCGCCGGAACGGGCACCAATTACGCGGACGTGTGCAACGTCTACTCCGCCAACGCCTTCAACTGGGCGCCGACCTCGCTGAACTGGGGATGTGGCGCGACCGCTTCGGATCGCTGGTGGTGCCCGACGGTTCGCAAGACCGCACTGACGGGCGCGAACGGGCCACCAGACTTCGTCGGGGTGTATGTGCAGATCAGCCACCCTTACTTCACTGGCCTCTTCGGGAGTTCGATCGTCATGTCCAAGACGTCAGTCGTCAAGATCGAACCGCAGTCCCTCCGATGAGCGTGACCAGGGTGCGCGGCGGGGACGGCGGCCGACTGACCGGCGACACCGGTTCGGTCGTGGTCGAGTTGGCCCTGGTGGCGCCGTTCCTGATCGTGCTCGTCCTCGGGATCCTCGAATTCGGCAGCGCGTTTCGGGAGCGGTCGAATCTCAGCGGAGCTCTGCAGTCAGCCGCCCGCATCGAGGCGGCCTCGGGTGCAACCCGCTCAGCCGATTACCTGGCGCTCCAGTCCTTCTACGCGCAGATGAACCAGTCCAAGAACCTGACGGTGGACAAGGTCGTGATCTACCGGACAACCAACGGGAACGGATCTCCCCTCAGCCCGACCTGCTTGACCAACGCGTCCGGGTCAGCGGCGAACGACTGCTCGGTGTATACGTGGGCCCAGGTCACCCAGGTGGGAAACGATTCGGGCGGAACCGTCCTGTCCACGCACTTCGGCACCAGCGGCACCACGTGTGCGACCTCCGCGTGGGACTTCAACTACTGCCCCCTCGATCGGCACGTGGAGCAGTCAGACCCACCTGACTACGTCGGGGTCTACGCGAAGGTCACCTACAAGTCCCTCACCGGCATGCTGCCCTCGACCGTGACCATGACAGACCAGGCCGTCTACCGAATCGACCCGAAGGTGACGCTGAGCTAATGAGCGCCTCAAGGATTCTCCAGCTGCACAGGTCCGCCGCCACTGCGAGCAAGAGCCGTCGGCGTCGGGGACTAGCCCGGCTCGCGCCTGGGCGCAAGGGAGCGGCCGACAAGGGCTACGTCCTGATCATGACGGCCCTGCTGATCATCCCGTTGCTCGCGTTCACCGGCTTCGCGGTGGATGTCGGCGCCTGGTATGCACAGGGCGTCAAGATGCAGCGCGCGGCTGACGCGGCCGCGCTGGCCGGGGTCGTCTGGGCGTCCGGGTCAGCGGGCAGCTGTCCCTCACAGACGAACTACAATTGTGTTGCGATCGACACCGCCAAGCGAAACGGCTACACGATCACCAACGCCGACATCACCAAGGTGAGCGACTCGCGGATCACCGTGAAGATCACCGCCCCGGCGGACATCTTCTTCGCCGGTGTCTTCCTGAAGCATGAGACACTGACCCGCACCGCGACCGCCGCCTACACCACGCCGGTGCCGATGGGCAGTCCAGTCGTATCAGCTGGGCAACGACCCCGACAACAACAACATGCCCCAGTTCTGGCTCAACGTGGCCGGCCTGAAGACGGGCAAGTGGTCGGGGGACCGCTACACCACGAGCGTCTGTTCGTCCGGGGAGTGGCAGTGCCCCTCGGGGGTCAACACCGAGCGCAGCGAGGACGGCTACTTCTACAAGGTCGAAGTCGGCGCACCCAGCGGTCAACCGCTCAACATCAACGTCTACGACCCCGAGTTCGCCTACACCGGTGACCACTGCGAGAACAACATGCCGAGCGGCGACACCTACAGTGGGACACCGAGCAACAGCAACAAGTGGACCCCGTCCAAGGTCACTCCAGGCAGCGACCTGGACAAGGTGCTGAAGGCGTACGCGTCGCCTGCCGCCTATCCGGGCGCGACCGGTACCGATCCCAACGCCATCCCGCGCTACGACGTGAAATATCCCGGCTCGGCCTATGCCGGATCGGTGAACGGATGGACCCCGCCGACCCTGAGCGGGTCGAGCTTCTGCTCTGGTGATCAGAACCTGAACGGGGCCAACATCGTCACCACCTACATCGTGCGGGCGCCGGACCTGACCCCGCTGGACGACACCGACAACCCCATCATCTGCGCCATCAGCTTCAGTCCCACGTCGACGAACATCACCTCCAGCCTGGTGAACAACAACGGCACGCAGGTCACGACGACGAGCGGGCTCGAGCAGAAGACGTTCTCGTCCGAGTTCCACAAGTACGTCAACATCTGCAGCGTCCCGTCCGGGTCGGTGACCGCCGGTGACTATCTGGTTCAGATCCGAACCAACGCCCTCAACCCGGCTCGGTCCCGCCGACGACCACCGCCACATCCCTGGGGAACGGCATCTCGATCGCGTCGGCTGACGACACGGTGGGGACGGGAGGGCACAACCGCTACGCGCTCCAGGGCCTGTGGGGAACGGCACTGGGCACGCCGGCCACGATCGGGGTCTACGCCGACGGCAAGCTGCCCATCTACGTGAACGTCCCGACCAACAACGCCACCACCTCGTTCTACCTGGCTCGGATCACGCCGAACTATGCGGCCAAGATCCTCCAGCTGAACCTGTGGGACATCGGAGACGGCGGTACCCCGACGCTCACCATCGTGCCGCCACCGGACGCGTCGAATCCGCCGACCTCGTGCACCTGGACGTGTGACGGCAGCCCGCTCCCGGGTCCGACGAACGTGAGCATCAACGGGTGTTCGGCCAGCAACATGGTCGAGCGGCAGCGGTGACCCGAGCTCGAACGGGTTCAACGGTCGGCTCACCCAGGTGCAGATGACCATGCCGAGCAACTACACCTGCGACGCGACCAATCCGAACAACTGCTGGTTCAAGATCAATATCGACTTCACGTCGGGCACCCCCGCGGACACGACGACGTGGTCGGCCAACATCCTGGGTGACCCGGTCCACCTGACCCAGTAGGCGGCGAAGGCACCACCGCTATCCAGGCGGATCGGCCCGCGCCCCGCTCTAGTCTTGGTCGGATGTCCGGATTCGTCGACGAGTGCCAGCTCAACGTGCGCGGCGGCGACGGCGGTGCCGGATGCGTCTCCACCCGCCGCGAAGCGCACGTGCCCCTGGGCGGGCCCGACGGGGGCGACGGGGGGGACGGGGGATCGGTCTGGCTGGTGGCCGACCACAACGTGTCGTCGCTGCTGGCCTTCCGCGATCATCCCCATCGCCGCGCCCCGAGCGGCGCGCACGGCCAGGGCAAGAAGCGCCACGGATCACGGGGCGCGGACCTGATGGTCCCGGTGCCCGAGGGCACCGAGATCCACGACGAGCATGGGGTGCTGGTGGCCGACCTGGTCGCCGCCGGCGACCGCTGGCTGGCCGCCGCAGGCGGCCAGGGCGGGCGGGGCAACGCCCGCTTCCTGTCCAACCGCCGGCGGGCCCCGTCCTTCGCCGAGCAGGGCGAACGGGGCCAGGAGCAGTGGCTGCGACTCGAGCTCAAGCTGATGGCCGACGTGGCCCTGGTCGGCTATCCCAACGTGGGCAAGAGCACCCTCATCTCCCGGATCTCGGCGGCCAAGCCCAAGATCGCCGACTACCCGTTCACCACCCTCGAGCCCAACCTGGGTGTGGTGCGGGCCGACGACGGCCGTGACTTCGTGGTGGCCGACATCCCCGGCGTCATCGAGGGGGCCAGCCAGGGCAAGGGGCTGGGCCACCAGTTCCTGCGCCACATCGAGCGGGCCCGGGTGCTGGCCGTGTTGGTGGACCTGGCCGACGTCGCCGGCCAGGTCGGTGCCGGCCGAGCAGCACGAGGTGCTGCTGCGCGAGCTGGGCCAGTATCGGCCCGACCTGCTCGACCGTCCCCGGGTGGTGGTCGGCTCCCGGGCCGACGTGGCCGCCGGCGCGCTGGCCGAGCAGCTCGCCGGAGCGTCGTCGCCGGGCCCGTCGGTCGGTCCTGTCGACGTGGCGAACGGGTCGGGCCCCGACCTCCACGTCGACGTGGTGGTGTCGGCGGTGACGGGCCTGGGCCTGGCCCAGCTGGTCGGCCGGCTGGCCGACGAGGTGGGCCGAGCCCGTCAGGCCGAGCCCGTGTCCGAGCCCTTCGTCGTGCACCGGCCGGTGACCCAGGACTTCCGCGTCGAACGGACCGACGACGGTGGCTTCCAGGTGGTGGGCCGACCCGCCGAGCGGGCGGTGGCCCTGTCCGACCTGACCAACCCCGACGCCCTCGACTTCGCCCATCATCGGCTCAAGCGCCTGGGCGTCGATCAGGCGCTGGCCCGCGCCGGCGCCCGTGAGGGCGACCTGGTCCGCATCGGGGGCCACACCTTCACCTACGAAGCCGACGGCGCCTGAGGTGGCACCCCACCTGGCCGGGCCCACCAAGGTGGTGGTGGCGAAGATCGGCACGTCGTCGGTGACCGACCGCGACGGCGCCATCGTGTCGGGCGCCATCGAGAAGCTGTGCGCGGAGGTGGCCGACCTGCGCAGCCAGGGGCATCGGGTCGTGGTGGTCACCTCGGGCGCCATCGGTGCCGGCCTGCCCGCCCTGGGCCTGGGTGGTGCCGACCGGCCTCGCGATCCCGTCACGCTCCAGGCGGTCTCCGCGGTGGGGCAGAGCCGGCTCATGCGGGTCTACGACGACGCCCTGGCCGCCCATGGCCTGGTGGGCGGGCAGGTGCTGTTGGCCCCGCTCGACTTCGTGGATCGCCGCCAGTACCTCCAGGCTCGAGGCACCCTGACCCGCCTGCTGGAGCTCGGCGTGGTGCCGGTGGTGAACGAGAACGACGCCATCGCCGACGACGAGATCCGCTTCGGGGACAACGACCGCATCGCCGCTCTGGTGGCGCATCTGGTCGGGGCCGACACCCTGGTCCTGCTCACCGACACGCCCGGGCTGCTCACCGCCGATCCCCGACTCGACGCCGAGGCCTCCCTGATCGAAGAGATCGTCGAGGTCGACCACGAGCTCGAGGCGATGGCCGGTGGCGCGGGCACGGTGCGGGGCAGCGGTGGGATGTCCACCAAGGTGGCGGCGGCCAAGATCGCCTCGTGGTCCGGGGTGCGCACCGTCATCGCCGGGGCCGCCCGCCAGTCGGTGCTGACCGACGCGGTGGCCGGGGTGGCCGGTGTCGGCACCGTGGTGCTGCCCCGGCCCCGCCACCTCGGCGCCCGCAAGCTGTGGATCGCCTTCGCCGTGGGGTCTCGAGGGACCATTCGGGTCGACGAAGGTGCCCGCCGGGCGTTGCTTCGGGGCGGCACCTCCCTGTTGGCTGCGGGCGTGACCGGTGCAGAGGGCGCCTTCGATGCCGACGACGCCGTCGAGGTGGCCGGACCCGACGGGGTGGTCTTCGCCAAGGGCCTGGTTCGCCTGGACGCAGCCGGCGTGGACGACGTGGCCGGGCACCGCAGCGACGAGCTGCCCGAGGGCGCACCGGGATGGATCATCCATCGCGACGATCTGGTCATGCTCCCCTGACTGGGATCCCGACAGTTGGCGGCGCGTTCCGGGCACGCTTGACCACCGTTTCGGTGGTTGGATGTGCCGGGAACGGGGGGCGGGGCGTTCCGGGCACGCTTGACCACCGTTTCGGTGGTTGGATGTGCCGGGAACGGGGGAGGGCGGGTCAGGCCTGGTCGGGCTTGGTCGCCTCCGCCGGAGCCGTTGCGGCAGTCGGCGGTGCGTCCGCCGACTCCCCGGGGCCGATGGCGCCGTGGTCGATGGCCGCGGCCTGCTCGAGCAGCTTGGCCCCCTCCGCTTCGGAGGGCGGCAGCCCGAGCTGGGTGCGGATCTCCGCCAGGCGGGTCTGGGCCTCGCTGTTCATCGAGGCCCGCTCGATCTCGAGCATCCGATCGTTGACCGTGCTGCCGCTGAGCTCGGCCACCCCCTTGGCCTTGGCGTAGCGGGCCTCGATCTTGTCGCGGATCTCGTCGAAGCTGGGGACGTCCTCGCCCACGGACTCGCCCAGCGAGGCCATGGCCGTGTTCATCTGCTCCTGCATCTTGGTCTGGTCGAGCTGGCTGAGCAGCTTCTGACGTTCGGCCAGCTTTTCCTGCAGGGATGTTGCGTTCTGGGCCACGGCCGCTTTGGCCTGCTCGGCGGCCTGGGACGACTGGAGCACCAGGGCCTTGGTGTCGTCGATCTCGTGTTCCATGGCCACCAGGCGGTTGGCGAAGGACTCGGCCGCGGCCGCGTACTCGCCGGCCTTGGTGGCGTCGCCGGCGGTGGTGGCCTGGTCGGCCATGAGGACGGCCTGGCGGGTGTTGTTGGTCAACTTCTCGTACTCGCCCATCTGGCGGTTGAGGCGCAGCTCGGCCTGCTTCTGGTTGGCGATGACGCTCGCCGCCTGGTCCTTGAGGCGCCGGTGCTGGTCCTGGGCCTCGCCGATGGCCTGCTCGAGCTGCACCTTGGGGTCGGCGCGCTCGTTGAACCGGCTGTCGGACTTGGCGGTGAAGTACTTGACGCGGCGCTTGAACGACGTCCAGATGCTCATGGGACAAGCGTACGGCAATCCACCCCGCCACCGCCGACGCTGGTGTGGATGGCGCGGGCTCATGGTCGGTGCCGGTGAGCCGGCCATCTACGCTGGTCAGATGCGTACCGGGCCCGGCCAGACCGATGGCCCCGACGAGCTCGAACCCTACGTGACAGTAGGCCTGGAGGCCGACGACGGTCTCGAGGGGTCCGAGGACACGGTGCCGGTGCGCGGCGCCGACGAGCCCGCCGATGGAGCCGGGCTGGTCCGCTCCAGCGGGGTGGTGGCCGTCGGCACCACGCTCAGCCGCTTCACCGGGCTGCTGCGCACCATCGTGACCGCCATCACCCTCGGCACCGTCGGCGTCGGTGCCGCCTACAACCTGGCCAACAACACGCCGAACATGATCTACGACCTGCTGCTGGGCGGCGTGCTGTCGGCCACCCTGGTGCCGGTCCTGGTGGCCAACCGCCAGCGCAACGACGACCAGGGCACCGACGCCGTGCTCACCGTGGCCACCGTCTTCCTGGTGGTGGTGAGCGTGGTGGCCATCGTGGCCGCCCCAATGGTGGTGCACCTGTACGGGCTGATCGCCCACGCCGGACCCACGCCGCCGTCGGCCGACCAGGAACGACTGGCCACGCTCCTGCTGCGCCTGTTCGCCCCACAGGTGCTGTTCTACGGTCTCACCACCCTGGCCACCGCCCTGTTGAACGCGCACCGCCGGTTCGCGGCCGCCGCGTTCGCCCCGGTGCTCAACAACGTGATGTTGGTCGCCGTCCTCCTGGCTGCCGGCCAGGCCATGGGCCGCAACACCAGCGTGGCCCACGTGGAGTCCGACCCCGGCATCATCTGGCTCCTGGGGTTGGGCACCACCGCCGGGATCGCGGCCATGGCCCTGGTGCTGTGGCCGGCCATCACCCGGGCGCACATCCCGCTGCGCTGGCGCTTCGATCTGCACAACCCAGCGGTGCGCCAGGTGGCCCGCCTGTCCGGCTGGACGTTGGGGTACGTGGTGGTCAACCAGGTGACCCTGTTCGTCATCATCTCGCTGGCCTTCGGCACACCCGGGGGCGGCGGCGTCTCGGCCTGGACCTACGCCTACCAGTTCTTCCAGCTGCCCTACGGCATCTTCACGGTGTCGGTCATGACCGCCTTCACCCCGGAGCTGGCCCGCCTGGCCACCGAGCACGACTGGGGTCCGTTCCAGGACCGCTTCCTGTTCGGGCTCCGGCTGGTCACCCTGGTGCTGCTCCCGTCCACCGTCCTGCTGGTGATCCTGGCCCGGCCGGTGGTGTCGGTGCTGTTGTCCTACGGGCACTTCCACGCGGCCGACGCCCGGGTCACGGCGGCGACGGTGGCCGGCCTGGCCTGGGGGATCGTGGGGTTCTCGCTCTACCTGTACGTGCTCCGGGGCTTCTACGCGCTGCGCGACACCCGCACGCCGTTCCTGATCAACCTGATCGAGAACGGCCTGACCCTGGTGCTGGCCTTCGTGTTCGTGTCGGGGTTCGGTCAGGGCGTGCAGGGCCTGGCCTGGGCCTGGTCTCTGGCCTACCTGATCTCGGCCGTCATCGCCTTCGTGTGGCTGCGCCTGCGCATCGGGCCCTTCGGTCTGGCCATGGCCGTGCGCACGACGGTGCCCGTGTCACGCATGGTGGTGGCTGCCGCGGCCATGACCGTGGTGGTCCTCATCGCCGCCCGGGTGTTCCCGGCCTCGGGCGCGGGGGCCTGGCTGGCCGTGTCGGTGGGTGGCGTGGCCGGGCTGGGGGTGTACGGCCTGCTGTTGGAACGGATGCGCGTGCCCGAGATCCGCGAGATCCCCAAGCTCCTCCTGCGCCGCTGAGCCGCCTGGCGATCCCGATTCGGACGTGCTCCGGGTGGCACCGACCGGGCCCTGGCCGGCGGCACCAAGGCTCCGCGCCACTAGGCTTCGGGCGTGGCTGACCTCGACGGACGTGACGATCTCGGCTCGAGACCCGTGCCGCTGGCGGAGATGGGCCGGCGGGCCAAGGTGGCCTCCCGGGCGCTGGCCACCGCCTCCACCGCCACCAAGGACGACGCCCTGCTCGGAGCGGCCGAGTTGCTCGAGGCCCGGGCCGACGAGCTGCTCGTGGCCAACGCCACGGATGTGGCGCGCGCGGAGCAGGCCGGAGCCTCGGCCACGGTGGTGGACCGGTTGCGCCTGAGCGCGGCGAAGGTGGCGGCCATGGCCGCCGGCCTGCGCCAGGTGGCGGCGCTGGCCGATCCGGTGGGCCAGGTCCTCGACGGGTGGACCCGCCCCAACGGGCTGCGCATCCGCCGGGTACGAGTGCCGCTGGGCGTCGTGGCCATCATCTACGAGAACCGCCCCAACGTGACCAGCGATGCTGCGGGGCTCTGCCTCAAGTCGGGCAACGCCGCCTTCCTGCGCGGTTCGTCGGGGGCGCTCGAGTCGAACCGGGCCATCACCGACGTGCTCCGCGACGCGGTGGCCAAGACCGGCCTGCCCGCCGACGCCGTGCAACTGGTGACCGACGTCAGCCACGAGGCGGCGATCGAGTTCATGCAGCTGCGCGGTGCGATCGACTGCCTGATCCCCCGGGGTGGGCCGTCGCTCATCCGGTCGATCCTCGATCACGCCACGGTGCCCTACGTCATCGACGGTGACGGCAACTGCCACGTCTACGTCGACGAGCACGCGGATCTGGACATGGCCGAGGCCATCGTGGTCAACGCCAAGACGTCGAGGCCGTCGGTGTGCAACGCGGCTGAGTCACTGGTCGTGCACCGGGCCGTGGCCGACGACTTCCTGGCTCGCCTGCCCCGCGCCCTCGAGGGAGTCGAGCTGGTGGGCGACGAGGCGACGCGGGAGGTGATCCGACAGGCCGGCGTGGCCGACGACGAGGACTACGCCACCGAGTTCCTGGACCTCAAGCTGTCGATTCGTGTCGTCGGGTCCCTCGACGAGGCCATCGACCACGTGAACCGGTTCGGGTCCGGCCACAGCGAAGCCATCGTGACCGACTCGTTGGAGGCGGCACGGCGTTTCACGGGCGAGGTCGACGCCGCCGCGGTGCTGGTCAACGCCTCGACTCGCTTCGTCGATGGCGAGGAGTTCGGCTTCGGCGCCGAGATCGGCATCTCCACCCAGAAGCTGCACGCCCGGGGGCCCATGGGATTGGCCGAGCTGACCACCGCCAAATACGTGGTGGAGGGAACCGGCCAGATCAGATAGCTGGCTCGGCGAAGATCCGCCGGGTTCGGCCTCGCCGATCCGTGTCCGGGGCCATCGGACCGCTCCGCCTGGCGGCCCCCATTCCTTCTTGACCGGCCGGTCAAGGCGCCCGGTAGGCTGCTTCGATGGCCTACCGCTTCGACACCGTCGACGACGTCCGAGACCGACTGAAGGGCGCGGACTACCTCGCCGACGAGGGCATTGCCGGGGTCGTCTACCTGGCCGACAGGCTGGGCAAACCGATCCTGGTCGAGGGTCCGGCCGGCACGGGCAAGACGCAGCTGGCCAAGTCGGTGGCCGAGATCACCGGCGCCCGCCTCATCCGCCTCCAGTGCTACGAGGGCCTCGACGAGTCCAAGGCCCTGTACGAGTGGAACTACAAGAAGCAGTTGCTGCGCATCCAGGCCGAGCGCAACACCGACTCGAGCTGGGAGGAGATCGAGGACGACATCTTCTCCGACCAGTTCCTGCTCACCCGGCCGCTGCTCGAAGCCATCCGGGCCGAGGACCCGGTGGTGCTGCTCATCGACGAGGTCGACCGGGTCGAGGTCGAGACCGAGGCCCTCCTGCTCGAGATCCTCTCCGACTACCAGGTGTCCATCCCCGAGCTGGGCACGGTCACGGCCAAGCAGATCCCGCTGGTGTTCCTGACCTCCAACAACACCCGCGAGCTGTCCGAGGCGCTCAAGCGCCGCTGCCTGTTCCTCCACATCGACTACCCCGACCTCGAGCGCGAGAAGCAGATCGTGCTCACCAAGGTGCCCGACCTGACCGACAGCCTGGCGGATCAGGTGGCGCGCATCGTGCGCTCCATCCGCCAGCTCGAGCTGAAGAAGGCGCCGTCGGTGTCCGAGACCATCGACTGGGCCCGCACCCTGGTGCTGTTGGGCATCGAGTCGGTCACCGAGGCGGAGGCGGCCGAGACGATCAACATCCTGCTCAAGTACCAGAGCGACATCACCAAGGCCGTCAAGGAGCTCGTCGACGACAAGTCGGGCGCCCGCCGCCCCGCCGGCAAGATCGCCCCATGACGACGACCACCTCCACCTCCTCCTCGAAATCTGTGCACCTCACCCCCTCCTCGGTGGTCATCTGCACAGATTTCGGGAGGGCGGGATGACCGACACCGCGGACACCGCGGAGCCGGAGATCTCGGGCGCTCCCATGCTCGAGTTGCTGGCCGGGTTCATCGCCGAGCTGCGCCAGGCCGGCCTGCCTGTCAGCCTGACCGAGAACCTCGACGCCATGGAAGCGGTCAAGCACATCCCGCTCGAGGACCGCGAGGCGTTCAAGTACGCGCTGGCCGCCACGCTGGTCAAGAACAACACGCACTGGCGCGCCTTCGAGACGGTGTTCGAGGTCTACTTCTCGCTTCGGGGCCGCGAGTACCAGCTCGACGACGAGCTCGAGAAGCTGCTGGAGGCGGCTGAGGACGAGATCCAAGAGGGTGCCGAGGGCCAGGACGGCATGAAGGGCTCGGGCGGCGCAGGCGACTCGCTGTCGCCCGAGGAGCTGGCCGAGATGCTCTACAAGGCGCTGCTGCAGGGTGACGACGCCATGATGCGGGCCCTGGCCCGCCAGGCCGTCAAGCGCTACGCGGGCATGGAGCCGGGACGCCCGGTGGGCGGGACCTACTACCTCTACCGCACCTTGCGGAACCTGGATCTCGACGCCGTGCTGGACCGGCTCATGGACCAGGCCCGCCAGGACTCCACCGAGCCGCTGACCCCGCTGGAGGACCGGCTCGAACACGACGAGTACGAGTCGCGGATCGAGCGTCTGAAGAAGGAGGTGGAGGCCGAGATCCGACGCCGGCTGGTGGCCGATCGGGGAGTCGAGGCCATGGCCAAGACGCTGCGCAAGCCGCTGCCCGAGGACGTCGACTTCATGCACGCCAGCCGCGAGGAGATGGCGTCGCTGCGCAAGGCCATCTACCCCCTGACCCGCAAGCTGGCCGTCCGGCTGGCTCGCAAGCGCCGCCACGGGCGCAAGGGTCCGCTCGACTTCCGCTCCACCGTGCGCCACTCGCTCAGCTACGGCGGGGTGCCGGCCGAGCCCAAGTTCCGCTACCCGCGGCCCTCCAAGCCCGAGATCTTCGTGGTGGCGGACATCTCCGGCTCGGTGGCCGCCTTCGCCCGGTTCACCCTGCACCTCGTCTACGCCATCTCGGGCCAGTTCTCGAAGGTGCGGGCCTTCGTGTTCATCGACGGCATCGACGAGGTGACCCGCTTCTTCGAAGGGGTCGACGACATCGGCGAGGCCGTGCACCGGGTCAACACCGAGGCCGACGTGGTGTGGGTGGACGGCCACTCCGACTACGGCCACGCCTTCGAGGTGTTCTGGCAGCGCTACGGCCGCGAGATCGGCCCCAAGACCACGGTGATGGTCCTGGGCGACGCCCGGAACAACTACCACGCCAGCCAGGCCTGGGTGATCAAGGAGATGCGCAAGAAGGCCCGCCACGTCTTCTGGCTGAACCCCGAGCCTCGCAGCTACTGGGACACCGGGGATTCGATCGTGGGGGAGTACGGCGTGCACTGCGACGGCACCTTCGAGTGCCGGAACCTCCGCCAGCTCGAGCGCTTCGTCGACTACCTGGCCTGAGCCCCACCCCGACCCCAGCAAATTGGGCATCTTTGCCCCCGGAATCCGCACATTTCCGTGCCCAGTTTCGCCGGGGGGCGACGCCGACCGTCTGCTCAGCGCAGCTCCGCGGTCCAGCCCCGGCCGTCCCACCAGCGGGCCTGCCCGGTGCCGCCCGGATCCGGGTACCAGCCGGCGCTGGGCAGGGCAGCGGTCGCCCGGGTGGATTCGGTGGCCAGGATCTGGGCAGGCGTTCGCAGGCCGGTCGGTTGACCAGCCACGACCAGTAGACGGCCGGATCGAAGCGGGCCACCAGGGTGAGGCGCAGCGGCGTCGTCAGCGACCGGTCCAGGTGGATGCCGCCTTTGCCCCACCAGGGGCCGGCTTCGCGGCGGACCTGCCCGACCGGGACGTCCCAGCCCACGGGCCACAGGCGCACCCGGCCCTGGCCGATGACCAGCACGCCCCGGGGCCGGGAGAACACGGGCTGTAGGCCGGGTCGTAGCAGGGCCACCTCGACGGCCAGCTGCTGGCCGGGGGAGGGGCGACCAGCCCGACGGGCGCGGGTCGGAGGCGGGGATCACCGGAACGTGACCGCCACCGAGGCCAGGGGCGAGCCCGAGGTGGCTTTGGCGGGTCCGACCACCACGGTGGCCGCACCGTGCACGAGGCCGGTGACGTGCACCTGGAGGTCGAACTCGACCGAACCCGGCGCCAGGGAGCCGGCCACTCCCAGCACCGTGGTGGTGGTCGAGGTGGTGGTCGGTCCGGCCACCGCGGTGGTGGCCACGCGATGTCCCTGGGCGTCGACCACCACGCAGGCCATGGGTACCGTCAGCTGGGTCAGCCCCTGGCACACGAAGGTGGTAGGCAACTGGTCGGCCGGCGCCGGGGCCAGCACCAGGATGGCGGGGGTCATGTCGGCCAGGTCGCCCCGGCTCCAGGGCGGCACCCCGGTGGCCCCGTTGGGTTGGCCGTCGATGAGGAATTGGACCTGGTCGACGCCGGGGAACTGGGTGAGCGTGTAGACCACCTGTCCCACCTGGGGGCGGGTGTTGGCCGACTCGAACTTGCGGCCGAAGTCCACGATGACGACGTGGCCCTGCTGGGTGATCGAGTCGATCACCACGCTCTTGGCCACCGCGTTGGACAGGCCAGCGGCCACGTCCACCGCGTCGGTTCCGGCGATGAGGGAGCGCAGCGCCGTGCCCAACGGATCGGTGGTGGGCATGGGACGGCGATGTCCGGGGCTCACCTGGCCGCCCTTGAGGAAGAAGGGGGTGAAGCCGTCGAGCGACGCGGTCGCCGTCGCCGTCGTTGCTGGACCCGACCGCGTGGTCGAGGTGGTGGCGCGTGGATGGGAGGTCGACGAGCAGGCCACGGCCAGCGCCAGCACCGACAAGATGGCCACGGCCATCCGGTGCCGACGTGGCGCGCTCGGGTGGGTCAGCGAGAGCACGTCGCAGTCTCGCGGATCGTCGGCGGTGACGCCGAGCAGGTAGTCGTCGGCGGTGACGCCGAGCAGGTAGTCGTCGGCGGTGACGCCGAGCAGGTAGTCGTCGGCGGTGACGCCGAGCAGCCACTTCTCGGCGGTGACGCGGTCGTCGGTCAGGTGGCGATGTCGTCGTAGGGGGCGAACAGCGCGGGGCGGTTGTGCTGTTCGCGCACCAGGATGCCCAGGCGCCGGCTGTGGGCCAACAGCTCCCGGGCCCGCCGGCCCGGCCAGGGTCGGGGGAGCAGCTCGGGGGAAGCAGGGGATCGGTGTTGAAGCACTCCTGGAACTTGATGCCGATCACCAGGGCGCCCGGCAGGAAGTCGGCTTCCGCCAAGCGCTGGTGGTTGCGCCGCATCCGCTCGAGGTCAGCCGGCACGCGTTCGTACAGCTTGATGAAGCGCTCGTAGCGGGCGGCCACCTCGTCGAGGGGCCACAACCCCGCCGCGATGAGGCGGGGGTCGCGCTCACCACCCATCTCGAGGTCGTTGCTGGACGCCATGGTCACGTGCTCGGTTACCCCCAGCCGCGACGCCTCGGCCACGACGTCGTCGTGCCAGGGGTGCGGGGAGACGTACAGGCCGTTGTGGACCGCGGCGCCGCCCACTTCGATCAGGTGGTCGCGGAAGGCGTCGCGTGCCGATCGCTTGGCCTCCGGGATGGCGAACGCTACCAAGCGCCACGTGCGATCCCATCCGCGTCCGGCGGCATCCTGCGCGTAGGCCAGGCGCGTTCGGTCCATGGTGGCGGCGAGCACCCGCAGGCCGGCCGGGGTGGCTCGGAAGATGGCTTCGCGGCCGTCGCCTTCCCGGGTGAACAGACCCTCGGCCCGGAGGCGGCGAAGGCAGGATCGGACCTGGTCGGGCGTCAGCCGGCAGGCATCGGCCACCGGGTAGAGCTCCTCGGCGCGGATGGTGCCATCGTGGTGTGCCATCCCGAGCACCAGGACCCGAGTGGGGATCTCGACCCCATCGGTGTCGGTACCCGCGCTCACGCCGGATTGGTCCGCCTGGCCTGATCCGGTCGTCTCAGTCACGACCGCAACTCTCCACGACCGCCCGCCTCAGGGCAAACTGGGTACGAAAATGTGCGGTATCCGAACGCAAAGATGCCCGATTTCGGAGGGGGCCAGGGGGAGGTGCGGGCTACATGCCGTGGAGGCCGCACTCGGTCTTGTCGCGGCCGGCCCAGCGGCCCGAGCGCGGGTCGTCGGGATCGCTGGGCAACACGGTGCAGGGCATGCAGCCGATCGACAGGTAGCCCTGGTCGATCAGGGGGTTCACGGGCACGTCGTGGTCGGCGATGTAGCCGGCGAGGTCCTCGTCGCTCCACAGGGCCAGGGGGTTGACCTTGATCAGGCCCCGCAGGTCATGGGCCACGAGGGGCGCCTGGAGGCGGGTGTCGGCCTCAGCCCGGCGCAGGCCGCTCATCCATGCGGACTTGCCCAGCAGGGCGCGGTCGAGTTGACCCACCTTGACCGCTGAGCAGCAGTTCTCGGGGTCGATCTTCCACAACTCCTCGTCCTGGCGGGCCACCGTCATGATGCGCAGGTTCAGGCCGTAGCGGCGCCGCACCTCCTCGACGGTCTCGAGGGTCTCGGGGAAGTGGTAGCCGGTGTCGATGAACACCACCTCGATGGCCGGGTACACCCTGGTGGCCAGATCGATGAGCACGGCGTCGGTCATGGATGCGGTCAGGGCCAGGTGGGGCGCGAAGTTGTCGACGGCCCACTTGATGATCTTGGTGGTGGGCAGGCGCTCGAACTCGTGACTCAGTTCGGCCAGCTCGGCGTCGGTGAAGTCCTCGGGCAGCCTGGGCCGGTTGTCACGGGGTCGGGGGCGGATGGCCGTGTCGGTCACGTGGCGCACTCCGATTCGCCGATCTCGGCGACGTAGGGCCCGGTCTCGCCGAAGTCGACGTAGAACTCGGGCGCCTCGTCGGGGTGGGGGAACTGGTCGAGGTCCTCGAGGTCCGCGGCGATGGCTGCCACCCCGCCGGATCGTTCCATCCACCCCCGAAAGGCCTCACCGGCCTGGCGCTCGGCCGCGAAGCGGCGCACCACCCGGACGGTGGCTTCGGGCGCGTTGTGGGCCGGGAGGCGCAGGGCCTTCTGGCCGAACTCCATGCGCTCCTGACCCATGTAGCCGCCCAGCAGCATCTGGTAGCCGGGGGCGGGTTGGCCGTGGGCCCGTCGCTCGGCGCCGAAGAAGCCGATGTCGACGGCGTGGTGCTGGCCGCAGGAGTTGGTGCAGCCGGAGATGTTGGTGCGCACCCCGCCCACCTCGGCCAGCCCGGCCTCCTCGAGGGCGGCCCCGATGGCGTCGGCCAGTCCGCGGGACTGGGTGACCGCCAGGTTGCAGGTGTCGGCACCGGGGCAGGCCACGACGTCTCGGGTCAGTTCGGCTCCGGGTTGGGCCATGCCGAGCACATCGAGGCGGGCGAACAGGGTGGGCAGCTGCGCGTCGGTCAGGCCCCGGAAGCAGATGTTCTGACGGTTGGTGAGTCGCACGTCCAGACCCATCTCGCGTGTGATGGACGCCAGCGCCCGGAACTGGTCGGTGGTGATGTCACCCAACCGAGCCCAGGCCATGGCCGACACCGTGCCCTTGGCCACGCCGCGCACGACGTTGGCCTGGACCCAGCGCTCGATAGGGCTTGGTGCCCGACAGAGCCACTGGGGTGCCCTGACCGATGGCGGTGGGGGTGATGCCGGTGGCCACTCCGGCCGGGGCGTCCCCGAGCTTTTGGACCACCGCGGGGATGCCTCCGGGCCAGCTCGACGACGCCAGCAGGGTGTGGCGGGTGCGGAACACGCGACGCTGGACCTCTTCGAAGCCCAGTTCGTCGACCACCCACTTGAGGCGGGCCCGAAGCTTGTTGTCGCGGTTGCCGGTCTGCTCGAACACTCGCAGCACCGACTCGATGGTGGGGAGCAGGTCTTCCTTGGCCGTGAAGGGCTCGAGGGCCAGCGCCGGGTGGGGGTTGGCCCCCAGACCTCCGGCGATGAAGACCTTGAAGCCCTGCTCGATGGTGCCGTCTTCGAGGGCGCGGGTGGTGGCCACGACCCCCACGTCGTTGAACATGGCCTGGCCGCAGTCGGTGTCGCAGCCCGAGAAGTTGATCTTGAACTTGCGGGGGAGTCGCTGGGCGAACGGGTGGTGCAGGAAGTGCTGGAAGGCGGCCTCGGCCCAAGGGCTGATGTCGAACGCCTCGAACGGGCAGGCACCGGCCAGGTGGCAGCCCATGACGTTGCGCACGGTGTCGCCGCAGGCTTCGCGGGTGGTGAGTCCGACCGACGCCAGCAGGCGCATGACCTCCGGCACCTGCTCGAGCTCGACGAAGTGGAACTGCACGTTCTGGCGGGTGGTGATGTGGCCCCAGCCCCGCGAGAAGGTCTCGGAGATGTGGGCCATCATGTCGAGCTGCTCGGCGGTGATGGCGCCATAGGGAGCCTTGATGCGGACCATCTGGCTGGTGCCGCCCTGACGCTGACCGTAGATGCCGTTGTTCAGGCGCAACACGCGGAACACGTCCTCGGCCAGGTCGCCGGCCAGATAGCGCTCGAGGTGGTGCTCGAACTTGGCGATGTCCGACCGCGGACTCGGCGTCGATCTCTCGTTGAAGCATCCGCAGGACCACCCTCATGCTGGACCACCTGGAGACCCACCGGATCGATGGGAAACCCGACTGATCGGGTCAGGAATAATGTACCCCAATTCCGATCAGATAACTAATGAATCGGCTGGTCCCGCCTTCTGCTGGACTCGGATTCGCCGATCCGGGAGTCATCGGTGGTGGGGCTCAGCCTGGCGGCTTCGCCGCGACTAGCGGCGCAGGAGGTCGGCGACCCGGAAGGCCAGGTCGAGCGACTGGCGGGCGTTGAGCCGAGGGTCGCACATCGTCTCGTACCGGGTGCCGAGATCCGCATCGAGCAGGTCTTCGGCGCCACCCAGGCACTCGGTCACGTCATCCCCGGTCAGCTCGATGTGGACACCACCGGGCCACGTTCCGACCTGGGCGTGGGCGTCGAAGAATCCGCTGATCTCTGCCAGCACGGCGTCGAAGTGGCGGGTCTTGCGCCCGCTGGGGGCAGTGAAGGTGTTGGCGTGCATGGGATCGCAGGCCCACACGACCGGATGGTCGGCCTCGCGCACGGCCTGGAGCAGGGGAGGTAGCGCCTCGGCCACCGATCCGGCGCCCATGCGAGTGATGAGCGTCAGCCGCCCCGGGGTGCGATCGGGATCGAGCTTGGCGCAGATGGCCACCACCTCGTCGGGTGACACAGTGGGCCCGATCTTGACGCCGACGGGGTTGCCCACACCGGAGAGGAACTCCAGGTGCGCGCCGTCGAGGTCGCGGGTGCGCTCGCCCGCCCACAGCATGTGGGCCGAGCAGTCGTACCACTCGCCGGTGAGCGAGTCGCGGCGGGTGAGCGCCTCCTCGTAGCCCAGGATGAGGGCTTCGTGGCTGGTGTAGAAGTCGACGTTGTGCAGGCGCGGCTCGGTTTCGGTGTCGACCCCGCACGCCTTCATGAACCGCAGGGTGCGGTCGATCTCGTCGGCCAGCACCTCGTAGCGGTGGCCCTCCGAAGAGCTGGCCACGAACTCCTGGTTCCACGCGTGGACCCGGCTGAGATCGGCGAAGCCGCCGTTGGTGAAGGCCCGCAGCAGGTTGAGCGTGGCCGCCGACTGCTGGTAGGCGGTCACCAGCCGCTCAGGGTCCGGGGTGCGGGCCGCCTCGCTGAAGGCGATGTCGTTGACGATGTGGCCCCGGAAAGCCGGCAGGGTCAGCGTGCCGTCGGACTCGGTGGCCGACGAGCGCGGCTTGCCGTACTGGCCGGCGATGCGCCCGACCTTCACGATGGGGACGCCCGAGGAGTACATGAGCACCACGGCCATCTGCAGGATGACCCGGAGCTTGTCGCGGATGGTGTCGGCCGAGAAGGTGTCGAACGATTCGGCGCAATCGCCTGCCTGCAAGAGGAAGGCCTGCCCGGCAGCCACCTGGGCCAGCCGCTCGGTCAGGAGGCGGGCTTCGCCGGCGAAGACCAGCGGGGGCATGCTGGACAGACGCTTGACGGCCCCGTCGAGCGCGGCAGCATCAGGCCAGTCCGGCTGCTGCGCAGCCGGACGGCGCGTGCCACGAATCAGGGGTCCAGGTCGTATCCACGGTTCACCACGTTGCCGGACCGGGGACGGCCCGCGCAAAGCCTTTGGTGTTGGGTCCGTTCGATGGCCGAGCGGATCAGGCGGCGTCGATCCGGTCGGCGGCCTGGTCGCGCACGGTGCTGACGGCCCGCTTCACCAGGCGGCGGGCCGCCTCGGCGGTGACGCCCAGCTCTTCGCCGACCTCGCGGTAGCTGCGCTTGCGGCCGTCCTGCAGGCCGAACCGCTGCTCCACGGCGTACTTGGCGCGGGGCTCGAGGACCGAGAGCAGGTCGCTGACCATCTGCTCTTCGACCCGGGCGATGACCTCGGCCTCGGGTCCGGGCTTGGAGTCGGGCAGCAGGTCGATGAGCTCGTTGCTGTCGTCGTCGCCGATGGTGCGATCCAGCGAGGTCGGCGTGGTCAACCGGTGCAGGCGGGCGTGCTCGTCGTCGAGCTCGTCGCCATCGCCGGACACCTGGCGCAGGGCAGCCCGCAGGCTGGCCGAGCGGTCGCCGGGAAGGCGCACCAGCGAGGCCTTCTGGTCGAGCGCCCGACCGATGGCCTGGCGGATCCAGAAGGTGGCGTAGGTGGAGAACTTGAAGCCCTTGCGCCAGTCGAACTTGTCGACCGCGTGCTCGAGGCCGAGGTTGCCCTCCTGGATGAGGTCGAGCAGTTCCATCCCCGGGGGGAGGGGATAGCGGCGGGCCACGCTGACCACCAGGCGTAGGTTGGAGCGGATGAACCGATCCTTGGCCCGGGCCGCGTCGCGCACGGCCCGCTGGAGTTCGCGGCCGCGCTCGCCGGCCTCGAGCCGGTCGGCGGCGTCACGACCAGCTTCGATCACCTGGGAGAGCTCGCGCTCCTCCTGGGCGGTGAGCAGTGGCACCAACCCGATCTCGTTGAGGTACTGACCTACGGAGTCGCTCATGATTGCTCCATCGGAGCCGTGGCGAGGGGGTTTCGCCGGCTCCATCGGTGGTTCGAAGCCACGGGGGGGTTGGTCTACATCCGGGAACCGGGCCAAGAGGCAGGCCAAGAGAATGACAACCAGGTAACCCCGCGGCGGGCTCTGACGATTCCTGCATTTCAGGTGACTTTCGTCACTCGGGGTGGGATTTCCCGCTCAGGGTCTGTATGGACCGACCCGCCGCTGTCCTCAGCATACCCGATCGAGGTGATCTGGCCTGGTCGGGTGCCACTCCTACAATTCCCAGGTGACCAATCGTGACCGCTCAGTCGTCGGCGGCTCCCGCATCGGCGTGTTCGGGGGGACCTTCGATCCCCCGCACGTCGGTCATCTGGTGGCCGCGGTCAACGTCCGCCATGCGCTGCGACTCGATCGGGTGCTGCTCACCGTGGCCAACGTGCCCTGGCAGAAGGTGGGGGCGCGACCACTCAGCGCGGCCGCTGACCGCCTGGCCATGGTCGAGGCGGCGGTAGCTGACGTCGAAGGCCTGGAGGCCAGCGACGTGGAGCTCGTCCGCGGTGGCGACTCCTTCACCGTCGACACGGTCGAACAGCTGCGGGCCCAGGATCGGAGTGCCGAGCTGTTCGTCATCGTGGGGCAGGACGCGGCGGCCGGGATGCCCAGCTGGGAGCGGATCGGCGACCTGCGGGCTCAGGCCAGCCTCGTGGTGGTCGAGCGACCCGGCACCACCGTCGAGCTCCCCGCCGGCTGGGTGTTCCAGCGCGTGGAGGTGCCCCGGCTGGAGGTGTCCAGCACCGACCTGCGCGCCCGGGTGTGCGACGGTCGCCCCCTCGACTATCTCATCCCTCCCGCCGCGGTGGCCTGCATGCGTCAGCGCCGCCTCTATCGTGAGACATGCCCATGAGCCACCGCCGCTGTCCGTCGAGTCGCCACCAGAGCCGCCCGTGACCGCGCCGACCGACCAGGCCAGTGGGGCCAAGGCACCGGATCCGGCGCCCATCGTGACCTCGGTCGACCCCGAGGGTCGCCCGCAGGTCTACCTCGATCTCCCCGAGGCGGCTCCCTCCTCGTCGGATGGCCCCGAGCGGCCCGCAGGCAAGCCCCGCGGCCGATGGTGGCGCTTCGGGTTCCCGGCTCTGCTGGTGGTGCTGTTGGTGGCGGCACCGGTGCTCATCTACGTGGGCGTGCAGGTCGTGCTCAAGACGAACGATGGGCGGCTCATCGCCGGTACCACCGACGCCGGCGCGCCCGGTTGGGTGGCCACCGTTCCACCCACCGCGACCATGATGGTGGCCGGCATCAGCGACACCGGCGATCTGTCCACCGTCGACGTAATGGCGCTGACCTCTCCCAAGCTGGGCAACGTGATCCTGATTCCGGTGGACACCCAGGTCACCGTCAACGGCGCCCCCGAGACGCTGGTGGAGGCGTACAAGGCCGGGGGCACGCCGGCCCTGCGGACGGCCACCGAGGCCGTCATCGGGGCCGGTGTCGACCAGGTTGTGGTGGAGAACTCCAAGAACTGGCAGGACCTGGTGACCCCCGCGGGTTCGCTCACCTTCACCAATTCCGACAACGTGGTGGTGAACGGGTCGATGCTGTTCCCCCAGGGACAGGTGACCCTCACCCCCGACCTGGTGGGCGCCTTCTTGTTCTCCCGCAACTGGGCCGAGGACGACACCAACCGCCTGCTGCGCCAGCAGGAGTTCTGGAAGGCGTGGATGACCAAGATCGCGGCCAGCCGCGATCCCGGGATCATCCCCGGCGAGGTGAACTCCGGCCTCGGGCAGTTCCTGCACACCCTCGCCCACCAGCCCGTCCAGTACAGCGTGCTGCCGGTTTCGGTGCATGCCCTGGCCACGGCCTATGCCGGGGTCTACCTACCCCTGCAACCCAACGCCGACGTCGTGGTCAACGCCGCCATCCCGTTCCCCACCGCGGCCCCACCCGGGTCGCGGCCGCGCACCCGGGTGCTCGACGGGACGGGTCAGCTCGACCACGGGCTGGTGGCGGCCCACAACCTGGCGGTGGCCGGCGCTCAGATCGACAGCATCGGCAACGCCGAGAGCTTCCATGATCGCCACACCGAGTTCATCGTGGCCAACGAGAACGAGCGGGCCGCAGCCCAGAAGCTGCGTGACGCCTTCGGGGTCGGGGTGGTGGTGGTCAACGGGTCGGCCGACGACACCATCGACCTCACCGTGGTGCTGGGAGCCGATGCCTTGGGCCACAAGGCGGTGACCGCCACGGTGCTGGCCCCGCCGGCCTCGTCCACCACCCTGCCCCCCAACTTGGCCGTGCCCCCCAGTGACTGAGCGACGTCGGGTCGAGCCCGAGGTGGTGGCCGGCTGGGCGGTGGCGGCGGCCCGGGCTGCGGCGTCCAAGACCGAAGAGCCCACGCTGGTGCTCGACGTGGGCGAAGTCCTCTCGATCACCAGCTACTTCGTGATCACCGGCGGGCGCAACGCCCGCCAGGTCAAGACGGTGGCCGAGGAGGTGGAGGTCGCGCTGGCGGTCGGTGGGGGACCGCGGCCGCTGCGCACCGAGGGCCTCGACTCGCTGCGATGGGTCCTGCTCGACTACGGCGACTTCGTCGTACACGTGCTCTTGGACGAGGCACGCCAGTACTACGAGCTCGAGCGCCTTTGGGCCGACGTCCCCCGGGTGGCTTGGGCGGAACCGGTCGAGGACGGCCAGGCCGAACCCGACGCTGCCCAGGCCTGACTGGTACCCGGCCGCGGCCCGAGCGGGACGCGCTTCAAACCGCTCAGCCCACGGCGCGTGCTGGACGCGCGCCGTGGCCCCGGCGCGCCTCCCAGCCAGTGGCCGGCTCGAGTCCGATCAACGTGCACCTGGCCGCTGTGGTCGGGGTGCCGGCGGGTGCGCAGGCCAGGGTCCTGCACGTAACGGTGACCAACCCCAGCACGAGTGGCTATCTGACCGTCTACCCGAGCGATGCCACGCCGCCGCTGGTGTCCAACCTCAACTTCCTGGCGGGAGAGACAGTGGCCAACCGGGTTGTGGTGAAGCTCTCGTCGGAAGGCTGGATCACGTTCTCCGGTTCCGCGGGAACCACCGACGTGGCGGCTGACGTGGCCGGCCGGTACTCGTGAAGCGGTCCGCCTGGCTCTGATCCGTCGCGGGGCCGGGAGCAGGCTCGATCGGTGGCCGAGATTCGGTCGAACGAGGCGAAGTCGCCGACGCCGTGGAGCTAAGGAGAATCGAACTCCTGACCTCTTCCATGCCATGGAAGCGCTCTACCAACTGAGCTATAGCCCCGTGAGGAGCGGTCATCGTACCACCCGCCTCCGCCGGGTCAGAAACCCGAACGGGTCGAGCGCGACCGGATCAGGTGCCGCCGTGCTTGAGGCTTTCGAGCACCGGCAGCCAGGTGTCAGGGTCGCTCTGGTAGGGGGCATAGAAGCTGAGCCGGTCGACGATGTCTCCGTACCGGGCGTGCAGTGCCGGGCCCAGCTCGCCAGGTTCGGCCACCACCGCGAAGGCGTCGAGCATGTCGTCGTCGATGAGCGTGCCCATCTCGGCCCACTCGCCGCGCTTGGACATGGCGTTGAGCTCGGGCTGCAGCTCGCCCCAGCCGTGCAGGTCCAGCACGCCGCGGTAGGCCGGCGTCGAGCCGTAGAAGGCGATCTGTCGTCGGGTGGCCACCGCCGACGCGGCCATGTCCTCCTCGGTGGCGCCGGTGACCACGAAGGCCGGACCCGAGATCTCCAGGTCGGCCAGCGTCCGACCCGATCGGGCCAGGCCCCGCTCGAGCGCGGGCAAAGTGACCTCGCGCAGGTAGCGCTCGGTCGTGAAGCCGTGGCACAGGAACCCGTCACAGGTCTCGCCGGCCACCTCGGTCATCAGTTCGCCCACGCCGGCCAGGAAGACCTTGGCGTTGCCGTGGGGGTTGGGACCCGGGTCGAAGAACGGGGTCATCAGGGTGTGGGTGTAGAAGTCGCCCTGGAAGTCGAGCTTGGTGCCGTCGTTCCAGCTGTCCCAGATGGCCCGCATGGCCAGGATGAACTCGCGCATGCGCGGCGCCGGGTGGCTCCACTCCATGGAGAACCGCTTGGTGATGTGGGGCTTGATCTGCGAGCCCAGGCCCAGCAGGAACCGGCCCTGCGAGTAGCTCTGCAGGTCCCAGGCGATCTGGGCCAGGTTCATCGGGTTGCGGGCAAAGGCCACGGCGATCCCCGTGCCCAACTCGATCCGGCTGGTGTGCTCGGCGGCCAGCAGCAACGGGAAGAAGGGGTCGTGTGAGGTCTCGGCGCTCCACACCCCGTCGTAGCCTGCGCCTTCGGCCGTGGCCGCGGCCTCACCTGCACCGTGCAATGCCCCTGGGATCCCCCCGTCGATCTTCATGGCCCGCACCCTAGACCGGCAGATCGTTTGCCCGTCTGCCTGGGTTGGGAAGGCGCCGGCCGCCAGGCTGGAGCCGCTGGATCGATGACACTCGGATGGGCGAAGCCCGCCCGGAGGGAGGCTTGCCGACCCGGGCCGGAAGGCGCCGGCCGCCAGGCTGGAGCCGCTGGATCGATGACACTCGGATGGGCGAAGCCCGCCCGGAGGGAGGCTTGCCGACCGGAGGGCCAGACAGGTTGCCCGGCAACTTGCAGAGCCCATGCAATAGGGTGCGGGCAGCACGGTTGGTGCGCAGCACCGATGGGGAAGGTCGATCAGTCCGGGGGACCGACGACCGTTGCGGGCTGCGGATGTCAGCAGGTAGGTAGTCGACAAGCGAAGGGGGACCCACCTGGTGGGTATGGCGACGCTGGGATCACCTCGCTTGCGGGCCCTCGCGGGTCGGTTCGCGCCAGCGCTGATCATCCTGGTGTTCAGCACCCTGGTCTTCCCGATGCCGGCGGGCGTGGCCGTGGAGGGGCTCATCCTCGGGTTGGTCGGCGCCACGATCGCGGTGGGGATGGCGCTCATCTACCGGTCCAACCGCATCCTCAACTTCGCCCAGGGCGAGCTGGGCACCGCCCCCACGGTGCTGGCCGTGTGCCTGGTCGTCTACGCCGGATGGAACTACTTCCTGGCCCTGTCGATCGGCGTGGTCGGCGCCCTGTTGCTCGGGGCCGTGGTGGAGCTGGCCATCATCCGGCGCTTCTTCCGCTCGCCCCGGCTGATCCTGACCGTGGCCACCCTCGGCCTGGCCGAGCTGCTCTCGCTGGGGGCGGTGTTCATCCCGCTCATCTGGGGCAAGCGCCCGGCCACCAACCAGATCCACTTCCCGCTCACCTTCCGCTTCACCATCGAGCCGATCGTGTTCTCGGCCGACCACCTGATCGCGCTCATCCTGGCGCCGCTGGCGCTGGTGGGCGTGGCCGTCCTGCTGCGCTACACGAGCATCGGGGTGGCTATCCGGGCCAGCGCCGAGAACGCGGATCGGGCCAGCCTGCTGGGGGTCCCGGTCAAGCGGCTCCAGACGGTCATCTGGTCGCTGGCCGGCCTGCTGTCGTTCCTCGGGGTCTTCCTGCAAGCCGGCATCCAAGGCCTACCGGTGATCACCACGCTCAACCTGACCGTGCTGCTGGCCGCGCTGGCCGCGCTCATGCTGGGCAACCTGGTGGACCTACCCGCGGTGGCCGCCTCGGCGGTGGCGGTCGGGCTGCTCCAGCGCGGCATCACCTGGCACTACACGACCAACCCCGAGATGGTCGAGCCCATCTTGGCCGTGGTCATCGTGGTGTGCCTGTTGGTGCGCAGGGTCGGCTCGACGCGCGCCGACCAGGACACGTCGTCGAGTTGGAACGTGTCCGACGAGGTGCGCCCCGTGCCCCATGAGCTGCGGTCGTTGCCCGAGGTGCGGGCCGTGCGCTGGGGCGGCGGCCTGGTAGCCATCGCCGCGGTCCTGTCGCTGCCCCTCTGGCTGGGAGTGGGCGATCAGGTGAAGGCGGCGGCCGCGGTCATCTTCGTGATCATCACCATGTCGGTGGTGGTGCTCACCGGCTGGGCCGGGCAGGTGTCCCTGGGCCAGATGTCCTTCGCCGCCTTCGGGGCCGCGGTCGGTGCCTACGCCACCATCCACTGGAACCTCGATCTGGGCCTCAGCCTGTTGCTGGCCGGCCTGGTGGGCGCGGCCGTGGCCGTGGTGGTCGGACTTCCCGCGCTGCGGTTGAAGGGCTTCTTCCTGGCCGTGACCACCCTGGCCTTCGCGTTGGCCACATCGGCCTACCTGTTGAACGTGCAGCACTTCTCGTGGGTGCCCGACCCCAACGTCGCCATCACCCGACCCCATCTGTTCGGCGGCCTCGACGTGACCTCGCAACGCACCTACTACTGGGTGTGCGTGGGGGTGCTGGCCCTGACCGTGCTGGCGGTGCGTGGCATCCGCCGCAGCCGCACCGGTCGGGTGCTGCTGGCGTTGCGCGAGAACGAGCGCGGGGCCCAGGCCTATGGCATCAACATCCTGCGGGCCAAGCTCACGGCCTTCGCCATCTCCGGGTTCCTGGCCGCGTTGGGCGGCTGCCTGCTGGTGCACCTGCTGGGCGGGTTCAGCCCCGCCACCTACGGCGCCGACCAGAGCTTCATCGTGTTCACCGCGGCGGTGGTCGGCGGTCTGGGGTCGCTGTTGGGTGCGGGCCTCGGTTCGCTCTACCTGAAGGGGGCGCAGTGGTGGTTGCCCGGCGCCCAGTGGCAGACCCTGGCCTCGGCTGCGGGCGTGCTGTTGGTGCTGATGGTCATCCCTGGCGGAATCGGCGACCTGGTCTACCGGGGCCGGGATGCGGCGCTGCGTTGGGTCGCCGGCCGCCGCGGGATCATCGTCCCCAGCCTGGTGGCCGACACCCGCCAGCCCGAGGAGGTGAGCGGGGCCGAGGCCGCCGCCGAGGTGGAGGCCATCATCGCGGCCGACGACATCGTGGCGGTCGACCTGGACGTCGAACCAGCCCACGAACACGTCCAGCGGCCGGGCGCGGCCAACCCCGTCGGATCCAGCGGGTCCCCGTCGTGATCCCCATCGCCCCGCTGGTGGCGCCCGACTCGGCGCCGTGGACCGAGCGCACGAAGTTCGCGTTGCGCCATCCGGGTCGTTGGCTGACCGACCTCTCCGGCGGGGGCCCGGTCTACGCCCTGGTCATCCTGTTCGGCTTCAACATGGTGGAGGAGATGGACCGCGATTCGTTCGGTCTGCTCATCCCGAACATCCAGCAGTCCTTCCACATGACCAACGCCGGGATCTTGTCGCTGGTGGCGGTGGCCGCGCTGCTCGGGTTGTCGCTCACCGTGCCCATCGCCCAGATGTCGGACACCCACAGCCGGGTGCGGTTGATGCTCATCGGCTCATCGATCTTCGCGGTGTTCTCGTTCGGCACCGGCCTGGCCGCATTCATCTGGGTGCTGGTGATCATGCGGTCGGGTTCGGGCCTGGGCCAGGCCACGGTGCTGCCCACCCACAACTCGCTCATGTCGGACTGGTTCCCGATCGCGGCGCGGCCGCGGGTGTTCTCCGTGTACCGCTTCGCCAACGCCCTGGGCGCCTTCGTCGGACCGCTCATGGCCGGTCTCCTGGCCGCCTGGATCGGGTGGCGTGCCCCCTTCATCGTGCTGGCCGTCCCCACCGTCATCCTGGTGCTGCTGGGCCTGCGCCTGGTCGAGCCGGTGCGGGGTGTGCAGGAGCGCGAGGCCATGGGCATGGAGGGCGAGGCCCTGCTGACCGAGGAGCCGCCCCCGTCGTTCGCCGAGTCGTGGCGCATGGTCTGGAAGGTCGACAGCCTGCGGCGGGTGTTCTACGCCCTACCCTTCCTGGCCGCTTCGATCATCGGCTTCGCCTCGCTGGCCGCCCTGCTCTATCAGGACGCCTTCGGCCTCGACACCGTGCATCGCGCCTACATCGCTGCGTTCACCGAGCCGGTGCAGATCGTGGGCCTGATCATCGGGGCCCGCTTCGGCACGAAGCTCATCATGCGGGACCCCGCGCTGATCATGCGCTTCCTGGCCTATGCCGCCTTCATGTGCGCCGTCTTCGCCGCCGTCTTCGCCCTGGCCCCGTGGTTGTGGCTGACCATCGTGGCCAACATGGCCATCGCCGCCACCCTGGCCATCGTCGGGCCTGGCGTGTTCGCCGCCCTTTCGTTGGGGATCCCCCCCCGGGCCCGCTCGATGGGGTTCTCACTGGGTGCCATCTGGGTGATCCCCGGCCTCATCGTGTTGCCCATCGTGGGCGCGGTGAGCGACGGCATCGGCATCCGGCCCGGCATGTTGATCATGACCCCGGTGTTCGCGGTGGGTGGTCTGGTCCTGGGGGGTGCCGGTCGAGTCCTCAACGAGGACATCAAGCAGGTCTGGGCCATGACCGCGGCGCGCTCAGAGGTGCTCTACGAACGGCGACAGGGACGGGTCAAGTTGCTGCTGTGCCGGGGACTGCAGGTGTACTACGGCAACGTCCAGGTGCTGTTCGACGTGGACTTCGAGATCGATGAGGGAGAGATCGTGGCGTTGCTCGGCACCAACGGAGCCGGCAAGTCGACGCTGCTCAAGGCCATCTGCGGCGTGGTGGAGGCTGACAAGGGTGCGGTGATCTTCGATGGGCGCGACATCACCCACGCCCCGCCCAACGAGATCGCGGCCCACGGGGTGAGCCAGGTTCCGGGTGGCCGCGGGGTGTTCCCGAGTCTGACGGTGCGGGAGAACCTGCGGGTGGCGGGCTGGCTGGAGCGCAAGCAGCCGGCCGACCTGGCCCTTCGCCTCGACCAGGTGCTCGAGCAGTTCCCGATCCTGGCCGCCCGCATCGACGAACCGGCCAGCAACCTGTCCGGAGGCCAGCAGCAGATGCTCGCCCTGGGCATGGCCTTCCTGGGCCGACCGCGCCTGTTGCTGATCGACGAGCTCTCGCTGGGGCTGGCTCCGGTGGTGGTGGAACAGCTGCTGCCCATGGTGGCTTCCATCCGGGAGCAGGGGACCACCGTCATCCTGGTCGAGCAGTCGGTAAACCTGGCCCTGACCATCGCCGAGACCGCCTACTTCATGGAGAAGGGCGAGATCCGCTTCCACGGTCCGACCGCCGAGCTGCTGGAACGACCCGACATCCTGCGCTCGGTGTTCCTCGAAGGTGCGGGGTCCGCACCCCGCGACCGGATGCCCGCGGACGCTTCGGTCCCGCCGACCGGTCCTGCGGACGGCCCCGCGGCCAACGGCACCTCGCCCGAGCTCGGGCTGCCGGTTTCGGCCCTGGAAGGACCGGACGAGGTCCACACGCCGGTGACAGCCGCGCTGGAGGTGTTGGAGGTGCGGGTGCGCTTCGGGGGCATCCAGGCGGTGGGCGGGGTGACCCTGCTGGCTGCGCCGGGCGAGATCGTCGGCATCATCGGGCCGAACGGGGCGGGCAAGACCACCTTGTTCGACCTCATCTCGGGGTTCACCCGGGCCGACGCCGGCCGCGTGGTGCTGGGTGGGGTCGAGCTCACCGGTCGCAGCCCGGACCAACGTGCCCGCTCGGGCCTGGGTCGCTCGTTCCAGGACGCCCAGCTCTTCCCGGCCCTCACGGTGGAGGAGACCATCGCCGTGGCCCTCGACCGGTGGGTGGCAGTGCGCGATCCACTCAACCCGGCCCTGCACCTGCCCGCCTCGTTCGACTCGGAGCAGGCGGTGAGCCAGCGTGTGGCCGAGTTGGTCGAGCTGTTGAACCTCGGAGCTTTCCGCACCAAGTTCATCCACGAGCTCTCCACCGGATCGCGACGCGTGGTCGACCTGGCCTGTGTGGTCGCGCACCATCCCAGCGTGGTGCTCCTGGACGAGCCGTCGAGCGGCATCGCCCAGCGAGAGTCCGAGGCACTGGCCCCACTGCTGTTGCGCCTCCGTGACGAGCTCGGCGCCACCCTGCTCGTGATCGAACACGACATGCCCCTGGTGACGTCGGTGGCCGATCGGCTGATCGCGCTCGACCAGGGCCTGCTCGTGGCCGACGGCGTGCCCGACGAGGTCCTCCACGATCCCGTGGTCGTGAGCTCGTACCTGGGCGACAACGCCGCCGCCATCGCTCGCTCCGGCACCTTCGAGACCTGACCATCCTGACCCAGAGGGGAACCGTCCATGCAACCCACCGCTGCTCCGCCATCCCGTCCATTCCTGCGGCGCTACGGCCCGCTCATCGCCATCGTGACCGTGCTGGCGGTGGTGGCGGTGGTGGTGGTGGCCACCCGCAGCAACACCTCGTCGACCAGTGCCGGGACCAGCACCACCACCCCCGCCGGCGGCTTCCACCCGGCCGGGGTCATGTCGTGGACCCAGGCCAAGGCCGAAGGCAAGACCAAAGACATCGACTGGGGCAGCCGCTGCGACACCACCACCGGCAAGCTCAAGTACCCCTACTACTTCGCTGGCGACTGCTACGCCCCCTTCCACGGTGACAACGGTGGGGCCACCTACCAGGGCGTGACCAGCGACTCCATCAAGGTCGTGCTCTACCTGGCTCAGGCCAACGATCCCATCCTCAAGTACATCGAGGGGGCCATCGCCGACACCGACACCAACCAGCAGACCATCGACACCGTCAAGGGCTACATCAAGTTCCTGGAGAGCTACTCCGAGACCTACGGACGCCATGTGGACCTGGTGCCCTTCGTCGGCACCGGCTCAGTCGACGACGAGGTGGCGGCCCGGGCCGATGCCACCACCATCGCCGAGACCATCAAGCCGTTCGCCGTGCTCAACGGGCCGGTCCTGACCGCCGCCTTCGGCCAGACGATCATCGCCAACAAGATCTTCTGCATCGATTGCGTGCCGAGCCAACCCAACGCCTTCTACGCCAAGAACGCGCCCTATGCCATCGGCCTGCCCATGAACGCCGACGAGGGCCAGATCGAGCTGGCCGACTACATCGGCGCCCAGCTCAACGGCCGCCCGGCCGCCCATGCCGGCAGCGCCGCGCTGCAGTCCCAGACCCGCAAGTTCGGGTTGGTCTACATCTCGACCGGCCAGGATGCCGAGACCCAGACCGATCACTTCGTGGCCAGCCTGGCCAAGCAGGGGGTCAAGTTGTCGGCCCGCTTGGCGTATCAGTCACCTACCAACATCGACGCCACTGGACTGATCGCCCAACTCAAGTCGGCCGGCGTGACCTCGGTGATCTTCAGCGGCGACCCGGTGGCGCCCGGTCCGCTGACCACTGCGGCCACCAACCAGGACTACTTCCCGGAATGGATCATCAGCGGGGCGTCGGCGCTGTTGACCGACACCGCCATCTTCGCCCGGACCTACGATCAGAAGCAGTGGTCCCACGCCTTCGGCATCACGACCGGCGCGGCTCGCACCGACCCGTCGGTGAGCGGCTCGATCTTCCTCTACCACTGGTTCTACGGGAAGAACCCGCCGGCGGCCACGGGCGCGGCGGTGACCGTGCCCCTGTTCAGCCTGCTCTTCGCCGGGTTGCAGGCCACCGGTCCGGACCTGACCCCGCAGAACCTGTTGTCGGCCTACTTCTCCCTGGTCCGGGTGCCTGAGGCAGTGACCCAGCCGCTCATCACCTACGGCAACCACGGGATCTGGCCCCAGACCGACTACCAGGGCATCGACGACGTCGCCGAGCTGTGGTGGAACCCGAACGCGTCGGGACCCGACGAGCTCAGCCACCAGGGCAAAGGGCTCTACGAGTACTCCAACGGCGGCAAGCGATACCTGCCCGGCCACTGGCCGAACCAGCCGCCGGACGTCTTCAACCCGAAGGGGTCAGTGACCATCTACACCAAGATCCCGGCTGCTGAGTCGGTACCCAACTACCCGTCGCCCTCGCCGCGCACCCGACCCCACCCCGTCGGCCTGACTTCGTCGGCCGGTTCTGGCCACCGCCCCGCAACGGCGAAATCGGTGCAGATGTCCACGCGGGAGTGGGGTCATCTACACCGTTTTCGGGGACGTGCCCAGGGTCATCTACACCGTTTCGGGGACGCGGCCAGGGTCAGGTCTCCTGGTCGCGCAGGAACCGCTCGAGCTCGGCGGCCAGTTCCTCGCCCGACGGCAACGGTCGGCCGTCGGCCTCGGCCTGGGCATCGACCCGGCTCTCCAGCTGGCGGACCAGCTCCTGGTGCTCCTCGCTGTCGGCGATGAGCGTGTCGAGCCGGACCCTGGCCGCCTCGGCCTCGGCGACCAGGGTGCCGGTACCGAACCGCACCTGGCCCACCTGGACCAGCGTCTCGATGAGAGCCAGGCCGGCAGCCGGATAGGGCATGGCCGAGGCGTAGTGAGGAACCTGGGCCCAGAGCCCGAGCGCCTCCAGTCCGTGTTCGGCCCCCAGCTCCTCGATGGCGGCCTGGACGCCGGCGGGAACGTCGATGCGTCCGGTGATGAGCCCGACTTGTCGGGCCAGGTCCATCGAGGCGGTGGTGGGCACCACCCGCGTCGGGCGGGTGTGGGGTACCGGGGCCGGATAGGCGCCCAGCCCCACGACCATGCGGGTGCCGAACTCGAGGGCCAGGTCGATCACGGAACGGGAGAAGGCTTGCCATGAGTGGTCCGGCTCGGCGCCGATCAGGAACAGCACGTCGTTGCCGTCGAGATCGGATCCGGCCCGCAGCTCGATGGTGGGCCACGTCAGCCCGGTCTGGATCCCGTCCACCAGATGCATGGTGGGTCGTCGGGCGCGATGATCGAGCAACGCGTCGGTGTCGAAGCTGGCCACGAGCTCCATGGTGGTGTCGGCCGAGATGGTCTCCATGGCGGTGCCGGCGCCCAGTCCGGCGTCGATCCATCCCTCCAGGACCACCACCAGCAGAGGAGACTCCAGTTCGGGGCGCTGGACGAACTCGTAGAGCGAGCTCACTCCAGCCGCCCGATGGCCTGGCGTGCGGATTCGGTCAGCGCGATCACCTGGTCCCCGAAGAAGTCGAAGGCACCGTCGTCGCCCCGGTGGCCCATGGCGCCGCCCTTGTAGCGGGCATAGACGCCTTCGATGATGCAGGCCAACTTCCAGTAGCCGAAGGCCACGTAGTAGTCGACGGCCGACAGATCGCGCCCCGACACCTCGGCGTATCGCGCCAGCAGGTCGTCGCGGCGCAGGAAGCCGTCCAGCACGGTGGCTCCGGAGATCCCGGCCGGGTGCACGTCGTCGGGGTCGGTCCAATACACCATGAGCAGGCCCAGATCGGCCAAGGGGTCACCAAGGGTGCACAGCTCCCAGTCGAGCACGGCCATGACCTGGCCGTCGTCGCCGATCATGCAGTTGTCCAGGCGGTAGTCACCGTGCACGATCGTGGCACCGGCCTGGAGCGGGACCTCGGAGCTGAGGTCCTGGTAGACCCGGTCGAGCTCGGGGACCTCGCGGGTCTTGGACTTCTCGAACTGGCTGTACCAGCGCTTGAGCTGGCGCTCGATGTAGCCCTCGTGGCGACCCAGGTCGTCGAGGCCGCTGGCGGCCAGGTCCACGGCGTGGATGCGGGCCAGCACGTCGATGATCGACTCGCTGGCGGCGTGGCGCACCGAGGGGGAGAGCTGCTCGGCCACCGACGCGTCGCGCACGACGGTACCGTCCACGAACTCCATGACGTAGAAGGGCGCGCCGTTGACCGCGTCGTCGGTGCACAACCCCACGGTGGGGGCCACGGGGACGTCGGTGGGAACCAGCGCGGTGATGATCCGGTGCTCGCGGCCCATGTCGTGGGCCGTGGCCAGCACCTGGCCGAGCGGCGGGCGGCGCAGCACCCAGTGGCGCTGGTTCGCGTCACGCACGCTGAAGGTCAAGTTGGAGTGGCCCCCGGTGATGAGCTCGAAGCGCAGGGGTGGGGTCACCGCAGCCGCGTGCTCGACCATCCAGTCGGTCACGCCGGACGCGTCGATGCCCTCGACTGCCGGCTGGTCTGGTGGCTGCACTGCACCGTTCACGAGCTCCTCCTTCCGGGGCTTGCTGGTCTTGGGGATCATTCCCGTGGCGGATCTCGCCATGGGACGCGGTCACGTGCCGTGGGCGAGGAGGCCACGCTACCGGGCGCGTCCGGGCCGGGGAGCGTGGCTCGCCGGCTAGCCCGTATCCTGGGACATCGTGACCATCGACTACATCGACGCTTCCGACGCCACCTTCGAGACCGACGTGATGACCCGCTCGGCGCAGGTCCCGGTGGTCGTGGACCTGTGGGCCCCGTGGTGCGGGCCGTGCAAGACGTTGGGCCCCATTCTCGAGCGGGTGGTCGAGGGGACGAACGGGCAGGTGGCGCTGGTCAAGATCAACGTCGACGAGAACCCTCAGGCCTCGGCGGCGTTCCGGGTCCAGGGCATCCCCGCGGTGTACGCGCTGCGCGACGGCAAGGTGGTGGACGGGTTCGTGGGGGCCCAGGGCGAACCGCAGGTGCGGGAGTTCATCGACCGGTTGCTGCCGTCGGCAGCCGAGGTCGAGCTGGCCCAGCTGCTGGCCGCCGGCGACGAGGAGTCGCTGCGCCAGGCGCTCGAGCTCGAACCCGGCAACGAGGCCGCCATCGTGGCGCTGGGCGACCAGCTGGTCGATGCCGGCCGCACCGAAGAGGCGTTGGCCCTGCTGGAGCGGATCCCCGAGACAGCCGCCACCCGGCACGTGGCCGCCCGGGCCCGGGCCGGCACCGTCGCCGACAGCGGCGATGACGTGGGACCCCGCCTCGACGCGCTGCTGGAGCAGGTCAAGGACGACGACGAGGCCCGCCAGCAGTTCGTCGACCTGCTGGAGCTGCTCGGCCCAGACGATCCCCGCACCGCCGAGTACCGCCGCAGGCTCACCGCCCGGTTGTTCTGACGCGAGCCCTCCGTTTGGGGGGTGACAGAACTTCCGAGGCCGTCTAGGTTCGACATGGGCCCGGCGGCCGTCGGCGATGGGCTCCGACGGCGTGCACGGCCACCGGCACCTTCCCCTCCACCGGCCCCTGGCCCGCGCCCGGAGGGATCATGTCGCCGTCCGACCCGTCGCCGACCTCACCGCCGTCGTCGTCTGCTGCCGCCACCCCGCCTTCGACCGCGTCGCCGGCGGAGGCAGAGCCGACGCCGGGCCCGAGCGGGCGTCGCGCCCTCGATGCCCTGCGCGAGGTGGTGGAGCAGCGATCGACCTGGTCCGACCGGGTCTGGGACGCTCTGGTGGGCCGGGTGCGGAACAACCCGGTGCCCTGGGCCGTGGCCGCGCTGGCGATGGTCGCCATCGGGTCGGCCGTCGTGATGGTGGTCGGTCACGGCCCGGTCGGGCGCCGGTCGAGCGGCGGCGGTCCGGCAGTCTCGCTGGTCACGGGTTCTGCCCACTCGTCCGACCCAGCCGAGGGCACTGCCAGCCCCACCACCATCGCCGCGCTGGTCGTGCAGGTGGCCGGCGCAGTGAGCCACCCCGGTGTGTACCACCTCCCGTCCGGGTCGCGGGTGGGGGACCTCGTCCGCGCCGCCGGAGGCTTCGCCACCGACGCCGACGGCGACCGCGTCAACCAGGCGGCCGCGCTGGCTGACGGCACCCTGATCTACATCCCGCACCAGGGCCAGACCGACCTGCCCGATCCGGTCGACGGTGGCGGGACGGGGCCCGCGGGCGCGGTCGGTGCCCCGGTCGACCTGAACACGGCCACTGCGGCTCAGCTCGACGCGCTGCCCGGTGTGGGACCGGCCACGGCTGCCGCCATCATCACCTACCGGCGACAGCACGGTCCGTTCCACCAGGTCGGTGACCTGGCCCAGGTGGCCGGCATAGGCCCGGCGAAGCTGGCCCAGATCCGGCCCCACGCCCGCGTGTGGACCGGGATCCGCGTCCCCGGTGCACCGGCCTGCGCCGGGGGGCCCTGTCCGACGGTCAGGTGTTGGCCCTGACCGCCATCGTGGCCGTGGCCGCCTGGTGGTCTCCGGACGTCTCACCGTGGCTGGTCGCCGCGAGCCTGGTGGCGGCTGGGGTCGTCCGACGACCGGTCGTGGTGATCCTGGCCGCCGGACTGCTGGCAGCCTGCCTGAGTGCCCGGGCCTGGCAGGGTGACCGCCCGGTGGCTCCCGGGCCCTTCGTGGCCACGGCCACGCTGGTCGACGATCCCCAGGACGTCGCGGGCGCGGTGGTGGCGGAGATCCGCGCCGGGGGCCACCACTTCGAGGTGTGGGCCCACGGGCGCTGCGCCGCGACGCTCGCCGACCGGGAGGCGGGCCAGCGGATCGGTGTGCGGGGTCGGGTGGCGCCTCGCCCGTCTGGTGACGACCTGGACGCCCGTCGTCACGTGGTGGGTGTGGTGACCCCCGACCAGCTGACCGCACTGTCGGGCGGCGGGGCGGTGATGGCCGGGGTGAACGCCCTGCGAGGGGTGCTGTTGGCCGGGGCCCGCCCCCTCACCGCCGATCAGCGCAGCCTCTACGGCGGCTTCGTCCTGGGCGATGTGCGGGGTCAGTCGCCGGTGCTGGCCGACGACTTCCGGGGTTCGGGGCTGAGCCACCTCCTGGTGGTGTCCGGCGAGAACGTGGCGTTCGTGGTGGCGGCCGCCGGCCCGCTGCTGCGCCGGCTGGGGCCGCGGACCCGGTGGTTCGCGACGGTGGTGGTGCTCGTCGTGTTCGCCGCGCTGACCCGGTTCGAACCATCGGTGCTACGGGCCACGGCCATGGCCCTGCTGGGTGTGACGGCATGGTCGCTGGGGCGTCGGGCCAGCGGGCTGCGGATCCTGGGACTAGCGGTCACGGCCCTGGTGCTCATCGACCCGATGCTGATCGGAGTGGCGGGGTTCCAGCTCTCGGTCGCCGCCTCCGCCGGCATCATGGTGGTGGCCGGGCCGCTGGCCGAGCAGCTCCCGTTGCCCACCTGGCTCGCCCAGCCCGCGGCGGTCACCTTGGCCGCCCAAGTGGCCGTGTCTCCCATCCTCATCGCCTTCTACGGAGGGTTGCCGGTGGCCACCCTCCCGGCCAACCTGCTGGCCGAACCGGCGGCGGGGCTGCTGATGGGCTGGGGCCTGACCGCAGGTGCGCTGGCCGGGTTGGTGGGGGGCCGTGTGGCCGCGGTGGTGCAGATCCCCGCCGGCTGTCTGGTCTGGTGGGTGGAGTCGGTGGCCCGCTGGGGGGCCGCCGCGCCGTTGGGCCAGATCGGGGCGGGTGGGCTGGCCTTGGGCACCGCCACCGCGTGGGTGGCGGTGCGCGCCGGGCGCCGTGGTCGCGCCAGGTTGGCCGCCGCGGCCTGGCTGGGCCTGGCCATCGTGCTGGTGTGGCCTGCGTTCGTCCAGTTCGGCACCACCGCACCCCTGCAGGTCGAGTTGGGCCGCTCGGGTCAGTTGTGGACCGGTGCGGGCGTCAGTCGCCCAGCGGTGTTGGTGTTGGGATCGCGGCCCCGGACCCGTGACCTGTTGGACGGGCTGCGGGATGCGGGTGTTCGTCGGCTCGACCTGGTGGTGGTGCCCACCGGGTCGGTGACCGAGCTCGAGGTCGTGGGCCAGTTGACCAGGCGTGTGACCGTTCGGGGGGTGTGGACCGGCGACCCGCAGACCGGTACGGCCTCGTCGGTGGCGGCGCGGGCGCGGCGCACGGCGGTGCTTCGGGCCCTCGGCCGGGTGCGGACCCCGGCTCCGGGATGGGTCGAGCGCATCGGGGACCTGGCCGTGACGGTCACCGCCCGGGCTCCGCACCTGGCCGTGACGGTGACGCGGGTGCCCGGTGTAGCTTCGGCGGGTGCTGCTGGCGCTCGGGCCCCACCGCTTCGACGTGACCCATCGGGCCCTGGTCATGGGCATCCTCAACCGCACCCCTGACTCGTTCTACGACCGGGGCAGCTACTACGACTTCGAGGCCTTCCTGCGCCACGCCGACCGCCTGGTGCTCGACGGCGCCGACTTCCTGGACGTGGGCGGGGTCAAGGCGGGGCCAGGCGAAGCGGTCTCCGAGGACGAAGAACTGGCCCGGGTGGTGCCCGCCATCGAGGCGTTGCGGGCCCGCTTCGACCTGCCCCTGTCGGTGGACACCTGGCGGGCCTCGGTGGCCGCCGCCTGCTTCGCCGCGGGCGCGGTGGTGGGCAACGACATCAGCGGCTTCGCCGACCCCGACTACCTCGACGTGTGCGCCGCCGCCGGTGCCTCGGTGGTGGCCACCCACATCCGGCTCCGTCCCCGGGTGCCCGATCCCGATCCGGTCTACGACGACGTGGTGGCGACGGTAGTGGGCTTCCTGGCCGACCGGGCCCACGCCGCCGAGTCGGCGGGCATCGCGTCCGAACGGATCATGGTCGACGCCGGGCTGGATCTGGGCAAGACCGAGGCCCAGTCGCTGGTGCTGCTGCGGCGATCCGACGCGCTCGTGGGCCTGGGCTATCCGGTGTTCCTGTCCGCGTCCAACAAGCGGTTCCTGTGGAAGCTGTTGGAGGTGGACGTCGATGGCGCGGCGCTGGGCACCGTCGCCGCCCACACGCTGGGGGTCGGGCTGGGCTGTCGCGTGCTGCGCTGCCACGACGTCATCGCCGGTCGTCGGGTGGCCGACGTGCTGGCTGCCATCCTGGAGGCGGCGTGACCGAGATCGACGGCGTTCCCATCCACCTGGTGAAGGGTGACGATCCGGTCCTGGTGTCCGACGCGGTGCGCGAGCTGGTCGACGCCGCGCTCGACGGTGCCGACCGCTCCCTCGTGCTGACCGAGCTCG
The DNA here is from genome assembly GCA_963773335.1 of uncultured Microthrixaceae bacterium. Taxonomy (GTDB): domain Bacteria; phylum Actinomycetota; class Acidimicrobiia; order Acidimicrobiales; family Acidimicrobilacustridaceae; genus UBA4742. The sequence goes on along the minus strand of CAVZAT010000004.1, from coordinate 607,820 downwards.
ACGCCACCAGCTACGAGAACGACAGTGGCACCTACGGCATCGGGCCGCTGGTCGATGCGGCGCAGACCCCGCCGTTCCTGACCGATCGTCGGGTGGTGGTGGGTCGCCACGCCGCGGTGTTCTCCACCACCGACGCCGTGGCGCCGCTGGTGGCCTATCTGGCCGACCCGTTGAGTTCCACGGTGCTGATCCTGGCCTGGGAGAAGGGGCCCCGGTCGGGGGCACGCGTGGCCGCCGTGCCCCGCAAGCTGATCGACGCCGTGACCCGGTCGGGCGGGCTGGTGATCGACACCAAGCCCGGCTCCGGGCGCCAGCGAACCGCCTGGCTCGACGAGCACCTGGCGTCCGCGGACTTGGTCCTCGACGCCGCGGCCCGGGCGAGGCTGGTCGACCACCTGGGCGAGGAGGTGAGCCGCCTGGCCATCCTGCTCGACACCTTCGAGGGGGCCTTCGGTCCCGGGGCTCACCTGGGCGTGGCCGACATCGAGCCCTACCTGGGCGACGCCGGCGATGTGGCGCCCTGGGATCTGACCGACGCCATCGACCGTGGCGATGCCCAGGCCGCGTTGACGGTGTTGACCCGGATGCTGGCCGCCGGACGCCACCCCCTGCAGATCACCGCCAGCCTCCACGGTCACTACCAGCGCATGCTGCGCCTGGAGGGTTCCGGGGCCAGCAGCGAGTCCCAGGCCGCCGAGCTGCTGGGGCTCAAGGGCTCGACGTTCCCGGCCCGCAAGGCCCTCGACCAGACCCGGACCCTGGGACCCGAACGTGTCCACGAGTTCGTGGGCCTGCTGGCCGACGCCGATCTCGACCTGCGGGGCGCGAAGGCGTGGCCGGCCGAGCTGGTCGTGGAGGTGCTGGTCGCCCGGCTGGCCAGTCGCACCCCGAAAGCCACGGCGCGAGGTCGAGGAGGCCGAGCCGGGCGCGCGTCGAGGCTAGGAGCTGCGGTGGGCCGCCGGCGGCGGCACGCCGGTCAGACGGTCAGACGGTCAGGCGCTGGCCGCGGCCAGGCGCTTGACCAGGCGGGACTTGCGTCGGGCGGCCTGGTTCTGGTGGATGACGCCCTTGGCTGCGGCCTTGTCGAGCCGCTTGATGGCCAGACGGGCCAGCTCGTCCGCGTTCTCGGCGCCCTGCTCGGCCGCGCTGGTGGCGGCCTTGGTTCGGGTCTTGAGCTCGGAGCGGACGGCCTTGTTGCGCACGCGTCGCTGCTCGTTCTGCTTGTTTCGCTTGATCTGGCTCTTGATGTTGGCCACGGTGATCCTGGGTCGTCGGAGAGGGGCCACGCCTCGGGCGTCGACGCGGCCGACCATCGTACCGGACGGGGGCCCCCAGCGGGCAAGTCGGGCCCGCCCGGCCCCATCGGATGGCGAAGGTGCCCGGATGCCCCACCGATGGCCGAGGTTCGGCTCGCACCTTCTAGCATGGCCTCGGCGCCCGTGGTCGTCCCCCGGGACCGCCGCATACTGCCGGCGCCCCCTGTCCTCGAGCCCCCGCGAGCCCGTGTCCGACCTGAGCCGCTTCCGCGACCTTTCGATCATCGCCCACGTCGATCACGGCAAGAGCACCCTGGCCGATCGCATGCTCGAGATCTGCGGCGCGGTCGACCCCCGCGACATGCGGGCGCAGTACCTCGACTCGATGGAGCTCGAACGCGAGCGAGGCATCACCATCAAGCTCCAGAGCGTCCGCCTGGACTACCACGACCACGTCATCAACCTGATCGACACACCCGGACACGTGGACTTCGGCTACGAGGTCTCCCGCTCGCTGGCCGCCTGTGAAGGCGTGATCCTGCTGGTGGACGCGGCCCAGGGGATCGAGGCCCAGACGCTGGCCAACTGCTACCTGGCGCTGGAGAACGACCTCGAGATCGTGGCCGTCCTCAACAAGATCGACCTGCCCGCCGCCGACCCGGACCGCTACGCGGCCGAGATCGAGAACGTGCTGGGGCTGGACGCGGCGGACATCCTGCGGGTGAGCGCCAAGACGGGCCAGGGGGTGCCCGAGCTCCTGGACGCGGTGATCGAGCGCATCCCGCCTCCGGTGGGCGACGCCGACGCGCCCCTGCAAGCGCTCATCTTCGATTCCCACTTCGATCAGTACCGAGGGGTGGTCAGCTCGGTGCGGGTCATGAACGGCCGGCTCCGATCCGGAACCCGGCTGCAGTTCGCCCAGGCCCGGGCGACCCACGACGCCGACGAGGTGGGGGTCCGCCGACCCGAACCCACCCCGGTGGCCGAGCTCGGTCCTGGAGAGGTCGGATATCTGATCGCCGGCATCAAGGACGTGGGGGAGGCCCGTTCTGGCGAGACGGTGACCGAGGCGGCGCGTCCGGCGCCCGCCCTGGAGGGCTACCGCGACCCCAAGCCCATGGTGTTCTGCGGCCTGTACCCGGTGGACGGCGACGAGTTCGCCACCCTGCGCGAGTCGCTCGAACGCCTCCGGCTGAACGACTCCAGCTTCACCTACGCCCCCGAGACCTCAGGGGCCCTGGGCTTCGGGTTCCGCTGCGGGTTCCTCGGGTTGCTGCACATGGAGATCATCCGCGAGCGCCTCGAGCGAGAGTTCGACCTCAGCCTGATCGCCACCGCGCCCTCGGTCGAATACCGGGTGCACAAGGTGGGCGGACAGGAGGTCGTCATCGACAACCCTTCGGAGATGCCGGCGGGAGGGGAGATCGAGTGGATCGACGAGCCCTACCTCACCACCACCATCCTGACGCCCACCACCTTCACCGGCACGCTCATGGAGCTGTGCCAGGCCCGGCGGGGCGAGATGGCCAAGCTGGAGTACCTGTCACCCGAGCGCGTCGAGCTGGTATATCGGCTGCCCCTGGCCGAGGTGGTGATGGACTTCTTCGATCAGCTCAAGAGCCGCACCCAGGGCTACGCCAGCCTCGACTACGAACCGGCGGGCTACGAGCGCTCCAATCTGGTCAAGGTCGACATCCTGCTCAACGGGGTGCCGGTCGATGCCTTCTCCACCATCGTCCACCGGGACAAGGCCACCGACTACGGGAGGCGGATGAGCGAGAAGTTGCGCGAGCTCATCCCCCGTCAGATGTTCGACGTCCCCATCCAGGCCGCCATCGGCGGGCGCATCATCAGCCGCGAGACGGTCAAGGCCAAGCGCAAGGACGTCCTGGCCAAGTGCTACGGCGGCGACATCTCCCGCAAACGCAAGCTGCTGGAGAAGCAGAAGGAGGGCAAGAAGCGCATGAAGAACATCGGCCGGGTCGAGGTGCCCCAGGAAGCCTTCATCGCCGCCCTCAAACTTGACTGACCCTCTGGTCGGCAAGCCTCGGTGGTCTCAACCGGCGGGCGGCACGCTCCGGCACGCCCGCCCTGACGCCAGCACTCGGTATCATCGAGTGCTAGTTCCCCGACCCCGGCGATGTCCCATGGCTGACCAGCCCGAAGACGATTCCGATGTGCTCGACGAGCGAAAGGCCACGGTGCTGCGCGCCGTGGTGTCGACCTACATCGAGACGGCCCAGCCCGTGGGCTCGGGCCACGTCGCCCGCACGCCCGGCGTGCACGTGTCGCCCGCCACCGTGCGCAACGACATGTCCACGCTCGAGCAGGAGGGCTATCTGCACCAGCCCCACACCAGCGCGGGCCGGGTGCCGACCGACAAGGGGTACCGGTTCTTCGTCGACCGTCTCAGCGCGGCGTCGCTGGCCACGGCCGACTCCAAGCAGGTGCGGACCTTCTTCGCCGAGGCCCACGGCGAGCTCGAGCAGATGCTGGCCGACACCAGCCGCCTGCTGGCGGACTTGACCCAGTACGCGGCCGTGGTGGTCAGCCCACCCGTGGAAGCGGCCACCGTCCGCTCCGTGCAGCTCGTCGGCCTCGCGCCCCGCGTGGCGCTGGTCGTGGTCGTCCTGTCCAACGCTGCGGTGGACAAGCACACCATCGAGTTCGATGGTGACATCGACGACGCCGCGCTGGCCCTGGCCACGGCCCGGTTGTCAGCTCGCCTCACCGGCGAGCCGTTGACCGCGGCCGCGGCGGTGGCCGCCGAGCTCGACGCCGAGATGCCGGCGGGTGCCCCACCAGGCACCGAGATGGAGGCCCGCCGGGCGGCGCTGGGGGTGTTGAGCCACGAGCACGCCCCAGGCGAGCACGTCTACATCGGTGGGGCGGGGCGCATGGCCTCCGCCTTCGACGCGGTGGCCACCGTGAGCGAGGTGCTCGACATCCTCGAGCAGCAGTACGTCGTGGTCAGCCTGCTCCAGGACGTGCTCGATCGGGGGCTGCACGTGGCCATCGGCACCGAGACCGGCATCGCCCCGCTGGCTGACTGCTCGGTGGTGGTGGCGCCGTACCGGGTGGAGGGCGAACCCGCCGGCACCATCGGCGTGCTCGGGCCCACCCGCATGAACTATCCCCAGGCTCTGGCCGCGGTGGCCGTGGTCGGCCAGCGGTTGGGCCGCCACCTGAGTGAGGGCTGAGCGTGCCCACCGGATCGACCGACTACTACGAGCTCCTCGAGGTGTCGCGGACTGCCACCGCGGAGGAGATCAAGCGGGCCTTCCGCCGTCTGGCCCGCGAGCTGCACCCGGACGCCAACCCCGACGATCCCGACGCCGAGGCCCGCTTCCGGGAGGTGGCGCTGGCATACGAGACGCTGAGCGACCCCGAGCGCCGCCAGCACTACGATCGCTTCGGACCCGACACCAGCGGGGTGGGCTCGGCGGGGTTCTCGGGCGGCCTGGGCGACCTGTTCGACGCCTTCTTCGGGGGTAACCCCTTCGGCGCGGGCGACGGCCGGGGCCGGGCCGGACCGGCGCGGGGTGCCGATCTGGAGGCGGTCATCGACCTCAGCTTCGAGGAAGCCGTCTTCGGGACCCAGGCCCCGGTGAGCGTCCGCACCGCGGTGCCGTGCGACGACTGCGAGGCCACGGGGGCGGCGCCGGGCAGCTCGGCCTCGACGTGCCCCGACTGCGGTGGCATGGGCCAGGTGCAGCGCGTCCGCCAGTCGTTGCTGGGCCAGATGGTGACCACCAGTCCCTGCCCGCGCTGTGGCGGGCTGGGCACGGTGGTCGAGAACCCGTGCCCGACGTGTCGGGGTGAGGGGCGGCGCAGCGAGACGGCCACCTACACGGTCGACGTGCCGCCCGGCATCGATGCCGGTTCGACTCTGCGGCTCAACGGCCGGGGTGCGGTCGGCCCCGCGGCGGAGGGATGGGGGACCTGTACGTGCACGTGCGGGTCCGCCCCCACGAGCGTTTCGTGCGCCACGGCTACGACCTGGCCCACGAGCTGCACCTGAGCATGGCCCAGGCGGCGTTGGGCACGCACCTGTCCTTCGAGACCCTTGACGGCACCGAGGATCTGGTGATCCCCAAAGGCACCCAGACCGGGCGGATCTTCCGGCTGCGCGGCCGGGGCGTGCCCCACCTCGAGGCCCGGGGCCGGGGCGATCTGCTGGTCCAGGCGGTGGTCGACACGCCCACCGAGCTGAGCGACGACCAGGAGCAGCGCCTGCGTGACTTCGCAGAGTCCCGGGGCGAGGAGATCGTGGCCGTCGACTCCGGCCTGCTGTCCAAGATCCGCTCGGCCTTCCGGTAGCCGGCCATGGCCGACCAGCTGGCGCGCGCAGGGCCGGCGGCCGAGTGGGCGCCGCAGGTGTTCGTCGACGACCTGGACCATCCCGAGGTGAGCGACGAGGACCGCCACCACCTCGAACGGTCGCGGCGAGTTGCGCGCCGGCGACGAGGTGGTGTGCGCCGACGGGCAGGGGAGCTGGCGGCGGTGCCGGTGGGGTGGGTCGATCGAGCCGGTCGGTGAGGCGGAGCGGGAGCCGGCGCCCACCCCCGTCCTGACCGTCGGTTTCGCCCTGGTCAAGGGGAGTCGCCCCGAGCTCATCGTGGCCAAGTTGACCGAGCTGGGCGTCGATCGGATCGTGCCCGTAGCTGCCGAGCGGTCGGTGGTGCGGTGGGACCCGGACCGGGCGGCCGGTCACCTGGAGCGGCTCGAGCGGATCGTCCGCGGGGCGGCGATGCAGTCACGTCGCGCCTGGTTGCCGGAGGTGTCGCCGGTGGCCTCGGTGGCCGAGCTGGCCCAGGCGACCCCACCGGGGAGCGTGGCCCTGGCCGAGCCCGGCGGCGATCCCCCGACGCTGGAGCAGCCCACCGTGCTGGTCGGGCCCGAGGGCGGATGGACCGATGCCGAACTGGCTCGGGTCGAGGCCCACGTCGGGCTCAATCCGCAGGTGTTGCGGGTCGAGACCGCGGCCATCGCCGCGGGCGCGTTGCTCGCAGCCCTGCGCAGCGGACTGGTCGAGCCCCCACCGCACGTGGTGGCGCGTGAACGTCGCGCGCGTCTAGGCTTCTCGGGTAGAGGCCGGCGCGGTGTCCGGGCGCTCGTGGGGCCCCCGTCCGCCGGGTCGGGATGACTCGGGAGACGACCCAGGAGGGACGCATCGGGTCCGGAGAGGTGAGCGATGGCCAAGGTGAGCGAGGACGAGATGGTGACGGGCGACGCGGCTGCGGTCGTGCCGTCGGGCTACGGCCGGAAGGTGGGAGAGCGCCTCCGTGTGATCCGCCGTCAGAAGCGCCTGTCCCTTCAGGAGGTCGAGGCTGCCTCCAGTCAGGAGTTCAAGGCCTCGGTGCTCGGGGCCTATGAGCGCGGCGAACGGGCCATCTCCGTGCCGCGCCTGCAGCGCCTGGCGCGCTTCTACAACGTGCCGGTCGACCAGCTGCTGCCCTCTGACGACGGCCCCGCCTTCATCGACGGCGCGGCGGTGCCAGGGGTGGCCGAGGCCAACGTGACCATCGACCTGCGGGGACTCGAATCGCTGGGTGGGGCCGAAGGCGACATGCTGACGCGCTACCTGACCATGATCCAGTTGCAACGCCAGGACTTCAACGGCCGGATGCTGACCATCCGTCGTGACGACCTGCGGGCCATCGCCTGCATCCTGGGCGTGAGCTACGAGACCGCTGGCGGCCGCCTCGACTCCCTGGGCCTCAGCCTGACCCTCTGACCTCGGCGCGGACCGGTCGCTCGGACCGCGCCGGTAGCCTCTCGGGGTGGCGTTCGGGGTCTATGTCCATGTGCCCTTCTGCGCCCGGCGCTGCGACTACTGCGCCTTCGCCACCTGGACCGACCGCGACCACCTGATCGACGACTACCTCGAGGCGGTGGCGGTCGAGCTCGCCCGCGCCGCCGATGATCCGGTGACCGGCGGGATCCCGCCGGTCACCTCGGTGTTCTTCGGCGGAGGTACCCCGTCGCTGGTCGACCCCGGCGCCCTCATGCGGGTGCTGGCTGCCATCCCCACCACGGCTGACGCCGAGATCACCGTCGAGTGCAACCCCGACACGGTCACGGCCTCGCGCCTCGACACCTACCTGGTAGCCGGCGTCAACCGGCTGTCGTTCGGGGTGCAATCGATGGTGCCTCACGTGCTGGGCGCCTTGGGTCGCAGCCACAACCCGGAGTCGGTGACCGACGCGGTGCAGGTGGCCCGCACCCAGGGCTTCGCCAGCTTCAACCTGGACCTGATCTACGGCGGGGCCGGGGAGACGATCGAGGACTGGCGCGCCACCGTCGAGCGTGCCTTGGCCCTGGAGCCACCCCACGTCAGTGCCTACGCCCTGACCGTGGAGGCCGGCACGCCCTTGGCCGACGAGCCCGAGCGTCATCCAGACGACGACGACCAGGCCGACAAGTACGAGCTGGCCGATGGGCTGCTGCGCGGCGCGGGCCTGGAGTGGTACGAGATCTCCAACTGGGCGCGCCCCGGACACGAGTGCCGGCACAACCGCCTGTACTGGGCTCAGGGCGACTACCTGGGCGTGGGCTGTGCCGCCCATTCCCACCGGGATGGCCGGCGCCACTGGAACGTACGCACGCCCGAGCGCTACCTCGAACGCATCCAGGCCGGCGAGTCGCCCGTCTCGTCGGGCGAGACGCTCGAGCCTGAGGTCAGGCGCTTCGAAGGCCTGCAACTCGCGCTGCGGACGTCCCGGGGTGTTCCAGCCGAGGCGCTCGACACCGACGACCCGGATCTGGCCGGTTTGGTGGAGGTGGCCGACGGTCGGGCCCAGCTCACCGTCCCGGGCCGGCTCTTGGCCAACGAGGTGGCCGTCCGCCTGCGCTGAAGCACGGCGTCACGTTGGTCGGGCGGGCACTGGCGGCAGCACAAACACCTGGCCCGGGTACACCAGGTCGGGGTCGGTCGTCACCACCAGCCGGTCGCGATTGGCCGAGATCAGGTCGTGGAGGTAGTCGAGCACCTGCGCGTCGGCCGGTCTGGCTCCCCACTGCCGGCCCAGCGTGACCGAGGCCACTCGCCACAGGTGGTCCCCCGACCGGATCGTCCAGGTTCCGGGGAGTGAACCCAACACGGTGGTGCCTGGCACCGGGGACTCGGCTCCATCGGGCGCCGGTCCGGGATCAGTCGTGGGACCGGGGGTGGCGCTCGACGGCGTGGTGACGGTCGGGGGAGCGGTCATCGGCGGGGCCGTGGATGGTCGGGTGGAGGCGGGCGCGGTGCCGGTGCTCGCCGGCGCGCTGGTCGGCGACGAGCCGACCGCCTGCATGACCGGGGCGCGTCGGCCTGGGCGTCGGCCCGGGGTTCGGGCCTGGTGGCCGGCATGACGGTGACGGTCGCCGGGCCGGCACTGGTGGTCGGGGGCAGTTCGTGCATCACCACCGTGCCCGGCGGCCGGGTCGCCGCGCTCGCCGTCCCGGCGCTCAGCGCCGAACCGGCCACCACCGAGACCACCAGACCCGCGGCAGCAGCCTGGCTGAGCCAGGCGGCCATCCCGGGCAGGCAGAGGCGGTGACTGGTCCGCAACAGGGCGGGGATGGCCGACCGACGGCCGCCAAGTTCGAGCACCACGACCACCAACAGGTAGCCGACGGCCACCAGCGCCAGGATCCGCACCAGACCCATGACCACACCCGCCGGGCCGACGGCCGCGGCCCACGCCGCCCACGACGCCTCGGAACGTGACCACGGCGGGCCAGGGACCGCGGGGCCGAGGAGCACCAGCACCACGCCGGCGGCGGCGGCGGCCGCGCCCAGCCCGGCCAGCGGCGCGGCACGCCAGGGGGCCAGATCGGCCCGCCGCGAGTCGAGGGTCATCGGGTCACCTCGCGCTCGAGGTCGACGCGGGCGCCGTCAGCCTCGCTGGCCGACAGGCCGTCGCAACCGCTGGGCTGGTGCGTGGCCACCGGCCGCGATCCGGGGGCCACATGGGCGACGAGGCGGGCCACGAGGTCGTGGCCCGGCCGCGCCCAGCCGTCGAAGAGGAACACCTCGCCGGTGCTCGGCCGCAGCACCACCGCCCGTGTGTGGTTGCAGCCCCAGGTGCCCACCTCGACCTGGTCCCCCGCCCGGCCGACCCGGTAGCTGTTGCCAGCGATCGAGACCACCGGCGCGGGTCGCGGCGCCAGGGTCGGGCGGCTCGGGTGGGCCCCCACCCGCGACGCGCCCCAGCCGAGGGCCAGCAGCCCGACCATGGCCAGGGCGATGGCCAGCGCCGGTGGCCGACGGCTCTGGCGAGACGGGTGGGGTCGGCGGGACCGGCGCGATCGGCGGGACCGGCGGGACCGGACCGGCTCGTCGGTCGGACGTAAGCGGGCGAAGGGGTCCGGATCGGGTTGCGTCACCGGATCCGGCGCCGGAGTGGGCTCGGGCGGCAGGCGGGGATCGGGACCGATCGGTGCGGCGAGCCCTGGCCCGCTGACGGGACGAGCCCGGCGGTCAAGGCCAGCAGCCGGGCGATCCCCGACGCCGCCGCGGTCGCCCGTACGCGCCAGCTCGGCGTCGAGGGCACGAGCCAGTCGCCGCGCCGGAGGCCAGCCACCCGCCTGGCCCGCGGCCAGCACCGCGCTGAGCTCCGGTCCCGGAGCCGGCGGCTGGCCCCGGCCTCTCCGATGGCGGCCAGGGCCCCCGCGCTCGGATGGGCGGGCGCCAGGACCGGCTCCCGAACCCCGGGTGGCCAGGGCGGCCAGCGCCGCCACGTCCGACGACGGCCGCAATGACGGCCCGCCCCCGACGCATTCGCCCGCCAGACCGGCGTGGTCGAATCCGTCGAGCACGGCGTGCCCACGATCGTCGACCCAGATGCTGGCGGCTCGAAGATCGCCGTGAACCAGCCCGAGGGCGTGGAGATCGGCCACCGTCTGGGCCGCGCCCGGAGGGCCTTCAGCCACCCCCGCGTGCCCGGCTGGGGTCCGCCGTCGAGGGTGACGCCTGCGCGGGTCCGGGTGGTCAGCTGGCCGCCGTCGTCGTCGGCCGACACGACCTCTGCCACCGCCGGGTGGCGGGCCAAGCCCAGCATGGTGGCCTCCCGCCGCAGCTGAGCCCGCTCGGCATCGGTGTCGGCCTGTCGGTTGCGCACCGTTGTCCCGTCCGTCGTCTGCCAGCTTTCGCGCACGGCAAGAGCCTAGAACAACTGAAACAACATGAAAAGCTATAGAAAGAAGCAGATATCGGCTCGATGGCCTGCAGCTCGAGCAGCCGGGCCAGCAGGGAGCCCAGATCGGCCTGCACGGTGGCGGGCTCCACGCCGTAGCGGTCGGCCAACCGCTCGGCCAGCTCGGCGCGGGTGATCGGCTCGGCCAGCAGCTCCCACACGGCCGCGGCCGAGCCCGCCACCGTGACGGGATCGGCACGACCCGCAGGCAGCAGCGACCACGCCGACGGGGGTGGCGCGCCAACCCGTGTCGATCCGTCGACGCCAGGGCCCGACCATCTCCGCCGGCTCGGCCGGGGCGGGTCGGCCGGCGTGGTCGGGCTGCGGGCGGGTCACCGCCGCTGATCCTACGGGTCCACGGCGCCGATTGGGACAGACAGACGAACGCTGAAACATCCTCACTTGGGGCGAGACGGCGCGGTACGCTTCCTTCGGCACCCAGCATTTGCTACGGTGCAGCGCAGAAGTCCCCGGGGTGGGCAGACCGTAGGAGACCCATGAGCATCGGCCAAGGTGAAGACGAGGCGGCGGGCGAGGCTGCCGACGGTGGCTCGACCGGTCACTCCATGGATCGCCGATCGCTGATCAAGACGGTCGGCGTCGCGGGTGCCGCCGCCTGGGTCGCGCCCGTGGTCATCGAGAGCATGGTCTCGCCGGCTTCCGCCGTCTCGGTCAATACCGGCACCTATGCGCTGCGGCTCAGTTCCGAGCAGTGCGACCCCACGCCCGGTGCTCGACCCGAACGGGGCCCCGCCACCGGCGAACTGCACCCCGATCAACACGCAGTTCCTGAGCACCGATCACCAGGTCACCGACCAGGCCACGCTCGACGCCCTGGGCATCACCGTCGACAACTGTCGGCGCCGCTACCTCATGGCCGTGAGCACGACGAACCCCAAGGTCACCTTCAACCTGGCCGGTTCGACTGCCAGCGGGCTCCACAAGGGCGACTGCGTCACCCCGGCGTTGACCCCGACCAGCTGTCACCTGGCAGCTCGACGGTGCCACCGATCGCCAGGGCTACTTCATCATCTTCACCGTCTCGCCCTGAGGCGAGCCGCGGTTCACGCCCGCAGCCCGGACCGTCGCCCGAGCCGTCGGCCCAGCTCCACCAGCCGGTTCCTGATCGGCGCGCCCAGTATGCGCAGCGCTCGCTGCACGTGCCGGCCCATCGACCAGCTGCGGTCGGCCAGGTAGCCGGCCTGGGGCCACAGCAGGGCACGCAGGTAGCGGAGCCGATCCGAGGTGCCCGAGACCATGGCCACGCCGGCCAGCTGACGCCAGTAGACATACCCGGGTCGTCGGTGGGCGTCGAGCACCACCCGTTCATCGAGGGGAGGGCGGTAGGCCGCCGCCCAGGCCACCAGCGCGGCGGCCAGAACCCGGTCGGGGTCCGGCCGAGCCAGGTCGAGCTCGGCCCAGGCGTCGGTCAGCGCTGTCGCCAGCATCGCTCCGGCCCGCCAGCGGTTGGCCAGGGCCACCACCGCCCCGGCGTCGGTGGCTGCCGCCTCGGAGGTGTGGGAGGTTTGGTTCAGGCAGAGTTGGACGAGGTCGCGCCGAGCCCCCAATCGCGGCGGGATGTCGGCCACCGACGCCTGGTACCCGGCGAGCACCACCGAAGCGGCGGCACCCGGAGTGGGAAGAAGGCGCCCGCCCAGCACCAGGGCCTCGGGATGGCGGAACAGGTCATCGAGGTCGATGGCCAGGCCCAGCGCGCCCGCCACCGGGGTCCGGTGGAGATCGATCTCCAGGCCCATGGGCGTCGCCGCGGTGACGGGCGTGCGCAGCAGGGTCTCCTTGCCGAACCGCTCGTCGAAGCCGGGGCGCAGCTCGCCCACCACCGCCTCCGCGTCCAGGGCTGCGGCCAGGGTGCTGGTCGCGTGGCGCACCTGGCCGCTGGGCACGATGAGATCGAGGTCGGCGAAGAGCCGCTGGCTCGGATCGGGATAGGCGCGCTGCGCCAGTGCGGGCCCTTTGGTGACCAGATAGGCGATGCCCGCCGCCTCCAGGGCATCGGCGGCCTGGCCCAGGGCGCGCTCGAGGCGCAGGTCGTGCGCACACCACGCCTCGTGGGTCTGGGCCAGGTCGCGGCGGACCTCATCGTCGGGCGTCAGTGCCTCGTCGCCCTGGTCCACCGCGGCCACCAACAGGCCGAGGACCCGCTGCTGTTCGGCCAGGCGGATGATCCGATGCCAGATCGCCGCCCCGGGCGCCACCGCAGGGATCGGTGGCGCGCCGGGCAGCCCGTGAGCCGCCACGGCCCGAACCACCCCCCAGGCCTGGGTGTCGATCGACGTCGCCACCGGCTCCGAGGCGCGCCGGGCCGGCGCCATCACGATCGACGCAGGTTGGCCAGGCGGTCGACTCGTCGGGCCGGGCGCTCCGGGGCCGCGCCGCGACCCGGATCGCTCCGCTCCTCCTGGTCGCCCTGGCGATGCCATCTGGGCACGCTCAGGGGCACGAACAGGAAGGGCAGGACCTGTACCCGCTCACGGGCCAGGATGCCGAAGTTGGCGATGGCCGAGAAGGCGTAGCTGAACATGGCGATGTAGGCCAGGGCGAAGGTGATGTAGGCCTCGGATCGCAATCGGTGGAACGCACCCAACAGTCGACGCCAGCCGACGATGACCAGCACCAGCAGGGTGGCGGCTTCGGCCGACGCCAGCAGGCCGGCCGCGGTTCCCACCTCGCCCGGCAACGGGCGGAACAGCACCGTGAAGGCCGCCATCGGGTAGCCGATGGGCGAGTTCGGGTTGACGGCATGGAACGCCGACTTGCCCTGCTCGGTCTGGGACTGGGTGTGGGCCAGGGCGTTGGTCACCCCGGTGGTCGACAAGTCGTTGATCTTGAGGAAGTGGGCGGCGGCCGGGGCCAGCAGGGCGCCCCCCACCAACAGCACGACGATGCCCATGGCCTTGGTGATGCCGCTGAGGCTGATGGTGCCGGGCATGGCCCGGGTGTTGCGCCGTCCCACCAGGTAGGCGACGAGGATGGCCACGAACACCAGCAACGAGACGTGGGGACGGACCAGCGTGGCCCCGGCCAGCCCGATCAGCACGAAGATCCAGCCGCCCCGCCCCCGGGTCAGGATCTTGGCTGCTCCCAGCGCAGCCAACGCGATCGTGACCAGCATCCAGCTGTCCTTGCCGATGCTGGCTGGCCAGTACAGCAGCGATGGCCACAACATCATGAAGCGGGCGTAGCGTCGGCGGTCGCCGTCGGGCACGCCGACCACGAAGGCCCGGTACAGGAACCAGCTGCCCCAGAAGCCCAGGAAGGTGAACAAGATGGTGGTGCCGAAGAAGTTCGAACCGGTGAGGAGGTGCCCCAGGCCCGCGAGGTAGCGCAGGCTGCCGGTGCCGGGCACGGGGGCGGCCGGACCCACGTCGATGTGGATGAACTCGAGCTTGCGGAAGCTCAGGGCCAGGCGTGCGCCCTGTTGGTTGTAGGTCAGGGCGTCGGCCGCGCTCAGGAAGCGCGGGTAGCTGAACAACAGCCGCAGCCCGATCGAGGTGAGCAGCAGGCCGCGGAGGTCGAAGGACCGCTCGGCCTTGACCGATCGGTTCAGGACGGCCAACGACGCGATGGTCAGTATCGGGGCGATGATGATGCCCATCCCGGTGTGCTTGTCGGAGATCCATTCGCCGTAGCCGAACACCAGCAGGGCGACCAGGATCAGCACGATCCCGAGCAGGTCCCAGTTGGACGACCCGCGCTCGGCCACGGCAGCCCGGGGGACGCGACCGTACGGGCTCGATCCGTCCGGACGGGTCCTGGCCAGTGGCACGCGGTAGCCGCTGGTGGGCGCCGGCGTCGCGGGCGAGTCGCTCATTCGTCCTTGGGTGATGAGGTCCCGACTCCGCCGGACGCGGCGCCCGAGGGCGGGTTCGACGTGCCGGTGGCTCCCGGGGCGCCGTTGAGCTCGACCTCGAGGCGCTCGTCGTCGGTGCCGCCGGCGGGGATCGGCGCGGGGACCCTGGGCGACCGGGTGGGCCGGCCGTTACCCGCGCTCGACAGGCTGTCCCCGCGGACCAGCAGGTCCAGCGGATGGGATTCGGCTTCGGCCCGGTTCGGGTCGCGACCCTCCTCGGTGGCGTAGTAGTAGTACTGCGCGCTGGGCACGTACCGGGCACCCAGCAGGGCGACGCCGGCCACGGTGGCCTCGAGCCGCTGGAGCACCTCGGTGGCCCGGGCCGCGGCCGGCTTGGTGGTGCGCCCGGAGCGGGCGACCAGCACCACCACATCAGCCACGCCCACCAGCTCGCTGGCGTCGTTGGTGGACAGGAGGGGAGCGGTGTCGAGCAGGATGATGTCGAAGATGCCCCGGGCCGCCTCGATGACCCGGCGCTGGGCGGCGGTGACCTCGGCCGGGTTGGAGTTGGACGAGGACAACACGTTGTTGACCATGCGCACGCCGGGGATGTCGCTCTGCACGACCTTGCGCGCTTCGTCGGACCCGCCCAGGTAGCGGTGCAGCCTGGGACGGCGGAAGTCGCAGTTGATGACCAGCACCGAGTAGTCGGCCTCGGCGAAGACGGTGGCCAGGTTGGCCACCGTGGTGGTCTTGCCCTCGGACGGTCCGGCCGAGGACACCAGGATCACATAGGACGAGTTCGTGGGCGGGTGGGCGCCGCCCCCGCCGTCAGACCCGGTGGACTCGTTGTCGAGATCGCCGCCCAGCGCGGTCTGGCGCAGGAACACCAGCGACGAGCGCAGGGCTCGGTAGGCCTCGGCCGTGCGGGACATGGGATGGGTGTAGGAGAGCACCTCGGTGTCGCCGCGCTGCGCCCGGGTGAGCGGGGGGACCTCGGCCAGGACCGGTAGTTCGAACGCGATCTCGGTGTCGTCCTTGCCCTGCAGGCGCGTGTCCAGACGCTCGATCACGAAGGCGGCCAGCAGGCCCAGGACGAGGCCGACAAAGGCCCCGATGAGGCCCCGCGACACCGGGCCGGACGGGATCTTCGACTTGGGCGTGAGCGAGGCGTTGAGGGCCGTCGCCGGGTTGGTCTGCGAGCCCGACAGCGTGGTGTTGTTGTTGCCCAGCTGGCCGTTGCGGATGAAGGTGGCGTACGCCCCGGCCCCGATGGGCGTGGCGCTGGGTTGCTGGAACACGGTCAGGATGGGGCCGGGCTCGGTCGTGCCCAGCCCCTGGAACTGCTCGTCCACCAGGCGGTACTGATTGATCAGCGCCTGGAGCTGCTGGCCCGGCACGGAGTTGGCGTCGGGCTTGGTGGCCTGCAGTGCGTTGATCTGGTTGGTCAGGTCTGACAGCTGCGAGGCGTACTGGTCGCGCTGTTGATCGAAGGCGCCCTTGTTCTTGCCGTTCACGTAGTTGGCCACGGCGGTGCACCACTGGCTGGCCAGCGCCGTCGTGTCGGCCGCGGTGTCACCTACCGCGGTGATGCGGAGCGTGGATTGGCCCGGATCGGTCACCGAGGAGATGCGGGTCACGAGCGCGTCGGTGTTGGCGTGACGAGCCTGGGCGATCTGGGCCGGGACATCGCCTCCGGTGGTCAGCAGGCCCATCTGGGTGATGGCGGTGAAGGCGGTGCCCTTGGAGGCGATGTTGCTGGCGTCGTAGTAGAGGACGCAGGTGGCCCGCCAGTAGGTGGCGCTGGGGTGCTTCTTCTGGCTGCCCAGACCCGTGGCCGCCCCGATCACCAGGCCGATGAGCACGAACCCGACGATGACGATCCATCTGCGGCGGATCGTCCTCAGGTACTGGATGGGCTCCATGCAGGTCTCCGACGGGCGGGGGCCCGGGTCATTTCACGGTCGTGTGCGACGCGTCCGCCACCCGAACCGACGGGCGGGCGGACGCCTCGACGTCGTGCGCCTCGCGGCCTTGGCGCGATTGCAGAGCCTACACCGGCACCTGCACCGGCCAGAATCATGCCCCGGTCAGCTGTGGCGGACCCGTCGGCCCCGCCGGAGCAGCCAGGTCCGTACCAGGCCCCGCCCGGCGGTCACGCTCGGTCGCGCCCGCATCGACGTGAGATAGGCCTGGTGGGCCCGGGTCGGTTTGCCGGCGACCACGGCCATGGCCCCCATGCGGGACCACCGGAAGGCCCGGGCCCGGTCGTGGCGGGCGAACCACGCGGCCCGCTCGTCCAGGAGCAGTCGGTTGGGCTCCATCCGCGAGGCCACATCGGTCTGGTTGGCCCGCATGCCGCCATGGCGGCGGATCTCGCAGCCCAGCGCGGCGATGGTGTCGACCGAGCACTGCTCGGCCATCCGCAACCACCACTCGACATCCTCCAGCGCGCGGTAGCGCTCGTCGAAGGGCACCATGGCCTCGGCCGCCACCGCGGTGGCGCCCAGGTGGGGCGTGGTCGAGTCCAAGATGGTGTCGGAGACGTCTCCCACCAACCACCGCCCGCGGGTCGGACCCGCGGGCGCCGCCAGGGCGCTCGGCTCGAACCAGCGGGTCCAGCACACCGCCATCGGGGCGCGGGCCAGGCCGGCCGCGGCCAGCTCCAGGCGCTCGGGGGTGTAGCGGTCGTCGTCGTCGAGAAAGGTGAGCCAGCGGCCGGTGGCTGCGTCCACGCCCGTGTTGCGAGCCGCCGCCGGGCCGCCGGGCGTCGGGCGGCTCACCACTCGCACCCGGGGATCGGGCGGGTCGATCACCTGGCCGCCGCCGTCGTCGACGATCAGGCATTCCCAGTCGGGACGAGTCTGAGTCAGCACCGACGCCACCGCCTCAGCCAGCAGGTCGGGTCGGCGGAAGGTGGGGATGATGACCGAGAAGGTCGGCTCGCTCGTCATCGCGCCGGTCCTCGGATCGGGCATCGGGCGGATCGCCGGGACGAGCGACGGCCGGTCATCGGGCCGGTCGGTGGGTCGGTGGTATCCATGGGTCGGTGCGCATTCTCTACCTGATCCCGAGCCTGGACGGCAGTGGTGGTGCCGAACAGGCGGTGGCCGCCCTGGTCGGTCCGCTCACCGAGCGGGGGGTGCAGCTCGAGGTGGTCACCTTGGCTCCGGGTCCGGCCGCGGCGGGCGACGCGGCACCCGGGTCGGACCTGGCCGACCAGGTTCGGGCGGGCGGAGCCGAGGTGTCGTCGCTGCCCCGAACACGAGAGGGTCGCGGCGGCCGTGTGCAGCTGGCCAACTCGGTCCGGGCGCTGGTGGCCCGGCGTCGCCCCGATCTGGTGCACACCACCCTCTTCGAGGCCGACCTGGTCGGGCGGCTGGGGAGCCGGGCGGCTGGGACGCCGGTGGTGTCCAGCCTGGTCAACGTGGCCTACGGGCCCGAGCAGCGGGCCAACCCCGCCCTGGTCGCCTGGAAGCTCGAAGCGGCGCGGTGGGCGGACCGGTTGAGCGCGCTCGGGGTCCGGCGCTTCCATGCCCTGTCGCCGCACGTGGCCGAGGTCATGGGTCCTCGTCTCGGCATCCCGGCGGCGCGCATCGACGTGATCCCACGCGGCCGCGACGCCAACGCGCTGGGCGAGCCGACGCCCGAGCGCCGGGTCCGGGTCCGAGCCGCCTTGGGTGTCGGACCGGACGAGGAGTTGGTGGTGGCCGCGGCGCGCCACGAGTTCCAGAAGGGCCTGGACGTGCTGGTGCGAGCCTGGCCGGCCATCCACCGGGTCCACCCGGACGCCCGGCTGGTCATCGCCGGTCGGCGGGGCAACGAGTCGCCCCGACTGGAGGCACTGGCCGACTCGCGGGGGTCGGAGGCTGCCGTGACCTGGTTGGGACAGCGCGACGACGTCGGTGATCTGCTGGTGGCCGCCGACGTGTTCGTGGTCCCGTCCCGGTGGGAGGGGTTCGGTTCGATCCTGGTGGAAGCCATGGCCCTGGGAGCCACGGTGGTGGCCTCGGACGTGGGGCCGATCCCGTGGGTGGTGGGCACGGGCTGGGCTCGGTTGGTGGGGCCCGACGACCCCGAGGTGCTGGCCCGTGGGGTGATCGACGCCCTGGATCAGGAACCGGCCGAGCGGGATCGGCGCGCCGGCCAGGGGCGCCGGCGATTCGCCCAGATGTTCAGCGTGGATGCGGTGGCCGATGCCACCCTCGAGTTCTACCGGCGGGCCCGGCGCTGAGCGCGGGGGCCGAGGTCCGGTCTGTCATCATGGTGCCACCTCCGCCCCGACCCCAGTGACTGCCACCCGCCATCCCATGACCCGAGACCCGCGCCCGATCCCGCTCGCGCCCCTGTGATCTGATGGCCGTTGCCTCCCGGCGAAAGTCGGTTCGAACCTCGTGGCGCGAGCTGCGTCCCTACATCGGCAGTTCGACGGGCAAGCTCTACCTGCTCGGCGCCACCGCCATCCTCAGCGGCTTCATCGAGGCCGGCCTGATGGTGGCCATCGTGCGCATCGCCATCGGCCTGGCCGACAGCTCGAAGCTCATCAAGTTCGAGAGCATGGAGCTGACGCTCAACCAGCTCTTCTGGATCTCGGGTGCCTTCCTGGTGCTCGGATTCGGGGTCTCGACAATCAACTCGTGGCTGACGGCCCGGCTGAGCGCCGACGCCCTGACCATCGCCCGCCGCCTCACCTTCCGCGACTTCGTGGCCGCCTCCTGGAGCTTGCAGAGCCAGGAGCGCGAAGGTCACCTCCAGGAGATCATGAGCAACCACGTCGGTCGCGTGTGTCGGGCGCGACCATGACGCTGGCGTCGTGCCTGGTCGCGGGATTCAACTTCGTGGCTCTGATGTCCGCGGCCATCTTCCTGAACTGGGTGGCGGCGGTGTCGATCGTGCTGGGCGTAGGCATCATGTTCTTCACCCTGCGGCCCATGAGCCGCGCGGCCAAACGGCGGTCGCGGGCCAACGTGGCCGCCAACGTGGCCTACGTCGGACTGGTGTCGGAGAGCGTGACGCTGGCCCAGGAGGTCCGCACCTTCAACGTTGGCCCGCGGCTGGTCGACCGGGTCGACGACTACGCCAACACCGCATCGGACCTCACGTTCAAGACCCGCCTGCTGGGCCAGATGATGCCGACGCTGTACACGAGCATCTCGATCGGCCTGGTCATCCTGGGCATGGCCGCGGTCTACGCCACGGGCGGCAAGAACGTGACCACGCTCGGGCCAGTGGTCGTCCTGCTGATCCGCGGGTTGTCCTACAGCCAGCAGCTCCAGGGCAGCTACCACTCGCTGGCTGAAGCCGCGCCGTATCTCGAGGAGCTCCAGGAGCGCCAGAACGACTATCGGGCCTCGGTGGAACCGGGCGGGGATCGCCAGATCGACCACATCGGCAAACTGGCCTTCGACGACGTCTGGTTCTCCTACGTGCCGAACGTGCCGGTGCTGCGCGCCGTCTCGTTCGAGGTGGAGCCGGGCGAGGCGATCGGCATCGTGGGTCCGTCCGGCAGCGGCAAGTCCACCCTGGTACAGCTGCTGCTGCGGTTGCGCCAGCCGGCGGACGGGCGCCTGTTGGTCGACGGTGTCGACGCCGACGAGGTGAGCATCGACTCGTGGTACCGGCGGGTGGCCTTCGTGCCCCAGGAGCCCCGGCTGTTCCGGGGCACCATCGCCGACAACATCCGGTTCTTCCGCGAGGAGCTCGACCAGGACGCCATCGAGCGGGCGGCCAAACTGGCCTACCTGCACGACGACATCATGGGATGGGCCGAGGGCTACGACACCGACGTGGGTGAACGGGGCGGAGCCGTGTCCGGCGGTCAACGCCAGCGCATCGTGCTGGCCCGAGCGCTGGCCGAGGAGCCCGACGTGCTGATCCTCGACGAGCCCACCAGCGCCCTGGACATGAAGTCGGAGTCGCTGGTGCAGGACACGCTCGAGGGGCTGAAGGGCCACTCGACCATGTTCATCATCGCCCACCGCCTGTCCACGCTCAACGCTTGCGATCGCATCATGGTGCTGTCCAACGGTCAGCTCCAGGGCTTCGACACCCACGCGGAGCTCCGTCAGTCGAACCCGTTCTTCGCCGAGGCGGTGAAGCTGTCCCAGTTGCGGTGACCGTCGACCCCACCGACAGAGGTCGGGCCGAGGGTGGCAACGGCCCCTCCGGTTCAGAACAGCTCGACGTCGCCCAGGGTCAGGTGCCAGCCGGCCAGCTCAGGGGCGACCGCGTCGGGGGCCACACCTCGCCAGGTGAGGATCGGCCCCTGGCCGGGCATGGCCAGCATCCGGTCGTGGCGCCCGACCCGGCCGGCGGCGATCAGGTAGTCGGCTCCCGTTGCGGCCGCCACCTGGGCCAGCAGGCCGCGGCGGGTGTCGGCATCGGGTGCGAGCAGCTCGCACACCGGGGCCTCGCGGGCCCCGCCGCGACGGCGCAGCCGGAAGATGGCCAGTCCGTGGGAAGGCCCACCGGGGGCGACCACCGCCCGGTAGTGCAGCGACGGGAACCGATACCGCCACCTCAGGTGCTCGATGGTGCGGTCCGTCGTCAGTCCGCCGTCAGGTCGGGCCGATGCCAGCCGGTCGAGGAGGGTGGCCACCGCCTCTCCCTGGTCCAGGACCCGGCTGGCCGGCTGGCCGGCGGGAGTGGGCAGCGACCACTTGGCGGCCGGCACCCGGGCCCGGGCCATGACGGCCAGCGACCGCAGACCTCGGGGACGTACCACCACCGGCACCCGGCCCACCACCTGCCAGCCCAGCTTCAGGTAGCCGGGTCGGCTCTGGTCGTTCGGGGTGTTGAACACGAACTCGACGCCCTGATCCCGCAGTTCTCCGAGCGCGGTGGTGGTCAGCTGGGAGAAGATGCCACGGCCCTGCGCGTCGGGATGGGTGGCGGTGTCCACGGCGCGCACCGCCTGGGCGTACCCACCCCGGGCCGTGCGGAAGCGCCAGCGCAGGAACACCCGGACCCCCACCAGGCGGCCCCGGTCGACCGCCACCCACATGGGCGAGATCCCAGCCGGGTTCTCCAGGTGCTTCCAGCGGAAGAAGGCCTCGTTGGGGTCGGCGGGATCCCAACCCAGGGCGGCCCGGGCCAGCTCGACGATGGCGCCGATCTCGTCGGCGCCGGCCCGGCGGATCTCCACATCACCCAGCTGGGACGCGGGCCCCTCGGCTGGCTCTGCGGTCGGCGCTCGGTGCGCTGCAGGTTCGGGGGACGGCATCGGGCCAGTATGTCCGGGGGCTCGGTAGTGTCGCCGCCACGACCGTCGCGTCGCCGACGGCCGATCGCCTTCGATGACCGTAAGCCGCCGAGAACGGCCGAACACCAGGAGATCCACCCGGCGTGAGCCCCCAGCTGATCGCCGGACGACGACGCCCTCGCCTGGTGCATGTGACCACCACCGACATGTCCCTGGCCTGGTTGTTGGGTCCCCAGTTGGCGGCCTTCGGGGAGGCGGGCTACGAGGTGATCGGTGTCTCGGCCCCCGGGCCCTTCGTGGCCGGCCTGAGGGAGCTGGACGTGACGCACGTGCCGTGGACCCACGCCACCCGGGCCATGGCGCCCGGTCGCGACCTGTTGGCCGCGGCCGAGCTGTACCGCATCCTGCGACGCCTGCGGCCCGACATCGTGCACACGCACAACCCCAAGCCGGGTTGGTGGGGCCGCCCGGCCGCTCGCCTGGCCCGGGTGCCGGTGGTGGTCAACACGGTCCACGGGCTCTACGCCCTGCCTGGCGACCCACGGTCCAAGCGGGTGGTGGTGTACGGCCTCGAGCGTGCCGCGGCCGCCTTCTCCGACGGCGAGCTGGTGCAGAACCCCGAGGATCTGGTTCAGCTCGGGCGCCTCCGGATCCCGGCGTCTCGCCTGCACCTGCTCGGCAATGGGATCGACCTGACCCGCTTCGACCCGTCACGCGATCACCCGCGGCGGCGGGAACAGGCCCGGCGCGTGTTCGGCGCCTCACCCGAAGAGGTGGTGGTGGGAGCGGTCGGCCGCCTGGTGGCCGAGAAGGGCGTGGCCGAGATGCTGGCCGCGGCCGACGCGCTCCGAGGGACCGAGCCCCGGCTGCGCTGGGCGCTGATCGGGCCGGCGGAGCCGGCCAAGTCCGACGGCTTGGATCTGGGTGCGCTGGCCGAGTCCGCCGGACCGGATGTGGTGGTGCTGGGTGAGCGGGGCGACGTCGAGGATCTCTACGCCGGCATGGACGTCTTCGTCCTGGCCTCGCACCGGGAGGGCTTTCCCCGCGCCGCCATGGAGGCGACCGCCATGGGCCTGCCGGTGGTGGCCACCGACATCCGGGGCTGCCGGCAGGTGGTCGACGACGGGGTGACCGGACGCCTCGTGCCGGTGGGCGACGGGGCGGCGCTGGCCGAGGCGGTCGCCGCGCTGGCCGGCGACACCGACCGTCGCGTGGCCATGGGCGCGGCCGGTCGGGCCAAGGCCGCTCGGGAGTTCGACCAGCAGCACAGCATCGATGTGACCCTGGACCTCTACCGCCGGCTGCTGGACGGACGCTGATCGTGGCCCGGCAACCCCTGGTCGACGGGTCCGCTCCCCATCGGCGGGGCGACGTCCTGTCCGTGGTGACCAGCACCGAGCGCCGCGGCGCCGAGGTGGCTGCGGTGCAGTTGGGTCAGGCCCTGATCGGGCGGGGCGTCCCGGTGACCACCGTGGCGCTGTGGCCAGGGACGACGTCTCACGCCGCGCTGGACCTGCCCACCATGGGTCGACGCCGCCGGGATCCAGGTGCCCTGGTCGCGCTCGGGCGCCGGGCGCGGGCGGCTGCGGTGGTGGTGGGCCACGGCTCGTCCACCCTGCCCTTCGGCGCAGCGGCGGCCACTCTGGCGCGACGGCCCTTCGTGTACCGCAGCATCGGGGATCCGACCTACTGGGCCACCACCCGGGCGCGACGGATGCGGGCCGGGGTTGCCTTGCGGCGGGCGGCGCGGGTGGTCGCCCTGTGGCCGTCCGCCGCCGACCACCTGGTCGAGCTCTACGGCCTCGACCCGGACCGCGTCGAGGTCATCCCCACCGGGGTGCCCACGGGCGGGTTCGTGCCCACCCCACCCGCGGATCGCCCGCGGGCTCGCCGCGACCTGGTGATGGAGTTGGAGGCGGCCCGGGAATGGGCCAGGCCCGACGCGACGACCCCGCGAGCCGCCTCGGCCATCGACCCCGACCGGCCGCTGATCGCCTACTTGGGCGCCTTGTCGGCCGAAAAGGATCCTGCCCTGGCCGTCGAAGCCATGGCCGGGTTGGCCGACGCGCAGCTGGTGATGGCTGGTACCGGACCCCAACGTGAGGCCCTGGCGGCGCGGGCCGCACAGGTCGCCCCGGGTCGGGTGCACCTGGTCGGTTCGCTGGCGGAACCGGCCCGCCTGCTGGCCGCAGCCGACGTCGTGGTGCTGCCCAGCCGCACCGAGGGCATCCCGGCGGTGGCCATCGAGGCCGGGTTGTGCGGGCTGGTCGTGGTGGCCCGCAACGTGGGCGGGGTGTCCGAGGTGGTGGTCGACGGCGAAACCGGCGTGTTGGTGGACGACCGATCACCCGAGGCGATGGCCGCCGCCCTGGCCGCCATCGTGGGCCCAGGCCCGCCTGACGGCCAGGTCGGCGCGCTGGGGGACGCGGCTCGCGAGCGGTGTCTGGCCCGCTTCGCACTCGACGTGGTGGTGACGCGCTGGGACGACCTGCTGGCGCGGGTCACCAGTACCGTCTGAGCGATGACCAGCGCGGCTGCCCAGCCCGATCCCCAGCCCGATCCCCAGCCCGATCCCCAGCCCGCCGTCTCGCCCCGTCGCCGGGTCGTGAAGACGGTGGCCGAGCTGGTGGACCGGGTCCGGCGTCCTCCTCCTGGGGTCGTCGTGCTCATCTACCACCGCGTGGGGCGGCGGACCACGATGGAGGTCGACCTGCCCGCCGGCCTCTTCGACGAGCAGATGGCCGAGCTGGCCGCGTCGGGTCGGGTGACCACGCTGGATCACGCGCTCGACCTGTTGGCCCGGCCCCAACCCCCTGACCGCGGGAGCACCGACAGTGACCCGGTGGTCATCACCTTCGACGACGGCACCCGCGACCTGGCCGAGGTGGCGGCCCCCATCCTCAGCCGCTATCGACTGCCGGCGCTGCTCTATGTGGCCACCGACTTCGTCGAGACCGGCCGTCCCTTCCCCGAGGACGGGACACCGTTGTCGTGGGGCGCGCTGAACGACCTGGTGTCGGCGGGGTGGGAGTTGGGTTCGCACACCCACACCCATGCCCTGCTGGACCGGTTGGACCCGGCTCAGGTGGATGATGAGCTCGACCGGTCGATCGGGCTGATCTCGGACCACAGCGGTCGCGCCGTGGACCACTTCGCCTACCCCAAGGCACTGATGGGTCATCCCTCGGCCCAGCGGGCCGTCCGCCGCCGCTTCCGTTCGGCGGCGGTGGCCGG
Source organism: uncultured Microthrixaceae bacterium (assembly GCA_963773335.1). Lineage (GTDB taxonomy): Bacteria > Actinomycetota > Acidimicrobiia > Acidimicrobiales > Acidimicrobilacustridaceae > UBA4742. Next base: position 583,136 of record CAVZAT010000004.1, on the reverse strand, counting down.
GACCCGACCCAATCGCTTCGGTGACACCGACCCGTGGCATCTGGCCCGGTCGCCGGTGCAGCTCAGCGATGGCATGCGGTGGTTCGAGTGCAAGCTGGGTGGCGGCATGGGCCTGGAGGACGGGCTGCGCGACATGGCCAACCAGGTGCGCTACGCCGGCGCCGAACGCTGACCGGTACCGCCGACGGCGACCAGCCGTCCGGGTCGGATGGCGGACGGTCAGTCGGGCAGGTGAGCGGCCAGCACCTCGATGACGCGGTCCTGGTCGGCGGGGCGCAGCGAGCTGCCGCTGGGCAGACACAGGCCGAGGTCGAAGATCCGTTCGGCCACGGCTCCGCCCACCCGTTCGTGGCGGGTGAACAACGGTTGGAGGTGCAGCGGCTTCCAGGCCGGCCGGGCCTCGATGTCGGCGGCTTCGAGCACCAGGCGCAGTGCTTCGCGATCGGTGCCGGCCGCGGTCGGATCGACCTGCACCACCGTCAGCCAGTTGATCGGTTGGCCGTAGGTGGCGTCGGGCATGAAGGTCACTCCCGGGCGGTCACCCAGGGCCTCGACGTAGCGGGCGCGGATGGCCCGGCGGCAGGCGATGCGCGCCTCGAGGGTCCGTAGCTGGGCGCGACCGAGGGCAGCCAGCAGGTTGCTCAACCGGTAGTTGAACCCGGCCTCGGTGTGCTCGTAGTGCGGAGCGGGCTGGCGGGCCTGGGTGGCCAGATACCGGGCTCGGGCCACCACTTCGCCGTCGTCGGACACCAGCATCCCGCCCCCGCTGGTGGTGATGACCTTGTTGCCGTTGAACGAGAACACGCCGATGGGGGCCAGCGAGCCCGCGGGCCGTCCCCGGTATCGGGCCCCGAGGGCCTCCGCCGCGTCCTCGATCAGCGCCACCCCGTGGCGGGCGCATGCCTCGGCGATGGGATCGGCGTCGGCGCACTGCCCATAGAGGTCGACGGTCACCACCGCGGCCGGCAGCCGCCCCTGCGCGGCGCGCTGCATCGAGCAGCTCGCAGATCAGGTCGGGGTCGATCTGCCAGCTGGCCGGGTCGCTGTCCACGAACACGGGAGTGGCGCCCACGTAGCCCACGGCGTTGGCGGTGGCCACGAAGGTCAGGCTGGGGACCACGACCTCGTCGCCGTGACCCACGCCGGCCAGCAGCAGCGCGAGGTGGAGCGCGGCCGTGCCGCTGGACAGTGCGGCACCGTGGCCCACCCCGGCCACGCGGGCCACTTCGGCTTCGAACGCGTCCACGTCGGGACCGACCGGAGCGATCCAGCCTCCGTCGAAGGCGGCCAGCAGCGCCTCGCGCTCGGCCACGCCCACATCGGGCGGCGAGAGGTAGATCCGACCGGCCATCGCCGGCACCGTAGTCGTCGCTGCGGTGGCCGCCGGCCTGTGGGCCCCGGGACGAGACGGCTGGCCCGCCTCGATGCGTCGTCCTGGCCCACCAGGCGAGACGGGTAGGGTCGGGCGTCGTCGGGTCCGGCGATGAACCCGGTCGGCGACGAACCCGCTCAGCGACCAGGGGAGAGGCAACGTGAAGGTGGTGGTGACCGGGGGTGCCGGCTTCATCGGCGCCAACCTGTGCCGAACCCTGCGCGATGCCGGAGTCGGCTCGGTCACCGTGGTCGACGACCTGTCCACCGGCTCACGTGACAACCTCGACGGGCTCGAGCTCGAGCTGGTGGAGGGCACGGTCGTCGATCCGGCGGTGCTCGACCGCGCCCTGGTCGGAGCCGGCGCGGTGATCCACCTGGCCGCGCTGGCCATCGGTGCCCCGGTCGCTGGCCGATCCGGTGGCCAGCCACGTGGCCAACGCCACCGGCACCCTCCAGGTGCTGGAGGCGGCGCGCCGCGCCGACGGCCCGCTGGTGGTGGTGGCCTCGTCGTCGTCGGTCTACGGCGCCAACCCCACCTTGCCCAAGCGCGAGGACCTGGCCGTGGCGCCGCTGAGTCCCTACGCCGCGTCCAAGCTGGCCACCGAGTCCTACGCGCTGGCCTGGCAGCACTCGTTCGGCCTGCCGGTGCTGGCCTTCCGTTTCTTCAACGTGTTCGGGCCGCGCCAGATGCCCGGGCACGCGTACGCCGCGGTGGTGCCGGCGTTCGCCTCGGCTGCCCTGGAGGGCAGGCCCCTGCCCATGCACGGCGATGGCCGCCAGAGCCGGGACTTCACCTACGTGGGCACGGTGGCGTCCGTGCTGGCGGCGGCGGCGACGCGGCGGGTGACCAGCGAGGGGCCGGTGAACCTGGCCTATGGCACCCGCACCGACCTGTTGACGCTGGTGGCCATGCTGGAGGAGGTGGTCGGCCGTCGGCTGGCGGTCGACCACCTGCCGACCCGGCCGGGCGACGTGCGTCACTCTCAGGCCGACAACTCCCGGCTGATCGAGCTGTTCCCCGAGATCGAACCGGTCACCCTTCGCGAGGGGCTGGAGGCCACCGTGGCGTGGATGGCGGGGCGCTCGGCGGCGTGAGCGACGGCGGGTCGTACCTGGGCAAGCGGGCAGTGGATCTGGTGCTGCTGGCCCTGGTTGCGCTGCCTGCCGCCCTGGTGGCGCTGCCCTGCGCCCTGGCCGTGAAGCTGACCTCGCTCCGGACCGGTGCTGTTCCGCCAGACGCGGGTGGGCCGGGGTGGACAGCGCTTCGAGATGGTCAAGTTCCGGACCATGGTGGTGGGGGACAACCCCATCATCCCCGACGACTCGCGCATCACCGTGGCCGGTCGCTGGTTGCGGCGCAGCTCTCTCGACGAGCTCCCCAACCTGCTGAACGTGGCCTGGGGGGAGATGAGCATGGTCGGCCCCCGACCCACCCTCGAATATCAGGTCGAGCGCTACGACGCCCGCCAGCGCCGACGGCTGGCCTGTCGCCCGGGACTGACCGGACTGGCCCAGATCCGGGGTCGCAACGCGCTGTCGTGGAGCGAGCGGATCGAGCACGACCTCGAGTACGTGGAGACCCAGTCACCGTTCCTGGACCTGCGCATCCTGTGGGCCACGGTGGCGGTGCTGGTCACGGGCGCGGGGGTCGAGGGTCATGCCGGCGACGACCCACTGGCCGCGCCGCCGGTGGTCGAGCCGCCGCCCGAGATCGACGACCCTCGCGCCTGACCCGACGACCGCACGGCCCGCACGTGACTTACCGTGACGAGCGGCGCGGCTCATGCAGCCGTGCTAGAACCTGTTCCTGTTTTGTCCGAACGTCGACGGCGCCCAGGGGGGACTTCATGGCAAGGGTCCGATTCCGTCCGCATGAACCGAACACCCACCAGCGGACGCCCCGGCGCGTCGCCGGCTCGACGGTGGTGGTCCTGACGGCGCTCGCGCTGGTGGCCGCGGCCTGCTCCCGGTCCGGCTCCACCGCCACCCAGGTCAACGGCAGCGCCACCACCGCGAGCACGGCGGCGAGCGCCACCAGCGCCTCCTTCGGGACCATGAGCCAGCCGGTGTGCGGTCCGAAGCCGTCCGGCGAGACGAACGCGGCCACTGGGCGGGGGGTCACCGCCGACCAGCTCGAGGTGGGCACCATCTCCGATCCCGGCTTCAGCGGCGCGCCGGGTCTGAACCAGGAGCTGTTCGACGCCAGCACCGTGTTCACCAAGTGGTGCAACTCGCTGGGCGGCATCAACGGCCGGCTCATCAAGGACGACCTGCTCGACGCGGCCATCTTCGACTACAACGCGAAGGTCACCACGGCCTGCGGGCAGGACTTCGCCCTGGTGGGCGGCGGCGGGGTGTTCGACAACACCGGCCAGAAGACCCGCCTGTCGTGCATGCTGCCGGACTACCCGGCCTATCTGGTCACCTCCGAGGCCCGGGGCGCGGATCTGACCACCCAGGTGACGCCGGGGCCGAACAACTCGCTGAACTTCGGGATGGCCCGCTACCTGGCGGCGAAGTACCCCGATTCGGTGAACAACGTGGGCTACCTGACCGGCAACGTGGCCACCACCATCACCAACAAGAACCAGTACGAGGAGGCCGGGCCAGAAGCTGGGGTTCGGCAAGGCGGTGTACGACGCCCAGTACAACTCCACCGGGCGAGCCGACCTGGACCCCCATCGCCCAGGCCATCAAGGACGCCGGGGTGAAGGGCCTGTTCTACGTCGGGGAGCCGTCGGACTTCAGCCAGCTGATCTCGGCCCTGACGTCGATCGACTACAAGCTCGACTGGATCACCGCAGCGGCCAACCAGTACGACCCCAAGACCCTGGCCGGGGCGGGCAAGGCCCTCGACTTCGAGCCGGTCTACGTGGGCGTGGGCACCACGCCGTTCGAGTCCGGCTCGCCGGCGATCAAGCAGTACGAGGCCCTGTTCAACAAGTACTTGCCCAGCAGCACGCGCAAGCAGCGCCGCGCTGGGGCTCAACTCGTTCTCCGCCTGGCTGCTGTTCGCCCAGTCGGTGAAGTCGTGCGGCGGCAACGTGACCCCGAAGTGCGTGTTCGACGCCGCCCACAAGGTGACCACCTGGACCGGGGGTGGCCTCCAGGCGCCCGTCGAACCCGTCCAACGGCAACAAGGCCAGCGCCTGCATGGGCATCATGAAGGCGTCCTCCACGGGCTGGGCCGTCGTGAAGTGGCCGCCCGAGACCGACGGCTTCAACTGCGAGTCCGCCAACGTGGTGGCCCTCACCGGCGACTACGGCACCGGCACGAAGCTGAGCGACGTCGGCAAGTCCATGAGCGACCTGCCACTGAGCGGGCACGACCCCTGGTCGACCTACGCTGATGCCTGCTCACACCCGGCCCGAGACGGTCCCCCCGACTGGAGCCTGAGGTTTGGACAAGTTCCTCGTCTTCACGATCGTCGGGCTGAGCACCGCGGCCATCTACGCCGTCATCGCGAGCGGCCTGGTCCTGACCTACACCACGACGGGCGTGTTCAACTTCGCCCACGGCGCGGCCGGGATGCTGGCCGCGTTCCTCTACTGGCAGATGACGATCGGGTGGGGCTGGCCCGCGCCGGTGGCCATCGTGGTCATCCTCCTGGTGGCCGCGCCGCTGTTCGGCGTCCTGCTCGAGCGCGTCATCTTCCGTGGGCTGGAGGGAACCAGCGAGGCCACCAAGCTGGTGGTCTCCATCTCGTTGCTGGTGGCCATGATCGGCCTGTCGCAGTGGATCTGGGGGCCGAGCGTGGCCCGGGTGGTGCCGCCGTTCTTCGCCGGGCACAAGCTGAGCCTGGGCCCCACCACGATCACCTACCACCAGCTCATCACCATCGCCGTGGCCGTAGCCGTGGCCATCGGCCTGCGCCTGCTGCTGTATCGCACCCGTGCGGGCGTGGCCATGCGGGCCGTGGTGGATGACCGGCCGCTGGCTGTGCTCAACGGGGCCCGCACCCACCTGATCGCCCAGTCCAGCTGGGCCATCGGTACGTCGCTGGCCGCGTTGGGCGGCATCCTCATCGCCTCGTCCGCCGGCCTGTCGGCCACCGTGCTGTCGCTGCTGATCGTGAACGCCTACGGGGCCGCGGTGTTCGGTCGGTTGCGCTCGCTGCCCATGACCTTCGTGGGGGCCATCGTGTTGGGTTGCCTGGACGGCTACCTGGCGCGGCTACCTGCCCTCCAGCGGGACGATCGGGCCGTTCGTGGCCGGCCTCCGGCTGGCGTCCCCGGTGATCCTGCTGTTCATCGTGTTGCTGGCGCTGCCCAACCAGCGCCTGCGCAGCCACGTGCGGGCCCGGGAGTTCTTCCCGGCTCCCACCACCAAGGGCCTGATGCTGTTCAGCCTGCTCACGCTCGGATTCGGTTTGGTGCTCGCCACCACCCTGTCCAAGCCCGACCTGCTCACCTACGGCAAGATCTTCTCGATCGGCATCGTGGCCCTGTCGTTGGTGCCGTTGGTGGGCTTCGCCGGGCAGATCTCGTTGTGCCAGCTCAGCTTCGCGGGCATCGGCGCCCTGGTCATGGCGCATCTCGGCGCGGGGGGCGACCCGATGGGGCTGGTGGCCGCAGTGGTCATCTGCGCGTTGGTGGGTGGCCTGGTGGCGCTGCCCGCACTGCGACTGTCGGGGATCTACATGGCCCTGGCCACGGCCGCGTTCGCCGTGCTGCTCGACCGGTGGATCTTCCTGCTGCCCGACTGGAGTTGGGGGCCGCTGCACATCAGCATCTTCTCCTCGGGCACCCTGGAGGTGTCCTCGCTGAAGGTGTTCGGCTACTCCTTCTCCAGTCCCAAGTCCCAGATGGTGCTGGTGGTGGTCACCTTCGTGTTGGTGGCATTGGCGGTGGTGGCCATCCGTCGCAGCGCCTTCGGCCGGCGACTCCTCGCCATCCGCGACAGCGAGGCGGCGTGTGCCACCTTCGGGCTCAACCTGATGGGCACCCGCCTGGCCGTGTTCATGTTGTCAGCCGCCATCGCCGGGCTGGGCGGCGCCCTGTACGCCACGCAGCTCCAGTCGGTCGGCCCCAACAACTTCGACTTCGTGACCGGATTGCCCATCTTCATGCTGGTGGTGATCGGCGGTGCCGGTTTCGTGGGCGGCGCTCTGCTCGCCGGCGTGGCGCTCTACGGCTTCCTGCCGCTGGTCGCCGCGGTGTGGCCCTGGTTCTCCAACATCGAGACCCTCACCCCAGGCGTGGCCGGCATCGGCCTGGGCAAGCAGCCCAGCGGGGCCGCTCCGCAGTTCAGCGCCGGGTTCGCCCCCCTGCGCGACGACACGCCGGTGCTGATCGCCATGCTGGTGGGCATGGCCGTCATCTGGGGGCTGCGTCTGGTCGGGGTCATCACCAACTGGCCGATGATCCTGCTGTTCGGAGTGGTCGTGGTGGCCGCGCTCGTGGCCGTGCGGTTCCGGGCCGGCTACGGCGTGTTCGCCACCGCCGCGGCCAACGCCACCGGCACGGCCGTGCCGGTGGCGTCCGGCGTGGCCGAGGCGCCGCTCGAGTGGGTGGGCGTGACCGTGCCGTGGACCGAGGCCCGCCTGGTCGAGACCGATGCCCACCTCCAGCTCGAGAGCGTGAACCTGGGCAACGGGCTCGTGGGCCGGTCCCACACCGCCGCGGCCGTGCCGACCGAGGAGGACAGCGCCCATGCCGCTGTTTGAGGTGACCGGGGTCGCGGTCCGCTTCGGCGGGAACATGGCGCTGGCCGACGTGTCCCTCACCGCCGAGGCTGGGCAGGTGGTGGGGCTCATCGGTCCCAACGGCGCGGGCAAGACCACCCTGTTCAACGTCATCTCCGGCCTACAGGCCAGCACCGAGGGGCGGGTCAGCCTGTCCGGCCAGGACATCACGCGACTCAGCCCGACGAAGCGGGCTCGGCTCGGTCTGGCCCGCACCTTCCAGCGCCTCGAGCTGTTCACCATGTTGACCGTGCGCGAGAACGTGGGCGTGGCCGCCGACATCCACCGCCGTTGGTCGCGGACCAAGGTGGACCTGGACACCCAGGTCGACCAGATCCTCGAGCGCGTCGGGCTGACCGAGGTGGCCGAGGTGCGGGTAACCGCCCTGCCCACCGGCCAAGGTCGGTTGGTGGAGATGGGACGGGCCCTGGCCTGTGACCCGAAGGTGCTGCTGCTCGACGAGCCCGCCGCCGGCCAGGACGACGCCGAGACCCAGCGCTTCAGCGGGCTGCTGCGCCAGCTGGCCACCGAGGGCGTGTCGATCATCCTGGTCGAGCACGACATGAAGCTGGTCATGGACGTGTGCGACGTGATCCACGTCCTCAACTACGGCCGCGTGTTGGCCGTGGGCACGCCACAGGAGATCCGCGATCACGACGCCGTGCGCGAGGCATACCTGGGCCAGCCGGCGGGCGCCCCGTGAGCGCCGCCGCGGTCGCTCCTGAACCTGCTCTGTTGGAGCTGCGTGGGGTGCGGGCCGCCTACGACGGCATCAACGTGCTGCACGGGGTCGATCTGCAGGTCGGTGCCGGCCAGGTGGTGGCCGTGCTCGGGCCGAACGGCGCGGGCAAGACGACGACGCTGCAGGTGGCGGCCGGCCTGCACCCAGCCAGCGGCGGCGACGTGCTGGCCGCCGGTCGACGGATCAACGGTGCCTCGCCCGACGACCTGGCTCGCTGCGGCATGTGCCTCATCCCGGAGGGTCGGGGGATCTTCCCCAACCTGACGGTGCAGGAGAACCTGTGGATCATGACCTATGGCGGTACGTCGCTGCGACAGGTCGAGGAGGTGGCCTACGCCCGGTTCCCCCGCTTGCGCGACCGCCGTCGTCAGACCGCAGGCACCCTGTCGGGGGGCGAGCAGCAGATGCTCGCCCTGGCCCGTGGGCTGGCCACCGATCCGGCGCTGCTCATCCTCGACGAGCTGTCCATGGGTCTGGCGCCGTTGGTGGTCGAGGAGCTCTTCGGGCTCGTATCCCAGGTGGCGGCCCAGGGCGTGGCCATCCTGGTGGTCGAGCAGTTCGCCAGCATCGTGCTGGGTGTCGCCGATCAGGTGAACCTGATGATCAACGGTCGCATCGTGAGGTCGGGACCGCCCGACGAGATCGCCGGCCAGCTCTCGGAGGCCTATCTCGGCGGCTGATCAGCCGCTCGTCGTGCCAACTGCAGCATCGTCCTCGAAGCAAAGTCGTTCTCGAAGCAAGTCGATCTCGAACCAAGATCTCGAACCAGGGTTGGGTGCGATCCACCCGATCGGACCTACGGGGAGCCGTCATGATGGACCAGCAGGACCGAGTGGAGCAGTTCAAGAACGAGATCGCCGAGATGGGGCTGCGGGATCCGGCGACCGGCCGCGAGCGGGCGCTCGTGCGCCTTGGCGCGCTGCTGCTGGTCGCCGGACCGGTGATCACGGTGATCGCCTACATCCAGGACCGCTCGGCCAGCGGCACCGGTGTCGCCCTTCAACAGGGCGACGACCAGATCGTCGCCCTCATCGGCGTGGCCGTCGCCATCCTGGGTCTCGGTCTGTTCCTGCGGTACTCGATGGCCAACTTCCTGCGCTTCTGGCTGGCTCGCCTCTCCTACGAACAGCAGGCCCAGACCGACCGGCTCATCGCCACACTGTCCCCTGGCGGTGCCCCGACGTCGCCGGCGGCCACGCCCGGCCCCCGGAGCCGAGCGCGCCCCACCCCGTCCTGACCGGGCGGATCACACCGGGTGAAGCTTGTGTACCCGGTCACCGACCCTCAGCCGGCCCGGGCTCACCACCCGGGCGTTGACACCGCGCAGGCGCAGCGCCAGTCCGACCTCGGTGTTGACCAGCGCCGAGGCGTCGTCGCCGAACCGGTGACGGAACTTGGCGCAGCCGGTGTGGGGTGCGGGCGTGATCTCCACCACCGCGGTGCCCAACGCCAGCCGGCTGCCGGCCGGGAGGTTGGCATGGCTGAGGTCGAAGTCGACGAACAGCTGGTCGCCGGTGAGGACCCGTCGCTGCGCGCCACCGACCAGCGTGGCGAAGCGGGCGTTGATGAAGGTGACCTGCCGCTCGGGATGCGGCTGTCCGTCGCGGGTGTCGGGGGTGGGCCGCCACGACCACATGTCGCCCACCACGCCGAGGACCGTGTCCAGCTCGACCTCGTGGTGGGTCATTCGCTGGCCCCGGTCGGGGCGAGTGACGATCAGCTCCACCACGCCGTCGTCGGGCGGCGCGGCGCGTACGTGGCCGAGGCCGGCTTCGAGTTGGGCGGCGTCCAGCTGATGGGGTGGCGTCGGCGGCATGGTTGCAGTGTCGACGCGCCGGCCGCCCCAGGGCCAGCGGGTTCCGTGGGGACTCGGCTAGGTTGCCGCCGTGCCTCTTTCGAGCATCGTGGCGCCCCCGGGCGGGAGCGGGCGACGGTTGGCCATCATCGGAGCCGGTGGCCACGGTCGTGAGGTGCTCGACGTGGTGGAGGCCATCAACGAGGTGGCGCCCACCTATGAGGTGGTCGGCCTGGTGGCCGACCAGGCCGACCTGGAGCTCCTCGCCCGCCGCCAGGCGCGGCACCTGGGTACCGTCGACCAGTTGGTGGCCGGACGGGTGGCTGAGCTGGGCGAGCCCGCCGCCCTGGTCCTGGCCATCGGTGATCCGGTCACCCGCTCGCTGCTGGCCCAGCGCCTGGAGGAGGGCGGGGACGGCCGGGTCCACCACTGGGCGCCGGCGCTCGTGCATCCGTCGGCCACGCGGGGCGCGGACGTCGAGCTGGGCGACGGTGTGGTGGTGGCCGCCGGTGCCCGCATCACCACCAACGTGCGCGTCGGGCGCCACGTCCAGGTCAACGTCAACGCCGTGGTGTCCCACGACTGCCGGCTGGGCGACCACGTCACCCTGAGCCCCGGGGTGCTGGTCAACGGCGCGGTGACGATCGGCCCGGGTGCCTTTCTGGGGACCGGCACCGTGGTCACGCCCGGGCGATCCATCGGCGCGGGCGCGGTGATCGGCGCGGGTGCGGTGGTGGTGGACGACGTGCCCCCGGGCGTCACCGCCATTGGCGTCCCCGCTCGCTGGACGACCTGACCTCGGGGGCCACGATCACTGATGGCGCCGAGGGTCGAGGCGGCGTAGGTCGATGCTGGCGGGGAGTCGGCGTCGGGGGCCCACGCGGCGCAGGGCGGCCCGGTCGAGGGCGCGGCGGTAGACGGCCTCGACCTCACGCTCGGATCGGGAGGCGGAGAACGCGGCGGCGGCCTGCTGGCCCGCCGACGCCAACCGATGACGGCGTTGCGGGTCGGCGGCCAGCTCCGTGACGGCGCGGGCCAGCAGCTCGGGACGATGGGAGGGGACCAGTTGCCCGGAGGTTCCGCTCTCGATGGCCTCCGGTAGCCCGCCCACCTCGGTGGCGACCACAGCCACGCCCGCGGCCATGGCTTCCATGACGGCGACGGGCAGCCCTTCATGGTGCGACGCCAGTACGAACAGGTCGGCGGCCGCGGTGAGCCGTGAGGCGTCGGCACGATAGCCGAGGATCTCGACCGCCGAGCCCAGCCCCAGCTCGGCGTGGAGCCGGCGCAGGTCTTGTTCGAGCGGGCCCTGGCCGACGATCACGAAGCGGACCTGCTGCGGTCCCTGCGTCACCCGGCGAGCCGCAGCCAGCAGGTCGGGGTAGCCCTTGGGGGCCCGGAAGTTGGCCACGGTGACCGCCAGCACCTCTTCGGGTCCGACGCCGAGCTCGGCGCGGACCGCCTCGCGCTCGGTGGCGCAGGGCGCGTACGGCCTCGAGGTCGATGCCGTGCACGATGACCGAGGTGTCGGGGCGGAAGGGCGCGGCCAACGACTCGCGAACCTCGGCGGACACGGCGATGGTCGCGTCGTTCAGCGCGAACGTGGCGGCGTTGGCGATGCGGGTGGCCCGGCTGTGGGACGGCCAGCGGTTGTGTTCGGTGTAGACGAAGACGGGACGCCGGGCGGCGGGCATCGACCGGATGGCCAGGCGAGCGGTGACCGCCGGGACCGGCGAATGGGCGTGGACCACGTCGAACCCGCCGTCGTCGACCAGCCGGCGGAGGCGCCGCACCCAGCCCAGGTCCCGGTCGCGGGGCGCGTCCAGGAGGTGGGTGGCCACACCGTGGGCCTCCAGGTCGGCCACCAGGTGGTCCTTGTGGGGCAGCAGGTAGGCGGCCTCGTAGACGACCTGTTCGGGGTCGGCGACCGCGGCGTGGGTGACCAGCAGGCGCTCGGCGCCGCCCGGACCGAGGCCCTTGGACAACCAGAGCACACGACGGGGCCGGGCGCGGGCGACGCCATCTAAGGAGCCGCCTGTCGGCGCAACGCCACGACCGAACCCGCGGCGCTAGGTCGCGTCGTCGCGGCCGATGGAGGCTCCGGTGCTCGATGGGCCGGCGGGCACGCCGGCGGTCGATGGATCCAGGGTGGATCCAAGCGCGGGGGAAACTCCGATGCTCGAGAGGTCGCGCAGCTCGGCCATCAGCTCCGCATCGTCGAGGCCGGGGTGGCTCAGCTCCTCGACCTGTGCGTAGGTCAAGGGCGGCACCGGCACCTGGGAGATCTGCGGGTGGGAAGGGCGTTCGTCGCGCTCGCCCTGGCCGAGCAGCGTCTCGTGCAGTTTCTCGCCCGGGCGCAGGCCCACGTAGATCACGTCCACGGGCCGCGTGGCCTGAGCGGCCAGACGTCGGGCCACCTCGTCGATGAGCACCGGCTCGCCCATGTCGAGCACCAGCGCCTCGCCTCCGCGGCCGACGGCGCCGGCCTGGATGACCAGTTGCACGGCCTCCTCGACCGTCATGAAGTACCGGCTGACCTGCGGGTCGGTGACGGTGAGGGGTCCGCCGGCCTCGATCTGGGCGTGGAAGGCGGTGAGCACGCTGCCCCGGCTACCCAGGACGTTGCCGAACCGGACGCTCAGGTAGGTGCCGGGTCCTTCGTTGGAGGCCGCGGCGGTCAGCCGTTCGCAGATGCGCTTGGTGTAGCCCAGGACGCTGACCGGGTCGGCCGCCTTGTCGGTGGAGATGTTCACGAACCGGTCCACGTTGGTGGTCAGCGCGGCTCTGAGCACGTTCTGGGTGCCGATGACGTTGGTCTTGACGGCCTCGCGCGGGTGCATCTCCAGCAGTGGGAGGTGCTTCAGGGCGGCGGCGTGGAACACCACCTGAGGGCGGTGCTCCTCGAAGACCTCCATCATGCGCGGGGCGTCGCGGACGTCGGCCACCACCAGGGCGCGGTCATCCAGCAGGGCCCGGCCGTCGAGTCGGAGCTGCAACGCGTGCAGGGCGGACTCGTCGCGGTCCAACAGCACCAGGGAGGCGGGGGCGAACCGGGGGAGCTGGTGGCACAGCTCGCTGCCGATCGAGCCGCCGGCGCCGGTGACGAGCACCCGTCGACCGGTGAGGTAGCCGGCGATGGCGTTCACGTCGGTGTCGATCACGTGGCGCCCGAGCAGGTCGGCGTCGGTGAGCGGGCGGATGTCGCCCACCCCGATGGGACCGCCGAACAGCTCGCTGAGGGGAGGCAGCACGCGGATGTCGAGGTCGGCCTCGGCGGCCAGGTCGCACATCTCGCGAAGCAGTTCGGAGCTGGCGCCGGGCATGGCGATGACCACGGTGGAGGCGTCGTAGTCGCGCGCCGCCTGGGCCAGGGCCTGGCGTCCTCCCACCACCCGGACGCCTCGCAGGCGCAGGTTCCGCTTGGCCGGATCGTCGTCGAGCATGGCCACCGGCAGGTAGGGGCTGTTCGGGTTGCGCAGCATGGCGGTGAGCGTCTGCACACCGCCCTCGCCGGCCCCGAACACCAGCACCCGGTGCACATCGTCGCCGGTGGGGCGCATGCGGCGTTCGAGCACGAGTCGCCAGGCGTAGCGGGGCGCGCCCATGCAGAAGAAGGCGAGGATCCCGGCGGCCAGGGTCACGCTGGCGGGAACCAGCAGGGGCTTGCTCAGCTGGTTGACCAGGGCCAGGCCCAGGCTGGTGATGGCCACCGTGCCGGCCAGATGCGACACCTCGTCCAGTGTGCCGAAGCGCCAGCGCCCGAGGTACAGGCCGAGAGCCAGACCGGCTGCGGTCTGAAAGACGGCGGCCACGGCCATGGCCAGCAGCAGGCGCGACAGGCGGAAGTCGTTCCACCCCTGGGGAACGAACGAGTCGAAGCGCAGCACCATGGCCACGTAGAGGGCCAGCGCCCAGGCCAGCAGGTCGACGGCCAACTGGAAGGGGAGGCGGTAGCGCTCGAGGACCGGACCGATCCGGCCCAGCCCCTTGGCGGTCGCCTTCTGGTCCGACGGGTACATCCCTTGGGCACAACCTTCGTTGGTTCGAGGGGACCGATTGGACCTGCCAGCCGGTTTCGAACGGCGCGGCCGGTGGTGCCGCCCGGACATCAAATCGTAGCGCGGCCACCCCTTCGGGCGAAGCATGTGCGAGCTGGGGCTGCCTCTGGATGGCCCGGGTCCGGCAGTACGCTCCACGGGTCCAGTTCCACTCTCTCGCTAGGGATCCCACTGCCTCCACCGCGCCACACCGGGAACGGCACGAGCGGGCAACCCGCTGACGACGGATCGGCGGGCCCTCCGCAGGGGCGCTCGGGCCCTTCGACGCCCGGGTCACCGCCGCGGGGCAGCTCGAAGGGGCGTTCGCGATCGTCGGGATCGATGTCGGGACGCGGGTCGCGGGACTGGTCGGACCACCCGAGCGACGACCTGGACCTGGGCGACCTGCACGAGGTGCTGGCTGCTCCCACCCGGCGTCGTCGCACGGTGGCGCCCCCCGAACCGGCCGAGCCTCCAGGCGCCCCCGTGCGGCCACGCCGGCCTCGGCGCACGACCACCCCGGAGCGCCGGGCGGTGGTGGCGCTCGCCGTCGTGGCCGGTTTCGCGACCATGCTCGCGCCCGCCTACCCCGTCGGGTTCGGGCTCATCGATCCCTTGCTGCGCTTCGGGTTCGCCTACGTGGTCACCGCCGCCGCGGCACGGGCGCGTCGCTCGACCTGGATCGTGCTGGGGGTGGCTGCCGCGGTGATGGCGCCGGCCGGCCTGTGGTTCGTGGCCGGACTGGCCGCGTTGGCGCTCTCGCTGGTGGCTGCCTTCATCCCTCGCCGCCGCCTCATCGGCGCCACCATCGGGCTGCTGGCCGTGCCCACGCTGATGCGGGCCGCGCCCTTCGGCTTCACCGGCCTGTCGGCGCTGTGTGTGTGGGCGGCGGTGACCCCCGTGTTGGTGTCGGGCTACCGGGTGGCGTCGCGGCGGTCCCGTGAACGCATGCGCACGGTGGCCACCGCCGGGGTGCTGGTGGCCCTGATCGGGTTGGTGGTGTTTGCCCTGGCGGTGTGGATCTCGTTCCACGACCTGTCCAGCGGATCGAAGTCCGCCCAGAGCGGGCTGGAGGCCCTGCGCCAGGGCCGGGGTCAGTCCGCGGCCGTGCTGTTGGCCAACTCCTCGGACTCGCTGGGCGACGCCCACGACGTGCTGGGCGGCTGGTGGACGCTGCCCGCGCACCTGGTCCCGTTCGTGTCCCAGCAGCTCGATGCCCTCTCCAGCGCCTCGCACCAGGGCCACGATGTCGCCGCGGCCGGCTCGGTGGTGGCCTCCAAGGCCGACTACCACGAGCTGCGCTACGTGCAGGGCCAGGTGGACGTGACCCGCCTCCGCCAGCTCGAGGGGCCGCTGTTGGCGGTCAACCGGGCGCTGGCGCGGGCCGGCACCCAGCTCGACGCCGTGCGCTCACCGTGGTTGGTGGGGCCGGTACGGGGTGCGGTCGACAACTTCCGTGCCGATGTGGCCCAGACCGTGCCTCAGGCGCAGGTGGCCCAGCAGGCCGTGGCCGTGGCTCCTGGCATGCTCGGTGGTGACGGCACCCGCCACTACTTCGTGGCCTTCACCACCGAGGCCGAGTCCCGGGGCCTGAACGGCTTCATGGGCAACTGGGCCGAGCTCACGGCCACCGACGGGCGCCTGACCCTGAGCCGGTCCGGCCGGGTGGGCGAGCTGAACGCCAAGCCGGGCGCGGCCCAGCGGGTGGTCAGCCGCCCCGCCGACTACGTGGCCCGCTACGGGCGCTTCAAGGTGGGAACCTACTTCCAGGACGTGACGTTGTCGCCGGACCTGCCCGATGTGGCCCAGGTGATCAGCCAGATCTACAGCGGGCCGTTCCCTGACATGGGCGGCGACAAGATCGACGGCGTGCTGGTGGTCGACCCCTACGGGTTGGCGGCCCTGCTGCGGTTCACGGGCCCGATCAACATCACGGGCGGCCCCCAGCTGACCGCGGCCAACGCCGCCCAGGAGCTCGTCTCGGGCCAGTACACCGACTTCCCGGGCAAGACCGACCGCGTCGACTTCCTCGATCAGGCGTCGCGTGAGACCTTCGAGAAGCTGACCACCGGCACCATCCCCGGCCCCGACGAGATCGCCTCGGTGCTGGGCCCTCAGGTCGTCGGCCACCATCTGATGTTCACCAGCTTCCGGGGTCGCGAACAGGCGCTGTTCGCCCGGTTGGGCGCGACCGGCGCCTACTCCCACGCCCGACCCGACCAGGACTTCTTCGGCGTCACCGGGCAGAACTCGGCCAACAACAAGACCGACGTGTGGATGCATCGGACCATTCGCTACGACGCCACCTACGATCCGACGACCGGCCGGGTGGAGGCCAAGGCCACCATCACCCTGCACAACGACGCCCCGTCGAGCGGACTACCTGACGGCGTCATCGGTAGCAACGGCCAGGGGCTGGCGTTGGGCACCAATCGGACCTACCTGTCGTTCTACACGCCGCTCGAGCTCGAGGCCTCGGCCGTCGACGGTTCCCACGAGCCTTTCGAGTCGCAGCTGGAGTTCGGCTATCACGTGTATTCTCAGTATCTCACCGTCGGTTCTGGGCAGACCTTGACCGTGACCCTCGATCTGGGCGGGGTCGTGGCCGGGGGCCTCGAGTACCAGCTGGGTGTGGGGGTGCAGCCCATGGTCAACCCCGATCAGGTCCAGGTCACGCTGACCCCTCGTGGGCCTTGGTCGGTCTCCCGCTCGAGCGGCCTGTTCGCCGACCTGGACGGCAGCCGGGCAACCCTGGCGAACCAGCCCGGCCACGACCTGCGCGCCGAGGTGGACTTCGAGCACCGTTGAGCGCTCCGATCGTCCCGAATGGCGTGGACGCGAATGCGTCGAGGCCGGGCGGCTCGCCCGACAATGGTCGACATGGCACGAGAAATGAGGCAGACTGTGGCCCAATTCATATCCGATAGCGCATCTGCCCCAATCGGCGGAGGAGTCCTGTGATCCGACGAATGCTCGTACTCGGTGCCACGGTGTTTGCGGCATTCGCCGCGACAGCCATGCTGGCCACGTCGGCGGGCGCGCAGTACGTGCCGGGTCAGCCGGGCATCGTGGTCGACCCGAGCTGCAGCGCAGTCGGGGGCTCGATCACGGTCCTGGGCTCGGGTGCTCCAGCCAGCGCCACGATCACCATCACCGTCAACGGCCTCACGCTCGGCACGGTCACGTCCAATCCTGACGGCGACTTCCAGACGGCCGCTCTGGTGCTTCCGACCAGCCTCACCTCCGGGGAGTACACCCTGCACGCCACGTCGGGCACCGTGTACGACGTCACGACCACCCTCGACGTCGCCATCGGCCCGTGTGCGGTGGCCGCGAGCAACGTCGCGCAGGGCTCGAGCGGCACCCTGCCCGTCACCGGTACCAACTCCGGTGATTGGGTCAAGGCCGGTCTCACCTTGGTGGCCATCGGTGGCCTGCTCGTGCTGGCCACCCGCCGGCGCCGCGCTGCCGTCTGATCCCGGGGCGTCGTCTCGAGGGCCCCCACGGCCACCTACTACGACATCCTCGGCGTCGATCCTGACGCGAGCTACGACGAGGTCAAGCGCGCCTATGCCGAAGCGGCGCGTCGCTGGCACCCAGATCGGCGCCGCGACACCAGCGAGGCGGCACGCGAGGACGCGGATCGCCACATCAGGGAGATCAACGCGGCCTGGGAGGCCCTGGGCGACCCGACGCAGCGGGCCGCCTACGACGCGGTCTGGCCCCCCGGGCCACACCCACCCAACCGAGCGCGGCTGGCGGTCGCGGACCGGCGCCCACGCCGGGCCGGCCCCGGCCACCCTCGTTCGACGACCGGCTGATCGATCCGCGACTGGGGCCGGTGGGCGGCGGCGGGCGTCGGGGGTGGCGGTGGGCGGGCGTCGTGATCGTCCTGGCCGTCGCCGTGCTGGTGGTGACGGTCACGGCCTATGCGTCCCACGGGCATCCGTCTCCCGCCGGGACCTCGACACCCCAGAACGCGCCGAGCGGCTACCCGGTGGGGTCGTGCGTGGCCGTGACCACCGGCCCGACGGCCGTGGTGGTGCCCTGCGACCAGCCCCACAGCGGCACCGTGGCCGCGACCACCGACTACCCCCGACCCTGCCCGCCGGGCACCTTCACCGTGGCGCTGGTGGCCCAGGAATTGACGCTGTGCCTCACCTCGTCCTGAGCGGCGGGCTCGGCTCGGCCCAGGTCGGGCGCGTCCCACGCCGCTAGTCTCCGGCCGATGGATATGCGACGTCACGGATTGGCCGAACTGGCCGCCGGGGTCACCAGCGGTGCGCACCCGGCTGTCGAACTGGTGACCCATGCCCTGGGGCGCATCGACGCGCTGGATCCGCAGCTGAACGCCTGGGTGGTGGTGGACGCCGAGCGGGCGTTGGCCGAGGCGGCTGCGATCGACGCACGGGTCGCGTCGGGCCAGGCCGTGGGGCCGCTGGCCGGCATCCCGATCGGGGTCAAGGACCTGGAGGACGCGGCTGGCTTCACCACCGGGTTCGGCTCCCGGCTGCATACCCAGGATCCTCCGGCGTCGGCCGACTCGCCACTGGTGGCGCGCCTTCGGGCCGCGGGCTGCGTGGTGCTGGGCAAGACGACCACGCCCGAGTTCGGCTACCAGGGCGACACCACCAGCCTGGCTCAGGGCCCGACCCGCAACCCCTGGGATCCGGCGCGCTCGCCTGGCGGCTCCTCGGGGGGCTCGGCCGCGGCTCTGGCCTCGGGGATGGTGCCGCTGGCCACGGGCAGTGATGGCGGTGGGTCGATCCGCATCCCGTCTGCGCTGTGCGGCCTGACCGGTCTCAAGACCTCGCACGGGCGCGTCCCGATCGGCGGCGTGCGGGCACCGGGCACCGTCGGCCTGAGCGTGCGGGGTCCGATGACCCGGCGGATCCGGGACCTCGTCTACGCGCTCGACGTGTGCGTCGGTCCCGATCCCACTGATCCGTTCTCGCTGCCGCCTCCGCAGTCACCGTGGGGCGGCGTCCTCGAGGACCTCGGGCTGCCGGCCCGGGTGGTGTGGGCGCCGTCGTGGGGGTGGGAGGTGGACACCGAGATCGCGGCCGTGTGCGCCGCGGCGGTGGCCCGGCTGGCCGAGGCCGGCACCGAGGTCGTCGAGGTGGATCGGGTGTTCCGGTCCGAACCGCTGGTCGACTGGTTCACGTTGTGGACGGTGTTCGCCGACCGCACGCAGGGCCATCTGCGGGACACCCGCGAATGGGAGCAGATCGACCCGGGGCTGCGCCGGCAGATCGAGCAGGGTCAAGATGTCAGCGCGGTCGAGTTCGTGCGGGCCACCGACGCCATCCATCAGCACAACCTCGACCTGGTGGCCCTGTTCGCCGACGCTCCGGTCCTGCTGTGCCCCGTGGTCGCCGGCCAGACGGCGCGAGTGGGTCAGCAGGGGACGGTGAACGGGGTGGAGACTCCCTTGTGGGCGCCGTTCACCGAGGTGTTCAACATGACCCGCAACCCGGCCGGCTCGGTGTGCGCCGGCTTCACCGCCGACGGAATGCCCGTCGGTCTTCAGGTGGTCGGTCCCCAGCACGCCGACGTGGTGGTGCTGCGCACCATGGCCGTGCTCGAGGACCTGCTCGACCTCGACCGGGTGGCGCCGATCGGTTGACCGTCCTGATGGCGGGAGGTCACAGGACAGCCAGGTCGGACGGGGCGGACACCAGGGCCCGGGCCACCAGCCGTGACATCGTCGACGCCGACACGTCGTAACGCCGGGCGGCCCCGGCCTGGCCCGATCCCTCGACCGTCACCGCCAGGATCACCGCACGCCGCTTCGACATCCAGCAACACTGACCAATCACCCGCCTTGCCGATGTCCCGACTCATCCCTTGCACATGTCCTGAACCAGGACACCGTGAGAGTCGCTCCGCGTTCGCGCCGGGCAGGGGTGCAGATCGTCTGCCCACCGAGGGTCTGGCCGGCTCGACCGAAGGCTGGTGCGCGGGGCGCCCGATGACGCGGGCGCGACGGTGCCGGCGGCTGGCGCGGCGATTGCATCGGAAATGAGGACCGTCCTCGCCAGCGGCTAAAGTGCCCGTTCGCATCCGGGCGATTAGCTCAGTTGGTTAGAGCGCTGCCTTCACACGGCAGAGGTCAGAGGTTCGAGTCCTCTATCGCCCACCATATAGTCCTGTTCAGCGGGGTCTGCGACGAGAAGCAGACCGAAGCAGCGACAGGGCCGGTTACACATCACACATCGGATGGTTTTGTCCTCCACGGCGACCCTGGAGGCGGAACATGGCGAGTGTGGAAGACCGGCGGGGGAGCGGCCGCGGTTGGGTCGTGCTTCCGGGATCCGAACGGCAAGCAACGGGCCGAGACGTTCGATCCGAAGGGCAAGGCCAGGGCCTTCGCTGAGACGGTCGAGGTGGACGAGCGCCGGGGTGACTACGTCGACCCCGATGGCGGCCAGGTCACCCTGCGGGAGCGCTACGAGCTGTGGCTGGCCACCCGGGTCAGCCTGCGGCCGACGACGCGAGCCCGAGACGAGAGCTACGCCAGGTCGATGATCCTGCCGGAGCTGGGCGACCGGAGGATCGGCTCGATCACCCACGACGAGCTGCAGGCCTGGATCGCCGATCTGGTGGCGGCGGGCAAGGCGCCGGCCACGGTGGTGAAGGCCCGCCAGATCGTGTCCAAGATCCTGGCCGGGGCAGTCAAGGCCCGGCTGATCCCCAACAATCCGGCCGACGGCCTGGACGTACCCAAGGTCGAGCGCGAGGAGCAGCGCTTCCTGACGCCGGCCGAGATGCCCGGCTGGCCGACTCCATTGACCGACTACCGCTCGCTCGTCCTGGTCGGCGCCTACTGCGGGCTACGCCAGGGGGAGTTGCTGGCCCTCCGTCGTCGTCACGTCGATCTGGTCGGGCGGACGTGACGGTGGCCGAGAACTTGGTCGAGGTTCACGGCCAGATCCACTTCGGCCAGACCCAAGACCCGAGCCGGGCGACGGACCGTGCCGCTGCCGCAAACCGGTGGCCGACGCGCTCGAGCTCGACTGCGCCGGCCTCGTGCCGGACGATCTCATCTGGACGGCGCCCGGTGGAGGGCCGCTACGTCCGGGCCTGTTCCGTCGTCGCATGTGGGCCCCGGCCGTGTGGGTGGCTGAGCTGGCCGTCGAGCCGACCAAGGAGAACAAGCCCAAGCCGGGGGAGCGGGGAGAGGACACCGTCGGGCTCCACGCGCTCAGGCCCTCGGCCGTCGCCCGGTGGATTGCAGCCGGGGCCAACCCCACCGAGGTCGCCCGCTGGGCCGGGCACACGTCGGTGGTGACCGTCCTCGACCGCTACGGTCACCTGCTCCCGAAAGACGACGACGTGATCACCGACGCTCTCTTGGCTCTGTTCGCCGACGGGGAGACCAATGCGGCACGATCCGCTCGGGTGGTCCCGCTTCGTCCGCGACGGACGCCATCACGCGGTGGACCGTGCGAGCTCGGCCGGTGAGGTGCACATGGACCCGACGGCAAACTAGTTCGGACCGCCATGGTGCTGCTTGCAATCGCCTACCCACCTGGAGTCAGGACGAAACACCGCCCGTGCATTTCCTGGGTCAGGCGTTCGGGTTATGGCAGAATGCTGATGGTAGGGTGTTCGGGATTGCTCAATATCGTGATCGTGAGTTGCGTCCCTTGCCTCCTCGAGGCAGGAATTGGGAGCAGTCTCCGGCTGCCGACACACGTCCTGCGAGGGGCCATGGAGAGTTCGACAGGTCGCTATATCGTCGTGGCGCCAACCGCGTCGGCGCTGCGTTCAGGTCACGGGCGCCGGTTCATCTCCATCGACACGTCGAGTGCCCTGGCGGTTGCCGGGCGAGCGCTGTCGGCGCGGGGAGTCGTAGGCATGTCGGAGGTGGGACTCGGCATGGAGTTGCTAGATATCGATCCTCGACTAACACTCCACTGGAGATTGGAGGATGCGGTGCCGAAGC
Source organism: uncultured Microthrixaceae bacterium (assembly GCA_963773335.1). Classification (GTDB taxonomy): domain Bacteria; phylum Actinomycetota; class Acidimicrobiia; order Acidimicrobiales; family Acidimicrobilacustridaceae; genus UBA4742. The sequence goes on along the minus strand of CAVZAT010000004.1, from coordinate 561,556 downwards.
TGGCCGGCGACCTCCGAACGGAGGCGCTCATCGACGACGCCGAAGGGGCCGGCTTGCTGGAGGGGTTCGGTTATACGGTCGAGCCCGACGAGAACGTCTACCCGGCCTTCTTCCGACCAGCTGCGCGAAACACGATTCCATCCGAGTGGCGATCCACCGGACGCACCGTGGACGTCAGGGTCACCGACGCGAAATCCGGCAAGAGTCTCCGGTCCGCTTTGGTAGTCGCCGGTTTCGGAGCCAGGACCGCTGTGGCGCAGTCCAACGGCCGTGGCCTTGCCACCGTCCCACTTCCCAGCTCGGGCCTCGGGGTGACCGAGCTATGGGTGCAACGAGCTGGTTACTGGAACGGCTACAAAGCGCGGCCACGGCGGCGCAATGGGATCCTCCAAGCCGCGCTGGCGCCGCTCGATGTGCATGCCGTCGACTTTGCCCGCCGCTACCACCCGCCCCCGTCGCTTGAAGCGGGACGCGGCGTCACCGTCGGCGTGATCGATACGGGCATCCGTCGTCACGACGCGCTTCGGTCGCCCGGCGGAGGGACTACTCGGTGACCGTTTCGCCGTCGGGCCTGGACCTCGAGCACGCCCACGGATCCCACGTCGCAGGCATCATCGCCAGCCGGGCGGTCGGATCCCGCCGAGGGCTCGCACCGGGTGTGCGGTTGCACAGCTACCAGATCTTTCCCAACGAAGACGAGGCCACAAGCACGTTTGCCCTGTCACAGGCCTTGCGGGCTGCAGTCGACGATGGGTGCGACGTCATCAACTTGTCGGTTACCGCCACTGGTCCCGTGCCCCTTGTCGAACGCGACATCCGGCGAGCGATCGAGCAAGGCGTGATCGTTTGCGCGGCTGCCGGCAACGCCAGCCGCGCGCCGATCCAGTTCCCCGCCGCATATCCGGGCGTCATCGGCGTGAGCGCGGCGGGAAGGGCGAAGACCTACCCTGCTGGCACCGAGAGTGTGCACGCCGAGAGCTCCGATCGGGGGACGGACCCCGATGACTATGTGGCGGGCTTCAGCAATTGGATCAGGCGTGACGACCTTGCAGCGCCCGGCGTCGGCACAATCTCCTGCTTCCCAGACGGTGCCTGGGGGGTCTTCGACGGCACCTCCCAGGCCACACCCGTGGTTTCGGCGATTGCGGCGCGGCGTACTGTGGTCGCAGGGTCTGACTCGCAAGGCCCGCACGCCCGCTAGGGCTCGAAAGGTGATCGACTGTCTCCGTCAGGATGCCGCTAGCATGGGTTTCGGCCGCCGCCTCCAGGGTTGCGGGTTCCCGACGCCACCGTGAGGACCGTCCCATGGCGAGAATGTTGATCTATAGCCCTGACGGAGCCCGAAGTAAGGCCTCGCCTGGGTCTGTCCGCCGAACCCTTCAGAACGCAGGGGTGACGGTCGTCCAGTCGAACGACGCAACGATGCTCCTCGACGGCGAGCAGGAACTCGTATCCGAGGTGGTGCGGTCGCTGCGCGGTTGGGACATCTCTGGGACGGCTGAACTGACCCTCCCGGTACAGACAGTCGGTCGGGTGAAGCGACGCTCGCGTGCGTCCTGACTGACTCGAGTACTTGTCCGACCTCCGCCTCAGGCCCTCCGTCTGGCACCAGGATTCTTGGCGGTGCCGACGTCAGCGAACGTAACCTCCTCAGAGGGTGGTCCCGCCGCGGCTACTTCGATGCGCCGGCCTTTGAAGAATGTGTCCCTCACGATATAGGCGTTGAAGAACGCCACGGCCTTGTTAGCTGCGACGACTGACTCCAGCGACGCCCGCTGGCTCTCGTATTTGACGTTCGCACTGAAGTCGGAGTCGGAGAGTGCCGGGACATCCATCTTGGCTCGGGTGAGGAGCTTGGCGCCGCGGCTCTGAGAGAGCGCCGCGCTCGAACGACCGAGCGACCCCGATCTGGTAGACGACGCACATGCGCTCATCCCAGAGCCCGTCCTGGTAGGCCCGCATCATCCGATCGGTGAGCTTAACCGGATCCTCCATTGTGTAGATCTCAACGTTGTCTGCCATGAGCACGAACGCCTTCTTCGAGCTGAAGGAGACCTCTAGTCGAGCCGACGTATTGCCCAGCACGCCGTACCCATTCGGTACGCTGCCCTTGGCATACGTGTTGAAGTCGACGTTGCTGTCGCTCATGACCTTTGTCTGAGGGAGGCCCTCCCCCTTGAGTCGCCGGCCCGCGGGGACCCCTAGCATTGTCTGGGCACTGCCCACGTAGCGCCACTTGTGATCGTCGATGTACCCGACGTCGCCAAGGCTCATCGATTGTCCGAGTGGTAGGACAGGCCGCATCCCGGCAGTGCCGTTGCGACACTTCTTTACGAGAAGATCGAGGTCTGCCATACCGCTCCCTTGGCTGTCCAACGTCGTTGGGACCTGATGCAAAGCCGAACTCTACAAGCGGGCCAAGCGCCGTGCTGGGAGGTGACCGGCGGTGCGGCCCGGTGGATCCCGACGGAGGCCTACAGGACTGGGTCGCTCGCCGCGCCGAGGCGCGACAGGTGATCGACTCGGGGCCGGCCGTGGTCGCGGACGGCGGCCATCGCGGTGTGCAAGCCCACGCCGAACGCCCGGGCGGACTCGGCGACCGACCGACCGGTCTGACCGACGAGCCGACAGATCTCAGCGCGGGCCCGCTCGGTCAGCACCGCTCTCGGGACGATCTCGGCGACGTCTTCGGACCAGTCGACACTGCGCAGTCGGGGTCAGGGCAGCGCCACAGGCGCTTGGCCCACACCAGCACCACGTTCGACGGGTCGCGGACCACCTCGGCGCTCTAGCGGTGCCGGTCATCTACGTCGTCATCGGACTCGTCGTCGTCGGTCAGGCGATCGCCGCCGCCATCAAGTGATGGGCCGCACACGGACCGCTGACCTTCGGCCCTACTGACCACGTCATCGCGGCGCTAACGTGCGCGAACGGCTCGGACGAGGAGGACAACACGGTGCCGACGCAGACGACGAAGGCGGATACCAACGTCGACAAGGCGGCTATCGGCGTCGGCGTGGTCGTCGCACGTCACGTGACCGGCCCGTCGGGCGGCGAAACCACCGAACGAGCCCGGCCATCGACGGCATCTTGAGGCGTCGTGAACCCAGGATCGGCATCGTGGAGGGGAGAAAGCCTCGACCAGTACGACGGGCTCCCTGGGCGTCCTGGCCGTCTCTGACGCACTGGGCATCGCTGTTCACAGCTGTCAGCACCAGTTACGCCCGAACTCCGGCAATCCCCGAAAGGAACAGACGTGAGTGACGACTACGCCCTGATCATGGCGATGTACCCAGGCGGCGACGAGGCGGCCCAGACCGACTTCGACGCGTTGTTGAAGCTCGTCGCGGACAAGACCGTGGGGAGCGAGGGCGCCATCCTCATCGAACACGGCACCGACGCCAAGGTCACCGTTCGCCAGACCGGCGACCACCTGGGCCGCAAAGGCGTGGGCTGGGGTGGTGGTGTCGGCTTGCTCGTCGGCCTCGCCTCGCCGCCGCTGCTGGGCGCGGTGGTGGTCGGCGGCGCAGTCGGCGGCCTCATCGGCAAGTTCGTCGCGCACAAGGAGCAGCACGGCTTCGAGGGACTCGGCGAGAATCTGCCGCCGGGCAGCGGGGCCATCATCACGATCGTCGACACCGACGACCAGGCGGCGGCCGAGCGGGTGATCACGTCGCCCGCGAAGTCCGTCGTGCCGGCGAAGAAGTCGGCCATCAAGGACCTCAAGGAGGAGCTTCTCCAAGCCGCCGGGAAGTTCAACCAGGACCGCACCGTGCTGCCGATCCCGGACAGGACCTTCGGCGGTGTCATGAAGCCCACGCTCAAGGAGTCGGTGCCCGACTGGTCCTTCATCCCCGGTCCGAAGGCGCCCGACGGCGCGCCGAACGTGCTCCTGGTGCTCATCGACGACGCCGGCTTCGGTTCGATCGACTCGTTCGGCGGACCGGTCCCGACGCCGAACTTCCAGCGCGTCCGGGACGCGGGCCTCACCTACAACCGCTTCCACGTCACCGCGGTGTGCTCTCCCACCCGGGCCGCGATGCTGACCGGGCGGAACCACCACCACGTCGGGATGGGGTCGATCGCAGAGTTCCCGAGCCCGTATCCCGGGTACTCGGCCGCGAGGCCGCGCAGCTGCGCCGCCCTGCCGCGGATCCTGAAGGAGAACGGCTACGTCACCTCGGGGTTCGGCAAGTGGCACATCACCCCGAACAACGTCCAGGGGGCGGCGGGGCCGTTCGACCACTGGCCCAAGTCGTTCGGCTTCGACCACTGGTGGGGCTTCCTGTCGGGGGCTGCCGGCCAGTACGACCCCGTGCTCACGCAGGACGACGCGATCATCGGTGTGCCCGAGGGCAAGGACGGCGAGGACTACTACTTCCCCGACGACATGGCGGACAAGGCCATCCGGTGGATCCACGACGTGCGTGCCCAGGACGCCGACAAGCCCTGGTTCATGTACTTCTCGACCGGGTGTGCGCACGCCCCCCACCACGTGCCGAAGGATTGGGCCGACCAGTTCAAGGGCCACTTCGACGACGGCTGGGACGCCCTGCGCGAGAAGACGCTCGCCCGCCAGAAGGAGATGGGCATCGTCCCGGAGGACACGGAGCTGACCGAACGGCCCGACGCGTTCCCCGCGTGGGACTCCCTCGACGACACGGCCAAGGATCTGTACCGGCGCCAGATGGAGGTCTACGCCGGGTACATGGCCAACGCCGACCACAACGTTGGGCGTCTGCTCGACGCGGTCGAGGACATCGGCGACCGCGACAACACGATGGTCATCTACATCTGGGGCGACAACGGCGCCAGCCTCGAGGGCACCGTCACCGGCTCGTTCAACGAGCTCACGTTCCTCAACGGCCTCGTGCTCGACCCGAAGCAGCAGACCGAGCTCATCGACAAGTACGGCGGCATCGACGCCCTCGGTGGCGATCACACGGCGCCGCACTGCGCCGCGGCCTGGGCCCACGCCATGAACACCCCCTTCCAGTGGGGCAAGCAGACCGCCAGCCACCTCGGCGGCACCCGCGACCCGATGGCGGTGTCGTGGCCGGCGCGCATCAAGGCCGACAAGGCGATCCGAACGCAGTTCACCCACTGCATCGATGTCGCCCCGACGATCCTCGAGGCCGCCGGAATCCCCGAGCCGAAGGCGGTCGACGGCATCGGTCAGGACCCGATGGACGGCACCAGCTACCTCTACACGTTCGACGACGCGCAGGCGGCTGAGCGGCACACCACCCAGTACTTCGAGATGCTCGGCTCACGGGGGATGTACAAGGACGGCTGGTGGGCAGCCTCGCGACCTGACCGCCTCCCCTGGGACCTGTCGCCCGCGACCAACGCGAAGTTCGGGTTCACCCAGGACTGGGACTTCGACCGCGATACGGGTTGGGAGCTCTACAACCTGTCCACCGACTTCTCCCAGGCCAAGAACCTCGCCGCCGACCACCCCGACAAGGTGAAGGAGTTGCAGGACCTGTGGTGGAAGGAAGCGGAACGCAACAACGTCCTCCCGCTCATGGCCGGGATGTCGGTGCTGCTCGGCATCCTCCCGCCGATGCCGACCCGGACCCGCTTCAGCTTCCAGGGGGACGTCGAGAATGTGTTGTGGGGGATGATCCCTCGCATCTACGGCCGCTCGTACGCCATCGAGGGCGATCTCGTCGTCCCCAAGGGCGGCGCCGAAGGCGTCATCGTGGCCATGGCCGACTTCATCGGTGGCTTCGGGCTGTGGGTCGATGACAAGGGCATGCTCACCCACACGTACTCGTTGCTCGGCGTCGAGACCTACAAGCAGACTGCCTCCAAGCCGCTGCCGGACGGCGACGTCAAGGTGAAGATGCTGTTCGAGTCGAAGGAGAACAAGCCCGGTTCGGGCGGCAAGGTCACGCTCTTCGTGAACGATGACAAGGTCGGCGAGGGCGACATGCCCCAAACCGTCCCGATGTCGTTCACCTCGTACTCGGCGATGGACATCGGCTGCGACAACGGCCTCGTCGTCGACCTCGCCTACGAGGACAAGGCGCCGTACGCGTTCACCGGGACGGTGAAGAACGTCGTCTTCGACCTCCAACCCGGCAACCAGGACGAGGAGCAGGCCCTCCATCTCCACGCGACCCACGGGGCTGTGGCAGGTGGTATGGCAGGTTGAGCGGAAGCGCCCACAACTGCCCGCGCCGTCGGTCGTCGATCCGGGTCGCCTGGCTGACCAGCGGGTTCGTGACCCTGGGCGCCTCCTTGACCCAATCGAGGAAGCTGTGACCGGCGTGTGCCCTTCTTCTCGCACGGCCGGGGTGAGCAGGAGAACACGGTGCGTACCGCGACGGGAGAATCGAGCAAGCGCCTGGAATCTCGTGCTCGGGGCGGGGCGGCGGTGCCACGACCGGGTGGTCGGCACCTACCGGCTCGGATCACGGGCGTGGCGGGATCCGGGTTCGATGGGGGAGCATCAGGTGGTCAACGGGTGGCCGCTGGGCCAGCGACGTCCTGGTAGGGGCTCTCGCCGGTCTCGACGGGGACGCCGCTGGAGTCGACGAATCGACTGAGCATGTTGAACCACGCCATGACCATGATCGCCCGGGAAGCCTGATTCTCGGTGCCGTAGTGTTCGACGAGCTCGGTCACCGAGGCCTCGGTCAGCTTGGCGTCTCGGCTCATCTCGTCGCACATCCGACACAGCACCTGGTGCCAGGTAGCGAGGCTGGACGGGTCGTGGGAGAGGATGGCATCGACAGTGGTGGGCGGTAGGCCTCCGTAGGCGCGGTGCTGGTGGATCTCGTAGTTGGATCCGTTGTTCCAGCAGGTTCGGAAGAGCATCACCTCGCGGTCTTCTGCCGGAAACCAGTCGTCGTCGAAGAGTCGGCGGACACAGCTGTAGAACTCGGGGGCCATGCCGGTGCGGGCCAGCATGCGGGCGATGTTCAGGGGAGGCAGCTCGCCCAGCAGCGCGGTGCTGTCGGCGTCGAGGTCGCGGTCGTCGGGAAGTGAGAGGCGACGGGTCTCAACCATCAAACCGAGCCTAGTGCCCGCCGGCGCCGGCATTGGTTGGGGAGTCGCCCCACGGGACCATCTCGAGCTTGGCGGCGACGGTGGCGAGGTCTCACGCCGTTGCCGGGGTCTCGCGTGCGGAGGATCGGCAGCGGTGGTGAACCCTGCCGAGCAGGATCGGGGGCACCGGGTGGACATGGCGGCTCACCCGGACCGATGATCCCCTCGTTCGATCCGGTCGAGAGGGGTGCACCCGATGCCCGACAGCGGTGCTCCTGCCGCCTCTGACGGCGGTGGCGGCCCGCTCGGGCTCCTGGCCGCGGTCGCCATCGGTGTGGGCGGGATGATCGGTGGTGGGATCTTCGCCGTCCTCGGCCTCGCCGTAGGGGTCGGGGGTGGCGGCACGTTCGTCGCCTTCTTCATCGCCGGGATGGTCGCGCTGGTGACGACCTACTCCTACGCACGGCTCTCGGTGGCCATCCCCAGCTCGGGCGGAACGGTCGCCTTCGTCAACGAGGCGTTCGGTGGAGGACGGGTGGCCGGGGCGCTCAGCGTCCTGTTGTGGCTCTCATACATCGTGACCGTGGCGCTCTACGCGTTCGCCTTCGGTTCCTACGCGACCACCTTCGTGTCCGCGTCGGACCGGTCCGTCGGGCTCCACGTCATGATCACCGCCGTGGTGGTGGTGATGACCGCCGTCAACGTGTTCAGCGCCAAGCTCATCGGCGCCACCGAGAAGTACATCGTGGCCGCCAAGGTGGCCATCCTGGTGGCGTTCGTCGCCGTCGCCCTGTTCCACACGGACTTCGCGACGGTCGCACCTTCCCAGTGGCCGGGCGCCGGCTCGCTCCTTGCCGGCGGGATGCTCATCTTCGTGGCCTACGAAGGCTTCGAGCTGATCGCCAACGCCGCCGGGGACGCGAAGGATCCGAAACGGACGATCCCCCGGGCGCTCTATGTCTCGGTGACCTTCACCGTCGTGCTCTACGTGCTGGTGGCGATCGTGACGGTCGGGCTCTTGCCGCTCGGCCAGATTGCCGCTGCCGCGGACTTCGCGCTGGCCGAGGCGGCGGGGGTGGTGTGGGGCCGGACCGGGTTCGACGCCATCGTCGTGGCCGCCCTCCTGTCCACGGCATCGGCCATCAACGCAACGTTGTATGGGACCTCCCGTCTCACCGTGGTCATCGCCGTCGACGGCGAAGCCCCCACCGCCCTCGAGCGAAAGATCGCCGGCAAACCGATCCTCGGGCTCCTCCTGACTGCCGGGGCGGCTCTGCTGGTTGCCAACGTCGTGCCCCTCGAAGCGATCTCCTCACTGGCCAGCGCCGGCTTCCTGATCGTGTTCGCCGCCGTCAACGTGGCCAACGTGAAGCTCGCCCGTAGGACCAACAGCCGACGATGGATCTCCGTCGTCGCCGCCTGCGCCTGCACAGGTGCGCTGATGGCGCTGATGGCGCACCTCGCCGCCACCCGGCCCATCGACCTGCTTCTCCTCGTCGGCCTCCTTGTCGCCACCTTCGTCGGCGAGGCCACCTACGAGCGGCGCCGGCGCCGCCGCCCACCGCGCGAGGATCAGCCCGGCCGGGGACTCCAGGGCACCGATGATGTTCCGGGGACCAGCGGCGGGTGACTGTCCGGACCGGAGATCGGCGACGACACACAAGACGCGGCCTCGGTGGATCGTTCGACACTCAGGCCGCGTCTGGACAGGGCGTTGCCCAGTTCGGACCCTTGGCCTGATCAGCCGGTGCATCCAGCTACGGTCGGTGGTCTCGAGATGGGGCAAGCGATCGGCCCGGATGCCTACATCGAAGGCAACGGTCCCCAATCCGCCCCGGTCACGGACCGACCGCAGCCTCGGGCGCCACGACCCAGGAGCACGGTCATGGCGCTTGCGCACGCGGACGACCCGCCGCGGGCGGCCGGGCGCGAGGTCCGCGGTGCGCCTCGGGCCGTGACCTCGAGGCCTGCCGGAGCACCTCGATCAGTGACTTTGGACCCTGTCGCGAATATGTCCTGTCCGGTGATGCTTAGGCCTGTCCACGTTGCGTCGGGGGGTCCTAGCTCGTTGGCTCGGTCACCCCGACTCATCCAGAGGAGCTGATGTTGCGATGGCAATGACCGGTGCAGACAAGGCGGCTGGGGCCGCACCGAACGATCAAGCCGTGATGTACCCGGACGAGATGCGGGGATCGGGCTGGCTGTTCTTCGCCGGCACGATTCTCGGCTTGGCCGGGCTGATGCGAGTCCTGGACTCGTTCTGGGCCTTCCGCTACCACGGCGCGCTGCCCGGCGATCTCCAGAACGGCCTGCTCGGGTCCAGCCTCAAGAACTACGCCTGGGTCTGGCTCGGGGTCGGGATCATCCTGATCGTGGCGAGCTTCTTGATCCTGGTCCGCTCGCAGTTCGCTCGCGCGGTCGGTTACATCGCCGCGGTGATCGGCGGCCTCACGGCCATGACGTGGATGCCGTACTACCCGATCTGGTCGATCACCTATGTGGCCATCGCGGTGCTCGTCTTCTACGCGCTCGCTCGATACGGCGGCCGCGAAACAGCCTGATCGTTTCGGGTTCGCGCCGCACCGCGGCGTTGGCCGACTCGTTTCCCACAGACGCACCGTCGACCGGGTCCACGGATGAACGCGAAGGAGGCCCGTAGGAGGGGAGCGCCGTCACCGGGTCGAGGGTGCGCTTGGGCCGGGTCGGCCTCTTCGGGGTGTCGGTCACGGGGCGTTCATGAGCTTGGAGATGTCGGAGAGCAGGCGATCGAGGGTGTAGAAGCGGGCGAGCTGGTCGCGGGCGAGCGCGGTGGCTCGTCTGTTCACGAACATGTAGTGGGCCAGAGCGCGGGAGTTCTTCTGGGCGAGCTCGACCCTGGGTCGCTGCCGTCGTTCGTAGAGCTCGAGGGCGTAGTCGAGGTGGTCGGCCTCGGCGCGGGAGAGCTCGTCGGCCAACGCAGCCGCGGAGTCCATCGCGGCCGACGCGCCGACGCCGGCGGTCGGCAGGAATCCGGCCGCGGCGTCGCCGAGCAGCACGGTGCGCTGCCTGGAACCAGACCCTTGTCCGTCGGTCGGCCATCCTCCAGTAGAAGGCCGTCGCGGTTCGGTCGAGGTTGGCGAGTGCGGTGGAGAACGGTCCGGCGGGCAACCCGCGAGCGATCTGGTCGACGTAGTCGAGCGGGTCGCGATCGGTGAGCGACGCGTGTCTGCCGGCGAGGAAGATGCCGAGCCGATCGGGTACCGGGTACAGGCCGATGCCCCAACCCGTGGACCACAGCTCGGAGTAGGTGTCGGGTTGCTGGTCATCGAGGGAGCTCCAGAGGACGAATCCGCCCCATCCGGTGTCGAAGGCCTCGATCTCGTTCGGGCGCAGGATCAGCTTCCGCGTGGTGGAGTGGAGCCCGTCTGCTGCGACGACGAGGTCGACTCGGGAGCGCGTCCCGTCGTGGAATGTCACCGTCACCCTCTCGTCATCACCCACGAGGTCGCTGATCGTCGTGCGGTACGCGATCGGTCCGGCCTCGCGGCGCACCATCGCGAGCAGGACGCTCCGCTCGATGCCACGCCACGTCCCGAAGCGGTCGACGATGCCGGCGAGCGGAAAGCACCGCAACGCCTGGCCGTGGCGGCCGTAGAGGTTGTAGCCGCGCATCGCCACGCTGGCGGAGGCGTACTCCTCGGCCAGTCCGAGCCCGTTGAGCACCCGTCCACCCAATGGCAGCATGCCCAGCATGTACCCGGCGTCGCAGGTGGGGTCACCCCGCTCGAGCAACGCCACCGGCTCTCCCCGCCGCCGCATGAGTGCGGCGAAGGTGGCGCCGGCGATTCCCGCACCGACCACGAGGATCCTCAAGCGGGCCCCGTCGAGCGCGTGCTCGACCTGGTCGGCGGCGGTCATGGTCGAGTCGAGCGGGGCGCCGGAACCCTCAGCCGTCACGATGCTGCTCCTCCCGAGCCCTCCCGGCGGGCGGCACGCACATTCCTCGGATCAGCTCGACCGACCGGCCGCTCAGATGGAGCGCGTCCGCGCCGCTCAGCTCGTGCCAATGGTCGGCGAACCAGCGGTCGATCGCCCGGGTTGCGGCCAGCGCAGCGTCGACGAGCAATGACTCGGGGACGTCGTCGCGCACCGCCCCGACCTCTCGGCCGAGGGCAACCAGGCGGTGGAGCTGCGTGCGGATGCGCGCCAGGGGTGCGGCCAGCGCGGCTTGGGCGGAAGGTCCCTCGTAGATGCCCCGGGCGAGTTGGGCGAGACGGTCGTCCTCGACGAAGAGCTCGGTCACCCGATCGAGGAATGCGCCGATCCGACGCCAGAAGTCGTCGGGATCGGTCGGCGTCTCCAGGTCGAAGTCCGTCTTGGCCACCACACGGTCGAGGGCACGATCGATCACCGCCGCGTACAGGTCAGACTTGTCGGCGATGTAGTAGTACGCCTGCCCCTTGCTCATGCCGGCGGCGGCCAGGATCCGGTTGAGCGAGGCCCCCTCGTAGCCGCGCCTCGCGAACTCCTCCTCTGCCGGATCGAGCAGCCGCGCCCGGCGCTCCGGCGTCAACGCCTGTAGCCGTTGTCGCGGCGTCGCGGCGGGAGGCGCTGGGCCTGGACTCTGCTTGGTCATCGGCGCTCCTCGCCAACGGGGCTCGGTGTTAGACCAGTGGTCTAACACCGACCGAGACCGCTGGTCGAATCGCTGTTCGGGCGTCCGTGAACGGTCGACACCAGACCCCACCTGTTGCGAGCCGGCGAAGCGATCGTGGGAGTCCCACGGGTTTCCCGCGTCCGGCTCGGGTCTACGCCTCGCGGGTGTCGGCGGTCTGGCTGGCGGGGCCGTTGGTCCCGGCCACGACGAGCGGCCCGGCTGTCCAACCAGCCCCAGATCGGTCCCCGGATCCTCTCGCAATCCGATTGATCGGGACGGAGCAGGACGAAAGTGGATTGTGTCCTCCGTCGGCTCTACGGTGCCCAGCGTCAGCAACGAGGGGCTCCGCCATGGCGACGAAGGTCGGTCAGTACTGCATCTACGTGAGTGACATCGAGCGCTCCATCCGCTTCTACACCGACATCATCGGCCTGAAGGTGCAGGGTCGGACCGAGATCGATGATGTGCACGAGGCCCATCTCGCCGCCGACGAGGGGGGCGGGCGGCTCCAGCTCGCGGAGCGTCACCATGGCGGTCAGGCGATCGACCACGGCTTCGCGCTGTGGAAGTTCTACATGCGGGTGGACGACTGCGTGGCCACCCACGCCAGGGCCGTCGCCGCCGGGTACCGATCCACCATGGAGCCGGAGCGCCTCGAGCGGTGGCCGGTCACGGTCGCGTTCGTCGACGATCCCGATGGCTACAACATCGAGCTGATCCAGTACCACGACGCCTGAATCCCTGACGCCTGACCCCTAGGAGCTCACCGTGACCGACCCGCCGCCTGTCGAGCCCGAGCGCCGCGCCCGCGGGCTCGACACCTATCGCGAGGTCTACGGCGCCGACGCGGTCACGCTCGAGGCCGGCCAGTCCGATTTCTTCGACCTGATGCTCTCACACCTCTTCGCCGAGGTGTGGTCCCGACCGGGACTCGGCATCGGCGTCCGCCGGCTGCTCGTGATCGGCGTCCTCGCCGCACAGCAGCGCTTCGACCCGCTCGGCATCCAGTTCGATCGAGCGCTCGCTACGGGTGAGCTCACCGTGGAACAGGTCCGCGAAGTCGTGATCCAACTCGTGCCCTACGTCGGCTACCCCACCAGCAACGACCTCTACCGCGTGTCGGAGACCTCGATCGCCTCGCACCAGGCGGCCGCCGGATGAGCGATGGCCGCGTCGCCGTGATCGGGCTCGGACGCATGGGCGGCCCGATGGCCGACCACATCATCGCCGCCGGGTTCGACACCGCCGTGTTCGACCTGGCCCCCGCCGCCGTCGAGGCGCGAGTCGAGCGCGGCGCTCGAGCTGCCTCGGCGCCGGCCGACGCGGCGCGCGGCGCTGCGGTCGTCGACATCATCGTCTTCGACGACCCGCAGGCCATCGAGGTGGTCGACGGTGCCGACGGCGTGCTCCGCACGCTCGAGGCCGGGGCGGTCATCTGCGTCCACACCACCGTCGCCCTCGACACCATCCACGACCTGGCCGAACGAGCCGATTCCCACGGCGTCGTCTTGGTCGACGCCGGTATCAGCGGAGGCGAGAGCGGAGCCCAGACCGGCACGCTGCTCACCATGGCCGGAGGTCCGACCGACGCGGTCGACCACGCCCGTCCGGTGCTCGACGCCTTCTCCAAGGAGGTGCTTCACGCCGGGCCGCTGGGCACCGGCATGGCACTCAAGCTGGCCCGCAACGCCACGAGCTTCGCCATGATGGCGGTCGTCCACGAGGCGCTCGACCTCGCCCACCATGCCGGCGTCGACCTGGCCATGCTGAGGCACGCGCTCTCCAACACGGGGCTGTTCGAGCAGGCGCTGGTCCCACTCGGCCTCGGTCCGCCCGCACCGCTTCCCGTCGACGCGCCCGCCGACTACCGAACCACGCTCGAACACGCGGTGCGCATGGCCGAGAAGGACCTCGACCAGGCGGGTGTGCTCGCCGCCCAGTACGGCATCGACGTTGACCTGTTCTCCACCTCGCGCACGATGTTCCACGAGGTCATGCGGGTGTGAAGCGCGGGGTCATCCCTGGTCGTGGCGTGGGCCCGGTCTGAGTGCTGCGGGGCCCTGCCACGAGCCCGAAGGTCAGCCAGACGACTCTTGAGGGAATGCCGCATTCTGCTTCGCGGCTCACCTCTCGAACCCGCGGTGGACACCACGTGCACGCCTGTGCGCGGCGCGGGCTGGATCCGCGTGCTGGGCGGTCCCGCGACGCCGGCCGAGCCACGCCCCGACGTCGGCCAATCTCCAGCAGCCCTGGCGTGGGAGTGGCGCGGGGGCGTTCTCAGTTGTACTCGCGGCTTCGGGTGCGGGCCAAGGGTGAGATACTGCCACGATGGTGAGCCCCCGGCGTGAGCGACGGTGGAGACCCCCCAACGTCGTCCTGCTGGTGACCGACAACCAGTCGGCGGACTCGCTGGGCTGCTACGGCAACGTGGAGCACGAGACTCCCCGCATCGACCGCTTGGCCCGCGAGGGTGTGCTGTTCCTGCGGGCGTTCTGCACCAACGGCATGTGCTCGCCGACTCGGGCCTCGATCCTGACCGGGCTCATGCCCTCCAGCACGGCGTACACATGGCCATAGCCGATGACGACGTGCTGCCCAAAGCCCCTGACTACGACGCGACCCGCGAGTTCCGCTCGATGGCCCAGACGTTGCGGGATCACGGCTACGCCACCGCCATGGTGGGCAAGTGGCATCTGGGTAACCACCGGTGCCCGGGTAACGGCTTCGACCATTGGGTGGCGCTCACGAAGGGCCACACCACCGACTTCTACGACAACCGGGTCTACCGGGAAGGTCGGACCGAGCACGTGCGCGGTCAGCACATCGTGTCGTACTTCAGCGATCGGGCCATCGAGTTCATCGACCGGCAGGATCGTGACCGCCCGTTCTTCCTGCAGGTCAACTATGACGGTCCGTACGTGTTGCCTCCCACCGTGGTGGGTGCCGACGAGCGCAACCCGTTCTATGCACGCTTCTCGGGTAGGGAGTTCCGCGCCTTCCCGCCTGTCGACGACCGCATCGTGGCGTCGCTCGCGGTGCCCTTCGACTTCGAGTTGGACCCGGCCGAGGAGTACACGATGGCCAGCGCGTTCAACAACGTGTGGTGGACCCTGCGGGTGCACAACGATCGGGCCACCCGTGCCAACGTGGCCGCTCAGAACGCGCTGGTGGACCACGAGGTCGGCCGGGTCGTCGACGCGCTGGACGAGCGGGGTCTCGGCGAGGACACGTTGGTGATCGTCACCACCGACCAGGGCAACCCGTACGGTCAGCGTGGGCTATGGGGGCATCCGATCTGGACCGACCCGCCGTTCGTGCACGACGTCACCTTCCGTGTCCCCCTGGTGGTGCGCCAGCCCGGCATCGTGCCAGCCCAGCGGGTCGTAGATCGCGTGGTGTCACACGTGGACCTCCTGCCCACCGTGCTGGACCACGTCGGATTGGGGCACATCGAGGTGGCTGGTTCGCCCGGTCGCAGCCTCCAACCCGCGTTGGTCGGCGCTGAGCTACCGGGTCACGTCGACGAGGCGTTCTTCGAGAACGAGACCACCCGGTCCATCCGAACGCTCGAGCACCTCTATACCGCTCACCTCGACGGGACCGGCGAGGCCGAGCTCTACGACCTGGTTGCCGATCCGGACCAATGGCACAACGTGGCCGCCGATCCGGCGCAGTCCGAGGCGGTGGCCACGCTCGACCAACGCGTCACAGCGTTCTTCGCCGACCATGCTGACCCCCGCTACGACCTATGGAACGGCGGACGCTGCCAGGGTCTGGTGCTCGCGCTACCTGACCTTCAAGCAGCGCTATGGACCTGGATGGGACATGACGATGGAGGTCGGGGAGCCCTTCAGGGACTGATCTCCTCGGTTGCCCCTCGACCCCCTGGACATGCCACGACACCATTTGGGGCGGTGAGCTCAGCCTCGAACAGGTGGCGCGGCCCGCCTTCTGCGGTTGCACGCGCCCGTGAAGTGACCGGGTCCGTCAGCGGTACCGCTTCGACGACAGGCAGGCTCATTGGATCAGGGGCAGCGGCGAGGTGTGGCTCGCTGAGGTCGGGCGAAAGCGGCGTCCGGTGCTCGTGCTCACCCGTACCGAGGTGCTCGATGTTCGTTTGCTGGTGACCGTCGCCGAGATCTCGGCATCGGCGTCGTGGTCTCGCAGCTGAGGTCGAGCTTGATCACCTCGAGGTCGGGCTCGACCGTCAGTCCGTGATCAACCGCGATGGCCTTCACACGGTCGCTCGGGCGATGCTCACCGCTCGTGTCGGCAAGGTCGATGATGACACGTTGGAGCGGGTGTGCTCAGCCGTGAGCTACGCGCTCGGTTGCTGACGAGCCCGGGTCGTCGGGATGCCTTCGTGGGCACGGTCACGGAGTCCCGGAGTCCTGCTCGAACCGAGCGCGGTCCTCGTTGCGGGCGAAGACGAGAATGACCCAGGCGTGGGTGGCGCCTTCGCGGCGGAGCGACTCGCGGCGGTGATTCCCGTCCTCCAGGTAGAAGCCGTCCGGTCGGCACGAGACCAGAAGCGGCGGCGGCTGCCACCCGTGCTCGAGACTCTGGGCCATCGCATCGACGTCGTCTTCCCACTCCTCCTCGGCGATCGGCACGATCACGTCGTCCCCCTCGGGGCCGGCCATCGGCGTGATGCGCGCGAGTTCGAGCTCCAGCGGCCCGAGATAGATGGCGCCATCGAAGACGAGTGCGCCGGCAAGGGCCTCGTTGTCACTTCCCGGGCTGGCGAGGAACGCAGCAACCCAATCGGCCAGCCGGCCCTCGTCCGCGGCCTCCCTGGCCGACGCCAGCGAGAACTCGTCCGGGGTGTCCGTGGTCGAACTCTGCCCGCCTCGCGCCGCGATGATCCTCTCGGCCAGGTCTTCGAGGGACTCGACCCGGTCGTAGTCGGCGTCGAGGTGCAGCCCCAGCGGGTCCATCAGGACCGGGTGCAGACCTGCACGTCGGGCCCCGACGACGTCGATGGCGGGCATGTCGCCCACGTACCAGACCTCGTCTGCTTCCAGCTCGAGGAGGACGAGGGCCGCGTCGAAGATGCGACGATCCGGTTTCATGATGCCGACGTCGCCCGAGTCGATCAGGCATTCGAGGTGTACTCCGAGTCCCGGGCCGACCTGGCAGATCTCGAGTGCGGCCAGGCGTCGTCCCATCAGGCCGTCTGCGTTCGACACGATGCCGAGCCGGACTCCGGCGCGAGCGAGTGCTTCTAGGCCCCGACGACTGCCGGGGACCTCGTCGATCCACAGGGCGGCGTCGGCGAACTCGCTGTCGAGATGTCGATGCGCCTCCGCTCGGAGCTCGGGTCTGACCCCGCACTGTTCGATGTAGGTCTCGAGGTAGGCAAGCCAGCACCCGGTCCAATCTGCCTCGACGTCGAGGTCCACGCCGAACCGGGCGGCGGCTCGATAGTGTGCGTCTGCCAGCAGCCCGGACCCGACCTCGCACTCGGCGCGCCTGAAGGCGGCGACGATCCGGGCGGTTTCGGGCAACACGAACACACCGCCGGCGTCGAGCAGCACGGCAGCTGGGGCGGTGTCGAGTGTCATGGTGGGAGGTTGCCACCTTTCCGGCACCAGGTTTGCCGATCCACCTCGATCACCGTGGCGTGACGCCCAGTTTGCGTCGTTGACTCATTGTCCGAACTGGTCAGCCCTGAGGGTTTGCCGCGTGCCTTCCGCGATCGATTCGATGTCACGGGGCCACTGCCTCGCGGTCGGGTGGCTCACTGTGGTTCGACGCTGGGCATCCGCGCTCGCAGCGAGTCGTAGATCGGTTCGCCCCGCAGCAGGGTGGCCACCAGGACGGCGGCGAAGCACGCGGCGAACATGGGCACGAGCAGCGTCGTGGTTGCGGTCATCTCCACGATGAGAGCGATGGCGGTGAACGGGGCCCGCACGACCGCGGCGAAGAAGGTGGCCATTCCGACGATGGCCAACGCCGCGGGGTGATTCCCGAGGGCGGGGGCGAGGGGCTGGACCACGTTGTGGACGACGGCGCCCCACACCGCGCCGACGACCAGGAGCGGCGCGAACAGCCCTCCGGGGGTTTCTGGGGAATAGGACAACGGCCCGATCACAAAGCGGACGAGGAAGTAGGCGACGAGTGCGCTCGCGGCGACGGCTCCGCCCAGTACCCGCTGGGCCAGCATGTCCCCGCCACCGACCACGATCGGGTCGAACCACAGGATCAGGCCAACGATGGAACCGACCACTGCGGCGCGTAGCTCGGGGCACGGACGCCGTAACCGGTTGAACAGGTCGACCCCACCGACCACGAGCCGGTTGTAGCCGACACCCAGGGCCCCGGTCGCCGCACCGAACATGACGTAGACGACGATCAGCCAACCGGCAGGTGTCGCGATCGGGCCCACCCTGAAATCAGGCTGGTTGCCGAGGATGACCCGGGAGAAGGCGATGGCGACCGCAGAACCGATCAAGGTGGCCAGGGTCAGGCGCAGACGAAACGACTTGGCGACCTCCTCGAACACGAACAGCGAGCCGCCCAAGGGGGCGTTGAAGGCCACCGCCAACCCGGCGCCGCCCAGCGCGGCCTGCAACACCCGTCGGTCGTCCGGGGAGATCCCGAACCGCCGCCCGGCCTCGGAACCGATGATCGCCCCCATGTGCACCGTGGGACCCTCCCGCCCCAGCGCCAGGCCCGAGCCGATTGCGACGAGGCCACCGAAGAACTTCGCCGGCAAGACCGTCCAGGGCGCGTGTTCGGCCTCGCCCCGCCAGACCGCTTCGACATGCTGCACCCCGCTGCCCGACGCCAGCGGCGCGAGGCGCACCACGAACCGGGCCAGGGCGGCTCCGCCCGCGGCCAACAGCACCGGAGCGATCCAACCGATCCAAGGCCAGTGATGAGCCCAGGTCACCAAAGAGACTCGAGCCCCGTCGGCGTCGAACAGCAACCGCCGGAACGTGCCCCCCACCACACCCACGATGGCTCCGCAGGCGGCCGCCACCAGGCTGAGGCGTAGCAGGCTCCAGGGGCCCCCGGGGCCGACCTCAGCCGCACCGTCTCCCGGCTCGTGATCAGTCGCCATGATCGCCGCCGAGCCATACCCGGCCCATGGCCCTTCTCCCAGGTAGCAGGTGCTCCAAGATGATTCGCTCCCAGGGTCCGGAGCATCGCTTCCCGGCCAGCCTCCGCTGGTCCGACACGTCGGGGCATGTGTGTCGTGTCACCGCGACCCTACACACTCAGCGAACCGCTCTCGCTCCGGTGGACACGGAGGCCCGCTGGAGGTGCAGAGTGAGCGCGACCGACGTGACATCCGGGATCTCTGGTTCGATCAACTTGGAGCTGGGCCGCACAATCTGGGCCTGACCGACACGGCTGCGTCAGCTCCTGGATCAGGGGGTCGTGTCGCGGCGCAGGCGGCTGTTGCGGGGTTCGGTCCGGTTCTTGGCGTCGGTGATCTGACGCACCAGGTCGTCACGAACCTCGGTCAGGGCCTGGTCGAGGTTGGTTTCGGTTGACGTGGCCACCAGGCGGGGTTGCCCGGCGATCCAGGCTTCGAGAGTGGTCCGTTGGCTGGGCGTGTCGCGTTCTTTGACCGTGACCTGGAGTTCGACCGCTCCGGAGGGGAAGGAGCGGAGTCGGGTGCCGAGGCTGGCGAAATGGGCGACGATGCCATCTCGTTCTGAGGGCTCGAGGCCGCCGCCAAGGCGGAGGGCCTCGTCAACGGTTGCAGTGTCTTCGCTCATGTTGGGACCTCTTCGGTGCTCAGTAGCGGAGGATGGCGGCGACCGGTGTGCCGCTTGGGGGGATCGACCGCGCGGCCGCGAGGAGCCCCTCGGGCGCGCGCGGTTCGGGGTTGCCCACGACCACCGTGTCGGCGAGGTTCGCAAGCCGGTTGACCGATTGGAAGATGGCAGGGTAGTACTCGGCGTAGGCGAGCACGACAGGCTGACCTGTCGACCCGAGCAGCGCGGTGAGGCCCTTGTCGACCGCCCGGAAGTACCGTTCCAGCGTCGCCTTGTCGTTCTCGGCGCCTTGGCCGTGGATCCTGGATCGTCGCGAAGCCCAGCCTGGCCGACCGGACCACGATCCGCCAACGCCGGCCGCGGTCGCCACGAGTCTGTGATGGGGCGCCTTGGATGCGCCATGAGCGGGAGCGGGCTCGTCGACTGGAGCGATGTTCGGGCGGGGGTTCAAGCCGGCGCGGGGAACGGGCCGAAGAAGCCGACGATGCGCCGGATGCGGCCATCGGGTGCAACTTCCCCGAAGTCGATGCCTTCCATCGTGACCTCCGCGCCGTTGCGCATGACCCATGCGAAGCGGAAGACGTCATCGTGGGCATCCACGGCGCTGGCCATGTCGATGACATGACCGGGCATCGTGGCGTGGAAACCGGCGATGTGAGCCACGAGCTCGTCGCGGCTGTTGGCGGCGCCCAGCGGATCCTGGTACGTGCCGTCCGCCGCGAAGGCGCGCTCCAGCAGGGCGGCACGCTTGGGTTCGTCGGTCTCGTTCCATGCATCGCCGTACGTGGCGACGATCTCATCCAGGTCCATGGGTCCCTCCGTCCGATGCTCAGGTGTCGGACACCGAGCGCCACGATAGTGCGGGCTCCCGCGCTGGGGCCCGGACGACACCCGGTCGCGGGCGCAGGTGCCGGGGGGATGATCGGGAACGCCACCCCAGGGGACTCGTACCCGCCGCGGCGATCGACGGCATCGTGACCCGAATGTTCGGATGCTGGTCGTGGCGGTGAACCAGGGCCTCACCTCTCTCCGAGATTGCGTCCGATCCAGCGGCGGAGACCAGACTGTTGCCCGAGCCGCCGAGTGTCGCCGAGACGACGCCGTGGTTGGCTGGAGTCCGAGAGCGGAGATGTTCATGCCTCACTACCGAACCACCGTCCGCACGCCGTGGCCCCAGCTGCGGGCGTTCGAGTACCTGAGTGACCTCGAGCACTTCGCCGAGTGGGATCCGGGAGTGAAGCGCTCGATGCAGGTCAGTGGCAATGGCACCGCAGTCGGCTCGGCCTTCGACGTGACGGTCGGTGGTGTGGGCCGTGACCTCACCCTCCGCTACGAGATCGTCGCTCTCGACTCGCCCGAGCGTGTGGAGGTTCGCGCCGAGACCGGGATGCTCCTGTCTGTTGATGTCATGACGTTCCAACCGACCAGCGACGGCGGCTGCGCGGTGACCTATGACGCTGATCTCTCGCTCAAGGGTGGGTTCAGGCTCGGCAACCCGATCCTCGGGGTCGTCTTCGGACGGATCGGTGACCGGGCCGCGGCGGGACTCCGACGGGTGCTCGAGGCAACGGCCGCGTAGATGGAGGCGGCCACGGTCATCGACGCGATCCTCGAAGCGCCAATTGCGCCGAGCTTCACCCGGATCGGTCTCGAGGCCCGCCGCCGCCTATTCCATTGGCGTGACGTCGGCTCCTACGACCTCGACGGTCGAGTGGTCGTGGTGACGGGCGCAACCTCGGGGCTTGGTCGTGCCGCGGCGGAGCAGTTCGCCCGTGACGGGGCGATCGTGATCGCGGTGGGCCGCAATCCCGACAAGACGGCCCGCGTCGCCGCAGAACTGCGCGAGGTGACTGGCAACCCCGCGGTTTCCCCCGTGGTCGCGGACATGGGCGAGTACCACTCGGTGCGGACAGCCGCCGCGGAGATCCTCGGCGGGCATGATCGGCTCGACGTGTTGATCCACAATGCCGGCGCTCTTACCCACCAGCGGGTCGACGCTCCGGACGGCACGGAGGCCACCGTTGCCAGCCAGGTGATCGGCCCTTTCCTGCTCACCTGTCTGTTGTTGGAGCGCCTGGAGAAGTCGGCTCCCGCCCGGGTGATCACCGTGTCGTCGGGTGGCATGTACACGGCGGAGCTCACCGTCGACCGGTTGCAGATGAACAGAGCCGCGTACAACGGTTCGAAGCAGTACGCCTTGGCGAAGCGTGCCCAGGTGACGCTCAACGAGATGTGGTCCGAGCGCGTCGACCGGCGCTCGGTGGTGTTTCACTCGATGCATCCCGGTTGGGCCGACACGCCAGGGGTCGAGGACTCGCTGCCGACGTTCCGCAAGGTCGTCGGACCGCTCTTGCGTGACACCGTCGGGGGGGCTGACACGATGGTGTGGCTTGCTGCTGACGACGGCGAACCACTTGCCACCACCGGTGGGTTCTGGTTGGACCGTCGGATCCGAGCGATCCACCGACTTCGAAGCACCAGACGCTCCGACACGCCCGAACGCCGGAAGCGACTGTGGAACTGGGTCACCGACCGGGCCGGGTGCAGCCCGCCCACCCTGTGAAGGCCCGAGTCGGCCGGCGTAGCCGGCTACGCAGCCCGGGCGGGGTGCTCGTCGCAGGGACCGCGACATGAGGATCTTGGTGATGGGCGCGACCGGCTACATCGGTGGGCGCCTCGCCCCGCGCCTGGCGGAGGCGGGACATGACATCCGGTGTCTCAGCCGGCGCCCCGAGCGGCTCGCTGGGGTGCCATGGGCTGACCGCGTGGAGATCGCTCAGGGGGACGCGCTCGACCCGACCAGTCTCGGCGCGGCGATGGACGGCGTCGACGTGGCCTACTACCTGGTGCACTCGATCGGCACCGGATCGGATTTCGAGACGACCGACCGCGCCGCGGCCCGCAACACCGCCGACGCGGCGGCTGATGCGGGTGTCAGGCAGATCATCTACTTGGGCGGCCTCGTCCCCGACGGTGAGCAAGCATCACCTCATCTGGCGTCGCGTGCCGAGGTGGGCCAAGTCTTCCTCGACAGTCCGGTGCCAGCGGTGGTGTTGCAAGCCGGCGTGATCATCGGGAGCGGTTCGGCCTCATTCGAGATGCTGCGCTACCTCACCGAACGGCTCCCGGTGATGATCACCCCGAAATGGGTGCGTTCACTCGTCCAGCCCATCGCCGTGAGCGACGTGCTCGGCTACCTGGAACGCTCCCTCGGCCTGCCGACCAACACGAACCGTCGGTTCGACATCGCCGGGCCTGACGTCGTGTCGTACCGGGAAATGATGCAGCGCTACGCACGCGTCGCTGGTCTGAAGCACCGGATCATCATCCCCGTACCGGTCCTGTCACCGTGGCTGTCGAGCCAGTGGGTCAACGTCGTCACCCCGGTCCCCAAGGCGATCGCGCAGCCGCTGATCGAGTCACTCCGAAACAACGCGATCGCCCACGAGCACGACATCGAGACACTCATCCCCCTTGACCTCTGCCCCTTCGATGAGGCCGTCCGCCTGGCGTTGGAACGGGTCGGCCACGCCGATGTGGAGACCCGGTGGTCGGGCGCGGCATGGCCCGGCGCGCCGAGCGACCCGATGCCCACCGACCCCGACTGGGCTGGGGGCACCGCCTACCGTGACGAACGCTCCCTCGCGGTCGACGTTGCGGTCGAAGCACTGTGGCGGGCGGTCGAGGGAATCGGCGGCGAGCGAGGCTGGTACTCGTTCCGACTTGCCTGGGCGGTGCGCGGCTTGCTCGACCGACTCGTCGGAGGTGTCGGTCTCCGTCGGGGTCGCCGCGATCCCGACCGGCTCATCCTTGGTGACGCCGTGGACTTCTGGAGAGTCGAATCCATCGAACGGCCGACGTTGCTGCGGCTACGGGCGGAGATGAAGCTCCCGGGCCAGGCATGGCTCGAGTTCTCCATCACCACCGACGACCCCGAGCGCCCCGTATTGCACCAGAAGGCCTTGTTCATCCCGCACGGCCTCGCCGGCCACGCCTACTGGTGGGCGATCAGCCCGTTCCACAACGTCGTCTTCGGCTCGATGATCACCAACCTTGGTCGCGCCGCCACCGGCTGAAGGCTTGTCCCTCGGTCAGTCGATACCCGAATCGTCGGCTTCGTCGACCGCGACCGGGTGGGAGACGTGGGGGATTCGTTGACGGAGCAGCGCCGCGAGGGCCTCGGGGTCGGCGACGGTCATGGTCAGGCCGGGATGGCGAATCAGGCGGAGTGGTTCGATGCCGTGAACCGGGTGGTGGAACTGGACGCACACGCCCGCGTCGGAGTTCGTGCCGAACGTCAGTCCTCGGTCGGCGAAGGAACCGCGCGGTCCGATGGCCTTGAACCACTGGTATCGATGGGTGACGCAGACCCCAGTGATGTTGTCGAGCCCGGTCTCGAGTGACCAAGGCCCGTAGCGGGCAATGAGGTGACCCGCCGTCACGGTCACGTCCGCGTGGCCAGGTGTGACGCCCGCCAACGCGAGCAGGGGGCGGAAGCGAGGGTCGAATGCGAACGAGAACTGCACCGTCGCTTGATCGGACTCCTGGGCGTCGGGTTCGGCCACCATCCCATCGAGTGCGCCAGTGAGTTGCTCGGCCAACTCGGGGTCGAACCTGCCAGCGGCGCGCCAGCGGACCCGGCCGGAGCCATCGACCGCGAACAACCAGATCGCATCCCGGTCGTCGATCTCGAGGGGATCCGTCAGGCGTCGGAGGTCTCCGTACACGGTGAGCGTGCGGCGCTGCACCACTGGGTCGGGGATGGCGCTGGCCATCCCTCCGTCGATGAAGCGGCGAGCCGGTGTCCATACGTCGGCAATCGTCGGCACCTCGTAGAACCGCAGACCGGGGTCAACGAGGGCTCGCGCGCGTCGAGCCACGGCATCCACGAGTCGACGTCGGTTTGCTGGTGACGCTTGAAGGCCACGATGACCAGGTTGCGCTCGCCCTCGAACGCGTCGGGCAGGTCAACGTTGCGGCCCGTCAGATCGCGGGCGGAGAGCCTCGGAAACGAGGACGGCACCACCGACGGCATACCGAGAGCCTAGGCCTCGGGGGTCACGACGCCATCAGGTCGGGTGGCTCAGCCAGTCGAGGCTCGGGCCATCGCCGACGGCAATGACGCGCCACGACCCAGGTGTCCGTGAGACCAGGGAACTCTCGTCGGTGCCGTGGTGGTGCTCGTGGTCGACCACGATGTCACCCGAGCGCGGCCCAGCGATGGAACTCGTCGATCTGGGCGGCGGTGCGGTGGTCGCGATCGGCGCTGGCGGTCTCGACCTCTCGTCGCTTCACCAGGGATGGGGCGACACCGAACTGCGTCCTGAAGATGCGGTTGAAGTGGCTCGGGTTCTCGAAGCCCCATCGCGTGGCCACCTCGGCGGCGGTCCGCCCGGCGGCATCGGGCTTCGTCAGCTCATCGAGGCAGCGCTGGAGACGGCGTGCTCGAATGTGGTGCGCGACGCCCCCGGCCTCCTCGAAGAGCCGGTAGAGCGTCGACCGCGAGCAGTGGAACGTCCGCATCAGCGCGTTGGCGTCGAGACCGAGATCGTCGATGCACGTGTCGATGTGCTGGCGAATGGCAAATGACAGCCCGGTGTCGGACGGGCGAAAATCCCCAGGCGCCAGCACGGTCTCGACCGCGTCCACGATCTCGTCGGCCCGCCCCGAGGCATGGGAAGCCGGTGCGGCCCCGAGCTGTTCCCACAGGCTGGCCTCAGTGCTCGCCAGCACGCGTCCACGAGGCGATCGTCGGTGTCGTACGGTTCTCGAAGCGGGCAGACCGGCTGCCGCGATGACACAACGAGGTGTGCGAGCAATGCAGACGATGACGCTGGCCGACGGTCGAACCCTGGCCTACGAGGACTTCGGCGACCCCGACGGCACCCCGGTCGTGTTCTGCCACGGATTCTCCGACTCGCGATTGATCCGCAACCCCGACGATGCCCTGACCGCGTCGCTCGGCGTCCGGGTCGTCGTAGCCGACCAACCGGGCGTCGGTGGCTCGTCACCCCAGAAGGGCCGGACCATGGCCGACTGGGGTCCGGACATGGAAGCGCTGGCCGACCACGTCGGCTTCGACCGCTTCGCGGTGGCCGGCCACTCGGGCGGCGGCCCCCACGCCATGGCCGTGGCCCATCATCTTCCCGACCGGGTCACCCGCGGGGTGCTCGCATCACCGGTCGGCCCGTTCGACGAGGACGGCTTCGCCAAGATGCTGGTCATGAAGGACCTGAAGCTGGTCGTCAAGCTCCGCCATTTCCACCACATCATCCGCTGGGCCTACAAGTCCGACATCAAGAAGGCCAAGAAGGACATGGGCGGGTTCGTCGACGCGATGGCCGAGGGCGACGAATCCGACGCCGACACGTTCCTGGCCGACCCGGCCCAGAAGGAGATGTTCGAGGCGAACTTCACCGAGGGCATGGTCCAGGACGAGGAGGGTCTCTACGAGATGACCATGGCCCTTTGGAACTGGGGCTTCGAGCTCGAGGACGTGACCCAGCCCTTCGACGTCTTCTACGGCGACGCTGACGACATCATCTCACCCGAGATGCCGGCACACGTCGCCGATCGACTGCCCAATGCCACCGCGCACGTGTGGGCGGGTGCCGGGCACTACGGATTCGTCGACCGGGACCGGTGGGTCGAGTTCCTCGGCGCGCTGACGAGGGGATGAATTCGGCAGGCTGACGCGGGGTCATCGCGTCGGAGGGGACGCCCCCCGTGGCTGGAGGCCGGTGGCCGAGCCCCGACGCGAAGCTAGGACGTTTTCCTCTATTGCCTTCCGTGTGGTCTTCATACGGTCCACAGGAGAACACCGATCTCCCTGGAAGGGGAACCCGATGAAGGCTGTCGTGTACCACGGTCCCGGTCAGAAGGCCTGGGAAGACGTTCCTGACCCGGTCATCATCGATGACACCGATGCCATCGTGAGGGTCGATGTGGTCACGATCTGTGGCACCGACCTCCACATCCTCAAAGGCGATGTCGCGGCCGTGACCGACGGCCGCATCCTCGGCCACGAAGCGGTCGGTACGGTCGAGTCGGTCGGCTCGGGCGTCAAGAACGTCAAGGTCGGTGACCGGGTCCTGGTTTCTTGCATCACGGCCTGCGGCGCGTGCCGATACTGCCGCGATGGCAGCTACGGTCAGTGCCTCGGCGGCGGAGGTTGGATCCTCGGCCACAAGATCGACGGCACCCAGGCCGAGTACGTCCGGGTGCCGTTCGCCGACACGTCCACCTATGCGGTGCCCGCTGGCGTGTCCGACGAACAGCTCCTGATGCTGGCCGACATCCTGCCCACCGGCTATGAGGTCGGTGTGCTCAACGGACAGGTCCAGCCCGGCGATGTCGTCGCCGTCGTCGGCTCCGGCCCGATCGGACTGTCCGCCATGATGGGTGCCCGCCTGTTCAGCCCGGCGCACGTGATTGCGATCGACATGGCCGACAGCCGGCTCGAGGCCGCCAAGACCTTCGGCGCCGACATCGTGGTCAACAACGGCCGCGAAGACGCGCTGGCCATCGTGCGTGACCTCACCGACGGCCTGGGGGCCGACGTGGCGATCGAAGCGGTCGGTGTGCCGGCCACCTTCGAGCTCGCTGCGCAGCTGGCCCGGCCCGGCGGCCACATCGCCAACATCGGCGTCCACGGTCAGCCCGTGACGCTGCACCTCGAAGAGCTGTGGATCCGCAACGTCCGGATCACCACGGGACTGGTCGACACCTACTCGACGCCGACCCTGTTGCGCCTGGCACAGGGCCACCAGGTCGACACCGACCGGTTCATCACCCACCATTTCACGATGGACCAGTTCGACGAGGCCTACGACGTGTTCGCCCGAGCGGCGGACACCGGCGCCCTCAAGGTCATCCTCACCCGGAGCTGACCCGTTGGGTCGGGTCGGCCGTCCGACCTGGCCCCATCCGACCCGGCCCGACCTGGCGGGCTGGCCGGTCTACGCGGGGGGCCTGGGTGGCGTCAGCGCGAGCGTGCCCAGCGCGGTGCCGACCAGGCGTCCGTCGTTCTCGCACTCGACGCTGACCACCGCCGTCCTGGTGGACAGCGACACCACGCGCCCCGTCGCACGCAGCCGGCCGAGCCGGGTCGGCGCCAGGTAGTTGATCTTGTACTCGAGCGTCGCCGGCCAGGTGCCGCGCGGGACGATGGGGAACACCGCCGAGCCGAGCACGTGGTCGACCAGTGAGGCCAGCACCGCGCCGTGGGCGGCGCCGAACGGGTTGAGCAGGTGCTCGCCCACCTCCAGTTCGGCCACGCACCGACCCGGTTCGACCGTGGTGAACCGGATCCCCAGATACCCGGGCACCCCGGCGTTTGCGCCCTCGGGGGACTCCGACAGGCGCACCATCGCGCGTGCCAGCTCCTCGTCGAAGCGATCGGTCCAGTCGGGGCTGTCGGTCACGGTGTCTCCAGGGTCGCTCTGCGGCCGTCCGGGGTGTCTGGCTCGGGGCGCGTCGAAGTCGGGAGCAAGGGAGTCTGCCATCGCTGAAGTCCCGGAGATCACCGACAGTTGAGATCACAAAACCTGTCTAGACAAGTAAAGTTGTCTAGACGAGAATGGGGGACATGGACGAGATCGGCGTGATCGATGATCCCCGGGCGGCCGAGGTGTCGTTGCATCCGGTGCGGGCCCGGATGCTGGCCGAGTTGGTCGATGGCGACTCCGCGACCAGCCTGGCGGCCAAGCTGGGGATGTCCCGACAGAAGGTGAACTACCACCTGCGGGCGCTCGAGGACTGCGGCCTGGTCGAACTGGTCGAGGAGCGCCGCAAGCGCAACATGACCGAGCGGGTGATGCGGGCCACGGCCGCGTCCTACGTCATCTCCCCGGCCGCGCTGTCGGCGGTCGCACCCGATCCCGATCGGGCGCCGGACCAGCTGTCCGCCCAGTGGCTGTTGGCGCTCGCCGGTCGTCTGGTGGAGGAGCTGGGTGTGCTGATCAATCGGTCCCGCCAGGCCCGACAGCCGTTGCCCAGCTTCGGGCTAGACGCCGAGATCGCCTTCGCCGACGCCGGGGACCGCGCCGCGTTCGTGGCCCAGCTCACCGACGCGGTCGAGTCCCTGGTGGCCAGGTACCACGCCGGCGCCGAGCCCGGCGGGCGCAGGCACCGCCTCATCGTGGCGCTGCACCCGGCCATCACCAAGGGGCTCGACGATCCCCGCCCTGATCTCCAGACCCGTGAACGGACCCCCCAACCCGATGCCGAGGAGGCATGACCATGTCCCGTCAGTTCGAATGCACGCGAGAAGTGACGCTGCCGGCCACCCCCGAACAGGTCTGGCAGGCCGTGGCCACCGCGGCCGGAAACGCCGCCTGGCTGTTCCCCAACGAGATCGCGGCCGACGGCACTGACGCCGAGGTGTGGGACCCACCCCATCACTTCGCGGTCCGTGAGCAGAGCGGTGACTGGTTCAACGCCCTCGACTTCGAGATCGACGCCGTCGACGGCTCCACCACCCGGTTGCGCTACGCCCACAGCGGGATCTTCATGGACGACTGGGACAACCAGTACGACGCGGTGCAACAGCACACCGACTTCTACCTGCACACGTTGGGCCAGTACCTCGAGCACTTCGAGGGGAAGTCCGCCACCTACATCGGTGGCGGCCCCGGCGGCCTGCAGGGCCCGGCGGCGTCGGCCGGTCTGGACGGCTTCGACCGGCTGAAGCACGCGCTGGGCCTGCCGGTGGAGGTCGCGGCCGGCCAGGGCGTCACGCTCACCCCGGCGGGCCTCCCGCCCCTCGATGCGGTGATCGACTACGCCACCGACAACTTCATCGGGGCGCGCACCGAGGACGGCCTGTACCGCTTCTTCGGCCGCAACGCCTTCGGCGGGACCGTAGGGATGAGCATCCACCTCTTCGACGCCGACGTCGACGTCGACGAGGTCACCGAGAGCTGGCAGACCTGGCTGGATCGCGCCCCGGCGGCATGATCACCTGCCGCCTCGACAGCGGGCGACGGCACGGCCGCGATCGCCACCCTGACGGACGGCGACCAGGAGCCGGACCTGGCCGCCATGCTGGCCCATCGCCCGTTGGGGGAGGGGATGGGGTCACCCTCGAGCACGCGGTGCGCTACCTGCCGGCCGATCTCGAGGGCGACGACCCGTGCTGCCGCCCGATCGTGACCACACGCTGGTCAGATTTGGCATGATGGTTGGCGGAATGGAAGAACCGTGTTCTCCACCGCCGGCATGACGGGGTGGCCTGGCGAAAGGTGTCCATGGTGAGCGAGTTCGATGCGATCGACTTCTTCATGGGTGATGAGTTGTTGGTCGACCCGTACCCATACTTCGAGGCGTTGCGGGGGGAGTGCCCGGTGCGGCGCGAGCCGCACCACGACGTGGTCATGATCACCGGCTACGAGGAGGCGGTGTCGGTGTACAACGACACCGACACGTTCTCGTCGTGCCTGTCGGTGACCGGCCCGTTCCCCGGGTTCCCGGTGCCGATCGAGGGTGATGACCTGACCGAGTTGATCCACGAGCATCGCGACGAGTTGCCGATGAGCGACCAGCTGCCGACGCTGGATCCGCCCATGCACACCGATCATCGGGCGCTGCTGATGCGCTTGATCACCCCCAAGCGCCTGTCGGAGAACCAGGAGTTCATGTGGCGGTTGGCCGATCGCCAACTGGACTCGTTCCTGGCTGGCGGCCAGGGCGAGTACATCGGGGGGTTCGCCAGCCCGTTCGCGCTGTTGGTGATCGCGGATCTCTTGGGCGTGCCCGAGGAGGACCATCCCCGCTTCGAGGAGGCGCTGCTGGGGGGTGCCCATCCCCGCGGGGCGGTGGGCAGCACCGAGGACGAGGCCATGGCCCACACTCCCCTCGAGTACCTGTACGAGCGGTTCACCGAGTACGTCGAGGACCGCCGCCAGCACCCTCGTGAGGACGTGTTGACCGGGTTGGCGTCGGCCACGTTCCCCGACGGCTCGACGCCGGAGGTGATCGACGTCGTGCGGGTGGCGGCCAACCTGTTCGCCGCCGGGCAGGAGACGACCGTCCGCCTGCTGAGCTCGGCCGTGAAGCTGATCGCGGAGGACCCGGAGCTCCAGGCCCTGTTGCGGGCCGAACGGGAGCGGATCCCGAACTTCATCGAGGAGACGTTGCGCATGGAGAGCCCGGTCAAGGGCGACTTCCGGCTGTCACGGTTCCCCACCACCCTGGGCGGGGTGGATCTGCCAGCCGGAACCACGGTGATGCTGGTCAACGCGGCTGCCAACCGTGATCCCCGCAACTTCGAGGATCCGGCCACCTTCCAGATCGATCGGCCCAACGCTCGGACCCACCTGTCGTTCGGGCGGGGCGTGCACACGTGTCCGGGGGCGCCGCTGGCTCGGGCCGAAGCCCGGGTCAGCCTGGAACGGCTCCTGGACCGCACCGCCGACATCCGCATCTCCGAGGCCCACCACGGCCGGCCTGACGACCGCCGTTACCGCTATGTGCCCACCTTCATCCTCCGCGGTCTGACCAAGCTCCACCTCGAGTTCACACCCGTCGAGGACGGCGGGGCATGAGGGTCGAGGTCGACACGGACGGGTGCCGGGGCCACGGCGTGTGCATGGGCCTGTGTCCGCAGGTGTTCGACCTGACCGATGACGGCTACGCCGTGGTGCTCGTGTCCGAGGTGCCCCCCGAGCTCGAGGCCGTCGTTCGCACGGCCGCGGATCGCTGTCCCGAGCGAGCCATCTCCATCCAGTCGCCGTCCTGACCCGCTCGCCGCTTGGCGGTCGAGTCGTCGCGATCGATCCCTTCGAGATCGCCACCCGGCTCACCGACTACCTGATCAGCTCGAACCCTGGCTCTGGGTCGGGCAGATCCCTCGTCATGATCGCCCGGCCGGCACCTGGTCAGGATCGACGATCGGCGTCGTCGTGGCTGTGGATCAGCACGTCCAGCACCTCGCCGATCGTGTGCTCGGTGGTCAGCTGGTCGGGCAGCGGGAGGTGGGTGTTGATGTGGTAGCGGTTACGCCGTCCGTCCTTCTCCTTGACCACGTAGCCGGCGTCGCTCAGGTCGGCCACGATGCCGTAGGCGGTGCGCTCGGTGACGCCCAGCGCGTCGGCCAGGTCACGCAGACGGGCGTCGGGGTCATGGGCGATCAGCACCAGGGCGCGAGCGTGATGGGTCAGGAAGCTCCAGGTGGACACCGACTCATCGTAGTCGAACAATACAAGAAATAGATTGCCGGAAGCCTGTACCAGGTATACCGTATTCGGCAACAGGCAGGCGAGGTCTGCACTTCGTGGGTCGTCGCTGCCGAGTCGTGAGAAGAGGTCCGCCATGTTGATCATGGCCGTTGTTCTTGTCAGCATGGCGATCGTGTGGGGCTGGTACCTGCGCCGAGGTGGGATCTCCCCTCGGCTCGGAGGCGCCCGCCCCAAGTCGGCTGCCCTGTTGGCCGTGGCGGCCGCGGCAGCCCTCCCGCTGCTGATCGGCACGAGTGCCGATGCGGCCATCGTGGCGAAGGTCCACCTGGTCACCGCAGCGAACTACGCGGTACTGGGAGCCTCGACGGTCACCAACACCGGCCCGAGCGTGTTGAATGGAAGCCTCGGGATCTGGCCAGGTACAGCCATCACCGGCTTCCCACCTGGATCAGTCGTGCCCCCGGGCACCACCGACATCACCAACGCGGCGGCCGAGACGGCCCAGACCGACCTCAGACACGCCTACATCGACGCCCGCGGGCGTCCCGTCACCGCCACCACCACGGCGGATCTGGCCAACCTCAACCTGCAGGCGGGCGTGTACGCCGGCCCGGACAAGTCGCCGTTGAGCCTCACCGGCCCGCTGACCCTCGATGGGAACGGTGACCCCACGTCCGTGTTCATCTTCCAGACCGACTCGACCCTGGTCACCGCGTCGTCCAGCACGGTGTCGCTGATCAATGGTGCCCAGGCGTGCAACGTGTTCTGGCAGGTCGGGAGCTCGGCCACTCTGGGGTCGGGTTCGGTCTTCGTCGGCAACATCATGGCCCTGACCTCGATAACCGTGAACACCGGCGTGACGGTGCAGGGCCGGGCCCTGGCGCGCAACGGCGCAGTCACCCTCGACGACGACACGTTCGTCGAGCCCACGTGCAACAGCTGCGGCCACGACGACCACTGGTGGGGGCACGACGACCACTGGTGGGGGTACGACGACCACTGGTGGCGGTGACGACGACCACTGGTGGGGTGACGACGACCACTGGTGGGGTGACGACGACCACTGGTGGGGTGACGACGACCACTGGTGGGGTGACGACGACCACTGGTGGGGTGACGACGACCACCGGTGGGGTGACGACGACCACCGGTGGGGTGACGACGACCACCACGACGCAGCCAGACACCACCAGCAGCACGACTGGGGCCGGCGGGTCCGGCGTCACCTCGCAGGGCGGGGGCAGCAGCGCAACGGCGCCGCCGGCAACCGCCACGAGCGTCCCGTTCGTGCCCGCCCTGACGGGGTGATCCGCGTCAGGGCCGGGCCCTGCGGGCGGCGGCCCCAGCCAGCGCCCGCGGGCAATGAGCATGTCAGGTGACCCGCTGGGGTGGAAGCAAGGAGGTGGAGCTCCATGCAACCCGAAGACCGTGACGAGACCGACCTCCGGCTGGTCGAGCAGGATCCTGGGCTGGTGGGGGAGTACGCCGTCGGCGCAGGCCATGGTGCTGATGAGCACCCTGATCTCCTCGGTCAGCGCAACCTCATCGTCACCGACCATCGTCAGCAGGTGGAGAGGTCCGTCTCCGCGCCGCCCGGCCAGGAGCGGCGTTTCGACGGTCGGATCATGCTGGGCCTGGTCGAGGTGCACCCCGACGACCGCGGCCGCGCCCGGGATCTGATCGCGCGGGCCGAAGCGGCCCCCGGTGGTTCCCACCGGGCCGACCTACGCGGGATCGATGACGCTGGCCACACGCGTTGGATCGAACTGACCGCCACCGACCGGCGGGACGATCCCGCCGTGGGCGGCCTGATCCTGAACTGCAACGACATCGACGAGCGCAAGCGAGCCGAGATGGCGCTGGTCCACTGGGCTACCCACGACGACCTGACCGGTCTGGTCAACCGGACGGGGCTGACCGAGCGTCTGGAGGGCGCACGGGCGGGCACCGCCCGGGTCGGCGTGCAGGTCGGCATCATCTTCCTCGACATCGACCAGTTCCGGCTGGTGAACGACGGTCTCGGCCATGACGTGGGTGACCAGCTGCTCCAGGCGCTGGCCGAACGACTGGTGGCCACCTGCTCGCCGTGGGAGACCCTGGCCCGGTTCGGGGGGGACTCCTTCGCGGTGCTCTGCCCGCATGACGCGGGAACCACGCGCACCCCCATCCGGACCCGAGCCGAGCAACTCGTCGCAGCCGCCGCGGGCGCCTTCCGGGTGGACAGCGCCGAGATCGTGATCACCGTCACCGCGGGCGCGGCCTGCAGCAATCCGGGAGACAGCGCGGTCACGCTCCTGCGCGACGCCGACACCGCCCTGCACCGGGCCAAGGCGCAGGGGCGGGGCCAGGTCGCGGTCTTCCAGGACGAGGAGCGAGGCCGGGCGTCTGCCCTGCTCGATCTGAGCACGGCGCTGGCCGGCGCCGTCAGGCGCGATGAGCTCGAGCTCCTCTACCAGCCCATCGTGGACATCGCGAGTGAGAGGCTGGTGGCGTGTGAGGCCCTGGCCCGGTGGCACCACCCGACGAGGGGCCTGGTCGGTCCCGACGAGTTCATCCCACTGGCCGAGCGGACCGGCTTGATCGGGCCGATCGGCACCTGGGTGCTCGACACCGCTCTTGCGCAACTCGCTCGCTGGGATCGAGAACGGCCGGGCGGGGCTCGGCTGAACATGTCGGTCAACCTCTCCGCCTACCAGTTGAGCGACGTCGACTGCGCGGGGTGGGTGGCCAGTGCCTTGAACCGGGGTGGGCTCGACGGCGGGCGCCTCCACCTGGAGCTCACCGAGAGCTCGCTCGTCGAGAACCTCGAGAGCGGTCGCGACACGCTGCGCGACCTGCGCGGGCTCGGCGTTCGGATCGCCGTCGACGACTTCGGCACCGGCTACTCGTCGCTCAGCTACCTCAAGCGACTCCCCATCGACATGCTCAAGATCGACCGGTCCTTCGTTGCCGGGCTGGGGACGGACCCCGACGACACCTCGATCGTGCAGGCGATCGCCAGCCTGGCCCGGACGCTGGACCTGGACCTCGTGGCTGAGGGCGTCGAGACCGACCGGCAGCGGCAGGTGCTGTTGGATCTCGGGTGTCAGCTCGGTCAGGGCTTCTGGTGGTGCCGGCCGGTCTCGGGCGACGAGCTCGAGACGTGGTGGCCGTGACCGGGTACCGCGTGAAGCGGCCCGGCCGTTTGGCCAGGGCATCGGGCAGCATGGGATTCTGGCCGCATGGACGCGGCAGATCGGATCGAGCAGGCCAACCAGAGCTGGGCCCGGGACCACTTCGCGGGTTCGGCACCCCGCACGCCGGCCCGCCATCTCGTGGTCGTCACCTGCATGGACTCGCGGATCGACGTGTTCGCCGCGTTCGGGCTGGCCAACGGCGAGGCACACATCATCCGCAACGCGGGCGGCGTGGTCACCCCTGACGTGCTGCGCTCGTTGGCGCTGTCCCAGCGCAAGCTCGGCACCGTCGACGTGGTGGTGGCCCAGCACACCGACTGCGGTCTCCATGGCTTCGACGATCCCCGCTTCCGCCGCGACCTGGTCCGCGAGTCCGGTGTCGAGCCGGGGTGGGACGTGCCGGGATTCGACGACGTGGAGGCGTCGGTGCGTCGTCAGGTCGAGGCCCTGGTGGCCAACCCGTGGTTGGTGGCCGACGGTTCGGTGGCCGGCTTCGTCTATGACGTCGACACCGGTCGCCTCCGGCTGGTGTGCGAGGCGGCCAACCGGCGGGGCTGAGTGCTGCCGCGCCTCAGTCGCCCGATCCCGTCCAGGCCACGACCGGTCCGCGCACCGAGACGCGGACCGCGACGCCCGGCACCAACGGACCCAGGTCCTCGTGGCGGGCCAGGATCGGCGGGGCGTCGGCCTGGCCGTCGAGGCGGACGCGCACGATCGTGTAGTGACCGTGGAAGTCCGACTGCACCACGTGACCGACCACGCCCGGCCCGTCCCCCTCGTCGAGCCCGGCCGGGACGTCGGCGGGGACCACCCGAACCTGTTCGGGGCGGACCATGATCCGAGCCCGGTGGTCGCCGCCGGTATCGGGACCCAGGGACATGGGTTCGCCGGACAGGGTGACGAGTCCCAGGGGGGTGGTCGCCGTAGATCCGCTGATCACCGCGTCGAGCACGTTGGCCTCGCCCAGGAACCCGGCCAGCTCCGGATCGGCCGGGGCGGCGTAGAGCTCGTGGGGCGGACCGTGCTGCACGATCCGCCCGCCGCGTAGGACCGCCACCTGGTCGGCCAGCGACAGCGCCTCGTCCTGGTCGTGGGTGACGAGCACGGTGGTGGCCCCGGCTCGGCGCAGGATGTCCCGCACCTCCGAGCGGATGCTGGCCCGCAGGGCGGCGTCGAGGGCCGAGAAGGGCTCGTCCAACAGCACCAGCGTCGGTTCGACGGCCAGGGCCCGGGCCAGGGCCACTCGCTGTTGCTGGCCACCCGAGAGCTGGTCGGGGTAGCGCCGCTCGAAGCCACCCAGCCCGACCATGTCCAACAGCTCTCGCACCCGGGCGCGCTGGTGGCGGCGGTGCGACAGGCCGAAGGCCACGTTTCCGGCCACGGTGAGGTGGGGGAACAGGGCACCCTCCTGGGGGACGTACCCCAGCCGACGACGCTCGGGCGACTCGCAGCGGTTTCCGTCATCCACCGTGGTCCCGCCGATCCGGATCGCGCCCCGATCGATGCGGTCGAAACCGGCGACCAGGCGTAGCAGAGTGGTCTTGCCGCTGCCCGAGGGTCCGAGGATGGCGGTGACCGACTCGGCGGCCACTGCCAGGTCGACGCCGGTCAGCACCGCCTGGTCGGCGTAGCGCTTGTGGACGTCCTCGAGCTCGAGGTGGCTCACGGCGTGGGCTCCGGTGGGAGTGCCGCGACGACCGCCGAGCCGGGGGCCACGGGGGCCATGTCGGCCGAGCCCGGCGCGGCGGCACTGCGCCGGTCGAACCATCGAGCCAGGACGTAGCTGGGGACGACGGCGATGGCCACCAGCGTGGCCGCGTAGGGGGCCGCCGCGCCGTACGAGGCGTTGGTCTGGAACGCCCAGA
This sequence comes from uncultured Microthrixaceae bacterium, assembly GCA_963773335.1. GTDB lineage: Bacteria > Actinomycetota > Acidimicrobiia > Acidimicrobiales > Acidimicrobilacustridaceae > UBA4742. Next base: position 524,977 of record CAVZAT010000004.1, on the reverse strand, counting down.
ACTGGGTGGCCAGCGTGCGGGTGTCGGTGGGGATGAGGATCAGCGTCGCGGTCAGCTCGGTCACGGCGGACAGGAACACCAGACAGAACCCCGCGGCCAGGCCGGGAGCGATGAGGGGCAGGGTGACCCGGCCGAAGGCTTGGAGACGACCCACCCCGAGCGAGCGCGCCGTCTCCTGGAGCCCGACGGGCGCCTGGGCCACCGAGGCCAGCACGCAGATCAGGGCGAGGGGGAAGAACAGGATGGTGTACGCCGCCACCAGCAACTCGGGCGTCTGGTAGAAGCGGAAGAGGTAGTGGATGGAGAAGAACACCAGACTCAGGGCGATGACCAACCCGGGCAGGCACTGCACCAGGTAGATGCTGCGCTCGATGACCATGCCGATCCGGCTGCGGTGGCGCACGGCCAGCAGGGCGATGGGGATGGCGGCGGCCGTGGTGACGGCGGCGGCCGCCGCGGCATAGGCCGCGGTCTGCCCCGTGGCCGACAGCACCGAGATGCCGGGCAACGTGCTGGCCTGGCTGTGGGTCAGCCAGTAGCCCAACGCCCCCAACGGCACCCCCAGGGCCAAGCCCACCAGGGCCAGCAGGGCGGCCACCACCGGCCAGGCGGCCCAACCCAGCGGGGGCCGCGACGGCGGGCGCGAGGCCTGGGGTCCGACCCGGCTGAGCCGGCTGCGCCGGTTGAGCAGCACCTCACCGATGATGACCAGCAGGCCGAGACCGACCAGCACCAGCGACAGGGCGCAGGCCGCCGGGGAGTTGAAGCCGACCTGGGCCTCGGCGTAGATGGTGGTGGTGAAGGTCTGGAAGCGCAGGATCTCGAACGCGCCGAACTCGGCCAACAGGGCCAGCGCCACCACCAGGCAGCCGCCCAGCAGACCAGGCCGGACCTGGCGCAGGGTCACCCGCCGGAAGGTCTCGAACCGGCCGGCGCCCAGGCTGCGGGCCGCCTCCTCCAGAGCCGGATCGGTGTGGCGCAGGCTGGCGGCCACTGGGAGGTAGACCAGCGGGTACAGCGCCAGGGTCATCACCAGGCTGGCGCCCCACAGGCCGTGCAGGTCGGGCGTGATCGAGACCCAGGCGTAGCCCACCACGAAGTCCGGGATGGCCAGGGGGACCACCACCAGCACCGACCACAGCCGCCGGAGCGGGACCGCCGTGCGTTCGACGGCGAACGCGGCCGCGGTGCCGATGAGCGCACAACCGACTGTCACCACCACCGTCAGGAAGATGGTGTTCCACAGGAGCTGGGCGGTGAGCTGGCGGAACAGCAGCCGGGAGATCTCGGCCCACCCGGCCTGCGCGGCTTGGACGACCAGGAAGACCAGCGGTGAGACGACCAGCGCGGCGATCACCGTGCTGGTGACGATCAGCGACCATGGACGTAGGGCCGGGCGCGGCGGCGATCAGCGGGCTCCCCGGTCGGTCCCGGGTCGGACCCGCGGGTGACGATCCGGGGAGGGAGCTGGCAAGGGCCACGAAGGGTCGAGGCTAGCGCTGGGGTCTCAGCGGGCCGGGATCACAGGAGCTGGGCCTCCTGCAGCAGCGCCACCGCGGCGGCGCCGTCGCCCAGCTCGGCCACACCCAGGCCGTTGGGCTGGAGCTGGTCCAGCGGGGTCAGCTCGGGACTTGCCGCGCTGGCGATGCGCAGCGGGTACTCGTAGCTGTCGGAGTGGGCCAGGATCGACTGGCCCTCGGCGCTGACCAGGAAGGCCACGAACTGCTGGGCCTGGGTCGGGTGCTTCGAGGACTTCATGACCGCCGCGCCCGACACGTCCAGGACATAACCCGGGTCGCGGGGGGCGAAGGTGGCCACCGCCGAGTGCATGGCCGACGCCCCCACCTCCTTGCGCAGGCGGTACCAGTAATAGGAGTTGATCAGCCCCAGGTCCACGTGGCCCTTGTTGACCTCCGAGACCAGGGTCTCGTTGTCGGGGTAGGTGTGGCTCTCGGCGTTGGCCTTCACGGCCTTCAACCAGGTCAGGGCGGCCGCGGTGCCCTTTGTGCGGATGATGGAGGTGACGATGGGTTGGAAGTCGGTCTCGCCCGGCGCCAGGCCGAGCTTGCCCTTCCACTTGGGATCGGCCAGGTCCAGCGCCGACGTGGGCAGCTGCGACGGCTTCAGGGCGGAGGTGTCGTACACGAGTGTGGAGACCCGGGCCGAGACGCCCACCCAGTCACCGCTGGGGGAGCTGTAGCGAGCCGGGACTTGGGCCAGGGTGGCCGGATCGACCGGAGCGAGCAGACCCTTGGCCTCCAGGGACATCAGCGGGGGCGAGTTCTCCGTGTAGAGGACGTCGGCCGGCGAGCGCGACCCTTCCTGGGCGATCTGCTGGGCCAGGACGTCCTCGTCGGCGTTGCGCACCTTCACGTTGACCCCGGTGTCGTGCTCGAATGCCTTGACCAGGGCGTCGGTGGTCTGCTCGTGCTGGCCGCTGTAGAGCGTGATGGTGATCCCGGACCCGCCGGACCCCGGCGGGGACGAGGTGGCACTGCTCGAGCAGGCGGCCAGCAGGGCGGCACACACCGCCACAGCCACCCCCACACCCAGGATTCCACGTTCTCTCCCATTCATGGAAGGGAAGCCTAACAACTTCTGATCGGTCTGTCGAAGTCGGCCGCGAGGATCGCATGCGGCAGACTCCGGGTGATGGATGGCGATTCTGCTCAGCGGAGCCGGTGCGTGCGCCGATGAGATCGGGGTGAGCGCCGAACCGTTGCCGTTGCGTCGGGTGCGGTTCGAGTACCCCGACGACCTGGATCCGGCCTGGATCCCCGGCCGTCCCGAGTTCGCGGCCATGGCCAACGGCCTGTCGCTGCTGATGCCCTACGCCGAGCCGCTGTTCATCAAGGCCGTGCGTTCGGGCCTGAGCGATCTCGACCCGGCCCACCAGGCCCGAGTGGAGGACTACGTCCGCCAGGAGGTCGGCCATCATCGCGAGCACGCTCGGTTCAATGAGATCATCCGCGCCCGCCATCCCGGGGTGGCCCGGGTCGAGCGGTGGATGAAGCGGTGCGCGGACTGGGTCACCCGTACCCGCAGCCGCAACTACAACCTCGCCTTCTCCGCCGGCGGCGAGATCATGTCGTTCCTGTTGGCCCGCTGGGTGGACGAGCACTCGGGGACGCTCTTCGCTGGCGCTGACCCGATGGCCACCACGTTGTTCCTCTGGCACCTCTCCGAGGAGGTGGAGCACAAGAGCGTGGCCTTCGACGTGTACGAGGCGATCGACGGCTCGAAGCTCCGCTACGGCCTGGCCATGGTGCAGGGCACCGCACTGCTCGGGTTCTTCGTCTGGAGCGCGGCGCTGGTCATGTTGCGCGACGACGGGCGGCTCTGGCGGCCGATGACGCACCTGCGCCTGGCCCGCTGGGCCATCAGCGCCGCGTTCGAGCTGTTCCCGGCCATGCTCGTCTCCGCGCTCCCGGGCCACCATCCCGACGACTTCGCGGATCCGCTCTACCTCACGACGCTGCTGCGCCAGTACGACCCCGAGACCCGCACCATGCCGCTGTGGGAGTCCCCGGGCCGCACCGCGGCCTGAGGGTCAGTTGCTGACGGTGCTGCTGGTGCCGGTTCAGCCCCGCAGGCTGAGGCCACCGTCGACCACCACCACCTGTCCGGTGAGGTAGCGGTTGGCCGCCACGTCGGTGACCGCGGCGGCGATGTCGTCGGGCTCGCCCGAGCGGCCCAACGGTGCTCGTTGCGCCATCTGGTCGTGGAGCGGTCCCCAGTCCGCCGTCCACGGCGTCCGCACGAGACCGGGCGCCACGGCGTTGACCCGCACCTCCGGGCCGGTGACGTTGGCCAGCAGCGCAGTCAGGTGGTTCAGCGCCGCCTTGGACACGGCATAGGGCACGGAGCTGCCCGTAGGTCGGACCCCGGCCATGGAGGTGACGTTGACCACCGCCGCGTCGCCGCGTTCACGCAGGTGCGGTAGCGCCAGCTTGGTCAGCTCGAAGGTGCCGATGAGGTTCACGTCGAGGATGCGTCGGAAGACCTCCTCGGTCACCGCCTCGAGGTCGGCATGGGGGATGACCCGGGTCACTCCGGCGTTGTTGACCAGCACGTCGAGCTGACCGTGGTCGGCCAGCGTGGCCTCGATGAGGTGGGCTCGCTCATCGGGGTCGCTGACATCGGCCCGTACGTAGGTGGCTCGCCCGCCATCGGCGCCGATCTGATCGGCCACGGCCTGGCCGGCCTCGACCGAGCGCGAGGAGTTCACCACCACTGACGCACCCTCGGCCGCGAAGCGTCGGGCGGTGGCCTCCCCGATCCCGCTCGATGACCCCGTGACCACGACGACCTTGCCAGTGAAGCGCTCCATGCGCTCACTCTGGCACGCGACCGGGGACTGAAGGCCGTCCCGGCCGGACTGGTGGCTCAGTGCACCAGCGGATCAGGGGTGGCGCGGCTGGCCAGCAGCGCCGCCCCCCCGCTGCCGGCCAACACCGACGCGGCCAGGATGCCGATCTCGGCCTGGGCGGCGTGGGGACCGGAGAAGGCCAGGCCGGTGACGAACAGGGACACGGTGAACCCGACGCCGGCCAGCACCGAGACGCCGACCATCTCCAGCCAGCCGACACCGGGGGGCAGCGTCGAACGCGCCAGCCGCACGGCCAGCCAGGCCGTGATCAGGATTCCGATGGGCTTGCCCACCACCAGACCCACGACCACCCCCCGGGTCACGGGGCTCGACCAGGCTGCCGACAGGCGCCCAGCGGTGAGCACGATCCCGGCGTTGGCCAGGGCGAAGGTCGGGAGCACCACGTAGGACGACCATGGGTGGCAGGCTCGTTCGAGGCGGGCCAGCGGGGAGACGGCCTCGCGGTTGAGCTCCGCCACCGCCAGGAAGGTGGCCTCCTGGTCCTCGTCGGGACTGGCATCGGGCGGGGCCAGATCCTCCAGCCGCTTCGTCGCGGCGCGCCTGACCGTCCGCGGGTGCTGAAAGGGGCGCGCCGGGGTGAGCAGGCCCAGCACCACGCCCGCCAGGGTGGCGTGCACCCCCGACTCGAACAGCGCCATCCACAGGGCGGCGCCGAGCAGGACGTAGGGGACCAGAGAACGGACCCCGACCCGCGCCAAGGCCACGATGACCAGCACCACAGCCGCCGCGCCCACCAGCCAGGTGAAGGCCAGGTGGTCCGTGTAGAAGACGGCGATGACCAGGATGGCGCCGAGGTCGTCGACGATGGCCATGGTGAGGAGGAACACCCGCAGGGCTGCCGGGACGCGCCGGCCCACCAGGGCCAGCACCCCCAAGGCGAAGGCGATGTCGGTGGCCATGGGAATGCCCCATCCCCGGGCCGTGGGCGTTCCGACGTTGAAAGACCAGTAGAGGGCGGCGGGCACCACCATGCCACCCAGTGCGCAGGCCACCGGCAGGGTGGCGACTCGAGCCGAACGGAGCTGGCCGTGGACGAACTCTCGCTTGATCTCCAACGCGGCCACGAAGAAGAACAGGGCCATGGCCAGGTCGTTTATCCAGTGTTGAAGGTCCTCGGTGATGCCGGCCGACCCGATTCGCAATGCGACTTGGGTGTGGAACAGGTGCCGGTAGCTGGCCGACCACGGCGAGTTGGCCCAGATCAGCGCGACCGCGGCGGCCGCCATCAACACGATGCCGCCCGCCGCTTCGGTCAGCAGGAAGCGCTGCAGGGGTTGCACCACCATCCGCGGGACGACCCGGTCGGATTCCGACCAGCGAGCGGTCAGCGGTTCGGGAGGAGTGGGTGGCTGGTCAAGCACCTGGGCTGCCTTTGTGGGCACGACACGGGACTCGCCGACCAGCCTTCCCGGCACACCCGTTCTCGTCCAGCGTAGCTGAATCGCGGTCGGGGACCCGCGGGAAGAGCGGACCTCAGCCGTCGTGTGGCGACCAGGGGCGGCCCGGGTGGTCGAGGGCGATACGGGCCCGGTGGTGCAGGCCGCTCGAGCGCACCGGCAGCGTCGCGCAGCACGGCGTCGGCGCGTCGCGTATCCGGTCGGGGGCGTGCCAATCGCAGGATCCGTCGCTTGAGATAGGTGCTGCCGTAGCCGGGGAGCGGCGGTGAACGGCGCCGGGTCAACGCGTCGGCCAACGCACGCAGGGCCAGGATCTGGACCTCGAGGCGCAGCATCTGGCGGGCGTGGATCGCACCCGGGGTGAAGTCGCAGAGCGCGCCGTTGCCTTCGGTGGCCCACCCGACGTGGTTGGGCTCGATGGCGAACAGGATGGTTCGACCCGCGTCCCTGGTGTGCTCCGACAGAAGCACCTGCCCGGTCGGTCGCGCCAGCCGGAGGGCAAGCCGGGCCGGTTCGTCGAGCGGCTCGCACAGCAGGGCCACTGCCTCATCGCGTCCGGGGTCAGGATAGGACCGCTCGGGCTCGACCACGAAGAACGTGCTCAGCTCCAGGTCGCCGGACAGGGCCGCGGCCGCGGCGCCGATGCGCCCCCGCCAGTGCGCGACCCAGTCGGCCGCGGCCGCGGTTCGGTGGCGGCGACCCCAGTCCTCGAGCTCGTCCCACCGGTCGACGGCCAGCTCGTGAGTCTCGTGGACAGCCAGCACCCCGAACGGGAACAGGTCAGCGAAGTCGCCGTCGCCCTCCTTGCAGAGCCGCACTGCGTCGAGCACACCCAGATCGACCGGCCGGCCGTTCTCGGCCTCGAACTCGACGAGATCGGGCGACCAGGCGGTGGCCACCAGGTGGGCCCGGGCCCGGATGGCCCCGGAGCCGGCGGGCGCCACCGGGGGCCGCAGCAGGTAGGGAGCCTCGAGCACGGCGGCCGCCGCCTCCAGGAAGGCCAGGTCGGGTCGGGCCTGGCCCCGCTCGATCTGGGAGAGCACCGGTGGCGAGCAGCTACCCGGATAGCCGTACTCGACGAGGGTGCGTCGGAGGTCCTCGAGGCGCCATCCCCGTTCGAGGCGGCGGCGACGGATCTGCGATCCGATTTGATCAGCCATTCGGTCGAGCGCCACGCCCTGCACCCCCCAACGACGGTCGGGGGGTCGGGGCCCGAAGGCCCCGACCCCCACCGGTGTTGCGTTACGAAGGTTCCGGTCAGTGCACCGGTGCGTTGCTGCTGGGGGCTCCATCCAGCTTGATGGCCGGCTCGACGTCGTCGATGTCGGGGTAGCTGGTGGGGGCAGCGGGATCGACGCCGAACTCCGGGTAGGCGTAGGCGCCCATCTCCGGGGCGTCCATGCCCGTCCGCTCGTCGGCCTCCTCGGCCCGGATGCCGCCCTTCATGATCATGTCCTGGATCTTGAAGAAGGCGTAGGCGATGCCCGTGAACACGATGGCGATGGTCAGGCAGCCGATGACCTGCGCACCGAGCTGACCCCAACCGGGTCCACCGTAGAGGATGCCGCTCACGCCCTGGGTGAGGGGATGAGAGACGACGGTGCCGTTCCAGCCCTGGCCGTACTGGCCGTCGGCGAAGATGCCGACGGCCAGCACGCCCCACAGGCCGCAGACGCCGTGCACCGAGATGGCGCCCACCGGATCGTCGATCTTGATGCGATCGAAGAAGCCGACCGCGAGGATGACGAAGATCCCGGCCAGCCCGCCGATGACTGCGGCCGCCCAGGGCTGGACGAAGGCACAGGGGGCGGTGATGGCCACCAGACCGGCGAGCATGCCGTTGGCCATCATGGCCGGGTCCGGCTTCTTGGTGGTGGCCATCATCCAGAACATGGCGACGGTCGCACCGAAGGCGGCAGCGATGGCGGTGTTGGTGGCGATCACGGCGAAGCGCACGTCCGTTGCCGCCAGGGTCGATGCGGCGTTGAACCCGAACCAACCGAAGAGCAGGATGAACGTGCCCAGCATGGCCATGGGGATGTGATGGCCGGCGATGGTGCGGGCCTTGCCGTTCTTGTCGTACTTGCCGATGCGGGGACCGAGCACCAGGGCTCCGGCCAGGCCGGCGACGCCGCCCATGGCGTGCACCACGCCCGATCCGGCGAAGTCCACGTAGCCGAAGCCCAGGCTGGCCGACTTGCCCAGCGAGGCCAGCCAGCCACCGCCCCAGGTCCACGCCCCGAACAGCGGGTAGTAGATGGCGCCGCAGAACAGGCCCCAGCCCACGAAGGCCTTCCACTTCCAGCGTTCGGCCATGGCCCCGGTGGGGATGGTGGCCGTGGTGTCCATGAAGGCCACCATGTAGAGGAAGAAGGCCATGACGCCGGCGGTGTACGCGTGCGTCCCGCCCAGGGCCCAGCCGCCCTGCCACAGGAACACCCAGTTGCCGTGACCGATCAGGCTGGTGCCCACCGGCGCGTTGTAGCCGAGCAGTGCGGTGGTGTAGCCACCGAACATCAGGCCGTAGCCCACCAGGTAGTAGGCGACGAAGCCCAACCCGAAGATGGCGAAGTTGCTGCTCACCACGTGGGCGGCGTGCCGGGCCCGGGTGAACCCGGTCTCCACCAGGGCGAAGCCGGCCTGCATGAAGATCACGAGGACGGCGCCGATGACCACCCAAAGCAGGTTCATGTCGACGCCGAGTCCGTCGACCTGGCTCTGGAGGCTCGGCTTGGCTTGGGCGAAGGCCGGGGTGGCGGCCAGAAGCACGAGTGCTCCGGCTCCTCCGGCGATCGCCAACAGGTGTCTTGGTTTCATGCAGCTTCTTCTCCCGTGCAGGTGAGCGATGGCCTGACGGGGGGAACGGCGCTGGGCCCCTCGTCGCTGCGACGCTAAGTGAGAGGTGTTTCACGAAAGTGCTCTCAGAATTACGCCTTGTAGACCAGATTCTGAACGCATTCTGACGTCAGGCGGCGTTCAGGTACGCGAGCGCCACGTGCGGTGCGTTTCCCGGGAACGGGACCAGCCGCGGTCGGACCGGCTCAGGCGCCGGGCACGCCGGCACCACGCCGACGGCCCAATCGGCGACCTCGCGATCGTCCGGCCGGGCCCGCTCCGGTGAGGATCAGCTCTGCGGCCGCGGCCTGGGTGGCGGCGTCGACCTTGCCGCCGGTCGGGCCGGAGAGGTCGAACTGATCGACGGCGCGTTCGCCGGCGGTGGCCACGTGGGCGGAGTGGATGTCCAGCCCGGCCAGGGAGATGGCCGCGGCCAGTGCGGCCAGCAAACCCGGTTGGTCCGGGGTCTCGACTCGCAGGACCGAGTGCCACGGCGACAGCTGGTCATCCCACGTGATCTGGGCATCGGGCAGGGGGCGCAGTGCCGCCGGCCCCCGTAGGTCCTGCGCCAGGTGCGCCGCGAGTGTGTCGGTCTCGATGCCGGGCTTTCCCACCACCTCGAATGCCGCGATGGCTCGCCCATCGTCCCAGACCCCGAGGTCGGCTCCGATGACCTCGAGCCCGACCCGGCTGAGCGCGGAAGCCTGGGCGGCGAGCAGTCCGGCCTGGTCGCGTGCGGCCACGTCCACTCGCCAGGTGTCGCCACGTGGGGTCACCTCGACCAGCGGGCCCGAGGCCGACCCCAGCTGCTCGCACAGTGCGGCTTGCCGGGCCAGGTCTGCGGGCGCCTGGCTGAGCACGAAGCTGCGGGGTGCGGCCGCCAGACGGGCACTGGTCGCCGCGTTGGGGCTGGAGCGGGTGGCCTCCGAACGCCGGGCATCGACCAGGTTGGCGGCCCGGCGGCTGACCAGATCGGGGTGCGCGAAGGCCTCGGCCAGGCGCTCGTGGAGTGTGCGCAGGCGCTGGTTCATCACCAGGTCGTCGCCCTCGGTGGCCAGGGCCAGCACCAGCAGGCCGGTGGCCTGTTCGGCTCGGCCCAGGTGCTGGGCCAGCTGCTGCACGCGCTCCTCACCGAACGCGTCGAGGCGCCGGGCGGTGCGTGATGAACACCTCGAGGTCCCGTAGCAGGCCGGCAACCGCCTCCTCGGCGGTGGCCCCCATGTCCAGCCGCTGGCACACGCGGCGGCGCCACCACGATGCCGTCGCGGATCTCGCCGCCGACCGCGTCGTAGATGGTGGCGGCCAGGGTGACCCACTCCGGATGCTCCATCCCGAACTGCTCCGCCTCGAGCAGGTGGCGACAGGTCTCCAGCGTGGCCCAGCTCAAACCGGCCAGGGGATCGAAGCCGTAGGACTCCGACTCCCGTTCGCGCACCGCGGCCCCCAGTTCGGGCAGCGAGCGGTCCAGGACCCCGGTGATGCTGAGGAACCGCCACGATCGCGGCCCGCCATGGCGCAGCAGGGAGAAGAAGGCGGCGCGGGCGTCGCGGTCCCAACGCAACGGCTGATCGACATCACCCGTGGCCAACCAGTCGAGCAACCCCGGGCCGGGGGCGTGTTCGTCGATGGCCTGGGCCGCCTCCAAGGCGACCGCCAGGGTCTCGCCCACTGGCGGCTCGCCCGCCAACTCGACCTGGCCCCGGGATCGTCCCTCGATCACCGCCAGCCATCCACCGTCGGGGCGCGGGGTGGCCGGCGGCGGGGCCGACTCGACCTTGCGCTGGTGCTGGAGTCGCCAGCGCAGCAACGGGGGGGTGAGCAGCGTGGTGGCCAGCACCACCAACAGCACCGAGGCGTAGATGTTCTCGCCGAACACGTGCTGTTGGAGGCCGATGGTGGCGAAGATCAGGCCGACTTCGCCCCGAGGGATCATGGCCAGGCCGACCAGGACGCGATCCCCCCGCGACCCGAACATCCCGATCGGAGACACCAGCTTGCCGATCACGGCGACGACCAGCAGGACGCCGGCCAGGGCCAACACGGGTGGACGGGCGAACTGGGAGATGTCGGCATCGATGCCGATCTGCAGGAAGAAGACCGGAATGAAGAGGTGGCCCACCGGGGTGAGCTCCCGGCGCACCCGTTCGGATACCTGGGAGCGGGAGAGGACCACGCCGGCCACGAAGGCGCCCACGATCGGGGCCAGCTTGGCCACGTTGGCCAGCTCCGCCAGGGCCAGGGTGAAGACCAGGGCCAGGGGTACGAGCGTGCCCGCGGAGCGGGCGTGGCGATCCACCCAGTGGAAGGTGGGTGGCGCCACCCAGAGCCCGATCATGGTGGCCCCGACCAGGAAGACCAGGGCCACGGCGATGACCTGACCCACATCGATGACCGACACCGAACCGGCCGTGACCAGACGCACCACCACCGTGAGGATGACCAGGCCGATGACGTCGTCGGCCACCGCGGCCCCCAAGACGGTGCGGGCCTCGACGGTGGCCAGCACCTTCAGGTCACCGAAGACGCGGGCGGTGATCCCCACCGAGGTGGCGGTCAGCGCCGCGCCCACGAACAGCGCCTCCTTGCCGCTCATGCCGAACAGCAGCCCGACGCCGTCTCCCAGCGCGAACGGGGCGATGACCCCGATCGTGGCCACCATGACCGCAGCCCGCCCCACCGAGGCCAGCTCGGCGATGTCCATCTCCAGCCCGACCTCGAGCAGCAGGAGGATGACCCCGATCTCGCCCAGGATCCGGACCACGTCGTCGCCAGGCACCAGCCCGAGGGCGGACGGTCCGATCAGGACGCCGGCCAGGATCTCGCCCACCACAGCCGGGACCCCGAGGCGTTCGGCCCCCTCGGCAGCCAGCTTGGCGAACAACAGCACCACCAGCAGGTGGAACAGGACGGTGGTGACGCTCATCGTGGCGAACATAGGGGTGCGTCATTTCCTCATCGTGCGAAGATCGTGAACGCTGAGTAACAGAGCCGTCAGATGGCTGCTTCGACCCAGTGGTCGGGCTCCCGTGGCGCCGCCGCGCCGGCCGGGTCGGTTCCGTCCGTGCTCCGGGTGAGGATCGCGAACAGGGCGCGGCGCCGCCGCGCCGAACTGATGGTGGTTCGCCCGTGAACAGCGGGGCCGGACGGTGTCGAGCGCTCACCGACTCGGCCTCGCGGGACTGGTGCCGGCCGGCCCGGCTCGTCCCGCCACGTCAAGCCCCGGAGACCGCTCCAGAGCTCGGTTCCGCGGTGGGTGCATCCAGCAGGTCGGCGTTCACCTTCGCCACGCGCTTGAAGTTGCGGTAGGCGAGCAGGGCGCTGCCGGCCGAAGCCAACACCACACCGACCAGGATCGGGTGGATGCCCGCCGCCGCCACCAGGGCGACGAGCACGGCCGGGATGAACCAGTACCAGAACAGCCGGAACCACGGCCGGGTGCGTTGGTAGTCGGCGAACACCAGGGCCAGCCTGGCCTCTTCGCGGGTCTCGACCGGCCGGCCCACCCGCACCAGGCGCCGGATGCGGCGTCGCTCACTGGTGTCGAGCCTGTTCCACTGTTCGGCGTAGTCGGTCTCTGGCGTCTTGCGTGGTCTGGCCATACGTGACGATGTTGCGCCCTGGGCGCCCTCGCCGCAACCTTCTGACGGCAGTGTTACGCAGCGTTCACAAAGCTCTCATATGGCGCGAAGCGTCACCTCGGCGTGCTCCGGATCAGGGTGGAGCGGATTCCCGTCCGGGCCGGCCGGCTCCGGTCAGTTGACGACCGCGATCACGTCGCCCTCGTCCACGTGGTCCTGGGCCGACACCCGCACCTCGATGACGGTGCCCCTCACCGGTGATTCCACTGGGATCTCCATCTTCATGGACTCGAGGATGGCCAGCGTGTCGCCGACGGCCACCGTCTGACCCGCCGTCACGGTGACCTTCCACACATTGGCGGTGATCTCGGCCCGCACGTCGGTCATGCCTGCTCCCGGTTCATCTCGATCTCTCAGGGACGGTACGTCCGGGCGGTGCGGCCCGGTTGGCGTAGAGGCGCGGCCAGGTTGGCGAACTCACACAGGAGCGGGCGGGTCCGGCGCGGATCGATGATCTCCTCCACCAGGAAGGCCTCGGCGGTGCGGAACGGTGAGCGGACCGCGTCCATGCGGGCGGTGATCTCGGCGATGCGCGCGGCGCGGGCCTCGTCGTCGAGCGCGTCCAGCTCGGCCCGGAAGGCGGCCTCGACCCCGCCCTCGACCGGCAGCGACCCCCACGAGCCCGATGGCCAGGCGTAGCGGTACGAGACAGCGCGCCGAGCTCTGGTGCCCGGCGCCGCCCACGCCGTACACCTTGCGGATGAGCACCGAGCACCAGGGGACCTGGGCCTGGTGGATGGCGGCCACGGCCCGGACGCCGTGGCGGATGGTGCCGGCGCGTTCGCCGTCCACGCCGACCATGAAGCCGGGCTGATCGACCAGGTGCACCACCGGCAGATGAAACGTGTCGGCCAGGTCCACCAGGCGCGTGACCTTGTCGCTGGCGTCGGCGGTCCAGCTGCCTCCGGCCTGGTACGGGTCTGACGACAGGACCGCCACCGGCCAGCCGTCGAAGCGGGCCAACCCGCACACCGCCGCCCGCCCCCACCCGGCACCGATCTCCAGCCAGGTGTCGGTGTCCACCAACGACTCGATGATGGGTCGGATCTTGTAGACCTGTCGGGGCGAGCGGGGAATGGCCGACACGAGCCAGTCGTCGGCCCGCTCGGGATCGTCGGTGGATGGCGTTCGGGGCGCCACCTCGTGGACCGAGGAGGGCAGGTAGGACAGGAAGCGGCGGGTCCGTTCGAAGGCCTCGGACTCGCTGTCCACCACGTCGTCCACCACGCCGTTGCGGCCGTGGATGTGGTCGCCGCCCAGTTCTTCTTTGGTGATGGCCGCCTCTACCCGGGCCACCACCGGGGGCCCGGCCACGAACACCTGTGAGGTGTCGCGGACCATCAAGGAGTAGTGGCTGTTGACCACTCGGGCGGCCCCCAGCCCCGCCACCGAGCCCAGGGCCAGCGCCACGACGGGCACGGTGGCGAGGTTCTCGATGGTGTGATGCCAGCCGGGCAGAGGTGGGACGTATGTCCGTCGATCGGTGTCGAGGGACTTGACCGAACCCCCACCGCCCGTGCCGTCCACCAGGCGCACGAGGGGCAGCCGCAACTCGTGGGCCATCTGCTCGGCGTACACCTGCTTCTGCCAGATGGCCGCGTCCGCGGCGCCGCCCCGCACCGTGAAGTCGTCGCCGCCCACCACCACGGCCCGACCGTCGATCCGCCCCCGACCCATCACGAAGTTGCTGGGGGTGAACTCGACCAGTGCGCCGTCCTCGCCGTAGCGGGACTTGCCGGCCAGCGCCCCGATCTCGTGGAACGACCCGGGGTCGAGCAGCGCGTCGAGCCGCTCGCGCACCGTCAGCTTGCCGCCCGCGTGCTGCCGCTCGATCTTGTCGGGGCCGCCCATGGCGTGCGCCAGCCTCTCGCGGCGGTGCAGCTCGTCGATCTCGTCCTGCCAACCGTCGGACCGCCCGTTCGCCCGATCGGGGGGCGGGTCGGTCACGAGGAGGGTGCCTTGCGGTGCGGTGCGGCCAGCTGCGCCAGCTGGGCGAGGTGGCCGGCCACCACCGTCAGGCGCTGCCCGGCCTCCGCGTCGGCGAACCCGAGTTGTTCGGCGGTGGGAGCCGGCGGGCCGATGCGCAGCGCACGGACGACTGCGGATCGAGCTGAGGTACTGGTCCGAGGAACGGCCCAAGTCGTCGAGTACCTCACGGGTGGCTGCATCGGGGGCGTCGGCGCGCACCGCGGCGGTGGCCGTCCCCAGGGCCTGTGCCCGCTGCTCCAACGCGCTCCAGTGCGCCACCTGCTGGGACGGATCGATGGCGGCCGGGCCTGCCCGTCCCAGATCGACGAGGGCCTGGCCGTCTCGTCCCAGCGTGTCCACCTGGGCCCACCAGCTCACCTGGCTGGCGTGGTGTCGCAGGGCGACCAGTCCGAGCAGCGCCAGCAGCGCGGCCACCAGGCCGAGGGCCAGCCACGGCGCCTTCTTCTCGCTGTCGGGCACAGTGGCGGGCACGACCGAGGTGGTGGTGGCCTCCGAGGTCGAGGTGGACGTCGACGTGGAGGTCGACGAGTTGGTGGTGGTCGTGGCTGGCTCGGTCGTGCTCGTGGTCGATTCGCTGGTCGTGGTGGACGAGTTGGTGGTGGTGGAGGTGGGTGCGTCGGTGGTCGACGTGCTGGCCGACGACGCTGGTGGTCCCACCCGTGGTCGTGGTGGTGCGGGCCGCGGTGGTGGGCGGGACCCGCGACGAGCTCGAGGACCCGCTGGAGGTGGTGGGGGTCGAGGGTGCGGAGGGGCCCGGTCCCTGGCGGCCCGACGAGCTGCAGGCGGCCGCACCGACGCCGACGGCCAAGGCCAGCAGGAGGATCGGCACCGCCATCCGCGGGCGTGACCGCGGGTCGCGCCGGTTCGAACGGTTCGAACGGGTTGGGCGGGGCATGCGAACTCCTCCACCTGCCGGGTGGTCAGGTGTCGTGGGCGCCGCGGTAGCGTGCGGCCTTCGACGGCCACCCTAGGGGAGGCCATCGCGCCGGGCGAGCACCGCCCCGGGAACCACAGGGGGATGCCGGTCGATGTCAGACGAGGACCAGGGTCCGGCCTACGCCGGCTTCGAAGGCCGGGTGGGGCGCACCTTCGCCGGATCCGAAGGTTGGTGGCCGCCGAGGGCCACACCCCCGGCGGGTGCACCCAACGTGGTGATCGTCCTGGCCGACGACCTCGGCTACGCCGACCTGGGCTGCTTCGGCTCTGAGATCGAGACCCCGAACCTCGATCGGCTGGCGGGAGACGGGCTGCGCCTACTCCAACTTCCACGTCACCCCGATGTGCTCGCCCACCCGCGCCTCGTTGCTCACGGGGGTGCAGCACCACCTGGCCGGGTTCGGCACCGTGGCCCACTCCGATGCCGGATTCCCCGGCTACGCCATGGAACTGCCGGCCACCACCGCCACGCTGCCCGAGATCCTCCGCGCCAACGGCTACGCCACCTTCATGGTGGGCAAGTGGCACCTGGCCAAGGACTCCGACATCTCCGCCGCCGGCCCCCAGCACTCGTGGCCCTGCCAACGTGGCTTCGACCGCTTCTACGGCTTCCTCGACGCGTTCACCAACCTGCACCAGCCGCACCGCCTCGACCGAGGACAACCACCAGGTGCTGGTCGATCGCTACCCCGACGACTACTACCTGACCGACGACCTCACCGACCGGGCCATCGCCATGATCCGTGAGTCGAAGGCCTCGAACCCCGACAAGCCGTTCTTCCTCTACCTCGCCCACGGGGCCGTGCACGCGCCGCTGCACGCCAAGGCGGCCGACATCGCCCGCTACCGGGGCCGCTACGACGCCGGGTGGGACGACCTGCGCCAGCGTCGCCACGCCCGCCAGCTCGAGCTCGGCGTGATCCCGCCGGGCACCCCGCTGGCACCGCGCAACACCGAGGCCGACCACGACGTGACCGCCGTGGGACGAGCTGAGCGACCAGGAACGCGAGCTGTTCGCCCGCCACATGGAGGTCTACGCGGCCATGGTCGACAGCATCGACCAGAGCGTCGGTCGCCTGCTCGGCGCCCTCGACGAGCTCGGCGAGCGCGACAACACGATCGTGATCTTCCTGTCCGACAACGGCGGGTCGCGCGAAGGCGAGGTGACAGGGACCTCCTCGTACTACGTGCACCTGCTCCAGGGCGACGACGTGGAGGCCGACCGGGCCCGACTCGACCTGTTGGGAGGCCCCCAGACCACGCCGCACTACCCGCGGGGCTGGGCGATGGCCTCCAACACGCCGTGGCGGCTCTACAAGATCAACACCCATGCCGGTGGGCACACGGTGCCGTTCATCCTCTCGTGGCCCGGCGGGGGCCTCGGCGCCCAAGCGGGGCCCCGGTGGCGACGCCAGTACACCCATGTCACCGATCTGCTGCCCACCTGTGCGAGCTGGTCGGGATCGAACCGGACCGTCGCCGCGGCGACCCGGCCCGACCCGACGCGCCGGCAGAGCCGCTCCCGTTGGCCGGGTCGAGCTTCGTGGCCACCCTGACCGACCCGGGTGCGCCGAGCGGGCACCACACCACCGTGGAGGAGATGAACGGCCATCGGGGCCTGTACCGCGACGGCTGGGAGGTGGTCACCCTCCACCAGCCGCTGACCCCGTTCACGGACGACGAGTGGGAGCTCTACGACCTGGGCCAGGACCCGGTCGAGCTGGAGGATCGCTCGGCGGCCGAGCCGACCCGCCGGGCCGAGATGATCGAGACCTGGGAGCGCGAGGCGTGGGCCCACCAGATCTATCCCCTCGACGAGGGCAGTGCCATCCGCTACCTGATCCGTCCGGAGCGCAGCGAGGTCTTCCGCCAGCCGGTACGCATCGTGGCCGGCACCCCGACGTTGGAGCGGTGGCGTTCCGTGCAGCTCGTCTGGTTCCGGTCGGTGACCATCACCGCCGAGCTGGTGTTCGGCACGGGCGACCAGGGCGTGCTGGTGGCCCACGGCGACCAGGGGAGCGGGTACGCCCTCTACGTGCTCGACGGTGAGCTGTGGTTCGTGCACAACGACGGCCGGGGTCGGATGCGGCGCCTCTCGGGCGGGACCGTGCCCATCGGTGCCCGCCGCCTCGAGGCCGTGCTCGAGGCGGCGGGCGGGGGAACGTGGACGGTGACGCTGGTGGTGGACGGCCGGGCGCGGGGCGGTCTCGAGGGCGTTCCCCTGCTCTACGGCATGGCCCCGTTCGAGGGGATCGATGTGGGGATCGACCGGCGCTCCCCGGTGGACTGGGACCTGTACCGGCGATTCGGCCCGTTCCCGTGGACCGGGCACCTGGAGGCGGTGACCTACACGCCCGGCGAGGACGCCCCGGACTCGCCCGGCAACCTGATGGAGGTCATCCGATCCATGGGCCAGCGCTTCGAATGACTCCCGGGAGGGATGTCTCTGTTCCGGACAGGAACGGCAGGAGGTTCGCTAGCGTGGGCTCGACTCGCCCAGGAGGACGTCATGTTCGGATCCCGCAAGCTCGAGCTGCCCACGGCCGATGAGGCCCTGCCTGGTCGGGACACGCCGATGCCCATCCCGGCCACCCACTACGTCAACGGACGGGCCCTGGCGCCGCCCTACCCCGATGGCGACGAGACCATGGTGGTGGGCATGGGTTGCTTCTGGGGCGCGGAGAAGGCCTTCTGGTCGCTTCCCGGGGTCTGGATCACCGCGGTGGGCTACGCCGGGGGCATCACGCCCAACCCCACCTACGAGGAGGTGTGTTCGGGACGCACCGGCCACACCGAGGCCGTGCTGGTGGTGTTCGACCCCGCGCAGGTCAGCTACGAGGCGCTGCTCAAGGTGTTCTGGGAGGGTCATGACCCGACCCAGGGGATGCGCCAGGGCAACGACGTGGGCACGCAGTACCGATCGGCCATCTACACGAACGGCCCGCGCCAGCTGGAGCTGGCCGAGGAGTCGGCCGCGGCCTTCGGGAAGCGCCTCGCTGCCGAGGGCTACGGCGCCATCACCACCGAGATCGCCGAGGCCTCGACCTTCTACTTCGCCGAGGACTACCACCAGCAGTACCTGGCCAAGAACCCCAACGGCTACTGCGGCCTGGGCGGCACGGGCGTGTCCTGCCCGATCGGGCTCACGACTGCCGATTGACGCCCCGGTCGTCGGGGCCGCGACGCTCAGCCCGCAACGAGAGACTGAGCCGGGGCCCGGCCCGGCGGACCTTGGGCACCGAGTGCTGCCACGTGCGCTGGCAGCTGCCGCCCATGACCAGCAGGTCGCCCGCCCCCAGGTCGAATCCCACCGATGCGCCCCCGCCGGTGGGTCGCAGCCGGAAGGGCCGGGGCTCGCCCAGCGACACGATGGCCACCAGTGACCGGTCCAGGTCGCGCAGCACCCGGTCGCCGTGCCAGGCCACGCTGTCGGCCCCGTCGCGGTACAGGTTGGCCCACGTCGAGCGCAGAGCCACGCCGTAGCGGCCCGACAGCAGGGCGCGGAGCTGCTCCACCACCGGCCCCGCCACCGGATCGATCCCGGGACCCGGCCAGCCCGCGGTCAGTCGAGGCTCGTCGACCAGTCGGCCGTACATCCTGACCTGACGGGCCGACCAGCCGAGCCGAGCCACCAGACGTTCGAACAGCTCGGTTGAGCCGTGCACCCAGCCCGGGGCGTGGTCCACCCAGGCGCCCTGGGCCAGGGGCCGGCGTACCAGCGAGTCGAAGCTCGGGTCGGCCTCGGGCGCACCCAGGCCGAACAGCGACGGGTGCCAGGTCTCGCCCCGGCCGGAGATCGAACGGACGTTCGTCACACCCGGAGAGTACCGCAGCCATACCCACCACGGGGATACCGCCGATCATCGCCGGTGGTGGGGAGCGGCCTGTCGGTCAGATGACTGGCCTAGGCTCGGTCGACCATGTATCGAGGAGCACCATGAGCGAGGCCGACGAGCCGACCCGAGCCATTCCGCCGGTCACCGACCCCACCCAGGCCGTGCCCGCCGGCGTCGCCGGCGCGGGCCCTGCTTCGCAGCAGTGGGTGGTCGATCCGGGCGTGGCCGACCCCGACCAGGGCGCCGGAGGCGGCGGCGGAACCGGCGGTGACGGGGGCTACGGGGGAGGCCCCCCGACGACGGGGAGCCGTCGGTCTGGTCGACGCCTCTGGGCATCGTGGTGATCGTGCTGGCGGTGCTGGTGGTGGCCGGCGCCATCGTGTTGAGCGTGCTGGCCCTGACCCACAAGGGTTCGACGTCGAGTCCGTCGACGGTGACCGGCACCAGTGAGCTGCCCACGTCGTCGACCACGACCACCACCCAGGCCACCACCACGACCACCCTGCCGGTGACCGTCACCACCGCGTCGACCACCACGACCACCACGGCGCCGCCGACCACCACGACCACCGCGCCGCCGACCACGACCACCACGACGACAAAGCCGACCACGACGACGACCACGACGCAGGCGACGACATCGTCCGCCCCCTAGTGGAGATGAGGCGGACCATGACCGACCAATCCGACCACCAGCCCGAGTTCCATCGGCGGGCCCGCCAAGCCGGGCCGTTGGCGTCGACTCGCGCTCCCGGAGGGCCCCGAATCCGCGCCAGAGCGAGTCGGGGACATGCCCCGCGGGCATCGATCCTGGTCATCGGGGTGGTGGCGGCCCTGGTGGCGGTGTCGTGCTCGAGCTCCAGCTCCTCGCCCGGCTCGAGCCCCGCCACCACCGGTGCAGCCCAGACCACCTCCTCGAAGGTGACCGGGCCCACGTCGAGTGCCACCTCCCCCGACGGCAAGGTCACGCTGACCACCTTGTCAGCCCCGGCCCCCTACGTGAGCGGGGGCCAGGTGTTGGTGCGGGTGCGGGTCAAGGGGGCGACCACCCACGCCCCGGCCTCGCCGCCCGGGCTGAAGGTGACGGCCGGGGGACAGGACGTCACCAAGGACCTCGACCGGACCGAGCCGGCCACGACCCTCCCCGCAGGCAGCGCGGGAGGGCCTGATCACGGGCTTGTCGGGGAGCACCAAGGTGGTGGCCTCGGTCGGTGGCTCCTCGGCGTCGCTGACGGTGGTGAACCACTCGGCTCGACGGCCCGGTCTTCTCCGGGCCGCGCCAGACCCCCTTCGCCTGCACCACCGCGGCGGCCGGGCTGGGTGCGTCCAGCCCGCCGGACTGCACCGTGCCCACCAAGGTCACCTGGGACTACGTGAGCACCGACGGCACGGTGAAGCCGCTGTCGGGAGACGCGGTGCCGGCCGACGTGGCCCACGTCACGGTGAGGGGCACCTCCGTCCCCGCCATCGTCCGGGACGAGAAAGGCGTCATCGACCGCTCCATCTACGAGATCGCCATCCTCGACCCTGCCGGCTTCCCCCACGCCAACGGCCCTGCCGGCCAAGGTTCGAGCCCGCTGGCCGGGCCGGGCTGGAACGGGCGGCTCGTGTACCGCTACGGCGGCGGGTGTGGCACCACCTACAGCCAGGGCTCGAACTTCACCGGCGTGCTCGATCCCAAGTTGCTGTCACTCGGCTACGCGGTCACCACCTCGACGCTCAACACCTTCCAGTCGGCCTGCAACGCCATGTTGTCGGCCGAGGTCACCATGATGGTCAGACAGCACTTCATCGAGACCTACGGCGACCCGGTCTTCACCATCGGGGACGGCGGATCGGGCGGGTCGATCCAGCAGCTGCAGATCGCCCAGGACTACCCCGGCCTGCTCGACGGCCTGTCACCCGAGCTGCCCTTCCCCGACGCCATCACCATCAGCGCTGGGGTGAGCGACTGCACCCTGTTGAACCACTACTACCAGGCGGGCGGATCGACCCTGACCCCGGCGCAGCGCACCGCCGTCAACGGCCACGCCACCGACCAGACCTGTGATCTGTGGCAGGCCAGCTTCGGCCAGGAGATCCGGGCCGACAGCTGCGGCGCCACCGTGCCGGCGGACCAGATCTTCAACGCGGCGACCAACCCGAAGGGCGTGCGCTGCACCCTCCAGGACGGCAACATCAACGTGCTGGGCACCGATCCCCAGACCGGCTACGCCTACCGTCCGGTGGACAACGTGGGCGTCCAGTACGGGCTGAAGGCGCTGAACGCCGGGACCATCACCGTCGACCAGTTCCTGGACCTCAACCAGCACGTGGGCGGCTACGACCCCAACGGCAACCCGGTGCCGGCCCGCACCGTCGGGCCCACCCAGGCCTTCGCCAACGCCTATGGCAAGGGCGGGGTGGACGAGGGCGGCGCGTTGTGGAACGTGCCCATCATCCTGACCAACCCCTACGACGACCCCATCGGCGACATCCACGACAGCTTCCGCAAGTTCGCCATCCGCGATCGCCTGACCCGCAACGGCACACCGATCCCAACCTGTTGATCTGGACGGTGCCCGGCCCGACCAGCCAAGGCGGGCTCGACGCCCAGTTGGCCGGTTCGCTCAACAACGTGACCAACCAGATCGTGCTGCTCGACCAGTGGCTGACCGCGGCCCGCACCGATCCGACCAGTCCGTCGGCACCGGCCAAGCTGACCGCGGCCCGGCCCGCGAAGGCGGTCGACCAGTGCACCACCCCCGACGGCACGGTGGTGCGCGGACCGCACACCTACCAGGGCACCAATGCCTGCACCACGGCCTACCCGGTCCACGGTGATCCCCGCACCGCGGCGGGTGCACCTCAGCGCGACGACGTCCTGAAGTGCCAGCTCGAGCCCACCACCAAGGCGACGTACTCGGTGGCCTTCAGCGCCGCCCAACGCCAGCGGCTGGCCCAGATCTTCCCCTCCGGCGTTTGCAACTGGTCGGCACCCAGCGTGGGCCAGCGACCCCCGCAGGGGGTGTGGCTCGACTACGGCACCTGATCTGAGCCGGACCGGGCCTCAGCTGTGGATCGAGGCGCCGGAGCTCCCCGAGGCGGCCTGGCCGACCGTCGTGGGGGTGGCCGCCGCCGTGCCCGTGGCCGGCCTGGCCGTGTAGACCGCGCCCACACCTTCAGCAGCTGGGGGATCAGCCAGGTCTGGGCCACCTGTTCCGACGCCGGGCCGCTGAGGTGGATGCCGTCGGGTCGGAGCTGGGCGTCCTTGCCGGTGGACCTGAGGTACTGGGCGAAGTGGAGCACCACGACCTTGCCGGGCAGCAGCTTGGGCAGCTGTTCGATCAGCTGGTTGAGGCGGGTGGTGCGCGCCGGGATGTTGCTCACTGGCGGCGACGTCAGCCACACCACGGTGGCCCCGCCGGCGCTCAGCACCTTCACCGCCTGCACCATCTCCGACAGGAACCACCGGTCGTAGACGGGGTCGCCGAAGCTGCGCCACTTGGTGTCACCGACCAGGCGGCGGTCCATCACGTCCCAGGGGGCGTCGAGCACGACGGCCAGATCCGGTTGGTTCTGGCTGATGACCCGGGCGTAGGTGGTGGGCCAGGCGTTGCACTCGGGCCGGGTGGGCCCGGCGTAGCTCGGATCGACCGTCGAGCGGTAGTTGCCACCGATGCCCAGGCCGCAACCGACCCAGGCCCCGCCGCTGACCTCCTCCACGCCCCCGGTGCTGGCCGAGGCGTCGTTGATGCCGCTGCCCACCACCAGGGCGGTGGAATCGCCGAAGGCGGCCACCTTGGCCACCGGCAGCGGGGTCAGCGGCCCCGTCGGTGAGGCCTTGACCGCCTTGGCCCGGGGCTTGCCCGCGCCCAGGTGCTCCAGCTTGCGCTGGGCGGCGGCGAAGTCGAAGACCGGTGGCGGCGCGGCGGCGCTGACGGCCAGCGCACCGACCCCCACCAGCAGGAAGGCGACCGGGATGGACCAGGCCAGGTTCCAGCGGCGGGCCAAGCCCTCACGTCCGAGGCCGAAGGGCAGCTCGCCCCGGCGGATGGGCAGCTCGAGGAAGTAGTAGGAGGCGACGGCCACCACCGAGGTGATGGCCACCTCGACCCCGAAGCGCGGCCACTGCCCCAGGCCCAGGTGCAGGGCGCCGACCCACAGGAAGATGGGCCAGTGGTAGACGTACACCCCGTAGGAGAGCATGCCCACCCGTCGCAGGCCCCGCGTCGACAGCAGGGCGGCCACGGGGCCGTAGGGGATGATGGTGGCCAGGATGATCAGGACCGACAGGCCCGAGTAGGCCGACAGTCCACCCCGGTAGAGCCAGTCGGCGGTCTCGGGTGTCCGGGCCCACAGGACCACGCACACCGCCAGGGCCACGGCCCCGGCGGCGGCCACGGCCGTGCGCCGTCCGCCGGGTCGGGCCAGGCGGCCGGTGACGCGGCGGCTGTAGATGAGCACGGCCAGCAGGGCCCCGGCCAGCAGCTCGAACGAGCGGGTCTCGGTGCCGTAGTAGATGCGGTCGTGGGAGAAGCCCAGGAACAGCGTGGTGCACAGCGAGGCGGCCATCAGCGCCACGAAGAGACCGCCGAGGCGCTCCCGATTCCAGCGCCACTTGGCCAGCACCACGAAGGCCAGTAGCGGGAACACCAGGTAGAACTGCTCCTCGATGGCCAGGCTCCAGAAGTGGAGCACCGGTGACGGGCCGGAGAACAGGTCGGCGTAGGACTGGTGGGAGAAGATGAAGTGCCAGTTGGCCACGTCGGCCAGCGCGGCTGACCACGTCTCCGGCCAGGTTCCGCTGCTGGGCGGCGGTGCCGGCGAAGATGGGCGAACAGCACGGCCAGGGTCAGCGCGGCCAGCGCCGCCGGCATCAGTCTCGCGGACGCGGCGGACCCAGAACCGGCGGACGTCGACCGAACGGGTGACGGTCCGCTCGGCCAGCAGCAGCGAGGTGATCAGGAAACCCGAGAGCGTGAAGAAGGTGGACACGCCCAGGTAGCCGCCCACGGCCCAGGAGAACCCGCCGTGGAAGCAGCAGGACCACGATGACGGCCACCCCCCGGAGCCCGTCGAGGCCGGGGAAGTGGGGGAGACGGTTGCGCGTGGCGGCGACGGGTCGGGCGTCCTCGGCCGGGGCCCCGCCGGTCGAGGACGGCGTGAGGAGTCGGCGAGCGCGGTCACCTCGCCGTCTGACGCCTTGGTGTCAGCGAGCGTCACCTGACCACCGATGCGAGTTCATCGACCCCTCAAACCATCCTGGGCAACCCATGCGGGCACCAACCGATCCGTTCGACGAGCCTTCCGGCCGGCGTCCCGACATGGCGCACCGACCCCGCCCACAAAGATGGGTCGGACCCGACGACGGTACCAAACCGACCCGGAAATCCGGGGATCGGGCTGGTCGGGATCAGGCGGCCTTCGTCGTCTTCGTGGTCTTGGATCCGGAGGCCTTCGGGGCCGTGGTCGTCCTGGTCGTCTTGGTGATCCCGCCGACCCCCGCCGGAGCCGGGGGGATGCTGATCGAGGTGGTCGGTGCGCCGGGAGCGGTGGTCGTGGTCGTGGTCGGTCCGGGGGTGTGCGCGGCGCGCCAGACCGCGGCGATCTGACCGGCCAGGTAGTCGGCCACGACGTGGTCGGCGGCGGCCGCCCCCCAGCCGTTCTGCGTGGGCTCGGCACGAGAGGCGCCGTTGGCCGCCACCCAGGCCCCCAGGCCGGCCACCGTGACCTTGCCGGCCATGTCGGTGCCCAGCGTGGTGAGCAGGGTGTTGAAGGCGGCCACCCGGTTCGAGGCCAACGCGGCTCCGGAACCGGTCTGGAAGTTCGGCAGGTTCAGCCAGATCACCTTGGTGCCTGACGCGGTCAGCGCCTCCACGGCCTTGTGCATCAGCAGGTAGCAGTGTGTAGTCGTAGCCCTTGTCTCCCGGTCCCGTGAACGCGGTGTCAGTCGGTTGGCGATGGTCGGCCAGCTCGCTGATGCCGGTGACCACCACGGCGATGTCGGGCTTGTTGGTGGCGGTGGCCGTGGCCCATTGGGTGTCCCAGGTGCTGCACTCGGCCGGGAGGGGAACGGCCGCACCCGTGTCGTCCTGGATGAACTCGTCGCGATCGATCCCGCAGGTGGGCGACGCCACCCCTTCCACCACCTTGATCTTGCCGGTGCGCGCCGCCCAGGACTTGGCGCTCGCCTCCAGGGTGGAGGCCAGGGCGTCGCCGTAGAAGGCGACGGTGGGCACGGGCAGCGGCGCCAGCGGTGGTCGTCGACGTGGAGGCCGGCGCCTTGCCGGTGGCCTCCAGCACGGTGGAGCCCACGGCGGGACCGGTCAGGGTGGTGGCCAGCAGCGCCCCCACCGTCACCACCACCCCAGCTGCGGCCAGTCGGGCCTCGGCACGGCCGCGACCGGGAGCGGAACGAACCTGCTCGTGTCGGCGAGCCCACTCATAGGCGAACTGGAGGATCACGGCCCCGACGGCGGACACGACCAGGCGGGCGGCGATCAGGCTGTTGCCGGTCAGCGACGTGTGGGCGCGGTCGATCCACACGAAGACCGGCCAGTGGACCAGGTACAGGGCGATGGCCACCCGGCCCAGCCACTGCAGCGGTGGGGTGCTCGAGCAGCCAGGGGACGGGACCGTGGGGCACGATCGAGGCCAGCACCACGGTGGCCGACACCAGCGCGACCAGCAGCAGCCCGCCCATGAGCAGGTACTTGTTCGGTGGGGGCCACGGTCATCCACACCACGACCAGCACGAGGCCGGCCGACCACGCCCGCGGCGTTGATCGTGTCCCGGACCGGACCGGGCATGGCCAGGCGGATCGTGACCCGTGGGTCGTAGATGACCAGCGCCAACAGGCAGCCCACCAGCACCTCGGCGGCGCGGGTGTCGGTGCCGTACAGCACGCGTGCGGTCGAGTGGTGCAGGACGATGCACAGGCCGGTGGAGACGACCACCAGGCCGGCCAGCAGGGCGCCCAGGCGCTGGCGGGTCCATTGGCTCCGCTCCACCAGCCCCACCGTCAGCCCGGAGACCACCAGCGAGGACCTGGCCGAGCACGGCCAGGGCCCAGAACTGGCGCACCGGCGACGACAGCGTGGCGGGCGGAGCGAACGGGGCATGGGCGGCGATGAAGCGCCAGTTGGCCACCGAGGCCAGGGAGGCGATGCCGTCGAAGGCCAGGTTGTGGCGCTGGATGGCGGCCGCGGCGGTGACGGCGAACACGACGGCCACGGCCAGCGCGGCCAGCGACATCCCCAGGACGTGGCGGATGCGCCGGTTCCAGAACCGGCCCAGACGGATGGGATGGCCGTCCCCCCGCTCGGCCAACAGGCTGGCCATGGCCAGGAATCCGGTCAGGGTGAACAGCGTCGAGATCCCGAGGTGGCCACCCTTGGCCCAGTGGGTCCCGAGGTCGAACGCCACCGCGGCCAGCACCGCCAGACCGCGAAGCCCGTCGAGCGCCGGGAAGTGGGGGAAACGCCCCCGGGTGGAGGGCTGGGGGACGGGCTCGGACGACGCCGGGTCGGTCACCCACGTACTCGCTTGCGTGCGCCCATGCTCGTCCCTGGTCATCCGTTGGTCAGTGCCGCCTCGTCAGCAGTTGCCCGGCGGTTAGGTTGTGGTGGCTGCGAGAGTCTAGGGGAGCCGGCGAGACCCCCATCGACACCCCTCCCGCACCGATTCCGAGCATCCCGGGACCACCGAGGAGAGTGACCATGTACCGCTGGAGCGATGAGCAGCTCATGTTGCGCGACGCCGTGCGCCAGTTCGTCGAGGCCGAGATCGCGCCCAACATCGAGGAGCTCGAGCACGGCGACACTGCCGCCCTACGACGTGCTGCGCAAGCTCTTCTCCACCTTCGGCATGGACCAGATGGCCCGTGAGCGCTTCAAGCGGCAGATCGAGTTCGAGCGGGCGGCGGCCGAGGCCGTGGCCAAGGGCGAGACCCCGCCCGAGCGCCCGGCCGCCAGGGCGGCGGCGACGCCTCGCTCACGCTGATCCCGATCATCGAGCTCTGCCGCTACTGCCCAGGCATGGTCACGGCCATGGGCGTGCGCATGGGGCTCACCTCGGCCGCCATCAACAGCCGGGGCACCATCGCCCAGAAGGAGCGGTGGGTGCCCGACCTGCTGACCCTGGACAAGATCGGGGCCTGGGCCATCACCGAGCCCGACTCGGGTTCCGACGCGTTCGGGTCGATGCTGTCGACGGCCCGGCGCGACGGCGACGAGTACCTGCTCAACGGCTCGAAGACGTTCATCACCAACGGCCCCTACGCCGACACGATCGTGTTCATCTGCAAGCTCGACGAGGGCAACCCGCCGGCGGAGCGCAAGGTCCTCAGCTTCGTCCTCGACACGGGGCATGCCCGGGCCTCGAGCAGTCGAAGCCGCTGCGCAAGATGGGCATGCACAGCTCGCCCACCGGCGAGCTGTTCCTGACCGACGTGCGGGTCGGGTCGCGACCGGCTCATCGGCGAGACCGAGGACGTCCCGGCCGGCGGCCGGGAGGGGGCCAAGGACACGTTCCCGATCGAGCGCTCGGGCGTGGCCGCCATGGCGCTCGGGATCATCGAGCAGTGCCTCGAGCTGAGCGTCGAGTACGCCAAGAACCGCGTGCAGTTCGGCCAGCCCATCGGCGAGTTCCAGCTCATCCAGCACAAGCTGGCCAAGATGGAGGTGGCCCGGCTCAACGTGCAGAACCTGGTGTTCCGCACCATCGAGATGGGCGCCGCCGGGCAGAGCCTCACGCTGGCCGAGGCGTCGGCCATGAAGCTCTACTCGGCCCAGGCCGCCATGGAGGTGGCGCTCGAAGCCGTGCAGGTGCACGGCGGCAACGGCTACATGGCCGAGTTCCACGTCGAGCAGCTGGCCCGCGACGCCAAGGTGCTGCAGATCTACGCCGGCACCGACGAGCTGCAGATCATCGCCATCGCCAAGGACCTCCTCCGCCGCTGACCCCGGCCATCCCTCGCGAAATTGGGCATCTTTGCGGCCGGAAACCGGCAGTATTCATGCCCAGTTCTGAATGTGACCCGGATCCGCTTCCTGGAGACGCAGCGCCCGGCGGATGATCGCGGCCACCCGCGCCGGCTGGTGGATGACCTGAGCCCAGGTGAAGTGCAACACGGTCCAGCCCAGCAGCGTCAGCTCGTTGGCCCGGATCCGATCGGACACGAAGCCGACGGCGGTTGCGTGCGTCTCGAATCCGTCCACCTCGATCCCCAGACGAAGTTCGGGGTAGGCGAAGTCGATGCGGCGGGCGACCCCAAGCGTGAAGATCACGAACTGGTAGTGGGGTCGCGGCAGGTCCTGCGCCACGCACAGGTCGGCGAACGCGGCTTCGAGGACACTGTCGGCGGGGCGGTCGAGCAGCGCCCGCTGGTCCAACACGTGACGCAGCGCCCCGCAACCCCGTCGCCCGCGACGTGAGTGCAGCAACAGGGCCGCTCGTGCTTGGTCGACGGTGACCAGCCGACTGGTCAGCAGGTGTTCGAGCAGGCTGCGCACCAGGTACCACGGCACGACCTGACCGAGGTCCACGAGGGTTCGTGCGGGCGTGGTGACCGGGAGCGGCCCGTCCGCAACGATGTGGTCGGCGGACAGGTCGCGCGAGCGGTGGACCTCGACCCCGGTGATCGCGGTCGCCCGTTCCCGGTCCAGGGAGATCTCGAGCGGGCTCGGATCCGGCAGGCGCAACCCCCAGTGCGCGGCGGCTGAACGATGTGAGATCGTCGCCAACCCTCCCGCGCTCAGGCAGGCGGCCAGGAGGGACCGATTGGAAGACGGGGGCGTCCCGGCGATGCCGTAGACCCCGGGCTGCACGCGCTCCCACTGACCTGATGTGACACGGCGGTGGATGCCGGAGCTGGAGAGCCCTGCGGCCAGCGCTTGCTCGTGGGTCACCAGGCCGAGTTGCTCCGCCGCCAGTGAAGTCGCCGAACCGGTCACGCGGGAAACACTATGAAAGATACTGATACTCCACAATAGCCTGTTCTCGTCCGCCGATCTGGGCGTGGAAATTGCCGGAATCCGACCGCAAAGATGCCCAATACGAGGTCGGGCGGCGGGTGGGCGCCGGTGTTAGGGTTTCGCCAGAACACGGGAGCCCGGACCTGATGGGCTGAGAGGGAGGATCGCATCCTCCGACCGTTACGACCTGATCCGGGTAATGCCGGCGCAGGGAGATCATGTCCGGGCTTCGCCGTGTTCGCGTCCCGTCCGACCGACCGCTGGCAGCGCGCTCCATGAACGACCCCGATCCCGTCGCAGCAGACGTCGCCTCACTCGACGGCGGCGAGTCCCCTCTGGGCGTCGGGGCCGATCGAGTGGTCGACCACTCCCGCGTGGTGGTGTTCGTGGGTGGGGATCCGCTGCGTGGCGAAGCTGCAGCCCGGCTGGTGCCCGGGGCATTCGTGGTGGCCGCCGACTCGGGTGTCGAACAGGCCCAGGCCCACGGTTGGCCCATCGACGTGGCGGTGGGTGATTTCGACTCGGTCGATCCTGTAGCGCTGACCCGGGCCGAGGCGTCCGGCGCTCGCGTCGAGCGCCATCCCACGGCCAAGGACGCCACCGATCTGGCGTTGGCCATGGCCGCGGCCGCGGCCACCGATCCCTCGGAGATCGTGGTGGCCGGCGGCGCGGGCGGCCGGCTCGACCACCTGCTGGGCGGGTTGTTGGCGTTGACCGACGACGCCTACGCCCACATCCGTGTGTCCGCCCATGTCGGACCGGCCCGGGTCTTCGTGGTGCGGGATCGACTGGTCGTGCCCGCCCAGGTCGGGGAGCTGCTCACGCTGTTGCCCGTGAACGGACCGGCCCGGGGGATCACCACCCACGGTCTGCGCTACCCGCTGCTGGGCGAGACGCTCCAGCCGGCGTCGACCCGCGGCGTCAGCAACGAGGTGTTGGACGATCACGTGTCGATCGAGCTGACCGACGGGGTGCTGCTGGCCATCTTCCCCGGTCCCGAGCCTCCGATATCCCCCGTCCCGACAGGGATCCGATGAACAAAGGCAAGGTACCTGTGTCCACGACGTGGCGATCCCGTCCCTCCAGGTGGACCACGGGGTCGCGCCCCTGGGTCCTGATGATGGCCGGCGTGGGTGTCGCGGTCGCGCTGGTGGCCGCGGCGTGCGGGTCGACCAGCTCCACCTCGGCGCCGGGCACCACCGCGACCGGCAACCGCATCGGGGGCACCGTCCGCCTGCTGACCGACGACTCCTTCGCCGTGTCCAAGCCCGTGCTGGCCGCCTTCGAGGCCCGGACCGGCATCAAGGTGCAGGTGGTCAAGGCCGGCGACGGTGTGGAGGTGGTCAACAAGGCGGTGCTGACCAAGTCCGACCCGGAGGGCGACGTGCTCTACGGGATCGACAACAACACCCTCACCACCGCCTTCCAGGCCGACCTGTTCACCCCCTATCGGGCCGCGGGGCTGGTCTCGGTGCCCTCCGGCTACCAGCTCGACCCCCGACACCGGGTCACCCCGATCGACAAGGCGAACGTGTGCGTCGACTACGACAAGGCCTGGTTCGCCAGCCACGGCGTGGCCCCGCCCACCAGCCTGGCCGACCTGACCCGGCCCACCTACAAGTCGATGCTGGTCACCGAGGATCCGTCCACCTCGACGCCGGGGCTGGCCTTCCTGCTGGCCACCATCGCGGCCCACGGTGTCGGCTCGACCAGCTCCACCGGCTCCGGCACCGCCACGAGCACCACCGGCGGATGGCAGGCGTATTGGAAGGCGTTGCGAGCCAACGGGGTCGATGTAGAGGCGAGCTGGGACACGGCCTTCTACACCGCGTTCAGCGGCGGTGGCGGCAAGGGCACCAAGCCGATCGTGGTGTCCTACGCCACCGACCCGGCGTACGCGGTGATCAATGCCTCGCCCCGACCGGCCACCTCACCCATCGGCGTGATCGATTCCACCTGCTACCAACAGGTCGAGTTCGCCGGGATACTGGCAGGGGCCAAGCACCCGGCCGCGGCCAGGGCTCTGGTGGACTTCCTGCTGTCGGTGCCGTTCCAGCAGGACATGCCGTTGCAGATGTACGTGCAGCCGGTCAACCCGGCGGCCCACGTGCCCGCGCTGTTCGCCGAGTACACCGCCCGGCCGGCCACCATCTGGCACCTGCCCCCCGACCAGGTGGGCGCCAACCGCTCCACCTGGGTGGATCAGTGGACCGCGGTGGTGATCCACTGACCAGCTCGGGTCGGCGCCTCCTGGGGGCGTTGCCGGTGGCGGTGCCGTTGGCCTTCCTGGGCGTCTTCTTCGCCTGGCCGGTGGCGGCCATCATCGGTCGGGGGCTGCATCCCGGTGACCACTGGGACCTCGGGGTGGTCGGTCAGGTCCTGTCCGATCCCGCCTATCGGCAGGTGGCCTGGTTCACCTTGTGGGAGGCCACCGCCTCCACCGTGGTGACCCTGGTGGTGGCGTTGCCCATGGCCGCGCTCTTCGGTCGGTTCGAGTTCCCCGGCAAGCGGGTCCTGTGGGCGTTGCTGATCGTCCCGTTCGTGCTGCCCACCGTGGTGGTGGGGGTGGCCTTCCTGGCCCTGCTGGGCCCAGGTGGGGCCCTCGGGGTGGACCTGCGCGGCAGCATCTGGCTGATCCTGATCGCCCACGCCTTCTTCAACGTGGCCGTCGTCGTGCGCACGGTGGGCGGCCTGTGGGGCAACCTGGATCCCCGGCTCGAGGAGGCGGCCCGGACGTTGGGCGCGTCCACGGCGACGCGCCTTTCTCGAGGTGACCCTGCCCCGCCTGCGGCCGGCCATCGCCGCGGCCGCGTCGATCGTGTTCCTGTTCTGCTTCACCTCCTTCGGGGTGGTGCTCCTGCTGGGCGGGATCCGGGCCCGCACCTTGGAGGTGGAGATCTACGACCAGACGACCCATCTGCTTCACCTCGACGTGGCCGCAGTGCTGGCCATCCTGCAGCTGGTGGGCGTGGGGCTGGCCCTCGTGCTCTACGGCCGCCACCAGCAACGTGAGGGCACCGCCGGGGCGCTGCGGGCCCGAGGCGAGGTGGCCCGCCGGCCGCGAGGGCGCGCCGAGTGGGCCTTCGTCATCGCCACCCTGGCCCTCATGGGGTTGCTGCTGGGCACCCCGTTGGTGGTGCTGGCCTGGCGGTCGGTCACCACGGTGGGAGCCAGCGGACTGGCCGCCTGGCGAGCGCTGGGCACCAACCGCACCGACAACGCCCTGTTCGTGTCGCCCCTCGAGGCGGTCGTGAACTCCCTGGAGTTCGCGCTGGTGGCCACCGTCCTCGCCGTGGTGGTGGGTGGCTGCGCGAGCTGGGCCATCGCCCGACGCGGCGGTGGTGGCGCGTTGCGCTGGTTCGACGCCGCCCTCATGCTCCCCTTGGGCACCTCGGCCGCCACCGTCGGCTTCGGCTTCCTCATCGCCCTGGACCGCTGGCCGTTCGACCTGCGCGACTCGCTGTGGCTGGTCCCCATCGCCCAGGCCCTGGTGGGGATCCCGTTCGTCATCCGCACCGTCACCCCGGTCCTGCGCTCGATCGACCAGGACCTGCGCTCGGCCGCGGCTGTCCTGGGTGCCTCACCCTGGCGGGTGTGGCGCGAGGTCGACCTGCCCATCGTGTTCCGGGCCCTGGTGGTGGCTGCCGGCTTCGCCTTCGCCGTGTCGCTCGGCGAGTTCGGCGCCACCGTGTTCGTGATCCGCGCCGATCGCCCGACGGTGCCGGTGGCCATCTACCAGCTGCTCGGCCAACCCGGACCGCTGGAGCTGGGCCAGGCGTTGGCGCTGAGCACGTTGCTCATGGGGCTGACCGCGCTCGTCGTCCTGCTCATCGACCGGGTGCGGGTCGGCTCGCTGGGCGAGTTCTGATGGGCCGACCGGTGCCGTCGTGTTGAGCGTCGAGGACGTCGAGCTGGCCTACGACGGCGAAGCGGCCTTGGCCGGGCTGAGCTTGGAGGTGGGCGACGGCGAGATCGTGGCCCTGTTGGGCCCCAGCGGTTGCGGCAAGACCAGTCTGTTGCGGGTCGTGGCTGGGCTCACCCCGCCCGACGCCGGGCGTGTCCTGCTCGACGGGCGGGATCTGGCCGAGGTGCCGACCCATCAGCGGGGGATCGGGCTGATGTTCCAGGACTACGCCCTGTTCCCCCATCGCGATGTGGCCGCCAACGTCGCGTTCGGGCTCCGCATGCGTGGCGACCGGCCCGCGGCCCGCCAGGCCCGGGTGGCGGAGGTGCTGGGGCTGGTCGGGCTGTCCGGCTTCGAGGATCGGGCGGTCGGGACGTTGTCGGGCGGGGAGCGCCAGCGGGTGGCGCTGGCCCGGGCTCTGGCCCCGTCGCCGGCGCTGCTCATGTTGGACGAGCCCCTGGGGGCGCTCGACCGGACCTTGCGCGACCGCCTGGTGCTCGAGCTGTCTGCACTGTTCGCCGAGCTGTCCCTCGGGGTCATGTACGTCACCCACGACCAGGCCGAGGCACTGGCCCTGGCCGATCGGGTGGTGGTCATGGACCACGGTCGGGTCGTGCAGGAGGGTCCGCCCGAACGGGTGTGGGCCGCGCCCGCCGACGCCTTCGTGGCCCGCTTCCTGGGCCTGACCAACCTCTTCCCGGCGGTGTGGCGGCGCGGCCGGCTCGACCTGGGCTGGACCACGGTCGATCTCGATGACCCGGTGGAGACCGGGGGATCGCCCGCGCTGGTGCTCATTCGCCCGGAGGCCATCGGGCTGGGGGTCGCGCCCGGGCCGGCTGCGGTGGAGGGCACCGTCGATGCCGTCGCCTTCCGCGGTGACCACACCCAGGTGTGGCTGTCGCTCCCCTCAGGGGAACGCCTCGAGGCCCGACGCCCGGGCGCAGATCGCCCGGCGGTCGGGACGACGGTGGGCGTGGTCATCGATCCGTCCGGTGTCCGACCCATCGGCTGAGCGCCGGTCGGCGACCCGGACGGGCCTTAGGCTGGCGCCATGACCGGATCGGCGGAGGGTGGCCCCTCGGAGCGGATCTCGTCGACCCGCACCCTGCGTCGGCAACGACGCCGCGTCGTGCTGGTCATGGCGGTCGCCCTTGTCGTGCTGATCGTCGCGGTGGCGGTCGTGGTCGACCAGACGTGGTTGGCACAGCCCGATCTGGCCGTCGGCAGCCGGCATCACGTCACGGTGCAGGTCGAGCATCCCTGCGGACCGAACTCGGTCGTGCTGCGTCTGGTCCGCTACGGCGGGCACGTGTGGTGGGTCGATGGATCACCCACCGCCCCGCTGGCCTCGGGGACGAGCGCCACGCTGGTCATCACCCGTCCGGTGACCAACGGCGTGGCCCCGGTGTCGGCCGGGTCGACCGACACCGCCGACCTCGACGTCGGCGGTCAGCTCCTCGCCCTCGAGGGCGGCGGTGAGGCCGGTCCGTTGTTCAGCTGTCCGATCCGGTGAACCGGGCCGGGCCGGCCAGCGTCAGCACCCGGGCCACCGCGGGCGCGAGATCCCCAGTGGTCAGGCGGTAGGCGGGCGTTCGCCGGACCAGCTCGGTCAGCGTGTCGAAGGCGGCCGGGTCCAGGGGATCCGGGGCCGGATCGTGGCGGATGAGCTCGACCAGGGCCTGCGCGGGTGACAGCGGCTCGGCCTCGGTGGCGGCGCCATCCTGGAACCGGGGGAACACCACCAGCGAGACCTCCCCGCGGTCGTCGCCCGCCAGGGCGTCGGGGTGCAGCCGGGTGGGGTCGATCAACCATTCTGGGCGGGTCCCGCTGGACGCGGGCTCCACGTCGGGGAACAGGTCCCAGGCTCCCGGGTCGAGGCTGATGGCCTTGCGATAGCCGGTGGCCACCACGGTCCCAGGGTCCAGGCCGATCAGCTCGTCGGTGACGTAGCCCCGACCTGCTCGCACCAGGCCCGCCACCAGCGTCGACTTGCCCGCGTTGGATTGGCCGGGGAGCAGGACCAGACCGCCCCCGTCCAGGCGCACGGCCCCGGCGTGGAGCAGGACCCGGTCGAGCGCGCCGGCCACCGCCTCGCGGTTCAGGTGCCATTGGGTGAAGGACAGGGCGGCGCCGGCCGAGGTCGCTCCGCCCACCTGACGGGTGCCCTGGCGGATCTCGATCGAGCCGGAGCCGGTGCGGCTCAGGTGGTACCAGCGCCGTCGATCCACGGCCGTGCGGTGGGGTGCCGGGTCGTCGGGGAGGGATCCGAACACCCGGTCCAGCTCGGCGGCCAGCTCCGGGTCATCGGCGGTGAAGCGGACCAGCAGGTCCAGCACTCGGCGCCAGGCGGCGGGACGATCCGACGCGACATCGAGGTTCATCTCGGTCGCCGGGTCGGCGTCGAGGTCCGGGCCCGCGTCGCGGCCGGCTTCGGTCGCGGCCGATCCGGCGGGGGGTGGGGGCGGGCCCCAGGCCCGATGCAGCTCGAGGGCCAGCGCCCGCGCCCCACGGCTGGGATCCTCGACCAGCCCGTCGGCCACGAAGGCGTCCACGGTGCGTCGCAGCTGGGTGGCCACCTGGTCGGGATCCACGGCGAAGGCCCGGGCCAGCTCAGCCACCACGTCACCGACCCGGGACTGGCCGTCGCAGCGGTCCAGGAGCAGTCCGGCCGTGCGGTTGAGCCGGAAGCTGTGACGCCGATCCTGGTCGTAGACCACCTGCTCGCCGCCCACGTCGGCCCGCAGCAGCGAGCCGCGCCGGCGAGGCATGCGCGAGGGCGCCACTGGGTCGTGGTCGGGGCCTGGTGAGGGGGCGCTCATCGCGCCTGGAGCGTACGGTACGGGATCGTGATCCGGAGCCGTGGACTCGACTCCTGCCTGGGCGGGCGCACCGCGGTCACCCAGGTGCTGGCCCTGGGCGTGGTGGTAGCCGTGGTGGTGGCCGGCGTGGTGGCAGCCGCCGGCTCGGGGGTGGTGGCCCGAGGTCGCGCGCTGGCCGACGAGACCACGACCTCGGTCGAGCCCACAACGGTGGGCAGCACCACGTCGACCACCGACGGGTCCACCAGCACCACCGACAGCTCGTCGACCACCGACACCACCGATCCGGGATCGTCCACCCCATCGACCGACCCGGTCGCCGGCGGGACCGCACCGGGGTCGGCCACCACCCTGCCGCCCGGCGACGGCAACGAGCACGATGTGGGCCGCGCCTTCGGACCCCAGGCACCGTTCAACCCGGCGGCCAAGGCGGCGCTGCCCGAGGCCATCGCCCAGGCCAAGGTGCAGAAGGCCCAGGCCGACGCCGCGCTGGCCCGAGCCCGGTCCGATCAGTCGCGGGCCGAGGCGGCCATGAGCGGGTTCGCGGCCAAGACCCGAGGGCTGTCGGCCGGCGACCGGGCCCGTTTCGAGCGCGCGCTGCGGGCCCGTCAGCTGCTCACCGAGCAGGCGGTCGCGCTGTACGTGCAGGGCGGCGCCGGTGCCTCGGTCAACCTGCTGGGATCCGCCGTCCCATCGGATCTGTCCATCGGCATGGCGATGCTCGACTCGGTGCTCGAGCAGCTCGAGGGGCAGAGCCGTGTCTACACCTCGGACCGCGCCGCGCTCAGCGGTCCGCTGCAGGCCCGACTGGACCAGGGCATCCGGATCACCGAGGATCTCAGCACCGCCCGGACCACGGTGGCCACGGCCATCCAGGTCGACCAGGCCGCCGAGTGGCAGCTCGAGTCCTTCGAGAACGCCAGCCACGTCTGGGTGCCCGGCTTCGTGTTCCCGGTTGCGGGTCCCACCCGGTTCGTGGACTCCTTCGGTGACGCCCGCCTGTCGGGCACCAGCGAACAGCACTGGCACGAGGGTTGCGACGTGATGGCCGCCACCGGCGCGCCGCTGGTGGCGGTGGAGGACGGCGTGCTGAGCTCCTACGGTGGCTCGGACCCGCTCGGCGGGTTGTCGGTGTTCCTCGAGGGGGTCAGCGGCTATCGCTACTACTACGCCCACCTGAGCGCCTTCGCGCCCGACCTGTCCCAGGGCGACACGGTCACCGCCGGCCAGCTGATCGGCTTCGTGGGCAGCACCGGCGACGCCCTCGCTCCCCACGTGCACTTCGAGATCCACAATCCCGACGGCCAGGTTCTCGACGCCTACGGTCTTCTCAAGACGGCCTGGTCGGCCCGCCAGGCGGCGCTGTCGCTGCCTGCTGGTGACCCGGCCGACCCCCCGGCCGATGTGGATCCGGGCACGCCGGGCGGGTTCCCCCGCGCCCCTGACGGCAGTCCCGTGGGGGTCGGCTCGCCCATCTCGCTCTACCCACCCGACTGACCCGACCGACCCGGTCTGGATTTCGGGACGCGAGCCCGGGTCGGTCACACTTGGGCGCGTGGATCTGTCGGTCGAGCTGGACGCGCCCTGCCCGCCCGAGCGGCTGTTCGATCGCATCGATGACCTGGCCGACTATCCCCAGTGGTTGGAGATCGTCGAGCGGGCCGAGGCGGTGGCCGCCGACCCGGCCGATGACGGCGACGCCGCCTGGCTGGTGGACCTGCGCGGGCGATTGGGCCCGTTGGCGCGATCCAAGCGGCTGCGGATGGTCCGCACCAGCTGTGAGTCGCCCCGGGTGGTGCGTTTCGAGCGACGCGAACACGATGGCCGCGATCACAGCCCCTGGGTGCTCGATGCGACCGTGGAACCCACCGAGGTCGGGAGCCGGTTGGTCATGCGCCTGCACTACGGCGGTGGATTCGGTGACGGGGTCCTCGAGCGGTTGTTGGGCCAGGCCATCGAGCGTTCCAAGCCTGCCCTGCTCGCCCAGGTCAGCTGAACCCAGCCCGCAGCCACCCTGGAGCAATGGCGTCAGCGGGTGTTGGCCCGGCTCAGTGGGCGCGCGGCGCTCCAACGACCGTCCGACCGCTCGACCACCAGGTTCAGCCCGAAGCAGGCCGACAGCGTGTCGGCTCGGAGCACGTCGTCGAGGGGGCCGCAGCCCACCACCCGCCCCGC
This sequence comes from uncultured Microthrixaceae bacterium, assembly GCA_963773335.1. GTDB lineage: Bacteria > Actinomycetota > Acidimicrobiia > Acidimicrobiales > Acidimicrobilacustridaceae > UBA4742. The sequence continues at coordinate 487,101 of CAVZAT010000004.1, read as the reverse complement.
GGTGACCAGCAGCGCGTGGGTGAACCCGGGCGGGATCTCCTCCAGGTGGTGGGTGACCAGGACCGTGGGCGGGGTGGCACGGTCCCGGGCCAGGTCGGCCAAGGTGGCCACCAGCTCCTCGCGCCCGCCCAGGTCGAGGCCGGCGGTGGGTTCATCGAGTAGGACCAGACCGGGTTCGGTCATCAGGGTCCGGGCCAGTAGCACTCGCTGGCGCTCGCCCGACGACAGTACGCCGAAGGGCCGGTCGGCCAGGGCGGCGCAGCCCATGCGGTCCAGCATCGAGCGGGCCCGATCCCGGTCGGCCTGGTCGTAGGTGTGCCACCAGGGTTCGAGGGCGGCGTAGCGGGCGCTCATCACGATCTCGACCGGGGTCAGCTCGCGACGGAGCTGGTCGCCCAGTGACGGGCTGGCCAGCCCGATCCGGGCCCGAAGCGACCGCACGTCGGTGCGCCCCAGCGTCTCGCCCAGGACGCGCGACGGTGCCGGCCGAAGGGTGCAGGTAGAGCGAGGCCAGGCGGATGAGCGTGGTCTTGCCCGATCCGTTGCGGCCCAGCACCACCCAGCGCTGCTCGTCGGACACCGTCCAGCTGACGTCGTCGAGGATCAACCGGTCCTCGCGCCGCACCGAGACGTGCTCGAGAGCCAGGACTTCGGAGCTGGGCACCGGCGCACCCTACCGGTGCTTCCGCCGCCGTCAGGCCAGGCCGCGGACGAGCACGACGGTGGCCGAGGCGGCCGACACCACCAGCACGGCGTGGCGGATGTAGCCCTTGTCGAGCACCCGGCTCAGGTGAGGAGCCACCAGGAACCCGGCTGCCGTCCCAGGTGCCAGGGTGGCGGCCAGGGCCAGGTCATGGCGATGGACCTGGCCGAAGGCGCCGAGCAGGCCCAGGGCGACGAAGGAGGTGAACAGGAAGAAGCGGAGCAGCGATGCCCGCAGCTGGGTCCCTTCGGTGTGCTGGAACAGCAGGGCCATGGGCGGACCACCCACGCCGGTGGTGGTGCCCATGAACCCTGACGCGGCCCCGGCCAGGGCCAGGTTGGCGTCGGTGTGGCGAGGATGGCGGCCCGACAGGCTGACGGCCACGGCGGCCAGCACCACCAGCGCGAATCCGACCTCGAGGAACCGCTGGTCGATCACCGCCACCGCGGCGGCGCCCAGCACCATGGCCGGCAGCGCTCCCACCATGGGCCAGCGCATGGTCTGCCAGGGCCGGTCGCCGCGGTTGCGGGCACACAGCAAGACGTTGAGCACCAGGCTGACCATGATCACCGGGACGGGGACGTAGTGCGGATCGATGAGCAGCAGGATGGGGGCGGCCAGCAGGTTGAGCCCGAAGCCGATCGACCCTTGCACCAGCGCACCGGCGAAGATGGCCAGCGTGGCCGTGCCGAATGCGAGGGGGGTCACCGGGTCGGTCTATCGCACCCGTGGGTGCCGATCGGTGGAGTTTGGCCCGGGGACCGGCTGGTCCGGAGGCCGGGGCCCTCTAGAATCGGCGCATGCGCGACCTGGTCCCCGTGGTGGACATCGGCGGTTGGGACGTCGGTGACGAGGCGTACCGAGCCCGGATCGCGGCCGAGGTCGACGCCGGGTGCTCGGCCGTGGGGTTCCTGCAGATCGCCGGCCACGGGGTGGCCGCCGAGCAGGTCGACGCCATGCTCGAGGCGGCCGATCGCATCTTCGCGCTGCCCTCCGAGGCCAAGGCGGCACTGATCCCGCCCGCCCACATCAACCGTGGCTACGCCCCGGTGGGCTCCGAGTCGCTGACCTACAGCCTGGGCGTGGACTCGCCGCCCGACCTGTTCGAGGCGTTCAACATCGGCCCGGACGTGATCCCGGTCGACGACCCGATCTACGCGGCCGAGCTCGAGGGCGTGTTCGCGCCGAACCGTTGGCCCCCGGGCCTGGTGGCCGAACGCCGGGCGCTGGTGGCCTACTTCGCGGCGGTGGCTGGGCTGGCCCGACGGCTGACCAGGATCTTCGCGGTGGCGCTCGGCATGGCTGAGGACCACTTCGTCGACAAGACCGACCACTCGACCGACACCTTGCGTCTCAACAACTACGTGCGGGCGCCGGGGGGCGTGGGACTGCGACCCGGCCAGGTCCGCATGGGGGCGCACACCGACTACGGCATCGTGACCGTGCTCTACGGCGACCGGGTGCCGGGACTGGAGATCGTGGCGCCCGACGGTGAATGGACGCCGGTGGTGCCCGAGGAGGGGCTCTTCCTGATCAACCTGGGCGACCTGTTGGCCCAGTGGACAAACGACCGGTGGCACTCGACCGTGCATCGCGTCGTGCCACCCGAGGCGGACGGCCCGGCTCGGCGTCGCTCGGCCGCCTTCTTCCATGACGGGAACTACGACGCCTGGGTGTCGTGCCTGCCCACCTGCGTGGCCCAGGGCGAAGCCCCCCGCTACCCGCCGGTGCGGGCCGGCGAGCACCTCACGGCCAAGTTGTTGAGCGCCCGTACCCGGTCGAGCGCACCCCGAGACGGCATCCACGACACCGTCGGCGACCGCTTGGGGACCGTGACGCGCTCCCTGGCCCCCTGAGGGGTGGGGCGCGGTCCTGGCCAGCGGGTCTAGGAGGCCGTCGCCTGCCCTTGCAAGCGCAGGGCCACCTGGCGATGGCGAGCCAGGATGTCGGCCACGGCGGGGTCCACCAGTTGGCCGTCGGCCACGACGGCGCGCCCGGCCACCACGGTGTGGCGCGGCGCGGTGGGCCCGCAGCGCAACCAGGCCTCGATGGGATCCGACAGTGCCCCGGCGAAGGGGATCCCCTCCAATGCCCACACCGCCAGATCGCCGGCCGCCCCCACCGCCAGCACGCCGATCTCCCCGTCACGGCCCAGGCAGCGGGCCCCGCCCCGCGTGGCCATCTCCAAGGCGTCGCGGGCCTGCATGGCCTCGGGACCGTGGCGGAGACGGGCCAGGAGCAGCGCGTTGCGGCTCTCCATCCACAGCGACGCCGAGTCGGTGGAGGCCGAGCCGTCGCAGCCGATGCCCACCGGCACCCCGGCGGCGCGGAACTCGCGGATCGGGGCCAGGCCGGCGCCGATCATCTGGTTGGAGCTGGGACAGTGGGCCACGCCGGTCCCCCAGGCGGCCAGTCGGGTGATCTCGTCGGGATCGGGGAACACGCAGTGGGCCACCCAGGACCGGTCCGTGCCCCAGCCCACGTCCTCGAACAGCTCGACCGGGCGACAGCCGTAGACCTCGAGGCAGTACTCGTCCTCGTCCTCGTCCTCGGCCAGGTGGGTGTGGAGGCGCACGTCGAGGCGTTCGGCCAACTCGGCGGTGGCCCGCATCAGTTCCGGTGTGACCGAGAAGGGGGAACACGGCGCCAGCGCCACCTGCACCATGGCGTGGGGCCCGGGATCGTGGTGCAACCCGACCAGGCGCTCGGACTCGGCCAGGATGGTGTCGTCGTCCTGGACCACCGAGTCGGGGGGCAGCCCGCCGTCTCTTCGCGAGCGGCTCATCGAGCCGCGGGTGGCGTGGAACCGCATGCCCAGCTCGCGTGCCGCGGTGATCTCGGCGCTGATCAGGTCGCCACCGCCGGCCGGGTGGACGTAGAGGTGGTCCATGGTGGTCGTGCACCCGCCCAAGGCCAGTTCGGCCAGGCCCACCCAGGCGGACAGGTAGGCCGCCTCCTCGTCCAGGCCGGCCCAGATGGGGTAGAGCGTGGTCAGCCAGCCGAAGAGGTTGGAACTGGTGGCCGGGAGGTAGGCGCGGGTCGAGGTTCTGGTAGATGTGATGGTGGGTGTTGATCAACCCGGGCGTCACCAGGCAGCCTTCGGCCCGGATGGTGCGCAAGGCGCCGGCCGGCTCCGTGCCGGCCGCACCGACGCCGCTGATCACGCCGTCGGTGATGGCCACCCAACCCCCGGCCAACTCCCGGCGTGTGTCGTCGCAGGTGGCCACCAGGTCGGCGCCGGCCACCAGCACGTCGACCGGAGTGGCTCGGTCGGATGCGTTGTCAGCCATGGACGATCCTCCCACGTTTGGCGCCCCGCCGATGCCACCGTGGTAGGGACGATTCGGGCCCCTTGGAACGTGAGATACCAGGGCCGCACGGATCAGCGCGTGGCGCGCATGCGCTCGACGAGGCCGCTCAGTCGCTGGTGGAGGTCCTCCGCGTCAGCGCCGATCCGGGCGCCGTGGCCAGGCAGGATCCAGGCGAATCGGTGGCGATCGGCCACGCGGTCCAGCGACTCGGTCTGGGCCGTCCACGAGTACCAGCACGCACCTCGGAAGGCGGTGAGGTCGTCGCGCTCGAAGCTCCAGGCCAACGAGTCGCCGGTGAACAGGTACTGCTCGTCCAGCAGGAACACGACGCTGCCCCGGGTGTGGCCGGGCGTGGGGATGGCCACCAGGCCGGACGTGATCGGCGTCTCGTCCAGTCCGTGGAGGAGATCGGTGGCGAACGGCGCGGCTGAGCGGTCCTGCGCGTGGATCCAGACCCGGGCATCGAACTCCTGGGCCCACCGGGCCGCGTCGGCCACGTCGTCACGATGGGTGAGCAGGACGTGGTCGATGCCACCCAGATCCCGGAACGGCTCGGCCAGCGCCAGGGTGAAACGGGGGGAGTCGACGAGCAGGTTGCCGTCGGGGCGTTGGGCGAACCACGACGTCGCGCCGAACGAGTCGGGGGAGCAGTAGCCGCAGTCGTACACGCCGGTGCCGGGGCCGATCTCGCGGGGAACAGCCGGCCTGGCCGCCGCTGGTGGCTGGCGGTGCCGATCGATTGGGTGGGGCAGGCCTGGGCTGCCAGCCAGGCGTCGGTCTGGTCGCCGGACCCAGACGAGGGCTGGCGGACGACGATGGACTGGTCCCCGGTGACTCCGAACAGGCGAGGCGCCAGCTCCCGACAGGTCCCGCAGTCGATGCAGCGTTCGTCGACGTACCAGTCCCCGCTGGCGTTGTCGGGATGTCGCAGGTCGAGCCGGGCCATCCGGATCCACGCTACCGAGCCCGGTCGATGCCCTTCTTGTCAGCTTGGCGACATGTCTTGCGTCGCGGCGCCGGCAGGTCCGGGGCGGGAGGGCGGGTCAGGTGGGCGCGGCGAGCCAGGCGGCGATGCCGGCCACGGCGGTGACCTTGAGGTCGTCGGGCGCGCCGCTGGCCTCGATGCTGGCCGCCGCCATCGAGGCCAGTGCGTCGTCATCCAGGCCGAGCGTGGCGCGGCACACCTCGTACTCCTCCAACAGGCCCGGTCCGAACAGGAGCGGGTCATCCGCGTTGACGGAGCAGCGCACACCCGATGCCAGCAGTGCCCCCAGGGGGTGGTCCTCGAGGCGGTCCACCACGCCGAGCGACAGGTTCGAGGTGGGGCAGACGTCGAGGCAGATGCCGTCGTCGGCCAGCCTCTGCACCAGGACCGGATCCTCGACGGCCCGCACGCCGTGCTGGATGCGGTCCGCCCCGAGGGCGTCGAGCGCGCCGCGCACGCTCTCGGGCCCGCACAGCTCCCCGGCGTGAGGCGTGCTCAACAGGCCCGCCGACCGAGCCACCGCGAACGCCTCGGCATAGGGCTCGGGCGGGCCGATGACCTCGTCGTTGGCCAACCCGAACGAGACCACCCCGCTCCCGGTGTAGGCCGCGGCCAGCTCAGCCAACGCCACGGCCTCAACCGGGGGCTTGGTCCGGTCGGCGGACAACATGAGCCCGGCGCCCACCCCGGTGTCGGCCGAGGCCTCGGCCGCCGCGGCCAGCACGATGTCGACGATCTCGCGGTCGGTCCCGAAGCGTGGGCGATGGTGGGCCGGGTGGAAGGCCAGCTCGATCCACACGGCGCCGGCTCCGGCCGCGTCTTCTATGCATTCGCGCGCCAGGCGACCCAGGTCATCGGGGGTCCTCAACACGTCGCAGGCGGCCATGTAGGTGTCGACGAAGGCACCGAAGCTGCCGAAGCCGCGGATCCGGGGCACCTCGATGCCGTAGTGGTCGCACCGCTCCTGGAGGGTGGACGGGCGCATCCCCCCCTCGAGGTGCAGATGGAGGTGGGCCTTGGGCAGGCTCAGCAGATCGCGCATCAGCCGGTCGATGCCCTCAGATGACCTGGCGGCTCTGGCCAGGGGCGTAGCGGGCCAGCACCAGGGTCTCGACTCCGCTGATCACGCTGTAGAGGAGCACCGCGGCCACCACCACCAGCACCACCGAGGCCCACATCATGTTGTAGTCGCCTTGGTTGGAGCTGGTCAGCATCAGGTAGCCGGCACCCTGGCCGGTGGCCAGCCACTCGGCCAGCAGGGCCCCGGTCAGCGCCAGGGGTGCAGCGATGCGGGCCGAGGCGAACAGCGCCGGCAGGGCTCCGGGGAACTGCACCTTGCGCAGGGTCACGATCCGGGTGGCGCCATAGCCGTGCATCAGGTCGAACGACTCCTGGGGGATGGCGCGCAACGCCAGGGTCACGTTCACCAGGGTGGGGAAGAAGGTCACGATGCCGGCGATCACGGCCACCCCGATCACGCCCCGCCCGAAGATCAGGGCGATCAGCGGGACCATCGCCACCAGGGGGACGGTGCGCAGGACCATGGCGGCCGGCATCACCGCGTGCTCCACCTCGCGGCGCAGGGCGAAGACGTTGGCGAAGATCAGGGCAGCCAGGGTGCCGGCCACGAACCCGATGGCCATGTCCGCGGCCGTGGTCCAGAAGGCGTGGTTGAGGACGGCCCGGTTGGCGGCGGCGGTGGGATCGGTGAACAGGAAGTGGTACACGTCGCCCGGGCTCTTGGCGATGTAGGGCGTGACCCCGGAGATCCTGACCAGGATCTCCCACAGGATCAGGCCGATGATGGCGAAGATCAGGCCGTTGAGCAGGGCCCGGGCCATGCGCTTGACCACCTCGACGGCGAGCGAGTGTCGCTCCTGCGCGGGCCGGGTCGGTGGCGCCACGCCACCTGCCATTGTCGTCTGGGACGAGGCGGCCGACGGGGTGGTGGCCGCGGTCAACGGGTGCTCCGGCGGGCCCAGGGCACCAGGACGTATTCGGCCAGGGCGGTGAGGCCGTATCCGACGCCGGCGATGGCGGCGATGGCCAGGGCGATGCCCCAGGTCTCGGCCGGTTTGAAGCCGGTCTCGGCGGCGATCATGAACACGCCCAGCCCCGAGGTCCCCCCGATGTACTCGCCGATCACCGCGCCCAGCACGGCCGCCGGGGCGGCGATGCGCAGGCCGGCGAACAGGTCGGGCAGGCAGGCGTGCAGTCGCACCTTGCGCAGCTTGACGAAGCTGCCGCCGCCGTAGGCGTGTATGAGGTCGAGCGAAGTGGTGTCGGCCGACTTGAGCCCGACCAGCATGGAGATCAGGGTGGCGAAGAAGACGGCGAAGGCGGCCAGGACCACCTTGGGGGTCTCACCGCCGTAGAGCACGGCCAGCAGCGGCCCCAGGGCCACCACCGGGATGCAGTAGGCGGCCACCGCGAACTTCATGAACCCCCGTTCCAGGAACGGGATCTGCACGAACACGATGGCCAGCACGACGGCGATGGCGTTGCCCCACAACCAGCCTTTGACCGACTCGCTGACCGTGGTCTGGATGTTGAGCCAGTACACGCTCCAACCGTCGGCCCGGTACTGGGACACGATGGCCGTGGGGGTGGGGATCGTGCTGGGCAGCACGCCGGTGGCGGCCAGGATCTGCCACGCCACGACCATGGCGGTGATCCCCAGCATGCCGATGACCCAGCGGGGCAGCTCGCGACGCGGCCGGGGGATCGTGCCCGGCGCGGCGGGCGGTGCCGTCGACACCGAGGTCACGCCGACGGGTCCGCCACGTCGTCGCCGCTGACCGGGATCCCTCCCGTGAACAGCAGGTCGCTGAGCTGGTCGCCGTAGGCGTGGAACTCGGGGGTCCGCATCACCTCGGGCGTGCGAGGCCGGGGCAGGTCGATGGGCACCTCGGCGATGATGCGGCCCGGGCGGGGGCTCATGACGGCCACCACGTCGGCCAGGAACACGGCTTCGGACACCGAGTGGGTGACCAGCAGGGTGGTGGCCTGGCGTTCGGTCCAGATGCGCTGGAGCTCGAGGTTGAGGCGCTGGCGGGTCATCTCGTCGAGGGCGCCGAAGGGCTCGTCCAGCAACAGCACCTCGGGATCGACGACCAGGGCCCGGGCGATCGCCACCCGCTGGCGCATGCCGCCCGACAGCTGCGAGGGCCGGGCTCTGGTGAAGCTCTCCAACCCCACCAGCCGGATCAGGTCGTCGATCTCCTGGTCGGTCTTCTGCAGACCGCTCACTTCGAGGGGCAGGCGGATGTTCTTGGTCACCGTGCGCCACGGCAGCAGCGCGGCGTCCTGGAAGGCGATGCCCAACTTGTGCTCGCGTCGCGCCCGCTCGGGCGCTTCGCCGTGGACCAGGGCGAAGCCCGAGGTGGGCGATTCGAGGTCGGCCAGGATGCGCAGGATGGTGGACTTGCCACAGCCGGACGGGCCCAGCAGGGCCACGAACGCCCCTTCCGGGGCGGTGAAGTCGACGTGGTCGAGGGCGGTGACCACCTCCCGGCCGATGCGGAACTGCTTGGTCAGGTCGTGCAGCGAGATGCCCTGGCCCGCTCGCGACGCGGGGACGGCCGGAGCCGTCCCCGCGTCGGAATTCGTGGCATCGCTGCGAGCGGGCGCGTCGGTCAAGTCGTTGCCGTCAGGCCGTGGGATCGGACTTGAGGTCGGGGTTCTCCTGGTAGACCTCGGTCAGCACCGACATGTCGAAGAGCTTGTCGGCGGTGATGGTGGTGCCGCTCTCGTTGATGGTCTTGGTCGTGGCCGTGATCATGGCCTCGGGCACGGTGAAGATGCCCTCGGTCTTGGTGCGGGTGTCCAGGATCAGCTTGTTCTGGGCCTTCGACTGCTCGACCTCGGTCGACTGGGTCAGGTTCTGGCTCTTGCCGTACTTCGTGACGGCCAGGGTGGCGCCCTCGGTGGGGTCCTTGAGCGAGTCGCGCCAACCCATGAGCTCGGCCTTGAGCAGGGCCTTGACCTGGTTCCGCTTCTCCCCGGCGAGCGACGAGGTCTGCACCACGATGGTCTGGGACACCAAGGGGTAGTTGTAGTCGTTGAGCAGGAACGTGGTCGTCTCGTGGCCCTGGTCGTGCAGCTCGATGGGCTCGTTGGTGATGAACGAGAACCAGCCGTCCACCTCGCCGGTGACCAGGCCGGACGGGTCGAACTGGACCGGCACGGTGGTCACCTGGCTCTGCTGGATGTTGTTGGCCTTGAGGAACGAGTTCCACACGGCGGTGTTGGTGGACTGCACGCCGATCTTCTTGCCGATCATGGCCTGGGGGTTGGCGAGCGGCTTGGAAGCCAGCGACATGATGCAGAACGGGTTCTTCTGGTACTGGGCAGCCACCGTGATGAGGTTGGCGCCCTTGGTGATCTTGGCCGCGGTGATGTCGGGCGACGAGATGCACGCCAGGGCCTGACCCGACGCCACCACGTCGTCCTGGTTCACCGACGGACCGCCGGCCAGGAGGGTCATCTTCGAGAAGCCGGCCTGTGTGTAGTAGCCCTTGGTGTCGGCGATGTACTCACCGGCGAACTCCACGTCCTCCACCCAGGAGAGCTGGAACTTGGCGGCGCCGAGGCTGCCCGAGCTCGATCCTCCCGTGCCGGCCGTGGTGCCGGCGGTGGTGGACTTCGACGAACTGCTGCACGCGTCCAGCAGCCCCGACGGCGCCACCCACGGCGGCGAATCCCGCCCCTGCCATCAAGCTCCGGCTCAAGAACTGGCGACGATCCAATGGTGCGGCCACGCATGCCTCCTGTGGGCAGTGTCAACGTTTTGTTGATCGTAGGAACGATGGATTTCCGGTCGGTGCCTCGAAGATGAACAGGATGTTTCCGACCCTACTGGTCGACGTCGTCGGGTGCTTGCGGCGTACGTCTGGCGGAGTGCGGTCCTGTGTCCGGCGAGGAGCCGATGAGTCTGCCAGGGCCCGGACGAGCGACGTGGTCGCGCGGCTACTTCTCGACCCCGAGCTCAGTGGTTGGCGGCGAAGCGGCCCACCTGATGGGCGGGACGGCCCACGGTGGCCTGGTAGAAGTCGGGGTCGGTGGCGCCCTCGGTGGACAGCACCAGCACGACGTCGTCGCGGGCGAGGATCAGCCCGGCGTCGGCGCCGGCGCCAGCGGCCAGAGCTTCCAGGGCGCCGACGGTGGCCGCCCCCGACTCGCCCGAGACCACGCCGTAGTCGGCCAGGCGGCGCATACCGGTGGTGGCCAGGTGGTCGCCGCCGGCCACGAACCAGTCGAAGCCGGCCGACACCCAGGGCCAGGCCACCGGCGACGCCATGCCGCAGTTGAGCCCGGCCATGACCGAGCGGTGCGGGCCGGGAACCTCCACCAGGTGCCCGGCCCGGGCCGAGGCCATCACGCAGTTGGCGGTGTCGGGCTCCACCCCGATGAGCACGGGCTGGCCGGCGTCCCGGCCCCCCGGCAGGTCGGGAACCTTCGCCTGCGGATTCCGCACATCTTGCGGCCCAGTTTCGGGCCGCTCACGGTGGCGGTAGCGCTGGGCCACGGCCGAGGCCAGGGCGCCGACACCCATGGGCACGAACACCACGGTGGGCTGCGGGTGGCCAGTGGCGGCCAGCGCCGCGTCGATCTCGTGGAAGATCGTGGCGTAGCCGTCGATGACCCACCTCGGGACCGTCTCGTACCCGGGCCAAGAGGTGTCGGAGATGACCAGGCAGTCGTCGCCGGCCTCGCCGGCGGCCCGGGCCACGGCGTCCTCATAGGTGCCGTCCACCACGGTGCAGGTCGCTCCCTCGGATTCGATGGCCTCGATCCGAGCCCGGCTGGTGCCGGCCGGGACGAAGATGCGGGCCCCGAGGCTGACCCAGGCGGCGAAGTGGGCCACGGCCCGGCCGTGGTTGCCGTCGGTGGCGGTGGCCAGGGAGAGCGGGCGCAGGGGCTCGAGCACCTCGCCGAACTGGGTCACCGACTCGAAGTCGACCTTGCGGCCGGTGCGCTCGACCAGGAGGGCCTGCAGGGCCAGATACGACGCCCACGACGCGCCCAGCATCTTGAAGGCGGGCAACCCGAATCGGCTCGACTCGTCTTTGACCATCAGCCGGGCGACGCCGAGCTCGGCGGCCAGGCCGGGCAGATCGATGAGGGGGGTTTCGGCGTAGCCCGGCAGCCGGCGATGGAACGGCGACGGGCAGTCCGCTCGGCTCAGGCCCGGTGGGTTGGGCACCTCGCCCCGCAGCGGGTTGCGCAGCACCTCCAGGTGGAGTGGCTCGTTCATGGTCGCTGTCCGCGAAGGCATCGATCATGGCGTGCACGTCATCGCCCAGGGGATAGAGGATCGGGCAGGTGGCCCCCGCGTCGACGTACTCGGCCACCTTGGCCCGGCACTCCTCGGCCGTGCCCGAGGCGGTGATCATCTGCACGATCTCGTCGGGTACCAGCTCGGAGGCGGCCGCCACCTGGTCGTGGGTGGCCGGCCAGGTCAGCACCTGGCCGATCTCGTCCAGCAGCGAGTCGGGCACGCCCGACGCCTTCATGATGTGGGGCTGCTGGCCCAGGTACTGGGTGACCAGCAGGCGGGCGTTGTCGAGCGCCCGGTCGCGGTCCTCGTCGAGCGAGCACACCACCAGCTGGGGCCGGTCGATGTCGTCCATGGAGCGACCGGCCCGGGTCGCGCCCACCTCGAGGTGGCGCATGGCCGTCTGGTTGTAGGCGGGGGACACCAGGTAGTTGAGCACGGCGCCGTCGGCCAGCTCACCGGTCAGCTCCATCATCTTCATGCCGGTGGCCCCCAGGTAGATGGGCACGTCCTTGGGCCGGCGCTCCTGGTGGACGTAGTCGAGCTCGACGCCGTCGAGGTGGACGAACTCGCCCTGGTAGGTGACGGTCTCGTCGGCCAGCAGGGCCCGGACCGCCTCGATGGTCTCGCGCATGGCCGTGAGCGGGCGGGTGCGGGTGATGCCCACCTTCTGAGCCAGCGGGTCCCACCAGGCACCGATGCCCAGGATGACCCGACCCGGGGCCAGGTCGTCGAGCGTGGAGAAGGTGGAGGCCAGCAGGGCGGGGTTGCGGGTCCAGTTGTTGACCACGCCCGAGCCCACCCGGATGCGCTCGGTGCAGGCCAGGAAGGCGGCCATGGGCACCGTGGCCTCGCGCACCAGTCGGCTCTCGGCCTGCCACACCGCCTCGAAGCCCCGCGACTCGGCGTACTGGGCGATCTCCATCCCCTGGCGGATCGGGTGCGCGTCCTGCAGGTAGATGGCCAGTCGGGTCATGAGCTCCTCGTTCGGTTCGTCACCATCGCGCCGCCGGTCACCAGCTCGCCCCAGTCACCATGTGGCCGCCAGGCGGTGGGCGGCCTCGGCCGCTTTGGCCCGGATCTCGTCGGGGTCGACCCGCGTGGGCCGTCCGTCGGCCAGCACCACCTCGCCGTCGATGGTGACCTCGAGCGGACGCAGGTCGGTGGTGTAGGCCAGCGACCACGCCGTCATGTCCGCGATACGACCAGCTGCACCTGGTCGTCGAGCGCCTCCGGGAACAGGCTCCAGCCCTGCGCCAGCCACCCCCAGGCCACGTCGGCCGAGGCGGTCACGTCGTCCTCGCGGTGGCGGGCGAAGGCCACCCGGAACTCGTCGAGCATGGCCGCGCCGATGCCATCGGTGCCCAGCGCCACCGGGTTGGCGAACCGGGCCGGGCGGGCGTAGCCGACCGAGTTGTTCATGTTGGAGCGCGGGTTGTGCACGACGGTGCCGGCCAGGCCGTGGTCGTCGGCCAGGCCGACCCCGTGCACCAGCAGCCAGCGGTCGTCGGTCAGCCCGCCGAGGCGGGTGGCCGCGTCCGCGTCGTCGGGTCCCTCGGCCACGTGGATGTGCACGCCGACACCTTGATCGTGAGCCAGGCCCGAGGCCGCGACCAGTGTGTCGTCGGAGCACGTGAAGGCGGCGTGGACACCGACCAGGCCACGTCGCCGACCGTCGCCGGGATCGAGGCTGCGCAGGTAGCGCTCGTTCTCGGCCAGGCCGGCGGCGGCCCCGTCGGCGCCATGGCGATCGGTGACGCCATAGGCGCACGACACCCGGACGCCCACCTCGGCGCAGGCCTCGCGCGATGACCTCCAGGCTGCCCTCGATGGCCTGGGGCGACTCGTGATGATCGATGAGGGCGGTGCAGCCCGACTCCAGCGCCTCGAGGGCGCCCAGTCGGGCCGAGGCGGCGATGGCCTCGAGGTCGAGGGCCACGTCGAGGCGCCACCAGATGGCCTCGAGGGTGCCCAGGAAGCTGGTGGGGGACACGTCGGGTCCGGGCAGACCCCGGGCGATGGCCGAGTACAGGTGGGTGTGAGCGCACACCAGCCCCGGCGTGGTGTCGCTCACGTGCCGGCCACCCGCGCTGCTTGCGAGATCTGTGCACTTGTAGACGTCCAGACGCCCCCGAGTGCACAGATTTCGGGTGGGGGTGGGGGTTCGGGTGGGGGTGCGGTTGGGAGTCACGGGACGCGGCGCATGGGCAATCGGGTGCGCCACTCGCCGTCGAGGTCGTGCAGGGCCGCGGCCACCGCTCCGGCGGTCGGCACCAGGCCGATCTCGCCCACGCCCTTGATGCCGTACGGCGAGCGGGGCTGGGGGTGCTCGACCAGTACCACCTCGACCTCGGGCATGTCCTTGGGCCGCAGGATGCCCAGGCTCTTGAGCGTCATGTTCAGCGGGCGGGCCTGGTCATCGGTGGGGAAGTCCTCGGTCAGCGCGTAGCCCAGGCCCATGTGCACCGCCCCGTCGATCTGGCCTTCGCACAGCAGCGGGTTCACCGCCTTGCCGACGTCGTGGACGGCCACCACCTTGGTGATGGCGCCCGTGTCGCGGTCGACGATGACCAGCTGGGCGGCGTAGCCGAAGGCCGAGTGGATGATCGGGTGCTCGAGCCCGTCGGAGATCTTGTTGGTCCAGTCGACCCGGTACTCGCCCTCGTAGTCGACCTCGGGTCGGCACCCGTCGGCCAGCGCGGCCCTGCACGCCTCGGCCACCGATCCGGCGCCCATGACCGTTCCCCGGCTGCCGGTGGTCTGGCCCGCTCCCAGCTCCCGGGTGGTGTCGACCAGCACCTCGACGCGCTCCGGATCGACGCCCAACTCGGTCACCGCCACCTGACGGGCCACGGAGTGCACGCCCTGGCCCATCTCCGTCCAGCAGTGGCGCACCTCGATGCGCCCGTCGGTGCGGAACCGCACCACGGCCCTGGCGATCTCCAGGAACCCGTTGCCCAGCCCGGAGTTCTTCAACCCGAGGCCCAGACCTACGGCGTGGCCGGCCGCCCGCGCCGCCTCGTAGGCGGGGGCGATGGCCTCCAGGCAGCGCGACGCGCCGGCGCACCCGTCGTCCATGATCTGGCCCGGTCCCCACTCCTGCCCCGGCCCGATGACGTTGCGTCGTCGCATCTCCAGCCCGCTGATCCCGACCAGGTCGGCCAGGCGGTCCATCACGCCCTCCATGGCGAACTGGGCCTGGTTGGCCCCGAATCCCCGGAAGGCGCCGCACGCCGGGTTGTTGGTGCGCACGGCCACGGCCTCGACGTCGATGGCGGGCACCCGGTACGGGCCGCTGGCATGGCCCGCGGCCCGCTCCAGCACCTTCATGCCCACCGACGCGTAGGACCCCGAGTCACCGATCATGCGGGCCTCGACCACGGTCAGGCGGCCCTCGGCGTCGCACCCGGCCCGGTACTCGAGGCGGATGGGATGGCGCTTGGGGTGCATGAGCAGCGACTGCTCGCGGGTCAGGGTGCACTTCACCGGCCGCCGGAGCAGGAAGGCGGCCGAGCGCGGTGTGGGCCTGGTTGCTCATGTCCTCCTTGCCCCCGAAGGCCCCGCCGTTGGATACCAGCTCGACGGTGACCGCATCGGTGGCCAGCCCCAGCACCGAGGCGATCTGGTTGCGGTCGTCCCACACGCCCTGGCCGCCCGAGTAGACGTGCAGCGACCCGTCGGGACCGGGCACGGCCAGGGTCGACTCGGGCTCCAGGAAGGCGTGCTCGATGCGCTGGGTCTGGAACACCTCGTGCACCTGGTGGGCGCTGGCCGCCAGGGCGGTGTCCGCGTCGCCGCCCCGGGCGTAGGTGGACACGCTCAAGGTGTTCGAATCGGTGCCCCACACCGCGATCTCGGGGTCGTGTCGGGTGGCGACCGGATCGGTGAACGGAGCCAGGACGTGGTAGTCGGCGCTCACCAGCTCGGCGGCTCGGCGAGCCCCTTGCCGGGTCTCGGCCACCACCACGGCCAGCACGTCGCCCAGGTACGAGGTGCGCCCGCCCACCGGGATCATCACCGGCCAGTCGGTGTGGATGATGCCCACCCGCAACTCGCCGGGGATGTCGGCGGCGGTGAACACCTCGACCACGCCGGGCGCGGCCCGCGCCGCGTCGGTGTGGATGGCCAGCACGTCGGCCCGGGCGTGGTCGGCCAGCACCAGGGCGGCGTGGACCATGCCCGGGACGTCCATGTCGTCGATGAAGTCGCGGTCGCCCAGCGACAGGGGATCGGCTTCGTAGCGGGCGCCCGACGTGCCGATGCCACCTGAGGGGGTGACCGTGACCGGGCTGCCCTGGGCCAGTGCCTCCACCGCGTCCAGGATCTTCACGTAGCCGGTGCAGCGGCACAGGTTGGCGCCCAGGTGCCGGCTGGCGTCGTCGCGGGTCAGCGCCGAGCCCTTCTTGTCGATCAGCGCCTTGGTGCGCACGATGATGCCCGGCGTGCAGAAGCCGCACTGCAGGGCACCGCAGGAGCCGAAGGCCTGGGCGTAGCGGGCCCGCTCGGCGGCTTCGACCCCTTCCAGGGTGACCACCTCCTTGCCCTGGGCGCGCTCGAGAGAGACCTGGCACGCCACCACCGGCTTGCCATCCAACAGGATGGTGCAGCACCCGCACTGGCCCGAGGGGGCACAGCCGTCCTTGGGCGACGTCAGACCCAACTCGTCGCGCAGGGCGGCCAGCAGGTGGGGATGGTCGCCATGGACGGCGGCGGGCCGGCCGTTCACGGACAGGGTGATGACGGCATCGTCGATGGCGGTCATGTCCGCCTCCCAGGATCGTCGGGTGCTGCCGGTCGTTCGGCGATGAGGCCGTACATCTCGGGTCGTCGGTACCGGGCGAAGTCGAACAGCGTGCGCTTGTAGCTGGCGCACCAGTCGAGGTCGCAGGTGGCCACGATCACCTCGTCGCCGTCGGTGGTGGCCTGGACCAGGGTCTCGCCCGAGGGGCCGATGATCTGGCTCTCGGCCAGCGATTCGACTCCCTCCTCCAGGCCCCCCTTGGCCACGCCGACCACGAAGCAGCCGTTCTGGTAGGCGCCGGCCGCCATGACCAGGTGGTTGTGGAAGCCGGCCAGACGATCCTGGGACGGATCGGGGGCGTAGTGGATCGGGGTGTTGTAGCCGATGAGGATGATCTCGACGTCCTGGAGACCGAGCACCCGGTAGGTCTCGGACCAGCGCCGGTCGTTGCAGGTGGCCAGGCCGATGCGGGCGCCGAAGGCCTGGTGCACGGCGAAGGGATCGGGCCCGGGCTCGAAGTAGGCCCGCTCCAGGTGCTGGAACGGCCGCCACGGCTCGTGGCGCTCGTGGCCCGGCAGGTGGATCTTGCGGTAGCGCGCCACTTCGTGGCCCGCGCCGTCCACCAGGATCTGGGTGTTGTAGTGGCGGGTGGCGGCGGGCTGGCCCGGCGCGGCGGCCGGGTCGGTGCCCGTCTCGTCGGGCGAGGTCAGCTCGGCGAAGCCCAGCGAGAAGCCGACGCCCAGGTGCCGGGCCTCGTCGAACAGGGGCTTGGTCTCGGGTCCGGGCATCTCGGTCTCGAAGAAGGCGTCGATGTCGGCCTGGTCGGCGAACCACCACCGGGGGAAGAACGTGGTCAGGGCCAGCTCGGGGAACGCCACCAGCTGCGCGCCCTGGGATGCGGCCTGCTGGAGCAGGGCGATGAGCCGGTCGACCACCTGGGCACGGCGGTCGCCCCGAGCGATCGGTCCCAGCTGGGCGGCGGCCACCCGCAGCTCGCGGGTCACGCCCCGGCTCCCCAGGACTCGGTCGGCTCGACGGCTCGTGGCGGCTCGCGGGGCACCGCCAGGCGGATGAGGACGTCGAGCAGCACGTTGGCTCCGGCCTCGAGGTGGTGGGGTTGGGTGTGCTCGGCAGGGTTGTGGCTGACACCGCCGACGCTGGGGGTGAAGATCATCCCGGCGGGGCACACCGAGGCCAGGATCTGGGCGTCGTGGCCCGCACCGGACGCCATCCGCCGGGTGCTCAGCTGGTGGTCGGCGGCCACCTGCTCGATGAGGTCCACCAGCGCTGGATCGAAGTCGGTGGCCGCGAAGCGGGCCAGCCGCCGCCACTCGACCTCGACACCCTCGGCCT
Organism: uncultured Microthrixaceae bacterium; assembly: GCA_963773335.1. Classification (GTDB taxonomy): domain Bacteria; phylum Actinomycetota; class Acidimicrobiia; order Acidimicrobiales; family Acidimicrobilacustridaceae; genus UBA4742. The sequence continues at coordinate 469,731 of CAVZAT010000004.1, read as the reverse complement.
CGGCCATGTCGGCCACCCGCGTGCGCGCCGCGGTTTCGACGTCGTCGAGGACCCCGTCATCGGGGTGGCGCAGGTCGATGCTGAGGGTGGCGCCGCCGGCCACCACGTTCACCAGGCCCGGTCGCTGGTCTATGCGGCCCACCGTGCCCACCAGGCCGGGCGTGGTCTCAGCCAGCTCCCGGATGGCCACCGCGGTGGCCGCGGCCACGTAGCCGGCGTCGCGGCGCAAGGCCATGGGGGTGGTGCCGGCGTGGTTGGACTGACCTCGAAGGGTCAGCTCCTGCCAGGAGATGCCCTGCACGCCGGTCACCACGCCGATGTCGCGGTCCTCGGCCTCGAGCACCGGGCCCTGCTCGACGTGCAGTTCCACGAAGGCGTGAGGCGGTCGGGCCGGGCAGGGCATGGTGCCGACGTAGCCGACCCGGGCCAGCTCGTCGCCCAGCACCGCGCCGTCGATGGCCACGGTGTCGAGGGCCACCTCCAGGGGTAGGCCACCGGCGTAGACCAGGCTGCCCAGCATGTCGGGTGCGAAGCGGGAGCCTTCCTCGTTGGTGAAGAAGCCGACGGCCAGGGGATGGGCCAGGTCGAGCTCGGCGCAGATCACCGTCTCGAGGACCTCGAGGCCGGCCAGCACACCCAGGTTGCCGTCGTAGCGTCCGCCGGTGGCCACCGTGTCGATGTGGGATCCGGTCATCACCGGGGCATCGAACCGGTCGGCCGGCCAGGTGCCGACCACGTTGCCGATGCCGTCGGTATCCACCCGCAGGCCCAGGTCGTGCATCCACGAGACCACCAGGTCGCGTCCGGCCCCGTCGGCCTCGGTCAGGGCCAGACGGCACACGCCGCCGCCGTCGATGGCCCCCACCTGGCCCAGCGCGTCCAGTCGACCCAGCAACCGGGACCGGTCGACGCGCAGCGGATCGGTGCGCACGCTCATGGCGTTCGACCGTCGACCGGGGCGAGGGCGATGTCGTGGGGCCGGACGGGTACCCGGGGCAGGGGCAGACCGGTCGCGGCGCGGATGGCGCTGGCCACCGCCGCGCCCGACGAGATGGTGGGTGGCTCGCCCACCCCCTTCGCGCCGAACGGCGCACCCGGCTCGGGTTCCTCGATGACCGCGGCCACCGAGAGCTCGGGCAGGTCGAGGGCCGTGGGGATGAGGTAGTCGGTGAAGCGACGGGTTCCGCATCAGACCTTGGTCGACGATGATCTCCTCCATCAACGCCAGGCCCGCGCCCTGGGCCGCGCCGCCCTCGAGCTGTCCCAGCAGCTGAAGCGGGTTGAGCACACGTCCGACCTCCTGGGAGGTGGTCAGCTCGACCAGGCGGACCAGCCCCAGCTCCGCGTCCACGTCCACCACGGCCCGGTGGGCGGCGAAGGCGAAGGCCAGGTGGGCGTCGCCCTGCCCGTCGTCGTCGAGCGGGACGGTGGGGGCGTGGTGGTACTCGAGGGTCTCCTCCAACTCGAGGCCGGCGCTGGCTTCGGCCACCGACAGGTCGAGCACCGGGGCCGTGCCCGCACGGCTGCGCACCCGACCGTCCACCAGGACCAGCTGCTCCGGGCCGAGGTGTCGGGCCCTGGCCACGTGCTCGAGCAGGCGGTGGCGCACCGCCTCGGCCGCGGCCTGCACCGCGCCGCCCGAGATCCAGGTCTGGCGGCTGGCCGAGGTGGAGCCGGCCGAGCCGATGGACGTGTCCGCCGGACTCAGCACCACCTCGTCCACCCCCAGCACCTCGCGGGTGATCTGCTGGGCCAGGGTGACGAAACCCTGTCCGATCTCGGCACAGGCGCACGTCACGGTGGCCGTGCCGTCGGCCAGGCGCACCCGGGCCGTGGAGTAGTCGTCGAAGCCCTCGCTGAACCCGATGTTCTTGAACCCCACGGCGAAGCCCGTGCCCCGGGACACATCCGTCCAGTCGGTGGTGCGGCCGGTGCCGCCGGGCCGTTCGAGCACCTCGAGGGCGGGGTCGTCGGCGCGCGACGGCTCGACCAGGGGCGCCTCGGCGCAGGTGCGGATGACCTCGGCCACGGGCGCCGCCCCGGTGATGATCTGGCCGGTGATCAGCTCATCGCCCGGGGCCAGCGCGTTGCGCAGCCGCAACTCGACGGGGTCCATGCCCAGCGCGTCGGCCAGACGGTCCATCTGCGCCTCGTGGCCGAAGCAGGACTGCACCGCGCCGAAGCCGCGCATGGCGCCGCAGGGCGGGTTGTTGGTGCGCACGGCCCAACCCTCGATGTGGGCGTTGGGGACCCGGTAGGGCCCGGCTGCGAAGCACGAGCCGTTGGTCACCACGGCCGACGACGTGGAGGCGTAGGCACCCCCGTCGAACCACAGGCGGGCCTCGACCTTCAACAGGGTGCCGTCGGCATCGGCGGTGTGGCGATACCACATGTGGGCGGGGTGGCGATGGACGTGGCCGAAGAAGGACTCTTCGCGGTTGTAGACCATCTTCACCGGCCGCCCGGTGTGCAGGGCCAGCAGGGCCAGGTGGATCTGGAGGCTGACGTCCTCGCGGGCCCCGAAGGCACCGCCCACCCCGGCCAGCTGGATGCGGACCTTGTCGGGGGCCAGGCCCAGGCAGGATGACACCTGGTCGAGGTCGTTGTGCAGGGCCTGGGTGCACACGAACAGGTCGACGCCCCCGTCGGGGGCGGGGATGGCCAGGCCGGCTTCGGTGCCCAGCGGCGCCTGGTCCTGCATGCCGACGTCGTAGGTGCCCTCCACCGCGACGCCACCCGGCACCTCGAGACCGATGTCGCCGTGGCGGATCACCAAGTGGCGGAACACGTTGCCGTCGGGGTGGATGGGGGCGGCCTCGGCCGCCAGAAGGGCGTCGACCAGGGGGGCCTGAGGCTCGTAGGTCACCCGGATCGCCGCCGCCGCCCGCCGGGCCGTCTCGGGGTGATCGGCGGCGACCACCGCCACCGGCTCGCCCAGGTAGCGGACAACGTCGCGAGCCAGCACGGGCTGGTCGGGCGACTCCAGACCGAACGTGGGCGCGCCGGGCACGTCGTCGGCGGTGAGCACGGCGTAGACGCCGCCGATGCGCAGGGCCGGGCTGATGTCGACCGCAACGATGCGGGCGGCGGGATGGGGCGAGCGCAGGGTGTGTCCCCAGAGCATCCCTTCGGCGAACAGGTCGGCGCCGAAGCCGAACCGGCCCTGCACCTTGGGGATGCCGTCGGGACGAGCCGCGGACTCGCCCAGGCGACCGGAGCCGCCCGGCGCGGCGGTGGTCGGCCGCTCGATGACGGTGGTGGTGGGGTCGCTCATCCTTCGAGTCCAGGTCGGTCGGCCCGGCGACGCACGGCTACCCGGACCGCCTCGACGATGCGGCCGTAGCCCGTGCATCGGCACAGGTTGCCGCTGATGGCTTCCCGCACGGCCAGGTCGTCGGGGGCGGCCGAGCGATCGAGCAGGTCGTGGACGGCCATGACCAGCCCGGGGGTGCAGAAGCCGCACTGCACGGCGCCGGCGTCGACGAAGGCCTGCTGCACGTCCGACAGCACCCCGTCGTCGGCCAGCGACTCGACGGTGAGGATGGGTCGGTCGACCGCGGCGGCGGCCAGCACCAGGCACGCGCACACCAGGCGGTCACCCAGCATCACCGAGCACGAGCCGCACTCGCCCTGCTCGCAGGCGTTCTTGGCCCCCGGCAGGCCCAGCCGCTCGCGCAGGACGTAGAGCAGGCTCTCGCCCAGCCACGCATCGGCCACGGCATGGGTCGTGCCGTTGACGCGCAGCGAGTAGGCAGCCGCGGCCTCGGAGCCGGTGGCAGATGTCGACCCGTTGGTGGTCACGGCGTGGCCATCGTGTGCCGGTTCACTGCAGGGTCATCCGGCGCAGGGCCCGGCCGGCCAGCACTCCCACGCAGTGCCGCCGGTACTGGGCGGTCGAGCGGTGATCGTCGATGGGGCGGGCCGCCGCCGCCACCAGCGCACCGAACCGGGTCCCCGCGTCGGGATCGTCGATGGACAGATGGGTCGGCGTGGAGCGGTCCCAGTCGACGTGGGCCGCGGCCCAGGCGTCGGCCTCGGGCGCCCGCAGGGGAGTGGGCCCCACCGAGCCCATGGCGACGTGCACGGTCCGCCGGGACAGGTCCGCCACCACCGCCACCGTGGCCACTGCGATCACCATGGCGTTGCGGGTGCCCACCTTCAGGAACTCCTGCGGGCCGGTCGCCGACGGGACGATCACCTCGACGATCAGCTCGCCCGCGCCCAGGCTGGTGCGTTTGGGCCCGATGCAGAACTGATGGAAGGGCACCGGCCGGCGGCCGGCCAGGCCCTGCACCATGATCACCGCGTCGAGGGCGGCCAGCCCGGGCAGGAGGTCGCCCGCCGGCGAGGCGGTGGCCAGGTTGCCCCCGATGGTGCCGGCGTTGCGGATCTGGGGGGAGCCCACGGTGCGAGCCGCCTGGGCCAGCACCGGGACCAGGCGGGCCAGATCGGACTGGCCCAGCTCGGCATAGGTCAGCCCGGCACCCAGTTCGACCACCTCGCCCATCCGGCGCCACGCCCGCAGGTCGGCGACCCGGTCCAGCGCGATGACGTCGGTCAGCGGGTGACGTCCGGCGTTCACGTCCACCATCAGATCGGTGCCGCCGGCCAGCAGCGTGGCGTGGGGGCGGGCGGCCAGCTCGGCGCACACCTCGTCCAACGAGCGCGGCAGGAGCACGGTCACCGACCAATTCTACGGAGCGCCTTCAACAGTTTGTCAACGATCCTGATCTGGTCGGACCCAGGGTTCACGCCCCCGAAACACGCCTGGGTCGTCACCGTCGGATGGACAAGAGGGCGGAGGACGGGCGTGAGTACCCTGCCGAGGACTTGTCCGCGCCACGGGGGAACGGGATGACCGAGGGGCTGCGCTACCGCTCGGCCCCAGGTCGGTGGGTGATCGTGGCCTCGGTCATGGGGTCGGGCATCGCCGCCATCGACGCCACAGTGGTGGGCATCGCCCTGCCCGCCATCGGCCACAGCTTCGGCGCGCCGCTGGCCACCCTGCAATGGGTGGTCACCGGCTACCTGCTCACCCTCGCCGCCTTCCTGCTGCTGGGGGGCGCCTTGGGCGACCGGTTCGGACGGGCGCGGGTGTTCTCCATCGGCGTGGCCTGGTTCGCGGTGGCGTCGGCCATGTGCGGGCTGGCGCCTTCGGCCGGTTGGCTGGTTGCCGCCCGGGTGCTCCAGGGCGTGGGTGCCGCGTCTGTTGGCCCCGGCCAGCCTGGCCATCCTCCAGGCCTCGTTCCGCGCCGAGGACCGGCCCCAGGCCATCGGGGCCTGGTCCGGTTTGGGCGGGCTGGCCACCGCCGCCGGTCCGTTGGTCGGTGGCTACCTGATCGCAGTCGGCTCCTGGCGGTGGGTCTTCTTCATCAACCTGCCGGTGGCCCTGGCCGTGCTGGTCATCACCGCCCGCCACGTGCCCGAGACCCGGGACCCGCAAGCCTCCGGGCGGATCGACGTGGGTGGCGCGGTGCTGGCCGTGCTGTGGTTGACCGGTGCCACCTACTCGCTGATCGAGGGTCCGACCAAGGGCTGGACATCGCCCATCGTGTTGGGCGGCCTGGTCGTAGCGGTACTTGGCCTGGTGATCTTCGTGCGGGCCGAGTCGGCGGTCCACCACCCGATGCTCCCGCTCGGCCTGTTCCGCGCCCGGCAGTTCAGCGCGGCCAACGGCGTCACCTTCATCGTCTACGGGGCGTTGGGCGGGGCCTTGTTCCTGCTGCCGGTGGAGCGCCAGGTGGTGGCGGACTACACCCCGCTCGAAGCCGGTCTGACGCTGCTGCCGGTCACCATCGTGATGCTGGCGTTCTCGGCCCGGTCCGGTCGCCTGGCCGCCCGCATCGGGCCCCGCCTCCAGATGAGTGTGGGGCCGGTGGTGGTGGCGTTCGGCATGGCCCTGCTGTCGCGCATGACCCCGACGGGGCCGTACCTGACCGATGTCCTGCCGGCGGTGCTCGTCCTCGGCGCCGGGTTGGCCATCACCGTGGCCCCCCTGACGTCGACGGCCATGGGCGCGGCGCCGGATACCCGCGCCGGCGTGGCCTCGGCGGTGAACAACGTCGTGGCGCGCACGGCCGGGTTGTTGGCGGTGTCGGTGCTGCCCTTCCTGGCCGGTCTCACCGGCGATTCCTACCTGCACGCCAACGAGCTGGCCACCGGCTTCCGAACGGCCATGCTGATCGCGGCGGGGACGTGCGTGGCCGGCGGTGCACTCGCCGCCGCCACCATCCGCAATCCGGTTCGGGTCCAGCCCGAGGCTGCCCGCGCCGAGCCGTCCGACATCGAGGCCTGCAGCTACTGCGCCCTCGATGCCACTCCGATGGTGGTGGTCGTTGGATCCGCCGCCGGCCCGGGACCGTCGGGACCCGCCGGACCGACCTGACGGGCCTGTCAGGCGGGGGTCACCGAGGCTCTAGCATCTCGGCCATGGCGACCGATCCTGCCCTGGCCGACGACCTCATCGACACCCTGCGCAAGTGGGTGGTGGCCGATGTCGTACCCGTCGCTTCCGACTTCGAGCACGCCGATGAGTTCCCGGACGCCATGGTGGCCCAGATGCGGGAGTTCGGGCTGTTCGGCGCCACCATCCCCGAGGCCTACGGCGGGCTCGAGCTCGACACCCTGACCTACGCCCGGGTGGTCGAGGAGCTGGCCGCCGGTTGGATGTCGCTGTCGGGGGTGCTCAACACCCACATGATCTGCTCCAACCTGATCAAGCGGTTCGGCACCGACGAGCAGAAGCAGCAGTGGCTGCCCCGCATGGCCGCGGGGAGATCCGCGGTGCCTTCTCCCTGTCGGAGCCCGACGCCGGCAGCGACACCAAGGCCCTGCGCTGCAAGGCCACCCCCGACGGCGACGAGTACATCATCGATGGCACCAAGATGTGGGTGACCAACGGGCAGCGGGCAGGCATCGTGGCCCTGGCTGCCCGCACCCCTGAGGGCATCACCTGCTTCATCGTGGAGAAGGAGCCCGGCGAGCGCTTCGAGGGCATCTCGGTGTCCAAGACGATCGGCAAGCTCGGCTACAAAGGCGTGGAGACGGTGGAGATGGTCTACGACGGCCATCGGGTGCCGGCGGCCAACATGCTGGGGGGCCAGGAGTGGCTCGGCCGGGGGCTCCAGCTCATCCTGTCCTCGCTGGAGCTGGGCCGGGTGAACGTGGCCTCTCGGGCCGTCGGGGTGGCCCGGGCCGCGTTCGAGGCGGCCATCTCCTACGCCCAGCAGCGCGAGACGTTCGGGGTGCCGATCGCCAACCATCAGGCCATTCAGTTCAAGCTGGCCGACATGGCCACCAGGCTGGAGGCGTCGCGCTTGCTGGTGCACAACGCGGCCCGCAGGATCGACAACGGCGAGCGGGCCGACGTGGAGGCGGGCATGGCCAAGCTCTTCGCGTCCGAGACCGCCTTGGAGGTGGCCACCGAGGCCATGCGCATCCACGGGGGCTACGGCTACACGACCGAGCTGCCGGTGGAGCGCTACTACCGCGACGCTCCGCTCATGATCATCGGCGAGGGCACCAACGAGATCCAGCGGATGGTGATCGCCAGGGGCCTGCTGTCGCGCTACGCCGAGACCTGAGCCGTCTGTTGGCGGCGGCGCAGGGCGGCGTCGACGGCGACACCCACGCCGATGCAGCAGACCAGGTCGAACGGCGCCCGCAGCCGCGGTGGAGCCACCAGGAACAGGCTGGTGAGCAGGAAGTAGCCGGCGACGAAGGCCAGCAGCTTCATGATCGGGTCCCTCCAGCGCAGTGCCACGCCGGTCAGACCGATGATGGTCACCAGGTAGAACAGGGGCATCGTGGCGTCCACGAAGGTGAGGTTTCGCCCGTCCCAGAACTCGGCCTGGCGGTCGAAGGACGGCTTGAGCTCGAAGATGGCGGCCGTGTTGCGCGCCACGACATGTGGGACCTGACTCGGGTGCTGGCGCACCGACTGCAGGGCCAGGTGCTGCAGGTCGCGCCTGCCACCCGATCTCGTCGAACTGGGCCAGGCGGTAACGATCGAAGGCCGGATTGAAGACCGGGTCGACGAATGCGCCGTTCTGGCGGGCCGCGGGTGAGTAGATGGCGGCCTCGTTGTAGCCGTTGGACGTGACCAGTACGGGCGAGCCCAGCTGGATCCAGTTGCGCACCACCCAGGGAGCGACCACGACCCCGGCCACCACCAGGAACTGGACGCAGCGCTTCCAACCCAGCTGCCAGATCAGCCAGGCGCCGACCACCACGGCGAGGCCCTGGGCGGACGGTCGGGCCAGCACCAGCAGGCCGCACCACACGCCGGCCAGCGCCACCTGCCGGCGGCCCAGGGCCAGCGTGAGTCCGAGGAGCAACAGCAGCGACACGGGCTCGGACAGCAGCACCACGTCGTTGGCGATCAGCGGCGGGTAGAGGGCGACGGCCAGCCCCGCCACCAGCCCGGCTCGGCGGGTGGCCACCAGTCGACCGGTGCGGATGCTGAGGGCCACCACACCCACCCCGATGACCAGGTTGAGCAGGCGTCCGGCCCACAGGGCCGAGCCGGTCACCCAGAACACCGCGGCCAACAACGCAGGGTAGACGGGCGGCCGGAATGCGGTCGGGTGCAGGGCCATCTGCGGGTAGATCATGTCGAAGCCCCGGCCGGTAGCCAGATTGTGCGCGATCTCCTGGTATTGGAGTGCGTCGCTGGCCGGTGCGTAGTGCGGCGTGATCAGGATCCAGTACGCCAGGCGCGCCGCCGCGGCCACCGCCAGCACCGCGAGCTCCGCCCGGTGGTCCCGGAGCCGACCGGGAGCCGCCGTCGCGTCGACCGTGTCGAGATCCGCACCGATTGACACGCGCCTCAGCGTGCCAGATCGCCGCGGCCACCGCCGCCACCACGAGCTCGGCACCGGCGGGGCCACGCCAGGTCATCTGGGCGCTCGGGAGACATCTCCGGCCATCCTCCGGGCGGTAGGCGTGCTGGCGCGAGGGCGACAGAGCGGGCATCATGCACTCCCGCCACGCAGTGTCTTCGTGTTCGGTGGGTGCATCGATGGCGGGAGGGCCGATGCCGAGCGACGATGAGGTCCGAGACGGTCAGCGAGCGGCGTGGGCCGGGCTCTCCGCTGGCTGGGAGAAGTGGGACTCGGTCATCATGGATCAGCTGGGCCCGGTGGGCGCCGCGATCATCGAGCACCTCGACATCGCTGACGATCATCAGCATCTCGACATTGCCGCGGGCACGGGTGAGCCGGGCTTGAGCATCGCGAGGCTGTCCCCCAATGGACGCGTCGTGCTGACCGACCTCGTGGCGGAGATGCTGGAGATAGCCGCGCGACGAGCCAGGACGCAAGGGATCGCCAACATCGAGACGATGGTGTGCGGCGCTGAGGATCTGCCGTTCGACGACGCCACATTCGACAGCGTCTCGGTGCGCTTTGGGTACATGTTCTTCCCCGACATGAGCAAGGCGACGGCCGAGTTCGCCCGCGTGCTCAAGCCGGGCGGACGTCTGTGCTCGTCGGTGTGGGTCAAGCCCGAGGAAAACCCGTGGACGACGATCGCCATGCAGGCAATCGCGACCGAGGCGGTGGTGGCGCCTCCCGACCCGGACGGACCGAACATGTTTCGGTGCGCGACCCCGGGATATGTCAGTGCCCTGTACGAGGGCGCGGGGTTGCGCGACGTTGCCGAGTGGGACGTGGACGTCGAACTCGTGACGCGATCCCCCGAGCAGTACTGGGAGATGATCAGCGAGCACGTCTCGCTCGCAGTTGCGGCGCTTCAGCAGGTCGACGAAGCAGCGCGGGAGCGCATTCGGGCACACGCCATTGCGGAGGTGAGCGCGTTCGAGAAGGACGGCAAGGTCCGGGTTCCGGGCGTGGCGCGCTGCATCCTGGGAACGAAGTGACGGGTTTCGCATTCAGGTTCGCCGGCTCGTGGCCGGCAGGGGCTCGCCGATGAGCTGGCGGGCGAAGCGATGGGCCACCGAGACCAGGGTGAGGGTCGGGTTGTAGCCGGCCGAGGTGGGGAACACCGAGGAGTCGGCCACCAAGACGTTGTCCACGTCCCACAGATGGCCGACGGGGTTCACCACGCTGGTGGCCGGGTCGGTCCCCATCCGACAGGTGCCCATGATGTGGTAGCTGGCCGGGGTGGCGTGGTCAGCCGTGCGCCCGCTGCGCTGATCGGGTCCGTCCACCGGCGGGGAGGTGGTGGTGATGACCCACTCGGCTCCGGCATCGCGAAGGATGGCCTCGTGGGCGGGGGCGACGTGATCGGACAGGACCAGCTCGTGGCGGTGGGGACGGTAGGTGATCCGCCCGGCCGGCAGGCCCCAGGCGTCGCGCACCGTCGGGTCGAGATCGATGCGGTTGGAGGGCTGGGCCAGGTCCTCGCCCTGCACGGTGAACACCCACAGCCGATCCCGCAACGACGAGTCGCGCATGGCCGCACCGTGATGGCGACCCGCGCCGTAGAGCTTGGCTTCGGACACCGGCTGGTTGCCGCCGCCGTGCTCGGTCAGCCCACCGCGGATCCAGGGCAGGCCGGCGGCGCGGGCTGCGGCCTGCTGGGCATCGTCGCCCACGATCGAGTCGTCGTGCGCCGCGGTCACACACCGCCCCCGCATGGTGTGGAGCCGGAAGGGGAAGGCTCCGACGGTCAGGGTCTGGAAGTGGAACATGAGGTTGCGCCCCACCAAACCCGACGAGTTTCCCAGCCCACCCTCGGGGGCTCCGCTCTGGCCCAGCATCAGCCGGGGGGTCTCGAAGGCGCCGGCGGCCAACACCACGTGGTCCGCCCGCACCTGGCGCTCGACTCGCGCCGCATCCAGGTAGCGCACCCCGGTTGCTCGGCGGCCGGTGCCGTCCAGGGTCACCCCGGTGACCCGGGACTCGGGACGCACCTCGAGCCGGCCGGTGCGCAGGGCCCGGCGCAGCAGCGCCACCGGGTCCCCCTTGGCGTCGATCGGACACCCGAACCAGCCGCAGAAGCCGCAGTTGTTGCAGGCCGGGCGGCCGTCGTAGGGCACCGAGTTGATGCCGGTGGGGGCCCGGTAGGGGTGCAGGCCGGCGCGCTCGGCCGCCTGCATGGACAGCACGGCGCCGTACATGTCGGGCCCCGGCCCCATGGGGTAGGGCGACGAGCGCCAGGCGGCGAACGGGTTGGTCTCTTCGCCCGCCACGCCCACGATCCGCTCCACCTCGGCGTAGTACGGCTCCAGGTCGGCGTAGCTGAAGGGCCAGTCGGCCACCGATGCGTCGTGCTGGGGCCCGAAGGTGGACAGGACCCGGAAGTCGTCCTCGCGGAGGCGGGGGAGCTTGGCGTCGGCGTGGTACCCGCCACCCCCCACCGTCGACGGGAGGGAGTTGACGTGGCCGACCACCAGGTGGTCGCCGTCGTCGAGGCTGCGCCGGTAGGTGCGGGGCTCGACCAGCGGGTCCGGGCCGAGCAGGTGGCGGTGGATGAGCTTGAGCTCGTCGTTGGACAGGTGACCCAGAGGCTCGTAGGGGGCGTCGAGGTCGAGCAGGTGGTTGCGGCCCTTCTCCAGCATGATCACCGACCAGCCCGCGTCGGTGAGCACCTGAGCCACCGCAGACCCGGCCGGTCCGGAACCCACGATCACGGCATCGGCATCCAGGTCGGTCATGATTCTGATCCCCGCAATGCTCGCAATCCCCGGAAATTGGGCGTGAAAGATCCCGGAATCCGGCTGCGAAGATGCCCAATTTGGGAGAGGGGGCGGGCGTCAGCCATTGGGGTGGGTGACCTCGTGGTCGGTCCAGCCCCGGGGCTGGACATCGCCGTCGAAGGCGATGGCCGTCCACGCCTGGCCATCGCGGTTGCCGCCGTAGACCGGGTCTCCGTACAGGGCCTCGCAGGCGTGTTCGAACAACAGCTCCCGGAAGCCGGGGTCGATGGACTCGTGCAACCGGCGCTTCTGCTCGTCGGAGGTCACGTCGGCGAAGTCGGCGCCCAGCGCGGCCAGGCCCCCGCGGTAGCGCTCCTGCCAGCCGGTCACCGGTCCGTTGAACTCGCGCTCGGGTCGGTCCTGGGACCCCTCGATGCGGGTCCGCCAGGCCAGCTCCTCCAGGGCGCCGATCTCCAGCCACCGATCGAATCCGGCCTCACCCCCTCGGCGTCCGGAGAAGGGACCTCCGGCGAAGAGCCGGGGTGGGTCGAAGGCGAAGGCCCCGAGCAGCAGATCCACGTAGTCGGCGCCACCCGTCTCACCCGCGCCCGGGCACACGCCGTCGCCGGGCAGCACGCGATCGAGCGCGGCGCGGAACGTGCGGTGCTCGTCAGGGGTCAGCCAGACCAGATCGCTCCCGCTCACGAGCGGGCGTCCCGCGGGGTCGAGCCACCGGCCGAGGCGTCGAGGGTCAGCTGGTAGCTGGCGTGCTCGCCCAGCGTGAGACGGGCACCGGGCGGCACCACCACGACGGTGAACGGCTCCTCCACCAGGGCCGGACCGCTCAGGGCGGCGCCCGGCCCCAGCTGGGTGCCGTCGTAGGTGGGCGTGTCCACGAACCCATCGCCGAAGTAGACGGGCCGACTGGCGCTACGGGCGCCCTCGGCGTCGGCGGTGCCCAGCTCGGCCAGCCGTGGCGGCTTCGGCGTGCGCCCCAGGGCGGTGATCCGCACCCCGCGAACCGTCGGCTCCTGCTGGTGGAAGGAGAAGCCCCGGTCGGCCTGGTGCAGATCGTGGAAGCGTTCGGCCAGCTCCATCAACTCGGCCTGATCGCCCGGCGAGCCGGATCCGATCGAGGTGGGGACGCTCATGTCGAAGTTCTGCCCGGCGTAGGCCATCTGCACGAAGCGAAGCCGGGTCACGTCCGCCTCGCCCAGTCCGGTCGGGTTCAGCTCGTCGGTGACCTCGGTGTCGAGCTCGTCGAGCAGCTCGGCCAGATCGGTGACGTCGACCTGGGACAGGGGACTCACGTGGCTGCGGGTCAGGTCGACCTTGTAGTCCGACACCAGCAGGCCCAGGGCGCTGAAGGCAGGCGCCGCCTTGGGGACCAGGACCCGGTGCATGCCCAGCTCGGCGGCGATGGCCCAGGCGTGCACCGGCCCGTTGCCGCCGTAGGCGATGAGGTCGAGGCGGCGGGCGTCGACGCCGGATCCGGCCAGCACCCGGCGAGTGGCGTCGGCCATGTTGGCGTTCACGATGCGCTCGATGCCCCAGGCCGCCTCCACCACGTCGATGCCGAGCGGGTCACCCACGTCGCGCATCACCGCGGCGCGCGCCGCGTCGAGGTCCAGGGTCATGCGGCCCCCGGCGAATCGGTCCAGAGGCAGGAACCCGAGCACCGCGTCAGCGTCGGTCACGGTGGCCCGCTCACCGCCCCGCCCGTAGCAGACCGGTCCCGGGATGGATCCCGCCGACTCGGGCCCGACCAGCAGCGATCCCTGGCGGACCCGGGCCACGGACCCGCCGCCGGCGCCCACGCACTGCACGTCCACCATGGGCATGCCGATGTAGTAGCGGTAGCGCCAGTTCCAGTCGGTGCGGATCTCGGGTACTCCACCGTGGACCAGGCAGATGTCGAAGCTGGTGCCGCCCATGTCCACGGCCACGAAGTCGGGCGTGCCGGCCCGGTCGGCGGCGGCCGCCGCGCCCATGACCCCGCCGGTGGGTCCGGACCCGAGAAGCGACACCGCCCGGCGAGCCACGCTGGCCGGGGGCATGACCCCGCCGGTGGAGGCCATGATCAGCAGCTCACCCTCGTAGCCGGCCTCGCGGCAGGCGCTGGCCCAGTCGGCTCACGTAGCTGGACACGCCCGGGGCCACGTACGCGTTCACCAGGGTGGTCGAGGTGCGTTCGAACTCGGGACCCCTCGGCATCACCTCGTGGCTGAGCGAGATGTGGCCGACCTCGGGGAACTCCTCCACGATGAGCTCGCGAGCCCGACGCTCGTGGTCGGGGTTCACGAAGCTGAACAGGAACAGGACGGCCAGCGACTCGGCGCCGAGCTGGCGCAGTCGGCGGATGCCGGCGCGCACGGCGTCCTCGTCGAGCGCAAGCAGCTCCTCGCCCGTGTAGTCGACCCGCTCGGGGATGGGGATGCGGTTGCGGCGGCGGGCGATGGCGAACGGTGCGGGGTAGGACGGATCCCAGATCTGCTCCTTGTGGACCCTGCGCATCTCTATCTCGTCGCGGTGGCCCTCGGTCACGAGCAGCCCGACCTTGGCACCGGTCTGGGTGATCATGGTGTTGTCGGCGGTGGTGGTGCCGTGGACCACGATGTCGATCTGGCCGCAGAAGGTGCCCAGGTCGAGCCCGAAGGTCTCGGCCAGCTGGGCCAGCCCGGTCATGACCCCGATCGACTGGTCGTCGAGGGTGCTGGGCGTCTTGTCGAGCACCACCGAACCTCTGGGCGTGACGCAGATGAGGTCGGTGAAGGTGCCTCCGACGTCGACGCCGATGCGGTAGCCCCCACCTGTCGATTGCGTGTCCGGCACCTGCCCCCCAAACCTGACGTGTGTGTCAGGTTGAGGTTATCCCGTTGTCCCGGGTGGGGTCCGACGGGTGGTTCGACGGCGCGTCAGGCCGAAGCGCGCGCCGACGCTCGTCGCTCGGTGGTGGCGGCCTCGTCCACGGCCAGGCTGAGATCCTCCAGCGACCCGGTGAGGATCACGCCGTAGTCGCGCTCGGCCCCGGCCACCGACACGTACTCGTCGAGCACGTCGTCGAGCACGGCCTGAGGATCGCGGTCGAGGGGATCGCCCCAGCCACCCCCGCCGCCGTAGTCGTAGCAGATCTTCTGACCGGCGGCGATGGGCACCCAGTCGGCGGTGTGGGCCACCACGTAGGGGTCGTCGGAGCCGTAGCGGATGGTCAGTTGGTTCGGCGCCCCGGCGTGGCCTCCGGCGATGCCGGGCATCGGGTACTTCATGCCCACCACGTAGGTGTAGACCTTGGCGTCGGCCCGCACCTCCTTGACGTAGTGGCTGCCGCACAGCCCTCGCCACTGACCGGGCCCGCCCGAGTCGGTGCGGTAGTCGCGGCTCCACTGGATGTGGGGGTAGAGGCTCTCGTTGATCTCGGCGGTGGCCTTCCACAGGTTGCCGAAGGCCGCGGCCTGACAACCCCATGCGTCCATGCCCTCGGCTGCGTTGCACCAGCCGGCGTACACCTCGGCGGAGTGATCGGTGAAGGTCTTGCCGGTGCGCGGGTCGGTACCGGTGATCACGGTGGGGATGCCGGTCTTGTAGACCTGCGGCACGGCCTTGTGGGGCAGCACGTACTGGAGGGCCAGGGCGATGACCTCGCCCACATCGGCGCCTGGGTGATGGGTGCCGGCCGAAACGGGACGGTTGGGAGCCGGGTTGAGGACGCAGCCCTGGGGCACCACCAGGTCGATGGCCTCGAAGAAGCCCTCGTTCTTGGGGATCTCAGGATCCATCATGGCGGCGATCTGAGCCACCGTGTAGCCCCGGGTGTTGCCATAGGTCGACCACGCCTGGAGCTCAGGTCGGGTGTCGCTGCCGGTGAAGTCGATCTGAAGGCGGTCGCCGTCGACGGTCACGGCCACGTGCAGGTGCACATCGGGGTTGCCCAGGGGATCGTGGTCCACCCAGCAGTCGGCCTCGTGGCGGCCGTCGGGCCAGGCCGCCACCTCCTCGGAGAAGCGACGGGCGGCGTAGTCGATCATGAAGTCCACCGACTCCTCGACCACGTCGATGCGGTGGCGCTCGATGATCTCGCCCAGCCGGGCCGCGCCCAACTGGGCCGCACCGATCTGGGCCCGCAGGTCGCCGATGTAGTCGGGCAGGCGGTTGTTGACCTGCAGCGCGTAGAGGACGTCGCGGCGCTCCACTCCCTGGTCGATGACCTTCACCACCGGCCAGCGCACGCCCTCGCCCCACACGTCGCCGGCCGTCACGTTGTAGCCGCCGGGCACGGCGCCGCCGGTGTCGCCGTGGTGGCACTGGATGGAGGCGATCAGCACCATCCGCCGGGCCCCGGTGGCGGGGTCGTCGGCGAAGACCGGGGCGAACACGTTGTAATCGGGCAGGTGTCCGCCGCCGTGGTACGGGTCGTTGGCCACGAACACATCGCCCTCGCGGAACTCCTCGACGCCCAGGAACTCGAGGGCGAAGCGCACCGGCAGGGTGGAGGTGAGCATGAACTGGGGGATGCCCACGCTCAGGGCGGCCAACCGGCCGCGGGCGTCGAGCACCGTGGCGTTGCGCTCGTTGGACTGGTTGAGGATCGGGGTGGTGGCGGTGCGGCTCACGTAGGTGGCCATCTCGAAGCACACCGTCTCCATGGCGCCGCGCACGACCTCGGCGGTCACCGGATCGACCTGGGGGTCGGCGACGGTGCGCCCCCGAGGCTTGGCCAACTCGATCAGATCGATTGCCATGGTGTTCCCCCTTCAACCTGACATCTGTGTCAGGGATCGTACCCGGCCACCGGCAGGTTCGGGCTCTGCCAGCCGGCGCCTCGACTCGGGGCCCCGCCCCTTTCCTGACACCAGCGTCAGGTTCGGCGGTATTCTCGGAACATGGCCACGCCCAAGATCATCAGCGTCGACGACCACGTCGTGGAGCCGCCGCACGTGTGGCAGACCTGGCTGCCCGAGAAGTTCCGGGCCCGGGGGCCGCGGGTGGAGCGCAAGCGATGGGGCAGCTTCACGCATCTGTCGGGTGCCAAGTACGACATGGTCGAGGACCCCGACGGCGAGTGGGGCGACGCCTGGTACTACGACGACGAGCTCATCTACGTCCAGAAGAAGTTCGTGGCCATCCCGGCGGCCGCCTCCGAGCGTGACGAGCAGGGCCGGCTCACGCTCGACCGGTCGCAGATGACGATGACGGCCATCACCTACGACGACATGCGCAAGGGCTGCTGGGACCGCGACGAGCGGGTCAAGGACCTGGCGGCCAACCACACCGACGGCTCGTTGCCCTTCCCCACGTTCCCCCGCTTCTGTGGCCAGACCTTCTACGAGGGCGAGGACAAGGAACTCGGCCTGGCCTGCGTACAAGCCAACAACGACTGGATGATCGAGGAGTGGTGCGCGCCCTCGGGTGGCTACAACATTCCGCTGTGCCTCATCCCGCTGTGGGACGCGGAGCTGGCCGCGATCGAGACCAGGCGCAACGCCGAGCGGGGCTGTCGGGCCATCGCCTTCAGCGAGATGCCCACCCGCCTCGGGCTGGCCAGCATCAACTCCGGCTACTGGGACCCGCTGTGGCAGGTGTGCAACGACTACGGGGTGACCGTGTGCATGCACGTCGGGTCATCGTCCACCAACCCGGTGGCGTCACCGGACTCCAACAAGGCGGTGGGGGTCACCCTCGGGTTCAACAACGCCATCGCCTCCATGGCCGACTGGCTCTTCTCGGGCAACCTGCTGCGCTTCCCGAAGTTGAAGCTCGCCTATTCAGAGGGTCAGATCGGCTGGATCCCCTACATCCTCGAGCGGGCCGACACCGTCTGGGAGAACCACGACACCTGGACCGGCGCCAAAGCGGCCATCCCGGTGCCACCCTCGACCCAGTACTACGGGCGGATCTTCGGGTGCTTCACCGCCGATCGACACGGGCTCAACTCGCTGCGCGAGGTGGGAGAGGACAACATCTGCTTCGAGACGGACTACCCCCACACCGACACCACGTGGCCGGACTCGGAGGCCTACGTCGAGAAGCTGTGCGAGGGCCTCGACGACGATGTGACCTACAAGATCCTGCGGGGCAACGCCATCAAGATGCTCGACCTCGACCGCGTCTGATCCGACAGATCAGGCAGCCAGCACGAGCTGCGATCGGCGCGGGCCGACGAGCGTATGGCCGGCGGGTGTGGTCCAGATGGGGATGCCGTCAGGTTGCACCGACAGGGACCACCCCACCCGGTGGATCACGCCGTGGTGATGCCGGCAGAGCAGGGCAAGGTTGGGCAGATCGGTGACGCCGCCCTGCTCGAAGGGTTGGATGTGGTGGGCGTCGCACCACCCGGGTGGTCGATCGCAACCGGGGAACACGCACCCGCCATCTCGGGCGTTCAGCGCTCGTCGCTGGGCCCGGTTGGCCAGGCGGACGGATCGCCCGAGGGCGAGGGGCGTATGCCTGCCATCCACCAGGAGCGGGTGGAACACCGGGTCACAGAGCAGGTGGGCATGGCGAGCGGGATCGAGCCGCTCGCCCTCGGGGGTGAGCAGCGACGCGATCATCCGGGCGGCCCCCAGATCGAGCTCGGTTGCCCCCGCTGTCGACGTCTCGGTGCTGTCCGCAGGTGGGCGGGTGGGCGCGGTTGTGGGCTCGGAATCCCCGTGGGTGACGGCCTGGACCTCGGAGTCGGCTCGGCTGTCGACGTCGGCGCGGCGCTGAGGATCGACGTCACCGTCGGTCACGTGGGCGATCAGGGTCAGGTCGACACCAGGAGCCTGGCCGGGTGCGGCGCCTTGCGAGCGGCGGCAGATCTCGGCCAGGGCCAGGAGATGGTCAGGGCGGATTCGCCCACCAGCTCGCCTGATACCGCCGTGATGTCGCCGACCGGGCGGAGGTGCAACTGGCTGCGGGTCAGGTCGGCGGCAGGGTCGTAGCCGCCGTCCTGGTCCCACAGGGCGGCCAGCTCGAGGACCATGCGTTGCCAGATGGCGAAGGTCACGTCGGCGGCTGCCGCCTCCCGGCACGATACCGCAAGCGCTTGCGCCTCGAACATGTATACGAGGACAGCCATGGATGGTTGTTCAGTCGACGGCGATGTCACGCCATCGCTGGTGCTTCTGACCGCCCTGGCCGGGAGTGGAGACGATGGCCGCCAGCGGTCAACCCGGGTGGTCAGCCAACCAGCTGTCGCCGAAGGCGAACTCGGCATCGAGGGTGCGCTTGACGTCGTTCTTGCCGGCCCAGTCCGCGATCTTGCCGCCGACCAGGGGCACCTTCACGTTCATGGTGATGGTCACGGCATGGTCGGTGGTGCCGTCTCCAGGGACCAGGTCCATGGAACC
This sequence comes from uncultured Microthrixaceae bacterium, assembly GCA_963773335.1. Classification (GTDB taxonomy): domain Bacteria; phylum Actinomycetota; class Acidimicrobiia; order Acidimicrobiales; family Acidimicrobilacustridaceae; genus UBA4742. The sequence continues at coordinate 450,804 of CAVZAT010000004.1, read as the reverse complement.
GGACAGCTCGACCGGCGCGCCGTCGACCTCCACGGCGAAGGTGCCCGACCAGGTGCCGTCCGGGCTGCGCTGCCAGTCGTCGGTCTGGCGCATGGTGTTGGTCGGCTTGAGCACCCGTCGGGCGAAGCCGGGCAGGTCCACGTCGACCACCCGTGACGAGGCCACGTGGATGTGGTCGTCGTCGGACTCGGTGGCCAGCACCGACACCTCCCGGTGGCCCATACCCTCGTACTTGGCCACCGTGGCCTCCTCGTCGCCCAGCATGGTCAGCACCCGTTCGATCGGCGCCTGGTAGGTGTGGGTGTCGCGTAGTTCCATGACTTGGTGCCTCCACAGCTGGTGGATCGTCGGGTGTCGGTCGAGCAGCTCGGCCCTCGGTCGAACCGCTCGGTGTCAGTCGAACAGGAGGGCGACGGCGGTCTGGCTGGCCACGCCCAGCAACGTGCCGTCCGCACCCCACAGGCGGGCCGCTCCGTGCACGTAGCCGGCCCAGGCGAGCTGCGGATCCAGGTCGACCAGGACCCACTCGCTGGCGGGGGTCGGACCGAAGCGCAGGGTGTTGTCCAGGCTCCGGCCGCCCCCGGCGCGCCCGGCGGCGCGCACCACCGAGGAGGGCACCAGATCGGCTACGAAACCGAGGGTGGGCCGGCTGGTCGAGGTGGCGCGCATGCGAGCCCACAGCATCCGCCCGGGCATGGCCCTCGATGCGTCCGCCTCCCCTTCCGGATCGCGCAGCTCGACCGAGTCCAACCAGCCCCGCTTGCCCGCCGACAGCGCGAACGGCACCCGGGGCACCCACTCGGCGGCGTCGTCGGGCGGCCGGACGTCGGGCATCCGCCCCACCTGGAGCTCCAGGCCATCGGTGCGGGCGGTCCCCGTCGCGGCCATGGCGTTGAGCACCAGGCGGTCGTCGACCGAGGCCGTGATCCGCAGCTGGGACGTGCGCCGGCCCTGGGCCAGCACGTCCACCCGGCAGTCGAGACGGTCCCCCACCGGGGTGCTGTCGACGAATTGGACCGTGGCCCACAGGGCGTCGTAGCCGGTCTCGGCCTCGGCCAGGGCGGTGACCACGGCCAGGCCCGTCCCGCCGTAGAGCGCGCCGTCGAAACGACCCAGGTTGGGCGTCAGCTCGAAGGACCAGTGGCCCGGGGCCAGCTGTTCCAGGCCGAGCCAGGCTTCGGTCGACGGCATCTGACGAGCGTAGAGGCCAGACCCGCTCAGCTGGGCATCCAGGTGTTCTGGCGGATGTAGGCGTACACGTTGGTGAAGTCCCGCATGGCCCGATCGGGCAGGGCCACGGCGCCGCCGAGCAGGCGCGCCCCCCAGAAGATGTGGGCGTTGTGCTCGACCACCAGGGCCGAGTGCAGCGCGTCGTCCACCGACTTGCCGATGGCCACCAGGCCGTGGTTCGCCATCAACGTGGCCGAGCGATCGGCCAGCTTGGACGCCACCTCCGGCCCCAGCCCGTCGCTGCCCGATCCGAAGTAGTCGCACACCGGCACGTCGCCTCCGATGTAGACCACGAACTCGTCGATGGCGGCGGGGATGGCCAGTCTCGCCACTGCGAACATTGAGGCGTACCGGGCGTGGCAGTGCACCACGGCGCCGACCTCGGGGTAGGCGGCCAGCGCGCACAGGTGCACGGCCTTCTCCGAGGTGGGAGACCGGTCGCCCGCGACCACCGTCCCCTCGAGGTCCACCACCACCAGGTCGTCGAGGGCCATCGCCTCGTAGCTGAGCGACGACGGCGTCAGCACCACGGTGCCGTCGTCCACCCGGCCCGACACGTTGCCGGCCGTGCCCTCGACCAGCCCGCGGGCATGCATGGCCTTGGCGGCGGCCAGCACCGCCTCCTTGACCTCAGCCAGGGGAGCCCCGTTGACGGGTGCCCCGGCGTCGGGGCCGGTCACGGTCGGGTCGGCGGTCATGGCAGGACCTCTGGGTTGACGCAGTGGAGTGGCTTCTGGCCGGCCAGGATGCGCCGGACGTCCTCGGCGATCATGGCCGTGTGGTTCACCTCGGTGTCGTAGGTGGCGCCGCCGATGTGGGGGGTCAGCACCACGTTGGTCATGTCGATCAGGGGATGGCCGGCGGGGAGGTGCTCGCCGTCGAAGTGGTCCAGACCGGCACCGGACAGGTGGCCGCGTTGCAGGGCGTCCACCAGGGCGTCGAGGTCGTGGAGTCCGCCCCGGGCCGAGTTCAGATACACCGCGCCCTCCCGCATGGCTTCGAACTGGGCGGCGCCGATCATTCCCAGGGTGTCGGGGGTGGGAGCGGCGTGCATGGACACCACGTCCGCCTCGGCCAGCATGGCCTCCAGGGAGTGGTGGGTGGCCTCGTCGGAGTAGGGGTCGAAGGCGATGACGCGCATCCCCAGTCCCTCGAGTCGCCAGCGCACCGCCCGACCCACCGCACCCAGCCCGACCAGACCGGCGGTGCGACCCGCGACCTGCCACGCCCGGTAGCGCTGATAGGGGATGGAGCCGTTGGCGAAGATCTGGTTGGTCCGCACGTCGTGGTCACCGGGGAGCAAGTGGCGGGTCACGGCGAACAGCAGCGCCACGGTCAGCTCGGCCACGCCGTCGGCGTTGCGCCCCGGGGTGCGCAGCACCGGGATCCCCCTGGCCGTGGCTGCGGGCACATCCACGTTGGTGGGATCGCCCCGGGTGGATCCGATGATCCGCAGCGGACGCTCGAGCACGTCGCCCGACACGAAGTCGGCCTCGCACACCAACACGGTGGCGCCCACCTCGTCGACGCGATCGGCCAGCTTGGCCCCGTCCCAGATGCGCAGCGGGTGCTGATCGATCCACGGGTCGTAGGTCACCCGGCAGAGCTCCTCGAGCAGGGTGAGGCCGGGCCCCCGGCACGAGGCGGTCACGAGCGCGGCCGGGCGACCGTCCTCGCCGTCGACTTCGGGTCCAGAACCTGACATGCGTGTCACCTTAGAGGACGAGGACTGGACCGGGCCGGCGGCCGCACTTCAGCCGGGCTGGTCGGCGGCCGATAACCTGACACGGATGTCAGGAAATGGAGAGGGCGCCTTGGATCAGGTGGAGAGCATCGAGACGGATGTGGTCGACGACCCGTTCGAAGACTTCAACCGGGCCATGGGTGCCGACGGGGCGGCTACGCCCTACCCCTCGTTCGCCGACATGCGACGGGTCCACATCCACACCGAGACCCTGGATTACGACGCCCTGGGGGAGTCCCCGGCCTTGTTCACCGCCTACAGCTACGAGGCGGTGCACACCATCCTGGGCGACGGCGAGCGCTTCAGCTCGGCGGGCTACGGCGAGGTGATGGGCGAGGTCATGGGACGCTCCATCCTCGAGATGGACGAGCCCGAGCACCGCACCTACCGCTCGATTCTCCAGCAGGCCTTCACCCGCAAGGAGATGCAGCGGTGGGAGACCGACCTGGTGACGCCGCTGGTCAACCAGATGATCGACCAGTTCGTCGACGACGGCCGTGCCGATCTGGTGCGCCAGCTGCTGTTCCCCTTCCCGGTCACCGTCATCGCCGCGCTGTTGGGGCTCCCGGCTGAGGACCTGCCCGAGTTCCACCGACTGGCGGTGCAGCTCATCGGCGTCACCGTGGACTGGGATCGGGCGGTGGCCGCGTCGGCCCAGCTGCGCGAGTACTTCTCCCACATCGTGGCCGACCGCCGCCAGCACCCCGCCGACGACATGATCTCGGTGCTGGCCCAGGCCGAGCAGGACGGTCAGCACCTCACCGACGAGGAGATCTTCGCGTTCCTGCGCCTCCTGCTGCCGGCCGGAGCGGAGACGACCTACCGGTCCTCGTCGAACCTGATGTTCGGGCTGCTCACCCACCCGGATCAGTTCGGCGCCGTGATCGCCGATCGCGACCTGTTGCCTCAGGCCATCGAGGAGGGCATCCGGTGGGAGCCGCCCCTGCTCATCATCGTGCGCAGCGCCACCTGTGACACCGAGGTGTGCGGGGTGCCGATCCCGGCCGGGTCCAGCCTGATCATGAACCTGGGCAGCGCCAACCACGACGAGCGCCGCTGGCTCGACGCCGACGAGTTCGACATCTTCCGCGAGCGCCGGCCCCACATCGGCTTCGCTCACGGTCCCCATCTGTGCCTGGGCATGCACCTGGCCCGCATGGAGACCACTGTGGCGCTGAACGCCCTGATGGATCGCCTGCCCGGCCTGCGGCTGGATCCGGCCGCCGCCGATCAGTACATCTCCGGCAGCCTGTTCCGGGCCCCACCCCGGCTCGACGTCGTCTGGGACTGACGTCAGCGGCGGTCGGCGGCGGCCCGTCCCGGCATGAGGGGCAGGTCGAGGTAGGTGCGGATGCCGGGCTCGGCCTCGACCACATAGGGCACCGCGTTCACGCAGTGCATGGCCGTGGCCAGGATGCCCTCGTTGTTGGCCAGATCTGCGGTCTCCACCGACGGCGGGTGCATCCCGTGAAAGGTGGCCCGCAGCGGCGGATCGGCGGTGAACGCCACCTCGAAGCGCTCGCCCTCGGGACCGAACCTCCAGGCCGGATCGAGGTGCTCCTCGCCCATCAACCAGTTCACCCGGACGGTCACGAACACCTCGCCGCCCACCAGCCCTTGCCAGGTGAACCGCTGGGCGGCCACCGTGCCGGACTCGATGGTGCCGACCGGCGTGTCGAGCGGTTGGGTGGTGACCGCCATCTCGTGGATGGTGCGCTTGTCGGGATCGAGGGTCACGCCCAGGCCGTCGGCCACCATGTCGATGGACTGGCCGAAGCCGTCGCCCAGCAGGCCGAGCATGGGGCTGGAGGCGGCCACCTCGGGGGTCTGACCGAACCCCATCACGTCTCGCACCACGAAGGCGGTGTCGTAGGTGCGGATGTCGGAGAACTCCTCGGCCCGCACGTGGCGGATGTCGCGACAGAAGGCCGAGAGCAGCAAGGGGATCTGCTCGGTGATGCCCCCCGGGTTGATGCCCGAGCCGTGCAGGCTCACCCCGCCGGCCCGGCAGGCGGCTTCGACCGCCACCACGTCGTGGCTCTTGAACGGGTAGACCCAGCCCACCGGTGTGACCACGTTCTTCCCTGAGCTGAGGATGGCCACCACGTCGCCGGGGTCGGCGAGCATCGGGCTGTAGACCACGCAGTCGGCGTCGAGGGCCAGGATGGCGTCGCGATCGCCGGAGGCGGTCACGCCCACCGGCTCCCGGCCGCAGATCTCGCCCACATCGAGACCGACCTTGGCCGGCGAGTAGACGTAGGCGCCGACCAGGTCGAGGTCGGGGTGGGCGAGTACGCCGTCGATGGCGGCGCGGCCCACGTTGCCAGTGGCCCACTGGATCACCCGGTACGTCATGGTCGTCCCTCTCGCTTGTACGGTTCCCCGGCGGGCCGAGGGTCCGCGTGCGACTCAGGGGGAACGATGATCCTCGATCTGTTCAAGGTGCCCGACAAGGTAGCCATCGTGACCGGCGCCGGCCGCGGGGTCGGCCGGGGCATCGCGGTGGCCCTGGCCGAGGTGGGGGCGCACGTCGTGTGCGCGGCACGCACGGCCGACGAGATCGACGGCACCGCCGGGCAGGTGCGCGCCCTGGGTCGGCGGGCCGTAGCCATCCCCACCGACGTCACCGACCGGGCCCAGCTCGAGGCCCTGGTGGAGGCCACCATGGCCGAGTTCGGGCGCATCGACATCCTCATCAACAACGCAGGTGGCTGGCCGCCCCAGCCGCTCCTGCGCACGAGCGAGCGCGCGTTCGAGGCGGCCTTCCGGTTCAACGTGACCTCGGCCTTCTTGCTGACCCGGCTGGTGGTGCCCCACATGATCGAGACGGCCGGCGGCGGGGTCATCGTGAACATCTCGTCGCGGGCGGCCAGCATGGTCCAGCAGGGGTTCACGGCCTATGGCACGTCGAAGGCGGCGCTGTCGTTCATGACCCGGGAGATGGCCCCCGAGCTGGCGCCCAAGGTGCGGGTCAACGCCATCGAGCTGGGTGGCATCGAGACCGACGCCCTGGCCACGGTGCTGACCGATGAGTCGGTTCGGCGCCAGCTGGAGGACAACACCCCCATGCGTCGGGTGGGCCAGGTCACCGACATCGCCGCGTGCGCCGTCTACCTGGCCTCGCCGGCCTCGAACTGGGTGACGGGCAAGGTCTTCGAGGTGGACGGCGGCACCGAGCACCCGTCGTTCTCCATCCCGATCCAGGAGCTCTGAACCGATGACGCCGGGCTTGCACCGGCACGAGTCCGTCGCGGACCCTGGCTAGGCTCACCCCATGGCCGACCCGGCGGCGGACGCGAGCTCCGAGGGGGGAGCTGACCGCCCGCCGGTCGGGAAGTCCGGGGAGGACCCGACGGCGCCGCCGGCCAACCGCACCTTCGACGAGCTGGCCGTGGGCGACGCCATGAGCATCACCCGCGAGCTGGGCCCCGAGGACGTGGCCCTGGTCTCGGCCATGGGCCGCGGCCTGCTCATCGACGAGGGCCAGGGCGATGGGTACGCGACCTCCAGCGTCGGCTACACCGGGTGGGCGGCGGCCCTGGTGCCGGCCGTTCTGGCCACGGTGCTGCCCGGGCCCGGCACCGTGTACCGCAGCCAGACGTTGCAGTTCATGGGCGAGATCCACCACGGTGACGTGTTGACCATGACGGTCACCGTGCGGGCCAAGCACCCGGACAACAAGGGGGTCGACCTCGACTGCGTGGCCGTCAACCAGCGCAACCAGACCGTGGTGCGGGGGGTGGCCGAGGTCATCGCCCCGTCCACGCACCGAGAGGGCCGTCGGGGGGTGGCCCCCGACGTCGTCTTCCACGACCACAAGCACTACGAGGCGCTCATCCATTCCAGCCGGGGTCAGCCCGCCACGCCCACGGCGGTGGCCTACCCGTGCGATGACGGTTCGCTCACCGCCGCCATCGAGGCGGGCGACGCCGGGCTGATCGTGCCCATCCTGGTGGGGCCCGAGAAGGTGATCCGCCAGCTCGGCGACGAATTGGGGCTGAACCTGGACGGCGTCGAGGTGGTGGACGTCACCGGGCCCCCCGAGGCGTCCGCCGCCCGGGCCACGGCCCTGGTGCACGCCCATCACGCCCGCATGCTCATGAAGGGCAGCCTGCACACCGACGAGTTGATGCGGGCCGTCCTCGACCGCGACCAGGGGCTGCGCACCACCCGTCGCCTGAGCCACGTGTTCATGTTCGACGTGTCCACCTATCCCAAGCCGTTGTTCATCACCGATGCCGCCATCAACATCTCGCCCACGCTGGCCGAGAAGGCCGACATCTGCCAGAACGTCATCGAGCTGTGCCACGGCATCGGGATCGAGCGGCCCAAGGTCGCCATCCTGAGCGCGGTGGAAGTGGTCAACCCGGCCATGCCCTCGACACTGGATGCCGCCGCCCTGTGCAAGATGGCCGACCGCCACCAGATCAGCGGTGGACTCCTGGAGGGGCCGCTGGCCATGGACAACGCCATCAGCCCGGCGGCGGCCCGTACCAAACACATCGAGTCCACCGTGGCCGGGGACGCCGACATCCTGCTGGTGCCCGACCTCGAGGCCGGCAACATCCTGTACAAGAACCTGACCTATCTGGCTCACGCCGACGCGGCCGGCATCGTGCTCGGCGCCCGGGCGCCGGTGGTGCTGACCAGCCGCACCGACACGGTCCGCACCCGGCTGGCCAGCTGCGCGCTGGCGGCCGCGTACGCCCGCTGGCAGCGCTCGCCCGCAGCCCGCGGCGAGCCGCGGCGGACCCTGGCATGACCGCGACGACCTCGGCACCCGGCGGCGCCGGCCCTGCTCGCTGTGGTGGATCTGCGCCCACATGATCGAGGAGCGCGCTGCGCGGCGGGAGTTCTCGCGCGAACCACCCGAAATCGGTGTAGATATCCCCGCTATCGGGGGGAGATCTACACGGGTTTGGTGAGATTTGGTGAGAGCGGTCTACATCGACGCTTGGAGGGAGCGCTTGTCCACCTTCTCCATCGGCGTGAGCGGCAGCTGGTCGACCAGCCGGAGCCGTTCGGGCAGCTTGTGGTGGGCCAGGCGGTCACTGGCGAAGGCGCGCAGCTCCTCGAGGGTGGGCGGCGCGGCGGCATCGGTGGGGGTCACCACGGCCACCCCGATCTCGCCCATGACCTCGTCGGCCACGCCCACCACCGCCACCTCGGCCACGTCCGGATGGGCGGCCAGGACGGCTTCGACCTCCATCGGGTAGACGTTGTACCCGCCTCGCACGTACATCTCCTTGGCCCGCCCGACCAGGCGCAGTCGACCCTGGTCGTCGAGGTGGCCCAGATCGCCGGTGCGCACGAAGCCATCGGACCAGAAGGCCGCGGCGGTGGCCTCAGGATCGTGCCAGTACCCCGACATGACGGCGGGGGAGCGCAGGCACACCTCGCCCACCTCGCGCTCGGCCACATCGCGACCGGTGTCGAGGTCGCGCAGGGCCAACTCGATGCCGGGGTGCGCCCGGCCGACCGACACCTCGGCGTCCTCGGGCGGATCGGTCAAGGAGGTGCCCAGGCCGGTGCCGGCCTCAGTGCAGGCGTAGCGCACCGCCACCGGCGCATCGAGGCGCTGGCGTATCTCGGCGATCAGGGCCGGGGTGGCGGGACCGCCGCCGATGACCACGGCCTTCACACACGACAGGTCGGTGGTGGCGAAGTCGGGATGGTGCAGCATGAGGGCGAGTTGGGTGGGGATGCCGGCCAGCGCGGGCATGCGGTGCTCGGCGGTCATGCGCAGCGCCTGGCCGGCTCGCCAGTGCTCGACCAGATAGGTGGTGCCGCCGCGCATCAGGGTGCCCGGCAGCTTGGTGGTGGGACCGAGGTGGGCCAGGCTGGTGGCCCCCAGACCGGCCCCGCCACCGCCCCAACGATCGCCCGTGTCCACCTGGGTGATGAAGGCCAGCTGGCGCCCGGCGAACACGGCCGCCTTGGGGAGCCCGGTGGTGCCCGAGGTGAACACCAGGGCCACGGGTCGGTCCGGGTCCGGTTCCAGCATTGGAGGTGCCGCGCCCCGCACCCGCAGCGGGGCCAGCATGGTGTCCACACCGTCGCCGACCAGGTCGGCCCCCAGCACGAGCGCGGGCTGGGCCCGCTCGAGGACGGCGTCGCGTTCGCGTTCGGTCAGGCGAGGATTCACCCCGGCGGTGATGGCTCCCAGCTTGGCGCAAGCGGCGTACGCCACCACGTGATCCGGGCAGGTGGGCAGGCACAGGGCCACCACCTCACCTTCGCCGACGCCGCGCTCGGCCAGCCCGACGGCCACCTCGTCGGAGATCTCGTCCAGCTCCCGGAAGCTGACCGACCACCCGCCCGGCGCGACCAGACAGCTAGCATCACCCCACCGCTCGGCGGCCTCGCGGACGATGGCGTCGAGCATCAGGCCTCCTGGAGCGTGTCGTGGCAGCCCGCCGACCGACGAAGACGAGCGAGATCCCGGCCTGACGAGGCGCAGGCCGCGTCGGTCGACGGTCGCAACCTGCGTCGTCAGGGTCGCGCCACCCGCAACCGGCTGCTGCAGGCCGCGGTGCCGGCCCTGGCCGAGCACGGCTTCCACGCCGCCCGGGTGGATGACGTGGTGCGGTTGGCCGGCGTGTCCCATGGCACCTTCTACCTCTATTTCGCCAACAAGGAGGACCTGTTCCGGGCCCTGGCCGAACAGTGCGCCGATGATGCGGCGGTCCTGGCCGCGTCGCTGGGGGAGGTGCCGGCCGGCGCGGCCGGCCACGACGCCCTGCGGGACTGGCTGGGTGAGTTCTTCGACTTCTACCGGCGCTACGGCGTGGTGATCCGGGCCTGGGCCGAGAACCAGGTGGTCGACCGGGAGCTGGCCCGGCTGGGTACCTCGTCGTTCGGGCGCATCGCCGACACACTGCGCCAGAGCATCGCCAGTGCGGTCCTGCCGGCGCGGACGGCCAAGTCCGGTGGTGCCCGGGTGGCCAAGGGCGCCGCCGCTCGTGGGTCGATCGACGCGCGGGCGGTCGAACTGCGGGCCGACGCCCTGCTGGCCATGATCGAGCGCTTCGCGTACGTGATCACCAGCCGCGACCTGGGCTTCGACCAGGACCGCATGCTCGACGATCTGGCTCGGTTGGTGCAGCGCGGATTCTTCGAACCGTTGGCGCCCTAGTTCCGTCCAGGCCTCGACCGGCGCGGATCAGACCTTCATCTGCAGGCCTCCGGGCTGGAGACCGAAGACGTTGCGGGCCAGGGCCGTGCCGATCCGGGTCGGGTCCCACTTGACGGGATCACCCTTGGTGGCGTTGGCCACGCTGGGGCCGAGGTGCCAGCCCAGGTAGTGCGCGATCTCGTTGCCCACGGCGCGGAACACCTGTCCCGACACCAACAGGGACTCGTCGGAGGCCAACCAGGCCACCATGGGGGCGGAGTTGCCCGGGTTGAGCGGTTCGAACTCGTCGTCGGCCACCTCGTTGGCCTCCCGCACCGGGATCGACGGCATCGCCTCGTTGACCATCCGGGTGGCCCCGCCCGGGGCGATGGCGTTGGCCCGCACCCCGTAGCGGGCACCTTCGAGGGCGGTGATCACGGTCAGCGCGGCGATACCGGCCTTGGCTGCACCGTAGTTGGCCTGTCCCGGGTTGCCCTGGAGGCCGGCCGAGCTGACCGTGTTGACGATGGCGGCCCGACGCTGACGGTCGGCCTTGGACTCCGCGTACCAGTACACGCAGGCGTGATGGGTCATGTTGAAGGTGCCCTTGAGGTGCACGGCGATCACGCTGTCCCACTCGGCCTCGGTCATGCGGGTGATCAGCGCGTCTCGCAGGATGCCGGCGTTGTTCACCACCACGTCGAGCCCACCGTAGGTGTCCACGGCCACCCCGATGGCCCGCTCGGCACCGTCCCACGAGGAGATGTCCTCGTAGGCGGCCACGGCCTCGCCACCGCGGCCCCGGATGATCTCGACGGTCTCGTCGGCCGGCCGGTTGTCGGATCCCTCGCCCTTGGAGCTGGGTCCCGGGTCGCACACCACGACCTTGGCGCCCTGGGCCGCCAGCTCCATGGCTTCGCCCCGCCCTACCCCCCGACCGGATCCGGTGACGATGGCGACCTTGCCGTCGACGATGCCCATGCTGTGCTCCCCCTACGTTCCTGGCTCTGGTCCGTGCTTGAATAGGAAACCTGACATCCGTGTCAGGAAACGAGTCGTCAGGATAACCAAGGACGGAGGGGGACGGCGCCGTGGCCGACTTCAGCGAGTACATCGGACAGGCCACCAGCCGAGGCACCCTGGTGGTGGAGCGCGGGCCGCTGGCCAACTTCGCCAAGGCGGTGCTCGACGAGTCCGAGGTGTACGCCAACGCGGACGTGGCCCGGGCCGAGGGGTTCGCCGGCGTGCCAGCTCCGCCGACCTTCGGGTTCTCGATCCAGAACTGGGGTCGGTTCGAGGAGCTCCAGACCGCGGAGCAGCCGGCCAACAACCCCATGTTCGAGGTCATGGGCAAGCTCTATGCCAACGGCGGGATGATCCTGCACGGCGAGCAGGAGTTCACCTACCACCAGCCCATCGTGGCCGGCGACGTGCTCACCTACGAAGGGGTGGTGCGCGACATCTACGCCAAGCAATCGGGAGCGCGCACCATGACCTTCATCGTGGTGGAGGACACCTACCGCAACCAAGCTGGCGAGCCCGTCCTGACCTCGACCATGAACCTCATCCATCGTTCCTGAACCTGACACGGGCGTCAGGTTCCGCGGTACCATGACGCTCGGCGATGGGGAACGGTCGGACAGGTCGGACAGGGGACAGCCATGACGACGACGTCAGCGACACGTCCGACCTCGATCGGTGCGAAGGGGGATGCGGCTCGGCCCACCCGCCACCGTGTCGTCTCGGCCGACGCCCACATCCTGGAACCACCCCACATCTGGACGACCTGGCTCCCGACCGACCTCCAGGATCGAGCCCCGAAGTTGGCCAGGGACACGGCCGGCGGAGACGGCTGGCTCTTCGCCGGCGCCACCGAGGTCGACCCGATCGGCCTGACGGCCACCCCGGGCATGGCCTGGGACCAGTTCCGTTGGACCGGCGTGACCTATGACGAGGCTCGCCCCGGCTGCTACGACGGCACCGCCCGGCTGGCCGACATGGACACCGACGGAGTCGACGTCGAAGTGCTCTTCCCGCCGCAGCGGACCGTCGGGCACTTCCTGGGCGACGAGGACGACGGCTTCGTGCGAGCCGGGATCGACGCCTACAACCAGTTCCTGTGGGAGGAGTTCACCGCCCCGGATCGCACCCGCCTGGTCGGGGCGGCGCAGCTGCCCTCCACCGGCACGGCCGATTGCATCGCCGCGCTGCAGCGTGCGGTCGACCGGGGCTTCAAGACCGTGGTGCTGTCCAACTGGCCCAGCGCGGAGGAGGAGTTGGGCGGCGCCGACGAGGCCTTCTGGGCCGCGGCGGCCGAGGCCGACATCCCCGTCTGCATCCACATCAACGTGATCTCGCGGGCCGCACGGATCCGCAACCGCCGAGCCGCGGCCACCTCGGGCAGCTACCTGTATCGCACCCAGGGCGGCGCCGGTGCCCGGGCCGCGTCCAACCTGGCGGGTGTGTTCGCCATGGTGCCCCGCGTGGTGGGCCAGCTCATCTTCACCGGGGTCTTCGAACGCCATCCCGGTCTGCACGTGGCCATGATCGAGACGGGTGTGGGCTGGGTGCCCCACTTCCTCGAGCAGATGGACGACCGCTTCTGGCGCAATCGGTCCTGGACCGACCTGCCCATCGCCGATCCACCCTCGACCTACTGGCATGCCAACATGTCGGCCTCGTTCATCCGTGACGACAACGGCATCCGGAACCGCCACGAGGTCGGTGTCCGCAACATGATGTGGTCGACCGACTACCCCCATCACGGCAACGACTGGCCCTACTCCCGAAAGGTGATCGCCGAGACGATGGCGTCGCTGCCCCAATCGGAGCGTGACCTGATCGTGGCCGGCAACGCCCTACGCATCTTCGGTCTGGAGGACTGAGCCCATGAACGTCGAGGATCTCATCCTGGTGTCGGTGGACGACCACGTGGTCGAGCCGCCCGACATGTTCGACCAGCACCTCCCGGCCAAGTACCGCGACGTCGCGCCCCGGGTGGTGCACACCGACTCGGGTAATGACGTGTGGCTCTACGAGGGCCAGGAGCTGCCCAACATCGGGCTGAACGCGGTGGCCGGCAAGCCCCCGGAGGAGTACGGCATCGAGCCCACCTCCTTCGCCGAGATGCGCCCGGGTTGTTGGGACCTCGACCAACGCATCGCCGACATGGACGCCAACGGGGTACTGGGCTCGATGTGCTTTCCCAGCTTCCCCCAGTTCTGCGGCCAGCTGTTCAGCCGGACCCAGGACAAAGACGTGGCCCTGGCCATGGTGCGGGCGTACAACGACTGGCACATCGACCAGTGGTGCGGCTCCTACCCGGGTCGTTTCATCCCCCTGTCGATCCCGCCCATCTGGGACCCCCAGCTCATGGCCGACGAGGTTCACCGGGTGGCGGCCAAGGGTTGCCGGGCCGTGACCTTCTCGGAGAACCCCGAGAAGCTGGGCTGGCCCAGCTACCACAGCGAGCACTGGGACCCGTTCTGGAAGGCAGTGAGCGACGAGGGCACCATCGTGTGCCTGCACATCGGCTCGTCCTCGCAGCTGACCATCACCTCGATCGAGGCGCCCATCAACGTGATGATCTCGCTGCAGCCCATGAACATCGTCCAGGCCGCGGCCGACATCCTGTGGTCGCGGGTCATGACCGAGTTCCCGGGGGTGACCTTCGCCCTGAGCGAGGGTGGCATCGGCTGGATCCCCTACTTCCTCGAGCGCTGCGACTACGTGTACGAGCACCACCAGTCCTGGACCGGCCAGGACCTGCCCATGAAGCCGAGCGACCTGTTCCGGGAGCGCTTCATCACCTGCTTCATCGACGACGCGGCCGGGGTCAAGAACCGCCACGACGTGGGCCTGGACAAGATCACCTGGGAGTGCGACTACCCGCATTCCGACTCGACCTGGCCCGAGTCCCCCGAACGGCTGATGCAGTCGCTGGCCGGGGTGCCCGACGACGAGATCGACGCCATCACCCACCTCAACGCCATGCGCCTGTTCCACTACGACCCGTTCTCGCGGATCCCCCGCCAGCAGGCCACGGTGGGCGCCCTGCGAGCCCTGGCCACCGGCGTGGACACCTCGCCCAAGCCATCGGGCAAGCCGGTCGAGCGGCCCGACCGGCCCATCACCATCATGGCCCTGGCCGAGAAGACCTCGCCCACCAAGAAGTCCGCCTAGTCTCGCGGCCCGGGTCGGGCCCATCCGGGTGCGTGCGTCTCCCGTCGCGTCGAGTCAGGGAACGGAGGTCGGTGGCCGAGGAGGGGAGCGTGGCAGAGCAGGTCGTGGCTCCCACGGACTCGGCCGACGCCCCGGCCGTCATCGGCGGTGGTGGACGCGATGGGTGGGCCCAGACGCGCCGGGTGGCCTTCCTGGCGGCGATGATCGCCATCGTCGGCCTGGGAACCGTGGTCCGGGCCCTGCCGCTCCACTCGGGTCTGCCCTACACCACCTACGTCGATGAGGGGCACTACCTGAAGCCGACCGCCCACATGGTCGCGGGCACGACCTGGCAGGTCGGTCGGTACGAGCACCCCTACCAGCACCCCACCATGCTCTACGACCTGACGGCCGCCGGCGCCGAGGTGGCGCGGCTGGCCGGGGTGAGCGACATCGTGAGCCAGGCCCGCGCCAGCACCCGGTCACCGGAGTACGACGTCATCGAGCCCGAGGCCCTGATCCTGTCCGGGCGGATCGTCGACATCGTCCTGGCCTCCTGGACGGTGCTGCTCACCATGCTGCTCGCCTGGAAGCTGGTGGGGCGCACGGCGGCGCTGGCCGCGGGGATCATCTGCGCGCTCATGCCAGCCCTGGTCAGCCGCAGCCCGATCGTCATCGTCGACACCCCGGCGACGTTCTTCGTGGCCCTGACCCTGTTGTTGCTGGCCCACTCGCGGGGCTCCCCGCGTCGTCAGGCGGTGCTGCTCGTGCTCGCGGGCATCGGCTCGGGACTGGCGTTCACGTCGAAGTACCCCTCGGGAGCGGTGTTCCTGGCGATCGTCGTGTTCGTCTGGCGCGACCGTGAGCTGGCCAGGCCCCGCCAGATCCGGCTGATCGAGCTCTCGGCCCTGGGCGGCGCGGTGGCCGCGCTGATCAGCATGCCGGGCCTGATCCTGGCGCCGGTGCAGGTGCTCACCGACATCGTGTCCGAAGCGAAGGTCTACGTACACAAGTCGAGCGCGACGAACTACGCCCAAGACCTGGTCAACGGTCACGAGGTGGGTTGGCTGGTCGCCGGCCTGGGGCTGATCGGGGTGTACCTGTTGTGGCGCCGGAGCGAGAGCCGGCAGTTCACGACCGCCTGGCTGGCCGTGGCCGTCCCCTTCGCCCTGTACCTCGCCCCCCAGAACTACCAGCCGTTCCGCAACCTCGTGCCGTTGGTGCCGTTCCTGGCCATCGGAGCGGCAGCCACGCTGGTGGAGGGGGTCCGCCTCGTCGGTCGCGGCGCGCACCTGCCCCGGGCCGCCCGGCAGGCCGGCGTCGTCACGTTGGCCAGCCTGGTCGGGGTGTCGCTGTTCTTCATGGGGGTGAAGCCGGCCATCCAGTCGGCGAACAACATCGTCGACAGCCGCACCCAGACCGTCGACTGGCTCGAGATGCAGGCCCGGCCGGGTGACCGCATCCTCGTGGCCCGGGAGCTCGGGATCCTGCCCTCCGAGCTGGCCCGGATTCCGGGTCACGTCGTGGTCGAGTCGGCCGCGACGGCGCGTTCGTCGGCCGAGCTGGCCTCCTACGACTATGTGGTGACCGGCGAGTTCACCCCGCCCGCGCCCGGATGGGTCGACCACGAGCCCGCGTCTCCGGTGGCCACGTTCGGAGCCCGCGCGGTCATCCGCGATCCGCTCGGCCACTTCGGCAACGCCGAGCGCGTCCTCATCTTCCACAACCCGGGCTAGTCGGGGCGGGCGCGCCGATGGGACGATCAGCCGGCTCGGTGCCAGCGGGGCATGGCGATGCCCTCCACCTCCGGGGCGAAGCACACCTCGACCGCCGCCCCGATCTCCAGTGAGTGCGGATCCACCTGGTCGAGCGCGCCGTCCGGGGTGTCGACCACGTTGCCGCAGAACCGGATGCCCGGGTCGTCCTCGAGCTCGACGATCACGACGTTGTACGGGGCGACCGCGGCGTAGGCGGCCAGCAGCGGCGGGTGGGGGATCACGAACGACCAGATGTGTCCCCGCCCCGAGGTGGCTTCCCAGGACGCGTCCAGGCTGCGGCAGTGCGGGCACATGGGCCGGGGCGGCATGCGGCGGCGGCCGCACGACGCGCACCGCTGCACGCGCAGCTCCCCGAGCGCGCAGCCCTCCCAGAACGGCGCCGAATCCTCGTCCGGGTCGGGCAGCAGCAGGGTGGCCACCGGCGCCGGACGGTCGTGGGGCTTGGCGGTGTCGCTCATCAGGCGTCTCCCCGGAGCAGGAGAGCACCGGTGGGTACGCCCTCGCCGGAGGTGACCAGCGACCAGATGGCGCCTTCCACCTGGTTGGTGGAGGTGCCCCGCACCTGGCGCACGGCCTCGGTGATCAGGTTGAACCCGTGCAGGTAGGCCTCGCTCATGCCACCACCGGAGGTGTTGGTGGGGAGGCGACCCCCGACCTCGAGACCGCCGTCGTCGGTGAAGGCACCGGCCTCGCCGCGGGCACAGAACCCGTAGCCCTCGAGCGACAGGAGGATGAGCGGGCTGAAGGCGTCGTAGAGCTGGGCCACGTCGACCTCGGCCGGTCCGATCTCCGCCATCGACCACAGCTTGGCCGCGCACGCCCAGGCCGGTCCGTCGAGGGGGTCGTCGCAGAAGAAGTTGGTCATGGTCTGGTGCTGGCGGGGGATGGACTGGGCCCAGGCGTGCACGTAGGCGGGCGGCTGGGCCAGATCCCGGGCCCGATCGGCGCGGGCGAGCACCACCGCGCACGCCCCGTCGCTCTCCAGGCAGTTGTCGAACAGGCACAACGGCTCGGACACCCATCGAGCCTGGTGGTACTGCTGGCGCGTCATCGGCTTGTCGTGCATCATGGCGGCCGGGTTGTGGTTGGCATGGGCCCGGAAGGCCAGCGCCACGTTGGCCAGGTGGTCACGGGTGGCGCCGTGGTCGTGGAGGTAGCGCCGGGTCAGCATGGCGATCTCGTCCACTGGCCGCAGCAGGCCGAACGGGCGGGTCCACTGGTGGTTGCCTCGCACCCGGGCGTTCACGCCCGCCCACGGGCGACTCGACGCCGACCCACGCTTGCGGCTGCGCCAGGCCACGGCAACGTTGCACTGCCCGGTGGCGACCGCCATAGCGGCCTGGCCGACCACCCCGCATCCGGCTCCGCCCCCGTAGCCCACCTGGCCGAAGTAGGTAATGTCGCCCAGACCCAGGTTGCGGGCGATGTCCACCTCGTCGGTGGTCTCCAGCGTGTAGCTGGAGAGCCCGTCGACCTGGGCCGGGTCGACGCCGGCGTCGTCCAGCGCGGCCGAGATGGCCTGGAGGGCCAGCACCTTCTCGGATGGCTCCAGATGCTTGGCGAACTCGGTCTGGCCAACGCCCACGATGGCGGCCCGGTCGCGCCAGACCGCGGCCGGATCGGTCATCGGGATCGGATGACCAGAGCGTCGAGGGCGATCGCCCCCGACGGGGTGACGACCAGCGGGTTGACGTCGATCTCGGCGATCTCGTCGGCGAAGTCCAGGGCCAGGCGTTGGAGCCTGACCAGCACGTCCACCACCGCCGACACCTTGGCCGGTCTGGCCCCGCGCTGGCCGGCCAGGATCCGGCTGACCTTGGTGTCGGCGATCATGCGGGCGGCCTCGGCCTTGTCGAACGGCGGGACGCGGATGGCCACGTCGTCGAACACCTCGACCAGCGTGCCCCCCAGGCCGAAGGCGACGGCCGGCCCGAACAGGTCGTCGTGGCTCATGCCCACCATGGTCTCCACCCCCCCGTCCGCCGGCCCGGGTGCGGTCTCGCACACCAGCACGCCGTCGATGGCCGCCCGCTTCGCCTCGAGCTTGGCCGTGGCCAGGAGCTCCTCGTAGGTGCGGCGCACGGCTGCGGCGCCCTCGACGCCCAGCCGGACCAGGCCCAGGTCGGACTTGTGGGCGATGTCGGCCGAGGCGATCTTCATGACCACGGGCTGGCCCGATCGGGCCGTGATCTCCCTGGCTGCCCGCACCGCGGCGGCGGCCGAGTCGCACAGCACGTCTCGGGTCACTGTGATGCCGTAGGCGGCCAGCACCGCCTTGGAGTTGAACTCGGACAGGGCCGCCCCGGGCTTCGCCCCCTCCAGCAGGGCGGCGACCTGGCCGGCTCCGGCTGCCCTGCGGGTCACCGGCCTGGAGAAGGGGGAGCTCCAGCGCTGCTGGGTCTCCCAGTAGTCGAACCAGGCGCCCGCGGCCCGGACGCAGTTGCGGAAGGTGCGGAACACCGGCACCCCACCGGGCGCCAGCACCTCGGAGTAGGAGTCCTCGAACAGCGGCGACCCCCACACCACGAACACAGGCTTGGTGGTCGTGCGCGACACGTCCACCAGATCTCGGGTGAACCGATCCGACATCGAGGCCAGGGCCCCGGTGATGGGCACGATCACCGCGTCGATGTTGGGATCGGCCACGATGGCGTCGAGGATCTTGCGGCCCCGCTCGTCGCCGGAGGGGGCGCCGCCGCTGTCCACCGGGTTCGACACCCGCAGGTAGTCGGGGATGTAGGAGCGCAGTTCCTTGCGGGTCTTGGCCGTGAGCTCGGGCAGGGTGAGGCCGGCATCGGCGCACAGGTCGGCCATGTGGGCCCCGGTGCCCCCGGAGATGGAGTACACGCACACGCGGCGTTGGGCGGCGCGGCCCTTGCGCGGGGCCACGGTGCGGCAGAAGGCGGCCGAGAGCTCGGTGAGCTCGTCGAGGCCGTCCACCCGGACGATGCCGTACTGGCGGAACACCCCGTCGATCACCCGGTCGCTGCCGGTGAGGTGACCGGTGTGGCTGGCGGCCATCGACCGGCCGGCGTCGGTCTTGCCCACCTTGACGGCCACGATGGGCACGCCCCGTGACATGGCGGCGTCGGCCGCCAACTGCACGGTGCGCCCGTCCTTGAACCCCTCGACGTAGGCGGCGATGGCGCCGGTGGCGGGCTGGGCCGAGAACCAGTTGGCGAAGTCGGCGAACTCGAGGTCGACCTCGTTGCCACACGGCGCCCAGTGCGACATGGCGAACCCGACGTCCTGGGACTGGAACACCGGCCGGCCCTGGTGCCCGGACTGGGTGATGAGGGTCAACTTGGCGCCGGGGTTGGACTCGTCGAAGGTCTCGAAGGCATTGAGGTTGGTGTTGGGGCCCAACAGATGGGTCTTCGAGGCGGCCACCAGCTCCTCCAGCTGGCGCTGGCGCTCGACGCCGGTGCCACCCACCTCGGCGAACCCGGCGCCGAAGATCACCGCGAACTTGGCGTGGGCCGCCGCGGCCTGAGCGAAGGCGGGCAGCGAGTCGTTGACCAGGATGACGGCCAGGTCGGCCGGTCCACCGGGGACGTCTCCGATGGTGGGGTAGCAGGTGAGCCCGTCGAGCTCGCGGCGGCCCGGGTTCACCGGGGTGACGGTGGCGCCGAACACCTCGGCCCAGCTCCGCAGTTTGCGCCACATGTTGGTGGCTGGACGGCGAGCTGCGTCGGTGGCCCCGATGACCACGACGCTCTTGGGGCGGAAGAACGTGTCGAGGTCGACGTGGCGCAGGCGGGTGGGGCGGCCGGACACGTCGAGGGGGACCCTCGGCGACGCCGGGCTCGGGGCCGGCGTACCCCGGCGACGGGAGGCGGAGGTGGGCATGGGCCGACAATACCTGACGTGCGTGTCAGGTATCGTGGCGGACATGGAGCTACGCGAAGCGGTCATCGTGGACACGGTCCGGACCCCCATCGGCAAGCGCAAGGGAGCGCTGGCGGGCTGGCACCCCACCGACCTGCTGGGCCACACCCTCCAGGGCCTGCTGGCCCGCACCGGCGTGGACCCCGAGCGCATAGACGACGTGGTGGGCGGCAACGTCACCCAGTCGGGCGAGCAGGGCTGCAACGTGACCCGCAACGCCTGGGTGGCCGCCGGGCTGCCCCAGTCGGTGCCGGCCACCAGCGTCGACCGCCAGTGCGGTAGCTCGCAGCAGGCCATGCACTTCGCGGCCCAGGCCGTCATGTGCGGCAGCTACGACCTGGCCATCGCCTGTGGTGTCGAGTCCATGACCCGGGCCCCCATGGCCTCCAACGCCACCGGGGGCATGGGCCCCTTCTCCCAGGACTTCCTGGCCGCCTGTGACGGCCAGCTCATGACCCAGTTCGAGGTGGCGCAGATCCTGGCTGACGACGCCGGGGTCACCCGCGAGCGCATGGACGCGCTCGCCGCCGAGTCGCACCGTCGGGCCCAGCAGAACTGGGACAACGGCCACTTCGCGGCCGAGACGGTACCGGTGCCGGTCAAGGCCAGCGACGGCACGATGACCGGTGCCGTCCTCGAGCGAGACGAGGGGATCCGTCCCGAGTCGACGGCCGACTCGCTGGCCCAGCTCGGTCCGGCGGCCAAGTGGGATCCCGACCTGGCGCCGGCCATCACCGCCGGCAACTCCTCGCAGATGTCCGATGGCGCATCGGCCATGCTCATCGCCGATCGGGCCACGGCCGAGGCGCTGGGCCTGCCCGTCCGGGCCCGGTTCGTGGCCTTCGCCGTGGGTGCCGAGGATGCCGTGCTGGTGTTGTCGGCCCCGAACCCGGTGACTCGGCGGCTGCTCGAGCGCACCGGGATGACGGTGGACCAGTTCGACACCATCGAGTGCAACGAAGCCTTCGCCGCCGTCGCCCTGCGGTGGGCCGACGAGTTCCTGCCCGACGGCGACTACTCGCGCTTCAACCCTCGGGGCGGAGCCATCGCCATCGGCCACCCTCTGGGGGCGTCGGGGGTGCGCATCGCCACCACGCTCCTGGGCGACCTGGAGGCCAACGGGGGCCGATACGGCTTCATGACCATGTGCGAAGGGGGCGGTCAGGCCAACGCCACCGTCATCGAGCGGCTCGAGTAGCGCCGCCCCACCACCGGACGCTTGACCGGACGTCACCAGCGCCGAAAGCGAAACTGGTTGACCCCTGAACGCCATCGGCCTAGGGTGCTCCGAAGGTTCAATGATTTGGCGATGATTGGGGGGCGCATAGCTCGATTATCGGCTATGTGACAGGGGCACCATTTGGCGGCGGTGGCCACGGGTGTCTGGGGGAAAGGTGCCGCGGCGCGCGCCTCGCATTGCGGGTGAAGCCGGACGGACCTGGTCAGCTGGGCTCATGAGGAGGAGCCGTGGCGGCGAGCGCAACCGGATCCTCGGCGACTCCGCACTATCACGTTGGCGTGCTCGGGGGATTCCGGGTGCAAGCCGACGGCTACCCCGTCGAGATGCCGACGCCGGCCCAACGTCTGGTCGCGCTCCTGGCGCTGTTGGACCGGCCGGTACCTCGGCCGACGGTCGCCGAGCAGCTGTGGCCGGAGCGCGCCGGCGGCGTTGCCCTGACCCGCTTGCGCGAGGCGCTGTTCCAGGCTCGCCGGGCTGGAAGCGCGCTGGTCGTCACCTCGGGTTGCACGGTGGGGCTGAACGAGTCCGCCACGGTCGACATCGGTGAGGTGGAGGCGGCGGCCCGTGATCTGATGGCTGGACGGTGCGACTCCCTGCCCGAGGCAGCCGACCGGGTGCTGGCCCAACGGCTCCTCGATCGGGAGCTGCTGGCCGACTGGCACGACCTCGAGTGGGTCGAACCCGAGAGGTTCCGGTGGGACCAATTCCGGCTCCACACACTCGAGGCGTTGTCGAGCGCCTGTCGAGCCTGTGGCTGCTACCGCCAGGCCATCGAGTTGGCGCAGGGAGCGCTGCGCGTGGACCCGTACCACGAGTCGTGCCACGCGCTCATCATCGAGCTGCACCTCGAGTTCGGCAATCGGGCCGCCGCCCTTCGGCAGTTCGATCGTTACCGCGAGCTCATCGTGTGCGATCTGGGGTTGACTCCGTCGGCCCGGGTGGAGGGCCTGATGGCGGCCTGCCTGCCCACCTGAGCGGCGTCAGCTGATCCGGCGCCAGGTCGTCCCTCCCGGCGTGTCGGTCAGTCCGATCCCGGCGGACTCGAGCTCGGCGCGGATCTGATCGGCGGCCGCGAAGCGACCAGCCCCACGCGCCTCGGCGCGTTGGTCGATCAGCGACTCGATCCACGTCCGGGTGGCTTCGTCGATGTGGGGGCCCGCATCGTCGGCGGCCTCGATCTGCGTCCCGAGCCCGAGGCCGAGGACGTGGTCGAACTCCTGGAGCAGGGCCGTGCGGGTGCGGCGGTCGAGCGTGGACGACGTCGCCGTCTCCCAGCGCGATGGCCAGTGCCCGGGGGGCGTTCAGGTCGTTGGCCACCGCATTCCAGAACGGGGTGCGGAAGCGCTCGGCGGCGCTGCTGGAGGCTGCATCGACGGCGACCTCGTCTCCGTCGTCGGCGAGAGCCAGGCGTTGGAGACGGACCAATGAGCGCTCCGCAGCCTCCAAGGCGTCCCAGGAGAGCTCCTGGGGCGCCCGGTAGTGGGCCGTGAGGAAGAAGTACCGGTAGGCCCGGGCGGGGATGCCCCGCGCCAGGAGGTCGTCGAGCAGGACGGTGGGTCCCGACGACTTGGACAGCTTGGCTCCCTTCATGTTGAGGAACGCCGCGTGCAGCCAGTACCGGACCCAGGGATGGACGCCGAGCGCGGCCTCGGCCTGGGCGATCTCGTTGGTGTGGTGCACGCCGATGTGGTCGATGCCGCCGGTGTGGAGGTCGAACTGCGGTCCCAGGTAGCGAATGGCCATGGCCGTGCACTCGATGTGCCATCCCGGGAAGCCGACGCCCCACGGCGACGGCCACTCCTGCTGGCGGCGCACGCCGGGCGGCGAGAGCTTCCACAGCGCGAAGTCGGCCGGATGGCGTTTGTCGTCGGTCCGGCGTACCCGACCGGTGGTGGACTGTGCCTCCAGCACCAGGTGGGCGAAGTCCGCGTACCGTTCGAACCGACTGGTGTCGAAGTAGACACCGTCGGGCGTGGGATAGGTGTAGCCGTTCTGCTCGATCCGTTCGATCAGCCGGATCTGCTCGGGGATGTGCTCGGTGGCCCGGCACAGCACCGTCGGCGGGAGGCAGCCCAGTCGGGCCCGATCCCGGGACCACTGGGCCTCGTAGTGGCGAGCGATCTCGCTCGCACCCTTGCCGGCCGAGCGGGCGGCCAGCTCGACCTTGTCCTCGCCGGCCGATGCGTCATCGGTCAGGTGACCGACGTCGGTGACGTTGACGACGTGGTCGACCGTGAGCCCGCGCGCCCGACAGGGCACGTCGCAGGAGGTCCGCGAACAGCTGGGATCGCAGGTTCCCGATGTGTTGGGCGCGTAGACCGTCGGACCACACGTGTACATCCCAGCTCGACCGGGCTGGAGGGGGATGAAGTCCTCCGTCGCCCGAGCCGGCGTGTTGTACAGCCGCAGACGGGCGATCGGAGCCGGTGCGGGTGGCCGCCCCGCCGGGCTGTCCATGGCGATCATCGGTGGCCGCACGATACCTGCCGTGCCGGTCAGCGGTCGATCGGCCGAACCGAGTGCTGAACCACCACGGCCCGTCGCGTCGCCGACGCCCGGCGGCGCACAGGTGCGACGGCGTGGAACGACCGATCCGACCGGCGGATGACCACCGAGGAGTTGAACCGCGGGACCAGCGACGCCACGACGTCTCGCCGGTCGGCCGAGCCGAGGATCTGGAACTCACCGCCCCAGCTCGGGTCCCACTCGGGGTTGAGGTAGATCACCTGGGTGGCCACCCGCACCGGGTGATCGGTGTGGGGGCCCAACCAGCACCCGGGGTCGTACTCGACCACCCGCAGGTTCAGGTAGGTGGCGGCCAGCGTCCGGCCCACCTGCCGACCCAGCCGCACCCGGAAGGCAGGCGAGGTGACCAGACCGATGAGCTCGGCCCACGCACCGAGTCCGCCGCGAGCGGCGACCGGGCTCACGACGTCGTTCTCCACCAGCAGGGTCTCGCACAGGTGGAACATCGCGTCGTCCGTGCTCACCTCGTGGAGGGCATCGCTGGGGAACGTCTCGGCCAGTCGGACGGCCAGGTCGGCGGGCAGGGTGCGTTCCAGGGCCAGCCATCGGAACGGCGAACGCGCCCAGGCCACCACCGAGGGGGTGTCGCCCGGGGACACGATCACCTGGACAGGCCGTTCGTCCCCGACAAGCCGTTCGTCGCGGCCAACGTTCCCACCTCGTCGGGCGAGCAGGCGGCGGCCAACAGGTCGACGAGCAGCTGCGCGGCCACCAGCGCGGTGATCTCCGAGCTGTCATAAGGAGGCGACACCTCGACCAGGTCCACGCCGACCACCGACCGAGCCGCCCCGATCCGGCGCAGGACGTCCCGGACCTCGAAGTAGGTGAGGCCGCCGGGGGCCGGCGTCCCGGTGCCGGGGGCGATCGACGGATCGAGCACGTCGATGTCGATGGTGACGTAGGTGGGTCGCGGCGAAGCGATTCCGGCGAGAGCGGTTCGAGGCCCTTCGGAGCGGATCCGTTCCGTGCCGATCACGGTGTTGCCGAGGTCGAGCGTGTCACGGAGGTTGCCCTGGGTCGTCGAGCGGATGCCGATGTGGGTGATGTGACGAACGAACGGCTGCTCGCACAGTCGGCGGATGACCGCGCCGTGGCCCCAGCACAGGCCCTGCACGTGATCGTTGAAGTCGATGTGGGCATCGAGGTGGAACACGTCCAGCTCCTCCACCTCGTCGAAGGCGCGGACCACCGCCGAGGTGATGGAGTGGTCCCCGCCGAGCACCACCGGGATGGCGCCGGTGCTGCGGATCGTGCGCACGGCGCGGGTCACGCGGGCGAAGTTGCGCTCGAGGTTCGCCGGGACGATCGGGACGTCGCCGCAGTCGGCCATCGTCACGCCCTGCAGGTGCACCTCGCCGCTGTCGGCATCGACGGTTCCGGACGCCGGCGAGCCGTCGCCGAACGAGTGGTAGGGGTAGGTGCGGGTGGCCCGCAGCGCGTCGGGGGCGAGGCGGGCGCCGGGTCGGAACGAGGTCCCCTGGTCGTAGGGGACACCCAGGAAGGCGATGTCGGCCCGGAGCTCGGCCGGATGGTCGGCGGAGGGACAGCCATACAGCGTGGGCCGCCTTGGCGAGCAGTCGGGCCAGGTCTCCTGCGGGGTTCGCGCCTCGTCCCACGTCCCGTCGACGCTCACGGGACCGCCACCTCCAACTCGGCGCGCCTGCGGGGCGAAGGCGGGCATCACCTCGGCCGCGAACCGCTGCATCGTCTCCTGGGTCCGGGCCGGATCCATCGCTCCCTCGAAGCCGCACACCACCCGATCGACGCCGGTGGCATCGATCAGCTCCTCGAGGCACGCGGATGCAGTCCTCGGCGCTGCCGACGGGGTTCTGGTTCAACACCCGCACCACGTTCTTCTCGGTGTCGCGTCCGGCCAGCACGGCGTCTTCCCACCGGCGGAAGTACCACTGGCGGTTCTCGAGCGTGCGAAGCTGCTCGAGTGTCCACGTGGCCTGCTCGCCGACTTCGGCCCACCAGGACAGCCCGGGCGTGACCATCCGATGGGCCTCCTCGCGGCTGTCGGCCACGAAGCCCACGGCGGTGTGGATGTGTCCGATCCGATCCGGGTCGTGGCCGTGCTCCTCGGCCACCATGCGGTAGAGGTCGAGCTGGGAGATGATGGCCTCGCGTGGCAGGAAGTGGGCCAGGAGCATGGGCAGGCCGAGCCGGGCCGCCCATTCGGTGGTGCTCGGCGATTCGGCCGCGATGTACAGCGGCGGGTGCGGATCGGTGTGCGGGCTGGGGTAGACGGGCACGCGGTGGAAGACCATGTGGGGTGACGTCCCCTCGACCGAGTCCGCCGTCCAGCACTCCAGCATGATGTCCACCCAGTCCTGCATCATCTCGTGGTTGACCGTGGGATCGGCGTGGAACACCTCGTAGTCCTTGCGGCCGATCCCCCGTCCGACGCCGAGCTCGAAGCGGCCGCAGCTCAACTGGTCGAGCAGCGCCGTCTGTTCGGCGAGCCGCACCGGATGCTCCAGGGGAGCAACCGTGATGGCGGTGCCGGCTTTCAGGTGGGTGGTGTGACCCAGCAGGTACGAGGCCATCATCACGCTGGACGGACAGATCCCGTACCGGGTGAAGTGGTGCTCGAGGACCCAGGCGGAATCGAACCCGAGCACCTCGGCCTGGCGGGCGTAGTCCACCGCAGCCTGGAGCACCTGCTCCTGGGTCTGGCCCGGCGGGAGTGCGGTCGTGAGCGCGATGCCGAAGCTGGTCATGGGATACCTCCGAGGTCGTGGGAGCCGCTGGTGATCGGGGTGAGCGCTCGGCGACGGGCGTCGATCTCGAGATGACGCTCGTGGCCGATCTGCTCGGCCAACTCGTCGAGCGTGGGTTGGGCCACGTCGCCCTCGGGGACGTGGCACACGAGTGAGGTCAACCGTCGCAGCATCTGCTCGGCCGCCACCGGGTTCTTGGCCAGGTCGTGCTCGCCGGCCACGACCTCGACGATGCGGCGGGGGCCACCGCCGGCGGAGAAGGCGGTGATCAGGTCGGACTCGCTCACCCAGTCGTCGTGGGTCCCCCGGAAGTTCGTGACCGGACACGTCACGCGGGCGAGGTCCTTGCAGGAATCGGCCAGGTGCGTCCAGCGGCCGAGATCGCAATCGTCGTGGAACGGCCGGGCCCTGATCCGATGACCCTCGAACTCGACGTGTTCCGGCAGTCGTTCGAGGTCGCAGCCCAGGTGGTCCGCCCCGAAGACGCAGCTGAGGGTGGACCGCAGGTTCACCACCCCGACCACGCTCACGATCTCCTGTACGAGCGGCTCGGTGACGGCGAGTCGGTACGCGGCACGCGCCGCCAGGCTGATCGGGACCACGACGACCGAACCCATGGGGGCGTGGTCGGCCGCGGTCTCCACCGCCAACCGGAGGCTCTCGAGCGACGTGGACATGGTGAAGCTCTCCGAGTCGCCATCGCTCTGGCCCGGATGGTCGAGCGGGTCGTAGCGCGCCACGCAGGCGCCGTTGGCGTTGAGGACTCGGGCCAGGATGGCCAGATGGGGCATGCGCCGACAGAAGCCGGGGGCGATGACCACCGTCGGATGTGCCCCCCGGGCCACGGTGCCGGGGTCCGGCTCGGTCAGCCACATCACGAGGCGGCGGCCGTCCGCCGAGGAGACGTGCAATTCGGTGAGTGGTGGGGTCACGGCTCCTCCGTGGATGGGACGATGGCTGCGGAGAGGGACAGCGCACACCCGCGCTCGCCTCGTCGGGTGACGCGCCGGTCGATGACCAGTGACGGGCGGGAATCGCCGCACGGGCACGGACGGGTCTCGAGCCGGCCCAGGTCGTCGGTGACGACGAACGCCGGATAGCTGACCGCCGTGGGATCGAGGTAGGTGATCAGCCCGGTGTGGCCCGGCCCCATCACCGTCAGGTCGGCGGGATCGCGGATCAGCACCGACAGCCATGGCGGCAGGTGCTTGCGGTGATGGGAGCACTCGAAGATCACCGTGTTGAGCTCTACCTGGTTGTAGGTGTCGCGCACCGCGCCGGTGTCCTCGAGACCCCACGCGGCCATCACCAGCTCGCGGAACCGCTCCGGCTCCAGGGAACGGTCCTCGGCCTGCTTCCAGCCGCCACCAGTGACGATCCGGATCCGGCCAGGAGCCTGGACATGCACGTCCGGGCGTCGTGCCCGCTCGGCCAGCGCCGCCACCAGCGGAGGGATCCCCACGACCAGGACGTCGAAGCCCTGATCCAAGAGGTCGCGGATGCGCTCCGCGGCGGCCTCCAGGTCGAGGCGACCGCGCCGAGCCATGTGCTCGGTGACGTGGTCGATCTCGACCAGCGACATGAGATAGGAGAACCACACCGGGCTCTGCTCGTCGGGAGGGGGCCCGAGGTCGACGACCACGACCCGCTCGTCGTCGAGATCACCCACCAACTGCGTGCCGACGCGCACCGAGCCGAGCAGGCGCTGCATCGTGGTGCGGTCCCGGTGGACGACGCTGCGCGGCCCGCGGGTCCCCGTGCTGAAGCACCGGGTCAGGCCGGCGGTGGGTTCGCCGCTCACGATGCGGTCGCGCTTGAAGGCCGCCGAGGGGATTTGCGGGACCAGGACCAACCGGTCCGGCGAGTCGAGGTCCGCCACGCGGAAGCCGACGCGCTCGGCGAAGGCGCGATAGGACGCGCACCAGTCCAGATGGTGGGTGACGGCCTGGGTCATGGCGTCCAGCTGCCGTGCACCGAGCTCGGCGGCTGTCATCGCGTCCGTCGGGCCGAACACCAGCCGATCGATCACGTCGGTCGTGTCGATGTGTTCGACGATGACCTGCACGGGCGCGTCCGGTGGGTCTGGCGCGACGGTGGTCACAGCAGGAAGTCCGTGATTCGGCCGCGTCGCAGCGCGGCCAGCTGATCGATCTCGACCGGCATGCCCTTTCCGTGGGCGGACGCGGGGTTCTCCACGCCGGCGAGGCGCACGAGGGCGCGCAGCGGGTCCTGTCCGTCGTGGGGAGCGCCGGGGCGCAGGACGTTGACCAGGCCGACCTCGACGATGCGGTCCACGCCGGCGGCGGCGAGCTGGTCGCGCAGGCCTTCGGCTCGCGACCAGGGAGAGATGGCCACGGTCTGGACCGACGGGTCGATCCCGTCCAGTGCGTCGGCGAGCCGATCCACGGGGCGGACCCAGATCACCCGGTGGAGGGGATGCTCCTCGGCGCCACGCCGATCGCCCACGATGACCGCCCATCGCCGGTGGTCGGGGAGGCGCAGGTCGGCGCCATCCCACTCCTCCTCGAGCAGGGCCAGGGTGACCGCCGACGCATCATCGAGGTCACGGACCGCGGGGGGCAGCAGCAGATCGAGCTCGGCCAGGGCGGCTCCGAGGCCGTCGGCCACCTGTTGCGCCACCGGTCGCTCGACGAACACCTCCCGCACGGAGAAGCATGCCGCCTGGTCGTAGCGGGCGACATCGTGGGCGAGGCGGGCGACCGCTTGATCGAGGTCGTCACTGGCTCCCACCAGGGCCAGGCTGCGACGCGGTCCGAACGCGACCAGCGGAACCCCGGGGCGGAGGTTGCGCTGAGCCGAGGCGATGGCCGCCGCGCCTCCCCAGGCGCACACCACGTCGGCGTCGGCGAGCAGGTTCAGGCCGAGTGGGTGGTCGTGTTCCCAGTAGAGGGCGCTGATGGCGGAGGTCACCGGGTGATCGGGCTCGACGTCGTGGAAGCTCATGGCCAGGGCGACCGGCGTGATCGGATCGAGGGAGCTGGCCTTGAGCACGCAGCGGTTCTTGGTGATCAGGCCACGGGTGAGCGACAGCGCCGCGGCCACGGGGACGTTGCCCGGGAGGATGTGCACGCTCACCCCACGGGGGAAGGCTCGCACCCTCGTCTCCTCCCGGGGCACCCACTCGTCGAGGATGTAGCGGGAGCCGATCTCGACCTGGACCATGTCGTAGAAGCGGGCGTGGGAGGTCAGGACGACGGAGATCCAGTCGGCCTCGGTCTCGGCCATCCGCTCGCTGTAGCCGAGGTACTGGCGAAGCTGGCGCGTGTAGATCTGGCGGCGGGTGTACTCCGGATTGCGCCACGCTCGACCCACCCGGTCGATGAGTCCGATGATGTCCTGGAGGGCGACGCCGGCCAGCGCCGTCCGGTCCCCCCCGGTGATGGAGGTGACCAACGAGTCGGTCAGGCTGGGCATCTCCACCACGGCGCCGGTGGCGAGCGAGGTGACCTCCACCGTGTCGGGGCCGTTGCGCCGGATGATCGATCCGGCGGCCACCGCGGGCTGGTGGATCGTGCTGGCGGCCAGCCCGCCGGGCTCCGCGCCGTTCCCTCGGGACAGCCGATCGATGTCGTTCATGACACGTGGACCTTGTCGGCGGTCACGTCGAAGCGCATCACGGCTGCGACGGCCGCCACCGCGGCGGTGACCGAAAGCACCAGCACCGGGAGCCGGACGGCCGTGAGACCTCCGCCGTCGAGGATGGCGGTGCGAAAGCCCCGCATGGCCCAGTAGCTGGGGGTGAGCCGGGCCAACGTCTGAGCCCAGTGTGGGAGCAGATCGATGGGCGTCAAGGCTCCGCCGAGTCCGGCGAAGAGGACTGCGCCCAGGTTCACGGTGGCGGAGAACTGGCGGAGCGTGGTGACCAGGCCGGCCAGCAGCATCCCGAGCGCCACCAGGCAGCAGGCGAAGGTGATGGCCACCGCCACGATGGCCCAGACCGAGCCGCTCACCCGCAGTTGGAACAGCCAGCCCCCGACGACGAAGAGCGTGGCCAGCTGCAGCCAGGCCGTCACCAGCGGCACCAAGCCCTTGCCGGCCAGGAGCTGGATGCGGGTGATCCCCGCGGTGCGGAGTCGGGCCCAGGTGTGCCAGCCGTGCTCCGCGAAGATCGAGAAGCCCAGGTTGGTGAGCAGGAAGATCGAGAACATAACGGCCACGCCCGGGACGGCTTGCTCGGCTCCTGTGGCGTGCGGATCGCCTGACGCGACCAGCGACGCTCGAAAGGCGGGCTTGATGAAGGCCATGACCACCAGCGGCATGGCCAGTGACATCACCCACGGGATCGGGTCGTGGCGCGCCAGCCGGGCCTCGTTGCGACCGATGGCACGCAGTCCCGAGGCGCTCACGACGCCAGCCCCTCGGCGGCCAGACCCGGGACGGGCACCGACGCATCGGCAGGGCCGCGTCCCGCCTCACCCTCCTCGATGTGGCGGCCGGTGAGGTGCAGGAACGCCGCCTCCAGGCTCGGTTCGAGGATCCGGATCCCCCGCAGGCGCAGACCACGGCTGCCGGCCCAGGCCACGAGGTCGGAGACGACCGATTCGGCTTGTCGTGTGCTGCACCGGGCGAGGCATCCCGTCGTGACCCATGGCGGGGGCAGCTGACCGGGTGCGGCCAACTCGGCTTCGACGGTCGTCTCGCCCCGCTGGGCGCGCACCAGCTCGTCGGGCCGGCCGCGAGCGATCACCTCGCCCAGGTCGAGCAGCACCAGCGGAGCGCCGAGGTGTTCCACCTCCGAGAAGTAGTGCGTGGAGTAGAGCACCGTGGCGCCGCGGTCGGCGTGGCGCTGCACCGCGGCGATGACGAGGGCTCGGGTGGCGACGTCAACCCCGGCCGTGGGCTCGTCCAGCAGCAGTAGCGGCGGGCGGTGCACGAGTGCGGCGGCGACGTGGACCCGGCGCTGCTCACCGCCCGACAGCCGGCCGACGGGCCGGCGGGCGAAGGGGCCGAGCTCGAGCGTCTCGACCACGGCGTCGATGGCGGCGCGGCGGGCGGCGCGAGGGATGCCGAACAGCTCGGCGTAGAAGGCCAGGTTCTCGATCGTGTTCAAGGGCCGGTACAGCGCGATCTCCTGCGACGCGAAGCCGACCAGCCCCGCTCGGGAACGGCTACCGACCTCGATGGGTCGGCCGTCGAAGCTGAGCGCTCCGTCGTCGGGCGCCGACAGACCCGCGCACAGCGACAGCAACGTCGACTTCCCGGCGCCGTTGGGGCCGATCAACGCCGTGACGCTTCCCGTGGGAACGCAGAACGAGACCCCGCGGAGGGCGACGTGGTCGCCATAGGCCAGGCGGACGGAATCGACGGTGAGCACGTCAGCCGCCGATCACGGCCGTGGCCCGGGCAGGGACTGGTTGCCCCGGTCGGCGCTCGGGTCCGAGCCGCGGCGGGAGGTAGCTCTGCACGACCCAGCCGTGCAGCGCGGCGTCCAGCTGGTTGGCGTCGGCAAAGAGCTCGGCCGCGTCGGTGGGGAGCAGCGAGGGATCGGATCGGTCGCCCACGTTCCTCGGCTCGACCCCGACCTTCGACCAACCGAGCTCTCGCCTCAGATGAGCCAGGCAGTCGTCGAATCGCTCCATGGCGCCGACGAAGCGGTAGTCCCGAGCGGCCATGGCGATGGCTCGGTCGAGGTCGGCCGGCACGGGACGTTCGACCGGGAGGCCGGTGATGTTGCGGACCTGATCGTCGACCAGGCAGTAGTCGACCAACTCGTCGAGGATCCGTTCGAGGTCGAACCCATGGGCCTCGTAGGACCGCCACATGGGTCGTTCGTCGCGCATCCTGTAGGCGAAGTACCAGCGGGAGATGCAGCGATCGACGGGGTGGCGCACGAAGGTCAGGTAGCTGACCGGCCGGTTCAGGCGGCGGTGGATCCCATACGGGAGGTTCGAGCCGATGCACTGCACGCGAGACCCGGCGTGTTCGACCGTGGCCACCACCTCGTCCACCTCAGGGGCATGGCAGTCGGCGGTGACGGGGGAGCCGTCGGGTGCGGCGGCGCTGTGGATCCAGGTGTCGAGGTAGGCCTCGCCGTAGGTGGCCTCCAGGACGGCTCGCATCGTGGTCCCCGCTGTCTTGGGGATGTGCATGAAGACGACGAGCTCGTGGCCGGCGCCGGTGCCGGTCATGGCGTCACCGATTCGTCGCGGACCCGCTCCCGGTGCTCCTCGTAGCTCTCGAGCGGCGTGTCGAACCGTTCGAGGTACTGGCGTCGCGTCTCCTGGGAGGCATCGATCAGGTCCTCGAGGTCCTCGTCGTCCCGGATGCCGAAGTAGGGGAAGTGGTGGTGGTACGAGCCGAAGATCGACGAGCAGTCCCGGACGTAGGAGTAGGTGTCGAGGATGTGGAAGTGCCAGAAGGTGTCCAGATCGGGCTCGGTGGGAGGTACGACGGCCGGGTCGGGCAGGTTCAGTCGTCGCAGCAGCAGCCAGTTCTTGTACTGCTCCTCGACGAAGTCCACCTTGTCCGCATCCCAGTCGAGCGTCGGATCGTCGAGGATGTTGACCTTCATCGGGCCGAAGTCGATCGACCGGATGTAAGCCGCGACCTCGTCCTCCGATTCGATGAGCGGGGGCTTGATCTCGTGCTCGATGCCTGCCCTGGGGCGCATGACCCCTCCTTCGTGGTGTGGAGCTCGTGGGAGCGTGACGACAGATCGAGGCGACCGGGCCGGAACGGGTCCCGGCCCGGCCCCCCCGGTCATCCAGCTCGTTGATGCCCTAGCGGCAGCACGCCAGCTTGGGTCGATCCTTCGTCGTCTTCTTCTGCTGAGGCATGTGTCCACCCCCTTTCGTTGTGCGTGACACGGGGGTGATTGTCCGACGAGGCCCGTGGCCGGGCCGTGGTCGGGATCGCATCGGACCCGGCGACGTTGCGTGCTGACCGAGATGTCCCGGTCACGGCTCAGCGGCCGCGGGCCGTGCCCGCGGGAGTGGTGTGTGTGTCGCCCAGGCGGGGCCGAGCCGTACGTCTGCCATGGGGTGGACGTGGGGGGCCTGTGGGCGCCGCGTGGCCCCGCGATGGGCCGCCCGGGTCAGGCGCGGCTACCGGCGGAGCTCCGACCCGGGGTCCGGCGAGCCCGGGTCGGATGGCCCGGATGGCGTCCGAAACGGGCGCCTGGCGGGTAGGAAGAGGAGAGCCAGTCGATCCGGGTCCTCCGCCCGGGAGGAGCTTGTCCCACCATGCCCGCCGCCCTCGACATCCGCGTCCTGGAGCTCGACGACCTCACCGTCGTCGGGTTGGACGGCGATCTGGGAGCCGAGTCGTCGGGCGATGTGACCGGCGTCGTCGATGCCGCGCTGGCCCGCGACGTCTCCACCATCGTGTTGGACTGCTCGCTGCTCACCACCATCGACGTCGAGGCGTCTCAGGAGCTGAGGGCCGCGGCCAAGCACGTACAGGCCCATCAACGCCGGCTGGTGATGCGCCAGCCATCGGCCTCCACCCGGGCCGTGCTCGACCTGACCGGCACCTCGGCCGTGATCGAGTTCGAGGACTGAGGATCCGGTCAGTCCGGGGTCGGCGGCCCCAACTCGGGGAGCAGGCGGGCCCCCATCCGGACACGGAGGGCCTCGGGGATCTCGACAGCCCGACGCCTCGCCGTGTCGAAGGCGACGTTCACCACCTCGAGCACCGCGATCAGCTCAGCTGAGTCCACCTCCATCAGCCAGTGGCGCGTCACCATCGTCTTGGCTCGCAGCTCGATCACGGCATCGAAGCTCTGGACGCGGTCGCCGGCGCGCGCCGGGCGGGCCCAGGTGGCCCGGCTCTCCAGGGTGGCGAACCCCAGTTGCACGCCGTCGGCCAGATCGGCCAACGGCCGGAACTCACGCCCGGGTGTCGCCTCGCCCGACCACACCAGCTCGGCCAGATCGGTGGCGGCCACGAAACCGTCGTCGTCGCAGAAGGCCGGGTCGATGACCCGGGGCAGGCGCATGGCCAGGTCGAGATCGCGCAGGGTGGCGAGCGTGGGTGCCCCGGTCGTCGGATCCTGCTCGGCGACGATCGTCCGCGGCAGTCGCTCGACCGGGGCGGCCACGATCGCCCGGTGGCCGGCGTCGACCACCTCGGCGTCGAGTGGCACGGCCTCGCGGGTGCGGCGATCCTCCAGCTCGAAGCTGGTCACGAAGGTGGCGGCCACCTCCTCGGTGGTGGTGTTGACCAGCTCCTGG
Source organism: uncultured Microthrixaceae bacterium (assembly GCA_963773335.1). GTDB lineage: Bacteria > Actinomycetota > Acidimicrobiia > Acidimicrobiales > Acidimicrobilacustridaceae > UBA4742. The sequence continues at coordinate 416,208 of CAVZAT010000004.1, read as the reverse complement.
TAGAGCCGCACGGCCTGGGCGGTCGCCGCCACGACGCCGCCCCGCACGGCGAGCGGGGCACCGACCAGTTGTTCGCGGAGGTGGCGCACGATGCTGTCCCGCTGGAACACCACCTGATCGGCGCGGCCGAGCAGTCCGAGCGACGCCAGCAGGCGATCGGCGCCGGCGCGGGCGTGGATGCCGTAGAAGCGCACGTTCATGTGCCCGAGGTGGTCGATCTGGTCCGATGTCACCTCGGTCTCGTACTGCACATCCACGATCTGTCTCCCCCTGGCTTCGAGTCCGTCAGCTTGTAGCCGACGCGCCGGATTCAGACCAAGTCCGCGTCGAGCTCGGCCCCGACACCGGTGGGGTCACTGACGGGGCATCTTGATCGCCTTGTCGGCGATGATGTTCTTCTGCACCTCGGTGGTGCCGGCGCCGATCGAGGTGTAGCGCTGGAACACGTAGAGGCGGTTCCAGGCGCCACCGTCGACTGCGTCCGGGGCCCCCCCGCGAGGCCAGGGCGTCGGGACCGAGCAGGTCGATGGCCAGCTCGGCCAGCGTCTGGGCCAGGTAGGACCACTGGAGCTTGGCCAGCGGGACCTCCGGCCAGTTCTTCTCGTTGCGCAGGATCTTGGACAGGGCCCGGTAGTTGAGCAACTTGGTGTACTCGATGCGGGTGTGGGCATCGCGCGATGCGGGTGCGCAGGGCGGGGTCGTCGAGCGCCGCCGGGTTCACCGACCGGGCCAGGTTGACCATCGAGTCGAGATCGGCGCGCATGCCGATGGCCAGCCCGGCGGTGCCCACCCGCTCCGAGCCGAGCGTGCCCATGGCCACCTGCCATCCCTCGCCCTCGCCGCCCAGCCGGTAGGCCTTGGGGATGCGGGCGTCCTCGAAGAAGATCTCGCAGAACATCTCCTCGCCGGTGATGTCGCGGATCGGGCGGACGGTGATGCCGGGCACCTCCATGTCCACGATCAGAGCGGTGATGCCGTCGTGCTTGCGGCCCTCGGCGATGGCGTCGGCGTCGGTGCGCACCAGGAACAGGCCCCACTTGGCCAGATGCGCCGAGGAGATCCAGATCTTCTGCCCGTTGAGCACGTAGTGGTCGCCGTCGGCGATGGCGGTGGTGCGCAGGTTGGCCAGGTCGCTGCCGGCCTGGGGCTCGCTGAAGCCCTGGCACCAGTGGTCATCCGCGTTGAGGATGTTGGGGATCCAGCGCTGCTTCTGCTCCTCGGTTCCCCACCGGATGATCATGGGCCCGATCTGCCAGAGGCCGTTGGCGTTGTAGATGCCCGGCGTGCGGTAGCGGGCCATGGTCTCGGAGTAGATGACGTTCTGGGTCACGGTGGCGTCACGGCCACCCCATTCGGCCGGCCAGCTGATGGCGGCCCACCGGCCGGTGTTGAGCTCGCGCTGCCAGGCCCGGCGACGCTCCATCTGGGACAGCACGCCACCGCCACCGGCCGGCGCGGCCGAGTCGGCATCGTCGTCGGCCGAGCGTTGCGCCGGGGTGTTGGGGCCGTCGGGGTTGTCGTCCTCGGACCACTCGGCGAGGAACTTGGGCAGGTGCTCGTCCAACCAGGCGATGAGCTCGGCCCGGTAGGCCTCGTCCTCGTCGGTGTAGGAGAAATCCATGCGTGCCCCCCGGGCCGTGCGGGCACCTCGGTGGGGTGCGGCCGTCGACCGATGGTAGCCGCGGGCCGAGAAACCTGACAGCCGTGTCAGGTAAGGTGCCGCCGTGGAATTCACCCTCGATGATGCCCAACAGGCCCTCCAGCAGACGGTCCGGGCCATGCTGGCCGAGCAGGTGCCGTCGTCCGCGGTGCGTCAGATGGTCGACGACGACCGAGCCATGTCCGATGACCTGTGGGACCGCATGGTCGAGCTGGGCTGGGTGGGCCTGCTGGTGCCCGAAGCCCAGGGCGGCGCGGGCATGGGCCTGTTGGAGATGATGGTGGTGCTCGAGGAGATGGGTCGGCTCCCGCTGCCCGGGCCCTTCTACTCGTCGGCCGTGCTGGCCACGCTGGCGTCCCGGGCCCTGGGTCTCGACGATCGCCTGGCGCTCGTTGGCCAGTGGGGCCACCCGCGCGCACGGCGGCCATCGACGAAGCGGGTCATGGCGACGTGATCGACCGGATGCGGACGCGGGCCTGGCGCAAGTCGGGGCAGTGGCGCCTGCGAGGGACCAAGTCGGTGGTGCTCGACGGCCACACGGCGGACTGGGTGCTGGTCCCGGCCCGCACCCAGCAGGGGATCGGCACCTTCCTGATCGAGGCTCCCCACGCCGAGGCGTACCCGTCGCTCGACGTGACCCGGCGCCTGGCCCGCCTGGAGCTCACCGACACCGCGGCGACCCCGGTGGGCCCCGACGGCGATCACACCGAGATCTGGAGGCGGGTGGTCGACGACGCGGCTGTGGCCCTGTGCGCCGAGACGCTGGGCTCGATGCAGCAGGCCTTCGATCTGGCCGTCGAGTACGCCAAGGTGCGGGTGCAGTTCGACCGTCCGATCGCCACGTTCCAGGCCATCAAGCACAAGGCAGCGGAGATGCTCGAACGCATCGAGCTGTCCCGGGTCGGCACCCACTACGCGGCCTGGGCGTCCGACGCCGACGAGCCCGTCCGGGCCGAGGCCGCGGCCATGGCCAAGGCGTTCGTGGGCCGGGCCGCCAACGAGGTGTGCGGCGAGGCCATCCAGATCCACGGCGGGGTCGGCTTCACCTGGGAATGCGACGCCCACCTGCACTACCGCAAGGCCAAGGCCAACGACCTGCTCTTGGGTCCGGCCGGCACTTGGCGCCACAAGGTGGCCGACTCCTACCTGGCCACGACTGGCTAGGGCCTCTGGTCGGCATGCCCCCCGGCAGCCTCCTCGGCATCCTGGTGTCACATCCCGAGCGACTTCGCTCCGCTCCGTCACGCCAGGACTGGTCGGCAAGCCTCCCGGCGGTCCCGGGTCCAGAGGTTCGTGTCCCAGCGGCCGGCCAGCGCCATCAGGCGGGTGGTGAGGGCGTCGGTGACCCCGAAAGCCGGCAGATCTCGCCGTGGAGACGGTGGCGCAGCCGGTCGGTTCCGGGCACGTCTGACCACCGTTTCGGGGGTTGGACGTGCTGGGAACAGCTAGATCACGCCGGCGTCGGCCAGGCGGTCGAGCTCGGCATCGTCGAGGCCGAGCAGCGCGCCGAGCACCTCACGGGTGTGCTCGCCCAGCCGGGGCGCGCCGCTCGGGACGACCGGCGGCTCGCCCACCCAGCGGGGGAACGGGGCCTGTTGGCGCATCCGGCCGACCACCGGGTCGTCCACGTCGACCAGGTCGCCCCGGGCCGCCATGTGCGGGTCGGCGGCGATGTCGGCCGCCGTGTAGGCGGTGGCCACCGGGACGTCGTGGGCCACGGCCGCGGCTTCCACCTCGGCCGCGGTGTGGGCCCGGGTCCAGTCGGCCACGATGCCGTTGATCTCGTCGGAGCGGGCGGCCCGGTCGGCCAGGATGCGGAACCGGGGGTCGTCGACCAGCTCGGGTCGATCCATGGCCGCGCACAGGCGGGCGAAGTTGGCGTCGCTGCCGGCCACCAGGCAGACGTAGCGCCCGTCGGCGGTGGGGTAGTTGTCCAGGGGTGCCGAGTTGGCCAGGCGGTTGCCCTCGCGCTGGCGCACGGTGCCCAGCCGGTCGTAGGCGGCGATGGTCCACTCCAGGATGCGCAGCACCGAGCCGTACAGGGCCGCGTCGATGACCGCCCCTTGGCCGGTGGGGGCGATGCCCAGTCGGGGCGAGCCGGCGTCGCGCCGGTACAGGGCGGCCATCGCCGCCTGGGCCGCGAACACCCCGGTCAGGTAGTCGCTGGTGGTCACGCCCGGGCGCACGGGTGGGCGGTCCGGGTAGCCGGTCAGGTTGAGCAGGCCGCCGTAGCCGATGCCCAGCCGATCCAGGCCTGGACGCTGAGCATAGGGACCGTCCTGGCCGAAGGCCGAGATGCGCACGATGACCAGGCGGGGGTCGAGCTCGGCCGGGGCCAGCCCCCAGCGTTCGAGGGTGCCCGGGCGGAAGTTCTCGCAGACCACGTCGCACTCGGCGCCCAGGCGACGCAGCAGGTCCCTGGCCCTCGGGCTTGCGCAGGTCGAGGGTGACGCTCTTCGGCCCCGGCCCTCCACCGCCCAGAACAGCGAGTAGCGGTCCGTCGCCGCTCGCTCCACGAAGGGGCCGATCTCGCGCATGAAGTCGCCCCGACCCGGTTGCTCGATCTTGATGACGTCGGCGCCCTGCTCGCCCAGCAGGCCGGCACAGAACGGTGCGGCGATGCGGGTGCCCAGGTCCAGCACCCGCATCCCCTCGAGGGGTCCGCTCACGCCGGCTCGTTCGGGCCGGCCTGCTCCTGGCGGACCCGCGTCCATGCCGCCCTCGGCCCGCTCGGCGGCCAGCCCCAGGGCCGTGTCGGTGTTGGACACGAACTGGTGGACCATGAAGTGGTAGCGCCAGGAGTCCCGCTGGCCCATGCGGTCGGTGGTGGCGTTGATCGAGGCCTTCACCGCCTGGGCGGTGACCGGCGGGACCAGGGCCACCTTGGCCGCCATGGTCGCCGCCGGCGTCGGCGAGCTCGGCCGCGGGGCACCACCTGGTTGACCAGGCCCAGGCGCTCGGCCTCGGTGGCGTCGAAGGTCTCGGCGCAGAGCAGGAACTCCTTGGCCTTGCGCGCGCCCAGCTCCCACGGCTCGACCAGCAGCTCCACGCCGGCCCCCGACATGCGCAGCACCGGGTTGGAGAAGCGGGCGTCGTCGGCGGCCACGATCAGGTCGCACATGCAGGCCAGCATCAGCCCGGCGGCCGAGCACGCGCCCTGCACCGCGGCGATGGTGGGCTTGGCGAAGTCGTGGAGGCGCAGGCACCGGTCCCAGTACATGACCTGCTCGTGGTGCGAGCTTGCCCTCGGGTGTGGCCCGCATGGCCGCCCACGGGCTCGGTGGCCTCGAACAGCTCCTTGAGGTCGTGGCCGGCGCAGAAGTGCTTGCCCTCGGCGGCCAGGATCGACCACCCGGACGTCGTCGTCGGCCTCGGCCAGGTCGAAGGCGCCGTCGAGCTCGTCGATGAGCTGCGCGTTGAGGGCGTTGGCCGCGCCGGGGCGCCGCAGCGTGATGATGGCGACGTGGCCGTCGTCGTCGAGCTCGTAGGACAGGACCGAGAACGCGGCGGACGGCTCATGTGGCGACCGTCGCAGACGGATTCGCTGCCGGCTTGGGGGCGGGCTCGCGGGGCAGGCCCAGCACGCGCTCGCCGATGATGGTGCGCTGGATCTCGTTGGTGCCCGCGAAGATCGAGGCCGCCTGGTAGTAGAGCCAGGACCGCTGCCACTGCCCGTCGCCCGGGTTGCCCTCGGCGCCGGCCGACAGCACGGCGCGCCGGCGCCGAGCACGTCGAGGGCCGGCGTGGAGGCGCTTGCTCATCTCGCGCCAGTAGAGCTTGAGCGCGGAGCCTTCGGGGCCGACCGGCTGGCCCGCCTCGAGGCGCGACAGCGACCGCCAGTTGTGGAGCTGGAACAGCCGCACCTCCACGTAGGCCTCGGCCAGCCGCTGCGCGGTGCGCTGGTCGTCGAACCCGCCCTGCTCGACCGCGAGGCGCAGCAGCTCCTCGAGGTGCTGGCTGTGGATCACGAGCTGGCGCGGGTTGGTGCCGCGCTCGTGGGTCAGCGTGGACGACGAGACCCGCCAGCCGTCGTCCACCGCGCCGATCACGGCGTCGTCGGGCACGAAGACGTCGTCGAAGAAGACCTCGTTGAACTCGGATCTCGCCGGTGAGCTGCCGCAGCGGTCGCACCTCGACGCCCGGGGCTGCGCATGTCGATCGCCAGCGCGGTGATGCCCGCCTGCTTGCGCACGTCGGGGTTGGTCCGGGCCAGGCACAGCCCCCAGTCGGCGAACTGGGCGTAGGAGGTCCACACCTTCTGGCCGTCCACGCCCACCCGGCCACGCCGCCGTCGCTCGGTGCGCACGGCTCGGGTGGAGACCGAGGCCAGGTCGCTGCCGGCGTCGGGCTCGCTGAAGAGCTGGCAGAAGAGGAGGTCGGCCGCGAGGATCGTCGGCAGCCAGCGGGCGCTTCTGGTCGTCGGTGCCGTGGGCCAGCAGCGTCGGGCCCACCAGGTTGACGCCGATGCGGCCGACCAGCTCGGGCGCCCGGGCTCGGGCCAGCTCCTCCTGCACGACGTAGTGGGCCAGCGCGCCCGGCGCCGCGCCCGCCGTAGGCCTCGGGCCAGGTCACGCCCACCCAGCGGCCCTCGGCCAGGCGGCGCTGCCACTCCCGCCCGAAGGCGACCTCGTCGTCCAGGTCGTCGAAGCGCGGCGGCAGACCGTTGCCGTACTCCCAGGGCAGGTTGGCCTGCAGCCACGACGCGGCACTCGGCGCGCAGCGCTTCCTGCTCGGCGGTCGGGGTCAGGTCCACGGAGGCTCAGCGTAGATGACGGGCGGACAGCGGTGACACGAGTGTCAGGTAGGCTCGCCCGTCGTGGACTTCGAGCTGTCGGACGATCAGCAGGCGTTGGGCCAGGCTGCGGCCGACCTGCTCGACGGACGATCGCCCTGACCGTGGTGCGGGCGGCCACCGAGCGACGGTGGGACCGACCGACGCCGAGCTGTGGTCGGCCATGGTCGACCAGGGCTGGACGGCGCTGGCCGTGCCCGAGGTGCTGGGCGGGGTCGGGCTGGGCTGGGTCGAGGCCGCGGTCGTGCTGCGAGCAGGTCGGGGCCCGGGTGGCCCCCGCACCCATCCTCAGCCAGCTGGTGGCGCTCGAGTTCCTGGCCGACACCGAGTGGGCCCCGGCCCTGCTGGCGGGCGAGTCGGTGGCGGCCATCGCCCCCCGGTTGGGCGAGCCGACCGCCTACGCGCCCGAGGCCGACGTGGTCGTGGTGGCCGAGGGGGACCGTCTGTCAGCCATCGATCTGCGGGATCGTCGTCCCCCGGCCGAACCGGCCATGGACCTGACCCGCACGGTCGGTTGGCTGCGACCCGATGACCTGGCCGGCGCGCCCCGCCTCGACCTGGGTGGGGTCGACCGCGTCGAACGTCTGGTCGACGTGGCATCGGTGGCCTATGCCGCCGAGCTGTTGGGACTGGCCCAGCGGGCGCTGGACCTGTCCGCGGCCTATGCCGCCGAGCGGATCCAGTTCGGCCGCCCGATCGGCAGCTTCCAGGCGGTCAAGCACCGCTGCGCCGACATGCTGGTGGACGTGGAGGGCATGCGCTCGGCCGCCTACTGGGCGGCGTGGTGCGTGGCCGCGGCGGACCCGGACGCCTCGGTGGCGGCCTCGGTGGCCAAGTGCTGGTGCAGCGACGCCGCCACCCGGGTGCTGGCCTCGGCCCTCCAGGTGCACGGCGGGATCGGCTTCACCTGGGAGCACGACATCCACCTGTACCTCAAGCGCACCCACCTCGACGGCCTGGCCTTCGGCAACGCCAGCTGGCACCGCGCCCGCCTGGCCGGCATGCTGCGCGAGCGGGTCGAGTCGGGCCAGTCCGTCATCTGACCGCCGGTGGCTCGTCCGCCGAGGTAGCCCCGCGTTCCGAGCACGTCTGACCACCGTTTCGGTGGTTCGATGTGCCCGCAAGTGGGTGGTCGCCAACGCTCAGCACGTCTGACCACCGTTTCGGTGGTTCGATGTGCCGGGAGTTGCTGAGGGGCGGTCTAGCCTGATCCGTATGGGGGAACGACGACCTCGAGTGACGGTGGCTGTGCTGAGCCTGATGGTCATGGCACTGGTGGCCGCGGCGTGCGGGAGCTCATCCAAGGCCACGTCGTCACCGACCACGGCCGCGACGTCCACCAGTGCGGCTCCGGGCACGACCCTGGGGGCAGCCGTCGCCTCCAACACCGTGTGGTTGTGCTTCCCGGGCCGGACGCCCGATCCCTGCAACACCAACCTGAACACGACGGTGGTCAAGGCCGATGGCACCACCACCACCCAGGACGCGTCAGCGGACACGAACCCGCCGATCGACTGCTTCTACGTCTACCCGACGGTGAGTCCCGAGCCCGGGCTCAACGCCGATCTGACCATCCAGACGGCCGAGACGAGTGTGGCCACGGCCCAGACCGCCCGGTTCTCCCAGGAGTGCCGGGTGTACGCCCCCATGTACCGCCAGCTCACGCTTCGGGCCATCGGCGGATCCTCCGGGGCCACCGCCGCCAACCGGGCGCTGGCCTACGGGGACGTCCAGACCGCGTGGCTGGACTACCTGGCCCATGACAACCACGGCCGCGGGGTGGTGCTCATCGGCCACTCGCAGGGGGCGTTCATGCTCACCCAGCTGGTCGACCAGCAGATCGACACGAACCCGGCGGTGCGCAAGCACCTGGTGTCAGCCATCCTGCTGGGGGGCAACGTCACGGTGCCGATGGGCAAGACCGTCGGTGGTTCCTTCCAGCACGTGCCCGCCTGCACGAAGAACAGCCAGACCGGCTGCGTGGTGGCCTACTCGAGCTTCCTCGACCCGCCTCCGAGCAACAGCCTGTTCGGGCGGACGGGTGTGGCCGGCGACCAGGTGCTGTGCACGAACCCGGCCGACCTGGGCGGCGGGGCGGCACCGCTGCACCCGGAGTTCCCCACCACCGACACCGGGTTGGTGGGCAGCATCGCGGGCGTCGCGTCGAAGGCGGGGACGGCCTGGGTCGCCTATCCGGGGCTCTACACCGGGCAGTGCCAGACCGCCAACGGGGCGACATGGCTCCAGGTCACGCCCACGCCCGGCGACACCCGACCCCTGGTCACCCAGCAGCTGGGTCCGACCTGGGGCCTGCACCTGGTCGACGTCAACATCGCCTACGACGACCTGACCAACCTGGTCAACGACCAGATCAAGGGCTACACGGGCTGACCCCGCTTCGGGGGCAGATCGAGGGTCAGCCGCCGCCGGGATAGCCCCCGCCGCCGTATTCGGCGTCGAGGGCGTCGTAGTCGATGGGCCAGCCGTTGCGGGGCAGCGGCTCGTCGCGCAACACGACCTGCTTGGGCTTCTTGTACGAGGCGATGCGGCTGCGCACGTGGTCGATGAGCTCGTCATCGGTGGCCGTCTCGCCCTCGACCAGCACCACCACGGCCAGCACCGACTGGCCCCACGTCGGATCGGGCACGCCGATGATGGCCGACTCGCGCACCGCCGGGTGCGAGTTGAGCGCGCCCTCCACCTCGGCCGGGTAGATGTTCTCGGCCGCCGACTTCACGATGCGCCCCTTGGGACCCACGAAGCTCACGGTCCCGTCGGTCTCGCGGCGGCCCAGGTCGTTGGTGTGGTGCCAGCCCCCGGTCTGGCGGCGGGCCGTCTCCTCGTCGTGGTTGCGGTACCCGGTCATGACCTGGGGACCGCGGGCTGCGAGCTCGCCGGTCTCTCCCGGCGGCACCTCGACCCCGTCGGGATCGAGCACGCGCACCGCCACCATGGGCGAGGGCCGACCGGAGTTGCCCACCCCCGAGTCGCCCAGGGCGTTGAAGGTCAACATGCCGGTCACCTCGGTCTGGCCGAAGCCGGCGGGTCGGGTGGCCCAGGGGGAGTCGTCCACCGTGATCATGGCGTTCCACTCCGGCTTGCCGCCGAAGGTGCGCAGGCTGGACAGGTCGTAGCGGCCGTCGGCGTTGACCTCCAGGATCTGATCGATCGTCGGTGGCATCACGAACGCTCCGGTGCAGCGCTCGGCCTGGATTACCCGGCATAGCTCCTCGGCATCGACCCGGGGGGTGAACACGTTGACACCGCCGAACACATAGGTGGCCAGCGTGGTCATCAGGGTGGCGATGTGGAACATGGGGCCGCAGTTCAGGTAGGTGTAGCCGGCGTCCACCCGCGCCAGATTGGCCATGATCAGGGATTGGGTCAGGACCGCGGCCTGGCTCAGCAGGGCGCCGTTCGGGGTCCCGGTGAAGGCGGCGGTGTAGAGCATGAGCACGGCCGCGCCAGGCTCGACGTCCAGGCCGGGATCGTCGGTGGATCCACCGGCCAGGAACGCCTCGTAGCTGTCGTCGTCGGTACCGCCGGCACCCGCGGTGTCGTGGCGGAGCCAACGGCCGGGCGAGCCGGCGCGCGCTCGGGCCGCCCGCACGGTCTCGCCCACCTCGGCTTCCTGCCAGATGGTGACCGCGGCGCCGGCGTCGCCGATGACGAACGCCATCTCGTCCACGCTCTGGCGCCAGTTGACGATGCCGCAGACCGCCCCGAGCTTGGCCGTCGCGGCCAGGCACTCGAGGATGCGGAAGCTGTTCTGGCCCATCCACAGGACGACGTCACCCGGGCCGACGCCTTCGGCGGTCAGGGCGTTGGCCAGCCGGTTGACCCGATCGTCGAACTCGGGCCAGGTCAGCCGGGTGTCGCCGTCCACCACGGCCAGCCGGTCGGGGTAGCTGCGGCGGTGCTCGCGGGAGACGTCAGCCAGCGAGAACGTGTGCAGGAGGTCCATGGCGCCATCCTGGCACGCAACCTGACACGCGTGTCAGGTGTCGGGGTGTGGGTGGCTAGCATCGCCTGGATGAGCGACGTCCCCCGCCACGACATCCCCCGAGGGGGCCGCAGCGGCTTCGTGATGAACGGCGCCGAGCAGGTGCACTACCTGGAGTGGGGTCGCGCCGGGGCGCCTTCGGTCCTGTGTCTGCACGGCGGCGGCCAGACCGCCTACATGTACGAGGCCCTGGGGGCGGCCCTGGCCGGTAGCGCCCACGTGCTCGCTCCCGACCTGCCCGCACATGGCGATTCCGATCCGCTGCCGCGCGGTGACCTGCTGGCCGGAACCCCGGGGATCTATCCGATGCACGAGCTGTTCGCGGCCACGCTGCCGGGGTTGGTCGACCAGTTCGGGTTGGGTCGGCTCGTGGTGGTGGGGGCCTCGCTGGGTGGGATGACGGCCGTGCACCTGGGCGCGGACGTGGCGCCCGACCTGGTGGCGGGCATCGCCCTCATCGACGTGGGCCACAAGCTCGAGCCCGAAGGCGTGCGCAAGATCGTCGATTTCATGACGGCCCACGAGTCGTTCGCCTCCCTCGACGAGGCGGCTCGGTTCATCGGCGAGTACCTGCCGCAGCGACGCAACCCGAACCCGGCCTCGCTGACCCGCAATCTGCGCCAGCGCCCGGACGGACGCTGGGAGTGGAAGCACGGCGTCGGTCGGCAGGTCCGCGAGCGGCGCGAAGCGGGTGAGGAGGCCCCCCATCCGGCGGATCACATCGACGACATCACCGCCGGGGTGGGGGAGTCGGCAGCCAGGCTGCGCTGCCCGGTGCTGCTGCTGCGGGGTGAGGAGAGCGACGTGTTGTCCGAGGGTGGGGCCGATGACCTCATCGACATCATCCCGGACGCCCGCATGGAGGTGGTCGAAAGGGCCGGCCACCTGGCCGCCGGGGACAACCCCCACTCGACGGTCTCCCTGGTCACCGCATTCCTCGAGGAGCTCGGCCTCGACCACGGCGCCTGGACCTAGGCGTGCTCGGCCCGAATCCCCACACGCCAGGAAATTGGGCATCTTTGCGGCCGGAATCCGGCCGCAAAGATGCCCAATTTCTGAGGGGGTGGTCAGACGGGGGGTGACAGGTCGCGCTTGAGCACCTTGCCGGTGGCGTTGTGGGGCAGCTCGTCGAGGAACCACACCCGGCGGGGCACCTTGTAGTCAGCCAGCCGGTCGCGGCAGAACGTCGTCAGCTCGTCGGCGTCGAGGGTGGCGCCGGGACGAGCCACCACGAAGGCGCCGACGTCCTCGCCGAGCACCTCGTGGGGGATGCCCACCACCGCCGCCTCCAGCACCCCGCGGTGCTCGTAGAGCACGCCCTCCACCTCGGTGGCCGCGATGTTGTTGCCGCCCCGGATGATGACGTCCTTGGCCCGGCCCACGATGTAGAGGTAGCCGTCCTCGTCCACCCGGCCCAGGTCGCCCGAGCGCAGCCACGGACCCGACCAGGTGCGGGCCGTGGCCTCGGGGTCTTGGTAGTACTCGCGGTGGTGGTCGCCCACGCCGATGAGCACCTCGCCCACCTCTCCGGTGGGCAGGGTCTGGCCGTCGGCGTCCGCGATGCGCACCTCGGTGGGAGCCATCGGCACGCCCACCGACCCTGGGCGGCGGGTGATCTCGCCCGGCGGCATGTAGGTGAAGGCCGTGCCCGCCTCGGTCATCGAGTAGTTGTTGGTCACCATCGAGTCGGGGAGCCGCTCGGCCACCTGGCGGTGGAGGGTGGGAGCCAGGGGGGCCGAGCCGATGGACAGCACGCTCAAGCTCGAGAGATCGGCGTGGGGCCACCGGGGATGGGCCAACAGCAGCTGCACCATGGCCGGCACCAGGAAGGCCATGGTCGGGCGCCACTGCTGCACCGCGTCGAACCACGGATCGGGATCGAAGCGCGGCAGGTACAGCCCCCGCATCCCCATCTTCATCGGGTTGTAGACGAAGCTGATGCCCGCGAAGGTCGACAGGGGTGAGCAGTGGATCCACGACTCGCCGGACCAGCGCGGCTCGCTGTTGGCGATGATGTGGGTGTTGCGATGACGGACGGCCACCCCCTTGGGCAGGCCGGTGGTTCCTGAGGTGTACATGATGTCGGCCAGGTCGCCGTCGCCGACGGGCACCTGGTAGTCGGTCACGTCCTCGGCCAGGGTGGCACACCACTGCTCGGTGTCGGCCACCAGCCGGAGCAGGACGGGCTCGCCCAGGCCGGCCGCGGCCAGCGCCTGGTCGAGCACCCCGACCAGACCCGACGAGGTGATGGCGGCCACGGGCTGGGCGTGGCCCAGGATGACAGCCAGCTCGCGGGGGGTGAGGCGGGTGTTGGTGGGAACCGCCACGGCGCCGGCTTTGTGGATGGCGGCGTAGCTGATGACCCACCGATCCAGGTGCTCGTTGGCCACGTGGAGCACCACGCGGTCGCCGGTTACCACACCCGCCTCGGTCAACGAGCGGGCCAGGCGGTTGGACGACTGGTCCCAGCGTTCGAAGGTGAGCAGGTCGGAGCTGGCCAGCTGCACGTAGGCCGTCTCGGCCCCATGGGCCCGGGCCATGGCTCGCAGCTGATCGACCTGGAGGGCCATGGCTGGGTTCTCCCTACTCGCCGAAGCCGGTCACGGGCAGCTTGGAGCTGCGCTCGCCGAACAGGTCGGATCGTCGGGCCCGTAGCTCGGCCACCGTCCAGCGCCGGCCACCGTTGTCGATGCGTCCGACCCGGCTCCAGCCCGCCATGAGATGCACCTTGTCACCGTTGACCACCACCACCTGGCCGGTGATGTCGGCGGCCGCGTCCGAGGCCAGCCAGGCCACCACCGGCGCGATGTTGGCCGGGTCCCACTCGTCGAACTGGCCGGCGTCGGGGAGCATGTCGCCCAGTACGGTCTCGGTCATCCGGGTGCGGGCCCGGGGCGCGACGGCGTTGACCGTGACCCCGTACTTGCGGAGCTCGCGGCCCAACGTGATGGTCATGGCTGCGATGCCGGCCTTGGCCGTGGCGTAGTTGGCCTGGCCGGCCAGACCGTAGAGCCCCGACTCGCTGGCCGTGTTGATGATGCGGCCCGACACCCCCTCCTCGCCGGCCTTGGCCCGCTCCCGCCAGTGGATCCCGGCGAAGTGGGCGGGGGCGAAATGGCCTTTGAGGTGGACGCGGATCACGTCGTCCCATTGCGCCTCGGACATGGAGAAGCTCATGGCGTCGCTCAGGATCCCGGCGTTGTTGACCAGGATGTCCAGGTGCCCCGACCCCGGTCCGCCCGTCGAGTCCACCACCGAGGCGACGATGGCCTCGGCCCCGGCCCAGGTGGACACGTCATCGGTGTTGGCCACCGCCGCGCCTCCCGCGGCTTCGATCTCGGCCACCACGGCGGCCGCGGCGTCGCCGTCCACGTCGTTGACCGTGACCGTGGCGCCCTCGGCGGCCAGCAGCCGTGCCTCGTCTCGTCCGATGCCGCGCCCGGCGCCGGTCACGATCGCGGTCTTGGCTTCGAGCGCGGCCATCAGGCGTCCACCACCCGCTTGAGCTTGTAGGCCGAGCGGGCCAGCGTCTCGCGATCGACCACGTCGACCGCGGCCCGGATGCCCAGGGCGTCGTCCACCGCGGCCGCCACCCGGGCACCCAGCTCGGCTCGGGCCCCGTCGTCCACGGTGCCCAGGTCGGCACCCACCTCGACCCGGACCACGAGGGGCTGGTTCGAGCCCTGCGGGTTGACCACCACGAACTCGAGGGTGGGGGTGGTGAGCTCGGACACGCGGGCCACCGCCTTCTCCAGGTCCGAGACCTGGAAGTGCACGCCCTGGCTCGACAGCAGGTCCTTGAAGCGCCCGCCCCAGTAGCCCATGCGGCTGGTCTCGCCCTGGGGGCAGTCGGCCGGACCCTCGATCATGGCCGCCTCCTCCAGGTCGTAGCGCAGCAGACCGTTGTCCCGGTCGAGGGTGGTGACCACCAGGTTGCCCCACTGGCCGGGGGCGACGTCGCGACCGGTGCTGGGATCGATGGCCTGGATGATGGCCCAGTCCTCGTGCAGGTGGGCGCCGTCGCAGGTGCGGTCCGGACCGCCCAGATAGGCGTAGCACTCGAACCCGGCTGTCATCAACGGCAGCAGGCCGCGACCGAACCCGCCCATCGAGAAGGCCGGGAAGCCGCAGTCGGTGACCAGGTCGAGCCCCAGCTTGGCCGCCACCTCCATGAAGCGGTGCTGGCTGAGCGCCACCATCTGCACGTCGGGGTGGATGCGCTCCCAGGTGTGGATGGCCTGTTCGGCCAGTTCGTCGGTGTCGGGCGGCGAGACCCACATGTTGAGCGCCCCGAAGTACTCGATCGAGCCCCCCAGCAGCGCCCCGCCGCCGTACATGTAGGCCGGGTGGCAGTGGGTGACGACCTGCCCGGGCCGCCAACCGTTGCGCCACCAGTTGCGGGCCGCCGACTCGTACTCGAGCCACAGGTCGTGGCGGGTCAGCACGGTCAGGGTCGGGGTGCCTGTCGTTCCGGTCGACTGGCCGATGCGCACGCACTCCGACAGCGGGGTGAAGCGGTAGTCGCCCAGCGGTGGATGCTCGGCCTCGCTGTCGCGCAGGTCCTGTTTGCGCGTCACCGGGATCCGGTTGACGTCGTCGAGGGCGGCGATGTCCTGGGACGAGGTGATGCCGGCTTCGGCCAGCTTGCGCTGGAACAGGGCGGCCGAGCCGTCGAGCACCTGGTCGATCAGCGTGCGCAGCCGGCTGACCTGCAGGTCGGCCCGTTGCTCGGGGTCCATGGTCTGGGCCTCGGGATCCCACAGCGCCTGGTCGGGCGGGCGGGCGGGCGGGCCGATGACTTCGGCCCCGTAGCTCGGCATCGGGATGTCCCCCCTGGGAATGGGTCGGCACGGCTCCGGCGTGGTGGGCAGATCCGCGGCGGGATCAGCCCGCACGATACATTCGGAACCTGACGTGCGTGTCAGGAACGCAGGCCGGCGGGTCACGGAGGGGGTGGCATGGCAACCGAGGTGACGATCGGCATCGACATCGGCACCACGTCGGTCAAGGCCGTCGCGGCTGATGCCGCGGGCCGGGTGGTGGCTTCACGCCGGGTGCCCCACGGGTTGCGCTCGTCGCATGCCGGGGAGCTGGCCCACGACGCAGCACAGGCCTGGCACCACGGCGTGCGCGCCGCCCTGGCCGGCCTGCTGGCCGAGGCCGAACTGGACGTCCTGGCCGTCGAGGTGGCCGCCATGGTGCCCTCGTTGTGCGCCGTCGATGCCGAGGGCGTGCCCGTGTCCGACGGCATCCTCTACGGCGATGCCCGCGGCCGCGGGGCGGAGGTCGAGGCCGACCCCTCGCAGTCGGGCGAGCTGGTGCGGTTCCTGAGCTGGCTGGTCGAGCACCATCCGGAGGCGGCCGGCTACTGGCCGGCCCAGGCCGTGGCCAACGCCGCCTTGAGCGGCCAGGGCGCCATCGACTCCACGGTGGCCATGACCACCTTGCCCTTGTTCGACTTCCGGGCCTGGGACCCGGAAGTGGCCGAGGGGGTCGGTCTGCTGGACGTCGGGCGCTTGCCCCGCATCGTGGTCGGCGCCGAGCCGGTGGGCACGGTGGCCGCCGCCGGTCACGCGCCCCTGGGCGGGGGAACCATCGACGCGCTGGGCGAGCAGCTGGTGGCGGGGGCGGACGACGTGGGCGACGTGCTGGTCATCCTTGGCGCCACGCTGATCGTGTGGGCCGTGATCCCGGAGTGGCGGGAGGTGCCGGGCCTGTGGACGGTGCCCCACACCGCGCCGGGACGGGTGCTGCTGGGTGGCCCGTCCAACGCCGGTGGCCTCTTCCTCAACTGGGCGAACCGTCTGTTGGCTGCCTCGGATGCCCCCGCCGTCCCCGTCGACCCGGCACGGGTCCCGGTGTGGCAGCCGTACCTGCGGGGTGAGCGCGTGCCCTTCCACGACCCGGATCGGCGGGCCTCCCTGCACGATCTCGACATCGGGATGGACGCGGCTGGGGCCCGGCGCGCCGCGCACGAGGCGTCCGGGTTCGCCGTGCGCCATCTGCTCGACCTGGGATCGGTGGACGCCCGCCGCATCGTGGCCACCGGGGGTGGGGTGCGCGACGCCGCCTGGGTGCAGGCCTTGGCCGACGCCACCGGGTTGGCGGTGGACGTGGTGGCCGTGCCCGAGGGTGGGGCGCTGGGCGCGGCCTGGTTGGCCCGGGGCATCGCCGGGTTGGAGGCGCCTGGGGCCACCGGCGCGGGCTGGGCCCGCACCGACCGGCGGGTCGAGCCGGATGCTGCCGCCGCGGCCCACGTGGCCGCCCGCTACGCCCGGTACCGGGACCTGGCTGGATGAGCCCCGTCGATCCCCACGCCTCGCCGCGGGCCGTCGGCGGCCCCTCGCCCCTCGCTCCCGACCCCGAACGAGCCGAGGTCCGCTTCACCGTTGTGTCGGTCGACGACCACTTGGTCGAGCCTCGCCACCTGTTCGAGGGGCGCATGCCCGCGGCGCTGGCCGAGCGGGCGCCGTACGTGAAGACGACGTCACGCAACCACGAGATCTGGGTCTTCGACGGCCAGGCCTATCCCCAGGTGGGGCTCAACGCGGTGGTGGGACGGAGCAAGGACGACTCGCCCATGGAACCGGTCCGCTTCGATCAGATGCGCCAGGGCTGTTGGGACCCGGCAGCTCGGGTGGCCGACATGGACCTGGCCGGCATCTGGGCCTCGGTGAACTTCCCCAGCCAGATCACCGGCTTCTGCGGCACCGTCTACTCCCAGTGCTCGGACCCGGCGTTGGGACAGGCCTGCGTGCGCGCCTTCAACGACTGGTACTTCGAGGAGTGGATCACTCCCTTCCCTGGCCGCTTCGTGCCCATGGGCATCACCTTCCTGGCCGACCCCGACGTGGCCGCGGCCGAGATCCGCCGCAACGCGTCGCGGGGCTACACGGCGGTGAGCCTGCCCGAGCAACCCCACCGGCTCGGCTATCCCTCGCTGCACTCGGGCTGGTGGGATCCGGTGCTGGCGGCGTGCGTGGACACCGGGACCGTCGTCTGCCTGCACGTCGGCAGCTCGGGGATGACCACCGAAATGGCCCTCGACGGCCCGTTGGTCGAGCTGGCCGGCACCCTGTTCTCGTCGCTCTCGCTCATCGCCTGTGCCGACTGGCTGTGGTCGTTCGTGCCCCTGCGCTTCCCCGACCTGAAGGTGGTCATGAACGAGGGCGGCATCGGGTGGGTGCCGATGCTGGCGGATCGGCTCGACTACGTGCACGGCTGGTCCGGTCACGGCCGGCGAGCCTGGCCCTCGACGGAGGTGACGCCGACCGAGGCGCTGCTGCGCAACTTCTGGTTCTGCTCGCTCGACGACCCGTCGATCTGGCCCATCCGCGATCGCATCGGCGTGGACCACATCATGGTCGAGGTCGACTATCCCCACGCCGACTCGACCTGGCCCGACACCCAACGCTTCCTGGTCGACCGCCTGGCCGGCCTGCCCGCCGATGAGCAACGCCGTGTCTGCTCGACCAACGCGGCCGAGCTGTTCCGCCACCCGCTGCCCGACGTCGTGCTGCCCGACGTGGCCTGACCCTGGAGGGGACCTGACGTGCGCATCACCGTGGACCGCGACCGCTGCATCGGATCGGGCAACTGCGCCTTCTACGCGCCGGCCACCTTCGACCTCGACGACGAGCTGAAGGTGATGATCCAGCCGGGCGCGGCCGATGCCAGCCAGGACGCGGTGGGCGACATTCGGGCGGCGGTGGAAGGGTGCCCGGTCGACGCCCTGGCCTTGGACACCTCCGCGGGCGCCGGCACCGAGCCGGGGAAGGACGACTGAGATGGGACTCGCCCTCAGCGACGAGCACGAGGAGCTGGCGGCCACCGTCCGGCGGTGGACCGACGCCCGCCAGCCGGTGGCCGCGGCCCGCCAGCTGCTGGACGCGCCGGTCGATGCCCTACCCGAGCTGTGGAAGGAGCTGGGTCCACTGGGTTGGGTCGGCCTGGCCGTATCGGAGGAGCATGGCGGGCAGGGCCATGGGCTGAGCGAGCTGGCGGTGGTGCTCGAGGAGCTGGGGCGCGCCGCAGTGCCCGGCCCCCTGCTGGCCACGGCGGTGACGGCCATGGCCGCCGATCGCTGGGGTGGCGACCGGGAGCTGGCTTCCGCCTTGGCTCAGGGCGCCAGCGCTGCCGGCCTGGCCCTCACCTCGTCGCTCACCGTTGACGCGGACTGCGTGACGGGCACGGCCGGACCGGTGTGGAACGGGGCCACCGCCGAGGTGGTGCTGGCCTCGTTCGTCGACCCCGCGGGTGACGGCGGGCCGGCCTGGGGCCTGTTCGACCGAACCGACGTCGAGCTGGTCGAGCTGCCCAGCTTCGACCCCACCAGGCGGCTGGCCGAGATGGTGGTCCCGGGCGTCAGGCTGGCACCTGAACGTCGCCTGGCCCCGGGTGCGCCGGTCGAGCTGCTGGCCACGCTGCTGGCCGGCGCCGAGCTGGTAGGGGTGGCGGACTGGTGCGTGTTCACCGCGTCGGCCTACGCCCGCGAACGGGTGCAGTTCGGTCGTCCCATCGGACAGTTCCAGGCCGTCAAGCACCGCTGTGCCGACATGTTGGTGACCTTGGAGATGGCCCGCGCTGCGGTGTGGGACGCGGCCCGGGCCCTCGACGAGGCGGGCGCCGGCGTGGACCTGCCTGACGATGCCCGGTTGGCGGCCGAGCTGGCCGCCGCCCTGGCTCCCGAGGCTGCCTTCGCCTGTGCCAAGGACTGCGTCCAGGTGCTCGGGGGGATCGGCTACACGTGGGAGCACGACGCCCACCTGTACCTGAAGCGAGCCACCGCCATGCGCCACCTGCTGGCGCCGCCGTCGACCTGGCGGGCCCGGGTGGCGGAGGCGACCGCCGGCGGCCAACGCCGGACGCTGACCTTCGAGCTCCCGGCGGACGCGGCTGGTGCCGCCGATGCCGAGCAGGCCCGTCAGGCGGCGCGGGCGTTCGTGGCCGAGCTCGCCGACCACGGGAAGTCGGAGTGGCGCGCGATGCTGGCCGACGCGGGCTACCTGACTCCGCACTGGCCCCGCCCGTGGGGGCTCGACGCCTCGCCCATCCAGCAGCTGGTGATCGACGAGGAGCTGGCCCGGGGCCACGTGCGCCGCCCGCACCTGGCCGTGGCCGGGTGGGCGCTGCCCACCATCATCGCCCACGGGTCGCCCGAGCAGCAGGACCGGTTCGTGAACCCGACGCTGCGGGGCGAGGTGGCCTGGTGCCAGATGTTCTCCGAGCCCGGCGCCGGCAGCGACCTGGCCTCGCTCACCACCCGGGCCACGCAGGTGCCGGGGGGCTGGTCGCTGACCGGCCAGAAGGTGTGGACGACCCTGGCCCGCGAAGCCGACTTCGCCATCTGCCTGGCCCGGACCGACCCGGACGCGCCCCGCCACGAAGGCATCGGCTGCTTCCTGCTGGACATGACCACCCCGGGCATCGACATCCGCCCCCTGCGCGAGCTGACTGGCATGGCCATGTTCAACGAGGTGTTCCTGACCGAGGTCTTCGTCCCCGACGACTGCCTGGTGGGCTCGCCCACGGGTGGCTGGACCTACGCCCGCACCACCCTGGCCAACGAGCGGGTGTCGATGTCGTCGGGCTCGTCGTTCGGTCCCGGTCTGGCCGGCCTGTTCACCCTGGCGCAGGAGGGCGATGGGCTGGACGGCGACAGGTTGTCCGATCCGTTGGTGATGGATCGGCTGGGTGGGCTGGTGGCCGACGCCCACGCCATCGCCGTGCTGGGCATGCGGTCCACGCTGCGGGCCCTGGGCGGCGGTCAGCCCGGACCCGAGGCCAGTGTGCGCAAGCTGGCCGGGGTGACCCACGAGCAGGCCGTCCAGGAGGCGGGCCTCGACCTGCTGGGGCCCTCGGCCGCGGTGACCCAGGGGGCCGGCGCAGCCTGGTCAGGCTGGCTTCCTGGGGGACCGGGCCCTGTCCATCGCGGGGGGGACCAGCGAGATCCAGCGCAACGTGATCGCCGAACGCCTGCTCGGCCTGCCCAAGGACCCCTGAAGGCGCCGGCTCCGGGGTCAGCGGGTGACGATGGTGACGCTGGCGTTGGCGCCGCGCCCGATGGTGTGGGCCAGTCCGACTCGGGCGTCGGGGACCTGACGCACCCCGGCCTGACCTCGGAGCTGGTGCACCAGCTCCACCACCTGCCCCAGGCCTGGACGCGCCCAACGGCTCGCCCTTGGACAGCAGTCCGCCCGATCGGTTCAGGGCGGGGCCGGTCGTCGGCCGGCCGGAGCCGCTGGGGCCTGGGTCGGCGTCGAGCAGGCGGCGCTGATCGCCCGGATCGCACAGGCCCAGCTCCACCCACGAACCGAGCTCGCGGGCCGCGTCGGTGTCCTGGCACTCGACCAGGTCGAGGTCGTCGGGGCCCAGGCCCGCGTCGGCGTAGGCGTCCTGCGCGGCCAGCTGGCTGGGCGGGGTGATGTCGGTGTCGTCGATGCCGGCCATCGGGGTCGATTCGTCCAGCACGCTGCCGGGCAGGTGGCTGCGCAGCGCCACCGCGGCCAACTGCACCCCGCCCTCGCCCCGGCGCAGCACCACCGCGGCCGCGCCCTCGTTGGGTGAGCACAGCATCCACAGGTGCAGGGGGGCGCACACCAGCCTGGAGTCCAGCACCTGGTGGGCGGTCACCGGCTGGCGGAACATGGCGTTGGGGTTGTGCTCACCCCAACCCCGGTTCTTGACCACCAGGTCGGCGAAGTCGGCCGGTTCCAGGCCCTGCTCGCGGGCCAGGCGTTGGGCGCGCAGGGCGAAGTAGGCGGGCGTGGCGGCCAAGCCCGCCTGCTCCTGCCAGGGGGCGAAGAACGACGAGCGGATGATGCCTTTGGGCATCTTCTCCAGCCCGACCACCAGGACCGAGTCGAACTGGCCGGCACGGATGGCCCAGGCGGCCAGGGCGAGGGCCGCGCCCCCGGAGGCGCAGCCGGCCTCGACGTCCACGATGGGGATGCCGGTCAGGGCCAGCGCCCCGAGCACCCGGTGTCCGGCGGCCACCCCGCCGTAGGCGGTGGCGCAGAAGGCAGCGCCCAGCTGTCCCCGGGCCTCGGCGGGCTGGGTCCAGCCGGCGTCGGCCAGCGCGGCCCGGGTGGCCGCCACCCCCAGGTCGGTGGCGGTGGCGTCGGCGAAGCGGCCGAAGGGGTGGATGCCGACCCCGGCGATCTCCACCCCGCTCATGGCCGGGGCCCGCTCGGGGCGGGATCGCCGGGCCACTGGTCGTCGGTCGGCGCGAAGCCCCACACCGGTCGTTCGCCGGGCAGGGTCTCGACCACCACCCGCATGGGTTGTCCGAAGGCCAGCGCCTCGGGGTCGGCTTCGGTGAGCCGCCCGATGACCCGCAGGGTGGCGTCGCCCATGCCGGCGCCGGTCAACTCGACGATCCCGAAGCCGAAAGGCACCTCGCCCTGGTAGCCGGGCGGCGGCGCGGTCACCGCCGTCCAGGCGAACAGCGTGCCCCGGGGTGAGAGGGTCACCGACTGCACGTCGTCGGCGCCGGTGTAGGGGCACAACGGCCCGAGGGGGAAGTGATACTGCCCGCTGCTGGGGGAGTAGCCGCCCAGCAGGGTCACGGATCCGTCGTCGCCGGTGCGCACCCAGTCCGCGGGCGGCCAGCGTTCCTCGTCGCCGGGGACGGGACGGGCCGCGGTCGCCATGGTCAGATCCTCCGTCCGGTGCCGGCCCAGGCCGCGTCGCGCAGGAGGCGCTTGAGCACCTTGCCGTTGGGATCGCGGGGCAGGGTCGCCACCGTCTCGAACGTGTCGGGGCACTTGTAGGGGTCGAGGCGCTGGCGGCACCACTGGTCGAGCTCGGCCAGGTCGACGGGAGGACCGGGACGCAGCTCGACCACGGCCACCGGCCGCTCGCCGTCGCGGTCGTCGGGCACCCCGTACACGGCGCAGTCCACCACCGCCGGATGGAGGTACAGCACGTCCTCGATCTCGCGGGGGTACACGTTCACCCCGGCTCGGATGATCAGGTCGCTGGCCCGATCGGTGAGGTACAGCCACCCGTCGTCGTCGAGGTGGCCGATGTCGCCCACCGAGAAGTCGTCATCCCGCCAGGTGTCGGCCGTCTTGGCCGGGTCGTTGTGGTACTGGAAGCGACCCTGGGCCGGCTTCACGTAGATGAGCCCGTCCTGGCCGGTGGGCACGGGCTGGTGGGTGGTCGGATCGAGGATGCGGATCTCGACCCCCGGCCAGGGCTGGCCCACGGTGCCGGGATGCGCGGTCCAGTCCGCGGTCGAGACCCGGGTGGCGCCACCCTCGCTCATCCCGTACAGCTCCCAGATCTCGGTGTCGGGGAAGGCGTCGATGATGGCTGCCTTGATCGACGGCGGGCACGGGGCGCCGGCGTGGATCACGTGGCGCAGCGAGCTCAGGTCGTAGCCGTCCCGCTCGGTGGCGGGCACCTCCAGCAGGCGGATGAAGTGCGCCGGCGTGAGGAAGGTGGTGCTGACGCGGTGCCGCTCGACCTGGCCCAGGAAGGACCGGGCGTCCCAGCCCTCCATGACCACCACCGAGCCCCCCACGTACATGGTCAGGTTGGCGTAGCCCCAGGGCCCGGCGTGGTACAGCGGGCCGGCGGCCAGGTGGACGTCGTCGGGTCCGTATCCCCACAGTCCGGCCAGGGAGTCCTGCGTCAACTCCATCACCGCCGGGTCGCCCACTGCGCCATGCACCACGCCCTTGGGCCGACCCGACGTGCCCGAGGTGTAGATGACCGGCCAGGCGGTTGGCCAGCGATAGGAGCGGGGTCCGCCCGAGGCGGCGGCCAGGCGGTCGTCGTAGTCGTCGCCCACCCAGAGCACCGGGAGGTGCCGGTCGTGCACCACCGCGGCCACCTGGGCGCGCAGGTCGACGTGGGTGACCAGCGCCCCGGCCCCGGAGTCGTCGAGGATCCAGGCCACCTCGTCGGCCTTCAGGTGCCAGTTGACGTTCAGAGCCGAGGTGGCCAGCTTGGCCGTGGCCGCCATGCATTCGAAGAACTCGACGGAGTTGGGCAGCATCACGGCCAGTCGGTCGCCCTCGCCGAGCCCGGTCGAGCCGTCGGGGGCCGAGTCGCCGATCCCCGACGCCAGCACCTCGGCCAGCCGGTCGGCCCGCTCGTCGAGCTGGCCGTAGCTGACCGAGAGGTCGTCGCCGAAGACTGCGGGGTGGTCCCGGCGGGCCACCGTGGACTGGGCGTAGCCCTTCATCGGGGCACCCCGACCATGGTCCCCCTCGAGCGCGTCCCGCGACTGCCGTCGTGCATCGCGCCGGATCCTACCGGAGCCATCCTGACCCCCTGACGCCCGTGTCAGGTCAGCCCGTGGCCCAGGGTGGCGGCGCGGCGGGTGAGCTCGGCCCGGTCGACCTTGCCCGCGGCCAGCAGCGGCAGCTCGTCGACCACCACCACCGCTTCGGGGGTCTTGAACCGGGCCACCCCCTGCTCGGCGAACCAGGAGCCGCAGGTGGCCAGGTCGAGCGGGGCACCTGGCGCGCACACCACGAAGGCGCACACCCGCTCGCCCAGGCGTCGGTCGGGCTGGCCCACGGCCGCGGCCTGACGGACCCAGGGATGGGCCTCGAGCACGCGCTCCACCTCGGCCGCGGCGATGTTCTCGCCGCCCCGGATGATCAGGTCCTTGAGTCGGCCGGTGACGGTGAGCCAGCCCTCGTCGTCGACGGTGCCCAGATCGCCGGTGCGGAACCAGCCGTCAGCCACCGCCTCGTGGGTGCGGTCCGGGTCGGTGTAGCCCACGAACACCTCCGGCCCCCGCACCTCGATCTCGCCGGTGTCGGCGATGCGGATGCGTACCAGACCGGTGGGGCGTCCATCGGTGCTGCGGGCCCGTTCCGGGTCGTCGCCCGCGAAGCTGGTGGTGACCGTGGGTGCCTCGGTGGAGCCGTATGTCCGCTTGACCACACACCCGAACCGCTCAGCCGTGTCGGTGACGAAGGACGGGGTGATCCCGGCACCCCCCGACGAGATGAGCCGCAGCGATGCCACCCGTTCGGGGGAGAACCCGGGCGCGTCGGCCAGGGCCACGAAGAAGGTGGGTGGGCCGATCATGAACGTGATGTGGTGGGCTTCGATGAGCGACAGGGCCCGCTCGGGGTCCCAGCGGCGCATGAGCACGGCGGTCATCCCGCTGGCACCGGGCAGGGTGACCGCGTTCATCAGTCCGGAGATGTGGGCCAGGGGAGCGGGCATCAGGATGGCGTCGTCGGCCCCGAGCCCGTGCACCGAGGTCATGAGCTGCGCCTTGTGGGCCAACCCGGCCTGCGTGTGCAGCACCCCCTTGGGGCTCCCCGTCGAGCCCGAGGTGTGCAGCACCACGGCCAGGTCCGCGCCACGTTCGGCTCCCGGCTCCGCGATCGCTTGGCCCCGGTCGGCCAGGTCACCCACCTGGTCGGGGTCCACCAGCAGAGCCGGGTCCAGCTGGCCGAGGATGTGATCGAGCTCGGCTGGTCCGGCCTGGTGGTGCACCGGGGCGGCCACCGCCCCCAGTCGCCAGCAGGCGCGGTACAGGGCCACGGCCTCCCAGCGGTTGGCCGACTGCCAGGCCACGGTGTCGCCTGCCTCGATGCCCTGCTCGTGCAGGGCGCCGGCGAGCCTCCCGACCAGCTCGTCGAGTCCCACGGCGTCGAAGTTGGTTCCGCCGCCAGGCGCGTCGGGGTCGATCAGGACGATCTGGTCGACGCGGTTGGGCCGCAACGGGGTCCGCAGGTCGGGCCCGCTCAGGTCCTGGTCGGCGTGGGACCAGGTGGGGGCCAGGCGCCGGCTCACGACGGCCGCGGCGGATCGGGGTGAGCCGGACGGGGCAAGGGCGGGGTCAGCCCTTCTTGGCCCGGACGATCAGGGTGAACCGCTCGGTCACCACAGGCTGGCCATCGGCGTCACGCCAGTCCATCTCGCGGACGTAGAACTCCATGGTGGCTGACGAGGTGTCCTTCTCGTACACATCGCTGATCCGACCGGTGCCCACCAACTGCTCGCCCACCCGCGGGCTGCGGTGGTACTCGAAGGCCTGCTCGCCGTGCAGGATCATGCCCCGGGTGCGGAGCTTGGCGATGGGCAGACCCTCGACCCCGCCGTGGCCCGTCGCCCCCCAGTAGCCCATGGCGAAGGGCCAGGTCGGCGGGGTGTCCGCGCCCGCGCCGGTGTAGCGGTCCGGGTCGTCGGCGACCGCGGCGGCGAAGGCCCGAACCGGTCCCTGCTCGACGATGATGGTCTGGGTGCCCAGTTCGGTTCCGATGAGCTCGGTGAGTGCCACGACGTCCCCCTCCGCGATGTGACGTTCGTGTCACCTTAGTCAGGCGATCCGGCTGGCCGGGTGCCCCGGTAGCGTGCGGCGATGGCCCGACCCCGTACGCCCGCCGGCCGGGCCCGTGAGACCAACGCCCGGCTGCGGGTGGAGTACCCCGACGCTCGATGCGCTCTCGATCACCGCAACGCGTTCGAGCTGCTGGCCGCCACCATCTTGTCCGCTCAGTGCACTGACGCTCGGGTCAACATGGTGACCCCGGCGCTCTTCGACCGGTACCCGACGCCCGAGGACCTGGCCCACGCCGATCCGGCCGACGTCGAGGGGCTGATCCGCTCCACCGGCTTCTACAAGAACAAGACCCGCAGCCTGCTGGGCATGGCCGATGCGCTGGTCACCCGTTTCGGGGGCGAGGTACCCCATCGCATGGCCGATCTGGTGACCATCCCCGGCGTGGGTCGCAAGACGGCCAACGTGGTGCGCAGCGTGGCGCTGGATGAACCCGGCCTGCCGGTGGACACGCATGTGACCCGCCTGTCACGACTGCTGGGCCTGACCACCGAGACGGACGCGGTGAAGATCGAGCTCGAGCTCAACACGATGGTGCCGGCGGCCGAGCGGGGGCTGTTCTCGCTGCGGCTCATCCTGCACGGTCGGCGGGTCTGCGTGGCCCGGCGACCCCGCTGCGACGAGTGCGTGTTGCACGACTTCTGCCCCTCCTCGACCGTGTAACCAAGCCGAGTGCCGGAGCCGACGCGAGCGAAAACGAACCTGAATAATTGTCTTCAGGATGAGCAAGGCGTTTCCGCAGGTCAGGACCACATCCGGGAACGAATTGTGTTCCAGGGGAGAAAAAGCTGGCGGATTGGGTGGAGGATGCGGGCTCGGGTGGGCTACGATGTATGTCACCAGGTTCCCGCCACCTGGTACCTGGCGACACATCTGGGATCCGCCGCCCAGTGTCGCCCCGCCGACGCCCCTTCGGGGGCGTCGGCCCTTTTCGACCCACGTTGGGCGTTTGCTCGTACCGACCGACGCTCGGGTTCGTGCGGCGGCCGCGCTCAGCGACGCGGGCCCATGGCCCGAGCCAACTTGCGGCTGGCGTTGCGCAGCGCCCGTTCGACCTCGAACAGGTCGCTGGCCGCACCCTCGTCGCCGGCCGCCAGCCGTTCCTCGGCGGTGGCGGTGATGCGAGCGGTCAGCTCGCGCAGGGTGGTGGCGGCGGAGGACAGGGGCGCGAGCTCGTCGGTCACCCGACCTGTCTACACGCGAGTCGGGAACTCGTGACCGGGCCCCTGGCGTCGGCCACTACCGTGGCAGCCATGACCTCGCCGCCCGGGCGCGCCCCCAGACGGTCTCGAGCCTGGCGGCATGGTGCGCCCTGGCTGCCGGCGCGGTCGGCGGGCGGGTGACCGGCCCGTGCTGAACCGCCTCGACCTTCGCGGGGTGCCCGAGGCCGACCTGGCTGCCCACCTGCCGCGGCCCGACCTCGCCACCGACGAGCCCGTGGCCGCGGTGCGATCGGTGCTGGCCGAGGTGCGTGCCGGTGGTGACGAGGCCGTGCGCCGGCTGACCGAGCGCTTCGACGGCGTGACCCTCGAGCGGTCCCGGGTCGAGCCCGACGAGGTGGCCGCGGCCCGGGCCGAGGCCGATCCCGCCCTGGTCGAGGCGCTGGTCGAGGCCCACGACGCCATCGAAGCCTTCCACCTCACCCAGCTTCACGGGCCCCTGCGCCACCAACGCGGCGGGATCACGGTCGACGCCTACGACCTGGCCGTGGCCCGCGCCGGCTGCTACGTCCCGGGGGGCGGGCGGCCTACCCGTCGACCGTGCTGATGACCGCGGTGCCGGCCCGGGTGGCCGGTGTCGACCAGATCGTGTTGTGTGTCCCGCCCGATCGGGAGACCGGTCGCGTCGCGGGTCCGACGTTGGCGGCCGCGGCGGTGGCCGGGGTGGACGAGGTGTACGCCATCGGCGGGGCCCAGGCCATCGGGGCCATGGCCTATGGCACCGAGACGATGGCCCCGGTCGACGTCATCGTCGGTCCGGGCAACCTGTACGTGGCCCTGGCCAAGCGCGAGGTGGCCGGTGTGGTGGGCGTGCCCTCGGCCTTCGCCGGCCCCTCGGAGATCGTGGTGGTGGCCGACGAGACCACGCCGCCCACCTTCGCCGCCATCGACGTGATCGTGCAGGCCGAACACGGACCCGACGGCCTGGCCTGGCTCATCACCTGGTCGCCCGAGGCGGCCGACGCCATCGACGCCGAGATCGGTCGCCTGGTGGCCACCGCCGGCCGCCGGGCTGACATCGAGGCCAACTTCGCCCGCGGCGGCCACCTGGCCCTGGTCGAGGGCCCGGTGCAGGCCCTGGCCGTGGCCAACCTGATCGCCCCCGAGCACCTGCAGCTGATGACCGACGATCCCCAGTCGCTGGTCCCCCTGGTGCGCAACGCCGGCGCGGTGTTCTGCGGACCGCTGGCGCCGGCGTCGATCGGTGACTACGTGGCCGGACCCAGCCACGTCCTGCCCACGTTCGGCTCGGCCCGCTTCGCCAGTGCCCTGACGGTGGACGACTTCCGCAAGCACCTGCACGTGATCACCGTGGACGAGGCCGGCTTCGAGCGGGTGGCGCCGGTCGTGCAGACCCTGGCCCGGGTCGAGGGCTTCGACGCCCACGCCCAGTCGATCCGCCTCCGTCACCCGAACACCCCTCGCGGCGGAGCCGAGCGGAGCGAAGACCGTCCGGAGGCGCCCGCAGGGAGGCCGCGCCGACCAGAGGGTCGAGCAAGTTGATCTCGCCCCGCGACGACGTCGCCTTGATGCCGGGGTACCACTCGCCCCAGCTGGACGTGAAGGTGCGGCTGAACACCAACGAGTCGCCCGAGCCGCCGCCGCCAGCCTGGCGACGTGAGTGGCTGGACGCCCTCGGCCAGGTGGACTGGAACCGGTACCCGGACCGGGCGGCCACCAAGTTGCGCGCCGCCATCGCTGCGCAGCACCAGGTCGATCCCGATCAGGTCTTCG
This sequence comes from uncultured Microthrixaceae bacterium, assembly GCA_963773335.1. Lineage (GTDB taxonomy): Bacteria > Actinomycetota > Acidimicrobiia > Acidimicrobiales > Acidimicrobilacustridaceae > UBA4742. The sequence continues at coordinate 387,486 of CAVZAT010000004.1, read as the reverse complement.
TGGCCAACGGCTCCAACGAGGTGCTCCAGACCGTCCTGCTCACCTATGGCGGCCACGGGCGCACCGCGGCGGTGTGGACACCCACCTACGCGCTGCACGCCCACATCGCCCGGTTGACCGGCACCTCGGTGGTCGAAGGGGCTCGAGGCGCCGATCTGGCCACCGATCTGGACGAGGTGGCCCGCGTCTACGCCGAGCATCGCCCCTCGGTGGCCTTCCTGTGCTCGCCCAACAACCCGACGGGATTGGTGGACGACGAGCCCACGGTGCGTCGGACCCTCGAGCTGGCCGAGTCGGTGGACGGCCTGCTGGTGGTGGACGAGGCCTACGGCCAGTTCGCGCCGTGGTCGGCGTTGGGCCTGGTCGGCTCGGGCGTGCCCCTGGTGGTCACCCGCACCTTCTCCAAGACCTGGTCGATGGCCGCCTCGCGGCTGGGGTACCTGATCGGTCCGGCCGAGGTTGTGGCCGAGCTCGATCGGGTGGTGCTGCCCTACCACCTCGACGCGGCCAAGCAGCTGGCGGGCATCCTGGCCCTCGACCACGTCGAGGAGATGAACGCCCGGGTGGCGCACCTGGTCGAGGAGCGCGGGCGCCTGATGGCCCGCCTGGCCGATCTGCCGGTGGACGTGTGGCCGTCGGGCGCCAACTTCGTGCTGTTCCGTCCGCGCCCGGCCGATGGCGGCGCGGTGTGGCAGGCCTTGGTCGACCGGTCCGTCCTGGTGCGAGACTTCTCCACCGTGGCCGACCTCGAGGGTTGCCTGCGGGTCACCGTAGGCACCACCGACGAGGACGACGCCTTCCTCGACGCCCTCACGGAGATCCTCACATGAGCCCCCCGACCTCGCGCACGGCCACGGTGGCGCGCACCACCAACGAGACCCAGATCGCCATCGAGCTCGACCTCGACGGCCCGGGGCCGGTCACGGTCAGCACCGGCATTCCCTTCTTCGACCACATGCTGGCGCAGCTGGGCCGCCACGGAGGTTGGGGGTTGGAGTTGGCCGCCACCGGCGATCTGGAGATCGACGCCCACCACACCGTGGAGGACGTGGGGATCGCCCTGGGTGAGGCCTTCGCCACCGCGGTGGGCGACAAGGCCGGCGTGCGGCGGTTCGGGTCCAACCGGGTCCCCTTGGACGAGGCGCTGATCGACGTGGCCCTTGACCTGTCCGGGCGCCCATACCTGCACTACGAGGTCGAGTTCCCGGGCCAGCAGATCATGGGCGACCCCCCGTTCGACCCGCAGCTGGTCGAGGAGTTCTGGCGGGCGTTCACCGTGGCCGCGGCGATCACCGTGCACATCACGTCGGTGCGCGGCCGCAACACCCACCACCTGATCGAGGCCACCTTCAAGGGTGTGGCCCGATCGCTGCGCGATGCGGTGGCCGTGAGCGGTGGCGGCATCCCGTCCACCAAGGGCACGCTGTGAGCCGTCCCCGGCGGTGGCGCCGGTGACCCTCATCGCCGTGCTCGACTACGGCATCGGCAACCTCCGCTCGGCCCAGAAGGCCCTCCAGCACGTGGGGGCCGACGCCCGCCTGACCGCCGACCGCGGTCTGATCGCGGATGCCGACGGGATCGTGCTGCCCGGCGTGGGCTCGTTCGGCCGCTGCATGGAGGCGTTGCAGGCCAGCCGCCTCGACCAGGTGGCGGTCGAGGCCATCGAGGCCGATCGGCCCTTCCTGGGCATCTGCATCGGGATGCAGATGCTCTACGAGCGCTCCGAGGAGTCGCCCGACGCCCGGGGGCTGGGGGTGTTGCACGGCCGGGTGCGGCGGCTGCCCGAAGGGGTGAAGCACCCGCAGATGCAGTGGAACGTGCTCGAGCCCAGTCGCTCGTCGGCCCTGCTGGAGGGCTTGGCCGAGCCCGTCTGGGTCTACTTCGATCACTCCTACGCCCCGGAGCTGTCGATCGACGTGGTGGCCACCTGCGACTACGGCGGGTCGATCACCGCCGCCGTCGAGCGGAATCGGCTGTGGGCCACCCAGTTCCACCCCGAGAAGTCGAGCGCGGTCGGGCTGGCCCTGCTGGGCAACTTCGTGCGAGCCGTCGAGCAGGTGGCGGCCGACGCCCGGTGATCGAGCTCTACCCGGCCATCGACCTGCGTGACGGTCGATGCGTCCGCCTCTACCAAGGGGACTTCGATCGCGAGACGGTCTACGGCGACGACCCCGTGGCCCAGGCCCGACGGTTCGCCCAGGAGGGGGCGACGTGGATCCACGTGGTCGACCTCGATGCGGCCCGCACGGGGGAGCCGGTGAACCGTGCCGTGGTGGCCGCCATCGCGGCCGCGGTGGATGTGCCCGTCCAGTCGGGCGGTGGCGTGCGCAGCCTGGAGGCGGCCCAGGCCCTGGCCGACGCCGGCGTGGCCCGGGTGGTGATCGGCACCGCGGCCATCCACCAACCCGAGCTGGTGGCCGAGGTGAGCCAGGTGGTGGCCGTGGCCGTAGGTCTCGACATCCGCGGTCGTGAGGTGGCGGTGGCGGGCTGGGAGCAGGGCTCGGGCGTCGACGTGGCCGAGGCGCTCCCGACCTTCTCGGACGCCGGTGCTGCCGGGGTCGTGGTGACCCAGATCGACGTGGACGGGACGGGCCGCGGTCCGGACCTGGACTCCTACCGCGAGCTGCTCGGCGTGAGCCCCCTGCCCCTGGTCGCCTCGGGCGGAGTCGGCACCCTGGACCACCTCCGCCGGCTCGACCGTCTCGAGGTGAACGGTCGGCGGGTGTCTGGCGTGATCGTGGGTCGGGCCCTCTACGACGGCGCCTTCACCCTGCCCCAGGCGTTGGAGGCCGTGCGCTGAAGGTGGTGCCTGCGGGGCACGGGCCTGTCGGGCGATCCGGCCCGGGTGCCGGATCGGGCGGACGGGCGAACCGGTAGAGCAGGATCGAGCCGCCCAGCGAGCGCAGCGGGCAGTACGCCCTGAGCCACGACAGGTGGGCGTGGTCGTTGGTGGTCAGGAGCGTGGCCGAGACCGCCACCCAGCCCGTCAGCCGGGCCAGGGGCACGCTGGCCAGGTCACGGGCGCCCGGGACCTGGCTGGCGCCCAGGCCTCGTGGGCCGAAGTAGGAGACGGCCGGGTGATGCCCGGTGCTCCACACCTGGAGCCGGTAGAAGTCCTGTCCCCAGTCCACGTTGGAGTCCGACGCGGCCCGGTAGCCCGGTCGGAACGGCGGGGACACCCAGGCGATGGAATGGGGGTTGGACGAGACGGTGGCCAGGCCGGCACCGATCAGGATCACGGCCAGAACCACCCGAGCCACCTGTCGCCGGGGAACCTGGGTCACGGCGGCGGCCACCACCAGCCACAACGCCAGGACGGGCAACAGGTAGCGCACGCCGATGTCGCGGGGTCCGGGCACGGTGAAGGCGGCGATGGCCAGCGCCGGCAGGGCGACCGCGGCCAGGGTGCGCCGACGCACCGACCGCTTGACCCAGGCCAGGCCGACCGGGCCGACCAGGAGCAGGGCCACCGTGACCAGCGGCACCTTGATGAGCAGGCTGAGGGGCCAGTACCACCAGCGACCACCCACCCAGAACGAGCCCAACAGGTACGCCGGTCCGGACTGGGTGTCGTGGGTGGACAGGTAGCGCAGCCCGGTGAGGTCGGGCTTGGGCAGCACGCCCAGAGGCCAGACCGAGCCCGGCGCGATCACCAGATAGGTCGCCCAGATGCAGGCCCAGGCCACCAGCCCCACCCCGACGGCGTCGACCAGGGTGGCCCAGCGCCGATCCCGCCACCCGGACACCGCCACCACCGCGGGCGCCGCCGCGGCCAGGATCAGTCCGGTGTCCTTGACCACCGCGGCCAGCCCACAGGCCAGCCCCAGGGCGATCAGGCGGCGCCGAGCCCGAGGGTGCAGGCGGGGAAGCTCCAGCACTCGCACCAGCGCCAGGCTGACCACCAGGGCGGCCAGGGTGAAGGGCAGGTCGATGCCGTCGAGATGACCCAGGCCCAGCACCAGGGGTCCGGCCAGCCACAGGCCCCCGGCCACCAGGCCAGCCGACGGCGACAGGAGCCGGCGGCCCAGCGCATAGAGCACGAAAGCGGCGGCGATGGCCTCGGCCAGCGGCACCAGACGCGCCGCGAACATGACCCGCTGGAGGGTCCCGGCTTCGAGCTGCGCCTGCAGGAACTGGGCGCTGTAGGTCCGCTCGTCGCCGCGCCTCCAGGCCGCGCTGTGGGGGATCACCGGGTGGACGGCCAGGGCCGGCAGGGCGGCCAGGGCCTTGGCCAGGGGTGGGTGTTCGGGGTTGACCCGCAGGTCGTGGCGGGTGAGTGAGGCCAGTCCGGCGGCCACGTAGACGGGCTCGTCGAAGGTGGGGGAGTCGTGCCAGGCCTGATACAGGCCCAACCCGGCGAACCCGATGGCCAGAGCCGCCAGGATCAGCAGCGGTCGTGCCCACCACCGAGGCTGCGAGGGCGCAGGCGGGCTGGCTGCCCCGGGTTGCGACACGCCGGACAGTATGGTGCGTAGGGATTCCCACCCGGTCGCATTCCCCCCGGGATGTTGCCGTGGCGCTCAGGTGTGGGTATTCAGTTTCTCAGCGTCTTCCCAGATTGGTCGGCGACGATGTCCCGATGCTGGGGAAGGAAGGCATGTACACGATTCCAGCGGATGGACCAGCGCTCGCCCCTCATCACCGCCCGAGTGGGCGCCGGTGACGGTCCTGGCCGACCCCTCCCCGGATTCGGGCGCGGCCCCGACGCCGCCCTCGGAGCAGACCGCCGGCCCGGGGCCGGTGGCCTGGCTGCGCGCCCATCAGCCGCGTCGGCGCACGATCATCGGGTGGCTCGTCTACCTCGTGCTGCTCGCGTTCTACATCCACCGCTGGGGCGTCCCCCTGATGCAGGACGACCTGCTGTTGTGGATCACCGGTGCGGTGTTCGTCTCGTGCCTGGGAGACCTGGGGCGCTTCCGGCGCGGGTTCCTGCGTGACTGGCTACCCCTCTATGTCGTGCTCAGCCTGTACGCCCTGATGCGGGGCTACGCCGACCACCTGCTGTTCAAGACCCACATCACGCCTCAGCTGCGCTTCGACGAGTGGATCTCGGCTGGTGTGGCGCCCACCGTGCGCCTGCAGCGGGCCTTCTTTCGCCCCGACAACCTGCACATCTGGGACTACCTGGCCACCTTCACCTACCTGTCCCACTTCTTCATGTCGTTCGTGCTGGCCGGCGTGCTGTGGGTGCGGGACCACAAGGCGTTCCGCCGCTTCATGGGGCTGTACGTGACCCTGATGCTGACCGGGTTCGCCACCTATGTGCTCTACCCGGCCATGCCACCGTGGATGGCGAGCAGCACCCGCTGGATGCCCGCCTCGGTCCGGGTGGTGCCGGTGGTGCTGTCCAACATGGGCATCCACTGGGCCGCGGCCGTGTTCGAGCACGGGGCCAAGTTCAACAACGACGTGGCCGCCGTCCCCTCGCTGCACGCCGCCTGCCCGCTGCTCATCTGCCTGTTCTTCTACCCCCGGGTCCGCAAGACCTGGGTGAAGGTGTTGCTGGTGGCCTACGTGCCCGCCATGTCCTTGGCCCTCGTGTACACGGGCGAGCACTTCGTGTTCGACATCCTCTTGGGTTGGCTCTACGCGGTCGTGGTCTATTTCGGCGGTTCGTGGGTGGCCGACCGCTGGGCCGAGCGCAAAGAGGCTCGTCGCCAGGCCCGCCATGGTGCCGCCGAGGACGAGGGTGCCGTGTCGGGTGGCCCGGCCGACGTCGAGCTGGTCGGGCTGGAAAGCACCCCATCGTCTGGGCGGTAGCGTCACCCCGGTGGACGTGGTCCGGATCATCCCCTGTCTCGACGTCGACGCCGGCCGGGTGGTCAAAGGCGTCAACTTCGTCGACCTGACCGACGCGGGCGATCCGGTGGAGCTGGCCCGGCGCTACGACCGGGAAGGAGCCGACGAGATCGTCTTCCTCGACATCACCGCCTCCAGCGACCAGCGCGAGACCATGATCGACGTGGCGTCACGCACCGCCGACGAGGTGTTCATCCCCTTCACCATCGGCGGGGGCATCCGCAGCGTGGACGACGCCCGAGCGCTGCTGCGGGCGGGTGCCGACAAGGTCTCGGTCAACACCTCGGCCCTGGAGCGCCCGGCGTTGATCAGCGAGCTGGCCGAGGAGTTCGGAGCCCAGTGCGTGGTGGTGGCCATCGACGCCCGCCGGGGCCGGCCCGACGCCGAGGTCGCCACCAAGAGCGGTTACGAGGTGTTCAGCCACGGCGGCCGCACCGCCACCGGCACCGACGCCGTGTGGTGGGCCCGTCGGGCCCAGAAGCTGGGGGCCGGGGAGATCCTGCTCACCTCGATGGACCGCGACGGCACCCGTGACGGGTTCGACCTCGAGCTGCTGGGCGCGGTGACCGAGGCGGTCACCATCCCGGTGGTCGCCAGCGGCGGGGTGGGGACGCTCCAGCACCTGGTGGACGGTGTGGTCGACGGCGGGGCCGACGCCGTGCTGGCCGCCTCCATCTTCCACTTCGGCGAGCGCACCGTCGCCGAGGCCAAGGCCTACCTCGCTCAGCACGGCGTGGTCACTCGCCCCGCCTAGAGCAGCGAGTCGACGAAGGTGATGACCCGGTCAGCGGCCTGGCGGGTGCGGCCGGCGAAGAAGTGGTCGGCGCCAGCCACTACCGCCACCTCGGTGGCGACCCAGTCGGCGGTGGTGGCCCGGGCCGCATCCGGAGGATTGAACTGGTCGCGCTCGGGCACGATCACCAGCTTGGGCCGGGCGTCGTGGGCGGCCACCATGGCCGATCTGTCCACCACCCGCAGCGGCGGGGCCAACAGCGCCCACCCGGCCACCCGGGTGTCGGAGACCGTCAGGGCGACATCGGCCCCGAACGACCAGCCGGCCACGACCAAGGTCAGTCCGGGGGCGCGGTCGGCCAGCGCCCCGACCGCGGCCTCGATGTCGAGGTGCTCGTGGCGGCCGTGGCTGTGGGTGCCCTCGGATCGCTCCACGCCGCGGAAGTTGAAGCGCAACGCGCTCAGGCCGGCCTCGGGCAGCAGCCGGAACAGCTCGCTGGTCACCAACGAGCGCATGGTGCCGCCCTGGGCCGGGTGGGGATGCGCCAGCACCACCGCGGCGCGGGCCTGATCCGGCTCCTGCACCTCACCTTCCAGGGTCAGCCCGTCGGCCGTCTCGAATCGCAGCTTCTCCGGATCGGCGCGACCGGGCGGGTCGTGGCTCATCGGCCCAGACGGTACCGTCGGGGCGTGCTCCTCGACGACCAGCCCGAGACCGTGGACGACGCCGGCTCCGAATCGGCGGCGACCCCACCCGACCCGGAAGCGGCCTCGACCAGCCCATCGACGGAGACCCCGTCGGGCCGTCCCGGCGACACGCTGGCCGAGCGGCTGACCGGGGGCGCGGTGGACAAGCTGCCGATCAAGATGATGACCGACCGCATCCTGGTGCGGCTGGGCGGCGGCGAAGGCGAGCGGCGCAGCACCGGGGGCATCCTGATCCCGGCCACCGCCCAGATGGGCAAGCGCCTGGCCTGGGCCGAGGTGGTGGCCACCGGTCCCAACGTTCGGGCCATGGAGACTGGCGACCACGTCCTGTTCAACCCGGAGGACCGCTACGAGGTCGAGGTCCGCGGTGAGGACTACGTGATCCTGCGCGAGCGCGACGTGCACGCGGTGGCGGCCAGCCGCCTCGAGGAGGGCTCGACCGGGCTCTACCTGTGATCGGATTTGGTTCGTGATGGCGCGGGCGGGCCTCTACGATGACCGGACCATGCCGGTCACCACGCCCGTCCCGTTCACCGAATCGCAGCTGGCCACCGTGCACTTCGACGATCATGGCCTGGTGCCCGCCATCGTCCAGGAGGAGGGCACGGGCGCGGTGCTGATGATGGCCTGGATGAACGAGGAATCGCTCCGCCGCTCGCTCCAGACCGGCCGCACCTGGTTCTGGAGCCGGTCCCGCCAGGAGTACTGGTGCAAGGGCGAGACCTCCGGTGACCGCCAGCACATCCGCCAGGCGTTCTACGACTGCGACGGCGACACCCTGTTGTTCGTGGTCGAGCAGGAGGGCGCCGGCGCTTGCCACACCGGCAACCGCTCCTGCTTCTACCGGGCGTTCGGGCCCGAGTCCTGACCGGCTCGGCACGGCCCATGGCGAAGCCGGACCGGGCCGGGTTCCATGCCCTGGCCGCCACGTACACCGTCGTGCCCGTGTGGCGCGAGTTGCTGGCCGACCTGATCACGCCGGTGGCGGCCTTCGCCCGGCTCTGCCCCGACGACCAACCCGGATTCCTGTTGGAGTCGGTCGAGCACGGCGAGCGCTGGAGCCGGTGGTCGTTCGTCGGTCGCAATCCCCGCGCCACCCTGGTGTCATGGGACGGGCGCCTGGAGGTCTCGGGCGACCTGCCCGCCGACCTGTCGATCGACGACGGCATCCTCACGGCGCTCGAACAGCTCCTGGACGCCTACCGGTCGCCGTCGCTCGACGAGCTGCCGCCGCTGCACGGCGGACTCATCGGATACCTGGGCTACGACGTGGTGCGAGAGGTCGAGCGCCTGCCCAACGTGGCCCCCGCCGACCGCTCCAGTCCGGATGCCGTCCTGTCGGTCATCGGAGAGCTGGCCGCCTTCGACCACTGGCGCCAGCGGGTCACCCTGATCGAGAACGTGATCGTTCCCCCGGAGGCCGGCACCGAACAGCTCGACGCCCTCTACGACGACGCCTTGGGACGCCTGGACCAGCTGGCCCTCGACGGTGCCAGTCCACTGACCGAGCCACTGGTCGACCCACCCGACACCGACGAGGAGCTGCCCGAGGTCACGTCACCCACCGCGGCTGGGGCCTACCGCCAGGCGGTGGAGGTGGCCAAGGAGCACATCCTGGCCGGCGACATCTTCCAGGTCGTCCTGTCGCAACGCTTCGACTTCGACCTGGAGGCCGATCCGTTCGATGCGTACCGCGTGCTGCGCCAGGTCAATCCCAGTCCCTACATGTACTTCGTGCGGCTCCCCGAGCTGACGCTGGTCGGGTGCTCGCCCGAGCCCATGGTGCAGCTGCTCGACGGTCGGGTGGTGTCCCGCCCGATCGCGGGCACGCGCCGGCGGGGTCGAACCGAGGAGGAGGACCGACGCCTGGGCGCAGAGCTGTCCGAGCATCCCAAGGAGCTGGCCGAGCACGTCATGCTGGTCGACCTGGCCCGCAACGACGTGGGCCGGGTGGTGACCTTCGGGACCGAGCAGGTCGACGAGATGATGACCCTCGAGCACTACAGCCACGTGATGCACCTGACCTCGCAGGTCTCGGGCCAGCTGGCTGAGGGGATGAGCCCCATCGACGTGCTGCGGGCCACGCTCCCGGCCGGGACGGTGTCGGGCTCGCCCAAGGTGCGGGCCATGGAGATCATCGACGACCTCGAGCCGGTCAAGCGCGGGCCCTACGCCGGTGTGGTCGGCTACGTCGACTTCTCGGGCAACATCGACACGGCCATCGCCATCCGCACCATGGTGGTGTGGCCCGACGGCCGGGCGGCCGTCCAGGCCGGCGCCGGGGTGGTGGCCGACAGCGTGGCCGCCGACGAGGACCTGGAGTGCCACAACAAGGCCAGGGCCCTGCTGAGCGCGGTGCCCGGCGCCCGTCGCATGACCGCCCAGCGCCGGGCTGGCAGGATGCCAGGGTGACCCCGAGCCCGATCATCGATGAACAGCACCGCGACATCATCGAGGCGACCGGCGAGGAGGTCGTCAGCTACCTGCAGGGCCAGCTCAGCCAGGACGTCGAGGCCATGGCGCCCGGCCGGCCGGTCTGGTCGTTGCTGCTCGAGCCCACCGGGAAGATGGGCTGGTGGATCCGGCTCACCCGTGCCGAGGAGCCCGACCGGGTCCGCATCGACGTGGATGCAGGCGCCGGGGCGGCAGTGCTGGCCCGACTCGATCGCTTCAGGCTGCGGGCCCGGGTGGCCTTCGAGCTCGAGCCGGGCCCGGCGGTCGATCCCGCCACGCTCGACGCCGATCTCGAGGCGGCGCGCATCGAGGCCGGCGTGCCCCGCACCGGGGCGGAGATCACCGGGGACGTGATCCCGGCCGAGTTGGGTCAGCGGCTCATCGAGCAGTCAGTGAGCTTCACCAAGGGCTGCTACACGGGCCAGGAGCTGGTGGCCCGGATCGATTCGCGTGGCGGCAACGTGCCCCGCCACCTGCGCGGCCTGGTGCTCGAAGGCGACCAGGTGCCCGAGCCGGGCGCGGCCGTGTCGGTGGGTGACGACGTGGTCGGTGCGGTGACCAGCGCGGTGTACTCGCCCAGGTTGGGTGCGGCCATCGCCCTGGCCTTCATCGCCCGACGGGTGGAGGTCCCGGCCGCGGCCACCGTAGAGGTGGCCGGCGAGCCTCGCCCGGCCGAGATCCGGCCGCTGCCGCTGGTGGACGGCGGGCCGGGTTGAGCCAGCCAGACCGATCTGGTGCGGTCGACGCGGCTGTGGATCAGCCCGGCGGGCGGTAACGCGGCGGCGGGGCCGGGATCGATCGAGTGCCCGCCTCGGCCGAAGCCGGCCGGGACGGAGTGGTGGGATCGGAGGGGGGCGTGGGGACCGCCGGCGTGGGTGCGGCTGACGGTCGCAGGGTGACGACCATCCGGGTGCCTCCGGTCGGGTTCGCCTCGGCCCGGATGCTGCCGCCCATGGCCTCGGTGAGCTCTCGGGCGATGGCCAGGCCCAGACCTGAGCCGATCTCCTTGCGCTTGGGCTCGTGGCCAGCCACGTACAGCCGCTCGAACACGTGCGGGAGGTCCTGGGCGGCGATTCCCGGTCCGTCGTCGGCCACCTCGATGCGGGGCGCGGCCGGGTCCGCGACCACGGTCACCGAGATGGTGCGGCCCGCGTACTTGACCGCGTTCTCGATCAGGTTGGCCACCACCTGGGCCAACCGGTCACCGTCGGCCAGGGCCCACACCGGAGCGGCCGGACGTTGCAGGCTCAGGTGCAGGTCCGAGCTCTCCACCTCGCGCCGGAACCCGTCCACCGAGTCGACCATCAGCTCGGCCACGTCCGCCGAGATCAGATGCAGCGAGAACTGACGTCCCTCCAGCTTGGCCAGATCGAGCAGGTCGCGGACCAGTCGTTCGAGGCGCCGGGACTCGGCCAGGATCACCCCGGCGGCCTGTCCGGCGTCGGGCGCGGCGCCATCCGCGATGGCCTCGGCGTAGCCGCGGATCGACGTCAGGGGCGTGCGCAGGTCGTGCGACACCGACAACAGGAACTGGCGCTCCAGTCCACGGGAGCGTTCCAGGGAGTCGGCCATCTCGTTGATGGAGCGGGCCAGGGCGTCGAGCTCGTCGGTCGAGCCGGCGTGATGCTCGGGGAGGCGGACGGACAGGTCGCCGTGGGCGATGTGGGCTGTTGCCGCGGTGGCATCGGTCAGCGGCTTGGTGAGCCGGCGGCTGAGCCGGGCCGCGATGATGGCGCCCAGCACCAGCGTGGCCACCGAGGCCAGGATGAACCAGCCCACGCCGCTGCCCAGGGGCTGGGCGGTGTTGCGGGTGAGGAAGAGGACGCCCATGAGCTTGGTGTTGGTGCCGGCGGTGTCGCTCAGGGGGACCGCGGCCCACACCTCGGCCGGTCGGGACCCGGTGACGATCTGGCCGGACCGCAGCGCGGTGTAGTCCTCCGGGGTGAGGACCACGCCGAACGGGATGGGGTCGCCCAGATCGGTCCGGGGCTGGTTCTGGGCGTCGAGGATGACCAGGCCGACATCTTTGAGGTTGAGGGCGTTGCGCAGCTGGACGACCTTCTGGCGTGGCGTGCCTCGGGGCTGCAGGTTCAGGATGGCCGAGGTGGCTTCGGCCTGCTGGCGCAGGTCCTTGGCCGCGGTGTTGCGGTCCCCGACCCGGTTGAGGGCCAGGGTGCCCAGCCCGGCGAAGATCAACGCCGCGGCCACGGTCCCCAGGATGGCCAGGGTGATGCGACGTCTCATGGCTCCCAGTGTGGCCGCCACATGTGAGGATTTTCGTGATTCGACGATCAGGCGCGTGGTCAGTCGAGGCGGTAGCCCACGCCCCACACGGTCGACAGCGGGAACCCGTCGCCCAGCTTCTTGCGCAGCTGGCGGACGTGCACGTCCACCGTGCGCTCGTCACCCACCCAGTCGACCCCCCAGACGCCGTCGAGCAGCTGGCGTCGGCTCAGCGCCAGGCCCTGGTTCTCGGCCAGGTAGGCCAGCAGGTCGAACTCCCTTGCCGCCAGGGCCACCACCACGCCATCCACCCGTGCCTCGCGTCGCCCCAGGTCTACCTCCACCGGACCGGTCGTGAGCACCAACGGTGCGTCTCGGGGCGGGCCGTCGGCCCGACGCAGGATGGCCTTGACCCGGGCCACCAGCTCACGGGGTGAGAAGGGCTTGGTGACGTAGTCGTCGGCGCCCATCTCCAGGCCCAGCACCCGGTCGATCTCGCCATCGCGGGCGGTCAGCATGATGATGGGCACGTCCCCCTTGGCCCGCAGCTGGCGGCACACGGCCAAGCCGTCGAGCTCGCCGGACAACCCCACGTCCAGGATGACCAGCTTGGGATGGCGGTCGCGCACCAGGTCCAGGCCGGCCTCACCCGAGGACGCCTGGTAGACGCGGTAGCCATCGTTGCGCAGATAGAGGTCGACCAGGTCGGCGATGTTGGGGTCGTCCTCGACGAGGACCACCGTCGGTGGTTCAGCGCTCATGATGGACCATGCTCGCATCCGCGACCGTCGGCGCGGCGGACGGGTCCCCGCACCGCTCGACCCATCGCTCGACGGATGACTGGTCCTAGCATCGGAGCGTGACGCACTACGACGTGCTGGGGGTCGGCGTCGACGCCCCGCTGCGCGAGATCCGCCAGGCCTACGTGCGGTTGGCCCGACAGAGCCACCCGGACTTCCACGTCGACGCCGATGGCGACGTCCGCGCCGCCAACGAGGCGGAGATCCGCCGCCTCAACCAGGCCTGGGCCGTTCTCGGCGACCCCGAGTCCCGGCGCCGTTACGACGAGCGCATGGGTCTGGGACCGACGGTGCGCCGACCGGTGGCCGCGCCCGAGCCCGACGCCGTGTTCGTGCCCTACGACGACGACGACACCGACTATGCCGCACTGCTCGACGATGCCCCCATCGGGCGGGGCGCCCGCCTGCCCAGGGCCGTGCAGCTGGCCCCGGCCCTGTTGCTGATCGCCGCGGTGTTCGGGCTGTCGGCCGGGCTGGTCACCGGCTTCGGTCCGCTGCTGGTGTTCGGCGTGTCCTGCCTGGTGCTGTCGGGGATCACCTTCGCGCTGGCTCCGGTCCTGGCCGTGCTGCGAAGCCTGGACAGCGAGCGCGACTGAGCCGCCGACCCGGCGGCGCGGCGGGCCCGGATAGGGTGCGACCCATGTCCAAGTCCAGCATGTTCGCCAAGCTCACCGCTCAGCCCGGCAAGCGCGACGAAGCGGTGGCCAACCTGTTCACCGAGATCGAGCCATTGCTGGGTGGTGACGGGCCGATCCTGGCGGCCGCCACCGCGCACCCGGGCAAGGGTCTGGCTCACTGACCTACCTCGACCACATCCTCGAGGCCCATCGGGCCGCGGCCAGCGCCGATCAACGACCACTCGATCGACTGGTCGAGCGGGCCGGCGGATTGGAACCCACTCGGGGCTGGCGCGCCGCGGTCGCGGCAGGCGCGGTCAACGGGCTGGGTGTCATCGCCGAGGTCAAGCGTCGCTCGCCCTCCAAGGGGGACCTGGCCGTCGATCTCGATCCGGCCGCCCTGGCCCGCGCCTATCGGGCCGGCGGTGCGTCGTGCCTGTCGGTCCTCACCGACGTCGAGTTCTTCGGGGCCCGTGACGGCGACCTGGCCTCGGCGCGCCAGGCGTCGGGACTGCCGGTGCTGCGCAAGGACTTCACCGTGTCGGCCCGCGACGTCGTCGATGCCCGCCTGCTGGGCGCCGACGCCGTGCTGTTGATCGCGGCCGCCCTCGACGACGCGGAGCTGGCCGACTTCGCCGCCCTCGGCCGCCAGCTCGATCTGGACGTCCTGGTCGAGATCCACGACGAGGCGGAACTGGCGCGGGCGGTGGCGATCGGCGCGGACCTGATCGGGGTGAACCAGCGCGACCTGATCACCTTCGAGGTGGACACCGGGCGGGCCGTGCGGCTGGCCGCGGCGATGCCACCGGGGGTGGTCACGGTGGCCGAGTCCGGTGTGCGCGATGCTCTCGACGCCGCTGCGCTGCGCCGCGCCGGCTACCACGCCGTGCTGGTGGGGGAGTCGCTGGTGACCTCGGGCGATCCGGAGGCGGCGGTGGCCTCGTTGCGCAACGCGGGTTGAACCCGCCACCACCCGACGGCTGAGACCGGTGTGGGCTCGGCCGGCTGAATCAAAGCCATCGTCGACGCCGATGGCGCCGGTACGGTGTCGGGGTGTTCGTCAAGATCTGCGGCATCACCAACGAGGAGGATGCCTTGTTGGCGGTGGCCATGGGCGCCGACGCCGTCGGCTTCGTGTTCGCTCCCTCGCCGCGCCAGATCGCGGTGAGCCAGGTCCGCGACATCACTCGCCGCCTGCCACCTGAGGTCATGACCCTGGGTCTGTTCCGCGACGAGGCGTCGCGTCGGGTGGTCGAGATGGTCAACGCCGCCGGCCTGCACGGGGTGCAGCTGCACGGCCACGAGACCCCAGCCGAGGGCAAGTGGATCCGCCAGCGCGTGCAGTTCCTGATCCAGGCCTTCGCGGCCGGCGACCGCATGCTGGAGCGCATCGACGAGTACCAGGCGGCTGATGCCGTCTTGATCGACTCGCCCACCCCGGGGTCGGGCCAGGTGTTCGACTGGGTGTTGGCCGAGGGCCTGCCCCTCGACCGGCGGGTCATCCTGGCCGGCGGCCTGACGCCGGAGAACGTGGGCGAGGCGATCGCCCGCGTCCGCCCCTGGGGCGTGGACGTCTCGAGTGGCGTGGAGCGTGAGCCGGGCCGCAAGGACGTGTCCAAGCTCATGCGCTTCGTGAACGCGGCCAAGCAGGCGGGGATCGATCTCGGCGAGGAGACCGTCGACCTGGATGCGCCGATGGCTGGCGAGGGCGACCCGTCGGGCCCCGATGGCGACCAGACCGATACCGATGAGGGATCGGCCTTCTACGACTGGGAAGATGATCGCTCGGCCGGTTGAACCCGCCGTCCGAGCCGTCCCACCCAGTTCGCACCCTCTGAGGAGCCCCCTTGTCCGCTACCGACCCGCCCCAGATCGTGGCGTCGATGGGCGAACCGACGGCCGACGGACGGTTCGGCGAGTTCGGCGGGCGGTTCGTGCCCGAGACGCTGATGCCGGCCTGCCTCGAGCTGGAGGAGGCGTTTCGAGACGCCTGGGGTGACCCTGGCTTCGTCTCCGAGCTCGACGACCTCCTGCGCGACTACGCCGGCCGGCCGTCGCCGATGACCGAGTGCCACCGCCTCTCCGCAGAGCTGGAGGTGCGGGTCCTGCTCAAGCGCGAGGACCTCAACCACACGGGCTCCCACAAGATCAACAACGTCCTGGGGCAGGCCCTGCTGGCCCGGCGCATGGGCAAGTCACGTCTGGTGGCCGAGACCGGCGCGGGCCAGCACGGCGTGGCCAGCGCCACCGCCGCCGCGCTGCTGGGCATGTCCTGCACCGTGTACATGGGCGAGGTGGACATCGAGCGTCAGGCCCTGAACGTGTTCCGCATGCGCCTGCTCGGCGCGGAGGTGGTGCCGGCGCGCTCGGGCAGCCGAACCCTCAAGGACGCGGTCAACGAGGCCATGCGCGACTGGGTGGCCACCGTCGAGACCACCCACTACTGCCTGGGTTCGGTCATGGGTCCGCATCCCTATCCGTGGATGGTTCGCGAGTTCCAACGCGTGATCGGACGCGAGGCCCGCACCCAGTGCGCGGCCCTGCTCGACGGGGGCGTCCCCGACGTTGTCGCCGCCTGTGTGGGCGGCGGATCGAACGCCATGGGGATCTTCTCCGGCTTCGTGGACTCCTCGGCCGGGCTGGTGGGGGTCGAACCTGCCGGCGGGGCCGCGGTCACCCGTGGTGCTCCCGGGATCGTGCACGGCATGCGCTCGTATCTCCTGCAGGACGAATTCGGGCAGGTGCTCGAGGCCCAGTCGATCTCCGCCGGGTTGGACTACCCGGGGGTCGGCCCGGAGCACTCGTACCTGGCTTCGGTCGGCCGGGCCCGCTACGAGACGGTGACCGACGCCGAGGTGATCGACGCCTTCGCCCTGTTGTCACGTACCGAAGGGATCATCCCCGCCCTCGAGCCGGCCCACGCCCTGGCCTGGCTGTCGCGGGCCAGAGACGAGCTGGCCGGGCAGGTGGTGCTGGTCAACCTGTCGGGGAGGGGGGACAAGGATGTGGCCCAGATGATGGACATCCTGGGATGAGCCCTCCGCGCCGGTGGCATCCCCCTATCCGCAAGAGCCCGGCGCCTTCGATCCGACGGTGCCCGCGCCGCCAGAGGTGCAGGGGTCTCTCGAGATCGCCCTGCGCCGCGCCCGGGCCGCGGGGCGCAAGCTCGTGGTGCCCTATGTGACCGGGGGATTGGGTCCGGACTGGCTGGCCGCGGTGGAGGCGGTGGCCGACGCCGGGGCCGACGCCATCGAGATCGGCATCCCGTTCAGCGATCCGGTGATGGACGGCCCGGTGATCCAGGCCGCCAGCGAGAAGGCCCTGGCCTCGGGAGCCACCCCGGTGTCCATCCTCGACGGCCTGCGCCACGTCGATGCCGGGGTGCCGTTGGCCGTCATGACCTACTACAACATCGCGGCGCGCATGGGACTGCGCCGCTTCGCCGCCTCGCTGGCCGAGTGCGGGGTGGCGGCCGCCATCCTCCCGGATCTCCCACTCGAGGAGGTCGGCCCGTGGGCCCGATCGGCGGACTGGGGTGGGGTGGAGACGGTGCTGCTGGCCGCGCCCACTGCGTCTGACGACCGCCTGGATCGGGTGTGCCAGCGGGCCCGGGGGTTCGTCTATGCCGTGGGTCTGTTGGGGGTGACCGGTGAGCGCGACCACCTGGCCGCGACCTCGCTGGTCATCGCCGGCCGCCTCAAGGCCCTCACGGACAAGCCCGTGCTGGTCGGCGTGGGGGTCTCCAACCCGGAGCAGGCCCGGGCGGTGTGCGAGGTCGCCGACGGCGTGGTGATCGGCAGCGCCCTGGTGCGCCGCCTGCTCGACGGCGAAGGGCCGGCCGGTGCCGGACGGTTCATCGCCTCGGTTCGCGCCGCCCTCGACTCCTGAGCGGACCGCCGCCCGACCCACGCGTGGCAGGATCATGGTCCGCCGATCTGAGTGGGAGCCGATCGAAGCAGATGCCGAAGCAGTGGACCACGCTGGCGGGGGTGACGGCAACCGGTCGGCGGGCGGGTCGGCGGTTGACCGCCTCGTCGCGGGCCCTGCCCGACTTCCTGGTCATCGGCGCCCAGAAGGCGGGTACCACCTCCCTGGTCGGGTTCCTGCGATCCCATCCCGACATCTTCTGGGTGCCCCGGCTCGAGATGCACTACTTCGACCGCGACTACGACCGCGGCCTGAACTGGTACCGATCCTGGTTCGACCGCCGCTCGGTCATCGAGGCCCACCAGCGACGCACCGGTCGTCCGGCCCGGGCGGGGGAGAAGACCCCGGCCTACCTGGCTCTGCCCGACGGCCCCGACCGCGTGGCCGCGGATCTGCCTGACGTGCGCCTGGTGGTGTCGCTCCGCGATCCGGTGCGTCGGGCCTACTCGCATTGGTCGATGAACACCCGCACGGGCCGCGAGACCCTGTCATTCGTCGACGCGCTGGACGCGGAGCCGGAGCGTCTGGCCGCCGTCGATCTCGCCGCCGGGGTGAGCGGAACGGCCTACCTGGAGCACGGCTACGCCATGCGCAGCCGCTATGCCGAGCAGCTCGAGCGCTGGCTGGCCCGATTCGACCGCTCCCAGGTGTTCGTCTACCGATCCGAGGACCTCTATGCGGACCCGGAGCCGTGGATCGACCGCCTGCTCGGCCACATCGGCGTCGACTCCGGGGCGGTGGCCGGAACGGGAATGCCCCACACCAGCGCCGACACGCGCCGAGCCGCTTGACCAGGCCACCTACGAACACTTGGTCGACGCGCTTCGTCGAGCCCGATGCGAGGCTGTCCGATCTCGTCGGGCTGTCCTACTACCAGGGCATGGCCTAGGTCGTTCGACCTACCGACCAGCGCCGTACCCTAGTCTGGGACGATGCGTGAGGGCATGATCAAACTGCGGGCCTTCCCGCGAAGCCGGCTGATCGAGGTGCCGCTGGCTCGCGTGCGCACCAGCGAGCTGAGCCTGTTCCAGGCGTTGGGCGACCCGACGGCCGCCACCGACCCGATCGAGTCCGACCCGCGCCTGTACTGGGACATCGACTGGCACTGCGGGCTGGTGATGGGGCTCCAGTTCCACCAGCTCACCGAGGAGCTAGAGATCCAGCTCGACGCGGCCGACGTGGCCCACGCCCTGCGCCACCTGGGGGTCCCGGCCTACGACATGCGGCTGCTGCGCTTGGTGGACCCGGTGCGCTTCATCGAGCTGTGCGAGCCGCCCGAGCTGGTCTGGGAGGTCTGGAAGGACGTGGGTGGTGGCCATGGCGAGCGGCTCCATCTGCGCCTGGGAGCTCGTGATGCCGAGTGCTGGGCCAACGAGCTCACGGCCCAGACCGGCGTACGTCACTGGGCGTCGCGGCCCGAGACGCCCGTGTGATCTCGGCTCAACCGATCCCTTCGAGCTGGGCCAGGACGCGCAGCATGACCTCGTCGGCCCCGCCGCCGATGGACAACAGGCGCGAGTCACGGAAGTAGCGCGCCGTCCAGGTCTCCTCCATGTAGCCGATGCCGCCGTGGAACTGGAGGCACGTGTCGGCCACCCGACGGTTGAGGCGACCGGTCTTGAGCTTGGCGATGGAGGCGAAGCGGGTGGTGTCCTCCCCCCGCAGGTAGGCCTCGGCGCAGGCGTGGTTGTAGTGGCGGAGCAGGTCGATCTCGGCGGCGAGATCGGCCAGCTCGAACTGGATGTGCTGGTTGGCAGCCAAGGGGGCGCCGAACGCGAAGCGATCCTTCACGTAGGCGATGGTGCGGTCGAGGGCCACCTGCATGGCGCCCACCGCCATGTACGCCGCGATCATCCGCTCGTTCTGGAACTGCGCCATCTGTTGCTGGAAGCCCCGGCCGACCTCGCCCACCGTGTTGGCCACCGGTACCCGGACGTCGACCAGTGACAGCTCGGCGGTGTCGCTCGAGCGGTTGCCCAGCTTGTCCAGCTTCCGGCTCACCGAGAATCCCGAGGTGGCGGTGGGGACGATGATCTGGCTCATCCCCCGGTACCGCCCGCCGGGGCTGGTATCGAGGTCGGAGGTGCGAGCCAGCAGGCACAGCCAGTCGGCCTGCGTGCCGTTGGTGATGTAGAGCTTGGTGCCGTTGATGATCCACTCGTCGCCGTCACGCACCGCCCGGGTGCGGATGCCGGCCACGTCGCTGCCGGCGTCGGGCTCGGTCACCGCGATGGCCGCCACCATGTCGCCTCGTATGGCCGGACGCAGGTACTCCTCCTTGAGATCGTGGGTGCCGAAGCGGTGCAGCGACGGCGTGGCCATGTCGGTCTGCACGCTGACCGCCATGGGGATGCCTCCGCAACCTGCCCGCCCCATCTCCTCGCCGTAGATGAGCGTGTAGCTGTGGTCCGCTCCCTGGCCACCGTAGGCCGGGTCGTATTCCAGGCCCAGGATCCCGAGGTCGCCGAGACGGCGGAACAGGTCGTGTGCCGGGAAGATGCCGGCCGCCTCCCACTCGTCGATGTGGGGATCGATGTGATGCTCCACGACGTCGCGCACCGTGGCCCGGAACAGCTCGTGCTCAGGGGTGAACTTCATGTCAGGCGGGTTCCGGTGGAGGTGGCGCGCTCGGCGCGGGCGCGCTGGGTGGCGGCGGGGCGCCTGGCGGTGCCGAGCTGGGCGGCGGTGGCGCGCTCGGGGCTGGCGAAGCCGCGGCCTGGTGCAGGTCCTCGGGCGAAAGCAGGCGGGTGGGGACGTCCACCAGCTTGGCCCGGAGGTACTCGCCCAGGCCCTTGGCCTGGGGGTCGATCCGGGTGGAGGCCGCCACCCCGCGACCCAGCAGCCCCTCGATGACGATGTTGATGGCCCGCAGGTTTCCCAGCTCGTAGCGGCGCAGGACCAGGCCATCGGTCTCGGCCGAGAGGAGTTGGCGGAGCCGGTCCTCGGTCAGGTGGGCGGCCAGCCACTCGTAGGCCGCGTCGTGGCGAGCCCACAGCCCGATGTTGGCGTTGCCCCCCTTGTCCCCGGATCGTGCGCCCGCGATGCGCCCGAGTGCGATCCTCGTGGTCGGCTCGTCGTGGCTCGCCGTGCCGGCTGGCGTGCTCGGCGGGGTGAGGGCATAGCGTGCCGCGTCGGGGTCTGCCTCGGCGTCGGCCTCGGGCACGACGACCGGGCTCGATGGGCCAGCGCTGCTCGCCCATGACCACCTCGTGGCGCACCACGTCGGCGGGCACGAGGCTGGGCCAGTACACCCCGTAGCTGGAGGCTCTGGTCGGGGGCCCGGAGCTGAAGAGTCCGGGGTAGCTGGCCAGGGCCATCTCGATGGCGACGTTGGAGAAGGCCCGACCGACCTTGGTCTCGTCGCCGTCCATCACCGTGATGGTGAGCTCGGCGATGGCGTCCGCGTTGGTGGTCGGGATCCGCGCTGGTCGGTGCGCCGCAGGGTCACGGCGGTGCTCTCGAAGCTGTCTTGTCCGCCGGGTATCAACGACCACAGCGTGCGCTCGGCCAGTTCGGCCTTGGCCTCGATGTCGAGACCGGTGAGCCCCAAGGTGGTTGAGTTGCGGAAGCCGCCCAGGTAGTTCACCGCCACCTTGGTCGTGCTGGGCGCCGGCCGGCCCACGACGCCCGAGACGCCGAACCCGATCAGGGCCGTCTTCGGTGAGGCGGATGGAGTCGAAGGCCACCACCACGTCGGGGTTGTAGTACCCAGGGCCCTGGATCTCGTAGAGCAGCTGGGCCGTGACCGTGTCGACCGAGACCTGCCCGCCGGTGCCGGGGTGCTTGGTGACCACGAAGGACCCGTCCTGGTGGATCTCGGCCAGGGGGAAGCCGGGACGCTCGAGTCCGGGGACCTCGGTGAAGAACGCGTAGTTGCCGCCCGTGCACTGGGTGCCGCACTCGAGGACGTGGCCGGCCACCACCGCGCCGGCCAAGCGGTCCCAGTCGGTGCGGTCCCAGCCGAAACGGGAGGCGGCCGGTCCGAGCACCAGCGCGGCGTCGGTCACGCGACCGGTGATGACCACGTCCGCGTCGTGGTCCAACGCCTGGCAGATGCCCCAGCCCCCCAGATAGGCGTTGGCGGTGAGGGGTGACGCACCCAGATCGGCCAGCGACTCTCCCGTGTCGAGGTTGCGCAGCTCGACGCCCGCCTCGGCCAGCTCGTCCAGGCGGCCCAGGAGATCGTCGCCGTGCACGTAGGCCACCTTCGGCGTCAGGCCCAGGCGCGCGGCCAGCGCCGTGAGGGCCTCCGCGCAGCCCGCCGGGTTCAGCCCCCCGGCGTTGGAGACGACCACGATCCCCTCGGCCAGGCAGGTGCCCAGCACCTGCTCCATCTGGGTCAGGAAGGTGGTGGCGAAGCCCAGGTCGGGGTGCTCGAGTCGGCCCTTGGCCAGGATCAGCATGGTCAGCTCGGCCAGCCAGTCGCCGGTCAGCACGTCGATGGGTCCGCCCGTCACCATCTCCCAGGCCGCCGACAGGCGGTCACCGTAGAACCCGCTGCAGTTGGCCACCCGCAGCGGCTCCGGCTCCGGCTCGGACGGTGACGGGACCTCCAAGGGCGCGGTCGGCGTCTGGGGGACGGCCCGGTCGGGCGAGGCCGCGGCGGGTGCGCGCTCGGCGCCCTCCTCCTCCACGCCGCCTCGCAGCTTGCGCCGGGCGGCCATGAGCTCCTGGGGCGTCGGGCCGGCCGGGGGCCCGGAGGGCGGTCCCGCCGGCCGGTTGGGGTCGTCGGTCATCGGGGATCCTCCATGCGGATCAGGAGCTGTTGGGCATCGACCGTGTCGCCCACGGTCACCAACACTTCCAGGACGGTTCCGCCGATGGGGGCATGCACGTGGTGCTCGACCTTCATGGACTCCAACACGACCAACGTCTGGCCGGTGACGACCTGATCACCCGGCGCCACCTCGACGGCGACCACCCGACCGGGCACCGGGGCCACGGGTCCACCGTCGACGGCCAGCACCCCGGGTTCGGCCAGGCGCGCCACCTCGGCCAGATCGGTCTGGCCCAGAGACGAGTTCACATAGGTGATGCCGCGGTGGGTGCGTACCCGGTACTCCCGTGCCGCCCCGTCGACCTCCAGCGACAGGTGGCTCCGCCGATCCGTCTCGTCGTCGGTCGACGGGTCCTCGGCGCGGCGCAGGATCCGTCCGGCCAGGTGGAGGCCTTCGACCGCGACCGTGAAGGCAGGGGACCCGGTGGACGCGGCGTCGATGCGATAGCTCACGCTGAGCGTGCGACCCCGGTGCTCGAAGGTTCGGGTCTGCTCCTGCGGCCCGACGTTTCGCCACCCCGGTGCCGCGAAGGGCCAGGGGCCCTGGCCGGTTGCGGACAGGGCCATGTCCAGGCAGGCGGCGGCCACGTGGAGGGCGACCGTCTCGGCGTCGGGACCGGCCTCGAGCAGGCTCGGGTGGTCGGCCACGAACAACGTGGTGGTGTTGCCCTCCAGGAAGTCGGGGTGCTGGAGCACGGCCAGCAGGTAGTCCCGGTTGGTGGCCACACCGTGCAGCTCCAGTCCGGCGAGGTAGCGCACCAGGCGGCCGACGGCGGTGTCGCGGGTGTAGCCACGCGCGGTGAACTTGGCCAGCAGCGGATCGAAGTGGGTGGTGACCTCGTAGCGCATCGGGCCGTCGAGGTCGAGGGTGACGCCGGTGTCGACGGTGACGTAGTCGTCGTGGAACTCGTCGTGGTGGAAGCGGTGGATGGTGCCGGTGGTGGGAAGCCAGTCCTGCGCTGGGTCCTCGGCATAGAGCCGCACCTCGACGGCGTGGACCTCGGTCAGGTCGGTGTCGTCCTGGGTCCACTCCAGGGCTTCGCCGCGGCGCACTGGATCTGCCACCAGACCAGATCGCAGCCCACGACCTCCTCGGTCACGCGATGCTCGACCTGGATGCGGGTGTTCATCTCCAGGAAGTAGAACCGGCCGCTCTCGTCGTCGAGCAGGAACTCGACGGTGCCCACGTTGTCGTAGGCGATGGCCTGGGCCAGCTCCAGGGCAGCTGCGCCCAACCGCTCGCGGAGCACCTCGTCCACCGCCGGTGACGGGCACTCCTCGATCAGCTTCTGGTGTCGGCGCTGGATCGAGCACTCTCGTTCGCCGAGGTGGAGCAGGTTGCCGTGTTGATCGCCCACCACCTGCACCTCGATGTGTCGGGGTGCGGCCAGCCACCGCTCGGCGAAGACGGTGGGGTCGCCGAAGGACGCCTCGGCTTCGCGGCGAGCCGACCGCGACGCGTCGGCCAGCTCGTCGCGGCTGGCCACCAGCCGCATGCCCCGGCCGCCCCCGCCGGCCGCGGCCTTGATCAGCAGGGGATAGCCCACGGCCTCGACCTTGTCCGACCACGCGGCGGGGTCGTCGCCCACCAGCTCGGCGCTGGGCAGGGTGGGCACGCCCACCGATTCGGCCACGCGCCTTGGCTGCCAGCTTGTCGCCCATGGTGGCGATGACCTCGGGCCGCGGACCGATCCAGGTCAGGCCGGCGTCGACCACGGCGCGGGCGAACTCGGCGTTCTCGGACAGGAAGCCGTAGCCGGGGTGCACGGCGTCGGCGCCCTGCGCCAGCGCGGCGTCGAGCAGCTTGGCCTGGTCGAGGTAGGTCTCGGCGGCGCTCGAGCCACCCAGGGGCACGGCCACCTCGGCCTCCTGCACGTGCGGCGCGCACCGGTCGGGGTCGGCGTACACGGCCACCGTCCGCAGGCCGAGCTGGTGCGCGGCCTCGATGACCCGCACCGCGATCTCACCCCGGTTGGCCACCAGCAGCGTCCGGATCGCTCGGGATGGACGGTGCCGCGGGCTCACAGCCGGAACACGCCGTAGGATGCCGACCCCGTGACCGGAGCGTGGTGGACGGCGGACAGGGCGATGCCCAGGACGGTACGGGTATCACGGGGGTCGATGATCCCGTCGTCCCACAGGCGTCCGGTGGCGAACAGAGCGGTCGACTCGGCTTCGATCTGGGCTTCGATGGCCTGGCTGCGGGCGGCGTCGGCCGCCTCGTCGAAATCCCGGCCGGATCGCTCGGCCGCGGAACGGGCCACGATGGACATGACCCCGGCCAGCTGCCGAGGGCCCATCACCGCGATGCGGTGGCTCGGCCAGCTGAACACGAACCGGGGGTCGTAGGCCCGGCCCGACATGGCGTAGTTGCCCGCTCCGTAGGAGGCCCCGACCATGAGGGCCAGATGGGGCACCGTCGAGTTGGAGACCGCGTTGATCAGCTGGCTGCCGTGCTTGATGATCCCGCCCTGCTCGGAGCGGGTGCCCACCATGAAGCCGGTGATGTTGTGCACGAACAACAGGGGGACGGCGGCCCGATTGGCCAGCTGGATGAACTGCGCCCCCTTCTGCGACTCGGGGCTGAAGAGGATGCCGTTGTTGGCCAGGATGGCGATCGGGTGACCGCACAGCTCGGCCCACCCGCACACCAGCTGTGATCCGTAGAGCGGTTTGAACTCGTCGAGCTCCGAGCGGTCCACCACCCGTCGCAGGATTCTCGCACGTCGAAGGGCACCCGGACGTCGGGCCCCACGATGCCCAGCAACTCCTCAGGGTCGAGCACGGGCGCCTGCCCCGCTCCCGGTGCCGGCCTGGGCCCCCGGTGGCGGAGCCGCCCCACGATCATCCGGCCCAGGCGCAGGGCGTCGCGCTCGTCGGTGGCCAGGAAATCAGCCAGGCCCGAGGTCCGGGCGTGCATGGACGCGCCGCCCAGCTCCTCCTCGTCGGCGTCCTCGTCGATGGCCATCTTGACCAGCGGTGGCCCGCCCAGGAAGACCTGGGCCTGATCGGCCACCAGCACCGTGTAGTCGCTCAGGCCGGGCACGTAGGCCCCGCCAGCCGTGGAGGAGCCGAACACCAGCGTGACGGTGGGGATCCCGGCCGCGGACAGGCGGGTCAGGCCATTGAAGGTCGCCCCGCCGGGAACGAAGATGTCGGCCTGGCGGGGCAGGTCGGCGCCGCCGGATTCGGTCAGGTTGATCAGGGGCAGGTGGTTGGACGCGGCCACCTCCTGGGCTCGCAGACCCTTGGCCACGGTGGTCGGGCTCGACGTGCCGCCCCGAACGGTGGGGTCGTTGGCGCTGATCACGCACACGGTGCCCTCGACCAGGCCGATCCCGGTGACCAGGCCGCCGCCCAGGGGGTCCTCGGTGCCCCACCCGGCCAGCGGGCTGAGCTCCAGGAACGGCGAGTCGGGGTCCACCAGCAGGTCGATGCGCTCGCGCACCAGCAGGCGTCCCCGCTGGCGATGTCGGGCCACGTAGCGCGCCCCGCCGCCCTCGAGCAGCTGATCCTGGGCCGCCCCCACCTCGGCCAAGCGTTCGAGCATGGCGGCCCGGTTGGCCTGGTGATCCGCGGCGCGCCCATCGATGCTGGTCGTCGCCCCCCGACTCATGGGGGAACCCTACTGCCCGCCGGTGGCGGTACTACCCCGGCGACAGCGCCTGGCGGGCCCCGATCACGGCCTCCGAACCGTGGGCTTGGGGGCCACAGGTAGCGTGGAGCCGATGACGTCGCCGACCGCCGAGCAGCCCGAGCGTCCAGGGGAGCCGTCACGGCGGCTGGCCGTGCGGGCGGTCATCAAGGGTGAGCAGCCCGGGGCACTGGATCCGGCTCGGGTGGCGTCCATGTACGAGCGCGTCGGTGGTCGGGACTGGTTCGTTGCGCTGGTGGATCGCTTCTACGACGAGGTCGAGCGCGATCCCGTCCTGCAGCCGCTCTATGCCGGGCGAGACCTCACCGACGCCCGAGCTCACCTGGCCGGGTTCCTGGTCCAGTACTGGGGTGGGCCGATGACCTATTCGCAGGAGCGTGGCCATCCGCGGCTCCGCATGCGCCACGTCCCGTTCGCCATCGGAACCGCGGAGCGCGACGCCTGGTTCGGCCACATGGCTGCCGCGGTCGGTGCCGGCGGGCTCTCCGCCGACGACGAAACCGCCTTCTTGAGCTACTTCGCCATGGCCGCGGACTCCCTGGTGAATCGGGCGGGTTGACCGAGCATCCACCTTTTCCGCGCCAGACTTGGGCAAAGCTGACATCCGGGTGCCTTATCCAGAAGCGTGGAACTCATTGGTCCGGGCCTCACCCGGTCACGGCTCGCCCGTACCCCCGGACCACCGAGAAGGAGTAGACAATGACGAAGACCGAACTGGTGGCGGCGATCTCTGACGGAAGCGGAGTCGCCAAGACCGATGTCGAGAAGGTGCTCAAAGGCTTCGAGGACGAGGTCCACAAGATCGTGTCCAAGGGCGACGACAAGCTGACCCTGCCGGGTTTCCTGTCGTTCGAGCGCACTCGCCGTGCTGCCCGCACCGGCCGCAACCCGCAGACGGGCGAGACCATCCAGGTCCCCGCCGCCAACGCGGTCAAGGTGACGGCCGGCTCCAAGCTGAAGGCCGTGGCCAAGGCGTCCAAGTAGGGCCGTGGTCGTCGGGGATGGGGAGGGCCGACACGCCCTCCCCATCGCCGTCGGGGACCGAGGTGGTGCGCCGCCCCGGAGCAGGCGAGTCGAGCGGGCTAGGTTTCGGCCATGACCGAACCGACCCACCTGGAGCCCGGTCAGAAGGCTCCCGCCATCTCCCTCCCCGACCAGAACGGCGACACCGTCAAGCTGTCCGCGTTCAAGGGCCGCAAGGTCCTCGTGTACTTCTACCCCAAGGCCGACACGCCCGGGTGCACGACCCAGTCGTGTGCCCTGCGAGACGTGGCCGGCGACATCGGTGACACCGCCATCGTGGGGATCAGCCCCGACCCGCCGGCCAAGCAGAAGAAGTTCGACGACAAGTACTCGCTCGGGTTCCCGCTGCTGGCCGACGTCGACCATGCCGTGGCCGAGGCGTACGGGGTGTGGGCTGAGAAGAGCATGTACGGCCGCAAGTACATGGGGATCGTGCGGTCCGCCTTCCTGATCGACGCCCAGGGCAAGATCGCCCAGGCCTGGTACAAGATCAGCCCCAAGGACACGCCGGTGAAGCTGCAGCAGGCACTGGCGGAGGCGTGAGCGGAGCCAGTGAGAGGTTGGCGGAGGCGTGAGCGGAGCCAGTGAGAGGTTGGCGGAGGCGTGAGCGGAGCCAGTGAGAGGTTGGCGGAGGCGTGAGCGGAGCCAGTGAGAGGTTGACCGGATCGTGACCCTGCCGTCGCCGGCGGAGCTGATCCCTCACCGGCCCCCTTTCCTGCTGCTCGACGAGCTGGTCGAGCTCGAGCCCGGCGTGCGGGCCGTCGGGCGGTGGCACCTCACCGGGGACGAGGCGTTCTTCGGCGGCCACTTCCCAGGGCGCCCCACCGTGCCGGGCGTGTTGATGGTCGAGTCGATCGCCCAGCTGGGTGCGGCGGCCGTGCTGTCCGATGCCCGGTTCCAGGGCAAGCTGCCGCTGTTCGGTGGAGTGGACGGCGCCCGCTTCCGGCGCCAGGTCGGGCCGGGGGACACCCTCGAGCTCGAGGTCGAGCTGGGACGGATGTCGGCCCGGGCCGGCAAGGGCCACGGTAGGGCCACGGTCGGCGGGGAGCTGGCTTGCGAGGCCGACCTGCTGTTCGTGCTGGTCGATGCGAGCTGACCGGCCCGTCGGCTCGAGACACGGGCCGTGACGGCCACGCCTCCCGGGTGGTACC
Source organism: uncultured Microthrixaceae bacterium (assembly GCA_963773335.1). Taxonomy (GTDB): domain Bacteria; phylum Actinomycetota; class Acidimicrobiia; order Acidimicrobiales; family Acidimicrobilacustridaceae; genus UBA4742. The sequence goes on along the minus strand of CAVZAT010000004.1, from coordinate 359,620 downwards.
CCGACCCGGGCGGTCCGCCTGGCGCTCGGCTGCGATGGTGGGACGGCACCGGCTGGACCTCGCACGTGAACGCGGCGATCAACCCGACCGCGCCCCAGGCGGTGCTGGACATGCAGGCCGAGCGCGACGATGCCGAACGGGCCCGCAAGGCGCTGGTGGTCGGCGCCGCGCTCTACGGCGTGCAGTTCCTGCTGGTGGCCGTCCTCTATCACGGCCTGGTCCACAACTTCGTCGACCAGATCAACCAGGCGCAGACCAGCACGACCAGCGCCACCGCCGCCCCGATGTCGCCCGCGTACACGATCGGCTCGCTGGTCCTGAACGTCATCTCGCTCGGCCTGCTGGCGGTCGGGATCATCTTCCTGATCTGGATCCATCGCGCCGCCACGCTGGCCCGTCGGTCCGGTCTCCCGGCCCGTCACTCGCCGGGCATGGCGGTGGGCGGCTTCGTCATCCCGATCGTCAACTTCTGGTTCCCCTACCAGGCCACGGTCGATCTGTTCCCCCCGACCCATCCGGATCGCTCGATCGTGCTGCGCTGGTGGCTGCTGTGGCTGGGCACCCAGTTCGCGGCCACCATGAGCGCCATCGCCGCGCTGTTCTCCATCGAGGTGAGCCTGGTCCTGGCCCTGGGCGCCATCCTCTTGGCGGTGAACGCCGCACTCGCCGCTCAGGGCGTCATCACCGCGGTCGAACAGGCCCACGAACAGCTCGTGGGGCCGATGGGCTGAGCCCGCAGGGAGGCTTGCCGACCGGAGGGCTAGAGAGCAGGTCCCAGGATCAGGCAGCCGTTGTGGCCCCCGAAGCCGAAGGAGTTCGACAGCGTGGGCGCCGGGGTCCAGGAGCGGGCTTCGGTGACGATGTCGATGACCGCCAGGTCGGGATCGACCTGGGCGTAGCCCACCGTGGGCGGGATCACGCCGGTGAGCAGGGACTTGACCACGGCCACCGCCTCCAGCGAGCCGGCGGCACCGAGAGAGTGGCCGGTGACGCCCTTGATGGAGGTGACCGGTGGCATGTCGGCCCCGAAGACCTTGGCGATGGCCTCGGCCTCGGCCTCGTCGTTGCGGGGCGTGGAGGTGCCGTGGGCGTTGATCTGGCCCACATCGGCCGGCGTGAGGCCCGCGTCCTCGAGGGCCTGTTCCATGCAGGCGATGGCCCCTGCTCCGCCAGGTGACGGCGCGGTGATGTGGTGGGCGTCGGCGGTGTCGCCGGCCCCCAGGACCTCGGCCAGGATGGGCGCACCTCGCGCCACCGCGTGGTCCCAGTCCTCCAGCACCAGGGCGCCGGCCCCCTCGGCGATGACGAAGCCGTCACGGCGCACGTCGAAGGGCCGGGAGAACCCGGAGGTGGACAGGGCGGTCATGTTGGCGAAGCCCTGGATGCCCACCGGGGTCATGGCCGCCTCGGAGCTGCCGGTGAGCACCGCGTCGCAGCGACCGGTGGCCACCAGCCGGGCCGCCGCCCCGATCGAGTGGGCGCCGGTGGCGCAGGCGGTCACGACCGTCTCGCACGGACCCTGCCACCCGTGTCGCATGGAGATGGCGGCCGCGCCGGCGTTGGGCATCATCATGGGCACCAGGAAGGGCGACACGCGCCGGGGACCCTTGGTGTGGAAGATCATGATCTGCTCTTCGAGCGTGTTCAGCCCGCCCACGCCGGTGCCGTAGATGACGCCCCGGCGGAGGGGATCGACGTCGAGGTCGCCGGCCTGGGCGATGGCCTCGGCGGCCACCGCCAGTGCGAACTGGGCGAACCGGTCGATCCGGCGCATCTCCTTGACGTTGTCGAACAGGGGCTCGGCGTCGAAATCGTCGATGGCTCGGCTGGCATCGCCCGGATCGACGAACAGGCCGTCCCAGAAGGCGTCGACCCCGGTCCCGCAGCGGGCCAGCACCCCCATTCCGGTGATGGCGACGCGTCGCCCGTCCATCAGAGCTTGGAGGTGACCAGGTCGAGGGCCTGGCCGACCGTCTCGACCCCCTCGAGCTCGTCCTCGTCGACGGCCACGTCGAACTCCTCCTCGAGGGCCATCACCAGCTCGACCAGGTCCAGGCTGTCTGCGTCGAGGTCGTCGGCGAAGCGGGCCTCAGGGATCACCTTCGCGGGGTCAACGGCCAACACCTCCACCGCGCACTTCTTGAACCGCTCGAAATTGGCATCGTCGCTCACGGGCTTGCTCTCCATTGTCGGATCGGAACAGGGAACTCGATGATCCCCCGGGGGGCCGGGGTGAGGGGGCGATGCCAGCCGGCGCCGCAACCGGGGTGGCTCTCGACGCTAGCGTTCACGACGCCCCCATGCCGAGGCCGCCGTCCACCGGGATGAGTGCTCCGGTGATGTAGCCCGCTGCGTCACCGGCCAGGAAGCAGACGGTCTGGGCGATCTCGTCGGGGGTGGCGAACCGGCCCAGTGGGACAGCGTCGATGATGGCGGCCTGGCGCTCGGCGCCCAGGGCTTCGGTCATCTCGGTGGTCACCGGTCCGGGCGCCACCACGTTGACGGTGATCTGGCGCGACGCGAACTCGCGGGCCAGCGAGCGGGCCAGGCCGATCAGCCCGGCCTTGGACGCCGCGTAGTTGGCTTGGCCGGCCTGGCCGGTGGAACCCACCACCGACGAGATGAAGATGATCCGCCCCCATCGGGCCCGCATCATCTTCTGGACCGCCCGCTTGGCGCAGCGGAAGCCGCCGGTCAGGTTGGTGTCGACCACTCCGGCGAAGGCGGCGTCGTCCATGCGCAGCACGAGCATGTCGTTGGTGATCCCGGCGTTGGCCACCAGCACCTCGACGGGACCGAGTGCTGCTTCCACCTGGGCGAACGCCGCGTCCACCTGGGCCGCGTCGGTGATGTCGCAGGGAACGCACAGCAGACCTTCGGTCTCCGCCGCCTCTGGCGGCGCGCTGCGGTAGGTCAATGCCACCTGGTCGCCCTGGGCGGCGAAGCTCCGAGCGCAGGCCAGCCCGATTCCTCGGCTGCCGCCGGTGACCAGCACCACGCGACTCACCGGGCCGCTCCGTCCGTCCCGTCCAGCGGCGCGCCGCCCTGCCGGGCCCGTCCCAACGCACCAGCGCGCTGGCGGTGGTCATCCCGGCACCGAACCCGCACAGCAGCACCAGGTCACCGGGGCTGAGCCGGTCGGCCTCGAGGGCGTCGACCAGAGCCAGGGGGATCGAGCCCGCACTGGTGTTGCCCGTGCGGTCGAGCACGCTGGCGGTGCGCTCGGCGCTGATGCCCAACCGGCTGGCGGCGGCGTCGATGATGCGGATGTTGGCCTGGTGCGGGACCAGCAGCGCCACCTCGTCGATGGACACGCCGGCCTGGCTCAGGCACGCCTCGGCCGATTCGACCATGGCCCGGACCGCCCGTCGGAACAGCTCGCGGCCCTCCATCAGCATGTAGCCGCCCACGTCGGCGTACAGCAGCCCACGCGTGGTGCCGTCGGCCCCCAGTTCGTAGGACAGCAGCGCGCCCGGCCCGTTGGTGGCTTCCAGCACCACCGCGCCCGCGCCGTCGGCGAACAGGATGGCGGTCGAGCGATCGTCCCAGTCGGTGATGCGGCTCATGGTGTCCGAGCCGATCACCAGGATGCGCGAGCTGCCCGTGGCCACCAGCCCGGCACCGACGGCCAGGGCGTACACGAAGCCCGAGCAGGCGGCGTTGAGGTCGAAGGCGCCGCCGCGGACCTCCAGCAGTTCGTGCACGTGGGCCGACGAGCCGGGCAACGTCTGGTCCGGGGTGGAGGTGGCCAGCACCAGCACGTCGATGTCGGCCCCGGTGAGCCCGGCCCCGGCCAGGGCCGCGGCCCCTGCCTCCGCGGCCAGTCCGGCCGTGGTGCCCCCGATGCGGCGCTCCCGGATTCCCGTGCGCTCCACGATCCAGCTGTCCGACGTGTCCAGCGTGGCGGCCAGGTCGTGATTGGTCACCACCTTGTCGGGGAGCGCGCCGCCCCAGCCGGTGATGCGCATCCCCGGTCCCGTGACGCGTGGCATCAGCTGACCCGCAACCAGGCGATGGGCTCCTGGGGTGACACTCGCTCGCCCTCATCGGTCAACATGCCCATGATCACCCCGGCGAAGGGCGAGCGGACCGCTTCGCTGCCCACCGAGCCCAGCACGTCACCCGGTTCGAGCTGGCGACCGGGCCCCGTGTCCGACGACGGGTGGAAGACACCCGACGCCGGGCTGACCACCACGCGTTCGGTGGCGAACAGGTGCTCGCCCTCGTGGACACCCACCGCGCCGGAACGGGGGAGGGCCAGGGTCTCGAGCAGCTTGTCGAGCTCGTCGGGGGTGCCCACCGACATGGTCCGACAGCCTGTGACCGTCCGCTTGGCCATCCCGGTCAGCACGGCGCCCGCCCCCAGCTCGACGAAGGTGGTGGCGCCCGCTTCCTCGAGGTGGTGCAGGGTCTGGCGCCAGCGCACCGGGCGGCACAGCTGCGCCCCGAGCAGGGTGGGCCATTCGTCGCCCCCGGTGTGAGGCATGGCATCCACGTTGGCGTAGACGGGCTGCTCCGGGGCTCGCAGGTCGGCCTCGGCCAGCGCGGCCCGCAGCCGATCGCGGGCCGGAGCCATGTACGGCGTGTGGAACGCACCGCTGACTGCCATGGGCAGCACCTTCTTGGCCCCGAGATCCTTGGCCGCGGCCGCACCCGCGGACACCCCGTCGGCCGACCCGGCGATGACCACCTGACCCGGCGCGTTGTAGTTGGCCACCCACACGTCCTCGTCCACGCGGGCGCAGGCCAACTCGACTTTGTCGTCGTCCAAACCGATCACCGCGGCCATCGTGCCCGCATTTCGCTGGGCGGCCTCGGCCATGGCCTCGCCCCGGGCCACCACCAGTCGGACACCCTCCTCGAAGGCCAGGGCGCCGGACGCCACCAGCGCGGTGTACTCGCCCAGGCTGTGTCCGGCCACCACCCCGGGTTCGACGCCGAGCCGCTCGACCGCATCCAGGATCACCAGGCTGGTCACGAACGTCACCAGCTGGCTGTTGTGGGTGGCCTTGAGCTCGTCGGCCTCGGCGTGGAGCAGCAGGTGGGTGATGTCGCGACCCGACGCGGCCTCGGCCTCCTCGACCAGCTCCCAGGACGGGTGATCCAGCCAGGCGCTCCCCATGCCGGGCTTCTGCGACCCCTGGCCGGGGAAGGTGAAGGCGATCATCGACGGGGGAGCTCTCGGGGGTCGGGGGTGAGGGGCACGCGCCGGGCCGGCACGGGGCGACCCGCGTGCGTTGAGGGTGTCGCCTCTGACCATCGTGGGGGCGTGGAGGTTTCATCGGCCCCCGAGGGGGCCCGGGACCGGCTCACCGGCCCTGGCGTGTCACGCCGCGGGCGCCGTAGCGCTCGTCGAAGGCTCGCTGCTCTCGGTTCAGCACCACCGAGCGGATGCCGGCTACGCCAACCACCACCGCGCCGGCCACGACCAAGCGGCCGCCGCGGCGCAACCACCGAGACGACGGGGGCCGGGACCGGCGAGATCGGCGGGACACGCAGGCAGGCTAGACCACCCGACCAGGGCGCCAGATCGGGCGCGGCGGTGCTGCTGGCCCAGACCTGGGGCGACGACGCCGGGCCCTTCGGCGACAACTTCGACTTCGTGGCGGTGATGGACTTCCAGGACTTCGTGGCCGCGCGGCGACACGTCGCTCACCCCCTGCACCAGGCCTACGTCCGTCGACCACGCCAACCAGGTCATCGGCGAGCGGGTCGTCGTTCCACCCCCGATCCCGCGGCGTTCGGGGCGGGGAGCGATGGTGCGGCGGGTGGGATTCGAACCCACAAGTCCCGGAGGACAGCGGGGTTTGAGCCCGCCCTGTATGCCAGTTCCAGCACCGCCGCGCGGCCGAGCCAGGCTAGCAAGCCGCGATGCCGGGTCCTGCCGCGGAAGCCGCTGGCGGCGGGCCGACGATGCCTACACTCCTGCCCATGTCCCGGACACTGGTCGAGCGTCGTCTGTTCGAGACCTCCGAGCGCATGCGGGAAGCCCGCCGTGAGCTCGAGGTGGCCGACGAGCAGCTGGCCCATCTGGCCAACGAGGCCGAGGAGGCTCGCCTGCGCTCGTTGGTGTCGGAGACCCCGCTGGCCGAGCACGAACATCGTGAGGCCGCCCGCCACGCTGACGCGATGCGTCGCCACCGCGACGCCGTGCAGGCCGAGATCGAGCGGCTGGAGCGCACCCAGGACGAATTGCTCGACCGTCTCACCGCCAGCACGGACTGATCGTCCCGGTCGCCGGCCTGCGGTGGCGGGACCGGCCTGCGGCACCGGCACCGGCCCGAACTACGATGCACCCCTCACCGCCAAGGAGGCGACCTCACCCGTGCCCACCCGCGTCGTCATCGCCGAGGACGAGGCCATCATCCGCCTCGACCTCAAAGAGACCCTCGAAGAGGAGGGCTACGAGGTGGTGGGCGAGACCGGGCGCGGCGACGAGGCCGTCGAGCTGGTCCGCCGCCATCTCCCCGACGTCGCCATCCTGGACGTGAAGATGCCCGGCCAGGACGGCCTGTCCGCGGCCCGGGAGATCACGGGTGAGCGACTGGCCGCGGTGCTGATCCTGACCGCCTTCAGCCAGCGCGACCTGATCGAGCAGGCCCGCGATGCCGGTGCGCTGGCCTACCTGGTCAAGCCGTTCCAGCGCAGCGAGCTCATCCCAGCCGTCGAGGTGGCCATCGGGCGGTTCCGTGAGCTCAAGGCGCCTGTACGAGCACACCGCCAGCCTCGAGGAGCAGCTCGAGACCCGCAAGATCGTGGACCGGGCCAAGGGCCGACTGATGGATGCGCACGGTCTGTCGGAGCAGGACGCCTTCACCTTCATCCAGCGCACGGCCATGGCCCAGCGCCTGACCATGCGAGTGGTGGGCCAGCAGATCATCGCCGGTGAGCTCGTCCCACCCGCGCCGTGAGGGCTCCGTCGTGAAGGTCATGCTCATCGACGGGAACTCGTTGACCTACCGCGCCTTCTTCGCGCTGCCCACCGACCTGACCACGGCCTCGGGCCAGGTGACCAACGCCGTGTACGGGTTCACCTCGATGCTGATCAACCTGGTGCGTGATCAGCAGCCCGACCAGGTCATCGTGGCTTTCGACCGGCCCGAGCCGACCTTCCGGCACGAGGCCCTCGACACCTACAAGGCCAACCGGTCCGAGGCGCCTGACATCCTGCGCCAGCAGATGGGGCTGGTCCGCCAGGTGGTCGACGCCCTGGCCCTGCCCGTGATCGAGCGGGCCGGCTTCGAGGCGGACGACCTCATCGCCACCCTGGCCGCCGAAGGCCGTGACCACGGCTACGAGGTCGTCATCGTCACCGGCGACCGCGACAGCTACCAGCTGGTCGAGGACCCGCTGGTCAAGGTGCTCTACAACAAGCGCGGGGTGTCGGACTACGCCCTCTATGACGAGGCCGGCATCGTGGAGCGCACCGGCGTCCCGCCCGATCGCTACGTCGAGTACGCAGCGTTGCGCGGTGATCCCTCCGACAACCTGCCCGGTGTGCCCGGGGTGGGGGAGAAGACGGCGGCCAAGCTGATCATGACCTACGGCGGGCTGGACGGGATCTTCGAACACGTCGAGGACCAGACGCCCAAGTTGCGCGCCAACCTGGCCGAGCACGAGGCGCAGGTGCGCCGCAACGCCGAGCTGATGCGCCTGATCCGCGACGTGAAGCTCGACTACGCACTCGGCGACCTGCACCGGGGCACGGTCGATCCCGACGAGTTGCGCCAGCTCTTCGACTTCCTCGAGTTCCACTCGCTGGCCGAGCGCCTGGGCGAGGCGTTCGGTGAGCGCCTGGCCGGTGATGCGCCCGAGGTCGGCGTGCTCGAGGCCGAGGTCACCGAGCTGGCCGACGCCGCGCACGCCGTCGAGGTGCTGCACCAGCTGGCCGACGCAGAGGAACGCCTGGCTCTGGCCGGCGCCTGGGAGGGCGGTGACGACGATCGCACCCCGCTGGCCGGCCTCACCTTCGTGCGTGACCCGAGCCAGGCCGATGTCGTGTTCCTGAGGGTCGGTCTGCTCGACGGCCAGTCGGTGCGCGAGGCCGTCGAGCGCCTGGTCGCGCCAGGCGGCCGACCGGTGGCCATCCACAACGCCAAGGCGCTCATGCGGGCCCTGCTCGACCGCGGCATCGATCTGCGCACCCTCCAGCTCGACGTCTCGCTGGCCGCCTACCTGCTCGATCCAGCCGAGTCGCGCTATGTGCTCGACGATCTCCTGCGCCGGTACGCCCGCATGAGCCTGCCCGAGGCCGAGGCGGTACCGAGCGGTCAGCTCGACTTCGGGGGGGCGGCGGACGTCGCCCCCGTCGAGGCGGCTCGCCGCGCCCTGGGGGTGGCCGCGCTGAGCGGTCCGCTGCTCGACGCGCTCGACGCGCAGGGGCTGCGCCAGCTCAACGACGAGATCGAGGTGCCCTTGGTGCGGGTCCTGGCCCGCATGGAGCACACGGGTGTGGGCGTCGACGTGGAGGTGCTGCGCGGCCTGAACGAGCAGATGGCCGCCGAGTGCGCCCAGTTGACCACCGAGATCTGGGAGGACGCGGGTGAGCAGTTCAACGTGAACTCGACGCCCCAGCTGCGCACGATCCTGTTCGACAAGCTGGCGCTCACGCCGCAGAAGAAGACCAAGACGGGGTTCTCGACCGACGCCGCGTCGCTCGAGAAGCTGGTCGGCCAGCACCCGATCATCGACCACCTGCTGCGCTATCGCGAGGTGGAGAAGCTCCGCTCGACCTACGGCGAGGGTTTGTTGGTCGAGGTGCAGCCCGATGGTCGCATCCACGCCACCTTCAACCAGACCGTGGCCCGGACCGGTCGCCTCAGCTCCGACGCCCCCAACCTGCACAACATCCCGGTGCGCAGCGAGGTCGGCCGTGGCTTCCGGGCCGCCTTCGTGCCGGCCGCCGGAACCGAGTTCCTGGTGGCCGACTACAACCAGATCGAGCTGCGCTGCATCGCGCATCTGGCCGAGGATCCCGGGTTGATCGCCGCCTTCGACAGCGGCACCGACATCCACACCCAGACCGCGTCGCGTGTGTTCGGCGTCGAGGCCGGCCAGGTGACCCACGAGCAGCGGTCGAAGGCCAAGATGGTCTCCTACGGCCTGGCCTACGGGATGGAGGCCTACGGGTTGGGCCAGCGTCTGTCCATCCCCACCTCGGAGGCGCAGGTCATCCTCGACGCCTACTTCGCCGCCTTTCCGGCGGTGCGGGCGTACATGGACGACACCGTGGCCCAGGCCCGCGAACGCGGCTACACCGAGACCCTCTTCGGTCGGCGGCGCCAGATCCCCGAGCTGAGCTCGTCGAACTTCCGCATCCGCCAGGCCGGGGAGCGCCAGGCGATGAACGCTGGTATCCAGGGCCTGGCCGCCGACATCTTCAAGGTGGCCCTGGTCCGCCTCGACCAAGCGCTGGATCGCGAGCAGCTGGCCAGCCGCCTGGTCCTCCAGGTGCACGACGAGGTCATCCTGGAGGTACCGCCCGCCGAACGTGAAGCCGCCACCGCGGTGACGCTCGAAGCCATGATGGGCGCGTTCGACCTGCGCGTCCCACTCGAGGTCAACCTCTCGTTCGGCTCGACCTGGGCCGACGCCAAGGGCTGAGCGCGCCCCGGCTCCATGCTCGTCGCGGGATCGGGCGGGCTCTACCATCGCGTTGGGAATCCCGCGGGTCGGCGTCGGCCCTCGAGCAGGAGGCATCCTCGTGTCCCGGACCAGGCGCAACAACCAGATGTTCGTGATCTTGGTGGTCATCGTGGCGATCTCGCTCTGGTACGGCGGTGTCTTCGTCGGCACCGAGGCCAACTGCTCGGGCTCTCAGATCTGGGTGTGGACGCCCCCTCCGCACTGGCGTTGCGCCAACGCCTATGGCCAGTAGCGGCCGAGGCACGGTGTCGGGCATGAGCCGTTCCGGTTCGGGCCCTGACCACTGGTTCGAGGATCTCGCCGACCATCTGGGGGGCGCCTATCTCCGCTACTCGTTCACCCGGGGCACGGCCAACGAGGTGGCCTTCCTGATCGAGGCGCTCGGTCTGGCCCAGGGTCAGCGCGTCCTCGACGTGGGTTGCGGTCCGGGCCGTCACGCCAAGGCGTTGGCGCAACGGGGTCTGGACGTGGTCGGTGTGGACATCTCCCAGCGGTTCGTCGACCTGGCCCGTGCCGACGCCCCGCCCGGGGCGAGCTTCGAGCGGATGGACGCCCGCCACCTGCCGTTCGTCGCCGAGTTCGACGCCGTCATCTCCCTGTGCCAGGGCGCGTTCGGCCTGGCCGGCCACGAACCCGACCTGGCCCACTCGTCGGCCGGTCCGGCGTTGGATCCCGATGGCATCATCCTGGCCCGCATGGCGCAGGCCCTGCGCCCCGGGGCCCGACTGGCCGTCTCCGCCTTCTCCGCCTACTTCCAGGTGCGCTACCTCGAATCGACCGACACCTTCGACGCGTCCCGGGGCGTGAACCACGAGCGGACCGCCATCAAGGATGAAGCCGGCCGGGATGCCACCCACGACCTGTGGACCTCCTGCTTCACGCCCCGGGAGCTGCGACTGCTGGCCCGCCAGGCCGGGCTGGTACCCGAAGCGCTGTGGTCGGTGACGCCGGGGGGCTACGCCGCCAACCCGCCCGACCTGGACCATCCCGAGTACCTGCTGGTGGCGCGCCGGGAACCGGCTCCGGGCGCCTGAGCCGCCGTTTCGGCGTCGGTGGTACCATTCCCGGTCTGGCGTGCGAGGACCGTCCACGCGCGCCCTCGATGCCGCCGCGGCGGCCGTCCGGAAAACCCAGAGAAGGCGATCACGTTGTCCGATCAGGCACCAACCCAAGCGGAACCTGCCGCTGCGACCTCCGAATCCAACTCGACGGCGACCCTGGTCGCTGATCCGCTGACCAGCGCGCCGACCGCGCCGCCTCCCGCCGGCATGGGCACGTTTGCGGACGACGGGAGCTACATCCCCCGCCAGGTCACCGAGGACGATCTGGGTGGCACCTCGATCGACGACGCCTACAGCGCCACCATGGTCGAGGTCGAGGACGGTCAGATCGTCGAGGGCACCGTGGTCAAGGTCGACCGCGACGAGGTCCTGCTCGACATCGGCTACAAGTCCGAAGGCGTCATCCCGGCCCGAGAGCTGTCGATCCGCAACGACGTCGATCCCAGCGAGATCGTGTCGCTGGGTGAACAGGTCGAGGCCCTGGTCCTGCAGAAGGAGGACAAGGAGGGTCGGCTGGTCCTGTCCAAGAAGCGGGCCCAGTACGAGCGGGCCTGGGGCACGATCGAGCAGATCAAGGAATCCGATGGTGTGGTCACCGGTCCGGTCATCGAGGTGGTCAAGGGCGGCCTGATCCTCGACATCGGCCTGCGGGGCTTCCTGCCCGCCTCCTTGGTCGAGTTGCGTCGGGTGCGTGACCTGCAGCCCTACGTGGGCACCACGCTCGAGGCCAAGATCATCGAGCTCGACAAGAACCGCAACAACGTCGTCCTGTCGCGTCGGGCCTGGTTGGAGGAGACCCAGAAGGAGCAGCGCGAGGACTTCCTGGCCAACCTCAAGCCGGGCGAGGTCCGCGAAGGCACCGTGTCGTCGGTGGTCAACTTCGGCGCGTTCGTGGATCTGGGCGGTATGGACGGTCTGGTGCACGTGTCGGAGCTGTCCTGGAAGCACGTGGACCACCCCGGGTCCGTCGTCCAGGTGGGCGACAAGATCCAGGTCCAGGTGCTCGAGGTCGACCTCGACCGGGAGCGCATCAGCCTCTCGCTCAAGGCCACCCAGCAGGATCCCTGGCAAGAGTTCGCCACCAACCACCGGGTGGGGGAGCTGGTGTATGGCCGGGTCACCAAGCTCGTGCCCTTCGGCGCGTTCGTGCAGGTCGGAGACGGCATCGAGGGTCTGGTGCACATCTCGGAGATGTCGGCCCACCACGTCGATCTGCCGGAACAGGTGGTGACCCCCGGCGAGGAGCTGTGGGTCAAGATCATCGATCTCGATCTGCAGCGCCGCCGCATCAGCCTGTCGATCAAGCAGGCGGCCGAGGGCGGCGTGGTGGCCGCCGAGTACCAGGAGCACTTCGGTGAGCACGCCTACGACGACGAGGGCAACTACATCGGCGGCACCGACAGCGAGGCCCAGGAGGCGTGGGCCGAGTACTTCGCCGAGGGGGAAGGCGAGCCCGGGGTTACCGCCCCGGCGGGAGCCGAGGTGGACGAGTCCGAGCCGGGCGCGGTCGAAGCTGACGTTGCCGTCGCCGAGGAAGAGGCGCCGCGGCCAGGGACCGACGAGGCCGCCGAGTAGTCGAGGACCGCGAACTGATCGCTGCTCGGTTTCGTGGACGCAAGAGGCCGGTCTGGGGGTCGGCAGAGGGCGCATAGGCCGTTCGGCCCCTTTTCCGGCACCCGCGCCTGGGCCTAATTTGCTGTTTTTCGTTAATCCGTACGGCGTTGGGACCGAAGGAGTAGGACACCGGTCGTCTCCGGTGCCCAGGGGTATACCGCCGTTGCGGTGGTCAGCTTTGCCAAGATGGTGCCGCCCCACCCACAGCGGGTCGGGCCCAACAGCGAGGAATGAGGTCGGGGAGTGAGTTCTCGGAGAACGTTGATCCTGGTGGGTGCGATCCTGATCGGCGTCGTTGCCGCGCTGCTCATCTACAACTACGTGCAGGGCATCAACAACCGGGCCAACAACAACGCCAAGTTGGTTTCGGTGTTCGTGGCCAAGGCAGACATCCCCAAGGGCACCAGCGGTGACACGGCCGCGTCGAGCAAGCAGATCGACACGGCATCGATCCCCGCGCAGTTCCGGCCCAGCACCGCCATCACCACCACCGACCAGATCTCCAAGAAGGTGGCGCTGTTCAACATCCCCAAGAACGCCGTGATCGTGAGCGACATGTTCGTCGACCCGGCGACCGCCCAGATCAGCTTCCGTGACCGCCTGACCAACGCCAACTGGGTGGCGGTCAGCATCTCGGTCGACCAGATCCACGGCGTGGCCGGCTTCCTGGTGGCCGGTGACGAGGTCAACATGACCGTCGACGAGACGCCGCTGGGCAACGACCCCGCAGCCAACAGCCCAGGCGTCCACTTCAAGTCGGTGCCCCACTACCTGTACCAGAAGGTGTTCATCCTGGCGGTGGGGAACCAACCGGCGCTCCAGCCCGGCGAGACGGCCACGACCGCCGCGGCGGGTGCTGGCAGCGGCGTGCTCACCGTCGAGGTTCCCCCCGACGCCGTGCCCTACATCGAGGCCGCCCAGGAGACCGGAACGATCTATCTCTCCCTGGTGACCGCCGACTACGCACCTCGGGTCGTCCCGGCGGTGCCCTTCGACATCCCGACGCTGCCCGGCGAGGATGGCAACCAGCTGACCCCGTACGGACCCAGCGGCACGGCCGGTCCCAAGTCGTGACCAGCCCATTCGCCGGCCAGCCCGGCGAGTACATGCCACATCCGGGCGCCGGGGCCCCCTCGGGGGGCGGCGGCGGTCAGGTGGCGGTCGCCGTGGTCGATGCCGACCAGGCGGCCCGTAGCCGCCTGGCCATGCAGCTGGGGCAGGGGGCCACACCGTTCGCCTCCATCAACGACCTGGCCTCCCGTCTGGGATCGATCCCCGTCGTGATCGTCCTGGGTCCGTCGTTCGCCGGCAGCCCCGAGCTGGCCGCCGTCGAGCAGTTGTTGGCCGCGCGGCGAGACGTGGGCGCCATCATGGTGACCAACGAGCTGTCGACCGAGATGCTCCAGCGAGCGCTGCGCTCGGGTGTCAAGGACGTGCTCCAGGCCCCGATCGAGCCGGCGCAGCTGGCCGAGGCCGTGGCCCGGGTGGCCTCGGGCCTGGTGATGGCGGCGCCGGTGCCCACCGTGAGCAACGTGATCGACGCCACCGGCGAGCTTGGCCGGGTCATCACCGTGTTCTCCACCAAGGGCGGCGCCGGCAAGTCGGTGGTGGCCACCAACCTGGCGGTCACCCTGGCTCGGCGGAGCACGCGACCGGTCGTGTTGGTCGACGCCGATCTGCAGTTCGGTGACATCGCCGTCATGCTCAAGCTGTCGCCCCAGCACACGGTGGTCGACGCAGTGAGCTCGTTGGATCGGCTCGACCTGCCGCTGCTGCAGAGCCTGCTCATCGAGCACACACGCCTCTGGTCTGCTGGTGCTGCCCGCCCCGCTCGAGCCGGCCTTCGCCGACCAGATCGGGGCGCCGGAGATGGTGCGCATCGTCGAGATGCTGCGCAGCTTCTGCGAGTTCGTGATCATCGACACCCCCGCCTACTTCAACGACGTGGTGCTCGGCCTCATCGAGGTGAGCGACGACGTGTTGCTCGTGGCCGGGATGGACATCCCGAACATCAAGAACGTGAAGATCGGCTTGCAGACCCTGCGGCTGCTGAACACGCCGATGGAGAAGCTGCGGCTGGTGCTCAACCGGGCCAACTCCAAGGTCAAGCTCGACGTGGGTGAGGTCGAACGCACCCTCGGCATCCAGGCCCAATCGCTGATCCCGAGCGACGTCGTGGTGCCCCAGGCAGTCAACAAAGGCGAGCCCGTGGTGCTCAGCGCACCCCGGTCGGGCGTCACGCAGTCGATCAACCAGCTGGCCGACATCTTCCTGCCGGTCGCGGCCGACAAGAAGAAACGTCGCTAGGACTAGCCTTTCCGCCCAATCGGGCCCACGAGTGAGGAGACGCAGTGTCGCTCTACAAGCGCCTTCATGATGTGCAAGCGGCGCCCGCTACCGGGAGCAAACGACGCGATCCCGTTCTCGACGAGCTCCGCCAGAAGATCCACCACCACCTCATCGACGAGCTGGGACCGATCCTCTATGACAAGCGGCTGTCCGAGGACGACCTGCGTCGCCGGGTCAACGACCAGCTGCACGCCGCCCTGGCCCAGGAGCGGGCGCCGCTGTCGGCGGCCGACAAGGCCCAGCTCATCCAGGACGTGTCCGACGACATCCTGGGCTACGGGCCCATCGATCGCCTCCTGCACGAGGAGGAGGTGACCGAGGTGATGTGCAACGGGCCCGACTCGGTCTACGTGGAGCGAGCCGGTCGGCTCGAGAAGTCGACGGCCACCTTCGTGGACGAGACCCACCTGCGTCGCATCATCGACAAGATCGTGAGCGAGATCGGTCGCCGCATCGACGAAGCCAACCCCCTGTGCGACGCCCGGCTGCCGGATGGCTCCCGGGTCAACGCCGTCATCCACCCCCTGGCCATCGGCGGCCCGTTCCTCACCATCCGGAAGTTCTCCACCGAGCGCCTGCAGGTCGACGACCTGATCCGGTTCGGCACCCTCAACGCCCACGCCGCCCGCTTCCTGCAGGCCTGCGTGGTCGGGCGCCTCAACATCATCGTGTCCGGCGGCACCGGCACCGGCAAGACCACCACCCTCAACGTGCTCTCGTCGTTCATCCCTTCCGACGAGCGCATCGTGACCGTGGAGGACGCCAAGGAGCTCCAGCTCCACCAGGACCACGTGCTGGCCCTCGAGGCCCGGCCGCCCAACATCGAGGGTCGCGGCGAGATCACCATCCGCGACCTGGTCAAGAACTGCCTGCGCATGCGCCCCGACCGCATCGTGGTGGGGGAGTGCCGCTCGGGGGAGGCGCTGGACATGCTCCAGGCCATGAACACCGGCCACGACGGCTCGCTGACCACCGTCCACTCCAACAGCCCCCGCGACACCCTGGCCCGCCTGGAGACCCTGGTGCTGATGGCCGGCTTCGACCTGCCCATCCGGGCCATCCGCGAGCAGATGGCCTCGGCGCTCGACTGCATCGTGCACCTCTCCCGCCTGCGTGACGGCACCCGCCGCATCACCCACATCACCGAGGTCCAGGGCATGGAGGGCGACGTCATCACCCTCCAGGACATCTTCCTGTTCGACTTCGGGATGGGCGTCGACGAGCACGGCCGATTCAAGGGCCACCTCAAGGCCACCGGTGTCCGCCCCAAGTTCGCCGAGAAGCTGGCTGACCTGGGCATCCGCCTGGGCCAAGAGGTGTTCCAGCCCGAAGGCTTCAGCCGGAAGGCGGTGGGCGGACAGTGAAGCGGTCCCATCGTGCGCCTGGGTGTGGGAGCGGTCCTGCTCGGCCGCGCTCGGCGCTGGCCCTGGCCCCCGCGGCGCTGGCCGCCTCGTCCAACCCCAGCAGCTTCGTGCAGATCAGAGCCATCGACGTCGCTCAACGCGGCCGCTCCCAACATCTTGTACTTCGATCACGGGACCGGGCAGGGCACGCCGCCCAAGCTCGTGGCCAACGGCACCGAGGTCAAGGCCGGCACGCCGACGCTTCAGCCGCCGAGCACCCCCCGAGGCATCGCCGTGGTCCTCGACACGTCGACTGCGGCCGAGACGTCCGGGGCGCTGGTGGCCGCCAAAGCGGCGCTGATCTCCTGGATCCAGAGCCGCACCGGTGACGCGCTGCCATCGACGAGGAGTTCGCCATCTGGGCGGCCAACGACACCGGCGTGCTGGTGCAGGACTTCACCAACGACACGGCCAAGCTGGTGGCGGCCATCAAGCAGGTGGCGCCCGCCCAGCGCCGAAGCGGCCCGTACCAAGACCGCGCTGTGGTCGGCCGTGCGCCAGGCGGGCGCCGCCCTGGGCGACAAACAGCAGGCTCCAGCCCGAGCTGCTCATCATGAGCGCCCAGGCCGACAACGCCAGCGGCAACCAGCAGAAGGCGGCCGTCGGCGAGGTGGCCAGCGCGAACACCCCGGTGTTCAGCTGGGCCTACACCGGGGGCGGCTACAACCCGTCGGCGTTGCGATCCCTGAGCGCCTCCTACGGCGGCCAGGTCCTGACCACCGATCAGGGTCCGTCCATCGGCGACCTGGTGTCCCAGACCAAGACCACGATCGACAGCAGCCAGTACACGATCACCTACGCGTCGACCGCCAAGGCCAACCAGGTCGTGAACCTGTCGCTCAGCACCAACGGCCAGACATCGAGCGTGTACTTCACCGCGGGCACATCCACCGACGGCTTCTACAACCTGTCCCAGACCGCCAACGGCGCCAACAAGGGCGGGGTGTCGTTGCTGCAGGGTTCGCTGGGACTGCTGCTGGCCGTGCTGGCGGTCCTGGTGGCGGTGGCCATGGGCGCCTACGTCATCATCCTGCTCGTCACCCGCGACAACAGCCTCAACACCGTCTTGCAGCCCTACTCCGAGGGGCTATGGCCCCCAGGAGGAGCTGGAGGAAGGTGACGCCTCCTACGCCAAGACCGCCCTCATCCAGCGCGCGGTCGAGGTCACCGAGCAGTTCGCCGAGAGCCAGGGTTACCTGTCCCGGGCGGAGAACGCGCTGGAACGGGCCAACCTCCCGCTGCGAGCCGGTGAAGCCCTGTTCTTCTACGCCGCCTTGGTGGCCATCGCCACCATCCTGGGCTTCGTGCTGGGCGGTCTGTTCACCGGGCTCATCTTCGGCATGGTCGCGGCCCTGTTCCCGCCGGCGGTGGTGAGCTTCATCGCCGGCCGACGCCGGAAGAACTTCCTGACGCCTGCTGCCCGACACCCTCCAGCTGCTCTCGGGCACCCTGCGCGCCGGCTATTCGCTCATGCAGGGCGTCGAGGCCATCTCCCAGGAGGTCGACGAGCCGATGGGCCTGGAGCTGCGCCGGGTGGTCACCGAGGCCCGTCTGGGCCGGCCGCTCGAGGAGGCGCTCGAGGGCGTCGCCGAGCGCATGGACAGCCCGGACTTCGCCTGGACGGTCATGGCCATTCGCATCCAGCGGGAGGTCGGCGGCAACCTGTCCGAGTTGCTGATGACGGTGGCCGACACCATGACCCAGCGGGAACGATTGCGCCGTGACGTGGCCGCACTCACCGCGGAGGGCCGGATCAGCGCCATGGTGCTGGCGTTCCTGCCGTTCGGCCTGGGCATCCTCATGTACGTTATCAACCCGGACTACATGAGCAAGCTGTTCGACGACACGCTTGGCAACATCATGTTGGGTGCTGCCATCGTCGGTATGGCCGTCGGGTTCCTCTGGATGCGCAGCATCATCAACATCGAGATCTGATCATGGACAACATCGAACTGCTCATCGGACTGCTGCTCGTCGGCGGGGCCATCGCCTTGGTCCTCTACGCCGTCCTCTCCCAGATCAACGAGAAGTCGGTCGTGCGCAACTCGCTGCGCCAACTCGACGGCTACGAGGTCGAGAACGTTCGGGACCAGGAGCTTCTGGCCCCGATCACCCAGCGCGCCGTGCGCGCCGGTCATGGGTGGTCTGACCAATGTGGGCCGGCGGCTGACGCCGGTGGGCTACGCCGACGCCGTCCGCACCAAGTTCATCGAGGCCGGGAACGGATCCGCCGACGCGGTCGACCGGTTCATGGCCATCCAGGTCCTGATGGCCGCCCTGTGCATCCCGGTGATCTGGTTCTTCTACTTCTGGAACCCGATCGGGATGACGGGGATCACCCAGCTGGCCTGCACCGCGATCCTCTGCGCGGTGTTGATCTTCGCCCCCTACGTGCTGCTGTCGCGGCGGGTGGACGAGCGTCAGCAGGACCTGCGCCTCAAGCTGCCCGACATCCTCGACCTGCTCACCATCAGCGTCGAGGCCGGTCTCGGGTTCGAGCAGGCGCTGGACCGCACGGTCGCCGCCGTTCCCGGGGCACTGTCGGATGAGTTCGCCCGGATGCTGGGCGAGGTCAGAGCCGGTGCGACCCGAGCCGACGCCATGCGCGGCGCTGGACCAACGGACCAACGTCCCGGAGGTTCGGTCCTTCGTGCTGGCGGTGCTGCAGGCCGACACCTTCGGTGTGTCCATCGGGCGGGTCCTGCGGGCCCAAGCCGAGGAGATGCGCATCAAGCGCCGCCAGCTGGCCCAGGAGCGGGCCCAGAAGGCACCGGTGAAGATGCTGATCCCGATGGTGTTCTGCGTCTTCCCCTCGCTGTTCGTGGTGGTCATCGGCCCGGCCATCATCAACATCCGCCACGCCTTCTCCTGACCCCATGACCGCGGCGGTTCCATCGCCGGCCGTCGCGGACGCCGCCGCGCCGCGCCGAGCCCGGCCCGACGAACGAGGCGCTGGCCACCGACGCTCGCCTTCGTGCTCGGGGCCGGGCTGACGGTGTGGGCCGCCTCGATCGGTCTGAGCCGCATCAGCGACAACAGCTTCATGACGCATCTGGCCACCGGCCGGCTCATCTGGGACGGCCGCGGCATCCCCACCCATGATCCGTACTCGTTCACGGCGCACGGCGCGTCCTGGGTGGTGCAGAGCTGGCTGGCCTCGATCCTTTACGGCTGGGTCGACCGCTTCTTCGGAGCCCAAGGCCTCCGGGTGCTCATGGGGCTCACCACTGCCGCCCTCGGGGCCATGACCTGGCGGCTCACCCGGCCGGCCAAGACCTTGATCGGGCGGATCGTGATCACCGGCATGGTCATCGGGATCGGCACAGTCGTGTGGTCACCCCGACCGCTGCTGATCGGCCTCCTGCTGATGACGGTGGCCTTGCTGGCCGCCGAGGGCGGCGTGCCCCCGTGGGCCATGATCCCGGTCTTCTGGCTCTGGGTGAACACCCACGGTTCGTTCCCCCTCGGGTTGGCTGCCCTCGGGGTGCTGTGGCTGGGCCGGCTGGCGGACAAGCGAGAGGCCAGCGTGGAGCGCCGTTGCCTGCTGTGGGCTGTGGCAGGGACCGTGGCCGGTGCGGTGAGCCCGTTGGGTCCCACGCTGTTGATCTTCCCCGTGAACCTCGTGAGCAGGATGAAGGTGCTCAGCAACATCATCGAGTGGCAGTCCCCGTCGTTCTCGTCGGGTTGGTCAAGGCTGTTCCTGCTGCAGGTCGTCGTGGCCGTGATCCTCTTGGTGCGCCGACCGTCCTATCGGGTGGCCATCCCGCTGGTGGTGTTCGTGGCCGCCGCCCTCGTCAGCCAGCGCAACATCGCGGTGGCCGCCCTGGTACTGGTTCCGGGCATGGCCGAGGGCTTCTCGGGGGTGGGCACGCTGCGGGGCGATCAGCGGTCGCCCGTCTCCGTCGTCCTGCTGGTCGCGGTGGCCGTGGTGGGCGCCCTGATGGTCTCGGCCTCGCTGTCGCGTCCCCCATGGGACCTGTCCACCTTCCCGGTGGCGCCGGTGGCCTGGATGGCCCGCCAGGGGATCCAGCCGGACGCCGTGCGCATGTTCAGCTCGGACACGACGGGCAACTACCTCGAACTCCTCGATGGCACACGGGCCCACGCCTTCATCGACGATCGGGTGGACATGTACCCCGCCGCCGTGGTGGACGACTACCTGAAGGTGGAGCACGCATCACCGGGGTGGCAGCATGTGCTGGACCGCTACCACGTCGACGTCGTCCTCTGGGACCGCTCGTCGCCGCTCAGCGAGCTCATCAGCGACTCCGCCCGCTGGCGGGTCCTTTACCAGGACAAGAGCTGGTCGCTGATGTGTCGGCGTGGTGCTCCGTTGGGCAATGGCCAGCACTGCTGAGTCCTGTGCGCGAACCGGGGGAGTGGATCTGGGATCCACTCCCCCGGAGCGTGCGAAACTTCAGAAAACACGTCGGTCGGTCGACCAGCTCTCCTATTGCGTCGCCGCAATGATCGAGGATCCCGACTTCGAGAAACTCGAGCCAACGCTGTGGCCGAAGTAGCTGACCGCCCCGAGGCAAACAACAGCGATCAATGCGAGGAGGAGCGAGTACTCGACGAGCGAGGCGCCCTCATCACCGCTGAAACGCTTCGGGTTCCGACCTTGTGCACCAGGTGAACTCATGACAGTCCCCTTTCGGCTCTAGGTCGGAACGGAATCGGGGCGGGCCAGAAGGCCCGCCCCGCAGACCGTCCTACCGGAGCATCAGGAGATCGCCGAGGCGACCGTCGAGAACTTGCTCGACGCGGCCTTGCCCAGCAGGGTCACGGCGGCGATGCACACGACGGCGATGAGGGCCACGAGGAGGGCGTACTCAACGAGCGAGGCACCACGATCGGTCTTGCACCGGGACTGCAGCCAGGCGTTCACGAACTCATACGAGGTAAGCATTTTGGGTTGGTCTCCCTTGTCTGGTGCTGATGGATGGCCGCCACGGGTGGTGACCAGGTTTCCTGTCTCCTGGCAGTATCGTCGCCCGAGCGGCGGAACCTAATAGGGCATAGGACCTATTTCGGGGCGTTCCAGTGGAAACGTGAGCCGTCGGGAGCACGTCGTGTGACCCTTTCGGGGCACCACTGCTCGAGGGGTCCGGGATCACTTGGGATCAGTCGAGGCTGACTGGGATCAGTCGAGGCTGACGATGCCCATCCGAACGGCCTGCAGGACGGCTTGGGTGCGGTCTCGGGCATCCAGCTTCTGATAGATCGACGCCAGGTGGTTCTTCACGGTCTTCTGGCTGATATAGAGCTTTTCAGCCACTTCCGGTGTAGAGCAGCCGTCGGCGATGAGCTGGAGGACCTCTTCCTCACGGCGGGTGACGATGCGGTCCTCCTCGCTGGAGGGTCGATCGAGGCGCCGGACCTCATCGAGCATGCTGGCCGCCAGCTGGGGCGACAGCGCCGTCTCGCCGCTCACGGCCATCCGCACGGCCGAGGCGATCTCGTCGGTGGAGCAGTCCTTCACCAGGTAGCCGTTGGCCCCGGCCCGGATGGCCGACGTGAGCACCTCCTGGTCGGCGTGCATGGTCAACATGACCACCTTGATGTCGGGCAGCTCGGATCGGATCTGGCGGGTGGCCTCCACGCCGTCGACCTCGGGCATGGTCACGTCCATGAGGATGACCTCGGGATGTAGCTCATGCGCGAGCCGAATGGCCTCCTCGCCGTCGCGAGCCTCACCCACCACGTCGAAGCCCTGATCGATCATGGAGCGTCGCAGGCCTTCGCGCAGCATCCGGTGATCGTCGGCCAGCATCAGGCGGATGCTCACGCGTGCCCCCTCGAGACTCGTGACACCGGGCGTTCGGATGCCCGGTCGGGTGCGCAGCCTACTGGTCCAAGAGACCTAGGTGGGAAACCGCGCGTCGGTCCCGACGCGTGTGCCCGATCCAGAGGGGCACCCGCCTCACACCCGCGACGGTTCCGATGCGCTGCGCTGGTCCCCGTCGGATTCGTCGGCGTGGATGAGGCTGGCCCGAACGTGGGTTCCGCGTCCCACCTGGCTGGACAGCTCGAGGGTGGCACCGATGCTCGACGCTCGTTCGCGCATGCCCAGGATCCCGTAGGAGTCGAGGCGCCCGGCGGTGCCGATGGGGAAGCCCTGACCGTTGTCGGTCACCTCGAGCGCGGCCGACACGCCGTTGCAACGCCACAGGACCCGGGCACGGGTGGCGTTGGCGTGGCGCTCCACGTTGGTCAGGGCTTCCTGGGCGATGCGCCACATCTCGCGCTCCTGCAGGATCGGCAGCCGCGCGCCGCGGTCGCAGAACAGCTCGATCTCCAGGTGGCTGCGCTCCCGGACCCGCGCGATGTGCGATTCCAGCGTCGCCGCCATGTCCTGGCGGTCTGATACATCGGTTCGCAGGTCATAGAGGGTGTCGCGCACCTCGCGGATGACTGATCGGACGTCGTCGCGGAGGTGCTCGAGCGAGGGCCCGATGTCGTCGCCCTTGCCCTGGTTGGCCACGATCCGGTCCAGCTCGAAGGCCAGGTAGGCCAGGGACTGCCCGATGCGATCATGCAGGTCGCGGGCGATGCGGGTCCGTTCCTCGTCGGCACCCACCGTGCGCAGCCGCCCGAACCAGCGAGCGTTGTCGATGGCTAGCGCGACCGGTTCCACGAACCCCCGGAGCAGTTCCAGGTCACGGCTTGAGAAGGCACGGGCCGACTGGTGCTCCACCGCCACCAAGCCGATGACCGCGCCCCGGGCGGCCAGCACCGCGTAGAGGCCCGAGCTGGCTTTGGGACTCAGCCCGGGACCGCCTTCGGTGGCCAGGTCAGCGACGCTGAGCACGCCGGTGCTGGCCAGGGCCGATCGCAACGGTGGTGGCAGGTCACCCTGGTTCAGCTGAGATGGCAGGCGTACGTTCTCCCGGCGCACGACCTGCCACGCGGCATCGGTGTCGTCGAGGACCATGATGGCGGCCGAATCGAACTCGAACAGGCCTCGGAGGCGGGTGACCGTCGTGTCGAGCACGTCGTCGAGGTCGAGCGACGCGGGCAGGGTCTGGGTCACCCGGTGCAGCGAGAAGAGCAGGGCATTGGCGTCGGTGAGCCGACCCAGACGATCCAGCGCCAGGGAGTGCTGTCGGTCGGCCTCACCCGAGATCCGGCGGGCGTAGCCGGCCACCACGGCCACCAGGATGACCACCAGGCTCCACTCGATCGAGAGCTGGATCCGCTCGTCGTTCACCTGATGGCCCAGGTAGGTGATGGTGACGGCCGCGCTCGAGACCAGGGCCAGACGCAGGGCGAAGGCGAAGCCGCGGGCGAACCCGGCCACGATGACCGCCGTCATCAGGGAGAAGATGAAGGGCGACTCCCAGCCCCCGGTGCAGCACACCGCGGCCACGCCCAGGGCCACCTCGGCGATCACCTCCACCATGCTGCGCACCGTGCCCAGGTACCGGATCGGCTGGATCGTGCGCAGCACCGTGTAGGCCACGATGGCCACCGCGAAGATGATCACGCTGGTCCGGCCGTCGTAGTGGTCGATGGCGAGCGCCACCGAGGCGATGGTCGTGCCCCAGCGGATGGCGATGATGCCGGGGGAGAACGACTCGACCCGGTCGACCGGCTCCACCAGACCCAGCCCGTCGTTGCCCGCCGAGCCGTCGGTCGACTCGCCCAGCAGGATGAGCCGTTCCCGCAGCGAACGACCGTCGTGCTCCGGGCGCGTCCCACCGCCCTCGGGGGTGTCCTGCACCGAGGTGGTGACCGGTGCGTCTTGATCCGGCGTCATGTCGTCGCCGAGCACGCCGTCGGGCGGGAAGTCATCCACTGTCTGCCCTTGTCGGCCGTCGTCAGGGGGGAGTTGAGGCCCGGGGCCGTCGGTGGTTGATGCTACCTTCGGCCGCCGTGCTGCTCGTGGGACTGACCGGAGGCATCGGGGCGGGAAAGTCCACCGTGTCCGCGGCCCTGGCGGCGCGAGGGGCGGTCGTCATCGACGCCGATCTGATCACACGTGAGTTGCAGCAGCCGGGGACGCCGGTCTTCACGGCCATGGTCGAGCGGTTCGGTCCCGGCATCGTGGCGCCTGACGGCAGTCTTGACCGTCAGGCCGTGGCCGGCATCGTCTTCACCGATGCGTCGGCGCTCGCCGACCTGAACGCCTTGGTCCACCCTGCGGTGGGCCACGAGATCGCCCGTCGACTGGGTGAGGAGGCCGACCGGGACCACGTGGTGGTGCTCGACGTCCCACTGTTGGTGGAGTCCGGCCGCGACGACCTGGCCGCGCTGGTGGTGGTCGACGCCGATCCGGAGGTGGCCGTGGAGCGCCTGGTGGGCCAGCGCGGCTTCGCCGAGGCCGACGCCCGGGCCCGCATCGCCCGCCAGGCGTCGCGCCAGGAGCGGCTCGACCGAGCCGACTTCGTCATCCACAACGATGGCGAGCGAGACGCGCTGGCTGCCCAGGTGGACGGCTGCTGGGACTGGATCCAGACCCTGGCTTCCTAAGGGAGACTCAGGCGCCAGGCCGAGCCGCTGGACCGATGGCACCCGGATGGCGAAGCGCCCGCCGGGAGGCTTGCCGACCAGAGGGCTCAGAGACTCAGGCGGCGGGCCAGGTCGCTGCGCAACGCCTGCTGGGGGTCGACCCGCTGGCGCACCTCGCGCCACCGGACCAGCTCGGGGTACATGGCGCCCAGCAGCTCGGGCCGCACCCGGCTGTCCTTGGCCAGATAGATGCGCCCGCCGGCTGCCACCACGACCTGGTCCAGTTCGTCGAGCAGTGGTCCCAGTCCCGGCCGACCCACGGGGATGTCGACGGCCAGCGTCCATCCGGGCATGGGGAACGACAATGGGCCGGGGTTGCCCGGACCGAAGCGCTTGAGCACCGCGACGAAGGTGGTGGTGCCGCTGGCGTTGAGGCGGTAGACGGTGTGTCGCACCACCTCCTCGGCGCCGAAGGGCACGGCGTACTGCCATTGCAGGAAGCCCCGAGGTCCGTACATGCGGAACCAGCGATCGACCATGTCGAGGGGGTGGAAGAAGGTGGGGATGGTCTGCAGCTCGTCGCGGCGCCGAACCGGGGACTTGCGGTACCAGACCTCGTTGAGGACCTGCACGGTGAGCCGGTTCATCAAACCCGAGGGCACGCCCGGCGGGGCGGTGACCAGCACTCCCGGGTCATAGTCACGTCGCTCGGCCTCGGTGCCGGCCACCTCGTCGGCCCGGGCGAACCGGGCCCGGGTGAGGACACCCCGACCCGTGGCCCGGCCCCGGGCCATGAGGTCGACGAAGGCCACGGAGTAGTCGTAGTCGGCGTCACCTTCGTCCATCAGGGCCATGACCCCGTCCAGATCAGCGGTGCGATCGGTGTCCACCACCAGGCGGCTGGTCTCGATGGCCAGGCACTGGAAGCTGGCCTCGAGGATCACACCCGTGAGCCCCATCCCGCCGGCGGTGGCCCAGAACAGCTCGGCGTCCTCGTCGGGACCGACGGTGGTGACCGACCCATCGGGCAGCGCCAAGGTCAGCGAGCGGACGTGGTTGCACCAGGAGCCCACCCGGTGGTGGTTCTTGCCGTGGATGTCGGCCGCGATCGCCCCGCCGACGGTGACGTAGCGGGTGCCGGGAGTGACGGGCACGAACCAGCCGCTCGGCACCAGGACGCGCAGCAGGTCGTCGAGACTGGTGCCGGCCGCGGCCCGCACCAGTCCCGTGGCCGGGTCCAGATCGAAGTCGAGCACGCCGGTGGTGTCGATGACCCGCCCGCCCGCGTTCTGGGCCGCGTCCCCGTAGCTGCGACCCAGGCCGCGGGCGATGGTGCCCCGGGCCTCCGCCGGTGCCAGCGCCGCGGCCAGGGCGGCGGGCGACGTGGGACGGACCACGCGAGCCGCGCTCGGGATGGTGTGGGCCCAGCCGTGCAGGACCCGTGGACGAGCCGGCGTCGACGGGGCGGCTGAGGCCCTGGGGTCAGGTGCGGTAGACGGCATAGCCGTACAAGATGGCCCACACTGCGGCCGAAGCCAGGATGGCCCGATCGGTGGTCAGCACCAGCTCGGGATGCTCGCCGCCACCCTTCTCGAGGATGAGCGCGTACTGGAACACCGCGGCGGTGAAGGGCACGATCGAGAGCTGGAACCAGACCTCGCCCGAATGTCCTCGGCTGGCCGACTCGAAGGCCCACAGGCAGTACGCCACCAGCACCACGCCCGTGGCCACGCTGCGCAGGTAGCGCAGGAACTCCGGGGTGTAGACGGACAGGGTGGGCCGAACGCTTCCCGCCTCGGTGGCGAGGTTGTGCAGTTCGCTCTCGCGCTTGCCCACCACCACCAGGAGCGCGCCGAAGCTGGTCACGATGAAGAACCACTCGGAGATGGGCAGATGGGTGGCGGTGGCCCCGGCGACGGCCCGCAACACGAAGCCGGCGGCCACGGCCAGGATGTCGAGGATGACCTGGTGCTTGAGCCACAGCGAGTAGCAGGCTTGCAGGGCCAGGTAGGCGGCCAGGGTGATGCCCAGGTCGCGGGCGGTGGCGAAGCCCAGCACCAGCGCGGCCACCAGGAGGATGGCGGCCATGGCGTAGGCTGTGGGGACGCCCACCTGCCCCGACGCGATCGGGCGTTGCCGCTTGGTCGGATGGAGACGGTCGCGCTCGATGTCGCGTGTGTCGTTGAGCAGGTAGGTGGCGCTGGCGGCCATGCTGAAGGCCACGAAGGCCAGCGTGGCGCGGCCCAGGGTGGCGAAGTGGCGGGCTTCGGCCCGCGGCCACCGGCGCGGCGTAGACCAGGACGTTCTTGGCCCACTGCCTCGGGCGCAGGGAGTGGACGTGAGCGGCCACACGCACGGATCCGGTCGGGGCCGGACCAGGTGTCGGGGCGTGCGCGCTCAACGGGCGGAGACGATCCGCCACAGCCGGCGCGGCAGGTGCCGTAGGACGATGAAGACGACCTGGATCAGCGGGGGGGCCCACACCGTGTCGCGGCCGCGCCCGAGACCCCTCACGACCTGCTCGGCCACCACCTCGGGGGTGGTGGACAAGGGCTGGGGGTCCATCCCTTCCGTCATACGGGTGTGGACGAAGCCCGGGCGGACCACCAGCACGCGGGCACCGGCGTCGACGAGTGCGTCTCCCAGGCCCTGCGCGAAGGCGTCGAGGCCTGCCTTGGTCGATCCGTACACGTAGTTGGTCCGGCGGGCCCGCTCGCCTGCCACCGACGACAACACCACCAGGGTCCCGTGGCCCTGGCGCCGGAAGCGGTCGGCCACGATCAGTCCGGCTGAGACCGCGCCCACGTAGTTGACTCGGGCGGCCAGCACCGCCAGCTCAGGATCGGACTCGAACGCGGCCTGGTCGCCCAGTGTGCCGAAGGCCAGGACCACCACGTCGAGGTCGCCCGCATCGAAGACCGGATCGAGCCGCTGACGGTGCGAGGCGGTGTCGAGCGCGTCGAAGGCACCACCTCGACCCGGGCGCCGAGCTGCTCGAGCTCGTCGCACGCCGCCTTCGCTTCGTCGGGTCGACGGACGGCCAGCACCACCCGCTCGGTGCGAGCCGCTACGAATCGTCGGACGATGGCCAGGCCGATCTCGGAGGTTCCGCCGAGGACCAGGACGGACTGGGGTTCTCCGAGGGCGTCCTGCATTGGGCTCCGCTAAGGGGTCGGGGTCGGTCTTGACCTCCGGATTGTAGTCCCGGTGGTCAACCGGGGTGGGCATCGTCCCCGCCGCCCAGATGCCACCGCGGGAGCGGACCGGGTCGCGCCGGATGCGTTCCCGGCGTTGGTCGGCGCCGTACCATGCGGGACATGCGCGAGGGTGAGCTGGCCGCGGCGGGCACCGGGGTTCCCGCCTCGTCCCACGCGCCCGACCGAGCTCAACAGATCGTGATGGCGACCGTGGTGGTCGCCGGGTTCGTGCTCCGCTGGTGGGACCTGGGCGGCCCGGTGGCCACCTTCGACGAGTCGTTCACCGGGTCGTACTCCCACCTGCCGCTTGGACAGATCCCCGCCGCGCTGCGGGAGAACGACGCCCACCCACCCCTCGACTACTTCGTCCGACACTTCTTCGGGCGGGTCGGCGACACGGCCGCCCTGCGCGTGCCCTCTGCCGTGTTCGCCTGTGCCGCGCTGCTGGTGGTGGTGTGGTGGATGTGGGACCGCGGGTGGTTCGGCGTGGCCATGGTGGCGCTCACCAGCCTGTCGCCCTTCCAGCTGCTCTACGCCCACCAGGCCCGGATGTACGCGCTGGCCATCCTGTGCGGCACGGCCGCCGCGGCCCTGGCCGAGCGCTGGACGCGGGACGGATCGCCGCGGTGGCGCTGGTTGCTGGTGGTGCCGCTGCTGGTCGGGCTCTTCGACCTGTCCACGTTCCTGATCTTCGGGGCCGCGCTGGTGCTGCTGCCGGGCCGGCGCCGGGACCGGGAGGCCTGGTGCTGGCGGGCGACGGTGGCGGCGTGCGGGGCCGTGTGGGCGCTGGTCTGGGGTCTCTCGTTTCTGCACCAGGCCCAGGGCCAGCACTCGGACTGGATCCCGTTCACCAGCCCGGCGGCGGTCCGCGACACCATCTCCGGGTTCCTGACCGTGTACTCGAACCTGTCGTTGCTGGCCGCCGCGGTGGTGATCGTCGGAGCCGTGGTGCTTTGGCGCCAGGATCGGGGGCTGGGGGAGATCTGGGCGTGGCTGGTGCTGGTGCCCTTCGCGGTGGCCTGCGTGCTGGGGCTGCGGTTTCACTTCCTGCTGACTCGGGCGCTCGCCCCCTCGGCTTGGGGCATCCCGCTGGTGCTGGCCGCCCTGTTCGAGCGGGCGCGGCGCCACTCGCCGCTGGCCGTGGTCTTGGTGGTGGCGGTGCTGTTCATCACCAGCTACCAGTCGATCGGACCCGCACTTGCCTACGAGGAAGGCGCCGGGCCGGGCGTGGTGGCCGTGGCCGCCCATGTCCAGCCCGGTGATGCCGTGCTCGTCTACCCGCATTGGCTCTGGCCGCTGGTGGTGTGGAGCGACGGCGCCCCCCGGTTCCAGACCATCCCCGCCGCCTTGGCGCCCCTCAGCTGGGACGCGTACATCTACGTCGAGCCGGGCGCGCCCTTCGATGGGCGGGTGTGGATCTTCGAGCCGACGAGCTATCGCTCGCCCACCACGGGTCTGACCCGATGCCCCGGCCGCACGCCGGTGGGGGGTGACTACACCCTGACCTGCTATCAGGTTCCGGGCGGCTGAGCACCCACGGCTCACCCGGGTGTCATACCCCCTCGGTACCCTGAACAGATGCCCGACCAGGCCATGCGCACGCCTCAGATCACCGCTCCCACCCCCGCCCCGTTCCGGCTCGTCTCCGACTTCGCGCCGGCCGGCGACCAGCCGGCGGCCATCGATGCACTGGTGGCGGGCATCGAGCGGGGCGACCGGTTCCAGACCCTCCTGGGCATCACCGGTAGCGGCAAGAGCGCCACCATCGCCTGGACGATCGAGCGTATCCAGCGGCCCACCCTCGTCATCGCTCCGAACAAGTCCCTGGCGGCCCAGCTCGCCAACGAGTTCCGCGAGTTCTTCCCAGACAATCGGGTGGAGTACTTCGTCTCCTACTACGACTACTACCAACCCGAGGCCTACATGGTGGCCTCCGACACCTACATCGAGAAGGACAGCTCGGTCAACGACGAGATCGACCGCCTTCGCCACTCCGCCACCTCCGCCCTGCTCACCCGGCGCGACACCATCGTGGTTGCCTCGGTCTCGTGCATCTACGGCCTGGGCTCCCCGGAGGAGTACCGCGACCAGCTGCTGGTGGTGCGGGTCGGCGAGACCCACGACCAGCGGTCGATCCTGCGCCGCCTGGTCGACATGCAGTACGAGCGCAACGACCTGAACCTGGTGCGAGGTAAGTTCCGGGTGCGGGGCGACACCATCGAGGTGCATCCGGCCTACGACGAGACGGCCGTGCGCATCGAGCTGTTCGGCGACGACGTCGAGGCCATCACGGTGGTCGACCCGCTGACCGGCGAGAAGGTCACCTCCCTCGACGAGCTGGTCGTGTTCCCGGCCACCCACTACGTGGCCGGCGACGAGCGGATGCGTGTGGCCATCGGTCGGATCGAGGCCGAGCTCCAGGAGCGACTGGCCACCTTCGAGCGGGAGGGCAAGCTCCTCGAGGCCCAGCGTCTGCGCATGCGCACCCAGTACGACCTGGAGATGATGCAGGAGGTGGGCTTCTGCAACGGCATCGAGAACTACAGCGCCCCCATCGACGGCCGGGCGCCCGGCGAGGCGCCCAACACCCTGCTCGACTTCTTCCCCGATGACTTCCTGGTCGTCCTGGACGAGTCGCACCAGTCGGTGCCCCAGCTGCACGGTCAGTACGAGGGCGACCGCAGCCGGAAGGAGACGCTGATCGAGCACGGCTTCCGCCTGCAGTCCGCGGCCGACAACCGGCCGTTGCGCTTCGAGGAGTTCATGGGGCGGGTCGGCCAGATGGTGTTCCTCTCGGCCACGCCCGGGCCCTTCGAGCTGGCCCAGTCGACCCAGATCGTCGAGCAGGTGGTCCGGCCCACCGGCCTGGTCGACCCGGAGGTGGTGGTCAAGCCCACGAAGGGCCAGATCGACGACCTGATCGAGCAGATCAACGCCCGGGTGGGTGTGGGCGCCCGAGTGCTGGTCACCACGCTGACCAAGAAGATGGCCGAGGACCTGAGCGACTACCTGCTCGAGCTGGGGGTGAAGGTGCGCTATCTCCACAGCGAGGTCGACACGATCGAGCGGATAGAGATCCTCCGCGATCTGCGCCTGGGCGAGTTCGACGTCCTGGTGGGCATCAACCTGCTGCGTGAGGGCCTCGACCTCCCCGAGGTCTCGCTCGTCGCCATCCTCGACGCGGACAAGGAGGGGTTCCTGCGCAGCGAGACGTCCCTGATCCAGACGATCGGCCGAGCTGCCCGCAACGTGGACGGCCAGGTGATCATGTACGCCGACAAGGTCACCGACTCCATGCAGCGGGCCATATCCGAGACGAACCGGCGGCGAGGCCTCCAGCAGGCCTACAACCGCGAGCACGGCATCGATCCCCAGACCATCCGCAAGGCCGTGACTGACATCCTGGCCTACCTACGGCCCTCCCAGAAGGCTCCGACGCCGGGCGCAGACCAGCGATCGCGTCGGCGCGCGACACGCCGGTGGCCGGCCTGGCCGAGCTGCCCCACGACGAGCTGGCGCGGCTCATCCAGACGCTCGAGGAGGAGATGCACGACGCCTCTGCGGACCTGCGCTTCGAGTACGCTGCTCGTCTGCGCGACGAGATCAAGGATCTCAAGCGGGAGCTTCGAGAGGTCGGCTAGCATCGCACGCCATGAGACGGAGGTCGACGACCAACCGTGATCTTGCCTCGGACGATTCGATCGAGCTCCGGCAGCTCCCACCTCAGCCCTTCGCCGCGTGCGTCGTCGTCACGTATACGCTCCGGTGCAGCTGGGGGGACCCTCCACCGAAACCTTCCCCGGTGGCCGCCCACCTGCCCTACGGGCAGATCATGGGGCCCTCGCCAGCTCAGATCGCCACCCCCCGCTCAGCTACTACCTGCTCAGCCCCGTGGCTCACGCCACCACGTCGAACCTGGCGCTGCGCACGCCCGCCGTGCTGTGCGCCATCGCCGCCCTGGTGCTGTTCGCCTGTGGCAACGCCGCTACGGGCTCAGCGGGCTGGTGGCCTCGGCGCTGTTCGCCATCTCACCCGCTGGTCCTGACCTATGACCGCCAGGCTCGCATGTTAGCGCTGCTGACGCCTGGCCACGATCATGGTGGTGGTCGGCAGACGACGACGGTGCGCTCGGACCCCCGACGACGGGCGCTGGGTGGCTCGTGGTGGCGATCGGGTCTGTTGGCGCCCTCTCCTACAGCGTCGGGGTGCTCCTGCTGGTCTTCGTGTTCCTGATCCCGGGCCTGCGCCGTGACGTCGCGGCCTGGCGGTCCGCGCCGCAGTGGTGGCCGCCGACGCGATCTCGGCCGTGCTGTGGTTGCGCAACACACTGCGTTGGGCGGTGGACCGTCGGGCTATCTCGACATGACGTGGCGTTGGGCCGCGTCCATCGTCGACCCGCTGGTGGCCCTGGTGCCCAGTGAGCAGTGGCTCGTGATATTCCTGTTGGCCGCTGGTCTGGTGGTGGTCCTGGTGCGACCGGGTCGATGGCTGACTGAGGCAACCTCTTCGGCGATGCCATGCGCCGATGAGCGAGGTCAGCCTGCACAGCGAGCTGCTCATACCGAAGTCGTTGCTGATGGTGAGCTGGGCCGCCCCGGTCCTGTTCGGTCGGCTCGTGGCCTGGGCCTGGGAGCTGCGACCCCTGGCCGCCGCCGGTGCTGGGCCTGATGATCATGTTGGTGGTGCCGTTCGTGACGGCCAGCCTGACCATCGACGAGGGCGCCGGGCCCATGCTGGCCACGGTGGCGCGGGCCCGCCGGCCGGGTGACGCCATGGCCGTCAACCCCGCCCGCTCGGCGACCTGCTCGAGTGGTACCAGGGGGTCGTGGCCCGCCGCCCACTGCTGCTCGACACCTCGACGATCAAAGGCGTGACCATCCTGCGGGTGCACGGCGAGGCACCGACCGGTCGCGTCTCTGTCCAACCGCGGCGCGGGCCTACCGATCTCCCTCGGTCCGGCGGCGACCACCTGCGGCCCGATCGACTACGTCGGGGTGGCTACACCCTGCGTTGCGTCGAGTCGGCGTTCGAGGTGACGGCCGGCACCACGTCGTCGACCGTGTCCGTCCCGGGCACGCTCGGCCGGTGGCTGGCTGCGCCGCCCGCTGGTGGCGGGCATCGTGCTGCTGGCCATCTACGTGGCCCTGTCGTTCGCCATGAGCCCGAAGGGCTACCTGGGCACCGACACTGGCGGGAAGGTGGCCAGCCTCGAGGTCATGGCCCACCACGGCGGCGGCCTGACCCCAACCTCGGGTACTGGGCCGCCAGATGGGATCGCAACGGCACCCTCGACGGCCTCTACAACACCTACCGGGTGGGCGATCGGTACGTGAACGTCACCTCGCTGCCCATGATCTACGCCGCCCTGCCTCTCTACGAGCTGGGTGGCTACCGGCTGGCTCTGCTGGTGCCCATGGCCGCCGCGGTGGCGTGCGCCTTCGCGGCCCGGGCGCCTGGCCCGGCGGGTCAGCGACCCCGACGGCTGGATGGCCTACTGGATCGTGGGGCTGGCCTCGCCGGTCACCATCTACGCCCTCGACCTGTGGGAGCACAGCCTGGGGCTGGCCCTGATGGCCTGGGGCGCCATCGCCCTGCTCGACGCCGTCCGGGTCAAGCCCACCTGGTGGCGCGGGCTGGTCGCCGGCGCCGCCTTCGGAGCCGCAGCGGCCATGCGCACCGAGGCCTTCGTCTACGCCTTCGTGGCCACCGCGGTGGTGTGCGTGTACCTGCTGGTCAAGGAGCGGTCGCTCCGGTCTCCCTGGTCGTCGGCTCCGCCTCCGCCGCCGGCCTGGCCCCGGTCTTCCTGGCCAACGAGCTGCTCGAGGTCGCGGTCCTGGGCACCACCATGCGGGCGGCCCGGGCCCCGGGCGCCGAGGCCGGCGGGTGCCAACCTGGGAGTGCGCCTGAACGAGGCGGTCACCATGTCCGGGGGCCTCATCGGTGACGGCCCACGGGCGGCACCCTTCGATCGCCGGGCTCATCGGCCTCCTGGCCTTCGTGGCCTACCGCTCGTCGCGTCGCGGCGACCAGCGTCCCGCCAAGCTGGCCGCCACCGCGGTGGTGGTCCTGTACCTGGCTGCGCGTCACCCAGGGGCCGGGCTTCGTCCCGGGCCTGGTGGCCACCACGCCGTTCGCGGCGGCCGGCCTGGCGCTGGCCTGGCAGGCGACCGGACGGCCAGGTGGCCGCCTCATCGCACTGGTGGCCTGCCGGTGGTCTGGTACACGGACTTCACCGGCGGGGTGCTGCCCCAGTGGGGTGGGCGCTACATCCTGACCAGCGGGCTGCTGCTGGGCACCGTGGGCATCGCCCGGTCATGTCGTGCGCCCGCTGGGCCCGCCGCTGTTCATCGTGCTGGCCGTCGGGGTCACGATCTTCGGGCTGGTGTGGATGTCCCAGCGCACCCACGAGGTGGCCCGGGCCGGCGCCTGGATCGCGCCCGCCCCGAGCCGGTGGTGGTGTCCGACGTGCAGTTCTGGTTGCGGGAGTCGGGCAGCTACGAACCCGGTCATCGCTGGCTGACCGTCGGCGACCACGCCCAGCTGGATCAGGCCAGCCGCATCGTCGACGACGCCGGCTACCATCCTTCGGCCTGCTGTCGCTCGACCACTCCGGGCCACCCGCCGCCACGGTCCCCGGCTACCACGGTGTCCCGGCAGGTGCAGACCTGGCTGGACGCCGTTCGTCTACACCGTCTACCAGAGACGGCACATGACCGCGGCGCTACGGCGGGCCTGGCGCCGGCCCCTGTGGGTCCACGCCGCCGCTCTGGCCGTGGTGCTGGTCGTGAGCCTGCTGGCCATCGGCCCCCACGTGGCCTTCAGCAGTGATGAAGGCGTGGCTGTGATCCAGGCCCGCATGCTCCGCGACGGGCACGGCTGGCTCTACCGCTACCCGCTGGCGTCCATGGACCCTCGGGGTGACGCCCGCCCCTTCGAGCACGGCGACCTCGGATCCATGGGCGTGGCCCCCTACGCCAAGCACCCGACCTATCCGCTCCTGCTGGCTGGCTTCGACTTGATCGGGGGCTTCTGGGCCATGCTCGGGGTGGGCCTGGCCGGGACGGTGGCCGCCGCCGGCTTGGGCGCGCTCATCGTCCGACGGCTGGATCCTCGTCTCGATCGCACCGTGCTGTGGCTGCTGGGCCTCGGCAGCCCGCTGTTCTTCGACGGATTCGTGGTGCTGGCCCACACGCTGGCGGCAGCGGCGGTGGCCGGCGCGGTGCTGGCGGCCCTCACGGCGCTGGGCCCCCGCCGGACCCGGGCCCGCCGGGCTGCAGCCGTCGCCGGGTTGGCCGCCGGTCTGGTGGTGGCCTCCCTGTTGCGGACCGAAGCCATCTTCGTCGGCCCTGCCCTGGCCGTGGCCGTCGGGGTCGGGGTGCTGGCCCACCAGCTGCGCCCTGCGCCGCGCCGCGGTGGTGGCCGTGGCCGCGGTGGCTGCCAGCGCGGCGGCCTGGGTCATCGACCGGCTGGCCTCGCGCGCCATCCTGGGCACGCCGACGTCGGGGGTGCCGCTGTCGGCGGTCAGCTCGTGGGTGGCCGGCCGATGGCAGTCGCTGCACACCACATGGCTCCAGGCCAGCTACCTGGGCGGCGCCACCAGCGACGCCGCCCTGGCCCTGTCCGCCGTGCTGTTGCTGGGCGCCGCCCTGATTCTGCACGGACCCAACGACCGCAGCCGGTGGGTGGTGGGCGCGATGGGCGGCGCGGTGGCCTGCTGGGTGGTGCGATTCGTGGTCGGACCGCCCGGCGCGGTGCCCGGGCTGGCCCTGGCCTTCCCGGCCGGGTGGTTCTGCCTGTGGGCCGTGGGACGCGAGGCCCGCCGGGGCCTCGATGCCGTGACCCTGGCCGTGACCAGCGTGCTGGTCGTGCTGGCGGTGGCTGGAACGCAGTACGCCATCGGCGGCGGCGTCGAGTGGGGCGGCCGCTACTTCGCCGTGATCCTGCCGGTTGCGGTGCCCCTGCTGGTCTACGGGGCCGCTCCCGTGATCCGTCGCCACGGGCTGGCCCTGGCCCGCCAGATCGTGGTCGGGCTCGTGGTGCTCAGCGCCCTGGCGTCGCTCACCGCGCTGCAGGGGCTGCGGGCGTGGCACCACGACACCGCGGCCGTGCTCGACGCGGTGCAGGCGGCCGGGGCCCGCGCCGGCGACGCGCCCGGTCTGGGCCGGCCGGTGGTGGTCACGTCGAACCGACTGGTGCCCCAGATCGACTACCGCGACTTCGAGCGGTTCGTGTGGGTGGCGACCGATCCCCCGAACCTGGCCCACTTCGCCGACGAGCTCGCCCCGACGGGGCGTCGACCGGATCGTGCTGGTGTCACCGGACCAGGCTTCGGATCTGGCCCGCCTGCCAGGCTGGAATGTGGTGGCCAGCTACCCTGGACTGACCGACGGGGTGGCGGTGCTGGAGCACCAGCGAGGGTGAGCGCCGAGCACCCGCGCCGCCTGGGAAACCCCTGGAACAAACACGTGTTCGAGTTGGTGGGCGCCGGTAGGCTGGAGCGGTGGCTGACACCATCACCATCCGGGGGGCGCGCGAGCACAACCTCCGCAACATCTCCCTGGAGCTGCCCCGCGAGCAGCTGATCGTCTTCACCGGCCTGTCCGGTTCCGGCAAATCGTCGCTGGCCTTCGACACGATCTACGCGGAGGGGCAGCGCCGCTACGTGGAGTCGCTGTCGGCGTACGCCCGCCAGTTCCTGGGCCAGATGGACAAGCCCGACGTCGATTTCATCGAGGGCCTGTCGCCGGCCATCTCGATCGACCAGAAGAGCGCCTCGCGCAACCCGCGCTCCACGGTCGGCACCATCACCGAGGTCTACGACTACCTGCGCCTGCTCTTCGCCCGCATCGGCGTGCCGCACTGTCCCTTCGACGGCACGGCCATCACCCGCCAGACCCCCCAGCAGATCGTGGACCGCGTGCTCGAGCTGCCCGAGGGCAGCCGCTTCGAGGTGCTGGCCCCGGTGGTCCGGGGCCGCAAGGGCACCTACGACACGCTCATGGCCGATCTGGCCACCCAGGGCTTTGCCCGGGCCCGGGTCGACGGCGAGATCCACGAGCTGACCGAGACGTTCGAGTTGGCCCGGTACGAGCAGCACACGATCGAGGTGATCGTCGACCGGCTGGTCCGGCGCGACGGCATCGAGCGTCGGCTCACCGACTCGCTGGAGACCGCCCTGCGCCTCGCCGACGGGGTGGCCGAGGTCCACCTGGTCCCTCGCGAGGGCGAGGGGGAGGTCGAGACCCTGACCTTCTCCCAGCACCTGGCCTGCCCGGTCTGCGGCCGGTCCTACGAGGAGCTGGCGCCCCGGAACTTCTCGTTCAACTCGCCCTACGGCGCCTGCGAGCACTGCGACGGCCTCGGG
The DNA here is from genome assembly GCA_963773335.1 of uncultured Microthrixaceae bacterium. Taxonomy (GTDB): domain Bacteria; phylum Actinomycetota; class Acidimicrobiia; order Acidimicrobiales; family Acidimicrobilacustridaceae; genus UBA4742. Next base: position 322,536 of record CAVZAT010000004.1, on the reverse strand, counting down.
ACGCGCTTCGAGGTCGACCCCGAGCTGGTGGTGCCCAACCCGGCGCTCACCGTGGCCCAGGGTGCCCTGACCCCGTGGGCGGGCGGACGCAGCCAGTACTTCGCTCGCCTGCTCGAATCGGTGTGCGAGGCCAACAAGATCCCCGTGGACGTCCCGTGGTCGAAGCTGCCCAAGCCGAAGCAGAAGATCCTGCTGTACGGCATCCCGGGTCGGGTCAAGGTGCAGTACCGCAACCGCTACGGGCGCAGCCGCAGCTACGAGGCGCGCTTCGAGGGGATCATCCCGTACCTCCAGCGCCGCCACCGCGAGGCCGAGAGCGACTCGGCCCGCGAGCAGATCGAGGGGTACATGCGCGAGGTTCCCTGTCCCGAGTGCGGCGGCGCCCGGCTCAAGCCCCTCACGCTGGCGGTCACCATCGACGGCCACAGCATCGCCGACATCGCCATGATGTCGATCCGCAAGGCGGCCGAGGTCCTGGCCGGCCTGACCCTCAGCGAGCGCGACCATCTGATCGCCGATCGGGTGGTGAAGGAGATCAACGCCCGCATGGGCTTCCTGCTCGACGTGGGTCTCGACTACCTGAACCTGGGACGTTCGGCCGCCACCCTGGCCGGGGGCGAGGCGCAGCGCATCCGCCTGGCGTCCCAGATCGGCAGCGGCCTGGTGGGCGTGCTCTACGTGCTCGACGAGCCCTCCATCGGGTTGCACCAGCGCGACAACCGCCGGCTCATCGAGACGCTCGAGCGCCTGCGAGACCTGGGCAACACCGTGCTGGTGGTGGAGCACGACGAGGAGACCATCAAGGTGGCCGACCATGTGGTCGACATCGGGCCCGGCGCCGGCGAGCACGGGGGCGACGTGGTGTACGCCGGTGCGGTCAAGGGCTTGTTGAAGTCCCGCAAGTCGATCACGGGCCAGTACCTGTCGGGACGCAAGACCATCCCTGTGCCCGAACTGCGGCGCAAGCCGGCCGCCGAATCGCTGGTGGTGCGTGGCGCCCGCGAGAACAACCTGCGCGACATCGACGTCGAGTTCCCCCTGGGCTGTCTGGTGGCGGTGACCGGCGTGTCGGGTTCGGGCAAGTCGACGCTGGTGAACGACATCCTGCTGCGATCGCTCATGCAGCGCGTCTACGGATCGAAGGTTCCCCCGGGCCGGCATCGAACTGTCGAGGGCCTCGATGCCATCGACAAGGTCATCGACATCGACCAGTCGCCCATCGGGCGCACGCCCCGGTCCAACCCGGCCACCTACACCGGGGTGTTCGACCACATCCGCAAGCTGTTCGCCCAGACCACCGAGGCCAAGGTGCGCGGCTACCTGCCCGGCCGGTTCTCGTTCAACGTGAACGGGGGCCGCTGCGAGGCGTGTGCGGGCGACGGCACCATCAAGATCGAGATGCACTTCCTGCCCGACGTGTACGTGCCTTGCGAGGTGTGCAAGGGCGCGCGCTACAACCGCGACACCCTCGACATCACCTTCAAGGGAAAGAACGTCGCCGACGTCCTCGACCTCTCGTGCGAGGAGGCGCTCGAGTTCTTCGCCAACCAGCCGGCCATCGCCCGCCACATGCAGACCATCGTCGACGTCGGCCTGGGATACGTGCGACTGGGCCAGCCGGCACCCACCCTGTCCGGCGGCGAGGCCCAGCGCGTGAAGCTGGCCAGCGAACTGGCCAAGCGCTCCACCGGCCACACGATGTACATCCTCGACGAGCCCACCACCGGGCTGCACTTCGAAGACATCCGCAAACTCCTCACGGTGCTCAGTCGTCTGGTCGATCAGGGGAATACGGTCTTGGTGATCGAGCACAACCTCGACGTCATCAAGACCGCTGACTGGATCATCGACCTGGGCCCCGAAGGGGGCGATGGAGGCGGGACCGTGCTGGTGGAGGGGACCCCAGAGCTGGTGGCGAAGACGTCCGGCAGCTACACCGGCCAGTTTCTCGCGGCCCTGCTCGAAGCGAGCTGACCGATGCGGCGCGCCGCCCGGCCCGTGCTCTACCTCGGCATCGCCGGGGTGGTGCTCGGCCTGAGCAAGATCCACGCCGCCTACGTGGCCAACCCGCCCTACAGCTTCCACGGGTCCAGCCGATTCGCCTGGGCCCTCGCCTACATCGTCCTGCTGGCCCTGGCCGCCTACGGACTGGGTCTGCCGGAGCTGCCGCGCAACGCCCGCCAGGCCCTGAGCACGGCGGTGGCGGCATCCGTGTTGGGCGCCCTCGGGATCTCACTGGTCCAGCTGGTGGTCGGGGATGCCCTGCTACCTCGATTCGTGGTCTTCGGCGCGGCCATCCTGTTGGTGCCCTGGTACCTGATCTGTGCCGCCTTCGCCACCGACGCCGCGGCCGGCGCGGCCGGTCGCGACCGGGTGCTGGTCATCAGCGACACCGCCAGCGCCACCGTGCTGCGCCAGGAGATCGCCCGCAGCGCCGAGCGCCCGGCCCGCCTGGTGGCGGTCGAGCCGGTGCGACACATGGAGCCGGCGGGGATCGACGACCAGCCTCTCCTTGATGCGATCCGGCGCCACCAGATCTCGGTCGTGGTGCTCGATCGAGAGGCCCAGGCCGCCGCCCCGGTTGTTGCCCAGGTGGCCGTCGCACATCAGTCCGGCACCCGGGTGCGGACCCTGTCGCTGTTCTACGAGGAGTGGCTCGGCATGATCCCGGTGGCCGAGCTCGAGCGGGTGTCGCTCCTGTTCGACATCGGCGAGCTCCACCGCGGCCGCTACAGCCGGGTCAAGCGGATCATGGACTTCGTGCTGGCCCTGATCGCGCTGCCGCTGGTGGCCCTGGCCGCCGCCGGCGTGTGGCTGGGCAACCTGTTCGCCAACCGGGGTCGTCTCCTGTACACCCAGGAACGCGTAGGCAAGAACGGCGCGTCGTTCACCATCTTCAAGTTCCGTACCATGCGGGCCGCGCCCGAAGGGGCGCCGAACGAGTGGACGGGTGAGAGCGACCCGAGAATCACGCCGTTCGGGCGCGTGCTGCGGGTCACCCACCTCGACGAGCTGCCCCAGATCCTCAACATCCTCAAGGGCGACCTGGCCCTGGTCGGTCCCCGGCCCGAGCAGCCCCACTACGTGGAAGACCTCCGCGAGAAGCTGCCGTTCTACGACGTGCGCCACCTGGTCCGCCCCGGGCTGACCGGCTGGGCCCAGGTCAAGTACGGCTACGCCGGCGACGAGCGAGATGCCCTGGAGAAGCTGCAATACGAGTTCTACTACCTGCGCCACCAGTCGTTGAGTCTCGACGGACGCATCGTGGGGCGCACCATCCGCAGCGTGCTGGGTCGGGGCGGTCGTTGATGGCGCGGGGTTCGGGACCCGCTGGCTAGCGTGACCGACCATGGGCGACAGTTCGCAGCTCCGCCGGTGGAAAGGCTCGGTCGGTCAGGCCTACCTGGCTCGTAACCAACCCCGACCCGACCTGGAGCGCCAGCTCATGACCGGCTGGGAGCTCCTGCTCTCCCACCTGATCCCACCCCCTCGCTCGGTGCTGGAGGTGGGAGCGGCCAACGGCCTCAACCTTCGTGCCCTGCAGCGGGTCTCGTCCCTGGAGCAATGGGCCGTGGAACCCAATGAGGAGGCCCGGGCCACGCTGGGACGCGAAGTCCTGGATCCGACCCACGTGCTCGACGGCACCCTGGCCCGACTGCCGCTCGACGACGGCTCGGTCGATCTGGTCTTCACCAGCGGGGTGCTGATCCATCTGCCCGACGAGGAGCTGGAGCAGGCCTACTGCGAGATGCACCGGGTTGCGTCACGATGGTTGATCACCATGGAGTACTTCGCGCCCACCCGCCAGAGCGTCCCCTGGCACGGCGAGGAGAACATCCTGTTCAAACGAGATTACGGGGCGCCGTGGTTGGATCTGTTCGACGACGTCACACCGGTGGCGAACGGGTTCTTCTGGAACCGGACCACGGGCCTGGGGGACCTGACCTGGTGGATCTCCGAGAAGGTGGGACCCGGTCCGCCGGGAGGAGACCCGGACTGCTAGGCGGCCTCCCCAGGATGGCGCGGTCCGCGGTCACCATGACCGCGACCGGGCAACATCGAGCGGAGCTCTGTCCGCTCTGTCCGTGACAGCGAGACCGCCGCGGCCGTACCGACATAGGTCAGCCCTCCGATCGCACCCGCCACCAGGATGGTCACAAGCGGCCGCAGCGGCAGCAGCTCGACCGCCCCGGCTACGACCGCCATCGGCAGGCAGGCCACCACCGCCGGCCACACCGCCGCCCGGAGGAACTCGATGGTGCCCAGATCGACGAGGCGGAAGCCGGCCCGGGCCAGTGCGGGCACCAGGAAGCAGGCGGCCACGAGCGTCCCCATGAACACCCCGGCGGTGCCGATCAGGTGCACCAGCACCAGGCTGACCGCCAAGTTGATGATCACGGCGCCGAGCGCCGCCTTGACCACCTCCGGGGCCCGACCCACGCCGATGAGAACGTTGGAGATCGTCTGCATGGGGGCGGTGACCACCACATCGAGCATGGCCAGCGCGATCAGTCCGGCGGCCGCCGCGAAGGCTGGACCGACCCACACGTGGACCAGGTCGGGAGCCAGGATCGTCGCCCCCACCGCCACCGGATAGGTCATCAGCAGCGAGTACTTCGTGCCGCGGAGCACCAGTTCATGCAGCAGGCTCGGCTCGTCCCGGGCGTCGACCCAGGACGAGGCCGGGTTGGCCACGTAGGTGGCGGCCGACAGGATGGCGTAGGCCCCGCTCTGGACCTGGGTGGCGATCTCCACCAGGGTCACGGCCGCCGGGCCCAGGACCGCGCCGACGATGAGGCGGTCCATCTGGCGTGTGATGACCCCGATGGGCTGGAGGACCGCGACGGCCTTCGCGTACGACATGAGGGATCGCATCTGCTGGCGGTGAGGTGCCCGCCACCACCCCTGCTCCTCGCGATGCAGGACGAAGGCGGCGACGACCGCGCCCACGACGGCGCCGCCCAGGCTGGCCAGGGCCACGCCTCGTAGACCTCCCCCGGCCAGGGCGGCGACCGCCACCGCGGCCGAGACCGCGGTGCGGCGGATGGCATCGAGCCCGCGGGCGAGGTCGACCCGCTGGAGCCCGTCCAGGGCCGCCTCGACCGCGTTGGTGAGCTGGTCGATGAGGACCTGCCCGGCGAAGACCACGATGGCGAACTGCAGGGCCGAAACCAGATCCGCAGGTGTCTCGAAGAAGCTGGGCAGCACGGCGGGGCCGATCAGGGCCAGCAGCAGCGAGAACACCGCGCCGAACAGGAGGAACAGCACGAGGCCGCTCGACGCCGAGCGGCGCACCCCCGCTCGGTCATCGGTTGAGGCGCACTGGGCGACCTCGCGGGTCGTGGCCGCACCGATGCCGAGGTCGGCCACCGAGAACCAACCGGTCATGGCCGAGAAGGTGTTGAGCAGGACCCAGGTCCCGAAGGCGTCGGTGCCCAGGCCGTGGAGCGTGACGGGCAGCGCGACGACGCTCACGATGATGGCCCAGACGTTGCCGGCCCCGATGGCCGCGGTGTTGATCAGGATCCGGCGGCGAAACGGCCGCGGCTCGTCGGTCACGGGGCGGGGGAGGGGTGGGGGTGGGAGATCCAGCTGGTCATCTGGCGGAAAGTCTTGCCGATCGCTCCGAACCGTCGTGCGATCGCCACGTCGTGTCGGATCAGGGCCTCATGGGCGCGACATCAGCGGGAGTGGCCATCACGGATGCTCTCGTTGGCGGCGAAGCGGACGGCGACCGGGTGCTGGCGGGGTTCCCCTTCATCGTTGGTAGGGTCGCTGGCCATGGCTGGCACTCGTCGCGTGGCTCCGAGTGCAGAGCGGGTCCCGTCCCGGCTGGCCGCGCCGCTCGGACGTGAACCCCTGACCGCGGTCGACGTGGGCGCGGCCCGGGGGATCCCGCCGCACTGGCGCCCATTCATCGAGGTGATGAAGGTGCACGCCTTCGAGCCGCGGGAGGACGAGTGCGCCCGGCTGGCCGCCACCTCGCACCCCAACATCCGCTGGCACCCGGTGTCGCTGGCCGGACACGCCGGGCCCCGGCAGCTCCACGTGCTCGCCGTTCCCACGGGCTCCTCGCTGCTGGCGCCCGACCCTCGTTTCGTCGACCTCTACGGTGAGCCGGCGTACATGACGGTGGCCGAGGTCGTCGACGTCGACTGCGCCACCCTCGGGGGGCACCTGACCTCGATCGGCGAGCCGGCGCCCGCGTTGATCAAGCTCGACACCCAGGGCACCGAGCTCGAGATCCTGCAGGGCCTCAGCCGTGAGCAGCTCGACGGTGTCCTGGCCATCGAAATCGAGACCGAGTTCCACCCCGTGTACCAGGGCCAGCCCCTGTTCCCCGACGTGCACGCCTACCTCACGGGCATGGGCTTCGAGCTGTTCGACATGCGCACCCAACGGGTCCACCTGACCGGGGGGCGCGAGACCAACCACTACCTGAAGGCCAACTTGGGCACCGCAGTGGGGACGCGCCAGCTCAGCGCCAAGCTCCACGCCGCTGACGCCCTCTACCTCCGTCCGTTCACGTCGGTGGCGGAGGCCATGACGGTCGGAGACTTCAGCCGCTACGCCACCATCCTTCAGATCTACCGCGCCTACGACGTCATCTTCTGGCTCCTCGACCAACCTCGGGCCCTCGATCTGTTCGGGGAACAGGGCCGGTTCGAGCTGGAAGCCGACTACGCCCGCGCCGCGCCGCGGCCTCGCCTCACCCAGCGCACCGGCTTGGGGTCGCATCTCGTCCGGCGGGGATGGCGGGGGCTGTCGTGGGCCGCCGAGCAGCTGCTGGGGATCGACGGGTTCCGGCCTCCGCGTACCGTCTGGACCCATTCCTTCTGGCCCGACCAGTGATCGCCCGGCAGGGTGCGGGGCCGTGCGGCGGAGGGGCTCAGATCTGTTGGCGATGCATGGCGGGCAGCGTCCGGGGCACGTCATCGGTGTCGACCACCCGCTTGGCCGCCCAGAAGGCCGCCCGTCCGTAGACCGGGCGCTGGTACGGGTAGAAGTTCACCCACAAGCTGCGGCGACGCTCGCCCGCGGCGAGCTCCCCCCGGCGGTGGAAGCCCCGGTTGTTCACGACCACGAGCGTGTTGGGCGCGCAGGTGATGGGTTGCTCGCGCAACGCCAGAGACGAGCGGAAGGCTGGGCCCACGACGTTGCGCGACCGTTCGAAGCCGATGGCGTCGAAGTCGTCGTACCGCGCCACCTGGCCGGCCCGGAGCTGGGCCTCCCGAACGCTCATGGCGTACTCGTATCGCAGGCGTTCCGCCGTCAGACGGTGAGACCCCGGGCAGTAGACGAACGGGCTGGAGCCCTCGGTCACCGCGTCGGGGAAGTAGATCGCCTTGGCGCAGGAGAAGAACTTGTCGGCGTGGAGCAGCTGCTCGCGGTCGCGGTCGTCCCTGCCACCCTCGGGCACCTCCAGGCTCTGGAACACCAGGGTGAGGGGCGGTCGGACGTGGCGGTGGATCACATGCTCGGCCAGGCTCACGATGAGGGAGTCGGCGGCAAAGGTGCCGATCAGCACCATCCCACTGTCCTCCGGCTCGTCGCTCACCACGTGTCCCGACCAGTAGGTCAGGCCCGAGCCGTTCTCGCTCCCGATGTCGCGCAGGTGAGGTGAGCAGACGTAGCCGTCGAGGGCGTCGAGGACGCGCTCGTGGTCGGCGGGCGCGAGGTAGTCGGGGATGGCCACGATGCCGTCCTGGTCGAGCGCCCGGGCGAAGGCGGCCGGCACGGGCGGCCGACGCAGCAGGCCCCGAGCCCGCACGAACCCGTTCTTGGCCAGGCTACGACTGACCTGCCACCCCAGTTGGTTCGCCACGACGGGGCCAGAGTGCAGTGGCGCAGCGTCGAACCAGCGCTTGAACGAATCCTGGGCCTCTGGTGTCCGGACCCGCTCCTTGATGGCACCGAGGTCGAGGCCCATCTCGACGACGGTAGCAGCCGACCCTCGCCGCTCCGGGGGCCGCCCGGCGGGATGGGAAATGACCGGATCGACCGCCAGGTACGCTCATGGCGTGAGCGGGACGTCGCCGATCGAAGTCGACCCGCGGGTCTCGATCGTGCTGCCCACCCTGGGCGAGCGCGCCTGACATCCGGGACTGCCTGGATTCGCTGCTGGCCCAGACCTACCCATCGGTGGACGAGATCCTGGTGGTCGATGGCGGGTCGACCGACGGCACCCGCGAGATCGTGGCGGGCGTGGGCGACCCGGTGCGGCTGGTGGACAACCCTCGGGTGACGGCCGCGGCGGCCATGAACGTGGGCCTGGCCGCGGCGCGCAACCACCTCATCGTGCGGGCCGACGCCCACACGCTCTACGCCGACGACTACGTGGCCCGATCGGTGGCGGCCCGCCGGCAGAGCGGGGCGGACTGGGTGGGCGGACCCATGCGGGCCGTGGGCACCACCAACTTCGGTCGGGCGGTGGCGGCGGTGACCTCGTCACCCTTCGGAGTCGGACCGGGCCGCTTCCACTACGCCACCGAGGCCACCGACGTCGAGACCGTGTACCTGGGTGTCTTCGACCGCCGGATCGTGGAGGAGGTGGGCGGATACGACGAGACCGATCTGCAGTGGGCGGCCGAGGACCAGGAGCTCGCCTACCGGCTGCGCCGGGCCGGACGTCGCATCCGGGTCGACCCCAGCATCCGATCCTGGTACTTCCCCCGCCAGACGCCCGAGGCCCTGTGGCGCCAGTACGTGAACTACGGGATGTGCAAGGCCTCGACGCTGGCCAAGCACCGCACCCTGCCCTACTGGCGCCCGCTGGCGCCGGCCATCATGGTGGCTGGCCAGTGCCGCCTGGTCGGCGGCCGCCCTGGTGCGGCGACACCCGGTGGCGGCCGTGCTGCCCGCGGTGGGCTACGCCGCGGGTGCCGGTGCGGTGGGGTTGCGCATCGCCGACGAGCCCGGAGTGGCGCCCCATCGGGCCGTGGCCGCCCTGGCCATCTGCCACTGGGGCTATGGACTGGGGTTCTGGCGAGGGATGGGACGCATCGCCACCCGGCCGACCGTTCGATGCACGGCCCGGTGGCCCGCGTGTGAGCCCGCTGCCCTCGTCGGACCGCCTCTCCGAGTACGCGATCAAGGGGGCGCACCTCGCGTTGCGCCAGGTGGCGCAGGCCCCTGAGCAGCGGGCCGCCCGCCGGCTGGCCATGCAGGCCGGTCGACTCTCCGAGCCGGGGCCCGAGGCCACCCGGGTCACCATCCTCACGCCGCGGTCCTGGGCGGCCCACGTGCAGTGGGAAGCCATGATCGCCCAGGCCCTCCGTCTGCGGGGCGCACACGTGGGCTTCGTGACCTGCGGCGGCGGGCTGGAGATCTGCGACCGGGCCAACCTGTGGGAGGCGCCGCCCATGCCGTGTGGCAGCTGCACCCGCTACGTCGAGGACTCCATCGACGCCCACGGCTTCGCGGCCTCCAGCCTGGCCGACGGCTGGGCCGGCACCGACCCGGCCTGGCCCGAGCTCGACGAGCTGTCCTCCGGCGCGCTGCGTGCCGTCACCTACCGGGGCGTGCCGCTGGGTGAGCTGGTGGACATCCCGGTCAAGTGGTTCCTCATGAGCGCGGACGTCGAGCACGATCCGCTGGCGCCGCTCACGTTCCGCCGGTTCCTGCGAGCCGGACGACAGGTGGTGGACGGGGTACTGGCCGCTCTGGCGCGAGACCGGCCCGACGTCGTGTTGCTGCTCAACGGCTTGTTCTTCTTCGAGTCCATCGCCTGGTGGATCTGTCGGGACCACGCCATCGACGTGGTCACCTACGAGCGCGGCTTCATCAAGGAGACCCTGGTCTTCCGACGCAACCAGGCCGCCTGCCTGTTCGAGATGGACGAGCTGTGGGCCGAGTGGGGCGGTGTCGCCCTGACCGACGCGGAAGCCGACGAGCTCGACGCCTACCTGCGCGAGCGCGAACTGGGCCTACGCACCATCGACCGGTTCTGGGGTGACGTTCAGTTCCATGGGCCGGCGCGGCGCGGTTCTGGCCGGCTGGTCTCGCTGTTCACCAATCTGACCTGGGACTCGGCCGTCATCGGTCAGGAGCTGGCCTTCGACAGCATCGGTGCCTGGGTGGCGGCCGCCATCGACGCCTTCGCGGCCCGGCCCGACGACGAGCTGGTCATCCGCATCCATCCGGCCGAGGTGAAGTTGCCGGGAAAGCAGACCCGCGAACCCATCGAAGCCCTGATCCACGAACGCTTCCCCGTGCTGCCCCCCAACGTGCGGATCATCCCGGCCCACGACGCCACCAGCTCCTACCCGCTCATGGCGGCCAGCGACGCGGTGCTGGTGTTCAGCTCCACCACCGGCCTGGAGGCCGCGGTGCGCGGCGTCCCGGTGATCGTGGCTGGTCGCACCCATTACCGCGAACGGGGCTTCACCGTGGACGTGTCCGATCCGACCGACTTCGTCGAGCGTCTGGACCAGGTGCTGGCCGACCCGGCCGCCTACGCTGCCCGACGTCGAGCAGGTGGCTCGCTACGCCTACCTGTTCTTCTTCCGCAACCCCGTCGCGTCGCCCGGGGTGGAGGAGCACGTGCTCGGCCTGGCCCGGTTGACCATCGACGACCTGGCCGATCTGGCGCCGGGGGCCGATCCTGCGGTGGACGAGATCTGTGCCCTGGTGCTCGGGCCGCCCGACGCCCGACAACCGTGCTGAGCGCGGCGGCGACGGGGCTTTGACCGACGCCTGGCTGACCCTGCGAGCCGCCTCCGGTCCGACCCAGGGAGCGGGGCACGTGGCCCGCGCCGTCGCCTTGGCCCAGGCCTGGCTGGACCAGGGTGGCCGGGCGGTGCTGGTGGCCGGGCAGGTCCCTGAGCTGTGGCGCCGCCGTTGCCGCGACGAGGGCTTGGAGGTGGTCGAGCCCGGGGAGATCGAGCCCGAGGCCGGAGAGCCGTTCCCGGCCGGCGCGTCGGCCTGGGCCGTGCTCGACGGCTACGGGTTCACCGGGGCTGACCAGGAGCGGTGGCGTGCCCGGGCGGGACACCTGCTGGTGGTCGACGACCACGCCACGGCCGGCCGCTGGGCCGCCGATCTCGTGCTCGACCAGAACCTCGGTGCACGTTCGGATGCCTACGGGCCGGTCAGGAGCCGCCCGCCGCTGCTACTCGGCCCGCGATACGCCCTGTTGCGACGCGAGTTCCGACCGACTGCGCCCCACGACCCGTCGGTCGGCCACGACCCCGCTGGCCCGGCCGGCGAGGTGAGGGGATCGGCTGGTGCCGGCGGCGGGCGTGGACCGGTCCGTGTGGCGCTGGCCGCCGGGGGCGCGCCCAGACCCGAGGTGCGGGCCTGGTTCGAGGAGGTGGCCGGCGAACTCCGGGCGCTCGGCCACGAGGTGGTCCAGCTGGCCGGGGTGGCTGACGTGGCGAGCACGCTGGCCGGCGTGGATCTGGCCGTGAGCGCCTCGGGGGGATCGGCATGGGAGCTGTGCGCCCTGGGCATCGCCGCCGCCCTGGTCCCCGTGGCGGCCAATCAGGCTCCGGTGGCCGAGGAGCTGGAGCGCATCGGGGCCGCGGTGTGGCTCCGCAGCGGCGGACAGGCGCCCGCGCCGGGACCCGCAGCAGAACTGGCCCTCCCGTCGGTGTCACGTGCGGTCGGGACGATCCAGGATCTGGCCACCGACCGGGAGGCCCGGGCCGAGCTGGCCCGCCGGGCCCAGGCGGTGGTCGACGGCCGGGGGGCTCTGCGGGTGGCCGTCCGGCTGCGGGCTGAGCTGCTCGAGTTGCGCCCGGCCCAACCCGGCGACGCGCGCACCCTGTGGACCTGGGCCAACGACCCCGACACCCGAGCGCAGTCCTTCGGCCAGGACCCGATCCCGTGGGATCGTCATCTGGCCTGGTTCGAGGAGCGACTGGCCGATCCCGAGGCCCCCATCTACCTGGCCCGCGACGACGCCGGCCTGGTCGGTCAGGTTCGGATGGCGCCGGCCAGCCTCCAGGACAGTGTTGGCGGTCGGCAAGCATCGACGGGGGTCGAGGTCGGGGTGGTGGTGGCGCCAGATCGGCGCGGTCAGCACCTGGCCGGCCCGCTCATCGACGCTGGGGTCCGCCGAGCCGCCCGGGAGCTCGGTCGGGGCGGCCGACTCGCGGTGCTGGCCCGGATCAAGGTGAGCAACGCGTCGTCGCAGCGGTCGTTCCTCGCCGCCGACTTCGACCCGGCTCCGGATGCGTCGGGCCGGGCGCAGGGGTGGCTTCGGTACACTCGGCAGCTGCATGAGCCCGAGGGATGACGACGGGGGTGGGGCGGGCGACGGCGTCGCCGATCGGGACGGCGCCGACGCGCCTGGCGATGCCGACATGACCGGTCCGGCGTCCATCAGCATCCGCGGTCGACCGGTCGGGCCTGGCCATCCCACCTTCGTGATCGCCGAGCTTTCCGCCAACCACGGACAGCGACTCGATCGGGCCCTGGAGTTGATCACGCTGGCGGCTGAGGCCGGAGTCGACGCGGTCAAGCTGCAGACCTACACGCCCGCCACGATGACGCTCGACCTCGACCTCCCCGCTTTCCGGGTGGGTGAGGGCACCCTGTGGGCCGGGCGCCGCCTGGCCGACCTGTACGCCGAAGCCTTGACGCCGTGGGAGTGGTACCCGGATCTGGCCGCGGCAGCGGCCCAGGCCGGGATGACGCTGTTCTCCACGCCGTTCGACGCCACCGCCGTCGAGTTCCTGGCCGAACACGACACGCCCGCCTACAAGATCGCCTCCTTCGAGCTGGTTGACCTACCCCTCATCCGGCGTGCCGCGGCCCAGGGCCGCCCGCTGATCATGTCCACGGGCATGGCCAGCCGTCACGAGATCGACGCGGCGGTGAAGGCGGCCACCGAGGCTGGTGCCGGCGGCGTTGCGCTGCTGCGGTGCAACAGCTCCTACCCGGCTCCCAGCGACGAGATGGATCTGCGCACCATCCCCGACATGATCGATCGCTGGTCGGTGCCGGTCGGTCTGTCTGATCACACGCTCGGTCTCACCGCGGTCACCGCGGCCATCGCCCTCGGGGCCTGCCTGGTGGAGAAGCACCTGACCCTGGACCGTGCCGACGGCGGACCCGATGCCGCCTTCTCGCTCGAGCCCCAGGAGCTGGCCGCCACCGTGCAGGCCATCCGCGACGTCGAAGCCGCGCTGGGGAGGGTGCGCTACGGCCCCTCGCCGAGCGAGGTCCCCAGCCTGAGCTTCCGGCGATCGGTGTGGGTGACCCGGGATGTGGCCGCCGGCGACGAGTTCAGCCCGGACAACCTGGCCGCCCTGCGCCCGGCCGGCGGGCTGGCACCGGACGACCTGGACCGGGTCGTGGGTCGCCGGGCGGCCCGTGCCATCGCGGCCGGGACGGCGTTGAGCTGGGACCTGGTCGAGTGAGCCTCAGCCGCCGACCAGCGACAGCACCTGCCGGTCGGCGGCGAGGCGTTCGTCGAGCAGATGGCGGACCGCGTCGAGGTCGGCGTCGGCCAGCGACCACTCCAGTCGGCCGACCCCGTCAGTCACGGCCACGCTGATCCAGCCCCGGGGGATGGCGTCCACCTCGGCCGTCCACGTGCGCGATGCCGCATCGTCGGGATCCTCCGCCGCTCGGTCCGGTACGGGCTGGCCCAGCGCCGTCAACCGGGGCTGGTCTTCGGGATCGAAGGGTCGCAGCCACAGCTGGCCAGGGGTGGGCCGGCGATGGGCGCCGGCCACGGCCAGCACTTCGCGCCAAGAAGCAGTGGCGGGGGAGCCCAGGCGATCGATGACCCGCCGGAGGTCGCCCAGGTCGTCGTCCGTGTCCACGGTCCAACGTTCGTCGGCCAGGTCGGCGCCCGAACGGAAGGCTCGCAGAGCGAACCGACCGGGCCGGCGGTAGACGAACGGGGTGACGTGCTCGCGCTCGACGGCATCGTGCGCCTCGACCGCCGCCACCCGGAGCGCGTCGGCCGCCACCACCTCCACGTCCAGACCGTCGGGAAAGGTCCGGATCAACGTGTTGGACGTGTAGTCCGCGCCCGCGGCGGCATGGACATCCAAGGCCTGGATCACGATCTCGGGGTCCGCCAGCGGGCAGTCCGCCGTGAGGCGCACCAACGTGTCGGCCGGGTAGGCGTCGAGGGCCGAAACGAAGCGGGCCAACACGTCGGTCTCCGATCCCCGGACCACGGCGACACCGGCGGCGCGGGCCACCTCGGCCACCGCGTCGTCGGCCGGCAAGGTGCTGGTGGCCACGATCAGTTGATCCAGGCCCCGGCCGAGCGCGGGGAGAGCCGCTCCAGCATGAGGTCCAGGGCGGGTCGTCCGCCCAAATCCATCAGCACCTTGCCCGGCAGGCGGGTCGAGCCCATCCGGGCCTGGACGACGGCGATGGCGGTCATCGGGCTGCCGCACGGATCGCTTCGGCCAACTGCAACGACACCGCCCCGGTGGCCCCGTCCACCGGGGCCGGAGCCATGCCGGCCACCACGTCCAGGAAGGCCCGGGCCTCACGCTCGTAGGAGACGTCCACAGGGGTGTCCGCCGGAGTGGCCTCGACGCCCTCGGCCGTCTCCAGCTCGAGCACCGACCGGCTCCAGTCCAACCGGACGGTGGCCTCGGTCCCGATCACCTCGATGCCTCGGCGGTAGCGCCGGCTCAGGTAGTCCAGCTCGACAGCGACCGGCATCCCGTCGGGGTCGACCAGCAGGGCCCGGACGGTGTCCTCCACGTCGATCTCGAGGGGACCCAGGCGATCGACCACGGCCGACGACCACCCGCAGGTCGGGACCGCAGCAGCCACACGGCCAGGTCGAGCTCGTGGATGGCGTCGTTGAGCACCCCACCGCCCAGATCCGCCCGGGCCGAGTAGGTGGTGCGGTAGTCGACGTCGGGCCGCCAGTCCGGCAACCAGCTGCCGAACCACAGGCGGACCGACACCGGTGATCCGATCTGTCCGGACTCGACGCTGGCCACCAGCTCCTGGATGGGTCGATGCAGGCGCAGGTTGTAGCCCACCATCAGCCGGGATCCGGCCTCCGCCACGAGGGCGTCGACGCCGTCACTGCGCTCCGCCAGAGGTTTCTCCACCAGGACCGCGGCGCCGGCGGCCACCGCGGCCCGAGCCTGCTCGAGGTGCAGCCGGGTGGGGCTGGCCACCACGATCCCGTCGTAGCCGGCCAGCCGGTCCAGGTCGAAGGGCACCGCGGCCTGGGCGTCGGTGGACCGGGCTCGGTCGAGGTCGGGATCGGTGCAGGTGACCCTGGCGCCGAGACCGACCAGGTTGGTCACATGGCGAGACCCGATGGATCCGGCGCCGAGCACCAGGATCTCGGGACGGGCGGCCGGGCTCACGGGGTGCGGAAGACGGGCTGGACGGCCGGACCCTTCAGCCGCGGGCGCCACCGACTCCTCGCCCGCCAGGGCCGCGAAGGCTTCGTCGAACGCGGTGATCGCCCGGTCCAGATCCGCCGGGGTGTGGCGGGCGCAGATGAACATCGATCCGTTGAACATCACGCCGTGCTCGGCCATCGTCTGTTGCACCCAGCTCTTGTCCACCAGCGAGTCGGGCCCCGGGAAGCCGACCACGGCCCGCTGCGGCTCGCCGCCCACCGACACCCGGTGGGCCCACGTCGTGGCGCCCGATCAGGTCGCGGATGCCATCGAGCAGCGTGCCGGCCCAGCTGCTCGATCTGGGCCAGGACGGTTCCGTCGGCCAGCGTGTCGAGCACCGCCCGGGCCGCGGCCAGCGACAAGGCCTCGCCGCCGTGGGTGCCGGAGAAGAAGACCTCCTCGAACACGGCCATGTGCTCCCAGGACCCGCCCACGGCCGACACCGGCATGCCGTTGCCCAGCGCCTTGCCGTAGCAGGCCAGGTCCGGGGTCACGCCGTAGCGCTGGGCGCGCGCCGCCTGGAGCCAGGCGGAAGCCGGTGATGATCTCGTCGAACACGCACAGCGCGCCGTGGCGGTGGGCCGCGTCGACCACCGCTGCAGGTAGCCGGGCGTCGGGCACGGTGGCGCCCGAGGGCTCGAGGATCACCGCCGCCACCTGGTCGCGGTGCTGGTCGAGCACCAGCTCGAGGCTCTCGCGGTCGCCGTAGGGGAAGGCGGTGGTGAGCTGCCGGGTGACGCCGGGTACGCCGCGATCGCGGGTGGTGGTGCCGATGTACCAGTCGTGCCACCCGTGATAGCCGCCGACCAGCACGTGGTCGCGCCCGGTGTAGGCCCGGGCCGCACGCACCGCGCCGCTGAGGGCGTCGGACCCGCTCTTGGCGAAGCGGACGGCCTCCACGCCGGGGCACATGGCCACGATGCGCTCGGCCACCTCCACCTCGAGCGGATGCATCAGCGTGAAGGTGATGCCGTCGGCCAGTTGGCGTCGCACCGCCTCGTCCACCGCCGGCTCGGCGTAGCCCAGGATGATCGGTCCCAGGGCCATGGGGAAGTCCACGTACTCGTTGCCGTCGACGTCCCACACGTGCGATCCCGAGCCGCGGGCCAGGAAGATGGGGGAGACCGCCCTGGACGAACTGAGTCGGGCTCTTGGACAGCGTCTGGGTGCCCAGCGGGATGACCCGTTCGGCGCGGGCCCACCACGAACGGGACTGGGCCAGACCGCTCATCGACCGCTGCTCACGATCCCGATGAGGGCATCGATCACCGTCTGCTGGTCGTCATGGGTCAGGTCGGGGAACAGGGGCAGCGACAGCAGGCCGGCGTAGGCGGCTTCGGTGGCGGGGAACGCGGAGGCGTGGGTGTCCGGGTCCAGGCCCAGGTCGGCGTAGGCGGCGAAGCGGTAGGTGGGCACGAAGTGGACCTGGACGGCGATGCCCAGCCGGTGCAGCTCGGCGTGCACCCGCGGCCCGGTCGGCCACCTGGACGGCGAACAGGTGGTAGGCGTGGCGGAGCCCGTCCGGGCGCGGCCGGTGGCAGGCTGCACGCCCTCGATGCCGGCCAGGCCGTCGGCGGTATCGCTCGGCCCGCTCGTTTCGCTGGCCCACGAAGCGCTCGAGCTTGTCCAGCTGGCTGGTGCCCAGCGCGGCCTGGATGTCGGTGAGCCGGTAGTTGTAGCCCAGCTCGGGGATGTCGTAGGCCCAGGCCGCCAGCGTCGGGATCCGGGCGGATGCCGTGGTGGCGGAAGCGTGCGCAGCCGGTCGGCCAGCTCGTCGGAGTTGGTGGTGACCGACCCCGCCCTCGCCGGTGGTCACCACCTTGACCGGGTGGAACGAGAAGCAGCACAGGTCGCTGTGGGCGCAGTTGCCCACCGGCCCGTCGGGTGTGGGGCGCCCAGGGCGTGCGCCGCGTCCTCGATGACCACCCGGGGTCGATCCGCGCCGGTGGGCAGGGCGGCCAGGTCCATGGGCAGGCCGGCGTAGTGCACCGCCACCAGGCCGTCGAGCCCGGCGGGCACCGCGGCCGGGTCCACGTTGAGGGTGGCGGGATCGATGTCGAGGAAGCGCACCTGGGCGCCCACGTAGCGAACGCAGTTGGCGCTGGCCGCGAACGACAGGGGTGAGGTGGCCACCGTGTGGCCCGGCCCCAGGCCGGCGGCGTGGGTGGCGCCGTGGAGGGCGGCGGTGCCGTTGGCGAAGGCCACCGCGTGGCGGGCGCCGGTGACCTCGCGCATGCGCTGCTCGAAGCGGTCGACGGCCGGGCCCCGGGTCAACCAGTCGCTCTTGAGCACGGCCACCACGGCGGCGATGTCGTCGTCGTCGACGTGCTGGTGGCCGTAGGGGATCACGGGATGAGGCTCTGCAACTCGTCGGCGGTCAGCCACCAGTCGTTGGTGTCGCTGGCGTAGGTGAAGTCGTCGTCGATCGGCTTGCCCTCGATCCAACCCGGCCGGGCGTTCCACCACGGGTGCTCGGGCAGCACCACGTAGGCGTCGCCCACGTCGAGGGCGTGGCGGCTCTCGTCGCTGGTCAACAGGACCTCGTGGAGCTTCTCGCCGGGCCGGATCCCGATCATGTCGACCGGCAGGCCCGGCGCCATGGCCTCGGCCAGGTCGGTGACGTGCATGGAGGGGATCTTGGGGATGAAGATCTCGCCGCCCACCATGGCGTCGAGGCCGAACAGCACCAGGTCGACGGCCTGGTCCAGCGTGATCCAGAACCGGGTCATGCGGGCGTCGGTGATGGTCAGGCGCCCCTGGGCGATCTGCTCGCGGAACAGCGGGACCACCGACCCCCGCGACCCCACCACGTTGCCGTACCGGACGCAGGCCAGACGGGTGGCCGACTGGGCCGCGTAGGCGTTGCCCTGGACGATGATCTTCTCCTCGCACAGCTTGGTGGCCCCGTAGATGTTCACCGGGTTCACGGCCTTGTCGGTGCTCAGGGCCATCACCTTCTCGACGCCGGCGTCGATGGCCGCGTCGACCACGTGCTGGGCGCCGAGGACGTTGGTCTGGACGGCCTCGAAGGGGTTGTACTCGCAGGCCGGCACCTGCTTCATGGCCGCGGCGTGCACGATGATGTCGGCGCCCTGGGTGGCACGGGACAGGCGGGCCCGGTTGCGGATGTCGCCGATGAAGTAGCGCAGCTGCTCGTCACCGAAGCGCTTGGCCAGCTCGGACTGCTTCAACTCGTCACGCGAGTAGATCCGGATGGTGGCGTCGGGCCACTCGGTGAGTCACGCGCTCGACGAAGGCGGTGCCGAACGAACCGGTGCCGCCGGTCAGCAGGATGGTCTTGCCTGACAGGTCCATGGTCCATCCATCATGGCTGACACCTGACCCCGGTTGGCGCGTGGTGCCGCCGACCCGCCCACCGGACACCCCGATCAGGCGCGGTGTTCCGGTGGAGTCAGGGTCAGGTGATGGCCAGCATGCGATCGAGGGCCACCTGGGCCCACTGGGTCACATCGGCATCGACGGTGATGCGGTTGACCACCTGACCCGCCACCAGGTTCTCGAGCACCCAGGCCAGGTGGGGGGCGTCGATGCGGAACATGGTGGAGCACGGGCAGATGAGCGGGTCGAGCGAGACGACCTGCTTGTCGGGGTGTCTCGGCGTCGAGGCGCTGCACCAGGTGGATCTCGGTGGCCACCGCGATGGTGGAGCCGGCCGGAGCGGCCTCCACCGCCTTGATGATGAAGTCGGTCGAACCGACCTGGTCGGCCAGCTCGCACACGTCGTGGGCGCACTCGGGGTGGGCGATGACGATCCCGTCGGGGTGCTCGGCGCGGAAGGCCTCGATGTGGGCGGGGCGGAAGCGCTGGTGGACCGAGCAGTGGCCCTTCCAGAGCAGGAAGGTGGCCTGCTTGGCCTCGACCTCGTCGAGCCCGCCCAGCTCCTGGCGCGGGTCCCACACCCGCATGTCGGCCTCGGTGTAGCCCATCTGGTGGCCGGTGTTGCGGCCCAGGTGCTGATCGGGGAAGAACAGCACCTGTCGACCACCCGCACCCCCGGCGGCCACGTCACCGAAGGCCCACTCCAGCACGGCCCGGGCGTTGGTCGAGGTGCACACCGCACCGCCGTGCTCGCCCACGAACGCCTTGAGCGCGGCGGACGAGTTCATGTAGGTGATCGGCACCAGGCGCTCGACGTCGGTCACCTGGGCCAGCTCGTCCCAGGCGTCGTGACCTGGTCGATGTCGGCCATGTCGGCCATGGAGCAGCCCGCGTTCAGGTCGGGCAGGATCACCTGCTGGTGGTCGCCGGTGAGCACGTCGGCCGACTCGGCCATGAAGTGCACGCCGCAGAACACGATGTAGTCGGCCTGCGGGCCGCTGCTGGGCCAGCACCGACAGGCGGAACGAATCGCCGCGGGCGTCGGCCCAGCGCATGACCTCGTCGCGCTGGTAGTGGTGGCCGAGGATGAACAGCCGGTCGCCCAGCTGAGCCTTGGCGGCGGCGATGATCGCCTCGAGCTCGGGCAGGGGTGCATCGGTGTACCGCTCGGGGAGCGGAGCTTGGAGCCGCAGCATGATGTGGGTCGACCTCCGTCGAGGAGGGCTCCGATGTGACCGGTGGGGACAGCCTGGTCGCCACGCCACGGGGATGTCGGTCTCGGAGCCGATATGTCGCCGGATACCAGGCCGGCATCCGTCACTCTAGGGCCAATCCGCCTGCGCCGCACCGACCGTGGCTTCGGGCAGGATGGAGACGTGATCCAACGACCCGCCGGGGGCACCATCCCCGACACGCCGGGCAGCTACCAGTTCAAAGACGCCCAGGGCCGGGTCATCTACGTGGGCAAGGCCAAGAACCTGCGGTCCCGGCTGTCCAACTACTTCCAGAACCCGGCCAACCTGCCGGCCCGCACCGCCCAGATGGTGGCGACGGCCGAGTCGGTCGAGTGGATCCAGGTGCGCAACGACGTCGAAGCGCTGATGCTCGAGTACAGCCTGATCAAGCGCTACCAGCCCCGCTTCAACATCCGCCTCAAGGACGACAAGAGCTACCCGTTCCTGGCCGTCACCCTCGACGACGAGTGGCCCCGGGCCATGGTCATGCGTGGTACCAAGCGCAAGGGCGTGCGCTACTTCGGGCCCTACGGCCACGCCTACGCCATCCGCGAGACGCTCGACCTGCTGCTGCGCACCTTCCCCGTCCGCACGTGCTCGGACAACAAGCTGGGGCGTCACCAGAAGCTGGGGCGCCCCTGCCTGCTGTTCCACATCGAGAAGTGCTCGGGCCCGTGCGTGGGCGAGATCGACCGTGTGGCCTACGACGTGTTGGTCGCCGAGCTGATCGACTTCCTGGACGGCCACACCGACGCCATCGTGGGCCGGCTCGAGACCGAGATGCGCGAGGCGGCCGACGAGCTGGAGTTCGAGCGGGCGGCCCGGCTGCGCGACCGGCTCGACGCGGTGCGCAAGGCCATCGCCAAGCAGCAGATGGTGGTGGACAAGGCCGAGGACGTCGACGTGGTGGGCATCGCCGACGACGAGCTGGAGGCGGCGGTGCAGGTCTTCTTCGTGCGTCGAGGTCGGGTGGTGGGTCGCAAGGGGTTCGTGATCGACAAGGTCGAGGACGTGACCCCGGGCGAGCTGGTGGACTCGGTGCTCGAGGGCCTCTACTACGACCCGCCGCCGATGGGAGTGCCCAAGCAGGTGCTGGTGCCGGTCGAATCGGCCGACCCCGACCTCTACCAGCGGTGGCTGACCGAGCAGCGCGGCTCGCGGGTCACCATCCGCGTGCCCCAGCGGGGCGACAAGCGGGCGCTGCTGGAGACCGTGACCCGCAACGCCACCGAGGAGTTCACCCGCCACCGGTTGCGCCGCGCCTCGCGACCACAACACCCGGGCCAAGGCCCTCAACGAGCTTCAGGAGGCGCTGGGCCTGCCCGCCGCCCCCCTGCGCATCGAGTGCTACGACATGAGCCACATCCAGGGCAGCGACTACGTGGGCTCCATGGTGGTGCTGGAGGACGGGCTGCCGGCCAAGAGCCAGTACCGACGGTTCAAGATCAAGGGTGACCAGGGCAACGACGACTTCGCGGCCATGGAGGAGGTGCTCACCCGCCGGCTGACCAACTACCTGGTCGAACGGGAGCGCCCGGCCAGCGAGCGGGGGCGCTTCGCCTACCCGCCCCAGCTGCTGCTGGTCGACGGGGGCAAGGGCCAGCTCAGCGTGGCTGAGCGGGTCGTGGACGAGCTCGGCTTGACCGACGAGATCCCCGTCGCCTCGCTGGCCAAGCGGTTCGAGGAGGTGTACGTGCCGGGCCGGTCCGAGCCGGTGCGCATCCCCCGCCAGAGCGAGGCGCTGTACCTGCTCCAGCGGGTGCGCGACGAGGCCCACCGCTTCGCCATCACCTACCACCGCGAGCTGCGAGGCAAGCGCATGACCCGGTCGGTCCTCGACGACATCCCGGGCCTGGGTCCGGTGCGCCAGAAGCGGCTGGTCAAGGAGCTCGGCGGGGTCGGTGCGGTCAAGCGAGCATCGCTCGAGAACCTGCTCGAGCTGGCCTGGCTGCCCGATGCGGTGGCCCAGGCGGTGTACGACAAGATCCATGCCCCGGCCCGATGACCCGAGACTCGTGGGAGGATCATGCCGGCTGGTGGCAGCGCGAGTTCACCGACGGCGTGGATCCCGAGTACGCCGAGCAGATCCTGCCGTTGGCCGAGGCGTGGCTGGCCGGCTTCGATCGCGTCCTCGACATCGGGCACCGGCGAAGGCCAGGTGGCCCGGCGCCTCCAGCAGGCCAACGGTTCGTACGTGGTCGGGCTCGATCCAACCGCCGGCCAGGTGTCGGAGGCCCGCCGGCGCGGCCCGTCGGTCGCCTACCTGCGAGCCGGGGCCGCGGCCCTGCCTTTCGCCGACGCCTCGTTCGACGCGGCGGTGGCCTGTCTGGTCTTCGAGCACATCGACGACCTGGACGAGGCGTTGGGCGAGGCCGCCCGGGTGCTGCGCCCGGAGGGACGGTTCCTGCTGTTCCTGAACCATCCACTGCTGCAGACCCCTGGCAGCGGATGGATCGACGACCAGATCCTCGATCCGCCTGAGCAGTACTGGCGCATCGGGCCCTACCTGAGCGAGGGCTCGACCATGGAGCAGGTGCAGGCCGGCGTGTTCATCCGCTTCGTGCACCGTCCCCTCAGCCGCTACCTCAACACCATGATGGCCAGCGGACTGGCCTTCGAGCGCATGCTCGAGCCGCCTCCACCTGCGGGTTTCCTGGCCCGTGCGCCCGAGTACGGCGACGCGGCCACCATCCCCCGCCTGGCGGTCCTCGTGGCGCGGCGGGCGCCGAGCCCGCAACCCGTGCCGCCCGGCTCAAGTCGAGCGGACCTCGGGTCGTAAACTCGATCGATGACCGCCCTCGGAAGTCGCGCTGGCGCCGCGGCCGACGAGCAGTCCCTGCCGGCCCGGTCGCGCGTTACCCGGCACGGCATCCTCGTCGGGTGGGCGGCGGTAGTGGCGCCGTTCCTGATCGAAGCGCTGGTCATCCTGCGGGCCAGCCGGCAGTGGCTGGTCGGCCGGACCCCGGACGACGCCTTCTACTACCTGGAGATCGCTCGACGCATCGACCACGGACAGGGCTTCAGCTTCGACGGGATCCATGCCACCAACGGCTTCCATCCCCTCTGGCAGTGGATCCTGGCCGGTGTGGGTCTCGGCGTCGGCGGCCAGACCGCGTTCGTGCGGGCGGACCTGCTGGTCTGCCTGGTCCTGACCTTCGCCGCGCTGGCGTTGATCATCCGGGTGGTGTGGAGTTGGCTCGGCCCCGGGCCCGCCCTCATGGGCGCCGTCCTGGTGGTCCACGGGCGCGACGCCATGACCAGCTTCGTCGACGGCATGGAAGGCGCCCTCTCGCTGCTGTGCCTGGCCCTGGTGGTCACCGCCCTGGTCTGGTACTTCGAAGCGCCGTCCACCCGCCGCGCCGCGCTGGTCGGGGCGCTCAGCGCTGTGCTGGTGCTGGCCCGGCTCGACATGGTCGCGGTCATCTGGCTGGTGCCGGCAGTCATGGTGTGGCGGGCCCGGACCTGGCGGCCGGCGGGGGCATGGGCCGTTGGAGGGCTGATCGGGGTGCCCTGGGTGGTCTGGTTCTGGATCCGCTACCACCACGTGTTGACCACCAGCGCCGCGGTCAAGCAGCACATGGTCGACGGGGTCGTCGCCCAGCAGGGTGGCCACTTCAGCGGCCGTTACCTCCAGTACCTGGCCCGGGTGGCCAGGTCGTGTGCCCAGTCGTTGATCGACCTGGCCCGCGACTCGCCGGTGCGCGACGTCCCCGTCATCGGCCTGGTGCTCTCCGTCGTGCTCTTCGGGCTGGCCGCGTGGGGGACCGTGGCCCTGGTCCGTCGCCGGGGCCGGCCCGATCCACCGATCCCCGACGATCCGGTCCGCACCGCCGCCACCTGCTGGACGCTGGCCACCGTGGCGGTCCTGCTCGTGGCCAAGGTGCTGTTCGACCTGGTCACGGCCACGCCGTGGGTGAACGTCTGGTACCTCACCCCACAGCGGTTCGCCTTCCCGTTCGCCGTGGGGGCGCTCGCCTGGGTCGGAGCCCGGCGGGCATGGGCGCGATCCGAGCCGCAGGGCATCGTGGCCGTGGTCTGCCTGGTCCTCGTCGCCCTGCCGCTCAACGGCTCGCAGCTGGCGACGGCCCGATCGACCCACGACGATCCCACCTCCTGGCAGGGTCAGCTCGACCAGGCCGTCGACTGGGTGGTGGCGCACGGGCCCCCGGGTCGCTATGGCGCCTCCGATGCGGGCGTGGTCGGGTACCGCCTCGACGGGCTCCACCCGGTGGTCAACCTGGACGGCCTGGTCGAGGATTATGCCTACGCCGCGCTGGCCGCCCAGGGCGCCTCGCTGCACCAAGAGATCGCCGACACCCGGGTGGACGTGCTGGTGAACCGGCTCGACGACGCCGAGCTGGCTGCGCTGTCCTGCGCCCGGGTCCTGTGGGCCTCGCCGACCCGTCTGGGGGTGGGCGACGCCACCGGCGCGGTCGACTTCGGCCCGGTGTACGTGCTCGACGTCCGGCGGTGCCGGTAGGGGACCGATCCGGGCGGCGAGCCACCGGTAGGCTGGGGCGGTGAACGAGTTCATCGTGATCACCGGCCTGTCCGGGGCGGGCCGGTCCCAGGCGGCTGACATCCTCGAGGACCTGGGCTGGTTCGTCATCGACAACCTGCCGCCCCTGCTCATCCCCAAGGTGTCCGAGCTGGCCAGCTCGCCGGGCTCGAGCATCGCCAAGGTGGTGCTGGTGGTCGGGACGGGCCCGTACCACGACGAGGTGCTGCCGGCGCTCAAGATGTTGGAGGACCAAGGCGTTCGCCTGCGCATCGTGTTCCTGGAGGCGTCGACCGATGTGCTGGTGCGACGCTACGAGAGCACCCGTCGCCGCCACCCTCTGGCCGGCGAGCTGAGTCTGGCCGAAGCCATCGAGGCCGAGCGTCGGGTGCTGGAGCCGGTGAAGGCCGAAGCCGACGTGGTGGTCGACACGTCCGACCTCAACGTGCACCAGCTCCGGGTCCGCATGCTCGACCTGTTCCCCGAGGCGGCCTCGGATTCCGGCATGCAGACCACCCTGACCTCGTTCGGCTACAAGCACGGCCTGCCGCTCGACACCGACCTGGTCATCGACTGCCGGTTCCTGCCCAACCCCCACTGGGTGGAGGACCTGCGCGACCTGACCGGCCTCGACGAGCCGGTTCGGCGCTACGTGCTCGACCAACCGGTGTCGGGCCAGTTCCTCGACGAGTTGCTGTCCCTGCTCGACCTGTTGCTCCCCGCCTACGTGCACGAGGGCAAGAGCTACCTGACCCTGGCGCTGGGCTGCACCGGAGGGAACCACCGGTCGGTGGCCATCGCCGAGGAGGTGGCCAGCCGGCTGCGCGCCCGGGGCTACGACCCCAAGGTCACCCACCGCGACATCGAGCGCTGAGCGGGGGTCAGCCTCCGGTCGGGAAGGTCTGGTAGAGCAGGATCGACGAGCCGGTGGCGTCGAACTCCTCGATCCGGCGGCCGATCTGGTCGAAGGCCTTGCTGGCCGCCGGGGTGATGTGGCCGGGCGGCTGCCAGTAGGCGCTGGTCACCAGCCACACGCGCGGCATGGGCCTGGAGCGGTCCGATCTGGGAGCGGATCGCGCCGGTGTCGTCGAAGCCGGCGGAGCCGAGGACCACCGGGGCGCCGCGCAGGTGGAGCCCCGGTCGGTAGTAGTCGAAGGCGGGCACAGCGGTGGGTACCACGTACACCGCGTCTCCGGACCGGATCTGGGCCTGCAGGTGGCCGAGGAGGGGGCGGAGCTCTTCGATCTGGTCGGGCTGCGCGACGCGGTGGAGGGTGACCGCCGAGTTGAGGATCAGGACGACCGCGATCGCCACTACGCCGAGCAGTTCGGACCGGGTGCTCAGCCATCCGGCCACTTCGGCGGTTCCCACGCCCACCAGCACGGCCACCGACGGGACGAGGAAGAGGACGAGGCGCTCGGTGGCCGGGTACAGCTGGACCGACGAGGCCACCACCACGGCCAGCCAGGGTCCGAGAACCACGGCCAACACGCCGCGCTGGCGCTGCCACAGCACGAGGATCCCAACGATGGTCAGCGGGGCGAACACCCATGTGAGCGCGGCGTTGCCGCTCAACATGCCGTAGTAGGTGACGAGCGAAGTGCCCCAGCGGCTCAGGCCAGCATGGTCGGTCGGCGGCAGGGGCAGGAAGGCGTTGGCCCAGAAGTGTCGCAGGAAGGCGTCGTTGTCGAGACGTCGATCGAACGCCAGGTACATCGGGATCCACACCAGCATCCAGAGGACCGCCACGCCCACCAGGTTGCGCAGGCGGGCGTTGTCGCGGCGACGCACCACCGGCCACGCCAGCACCAGTCCCACCGCGCCGAGGACGAAGGTGGTGGCGTGGGAGAACGGGATGGCCACTGCTCCGGCCAGGGCGAGCAGCGCGCACGACCGACGGGTGTAACCCGTCCGCCACACCTGGGATGCGGCCAGCACCACGAGCTCGGCCATGAACACGTCGACCGAGTACTGCTTGACCTCGCTGGCGTAGTAGACGAGCCACGGGCTGGTGGCGCACAGGCAGAGGGACACGAGCCCCGCCGTCTGGCCCAGATGTCTGCGCACCAACACGAAGGCGATCCCCAGGGCGGCGATGGCGGCGATCAGCGGAATGGCTCGCAACGCCAGTTCGCTCCCCCCGAACAGCTGCGTGACGGCCTTCTCGCCGTACAGGAAGCCCGGAGGGCTCCCCTGCTCGAAGGACAGGGGGCGGCTGAACCCCCCGTAGCCGCGGTGGAGAACGTTGTAGACGAGGGCGGCTTCGTCCCGCCACAGCGACCGGTCCGCCAGGTACTGACGCAGCCGGAAGACCGTGCCCAGCAAGACCACGAGCCACCCCAGGCGGGTTGCGTTCGCCGACCAGGGTGGGTTCACCCTGGTGACGTCGGCCCAACTCGCCTCGATCGGGTCTGCCTGCTCGTCGGATCGCATCCCGGCCGAGCCCGTCTCGAGGCCAGGCACAACCGTATTCTAGCGATGGCCGACGCCCTCGGACTGGCAGGGTCTCGTCCGACATGATCGGATAGGGCCAACCGTTCGGCAGTTCGCCGTCATCAGGGAGGCAGCAGCACATGACCATTCGAGTCGGCGTCAACGGATTCGGCCGCATCGGCCGGAACTTCTTCCGAGCAGTACGCGAATCGGAGGCCGACATCGAGATCGTGTCCGCCAACGATCTCGGTTCCGTGGCCGACATGGCCCACCTGCTCAAGTTCGACTCGGTGATGGGTCGCCTCGACGCCTCGGTGGTGCCCACCGACAAGGGCATCGAGGTCGACGGCACGCTGCTGCAGATCACCGCCGAGCGCGACCCCAAGGCCCTGCCCTGGGGCGACCTGGGCGTCGACGTGGTGGTGGAGTCCACTGGCTTCTTCACCGCCCGCGAGAAGGCGGCCGCCCACCTGGAGGCCGGCGCCCCGCGGGTGATCATCTCGGCCCCGGCCACCGGTGCCGACGCCACCTTCGTGGTGGGGGTCAACGACGACACCTTCGACCCCGACGCCCACAGGGTGGTGTCGAACGCCTCGTGCACCACCAACTGCTTCGTGCCCATGGTGCAGGTGCTCGACCAGGCCTTCGGCGTGGAGAAGGGCCTGATGACCACGATCCACTCCTACACCGGCGATCAGAACCTGGTCGACGGGCCCCACAGCGACGCCCGCCGCGCCCGGGCCGCGGCCATCAACATCATCCCGGCTTCCACGGGAGCCGCCCGGGCCACCGGGCTGGTGCTGCAGTCGCTCAACGGCAAGCTGGACGGGACCTCCCTGCGGGTGCCCACCCCAGACGGCTCGATCACCGACTTCGTGGGTGTGCTCGGCCGGGACGTGACCGTGGAGGAGATCAACGACGCCTTCCGGGCCGCGGCCACCAGCGGGCCGCTCTCCAGCGTGCTGGTCTACAGCGACGATCCGCTGGTCTCCAGCGACATCGTGGGCTCGCCGGCGTCGTGCACCTTCGACTCGAAGCTGACCATGGCCATGGGCAACCTGGTCAAGATCCTTGGCTGGTACGACAACGAGTGGGGCTATTCCAACCGGCTGGTCGACCTCGTCGGGATCGTGGGCGCCGCCAACCAGTGAGCGTCCCCCAACTGACCGATCTGGGCGACCTCGACGGCGCGCGCGGTCCTGCTGCGGGCCGACTTCAACGTCCCGATCGACGACGGTCGCATCACCGACGACCTACGCATCCGGGCGGCCCTGCCCACCATCGAGTGGTTGCGGACCCAGGGGGCCACCGTCACGGCCTGCACCCATCTGGGTCGGCCCAAAGGCACTCCCGATCCCCGCTACTCGGTGGAACCGGTGCGCCAGCGCCTGGCCGAGCTGGCCCCGGGCGTCGAGCTGCTCGAGAACCTGCGCTTCGATCCGGGCGAGACGGCGAACGATCCCGCCTTCGTGCAGCGCCTCATCGAGGGCCAGGACGTCTATGTCAACGACGCCTTCGGGGCCTCGCACCGAGCCCACGCCTCGATCGTGGGGCCGCCCCGGTTCCTGCCCAGCGCGGCCGGCCTGCTGCTGGCCCGCGAGGTGGAGGTGCTGCTGCCGTTGCGTGACGACCCGCGCCGACCGTTCGTGGTCGTGCTGGGTGGCTCGAAGGTGAGCGACAAGCTGGGCGTGATCAGCGCCCTGGCCCAGGTGGCCGACCGCCTGATCATCGGAGGCGGCATGTGCTTCACCTTCCTGGCCGCCCAGGGTCACCACATCGGCGCCAGCTTGGTGGAGACCGACCAGATCGACACCTGCCGGCGCGCTGCTCGACTCGGGCGCGCCGCTGACGCTGCCTCACGACATCACTGCCCTTGGCCCCGGGGGCAAGATCGGCGACCCCGCCGCGGGGGGCGAGGTGCGCCAGCTGGGCGTCGAGATCCCCGACGGGTGGATGGGCCTCGACATCGGGCCGGGCTCGGCGGCCGAGTTCACCGACCTGATCGGCGAGGCCCGGACGGTGTTCTGGAACGGCCCCATGGGCGTGTTCGAGGATCCCCGGTTCGTGGCCGGCACCCGCACGGTGGCCGACGCCATGGCCGACTCGCGGGCCTTCACCGTGGTGGGCGGGGGCGACAGCGCCGCGGCCCTGGCTGCCTTCGGTCTCCAGGGCGAGGTCGATCACGTGTCCACTGGTGGGGGAGCGTCGCTCGAACTGCTCGAGCAAGGCGATCTCCCCGGCCTCGAAGCTCTCCGAGGAGCACCCAATGCCTGATCCGTCACCCGCGGCCGACGGGCCCGGCGCGCGCCGCCCGCTCATCAGCGGCAACTGGAAGATGAACCTCAACCACTGGGAGACGGTGGCCACGCTCGACAAGCTGCGGTACCTGCTGACGTCGTCGGACCTGGACCAGGTGGACGTGTCCGTTCACCCCCCGTTCACCGACATCCGCAGCGCCCAGACCTTCCTCGAGTCGGAGAAGATCGACATCGCCCTGGGGGCCCAGAACTGCCATTGGGAGGAGAAGGGCGCGTTCACCGGCGAGGTGTCGCCGGTGTTCCTGGCCAAGTTGAACGTGCGCTACGTGATCGTGGGTCACTCGGAGCGCCGTGAGCTGTTCGGCGAGACCGACGAGATGATCAATCGCAAGCTGGTGGCGGTCCTGGCCCATCAGATGACGCCCATCCTGTGCGTGGGCGAGAGTTTGGCCGAACGTGAGGCCGACCAGACCCAGGACAAGGTGACCGGCCAGGTCCGCGCCGGCCTGGCCGGTGTCGCCGCAGGCCAGGTCGCAGATCTGGTCGTCGCTTACGAGCCCATCTGGGCCATCGGGACGGGCCGCACGGCCACCGCGGCCGACGCCCAGACGGTGTGCGCCTGGATCCGGGCGACGGTGGCCGAGATGTCAGGGGCCGACGCCGCGGCCTCGGTGCGGATCCAGTACGGCGGGTCGGTCAAGGGTGACAACGCCCCCGAGCTGATGAGCCAGCCCGATGTCGACGGTGCCCTGGTGGGCGGTGCCAGCCTCGACGCCGAGGAGTTCGCCCGCATCGTCCGCTTCGACCACGACTAGGTCGTCCGCGGCTTCCGTCCTCGGCGCCGGGCTTCTCGGAACGCTTGGTCCATTCCCAGGCTCGCGCTGCACGTGCTGTTCCAGTGCTATCGTCTGAGGTTGATTCGACCAACGTTCAGCCATGGCGGCCCCGCCCGTCGTGCTCGAGGACGTTCCCACCCGTAGAGCGATGGGCGACTTGTGAATCGCACACCTGGGCCGTGGGCTCTTCTCGGTGCCGTCCTGCTGCCGCTGGTGGTCCTGGCTGGCGCCTGCTCGAGCTCAGGCACCAAGACCGCACCGGCCAGCAGCCCCAGTTCGGTCCCGACGGGAGGAACGCTCACCGTCGGAGCAGAGCAGGAGCCGTCGTGCATGGACTGGACCGACACGTGTGCCAGTCCAGGTTGGGGCTACTGGGATGCGAACGTCCCCACCATGCCCCGAGCCTTCGACGCCATCAAACAGTCCGACGGCAGCTACGAGTACGTGCCCAACGTGCTGCTCGCCGGTGCACCGACGGTGGTGACGTCGCCGAATCAGGTCGTGACCTACAAGATCAACCCCAAGGCCGTCTGGAGCGACGGGGTGCCCATCACCTCGGCAGACTTCGCCTATACGTGGGACCACATCGACCACGGGCAGAACATCTACGACCAGACCGGGTACAACGACATCTCGGGCGTGGACGACAGCGATCCCCACACTGCGGTCGTGACCTTCTCCAAGCCGTACGCGGCGTGGCAGGGTCTGTTCGGGGGTGGCTACGGCATCCTGCCAGCGCACATCCTGCAGGGCCAGGATCAGGACGCCCTCATGAAGGACGGCTACGCCTGGTCGGGCGGTCCCTACATGATGGCCTCGTGGGACAAGGGCTCGTCGCTCACGCTCGTTCCGAACCCGAAGTGGTACGGGCCCGACAAGTCGCACCTGGACAAGGTCGTCTTCCAACTCGTCGCGACGACGGCCACTGAGTTCGAGGCCTTCAAGTCGGGCCAGGTCAAGATGATCTACCCGCAGCCTCAGATGGACGTGGTGAACCAGATCGGGACTGGGATCGCCGGGGCAAACTCGTCCTACACCGGCGACACGGCCTCCTACGAAGCCATCTGGATGAACGATGCGGTCACGCCGGTCGACGACCCGATGGTGCGTCAGGCCATCGGCTACTCGATCGACCGCAATGCCATCGTCAAGTCGCTGTTCGGCAGGCTGGGTGTGACGGCGGCGCTGAACGTGCTCAACGCGCCGATCGTCAACAGCTTCTCGAACCCGGACGCGTTTGCCGGATACAAGCGGGATGTGGCCAAGGCTCAGTCGCTGCTGACCCGTGACGGCTACACCAAGGACGCGAGCGGCATCTACTCGAAGGGGGGCCAGGAGTTGGCCCTGACAATTCGATCGACGACCGGCAACGAACGCCGGGAGCTGATCGAGCGGGCGCTCCAGAAGCAGCTCGGGACCGTGGGCATCATTCTCGCGGTGGCCAACCTTCCCGGCAATGAGCTGCTCGGCCGGGCGCTGCCCCAGGGCGACTTCCAGTTGGCCCTGTACCCGCAGGCGATCACCACGATCGACCCGGGTCGCTGCAGCCTCCTGTGCAGCGCGAACATTCCGGCCCCACCCGCGTACACCGGCGGCAACTGGACCCGGACCAACATCCCGACGCTCGATACCGAGCTGGCGGCCGTCGACAACAACCTCAGCCACTCGGCTCGGGCCACGGCCAACAAGAAGGCGGACGCACTGACGGCCAGCGCGGCCATCAGCATGCCGCTGGATCCGCTGCCCAACATCGTGTTGTGGCAGAAGTCCGTCGTCGGCCCGGTTGGCGACAACGCCATCCTCGGGCCGTGGTGGAACGTGCAGGACTGGGGAATCAAGAGCTGATGCCCCAGGTCGTTCGTGCACGGCGTTGGGGGCCCGAACGCCGCTCCGCGATGGCCTGAGGGAGGGTGGCCCCTGCTAGCCTGGGTACGTTTCCTGTCCGCCGTCTCGACCCCCGGGGGGCGTCGTGCTGCTCATCATCGTCCTCACCGTCCACGTGGCCATCTGTGGTGGGCTGATCTTCCTGATCCTGCTCCACAGCGGCAAGGGCGGAGGCCTGTCCGACATGTTCGGCGGCGGGATGGGGGCCACGGCCGCTGGATCGACGGTGGTGGAGAAGAACCTCGATCGACTCACCCTCTTGGCCTCCCTGCTGTTCACCATCACGTCGGTGTCACTCGCCTTCTTGATGGACAAGTAGCGGGACCGATGGTTCACGGGTGAGGTCGCCGCTGCGCTGGACCCTGGCGGCGGTCGGCGCCCTCGCCCTGACAGCCTCGGCCTGCTCGAGCGGTTCATCTGGTCGCAGCGCGGCGGTCACCCACACCGGGGGCACGCTGCGGTTGGCCGTGGTGGGGCTGGACACGCTGGATCCGACCCGGGTGGTGCCCACCAACCTGGCAGACATGGTGGCCGTCAACCTGCTGGACCGTGGGCTGACCTCGATCGACCCGACCAACAACCAGGCGGTGCCGGCACTGGCCACCAAGTGGGTGTCGAACGCCCCCAGGTCGCCCGGCACGACCGGCGCCCCGGCCACCAATGGTTCGGCGGGTACGACGGTGCCCGCGCCGGCAGTGGTCGGCACCACCTGGACCTTCACCATCGATCCGCAGGCCCGCTTCGCCGACGGCTCGACGGTCACGCCGGCCGACATCATCGCCTCGTTGACGGCGGTGGCCCGTACCGGCGACAGCACCCTGGCCGGGGCCCGACTGGACGTGATCGAGGGCTACGCCAACCTGGTGGCGGGCAAGTCGTCGAAGTTGTCGGGCCTGACGGCCGGGGACGGCACGCTGCGCATCACCACGACCGCACCCGACGCCGAGCTGCCGCTGCTGTTGGCCTCGCCGGTGTACGCAGTCATCAAGCCGGGTCACGAACTGGCGTCGACGGGGACGACAGGCACGACCGCAGGGGGAGCGCCCACCACGGTCGCGCTGAACGCCCCTCAAGGATCCGGGTCGTTCAAACTGGTGGGCGATGACGGCAAGACGCTGCGGCTGGTGCGCAGCGCCGGGTCGGTGGCCGAGCTCGACGAAGTGGACCTGATCCGTGAGCCCACGGCGACGGCCGCGCTGGCCGCGGTGCACGCTGGGCAGGCCGACTGGGCCCAGGTACCGCCGAACCTCGAGGCCAGCGCCAGCGGCGGCGGGATCGGCTACACGTTGCAGTCGCCGCTGGGCGCCGAGGAGTTCTTCGGGATCAACCTGACCAGCCCGACCTTTGCCAACCCGCTGTTCCGGCGGGCCATCATCGTGGCCGTGAACCGCGACGCGGTGGTCTCGGGCATCCTGCCCGGACTGGAGTCCAGCGCTGGATTGGTGCCGGCCGCGGTGCCCGGGGCCGTGGTGGATCCGTGCGGACCGAACTGCGCGTACTCGACGGCGGTGGCCAAGGCGCTCGTGGCCCAGGCGTTCCCGGACGGGGCGGTGCCCATGGTCGAGATCGACACCGACGACGACCCGCGCGATGTGGCCCTGGCCAACACGGTCGGATACCAGCTGGCGGTGGCGGGCATCCCGATGAAGGTGGTGACCCAGCCCTTCGCCACCTACCAGTCCTTCATCACCACAGGCAAGCAGCAGCTGTTCCGCACCGGCTGGGTCGGTCTGTGGCCCTCGGCCGGGGCGTACCTGTCGCCGCTGTTCCTCTCGACCTCGCTGGACAACTCGACATCGTTCAGCTCCCCGGCGGTGGACGCCCAGCTGCGGGCCGCGGCGGCCACATCGAGCGGGGCTCAGCGCCAACGGCTCTACCAGAGCCTCCAGCGCACGATCATGGCCGACTACGCCGTGCTGCCCTTGGCGTCGTACCGGCAGGTGCTGGCGCTGTCGAAGCGGGTGCACGGCTATTCACCCCGGCTCGACGGCACCTTCGACGTGAACAAGGTCGAGGTCAAGGCGCCGACAGGCACCACGGGAACGACGGGCAAGTAGCGGCTCGTCGCCTCTCGCGGCCCGGGGCGGACAGCGGCGGGTGTGGGTTCGGAGGGGGAGCCGTGCCGCGCTAGGATGACTCTTCGCTCGTCGGGGGTGGAAAGGCCCCCTGAGCAGCCACGTCGGAGTGGCGGAATAGGCAGACGCGCCAGCTTGAGGGGCTGGTGCCCGCAAGGGCGTGGGGGTTCAAGTCCCCCCTCCGACACAAACTGACCAGCACGAAAGTGCTGGTCAGTGCAGTTTCTGGATCGGCTCCGAGGCCCGATCTGTGTCGCTTGTCAGCGATTTGTCAGCGAACGATTTCGAGGAGACTCAACTCGGCGGTCGATCAGGGGCGACCGAACTCATTCCATTTCTAATCACTCAGACCCTCGACGTGAATCACCTCGCCGGCGTCGGCCGGCCCAGTGCTCACCGAGAAGCGCTCGAATGCTCGAGCGACCACCTGTTGCCGCAGGCGTCGAACTGCAAGCTCAGTTGGGTAGGCCTCGTCATCATCGCGACGGAGTATCTCCGGCCGGCTCTGTGCCATGTCCGCGGCCTTCTGCTCCGTGAGTACCTCGACCCCGACCGCCAGGCGGCCACCCGCTACCACCTGGTCGCCGTCGCGCTGTGCGATCTCTGGCCACCAATCGATCACAGCCGCGACCGAGAAGTCTGCGACGACACACGTCAGGTCGGCTTCGGTGTATCGGAGCATGGTGGGCGTTCCGTCGAAATCGGCTGGCTCATCGGCGTCGACCCGGACGATTCCAATCCCGAGGAGATCTGCGAGGCGCCACGAGTTCAGCAGGAGAATCGTGGGGTCTCGTCCCAGCTTGCGAAGTCTGGTTGCGGCGGCTCGTACCGCATCAGCGAACTGGTCGGATTGGACAGTCAGATGTGGAAGAACGGAGCTGATGGTCGCGAGGAGCTGGACGTCCTCGCCTCGGACGAGAGCGATCCCGAATTCTCGTCCGAGGTCGTCTGGCTCGGCGTGCACGCGCGTGGTGGCGAAGTACTCCTTTGGAACGAGCTGACTCAGCCCGAACTCATCCGGGGCCTTGGCCGGGTCGTTTACCGACTCAGGGGTCGCCGACAGTTCGGACTGCCGCTCGGTGAACAGCCGACGAAGCCCCCCTCGGTCTGTCCATTGGTTCTGGACCGCATCGACGAACTTCTGGATCCGCTTGCTCTCGAGCGGAAGCGAGATCAGTTGGTCCTCGTCATCGCGGATGTCGTTTTCGATGGCCGCGTTCAGTTCCGAAAGCACCGGCTCCCTTCGTGATCGCAACTCTGTGGTTGCCAGCCAGTCCCACTGCTCGGTCGAGAGCAGTTCGTCAACCGCCTGAGTCAGACGCTCCAACGTGTAGCGGAGATCGCTGGCCCCTTGGGCGGTGGAATTGAGCGGTTCGGATACGCGACCCTCAAGTAGTTCGCGGGCGAATGCGAGATCGATGTAGCGCTCAAAGGTAATGACGCCGACGCGCTCATCGCGGAGGCTCGTCTCCCACTGCAGCCAGCCGAAGCGATCGGCTCCGACATCTTGGCTGGCGATCATAAAGCCCGCCCAGGAGGCAGGTACGCCGGCCCCGTCGAGGACCTTGAGCAGCCCCTCCGTTTCAGGAGGGTCGATTCGCTCGGAGCCACGGAGCAATAGCAGGTACACGACCAATCCAAGAGACGCTGACGAACGGAAGGCTCTGATCGACCTCATGGATTCGTGTTCGTCGTCGGCGAGTCTCAGCGAGGTCGACAGTGCTCGGCGGAGGGTAGCTACGCATCCGGCGAGGTCATCGGCGGATCGTGCGTCGATAGCCTGGCGAGCGAGATTCGACAGAGTGACGATTAGACGCTCCGCGAAAACACGCGCTGAAGGATCCTTTGAGATCCTGCGGCCGATCGTGAAGTCTGCGAAGTTCTCAAGCTGCAGGAGGAGTCCGCCGCGGAAGCGCTCCCAGGCTTGCTGCTGCATCGATCCCTTCGCCCTGAAGTAGGCGAACTCCTGCACTTGGAGCACCTGACCGAACGCATTTGGCTCGCGTCGCTCGAACGCAAGACTGAGGAGTCTGTAGAGAAGGCCGAGTGCAGTCCGTTCGATGTCGGCGACTCCGGATGCCACTGCTCGATCGACAAACGATCGGATGTCATCCTCGAGCCACTGCATCTCCTGGCCGTAGTAGTTGAAGAGCCCGAGCTGTGGGCGACCAGCTCGGTCGCCAAGCTCCTTGAATCGGTCGAGAACGGCAGCCACGAGTTCCTCGTAGAGCCGAACCCCCTCCTCGAAGGTCGAAGCCCGATGCGCCTCGATCGCGTCGAGGATCTGTTCTCGAAGCGTCTGCAGTTCTGTGCGAAACGTCGTCGAGGGACTAGTCATCCCACGGTCCGATCTTGTAGCAGGCGTCGATTCGGGCCTCGACCCGATCGATGACGGCAGTGTCCAGGCCGATGGTGCTGAGAGCAAGAAGTGGCGTCCCAGGTAGACGCGATCACCGCACATCCGAACGATGCGGGCTGCTGGGACCGCGTGCGCAACTGCAGGCGGCTCGACGGCGTCCGGCGCGAACTCTGCCGCCGGGAGGCGTGATGCGCTCAGTTCGTCAAGAACCTCACGCAAGTCCCGAGCGTTCACGTCGTTGATCGATCCGTCTCCCCCTGTTCTCACGACAATCCAGCTTGGGTCATCGGCAAGCTCATCGATCCCGAGGATCGCCCGCTCAGCTCCGGTCGCCCTTAAGGATTCAAGGAGTACTTCGTTGGCGAGCGCGGTGGTCCACGCGTGATCGACGCTCCGGCGAAGCCGGTCCTTCAGGAGTGCGAGGGACCTTCGCTGGAGATCTCGCTGGTCGAAGAACAGGCGCAAGGCCGTCCAGTACGCCCACAGCGAGCGCGACCACTGATGGGACGAAGACGAGTGCGAACAACATCGCCAGACAGGTATCCGTCGGGAGCCACGCTGCTCCGACACCGATCGCAACCACGCCGCCAGCCGCGGAAAACGAGGCCTGGCACGATGAGTGTGGCCTGCGTGAGTATCTCACCGGAGCTCTTCGCGAGCACTGCCTTTGATCGCGCGAATTCGATGAAGAGCACGAGCAGCGGGAAGCCGATCGCGACCATTGCGGCCTGGACCTGCCACAGGGAGGCAAGGCCAGCTGCAGGGTCCTTCGGTCGCCGAGAAGGGACGAAGTCAAGGTTGAGCGCGTCGAGGCTGAACGTGAGGACCACGATGACAACGAGACCAAGAAGAACCGCACCCAGGGCCTGTCGGTTTCCTGGCCGCCCGAACTCGCTGGGCCGCAGATCTTCGAAGCGTCAGCCGACTTTCGGGGCACCGAGCTGATCTGCCGCTTGGCGCATCACGGAACTAGGAGCATTGGCTCCAGCCGGGTTGGGGGTGGGATCCGCCATCGAGTGAACACTACGTCTGGCGAATGCGAGGTGGCTCTGTAGCCGCTCGGTCACCGTTGGCACTCTCAGCTCCCGCCAGCCTCCGCTCTCCCGAAGATCTGCTCCGCCACGCGGTCGGCGGCGTCGCTGCGCATGGGCGGGGTGACGTGGGTGTAGATCTCGCGGGTGATGTGGGTGCTGGAGTGGTTGAGACGGTCGCTCACGATCTTGATGTCGATGCCGGCCTGCAGGGCGAGGGTGGCCCAGGTGTGGCGCAGGCCGTGAAGGGTGAGCCTCGGGAGAGGTTCGCCGGCGCGGGCCCTGTTGAACTGCTCCTGCTTGCGGTCGAACTCGCGTGAGAACCGCTCGGGGTGGTACGGCGTGCCGTCGGGCTTGCAGAACACGAACCCGTCGTTCTGGAAGCCGGCGCCGGCGAGGAGCCGCTCTTCGTTCTGCGTCGCCCGCCAGCCCCGGAGGATGGCGATCGTGGTGGGGTCGAGGATGATCATGTGCCCGCGCTTGGTCTTCGGCAGGTCCTTCACGCGCACTTGGCCGTCGACGAGGGTGACCTGACGGGAGAGCGATGCGGTGGCGCCGT
This sequence comes from uncultured Microthrixaceae bacterium, assembly GCA_963773335.1. GTDB lineage: Bacteria > Actinomycetota > Acidimicrobiia > Acidimicrobiales > Acidimicrobilacustridaceae > UBA4742. Next base: position 284,691 of record CAVZAT010000004.1, on the reverse strand, counting down.
CGAGGTCGATGCCGTCCCAGCGGAGGCCGAGGCACTCGCCTCGCCGGCAGCCGCTCGTGGCGATGAAGAGCCACGCCGGCAGGTAGCGGGAGTCCTGGGTGAAGTCGAGGAAGTCGCGGAGCTGCTCGGCGCTCCAGGTGCCGGGCTTGCCGCCCTTCGTCGACGACTCGGGCGGGGGAGTGGCGGCATCAGACGGGTTGCGGACGATCCGGTTCCACCGCAGCGCGTCCTTCAACGCGGCGTGCAGGATCGAGTGGACGTAGCGGACCGACCTCGGGCTCAGGCTCCGGTTCGAGTTCGTCGGCCCGGCCGCTTCCCGCTCCTTGGCTCGGCGGCAGATCGAGGAGACGACGTGGCGGGTGATCGACTCGGCGTGCTCGGGGAATTCGTCGCGGAGCACCTCGGCGGTGGCCTCGTAGGTGTGGCCGTCGAAGTGCAGTCCGGTGGCCCGCTCGTAGAGCGCGTCGGGGTAGCGGCGAGCCGGCACGTACGAAGCGCATCGCCCGCCGTCGAGCAGCTCGCGGTAGAGCCGGTTGAGGTCGACGGGGGAGAGCTGCTGCAGCGGGATGCCGCCGATGCAGGGGATGACGTGGTTGTTGATCTTGCGTCGGTACGACGAGAACGTGCTCTCCTCGAGCACCGGTGGCGCCTTCGAGGGCAGCCATTCATCGGTCAGGAACTCGCCGAGCGTCAGACGCTCCGGCTGCACGTAGGTGCCCTTCGAGATGGCGTGCAACGCGTCGGCGCGGGCGACCTCGGCCTCGCGCTGAGTCTTGAATCCACCGCGGCTGATCTGTCGGTAGCCGCCCCGGCCGTCGGGCACGTGGACGTAGTACGTGTAGGTCGAGCCCCGCTTGCGGATATTCGTCCGGCGCCCTGATCGCTGCGAGTTCATGGCTGTTCTGCCTCCGGGTCGATGTCGATTGCCCGGGTGGCGAGGTCGGTCGCCATGGGGTCGAGGCCGCTGCCGAGCGTCGCCATCTTGGCTCGAGTCTCGATGTCCTCGAGATGGTTGGCGAGCGATCGGAGCATCATCTGCGCGTCGGCGAGCTGGCCGAGCGAGTGGCGCACGATCTCCTCGACGCGGGCGTTCACCATCCGCCGGATGGCCTCCTGGGTGTCGGTCAGCCGGTCGACGCCGAGGTCTTGGAGGTAGCTCTGGAGGCGCATCTCGATGATCGCCTGCTGCTCGGCGGTGCCGAACACGACGTCGATCAGCTCGGAGGGCTGCACACCGTTCGGGCCACCATCGGGGGTGAGCAGCTTCACCGCCTTGCCCGCGTGCCAGGCGGGCGGCGGCAGGAAGAACCAGCTCACCGGGAGGTCGAAGGCGCGGGCGAACGCCACGATTTCGTCGGCGGTGAACTGACGCACCCGACCGCCGTCGACCGAACGCTCGGCCGCCGAGAAGCTGCCCTTCGACCACCGCACCCCGAGGTAGGGCTCGAGTGCCTCGGCGGCCTCTTCCTGGGTCCAGTTCCGCCACAGCCGGGCCTCGGCCAGGTTGAACGCGACGATCTGGTTGGGCGTCAGGCCGATGATGTGCTCGCTCGCCTCGGGCGCCTTCGACTTCTTCCGGGCCACCGGATCCTCCCTGGTTGGTCTGCCGCATCATAGACCAGTCGGCCTTTCTGTTGACTGGGGAATGACATCGGCGTAGTTTGCCGTGCGGCGGACTAGTCCGCACCCACACAGACTACGAGGAGGGCGCCGTGGCGCTTGCCGATCTTCCCGATTTCCTGACCGTCGAGGAGGCAGCCGAGGTGCTGCGCCTCGGTCGCAGCCGCGCCTACGACCTGACGAAGCGGTGGCGCGAGACGGGTGGTGCCGAGGGCATCCCGGTGGTGCAGCTGGGCCGCCAGCTGCGCGTGCCGAAGACCTGGATCCTCCGCCAGCTCGACATCTCCGACGCCGCTTGATCGCGGCTGCCGGCCGCTGGATGGCGTGCCCTCGACGCCGCTCGACCGATCACGTCCCGCTCACGGAGCGCGCGATCCCGAGGGTGCAGCCACCAGGCGCCGAGGCATCCCACCACCCGAACCCCGCTCGCTCCTCACCCCCACTGGAGGACCCCCTTATGCCCGTACCGGACGGAGCAGGACAGTGCACGCATTTGCACCAAGGTGCCCCGGTCGGTCCCGCCCCGAGCGGGGCCGACATCCCGGCCGCCTCCACGACCACCCAGGTCGGCCCGGAGCACGGCCGATGATCTCTATCGGCCGCCTCGGCCTCGGTCACGCTGAGTACTACCTCACCGAGGTCGTCGACGGCCGAGAGGACTACTTCGTCGTGTCCGCCGAGGTCCCCGGACGATGGTCCGGATCGCTCGCCCGACACCTCGACCTCGACGGCGTCGTCGACCAGGCCGACCTCCGCTCGATCTTCGAAGGCGTCCAGCCCGGCACCGACACCCGGCTCCGCGCGAACCAGGTGAGCCGGGTCGCGTTCGACTTCACGCTCTCAGTCCCCAAGTCGATCAGCCTGATGTGGGCCCTCGGCGACGACCACATGGCCACCGAGGTCGTCGCCGCCGTCGAGACGGCCAACCGCGTCGCTATCGACTTCCTCCAACGCGAAGCCTGCGGGGTGCGACGAGGCCATGCCGGCATCGACCATCTGAGCGGCGAGGGGTTCGCCGTGGCCAGCTTCCGCCACGGCACCAGCCGAGCCGGCGACCCCCAGCTCCACATCCACAATCTCATCGCCAACCTGGGCCTCGGACCCGACGGCCGGTTCTCGGCGATCGACTCCGAACTCGTCTACCGGTGGAGCTTCGCCACCAGCCACGTCTTCGAGTGCGTCTTGCGATCCGAGCTGGCCGCCCGGCTCGGCACCCTCTTCACGCCCATCGAGCAGGGCACCTGCGACGTCGCTGGCATCCCCGAGGAGGTCCGGAAGGCGTTCTCGCAGCGCCGCGCCGAGATCGTCGACTACATGGAAGAGCGCGGCATGACCTCCCGCCGGGCGGCCGAGTTCGCCAACCTCCAGACCCGCAAGACCAAGGACCGCGATCGCGACGAGCCCGCCCTACGAGCCGAGTGGTGCCGAGCGCGTCGAGGGGCTCGGCTTCGACATGTCGACCCTGATGCTGGTCCCACGCCCGGTCGTGCTCGACGTCGACGATGCGACCGTCGCCTCGTTCCTCACCGACAGCGACGCCACCTTCGCCCGCCAGGATGCCTACGTCGCCGTCGCCCGGCTCGCGGGGGAGGGCACCGACCTCGCCCAGCTCGACGAGCGCGTCGAGTCGTTCCTCACCGGGCCCGCCATCGTCGCGCTCCGGCCCAGCGAGCTGTGGACCACCCCGGAGATCCTCGCCCTCGAGCAGCGCTCCGTCGCCATCGCCGCTGCCGGTCTCCGCTGCGGCGCAGGCGTCGCGTCGGCGGCCGAGGTCGAGCGAGCGATCGCCGTACGGCCGTCGCTGTCGGACGAGCAGGCCGCCATGGTCCGGGCCATCTGCGAGTCGGGCAACCGGTACGACACCGTGATCGGCCGAGCCGGCGCCGGCAAGACCTTCACCCTCGACGGCGCCCGCAACGCGTGGGAGTCCTCCGGCTATCGCCTCCTCGGCACCGCGCCATCCGCACGGGCCGCCCAAGAGCTTCGGGCCGGCGCCACCATCGACTCGCGCAGCGCCGACCGCCTCCTCACCGCGCTCGCCCAGGGCCGAGAGCGCATAGACGAGCGCACGATCGTCGTCCTCGATGAAGGGGGGATGTTGGGCACCCGACGCCTCGCCGCGCTCCTCGACTACGTCGAGCAGGGCAACGGGAAGCTCGTCGCCATCGGTGATCCCAAGCAGCTGCCCGAGATCGACGCCGGTGGCCTGTTCGCCGGTATCGCCCGCCGCAACGGCTACGTCGAGCTGACCGAGAACTGGCGCCAGCTTGACCCCGACGAACGCGGAGCCCTCGCCGCATTGCGAGCCGGGCAGGTCGCCGACGCCGTCGGGCGCATGGAACGCAACGGCCAACTCGTCACCGCACCGAACGCCGACCAGATCCGAGACGCCCTCGCCGGCGACTGGCACGAGCTGCGCCGGTCCGGCTCCGACGCAGTGATGATGGCCCGCCGCCGACAGGACACTGGCGACCTCAACATGCGGGCCCGACAGCTCCTCGTCGCCGACGGCGAGCTGACCCAGACCGTCATGGTCGTCGACGACCTCGAGTTCGCGATCGGCGACCGCGTCGTCGCCCACAAGAACCGCTACGACCTCGGCATCCTCAACGCCGAGCGCGCCACCGTCGTCGGCACCCGGGGCGATCGGCTCCTCCTCGACGTCGACGGCGGCGAACGCCAGGTCGCCGTCCCCACCGACTACATCACCGACGGCCACCTCACCCACGGCTACGCGTCGACCGTCCACAAGAACCAGGGCACCACCTGCGACGCCGCCCTCGTCCTCGGCGACGACGCCCTGTTCGCCGAGCTCGGCTACTCGGCGCTCACCCGAGGCCGGGACCTCAACCGCCTCTACCTCGTCCGCAGCGAACGAGAGCACGACCACGGACTCGACCTCGACGGTCCCGACCCCATCGACGCGCTCGTCGCCGCCCTCCAGCGTTCCCACGCCAAGACCGCTGCCATCGACCACCCCACCGTCCAACCGCCCGCCGAAGGGATCGGCCTATGAACCGCCCACCCGACGGCGAACCCGCCGGACTCGGAGGCGTCGAGATCGCCGCCATCGCCGCCGCTGTGCACGTCGGCCTCAACTACGCCACTGCGTACCTGTCAGCGCTCGCCTTCGGCGCGCACCACTTCGACGGGACGTTCGAGCAGTCGTTCGAGGCGCTCGTCCAGCTCCCGCAGACGATGGGCGAACCCCGTGAGGCGTGGCCCGAACCCGCGGCCGCCCAGCTCCCTGGACCCGTCCTCTACTGGGGGACCGCCGTCGTGCTGGTCGTCCTCGTCGTCGCCGTCGGCCTTCGGGTCGTGCGGTGGTGGCGCGGGCACGATCGAGGCGTCGACCGGCGTGAGCGGTTCGGCGTGTCCACCCAGGCCCGTCAGGCGAGGACCGCCGACCTCGCATCGCTCATCGTCCGCGATCCCGAGCCCGGTCGGCTGCTGATCGCCCGCCACGGCCGCAAGCTGCTGGCCACCGAGACGAACCGCATACCCGCCACGACCGACGCGAGCAGCGAGCCGCCCGTCGGCGAGGCGACCGCGGCGCCGTCATCCACATCGGGCCATCCCGCTGCGGCAAGACCACCTCGGTGATCGCTGGCGTTCTCGACTGGGAAGGCCCCGCCATCCTGTCCTCGGTCAAGAGCGACATCCTCGACGCCACCCTCGCCCGTCGAGCCGAGATCGGCGAGGTCCGCATCTTCGACCCCAGCGGCAGCACGGGACACGCGACCGCGCACTGGTCGCCGCTCCGCGATGCCGCTCACCCAGCGGGCGCCCAGCGAGCTGCCTCCGGGCTCATCGACGCGACGCCGAAGGACGGCGTCACCGATGCCGGGTTCTGGCACGTGCAGGCCGAGGCGTACCTGACCGGGCTCCTCCTCGTCGCCGCACTCACCGACCGCTCGATGAGCGAGGTCGCCACGTGGGTGTTCAAGGGCGACCAGCCCATCGACGCCAACCCCGGCCAGATCGAGCCGGTGCTCCGAGCGCTCACCGCCGATCCGGATCCCGCCCGGAGAGCTGCCGCCCAGCGGGCGAGCGATCTGCTGCGCGGCGTGTGGGGCGCCGATCCCAAGATCCGCGACAGCGTCTACGCCACGAGCCGCAACCTCATCCGCGCCTGGATCGACCCCGTCGTCGGCGAAGCTTGCGACGGATGCGACATCGACCTCGAGTGGCTCTGCGCGGGGAACAACACCCTGTATTGTGCGCGCCACTCGTGGACCAGGGCCGCCTTGCCCCTGTGCTCGGCGGGCTCATCGCCGACCTCGTCAACCAGGCGTACGACCGGTACCTGCGCACGAACGAGCTCCTCGACCCGGCGCTGCTGCTCGTGCTCGACGAAGCCGGCAACACCCCGCTCGCCAAGCTCCCGCAGTGGGCCTCGACCATCGCCGGCCTCGGCGTGCAGCTCGTCACCGTCTGGCAGTCGAAGGCCCAGCTCGACGAGACCTACCGCCGCCAGGCCGACACGATCCTCACCAACCATCTGACGAAGCTCTTCTACGCCGGGCTCTCCGACCAGTCGAGCGTGGAGTACGCCAGCCATCTCCTCGGCGACGAGTTCGTCGCCGCCCTCCTCGACGAGGACCGCTACGCCCGGCGGGGGAGGGACGACCGCCGGTCCGTCACGCCAGTCCGTCTCGGTCCGCCGCACCTGTTCCGCCAGATGGCCCCGGGCAGCGCCGTGCTCGTTCACGGCACCCTGCCACCAGCTCACGTGCGGACGCTTGTAGCTCGGTCCTCGCCCGGCTGACCTCACCGGTGGGCGGGCTAGGTCTTCCAGATTTCGCGGTAGGCGACACGTGCCATCTCGGCGGCCCTGTCGGCGATCTGCTTCTTCCCCCACGAGGTCGCTTCCAGGACGTCCGGGTCCACCCAAACCTGCTTGGCGCTCGCAAGGATGGGCTTCTTGTCCTTGAAGGGCTTGTCAGCAAGATCGCCGTTCAGGCTCTCATCGACGAGGATGAGGTTGCCGATGTTCGCCACCTCAACCGCTGACGAACTCGAGACCTTGGTCGTCGCCTCGGGGATCAGGTGCTCGATGGTCATCTGCTCGAAGTCTGGTGCCGCTCCAGAGGAATGATGCGCATAGTGTCGCTCGAGGACGTAGCGCACGAGTCGCTTCTGCTTGGATGCCGTCGTCGAGTAGCCGAGTTCGAGGAAGCTCGCAACGAACACCTCCTCAGAAGGGATCTTGAGCTTGCCGATCAGCGCGTCGACACTCAGCGAGGCCTCCTGCGCGTCGGAGGCAGCAGACACCTCCCGGGCGTGCAGGGCATACATCTTCGTGATCCCGCCAGACGAACTGGTACCCGTGACCGCTGTGAAGATGAAGTGATAGTTCTCAACTGCCCGCAGGGCGCGCTTCGCAAGTGGGGCCTTGATCCTCTTCTCGTCGAGCGCTCGGAGGATGGCGAGAACGAAGGGCGTCGGCTGATCGACGTTGAACACACTGAGCGCTCGGAGACTGCTGCCTAGGTCCCGGTGACCTTGGGGCCATTTTCGGTACTCGGGCTCGCGAATCGTGCGGTACCGCCCAGAGTCGGCGACGAGGCTGTCGAGGTAGCCACCCGCCTCCGTCTTGGTGATCCCCTTCTTGATGACTCTGAAGAGCTTGGGGCCGGACACATAGTCGTGATTGGAAAGCCATTGGTGATGGATGAAGCTGTCCATCTCAATGGTTACAGATGATTGGTCAAACAGATCGTGGATGCGTTCCCACTTGTCCCGGGCGGTGTCGACCTTGGTGTTCTTCTGCTTCAGGTTCCGGAACAGGTGGTTCTTGAGTAGGTCCGAGATCGTGAGGTTCATCCCCCGCTGTTGAGCGTCTCGAAGATGGTGTAGGCGTCGTCCTCGTCGTCTACCGTCACCAGGATGAGCTTCAGGCCGAATAGGCGATCTCGAATCTGGGAGAGCGCCGATTCGACGCGGTTTTCGACCTCGGCCGCTTTCACGCGCGGATCGTTCCGGATCGAGTCGACGACCTTCTGAAGCTTGTCCGCGAAGAAGGCTTTTGCCTCTCCGAGTCGCTCCTCCTCAGCCCCGGTGTCGACCACCTTGGTATCGGCCTGACCGTGTTTCTGGATGTGCTCGTGGAAGAAGGGATACGAAGTCTCGGTCTGGAGCACATACTCGTTGGCGTTCTCGACGTTCGGTCGCTCGACGAACGCGTGGAGCCCTAGCGCCAGCTTCGCCCTCCCTTCCTGGTCGTAGGGGTCTCGGAGGGCTGCGAGCATGATGGTCAGGGTGGTCAGGCGCTGCTGGCCATCCACTACGTCAAACCGATTGCTTCCCGTCTCAAAGACGATTACTGCGCCGATGAAGTAGTCCGCTCCGGAGTCGACGATCGTGTCAGTCCAGAACTCCTCCAGGTTCTCCTCGGTCCAGGAATAGGGCCGCTGAAAGCGTGGAATGCTGTAGTAGCCCGTGCTCAGTACCTGCTGGACGTTCCTGTCAAGCGACTCGATCTTCATCGAGGGAGTCTCTCACCGTCGATGGTGGAGCCGCCAAGCTCGGGTGCACGCTCTCAGGTCGCCAGCTCACGGTTGGCGACCTTCAAGGGCCTGCCTTAGCAGCTTCTCCGCCTCCGGTGACTTCTTCCAGTTCCGGGTCTAGTGGCGCCAGTATGAGTAGAACTCTTCGGCGGACCGAATTCGCCTGCGCCGTCGTCCAGCTGCTCGATGTTCTGGACCGACCCGATGTACTCCCTGGTTGCCGACGCGCTGTCCCGCGACGCGATCCGCCAGGTCTCGTGGGCGACCACCTGCACCTCGGCGATCCTCTGCGGCAGCTCGGGCTCGAATGTGTAGATCACGACGACCGAGATGAGTTCTTCGTACTGCTCGAACGGCCGCATGATCCCGCCGAACTTGAGCTGAGGCCACAAGAAGTACGTGTTGCCCGTATAGAGGGCGATCCGGTTGTTCAGCGTTGTCGGGGTGCTGCCGACTTCAGTCACCTTCCGCCGAGCGCACTTGATGTCGACGGCCCGGAAACCACCGCCGAACGCCCCGCCGGGAACTCGAGGTCCGGATACGACCGTTCTGTGCCTGCAGCGAGGGTCGCGTCTGGCGTGAGGAGGGCCGCCTCGATCAGGTGCTGTCGAAGCTCGATCTCCATCACGTTCGCCAAGGCTGCTGGCTCACTCGGCAGCGGGAGCAGGTGACCTTGATGGTCAGCTGCTGACCGGAGGTCGCTTGACGACGCGGCGGTCAGAGGCCAGTCATGAAGAGCGTTTTCACGGAACACGCCGACTATCGATGGCCGCCAGTCCGCTGTCTGCTCCCGAAGCCATTCGAGAAGGGGCGAAGTCATCGGTCCCAGCTTGCCTGACGAGCCTGGCGCTGCCGAGGACCCCTGAGGTCGTGGCCCTGTCGGAGCGCGTGGATCAGGTCTCGCCCATAACAGCTGCGGCGACCTGCTGAGCAAGGAGCGGGGGCACGCAGTTGCCGATCTGCGACTGGACCGATCCCCGCCTTCCGACGAAGGCGTAGTCATCGGGGAAGGTGAACAGGCGTCGCAGCTCCGGAACCCGAAGGCGTCGGTTCTCCCAGTGGAACGGGCCGACGTTCGGACCGGGCTGGGCCTGGATAGTCGGCGCAGGTCGTCCGGGGTCGAGCTTCAGCAGGAACGACCAGTACCGCGAGCGCCACTCGAAGATCGGGTCGGGATGCCCGTGTTCGGCGGTGTAGTGGAGGTAGTTGTCGCCGGGAGGGATGTCGGGCAGCAGATGGCCCCACCGCCCTCGCACGACCTCTTCGGGCTCGGCGTGGGTGACCAGTCCTGCGAGCGCTTGTCCGGTGGTGACGTGGGAAGCGGTCCGCCTTCGGTTTGACGGCGCTCCCACTGGCCGTGGTGCGTCGCCTCGGGAAGGTCCGGCAGCCGGTCGCGCTTGCGCGATCCGACGATGAAGAGCCTTGGCCGTGCTTGCGGCACCCCGTAGTCGGCCGCGTTCAGGACCCGCCACTGGAACTGGTAGCCGGCAGCCTCGATCTCGACGAGCAGGCGCTCGAAGGCGGGCTTGCTCGCCTTGTTGTTGAAGGTCAGCGCGTAGACGTTCTCGAGGATGAAGAACCGGGGCCTCGTCTCGGCGAGCACGCGCGTGTACGCCTGCAGCAGGCTTGCGGCGGGGTCGACCCCGTCGCGCTTCCAGTCGAGCCAGAACCCCGGACTTCGAGAAGGCGACGCACGGCGGCCCCCCGACGAGGAGTTCGGGCCGGTTCCGGCTGCTCAGCCCACCGGCCTTCAGGATGTCCTTCGTGGTGACTCCGTCGCCGCCGCCGGCTGCGAGCGGGTACAGGTTGGCTCGAAGCACCTCTCGCAGCTCGGGGAAGTGGATCGGCGCGTTCTTCTCCATCGAATCGGCGGCGTCCTCGTCCCACTCGACGGCCGCGACGGTGTGGAACCCTGCCTGTTCGATGCCGAGGTCGAGACCTCCGGCCCCTGAGAACAACGAGATGGCGGCTCCGCTCACGTCGCCATTCTGACCCGCTCCGGCGCCTCGGTCGCGCATGGCGGTCGCGAGCGGAGCGGAGCTGGTCGTCGGTGCGGTAGAGATCCTCGCGTGAGCGGCGCATACGTCTAGTAGAAGTAGGGGGTGTGACAAGAACACGGGCCGAGCGGGCCGCCGACGCGGCCTCGGACGCCCGGACCGTCGCGCTAGGTGGCGGCATCCGAGTGCCGTACCCGACGCCGCGACGAAGCCGCGACCCGGGTCGGCAAGGGGAACCGGCGGGCTGACACGAAGCCCGAGGTCCGCCTTCGTTCAGATCTCCACCGGCGTGGGATGCGCTTCCGGAAGGACCTGTTGGTCCGAGCCGGTGGTGTGAAGGTTCATCCTGACGTCGTCTTCATGAAGGCCCGGGTTGCAGTCTTCGTAGATGGATGCTTCTGGCACGGCTGTCCCGAGCATCAGGTGGTCCCGAGGAGCAACCGCGACTACTGGGTGCCGAAGCTCCGCCGCAACATCGAGCGGGACCGAGCAGCAGACGACGCTCTGTCGGCTGAGGGCTGGACCGTCGTACGGGTGTGGGAGCACGAGGACGTCCCCTCGGCTGGACGGCGGATCGAGGACGTGGTCAGGGCTACAGGGAGTGCGGCGGGTGAGGGCGCGCTCGACACCAGCTCCCCCTGGTAGACGTGCTCGTGGTGCCATTCGAGATAGGGGCGCCCGGGCCCGTCGGCACCATCCGGGACGAGCAGACGAGCAGCGAGCGCGTCCGCCGAAGTACGCATCGACCTTCGCGTCGGCGGCAGCGCTGCGCTTCAGGCTCGGAGAGCGGTGGACGCGCAGTCCACCGTTGATCGTGATCAGCCCTGAGTCGAACGCGGCGTCGTGCGTTGGGCAGGCGGCGACGCCGTTGTGGGGATCGAGCCGCTCGGCGTCGTCGCTGTCCGCCCAGGGCTTGATGTGGGACGCCACGAGCAGGCGGTTCCCCGGGATCGACTTCGGAGCGAACCCGCAGAACGCACACGAGTGGGAGTAATCGTCGAGGACTTGCGACGCGAAGCGATGCTGGCCAAGCCGAACGGCCTGCTCAACCATGCGGATCGTGTCGGCCTCGTTCGGAGCGAGCAGCTGAGCGCGCTTCTTCGCGGCCTTGAGTGCGACGACGGTCTCGAACGTCGATCCCGAGAGCTCGTCCTGTCCGAGCAGGTCGAAGTTGCGCACCCCTTCGATGTGGAGGAAGTCGGGGAGCCGGGCCGAATCGATGCCGGCCTGTCGGGCCGCAACGAGCACGAGGTTGTAGAGCACGGGGAAGCGATCTGGGTTCGTCGCCATCTCGACGAAGAACCGCCACTCGTGCTTGCCGGCGTTCTTGCGCGAGCCGTCAAGGTTCATCATCTTGCTGTTGATCGACCCCGGCGAGCGGACGAAGAGGTTCGCCAGGGAGTGGACGATCGGCGGCGCCCGGTGCATCGTCGCTCCCCCGTACCGGTGCGGATCGACCACGAAGAACAGGGCATAGCAGAGCACGACCTCGACCGGGGTGAAGGTCTCTTGGCGATCGCGAGGCACGCGTCGCAGGATCTGGCGCCACTGCGTTGTCGCTTGGTCGGGGGTCAGGTCGAGGTAGTCGCCAAGCTCCCGCACGTGCACACGCTAACGGTCGAGCCTCCGCATCACCGGGAACGTGTCACAGCGACTGCCTACCAAACGAGTGTGTCCAGGCTCGTTGGCCTACCGTGTGCCGGACGCTTGGGAGGAGCGATGGCAGGTTCAACGGCGGAGTGGGAACGATACGGGCGATGGGGCTCGGCGATCGTCGATGTTGTCTACCCGCGTCGAAGCTCGCCGACTCCTGTGTACCTCGACCTCGAGGACGACGTTCTCGCTTCGATCCGCGACCACGCAGAGCCTGAGGCGCCGGATCCGCAGGGGGCATTGATCGAGGCCGTCAAGGGGACGTTGGTGTTCAAGGACGGACCCGCGACTCTGTTTCGTGGTCACCTGAACAGGCTCGATCAATGGATGGCTGGCGATCGATCAGACCCTCCTCCGACGCTGGCGTTGCTGGCCGTGCTCAGCCTGGCAGCGGAAAGGATGCATGGCGGGGGCGGTAAGGCGGCGCACAACTTCTACTTCCGGCTCTCGGAACTGCTCGGCCTCGATAAGCAACAGATCGACTGGTTCACACACGGCTATCAGGACAAGAAGCGGGCGCGGCCGGGAGAGCCCTCGGTGTCACAGCTGCTCTGGTCGTCGTTGAACGACTGGTTGGAGGCGCTCGAGGGCAACCGGGGCCTCCCGACAGCCTTTCCCGTTGGCCACGCGCACATCGGCCTGCCGCTCTCGCAAGCGCTCGTGCGAGAGACCGATCGGGTGAAGTTCGGCGACATGTTCGCCTCGTACGGACTGCCTCCGCACAGCACCTATCCACCGAAGGAGATGGAGAACCTCATCGCCGAGTGGATGAGTCGCACGCCGTGCCCGGCGAGCTCAACGCTCGAGGGCCTCTGGAAGCGTGACGCCGACGTGAGGGAACGAATCGTCGAAGTCGCTCGCGCCACGGAACCTGTCAAGGATTTTGAGACACGAGCGGGTCATTTGTTCTGTATGAGTGCTTCTCGGGATGGGTCGTTGATCCAGGCGACGGTGGGGAGCTTCGGTGGGGTCGGCCGGCGGCCGCGGAACCGGTCGGGGTTGGCGGCGTAGGCGGCGTCGAGGGTGCGGGCCCGCTCGGCGCGGATCTCGGTGGCGGTGCCGTAGTGGACCGAGGCCGGGGTGTGCAGGCCGATGCCGGAGTGGCGGTGTTCGTGGTTGTAGTAGGCGAAGAACGCTCTCGCAGAACGCTCGGGCGTCTTGGATGGACCCGAACGGTCCGGGGAACGCCGGGCAGTACTTGAGGGTCTTGAACTCGGCCTCGCTGTAGGGGTTGTCGTTCGACACGTGCGGGCGGCTGTGGGAGCGGGCGACACCGAGGTCGACGAGGAGCTGCGCCACCGGCTTCGAGGTCATCGACGTGCCCCGGTCGGCGTGCAGGGTGAGCTGCCCGCGGTCGATGCCCTGGCCGGCGATGGCGCGTCGATGAACGCCTTGGCGAGCTCGCCGGTCTCGGCTGGCGCGACGATCCAGCCGACGACGTAGCGGGAGTAGATGTCGATGATCACGAACAGCTCGTAGTAGACGCCCCGCGTCGGGCCGCGCAGCTTGGTGATGTCCCACGACCACACCTGGTTCGGGGCGGTCGCGATCAGCTCGGGCCGCTTCTTGGCCGGGTGGGTGCGCTGGCGGCGCCGTTCCCGGTTCTCGCCGGCGATGGCCAACAGCCGGTACATCGTGGAGATCGAGCACAGGTAGATGCCGTCGTCGAGCAGCCGGCCCACACCTGGGCGGGGGCCAGGTCGCAGTACTCCGCCGAGCGCAGCACCGCCAGGATCGTGCTGGCGTTCGGCTTCGGACAGAGCGTTGGCCGGCGCCGGCCGCGGTGCCGGCGGGCCGAGGCACGGGTGGCTGCTGGCGGCGGTAGAGCGTGGCGCGGGACCGGCCCAACAGCGGGTGGCGCGGCGGGTGCAGGTGACGCTCGCGAGGTCGTCGAAGTGCTCGTCGATCACGGCTTCGGCTTCTTGTCGGTGTCCGCGCTCTCGGAGATGCCTCCAAGAGCGCGTGCACTTTTCCCGTGATCTCCAACGCCGTCCTCGTGCGCTCCAGCTCGGCCTCGAGCCGCTCGTTGCGCCGGCGGAGCCGCTCGAGCTCGACCTGCTCAGCGGTGCGCCTCGCCGGCCGGCCCTTCGGCGCCAGCCCGTCCAACGCACCCGCGTCGCGCGGCCTGCGCCACTCGGACAGATGCGAGGAGTACAAGCCCTCGCGGCGCAGCTACGCGCCCCGCTCGTCGCTGCCCTTGGGCAACGCGTCGTACGCGTCGAGGTGCGCCAGCTTCTCGGCCGCGGTGAAGGTGCGGCGCGTGGGCGGCGCTGCGGGGTCGGTCTCGTCCACCGGCCCATTCTGGGCGCGACCGTTGAGATCTGCAGTCGTCAAGGTCATCAGGAGGTCTTCCGTTCTCGCCCCGGCGGGAGTGATCAACCGCTACACGAGGTGTCTCACTTCACCCTGACAGACAGGGCCACGCTCGAGGCCTGGGACGGCGCGGTCTCTGGCCCCGCCGTTGTGGGCACCAAGACGCTGCTCCTCGATGTCGTACGTGCCAAGGCGACCCTTCGGACGTTCCCACAAAAGATGGTCGACATCTCGTTGGTCGTTCCAGCGCGGGTCGACGCCGACAACGAGACGGTCGAGCTTCTGGACTTCGCTGACAAGCCGATCGCGTCGATCGATCTCGTGCCCGCCTCTTCCGGGTGGATGACACTTGCCAACCCTGGCTCGGTCGACATCTCGTCGTTCCTCAACGGGGTTACGTGCCTAAGACGTCAGGGCCAGACGGCATCACTTCGTCGGCGCTCCCGCCGGCTTGTGCCGCTGCGCTGGGACGACATGCTCCAGGGCTTCGTCGAAGCGGAGCGCGTGCTGCTCGGGGAGGACAGCATGCTGATCGTGCGAGACGACATCGTCGTGCTCGTGCGTGACACGTTGTCCGCGATCGCCCGTCCGGGGTTTGCTGAGCATGCAGATCTAATCGGCGTGCCCGACGGTTGGACTGTCTTCGAAGGCGTCCAGATCCTGTCGTCAGTCCCCGCTGACCTTTTGAACGGCAAGCTCGCTGACCTCAACCTCCTGCAACCGCTCGCCACGACTGAGGTTGTGCTGCAAGGGGGGATGCGCCTGCCTGGCAACCTGGCGAAGTGGTCGAGTGGCCTCCCTCCAGAGTTGAGAGCGTCCACGGACTCCGGAGAGCGTCTGTGGTCGGAGCTGACCTGCGTTCGTCCCCTGTCCACACCATCGCCGGAGCCGAGGCGGAAGCAGAGCGGCGAGCCCGTCCTGATCTGGGACCTCGCTGCCGAGCACCTTCCTGACGGTGACTACGAAGTGATCGTTCGCGAGGAGGACGGCGAACCCGTCGCCAAGGCTCAGTTTCTCCGCCTTAGGTCGGCCGACCATCCCGCTGTCAAAGTCGACCCCGACCAGCCGCCCATCGGCCACTCGCCCGCATCACCGCTCTTCGGCGTGGTTGCTAGCAGGGGCGAAGACGTTGGCTCATTCCAGTGTGTGCCAGATCCCGTCGGCGGGCCTGTCGACCCCGTCGCCGCTCCCCCGGGAGTGCCCGCGTGGTACGTCGGTCGCCAGGCCAGCTCGCCGACGGCGGCGCCGTTGGTTCGCATCATCATTCCGGGCGGCGACAAGAAGTCCTGCATGACGACCGGTTTTCACTACACCGTTCTCGAGCAAGCACTGCCTGGCATGAAGACCGTTGAAGGCGTTTGCCGCTACTGCGGGTTGGTGAAGCGGCTCCCCGCGTTCGATCGGGCCGGAGGAAAGAAGAAGGCTGGAGTGAAGGCGCAGCTTGCGCCTCGCGTAGATGTTCATGGGCTCGACCCGGTCAAGGAGTCGTCGACGGTCGACTGGGCTACGGGCTTCGATGCTCTGTGTCACGTGGGCGAGGGCCCGATGTCGTGGTTGGAGCGCATCGCGATGCAGATCGACCCAACCGGCCTCTTCGTCGACGCGTTCGCCAGGCGCCTGGAGGCGATGGGCCACATCGAGATCGAACGGGATCCGAGCACTCTGCGGGAGCGTTCCTGGGCCGTGGTGGAACCGCACATCCTCGAGCTGCCGACAGGAGACCACCTCATCACTGGCTTTCGGAGCGAGCGGCTGATGATGGCAATCGAGGACGCGGCATACCGGGCGGGAGGCGAGATCCGCATCGACAACGCCGTGGACTCGCCGGCCGTGGTTCGAATCGCGGGAGTGAGCGACGCCGACGTGAAGGACATCGCGGGCGCAGCAGAAGCGGCGTCGGAAAGGTCAGTGCGAGTTGTGCGCTCGGCGGCATGGTCCTTGGCGTCGCGCCTGTTGCCGCTCTCCAGACTGCTGCCCGGGCTACCGATCACCACCACGATCGGAGCCAGGAGCTTCGAGGTGTGGAATCCAGGGGTGGCGAAGTTCGAGTCGGTCAGTACGGCTGGAAGTGCCGGCGCGTACCGATTGACGTCTTTCACCCGCACGTACATCTACCGGCGCCCAAGCGACTTGGGCGAGATGCAGGCGCTGCTTGGGGATGCCCGCCTCGTGAAGTTCGCGGCGGCGCTGGACGCTGGCATCGGCATGGTGGGCTACGACGCCGATGCTCAGGTCCTCTACGTGCCACTGGGAGCGGACCTTCCGGGCCTGTACGCAAGGGCTGCGGTCCTGGCATCGGGCTACGCGCCGAAGGAGAACACCGCCGAACGGCTCCTGGAATATCGAAACGTGCCGCCTGACCTCGCTTCGCACCTCGCCGCGCTGCTGATGTCATGAGTAAAGGACTCATGTGACTGCGAACACCAACCCGGCTCTCGTCTACGCCGAGATCAAGGACGCGTACCTCCGCTACATCGACACAGCCTTCTGGCTCCGATCTGACGAGCTGATGCGCGAGCGACGCGAGCGGCTTGCCGACTCCGACCTGCTGTTCACCGATGTGCTCCTCGAGCCGGTGCTGCCCTACGAGGCGACCGATGTGCTGGCTGAGGTCGTCGAACAGATCGGCCTCGATCCGCGGGTGACCCGCCTCGTGGGAGAGGCGCTCTTCGGCGACTACACGACACCAGGAGAGCCCTACCGGCTGCGGTCGCACCAGGCTCAGGCCCTGCGCCAATCTCTCCAACCCGGAGCCAGCCCCAAGCGAAACGTCGTCGTCACCTCGGGCACGGGCTCAGGGAAGACGGAATCGTTCCTGCTCCCCGTGCTCGCCCGCCTCGTCGCCGAATCGCTGACATGGGCGAAGGACGGTGGCTGGCCACCCGTGGTGGGAGGCCTCGTCGGGCCAGTGGCGAAGCAGCCGTTCGAAGACAACTCGACCGGCAGCCATCCGTGCCCTCGTCCTCTACCCGACGAACGCACTCGTCGAAGACCAGATCACACGCCTACGCAAGGCCGTCCGGGTCATAGCCGACCAGCCGGACGGACATCAGTTGTGGTTCGGCCGCTACACGGGAGCGACGCTCGGGGGCGGCGATCTGCCGAACTCGGCCAAGGACGGCAAGGTCAAGGAGGTCTCGGCCCAGATCCGGGACACGGTCGCTGAGTTCGACTCACTGACACGCCACCCGGAAATCGACCTCAATCAGTTCCCCGATCCGCGCCAAGGCGAGTTGATGACTCGCTGGGAGATGGTCGCGCATCCGCCAGACGTGCTCGTGACCAACTATTCGATGCTCAACGCGATGCTGATGCGCGACATCGAGGAGCCCTTATTCGAAGCGACGTGTCGATGGCTCGCGGAGGATGAGTCTCACGTGCTGTCCCTCGTGGTCGACGAGCTCCACCTCTACCGAGGCACGCAAGGCTCCGAGGTTGCGATGATCGTTCGCAACCTGCTCAGTCGGCTGGGCCTCGATCCGACAACCTCACAACTCCGGTGCATCGCCACCAGCGCGTCGCTCTCGGACGACCCAGGCGGGCTGGGGTACCTCGAGCAGTTCTTCGGCGTCGACCAAGAATCGTTCTTCGTTACCCCCGGCGCACCGAAGGCACTCGACGCGACGATCCCCATTTCGCGCGGTCGAGGTGATCAAGGCGTGGGAGGACGGGGATTCGGCCACCCGCCACGAGAGGCTCGTCGAAAGGTTCGACCTTCCGAGCGCAACCGCGTTCTGCGTGTCGCGACGAGGACGGCCGGGTGCGCGCGACGAAGGTCGATGAGATCGCAAAGCAGTTGTTCGATGCGCCGGACGAAGGTGGCAAGGCCCTGGGCATCGTGTTGGAGGCGCTGAGCACGATCGAAGCGGGCCCGCGGTCGGTGCCGTTGCGGGCCCACATGTTCGCTCGCACGCTGCGAGGGCTGTGGGCCTGCTCGAACCCGAGTTGCGACCAAGTCGAACGAGAGAGCGATATCGGCATCGGCCGACTGTTCACCATCCCCGCCTCGAGTTGTGAATGCGGAGGGCGGGTGCTCGAGTTGCTGTACTGCTTCGAGTGCGGTGACGTCAGCCTCGGTGGCTACGTCGCCCATGAGCGCGATGAGGCGGTGTTCCTCACGTCCACCCCCGTGCAGGTGCCGGCCGAGCGGGCCGCGCCTGTGTTCATGCGTTCCCACCGCGACTATCGCTGGTACCGGCCCGGCACCAAGAAGACAGCCCGCAGCTGGAAGCCCAAGACCCCTACCGGCGGCAGCATCGAGATCGGGTTCGGCACCGCAACGTACGATCCATTGCTGGGTGCACTGATGCCCCCAGCAGCCGGCGGTGACGGGACTGTCCTCTCAGGGGTGCCGAGAGACAGCGACCTCACAGTCCCCGCGCTGCCCGTGCACTGCCCACGCTGCGATCTCAAGACCGGCAACATCGAGACGAACAAGTACTTCAAGGGAACAGTGCGCAGCCCTATTCGTGCGCACACCGCCGGTCTTGCCCAATCGACGCAGCTCCTCATGACTCAGCTCCATCGATCCATGGGAGACACAGTCGAGGAGTCCCGCACCATCGTCTTCACGGACAGCCGCGACGATGCCGCCCGTACCGCCAGCGGCACCGAGCTGAACCAGTTCCGAGACCTGGTCCGCCAGCTCGTTCGCCAGATCCTTGCTCACCGTGAGGACCCAGTCGCCGTGATGCGGAAGGGTTCAGCGGATCTCGATGAGCTGGATCCGGAAGAGCGGGCGCTCTACGACCAGATCGTCGGCGAGGAGCCGGCGCTGGCCCAAGCATTCCTCCGGGAGTCGCTTGGTGCGGCGAAGGAAAAGGACCAGGCTGCAATCGCCGTGTTCGAGGCGAAACACGGCGGGGCCGAGCGGTACGTGGCTTGGACCTCGCTTCTGAACCGGTTGAGTCGCGAGCTTCTCGGAATCGGAGTCAACCCCGGAGGCCCGGACGCCTCGCTGCGATTCATCGAGGGGACTGACGACGTGCCCTGGTACCGGAACCTGTCAAGGATCTTGAGACACGAGCGGGTCATTTGTTCTGTATGAGCGCCTCTCGGGATGGGTCGTTGATCCAGGCTTTGGTCGGGAGCTTCGGTGGGGTCGGCCGGCGGCCGCGGAACCGGCCGGGGTTCGCGGTGTAGACGGCGTCGAGGGTGCGGGCCCGCTCGGCGCGGATCTCGGTCGCGGTGCCGTAGTGGACCGAGGCCGGAGTGTGGAGCCCGATGCCGGAGTGGCGGTGTTCGTGGTTGTAGTAGGCGAAGAAGCTCTCGCAGAAGGCTCGGGCGTCTTGGATCGAGCCGAACGCCCCGGGGAACGCTGGGCAGTACTTGAGGGTCTTGAAGTTCGATTCGCTGTAGGGGTTGTCGTTCGACACGTGCGGCCTGCTGTGAGAGCGGGCGACTCCGAGATCGACGAGGAGCTGCGCCACCGGCTTCGATGTCATCGACGTGCCCCGGTCCGCGTGCAGGGTGAGCTGATCGCGGCCGACGCCCTGGCCGGCGATGGCCTTGTCGATGAACGCCTTGGCCAGATCGCCGGTCTCGGCTGGCGCGACGGTCCACGCGACGACGTAGCGGGAGTAGATGTCGATGATCACGAACAGCTCGTAGTAGACGCCCCGCGTTGGGCCGTGGAGCTTGGTGATGTCCCAGGACCACACCTGGTTCGGGGCGGTCGCGATCAGCTCGGGCCGCTTCTTGGCGGGATGGGTGCGCTGGCGGCGCCGTTCGCGGTTCTCCCCGGCGATGGCCAACAACCGGTACATCGTGGCGATCGAGCACAGGTAGATGCCGTCATCGAGCAGCCGCGCCCACACCTGGGCGGGGGCGAGGTCACAGAACTCCGCCGAGCGCAGCACCGCCAGGACCGCCTGGCGTTCGGGTTCGGACAAGGCGTTGGCCGGCGCCGGTCTCGGCGTCGGCGGGCCGAGGGTGGGTGACTGCTGGCGGCGGTAGTGGGTGGCGCGGGCCCGGCCCAGGAGCTGGGTGGCGCGGCGGGTGCAGGTGACAGCCGCGAGGTCGTCGAAGTGGTCGTCGATCACGGCTTCGGCTTCGTGTCGGTGTCCGCGCTCTCGGAGATGGCCTCCAAGAGCGCGTGCACTTTTCCCGTGATCTCCAACGCGGTCTTGGTGCGCTCGAGCTCGGCCTCGAGACGAGCGTTGCGCCGCCGGAGCCGGTCCAGCTCCACCTGCTCAGCGGTGCGTCTCGCCGGCCGGCCCTTCGGCGCGAGCCCGGCCAACGCACCCGAGTCGCGCTGGCGGCGCCACTCAGACAGATGCGAGGAGTAGAGGCGCTCGCGGCGCAGGTAGGCGCCGCGTTCGTCGGAGCCTTTGGGCAGCGCGTCGTAGGCGTCGAGGTGCGCGAGCTTCTCGGCCGCGGTGAAGGTGCGGCGCGTGGGTCGCGCTGCGGGGTCGGTCTCGTCCATCGGCCCATTCTGGGCGCGACCGTTGAGATCTGCAGTGGTCAAGGTCATCAGGAGGTCTTCCGTTCTCGCCCCGGCGGGAGTGATCAACCGCTACACGAGGTGTCTCACTTCACCCTGACAGACAGGGTACTCCGCGTGGGATCCGCCCGTGCCGAACCTTTGGCGGACGGTGTCGCCAGACATCGCCGCTCAGGAGCGCCAGCGGCAGAAGGAGCGGCTCACCGTTCGCGTCTGTGATGGTGCGTTCGATCGGGCAGGGCGCGACATCGAGTCCATCGGCGTCGCCTTCGTCGAGCCTGCCGACGTGCCGCTCGGCAGCTGGCCGCTGCCCGAGGACGTCGCTCGCGATGTCCTTCGGTCAGTGATCCGAATCTTGGGATCAAGCCGGCGCTACCCCGGGACCTTCTTCCGCTATCCCTCGGACAATGCTCCGGTTGCCGTCAAGGCCTACCTGAAGGTCGTCGCTCAGGGCCGCTGCGAGGAAGACCTGCTCATCGAGCGGGTGAGCCAGACGATGGCGTCAGTTGCGCCGCAGTGGTTGCTGAACACGAGTCCAGTCAAGTCCACGCTTCGTCTCGTGAGCCCGCTGGACAGCGAAACGGTGGATCTGCACCAACTGCGCGCGCGTCCATCTGCACACCTCGGGTGGCGTCTGCTCTGCGACAGGGTGCAACTCGTCGAAGCTAGAGGAGAAGGTCCTCGCTCCGGACGAGAGCGACTACTACTCGTGGTTGGCAGACCAGCCTCCTCGTCGCCTTCGTGTGCGTGAGCTGACGGGCCAAACCAAGCCCCTTTCCCTGCAGCGGCAGCGGCAGCGGCTCTTCAAGGGAGCGTTCCTGCCGCCGCCCTTCGAGAACTCCGAAGGGGACGGCATCGACGTCCTCAGTGTGACGACGACCATGGAGGTGGGCGTCGACATCGGCTCATTGCGCTCCGTGATGATGGCCAACGTGCCGCCTCAGCGGTTCAACTATCAGCAGCGAGTCGGTCGCGCCGGGCGAATGGGACAGGCCTTCTCCTACGCGCTCACGATGGTGCGCGACCGAAGCCACGACGACTTCTACTACAAGCACACCGAGAAGATCACCGGCGACATGCCACCGCAGCCCTTCCTCGATCCGCGCGAGCGCATCATCAAGCGCGTTGCGAGTGGCGAGGTGTTGCGCCGAGCATTCCGATCCCTGCCGAACGTGCCGACCCGAACAGGTGAGTCGATCCACGGGATATTCGGTCCGACCGGCGAGTGGTCAGATCGGAGGAGCGGCGTGGAGGCCTTCCTCCGAACCAGGCCGGATGTCGAGGACGTCGTACGCCGCCTCGCAGCCCACACGGGCATGAGCAACCCGGAGGTCGAGGAGCTAGTCCGTTGGCAACGGGAGGATCTCCTTGCCGAGATCGACGACGCTGTCGATAGCCCCTACTACCTGCAATCCGAGCTCAGCGAGCTGCTCGCCAACGCCGGCGTGCTGCCGATGTTCGGCTTCCCGACCCGGGTTCGCCAGCTTTTTGGACGCTGGATCAAGTCGAAGCAGGATCTGGAAGACCACGCGATCAGTGACCGACCGCTCGACCAGGCGATCACAGCCTTCTCACCCGGCTCTGAAGTGACGCGAGAGGGATCGATTCACACCTGTGTCGGGTTCGCCGCATACGAGATCAAGGCCGGCAAAGCATTCGACATCGACCCGCTTGGTGTCGCCATCGAGCTGAGCCGTTGCCGCGAGTGCGGCAACACGGACATCGCCGAAGAGGACGGCGCGACTGCATGCGTCGCCTGCGGCGGACAACTCGACGCTGTCCCTCTCTATCAGCCGTTCGGCTTCCGTACCCGCTACCGCACCCGCGACTACGACGACACCTCCGAGGGAATGGGCATCGTGGGTTTCCCCCAACTGGCCATGAGGCCTGGAGAGGGCCAAGTCGATGTTGTGGGCGGCATGAAGGTCGAGCGCTGGCCCGAGCCTGTACGCGTGATCCGCATCAACGACAACAACGGAGCGCTGTTCCCGCTGATGCGTTTGAAGGACGGAAGCGTCGTCTGCGACGACGACGCCCTCTACGACAAGCCGCAGGGCTTCAAGGATGAAGGCGCAACGCGGCTGGAGCCTGCCGCAATCGGTGAGATCAGACCCACCGACGTCGTCACGCTGACCCTCGACCAACTGGCCCTGCATGCGGGAGTCATCCCGACGAACACCAAGGTGCTCCCGGCCGGGCTGTCTGCGATCTGGTCGTTCGCGGAGGTCCTGCGGCGGGGATGCCAGGTCGCGCTCGACCTTCAGCCTGACGAGATACAGGTGGGCCTGCAGCCCGCCCGCCTCAACGACCTTGAGACCCGCCGCATCTTCTTGGCCGACCGCCTCGAGAACGGCGCCGGCTACGCGCCAGAGCTGGCAGAGCCCAGCCAGATCAAGGAGGTGCTGGAAGGGATCCTCGGAGACCTCACGGTCGAGTACGAATCGGTCGCCCACAGCGATTGCACAGAGTCATGTCCCGACTGCCTTCGAAGCTGGGACAACCGACGCCTGCACGGAGCACTCGACTGGAGGCTCGCGCTGGACGTGGCGGCCCTCGCCGCGGGATTGCCTCTGCCGACGGAGCGCTGGCTCTCACGCGCTCCGCACCTCGCAGACGTTTTCGTTCGTGCCTACCGAGCCGCTGTGCCATGCCACGTCGAGGTTGCCGGCCAGCTCTATTCCATCGTCCGGGACGACGGCAAGTCGGCAGTGATCCTCGGACACCCGCTCTGGATGCATAGCGACGAACATCTCAACGAGACGCAAGCGGAGTCGTTCGACATCCTCCGGTCCGATCTCGGCATCCTGAACGTCGCCGTCTCCGACCTCTTCGTGCTCGACCGGATCCACCCCCGCGTCTACCAGTTGCTCCATGGACCCGAGTGACTTTCCGGCTCCCCAGCCGACCCCGATCGAAAAGTTCTCGCCGTCGCTCGCGAACCAGCTTCTGGCGTGCGGTCTGAGGGTCGCCTTCACACGCGACCCCTCGTATCGGTCGCTGCGACGGCCAAGCACCTTCTCGGTTCTAGGGGAGGTCGCTCACCACGATCACCGAGCTCGCATACAAGGGCCGTGGCTTCGACGGGGACGAACCGGCGGCACGGGCTTGGCTCGAGCAAGAGTGGGAGCACGAGTCAGAGCGTCAGGCGGCCAAGCTCGGTGCCGCCTGGGCGCCAGCGACGCCCCCGCCGCCAGTCGAGTGGCCCGGGTACAACCTCACGCGCGCCCGCACCGTCCGACGCGGAGCTCGCCTCCTGGCCTCACGACAGCCTGTTCGCGAGGCAACCGAACCTGTGCCAGGAACCGGCATCGAGCTGGACCTGGAGGACCCGGAGTCGCGGCTGTACGGGCGCGCCGATCGAATCGAGCGCAGCGGCGACCGCACGAGGATCGTTGACCTGAAGTCTGGGCTTCATCAGGGCGATCCAACCGCCGATCAGCATCGGCAGCTGCTGCTGTACGCCGTTCTCGCGCAGCGGTCGACCGGAGAGTGGCCGTCGGAGATCGCCATCGAAGACGCGTCGGGAGCACAGACGGCGATCGAGCTGGATGCCACCGCGGCGGAGAATGCGCTCGCCGAGGTCGTGGGTGCCGTGAGCCGCGTTCAACGAGGACGTCGGCTCCGTCGACTTCAGGACGAACGCCGAGCCAAATCCCGATCGATGCCGTTGGTGCGCCTTTCGTGTGGTGTGCGGTCCCTACTGGCAAGAGCTCAGGACCGACTGGGAGCACCGTTCGGTCTACGGAGCGATAGAGGAAGCCGGAGGCTCGGACAACGGTGGATTCGCTCGGGTGCTGGTCGCGAGTCCCGTCGACCTGGTTGGAAGGTCGGTCCACGTGTCATCTCTCGCCGAGAGCGCGAGCCCTGACCGCGACCCACCTCGCCATTGTGGATGTGGGCGGGTCGGTTGCGTCGGAGCATGTCCGCGCTCGCTGGTCGAGCCTGTGGCGAGCGTGGTGAGCCGTTGTGTCGTTTGTCAGGGAGATGTCAGCGGACTGCCCCGGATCGGGCCGGATTCGGCGCCACACAACGACACGATCGCAG
The DNA here is from genome assembly GCA_963773335.1 of uncultured Microthrixaceae bacterium. GTDB lineage: Bacteria > Actinomycetota > Acidimicrobiia > Acidimicrobiales > Acidimicrobilacustridaceae > UBA4742. The sequence continues at coordinate 260,113 of CAVZAT010000004.1, read as the reverse complement.
AGCGAAAACTGCCTCCGACCAGGACAAACATGGACACGGCCGGACTAGGGAGGACCGGCTCCCCATTTGTTCAAGTCCCCCCCTCCGACACCATCTGGCCAGCACGAACGTGCTGGTCAGCGCCTTTCCGGGGCAGGGTCGGGTGCCCGGAATGTGTCGCTTGTCAGCGAAATTCTTCAACGGCACACGAGCGATGATGATGGTCGAGCCGTCCACGGCCAAACCGTTTCCGGGTCGTCACGCCGCACCATTCCCCTCGGATTGGTTCGAGCAGAGCGCAACGCGAACGAGCCCGGTGATTCACTCGCCTCTAGCACACGTGCCGTCGCCGCCCAAGACGACCGCTCTTCCCGAGCCTTCGTCACAGCTCTCACCTACATTGAGGACGACGGTGTATCTGGCAGCGGGAGACGGCCGGTGGGCGCGACCTGGTTCGAACGATTCGGAGACATTCCTGCGGTTGAGTACACGCCGCTGGTGACTGTCGCGCGGTCGAGCCTCGCCGACAGCAGCGTCCGGCCGACCTCAGTGCGCGACTACGAGGGGAATCCAGCGCTCCAATGGCAAGGCTTGCTCGGCTCCAAGTCCCCGGCGTGGGCGTACACGTTCGAGCGAGAAATCTCGGGGCTGGACGAGGCGGGACTGATCCGTCACGTCGCCGAGGTGCTGGAACTTCCTGGAGAGCCGGCCGACTACCACTTCGCGATCCAGCGGGTGTGTGAGGAGCTCTGGAAGCGACGGAAGGCGCACCCGGAGGTGCTCGCGGATCTGGAGCGACTGTGTTGGCTCGACATCGCCCTCGTACAAGCGGTGCCGAGCGCCGTCGCCATCGACGGCGACCGCTCGCGTCGCTTCGTGACCATTCGGGCATTCGGCTACCTCTCGACGCTCTACGAGCGTGAAGGTGCCTGGCACGAGGCACTCGCCGTCGCCGAGCTCGCCGAACGGTACGACCAGCCCGGAAACGGTCGTGACGAGTTGGCCGAGCGACTGGCGGCGCTCAGCGCCGAGGAGACCAGCTGATGGGGTTCGAGGCCCAGGTCGAGTCGAGCTCTTACCTGGAATGGGCGTTCCTCCGCTGGGTCCTCACTCCTGCCCTGTACGACACCGCCGTATCGCGGATCGTGGCACAGCAGCCGGTGAGCGTGGAGGACCGGAACTACCGGGTGGACTACGAACTCGTCGGCGACACGATCCGCATCGCGGTCGAACTGGACGGCTTCGAATTCCACGGCACCCGACACGCATTCACGTACGACCGACTCCGCCAGAACGACCTCACGGCGACTGGGCGGCACATCGTGCGATTCACGTACGACTCCATACGAACGGACACGACGCGCTGTGTGGCACAGCTCCAAGCCGTGCTCAGCCGCGATTCGCTCCTCTCCCAGTACGTGATCCCGAACCCGGTCGTGGAAGTGCCGAACATGGAGGCCGACGCCCTCCACGCCTTGGACGCATCGCCCATCAACCGAACGGCGATCCCCGGCACCTACTTCGACGACGTCCGATCGAAGATCAATCGGGCCACCCTCCGCCTCTGTCAGCGCGGGGCATTCACCGCTCTCGCGAACTACTACGGCGACGCTCGAACCAACGCGGCGTGCGTCATGTCAGTCGGCGCGGGGAAGACAGCACTTGGCGTGCTCGCAGCGCTGGCCTTCGCCAAACGACGGGCGATGATCGTCACGCCGGGGTCGGTGATCCGCGGCACCTTCGACAAGGCCCTCGATCATCAAGCCGTCGGCAACGTGCTCTACGGCCTCCCCGGCGGTGCGCTCATCCCCGGGTGCCGTCCGCCCAAGGTCCTCACCCTTGATCGCGATGAGGGCACGGTGCGATCGGTGACCCACGAGCAGCTGCTGGCGGCCGACATCATCGTCACGAACTTCCACTCACTGGGTACGGGTAGCGATCCCGACGATCTGCTCTCGAAGCTCCGGCCTGATGAGGTCGACTTCATCGTGGTGGACGAGGCACACATCGCCGCCGCAGACTCGTACCAGCGACTCTTCCGGCACTTCGCCACCGCGCGGAACCTCCTCATGTCGGCCTGTTTCCAGCGCCTCGACGGTCGCCCGATCGACGCCGACGTCGTCTACCGATATCGACTGATCGACTCGATCGCGAGACGGCAACGCAAAGAACCTGAGGGTCCGAAGGTTCGCGCCGACCCGATCGGAACCGTCTACGAGATCGTCTGGCCCGACGGCGCCCGGGAGGAGATCGTCGGTCGCGAAGCCCTCCTCGAGGTGATCGCCGACGAGCGCAAGCTCGCGAACATCACCGCCAAGTCGAACGAGCCCATCAGACAGGTCATGCGGCTCGTCAGAACCGTGCTCGACGAGCACGCCGCCCTCCTCGATCCCGTCAAGCCTCGCGTGCTGTTCGCCGCCCTCGGCCAACGCCATGCGGAACAGCCTTGAACTCGGTGGTAAGAGCGGGGCTGGGCATGAGCGTCTCCCGGTGGCATTTGCTGGGCCATCGCAAGCCTACGCAGGTGGGGCGACAGTCTCCGGCTACTCATCGACTCCGGCGATGGCGGCGAGCAGTGCCCGGATGCGGGTTCGGCGGAGAGCGGCTTCCTCGTCCGAGACGCCGCGGGTGATCACCGCAAGGGCGTCGCCGTCCGCACTCAGCTCGCGCTCGAGGATGGGAACGATCTGGCCGAGGGTGGCATCGTTCTCGAGCGTCTCGGCGGTAACACCTTCAACCAGAGCGATCTCCAGGCATCGCCACAGATCCTCCGCGTTCGCGGTCCTCTCGTCGAACGGTTCGTGCCCACGCCTTGAGTGCGAGGGTGGCAGCGGCGTCCGGGATGACCACTCTGGCGCTCGTCGTCGATCCGTCCGTGAAGACGATGTCGACAGTCGTGTCGACAGCAGGGCGACGGAGAGCCTCGGCGAGACCAGGGACCTCGGTGGTCACGACATCGCCGACCCGAACCGTGTCACGCGCACGCGACCGGTAGGTCGGGATCAGCAGGTCGACCGCGGCGGTGCGAGAGGCGTCGATGGAGCGCTCCCACCGATTCCCGGCCACCTTCTTGTAGCCCCGCGCCTGGATCGCGGCCACCAGCTCGGGCTCGCGGAGGAGGAAGGGAGGGACACCGAAGTCGGCATCACCCGTGGCGCGGAGCGGCAGATCGACTCCGAGTCGTTGTTGGTGGAGCAGGACCGTGACGCCACCGATGAGGCGGCTCTGCTCCAGCATGTTTGAGCCCCTGAGAATCTCGGCGACCTCAGCGATGGCAGTGAGCCCGCCATCCATCGCGCCCGACAGGCTCCCCAGCACGAGACGGTCGGTCATGCGTGCGCTGCGAGCGCTCGATCGAGTACGGCTTGGCGAAGTCGATTGGCGGCCTCGGCTCGGTCCTCGCCGCCGAGGTCGTGGAGGTCCCAGATCTGTTGAACCGGGTCGACCACCGGGATGCTGTCGACGACTCGAGGCCAAGGTTCGCACGCGGCGAGCAGCAACGAGTCGGTGGTGTGGCGAACGAGCACCGTCGCGTCAACGCGTCCTTCGGCCGGCACGAACCCGGCTGCCGTGAGGTTGAGGGCTTCGGCCGTGTAGATCACTGTGAGGGTGGGATGTCTCCACGCAGCGAGGAGATCGGGAGCCAGATCCGCAGAGACTGCTAGTCGAGTCGAGGTGCTTCGGGCGTGAGCACACGCGCGCTCAACCTGCTCCCGCATGGGTTGGAGGCTGTACCAGGCAACGTCGGCTTCGGCCAGTGCCGGCCGGTGGTCAGCCAAGTACAGCTCGATGAGTTGGTCGGGTCTGCCGCTGTACCCCTCCTCGGTCGAGTCCACCGCTCGGGCCTTGGAGAGGCGAGCGAGCACCTGGGAGACGCGGGGTTGGGAGACACCGATGAGGGAGGCGAGCTCCACCTGGCTCACCGGGGTGCTCGCGGCAACTAGGGCGCGCACGATGGCCGAGGTCCCGGGTCCCCACGGTCGAGCGCTTCTGCCCATGGAGCAAGGGTATAAGCCTTCCCCGGGCAATGCAAGGATCACTTATGGGAAGGCTTATTCGGCCAGCGTGTCACTCGACAAGGCAAACCGCCGGCTTTCGGGAGTTTGCCTCATCGGACGACAGGTCAGCGGAGGTGCCACAGTCTGTCCACCCGGTGGTGATCTTGGAGCGTCGCGGCGGTTGATGTCGACGCTCGGTGGGCCGGAGGCGGAGCGTCCGAGGCGCGGCGCGCCGGACTGGCCCGCCCGTGGGTGCAATCTGCACCCACTGAGGTGCTAGCCTGGAGGCCGTGTCCAGAGTGATCCAGATTCGAGACGTGCCCGACGACGTCCACGATGCACTGGCTGATGCGGCCGAGGCCGAGGGTCTTTCCCTGACCCGATACATGCTGCGCGAGTTGGAGCACCTGGCCAAGCGCGCGCGAGGCGGTGCATGCGAACGCCGCCGTGGTCAGAGCGACGCAGGCGAAGGTTCGAGGCCACGTCGATCGAGATACGATCCTCACCGTGTTGCACGAGGGACGCGGCGATTGAGAGTCGTCGATGCCGGCGTCATCGTCGAACTCGTTGCGAACGATCTTGACCCCGATCGTCTCGGAGACGAGGAGCTTGCCGTTCCCCACCTCATCGACAGCGAAGTTACCAACGTCCTTCGGCGTCTCGTCGCCCGGAAGGTCCTGACCGAGAAGCAAGGCGCGTCCGCCTTGGACGGTTTCAGCCGTCTTGCCTTGACCCGGTTCCCCGCCGACTGGCTCCGTCCGAGGATGTGGGCCCTTCGGCACAATCTCAGCGTGTACCGATGCCACCTACGTCGCCCTCGCCGAGATGACCGGCGCGATGGCCCTGCTCACGACCGACACCCGATTGGCCAACGTGCCAGGCATCAACTGCCCGATCGAATTGCTCTGATCACCACGCCACCCAGTGGAGATATTGGTTCGCGCAGCCAGTGACCAGCATGTTTGCGCCGCAACCAGGTATCGGCCCGGCCGGAACGCCCGTGGGGCAAAGGTACAAGTCCCCCCTCCGACACGCACCGGCTGGTATGTGAGCCGGAGGCCCAGCCCGGCGTACAGCTCGGCCTTGTCGGCGGGCTGCGCATGGGCCAGCATCTCCAGCCCATCGGCCACCGAGCCGATCAGGGCCCGCAGATCGTCCTCGGTGACGGCCTCTGGAGCGGCGGCGCTCGCGATGTCTCGCTCCGCCTGCTGCCGCTCGCCTTGGACCTCGGCCAGCCAGCCGGGGGATCACACGGGCGAGCCCGGCGATCACGCCACGGTCGACGTCACTGAGCTCGGGACGTGTCGAGGTTCGTTTGGAGGACCGCGATCTGGTGACGGAGCGCGATGACTTCGGCTTCGAGGACGCGGCGCGGCTTGCCGCGAATGATCATCAAGTCGACGATGGTGACGAACAGCCGGTAGGCGAAAGCGCCAAGACCGGAGCCGGGTGGGGTAGTTGGGCGGGAAGCCATGAGCGGGCGAGGCTACGGCCACCGATCCCTGCATGGCCCGGCCGGAGGGGGCCGATCGAGTTTCCGGCACCTACACGCTGCTTATCACCGCCGGGCGCCTCATCGTGAGCTCGAGCCCAGGTACTCGGAACCCGGTGGCCACCTCTAGGGTCGAGGTTCCCAATGCGACGACCGTCGCGCCGATCACGAACGGATCCAGGCCCGCCCCACCGCCATCGTGGCCCAGGGAACGTGAACCCGTCGGCCGTGCCCGGCGCAACGGAAGAGGACAAGGCCCCTGTTCACTGGCCGTTCGGTCTGTTTTGCTGATGCGATGGATGCAACCGTGGGTGCCGCGCGACCCGACGGTCATCACGGCCTGGCCACCCATGAGGTGGTGCTGCTGCTTGAGACCGACGCCCAGCACGGTCTCGACGACCGCGAGGTGGGTCAGCGGCTCGAGCGGTACGGCCCGAACGTGCTCCCCGAGGCCAAGACTGGCGGCCCGCTGCTTCGGCTGGCCCGCCAGTTCCACAACCCGCTGATCTATGTGTTGCTCGCGGCCGGTGTGGTGACCCTGGTGCTCGGCGAGAACATCGAGTCGGGCGTGATCTTCGGTGTGGTGGTCATCAACGCGATCGTCGGCTACATCCAGGAATCCAAGGCCGAGGCCGCGCTCGACGCGTTGCGGGCCATGGTGCAGACCGAAGCACGGGTCCGGCGCAGTGGACGCGAACTGAAGGTCCCGTCGGACCAGCTCGTTCCCGGCGATGTCGTGTTGATCGAAGCCGGCGACAAGGTCCCCGCTGACCTGCGGTTGTTGCAGGTGACCGAGTTGCAGGTGGACGAGTCGGCCTTGACCGGGGAATCGGTCCCAGTCGCCAAGGACGAGGTCGTTCTCGCTGACGCGACACCGGTGGCGGACCGCCGCAACATGGTGTACTCGGCGACCCTGGTAACCAACGGTACCGGGGTCGGGGTCACCGTCGCCACCGGCGCGGAGACCGAGGTGGGCGAGATCCACCGGCTCGTCGGCACCGCCGACACGCTGGCCACGCCGTTGACCCGCAAGCTGAGCTGGTTCTCCAAGGTGCTCACCTTCGCCATCCTGGCCTTGGCGGCGATCACGTTCGCGGTCGGGGTCCTGCGGGGCGAGAGCGCGGCGGAGATGTTCACCGCCGCGGTCGCGCTCGGCGGTCGGCGCGATCCCCGAGGGCCTCCCGGCCGCGGTCACGATCACGCTCGCCATCGGGGTGAACCGCATGGCCCGACGGCGAGCCGTCATCCGACGCCTGCCCGCAGTCGAGACCCTGGGCAGCACGACGGTGGTGTGTTCGGACAAGACCGGGACCCTCACCGAGAACCAGATGACGGTCCGCGCCTGTGGACCCCCGACGCCCGCTTCGACGTCACCGGCTCCGGCTATGACCCCGACGGGACGATCCGCGACCCAGACGCCTCAATGGTGACGGCTGATGCCGACCGGGCGTTGCGGTGGACCCTCGTCGCCGGCGCCGTCTGCAACGACGCCCTCCTCACCCACATCGACGACACCTGGGGGATCGTCGGGGATCCCGACCGAAGGCGCCCTGCTCGTCGCCGCGACCAAGGCGGGACTCGACCTCGCCGCGCTCGCCACCACGACGCCGCGAGTCGCCGCGATCCCGTTCAGCTCCGACCGCCAGTACATGGCCACCCTCCACCAACCCGGCGACGACACCGCGATCGTTCTGGTCAAAGGCGCTGTGGAACGGGTCATGGAACTGTGCGCCATCGAGATGAGCAGCGACGGATCGACCCGGCCCCTCGACCGCGCCGCGATCCTCACCGCCGCCGACGCCCTCGCCGGCGAAGGGCTCCGGGTCCTCGCCACCGCTACCGGGCGACTCGACCACGCGAACCGCTTCGAGCCCGAGGCGTTCACCGGCACCCTCACGTTCACCGGACTGCAGGCCATGCTCGACCCGCCCCGAGCCGCCGCCGCGGCCGCGATCGCGGTCCTGTCACACCGCCGGGATCGACGTCAAGATGATCACCGGCGACCACGCCGCCACGGCCACCGCCATCGCCGAACAACTCGGGCTCCTCGGCGCCCGACACGCCGGAGACGTGCTCACCGGCCCCGAACTCGCAGCGCTCTCCGCCGAGGACTACCCCGACGCGGTCGAACAGGCCTCGGTGTTCGCCCGGGTATCACCCGAACAGAAGCTCCGCCTCGTCGAAGGCCTCCAAGCCCGGCACCACATCGTGGCCATGACCGGCGACGGCGTGAACGACGCCCCCGCCCTCCAGCAAGCCAACATCGGCATCGCCATGGGCCGCGGGGGGACCGAGGTCGCCAAAGAAGCCGCCGACATGGTCCTCACCGACGACGACTTCGCCACCATCGAAGCCGCAGTCGAGGAAGGCCGCGGCGTGTTCGACAACCTCACCAAGTTCATCGTGTGGACCCTGCCCACCAACATGGGCGAAGGCTTCGTCGTCGTCGTCGCCATCGTGTTGGGCCTCGCGCTGCCGATCCTGCCCGTGCAGATCCTGTGGATCAACATGACCACCGCCGTCGCGCTCGGACTCATGCTGGCCTTCGAACCCAAAGAAGTCGGCATCATGTCGCGCCCACCGCGCGACCCGCGACGACCGCTACTCACCGGCACCCTCATCGCCCGCATCGCGGCTCGTGTCCACCCTGCTCGTCGGAGGCTCCTGGTGGCTGTTCGAATGGGAACAAGCCAACGGCGCCAGCATCACCGAAGCCCGCACCGCCGCACTCAACCTGTTCGTCGCCGTCGAGGCCTTCTACCTGTTCAACTGCCGCTCGCTGACCCGGTCGGTGTGGAAGGTCGGCCTGTTCACCAACCGATGGATCCTCGTCGGCGTCACCGTCCAAGCTGTCGGGCAACTCGCCATCACCTACATCCCCGCCATGAACACCGTGTTCCAGACCGCACCCATCGAAGTGGGCGCCTGGGCCAGGATCTTCCTGTTCGCCGCTCTCGCGGCGGCCGTCGTCGCTCTCGAGAAGAGCTTCCGTCGGCGACTCGAGCAGCGCGACCGAGGAGACGGGAATGCCGTTTGACACGCTCCTCGTCGCGGTCGACGGATCCGATGCCTCGCTCGCGGCGGTCGCGACCCGGGTGGACTCGACGACTACCTGTTCGACGCTGGCCGGGCCGTCCTCGGCCCCGTGACCCAACCCCCACGTCGATGGGCCGCCGTCTGCGGCGCCGCCGCGCCGCGATCATCGAGGCTGCAAGGCGGCGGAAGGCATCCAATGTCCGAGTCTTTGGAAGCGTCTCCCGGGGGGCCGACACACAAGACAGCGACGTCGACCTGCTCGTCGACCTCGCCTCAGACGTCGATCGTCTGCTCGGACTCATCGGTCTCGAGCGGGAGCTGGCAGAGCTTCTCGGGCGGCCGGTCGACGTCGTTCCGGCTCGAAGCCTCAAAGCCGCTCTCGCCCCGACGGTGCTCGCCGAGGCAATTCCCTTGTGAGAGAGGATCGTCAGCGGCTCGAGGACATCCTGGCTACCGCGGCGGCAATCGCCTCGCACCTGGAACGCGGCACCCTGGCCGACGGGCTGAGCTTCGACGCCGTGCGCGTCGTCTCATCGAGATAGGCGAGGCAGTCAAGGACATCGATCCCGAGCTGCTCGCGGCCGAGCCGGATCTGCCGGGCGATGTCGCCCGCATGCGAGACCATCTGGCGCACCGCTACCTCGACACCGATCACGCCCTCGTCACGGCCACCGTCGAGAACGACCTCCCGCCCCTCGTCGCGGCCGTGCAGCGCCTCAGCGAGTCGCTGGACGACGACCTCGACTCGTAACGGGGCGACGCGCACAATTACCGTTGCCAACGGGCCCGGCGCACGGGTTCGGGAGCCAGGAGGAGCGAACCCTGTGAGCACCGACGTTCCCCGAATCGATGGTCTGACCCACACGATCGTGCACCCGGGTGGTGCCAACGATGTGCCCTGGATCAAGGTGCGGAGCCAACGCAACCCCGATGGGAGCGAATCGCACGTGTGGGAGCGCTGGGTCGCCTTCTCGGTGGACCCGCTGTACCTGGCGCTGTTCGCCAGATGGGACCCGGGGATGATCGTACGACGCCATGGGCATCACAGTCCCCATACGCTCACGGTGCTGGCCGGCGAGTTCACCTGTGGCGATGAGCTGTGCGGTGTCGGCACCCACATCGAGCTCCCCCTCGGCGCCGTCGTTCGGCCCATTCGTCGCGGGGCCGGAAGGCGTCGAGCTCTACGAGGTGATGATGGGGGATCCGCGGTCGTGGAGCGACGAGCCCGAGGCGATGCAACAGATCCTCGCGGCACGACGGGTGGAGCAGCTTCCGGACCCGCCGATCGAGCTTCCTGCGGGTCTCGAAGACCTGCGAGCGGTGTTCAGCGCCGGAGCCGTACGACGCTAGGAGTCGACGATCGGTCGGCCCCATCGGGGCGAGGGGTCACACCACGTCGCGGCCCATCAGTCCTTGAAGTCCGGGGGACGGTCTTCCTTGCGGGCGCGTACGGCCTCTTCGAAGTTCTGCGTGGTCAGCCGGACGAACAGCTGGGTGTGGGTCTCCATCTCGATGGCGGCGCGGAGGCTGCCCATCTCGAGCCCGGCCCACATCGTCCGCTTGGTCAACGCGGTGCCCTGGGTGCTCCACCCGTTGATCTTGTCGGCCAGGTCGAGCGCCTCATCGACCAGGTCGTCATCGGGCACGACGTGTGAAACCAGGCCCATCGCAGCGGCCTCGTGCGCGTCGACGTCGCGTCCCGACAACATGATCTCGAAGGCGCGGGACGAACCGATGGCGCGTGGCAACAGGAAGCTCAGTCCGAGCTCCGTGGCGGTCAGGCCGTTGTTGATGCCGGCGGCGCGGAAGTAGGCGGACTCACCGGGCGAAGAAGATCCAGCCCGAGGAGGTGGAGTCGACACTGAACGCCCATCCCAAGATCTTCGATGCCCTCATCCGGGGTATCGAAGGCGAACGTTGGGGCCAACGGATCGTCGTGCTGGTGCAGCCCCGCGGAAGTGACGCGCCGAGCCGTTGCGTTCCTGGAGCGGTCAGCCTCGTCGAACCGTGGTGCGGGTTCGGCGTTTGATGGCGGCCAGCTCGACCCGTTCGGGTGTCGATCGGTAGGCCTCGTCGAGGGGGTAGCAACCGGACACGAGGCCGTGGCGGGGGGCCGTGGTGCAGTCGCTGAAGGTCCGGCACAGCGCAGAGCGATCGAGGTTCCGACCCGCGAGGACATCGGCCGGTAGGCCCGGGTAGGACAGCATCGTCCGTCCGAGGCCGACCATGGTGGCGTCGCCGCGTCGCACCACGGCCTGAGCGACGTGACCGACGAACTCCTGGAGGTATGAGTAGCCGCTGCCGACGACGGTCATGTCCGGGTGCGCGTGGGTGAGCTCGGCTGCGGCGTGGACGAGCCGAGCGACATCGACGAGGGGATCGTCGGGGGGCGCGTACCCGTCGGACGGCGGGAAGTAGGCCGGGCGTTGGATGTGGGGGTTGTAGTAGGGGCTCCCGCCGGTGACGCACAACAACCCGATGCCCAGTTCCCGGAACCGGTCCAGAGCCGCGTGGGTCTCGGTGAGATCGACCTGCAGCCCGTCGGAGGAGGCGCCGAAGGGACGCCACGCACCGACGCCGGGTACCGGTTGGCCACGCCCGTCGGGTCCGGGCGCGAACGGGACGAGGTCGAACGCGGAGAGCCGGACTCCGATCCCGAGGTCGGGCCGGGCGGCGCGTATCCCGTCGACGACCTGGTGGAGCATCCCGAGCCGTCGGTCGAGCGATCCGCCGTGGCGGCCCGGCCGGTCAGAGGCGGCGAGCAGTTCGTGCAGTAGGTAGCCGTGGCAGTGCTTCACGTCGACGAAGTCGAAGCCGGCGTCGGCCGCCAGCACCGCGGCGTCCACGAAGCGTTGCGCCAGCGCGTCGAGCTCGTCGTCGTCGAGCATGGCCGACGCGTCGGCCCCGACGCGGGCGTCCAGCTCGAGGTGGCGCGTCACGATCCGCGGCGCCGGCGCACCGAACGGCCGGCTCCAGCGGCCCGAGTGCGTGAGCTGCAGCCCGATGATCAGATCATCGGTACGGCCGTGGGCGTCGCGGTGCGCGTCGACCAGGTCGTCGCGCAGGCGCGGCGAACGGCGCGGCCGTGCGGGGCTCGAGCACGAGCTGGTGGGGGTTGGCCCGGCCGGCCGGGTCGACCGCCACCGCTTCGCCCCCCCAGATCAGCTTGGCGCCGCTGAGCCCGAAGCGGCGCCACCGGCGGCGGACCAGATCGGTGGGGGCGCCGTCGGTCGTGCCGTCCCATCCCTCCATGGGCAGCACCGCCAAGTGGTTGCCGACGACCCGCTCGCCGGCGGAGCCGTCGCGGATCACCAGGGGAGCGGTCAGCGGCCCGCCTGCCTCGACGACCGGGTCGATCGGTAGGTCCACGCCTACGGTGGTGCAGTGCCTGGTGAAGGCCTCGACGTCGGCGAGGCGCCGGACCTGCACGAGCGGGCTCATGCGAGCAGCCCGAGCTCGGCGGCCAGCTCGCGAAGGACGGCCCGATCCGCCTCCGGCCGTGCCGGGGCGCCGGGCGCCACGGCGTCGGCGGCGATCCAGCCCCGCAGCTGGAGCCACATCGCCGCGTCGTGGCGGTACGCGGGGACCGGGTCGCGGAAGGCGAACGTGCCGAGGCGCTGCAGCGCGTCGTTCAGCGCCGCGAAGGCGGCGTCGCCCGCCTCCCAGAGCGCGGTCGCGGCGGGCGAAGAGGTCGGGGGCGAACGCCGCCAGGCCGAGCAGGTAGTCGCTGCCGTAGCAGACCATGTCGATGGCGAGGTCGTTGCCGGTGAGCACCGCGAAGTCGGGCCGGATCGTGTCGCGCAGCGCGAGGCGATCCCATTCGGCCTGGCGCGACAGCGAGGAGTGCTTGGCGCCGACGCAGCCCGCGATGCCGAGCAGCTCGCGGTAGGTCTCGAGGGGGTAGATGCGGCCGTAGGGGACGAACATCGGGCCGAGCTCGAAGGCGATGAAGCGATCGGTGCGCTCGGCGAAGCGTTTGTGCGCGTCGACCCAGGCCGCGGGGTCGAGCGCGTTGAGGCCGTGGGATGGAAAGACCACGGGCACGCCGCCGTGCGCGGCGATCGCGTCCATGGCCGCCGTGTACGCGTCGGGGTTGAAGGCATCGCCGGGTCGGTCGGCCACGTAGGCACCGGCCAGGAAGCTCGGTCCGACGATCCGGAGGGTGACCTCGAGGGCCTGAGCCCGGGTGGCCGGGTCGACGAGCTGGACGAAGCCGGTGTCCATGTTCACCGCGGGCTTCAGCCCCGCGGCCACGGTGCGCGCCAGCAGCTCCTCGAACGAGGTCCAGTCGACCTCGCCGGTGTGGGTGTGGGGCAGCAGCATCGCCGCGTGACCGGCGATCCGGCGGCGGGGCCGCAGCGGCACGCGGGCATCAGCGGGGCTGGTCACCGCCCCATCCTGGTTCGCGTCGCGGGCTAGCTGCAAACGTTTGCATCCAACTGCTACGGTCGTATCAGTGTCGGATATCAGAGGGGTCCCGACCCTGGGCGACGTCGCCCGCCGCGCCGGTGTCCACCCGGCCACCGTGTCGCGGGCGCTCAGTCGGCCCTCCATGGTCGCCCCGGCCACCCGGGCCGAGGTCCTGGCCGCGGTCGAGGCGGTCGGGTTCGTCCCGAACCATGCGGCGCGCCACCTGGTCAGTGGCCGGGCGGGTGCGATCGGTGTGGTCGTGCCCGATATCGCCAATCCGTACTTCGCGGCGATCCTCAAGGCGATCCAGGTCGATGCCCGCGCTGACGAACTCGGGGTCCTGATCGCCGACACTGGCGGGGACCCCGACGAGGAACGCCGGGCGCTGGCCAGCCTCGAGGGCCAGGTCGACGGCCTGGTCGTGCTCACCCCCGTGACGGACCTGGCCACGAGTCGGGTGCCGACGGTGCAGGTGAACCGGCAGTCGCGCCTGGCTCCGAGTGTGGTGGTCGACCAGGCGGCCATCGTCGCGCTGGCGATCGGGCACCTCGCCACCCACGGCCACCGCCACCTGGCGGTGGTGGGCGGCCCGGCCGACTACTGGTCCTCGGGGCGGCGGACACACGCGTTGCGTCGACTGCTGGCCGCTTCGCGGCATGCGGGCCTGCGGGTCGACGAGGTCGGTCCGGCGCCAGCCACGTTCGCGGCGGGGCGCACGCTGGTCGACCTCGTCCGACGCACGGGCGCCAGCGGTGTGGTGGCGTTCAACGACGTGCAGGCCGCGGGGTTGTTGGTGGCCGCCCACGATGCGGGGCTCGCGGTGCCGGGCGACCTGTCGGTCGTCGGGTCCGACGGCCTGGATCTGGCCTCGATGACCGCGCCCGAGCTCACGACCGTCGCGGCGCCACTGCCCGAGATCGGCCGGGCCGCGGTCGTTCGACTCGGCGATCTCCTGGCCGGCCGTCGCGCCGCGCACCGCACCGTGCTCGAACCGCGGCTCGTCGACGGGGCGTCCTGCGCTCGCCGCCCACGACCGGAACCCGACCCTCCAGATGAAGGAGCGCCCAATGCCCACACCTGAGGAACCCGCAGACGACCTGCGGCGACCCGTCCGCCTCGACCGCCGCGGGTTCCTGCTGGCCTCCTCCGGGGCCATTCTCGGTAGCACACTGTTGCTGGGGTGCTCGCCATGGGACCCCTGGCACAGCGGGACCGGCGGCCGGGGCCCTCATGCATCAACGCCTGATCGGGCGCTCGCTCGCCCCGGTAGCGCCGGATTGATGTCGGAGCAGATGTATCAGCGTCGCGTCGACGACTACCTCAGGTTCGCCACGACTGATCCTGCGGCCTCGGGCCCGGTCGGGATCGCCGCGCACCTGATTCGCGCCGCCCGTGAGCCCGCCTACACCTGGGACGTCGCAGGGGCCACCGTCAACTCGCTCAACACCCAGTGGGCACGCATAGACGGGTGGCAGGACACCCGGGATTTCGACCTGATGTACCTGCACTGGCTTCTGGCCCTCGGCCGCGGCTCGTCGCCCATGACCCGCCTGTCCGACGACCTGATCAGCGCCATCGGCCAACGGATGGTGGCGAACCGCTATCGCTACGACGACCCGTTGCCTTCCGATCGCCTCGACAACCAGTGGTTCTGGTCGGAGAACCACCGTGTCATCGGGTTGGCCAACGAATACCTCGCCGGGCAACGGTTCCCAACCGAGACCTTCACCGTCACTGGACTGACGGGAGCTCAGCACCTGGCCCGGTCCCGGCCCGGACTGCTCGAATGGGTGAACGAGCGGGCGACGCTGGGATTCTTCGAGTGGCACTCCAACGTCTACATGCTCAAGAACGTCACACCCCTGCTCATGCTCGCCGAGCTCGCCGACGACCCCGAGATCGTCACCGCCGCGGCCATGGCACTCGACCTGTGCCTGCTCGACATGGCTGCTCACCTCCAGGACGGCTGCTACACCGCTCCCCGGGGTCGTACCTACAAGAAGGACAAGATGTCATCGCTCGACGAGGACACCTTCGGCACCACCAAGTTCATGTTCGACGACACCGCCGCGGCCTACCCGTCGAAGACCGATGGCGGCGCCACCTACTTCTGCGCGGCGCGCGCGGTACCGGCCACCCCAACTCCTGGTTGACATCGCCACCTCCGACCGCACCAGCGTGGTACGTGAGCGCCATGGCGTCTTCTTCGACGACAGTTCACCGGTCACTGATCACCCACCGGCCCCCTATGGCCGTGACTTCGACCAGCGGGCCAACCTGCCCTTCTGGTGGAGCCTGGGCGCCATCGGCATGTGGCCGCTGGCCAAGGTGAGCGTCGACGCCGGCAATGAGTTCCGGCTGTGGGACACCGTCGGCTTCTCACAGATCAAGCTGCTCGCCGCACTCAACGACTATGACCCGGTCAAGATCGCCAACTGGGAGCAGCCGCGGGCTGCGATGATCAACTTCGGGTTCCTCAGCGAAGCGAACACCTACGCCTGGCGCGCGCCCGAGGTGTCGCTCGCCACCGTGGTGGACCACCGCCCGGGGGACATGCGCGACCAGGTGCACGCCTGGCAGGCCGCCATCGATGAGAACGCGATGGTGTTCACGACCCACCCCGTCACCGAACCCGCCAAGACCACCGACTGGACCGTTGATGACGCGCCTGGCTACTGGACGGGCTCGGCATCGATGCCCCGCTCCGCGCAGTTCGAGCGAACCGGGGTGCACATCTACCAGCCGGCGTGGGACGAGTCCACCGACCCGCTGGTCTGGGCCGTGTTCGGGTACCGCGACTTCACACACGCCTACCTGCCCCAGGACCACTTCGACCAGCTGCGCCAGGCGGGCAACTGGACCGTCGCCCAGCGCACCGGCGGCTACATCGCGCTGTGGTCGTGGCGTGCCCCCACCTGGCGAACCTACGACCCCGCGGTCTACGCGACTCGTGGCATGGTCAAGCCATTCGACCTCGTCGCTCAGGGGGGCGCCGACAACGTGTGGATCGTCGAAGTCGGTACCGTCAAGGACGACGGCGACATCGACGCGTTCGTAGCCTCCCTGACCAGGCACGATCCGGTGGTATCGCGCACCGATGCTGGCTTCACCGTCTCCTGGCACTCACCGTCGGCCGGCAACATCGCCTTCGGCTCGACAGGACCGTTCACCGTGGGGGGGCGGGAGCAGCAGATCCGGGACTTCCCCCGCCATGACTCCCCCTGGGGCACCGTCGACCACCTTTCGACGAGATATTCGCTGCATTCGGGCCGCTCAGGGTGGACCGCGGACTTCGCTGCGCTGTCCCGGCAGGTGAGGTGACGCGTTCGGGCCCACCCCGTGTGGCTGTAGCCGGCGCGGATCACCTGCACGTGTTCCAGATCGTCGACGCACTCGTGCGGGCCGGCGCCGAGACCGTCGCCCACACACCGGACGGGTCGCTCGTCGACGCCTACCGCGGTTGGCGCAACGACTCCATCGAGGCGCAGCTGCCGGAGATCCTCGACGACACCGGCGTCGACGTGGTCGTCACCGCCGCGGTGCCTGCCCACCGGGCGGCGATCGCGGTCGCGGCACTCCGCGCCGGGAAGGCTGTCGTGAGTGCCAAACCGGGGGTCACGACCCGTGCCCAGCTGGCCGAGGTCATCGACGCGCTCGCCGGTCAGCGGGGCCGCAGGTGGACAGTCGTGTTCACCGAACGCTTCGAGAACCGAGCCATCGCCGAGGCGGTGCGTCTGGCCCGCTCGGGTGCCATCGGCAAGGTCGTGCGCATCGCCGGGTGCGGTCCCCACTCCCTCGACGCCGATCGGCGGCCGGACTGGTTCTGGGACCCCAAGACCAGCGGTGGCATCCTCGTCGACCTCGCCTCCCACCAGGTCGACCAGTTCCTGGCGCTGGTGGACGACCCGGATCGGGTCGAGGTGCGCTCGTCGGCGGTCGGCAACATGCACACCCCCGATCATCCCGACTTCCAGGACGTCGGGTCGCTGACCCTGGTAGCACCTGGCGTCCAGGGTGAGCATGAGGTCGACTTCCTCAGCCCGGCCGGCCTCGGGACCTGGGGAGATGTCCGCCTCGCCGTCATCGGCACGGCCGGCACCCTCGAGGTGCGGGCCAACATCGACGTTGGCGGCCGCAACGGCGCCGAGCACCTGCTCCACGTCGACGCGGACGGCGCCCGCCGGGTCGAGGTGACCGACATCGAAGTCGACTGGGCCGAACTCCTACTGACCGATCTGGCCGATGACGGCGAACGCCTCATGTCGCGGAACCACGTCATCGCGGTGAGCGACCTGACCCTGCGGGCCCAGGAACAAGCCGCTCGGTGGGGAACCCCTCGCGAGCCGGTTCCATGACACCGCTGCAAGTGGGCGTGGTCGGCATGGGAATAGGACAGCTCCACCTCCTGTCGTGGCTCGACGTCCGCGGTGCCGCCGCGGTGGCCCTGGCCGAGGTCGACCCGGACCGGCAGGCCAAGACGGGGCAGGACTGGCGGCTCGTCACCACCGCTTCGCTGGACGAGCTGCTCGAGGTTGGCGTGGACGTGGTCGACCTGTGCACCCCGCCCGCGGGGCACGAGCAGCAGATCGTGCGCTGCCTCGAGGCCGGAGTGCATGTGATCTGCGAGAAGCCGCTCGTCGACTCGGTGGCGGCCTGCGACCGCCTCGACGAGGCCGCCGGACGTGCCCGACGGCTCACCGGGGCGCGGCTCATGCCCATCCTGCAGTACCGGTTCGGGCCGGGAGCGGCACGGGCGCGCGCGCTGGTGGACGCGGGGGTCACCGGGCGCCTCTACACGGCGTCGGCCTCGACCTGGTGGCGCCGCGACGCCGAGTACTACCGCCAGTCGCCATGGCGGGCGACCTGGGCGGGCGCGCTCGGCGGGACCGTCGTGAACCACGCGATCCACATCCACGACCTCCTCACCTGGATCGGCGGGCCGATCGTCGAGTTGCACGCGCTGATGGCGACACGGGTGAACAACGTCGACACCGAGGACTGCGCCGCGGCCGTTGGGCGGACCGTCGACGGAGCGCTGATGACCTTCAACGTCACCACGGGCGCCGCCCGGGAGTCGTCGCGGCTGGTGTGGTGCTTCGAGCACGTCACCATCGAGTCCTCGACCGACCCCTACGACCCCGCCCGGGGGCCCTGGCGCTTCGACTTCCGCGATGCGCAGACCGAAGCGCAGGCCGAGGACATCTGGCGTGACCTCGCCGCCGCCCCCGGTCAGTACACCGGCCAGTTCCAGGCCTTCGTCGACGCCCTCCCCGACGGCGAGCTGCCCGTCACCCTCGATGACGCGCGTGCGACGCTGGAGCTGGTCACCGCCTGGTACCGCTCGGCCAGCACCGGATCGACCGAGACCCTGCCACTGAAGCGGGACGATCCGTGGCGAGGATCCTGGATGCCTCGCTGACGACCGTCCGCCGCGGTCAACACACCAGTGGGGGTGAGGTTCCGGCGACCGGTTGCGGAGGTATCCCGCCGATGCCTCGAGTCGTACACCGCCTACGGCGACTGTCGGGGTAGCGATTCGTCAGGTGATCAATGGTGCCACCAACGTCGCCGACCGGAGGGCGCGGTGGCGCGAATGATGATGAGTCCCCGGCGGGTACAGGCTGGCTGGGCGGGGGCGTCGTCGTGTCAGGCCATACTCTCGGGGATGGCCGACCCGTCGAGCGATCCGGCGTCACGGTCGTCGGAAGGGGCCAGGGGATTGGACGACGTCGACCCGGTCGTTCCGCCGGCGGCCGGCAATGGCCGGCGGTTGACGGCCCGGTGGCGGGTGACGATTCTCGTCGTGTTCGGACTGCTGTGTGCCGGCGCGGTGGCCGGGCTCTACATCGGTGCGGTCCGGACTCGTTCCGGCCAACGGGTGGACGAGGCCGCCATCGTCGGGCGAAGCGGCGACCAGCTCGTCCAGCTGACCTCGACGAGGGCGCTCGACACGATCAGCCTCACCTCCCTCGCTGTCGCCGGATCGGTGCTGCTGCTGCTCGCCGTGACCCGGCGGAGGCCACGCTTGGCGCTCGGGGTCGCCGTGATCATCGCGGGAGCGAACGTCACGACGCAGGTACTGAAGACGAATCTGTTGAGTCGACCGGACCTGTTGAACCGGCCGGGAGCGGCAACGGTGCCGAGCTTTCCGAGCGGCCATGCCACCGTGGCCATGTCACTCGCGTTGGCACTGGTTCTGGTGGTGCCGCCGCGACTCGGGTCATGGCCGGCGTGATCGGGATGGGCTACACGGTGGCCATCGGAGCGGCGACACTCACGTCCGGGATGGCATCGCCCCAGCGACGTCGTCGCCGCCTACCTCGTCGCCACGGTGTGGTCGACGGCGGCGCTGGCCGTGCTCATCGCGTGGCGCGGGATCGGAACCGCCCCCATGCCCGAGATCTTCGGCCGATCTCTCTCGAGCTGGCGTCTTCTCGTGCTCGGGGTCGGTCTGGTCGTCGCCGCGACCCTGGTGACCGGCACCGTGGTCATCGTGCTCAAGGACCGTGACCTGAAGGCAGCGGACCTCGGGCCCTCGTATGTCGGGGCGGTCGCGGCCATCGCCGGAATCGCCATCGTGATCCTCAGCATCCTGCTCTGGATTCTACACGGGGCCCGGATCGACCCGCCCCCGATCAGATCGACGAACACGTGGTCCCGATCCCGGAGGAGTGGGGCCTGCCCAGAGCGACCCTCGATGACCGACGCCGACTGCCCTGCGTCTGGCGGCGTTGCTGGCCGGGCGGCCAACCTTTCCGATCTCGTTGTGGTCATAGACGATCCGCTATAAGATGTCCTCATGTCTGGGGATGCCGGAGCGCTGATTCGGGAAGCCCGCCGGCGGTCTGGCTTGTCCCAGGCCGAGTTGGCTCGGCGGGCGAGGGTGTCCCAGCCGGTCATCAGCGCGTACGAGAGCGGCCGTCGCGAACCTGGACTGTCCATGTTGACCAAGCTGGTCGCAGCGTCAGGACACCGGCTGCGGGTGGACCTGGTCCCCGAACAGGGTCTGACGCCTGGTCTGCCTGACACACGACTGGGCCGGAGCTTGCGTCATCACCGTCGGGCGATCATCGACGCGGCGTCGCGGCGCGGCGCGCTGAACGTGAGGGTGTTCGGAAGCGTGGCCCGTGGTGGTGACACGGAGTCGAGCGACGTTGACCTCCTCGTAGATCTCGCAGACGATGCGGGCCTCATCGGGCTCAGCGGCCTCGAGCGCGAGATCGGTGAGATGCTCGGGCGAGAGGTTGATGTGGTCCCCGCAGCGAGGCTGAAGTCCGGTCTTGCATCGCAGGTTCTCGCTGAGGCGATCCCGCTATGAGAGCCGACACGCAGCGACTCGAGGACGTACTGGCCGCAGGGCGGCGATCCGCTCGCATCTGGGGCGTGGCACGCTGGCCGACGGCCTGATCTTCGACGCCGTGCGGGTGCGGTTCATCGAGATCGGGGAGGCAGTGAAGGACATCGACCCCGACGCGAGCCTCGCCGACGACCCCAATGGATGAGCCACTCCGGGCCCATGGTCACACGGCCACCCCGTACTCCGAAGGGCGAAGAGCCCGTGGGTTTAAGGTACGAGTGGCCCCTCCGACACCGAGTTGAACCCCCACGAGATTTCGCGAAAGTGCAGGTCACTGGATCGGGGATCTGGTGGGGTTTCGAGTCCCTACCGGGACATCTCCACGAGTCCCAGTCAATGCCTGCCTCGGCGGTGGCCGGCAACGGCACATATCGGCACCCCCGACCCTGGCAAAGCCTCGATGACCTCGCGATCGCCACCCGGGAGGCTCGAATGGTTCAACGAACCCCAGCCGAGGTCGAGTCCGCCCACCACCGTGACCTTGATCAGACCGACGCGGCGGCCCGGCCAGGGGGGAACGGAGGGTGGGCGGCTCGGTTACGAGTCGGCGGGGAGGGCGAGGTAGCGGGTGCGGATGGTCGGGCGACGACGAGGGGGTCTCGTCGGTCGAGCCGGAGGGGACAGTCCAGCGGATGAGGTTGTGGCCAGCACGGCCAGAAGCTCACGCGGCGTTGGCCAGGAACTGTCCGGAGGGACGTGTTCGAGCCCGGCGCCTTCTTTGAGGGTCGCGGATGTCAACTCGACCACGGCGTGGTGGCGGTGGAACAATCGGCGTTGACCGGGTCGGTGACGTCGGTGATGAACGCGTGGTGTCGCCAGTCGGGCCACAGTCGGCTTGGGCGGGTCGGTGAGTCGGGTGCGGCGCACGACGAGCCGGTAGTTCTTGTAGGTCGTTTCGGCGACCTCGGCGCCGCCGGCCGGGTAGTCGATTCGACCAGTGTCGCGGAATGGCGGCGATGCGGCTTCACGTTGTGGTCTGGGTGATGGTGATCGAGTAGCGCACGCAGCCGGCGAGCGTGGCGATCGTCTTCGCTGACCAGAACCCCGAATCGGCTCGCAGCACCAACGGACGGTCGCCCGGCCCGTCGCCCGGGCGACGACTCTCGACACGGTTGGCAGGGTGTGGCAGCCTGCGCACCGGGCGTGCAACACCTCACCGGTGTCGGCCGGGTGGCCAACAGCGGGTGATAGCCCAACCCGGGTGTAGCCGTACCGGCTCCGCCCTTGGCGTGGCCGTGGACTTCGGTGATCGTCGAGTCGAGTCGATCACCAACCGGTCGGACCGGCCGGCGCCCGCCGCCCAGGCCCGGCGGATCGTTTCGCCAACACCTTGTCGAGCTGGCGGATGTGGCCGAAGGTGAACGCCCGCAGGAACGTCCCCAACGTGGACGGGCCATCACCGGAACCCCAACACCGACTGGGTGGCTCCGGCACGCAGCATGTCGGCATGGTCAATGTGAGACCCGCCCGCCACATCGTGTGGATCAACGTCAAGACCTTCCGACCCGGCCGCGCTCCACCCACCCGCCCGACAGCGCAACGTCGTTCACCAGCGCTTCCAGACCCAGCCGCGCCGCAGGGTCGCCACCAAGATCGTCCAGCGTTGGCCACCAGATTCGGGTCATCGAAGGTCGCTTCGATCCGGTCGATCCACCGCGATACTGACCTCACAGAAAGTGCCTCCGAGCTGCGACAACGACGACTTAAGCACGCATCGTCCCAGTCAGGATTCACCCCGAAAGATCGGTGGATCGAGGCTTAGGAACCAACCCTACGAGCACCCGTCAAACCCAGGCCGAATCACTTCGTCGACGAGGCGGAGGCTACTTGGCTCACGACGTCGGGAACTCGAGCAGCCATCGGGATCGCGGATCTCGAAAGCCTGACCTGAACGCTCGCATTACCGGAGGGTGCGGTCCAGCACTTCCCAGGTGCGCGTTCGGGCGGCGGCGACGGTGCCGACGCGGGTGGCGAGTGCGGCCGTGGTTCGACCGCGGCCGGATGCGGCGCCGTCGAGCAGCTCGTTCCAGAAGACGGACCATCCGGGCGCCAGGGCCCGGGCGAAGAGGGGTTGGGTGAGTAGGCGGCCGAGTGCGGCGATGGCGGTGGGGTGGGGGAGCAGGGCCGATTGCATGGCCGCCGCGATTCCCTGGTAGGGAAGATGCTCGGTGCGCAGCCAGGCGCGGTAGCGGTCGGTGGCCATGCCGGGTTGCCCTCTGGTGGCCAGGATGGCATGGGCGGCGGCGTGTCCGCTGCGCATGGCCTGGGCGATGCCTTCGCCTTGCAGCGGGTTGACAAGACCGGCGGCGTCGCCCACGAGCAACACTCGATCGATCGCTGGCGTTGTGCCGATCATGCCCATCTTGAGCCAGCCGCCGACTCGGGCCGATTGGCTCGGCTGGGACGGCAGCAAATCGAGCCGGTGCAGGTGGTCGAGGAACTGGGGTAGCCGGCGGACCGCCTGTGAGCCGTTCGCGGTCGGCCAGGGTGCCGACGCCGAGCCCGACGTTCGCTCGCCCGTCGGGGCCGGGAAAGAGCCATCCGTAGCCGCGCAGCGCCCGCCACCGGTTCGGCTCCCACAAGATGATGGCCGGGATCTCGACCGGCTGGTCGAGGTAGGTGCGTATGGCGAACCCCCACATGACCAGGTTGTGATCTACCAGCCCGGTCGCCTCTGCGACGCGGCTGGTGGCGCCGTCCGCCCCGATGATCGTGTCGGTGCGAAGCTGCGTGCCGTTGGCCAGGGCTATGCCTTCGATCCCGGCGGGTCCCCGTACCACGTCGACGGCTTGACCGATGAACGGTGCGGCGCCGGCGGAGAGAGCAGCCTCTCGCAATACCATGTCGAGCGAGGTTCGGGGTACCGCGATGGCGTGGTCGGGGTAGGTGTGCCCGGGGAGACATGGCAGCCGCACTCGCCGGCCGGTCGGTCCCACGACGATCATGTCACCGACGGGGACGGCGCCGGGGACGGCGAGGTCGAGGTCGACGAGGAGTTGCACGCCACGCGGCCGATCAGGTCACCACAGGCTTTGTCGCGCGGGAACACGGCTTTGTCGACCAGCGCAACGTGCGCCCCGCCTCGGGCGAGGACCAGTGCGGCGACGCTGCCGGCGGGGCCGGCCCCGACGACCACGACGTCGAAGCGATCGTCGGACACGGTCCTCCTCCGGCGGGTGTTGGACCTAGGGTAGGTGGCCCGGCCGGAGAAGAACGATGTCCGATCCCAACCACATCGCTCAAGAGTTGTTCGACGAGCTGCCGGACCGGTACGACCGCCTGGCCGAGCTACTGTCCCTGGGTCAGAACCGCCGGTGGCGCCGGGAGATGTGCGACCACCTCGTCGCGACTCGGTCGAGGTTGCTGCTCGATGTCGCCTCCGGCACCGCGGGGGTCGCGATCCAGCTGGCTGAGCCGCGGCGCGGCGGCGGTGGTCGGGATCGATCTCACCGAGCAGATGCTGCGGCGCGGCCAGGCCAATGTGCAACGTTCCCGCCTGGATGACCGGGTCAACCTCACGGTGGGTCGAGCGGAGCACTTGCCGTTCCCGGACGCCACGTTCGACGGGCTGAGCTTCACCTACTTGTTGCGCTATGTGGCCGATCCCCATGCGACGCTCGAGGAGCTGGTCCGCGTCGTGAAACCCGGCTCGACCGTGGCCAGCCTCGAGTTCTTCGTCCCACCCAACCGGTTCTGGCGAGGGTGGTGGTGGCTCTACACACGGTTCGTGCTTCCGGCCAGCGGATGGCTGACCGGAGGGCGCGAGTGGTGGGAGGTCGGTCGGTTCCTCGGACCGAGCATCTCGGACCACTACCGGAAGTACCCATTGGACTGGCACGTCCAGGCCTGGGAGAACGTCGGCCTGGTTGACGTCGGTACTCGAGTCATGAGTCTGGGCGGCGGCCTCGTGATGTGGGGAACGAAACCGCGTGCCTGACCCCGACCGCCGTCCCGCCTACTACGCGGCACGGTCGGGAGAGTGGCGCGACTGGTGGACGCTGCTGCATCCCCCCTACACGGCTTGGCATCTGTCTTACGTCGTCATCGGCGCGTCCCTTGCCCCGGAACTCGATGTGACCCGGCTCGTGGCCACCCTGCTCGCGTTTTTCGCTGCGGTGGGTCTGAGCGCTCATGCCCTCGACGAGTTGCATGGACGGCCACTGGGCACCAGCATCCCGAGCGCCGCGTTGGTGGCAGTGACGGTGGTCGGTCTCATCGTGGCCGTGGGACTTGGGGTCGCTGGGGTGGCCCGGGTCGGGTTGGTGCTGGTCCCGTTCATCGTGGTCGGACCGCTGCTCGTCGTGGCCTACAACACGGAGCTCTTCGGGGGCATCGTCCATACCGACGGCGGCTTTGCCGCCGCGTGGGGTGCGTTCCCGTTGCTCACCGCCTATGTCGCGCAGGCCAAAGGTCTGGGTGCGGCCGCAGTGCTCGGTGGCGTCGCCGCCTTCGCCCTGTCGTACGCGCAGCGCAGCCTCAGCAAACCGGCACGGTTTCTGCGCCGCCGAGGCCAAGGCGTGCACGGATCGGTCGTGTTCGCCGACGGCACGACTTGGTCTTTGGACGAGAAGGAGCTGCGGGCCCCGCTTGAAGCGCGCTCAGGGCGATGTCTTGGGGGCTCATCGCGCTGGCCGCTAGCTTGCTTGTGGCCCGCCTCTGGTAGAGGCGAGCTGGCGACGGAACCCGTGCACCGTCGCGTCGACGACTCGGTCGTGGCCCCAGCGCAGCAGCGGGTGGGCGAACCTGGCGGCCGTGCGCATCGATCGCTGCATCATCTCGATCGACCAAGTGACCGACGCAATCGTACCGTCGCCGTCCGCGACAGCTCGAGGCGGCCATGGCCCTCGAGGTCGCCGTGCACCGCCCGTCAATGGCCGACGGATCGCACGCAGCGCTCCAGCTCGACTCGAATCTGCATCTGATACGGCAGCGATGGTGATACGACACCGACCAGGACCGATCCCGCTTCCACCCCGGGACCGTCGAGACGGAAGTCGCCGAGCCAACCCCACCACCCTTCGAACTCTCCGGTGCGTTCCAGCATGGCCCACACCGCCTCCGGCGGGTCCTCGAGCCGGAACGCCCGCCGGTAGTCGATCACCGGCCCAGAGGTAGCCACACGCCGAGCTAACCACCATCGGCCCGAACCGAGATGGCTGGTACACCTGGGTCCGCGCCGCTGCCGGCTTCATCGCCCTGGTCCAGGATCTCCTCGGAGACGAACAACAGCAGCGAACAGGATGGCCGAGAGCCCCCCTATGACAGCGGTTCGGCGTGGGGTGTATCCCGAGGCGATGGTCTCATTGGGCGGCGTGGCCGCCGTCGACCGAGAGCGCGACGCCGACGACGAAGCTGGATCCGGGGCTGGGGGGGGGTTCCGGGCCGTCAGTGTTCGCCGAGGTGGCGCCGAAAGAAGGCGACGGTGGGCTCGATGGACGCCGCGGACCCTGACTCGTAGGCAGCGAAGTGGCCGCCGGGGATGTCCACGACCTCTACGAGGGGCGTGGCGGCGGCGACGGCGGTGGCCGGGCCTGGTGGCGTGAGGGCGTCGGCCGGGGCGACGAGGAGCAGGAGCGGCACCTTGGCTCCCGCTAGGTGGTCGATGGGGCGGAAGGGCTTAAGGAGTCACTGACGCGCACTTCGTTGCGCCAGGTCGGTGCTCGCTCGGCCGAGACCCGCGCGGAACCAGTCGTGGGCGCCGTCCTCGAACATGACGCCGTCGCCGTCGGGTGTTGCCGTCGTCGCCGGCAGGACCAGGTCGTCGCGGCCCTGCTCGAGCGCCTCGGTGACGGCGGCCAGTGCGCCGGTCGGGAGACCGGGCCCGCCCTCGGCGAGCGCCGGCACCTGGGCCACCGCACAGGCGATGGGCAGGTCCTCGGCGGCGAGGATGATGACCTCGCCGCCAGAGAAGCTCGAGCCCCAGAGGCCAATGCGGCCGGCGTCTACCGAGGCTTGTCTGCCGAGCCAGGCAACGGCGTCGCGGTAGCCCTCGAGTTGCAGGCTCGGCGAGGGGCACTGGCGCGGCTCGCCGTGCTCGATCCGAAGCCGAAATGGTCATAGACGAGGGTCGTGAAGCCGGCTGTCGCGAACACCTCGGCGTAGCGATCGAGGAACATCTCGCGCACGGCCGTCAGGCCGTGGGCCATGACGATGCCCGGGCCGGAAGCGTCCTTGGTGGCGGGGTAGAGCCA
The DNA here is from genome assembly GCA_963773335.1 of uncultured Microthrixaceae bacterium. Taxonomy (GTDB): domain Bacteria; phylum Actinomycetota; class Acidimicrobiia; order Acidimicrobiales; family Acidimicrobilacustridaceae; genus UBA4742. The sequence continues at coordinate 233,650 of CAVZAT010000004.1, read as the reverse complement.
GCCGCGCAGAGTGGCGCCATGGGAGGTGAGCTCGACGTCTTGGCGTTCCGGTTGCATCGCGGGAACTCTAGGGCCTGGTGGTCCGGTGGCGGCTGAGCGGTGGCGCCGAGGGTTGATCTGCCCTACAGCCTTGGTCCAGCGAGGCGTGACCGAGGACCGGCTCGCTGTGGGACAGAATCTTGACACAGTCCAGAATTGGATTCATGGTGCAGTCATGTCGCGAGCGGAGCTCCCTGATCTCGCCCCACTTCTCCGCCAGCACGGCGTTCAGGTGACGGCACAGCGTCTGGCCGTCCTGCGGGCGGTGTCCGGCCGGCCCCACGGCACGGCGGATGACATCGAGGATCTGGTGCGGGACGAGATCGGGGCGATCTCGCGTCAGGCGGTGTACGACGCCCTCGGCACCCTGACCGACAAGGGTCTCATTCGGCGCATCCAGCCGGCGCGGTCGCCGGCCCGCTACGAGGATCGGGTCGACGACAACCACCACCACCTCGTGTGCCGCACCTGCGGCCGCACGGTCGACGTCGACTGCGCGGTGGGGAGCAGGCCGTGCCTGGAGGCCGCCGACGACCACGGGTTCACCATCGACGAAGCCGAGGTCATCTACTGGGGCCACTGCCCCGCCTGCCAGCACGCGGCCGCCGGCGACCGTGATGCATGAGAGCGACACCACCAGCCACATCGAACAGTCAAGGAGCACCATGACCAACGAAGACACCGGCCCGGTCGCCACCACCGACGAGGAGAGACGCGCCGGCGGCCAAGTGCCCGGTGTTGAGCCACACGCACACGGCGACGGGTTCGATGGCGAACCAGCACTGGTGGCCGGAGCAGTTGAACCTGCGGGTGCTCAACAAGAACTCCCCCCTGATCGATCCCGATGGGCGAGGAGTTCGACTACGCGGCGGAGTTCGAGAGCCTCGACCTCGATGCGCGTGAAGGCGGACATCGACGAGGTGATGACGACGTCGCAGGACTGGTGGCCGGCCGACTACGGCCACTACGGGCCGCTGTTCATCCGGATGGCGTGGCACAGCGCCGGCACCTACCGCATCCACGACGGCCGGGGCGGCGCCGGCTCGGGCACGCAGCGCTTCGCCCCGCTCAACAGCTGGCCCGACAACGCGAACCTGGACAAGGCGCGCCGCCTGCTCTGGCCGGTCAAGCAGAAGTACGGCCGGAAGATCTCCTGGGCCGACCTGATCATCCTCGCCGGGAACGTGCGCCCTGGAGTCGATGGGCTTCGAGACGTTCGGTTTCGGCGGCGGGCGTGAGGACGTCTGGGAGCCCGAGGAGGACATCTACTGGGGGCCCGAGGACACCTGGCTCGGAGACGAGCGCTACAGCGGCGACCGGGAGCTCGCGGATCCGTTCGGCGCGGTGCAGATGGGCCTGATCTACGTGAACCCCGAGGGCCCGAACGGTAACCCGAGCGCGCTCGCCGCCGCCAGCGACATTCGGGAGACGTTCGCTCGCATGGCCATGAACGACGAGGAGACGGTCGCCCTCATCGCCGGCGGGCACACCTTCGGCAAGACCCATGGTGCCGCCGACGCGGACCGCTACGTCGGTCGCGAACCCGAAGGCGCGCGCCTCGAGGAGCAGGGCCTCGGCTGGAAGAACACCTTCGGCAGCGGCAAGGGCGACGACACGATCACCAGCGGGCTCGAGGGTGCCTGGACGCCCACCCCGACGACGTGGGACAACAGCTTCTTCGAGACCCTGTTCGGCTACGACTGGGATCTGGTGAAGAGCCCTGCCGGTGCGTGGCAGTGGGTTCCGACGGATCCCGCCGCGGCGGACACCGTGCCCGACGCCCACGACCCGTCGAAGCGGCACGCCCCGGTCATGCTGACGACGGACCTCGCGCTGCGGATGGACCCGATCTACGAGCCGATCTCGCGGCGCTTCCTCGAGCACCCCGACGAGTTCGCCGACGCCTTCGCCCGGGCGTGGTACAAGCTCACCCACCGCGACATGGGGCCGGTCTCGCGGTACCTCGGTCCGGAGGTCCCCGACGAGCAGCTGATCTGGCAGGACCCGGTCCCCGCCGTCGACCACGAACTGGTCGACGAGACAGGACATCGCGGCCCTCAAGCGCACGATCCTCGCCTCCGGGCTGTCGGTCTCCCAGCTGGTCTCGACCGCCTGGGCGTCGGCGTCGACCTTCCGCGACAGCGACAAGCGCGGCGGCGCCAACGGCGCCCGCATCCGCCTCGCGCCGCAGAAGGACTGGGAGGTCAACGACCCGGCCGAACTGGCGACGGTGCTGGCGACCCTCGAGGCGATCCAGGCGGACTTCAACGGCTCGCAGACCGGCGGGAAGAGGGTCTCGCTCGCCGATCTGATCGTCCTCGGCGGGTGCGCCGCCGTCGAGCAGGCGGCCAAGGACGCCGGGCACGACGTCGCAGGTCCCTTCTCGCCGGGACGCACCGACGCCACGCAGGAGCAGACCGACGTCGACGCCTTCGCCGTGCTCGAACCGACGGCCGACGGGTTCCGCAACTACTTCCGCGCCGGCGACAAGCGGCGGCCCGAGGAGCTGCTGGTGGATCGGGCGAGCCTGCTGACGCTGACCGCCCCGGAGATGACGGTGCTCGTCGGCGGCCTGCGCGTCCTCGACGCGAACGCCGGGAACGCCGGCCTCGGTGTCTTCACCGGCCGGCCCGAGACGTTGACCAACGACTTCTTCGTGAACCTGCTCGACATGAGCACGGAGTGGCAGGTGTCCTCCACCGAGCACGTCTACGAGGGCCGCGACCGCGAGACCGGCGAGGTCAAGTGGACCGGCACCGCCGTCGACCTCGTCTTCGGTTCGAACTCCCAGCTCCGAGCCATCGCCGAGGTCTACGGTGCGAAGACGCGCAGCAGAAGTTCGTGCACGACTTCGTCGCCGCGTGGGACAAGGTCATGAACCTCGATCGCTTCGACCTGCTCTGAGCAGGGCGCGCAAGTCGGCCTCCGAACGCTGGTCAGTCGGCCTTGATGGCGGCCCCTTCGGTCATCCAGGTCCAAGGCTTCGGACCGGTCGCGTAGCGCGACTCGACCCGTTCGATCTCGAACCCGGCAGCGGCGACCAGTGGAAGGGTCGCGAGTGAGGTGACACCCGTCGGCCAGTCGCTTCTGCAGCGGCTCGAAGCGCCGCTGCCAGGTCGCGACCGAGGAGTCCGGCGACAGGCCGTGTTCGAGGAAGTGGAACCGACCGCCGGGGCGCAGCACCCGCAACACCTCGGCCAGTGCCGCTTCGACCCCGGGGATCGTGCACAGGGTGAAAGTCGAGAGTGCGCCATCGCAGGTGCCGTCATCGAGGGGTATCGATTCGCCGCGTAGCGCGATGTGCTCGACGTGGACCTGCGACTCGGCGATCCGCTCCTGGCCAGGCGCCGCGCCGTTGCCGCGGGCTCGACGGCAAGCACGAGCTGCACCTCGGGCGGATAGGCCGCCATGTTGAGACCGGAACCGAACCCGATCTCGACCACGGTGCCCGAGAGCCCGGCCGTCACCTGCGTGCGCCAGCGGTGCATCTCCCCGGTGCCGCAGGCACGGTCGACCAGGCGAGGCAGAATGTGCTCCCGGTAGAAACCCACCCATCAGCTCCTGTCGTTCGTGCCTTCCGACAGCCAACGCCGGTAGCGCCCGCCGCGCCAGGGCCAACCGGCCCGAAGCTTCGAAGGCGACCTGACCTTGTGTCGGCGGACGAGCATGGGCCCACCCGTCGACACCAGCTCAGCTCACGGCGCGTCGGCGTAGCGGAGGTAGGGCTTGAACTCGTCGACGTTGGCGAACTTGGCCTTGGCGTCCTCGGTGGACACGGCCATGGCCACGATCACCCGGTCGCCGGGCTTCCAGTCGGCGGGGGTGGCGATGGGGTTGGCGTCGGTGGCCTGGAGGGCATCGATGACACGGAGGATCTCGTCGAAGTTGCGGCCCACCGACTTCGGGTAGGTGAGCATGAGGCGCACCTTGTCGTCGGGGTCGATGATGAACACTGACCGCACGGTGGAGGTGTCGCCCTCGCCGGGGTGGATCATGTCGTAGAGCGCGGCGACGCGGCGGTCTGGGTCGGCCACGATCGGGAAGTTGAGCGTGGTGCCGGTGACCTCGCCGATGTCGGGGGCCCAGCGCTGGTGTTCCTCGATGGGATCGATCGACAGTGCGAGCGCCTTGGTGTTGCGCTTGGCGAACTCGCTGTGGAGCGCCGCGGTACGCCCCAACTCGGTGGTGCACACGGGCGTGAAGTCGGCTGGGTGGCTGAAGAAGACCGCCCACGAGCCCTTCTTCCACTCGTGGAACGAGATCTCGCCGTCGGTGGTCATGGCGGCGAAATCGGGGGCTACGTCTCCAAGGTGCAGAGCGGGCATGGTGACTCCTTCATCTGGTGGTCGGCGGTCGACGCTTCGTGCCCGGTTCAACCACATACCTGTCGGGGCATTCCGCCGGAGAGCCCGCCGTCACGCCACGGCCCGCCGCCACCACTGCCACCGCCTCGACCGTGGCACCGTCCGTCGCCCCGTTCGGTGCTGCGCTGAAACGCCGGGAGGTGGTCTCCTGGATGCGCTCGTGCCGGCCGACGGAGTTGAAGGATGGTGGCCGGTTGCTGTTAGGGTTACCTTACACATGGCCGGTGCAGTCTTCTGAAGGTGACTTGGGATGCAACTCAGCGAGGCGTCGATCGGAACGGACGTCTTGGTGGTCGCCGTCGAAGCTGGTGACGGTGGCCAGGGGCGCCGGTTGGAGGACCTCGGCTTCGTGGTCGGTACCAGGGTCCGGGTCGAGCGGCGCGCTCCGCTGGGCGATCCCACGGTCTATGAGCTGAGGGGCACCCGGATCGCGTTGCGGAGCGACGGGGCTGCTCTGGTGATGGTCGACGCGGTCCCGGCCAAGGAGGGCGTCGGTGGCTGACCACTGCGCACCCGACAGTGGAGCCGGCAGCACATCGCTGACGACCGGTCACGTTGCGTTGGTGGGTAGTCCCAACGTGGGCAAGACCACCCTGTTCAATGCTCTGACCGGGTTGCGGGCCAAGACGGCCAACTATCCGGGCGTGACGGTCACTCGCCGTGAGGCTGAGATAGAGCTGGCGGGCCGATCCGTGACCCTTGTGGATCTCCCCGGCACGTACTCGTTGGCGCCGATCAGTCCGGATGAGCAGGTGGTGGTGGACGCGCTGCACGGGCTCGTTCCGGGGGTCGACGCTCCCGACGCACTGGTGATCGTGGCGGATGCGACGACGCTCGAACGCTCGCTGCTGCTGGTCGCCGAGGTGATGCAGATCGACCGGCCGACGTGCCTGGTGCTCACGATGGTGGACGAGGTGGTGGCGCGTGGCGGTGCGATCGATGTCGAGCGCCTGTCGTTGGCCATCGGCATCCCGGTCGTCGGTGTGATCGGCCATCGCGGCACCGGCATCGACGAACTGCGAGAGCTGCTCGAGGCCCCTCACGAGTGGGCACGGCCGGTCATGGCCCCGCCTGAATCCGGCGCGGCGCGTCGGAATGGGTCGACTCGGTCGTGGCCGTCTCCGTCACTGCACCGAAGCCCGAGACACGTTCCCGACGCGTGGATGCCGTGCTGCTCCACCCCGTTTGGGGCGTGGTCATCTTCGCCGTCGTGATGGTGCTCTTCTTCCAGGCCATCTTCGTGATAGCCGCGCCGGCGATGGCGGCCATCACCAGCTGCTTCACGTGGCTCGCCGACCAGGTGCACTCGCTCCTGCCTGGGACGTTCGGGGACTTCATCGCGGATGGCGCGATCGCCGGTGTCGGCGGCGTGCTGGTCTTCTTGCCGCAGATCACACTGCTGTTCCTGATCGTCGCCCTGCTCGAGAAGGTCGGGTACATGGCTCGCGCCGCCTTCCTCGCCGACCGTCTGATGGGTCGCTTCGGGCTCGAGGGGCGCAGCTTCGTCTCGATGTTGTCGTCGTTCGCCTGCGCGGTGCCTGGGGTCATGTCGACCCGGACCATCGCCAACGAGCGTCGCCGCCTGGCCACAATGATGTCGGCCCCGCTGATGACCTGTTCGGCCCGGCTGCCGGTGTACGCGCTGCTCATCTCGGCGTTCGTGCCCGACCGGGCCGTAATCGGGCCGCTACGCAGCCAGGGGCTGGTCCTGCTCGGCCTCTACCTGCTGGGTGCGATGTCCGGCCTGTTGTACGCCGCCTTGTTCAGCGCCCGCGTCCTCAGCGGCCCATCGGTGCCGTTCTGATGGAGATCCCTCCCTACCGTCGCCCCACGGCGCGTGCCGTCGGGCGCGCGACCTGGGAAGCGGCCTCGACCTTCCTCCGCAAGGCCGGCACCATCATCCTGGCGACGTCGCTGGTGCTGTGGGTGCTGCTGCATTTCCCGGTGGCCACCCCGCCGGCCGGCATGACCGACGCCCAGGCCGCCAGCTACCAGACCGAACACAGCGCCGCGGGCATGATGGGCAAGGGCCTCGAGCCGGTGTTCGCTCCCCTCGGGTTCGACTGGCAGATCAACGTCGCCCTCGTCGGAAGCCTGGCGGCGCGCGCGGTGTTCATCTCGACGCTGGCGTTGACCACCGCATCCGACAACGAGCAGGCGCTGCCCGAGCGTCTCCAGACCCTCGAACGCCCCGACGGCACGCCGGTGTTCGATGCCGCCACCGTCGCCGCTCTTCTGATTTTCTTCGTCTACGCCCTGCAATGCTTGTCCACGGTGGCGGTCCTGCGACGAGAGACCAATTCGTGGCGATGGCCGGCCGTGGCCATGGGGTCGATGTTCCTCTTGGCGTACGTCGGTGCGCTCATCGCTCACACGGCGACGATGGTGGTCACGTGAAGGATCGACGCCGATGATGACCGCACGTCGAACGCACCGCAGATCCTCGCTCGTTGCGCTGGGTCTGCCACGACCCACTGCTCGCCGACGCGCCCTTGGGGGTCAGACAGGTTCCGGCAGACTCCCCGCTCGGGCAACTGGCGGAGCGAGGGATGATCGCCGAGGTGGCCGTCGTGGCCGGCGACGTTCTGGTCCGGATCGCGGACCCAGAGGTCTGGCCCCGACTTGCCCCGATCGTGCACGGCGTCCTGTCGAAGCTGACGGCTGCCGAGCTCGTTGAACTCATGGACGTGCCGATCCTGGCCTCGCCCGGGCCCGCTCCCTCGGTCGAGCAGGTCCAGGAGATCGTCGACCTGGTGGCCGGTCCCATCGCCGCGGCGCACGGTGGCCGGCTTGAGGTGGTGGGGGTCAATGGAAGCGAGGTGGCGGTGCGCATGCATGGCGCGTGTCGAGGTTGCTCTGGTGCGCCCCAGACGCTGGGCGTCACCGTTGCCGCGGCGGTGATCGCGTCCACCCGGAGATGACCGTCACCATCGGGTGAACTCCCCTCGGGCGTGCCAACCAGTCATGGACCGCCGAACATCTGGCCGACATTGGCGCGGCGCTCGGTGGCGAAGAGCGGTGGTCGGATGCGTGACCTGCACGGCGGCGTGGTCGTCGGGGGAGTGGTTGCGAGTCGGCGAACCTCCCCCAACGACACGATTCGCGTGTAGCCCTGTTCGGCGCCGGGCTGATCGGTCGGAGGTCTGTGGGCGCTGGAGGGTGTAGGCCGGATCGCACACCTGTCGTCGGCGTAGGTGAGTCGAAGGAGATGACCGTGCCAATCGAAGGTCCTGTGCTCGAGGCGCCGTTCCCGCTCGCGGAGCTCTTGACGGCGGGGCTGGACTCGGGCCCCGACAACCCGGCGGTGATCACCCGGTTCGAGACGCTGAGCTGGGCCCAGCTCTACGTCCAGAGCGAGCTCGTGGCGAAGCACTACGTCGGCTTGGGACTGTCGCCGGGCGAGCGCGTCGCAACGTTGATGCCAAACCGGCCTTCGCTCATCATCCACCACCTGGCGTGCCTCAAGGCGGGCCTGTGTCCGCACCGCTCAACTACCGCCACACCCCGCCCGAGATCGACCACGCACTCGAGGTGAGCCGCGCCTCGCTTCTCGTGCACCACGTCGACGCGACGACGACATCAGTCGGTGCGCGAGTGCCGAATCTGCGATTGGGCACGATTCGATGCTCCGACGATGCCGCAGATGACCGGGCGGGACGATCGTCCGACGACCTGTTGACCAGCGAGCCCGGGGCCGTCACCTTGCCACCGATGCGACCCGATTCACCCCTCTTCGAGTTCTTCACATCGGGCAGCACCGGCCCGGCCAAGGGCGTGACGCACACGTTGGACACGCTCGGCTGGATGGCCGCCAACCTCGTGCAGAGCCTCGAGGTCACGCCCGACGACGTCGTGTTGACGACCACCTCGCACTCGTACCTGGGTGGCACCTCGTGGGGCCTCATGGCGCTCGCCGCCGGAGCACCCCGGCCATCGCCACATCGCCGGAGGGCGCCGAGGTGTTCTCGCTGATCCGGTCGGCCCGGCCGACGCTGACGTGGACGCTGCCCTCCACGCTCTACGCCCTCGTCGGCGAGGAGCGGGCAACCCGTGAGGACTTCGCCAGCTTCCGCTACTTCAGCACCGCAGGTGACAAGGCATCGGGCGAGCTCGAGCGACGTTTTGTCGGACTGGCCGGCTACCCGATGGTCGAGGTCTACGGCATGACCGAGGCCATCGGCATCGCGACGACGCCGCCCGGTGGGCCGAACAAGCCGGGGTCGACGGGGCCTCCGGGCGCCGGGGTGAGCTTGTCGGTGCGCAACGAGGACGGCACCGAGCTGCCGCGCGGTGAGGTCGGAGGTTGTGGATCCGGTACCGGGGAGCCATGGTCGGCTACTGGGATCGTCCCGAGGCCACCGCCGAGGTGTTCTCGGACGGTTGGTTCGACACGGGGACCTGGTGCGGGTCGACCGCGACGGCTACGTCCGGTTCGCCGGGCGACGCAAGCAGATCATCATCCACGACGGATCCAACATCGCTCGTCAGGAGGTGGAAGATGCGCTGCTTGAGCATCCGGCCGTCACCCGTGCCGGGGTGGTGGGGGTGCACGACCTCCAGCACGGCGAGAACGTGTGGGCCTACGTGGCGTTGCGCTCCGATGTCGATCCTCCGAGCGCGAGCCAGTTGATCGATTTCGCCGCCGATCGGGTTGGGTACAAGGCACCCGATGTCGTCGAGGTGCTGGACGAGATCCCCGTCAACGTGGTCGGCAAGACGGACCGCGGGTTCTCAAGCGCATGGCCGCCGCCCGCCACGGCACCGACGTCATCCGCTGACCCTGACGATCGTGGAAGTTCCGTGAGCATGACCGCGAACGGTGATCGTGAACGCTGCTGGTCGGCGCCAGGCATCGGCCCTCAGCGTCGGCATCGGGTTCTACGATCATGGACCCATGAGCATCATCGACCCGGCGCTCGTCGCCGCACTCGACATCCGCCGCGCTCGGCGCAAGGAGTTCTATCTGATTGAGCAGCCGAGCACGCCATCTGGCAGACGTCGTCGATCGATGCGCTTCTCGACGGTGCTTACGAAGGCGATCTCACGTTGGCCGAAGCAGACCGCGCACGGCGGCCTCGGCATCGGGACGGTGCAACAGCTCGACGGTGAGTTGATCATCATCGACGGCGAGAGCTTCCGTGCCGCGGGCCGACGGCACCGTCCACCGGCCGGATCCGGCCACGCGTATGCTGTTCGCCGTCGTCTGCCGGTTCGCTCCCGACGAGCGACGGCGGCTCGACGGGCCATCGTCGTTGGCGGCGTTGACGGCCGCGGTCGACGCCGCCGCGCCGAAGCACGACTGTCGTCACCGTTCGTGTCGACGGGTCCTTCGCCGCGCTGCGCCTGCGCAGCGTGCCTCGTCAACATCCGCCATATCCGTCGCTTGCCGATGTCGTGACCCGCCAGACCGAGTGGACGGTCCCCAGGCCCGGGGCTCGATCGTCGGCTTCCGCTTCCCGACTACGCGCAGGGCATCGATGTGCCGGGGTACCACCTGCACTTCATCTCCGACGACCGCTCGATGAGCAGCCACGTCCTCGATGCGACCCTGCACGACGGCACGCTGCTCGTCGACGGAGGCCGCGAGCTCCACCTTGAGGTGCCCTAGGGCGTCCCAGTGGCGACACCGGTGGCTTCGAGCGCGGCGAAAGCAGCCGCCATCCGCGTCGTCGAGGGTGGCGGTTGATCATCCCCGTGCACTCGAGGCGGCTGGTCCCATCTGGAGCATCAGCGGACGGCTGACCGACGGCCTGGTCCTCGACGCCGTGAGGGCAGCAGCTCCATCGAGATCGAGGAGGCGGTGAAAGACATCGCCCGACGCGCTGGAGAGCGAGCCGGCCGTTCCTTGGCGCTGCGGTCGAGCGCCTCGGGAACCTCGCCGACGGTCCCGGTTCTGCCAGAGCGGGCGCCAGGCACCGGGCGCGTGGCTCAGTTCGCCGGGTTGAACTTGGCCGCTCCCGGCGGCATCGACGCGCCGGCGGCCGCTTCGGCCTCGAGGGCCTTGGCGAGCGCATGCCGGCTGGCTTGCTGGGTCGGGACATCGCGGCCCGTGGCCTGGTCGAGGCGTTCGAGCCCGAACGCCCAGATCATGGTCGGACTGTCGGCCTGGGGGCCGGCGTTGACCATCAGCTCGCCGAGCTCGATCCCAATCGGGACCGGCCGGGTGCGCCAACCACGTCTGCTGCTGGTCGCTGGTCCGATAGTGCAGTGGACACGGTGTAGAGCTGAGGCTGGTCCGGGTGGCCCTCGGGGGCGAAGTAGCCGGAGCCGTCCCGGGTCGCCCGCGCCTCGTCGAGACAGCGCAGGAGCACGTGGTCCTCGGGGATCCCTCGATCGGTGAGGACGGGAACGAGCGGGGGGTCAACAGCTCGGTGGAGATCACCCCGAGCCGGGTCGGGTCCAGGCCCAACCGGTCGACGAGGAGGTGGAGGGAGGTGGTCAGCCCGTCCTCGGTGGAGAGCCCGCCGCTGCTGTTGTGCACCTCGAGCTGGTGGAACAGCGCGAGGACCTCGGGGCGGGTACTGCTGGCGTCCTCAACTCGGGCACACGGGTTGACCCCCCGGCCCTTGTCCGGTTCGGTGTCGACGCTCCCGTCGTAGCGAAGCCCGCCGTTGAAAGCCTGGGCGGTGATCAACGGCAGCGCCGACAACCTCGGCTAGCCGAGGTCGGCGAAGGTCCGCGACGGCGACGTCGGCGCCCAGTCGACCAGCGGCGGCGTCGGTCCCCGGCGGGATCGAGGTGCTGCCGCGGGTGGCGACGCGGGAGGAGATGCCGGGATCCGCTCCCGGCGTCGAGGGCAACGATCGAGGTGGTGGCGCCCAATGCGGCGAGGAACCAGCGGCGGCTCGTCGTTGAACGCACCTTGAGACGATAGTGCGATGTCGGCGGCGGGCGGGGCAGTTGCACCGGGTCATTGCGCGGAATCGGTCGAGACCCCGTGCTGGTGGCGGCGCACGAGCCACACCCCGGGTCGCGGCCCCGCCGGCCACCACCAGGCCGGGACTTGCGGACGTGAGCGACATGGTGAAGGCGAAGCTGTCGGTCACCACCCTACGGCCCGGTCGACACCGTTGATCCCGGCCGGCGCGGCCGCGGTGGGTGGAGATGCTCGAACAGAATTTCGACGAGCCGAGGTTGGCTGTGATCAGCGAGCGGGTCACGGTCGAAGGCGCCAGCGAGTCGTCGGTCGTGCCTAGGCTCCGGGTCGACCTCGACGCCGATCGACCCGATGAGCCTTGTGACGACACCTGAGACCGATCTGTCCCCTGATCGGTCCTGCAGCTCGCGCCCGGCATCCGTACACGATGGATTCCGCGGGCCACGTCCTGGTCGATACGACGGTTGGGACGATCATCGACATCGGACCGAAAGGTTTTGTGGTCCTGGCGCTGTTCTCGCGGCCGCTGAGGCTGGGCGACGCCGTCCGCGGCTCGAGGCTCGACACTGTGGTTCGACCGACTTCGCACCGGCGATGGGCGTCATCAACATGCTCATCGAGGAGGGCGCGCTCGCGGCGCCGCAGCTGGGCCGGACCCAGACCAGCGGCTGGGCCGACCCCGTGGAGCACCCGCGCATGCTCCACGACGACCGGAGGACCGGTGACTACCTTGCGGCGTTCGCTGCGGCGGTACGGCCGGGCGACGTCGTGCTCGACATCGGCACCGGAAGTGGGGTCCTTGCCGTGGCGGCTGCCCGTGCGGGCGCCCGCCACGTCTACGCGATCGAGGCCAGCGACATCGCGGGGGTCGCCGAGCGGGTGTTCGGAGCTCAACGGGGTGGCGGACCGGGTCACGTTGCTCCCCGGGTGGTCGAGGCAGGTCGAGTTGCCGGAGCGAGCCGACCTCCTGGTCGCCGAGGTCATCGGGAACGAACCGTTCGAGGAGGAGATCCTGGGACGACGAGCTCGATGCCCGCCGCCGTCTGCTCAAGCCGGGTGGCCCTCCTGGTCCCCAACACGCTGACCCTGCTACGTCCGCCCCGATCACGCTGCCGGAGGCCGAGGTCAGGCAGCGGGCCATTGGTCCCGCCCCGAAGTCGGGCGCTGGCGGGATTAATCTACGACATCGACTTCCAGCCGCTCCTGGACGCAGAACATGCAGCCGGAGGTGGGCACACGGTCACGGAGGGGGAGATCGTTGCCACCTGGCCGCAGGCGGGACATCCCGTCGTACTCGCCTCCCTCGACCTCATGACGTTCGACCGAACCCTCCGTTGACGCGCCACCGCCGATCTGGTGGTCGAACCGGCCGGCGTCGAACCAACGCCGATCGCCATCACGTTCCGGGCCGGCCTCCACGGGGCCATCGTGCACACCCTCGACCCTTGGAGGTGGCCGGCGTCGAGCTGGGCCACATCGGTCTGGGTGCTCCCCGACGCCGTCGAGGTGGGGCCCGCATCGGTGCTGCGGGTGCACTACCACCGCCGAATCCCGGGATCCGCAGACGGACTCACCTGCGAGGTCGTCGGCCGCGGCGACCGCTGAGCACTCCCATCCGACACGATGCCGAGCAGCGAGGTGCGCTTCTGAGTCGGAGGCATGCATCACCCGATCTGTACGATGCCCTGCCTCCGGACCCGGCATTACTGTCCAGCGACGGTCTTTGCCACGACCGCTTCGGGCCGTGGTGCTGATCGTGCAGGTCACCCGTGAGACAGGAGACAGCCATGGGCATGGTGCGTCGGAGAACCCGCCGTCGGACGATGATGGTGGCCGGTGGAATGGCCTACGAGCGAGGCAGGCACGCCAGTGAGGAGGAGGCGGTCGAGAGCCAGCCGGTCTATGCCGAAGCACCGCCAGTTCCGCCGGCCCCGCCGCCTCCCGCTCCCAGTGTCGAGGACCCGACCGCCGAGATCCAGAACCTGGCGTCGCTGCACGACTCGGGAGCGCTGTCCGACGAGGAGTTCAGCGCCGCCAAGAAGAAGATCCTCGGCATCTAGCGCCACTGATCCGAGCACAGGAGAGACCAATGGCTGACAACACCCGCGCCGCCACCCTGCGGCGTGCCATCGAGATCTGCATTCGGCCCGACGACGCGGCCATCGCCGAGCTCGGATCGCTGTTCACCGACGACGTCAGCGTGTGGTCGCCGAACTTGCTGGTCGGCGGCCTCGCCGACCTCGCCGAGAACTTGGCGTTCCGGGAGATGGCGTTCTCCGACGTCGACATCCAATTCGATTCCCTCGACACCTTCAAGAACAAGGGACTGGTCGAGTTCAGAGTCGCGGCGACGTTCTCCGGGCCCTTCGTGCTCGACGAAGAGGTGGTCATCGAGCCCAACGGCCAGGTACTGCTCCTGGGCGCCGTTGCCGTCGCCGACTTCGTCGGCGACAAGATCGCGGCGGTTCGCGCCTACTTCGACCGACAGCGACGCTTCTCGAGCAGATGCTCGCGGGCTCGGCCGCTTCGAGCGACTCCTCCGCTCCGGTGGACGGCTCCTACTCCCTCGTCGTCGACCGCGACCCCGATCCTCGCGATCTGGCACTGCTCGAAGAGCGGCTGGCCAAGGCCGCGGTCAAGGCTGTCGATGTCGGCGAGGAGCGGGAGTTCGGGATCTTCATCCGTGACGACGATCAGCAGGTCGTGGCGGGCGCCTCCGGCAGTGTCTGGGGTGGATGCTGCCAGGTGCATGCGTTGTGGGTCGACGACTCGCGGCGCGGACGTGGACTGGCGCGAGCGCTCATGGCCGAGGCTCAGGCGGAGGCCCGTCGTCAGGGTTGTCGGCTGGTCATGGGACTGACCTATGAGGCGTTGACCGCCGACTTCTACGACCGCCTCGGCTACCGGACCGTCGGGTCCATCCAAGACTGCCCGGCTGGTACGACGACGCGGTGGTACTGCAAGGACCTGTGAGTCGAAGCGGGCATCCCCTCGGCGGCGGGGGTGCTCCGAGCAACCGGCCAGAGGGTCAGCCGTCGGCGACGCCGCCGGCCAGTCGGTCCGTGCAGGTCGACACCGCGGCGCGGGTGGTCGGGAAGAAGTTCTCGGTACCGATGGCCGCGGTCAGTTCCATCGTGTCGAACTAAGCCTCGATCCACCGATGGGCTACGGGTGATGTGATCGCGTATCCGCGTGAAAGGTCTCCTGGGCTGGGACGATGACGGTATCTGACGCCGCATTGTTCATCCAGCCAGGAGACACTTTCAGTGACGCGAGTATCGCACGCGCTCGATCGCATCGACGCCACCTTCGATGATCCGAACTTGGTGGCGAACGCGGGGCTGTTGCTCGTCGCGACGGTGACTGCGCGGTTGGGTTTGGAGTCGTTGATCGATGCCACGGTGCGCCTGGTCGGCAGGGTGGGCGGCTCCCGTCCCGGCCGCAAGGTGTTGACGTTGGTGCACACGATGATCGCCGGCGGATCACACATCGATCACGCCGACGTGTTGCGTGCCGGGTCGACTGCTGGCGTGCTCGGGCATCGGGTGATGGCGCCCTCGACGCTGGGGACGTTCCTGCGTTCGTTCACGTTCGGTCACGTCCGCCAGCTCGAAGCCGTCACCGGCGAAACGATCCGAACGCGCATGGGCTCTCGGCGCCGGGCCCGGTGCGAAGCCGTTGGTGATCGACATCGACTCGACGATCTGTGAGGTCGAAGGCCACGCAAACACGGCGCCGCGTTCGGCTACACCAAAGTCCTCGGCTACCACCCGCTGCTCGCGACACGTGCCGACACCGGTGAGGTCTTGCAGGCCCGGATGCGCAAAGGCTCAGCGAACACCCAGCGCGGCGCCAGCCGGTTCATCGACGAACTCGTCGCCCGAGTGCGCCGTGCCGGCGCCGCCGGCCAGCTGACGTGTCAGATTGGATTCGGGGTTCTGGTCCAACGACACGATCGCCACGTTGAACCGACTGGACGTGCGCTACACGATGGCCGTCAGAACCAACACCAAAGCATCACCGCAGCGATCGCCAGCATCGATGAGCAGACATGGGTCGAGATCGACTACACGCCCGACGGCGGCCAAGTCGCCGAGTGCGCCTACACGACCGGCAACGGCAAACAACGTCACCCGCCTTGTCGTCCGACGCACCCGGCTGACCGACACCACCCAGCTGACTGTGGCCCGACTGGCGACACCACGCATTCCTCACCGACCTCGACGGCACCGCCGTCGAAGTCGACCTGTTCCATCGCCGACACGCCGTCGTCGAACTCGCCATCCGCGACCTGAAAGAAGGCGCCGGCCTCGAGCACGTCCCGTCCGGCAACTTCCACGCCAACTCCGCGTGGCTGCAATGCGCCGTGCTCGCTCACAACCTGATCCGCTGGACCGCCATCCTCGGCGGCATCCGCGTCGACGATCAACTCGTCGTCGCCCGCACCATCCGCACCCGGCTCCTCGCGATCCCCGGCCGGCTCGTCAACCGCGCCGGCCGACCCACCCTGCGACTGCCGACCAACTGGCCCTGGGCCACCTTCAGCCGCGCCCTCGACCCACTCCGCGCCCTACCGCTACTCACCTGAACCCCCGGCACGCGGACCGGCGCCGCCGCACACGACACCAAGCGCTGACAGCCCCCCGAACCCGACCGCGACCTCGACACCACACACACCGGCCCCGGCCGACCACGCCCTCGCACACCCCTACATCGAACCGTCCACCCGTGAGGGGACCCGACCCGAAGTCGATCGGTGGATCGAGGGCTGAGTGCTCAGGTGACCCTTGAGGCGAGCGACGACGAGGGTGATGTGCTCGGCGTAGAGAGCGGCCACGAGGGTACGCGGCGCCCCTTCACCGCCGGGCGCGTCGATCTCGGGTTAGATCCCCGCGGCTTCCAGGACGAGGTAATGGGTGACGGTGGCCGCGCACCGACGCGCAGCGCCCAGTCGCCAAGGAGACTCACCATGGCAGGAAGGCGACTCGTGCTCTCGTTCTTCGCCGACGAGCCGGCCGCCGACGCCGCGGCCCAGACGTTGAAGGACTCGGGCGGTTCCTCCGGCGACTCGATGGGGATCCTGAGTTCCTCGACGCCGCCGGCAACGTCAAGGTCGACAAGGTCGGCGCCCGCAGCTGGGGTGCGGGCGCCGGCGACGGCGCCTGTCTGGGTCGCGCCTCGGCCCGGCCCTGCTCGGCGTCGGTGTCCTCGGCGGCACGGCCGCCGGTGGGCTCCACCACAAGGGCCTGAAGCTCGACGACGACGACAAGGCTCACATCGCCGCCGACCTCGGGATCCGGCGAAGCCCGCGGTCGGCGTGCTCGCTCGGATCGAAGAGGCGCGCCCGCCATCCAGAGCCAGCTCACCCAGTTGGGCGGGACGACCGCCAGCCACGACGTGGAGGACGAGGCCGCCGTGCAGGCCGCTGCCGCCAGAGGTGGGCTGACGCTCGTCGTGGGTCGCGCCGCGTCGCCCCCGGCTGGACCGGGGTCGCGCCGAGCATCGGTCTCTCTGCCGAATTCCGGTCCGGGCATCAGAGGAGAACGGGACGCGGTTCACCGCACGGTCGGCAAACTGCCCGCCGCCGCCTCGGTGGCGTCACCGTGGCCGTACGCGATCGGATTGATCGAACCTGCCAACTGGCGAAACCTGGCACGACCTGGCCGCAGCCAGGTCGTGCCAGGTCACCGGCGCGAAGGTGACCTTGGTCGCCGCCTCCTGCTTCGGAGCACAGGCGTCCACAAGGCCATCCCCGGCAGGCGTTTCCGAGCTGATCGGCGGACTCGCCCTGGATCGGTTCCACGCTGGACTCGGCGTCGGGACCCGCGCGCCTCGCCCACATCCTCGGCACCGCCGTCGACCCTCAAGGATCGGGCGGCCTGTGCGTGCGATCGCCGTCTTCGCGCTCGATGAATCGGCTGCAATCATGGTGCGGGAACGACTCGGGTTCCACCCGTTCGATCCCGCCGACGACGACAACCTCGACCTGTACCTGGTCACCGGCGAGATCGAAGCCCCGCTGCGTCTTGTCAAACAGGACCTTCAGGCGTCATAGTGAATGATCGTTCCATGGCGAACGGCGATTCGTTGCGGCCTCGACAGGCGGCTTCCCATGTCCTTCGCGCTCGACAACATCCCTGCTCTCCACGGTCGTGTCGCCGTCGTCACCGGGGCCAACGGTGGGCTCGGTCTGTTGTCCATGGTGCCAGCTCGCGCCCTGGCAGGTGCGGGCGCCCATGTCGTGATGGCTGCACACGATCAGGCCAAAGCAACAGCTGCGAGGGCGAAGATCGTGACGGCGCAGTCCGGACGCTTCGCTCGAGATCGTCGAGCTGGACCTCGGCTCGCTGGACTCCGTGGCCATCGCAGCCAGGGAGATCCGAGTCGGCACACGATCGCATCGACATCCTGGTCAACAACGCGGGCTTGATGGCGATGCCGGAACGGACGACCGCCGATGGGTTCGAGATGCAGTTCGGCGTCAACCACCTGGGGCACTGGGCCTTGACGGCGCAGCTGATGCCCGCCCTGTTGCGGGCCGATGCTCCACGCATCGTCTCGGTAACCAGTACGGCCCACCACATGGGTCGGGCCGTGGACCCCAACAACCCCAACCTGCACGGGCGCTATCGCCCATGGCGCGCGTACGGCCAATCGAAGCTCGCCAACTACCACTTCGCCATCGGCCTCCAGGACCGCGATTTCACGTTTGCACGTCAGCTGTCCGCAGCAAGCCTGCTCGCACACCCGGGCCTGTCGAACACCGACCTGCAGTCCCACACCGTCGCCGAAGGCGGTGCCGGCTGGACCGCGACCGCGGCTCACTTCCTGTCGACCAGGACCGGCATGACCGCCGAGAAGGGCGCCATGCCACAGATTCGGGCCGCCACCGATCCGAACGCGAAGGGCGGGGAGTTCTTCGCCCCCCGCTTCGTCAACTCCGGCGCACCCGTGCGTCGTCCGATCCTGCGCCGCTTCGGTCTGACGAAGGCGATCGAGACCCTGTGGACGGTGTCCGACCCCAGAGACAGGCCTCGCGATGAACATGTCGACAGCCGACGCCTGGGGGACGATCCTCCCGTGACCCCGAACCCGACGATCGACCGCGCCACCGAGGTGCGACAGGCGATGCGCACACTCGTTGGCCCGACACGGGCTGCACGGCACATCGATCAACACGATCGCGAAGGAAGCCGGGGTCGCGCAAGGCACCGCGTACTCGCACTACCAATCGAAGGAGCAATTGCTGGTAGCCGCCTACCTCGAGCTCAAGCGGGAGTTGGGGACAGCAGCCTGCGCCGACATCGATCGGACGGCCACGCCCCATGATCGCTTCATCCAGGTCTGGCTCGGCGTCTATCACTTCCTCGCCCAGGAGCCCGAACGAGCCCAGTTCATGTTGCAGATCGACAGCTCGCCGTTATCGGCAGGCGCCCCACGCACGAGATGGGAATGGCCGTGCCGGACGACCCGATGATGGCCGAGAACCGACCGCGCTCGAAGCTGCCGGAGTGCTCACCCCCGTCGATCACGACAGCCTGTACGACCTCGGGTTCCTGCCCGCCGTCCGCCGCGCCGCAACAGGCGACGGCATCAACGAGACCGCCGCCCGCACGATCGCGGAGGCATGCTGGCGGGCCATCACGACCGGCTGACATCGGCTGCCGCTCGCCTTCGGCCAGTCGCTTGGCCCGAGGGGACATCGTCGACGACAACGGGGCTCGTCAGATGAGAGACCGATCGTGTGGGCCACACCTGGCCGGGCCGACGGCATCCGCATGGTCGCCGCTATTGCGCTGAGTCCGTCACGCCGCTCGGGAGATCGGCGGCGTGACGGGGACGGGGGGGAGAAGGGCCGCGACAGCGGTTCGAACTACCGTTGCCTGGTGCGCCGGGTGTTCCTCTTCTCCGACATCGTCGGATCGACGAGGTTGTGGCCGAGGAACCCGTCAGCATGCAGGCCGACCTCGTGGCGCACGACGACTTCATGCGCTCCGTGTTCTCGACGCACGACGGCGTGGTGTTCGCGAACGCCGGTGACTCGTTCGGCGTTGCGTTCGCCTCGCCCTCGGCGGCGGTGGCTGCGGCGATCGAGGTCCAGCGCCTGATCGCGAACCGCACCTGGAGGGTCGACGGCGGCATCACGGTGCGCATCGGCATCCACACGGGCGCGGCCCACGAGCGCAACGACAACTTCTTCGGGCCGACGCTGAACGAGACCGCCCGGATCATGTCGGTCGGCCACGGCGGGCAGGTCATCGTGTCGGCGGCGCTGAACGCCTTGCTCGACGTGCCCACCGACCCGCTCGGCGAGCACCGCCTCCGCGACCTGGCTGGCCGTTGGCCGCTGTTCCAGGTCGCCGTCCCCGGCTTTGACAACCGCCACCCGCCGGTGAACTCGTTGGGCGACCATCGGTCGACGCTGCCCGTGCAGGGAAGCGCTGGTCGGGCGCGAGGAGGTGATCGATGACGTCCGCGAGGCGCTGCGGAACCATCGCCTCGTGACCCTGATCGGTCCCGGCGGTGCCGGGAAGACCCGTGTCGCCATCGAGGCCGGGGGTCGTTCGATCGCCGACTTCCCGGGCGGGGCCTACTTCGTCGACCTCACGACGCTCACCGACTCGGCCTCGGTGCTCCCGGCCTTCGTGGACGGGCTCGCCCGTGCGGTGCCGCCCGACCGCACAGCTGCACAGCACATCATCGCGGCGTTGGGCGCTCCGCCGGCGATCGTGGTGGTCGACAACTGCGAGCGCGTGCTCGACGCCATCGCCGACTTCGTCGAGGAGCTGCTCGCCGCTGCTCCTGGCGTGCGCCGCGTGCTCGCCACCTCGAGGGTTCCGCTCGAGCTGACCGAAGAGCACACCATCGCGTCTGCCCCCGCTCGGTGCCGAGACGGGCGACTTGCCGGCGGTGCAGCTGTTCGTCGAGCGAGCGTTGGCGGCCGACCCGGCGTTCGAGTTCGACGTCGTGGCGCTGGAGACCGTCGTCCGGATCCCACGCGGCGGCTCGATGGCATGCCCCTCGCCATCGAGCTGGCTGCGGCTCGTATCCGGACCCTCACGCCGACGCAGATCCTGGCGAACCTCGACGATCGCTTCCGGCTGCTCGTGCGGGGCGCGGCGCAGCGACGGGCGACAGGGCAGCCTCGAGGCGACCATCGCCTGGGTCCTGCAACCAGTTGCTCGAGTTGGAGGAGCAGCGGGCGTTTCGATCACTCGCCGTCTGCGGTGGGGCGGTGACGCTGTCGACCGTGTCGGCGCTGCTCGGCTGCGACGCCCTGGCCGCCGCCGACCTGCTCGAGTCGTTCATCCTCAAGTCGTTGGTCTACGTGTCGGTGAGCGGTCCGACCGAGCGGGGCTACCGGCTGCTCGAATCGATGCGGGCGTTCGGGACCGCCCTGCTCGACGAGCTCGGCGACCTCGAGGCGGCCCACCTCCGCGCTCGAAGCCGCCCTCGTGCCACCACATGACGAGATCGCCCGCGACTACCTGGCGTTCAGCGACGAGTACGGCGACTGGAACGAGCGCACGGTGATCGAGGCCGCCACCCGCCGAGCGGCGGCCGCCCACGCCGATGCCGACGGGCGCTACGAATCGGCGGCGATCCTGTACGTGACCGCCACCTCGCCGGAGGAACCCGGAGCCCACCAGCGGATGCTCGAACGGGTGCAGGAGCTCCGGGCCCACGGTGGACCAGCTGGACCCCGGTGCACGGACCGCGCTGTGGGCCGCCCAGGTGTGGCTGCAGACGTTCACCTTCCAGATGATCGAGATGATCACCACGGCGACAGACGCCCTGGCGGCGATGCCGGCCGACGATCCGAGCCGCCGGCTGTTCGAGGCCTACCGGCTCCTGGCCCTGACGCCGCTCGAACCCGATGCAGTCATCGCCGAGACCGACGAGCTCGTGCCGAGCGTCCTGGACACAGGTCTCCCGTGCGCACGACTACTCGCTCGCGTTCATCTACCTCGCCCGCTCGATCGCGCCGCTGGCGCTGCAACGCGTCGAGGAGGCGAGGGAGGCGGCCCGGTCGGCGGTGCGGTGGGTCGCACCTGGCACGGGCGGCTACCACTCCGCGTTGTCCCACCTGCTCTGGATGGAGTACACCGACGGCTCGGGCACGGCCCCGAGTTCGAACGGGTGAAGATTCCTCGCCGACCGACTTCGGCCTCCAGCAGGTCCGGATCGCGGTGGCCATCTCGTCGGACGCGACCGTCGAGCGACCGGGCGGCGAGGCTGGCCGGCTCGCCCGTTCGCGGCCCCTGGGTGGCCTGATCTACGAGGAATCGCTCTTCTCGGTGCCGTTCGCGTGGCTGGCGATCGAGGAGGGCGACCTCGAGCGGGCCCAGCGGTTGCTCGATGCGTTCGCCACAGTTGATCCGGGTTCTGGGACGGCAGGTGTGCCGCGCCCTCGAGCACCTGACGAGGGTCACCACCGGTGAGGAGCTGGGTCCGGAGGCCGTGCTCCTGCACCTCTTCGGACCGACCGCGCCGGACCGGCTCCGCAGGACCATCCCCGCCGTGCTCGATGACGAGCTCGCCTACTGGGACGCACGTCTTGCCGCCGCGCCGGACCGCTGCACGGCGTAGGTACCCCAAGCGCGATGGGTGCTTCCGGGGTCGTGGTCGGTCGGTGTCGGGCCGCCGACCGAGCGGGTTGGCCGAGCCCGGCGAGATCGCCCTGGATGCGCCGGGAGCCCCATGTCGGGTTCTCAGTGGCGAGTCGGACGACGAGTTGTTCTGGGGCGCGCACGGTGCGGGGCCGGTCTGGCCTGACATGCTGGCTCTGACGGAGCCTCGAATGTTCGCTTACCCCGATGAGGAGCGGATCGATGATCGACGAAGGGACGCTTGATCCGTGGGTCGCTGACTGGTTGGAGGCCAACCCGGTCAGCTTCCGCATGAGGGATGTGCTCGAGCCGGCGCGGAGCCTGGACTCGCCGTTCCCGGTGACCCGTGAGGTCGGCGATGTCCGCGACGAGATGGTGGACGGTGTGCTGGTTCGCATCTATGAACCCCAGCGTGATCCCTCCGGGCTGATCGTCTATTTCCACGGTGGTGCGATGTGCATCGGGAGCGTCGGGATCATGGACAACGTGGCACGGGAGATCACCCATGCCACCGGTGCGGTGGTCTTGTCGGTGAACTATCGCCTCGCACCTGAGCACCCCTTCCCGGCGGGCCTCGACGACTGCGAGGCCGTGACCAGGTGGGCACTGGCGAACACGGGGCGCTTCGGTGTGGCGGCTTCCTTGGTGGTCGTGGCGGGGGGGTGCGCCGCGGGACCTTCTCGGCCGCTGTCACCTGCCGATTGCAGCACATGCCGGTCTCGTCGGCCCTGGGCCGTGCTGATCTACCCGGCGGTCGACGACGGGTGTCGGTGCTGGCGTCGCGCCAGGAGTTCGCCGGGCTCACGATGTACGAGGACGAGCTCGATTGGATCTGGAACGCGTACACCGGTGGCCGTGATCTCGTCGGCGACCCGTTCATGGCTCCGCTGCATGCGGCATCATTGGTCGGGCTGCCTCGGGCGCTCATCATCCTCGGCGGGTGCGACTTCCTGCGCGACGAGGGTCGGCTGTACGCCACCCGTTTGCGCGAGGCAGGCGTCGAGACCGCGAGGACATCTGCTACCCGGGCCAGATCCACGGGTTCATGAACCACATGTTCCCGGCCGCGGCCGACGCGTGACGGGACAGATCGGAACGTGGGTACGCGCCACGTTCGACTCGGCCGCGACCGCCTCCGCCAGGAGCGTGTAGGTCGTGGGGCGCACCCGCAGCGGCCGCCAACCCACGTCATCGAGCTCGACGCCGTGCGCGTCCGACTCATCGAGATCGGCGAGGCGGTCAAGGACATCGATCCCGAGCTGTTGTCGCCGAGCCCCGAATCTACCCGGAAGCGACCTCCGCCCCTCGTGGCGGCTGCCAAACAGCTCAGCGCCTCGATCGACGACGACCTCGACTCGTAGCCCGGCCCTGTATCGGCGTGGCAAAGGACCATGTGGCTCCTGTATCCACATATCAGTGTCGACCACCATTGGGAAGGTGCGCAGGTGGCTAGGGTGACCCGATGTTGGCCGAATGGATGGCGCGGGTGAATGACACGATCCGACAGCTCAGTGGATTGCTGAGGTAGGAGAGGTCGCCATGGATCGGGCCATGACCGAAGCGGATGCTGCGAGGTATGAGGCCTGGCTGGCGTCGTCTTCCATCTCGACCCCTGACAGTGACGAGATGATCATCGCGTTGAAGCTTGCCACGCTGGTGAGAACCCGACCAACGTGATCCGCGCCCTTTGGGGCCAGCGGGTCAGAGCGCCTACCTCAAAGGTCGGGTCGAGCAGGCGGTGCAACGGGAGCCCTCGATCAAGTTCGTCCCAGACGGTCGCGTCCGACGGACTGCCTTCGTATAGCTCCGCCTCATGCGCCCAGGCCGAATCATTCGGTTCTTGGGCTGTCTACCGCCGGGCCGACCCCACCACCAAGGAAGGTTGGGACCTGAAAACACGCGTGGACGAGGCGGTTCGTGGACGACGCCCCGCCTGAGTGGCAGTCCGTCGTGCAGACCCATCTCGGCATCGTCGAGGACCGCGCCAGTTTGCTGGCCACGTTCGGGGTTCTCCTGATCCGCGCCTGCCGAGGCGCTTGATCGGTTCCCTACGACCGGCTCGTCGATGCGTCCGGCGAGACCGCCACGGTATTTTGCGATAGCCCAGTTGCCAATTCAACTAATCCGATCGGTCATCCCTGCACCGGAATCCGACGCCGCCAAAGGCCGATAGTCGACGGGGCCCATTTCGTGGAGTACCGTCAGAAGGGTGACGACGGATCCGGGGTCTGACGACTTCTTGCAGACGCCTGCGGAGACCGAAGCGGGCGCCAGCAGCAACGGATGGGCGCTCGGGCGTCGACGATTGCTGAAGGGTGCGGTCATCGCCGGCGGGGCTGTCTGGGCGGTGCCCACCGTCCTCGCCTTTGACGTGCCCCCGGCACTGGCTTCCGGTACCCCAGGAACTCATGTCCAAGCAGTCGACGACGGAGAGGCGCGGAAGACCATCACTGCGCCGGCGATCCTCAACACGGGCGTCCCTGGTGGCGACGATCACGATCAAGGGCAACTACTCCATCTCCGCCTCGCAGGCGGGCTGGACCGCGGGAATTGGCAGAGCATGGCATCGGGAATGACCGTTGCGACGTTCTGGCGAACACCTCGACCGGCTCGACGCGAGCTTCGACGTTCACCTGGGCCGAGGATTCCCGCGCCGCGTTCGTCATCACCGTGTTCCCAACGCGACCATGTCGAGACTCCGGACTTCCCGGAATACCTGCGGGCGACATCGCTGACGCTGACAGCTCCGGCGATCACGGTCGGGTCGCAGCCGGCCTCCCATGGTGTGATCTTCACCGCCGGCTACCTCCAAACCGCAGCGAACATACCGGCGTTCACCAAGCCGACGACGTTCACGCTGTCAGACCAGACAGTCACCAACACCGGCGCAGCCGTAAGTCAGTCCACCCGAACGCCGGTCTCGGCCGGGACGTTCGCCTCCCAGTCAGGCAGCCTGAGTGGACCGACCAACACCCTCAACGCCGCCGGGATGCTCTCGATCTACTGATTGCCTCAGAGGACCGGCGCATTGATCAAGCCCGAGTCCGGGGACACCCCCACCAGTGGCGGCGCCGAGGACCGCTGGGCCTGGCTAGGTCAGGTCACTGGGGATGGCGACGGCCGCGTCGAGCACGTCGTGTTCAAACAGGGAACGGCCCGAGGGGCACGGTGGCAGCCGGAGGATCGTAGATCCCGCTGCGTTGCAAGACGATGGCGACCTGACCGTGCGGTGACCCCCGTGTAGTGGTCCAAGTGTTGTGCGAGCCCGCTGACCCAGACCGGGATGAAGGAGGACCGCATCATCACCAAGCGACGGCGACACATGCCGGATCAGATCATCCGCAAGCTGGCCGAGGGCAACAAGTTGTTGGCCGGCGGGATGAAGGCGAGCGACGCGAAACGCCTCCAGGAGCTCGAGGTGGAGAACACGCGCCTGAAGAAGTTGCTGGCCGAGGCGAAGTTGGAGTTGGAGTTGGACAAGTCCATGCCGCGGGAGATCGCCGAGGGAACCCTCTGACCCGAACCGACGCCGGGCCGCCGTGAGGATGCGCCAGGACCGATACGGCTCCGGCCGGGTTGCGCCGGGAGGTTGGAAGGGTGGACGACGAGCGGGTGCAGCGGCTGTGGCCCGAGGAAGGACTGAAGGTGCCCTACCGCAGGCGCAAGAAGCGCCCCGCCGGGATCGGGACCGCCGTGGGACGATGTGTCCGATCGCACCCGACACCCTGTGGGCGCTGGACCTCAGGTTCGACGGCATCGCCGACAGCCCGACGCTGAAGCTGTTGAACATGGTCGACGAGTTCCCCCGCGAGGGCCGGGCCATCGTGGTCGGGAGACGGCCCCGGATCTCGGTCCGAAAGCCGTTGCACCCGTCCCAGATCACGGGGGTCTGCTGCACGGTCTGGTCACCATCGTCAGTTGAGCCTGGCATCGGGCGCGGGGTCGGCGAGCAGACGGCCTGACGCGAGGAGCACGACGGCGAGGACGGCCACGAGGGCGCCGGAGATGACGAAGGGGACGTGACCGGTGCTGCTCCACGCCAGGCCGGCCCACATCCCGGCGACGAGCAGACCGACACCGGAGACGGCGGCGTGGATGCCGAGTGCGGTGCCGCGGCTGTCGGCGGGAACGAGGTCGGCCACCCAGGCTCGGCTCACGCCGTCGGTGAGGGCGGTGTAGGCGCCGTAGACGGGGAACAACACCCAGAGCCAGCGAGTGGTGTCGGTGAGGCCGAAGCCGAGGTAGGCGACGGCGAAGAACACCAGACCGGTCGCGAACACCACCCGACGATTGATCCGGTCCGAGACGAGGCCGGCCGGGTACGACAGCACCGCATAGGAGAGGTTGTAGAGCACGTAGAGGGCGACGACGCCGGCGAAACCGAAGCCGAGGTCTTCGGCGCGAGCAGGAGCAGGTGTCGGGGAAGTTCACCAGCGCGAAGACCCCGATGAGCGTGACGACCCGCCAGTAGCGGCGAGGCAGATCACCGACCGCCCAGGGCCGCTCGATGCCGATGTGCGGGTGCGGGTCGTTCGCGGATGAGGAACACGAGCGCGACGCTGATGACGGCGGGGATGACCGCGATCCACAGCAGCGGCCGGAACTGCTGGCCGACGAGTTCGTAGAGCCCCAGCCCGATCAGCGGGCCGACGACGGCGCCAGCCGTGTCGGCAGCCCGGTGGAACCCGAACGCGCGGCCTCGGTTCGCCGGGGTCGTCTCGTCGGCGATGATGGCGTCGCGGGGCGGGCCTCGCAGGCCCTTGCCGACCCGGTCGGTGAAGCGGGCGGCGAGCACCATGGGCCAGGCGCCTGCCAGGGCCAGCAGGAGCTTCCCGAACGCGGAGATCCCGTAGCCTGACGCCACCAGCGGTCGGCGGTGACGCAGATCGGCGAGGCGACCCGATGCGGCCTTCATCGCCGACGCGGTGCCGTCGGCGAGCCCTTCGATGAGGCCCAGGACCGCGGGCGGTGCGCCGAGCACGCCGACCACGAGGAACGGCAGGACCGGGTAGAGGATCTCCGACGCGGTGTCCTGGAAGAACGAAACCAGCGAGACGACGTAGACGTTGCGGCTGAGGGCCCCGCCGGCCGTGTCGCCTTGCTCGCTGGCCCCATTCCGCGGTCGCATCAGACCGCGAAAGCTACTCCGCCGTCACCCCCGAGGAGACCGCTCGCCACCGCCTGACAGGGTCGTCGTGGTGACCAGATACGCCATGCCTCTCCTCCGTGGTGCGTCGCACGGCCTACCGGGCCCAAGCGCGTCGAGCCACCTCGCATCCTCTCTCTGAGGTAGGCATGGGGTGGCCAGGGGCTCGTTCGAGATGACTCGGCCAGGGGAGCAGCGACATGGGTGACAAGACGCCGTGAAGGCACCCGCTGAGTTGTTCGACCTCACCGGGAAGGTCGCCGTGGTCACGGGTGGCAGCCGGGGCATCGGTCGGGCCGTGGTGGAGGGCTTCGCCACGGCCGGCGCCGACGTCGTGATCGCCAGCCGCAAGCTCGACAACTGCGAGGCCGTGGCCAACCAGATCGAGGCCGCCACCGGCCGACGGGCCCTTCCCGTGAGCTGCCACGTCGGCCGGTGGGACGACTGCGACCGGCTGGTCGACGCCGTCTATGACGAGTTCGGCCGCTGCGACGTCCTGGTCAACAACGCGGGCATGTCGCCCGTCTACGACGGGCTCCCGTCGGTGACCCAGGAGCTGTACGACAAGGTCCATGCGGTGAACGCCACGGGGCCCGTTCCGCCTCAGCGCCCTGTTCGGGACGCGCATGGCGGACGGCGACGGTGGCTCGATCATCAACGTCACCACCGCGGGACGCTCCGCCCGGGCGCCGACGACCTGCCCTACGTCATGGCCAAGGCCGGGTTGAACGCGCTGACGCTCGGGCTGGCGGGCGCATGGGCACCCAAGGTGCGGGTCAACCTCGTCATGCCCGGCGCTTTCGACACCGACATCAGCAAGGCATGGGGGCCAGAGGCGCAGGCCATGGCGGCGTCGATGAACCCCCTGCGGCGCATCGGTCGACCCGAGGACATGGTCGGCGTCTGCGTGTTCCTGGCCAGCGAGGCGTCCAGCTACATCAACGGCGCGCAAGTTCTCATCGACGGCGGCCTCTTCCGCACCCTCTGATGAGCACCGATCTGCACACCGACAGTGGCCCTCGAGGGCTCACGGTCAGGGCGGCACCGGGACGCCTCGTCGGTCAGCAGCCACGCCATGAGCGGGACCATCACGGGTGGGTCGGCTCAGTTCCCCGGCGTGGGTGTCTCTTCCGCGCCACGGACCAGATGCAGTTCCTCGATCTGGCCGACGCCGCCGAGGAGCGAGGCTTCGGCGCGACGGTCCAGGCTGTCGGACAACTTGCCATGACCTACTTCCCGGCGATGAACACCGTGTTCCGGACCGCACCAATCGCCGCGGGCGTGGGCCAGGATCTTCGTGTTCGCCGCACTCGCGGCGGCGTCGACGCCACCGAGGAGCTCCGCCCGCGCCACGAGCACGGTTCGTAGCCTCCGGCGCTGATGAGGGAGGTCCCGTTCGACACGGAGAAACGTCCAGGGCTGTGCGTCCTCTTCTCCGTGGGCCCGCCGCGAATCTGATACCTCTTGGCGACCCCCTCCAACTTGGGGTGGGCGTAGACGTCATGGATGACCGACCGGCTCGACTCGGCCGTCCGTCGGCGGTGCCCGCCGACGGGTGGCAGGAGTGAATCGACCGTGGAGTCGCGACTGTCAGCCTGCTAGAACACCCTTGTCGTTGATCCGACGGCGGCTGGCCAGACGATGTGGGCCCGTTGTCAGGTGGTCGCAATCCCGTGGTGCTCATGACCCGGACAAGCCCGTCGGGTGAACGGAGGCAACTCATGTCGGCCAAGATCGCCGGGAGCAGGACTCGGAGTGCGCTGGGTCGGGGGAGATCAGCCCATCGGGCCCGGCAGGTCGCGGTGTCGGCGAGCGTCATCGTCCTGCTCCTCGGCATCCTTGCCGGGGCTGCGGCCGGGTCGAGCCAGGCGACGTCCACACCATCCCCCACGAAGGCCGCGACGGTGCCGCTGCACAACTTCTCCCCCTCGCAACCGGCCGCCTGCGGCGGTGACGGTGGCGACGGCATCGTGTGGGGCACCGACTCGCTCGGGGTGCCGGGCTACGTGCGGTCGAACCCGTACCGCGAGTGCCTCATGGACTTCAACCCGACGGCCGGCAGCGTCAGCGCCACCTACGAGGACACCACGACCGACTACGGACAGACCTGGGACAAGGTGGCGGTCACGGTGTCACCCGGAGCCACGATCCCGATCGGGCCTCCAGGGGGCCCCGTGTTCGAGAACGCCAGGGTGGACTCCTACTACTTCTACCCAGAGATCTTCGCCTGCAACAACGGCACCATCCCGAACCTCTGCGCCCCGCAGACCCCGTTCCTCGACCCCGCCGGGGGGTCGACCAAGTGGACCGCCGACGACCCGACCTACGAGGTGCACCCGTATGTGATCTCGCCCTCCGACGCCATCCCCGGCATCACCGCGCCCACCCCTGACTACTTCCCGCCAGCGTGCGGCTTCGGTGCCGGGGGCACGACCCACACGTGCAACATCGAGGTGGAGCGGCCCCCTTCGCTCCAGAACGGGATGTCCTACTGGTATCGCATCACGGCTTACGGCATGGCCGACAACGGGAGCCGTACCGTGCAGGTCAAGGATCTGGCGATCCACGCCCTGCCCGGTCTCGGTGCCGAGCCCGTGGCGTCATTCACCGGAGCGGCTTCGGCGCCCGGTTCGCTGACCTGGAACTTCGACGGCTCGGCGTCGACACCGGGCGCGGGGGCGTCGCTGTCGACCTACTCGTGGGACTTCGGGGACGGGGACACGGGCACCGGCGCTCAGGTCGCTCACACCTTCACCCGCGCCGGCACCTACGTCGTCGCGCTGACGGTCACCGACTCGTCGGATCGTACGGACACCAAGACCATCTCGTTCGACGTGACCACCCCCACCCTGATCGTGAACTCGACCGGCGATGCAGCCGCGGCCGATCCGACCCAGAGCTGCGCCACCGGCCAGACCATCCCGTCGGGCGACCCCGAGTGCACCTTGCGCTCCGCCATCCAGGCGCTCGACGCCGGCACCGGCGGCGCCACGATCACGTTCGACATCGCCGGCGACACCACGATCACGCCCGGCTCGGACCTGCCCGCCATCACCGCCGCCGACGCGACGATCGACGGCACGACGCAACCCACCGGTGAGGTCACCGTTCGCGGCAAGGGATTGTCGGTCACCTCCGCGCCCCGGTTCACGATGAAGGACGTGGCGATCGTCGGTGGCACCGGCAACGCGCTCGTCCTCCAAGACAGCCCGCACAGCTCGGTGAGCGGCAGCTCGATCGGGGTGGCTCCGGACGGCACGCTCGACCCGCCCGATTCGGGTCTCGTGGTCGTCGGGTCGAGCGGGACCACGATCGGCGGCTCGACACCGGCTGACGCCAACGTCATCGGTGCACGGTCGACCGCGGTGACCGTCGCGCCTTCGCTGGCCCATCTCCCCAGTGACGACGTATCGATCATCGGCAACCGGATCGGGGTGACGAGCAACGGCACTCCGATCGCGGACGGCGGCCTCGGCCTGGTGGACCTGGGCTCGGGCGCGGACAGCGCGAAGTCTCTCGTGGTCAGCAACAACACGATCGCGGGGTTCAAGAGCAACGTCGTGGTCGCCGGTGACGGGACGGCGGGAGCGAAGATCACCGCCAACCGCGTCGGCCTCGATCCGACCGCGGCCCACGTGGTCGGCGCGCCCGTGCAGAACATCCGGCTCGACGCGGTCCCGAGCGCCACGGTCGGCTCGAACATCGTGTCCGGTGCCACCTACGACATTCTCGTGGCCGGGTCGCTCCAGCTCGGCCTCACCCAGGGGACGGATGGCACCTACTCGATCTCGTACAACTTCCCGGGTGTGGGTACACCCGACCCCGGGGCCAAGACGGGCACCGACGACAACGTCTCGGGCAACACGGTCGGGCTGGTGGCACCAGACTCGGGCTCGTCACCCGCCGACGGCATCCGGTTGTGGGAAGCCGCCGACGGCGCCACCGTTGCCACCAACCACGTGTCGGGCCACCACGACGCGGAGATCGAGGTGAGCGGGGGCGCGAACCAGGCCATCCGGGACAACACGGTGGGCATCGATCATGCGGCTCAGGTGGCGGGGTCAGGTGTGGTGGTCGACCACACGGACTCGGCGGTCGTCGACGGCAACGCGGTCGGGGGCACGTCGAGTGCCCTGCTGGTGACGGCGTCGACCTCCGCCACCATCGAGAACAACACGACCGGGCTGGGCGCCGATGGCGCCACCGCCGCACCTGACGCCGTCGTCGGTATCGGGATCTCGTCCGACTCGCCCGACGCCACCATCGGACCCAACAACGTCGTCGCCAACACGACGGGCGTGGGCCTGTCGGTCGCGGGCGGGCAGGCAACCATCACCGCCAATCGCTTCGGCGTCCCCCAGTTCGGCGGGGGCTGGCCGGCGATGGCACCGCCATCCTGATCGGTCACGGCACGACCAGGCGCGGTGGTGGGCACCAGCGGTGCCGGGAACGTGATCGCCGGCAACACCGTGGGGATCGACCTCGAGTCTCCGCATGCCACCGTCGCCTTCAACACCCTGGGTCTGATCACCTCGGGTGGGCGCGGGAACGACACGGGCATCCTGGCCGCCCAGGACGCCTCGATCCACGACAACACCGTCGCCGACAGCCTCACGGTCGGTGTGGAGGTGTCCAGCGGAGCCATCGTGACCCTCCGTCGCAACGCGATCTACGGCACGGCGACCACGACGGGGATCGCCGGCGCACCGGCCGCACCGACCTTGGCGGCCGCGGCCCGAGTCACCCACGGCACGTCGGTGCGCACCTGGCTGGTCCTCACGGGGCTGCCGACCACCGGCGCGGGCACCATCGAGGTGTTCGGCAACCCCTCGTGCAGCGATCCGGAAGGCAAGGTCCCCTTGTTCACGAAGGCGCCGACGCCCGGCCGCTCCTCCCGGGTGATCAACGTCATCGACCGAGCCGACCTGAAGGGCTTCACCGTCACCTACACCGACTCGGCCGGTGCGACGTCGGTCTTCAGCACCTGTGCGTCGGCCACTGCCTGGCCCGACACCGACGGCGACGGCATCCCCGACGTGATCGAGCAGCAGGCCCCGGCGACCACCACCACCGAGGGCGACCCGACCATCGCGTCGTTCGTGACCGACACCGACCAGTGGGTCGCCATCCAGACGACCGTCGGCCACC
This sequence comes from uncultured Microthrixaceae bacterium, assembly GCA_963773335.1. Classification (GTDB taxonomy): domain Bacteria; phylum Actinomycetota; class Acidimicrobiia; order Acidimicrobiales; family Acidimicrobilacustridaceae; genus UBA4742. The sequence continues at coordinate 201,466 of CAVZAT010000004.1, read as the reverse complement.
TGGTCGACGTGGCCGCCATCGATGACCCCGATCCGTTCGGCCACACCGGGGGGACCTTCCCGCTGGGGCAGTTCTCCTACCAGGTCCAGGGTGTGTCGCCGGGTGCGATCGCCACGGTCCAGCTCATCATCCCCGGCGGAGCATCGGTGGCCGGCTGGTGGAAGTACGGCCCGACCAGTCCCGGTGGTGATCCGCACTACTACGGTTTCGGCGCCGACCAGGCGAGCGGGACCGGCACCCACGTCTTGTCCGTGATCGCCGGCGGCTTCGGACCGTCCACCGTGGTCGTCCTCGATATCCGAGACGGCGGCCGCGGCGACGACGACACCACCGCCAATGGCATGATCAGCGATCCCGGCGCCCCCAGCCAGGATCCCGCGCCGGTCGGTGCGCTCCCCGACACCTCCGCGACCACCACGACCGCGCCGCCCGTGACCTCCACGACGCTTGCGTCGGAGGCCGCCGCGCCGGGCACCCTGCCCGCAACCGGTATCGACGTTCTCGCCGAGCTGCTGGTCGTGTTGGCCGGTCTCGCAATCGGTTTCGCCCTCCTGCGCTCGGTGGATCCGTCGACCAGCGCTCCGCAATCGGCGACGGTCGTGACGCCGTGGGCCCGAACGAAGTGCCGCGACGTCTCCGGCCTCGTTCCTCCGGAAGGTCACACCGCCTTCGGGACGTGACTGCGCATGAACACGCGGCATGACTCTGTGGCCGAGATCGGCCGTCGGATCGAACATGAGCGGGCAGCCACCGTCGATCACGGTGATCCCATTCTCACGGCCGAACGCCGTAGCGGTCGGCGAAACGCTGCCCTTTCCCGGACCCCGGTGCATCCACACGTTCTTGATGCCAAGGTTGACGCAATCGCGCATGGTGTCATCCGCGACCTCGGGCCGGGTTCCGATGACCACCGCCTCGACACCACCAGGAATGCTCCTCAGGTCGGGATAGCTGACCGCCCCTTCGACGTTGTCTGCATTGGGGTTGACCGCGAACACTTCGTATCCCCGGTCGCGTAGACGCTTGAACACGGCGTTCGCGCCGTGCCCTTCAGCAGCGTTCCTCGACACTCCTGTTACCGCGATCCGCCTGTTCGCCAGGAACGTTGTCGCAGCTTCCTTGATGGTCTGCATCGTCCACCTCCATCACCTCTCCAGACGTCGCCACGCCCTTCGATTCGAGGCGTGACCAGCGCGACCGACCGAAGCATGCCGCTCACGATGTCGGTCCAGTAGGGCCGAAGGTCCTGTCCAGGAGCCGCCCGTGCCGGTCAGGTCGTTGCGTTCCGCGGAGAGGTTCCGGCGCGCCGATCGGGCGGTCCCTGAAAGGATGCAGGGCATGAGCGACCAACCGCTGCTGTACACGAAGCGGGACGACGCCGTGGCGGTGGTGTCCACCGACGACGACCCACTCAACCGGATGACCCTCGCCTATGTCGACCGGCTCGAGGAGGTGATCGAGGACATCGCGTCCGACGACTCGATTCGCGCCTTCGTGCTCACCGCCGAAGGCACGACCAACTTCTCGGTCGGGATGAACCTCAAGGAGCTCCCCGCGGGACTGCAGCGGGCGGGGGACGTCGACGCCTTCTTCGACCAGCGGCTGCGTCTGATACGCCGCATCGAGACGATGGGCAAGCCGTCGGTGGCCACGCTGTTCGGCTACTGCCTCGGTGGCGGGCTCGAGCTCCCGCTGGGCTGCACGCTTCGGCTCGCCGCGACCGAGGGCGCCCGGATCGGACTTCCCGAGCTCGACCTTGGCACGACGCCGGCGTGGGGTGGCAGCGCCCGTCTGGCGAAGACCGTGGGTCGGGTCAGGGCCCTCGACATGATCCTGCGAGCGAAGACCCTGTCTGGCCCGGAGGCGCTCGAGATCGGCCTGGTCAACGAGGTCTGGCCCTCGCGAACCTCAAGGACCGCGCCATCTCGCTGGCCTCCGAACTGGCGGCGCGACCCCGCGTCGCGGTCAGGGCGATGCTCGACGCCCTCCTCGACGCAGAGGACAAGACGCTCGACGAGCTGCTGGCCGCAGAACGCGCGGCTGTGCACGCCACCATGGCCTCTCCCGACGCGCGCGAGGGCTTGATGGCGTTCATCGAGAAGCGCCGGCCCGTCTTCAACCAGGCCTGAGGCTGCGGGCGGTGTCCTCGCCGCGCCCTGCTCGATCCCGGGACTTCGCGGGCGGATCACCGTCGAGAACGACAGCGGGCTCCACGCCAGTGGGCTCAGGACCGGCTGGAGACATGCATCGCCGTCCGGCGAAGAATACGCTTCTCCTCAGCACAGCATCCCGCTTCCGCCTCGACGTCCGAACCCAGGAGCGACCGTTGGCCCGAGTACCGATTGCCGAAGGACTGTTCACCTGGCCCTCCGACGAACCCCGCCTGATCGGCTCAGCCTGCACGGCCTGTGACTTGGTGGTGTTCCCGGCCCAGCCGCACTGCCCCGGGTGCTTCAGCGGCACGGTCGCCGAGCACCTGCTCGAGCCTCGCGGCTCGCTGTACACCTGGACCACGCAGTCGTTCCCCCCGGTGGCTCCGCCCTACCTCGGCGCCACCAGCCCGGACACGTTCGAACCCTTCGGCATGGGGTGGGTGCAGGTGTCGGACACGCTGATGATCGAGGCGAGGTTGACCGAGAGCGATCCCGACAAGCTCGAGTTCGGCATGCCCGTCGAGCTCGTGTTGATCCCGCTGCGGGTCGACGACGAGGGCAACGAGGTCGTCTCCTTCGCCTTCGCCCCCGCGAACTGATCGAGCCAGGAGCAGAACATGACCGACGTCGCCATCATCGGGGTGGGCCTTCACCCGTTCGGCCGGTTCCCCGGCAAGTCCGCGGTCGAGATGGGTGCCGATGCCATCCGCCTCGCCCTCGGTGACGCCGGGGTGGACTGGCACGACATCCAGTTCGCCTTCGGCGGCAGCTACGAAGTCGACAACCCCGACAGCGTGGTCACCTACCTCGGCCCCACGGGCATCCCCTTCACCAACATCTACAACGGCTGCGCCACGGCCGCGTCGTCGCTGGACATGGCGGCCAAGATGATCTCGCTGGGGGCCTACGACCTGGGCCTGGCCGTCGGGATGGACAAGCACCCGGCTCGCGCCTTCTCGGCCGACTCGGTCGAGTACGCCCTGCCGGCCTGGTACGGCGAGACCGGGCACTTCCTGACCACGAAGTACTTCGGCATGAAGATCAACCGCTACATGCACGACCACGGCATCACCGACCAGACGCTGGCCCGGGTGGGGGCCAAGAACTTCCGCAACGGCTCGCTGAACCCCAACGCCTTCCGCCGCCAGCCGCTGACCGAGGAGCAGATCCTCGAGTCGCCGGTCCTCAACCACCCGCTGCGCCAGTTCATGTTCTGCGCCCCCGACGAGGGCGCGGCGGCGGTCATCCTGTGCCGCGCCGACCAGGCGCACCGGTACACCTCGTCGCCGGTCTACCTGCGGGCCACCGAGGTGCGCACCCGCCAGCTGGGCACCTTCGAGGTCCACGGCACCTGGGCGTCGCTGCCGATCGTCGAAGGTCCGACGGTGCAGGCCTCGCGGGCCGCGTTCGAAGCCGGCCGGCATCGCTCCCGACGAGGTCGACGTGATCCAGCTCCAGGACACCGAGGCGGGGGCCGAGGTCATCCACATGGCCGAGACCGGGTTCTGCGCCGACGGCGACCAGGAGAAGCTGATCGCCGAGGGCCAGACCGAGATCAGCGGCCGCCTGCCCATCAACACCGACGGCGGCCTGATGGCCAACGGCGAGCCGGTGGGGGCATCGGGCCTGCGTCAGATCTACGAGCTGACCCGGCAGCTGCGGGGCACCGCCGGCGAACGTCAGGTCCCGGGCCGACCCAGGGTGGGCTTCGCCCAGCTCTACGGCGCCCCGGGCACGTCCGGGGCCACCATCGTCTCGACGTGATCTGGGCCGGGGCGGGGACCATCTGCCAGGATGGCGCCATGAACGAACGCATCGAGGTCCAGCGGACGATCCCGGCCGACCCCGCCGACATCTTCCGGATCGTGAGCAGTCCGACCGGCCAGGTCGCCATCGACGCATCGGGGATGCTCCAGGCCTGCACCGGCGAACCGGCCACCGCCGTGGACGACACCTTCGTGATCCACATGGATCGCGAGGCGCTGGGCGACCTCCCGATGGGCAAGTACGACGTCACCGTCACCATCACCGGATACGAGCAGGATCGCTTCCTGACCTGGGAGGTGTCGGGCCTGAACTTCCCGAGCATCGGCCACTACTACGGCTACCGCCTCGAACCCGTCGAGGGTGGCACCCTGGTCACCTCCATCTACGACTGGTCGGCGGTGGACGAGCAGCTACAAGTCCCGGGGCAGCTGGCCGATCGTGCCCGAATCCGCCCTCAAGGCCACCCTCGGCATCCTCGAACGCACGGTCCGCACCAGCACCTGACGCCGGCTGCCCGGAGCTCGACGATCGGTGACGGGCTCGGGGCCCGACCCGACCCCGTGGACAGCTGGGTACACGCCCAGCCGTCGGAGAGGAGGATCCCATGAAGGCGGTTTCGTGGCGCCGAAGGTGGGGTCGTCGTCGATGACCCTCCTGAGGCCGACGCGCCGGTCAGGACCCCGCGACCTCCAGGAGTGCGGCCGTCACGGCCCGAGGTTCGGTGATCATCAGGTCGTGGCCGGTGTCGATGTCCCAGAGGCGGCCGGCCTGGCGGTACTGATCCATCAGCTCGGGATCCCGGGTGGCCAGGGTCGACGTGCCCACGATCTGGTGGCGGGGGATGGCCCAGAGCGCACCCTCGTTCGTCAGCGCCAGCGGCTGCTCGAAGCAGCGCCGCCTGGAGCAGACCGAGCAACTCGTTGGTAGCACCAGCCCCCGTGACCGCCACCGTGCACCAGGACACAGGTCGCCATGTCCTCCCCCTCTCGATCGGTTGGGACCCCACGCCCGCGGGGACCAGCTCAGGTGCGGCCGTGGCCGAGGGGGGCGGTGACACCTCCCCGGGATCCTCGCCTGGCGGGCGGGCTGGTCCTACCCTCGTGACTGGGGCCGAGTTCGTAGCCGCGCCACCGAACCGGCCCGGAAGGGGAGACCATGAGCGACACATCGCAAGGCGAAGGCTGGTGGCAGGCGTCGGATGGCAAGTGGTATCCGCCGACGGCCACACCTGCCCCGCCGGTGCGACGCACCCGGCGCGGCGGCGGCCAACCAGCCCACCGCCCAGATGCCCCCCGTGACCGCGCCGAGCCCGGGCGCCGTCCCCGCCGCAACCGAAGCCGCGCCCAGCGGGGGCTACGGGGCGGCGGTGGCCGAGACCGACGCCCAGGAGTCCGCCCGCCCCTCCTGGTTGGTCCCCGTGGTCATCGTGGGGGTGGCACTGGTGGCCATCATCATCGTGCTGGCCATCGACCTGGCCTCGAAGGACTCCTCCAAGACCACCGTCACCACCTCGACCACGGCATCCACGACGACCACCACGGCGGCGACGCACCACCACGCGGCGCTCCACGACCACCACCGCCGAGCGCACGACGACCACCACGGCGGCGACCACGACCACCTCCTCGACCACCACGACGACCGCGCCCACCACCACGACCACCGTGGCCAGCCCCTGAACCGACGATCAGGACGTGACCGGGTCGCCGGCCGGAGGTTGGCGTCGGGCTCGCTGGCGAGCCACCCCCTGTTCGACGGCCGCCTGCACCAGACGGTCGTTGTCCTTGGAGATGAACTGGTGCACCGAGCGCTCGAAGAGGGCCCGCAGCACGGGGTTGAAGGCATGGTAGGTCTCACCGAAGTGCACCCGGGTGTGCTCGTCGTCGAGCACCTCGATGCGGTGCCAACCGGAGGCCTTGGACCACAGCGGCTTGCCCACCGCCTCGTACGCGCGACGATGTCGGGGGCAGGGACTCGGTCACGCATTCCCAGGAGCGACCGACCCCACCCGAGAGCAGCCATCGGGGCACGGCATAGGTGCAGGTGCGCACCAGCCCCTTCCCGTTCTCGTCGCCCTCGCTCAGGATCTCGATGCGGACCCCGCCGTGCTCGATGATGCGGGGACCTCCGGCCGGGTCGGGACGGAGGCGGGGGTGCAGCGCGGCCCACACCTCCTCGGGAGTGGCCGCCACGTCGAAGGAGAAGATGTGCTCCCTCACGACTGTGACGCCCGTGCCAGCCGGACATGGGTCGCCGTGGGCGAGCTCACGTGGTCGATCACCTCGTATCCGGCCACGTCGGCGCCATCGGCTGCGGCCTGGTCGTGGGCGTGCGCGATCGCGTCGGTCACGAGAGCTGGATGGCGAACAGGTCGGTGAGCCCGCAGGTGTCGAGCAGGCTGACGATCGCGCCGGGGGGCTCGACCAGCACCACCCGCCCTCCGGCGGGCTGGAGCAGGCGGCACGCATGGATGAGCGCGGACAGGCCGGACGACCCCAGGAACCCCACCTGGCTCATCTCGATCACGATCTCGGCGGGAGTCCCGCCCTCGTCCAGCGCGTCGATGACCGTGTCGCGCTGGGGCTGATCGAAATCGCCTGACAACCACAGTCGCACCACGTCGCCCTGGCGCTCCCGACGCAGCTGGAAGACCGGTGAGGCATCCATCGCGCTTCAGGATACGCGGTCTGTCGTCGGGCTGCCCTCCGGTCTTATCCAGGTCTTGAGCTTCGGGTGGGGGCCCGTTAGAGCGACGGCAGGCGCAGGGGTCGACACTGCGGAGGTGCAACGCAAACCCGCCCTCCTGCTGTCCGGTTCGGCCGCCGCTGGTCTGCTCGTCCTCGGCGGCGTCGCCATCGCTCACCGTGCGCCGCCGGCGGTTCAGGCCCAGGTCAGGCTGGCCGATGCGGGACGCGCCGGCGCATCTTCCACGCTGGCCCCGACGCTGGGCGCCACCGGAGCGGTCCTACCAACCGACACCGCGGCGCCCGACACGAGCGCGGCCGCTGTCGTGACGAACGCCCAGGCGGCTGGGTCGGTCACAGACCGCATGCCGCCGGCCGGTCCGGGCATCCCGAGCACGGATGCCCCCAGCTCGCCGGTCACCACCCGGGAGCCGTCGACGTCCGAGCCGCACCCGCCCGGCGCACCACCAACCTCCGGCGCCACCACCACGACGTCTCCGTCGTCCACCACGTCGACGACGCGCCCACCCCGGACCACGACCACCGAGTTCGACGATGGCGACTGACCGCCCGGCCACCCGGACGAGCGATCGCTCGGCACACCCGGCTGGGCGAGCCCGCCTGGCCGTCGGGCTGGCCTCAGGTGCGGCCTCGGTGGTGCTGGTGACCACCATGGCCCGTGTGGGCACGACGTCGAGCGCCTCTCCGGGGACGGCCACGCCAATGACCCAGGCCGGCGCCCCGGACCCCACCGCGACAGCGCCCCTGTCAGGTCCGGCGACCACCATCAGCCTCAGTGCCCCGACGACCCTCCTCGTGGCCGGCGCAGTCACACCCGCAGCTCCGGGGACGGCCACCACCGCGGTGGCTCCCGCTACCCCCGCCGGGGGCGGCGCCCCTGGCCCGACCCCGGCCCGACCTGCGCCGCCGGTTGCGACCCCGACCGCCCCCACGGCTCCGATCACCGCGGCGCCGGTCGCGCCAGTGACCACCCGACCGGCACCGGCGACCACCGCTCCGCCCGCCACATCGCCGCCCGTCACCGTGACCCATGCCAGCCCCCCTCCTTGAGCGCCGCTTCGTGGCCATGGGCACCCAGGTCCTCGTCGCCTGCCATGGCCCCGAGGCTGAGGTCATGTGCGATGTCGCACGCTCGGAGATCGCCGAGCTCGAACGGCGGTGGACCCGGTTCGACCCTGCGAGTGAGCTGAGCGCGTTGAACGGCTCGGCTGGCGCGGGGCCGTTCGTGCTGTCGCGACCGACCTACGAGCTGGTGGCCGCGGCGATCGACGCGTGGCGGATCACCGCCGGCTACTTCGATCCCACAGTCGGAGCCGCATTGGTGGCTGCCGGCTACGACGAGAGCTACGAGCGGGTCCAGATGGTCCGCCCCGCGCCGTGCGGCGAGCCTACGCCGGGGCCGGTCGGCATCGGGTTGGACCCCGACAGACTCACCGTCTCGCTGCCAGCGGACGTGGCCCTGGACCTGGGCGGCATCGGCAAGGGCCGGGCCGCCGACACCACGGCCCGGCGGCTGGTCGAGCTCGGGGCACACGGGGCGTGCGTCGACCTGGGGGGCGACGTCGCCCTGGCCGGAGACCCACCCGACGGCGAAGCGTGGACGATCGGGGTCGGCGACTGGGGCATTGCCCCAGCCGGCTCGCCCGGCGAACCGGGCCGGGTGCTGCGGTTGGCCCAGGGAGCGGTGGCCACGTCGGCCACCAGTGGTCGATGCTGGACCACCGCGGCGGGACCGGCGCACCACCTCATCGACCCGGCCACGGGCCGGCCCTGCCAGTCGGGCCTTCGCGTCGTGACCGTGCTGGCCGCCGAGGCCATGTGGGCCGAGGTGCTGGCCAAGGCGGCGCTGATCGCCGGACCGGACCGCGGCCTCGAGCTGCTGAGCGCCTCGGGCGCCTGCGGGTTCCTGGTCGACGACGAGCGACACCAGCGGTCGGCGGGGGACCTCCCCGGGTTCGTGGCATGAGCGCGCTGCGCTCGGGCCCGCTGCCCTGGTACGTGGCCCGCGCCTGCGGGCTGACGGCCTGGGCCCTGGCCTGGTCGGCTGTGGTGGTCGGCCTGGCGCTGTCCACCCGCGCGCTGGGTCGCCGGCCCAAGGCGCCCTGGCTCAATGACCTCCATCGTTTCCTGGGGGGCTGACCGTGGTCTTCGTGGCCGTGCACGTCGGGGCGCTGCTGGGGGACCGATTCGTGCCCTTCACCCCGGAGCAGGTGCTCGTCCCCTTCGCCACGCACTGGAAGCCCGGGCCGGTGGCCTGGGGCATCGCCGCCTTCTACCTGCTGATGGCGGTCGAGGTCACGTCCCTGCTGATGCGGCGGATTCCCCGTTCGGTGTGGAAGGGGATCCACTTCTCGAGCTACGCGATGGCGGTGGGCGCCAGCCTGCATCTGCTCACCGCCGGGACCGACGGGCAGCTACCGGTGGTCCGTTGGTCGGTGATCACCCTGCTGGCCGTGACGTCGTTCTTCATCTTCTACCGGGTCAGCGGGCCGGGACGGCGGGCGTCGGTGGCCTCGCCCCGCAAGCCGACGCCCAAGGCACCGACAACCAGGCCGAACAGCGCTCGCCACCGTTCGAGCCGAGGGCTGAGCCGGCCAGGCTCAGGCCGGGACCGGACCGAAGCGCATGGTCACCGTGGCCCCACCACCGGGCAGGGTCCGGATCTCCAGACCACCGCCGGAGGCCTCAGCCGTGCGCCGGGCGATGTCCAGGCCGAGTCCGGTCGAGCCGGCCCCACTGGTGCCCCGCGCCGAGCGCGGCGTCGGGTTCGAATCCCCAGCCCTGGTCGCGGACGGTCAGCCACCAGCCAGCCGGTGCGCCGCCCGCCACCTCGACGGCCAGCCCGGTCCCCTCCGGCGTGTGGGCGATCACGTTGCCGACCAACGCGTCCAGCGCCGCCTCCAGGTCATGGGCCCGAACCCCGACGCGGGCGGGTCCCTCGGGCAGCACGAGCTCCAGGGGCCGATCCTGCTCCTGGGCCAGCACCTGCCAGAACGCGACCCTGGCGGCCGTGACCGAGACCAGATCACAGGTGGCCGGTTCGTCCTCGGACACCTGACGGCGGGCCTCGGCGATGACCTGGTCCACCGCCCGGACCACCTCGTCCACATCGGCCGCCACCCGCTGTCGTTCGCCCGGATCACCCAGGGCGTCGGTGTCCAGTCGCAGGGCGGTGATGGGTGTGCGGAGGCGGTGGGAGAGATCGGCAACCAGCTCGCGCTCCGCGGCCAGCAGCTCGACGATCCGTTCGGCCAGCCGGTTGAGGATGTCGCCGACCTCGGCGATCTCCGGCGGCCCGGCCGGATCGACGCGGGCATCCAGCTCGCCGGCCCCCAGTCGCTCCGCCGTGCGGGCCAGGTCGGCCACCGGGCGCACCACCCCGCGGGCCACGCGATCCGCGGCCAACACGACGACGATCAGCAAGGCCAGGCTGAGCCCGGCCAGCAGAGCCCAGGCCGAGGCCACCCCGTGGTGGAGTGCGGCGTCGGGCACGAACACCGAGATCACGTCGATCGAGCCGTCGGGAACCACCACCGGCACCAGCACCCGCTGGCCGCCCCGCACGTCGATGGTCATGGCTCGCCCCCGGGCCTGCTCCACGGCACGGTCCACCGGTGCGGGCGGTCCGAGCACCCGCCCCCGGGCGTCGATCACCGACACCTGGGCGGCGCTGCTCACGTTGAGTCCCTGGATGACCCGGCTCGCGTCCGAGGGCGCCACCGATAGGACGGGCAGCAGCGCCTGGGCCGATCGTTGGGCGGCCACCACGGCGCGGTCGTGGGCGACACGCTGGATGAGCAGGCCGAGGGGGATGACGAAGGCCAAGATGATGGTCAGGGTGATGGCAGCCGCGCCCATCACCAGTCGGGCCCGCACGCTCAGGCCTCGGGATCGACCAGCTTGACCCCGACACCACGGATGGTGTGGAGGTAGCGGGGTCGGGCGGCGGACTCGCCCAGCTTGCGCCGCAACCACGACAGGTGCACGTCCACCGTCTTGTCCGCCCCGCCGTAGGGCTGGTGCCAGATGGCCCCGAGGAGCTCACGCTTGGTCACCACCTGGCCGACGTGGGCGGCCAGGTAGGCCAGGAGCTCGAACTCCTTGGGGCTCAGATCGAGCGGGTGACCCGCCAAGTGCACCTCGTGGGCGGCCTCGTCCACCTCGAGCTGGCCCACGGTGATGCCTCCCGGCGGCGGCCCCCCGCTCGAGCGTCGCAACACCGCCCGGATGCGGGCGTCGAGCTGATCGGCCGAGTAGGGCTTGACCACGTAGTCGTCGGCACCGGCGTCCAGGGTGTCCACGATCTGTTGATCGTCGTCGCGGGCGGTGGCCACGATGATCGGTACCGCGCTCACCGCCCGAAGCATCCGCAGCAGGTCCAACCCGTCGATGTCGGGCAACCCCAGGTCGAGCACCACAACATCTGGCTGATCGTCCACCACCAGCTTCAGCCCGGCCATGCCGGTGGAGGCCGAGCTGACCGCGTGGCCCCGATCGTCGAGGGCCAAGGCCACGCCGGCGCGGATGCGGGGATCGTCCTCGATGATCGCCACCACCGGCACGGGGCGACCCTACGGCTCTCCGGATCTCCTGTCAGCCATGCCGCGGAGGCCTTAGCCGACCCTTTACCAAGCCTTAGGACCGGGGCGCGCATCGGCCCCGCACACTGATGACCATGGCTGACGCGCAACCCCGCCGCCGTCTCGCCCTGGGCGCTATCTGGGTGGGCGGGACGGTCCTGGCCATGGCCGCGTCGATCCTGGCCATCAACGTGGCCGGCACCAAGGTGACCAGCCCGGCCAGCTACTCGACGGCTCACATCGGCCAGGCCGCCGACATCTCCGGGTCGGCCAGCACCATCGGCGTGGCCTCCGGAGCCGGTGCGATCGGCGACTCAGCCGACGTCACCCCGCCGGACGGGGTGACGTCGGACGGCCGCGGGTCGGCGTCGGGGCAGAGCATCACCGCGTCGGATGGATCGGGCTCAACGGGATCCGCTTCGCCTGATCCCGTCCACGCGCCCGACCGCGGGGAGCCGGGCGCGTCGACCACCACCTCCCCGTCATCGCCCCCAACGACGGCCTCGCCCGTGACCACCCAAGCGCCGCCCCCCTCGTCGGTCCAGTCAGTGACGGTGACCGGCGGAACCGTACGGGTGCAGTGCATCGGCGACACGGCGACCCTGCTGGCCGACCCGCCCACCTCCGGCTTCCAGGCCGAAGCGTCCCATCCGTCGGCCGGCACCGTACACGTCGAGTTCACCAAGGCCGCCGTGTCGTCCGAAGTCATCGCAGTGTGCGCCGGCGGGGTCATCACCTTCCACACCGAGACCTCCACCGACGGCTGATCCGCACTCCAGCACGTCCAACCACCGAAACGGTGGTTGGATGTGCTGACGATTGGAGTGTGACCATGCTCGCTGCGGCGGTGTCGCCGGTGCTGGCGGTGAATCCGGTCACCTGGGCCCGGTCCCAGATGGCCTTCACCCTCGCCGCCCACATCATCCTGGTTCCCCTGGGCGTCTCCTGGGCCTTCTTCACCCTCATCGCCAACTACAAGGCCATCCGCCACGACGACCCGGATGCGCTCGCCCTGGCCCAACGCTGGTCCAAGTACATGGCCGTGACCTTCGCGGTGGGCGCGGTGACGGGCACCGTGCTCAGCTTCGAGTTCGGGCTGCTGTGGCCCCGGTTCATGGGGCGTTGGGGCGGCGCCTTCGGCATCCCGTTCGCCTTCGAAGGGCTCTTCTTCTTCACCGAGGCCATCTTCGTGGCCATCTACATCTACGGCTGGCGTCGCCTCAAGCCCTGGGCCCACTTCTGGACGGGTGTGCCGATCGTCATCTCGGGTGTCTTCGGCAGCATCTCGGTGGTCGCCGCGAACTCGTGGATGAACGACCCGTCCGGCTTCACCCTCAACTCCGCCGGGCAGGTGGTCAAGGTCAGCCCGGTCGGGGTGATCTTCAACCGGGCCATGCCCCTGCAAGCCGCCCACATGGTGGTGGCCGCCTACCTGGTGGGCGGATTCCTGGTCGCGTCGGTCTACGCCGCGGGAATGCTGCGGGGCCGCAACGACCGCTACCACCGCCTGGGCTTCCTCATCCCCTTCGCGGTGGCGGCGGTCGCCACCCCCATCCAGATGGCCGTGGGTGACTCGTTGACCCGATGGATCTACGAGAACCAGCCCACCAAGTTCGCGGCCATCGAACTGGTGCCCCAGACCCACAGCGACGTGCCCGAGACCATGCTGGGCCACCTCAACGCCAACGGGACCGTCTCGGGGGGCATCGCCATCCCGGGCATGGCGTCGTGGCTGTCAGATCCGCGCACAGGTACGTCCACCGTCGTCCAGGGCCGCAACGCCTGGCCGCTGGGGGACCAGCCCACCATCACCCAGGCCAACACCGTGCACCTGGCCTGGGACACGATGCTCGGACTGGCCACCCTGCTGTTCCTGCTGTCGGTGTGGTTCGGGCTGACCTGGTGGCGCCGGCGCGATCTGCCGCGCACACGGTGGTTCCTGCGCCTGGGCGCGGCGGCCGGCGTGCTGTCGATCATCGCCATGGAGGCGGGCTGGGTGGTCACCGAAGTCGGACGCCAGCCCTGGATCGTCTACGACTACATGAAGGTCGAAGACGCGGCCACGGGCAACACGGGCATCTGGATCACCTTCTTCGCCGTGATCGCCCTCTACGTCGGCGTGGGGGTGACCACCATCCTGGTGATGCAGGGCATGAGCCGCCGGTTCCGCCGAGATGGGGGCTTCGACGAGACCGACACGCCCTACGGCCCGTCTGGCCCCATCGCCCCGTCGGCGCCCACCTCGTCCGATGATGACGAGCCGGTGGGGGTCTCGTGAGCACCGCGGTGGCGGTGATCCTGTTCGTCGGGGTCACGGCCTACGCCCTGTTCGGCGGCGCCGACTTCGGGGCCGGGTTCTGGGACCTGATCGCCGGAGGAGCCGAGCGGGGCCAACGACCCCGGGACGTCATCGATCACTCGATCGGGCCGGTGTGGGAGGCGAACCACGTGTGGCTCATCTTCTGCTTCGTGGTCCTGTGGACCGCCTTCCCGCCCGCGTTCGCGTCCATCACCCTCACGCTCTTCGTACCCCTCACCATCGCCGCCTTCGGCATCGTGCTGCGCGGCTCGAGCTTCGCCTTCCGCAAGGCGGTGTTCCGCACCCGTGACCGTCGCAACTTCGGTGCCGCGTTCGCCATCTCCTCGGTCATCGTGCCGTTCTGCATGGGCGCGGTGGCCGGGGCCATCGCCACCGGGAGGGTCCCGGCCGGGGGTGAGGCCGGCGACCCCATCCACAGCTGGATCAACCCCACCTCGATCTTGGGGGGCGTGCTGGCTGTGGTGGCCGTGGCCTACCTGTCGGCCGTGTACCTGGTCTGGGATGCTCGCCGGGCCGACGACGCGGCCATGGTGGAGTACTTCCGGCGCCGAGCCGTGGTGGCCGCGGTGGTGGCGGGCGCGGTGGCCTTCGGCGGCATCTTCGTGCTCCGACACGACGCGCCCTACCTGTACCACGGCCTCACCACCCGGGCCCTGCCCCTGGTGATCCTGTCGGGCATCTGCGGCCTGAGCTCGTTGGTATTGCTCATCCGGGGCGCCCACCGCTACGCCCGGGTGCTGGCCATCGGCGCCGTGGCCTCGGTGGTGCTGGCGTGGGGAGTGGCCCAGTGGCCCTACCTGATCCCCCAATCGATGAAGGTCTCCCAGACCGCGGCCCCGTCGGGCACCCTGGCCGCCGTCCTGGTGGCCTTCGGCTGCGCGGTGGTGATCGTGTTGCCCTCGCTGGGTCTGCTCTTCGTGCTCGACCAGCGCAGCCTGCTCCCCGGCGAGAGCGCACCGAATCGCTGAGAGGTGTTGGTAGCTTTCCGGGCATGTCCGACTACGTGATCCCACCACCCGAGCCCAAGGAGATCGACGAGAAGCTGTCGATCGAGCTGCGTCACCTGTCGCAGAACGCGGTGCTCAAAGGGCATCCCTCCGGCGATGAGAAGTGCGAGAACTGCCTGTACTACCTCGAGCCCACCGCCGAGATCTCCTACTGCTGGCACCAGAAGCTGCGCATCCTGGTCGGCGCCGAGTGGTGGTGCCAGTGGTGGGAAGCCGTCCCCGAAGATTGACCGGGGCCGGAAGGACCACCTGTGGTTCAGGGAGTACTTCCACGGCGACGAGGGCGTCGGCTTGGGCGCGTCGCACCAGACGGGATGGACCGGCCTGGCGGCCGACCTCGTCCGGGGCCGGCCGGAGGCGGCGTCTACGCCCTGAGCGATCTGAGCCACCTCTTCGAACCAGGAGGAACATGACCACCGACGGCGACGCCTGCTGCGCACCCAGCCGATCAACGGCCCCGAGCCCGTCACCCCCGTTGCCCGTCGCCGGCGCACCGACCGGCGGGGCACGGGCTCACGACCTGATCGCGCTGGCCGAGATGGTGTTCCGCATGGGCACCGCGGATGACGACGGCTTCCCCGAGGACGGCGAGGGGCCGGTGCGAACGGTGACGCTTTCGGCCTACGAGATCGCAGCCCACGCGGTCACGGTGACGCAGTTCGGGCAGTTCGTGGCTGACACGGGTTGGGTCACCTCAGCCGAAGCCTTCGGCTGGTCCTTCGTGTTCGGGGGTTTGCTGCCGGATGACTTCGCGGACACGCGGGCCGCGGCGCAGGCACCGTGGTGGCGCCAGGTGTTCGGCGCCGATTGGGCTCACCCGGAAGGCCCCCAGTCCGACGTGTCGGGCCGGGCCGACCACCCCGTGGTGCACGTGTCGTGGCTCGACGCCCAGGCCTACTGCCAATGGGCCGGGGTGCGCCTGCCGACCGAGGCTGAGTGGGAGGGGGCGGCGCGGGGCGGCCTGGACCAGGCCCGCTTCCCCTGGGGAGACGAATTGACCCCCGGCGGCATCCACCGCTGCAACATCTGGCAGGGCGAGTTCCCGAACCACAACACGCTCGATGACGGCTATCTGGGCACGGCGCCGGTGGGGAGCTTCGATCCCAACGGGTTCGGCCTCCACAACGTGGCCGGCAACGTGTGGGAATGGTGCGCGGACTGGTTCGCGGTGGGGGCGTCGACTGCGCCGGTCACCGATCCCCGGGGTCCGGCCACGGGGCAGAGCCGGGTGATCCGAGGCGGCTCGTACCTGTGCCACGCGTCGTACTGCAACCGCTACCGGGTGGCGGCCCGCAGCTCGAGCACTCCGGACAGCTCGACGGGAAACATGGGGTTCCGGGTGGCGCGCTGATATCAGCAGGCCCGCTTCACCGGTCCTCTGGTGCCGGCCCGGCGCGGACCACGACGGCATCGTTTCCCTTGGCGAAGCGGGTGCCCAACTTGACGGCCTTGGCGCCGGAGGTGGCGGCGGCCTGCAGCGCCACCCCGATCGAGAACAAGATGATCCCGGGGATCTGCAGCACCTTGGTACCTGCCAGGAGCAGGCCCAGGCGGTTGAACAGGAAGCCCGGGCTGGTCAGCACCGCGCTCAGCGCCCCGCTGGCCGCCCCGGCGCTGAGCTTGTCCTTGAGGGGGAGCTTGACCTGCTCGGCGCCGATGATCTGGGCCGGGACCGACACGAACGAGGTCATCATGACCACCAGCACCAGGCCCAGCGCCAGCGTGAACCAGGTCGTGCCGGCCCGGGCCACGAAGATGGTGGCCACCGCGTGGCCGAGGCCCACTGCCACCCCCCAGCCGACGATCAAGCGCCAGTGCTCGCGGGTGCTGGACACCGCGGGGCGGATGCGTGGGGGGCGAGGACCCGACACGGCGAAGGCGAACACCGCGTTGCACCAGTAGGCCCCGACGGTGATGGCCACCACCACGAGCGCCACCACCAGTGCGAAGGGACCCCGGACGATGTCGAAGCTGCGGCCCTTGAGAGCGTGGGCCTTTAGGTCCCAGAAGGTGACCCAGATCCACACGGCTGGAAGGATCTCGATGACGGTCAGCCGCCAGTTCAGGAAGATCAGCTTGACCCCGTCGAAGAGCAACCCGAACCCACCGGCGATGTAGCTGAGCGGGGCCAGCCAGCGCCGTGACTGGCCCAGCTGGGCCACCGCCGCCTCGATCTCCTGCTCGTCGGCCTCGCGCACGGCCGAGGCCACCCGTCCCATCGCCTGCCACCAGGAGGCCCGGCGCGTGCCGGAGCGGCCGACGGGTGGCGTCGAGGGCTGGGCGGCAGGCATCGGGCAGATGGTAGGGGCTGGGAGGTCGCTCGCCGACGCCGCTGGGTGGCTAGCGTGCGGAGATCCACAGGACGTGGCATCACAGAGGGAGGGGACCCGTGACCGATCCGGCCGACTCGAACCAGGGTCGGGCTCGGCGACGCGTGCCGGTTCTCCAGGGTGTGCTCCCCATCGATCGGGCCCGCATCCCGGTGGAGATCCTGGCGGGCGTCACCCTGGCCGCCCTGGCCATCCCCGAGGTCATGGGCTACACCGCGATCGCCGGGATGCCGGTGATCACCGGCTTGTACACCATCCTGCTGCCGGTGCTGGCCTTCGCCCTGCTGGGCTCGTCGCGCCACCTGGTGGTGGGGGCGGACTCGGCCACGGCCGCGGTGATGGCGGCCGGGCTGGCCGGGCTGGCGGCCGCGGGAACCAACCAGTACGTGGCGCTGGCCGGGCTGCTGGCCCTCATGGCTGCCGCCCTGCTCATCCTGGCCCGGCTGGTTGGGCTGGGCTTCCTGGCCGACTTCCTGTCCCGCACCGTGCTCATCGGATTCCTCACCGGTGTGGGCATCCAGGTGGCCTGCGGCCAGGTAGGCGGGATGTTGGGCATCCCCGATGGCAGCGGCGTCACCGTGGGCACGCGCCACTTCGACAACACGTTGGCCAAGCTGGTCAGCACGTTCCAGAACCTGGGCGACATCAGCTGGACCACCGTGGCCGTCACCGCCGGGGTGATCGTGGTCATCCTGGGCACCAAGTTCGTGACCCGGAAGATCCCTGGGGCGCTCATCGCGGTGATCGGGTCCATCATCATCAGCTGGCACTGGAACCTGGTGGCCCACGGGGTGGCCACCCTGGGCCCGGTCCCCGGCGGCCTGCCCACGATCGGGCTCCCCGCGGTCAAGTGGTCCGACATCCCCGAGTTGATGGGCACGGCCGTGTCCATCTTCGTGCTGATCCTGGCCCAGAGCGCGGCCACGTCCCGGGCCTATGCGGCCAAGTACAACGACGAGTTCGACGAGGACGTCGACCTGGTCGGTCTGAGTGCAGCCGGCCTGGCCGCCGGACTCTCGGGCACCTTCGTGGTGAACGGCAGTCCGACCAAGACCCAGATGGTGGACAGCGCCGGAGGCAAGAGCCAACTGGCGCAGCTCACCACCGGCGTCATCGTGGCCATCGTGCTGGTGTACCTGACCAAGCCCATCCAGTACATGCCCAAGGCCGTGCTGGCCTCGGTCGTGTTCATCATCGGCGTCGAGCTGGTCGACCTGGTCGGCATGGCCAAGGTGCTGCGGCTGCGACACGACGAGTTCGTGGTGGCCACGCTGACCGCGCTCACCGTGGTGTTCGTGGGGGTGGAACAGGGCATCATCGTGGCCATCGTGGCGTCGATCATCGCCCACCTCCGCCACTCCTACCGGCCCCACACCGCCGTGCTCGAGCCCCTCGCGGGACATCCCGGTGTCTGGCACCCGGTGCCGGCCCAGCCCGGCGGGCGCAGCGAACCGGGACTGGTCGTCTACCGCTTCGCCGCCGACCTGTACTACGCGAACGCCAACCACTTCCTCTCCGACATCAACGGGTTCCTGCACGAGACCGACGAGCCGGTGCGCTGGCTGTGCATCGATGCCGCCGCCCTGCCCGACATCGACTACACCGGGGCCCAGGTCCTGCTGCAGCTGGTGTCCGAGCTGGATGAGCGCCACATCCGCCTGGTCTTCGCCGAGGTCATGGACGACGTGCGAACCGAGTTGGACCACTACGGCATCCTCGACAAGGTCGGCGCCGACGCCCTCTACGCGTCCCTGCCCGACCTGGCCGAGGCGTTCAATCAGGCCACCGCCGGTGGGTGAGCTCCTGATCCTGGGCATCGCCATCACGGTCGAGCCCATCCCGGTGGTGGGCTTCATCCTGGTGCTGGGCAGCGACCACGCCCGCCGCAACGGGTTCGCCTTCATCGCCGCCTGGGTCGCGTCGCTGGCCGCCATCGTGGCCGGCACGCTGCTGATCACCGGGGGCGAGCCACCGTCACGCAACAGCGCCCCGGCACTGTGGAGCGCCATCGCCAACGTGGCGGTGGGCCTGGCCCTGCTGGCGGTGGCCTGGCGAGTGTCCACGCGCTCGACCGACCGCCCGCACAAGCAGCCCGCCTGGATGGCCCGGGTCGATCGCATGTCCGCGCTGGGCGCGGCCTCGCTGGGCTTCCTCCTGCAGCCCTGGGGGCTGGTGGCTGCCGGGGCCACCGTGGTCATCGAGGCGGACCTGCACACGACCGCCACCATCGTGGTGCTGGTGCTCTTCTGCCTGCTGGCCACCTCCAGCATGGCCACCATGCAGACCTACTATCTCATCTCGCCCGACGCGGCCCGAGAGCGGTTGGCCCGATTGCAGGACTGGGTGGATCGCAACCGCGACCGCGGCATCGTCATCCTGTCGGGCAGCATCGGACTGGTCCTGGCGGCCAAGGGCATCTACCTCATCGCCACCCACAAGGCCTAGCTGGTCGCGGGCTCCGGCGGCCCCACCGGGCCGGTGATCCGGTCGATGGCGGGTTGTAGCCGCGCCGAGGTCACATACGCCACGGCCACGCCCACGATGACCAGGGGCATGGTGGTCAGGCCGTCCGTCCCCAGCAGGAGCGTGGCCAGCAACACCGAGGTGATCGGCAAGCCCAGCATGACCACGGCCATCACCCCGATGCCCATGGCGATGGCCGGCACCAGCGGGAGGCCGGGCAGGTGGGAGCAGGCGACGCCGATGGCGCCACCCAGGAACATGGCGGGGAAGATGGGCCCACCCCGGAAGCTGCTCAGCGAGAGGGCGTAGGCCACCGCCTTGCAGGCGACCAGCACCACGACGGCCGCGACCGTCCAGCCCGCGGCCTGGTTGATGAGCGGACCCAGCTGATTCTGACCGGAGAAGAGCACGTAGGTGTTCGCATGGCCGGTCAGTTGGGTGAACAGGATCGCTACCAGGCCTACGCCCAACCCGACCACCGGGGTCAGCACCAGCATCCGCGGCTTGACCACGTCGCGCAGGAGGCGGGCACCCACTCGAATGGGCCAGCCGATGAAGGCCGACGCCACCCCGAAGGCCAGGGCGTAAAGGAACATCACCCCGTTGGGGTGGGAGAAGGGGGGCAGGGCGGGCAGTGCCAGCGACAGGGTGCCCCACCCGCTCCACGAGTCCAGGCCGATCATGATCAGGCTGCCCACCCCGGCGGCCAGCAGACCGGGGACCAGGACCAGCTCCAGGGTCGGTCCCGCCAGACCGGCGGCTTCGAGCAGCAGGAAGGCGCCGAGCAACGGTGACCCCAGCAGCGTGCTGATGGCCGCGAAGCTTCCGGCCGCGGCCATGACGGTGGCGGCCATCGGCGGGGCGTCTCGAGAAGCCAGCCGCACCGCCAGCACGCCCAGCGCGCCGCCGATGAGGATCAGCGGCGCTTCCGGACCGAGCACGATGCCCAGAGCCAGCGTGGCCATGGCGGCCAGGGAGACGCTGAGGATGTCGATCGGCTCCGGCGTCCCACCGGTCTGGAAGCCATCCGCGGGCTCGTGGCCACCGCGGCCGGGCAGGAACTTGATGGTGAAGGCGACCACCACACCGGCCAGCACCACCGGCGGTAGGGGCCACCAGGCGGGCACCGGGTGCAGACCGAGGTCGCCGGGCAGGGTGGAGAACACCCAGGTCTGGGTCACGTCCACCAGCTTGAGGAATCCATAGGCCACCGCCGAGGCGGGGATGCCGAGCAGGGCGGCGAGCACCAGCATGGCCAGGTACTGGCGCGACCGCAGCAGGGAGCCCGGATCGAACCCGGCGGGCGCGGGAGGACTGGCTTCGGGCTCGGTCATCAGTCGGTCGTCGGTGCTGGCCTAGAGGTGGCTGAAGCCGGAGGCCTCTTCGGAGGTCATGGACACGGTCACCGGGTGCTTGTCGAAATGCGCCACCGCCTCCTTGAAGTCGTTCAGGAGGTTGGTGGCCAGATCACGGCTCACGTCCTGGCGCACCAGGATCCGCTGCACGGCGATGTCGGCCACCTCGCCGGTCAGGGGATAGGCCGGCACCTGCCAGCCCTGGGTCCGCAGCCGGTCGGCCAGGTCGTAGAGCGTGTAGCCCGGATCCTCGCCCTCGCGGATGCGCCACGCCACCGACGGGATGCCCAGGAGCGGATCGCTGTTGCAGATCAACTCGAATGGGCCCAGCTTGACGATCTCGGCGGCCAGGACCTGTCCGGTGTCATAGGACGCCTGGTGGATGCGGCGGTAGCCCTCCTTCCCCAGGCGCAGGAAGTCGTAGTACTGGGCCACGATCTGGCCGGCCGGCCGGGAGAAGTTGATCTGGAAGACGGGCATGTCGCCCCCCAGGTAGCTCACGTGGAACACCAAGTCGTCGGGGAGCTCGCCGGAGTCCCGCCAGATCACCCAGCCCACCCCGAGTGGGGCCAGGCCGAACTTGTGGCCCGACGTGCTGATGGACTTGACCCTCGGCAGGCGGAAGTCCCACTCGATGTCGGGGGCGCAGAACGGGGCCAAGAAGGCCCCGCTGGCCCCGTCCACGTGGATATCGACCGACAGCCCGGTCGTGGCCTCCAGTTCGTCGAGGGCGTCGGCCAACGGCTTCACGAACTCGTAGGAACCGGTGTAGGTCACGCCGAAGGTGGGCACCACCATGATGGTGTTCTCGTCCACCCGCTCGAGCATGTCAGCCGCGTCCATGGCGTAGTGGCCCGGCCGCATGGGCACCTCACGCATCTCGATGTCCCAGTACTTGGCGAACTTGTGCCACACCACCTGGACCGGGCCACACACCATGTTGGGCGAGTCGGTGGGCTTGCCCTCGGCCCTGCGCCTCTCGCGCCAGCGCCACTTGGCGGCCATGCCACCCAGCATGCAGGCCTCGGACGACCCGATCGTCGAGCATCCCACCGTGTCGACCGATTCGGGGGCGTTCCACAGATCGGCGAGCATGTGCACGCAGCGCCGCTCGACCTCGGCGGTCTGAGGGTACTCGTCCTTGTCGATCATGTTCTTGTCCAGGGACAGGTCCATGAGGCGGTGCACCTCGGGCTCCTCCCAGGTCTGACAGAAGGTGGCCAGGTTCTGGCGGGAGTTGCCGTCGAGCATGATCTGGTCGGAGACGACCTGGAAGGCCTCGACCGGCAGCCACTCCTCGTTGGGGAAGCGGTACTTGGGCGCAGCCTTGGCCAGATCATGGGAAGCGAAGACGCTGTCCTCGAGCTGCTCTCGGACGGATTCACGGCGGTGCAGGGTCATGCGGACCTCTCCCTCGGACGCGCCCACCGGGCGCAGGTGCCGGCCCGGGCGCAGACCAGCAGGCGACATCTTGGCCCATCGGCGACGCATTCACCGGTTCGAGTGCGCGGCGGCCATCTACGCGCCATGCACCCTGGGCGCCTACGCTGCACGACACATGTACTTCGGACTGATCGTCTTCATCGCTCTGGCCGTGCTGGTAGTGGTGGCCTTCGTCAAGGTGAAACGCCGTGACCGCGCCTACGGCGCCGGCGAGGATGAGTGATCCCACCGAGCTGAGCGCTCCGGTCGCTCGGAGAGACCGCCGCTCCTTCGAGGCCCGCTGGCTGCGCAAGCACCCGCTGGGCGACCATCACCCGAACGCCACCTGGTGGGCGCCACGCAGCCGCGGCTGGTGGATCGCGTTGCTCTTCGCCATCGGCTCGATTCTCTTCGCCCTGGGTGCGCTGCCCGCCTATGCCAGTACCGTCGGGACCACGCCGACGGCCATCACCTTCTTCGTGGGGTCGATCTTCTTCACCTCGGCAGCCACACTGCAGTACCGCGAGTCGGTCGACGATCTCGGCGAGGCCTACGACGAGGCCGGCCGAGACGGGCGACGGCGTCGGTGGTTCGTGTGGGAACCCCATCACCTGGGCTGGTCGGCCAGCGCCGTCCAACTGGCCGGCACGCTGTGGTTCAACCTGAGCACCGGCTACGCCATCCACACCAACCTGTCCGCGTCGGCGGCCAACGCCCGAGTGTGGCGACCCGATGCGCTGGGCTCGATCGCCTTCCTGGCGGCCAGCACCATCGCCTGGGTCGAGGTCTGCCACGGGTGGTGGGCCTGGCGACCGCGGTCGCTGTCGTGGCAGATCACCGTGGCCAACCTGATCGGGTCCATCGCCTTCGGCGCCTCAGCGGCGGCCTCCTACGTGATCCCCACCACCGACTCCCTGCGCAACGTAGAGCTCTCCAACCTGGGCACCTTCGTCGGGGCGCTGTGCTTCCTCGTCGGCGCCGTGCTGCTCATGCCCGAGCGGGTGGCCGCCCCGGAGTCCGTGTCCGCCTAGGGCAGGCCGACGGTACGCAGGCCTGCGGCCAATGCTGGCGACGACAACCGACCCACGTGCACGCTGCGCACCGTTCCGTGGGCGTCCACGAACACGGTGGTGGGCAGCGACGACACCCCGAGCCGGGCCACCAGCGTGCCCCGAGGGTCACTGGCCAGGGGATAGGTCACTCCCAGGCGCCGGGCGAAGGGCTGGCCCACCGATTCGGGCTCGGAGGCGTCGACGCCCAGGAACCGAACCCGCCCGCTCGGGGCGGCCCGGTAGCTGGCCTGGAGGGTCGGCATCTCCTCAGCGCAGGGCGCGCAGCTGCGGGCCCAGAAGTTCAGCACCAGGGCCCGGCCTCGCAGCGATCGCAGCGGGAGGCGGGCACCGGTGTAGGTGGTGACCTCGGCGTCGGGCAATGGCTGGCCGACGCGGACCAGAGGGTGTGACCCCGCGGCCGTGGACCCCGACGACGAGCAGGCACCGATGGCCAGCACCGCCACGAGGGCCAACAGGGCCATCGCGGCCGACTCGGACCAGCGAGCGTGGAGGCGAGCCCGCCTGGGCTGAGTCATGTCGGTTCCGGGTGGTCGGCGAAGCGGTGATCCGGGGCGCGAGCGTACCGGGCTCCGACCGCTCATCGGTCGCGCCCGGGGCGGTCAGCTGGCGCGCTGGAGGCTGGCCACCCCGGAGTGCTTCACCTGCCTGGGGAAGCCCATCTCGAGGTGGTGATCTCCCTTGAGGTGGTAGTTGAGGAACGCGACCACCCCGTCCAGCAGCATCTGACTCCACGGGGGAGCGAAGATGCTGACGTGTCCCGCCCCCTTCATGGTCACGAACCACCGGAAGCCGTGGAGCTCGGCGAAGGCCTGCTGGCTGGCCGCGATGGGGATGGTCGTGTCCTGGTCGCCGTGCACCAGCAGGAGCGGCACCGGTGGGGCGTTCGTGTAGTTCCCGCCGCCTATGGGCAACGCCCAGCCGGACAGGGCGATGGCGGCACGAGCCCGGGGCTCCAAGCAGCACGAGTCGTACACGGTGGCCAGGGTGGTGATGGCGCCCAGCGAGTGGCCGGCGATGGCGGTGCAGTCGGGTGCGACATGGCCGAACAGCGGATCCGCCGGGTTGGCAGCCAGGTCGGTCATCGAGGTGATCACGAAGCTCACGTCCCCGGGCTGGTTGACCACATCCGCGAGGCCGGCGCCGGCACCGCTGGTCAGGGGGAACGTGGGCGCGGCCACGATGTACCCGGCGCGGGCCCAGGCCTGCAGGACCGGCACGTACTCGGGCCCGGTCGCCGTCCAGCCGTGGGAGAACTCGACCAGGGGAAAGCTCCCGGCGGCCGGGGCCGCGCCCAACGCCGGCGGCTTGGCCCGGGCGGCCACCTTCGAGGCCGTGCCCGCCGCCGGATACAGGATGGTGGTGGGCAGGGTCCGGTCGGGGTGGGCGGGCAGGCCTCGGGACGGATCGGCGGCGGTGGGACGGGTCGTGTCCACGAATGTCACCGTTCGTTCGCCCACCACATAGGGGCCTTCGGTGCTGCCCGCCGGTTCGGTGCCGGGCAGGCAGCCGGCCGGGACGGGCGGGCGGGGCACCGCCGCGGCGCGGGGAACCTGGCCCACCCCCACGGTGGCAACCAGCGAGACCGCCCCCAGGACGACGGCCAACCGGGTACGGATCGCGGTCATCCGGGCACCTCGTCGGACCGGGGGTCGGCCTCCGCCCCGTCGTCGTGGTCGACCTCGTGGTCGGCCCGGATACCACCGTGAGCCTGGAACCCCAGCTGAGCGTCGGCCAGGGCACGCAACTCGGCCACTGCCGCGGTGAAGCCGTCGGTCAACGACCAGATGTCGGGAACCAGTTCCGTGCAGCCCACCGCCGAGATGTCCACGTTGCCCATGTTGGAGAGCACGGTCAGATTCAGACCCGCGCCGAAGAGGACCGGCCCCAGGGGGTAGGTCGAGATCATGCGGGCACCCGCCACGTACATGGGCATGGGCGGCCCGGGGATGTTGGAGATGACCACGTTGTGGATGGTGACCCGCTCCGCCAGGTTCATGCCCGACGCCCGGTCGGCCGTGCGCATGCGCGACAGCAGGCGGCTGGCCTGGGTGAACAGAGCGGGGCCGAACATCTCGCTCCAGTCCTGCAGCATGTCGGCCCCCACTGCGTTGTGCAGCTCCTTGGCCGAGTTCATGCGCCGGTGGATCTCGTCGAGCTGGTCGAGGGGGTCGTCCATCTGCACCGGCAGCGCAGCGAACATGGCCGACACCCGGTTGCCGCCATCGCCCCCCTCCTCGGCGGCCCGCACCGACACGGGGACGCTGGCGACCAGCGCCTTGTCCGGCAGGTCGTCGTGGGCGATCAGGTACCGACGCAGCGACTGGGTGCAGGCGGCCAGGACCACGTCGTTGACGGTGGTGCCGAACGTGTTCTTGATGACCTTGAAGTCCTCGAGGTCGGCGCGGCCGAAGGCCACGGAGCGATGCGGCGTGAGGTCGCCCGAGAACATGGTGCGCGGCGCGGTGAGGGGCAGGGCGGCGTCCACCGCCTCGGAGCTCAGCGTGCGCACGATGTTGATCACCGACCGCCCGGTCCGCAGCGCCGTCTTGATCACCCGGGCGGGGCTGGTGGCCGTTCGCACCAGCGTGTCACGGACCAGGGTGAGGTCCGACGGCACCGGTTCGCCGTGCCAGGGCGTCTCCGGCTCGGGGCGCGGCTCGGCGTCGGGGACGAAGTCGAACAGGTTGACCAGCAGGTCGGCGCCGGACACGCCGTCGATGGAGGCGTGGTGCATCTTGGTCACCAGGGCCACGTGGCCGTGCTCGAGCCCCTCGACCACGGTCAACTCCCACAGCGGCTTGCTGCGGTCGAGCGGCACGCTCGAGATGTGCCCCACGATGTCGGCCAGCTCGTGGAGCGTCCCCGGTTCAGGGGCGGCGATGCGCTTCACGTGCTCGTCGAAGTCGAAGGTCTGGTCCTCGATCCACAGCGGGTGGTCGAGCCCGAAGGGCACGAACACGGGACGGCGACGGAAGGGCAGGAGGACGGGCAGGCGGTCGATGTAGAGCTGTCGGATGCG
Organism: uncultured Microthrixaceae bacterium; assembly: GCA_963773335.1. Classification (GTDB taxonomy): domain Bacteria; phylum Actinomycetota; class Acidimicrobiia; order Acidimicrobiales; family Acidimicrobilacustridaceae; genus UBA4742. Next base: position 175,272 of record CAVZAT010000004.1, on the reverse strand, counting down.
CTCGAAGGAGTAGCCGCCGGGCATGGAGTCCCCGTCGATGACGATCACCCCGATGATGTGCATGTGCGAGGTGGGCGTTTCGAGGTAGAAGAACGAGGCGTCCATGCCGGTCAGGCGTTGCATGGGCCCCATCTTCTCGCACCGGGCTCGTCGGCGCAGACTGGGGTCGGCCCCTGGTGGCATAGTCGGGCCATGCGCGCCGCCGTGTTGTCCGCTGCCCCGGGTGAGCTCGAGCTGATCGACCTCACCGCCGGACCCCTGGCCCCTCGGGAGGTGCGGATCCGCACCGTGGCCGCCGGCCTGTGCCACAGCGACCTGCACTTCATCGAGGGCACGTACCCACATCCCCTGCCCGTGGTGATGGGCCACGAGTCCGCCGGGGTGGTGGAAGCGGTGGGCGACCAGGTCGGCTATCTGGCCGAGGGTGACCACGTGATCACCTGCCTGTCCATGTTCTGCGGTCAATGCGAGTTCTGCCTGACCGGCAAGACCAACCTGTGCCGTTCACGTGACACCAAACGGGGCGACCGCCTGATCGGTCCCGCGGGAGATCCGGTTCTTCAGTTCGGTGGGTTGGGCTCGTTCGCCGAGCAGATGGTGGTGCACGAGAACGCCTGCGTGAAGATCCGTCCCGACATGCCCCTCGACCTGGCGGCGCTGTTGGGGTGCGCGGTCATGACCGGCATCGGCGCGGCGTGGAACACCGCCGGCGTGCGACCGGGTGACACCGTGGCGGTCATCGGCTGTGGGGGCATCGGCCTCAACGTGGTGCAGGGCGCGTACGTGGCCGGGGCCGCCCGCATCGTCGCCGTCGACCGCCTGGCCGCCAAGCTCGAGCTGGCTCGACGCTTCGGGGCCACCGATCTGGTCGACGCCGCGGACGGCACCGCCGTGGAGCAGGTGATGGAGCTCACCCAGGGTGGCGTGCAGCACGCCTTCGAGGCGATCGGGCTGGCCGCGACCGCCGAGGACGCCTTCGCCATGCTGCGGGCCGACGGCACCGCCTACGTGATCGGCATGGTGCCGCCCACGGATCTGGTCTCGCTCCCGGGCGCCACCTTCATCTCCGAGAAGCGCATCCAGGGCGCCATGATGGGCTCCAACCGCTTCCGGGTGGACATGCCCCGGATGATCGACCTCTTCCTGCAGGGCCGACTGCAACTCGACGCGCTCGTCTCGGCCCGCATCCCGCTCGATCAGATCAACCAGGGCTTCGCCGAACTGAAGACCGGCGTCATCGCCCGCAACGTCGTCGTGTTCTAGCCGGTGCCGACCGCCGTCGCGGGCGCGCTACGTTTCCGACGACGACCGGGGGGTTCGATGAAGCTGCACCACCACTGCAGGCGGTTCCGACCATGAAGGCCCTGGTGTTCGGCACCCACGCCGAGCCCTGGTCCCCGCCAGCCGGCGCCAACCCGCTGGTGTCGAACCTGGCCGTCACCCCGGTGGCGCTGCGCGAGATCCCCGACGCCCGGCCGCTGCGACCCGACTGGCTGGTCACCCATCCACGGCTCACCGGCATCTGCGGCTCGGACTCCAAGCAGATCCTGCTCGACTTCGGTGACGGCGACAGCGACAACGCCATGAGCGGCTTCTGCTCGTTCCCTCAGGTCATGGGCCACGAGGTGGTGGCCGAGGTGGTGGAGCTGGGGCCCGAGGCCTCCGGCTTCGAAGTGGGCCAACGGGTGGTGCTCAACCCGTGGCTGTCGTGTCGGCCCCGGGGGATCGATCCGATCTGCCCGGCGTGCGAGGCCGGCGACTTCAGCCTGTGCTGGAACTTCACGGTCGACCAGGACATCTCCAAGGGCATCCACACCGGGGTGTCGAGCGACGCCACCGGCGGCTACGCCGAGCTGATGCCCGCCCACTCCACCATGCTGTTCGCCGTCCCCGACTCGATCAGCGACCAGCAGGCCATCTTCGCCGACCCGTTCTCGGTGTCGCTGCACAGCATCACCCGTCACCCGCCACCCCCGGGCGGCAAGGCGCTGGTGTGGGGGGCCGGATCCTTGGGGTGCTGCGCGGTGGCCATCCTGGGGGCCCTCTATCCCGACGTGGAGGTGGCGGTGGTGGCCCGCTTCGACGCCCAGGCGGAGATGGTGACCCGCTTCGGGGCCCACCACGTCGTGCGCCTGGGCGATCGGATGGCCCTGCTGGAGGATCTGGCCGACTGGTCAGGCGGAGTGCTGCGACCGACCATGGACGGACTCGACGGGTTCCCCATGTGCCATCCCGGGGGCATCGACGTCGCCTACGACACCATCGGCAAGCCGGAGACCTTCGAGATCGAGGTCCGCCTGCTCAAGGCCCGGGGCACGCTGGTCAAGAGCGGCGTGCACGCGCCCGGCCGGTGGGAGTGGAGCCCGCTCTACTTCAAGGAGATCAGCTGGGTCGGGTCCAACGCCTTCGGCATCGAGGAGGTCGAGGGCGTGCGCAAGCACGGCATCGAGCACTACCTGGATCTGGTCGAGGCCGGGCGCATCGACCTCACGCCCATGCTCACCCACACCTTCGCCCTGGACGACTGGCGCGACGCCTTCGTGACCATCGCCGACCAGGAGCACACCGGCGCCATCAAGGTCGCGATCGAGAATCGCTGACCGCGTTCAAGGCGGACGTGGCCCGCCCGCCCAGGGCGGTGAGTCGCGCCGCGGTCAGCGCGCCGGTCAACCGGCCCGCCGGTGTGGTGGCGTCCAACACGTTGGAGGCGGTGGCCATGAGCACGGTCTTGATCTGGAAGGGACGCAGGTCGCCGTGCTTGGACTTGATGAGCGCGGCGATGCCGGCCAGGTGGGGCGCGGCATAGGAGTTGCCGGTGCCGCTCTGGCGGGTGCCACCGCGCCAGCTCACCTCCACGTCGATGCCCGGAGCCAGGAACTCGGTGGGGGGGTCCGGGTTGTAGTGGAAGTGGAACGGGTCCTTCGACAGGTTGCAGGCCACGCTGGTCACCGACGCGTAGAGCGAGGGGTAGCTGGGCCGGGCCATGTTGTTGGCTGCGGTGACCAGCAGCGAGCCCCGGAAGTAGGCCTTGTCGCAGATCTCGTAGAAGGGCAGGGCCCAGTCGCGCTTGCCGGTGCCCAGCGACAGGTTGATCACGTCGAAGCCCTGCTCCACGGCCCAGGCCAGCCCGGTCAGGAACACGGTGGCCTTGCCGCTCAGACCGGCGCCCAGCACGCGCACGCTGGTGATGCGGGCGTCGGGAGCCAGCCGGTGGATGATGCCGGCGCATGCCGTGCCATGGCCGAACAGGTCCTCGTGGGGTTCGACGGTGACCTCGGGTTCGCCCTCGTGGTTGAGGGCCACCACCACGCTGCCGTCGCGGTCCACGCAGTCGCCCAGGTCGGGGTGGTCGGCCTCCACCCCGCTGTCGATGATGGCCACCCGCACCCCGCGACCGGTGGAGCCGCCCCACGCCCATTCGGGGGTGATGTCGTCGAGTGTGGTCAGCGCCCCGTCGATGCGCAGCACCGCGGATTCCCGGGTCCACTCCGGCCGCGGCGCCCCCGGATCGGGCGGCGCCCCCCCGGGTCGCATCGGCCTCATCGGCCTCATGGGTTCTCCGCCGACCGGGGGACCGGGCGGCGGCGGTGGGGGATCAGCCACGGGCCAGCAGGGCCTCGAGGACGGTGGCCACCCGCACGTAGGTGGCGGGGTCGGCCGCCGACAGCTGCCTCAGATCGGCGGCCAGCTCGTCGGGCGGGCGCACCGACACGGCCGGGTCCCGATCGCGCAGGGCCGAGCCGGCGATGTTGGCCAGCACGGTGGACAGCTCGACGTCGTCGAAGCTGAACGCACCACCCGCCTTGTCCACCAGCTCCAACACGCCCAGCACCTCGTCGTCGAACGCACAGGGCACGCTCAGCACCGAAGCCGGGCGGATCCCCAGCACGCCCACCACACCCTCGCTGGCTGCGGGATCCTCGGCGCGGGGCATCATGGCCACCGGTTGGCCCGAGGCCAGGACGTAGCCGGCCGTGCCCCCCTCGGCCGGTACCCGGATGCCGACCAGCTCGCCCGATCCGATGGCGGCCACCACCTCGAGCTCGTCGCCACGGGGTTCGAGGATCCATCCCTGACCCGCGGCGGTGACCGCGCCCGCCGAGCTCAGGATCGTGTGCAGAACCAGGTTCACTGCTGGTGCACCGAGGGCATGCTGCCGGTCATCCGGCGGACCTCCTCTGCCGTCGGTCCCGACGGCGCAGACACGATGGACATCCGATTGCCGGGTGCCATCGTCAATCGTGACAGACGCTGTCCTCCGGCGGGACCAGCAGCCGGGTGGCGGGTCCCTTCGAGGGCCTGGGCGATCTCGGGGTGCACGCCGGCCAGGCCACGGATGGCCTCGTCGTCGATGACCACCAGCGAGAGCGGATCGACGGCGGCCAGCACGTAGCCCTTCTCGTCACCCAACAGGGCCGACAGGCCGAAGGCGTCGCCCGGACCCACTTCGGCCAGCGGCGCCAGCTCACCGGTGAAGTCCGGCGCCAGCACGGTGGCCCGGCCACGGCGGATGACCGACAGGCGTCCGCCACCTTCGGGCATGCGTTCGCCGGCGGCCAGCTCGATCGCCCGCAGGCGAGAGGCGGCATCGGCCAGACCGGCCGGGTCGAGGCCGCTGAACAGCGGGATCCGGGCCAGGGCACCGGCCGCGTCGAACGGCGCCTCGGTGGGCACCACGGCGCCGGTCTGCTCGGCCCACAGCGACGCGTACACACCGCCGGCGGCCACCAGATCGTCGTGGGTGCCGTGCTCGACCACCTGGCCGGCCACCACCACGAAGATCTGGTCGTAGCCGGTGATCGAGGTGAGGCGGTGGGTCACCGCGATCGTGGTGCGGCCCTGGCCCACCCGCTCGAGGGTGTCGGCGATCATCCGCTCGGTGCGCGGGTCGAGGGCGGAGGTGGCCTCGTCGAGCACCAGCACCCGGGGGTCGCGCAGCAGGGCCCGGGCGATGGACAGCCGTTGGCGTTGCCCGCCCGACAGGCGCCCACCCCGTTCGCCCACCAGCGTCTCGTAACCCCGGGGCAGGCTGGTCACGAAGTCGTGGAGCTCGGCCGCTTTGGCCGCCTCCTGGATCTGGGCGTCGGTGGCGTTGGGGCTGCCCAGGCCGATGTTCTCGGCGATGGTCGAGTTGAACAGGAACGTCTCCTGGAAGACCACACCCAGCTGGCGCCGCAGCGACTCCACCGTGGCGTCACGGATGTCCACCCCGTCGAAGAACACGCCGCCCTCGTCGGGATCGTAGAAGCGCATGAGCAACTGCAGCACCGAGGACTTGCCGGCCCCGGTGGGGCCGACGAAGGCCACCCGCTGGCCGGCGGTGATCGTCACGTTGACGTCGTCGAGCGTGCGCCGCTCCGGGGTGTAGGAGAACCCGACGTGGCGCAGCTCGATGGTCGACCGCAGCGAGGCGAGCTGGCCGGCGTCGGGCTTCTCGACCACCTCGGGCTCGGCTTCGAGCACTTCGTTGATGCGCACCAGCGCCCCGGTGGAGGACTGGATCTGCTGGCCGATGCCGGTCAGCACCGTGACCGGGGCCAGGGCCTGGCCCATGAGGCTCATGAAGGCCACCAGGCCACCGATGGTGAGGTGCCCGTGGAAGATCAGCCACGCACCGAGCCCCAGGATGAACACCTGGAGGGCCGTGACCACCATCTGGACCGACACGCCGAACAGCCCACCGAAGAGCTGGAGCTTGACCTGGCGGTCGAACAGGCGGTCGCTGGACTGGCGGAACCGGCCGATCTCACGCAGCTGGAGGCCGAAGGCCTTGACCACCGCACTGGGCGCCGTAGTTCTCCGACGCCACGGTCAGCACGCTGCCCGTCTCCTCCTGCACGGCGATGCTGCGGGTCTGGGCGCCCTTGGACATGGCCTTGTAGATCAGGGCGATGATGGGCGCACCGGCCAGCACGATGAGGGCCAGCCAGAAGTTGAGGATGATCAGGACCGTGGCCGACACGGCCAGGGTGAGGATCTGGACCAGGCCGCCGCGCAAGGTCTGGGACAGCCCCTGCTCGAGCATGCCCACGTCGGAGAACACCCGCGACAGCACGTCGCCCTGCTGGTGCTGGTTGTACCAACCCTGGGACAGGTGCTGCATCTTGGTGAACATCTCCTGGCGCAGCTGGAGCACCACCGAGCCGCTCACCACCGCGGACAGGTACGCCCCGCGCACGCTGGAGAAGGCGGTGACCACGAAGGCCAGGCTGAGCACACCCAGGATCTGCAGGACCTGGCTGTAGTGCTCGCTGGGGATGGCTTTGTCGAGCAGGTTCTTGAAGGCGAACGGGTAGACGACGGTGAAGGCCAGCCCGAGCAGCATGTAGACGAACATCTCGATCTCGCGCCGCTTGTGGGGCCGCAGGTAGCGCACGGTCATTCGGAGGAACTGGCCGGTCTTCATGTCCGGCGCGCCGGCCAGCAGCTTCTGGCGCCATCCCTCTTCGAGGGCGGCCATGCCGGCGCCGTACTCCTGCTGGGCGGCGGCGTCGAGGTGGCCGGGCTGGGCCGAGGCCAGCATGCGCAGGAAGGTGTCGCGACCCCCGCGGGCCACGAGGTAGCGCACGAAGGACAGCGACATGGCCGCGCCCAGCTCACCTTCGGCCTGGGACAGGGCGGGCAGGTCCAGCTCGCGTAGCTGCTCGTCCACGTCGGGGCCGTCAGCCGCGTAGAGCCCGTAGCCCTCCAGCAGGTGGCCCAGTGATTCGGCGGCCGGCAAGCTGGCCCCGAACAGGAGGGCCAGGGGCCGCTCCAACGGCTCGGGAGGCGACTCGGGGGTGACCACCATCCAGATCTCGTTGCGGCCGCCGTCGACGATGGTGCCGCTGGTGACGGTGCGGGTCGGGTCGTCCAGGTCGGGGAAGGGATCGACCAGGCAGATGCTGGGCACGACCCCCCACGGCTCCGATCCCAGGCCGGCCAGGTGCCGGCGGGCCCGGCGGGCGTCGCGGGCCACTCCGGCCACGGCCGCCGCGCCCGCCGTGCCGGGCCGCGAGCGGATGACGGCGGCGTCGGTGGTCCGGGCCGCCATCTCCTCGAGCACCGGCCGCGGTTTGGCCACCACGGGCTCCGGCGGGGCCGGCTCAGGCGACGGAGCCGGTTCAGGCCGGGCCACCGGGTGCAGGACCACCGAGCCGAGCTCGATGGTGTCGCTGGCCGTGATCAGCGTGGGCCCCTGGATGCGGACCCCGTTGACCAGGGTCCCGTTGGTGCTGCCCAGGTCGGTCACCACCAGCCCGTCGTCGGTGGCGGCCAGCGCGAGGTGTCGGCGTGACACCCGACCGTCATCGAGGTTCAGGCCGTCGCACTCGCGTCCGATCTCGAGCGTGCCGTCCACCGTCAGTCGGCGCGGCTCGTGGTCGGGCTCCACCACGTCGAGGTCATAGCTGGTCATCCCGTTCGCTCCCGCCTCAGCGCCCGGCCGTAGCGCCGCTGTCGGCCCACCCGCTTCGAGCCGACCGCCCCGACCGCGCCGGCGGCCGCGCCGAGCACGGCGCAGACCACCACGGTGGCCACGGTGGGCAGGCGGATGGCCAGCACCCAGGCCAGCCCGACGAGCGCCACGCCGATCAGCGCGCCCATGCCCGCCAGCCCGACCATGGCCACCGTCGACCGCTTGCCCTTTCGTAGCGACCGGGCGAAGGACTCGGCGTAGGCCAGCGCGAACAGCAGCACCAGGATCACCGCCGCGCCACCGGCGCTGAGCAGCCCGAACTGCCTGGTCTGGATGCCGAAGTCGATGTGGGCCTCGGAGCCACCCCGCAGGTCGAGACGGGCGGTGAAGCGCCCGGCGTAGAGGTAGCGGGCCGACGAGGCGTCGATGATGGCCACCTTCCCCGAGCCGAACGGCTTCAGGGGGGCGCTCGACTGGGACACCGGTCGGCCCAGCGCCTGCAGGGAGAGCGCAGCCCGGGTGGCGCCCGGCGCCACCCCGGCAGCCACCCCGACGGGGATGGGCTTGGACAGGTCGAGGTGCAGCACCTGGCCCCCGGCCGGGTCCTTGCCGGCCACGGTCACGCGGTGGGCGCCCAGGCCACCCGACGAACCCGATCCGATGCCGACCAGGGCCACCACGATGGTGACGACGATCAGGCCGGCGGCGATCAGCAGCGGCCCGGTGGCCTTGGCCGGAGGGGTCAGGACCTCCTTGACGGGCACGAGATCGGCCTCGGCCACATCGCCCAGATCGACACCGGCCCGGTGCACGTCGTTGGTGGGCCGAACCGGCGCCCGATCAGCGATCGTGGGCGGTGCGGGGGCCACCGGGGTGACCGCCTGGTCAGCCAGGGTGGGCGCCCGGGGCGCGGAGGTGACCCGGTCGGTGGCGGCCACGATGGACGAGGCCCCCATGACCGGCGTGCCCTCGGCCGCCAGCCAGCCCGGTCCCCAGGCCGCGGTGGCGGCCTCGGCGATGGCCACCCCGAACGCCTCGGCGCTCGGGTAGCGGTCGGTCGGGTCGGTGGCCAGACCGCGCATCACCACCTCGGCCAGGGGGGCGGGCACGAACGGGGCCACGTCGGTCAGCGGCACCGGGGTCTCGAAGGCGTGCTTGAACAGCAGTGCCATGGCGTCGCCGTCGTCGGCGAAGGGCAGCTGTCCCGAGAGCAGCTCGTAGAACATGGTGGCCACGGCGTAGACGTCGGTGGCGGGGGACAGGGCGGCGCCGCGAGCCTGCTCGGGGGCGATGTAGGCGGGCGTGCCCACCACCTCACCGGCCCGGGTGGCCAGGGTGCCCTCGCCGCCCACCACCTTGGCGATGCCGAAGTCGGTGACCTTGAGCGCGCCCGAGGCCGAGAACATGAGGTTCTCGGGCTTCACGTCCCGATGCAGGATGTGGTGCTCGTGGGCGGCCTGGAGCCCGGCGATGCTGGCCAGCACCGCGGCGGCGGCGGCCGGGGGCGTGAACCCGTCGGCGGAGAACCGGCTCCAGAGCGTGCCGCCCGGTAGCTGCTCCATCACCAGCAGGCACAGCCCGTCCCGTTCGACGTAGTCGTAGACGGGCACGATGTGGGGGTGGTCGAGCGAGGCCAGGACCCGGGCCTCGGCGGTGAACCGGGCCCGAACGTCGGGGTCGGCGGCGAAGGCTCGGGGGAGCTGCTTGATGGCCACTTCACGGCCCAGCTGGCGGTGCCGGCCGGCCAGCACCACCCCCCAGCCCCCGCGACCGAGCTCGGCGCCGATCTCGTAGCTCGGGAGGGCCGCCTCGACCTCATCCTGGTCCAGGGTCATACCGGGGACTCGTCACCACGGGTGAACTCGCCACCGGATGCGGTGGGCGCCGGCGGCGACGGGCTCGCTTCGCCGGACGGCGAATCGTCGGTGACGGTCAGGTAGAGGTCGTCGTCGTCCTCGTCGTCCTCGCCCTCCACCGTCGGGTTCGGGGTCAGGTACCCGAGCACGAAGAAGACCACCGCGAACACGAGCACCACGGTGAACCAGGTGCCCGGGGTCGGCACCCACACCGACAGCGCGGACATGGAGAACACCAACACCAGCCCCAGACCGACGCCGGGCGTGAGCATCCGCAGGCCGCGCCGCCAACGGTTGGACGGCATCCGATGGGTGGCGATCGACACCACCACGCCGATGACGGCAAGTGCGGTGAGGATCAGCAGGGCCAGCCCGAACAGGCCGTAGACCGAGTCGAGCGAGCCCTGGACGTCGGTGACCATCGACTGGGAGGCCAGTGGCTGATGGCGGGCGTTGGCGATGGTGATGGTGGCCGGGATCAGGCCGGTGGCCTGACCGTCGAGGCCGCTCAGGTCGAGGTCGTAGCGCAGGTGCGTGGCCCGACGGGGCCCGAGGGTCAGGTGCACGCTCGTGTCGTAGGCGTAGAAGGTCAGGGCGGCCACCGTGCCGTGCAGCGACACACTGTTCACGGTGATGGTCCGATTTTGGTAGTTGGTCACCAGGATGTCGATGACCGCGGGGCGGTTCGGGTACAGCTTGACCGGGTGCGACGCCGAGGATCCGGCCACCCGCTGACCCCCGATGGTGGTCGACAGGGTGACTCCGCTGGAGGCGGCCGAGGCCGGCCCCGCGGCCAGCACGGCTGCACCCAGTGTCAGGGTGACGACCGCCAGGGTGGCCACGGCCGCCCCCAACCGTGGCCCGGCGCGGCGGTGCAGGACTGAGGGGGTCACGTCGGCGATTCCGTTTCCGAAGGTGAGGCGGGCAGGCTCGAGCGGGGTCGGCGGGGGAAGATCTGGCGGCGGAAGGCCAGGGCGCCGATGAGCAGCACGAAGAGGATCACGGCCAACGTGGAGGTGGCCGCGCTGACCTGGCTGGCCAACACGACGTCGAGCGGCGCGGCCAGGATCACGCCACAACGCGCCACCACCGTGTAGCGACCCACCGACAGCGGCCCCAACGCCAGCGGCGTGTGGAACGCCCCCGACGACGTGGCCCGGGTGTGTCCCACCGACGCCGATCCGATGGTCAACGTGACCGGCGCACCGGCATCGCAGCCCCGACCGTTCGCACTCACCGCCGCTCCCGGCGCGATGGCCAAGGCCGTGAGCCGCATGTAGGTGGTGGCCGTCACCGGCGCCTGGCCTGGCACCGTGGTTGGCGTCGTGTCGATGCTCACGCTGGTCGACGAGCCCGTGGTCGTGCTCGACGAGTCGTTGCCCGCGGTGGTGGAGGACCCCTTGGCCGTGGTGGTCGTCGCCCCCTTGGCCGTGGTGGTCGTGGCCCGGGTGGTGGTCGTGGCCCGGGTGGTGGTCGTGGTGGCGGGAGGGCGCAACGTGAAGCCCACGGTGGCCGATCCGTTCAGCGGTGAGGTGGTGCACGAGATCTTGAAGGTGTGGCTGCCGGCCGCCGTCGTCGCCGGCACCGTGTAGTACAGCGGCTGCTTCTGCTTGGTGCCGATCTGGGAGCCGTCGAATGAATAGACCAGCGGGCACTGTGGATTGCCCGGGGCGTTGTTCGATCCGGTCAACAGCACGCTCACCGCGGTGCCGGCGGTGGCACTGCTGGGGTTGTCGGTCAGGGTCCAGGTGGTGGGAGCGACCGTGAACGTCGTTGTGGGCTCGTCGTAGACAGTGCCGGCGTAGGTGCAGGTAGCCGTGATCGTGTTGGCCACGCCCACCACCGCACCGTTCGGTACGGCCCCGACCGTTGTCTGGCCTGTGTAACCCGCTTCTCCATCATTCGAGGTGGGCCAGGCCACACCGTTCCACTGGAAGCTCATCGAACAGTAGATCGGGGGTCCGGCGGTCGGGGGCTGACGCCACAGCCCAGCGAGGGTGACGGTCACGGTCGCATTTCCCTGTGCCGACGAGGGGGCCACCGAAATTCTCGGCGGCCCGGCGGTCGCGGCCTGGCTGGGCGGCGCGGCCAGGGGGATCAGGCCGAGCGCGAGGCCGCAGACGGCGGCCAGCGCCGCCAGCAATGCCCCCAGCCGGCGGGCGGGCCGTGGGGCTCGGCCGACCGTCTCACCATGCCTCATCGCTACCGTTCCTGGATCCTGGCACCGGTCCGCGGACGATTATGCCCTACCGGACCGCTCGACACAGCGGTGCGTGACCTGGCCCCAACGGCCTACAGTCTTCGGGGTGCGGACCCGAGGGCTGGCCCCCCGAACCGATGCCGAACTGGTAGCCGAGGTCCGCGCCGGTCGGGCGGAGGCCTTCGACGAGCTCTACCGCGCCCATGTGGGGGCGGTTCGGGCGGTGGCCCTCTCGCACGTACGCGACGCGGACACGGTGGCCGACATCGTCCAGGACACCTTCGCCCGGGCCCTCCAGCATCTGGACGGGCTCCGTGAACCGGATCGCTTCCGGCCCTGGCTCCTGTCCATTGCCCGCCACGCCGCGGTCGACCAGCTGCGGGCCGGCAAGCGGGTCATCACCCTCGACGACGAGCAGGCCGAAGCCATCGTCTCCAAAGACCCCCGACCCGATGTGGTCAGCGAGCTCAACGAGCTGGCCCAGCAGGTCCAGGGCTGCGTCTCGGGCCTGTCGCGCCGCGATGCCACGGCGGTGGCGCTGGTGACCCAACTCGGCTTCACCCCCGACGAGGTAGGTGCCGCGCTGGGGGTGAAGTCGGGGACGGCCAAGGTCATCGTGCACCGGGCCCGGCGCCGGATGCGCCACGCCCTCATGCTCGAGCTCATGGTCGGACAGCCCGGTCTGGGCTGTCCGGCGTTCGTACAGCTGAGCGAGACCGATCCGTCTCAGGCCAGCCGCCATCTCGAGACCTGTGTGGACTGCATCGACTCGGCCCGGGCCGAGATGGTTTCGAGCCGCCGGGCGCCGGCCGCCGCCGGCCAGCCCGCCCAGCCCTGAGCCGATCGCCCAGGTCAGAGGCCCTCGACCCGCAAGCCGCCCTCGCGCAGGGTGGTGGCCAGCGCATCGGGCAGGGCGTTGGCATGCCAGTCGACGGCGAAGCCCACCACCTCGTCGTCGGGGTAGGCCATGGCCACGCCCGGGGCCAGCAGCACCGCCAGCAGGGCGCTCTCCTGCTCATCGAGGCTGTCGGCCACGAACGCTCGCAGCTTGGTCAGCAGACGGGCGGCGGCCTCCGGGTCCTCGAGGGTCTCGTCATCGGCGCTCACAGTGAACACTGACGATACCCACGGCCTGGGGTTACATCGAACCATCACCCGGAATCTGGGCTCAGCCGGTGGGACCCACGACCAGGGTCACGGTGGCCGTGTGGCTGGACCCGCCGGCGTCGGTCCAGGTCACCGACACCCGATCGCCCGGATGATGCGCCTGGGTGAGCGAGCTGAGCGTCTTCTGGCTGTCGACGGCCTTGCCGGCGAAGGCGGTGATGGTGTCGCCGGCGGCCATGCCGGCCTTGTCGGCGGGGGAGCCGCTGACCACGCCCTGGATGGTGACGCCGTTGGTGCTCGTCCCAGCCGAGGAGCCGGGCCCGACTCCGTATCCGGACCCGTATCCCGGGCCGTTGCCGGTGCCGTTCGAGCTGGAACTGGTGGGCGCCAGCTCGACGCCCAGGAAGGCGGTCTCACCGATGTGGATCTTGGAGCTGGCCTGGCCGGCCTCGATCTGCTTGGCGATGGACAGGGCGTGGTTGATGGGGATGGCGAAGCCGACGCTCGACTGCGACGCGAACTGGTTCTGGGACGAGGCGGCGGTGTCCATGCCGATCACCTTGGCGTCGGTGTTGACCAGCGGGCCGCCCGAGTCGCCGGCCACGATGGGGGCATCGGTCTGGATGAGCCCGCTCAGCTGCTCGGCGTCGGCACCGCTCTCGTCGCTGGCGGTGATGGACTGGTTGGTGTCGGTCACCGTGCCGGTCACGACGCTGGGCGTGCCGCCGGTGCCGCCGGCGTTGCCGATGGCCACGACCTGGTCACCGGCCGCGACCTTCGAGGAGTCGGCGGCGTTGATGGTGGTCAGACCCGAGGCTCCCTCGAGCTGGAGGACGGCCACGTCGTCGGTGGCGTCGGTGCCCACCACTCGGGCGGTGTAGGTCTTGCCGGTGCTGACCACGGTGGCGGTGATGGAGGTGGCTCCGTCGACCACGTGGTTGTTGGTCAGGATCTCGCCGTTGCTGGTGATGATCATGCCGGTGCCGGCCGCGGCGGCCTGCTGGTAGCTGAGCTTGGTGTCGATGTCGACCACGGCGGCGTTGACCTTGGCCGCGATGGCCTGAGCCGAGGCGCTTGACTGAGGGGCGGTGGACGGCCTGGTCGATCCGCCGCCGTTCCCGAAGCCGTTGCCGAACGGGCTGTTGCCCGAGCCCGCGCCCGAGTTGGGCGAGACCGGAAGCGTGGTGGTCGGGGCGGCCGCGTTCGTGCGGGTGGTGTTCTGGAAGCCTTCACGCACCAGGGCGCCGGCGCCGATCAGCAGGCTGGCCACGGTGAGGCCGCCCACGAAGGCCAGGATGTTGCGCTTGCGGGAGTGCGGATGCACAGGCGCCATGGGGGCGACCGGCGGCGGGGTAGGGGCCTGACCGGCCGGCGCGCCAGCCCACCAGAACTGACCGCCGGGGCTGCGATGGGCGGGCTGGCCGACCTGGGCCCACGGGTTGGCCTGGGTCGGATCGCTCTGGCCCCATGAACCGGCCTGGGCGGTGGGGCCGAACAGGCTGGGCGGCGCGGGGCGGGACGGGCTGGGCCGGCGGCGTGATCGGCGGGGGCACGGCACCCGGGGTCGGGCTGACCGCGGCGTTGCCCCAGGACCACGTACCGGGGGCCGTCGGCTCGTTCCACGGCGGTGGCGTGGTGGGCCAGGTGGACGGATCGCCCGGCTCGCGGGGTGGCACCTGCCCTCGGGACTCAGCGTCGAAGGATGGACGATCGTCGGTCATGGTGGGGGCTCCATGGTACTCGCAGAGGAGGACTCGGCGTCTTGGGGGGCGTCGGGCGCGGCGACCACTCCTTCGGGTGCCGACTATGCGCAGGGTACGCAGATGCCACCGAAGACCGGTGTAAAGCCCATCGTGGCCACCGATCACCGCCGGTTCGGGCGCCGGCGGTCAGTCGTGTTGCTGGCGGACGAACTCGGCCGCGCCCGACAGGAAGCCTTCGATGTTGCTGGCCTTGCCCACCGCGAACTCCTTGAAGTACTCCGGCACGTACACCTCGAGGGCGTCGCGGGCCAGGGCGTCGAGGGTGGCCGCCACCAGGTCGGCGACCTCGATCGGCTCGATGGAGGCCGTGAACGGATCGTTGTCGGGGAGGGTGAACAGCTCGGTGTCGACCACACCCGGATACACCACCATGGCCCGCACCCCGCGATCCCACAGATCCACGGTCATGGACTCGGAGAACACGGCCAACGCCGCCTTCGATGCGCTGTACACCGACTCACCCGGCGAGGACAGGGTGGCCGCCACGGACGAGACGTTGATGATCCGCCCCGACCCCCGGGCCAGCATCTGGGGCAGGATGGCCAGGGTGAGCTGCACCGGGGCCAGGTAGTTGACCCTCGTGACGTAGTCGACGGTGGCCATGTCCAGGGCGTCCACCTGCCGGCGCTTGGGGATACCGGCGTTGTTCACCAGCAGGTCGACCCCTCCCAGCGCATCCAGGGCATCGGCGGCCAGGGCGTCGAGCTGGGCCGGGTCTGAGACATCGGTGATCCACGAGTGGACCTCGCCACCGTGGGCTCGGCAGCGCTCGGCCACCTCGGCCAGCCGATCCGCTCGCCGGGCGCAGATGCCCAGCGACGCCCCACCGGCCGCGAACGCCTCGGCCAGACCCGCGCCGATGCCCGACGACGCTCCCGTCAACAGCACGCGACTGCCGGACAAGTCGAAGCTCATCGATGGTTCCCCCATGTGCATCGTCGGCGTCTGTGCGTCGTCGGCGCCGCCTCGACACTAGCTTTACCGTGCTCGACGTCGGCGAGTAGGAATGGCGCTCGAACCAAGGGGATGTCGCCGTGAGTCAGACAAGCACCAGACCCCACCCGTTCGATGCGTTGTCCGGTGCCGAGATCGAGGCGGCCGTGGCCGTGGCCCGCACCCGACCCGAGCTCACCGAGGCCGCCCGCTTCGCCTACATCGGCCTGGACGAGCCCACCAAGGACGAGTGGCAGCAGTTCCAGGCGGGCACCACGGCGTCGGCTCGGCGTGTCCGGCTGGTGGTGGTCCCCGGACCGGCCACTGACCTGGTCGAGGCGGTGGTCGACCTCGATCGTGGCGCCGTGGTGCGCTGGGACGAGCTGGCCGACCTGCGACCCGCCCTGTTGTTCGAGGAATCCCTCATCACCATCGTGGCGCTGATCGAACACCCCGACTGGCAGGCCGCGCTGGCCCGCCGTGGCATCACCGATCCGGCCCAGGTCCAGATCGACCCCTGGCCCGCCGGCAACTTCGGCGTGGCCCACGAGACCGGCCGGAGGATCACCCGCTGCCTGGCCTACTACCGCGAACATCCCACCGACAACGGCTACGCCCGGCCCATCGAAGGGCTCATCGCCTTCGTGGACATGGCGCGGGGCGAGGTCCTCGAGGTGGTGGATCACGGCGTGGTGCCGCTGCCTCCCGATCCCGGCGCCTATCAGGGGGCTGACGCGCCCACACCGAGAACCGACCTCCAGCCCATCAGCATCACCCAGCCCGAAGGGGTGAGCTTCACGCTGGAGGGCAACCGGCTGGCCTGGCAGCGCTGGTCCCTGCGGGTGACCATGGACCCCTACGAAGGCCTCGTGCTGCACACGCTGGGCTACGAGGACGGCGGGCGGGTCCGCCCCATCCTGCATCGGGCGTCGGTGAGCGAGATGGTGGTGCCCTATGGCCATCCCGGTCCCATGCACGGCTGGAAGAACGCCTTCGACGTGGGGGAGTGGGGGCTCGGGCGCATGGCCAACTCCCTCACCCTGGGGTGTGACTGCCTGGGGGAGATCCGCTACCTCGACGTCGACTTCGCCACCGAGACCGGCCAACCCCAGACCCTGGTCAACGCCGTGTGCATCCACGAGGAGGACTACGGGATCGGGTGGAAGCACGCCGACCTCCACGCCGGCACCACCGAGGTGCGCCGATCGCGCCGGTTGGTCATCAGCTCCATCGCCACCGTGGGCAACTACGAGTACGGCTTCTTCTGGTACCTCTACCTGGACGGCACCATCTCCCTGGAGGTGAAGCTGACCGGCATCATGTCCACCATGGCGCTGGCCCCGGGCACCGAGCCCGACCACGCCAGCCTGGTCGCCCCGCAGCTGGCCGCGCCGTACCACCAGCACCTGTTCAACGTGCGCCTGGATCTCGACGTCGACGGACCCACCAACACCGTGTACGAGCTGGACGCGGTGGCCGAACCACCAGGCCCCGACAACCCGATGGCCAACGCCTTCGTGAGCCAGGCCACCCGACTGGCCACCGAGCAACAGGCGCAGCGGCTGGTGGATCCCGCCCGCAGTCGCAGCTGGAAGATCGAGAACCCCAACGTGCGCAACGGCCTGGGCCGGCCGGTGGCCTACAAGCTGGTGCCCCAGGCCACGCCCACCCTGCTGGCCGACCCCAGCTCGAGCGTGGCGCGGCGAGCGGCGTTCGCCACCCGCAACCTGTGGGTCACCCCCTACCACCCGGACGAGCGGCGGGCCGCGGGTGACCACCCCAACCAGCACGTGGGAGGCGACGGGCTGCCGGCCTGGACGGCCGCCGACCGCTCCGTGGCCGAGACTGATGTTGTCCTGTGGCACACCTTCGGCGTGACCCACATCCCACGTCCGGAGGACTGGCCGGTGATGCCGGTGGAGTACACGGGCTTCTCGCTCGTGCCGTGGGGCTTCTTCGACCGCAACCCGGCCCTCGACGTGCCTGCGTCGCCGGGACACGGCGGCGACCACTGCCACTCCGACTGATCCCCGACGCCCACGAGCCAACCGGCTCAGGCGCGCAGCAGCGCCTCGTTGGGGTGGTCGGGCAGGCGGTCCAGGGGCGTGGCGATCTCGGCCACCGTCGGACCGACCTCGGCGGCCACCGGCGCCAGCGCCGCCAGGTCGAACCCGTACAGCTCGGCCGCGTTGGCCCCCAGGATCTGTCGCAGCTCGCGGGCCGGGGCGTCGTGGAAGCGCTGGCGCAGGTGCTCGCGGGTGAAGGGCCCGGTGCCCTCGTCGTGGGGGTAGTCGCTGCCCCACATGAAGCGGTCGAGCCCGATGTCGTGACGGGCCGCGGCGTCCTCCGACCCCGGCATGCTCACGCCCATCCAGCAGTTCTGGCGGAAGTAGTCGGTAGCCGAGCGGGGCAGGATGTCCTTCTTGTCGTAGCGCATCTCACCGGTGCGACCGGTCTTGCGGATCTGGGCCAGCGTGAGGTCGATGCGCTTCAACATGGGCGGCAGCCAGGCACAGCCCATCTCGGTCATGACGAACTTGAGCCGGGGGAAGCGCTCGAACACCCCGGCGAACAGGAGCTGCACGAACGGGCGCTGCGAGTAGAAGGGCACCTCGGTGATGAACAGCAGGGCGGCCGCCGGGTAGCGCCCGTAGTCGGGCATCCCCGTGCCGCCGTGGCTGTTCACCGGCATCCCCAGCTCCTCGCACACCGCCCACAGTGGGTCGTAACAGGGGTCGTAGAGGGGCTTGACGTACTTGCAGTCCGGCGGGATGGCCGAAAGCAGCACACCGCCACGCAGACCGTGCTCGTGGCACCAGCGCACGTCCGCGATGGCGTCGTCGACGTCGTTGAGGAAGATCTGCCCGATCCCGGCGCGCCGGTTGGGGTAGCGCCCGCACCAGTCGGCCAACCACCGGTTGTGGGCCCGGATGCCGGCCAGCCGGGCCGGATACTCCTCGTCGGTAGGGGGCCGGGCGAACAGGATGAAGCTGGGGAAGAATGGTGGGACGGTGTTGGGGAACACCACCTCGGCCACGATGCCATCGGCTTCGAGGTCGCCGATGCGCTTGTCGTCGTCCCAGTTGCGGATGCGGCCGCCGTCCTGGAGGTCCCGGAAGGGGTTCTTGTACTTCTCGCGCCAGGCGTCGAACTCGTCGACCCAGGCCGGGTCCAGGTACTCGCGGTACATCTCGTGGGAGCCGCCGGCGTGGCAGTCCGACGAGATGATCGTGTAGCGCTCGTCGGTCGACGATTGCTGATCCACCTGGCTCATGACGGGTGCCTCCCTGCAGCAGCGAACGAGAACAGGTTTCAATCTAGTGGGGTGGACGACGATGCCATCAGCCCGAAGCGGCCCGGTTCGGTCACCTCGACCTGGCGACCGGTCCAGTCCCCCGAGCACATGGCGGTGACGGTGTCCGGATCGCTCGACCGGGCCACGGTGCGCGTGCCGACCGCCGTCTCGACCACGGTCACCGCCCGGGACGGCACGCCGCGATCGTGGACGACGGTGGTCCCGATGATGGTGGCGGCGCCGAGCGCCGCCGGGTCGACCGGTCGCGTCGGGGTGGCGGCCGAGCGCGGCGCGGGTGACGTCACGGCCCACGAAGGAACGAGTGGGTGGCTCGGTCGACCACACCGCCGCACCCGACTTGGTGATCATCCCACTGATGGAGGTGACCAGGCCGGTGGCGCCCGGTCGGGCTCGGAGGCGTTGCGCCATCACCGCCGTGGACTGCAGGACGTAGTTGTTCAGCGGTCCGCCGTAGAAGGTCATCCCCCCGGTGACGGTGAGGGGGTCGATCCCCTCGAGCCCCAGCTCGCGGCTCTGCACCCCCACCGCTGCCGGAAAGCAGCTGTAGAGGTCGACCAGGTCGATCGAGCGCAGCGAGTCCAGCCCGTCGACGGCCTCGACCAGGGCGGCACCGACCAGGGCGACCGCCGGCGAGCGGTGGAGATCGGCCCGGGCCGGCAACGGGATCATGGCGTTCGACTCGGCCGCGGCCCAAGGGAAGACCCAACCCGATCGGGGCAGCCGGCGGCGGTCGGCCTCGGCCACGGTGGTGAGCACCAGGGCGGCGGCCTGGTCGACGTTCCACTGGGAGCACAGCCGACGCGTGTACGGGGTGGCCAGCATGCGGTTGGCCGCCGACGCCGTCACGATCTCCTCGGGGCTGGGCACGGAGCGATCCCAGGCATCGGCCCGGGTGGCGGCCACGGCCGCGAAGCTCGACCACAGGGCCCCCAGCCGGGCGTCGCGGGCGGCGTCGTCGAGGCCGTCGGCGTGGGCCAGGGCCTGTTCGATCATGGCGAACTGGTGGGTCGGGACGGCCAGGTCCCGTTCGATCTCCACCGCACTCAGGATCTCTCCCTGGGGTCGCCACACCTCGTCCGCCGCGTCGTCGTCGACCGCGTCAGCCGCGGCGGCCAGTCCGGCGCGGGCGGCCTGGCGCTGGCGCTCCTTGTCCTCGCCGCCCACCACCAGCACGACCTCGGCCTGACCGGCGGCCAGGGCCCCGCACGCCCGGGTGATCAGCGTCTGTTGCAGCACGCCCACCTCGCCCAGCACCGAGTGGGCCCCGGCACCGAAGCCGAGTACGGCCCGCCCGGGATCGCGCCGCTCCCAGATGCCCTTTGGCACCAGCACCAGATCGACGTCGCCGAGCAGGTCGCCCGGGGCCCCGGCGTCGAGCGCAGCCGCCTCGGCCGCGCCCCGCATCAAGGCGACGGCGTCCGCGGCGGCGACCGGGTCATCGCCGCGCTGGGTGATCGTGGCCACACCCACCAGCACCGGGGTCCGC
Source organism: uncultured Microthrixaceae bacterium (assembly GCA_963773335.1). Taxonomy (GTDB): domain Bacteria; phylum Actinomycetota; class Acidimicrobiia; order Acidimicrobiales; family Acidimicrobilacustridaceae; genus UBA4742. The sequence goes on along the minus strand of CAVZAT010000004.1, from coordinate 155,215 downwards.
GGGTCGAGAGACGGGGGGATGGTCACGTGTCGTCGCCCGAGACGGTCGCGCGGTACGGGTTCTGCTCGTCCACGTAGGCCCCGTCGAGCGCATCGGGCCGCTCGACCTGGATGAAGGCCACCTCGTGGGCGCCGGCCCCAGGCATGGCCGCCACGATCACCGAGCCCTCCGGCGTGCCCTCGGGGCCCGCGACCGACAGCCCCCGTTCGGTGAGCCGCCGCTGCAACGCGTCCAAGTCGTCCACGGCCCAGATGGGCAGTACGGAACCGGTCGGGCGATGGTCGGCCAGCAGCACCAGCGCGCCCTCGCCCACCTCGACCCCGGCCACGTCGGCGCCGAAGCGCTGGAAGCGCCAGCGCAGGGACCCGCCAAGTGCGCCCACGTACCCGGCCAGTGCGGCGTCGGTGTCGTCCACCCCCACGTACAGGAAGCGGAGGTGGCCCAGCCCGGGCGCGCCCATCTCAGCCTGCGGGGTTGGGGATGGGGCCCGGCGCGGTGCAGATCGGGGTAGCGATGGGATCCGACGGATTGGGGTTCTTGGGGGCCGGCAGCGTGGGCGGGTGCAGGAAGGCGGGCGTGCCGGTCAGATCCAGCGAATCGAGCAGGTTGTCGGCGGCCCCGTCTCGGTTGGTCAGCGCCGGCAGGTTCCACTTGTGCTCCACCAGGCTGAGCACCGATGTGTGGTCGTGGACCACGTGGGAGACGTAGTTCTTCTTGGCGTACGGCGAGATGATGACGGCCGGCACCCGGAACCCGTAGCGGTCGAAGCCGAAGGGCTGGTCGCCGGGCTTGAGTCGCGGGGCCACGCTGTCCGGCGCCACCGCCGCCGGGGGCGCCACGTGGTCGTAGTAGCCGCCGTGCTCGTCGTAGACCCAGATGAGCACCGTCTTGCCCCAGGTGGGGCTCTGCATCACCGCGTTCACCACCTTGGCCGAGAAGGACTCGCCCACCGAGATGTCCTGCGGGTCCTCCTCGGACTGCTTGTCGAAGTCGGGTTCGAGCAGGGTGAAGGCCGGCAGCTTGCCGGCCGCCGCGTCCGCGAAGAACTGGGGGGTCTTGGCCGTCTTGGACAGGTTGGCGGCCAGCACCGGCAGGTACAGGCCCAAGCTGGGGGCGTTGGTGTAGTAGTCCATCCACGGGATGCCGTTGCGGTTGAGCGAGTCCATGATGGTGCCGTTGGTGGGCACCAGGGTGGTGGCGTCGGGCTCCGGCACGGTGTGGATGGTGCCCATCGACGTGCCGGCGATGAGGTAGCGGCGGTTGGGGTAGGTCTGGCCGAAGCACGACGCGAACCATCGGTCGGAGATGGGGAAGGTCTTGGCCATGCCGTAGTAGAACGGGATGTCGGCGCCGTCCCAGTAGCCCATGGCCGTGGGGCCGCTGGCGCTGCGCACGAAGCCGTCCATGGCGCCCTTGTCCCACTGGGTGAGCATGTCGTTCCACTGCTGGCTTGGCTTCGCGTCGGGCTGGCAGGTGTTGGCCATGTGGAACATGGGGACGGGCTGCCCGTTGGCGGCGTCGTTCGCCTCGGTCGGCTTGCCGTGCTTCACGGTCAGGCCGTCGCCCCGGCCGAGCATGCCGAAGTAGTTGTCGAAGGAGTGGTTCTCCATCATCAACACGATGATGTGCTCGATCTGGGGGAGGAGATCGGTGCCCTCGGGCTGGCTGGGATCGGGGCGCTGGCCAGCCCGGCGCACCTTGGTCGTGGTCGGGGTGGTCACCCCTACGGTGGTCCCTGCCGCACCGCTGGCGCGGGTCGAGGACTTCGAGCTCGAACACGCGCCGAGCGCCACCGACGAGGCAGCGGCGGCCGCCGCGGTTGATCCGACCAGGAACGATCGTCGCGTCAGGTGCATGACCTCATGCTGCCACTTCCAGCTGACGGCCAGATGAACGGTTCAGCCGAACGGGTCGCGGCGGCCAGCGCGTCGTGCAGCTCGATGACCAGGTCGATGGGCTTGGCGTTCAGCCGCTCGGGCCGGTTGAGCGTGGTCTGAGTGACGTGAGGTCGACGGTTGATCGACCAGGACGGGGCTCATAGCGGCGTTCCCGGCTCGGCCAGATCGGCCAGCGGGGGCTGGCTCATGATGTGGGTGATCCACCACTCCGGCGCGCCCGACAGCAGGGTGTCCATGTTCGAGTAGTCCCGCCACAGCCTCAGCAGGCCGTCGGGCCCCACCTCCTGCACCGACACGAACGGCAGGGTCACCGAGGTGTGATCGTCGAAGTGCCACGTCTCGGCGTGCTCGGTGATCACGGTGTCGCCCTCCACCACGATGCGCTCGATGGCATGGTCGAAGGACTGGACCGGCTCGAAGCCGATGCGCAGGCGGCGCCGCGATCTGCGCCGGGCCGATGGCGCCCCCATCGTCGATGGGCACGTCGGTGTAGAACCCGTCGAGGGCGAACATCGATCCCACCGCGTCGAGGTCGCGCTCCACGTAGAGCGTGTGCCAGAAGCGCTCGGCCAGGTCGCGCATCTCGTCGGGGGTGAGCCCGGACTCGGCGGCGGCCATCAGGGCACGTCCATGAAGCTGGTGAAGCCGTACCGGGCATAGGGGCCCAGGAACATGTACTCGTGCAGGCCGTAGCCCACCTCGCCGTCGCTGGTCTCGAACCGGGCCACGGCGTCCACGATCCCGAAGAACCGGTCCTTGTCCGCCTCGGTGTCGAGGGAGAGGCCCTGGACCACCAGGGGCCCCTGCCAGGCCCCGTGCTTCCAGTCGGCATCGAGGCCGTAGCCGGTGCCGATGCCGATGTGGCTGTCGATCATGGGGGTGACCTCCACCTCGAGCGGGCCGCCGGGCGCGTCGGGGAACAACAGCACCGAGGAGGAGATCATGCGGGTGCCGGGCACGAAGGTGTGCCGGTGGTCGGGGGCACCCAGCCACTCGGGCGGGCGCTGGGGATCGTGCCAGATCTTGACGGCCTCGTTCATGACCCGCTCGACCGGACCGCCCGCGGGCGTGTCGGGCTCCTGCACCATGTACAGGATGGAGTAGTCGTCGAACTGCATGGGTGCGTAGTTCCACATCCCCGACACCGAGGGGTCGTCGGCGTGGACGCCCGGAGCCTCGGCCTCGCCCACAGGTCGCACGCCCCAGGAGCGGTCGCGGGTGCCCTTCCACCGGTCCGGGGTGACCTCGATGACGTCGTCGTCGAGGCGGATCTGGCCGCTCCAGGTGCCGGTCTGGGCGAAGCGCATGGTGTCGAACAGCACCCGGCCGTGCTTGCGGATGTAGTGGCGGGGCTCCTCGTAGGCCGGGCTGGCCCCGTCCCAGCGCAGGTCGTAGGAGACACCCCATTCGTTTGGCTCGAGCACCACCCGGACCGACTGCAGCGGCTCGATCACCTCGACGCGCAGCGGCCCCACCGAGGTCTCGGCCCGGTCGACGAGCTCTCGCGACGAGCGCACCACCCGGTGCTCGGTGCCCCGGCGCACCAGCGTGAAGGCATCCGACACGGCCAGGTTCGGGTACTGGCCCAGGCCCATGATCAGGAACAGCTCGTCGGTCGAGCCGTGCAGGTTGAAGTAGTAGCGGTCGTAGAAGTTGCGATCGCTGGTGCCCGCATGGCGGATCGGTTCCGCCACCTGGTGCACCGGATAGTCGTCCCAGGACGAGAGCACGGTTCCCCCTAGATGGTGTCGACGAAGACACTTCTGACGCCTCGTCAGGTCTGTCGAACCTAGCTCAGGTGGTGTAGTCGGCGTTGATCCGGACGTAGCCGTCGGTCAGGTCGCAGCCGTACACGGTGAAGGCGCCCTCCGCGATGCCGAGATCCACGGTGATCACCACCTCGTCGCCGGCCAGGTACGTGCTCAGGCCGGCCAGGGACTCGTCGTCGAGCAGGTGCGGGTACACCTCCTGTTCGCCGAAGCCGATGGTGACGTGGCCGGGGTCGATGTCGGTGTCGGTCGCGCACTTGCCGATGGCCATCGCCACCCGGCCCCAGTTCGGGTCGGCGCCGTGCACGGCGGTCTTGACCAACGGGGAGTTCACCACCGATTTGCCCACCCGCTTGGCCTGGGCGTCGTCTCGGGCCCCGGTGACCCGCACCTCCATGAGGGTGGTGGCACCCTCTCCGTCGGCTGCGATCTGTCGGGTCAGGTCGAGCGCCACCTGATCCAGCGCCGCCTCGAAGGCCCCCAGTCCGACCGGGCCGGCCCGGCCGCTGGCCATGATGACCGCGGTGTCGCTGGTGGAGGTGTCGGTGTCGATGCTCAACGCGTTCAGCGTGCGGTCGATCACCCGACGGAAGGTGGCATCGAGATCGGTGGGGTCCACCTCGGCGTCGGTGCAGAACACGGCGATGAGCGTGGCCATGTCGGGCTCGATCATGCCCACGCCCTTGGCCACCCCGACGACGCGGGCCGGTCCCACCGTGGCCGCGGCCACCTTGGCCACGGTGTCGGTGGTCATCATGGCCCGGGCCACGGGCTCGGCCACCTCGACCGGTAGTGGCGGGTCGGCGGCGGCCAGGTCGGCCAGATGCGCCCGCACGCGATCCATGGGGTAGGGCCGGCCGATCACCCCGGTGGAGGCGATCGCCACGTCATCGGGTGTGGCCCCGATGGCCGAGGCCACAGACGTCACCACCTCGGTGGCATCGAGCCGGCCCTGCTCCCCGGTGGCCACGTTGGCGTTGCGAGCGATGACCACGACGGCCTGGAGCCGGCCATCGGCCACGTGCTGGCGGCTGATGGTGACGCTGGGACCCTCGAACCGGCTCCGGGTGAACACCGCGGCGGCCGGCACCGGCCCCTCGGCGGCCAGCACCACCATGTCGTCGCCCGCCCCTTTGATGCCGATCGATCCCACGTGGGCGCGAAAGCCTGCAGGCCAGGGGGTCATCGGCATCTGCCGATTCTGGCATGCCGGCCAGGGGACTCGGTGTGGCAGGCTCGACCCGATGACAGAGCTGATCATCGATGCCGGGGGCGATGCCGTCACTGGCAGCGCCAACCCGCTGGCCGGCAACCCACTGCGCACCCGCGAGGACGTCCAACGAGCGGCACGCGACTGCTATCACCCGCTGCTGGCCCATCTCAGCCCCGGTGGGGCCCGGGCCCGGTTGGGACCGGCCGGCGCCAGCTTCGATCCCGCCGCCGCCGAGCTCGAGGGCTTCGCCCGGCCGCTGTGGGGCCTGGCCCCGCTCCACGCCGGCGGTGGTCACTTCGACCACTGGGACCGGATCCGGGACGGGCTGATCGCCGGGACCGATCCCAGCCATCCCGAGTACTGGGGCCCGATCGTCGACAACGACCAGCGTGCCGTGGAGGCCGCGGCGGTGGGTACCGCTCTGCTGCTGGCCCCCGACCAGGTGTGGGACCCGTTGGAGCCCGGCGCCCGTGACCGCTTGGCCGCGTGGCTCTCGGCCATCGACGGGTGCGACATCATGGCGAACAACTGGCTCTTCTTCCGCGTCCTGGTCGACCTCGGGCTGGCCCGAGTCGGGGTGGACTACGACCGCCGGGCCCACGTCGAGGCTCTCGAGGGCATCGACGCCCTGTACCAGGGCGACGGCTGGTACCGCGATGGGGCCGCCGGTCGATTCGACTGGTACGGCGCGTTCGCGTTCCACACCTACGGGCTGGTCTACGCCGCTTCGGGTCTGGGCGACGCCGATCAGTCGGCGCGCTTCTCCCAGCGAGCCGAACGCTTCGCCGCGGACCTCCAGCACTGGTTCGCCCCGGATGGTGCCGCATTGGCCTTCGGACGGTCGATGACCTACCGCTTCGCCCAGGCCGCCTTCTGGGGCGCCCTGGCCCTGGCCGACGTCGAGGCGCTGCCATGGGGGCAGGTCAAGGGCCTCTACCTCCGGAACCTGCGCCACTGGTCGGGCCGTCCCATCACCGACCGTGACGGCGTGCTGAGCATCGGCTACCGCTACGGCAATCCTCGCCTGGCCGAGGGCTACAGCTCACCGGGCTCGCCCTATTGGGCCATGAAGGCTTTCCTGGCCCTGGCCGTGGCCGCAGACCATCCGTTCTGGCAGACCCGAGAGGCTCCCCAGTCGCCGGTCAACGGCCCGATGGTGCAGTCCGTCCCGGGCCTCGTGCTCAGCCGCGACGACGAGCAGGTGCTGGCCGTCACCGGTGGCCAGCCGGTTCCCGCTTGGCTGAGCGACGGCGCGGCCAAGTACCAGCGTCTGGCGTACTCGTCCCGCTTCGGCTTCAGCCTGGACGTGGTGCGGTCTGACCTGAACGGGACCGGCGACTCGACGCTGTGGCTGGTCGACGGCGAGGGCGACCAGCGCCAACGGGGGACGCCCGAGCGGGTCGAGGTGGTGGGAGAGCTCATCGCCTCGCGCTGGCGCCCCTGGCCCGACGTGGTGGTGGACACGGTGGTGTGGGGGCAGGCTCCCTGGCACGGTCGTGCCCATCGCATCCGGGCCGGGCGCCGGATCACCGCCCGCGAGTTCGGCTTCGCCCTGGGGCTCGACCCCGACCCCGCGGGTGGGGCCACCCACCACGACCGGGTCGCGGCGGACGGGGCGGTGGTGACGTCACCGCGGGGCCGATCCGGCATCCTCGCCCGCCGCGGGCGCCGCCGGCCCGAGGTCCGACCTGGCAGCCCAAACAGCAACCTCGAGTGGCCCGCCACCCGCGTGCCGCTGCTCACCGACACCATCGGCGTCGGGACCCACGACCTGGTCTGTCTGGTGCTGGGCGCGGGCCCACGCGGGATCGACGCATGGGACGATCCCCCTGCGGTGCCCGACGCGGTGTGGTCGCTGCTCGACCGGCGTGCGCCCCGGCGATCGGCCCCCGTGGCCGCCGCCACCGGCCTTTCCGCTCGGACCGCCCGCCGACTACCCCGGCCGGGTCAGGCGGCACGAAAGGCGGCTCGACACCTTCGGGGTCGGCTGCGATCGATCAGTCGGAACCCGGGCAGTTGATGGTGGCTCCCTGCGCCTCGAGGTCGGCCAGCGGGGCGACCAGCTCCTCGGTCATGGCCCGGCGGGTGTCCGCCGACAGCGGATCGATGGCGTAGCGGCGCACGCCGTTGACGTGAGTGGGCGCGGCCTGGGACAACAGCTCCTCACCTCGGGGGCTGAGCACCGCGAACAGGCCGCGGCGGTCGGTGGGGCAGGGACGACGCTCGACCAGGCCGTCGGCCACCAGGCGATCGACCCGATGGGTCAGGCGGCTGCGTGACACCAGGGCCTGAGAGGCCAGCTCGCTCATGCGCAACCGATGCTCGGGGGCCTCCGAGAGCTGCACCAGGATCTCGTAGTCGGCCAGCCCGACGCCGTGGCCGTGTCGCAGCTCGGCATCCAGGCGATCGAACAGCAGCAACGAATGGCGCAGCCAGATGCGCCAGGTCCGCTGCTCCTCGTCGTCGAGCCACTTCACGTCGGTCACCTGTCCATGCTAGGGGCATGCAACGATGCCGCGATGCCTGACGGCCGCTTCGCCCCCAGCCCCACCGCGCCGCTGCACCTCGGCAACCTGCGCACCGCGCTGGCCGCCTGGTTGTTCGCCCGCTGGGGCGGGTCGTCGTTCCGGATGCGCATGGAAGACCTCGACCCCGCCTCGTCGTTCGAGCGCCACGGCCGAGGCCAGCTCGAGGACCTGGCCGCGCTGGGTCTGGACTGGGATGGACCGGTGACCCGCCAGTGCCAACACGCCGAACGGTTCGCTCAGGCCATCGACCGCTTGGTCGCGTGCCGGGCTGACCTACCCGTGCTGGTGCACGCGCCGCGAGATCCGCGACGCCACCCTCGCGCCCCATCCGCCGACGCCTTCGGCGCAACCCGCCGGCGCCTACCCGGGCACCTGCCGGGACCTGACGCGCGCAGCAGCGCCGCCAGCGCGAGGCCAGCGGTCGACCCGCCGCGCTGCGCCTGCGCTGCCGGCGGAGCCGAGGTGACGGTGGTCGACCGGCTCTGCGGACCGGTCACCGCGGTGGTGGACGACCTGGTGTTGCGCCGCAACGACGGTGTCGCCGCCTACAACCTGGCCGTGGTGGTGGATGACGACGCCCAGGGCATCGGTGAGGTGGTGCGCGGCGACGACCTGCTGAGCTCCACACCCCGCCAGGTGCACCTGGCCCACCTGTTGGGGATCCGCCCGCCCGGCTACGCCCACGTGCCGCTCGTGCTCGGACCCGACGGTGAGCGCCTGGCCAAGCGCGACGGCGCCGTCACCCTGGCCCATCGCCGGGCGCGAGGCGAGACGCCCGACCAGGTGCGCACCCTCCTGGCCGCCAGCCTGGGCCTGATCGCACCCGGAGAGCAGGTACCGGCCCACGAGCTGGTCCGGCGCTTCGATCCCGCTGCGCTCAGCCGGGAGCCGTGGCGCCTCGAGGACTGCTGAAGCTCAGCGCTTGGCGATGATGCTGAGGCCGTCACCCACCGCCAGCATCACGCAGTCCACCCGGGGATCGGCCACCACGTGGTCGTTGAAGGCCCGCAGGGCCTCCGTGTCCTCCGACGTGTCTGCCGGATCGATGACGTTGCCCGACCACAGCACGTTGTCCACCAGGATCAGCCCGCCGGCGTGCATGCGGGGCACCAGCTCGTCGAAGTAGCGCTGGTAGCCGGTCTTGTCCGCGTCGATGAAGGCGAGGTCGAAGCGCGGCTCGGGGTCGAGGGCAGCCAGGGTCTCGGCGGCCGGCCCGATCTCGAGCGTGATGCGATCGGCGACGCCGGCCCGCTCCCAGTAGCGACGGGCGATGGCGGTCCACTCCTCGCTCACGTCGCAGCACAGCAGGTGGCCGTCGTCGGGCAGGCCGCGGGCCACCGCCAGCGACGAGTAGCCCGTGAAGGTGCCCACCTCCACGGCCTGGCGGGCGCGCACCGCCCGGGTCAGCAGAGTCATGAAGATGCCCTGTTCGGGCGAGATCTGCATGCGGGCGAAACCCCCGGTGGCCTTCTCGGTCTCGGCGATCAGATCGGCCTGGATCTCGTCGACCGCCGAGCTGTGCGCCATCAGGTAGGCGTGGATCTCAGCGCTCAGGTGGAAGGACTTGGGTTCGGCCATGGCGCCTATCGTCGTCGGTGCCCCGGCCGCTTGCTCAAGTCCGCTGGTGGGACCGACGATCTAGGTCCTATGACCCATGCGAGCGGAGTCGCCCGGGCCGGTACACGGCGTGCCCGCCTGGGACGAGGCGCGCTCATCGGTGCCCTGGTGGTCGGGCTCATGGCCTGCACCGGCTGCCTGTTCACTCCGGGTGACCCGGGCAGCGCCCAGGTCACCCTGACCATTGACACCAGCCAGGCGAACCGCGCCATCTCCCCGCTCATCTACGGTCTCAACTCGCCCAGCGCGGCGCAGCTGTCGGCCACCCGAGCCACCCTCGTGCGGCTGGGCGGCAACCGCTGGACCGCCTACAACTGGGAGACCAACGCCTCCAACGCCGGCAGCGACTACTGCTACGAGAACGACAACTACCTGAGCTCGTCCACCACGCCCGGCGACGCCATCAAGCCCACGCTGACCATGACCCGCAACGCCGGAGCCACCGCGCTGGTCACCATCCCGATCGTCGACCACGTGGCCGGCGACGAGGGGGCCCGAGTGCAACATCCAGAACACCCCCGACTACCTGGCGCTGCACTTCGACCAGAACCTCCCGACCAAGGGATCAGCCTTCTCGCTCACCCCCAGCACGACCGACGGCAAGGTGTACCAGGACGAGTTCGTGAACTGGCTCAAACAGGCCGTGCCCGGCACGCCCACCATGATCCAGCTCGACAACGAGCCTGATCTGTGGAGCTCCACCCATCCCGAGGTGCACCCGGCGGCGGTGACCTACGCCGAGCTGGCCCAGCGCGACGCCACCTACGCCAAGGCGGTAAAGGCCGTGTGGCCCTCGGTCAAGGTCGTCGGACCGGTCAACTACGGCTGGGAGGGGTTCACCAACCTCCAGAACGCCAGCGACGCGGCCGCCGACGGCAACTTCGTGGACTGGTACCTCGGGCAGATGAAGGCCGACTCCACCGCGGCCGGCGAGCGGCTGGTCGACGACCTCGACGTCCACTGGTACCCGGAGGCCACCGGCGGCGGCAACCGGATCACCAACGACGCCTCCGGCGACGGCGCGGCCGAGGTGGCCGCCCGCGAACAGGCCCCCCGTTCGCTGTGGGACCCGTCATATGTGGAGAACAGCTGGATCACCAACGACGTCCTGCACGGCCCGATCGACCTGCTCCCCGGACTCCAGGCCAAGATCGCCAACGACTACCCGGGCACGGGTCTGTCGATCAGCGAGTGGGACTACGGCGGGGGCAGCGAGATCAGCGGGGCCATCGCCGACGCCGACGTGCTCGGGATCTTCGGTCAGCAGGGCGTCACCGCCGCCGCCTACTGGCCCCTGTTCAGCAACGAGACCTTCTCCAGCGCCGCCTTCGAAGCCTTCCGCAACTTCGACGGCAACGGCGGATCGTTCGGTGACACGTCGATCGAGGCCACCAGCAGCGATCCGTCGACCGCCTCGGTCTACGCGTCGATGAACGCGGCCAACCACAACCAACTGGTCTTCATCGCCATCAACAAGGCGACCACGGCCACGACGGCCGCCATCGACCTGACCGCCGAGGAGGTCTTCTACTCGGCCAAGGTGTACACGATCACCAGCGCCAGCGCCGCCCCGGTGGCCGCGGGCGCCATCAACACCAAGGCGCAGAACGCCTTCCTGTACACGATGCCGGCCCAGTCGGTCTCCATCCTGGTCCCCAGCGACGTGGCAGGCACGAGCTGAGCGCCCAGCCGGCCGCTCAGGGCATGGACGAGAGCCGGTCACGGCAGTCGGGGCAGACCGGGAACTTCTCGGGATCTCGCGTCGGGACCCACTTCTTGCCGCACAGCGCCGTGATCTCCTTGCCGTAGATCATGGCGTCGGTGAGCTCGGCCTTCTTGACGATGTGTGCGAACCGTTCGTGGTCCCCATCGCTCAGACTGGGGTCGACGGTGACATCGGTGCGCACGTCGCTCATGGTTCGAGGCTAGGCCAGGACGACCACGGAACGCAGCACCTCACCGCGCTCCATCTTGTGGAAGGCCTCCTCGACATCGCCCAGCCCGATGCGCTCGCTGACGAAGCGGTCCAGCGGGAACCGGCCGGCCCGGTAGTGGTCGATCAGCAGGGGGAAGTCCCGGCTGGGGAGGCAGTCGCCGTACCAGGATGGCTTCAGGGCACCGCCGCGACCGAAGAACTCGATCATGGGGATGTCGGGGAGCGCCATGTCCGGGGTGGGGACCCCGACCTGCACCACGGTGCCCGCCAGGTCACGGGCGAAGAAGGCCTGTTCGAGCACGTTCGGGTTGCCAACCGCCTCGATGCAGACGTCGGCGCCGAAACCGCCGGTGAGCTCGCGCACCGCCTCCACCGGGTCGACCACCGAGGCGTCGACCGTGTGGGTGGCGCCGAAGTCGCGGGCCCATGCCAGCTTGGTGGCATCGAGGTCCACGGCGATGATCGGGCTGGCCCCCACCATGGCGGCGCCCGCCACCGCGGCGTTGCCCACCCCTCCGCAACCGAACACGGCCACCGAGTCGCCCAGGCCCACGCCACCGGTGTTCACCACCGCCCCGAAGCCGGCCATGACGCCGCAGCCCAGCAAGCCCGCGGCGGCCGGGTCGGCCTCAGGATCGACCTTGGTGGCCTGGCCGGCCGCCACCAGGGTCCGCGACGCGAAGGCCCCGATGCCCAGGGCGGGCGACAGCGGCGTCCCGTCGGTGAGGGTCATGGGCTGGTCGGCGTTGTGGGTGGCGAAGCAGTACTGGGGACGGCCCCGCCGACAGGCACGGCACTGGCCGCACACGGCCCGCCAGTTGAGGACCACGAAGTCGCCGGGCGCCACCTCGGTGACGCCGGGACCGACGGCAGCGACGGTGCCGGCCGCCTCGTGTCCCAGCAGGAACGGGAACTCGTCGCTGATGCCGCCCTGGCGGTAGTGCAGGTCGGTGTGGCACACCCCGCAGGCGGCGACATCCACGGTCACCTCGCCCGGCCCCGGATCGGGCACGACCACGTCCACCACCTCGACGGGGCGTCCCGCCGCCCGCGCGATCACCCCCGAGACCGTCGTGGCCACCGGGCCTCCCTAGCGATCGGCCAGCTTGAACAGCTGGATGGCCGACAGCGGCCCGTAGTAGCGGTCTCGGTTGGGGGTCACGAAGGTGTAGGCCATGGTGTCGAGGGGGTCGTGCACGGGCTCGCCGGTCTCGTCCACGAAGGCCAGTTCGACGATCTCGAAGGTGCCCAACTCGACGCTGAACCACTCCCGGTCGATGATCACCTTCGAGATCAGGTCAACTTCGAGGGCCACGGCCCCTCCCATCGTGGTACGCCCCCATCAGGGGCCCCGGCGCCGCGTCACCGTACCATCGGCGGATGCCCGGGCCGCCGGCCGACGACACCATCTCGCCCATGTGGATGGCGCACCACTACCCAGAGGACTACGACCGGTGCGTCCGCATCGGGCGCAGCCACGTCTGCCGTCGATGCCTGGCCCTGTACCCGGCGGCGTTCGCGGCCTTGGCGCTCGCCCTCGCCGGGCTTCGCTGGCCCCGTCCACTCGACCCCTGGCTGCTGGTGCTGCTGCCTCTGCCGGGCGTGATCGAGTTCGTGGCCGAGCACCGTGGCGCGATCACCTACCACCCGTTCCTCCAGCAGCTGCTGGCCGTGCCCATGGGTGTCGCGCTGGGTGTCGGCTTCGATCGGTACCTCCACCATCCCGGGGACCCGCTGTTCTGGGGCGTGGTGGTGGGCTACAGCGCCATCTGCGCGGCCGCGGCCTTCATCCCCAGTGGGTGAAGGCACCGATCTGCACGAAGCCCAGGCGGCGGTAGAGCCGGGCCGCGGCCGGTGATGGCTGCAGGACGGCCGGCTGGTCCGGGGCCAGCGCCAACGCGGCCCGGGTGAGCGCGGTGGCGTACCCCCGCCCCCGCTGTCCCGGCACCGTGCCCACGCCGTAGAGTCCGATCACGCCTGCGGCCACGTAGGCCATGGCCCCGGCCACCACCCGCCCGTCGCGGCGACCAACCAGGACGTGCATGCCCGCGTCGGCCAGGATCGGTGGCGCGTGGATGTCTCCCGCAGTGGTCGGGGCCAGCCCGCCGAAGGCGGCACTGGTGGCCAGCTCGAACTCGGCCAGCGACTGCGGGTCCACGACGGGTTCGACCACCAGGTCGGGGGCACCGCGATCGGCGAGGGCTCACGCGGCGCGTCCTGGGGTGGGCGGGCGTACCACAGACCTCGGGTGCGCAGGGTCAGGCCGGTCGCTCCAGTGGTCAGGTCGAGGTCGGCGAAGCTGGCGCAGATGGCCTGGAACCCACCCCGGGGATCGTCGAGGTGGACGCCCAGCTCGGCCCGGGCTTCGTCGCGGGCACGTCGACCGGCCAGGCCTCGACGTTGGATGGCGGTGAAGTAGATCCACGGTGCAGGCGTGGGGCTGACCCACCAGTGGCGGCCCAGCGACGTGTCGAAGCCGAGCGCCCGGATCGACACGTCGTGCCAACCGATGAGGTTGTCGACGCAAGCCTCGACCAACCCTGGTGGGTCCACGAGTCCATCATCGTCGCCACCTGCCAGGATCGAGCCATGGATTCCCTCGGATCAGACGCCGGTGTTCCGCCTGGCGGACACCCACGTGGACGGCGCCGCCCGCCCTCGACCCGGTGTGGGCCACCGAAGCGGGGGTGACCGGCCACGACGACCGGTTGACCGACTACTCCCCGGAGGGCATCGGGGCCCGGGCCCGCCATGGTGGCGACTTCGACGCTCAAGGCGTTCCACGCCCATGCGCTCGACCTGGGCCCACTCGGCCTGGATCAGCTTCGTGAGCAGCTGCTGCGATACTGACGCCATGGCTGAGGTGACCATCTTCCACAACCCCCGCTGCTCGTCCTCGCGCACCGCGTTGGGCGAGTTGCAGACCAGAGGCGTCGAACCCGAGGTGGTGGAGTACCTGAAGAAACCGCTGGACCGCCACGGCCTCGAGACGCTCCTCGACCAGCTGGAGAGCGAGCCCGCCACCCTCGTCCGCCACGACAAGCGCTTCGCCGAGCTCGAACTGCCCGAGGACGGGTTCACCACCCGTGAAGCGGTGATCGACCTGCTGGTCGAGCACCCCGAGCTGATGCAACGACCCATCCTGGTCTCGGGCGGCCGGGCCGTGATCGCCCGTCCGGCGGCCGAGGTGGTTGCCGGGTTCGTCGGTGCCACGCCATGACCCTGCTCTCCAAACCCGCCGCCCCGGCGGCCTTCATCGAGGACTTCGACCCGCGCACCGGCCGGCACATCGCCACCGTGGCCGACCAGGGACCAGCCGAGGTGGCGGCGGCCGTGGCCCGCTCCCGGCAGGCCTTCGAGACGTGGCGGAGGCTCGGCTTCGCCGCCCGCCGCGATCACGTGCTGGCCGTGCGCGACCGGTTGCTGGACCGACTCGACGAGCTGGTCGAGGTGATCACGTCCGAGACCGGCAAGTTGGCGGCCGAGGCCATCTTCACCGAGGTCATGACCGGCTGCGAGACCATCGCCTACTACGCCCACCACGGCGAGAAGGCGCTGCGACCCCGCAAGGTGAGCACCGGACTGATGAGCCACAAGGTGGCCGTGCGCCACTACGAGCCCCTGGGCGTGGTCGGGGTCATCAGCCCCTGGAACTACCCTTTCATCCTGGCCTTCACGCCGGTGGTGACCGCGGTGCTGGCCGGCAACGCCGTCGTGCTCAAGCCCTCGGAGGTCACACCGCTGGTGGGCCAGGCCATCGGTGACCTGTTCGCCGAGGTGGGCGACCATCCCGACCTGGTGCAGGTGGTCACCGGCTCCGGCGCCACCGGTGAGGCCCTGGTGCGCTCGGGAGTCGACAAGATCTGCTTCACCGGCTCGGCCCGCACCGGCAAGCGGGTCATGGCCGCGGCCGCCGACACCCTCACCCCGGTCCTGCTCGAGCTGGGCGGCAAGGACCCCATGATCGTGTGCGCCGACGCCGACCTGGACCGGGCCGCGTCCGGCGCCGTGTGGGGCGCCTTCCAGAACTCGGGTCAGACCTGCATGTCGGTGGAGCGGGTCTACGTGGACGAGGCCGTCTACGAGCCGTTCGTGGAGCGGGTGGTGGCCCGCACCCGCGACATCCGCCAGGGCATGGCCGTGGGCGACGACATCGGGGCGATGACCTTCCCGCCCCAGATCGAGACCGTCGAACGCCACGTGGCCGAGGCCCTGGACCACGGGGCCCGGGCCCTGACCGGGGGTCGGCGCCTCGAGGGTCGCGACGGCCTCTGGTACGAGCCCACCGTGCTGGTCGACGTGGACCACGACATGGCCGTCATGCGCGACGAGACCTTCGGCCCGGTGCTACCCATCATGGCCGTGTCCGGTCCCGACGAGGCCCTGGCGCGGGCCAACGACTCGAGCTACGGCCTCAACTCGTCGGTGTGGACAGCCGACGCCCGACCAGGGCGCCGGCCCTGGCCGCCGGGCTGGAGGCGGGCAACGTGTGCGTCAACGACGTGATCGTGTCCTACGGCGTGCCCGCCCTGCCCTTCGGCGGGGTCAAGGAGTCCGGCATCGGCCGGGTGCACGGCGCCGAAGGACTGCACGAGTTCAGTCAGGTCAAGTCCGTGCTCACCGATCGATTCGGCCTGCGCCGCGAGCTGTGGTGGTTCCCGAGCCCCAAGCCCCTGGGCCCGCTGGGCGCCCGCCTGCTGCGGCTGCGCCACCGCCGGGGCCTGGGCCACAAGCTGCGCGCCCTGCTGCCCTGAACGCTCCAGCCGTCCTCGCCAAGCCGCTGATCGCCCTGGCTGGCGACCGGGTCTATGTCCGACCCATGAGCGTGGCTCTGGCCTCGTTGGTGGCCTGCACCCCGGACCCGGTCGAGTTGCTGGTGGTGGACGTCGGGCTGACCCCGGGGGATCGGCGGACCCTGGCCGACGCGGCCCGGCCCTGGAGCCTCGAGTTCGCCACCCTGCCCAGCGAGTGGCTCGACCCGCTTCCCTCCAGTCCGATCGCACCGGCGTCCTACAGCCGCCTCTACCTGAGCCGGCTGGCCCCGGATCACGTGGAGCGAATCCTCTACCTGGACGGCGACATCCTGGTGCGCCGCTCGGTGGCCCCGCTCCTGTCGATCGACCTGGACGGCAACATCGTCGGCGCGGTGGGCAACCTCCCGGGCACCCACTTCGCCCATCCGGCCGTGCAACGTGGCCTACCCGGTTGGCGTGAGGAGGGGATCGCCCCCGCGGCCCGGGTGTTCAACTCCGGGGTGATGGTCATCGACCGGAGGGCCTGGGACAACCGCGACACCACCGAGCGGGTGCTGAGGGCCACCCGCGACCTACGGGGGCCTTCGGTGTGGCCCGACCAGGCCAGCCTCAACCTGGCCCTGTGGCGCGAGTGGCTGCCGCTGGAGTCGACCTGGAACACCCGTGAGCCCGATGCCGCCATCGCCCACTTCTGGGGTCCCAGGAAGCCGTGGCGCCCACCGGCGACGCCCAACCGGTACTACGTGGAGTACCAGGCCCGGGCCGCCGCCCTGGGCTGGCACATCCCCGGCCGTCGCCACCTGCGGGCCCGCTTCCAGGCCCGACAGCTGGCCCGGGCGGTCGTCCCGGCCGGTCTCCGGCGCCAGCGGTCCCGCCGAACCATGGTGGGCTGATGGCGTGACGGTCAGCCGGCCTGGGTACCCACCTTCAGATCCTTGAAGGGGACGCCCTTGTCGGGCCGGGGCTCACTGGGCAGTCCCAGCACCCGCTCGCCGATGATGTTCTTCTGGATCTCGTCGCTGCCGCCGTAGATGGACACGGCCGGCGCGAACAGGGCCATCTCGGCCAGCATCCCGCCCAGTGGGGCGTCGTCACCGATGAGCATGCCCCCGGCGCCCAGGATGGACAGACCCAGATCACGGCTGAGCCGGGTGATGCGGCTCATGGACAGCTTCGCCGTGTTGCCCTCCGGGCCCGGGCGCCCGACCGGCAGCCTTGGCCGCCTTGGCCCGCAGGTTGGTGTACCGGGCGATCTCGTTGAGGGTGTAGAGCCGCATGAGGTCCTGGCGGAGGTTGGCGTCGTCGGCACGGCCCAGGTCCTTGGCCAGGTCGACCAGCATCGACGTGCTGCGCCCCGACAGGGTGCTGCCCGTCCCGGAGCGGGCGCCGGTCACGAAGTCGCCCACCCGACGTGACAGCATCCCGGCCTTGGTGCCAGGGATGGCGCTGCCGGCCGCCCCACCCCCGCCGGCCCCCAGGCCGGCGCGCTCGTTGGCCAGCGTGGTGTTGGCCACCCGCCCACCCGTTGTTGACCCCGCCGATCAGGTCGGCGTCGGCCACCCGCACGTCGGTCATGAACACCTCGTTGAACAGCGCCCGGCCCGTCATCTCCCGCAGCGGGCGAACGTCCATGCCGGGCTGGTCCATGGCGACGCCGAAGTAGCTGATGCCGGCGTGCTTGGCCACGTCCGGATCGGTGCGGGCCAGCAGCATCCCCAGATCGGCCACCTGCGCGCCCGGAGGTCCACACCTTCTGCCCGTTGACGATCCACTCGTCTCCATCGCGCACGGCCTTGGCCTGGAGCCCGGCCAGATCGGACCCGGCGCCCGGCTCGCTGAACAGCTGGCACCAGGCCTGGCGGCCGGTGACGATGTCGGCCAGGAACCGCGCCTTCTGCTCGTCGGTGCCGTGGGCCACGATGGTCGGACCGGCCAGCAGCAGCCCCAGGCCGCTGGGGGGACCGGCGGCACCGAAGGCGGTGATCTCCCGGCTGATCTGGTTGGCCTCGTCGCGGCTGACGCCCTTGCCGTACCACTCGACGGGCCAGGTCGGGGCGCACCAACCGGCCATGCCCAGCCGTTCCCACCACTCGGCCACGGTCAGATCCGGATCCCAGTTCTGCGTCGAGCCAGGCGCGCAGCTCGTCGATGATGGCCTCTTCCCCCGTGTCGCTCATGGAGGGCAGCGTAGGGCGGAGACCGCGTCAGTCGGCCAACACGAGCAGCACCCGATCGGGGCGATCGCGGGCGGCCGCCAGCGTGGCGTAGAGCTCCTCCACCAGCGGTACCAGGGGTTGGGCCGTGCGGAAGGACGCTGGGGTCGATGCCCTGGAGCCGAGCGATGGCGTGGTCGACGTCATCGGGGCCGAGCCAGCCGCGGCTGTCGACCATGAGCTGAGGGCCGATCTCGCCGGCCACCTCGGTCGAGGCGAGGGCCTCGACCAGGCTGGTGAGCTCGCGCCCGTAGACGGCGCGCCGGGCCTCGGCCGGCGTCCAGCCCAGCTCGGACAGGCCCCGACGCAGGGCACGGGCATCGCTCACGCCCGGGGCCGGGACGAGGTGGTCGGCCATCAGCACGCGGTACCAGTCGACCAGGTGCGACTCGTGGTAGGCGGCCTCCCAGTCGTCGGCCGAGCCGGTGCGCAGGCGGTCGACGTAGCCATGGGTGGCGGGGTCGGTGCTGCGCCACACCTGGGTGGCCAGCCAGCGCATGCGGGCCAGGCCCTCCGCCCGATCCACTCCGGCGTAGAGCTCGTCGAAGCTGGCGTGGAACGCCACTGCGTCGAGCAACCAGGCCCGGCTCGAGCTGGGCCGCGGGCCGGCGGACGCGCCCACGTCGGGGATCACATGCACTCGCTCCATGGCTTGCATGAACCGCTATGGTGCTCGACCCGTCGCCAGGGGTGGCGGATGCTCGCAGTGGCTACATTCGCTGGGTGACCACGACCCGGGCCCCGCTCCCGCGACGGTTGTCCGCGCTGGCGGCCATCGTGTTCGGCCTGGTCGGCGCGGTGCTGCTGCTGGCCATCGCCATCAGCCGTCTCCTGGTGTTCGTGCTGGCGTTGCTGGCGCTGGCGATGCTGGCTTCCGGGATGGTCCGCGGCGCGGTGTCGCGGGGTCACCATCGCGGTCGCTGGCTGTTCGTCGGCGCCTTCGGGGCGGTGCTGGTCGTCGTGTGCGCGGTGGTGATCGCCATCCACCACCCGTGGGCGTCGTTGGTGGCGGTGCTGGCGCTGGGCTCGGCCGGTGTCTGCGGGGTCTACGCCGAGCGGGGATACGTGCGGGTCGCCGCCGCGCCGACGGTGCAGGGGCCCCGACGGCACCTGGCCGGCGCTCGCCGGGTGCTCTTCCTGAACCCCAAGTCGGGGGGCGGCAAGGTCGAGCAGTACGACCTGGTGACCGAGGCCCGCCGTCGCGGGGTCGAGGCCGTGGTGCTCGAGCGCGACGACGACCTCACCACCCTGGCCGAGCAGGCCGTGGCCGACGGGGTCGAGGTGCTCGGGATGGCCGGAGGCGACGGCTCGCAGGCCGACGTGGCCGCGGTGTGCGTGGCCCACGACCTGCCGTTCGTGTGCATCCCTGCCGGGACGCGCAACCACTTCGCCCTCGATCTCAACCTCGACCGATCCGATCCCCGGCTGGCCCTGGATGCCTTCACCGAGGGCATCGAGATCCGGGTCGACCACGGTCGGGCCGGCGACCGCTTCTTCGTCAACAACGTGTCCCTGGGCATGTACCCCTACATCGTCGAGGACCCCAGCTACCGCGAGGGGCGGCTCAAGGCCGCGGCCGACCTGCTGCCCGCCCTGATGGAGGGCGACCGGGCCATCGACCTGCGGTTCACCTCGCCCACGGGCACGGCGTACACCACCGCGCAGGTGCTGCTGGTGTCGAACAACCCCTACCGGGGGCTGGTGGGCCTCGATGGCGCCGGGCGCCGACTGTCGCTCCAGGGTGGCGAGCTGGGGGTGCTGGTCCTGGCCGCGACCGACGCCGAGCAGCTGGCCGCGGCCGCCCGGCGCCTGACCCTGGGCGTCGATCTGGAGGACGTGGCCGGCTGTGACCAGTGGAGCGCCTCCGAGCTGCGCATCGACTCGGCCGCCGGGACGGTCCTGGCCGGGGTGGACGGCGAGGCCATGGAGCTGGCCACACCGCTGGTCATCCGGGTGGTGCCGGGCGGTCTGCGGGTGGTCGTGCCGGTGGGCACCCCGGCGCCGCCCACGGCTACCGAACGGCTCCTGTCGGTTCAGGCCCTGGGCGCCATGGTGGAGATCGCAGGTGGGGTGGACCGAGGGCCCTACGGTGACGACCTCTGAGCGGTCAGCTCCTCCACCAGCGCGTCGATGACCGCGGCGATCGGCGGGGTGGGTGCGGCCTCGATCGATTCCATGGTGCAGAACGCCTCGGTGCCGTAGGCCCGACCCTGGAGGGTGATGAGGACCGAGCACGTCGGCCCGCCCTCGAAGCGCACCACCGTCTCCAACAGCCCCAGGTTGCGGTCGAAGTAGGCAACGTGGCCCACGCGCCCGGCCGCCTCGAACAGGGCGGCGAAGGTCTCGTCCGCAGGGGCGTCGACCACGATCGAGTCCTGGTCGACCTCTCCCACCGGACCGTGTCCCACCCCCCGGCCGACGCCTCCGGCGCGACCTCGACGGGTCCCAGCTGACCGTCGGCCAGGGCGCGCCGGACCACGGCGTAGGCCTGGGTCAGGCGTGCCGTGCGTCGGGTGGCCTCGGGATCGTCACCGGCCCGATCGGGGTGGGCGGCGCCGACGAGGCGTCGATAGGCCACGCGCACGTCGTGCTCGCTGGCGCCCCGGCTGACCGCCAGCACGGCCAGGGCATCGTCGAGGGTCACATCGGGCACGCTAGCCCAGGCCGGGGTGTCGGTAGGCTCCGCCCGTGTTGCTCGATGGACTGTTGGCCGGCGACGGGTTCGATCCCGACGGCGTGGCCCTCGATGACCTGACCCGCACCCGCACCTGGACCGAGTTGGCCGACCGGGCCAACCGGGTCGGCCACCTCCTGCGCGACACCTTCGGCATCGAGCCCGGCGGCCACGCCTCCATGGTGGTGGGCAACCGCGTGGAGTTCCTGGAGCTGTCGTTGGGCGCCCTGCTGGCCGGTGTGTGGATCACTCCGGTGAACTGGCACCTCACCGCCGAAGAGGCCGGCTACATCGTGGCCGACAGCGAGAGCCGGGTGGTCTTCGCCGATCCGGCCTACGAGGACACCGCTCGGGCCGCGGCCGGCGACCGCCCGGTCGTCGTGCTGGGCTCGGGGCTGGACGAGGCCGTGGACGCGGCGGCGGCCGACGACTTCGACCCCGCGGGCACGGCCGGCGGCTCCATGCTCTACACCAGCGGCACCACCGGGCGGCCCAAGGGCGTGAAGCGGGCCACCCAGTCCACCATCGAGACCCAGCTGCGGATGTCGCGGCTGACCGGTCCGATCATCGGCCTGGACGGCCAGGGCCCCCACTTGGTCACCGGCCCCCTCTACCATGCCTCGCCGCTGGGCTTCTCGACCATCGACCTGCTCAACGGGGCCCCGCTGGTGATCATGCCCCGCTGGGACGACGCCCAGGCCCTGGAGCTGATCGAGCAACGCCGGGTCCGCAACTCCCACCTGGTCCCCACCATGTTCGTCCGCCTGCTGCGCCAGCCCGAATCGGTGCGACAGGCCTTCGACGCCTCGTCGTTGGGCACGGTGCTGCACGGCGCGGCCCCGGTGTCGGTGCCGGTGAAGACCCGCATGATCGAGTGGTGGGGACCGGTGCTCGTCGAGTACTGGGGCGCCAGCGAGGGCGGGGTGGTGACCATCGTGGGTTCGCAGGACTGGTTGGCGCACCCGGGCACCGTGGGCCGAGCCGTGCCCAGCTACGAGGTCTTCGCGGCCGACGCCGACGGGCAGCGCCTCGACCCCGGCCAGGACGGGACCCTCTGGTGCCACAACCAGGTCTCCAAGCGCGTCTTCGAGTACCACAACGCCCCGGACAAGACGGCGTCGGCCTTCCTGGAGCCGGGCACCTACACCATCGGCGATATCGGCCACGTGGACGAGGAGGGGTGGGTGTACCTGGCCGACCGGGCGGCCAACATGATCATCTCGGGTGGGGTGAACATCTATCCGGCCGAGGTCGAACAGGTGCTGATCGAGCATCCGGCGGTGGCCGACGCAGCCGTGTTCGGCATCCCCGACGATGAGTGGGGCGAGTCGGTCAAGGCCGCACTGGAGCTGATCGACGGCTTCGAGGCGTCCCCGGAGCTGGAGGCCGAGATCCTGGCCTTCGCTCGGGAGCACGTGGCCGGTTACAAGGTGCCCAGATCGATCGACTTCCTCGATGAGCTGCCCCGCCATCCCACCGGCAAGCTCTACACCCGCCTGTTCCGCGATCGGTACTGGCAGGGCGTCGACCGCTCGATCTGATCGGCCATCCGGGTCTCATCACGCCAGCAGCTGCGCCTGGGGGCTGTGGGGCCGTGGTCGTTCAGGAGCGCAGAGCCGCGGTCAGGGCGGTCACGAGCAGGGCCGGGTCGGCCGAACCGCACAGCTCGCGGACCGAGTGCATGGCCAGCTGGGCCACCCCCACATCCACGGTGCGGATCCCGAGCCGGGCCGCGGTGATGGGGCCGATGGTCGAGCCGCACGGCAGGTCGTCCCGGGACACGAAGTGCTGAACCGGCACCTCGACCTGCTGGCAGACCGAGGCGAACCACGCCGCGGTGTCGGCGTCGGTGGCATAGCGCACGTTGGCGTTGTGCTTGATGACCGGCCCGCCGTTGACCAGGACCGGATGGCCCGCGTCGTGGCGCTCGGGATAGTTGGGATGGGTGGCGTGGGCACCGTCGCACGACACCGCCCGGGAGCTGGCCAGGGCGCGAAGCCAGCCGTCTCGACCCCGCCGCCGGCCAGCACCAGCCGCTCCAGCACGCTGGCCAGCAGGTCGCTATCGGCTCCCGAGGCCGACACGCTGCCGATCTCCTCGTGGTCGAACAGCACGACCACCGGCGTGGCCCCGGCCTGACCACCGTCGCCGCCCCCAGCGGCGGCGACGATCGAGCGCTTCCACCGCCGCCCAACACGACAACTGGTTGTCGATTCGGGCCGAGCTGATCAGCTCGTGGCCACGACCGGCCAGGCTGGGGGCGGTGCGGTCGTGGGCCATGACGTCCCACGACACCACCTGATCGACCTGCACCCCGAGCTGATCGGCCAGGTAGCCGGCGAAGCCGCCAGCTACCTGGTCGCCCGAAGCCCCAGATGGGCGTCAGGTGCTGCTGGGGGTTGAGCTTGAGGCCCTGGTTGACGTCGCGATCGAGGTGGATGGCCAGCTGGGGAACCCGCAGCAGGGCCCGGTCGTCGCGCATCAGGCGGACCTGGTGGCCTCGCCGGTGCGCACGCCCACCCGTCCCGACAGCCCGAGGTCGCGATCGAGCCAGGAGTTGAGCAGCACGCCGCCGTAGATCTCGACGCCGAGCTGGTGCCAGCCGGCTGAGGTCGATATCCGGGCGGGGCTTGATGCGCAGGTTGGGGCTGTCGGTGTGGGCGCCGACGCACCCGGAAGCCGAGTCCATCGCCGGACCCCCAGGCCACCAGGCTGCCGCCCCGGCGCACGAAGCCCGGGCCCCCCGCGCCGGCCCAGCCGGCGGTCTCGTCGAATTCCACGAACCCGGCCGCCGCCAGGCGCCGGGCCGCCTCAGCCACCGCGTGGTACGGGGAGGGAGAGGCGCCGACGAAGCCGAACAGGCTGGCCACGACGGGGTCGAGGGATTCGACGGAACTCGGCTCGGCCACGCCGGGAGGCTACCCGCCCCACGGAATCCAGTTCGCCCAGTGATCTTGGCGACCGCTACGATACATCGCTCAGCAGCGGGGCCAGCGTCGACCCCGGCAGCCTGAATGCACCACACGTTCGGGAACCAGTCCAGGGAAGACGTATGCGCCACGACCTGCCACCCCGCCAGGGCCTCTACGACCCCGCTCAGGAGCACGACGCCTGCGGCGTCGCCTTCGTCGTCCACATGAAGGGCCTGCGCAGCCACGACATCGTGAAGGAGGGCATCGGCGCTCTGTGCAACCTGCAGCACCGGGGCGCGTCGGGCAGCGAGGTCAACACCGGCGACGGGGCCGGCATCCTGCTGCAGATCCCCGACCGGTTCCTGCGCGAGGTGGTCGGTTTCGCCCTGCCGGCCGAGGGCTCCTATGCCACCGGCATCGCCTTCCTGCCCACCGACCCGGCCAAGGCCGACGAAGCCGTCGACGCGGTGGAGAAGATCGCCGCCAGCGAGGGCCTTCGGGTGCTGGGCTGGCGCGACCTGCCCTTCGACGACTCGATGATCGGCTCCACCGCGGCGGCGGTGGAGCCCGCGTTCCGCCAGATCTTCCTGGCCGGCGACGGGCTCATGCACGACGAGCCTCGAGCGTCGGGCCTACATCGTGCGCAAGCGGATCGAGCACGAGGTGGGTACGCCGGGCGGCGAAGGCGGCGTCTACTTCCCGAGCCTGTCGTGTCGCACCCTCGTCTACAAGGGGATGCTCACCACCCCTCAGCTGGCCGAGTTCTTCCCCGACCTGCGCGACGAGCGGGTCGAATCCGCCCTGGCCCTGGTCCACTCCCGGTTCTCGACCAACACCTTCCCGTCCTGGCCGCTGGCCCACCCGTACCGCTACATCGCCCACAACGGCGAGATCAACACCGTGCAGGGCAACCGCAACTGGATGCGGGCCCGCGAGGCCCTGCTGGGCAGCGAGTGGCTGCCCGGCGACCTGGATCGCATCTTCCCGATCTGCACCCCCGGGGCCAGCGACTCGGCCACCTTCGACGAGGTGCTCGAGCTGCTGCACCTGGGCGGCTACGCGCTGCCCCACGCCGTGTTGATGATGATCCCCGAGGCGTGGGAGAACCACGCAGTCGATGCCCCTCGACCAGCGGGCCTTCTACCGCTACCACTCCTCGCTCATGGAGCCCTGGGACGGTCCCGGCGTCCATCGCCTTCACCGACGGCACCGTCATCGGCGCGGTGCTCGATCGCAACGGGCTGCGCCCGTCGCGCTACTGGGTCACCTACGACGACCTGGTCGTCATGGCGTCCGAGGTGGGCGTCCTCGACGTCGACCCGGCCAGGGTGGTGCACAAGGGGCGCCTGCAACCCGGCCGCATGTTCCTGGTCGACACGGCCAAGGGCCGCATCGTGGACGACGACGAGATCAAGACGCCGCCTGGCCGCCGTCCACCCCTACGAGCGAGTGGCTCGACGAGACACCTCGTCGAGCTCGACCAGCTCCCGTACCGACCCCACGAGCTGAAGCCGCATGCCACGCGTCCTGCAGCGACAACAGGTCTTCGGCTACACGAACGAGGAGCTCCGGCTGCTCATCGACCCGATGGCCCGGACCGGCGCCGAGCCCATCGGCTCGATGGGCACCGACACGCCCTTGGCCGTGCTCTCGTCGCGACCCCGAGCTGCTGTTCGACTACTTCACACAGCTGTTCGCCCAGGTGACCAACCCGCCGCTCGACGCCATCCGCGAGGAGCTGGTCACCTCGCTCGGCGAACACCATCGGCCCCGAGGGCAACCTGCTCGACCCGCAGGCCCGCGTCTGTCGCCAGATCGAGCTCACCCGTCCGATCATCGACAACGACGAGCTGGCCAAGCTCACCGCCATCGACACCTACGACGGCATGGAGGACTTCCACACGACGGTGCTGCCTTGCCTCTTCCGGGTCGACGGGGGCGGCGACGGCCTGCGCGCCGCGCTCGACGAGCTTCGCCGGCAGGCGAGCGAGGCCATCGAGACCGGCTCGAACATCCTGGTCCTCTCCGACCGCGACTGCTCGGCCGAGCTGGCGCCGATCCCGTCGCTGCTGGCGGTCGCGGCGGTGCACCACCACCTCATCCGAGAGAAGACCCGCACCCGGGTCGGGCTGGTCGTCGAGTCCGGCGACGCCCGCGAAGTGCACCACATGGCCCTGCTCCTCGGGTACGGGGCAGCGGCCATCAACCCCTACCTGGCCTTCGAGACCATCGAGGACCTCATCGCCGAGGGCCTGACCGAGGTGACCGACCCGGTCAAGGCGGTGCGCAACTACATCAAGGCCTGCAGCAAGGGCGTGCTCAAGGTGATGTCCAAGATGGGCATCTCCACGGTGGCCTCCTACACCGGCGCCCAGATCTTCGAGGCCATCGGCCTGTCCCAGGACCTGGTCGACGAGTTCTTCACCGGCACCGTGTCCCGGTTCGGCGGCATCGGGCTCGACGAGATCGCCCGCGAGGTGGCGGAGCGCCACGCCGTGGCCTTCCCCGACCGACCAGCCGAGCAGGCCCACCGCCAGCTGGCCGTCGGCGGTGAGTACCAGTGGCGCCGCGAAGGCGAGTACCACCTGTTCAACCCCGACACCGTCTTCAAGCTCCAGCACGCCACCCGGTCCAAGCGCTACGAGATCTTCAAGGAGTACACCCGCGCCGTCGACGACCAGAGCCGCCATCTGGCCACGTTGCGGGGCCTGTTCCGCCTCGAGCCGGGCGAGGACGCCGCCCATCCCGATCGACGAGGTCGAGCCGGTCAGCGAGATCGTCAAGCGCTTCGCCACCGGGGCCATGTCCTACGGATCCATCTCAGCCGAGGCCCACGAGACCCTGGCCATCGCCATGAACCGGCTGGGCGGCAAGTCCAACACCGGCGAGGGCGGCGAGGACACCGATCGCTTCACCCCCGACGACAACGGCGACCTGCGCCGCAGCGCGGTCAAGCAGGTCGCCTCCGGTCGGTTCGGCGTCACCAGCGAGTACCTGGTCAACGCCGACGACCTGCAGATCAAGATGGCCCAGGGCGCCAAGCCGGGCGAGGGCGGTCAGCTGCCCGGCAGCAAGGTCTACCCCTGGATCGCCAAGACCCGTCATTCCACCCCGGGCGTGGGGCTCATCAGCCCGCCGCCCCACCACGACATCTACTCCATCGAGGACCTGGCCCAGCTCATCCACGACCTCAAGAACGCCAACCCCTTGGCCCGCGTCCACGTGAAGCTGGTGGCCGAGGTCGGGGTGGGCACGGTCGCCGCCGGCGTGT
Source organism: uncultured Microthrixaceae bacterium (assembly GCA_963773335.1). Lineage (GTDB taxonomy): Bacteria > Actinomycetota > Acidimicrobiia > Acidimicrobiales > Acidimicrobilacustridaceae > UBA4742. The sequence goes on along the minus strand of CAVZAT010000004.1, from coordinate 128,430 downwards.
CCAAGGCGCACGCCGACGTGGTGCTGATCTCGGGCCACGACGGCGGAACCGGCGCCTCACCGCTCACCTCGCTCAAGCACGCCGGCGCGCCGTGGGAGCTCGGCCTGGCCGAGACCCAGCAGACGCTGCTGCTCAACGGCCTGCGCGACCGCATCGTGGTGCAGGCCGACGGCCAGCTCAAGACCGGCCGCGACGTGGTGATCGCCGCGCTGCTGGGGGCCGAGGAGTTCGGGTTCGCCACCGCCCCGCTGGTGGTGTCGGGCTGCGTGATGATGCGGGTCTGCCACCTCGACACCTGCCCGGTCGGCGTGGCCACCCAGAACCCCGAGCTGCGCGAGCGCTTCAGCGGCAAGCCCGAGTTCGTGGTCACCTTCTTCGAGTTCATCGCCGAGGAGGTGCGCGAGCTGCTGGCCGAGCTCGGGCTTCCGCACCCTGGCCGAGGCCGTCGGCCGGGCCGAGCCGCTCGACGTGGCCGAGGCCGTCGACCACTGGAAGGCTTCGGGCCTCGACCTGACCCCGATCCTGCATCAGCCTGTCGTTGGTCGAGGGCACCAACCTGCACCAGGCGGTGAGCCAGGACCACGGTCTCGACCGGGCGCTCGACCGCCGGCTCATCGCGGACGCGGCACCCGCCCTCGAGCGCGGCGAGCGCGGTGGAGATCCGATCGCCCATCGCCAACGTCAACCGCACGGTGGGCACCATGCTCGGCTCCGAGCTCACCCGGCGCCACGGCGGCCAGGGCCTGCCCGACGACACCATCACCATCTCCTTGACCGGCTCGGCGGGCCAGAGCTTCGGGGCCTTCCTGCCCCGGGGGATCACCCTGCGCCTCGAGGGCGACGCCAACGACTACGTGGGCAAGGGCCTCTCGGGTGGGCGCATCGTGCTGCGGCCCCCAGCCCACTCGCCCTTCGTGGCCGAGGACAACATCATCGCCGGCAACGTCATCCTCTACGGCGCCACCAGCGGCGAGCTGTTCCTCCGGGGCGTGGTGGGGGAGCGGTTCGCGTGCGCAACTCGGGGGCCGTCGCCGTGGTCGAGGGCATGGGCGACCACGGCTGCGAGTACATGACCGGTGGGCGTGTGGTGGTGCTGGGCGAGACCGGCCGCAACTTCGGCGCCGGCATGTCCGGCGGCATCGCCTACGTGCTCGACCCCGATGGCTGGTTCCTCAGCCGCACCAACCTGGAGATGGTCGACCTCGAGACGCTCCCCGACGACGACGTCGTCTGGCTGCAGGGCCGCATCGAGGCGCACCTGGCCGAGACCGATTCGGCCGTTGCCCGCCGCCTCCTCGACGACTGGGAGAACGCCAGGGACCGCTTCGTGCAAGGTCATGCCCCGGGACTACAAGCGGGTGCTCGAGGCACAGCGCCGGGCGGAGATCGACGGCACCGATCCGATGGAGGCGATCATGGCGGCAGCGAGGGTCTGATGGGAGACACCACCGGTTTCCTCAAGCACGATCGGGACCTGCCGACGCCGGCGCGCCGTGCCCGTGCGCCTCAAGGACTGGCAGCGAGGTCTACGAGCCCTTCCCGATCGAGCAGACCCGCACCCAGGCCAGCCGGTGCATGGACTGCGGCATCCCGTTCTGCAACAACGGCTGCCCGCTGGGCAACCTCATCCCCGACTGGAACGACCTGGTCTACCGGGACCACTGGCGCGAGGCCATCGACCGCCTGCACGCCACCAACAACTTCCCCGAGTTCACCGGGCGGCTGTGCCCGGCGCCGTGCGAGGCCGCCTGCGTGCTCGGCATCAACGCCGATCCTGTGACCATCAAGCAGGTCGAGGTCGAGATCATCGACCGGGCCTTCGCCGAGGGCTGGGTGCGCCCGGTGCCGCCCACCGTGCGCACCGGCAAGTCGGTGGCCGTGGTCGGATCGGGTCCGGCCGGGCTGGCCGCCGCCCAGCAGTTGACCCGCGCCGGGCACACCGTCGTGGTGTTCGAGCGGGCCGACCGCCTGGGCGGGCTGCTGCGCTACGGCATCCCCGAGTTCAAGATGGAGAAGCGCCACCTCGACCGCCGGCTCGACCAGATGCGCGCCGAGGGCACCGAGTTCCGCACCTCCACCGAGGTCGGGGTCGACATCGGTGCCCAGGAACTGCGCGACCAGTTCGACGCCATCGTGCTGGCCGGCGGGGCCACGGTGCCCCGTGACCTGCCCATCCCGGGTCGCGAGCTGTCCGGCATCCACCAGGCCATGGAGTTCCTGCCCCTGGCCAACCGGGTGCAGCAGGGCGACCTCGAGGTCAGCCCCATCTCCGCCGGCGGGCAAGCGGGTGGTCATCATCGGCGGCGGCGACACCGGTGCCGACTGCCTGGGCACCGCGCACCGCCAGGGGGCGCTGTCGGTCCACCAGTTCGAGATCATGCCCCGCCCACCCGATCAGCGGGCCGAGTCGACGCCGTGGCCGCTGTGGCCGCTGATGCTGCGCACCTCGTCGGCCCACGAGGAGGGCGGCGAGCGGGTCTACTCGGTCACCACCACCGAGTTCGTCGGCGACGCGACGGCCAGCTCACCGGGCTGCGGGGCCACGAGGTCGAGAGCCGGATCGTCGACGGCCGCGCCAGCTTCGAGCGGGTCGACGGCACCGACTTCGAGCTGCCGTGCGAGCTGGTGCTGCTGGCCATGGGCTTCAGCGGGCCCCAGCCCGAGGGCCTGCTGGCCGCGCTGGGAGTCGGATCTGACCGACCGCGGCAACGTGGCCCGAGACCAGAGCTGGGCCACCAACGTCGACGACGTGTTCGTGTGCGGGGACATGGGTCGGGGCCAGAGCCTGATCGTGTGGGCCATCGCCGAGGGACGGTCGGCCGCGGCCGCGGTCGACCGGCACCTCATGGGCCACACCCTGCTGGCGGCCCCGCTCACGCCCTGAGCGTCTGGACCCGAGCACCAACCGGGCCCTGGGCGCGACCGAGCCCCGGCCGAAGCCGGGGCTCGGTCATGTGAGCGATCGAGTGCCAGCCTCAGGAGCCGGGTTTGAACAGCTCCACGCTGAAGGAGGCCTTCGGCTGATCGGTGAGCACGACGGTCTTCATGATCTTGTCGGCCAGCGTCTGGCGCTTGACGTCCCACAGCGGGAACAGCCAACCGATGTAGCAGATGATGCTGTCGACGATGTGGGCGATGGAGCGGACCACACCGGTGCCACCACCGATGATCTGGCCCGTCTCGTCACCGACGCACTTGAGACCCATGAGCGCCATGCCCGGGCTGCGGCCGTTGTTGCCCACCAGGTAGCCGTAGTACAGCCAGGCCACCAGCTCGAAGAGCCACAGCACGAGGAAGAACAGCCCCCCGAGCACGCCGGAGATGGCGTTGAGGATGATCACGATGATGTAGCCGACGATCCAGATGGCGAGCAGCAGCGCCCAGTCGATCACGATGCCGAGGGCACGTTGGGGCCAGTCGGCGAGGGTGCCCCATTGGCTGGACACGGCGCCGGTGGCGCCGGGGGCACCGGGGGAACCGCTCGGCGCGCCGGCTGCTGGCGCTTGGTAGCCGGGAGCTTGTTCGGGCGGGTACCACTTCCCGTCCGACGCCTGCCACCAACCTGGTCCTTGCGAAGTGTCGCTCACGCCGCTGTCCTCTCTAGCTCGGTCGAATCGCCGACAGACTAGCGAGCAACGGCGCGCCACCGCGGGATTGTTGCGTCGCGTCGACAACTCGGCGGATGCGGACGGCGCGGTTACTGTGGCCGTCACGGCGAGCGGGATCGTCGGCGGTGGGTGCCGCGGTGGGGTGTTCGACGGGAGATGACGCCGATGAAATTCGTCGTTCGAGCGCTCAAGATCGGGCCGGCCCGGTCGATGGATGCAGGACTCCAACGGGGATCGATCGAACAGACCCGAGGCAAGTGATGCTCAAGAACATGAAGGTCGGAACCAAGCTGATCGCCGTGCTCGTGGCGCCGGTCCTGGTGCTGCTCATCCTGGGCTATGTCGGCGTGAGTCAACGGCTCAGCACGGCGAGCACGACCCAGCGAGTCGAGCAGCTGGCCAACATGGCCGCGGTCAACGCGGACGTCGCCCATCAGCTGCAGCGTGAAGCCATCTACTCCGCGGCCTACATGGCCAGCGCCGGCACGCAGTGGCACGACGAGCTGGCCGCCCAGCGCAAGGCCACCGACGCGGCCATCACCCAGTTCAACACCACGCTGCACAAGGTGAACCCGGGCAAGGAGTCGGCGGACCTGGCCAAGGACGTGAGCGCCGTCAACAGCGCCCTTGGCAACCTCGACACCCAGCGCCGTTCGGTGGACGGACTCGAGACCCCCGCACCCACCGCCATCGGCCAGTACGACAACGCCTCGACCGACCTGGCCCAGCTCAACACGGCCATCGCCGCCTCGGCCAATGACCCCGAGCTGGCCCGGGGCCTGACCACCTTCGCCAACCTCAACGCGGTCAAGGCTGCCGACGCCAACCAGGCCGCCCTGTCGGTGGCGCTCGTGCAGGCCGGTCAGTTCCCCCAGACCTGGCCCAGCAACGGCCAGGCGGCCGTGCCCTGCCAGGTCGTCAACTCGAGTTGCGGCGTCTACAACGCCCTGACCGCCGCATCCGGCAACGAGGGCAACGCCGAGAACGTCTACTACGACTCGGCCACCGCCGATCAGAAGAGCCTGCTGCGCAACGCCACGGGCTCCACCTCCGGGGCGGCCATGGCCGCGGTCGAGAAGCAGATCTTCGACACCGTCACCTTCGCCTACCCGACGGCCGACTCGAACACCACGAGCCCCCTCAACGCCTCCAACAGCGTACCCACCCAGGTGGCCCCCTCGGGCGTCAACCTGGCGCCCTGGTCGCCCAAGGTGACCATCGACCAGGACGGCAACTACGTCCCCATCGACAAGACCGCCACGGTCAAGGCGGCCAACGACCAGCTGACCCAGCTCAAGTCGGCCGAGAGCAGCATCATCGGCGAGGTGTCGAGCACCGCCCAGTCGTTGCGGTCCAAGGCCCAGCAGGAAGCCACCCTGTTCGTGGTCGGCGCCTTCGGCTCGATCGCCATCGCCCTCCTGATCGCCTTCTACGTGGCCCGGGCCGTGACCGTGCCGCTGAAGAAGCTCACGACGGCGGCCTACACGCTGTCCACCGACAAGCTGCCCGGGCTGGTCGAGCGCCTGCGGAACCCCGATGAGAGCGGCGCCTCGCTCACCGAGGCCCTGGCGCCCATCGACATCAGCTCCAAGGACGAGATCGGCCAGCTGGCCGACGCCTTCAACTCGATCCAGCACGTGACCATCGAGGTGGCCGAGGAACAGGGCGCCCTGCTGCGCAAGGGCATCGGCGACATCTTCATCAACCTGGCCCGCCGGAACCAGACGCTGCTCGACCGCCAGATCGAGTTCATCGATCAGCTCGAGGCCAACGAGGAGGACGCCGACCAGCTCGACAACCTCTTCAAGCTCGACCACCTCGCCACCCGCATGCGACGCAACGCTGAGTCGCTGCTGGTGCTGGCCGGCGCCGAGCCGCCCCGCCGCCGTGGCCGTCCGGTCGCCCTGGCCGACGTGGTCCGCGTGGCCATCGGCGAGGTCGAGGACTTCGCTCGCATCTCCCTGCTGGCCCTCGACGACGTGACGGTGGGCGGCAACGTGGCCGTCGACCTGGCGCACCTGCTCTCCGAGCTGATGGAGAACGCCACCCACTTCTCGCCGCCCGACACCACCGTCGAGATCGTCGGCCACCGGGCCGAGGACGGCTACACGCTGTCGGTCAGCGACCAGGGCATCGGCATGAGCGCCGATCAGCTGGGCGAGGCCAACAACCAGCTGGCCCGCCCGCCACTCGTCGGTCTGGCCCTGAGCCGCTCCCTGGGCTTCATCGTCATCGGCCGTCTGGCGTCGCGCTTCGGAGTGGCCGTGCGGCTGACCTCGTCGCCCTCGGGTGGCGTCACCGCCCTGGTGACCCTGCCGCCCGAGCTGGTCACGGTGGACGGCCAGCCCATGACCGCCCCGGTGGTCACCGACGAGGCCACCGATGTCGCGGCTCCCCCCGCTCCGCCGGTCGCGGCCACGGAGGTGGCCGAGCCCGACGTCGTGGTGGTCGACGAGGAGACCGATGCGGCCGTGGCCGCCGACGCGACCGCCGGCGTCGACCTCGAGCTCGAGGAGTTCGCGGACACGCTCGACCGGGTCGAGTTCGCGGACGAGGTCCATGCCGCCGAAGCCGCGTCGGCCGCCGAAGCCGCCCCGGCCGCCGAAGCCGATGACGCGACCACGGTCGACGACCTGACCGAGGAACCGGGCAGCTACCTCGACGCCGTCCCCGAGGGCGACGACTTCGAGCGGGGCCTGCAATCGCTGGTCAGCGACGAGCTCGCCCCCGGACCGGTCGAGAACGCCCCGGGCCAGCTCCCCACTGAACCCAGCGCCGACGGCCTGTCGGAGCTCGACAGCGTTCCCGGGGCATTCGGGGTGGCCGGCGTGGCCGATGCTCCCACGGTCGCCCCCGAGTCCACGCCTGCCACGGCCGAGGAGACCCCGGTGGTCACCGCCACCGAGGCAGCCGTCGAGGCCCCCGAGGCCAAGGCCGAGGCCCCGGCTGAGCTCACCGCGGCCGGTCTGGTGCGACGGACCCCCAAGAAGCGCTCGGAGGATGCCGCCGGCGGTGGGATGCCCATGATGGCTACCCGCACCACCGCCAACAGCCAACGATCGCCCGAGGAAGTGCGCAAGATGCTGTCTCGCTACCGCTCAGGGCTCAATAAGGGCCGTGGTGGAGCCGATGCACCAAGTACCGACACGCCCGAATCGTGATCCACAAGCCCTGACGACCCCGCACGACTCCCGGAGGACAGGAACTCAACCATGGAACTCAGCTCCGAAGCCAGGAACCTCAACTGGCTGGTGCAGAACTTCGCCGAGCGAGTGCCCGGTGTGAACGAGGCGGTCGTCGTGTCGTCCGATGGGCTCCCCATCGCCACCTCGTCGGGCCTCGACCGTGACGCCGCCGACCGCTTCGCAGCCGTGGCCTCGGGCCTGATCGGTCTGGCCTACGGAGCCGCCGGGCGCTTCGGCGGCGGTGCGGTGAACGAGGTGATCATCGAGATGGAGAACGCCTTCCTCTTCGTCACGGGCATCAGCGACGGATCGGGCCTGGCCTGCGTGGCCAACGCCGAGTGCGACGTCGGACTGGTCGGCTACGAGATGGCCGTGCTGGTCGAGAAGGCCGGCGCCGTCCTCACGCCCGAGCTTCGGGCAGAGCTGCAGAGCGCGCTCCCGCGATGAGCACGTTCGACGACGAGTCCGACGATGGCGGCCCCGCCTTTCGCGTACGTTCGTACGTGATCACGCAGGGTCGCACGCGCTCGTCTGTCGACCTGCCGCTCGAAACCCTTGTCCGGGTCACCCCCCAGGGCGTGTCCGCTGCGCCCCGACTGGCCCTCGAACGCAAGAAGATCGTCTCCCTCTGCAATGCCCCGATCTCGATCGCCGAGATCTCCGCCCACCTCAGCGTCCCCCTCGGGGTGGCGCGAGTCCTGGTGGGCGACATGGCCGAGCAGGGTCTCCTGACGAGTTACCAGCCGCAACACTCCAAGACGGGCGAACGCCCGGACCTCAAACTGCTCGAAAGGGTGCTCGATGGCCTTCAAGCGCTCTGAGGCCCCAGCCTCAGCCGAAACTGTCCCAGACGACGAGGGCGTGCCCCTCCCGGTCAAGATCATCGTGGCCGGAGGGTTCGCGGTGGGCAAGACCACGTTCGTGGGCTCCATCTCCGAGATCGCCCCGCTGACGACCGAGGCCGCCATGACCAAGGTGGCCGAAGGGATCGACGAGACCGGTGGCACCAACACCGGCAAGACCTCGACCACGGTGGCCATGGACTTCGGGCGCATCACGCTCGGCTCCGACCTGATCCTCTACCTGTTCGGCACGCCCGGGCAGGACCGGTTCAAGTTCATGTGGGACGACCTGGTCCGCGGCGCCATCGGCGCGGTGGTGCTGGTGGACACCAGCCGTCTGGCGGACTGCTTCCCGGCCGTGGACTACATGGAGACCCAGGGCGTCCCGTTCATCGTGGCCGTCAACCTGTTCCACGGCAAGCAGCAGCACTCCATCGACGACGTCCGCGAGGCGCTCACCGTGCCCGACGACGTCCCGATGGTGACCACCGACGCCCGTGATCGGGCGGCCACCAAGATGGCGCTGCTCGAGCTGGTGCAACACGCCCTGGTGCGGGCTTCCGCCGCCGCCGGCTGAGCTCAGCCCTCCCCGGCACCCGTCCTCCGGCAACATAGGCTCGGGCCTCGACGGCCCGGGGGGACCCTTGACGACGCTCGAATCGACGCTCGCCCGAAAGATGCATCGGACGCTCGAGCCCTATCACGGGTGCGTCTACTTCGCGCCCGAGCCGGCCGAGGCCTACGCGGCACTGGGCATCGTCGATCGCCAGATGGGCTACTTCGCGTCCCGGGCCGCGGCCCTCGGGCCGGTTGCCGCCGAGGTCGTGATCGCCACCTTCTACAACTTCTCACCCGACCTGGTGCGGGCCGCCATCCCGGCGGCCTGGGCCCTGGCCAGCCCGGCCGACCTCCTCGGCGCCCGGCGGGCCGGTGTCGACGCCACGCTGCGGCGGGTCCTGGGCGACACCCTGGAAGGCGAGGCGGTGGCCGAGGCCGCCCGGCTGGCACGGGTGGCCACCGAGGCCTGCACCCTCGACGGACGGCCGCTCTACGCCGCGCACGCCGCCCTCGACTGGCCCGATCCCCCCCATCTGGCGCTGTGGCACGCAGTGACCCTGCTACGGGAGTTCCGCGGCGACGCCCACATCGCCTGCCTGGTGGAGCAGGGGATCTCCGGTCTGGAGGCCCTCATCATCCACGCGGCCAGCGGTGAGGTGCCCCGCGCTGTGCTCCAGCACACCCGGGCCCGGACCGACGAGGAGTGGACCATGGCCCGCCACGGCCTGGTCGAGCGCGGTTGGCTCGACGAGCACGAGTCGCCCACCGAGGAAGGCCGAGCCCATCGGCTTGACCTCGAGGCCCGCACCGACGAGTTGACCATGGCCCCCTGGGACCGCCTGGGGGCCGACGGCTGCCAGCGCCTGCGTGAGCTGGTCCGCCCGCTGAGCCGCGCCCTCGTCGACTCGGGCACCTTCGGAATCCGCCCAGACACCCGTTCGGAGCCATCATGACCTACCAGATCCCCGGCGCCACCCAGCGCCTGGTCGAGCTCGACGACGTCACCCTCTCGCTCTACGAGGCCGACCCGGATCCCGTCGACGACAGCCGACCGGTGGTGGTGTTCTCCCACGGCTTCCCCGACCTGGCCTACGGGTGGCGCGACCAGCTCCCGGCGGTGGCGGCCGCCGGCTTCCGGGCCATCGCCCCCGATCAGCGTGGCTACGGCGGCAGCTCCCGCCCCGAAGCGATCGAGGACTACGACATCTTCCACCTGACCGGCGACCTCGTCGGCCTGCTCGATCACCTGGGCGTCGAGCGAGCCGTGTTCGTGGGCCACGACTGGGGCGGTTTCGTGGTCTGGCAGATGCCCCTGCTGCACCCCGATCGGGTGGCCGGAATCGTGGGGCTCAACACGCCGTTCGTGGCGCGGATGCCGGTGCGGCCCACCGAGGTGTTCCGCATGCTGGGCGGCGACGGCAACTACATCGTCGAGTTCCAGGAGCCCGGTCGGGCCGACGAGATCCTGCTCCGGGATGTGGCCGGCCTCTACGACGCCCTGTGGCGCTCCGCGGTGTCGCCCGAGGAGGTGGCCGCGGCCGCCGCGACGGTCACCGAGGGGACCACCTTCGAGCGCGTCATCGCCGGACCGCGGCTGGGCCAGCCCCTCCTCGACCCGGCCGAGATGGCCGTCTACGTCGACACGTTCCGCGCCACCGGGTTCACCGGCGGGTTGAACTGGTATCGCAACTTCGATCGCAACTGGGAGCTCACCCCCGAACAGGAGGGCGCCCACATCGACGGTGTGCCGTGCCTGATGGTCACCGCCGAGTGGGACCCGGTCCTGACCCCGGCCCTGGCTCAGGGGATGCCCGAGCTGGTGGGGGACCTGGAGATGCGCGAGCTGGCCCGCTGTGGCCACTTCACCCAGGCCGAGCAGCCCCAGGCCGCCAACGACCTGCTGGTCGACTTCCTGACCCGGCGCTTCGGTTAGGTCAGGCGGCCACCGCCGCGGGCTCCAGCGCCAGCTCGAGCACCTCGCGCACGTCGGCCACCGGGTGGATGACCAGCCCGTCCCGGATGGTGTCGGGCAGGTCGTCGAGATCAGGCTCGTTGCGGGCGGGGATGATGACGTCGGTGATGCCGGCCCGGTGGGCGGCCAGCAACTTCTGCTTGACGCCCCCGATGGGCAGCACCTTGCCCTGCAGGGTGACCTCCCCGGTCATGGCCACCGAGGGCTTCACCGGGCGATCGCTGAGGAGGCTGGCCAGCGCCGTGGTCATGGTGACCCCGGCCGAGGGCCCGTCCTTGGGCACCGCTCCCGCGGGGAAGTGCACATGGATGCGACGTTCCAACGCCACCGGGTCGATGCCCAACTCCTGGCGGTTGGCCCGGATGAAGGACAGCGCGATCTGGCCCGATTCGGTCATCACGTCGCCCAGCTGGCCAGTGAGGGTGAGCCCCTGCTCGCCGTCCATGGCCGTGGCCTCGACCACCAGGACGTCCCCGCCCGCGCCGGTGACGGCCAAGCCGTTCACCACCCCGGTGGCCGGGGTCCGGTTGGCCTCGTCGCGAGTGACCCGGGCCCGGCCCAACGCCTGGCGAACCGCGGCCACATCGACGGTGAACACCTCGGTGTCAGCCCTCGCAGCCACTTGCGTGTCAGCCCTCGCAGCCACTTGCGTGTCAGCCCTCGCAGCCACTTGCGTGGCTGTCTTGCGCAGGACTTTGCCCAACTGGCGCTCCAGGCTGCGCACGCCGGCCTCACGGGTGTAGTCCGACACCAGCGTGGCCAGGGCCTCGTCGGTGACCTCGACCTCGTCGGGTTCCAGCCCGTTGCGCTCCACCTGGCGGGCCAGCAGGTGGTCACGGGCGATGACCACCTTCTCCTCGTCGGTGTAGCCGTCGAGGGTGATGACCTCCAAGCGGTCGAGCAGGGGAGCGGGGATGGTGTCGAGGACGTTGGCGGTGGCGATGAACAGGACACCGGACAGGTCCAGGTCGACCTCCAGGTAGTGATCCCGGAAGGAGTGGTTCTGCGCGGGGTCCAGCACCTCGAGCAGGGCCGACGAGGGATCGCCACGCCAATCGCTGCCCACCTTGTCGATCTCGTCGAGCAGGAAAACCGGGTTCATGGTGCCCGCTTCGACCATGGCCCGCACGATGCGGCCCGGCTGGGCGCCGACGTAGGTACGGCGGTGCCCACGGATCTCCGCCTCGTCACGCACGCCGCCCAGCGCCACCCGGACGAACGAGCGACCCAGGGCGCGGGCCACCGACTCGCCGAGCGAAGTCTTGCCCACACCGGGCGGACCCACCAGCACCAGGATGGACGGCCGGTCCCGACCGGCCGGGGAATCCGGCGCGCCCGCCCGAGCCAGCCGCAGCTTGCGCACGGCGAGCTCCTCGACGATGCGGTCCTTCACCTCCTCCAGTCCGGAGTGGTCGGCATCGAGCACGGTCCGGGCATCGCCCAGGTCCAGGTGGTCGGTGGAGCGCACACCCCAGGGCAGCTCGATGACGGTGTCGAGCCAGGTGCGGATCCAGCCCGACTCGGCGGCCTGCGGACTGGTGCGCTCCAGGCGTCCCAGCTCGCGCTCGATGGCCGCCGCGACCTCCGCCGGGATGTCCCGGTCGGCCAGCCGCTCCCGGTAGGCCTCGATCCCGTCCTCGTCGTCACCCTCTTCGCCCAGCTCACGCCGGATAGCGGCCAGCTGTTGGCGCAGCAGGAACTCACGCTGGGTCTTCTCCATGCCTTCGGACACATCCGAACGGATGCGGTCGGCCAGCTCGCCGTCGGCCAGCGCCTCCTTGACCCAGGCGGTGACCATCTCCAGGCGCTGGTCCACGTCGGTGGCCTCCAGCAGCTCGACCTTGCGCTCGATCGACAGGTCGGGCCACCACCCGGCGGTGTCGGCCAGAGCTCCGGGCTCCTCGACGTCGCGCAGCATGGCACTCATGCGCCGGCCGCCCAATCGTTCCAGCAGCAGTCCGGCCGCGGCACGGTACTCACGGGCCAGCTCGTGGGTGCGTTCGGTGGGGGTCGAGTCGTCGACCAGCTCGGCCTGCACCCACAGGGCGTCGCCCTCGCCGACCACGCCGGCACCCACCCGGGCCCGCCGCTCGGCTCGAATCACCAACGCGGGTGCGCCGTTGGGCAGCGGGCCGCGGTCCTCGACGCTGGCCACCGTGCCCACCTGGGCGTAGCGGCCATCGAGACGGGGAACCAGCAGCAGGCGCCCGCCGGTCCCCGCCGCCGCGGCCACGGCTCGGGCCTCGTCGGTCTCCAGGGCGATGGTGACCACCATCTGGGGGAGGACCACGCCCTGGCTCAAAGGCAGCACCGGTAGCGTCTGGATGGTCGTCTCAGCCATGTCGGCTCCTGAGTTCACGCCGTCTCCCGACGGCTTTGCTACTTGAATTACAAGATTACAGCCCATAACAGACCAATCCGCTCAGGTATTCCGGTCTCGCACTAGGCGTTCGGGATCTCGCTGCGCCGGGCCGGGGAGACGATCCCGTCCAGCAGCAGCTGGACCAGCACCCGGGCCACCCGGGCGTAGCTGGTCTGGAAGGCATCTGCCGCGCTGCGCCGACCCATGCCGTCCCACATCACGTCGATCAGCTCCACCAGGGCCTCGGCATCCAGATCGGCGCGCAGGAAGCCGTCCTCCACCGATTCGGCCACCAGAGGGGCGAACGTGGCGATCACGAACTGGTTCAGCCGGCCGATGGCCTCGGCCGCCTCGGGTCGGTCCGACATCCGGGACCGGAAGCTGGCCACCGCCGCCGCGCTGGTGGTGTTGGCCAACAGGAAGTCCTGCAAGAAGCGCAGCAGCCCCTGGCCCACCGCCGAGCCCCGCCGGTCCGCCATCACCCGGGCGACATCGGCGGTGATCGCCTCGGCGGCCAGGGTGGCGTACAGGTCCTCCTTGGACCGGAAGTAGTTGTAGAAGGTCCCGGTGGACAGACGGGCCTCGGCCAGCAGCTCGCGGGTGGTGATGTCCTGGAATCCGTTCCGCTCCAGACAGGTCATCGCCGCGTCCAGGAGGCGTCGCCGCACTGCCTGCTTGTGATCCTCGCTCACCCGGGGCATGCCCTAGTCTGCCCATCGCATGGTGGCTCGGCGCATCGTGGTGGTCCTCGGCCTGTTGGCGCTGCTGGCCGTCGCCGTCGCCGTGGTGCAACGGGCCACCCTGCACCCGGTGGCGCCGGTGGGCGACGTGGCCACCGCGGCCAACCCCATGCCAGCCGACCGCGACCAGGCTCTGCTGGCCCGGGTGGGCGTGGCTGCCGACGACCTCGGCCCGGGCTACACCGCCCGCCTGATCGAGCAGGGCGACCAGCTGAGCCAGCCCACCCTCGACCTGTGCTCGCACCACTTCGCCAGCGAGGCCCGGCGCCAGGCCCGACACCAGGTGGCGGTGAGCGATTCGACCGGCGATCCGGTGATGAGCACCGAAGCGGTGCTCTACCGAGACCAGGCCGGCGCAGCCGAGGCCATGGCCGAGATGCGCGGTGCCTCGTCGCACTGCCCGAAGCCCTGGCGAATCCGCACCCAAGGCGGCCTGGGACCGGTACGCCCGACCGGGATGGACCGGGTCGCGCTGTCGGTGGAGGCCCCCGCCGCGGGCCAACCGCCGGAGCGGGCGGTCGTGGTGCTCCTGCGCCGTGGGCGACTCCTGCTCGGACTGTACTTCCTGCAGGCCGACGGCCCCCAGGCCCAGATCGACGGCACCGATTCGATCCCCGACACGGTGGGCGTCTTCCAAGCGCGGGTGGCCGCGGTTCCCGCAGCGGATCTGGGCTGACGCCCGACGCGTAGCATGCCCGCATGACCGTGCGAGTCGGGTTCCTGGGGGGCGGGTTCATCGCCCACCACCACGGCAAGATGCTCCACACCTCCGGGGTGGACGCCGAGATCGCGCTGGTTCACGACCCCGATCCGGCCAAGGCAGATGCCTTCGCCGCGGCGAGCGGTGCCACGGTGGCGGCGCACGAGGACGACGTGCTCGACGGGGTGGATGCCGTCTACGTGTGCGCCTGGACCGCCGAGCACCCGCGCCTGGTCGAGGCGGTGGCGGCCCGGGGACTCCCGGTGTTCTGCGAGAAGCCCCTGGCCGTCGACCTGGTCTCGGCCCGGGCCATGGTGGCGGCGGTGGAGGCGGCCGGGGTGGTGAACCAGGTCGGCCTGGTGCTGCGTGACTCCCCGGCGTTGCTGTACCTGCGTCACCTGGTGCAACGCCCCGAGCACGGGCGGGTGATGAGCGTGGTGCTCCGCGACGACCAGTACCTGCCCGTCCAGGGCCAGTACGGGTCGACCTGGCGGGCCGACCCCACCAAAGCCGGCTCGGGCACCCTGCTCGAGCACTCGATCCACGACCTTGACATCCTGGAGTGGCTGTTCGGTCCGATCGACGCCGTGTCGGCCAGCTCGCGTGAGTTCCACCAGCTCGCCGGCATCGAGGATGTGTTCGCGGCCACCTTGGAGTTCTCCTCGGGTGCCCTTGGGTCGTTGGTGTCGGTGTGGCACGACCTGCTCGAACGACCCAGCCTGCGCCGGGTCGAGGTCATCTGCGAACGGGCCCACTTCTGGTTGGAGGACGACGTCTGGGGGCCGGTGCACTGGACACGGCCGGGTGACGACGTGGGATCGGTGGGCGGAACGGATCTCACCCTGGCCCTGCACGGCCTCGGCCTCGAGGTGCGCAATCCCGACCAGGCCTTCATCGAATCGGTGGCCCGTGGCGTGCCCGCCAGCCCGGACTTCGCCACCGCGGCCCGAGCCCACCAGGTGGCTGACGCCCTCTACCGCTCTGCCGCGGAAGCCGGCTCGAAGCGGTCCACCACCACCACGGGGGCGGCGTAGTCGTCCGCGGGCTTCTCCGGCGGCTCCCACTCCTCGCCACCCCCCTCGGCCAGCAGCTCGGTGATCACCGAGGGCGGCTGGGGATGGCTGAAGTACCAGCCCTGGGCCAGATCGCAGTTGAGCGCGCGCAGCCGCTCCACCTGCTCGGCCTCCTCCACCCCTTCGGCCACGGTGACCATGCCCAGCGCCTTGGCCATGCCGATGACGTGCTCGACGATGGTGGTGTCCTCGTGCGAGCCCACCAGGCCGTCCACGAACGATCGGTCGATGGTCAGCATGGCCAGCTGCAGCCGACGCAGATGGATGAGCGAGGAGTAGCCGGTGCCGAAGTGGTCGATGGCCAGGTTCACCCCCAGACCCCGAACCTCGGCCAGCACGTCGGCGATGGCCGCCGGGTCGTGCATGAGCACGCCCTCGGCGATCTCGAGGTAGATCCAGGCCGGGTCGGCGCGGGACCGGTCCAGTGCGCTCTGGACCTGGGCCACGAAGTTGGCCTGGCCCAGCTGGCGCTCGGACACGTTGATCTTCACCGTCAGGGTGGGACGGTCGGGGAAGGCGTCGTGCCAGGCCCGGCACTGGCGGGCCACCTCCTCGATGATCCAGCCCCCGATGGGCACGATCAGCCCGGTGTCCTCCAGGGCGTCCATGAACTCGTCGTGGTCGACCACCCCGCGATTGGGCTCGTTCCAGCGCAGCAGCGCCTCGACGCCCACCAGCCGCTTGGTCCACAGCGAGACGATGGGTTGGTAGTAGAGGCGCAGCTCGCCGTGATCGAGGGCCCGTCGCAGGTGGCGCTCGGCGGTCGAGGGAGTGATCTGGTCGCGCATGGCCCGATCGAACATGGCGTAGCAGCCGCGCCCCGCCTGCTTGGCCTGGTGCAGCGCGGCGTCGGCGTCGCGCAGGACCTCGTCGGGACGCGAGCAGCGCTCCTCGGTGATGGCCATACCGATGTTGGCCGAGACCGCCACCGTGGCCTCGCCCATCTGGAAGGGGGTCTCGACCGCGTCGACCACCGCTCGGGCGATGCGCTCGGCCGACTGGGTGGTGGCCACGTCGGGGCAGAACAGGACGAACTGATCGCCTCCGTAGCGCACGGCCCGGTCCTCGGGTCCGATGACCTCGCTGAGTCGAGCGGCCATGGCCACCACCAGCTGGTCGCCGATGGCCTGGCCGAAGCTCTGGTTGACCTCTTCGAGCCCGTCCAGATCGACGAACACCACCGCGATCCGGCCGTTGCGACGGCGAGTCATCTTCAGCATCTGATCGAAGCCGTCGCCCAGGAAGCGGCGGTTGGCGAGACCGGTCAGCGCGTCGTGGTACGAGAGCCGGTAGAGGGTGGCCCGGGTGGCTTTGGCGTCGCGGTAGCGGCGCACGGCGAAGATGGTGGCCCCGATGGGCAGGATGACCAGCACGGCCAGCAACCCGCTGCGCCCCCGGCCGGTCAGGTCGTCGGCCCAGTCGGTCAGGTCGGCCAAGGCACCCGTGTACCAGAGCAGGGTCGCGGCCAGCGTCCCCACGGCCACGATCACGGCCAGGTCGCGCCCGGCCCGCGCCCCGACATCGCCGGCACGGAGCTTCCCCTGCTCCTGCTCACGGTCGATGGTTCGGTTCACGCGCGTTCCCACATCTGGTCCGGAGCCCCAGTACGGCTCGCCCTACTCATCGGCCGGTCGCCGATCGGGTTGAGCCCGGCGGCCCGACCCGATCTGGCTGCGCAACCGCTCCCCAGCCGGATGGGGGAGCGCCAGCGCCTCCTGAACCGCCTGGCCCCGCGCCAGGCGCAGCTCGACCACCGCCGCCTCCACCTCGGTCCAGGAGCGGGCCCGCCGACCCGCGACGTCGCGGTTGTAGGGCTGGTCGAACACCACGACCTGGTTGCCGGCCGCCACCAGCTCGGCCAGGTTGTGGGGTGCGTCCTCGACGTAGAGGTCGGCCTCGACCTCCGGCTTGGCCCCGAGGAAGCAGAGATCCCGGTACGGGATGCCCACCCGGTCCAGCCACTCCACGGTGTCGCCCACGGCGATGGCGTGGCCCCAGTTGGCGTAGAGGCGGTGGGTGACGATGCGGATCCACACCCCCGCATCGCTGAGCCGCCACAGCGCCTCCGCCGCGCCGGCCACCACCGGCATGTCGCGGAACATCCGGTGCTCGAGCACGGCCCGGCGGTGCAACACCTCGAAGTCCTCGTCGCTGAGGCCCCACTCGTGGAAGTTCCAGCTGCGCTGGGGATCGAGCGAGGCGGGATCGATGCCGCGCGCTTCGGCCACCACCCGGGCGAAGGCTGCGGCGTGGTCGGCGCACACCCCGTCCAGGTCGACGGCCAGGACGAAGTCGGCCACGGTCCGCCGCTTCAGCCCAGTGCGGCCCCGACGAAGTCGAGGCCGGCATCGAGGAACCCGAAGTCCTTGGGCGTGGCGAAGTGGTCGACTCCACGCAGCGTCACCACCCGGGCGTCGGCCAGGAGCTCGGCCAGCGGCTCGCCGGGCCCCGCGAAGTCGCGGTCGCCGATGACCACCAGGACCGGGCACGTGATCCGGGCCAGCAGCTCCGGCGTGATGGGAGGTGCTGTCCGGCGCATGCAGGCGGCCAGAGCGATCGGGTCGCTACCCGGCTCTCGGGCCTGGGCCCGGAAGTACTGGGCCACCGGCGAGGCGTCGGGGGCCAGCTCCTCGGCCCGCTCGATGTGGTCGGCCAGCTCCGCCGAGCTCTGATCGGATCGCAGGAGGTTGGCGCCCGCGCCGGCCAGCACCAGGCGGTGAAAGCGCTCCGGGTGGGCGGCGGCCAGCACCAGCAGGGTGCGGGCCCCCAACGAGAAGCCGATGGCATCCACCGCCTCGTCGGGGAACTCGGCCAGCGCCAGCTCCTCGAGCTGGGCATAGGCCTGCGGATCGTGGGGCTTGTCGGACCCACCGTGACCAAGGAGATCGATCGCCACCACCTGGCGGCCGGCGTCGGCCAGCAGGTCGAGCCACCCGCTCTCACCCCAGGTGCGCACCCCGGAGCTGGCGAACCCGTGGACCAGGACGACAGGCGGGCCGGCGGCATCAGGGGTCACGACGTGACACTAACCCGAGCTGTCGACGCTCCCCTGGAGCTCGACCTTCGACGCTCCCCGTGGAGCTCGACCTGTTCGACGCTCCCCGTGGAGCGCTGGGTCGTTACCATGCCCGCGTGTCGTCGGAGGCCTTCCTGCAGGTGGCGCCGGGCTGCGCCATCGCGCTGGACGAGCTGACCGAGCGCTTCGGGCCCAGCGGTGGACCGGGGGGCCAGCATGCCAACCGGGCCAACACCCGGGTCGAGCTGCGCTTCGACGTAGCTGCGTCGGAGTCGCTGACCGAATCCCAGCGGGCCCGCCTGCTGGACAAGGTGGGTCCGGAGGTGCGGGTGGTGGTCGACGACGAGCGCTCCCAGGCCCGCAACCGGGTCCTGGCCCAGCAACGCCTGGCGGCGGCTCTGGGCGCAGCCCTGCACGTCCCCCGCGCTCGGCGGGCCACCCGGCCGTCACGGGCGGCGCGCCAGCGCCGGCTCGACGCCAAGCGGGCGCAGTCGCAGCGCAAGCAGAACCGACGTCCGCCCTCAGACGACTGAGCGACGTCGGATCACCAGCTCCCGCACGGCCTCGACCAGCAGCAGGTACAGCGCCAGCAGGCCCAGCACGTTGACCTTGTCGAATTGCACGGCCCACTGGAAGTCGGCGGGGTTCGGGTGCCGTAGCTGGGCCTGGAAGATGTACAGCGCGGCGAGGCCGAGCGAGCCGGCCGCCATCAGCGTGGCCACCGCCCGACCGTGGCGGTGCCGGAAGGTGCCGAACACGGTGGCGGCCACGATGACCACCAGGACCGGGACCGACCAGCCGTGCCAGGGCGTGTTCAGGGCCACGAAGCCCGCGAACGCGGCGGTGGCCACCAGGCTGGTCCGCACGCCGATCGGTCCGGCGTGCTCGGTGAACAGCCGGGCCAGCCGCGGTTCGGACGGGAAGTCGGCGCCCAGCGCCACCCGGCGCGCCCGGCGACGACCCTTCCCGATGGCCACCAGCACCAACGAGACCAGGACGCCGAGGGCGCTGAGCCCCAGCGCCACCCACACCGTGGTCTGCGGCTGCCAGGACACGTGGATGGTGAGCGGACCGGTGCCGTAGACGGCGGGATCGATGAGCCACCCGTTGCCGTAGCCGTCGATGACCTGGGGCGGGGGCAGCTTCTTGCCGTTGACCGTGGCCTGCCATCCCACGCTCCAGGACTGGTCCACCGCCAACCAGAACGCCTTGGTGGCCTTGGGGACGGTGAGGTCGTAGCTGACCCGACCGGTGTGGTCGGTCACCACCTTCGGGCCCGGCGCGGCCGCGGCCTTGGCCGTGGTCAACGTGCGGAGGGGCTGGGCCGCGCCGCCCGGCGCCGAGGTCAGGGCCAGTTGGTCGATGTCGATCCCGAGCTGGCGCCCGGTGGCCGTGCGCAGGATGTGGTCTCCCTTGCCCAGCGTGATGGGCGTCGGACCGCAGGCGGTGACGGTGAGCTCCTTGCGGGCCACCGCGTCGGCGGTGGTTCCGGTGACGCGGACGGCCACCGGCTTGGCGTCCACGGTGATCAGGTCGTCGCGGCAACCGCTGTCGAAGCCGAACCGGGGCCGGGGCCATCCGCTGGCCGGGAATGCCCAGCTCGGCGATGGCCACCGGCGCCTGGCTCTTGGCGTTCGAGTACCAGTCCTTCTCCTGGACCACCCGGGCGCCGGTCACGGTGAACCGCAGCGACTGGCCGGTCACCGGATGGGGCAGGTCCACCGGCACCGACACCGTGGCATTGGCCTTGGCCTGGTCGGTCACCGCCGGGATGTCGACCACCACCGCCCGCGACGCATCGCCGTCGGGGGTGATGGTCAGCTGGGTGGGGACCGAGTGGCGGCCGTCGGCCACCAGTTGCAGGTCGAGGTGCGACACGGTGGTGGGTACGGGGAAGGCGTAGTCCAGCCAGGCGCCGGTGGCCTGGTTGAACACCCCGCTCCAGAAGGTGGTGGGGTCCCCGTCCAGCGCGGCCGAGGCCCGCATCTCCATGGAGCCCTGCAGGTGGCCCGACGACGTGGCTGTGATGCCGCCCTGGCTGGCGTCGGGGATGCCCACCAGCTGGTCGATGGTGGCGTCGGGCACGTAGTCGGACAGGGCCGCGGACCCGGTGATCGAGAAGGATCGGGCCGTGGGCAGCTGGATCAACCGGTTCATCCGCACCTCCTCGTCGAGGCGCACGGGCTCGGCCGGGTTGGAGCGCAGACGGGTGAACAGCTCGACCAGCGGATGGTCGATGGACGACGCGCCGGCCCGGGACAACAAGTCGGTCGGAGGTCGGACCACCTCGTCCACCTTGTTGACGCCGGGGATGGTGATCTCGGCGAAGCCGACGCCCGAGACGCCGTCGTACTCGGGACGCTTGGCGATGTTGGTGCCCACCACGGTGATGGTCAGGTGGTGGAACGTCTGGGTGGGGAAGCGGACCGTCTGGCCGGGTTGGGTCCGCGACGACGCGTCCAGGTCGACCACGATGGGCTTGCGGTCATCGAAGCGCAGCGAGACCCGGGTCAGCCAACGGTTGCGCACCAGGTTGATGGGCTGGAGCAGCTGCATGTGGTCGGTGGTGACCTGGTGGTCGATGGCGATGTCGAGGTGGGCCCCGGTCGGATCCTCCAGGGCGCCGACCCGCCAGGCGCTCTGAGGATCGCCGTCCATGGCGTTGGCCGGCCGGTCATCGGGTGTGTAGGTCACCGGGTTGCCGTAGTCGCTGGCCGTCAGCGTGGCCCCACCCCGCTGCTCGGTCACGGTCTGGTCGGCCGAGGTCTCACCGGGGAACACGTCCAGGCGCTGGTCGGTGGGGTCATAGGGCGCGACCTCGTCGGCCTGCTCGGTGTAGCCGGTCTGCTCCCGGATGGTGCCCCAGCGCTCGGCCCGCTTGCGGTTGGTGTCGGTGACCACCAGGGTGGCGTTGTCGTCGTAGATCTTGGCGAAGCCGGTGGGATCGGTGGCGTAGGAGGCGGAGAAGAAGGCGGCCTGGGGCCCGTCGAGCAGGCCGAGAGGGGCCGCGTCCACCAGGCCGTCGGCATCGCCGGCCATCAGCAGCGAACCGCTGGAGGGATGGGTGCGCACGATGTTGGCCGGCTGGTCTACGGCGAAGCTGGCCACCTTGGGGGGGTTGGGCAGCGTCGGGTCGGTGCCCAGGGCGACCTCGTCGACCATGGGCTGGGTGGGGCCGGCCACGTTGGGTGTCGACGGCCCGAACCCCTTGGGCGTAGCCAGCCCGGGGGCGTTGGTCAGCAAGTCCCAGACAGGCACGGGACGGGCCGTGCGGTACCGCTCGTACTGCAGGTCGCTGCGGTCCACCACGTCACCGGCACCCATGAGCCGGGCGATGGGGGCGATGGCCCGGGGATCCATGTCCCCTTCGGCGAAGCGGGTGTCGAAGGCGTCGAGCAGCGAGGCGGACTGGGCCGAGCCGTACTGGAACAGTTCGTGGGCCACATACGGGCGGGTCATCAGCCCCGGGGTGATCGGATCGACGGTGTTGCCCCAGCGGTAGCTGGCGAAGTCCGAACCGGGCACCTCGAGCACCCGCGTGGCCGAGCCCTGGCTCTGCAGGTAGTTGGCGGCCTGGGTCCAGTAGCTGGGGATGTTCTCGGGCCGCTCGAGGTTCTTGGCCACCATCTGCCCGGTCCACAGGGTGGACAGGTTGGCGAACAGCACCAACGAGGCCAGCCCGGTGAGCCCGATCGAGAAGTTGGGGCGCAGGCGACCCAGGGCCGTCACACCGGCCCCCAGGAACAGGGCCAGCCCGAGGATCACCAGGGGTACGGCTCGAGGGGTCGAGCGCAGGGCCAGCCCGGCATCGGTGCGGGTGAAGGCCTTGAACAGGGCACCGGTCAGCGACGGGTTGCTCCACGGGTGCGACGCCACGGCGGTGAAGGCGCCCACCACGGTGATGGCCAGGAACAGGGCCCGGTAACGCCAGCGCACCAGCGCGGCGGCCACGATGGCCAGCAGCGGGACGAGGTAGGAGAGGCTGAGGGCGGCCAGGTTGGTGGTGTAGGTCGCGCTCGGCGCCGTCCAGGGTCCGAGCTTGTCGTCGCCGTAGAAGAACCAGTACCCGAGCCCCCGCAGCACCTCCGGGGCGCTCGAAACCTCGGCCACCGTCTTGTAGGTCTCGGTGTACTTGATCACCGGCAGCCCGTAGCGGCCCTCGGCCCACAGCCCGGCGATCCACCACAGCGAGGTCACCAGGGTGAGCAGTCCCAGACGCCACAGTGCGGCCAGCGCCTCGCGCCCGGTCACCTCGTGGTCGACGAACACCGCCCACACCACATAGAGCAGCGGACCGGTCCCGATCATGATCAGGGCCGTGGCGTTGATGCCCCCCACCGTCAGCACCACCAGCGCGAACAGCGCCGGGTAGCGCCACCCGCCGTGGCGCAGAGCCTTGGCCGTGAGGGCGATCATCCAGGGCAGGGCGGCCCAGGGCAGCAGGATCACCGAGATGCGCGCCGCGTACTCGAGCAGGTACGGGCTGAACATGTAGGC
Source organism: uncultured Microthrixaceae bacterium (assembly GCA_963773335.1). Classification (GTDB taxonomy): domain Bacteria; phylum Actinomycetota; class Acidimicrobiia; order Acidimicrobiales; family Acidimicrobilacustridaceae; genus UBA4742. Next base: position 105,877 of record CAVZAT010000004.1, on the reverse strand, counting down.
CAGGCTGGCCACCAGGATCCCGCCCCAGGCCGCCGCGTCCGGGCGGTCCTGCTCGCCCCAACCCAGCGTGCGACACAGGTACCGCACGCCGAGCCCGGCGGCCAGCATGAGCGTGCCCAGCCAGATGCGCTGGGCGAACCAGTCGGGCACGCCGATCTGCTGGAACAGCCAGTAGAAGGGACCCATCGGCCACAGGTAGCCGATGTACTGGTGGGTCACGGTGCCCATGCCGATCTGGCTGTTCCAGACGTAGGGTGCCTCGGACAGGACCTTGGTCGGGTTCAGGTACAGATAGGTCTTGGTGTCGGCACCCACCTCCCCGGGTTGGGTCAGCAGCAGCGGCACATAGGTCAGCAGCGCCGGGATGGCGATGGACAACCAGTAGCCGGCGCCGCGGCCTCGGCGCGCCGAAGGAACCTCGATGGTGGTGGTGTCGCTCACCGAGTCGGGTATCCGCCCGAACGCAGGCGGCGCCGCAGTGCTGCGTCGGCCAGCGGGGTGAGCACACCCACGGCGGTGGCGTCCCAGGTGAGCTGGGCCGCGTACTTGCTGGCACCTTCGCTCAGGCGCCGGCGCAGATCGTCGTCGCCCAGCACCCGTGCGATCTTGGCCGCCAGGTCCCTCGAGCCGTCGGCCAGCAGTCCGCTCCGGCCGTCGAGCACGGCGTCGGTGTGACCGTTGATGCGAGTGGCCACCGCCGGAGTGGCACAGGCCGCCGCCTCGGTCAGGGTCATGCCCCAGCCTTCGGCGATCGACCCACTGGCCACCAGCCACGCGGAGCGGTACAGGGCGATGAGCTCCTCGTCGGACACGTGGCCGGCCAGGCGGATCCAGTCGGTGGCATCCAGGTCGGAGATCTGGGCCTCCAGGGCCAGTCGCTCATAGCCGTCGCCCACGATCACCAACTGAGCGGTGGGGTGGTGCCCGCGGACCTCGGCCATGACCCGGATCAGCTCGTCGAAGCGCTTGGGGGCCATGAGCCGGCCGACGGCCACCACCAGGGGCACCGGGCTGCGCACGCCGCCGGGCGTGTAGCGGGCGTCGATGCCGGGCGGCACGACGGTGATCTGGGAGGCGGAGAAGTGGAGGTAGTCGATCAGCTCCCGACGAGACGACTCCGACAGGGTCACCAGCGGCGTGTGGCGGTAGAACGGCGGCGCCACATGTCGCTCGATGAACTCGCCCCACGGCGCCAGCCGCTCGTCGAGCACCAGGCGCCACATGTCGCGATGGACGTGGTGGACCACGGTGATGTGCGGACCTCGAGCCCACAGCGGACTCAGGTAGGGCGTGCCGTTCCAGTACTCGACCAGGCCGTCGTAGGGACCCATCCGGCCGGTCAGCTCGGCCAGCACCGTCGTGGGGAAGACCATGAAGCGACCGTGCTTGCGCACCACCCGATAGCCGTCCCGGATCGCCTCGGGTGGGTGGCCCTGGGCGTAGGACGTGCGCATGGTGACCTCGAGCCCGGCCTCGGCCCAGCGGCGCACCACCTCGGCCGCGTGCACCTCGGAACCGCCGGCCTCGACGTCGGCCAGGTCCCGCCAGGCCAGCACGTGGATCCGGCGCAGGCCGGCGGCGTGGGCGATCTCGGACAGGCTCATGCCACGCCGGTCGGGTCCACGTGCAGGGGGTGGTCCGGGGGGTAGGCGTCCCGAGCGATCACCGGCGCGTCACGCCCGGTGCCGGTCTCGCCGACGCCGGAGCGACCACCATCCCCGCCAGGTGCCGCCGAACGCACCTGTTCGTGGTACTCGCCTTCGACGTTGACGTTCCAGATGTCGTGGTGGGCGCCCAGGATGTTCTCCACGGTGAGCATGGCCGTGTACATGGAGTGGTCCTGGTTGTTGTACTTGTGCATGCCGTTGCGCCCGACCGGGTGCACGTTGGGTGCGTTCGCCTCCAGCCACGCTCGCAGCACGGCCACGTTGGCCCGGTAGGTGGTGTCGTAGACGGGGTAGGCCTTGGGCATGCGCACCACGTAGCCGGCTTCGACGACCTGGGCGGGCACCAGGCCGAGCACCTCGAGCTCGTGGCTGGCTTGGTCGATCAGGTCGTCGTCGGCCTTGGTCCACATCTCGTCGCCCTCGAACACGAAGTACTCCAGGCCCAGGCAGGTGCGACCGTCCTTGACCAGGTACGGCGACCACGACCCGAAGTTCTGGATGCGGCCCACCGCCACCTCCGGGGAGTGGATGTAGATCCAGTTGTCCGGAAAGCCGTCGGCCTCGGGGATCACCAGCGCCACGGTCAGGAAGTCGCGGAACGCCAACCCGTCGGCGGCCCGGCGCACGTCGTCGGGCACCGCCGGGCGCATGGCCCGCAGCAGATGCGGGAAGGGCATGGACGAGACGACGTGATCGGCCGGCCAGGTGCGATCGACCCCGTCGTGCACGGAGGTGACCGACACGGCCCGGCCGTCGAGATGGTCGATGGCCACCACCTCGGTCTCGGTGACCACTTGGACCCCAGCCTCTTGGATCAGGTCGCGACACCGCTCCCACATCATGCCGGGCCCGTACTTCGGGTACTGGAACTCCTCGATCAGGCTCGTCACCTGGTTGGCCTTGTCGCGACGGCCGAACAGCTTGGCCCGGATCGGCTCCCACACCGCGTCGACCAGGGACATGCCCTTGATGCGCTGGGCGGCGAAGTCGGCCGACAGGGTGGAGGCGGGAACCCCCCACAGCTTCTCGTTGTAGGTCTTGAAGAAGTGGCGATACAGCCGCCACCCGTAGTCGGCGGCGATGTAGCCCTCCAGGCCGTCCTGATGGGCCGGCGGGTGGACCCGGGCCCACAGATAGGAGGCCACGCACCGGGAGGCCTCGATCACCCCCAGGTTCCGCAGGGCGTTGAGGGGCTTGATGGGGTAGTCGTAGTACTTGCCCTGGTAGTACATCCGGCTCATCCGCGGTCGCATGAGGAACTCGTCATCGTCGAGGATCTCGTGCCAGATGGCCTCCACCGGGGCCACCTTGGTGAAGAAGCGGTGGCCACCGATGTCGAAGCGCCAGCCGTCGGCCCGCGCCGTGCGACTGATCCCGCCCACCACCGAGTCGGCCTCGAGCACCACCGGGACGTTTCCCGCCTTGACCAGCTGATAGGCCGCGGTCAGGCCCGCCGGACCGGCCCCGATGATCACGACCTGCGGATCGGGCGCATCGGATGGGGACTCAGACGGGGGATTCACGCGGCGGCAGTCTAGTGAGCAACCTCGGCCTGCTTCGGCCACCCAGCCCGACCGAAACTAGGGTCAGGAGGTGACCGACACCGACGCCGATCCACCCGAGCCCGACGGCGATCCGGCCGCCCCCCGCGCCGTGGTGGTGCTGTCGATCGGGGCCATCGTCGTGGGACTGGTGCTGCGGTTCGTGACCCGATCGGCCCTGTGGCTGGACGAGGCCCTGTCGGTGAACATCGCCCGGCTCCCGATCTCGCAGATCCCGGCCGCGTTGCGCCACGACGGCCATCCGCCCCTCTACTACGTCCTGTTGCACGGCTGGATCTCCGTGTTCGGGACCGGCGACGTGGCCGTACGGTCGCTGTCGGGCCTGTTCGCCATCGCCATCCTGCCCCTGGCCTGGACGGTCGGGCGCCGCCGCGGCGGGCGCCGTCTGGCGTGGCTGTTCACCGCGGTGATGGCCATGTCCCCGTTCGTGTTGCGCTACGCCACCGAGACCCGGATGTACGCCATGTTGATGGTGGGCGTGCTTGTCCTCTACCTGTTGGTGGACGACATCGTGCGCCGGGACCGTGCGGGATGGGTGCGCCTGGTGGGGCTGGCGCTGGTGTCGGGAGTCATGCTCCTGACCCACTACTGGTCGATCTGGCTGCTGGGCTCGGTCGAGCTGCTGTTGGTGTGGACGTGGTGGCGTGACACGTCGCGACGCCCCGACGCCTTGCGAGCCTTCCTGGCCATCGCGCTGGGCAGCCTGTTGTTCGTGCCCTGGATCCCATCGTTCCTGTACCAGGCCGCCCACACCGGCACCCCGTGGGCCGGCGTCGAGCGACCCACCAACATGCTCGGGGCCACCATCCAGGACTTCGGCGGCGGCGCCTTCAAGGATGCCATCGCGGTGGGCGCGGTCATGGTGGTGCTGGTACTACTGGGCCTGTTCGGGCGCGCCACCGGACGCCTGGCCATCGAGCTCGACCTGCGCACCCGTCGGCACTTCCGCGCCGAGGCCGCGGTGGCCGGCCTGACGCTGACCCTCGGCGCCGGGGTGAGCCTGGTCACCGCCACCACCTACGCCACGCGCTACGCGGCGGTGGTGTACCCGCTGGTGGGCCTGCTGATCGCGGCGGGGTTGTCCTGCTTCGACGATCCCCGGGTGCTCACCGCCGCGCTGGGATGCTTCCTGGCCCTGTGCATGCTGGGGGCATACTGGAACGTGACCTACCCCCGCACCCAGGGACGGGAAGCGGCCCAGGCCATCAACAAGGTGGCACGCACCGGCGACGTGGTGGCCTTCTGCCCCGATCAGCTCGGCCCCGCCTTCAGCCGATCGCTCGACCCCCGACTCCACCTCGACGAGGTGGTGTATCCGACGTTCGGCTCGCCCCTGCGGGTGGACTGGGTCGACTACGCCAAGCGCAACGCCGCGGCCGACCCGCAGCGGTACGCCGCCGAACTCGAAGCCCGGGCCGGCGACCACCGGATCTTCCTGGTCTGGCAGGGGGCGTACCGCACCTTCGCCAACCAGTGCGAGACGCTGCTGGGTGCCCTGGGCCAGGCCCGGCCGGGGTCGCAGACGATCGTGGTGGGGGGCGGGGACAGGTACTTCGAGCCGGGATCGGTCACGGTATTCCCGCCGCCAGCCACCTGAGTGTGCCAGGCTCAGCCGGTGGCCACTCCCACCGATCTGGAGTTCACCTGCCCCCGGTGTGGCGCGTCCTGCGAGAGCCGCTTCTACGGCCCGTGCCAGGTGTGTCGCGACCAGCTACGGGCCTCGGTGGGTGGGGTCGGCCACGACGTGGCCGTGGCCGACTACGAGCCCAAGATGAACGTGACACCGAACGCGGTGGCGCTCAAAGACTGATGGCCGCCGGGCGCAGGCGGGGACCGTGGCGCGGCGGGCGTGAGCCGGCCGCGCCGATCACCTGCAGCACCCGCGCCCGATGGGGTCGGTCGCCCTCGAGCAGCTCCAACATCCGCTGGTCGTCGGCCGTACGTTCCCCGGCCAGGTTCCATGCCACCAGCGAGGGCAGGTTGTAGTCGCCCACCACCACCGTGTCGGGCCCGCCGTGGACCAGTCGGGCGACGCTCAGTGCCGTCCACTGCCCGATGCCGGGGATCTGCACCAGACCGCCCATGAGCTGCTCGGTCGACCGTCGGGCCAGCTGCTCGAGGCGCGACGCGGCCCGACAGGCGGCCAACAGGGGCACGGCCCGCCGACGCTCCAGCCCGAAGCGGTGCAGATCCGGGTGGGCCAGCCTGGCCAGCCGGGCCGGGTCCGGCGCCATCACCAGATCGGCCGGCCCCGGCGCGGACTGGCCGAAACGCCCGATCAGCCGGCGCCAGGTGCGCCCGGCATCAGCCGCCGGCACCTTCTGGAACACGATGGCGGGCATCAGAGCCTCCATCACCGCACCGGTGCGACCCAGGCGCAGCCCCGGGTGACGACGCCAGCCCTCGGCCACCAGTGGATGCGAGGGCCGGAAGCCCGAAGGATCGTCGTGGATCCCGATCATCCCGGGCGCGGCGACCAGGGCCGCATCGGCCCCCGGCCCCCAGGCCCTCACCTCGACCACCGACGTCGGCGCGCCGGCGGGGGAGAAGCGCACGGTGGCCGGGCCGTCGCCGGTCCGGGTGGTCCACCACACGCCGTCGGTGGCGGTGCGGAGCCGGGCACCCTGGCGTAGCCCGCCCAACGTGCGAACCACGTCGACCGGCTCCGGAACCGCCAGTCTCAAGATGCGGGTAGCTCCTCGACGGTGACCGACCGGAAGACATCGCCGCGCTGGACGGCCTGCACCGCGTCCATGCCGCTGGTGACCTGGCCGAACAGGTTGTACTGCTTGCCCAGGCCGTTGCGCAGGTCGCTGAGGCAGATGAAGAACTGCGAGCCGTTGGTGTTGGGGCCGGCGTTGGCCATGGCCACCGTCCCGGGCAGGTACTCGCCCTGCACCGGCTCATCTTCGAACTTGTAACCGGGCCCACCGCGTCCCGAGCCCTCGGGGCAGCCCCCCTGGATGACGAAGCCCGGCTCGACGCGGTGGAACGTGAGGTTGTCGTAGTAGCCCTGGCGGGCCAGCGACACGAAGTTGTTCACGGTCTTGGGCGCCAGGCGCGGATCGAGGTCCATCACGATGTCGCCCCGGTCGGTGCCGATGGTGACCCGGTAGATGGTGCTGGTGTCGATGTTCATCTCTGGCGGCGTAGGCATGGAGCCATCCTTGCACCGTCTGGCCTGGGGCCGCGACATGGGCCCGGCCCTATCGCAGCGTGGCCGCCTGGTACTGGTGGCGGGCGCTCGAGTCGGCGGTCGAGAGCCCCAGCCAGAGCGAGGTGTAGAGCAGGTCCGCCACTGCCTCGAGGTCAGGCGCACCGGCCTCGATCCATGCCGCCGTGGCCCCCTCCAGGAAATCGATCATGCCGCGAGCCAGGAGCCGTGCCCCAGTGCCACCGCCCCAGTTGCGAGCCAGGTTCTCGAAGCGCTGCCGCCGGACCCGCCGCACGTCAGGGTGGTCGAAGCCGGCGGTGGTCCCCATCAGGCGGAACCCGGCCGGGTTCTCGGCGGCGAACGACAGGTAGCAGCGCACCGCGACCCGGAGCCGCTCGGACGCCTCGGCGTCGGCGTCGACGGCCCGGCTCAACGCCCCGTCGAGCCGGTTCAGGCTCCGGACGTGGACCGCCGCCACCAGCCCACCCTTGTCGCCGAAGTAGTTGTAGACCAGCGCCCGGGAGACCCCGGCGGCGCCGGCCAGCTCCTCGAAGGTGACCTCGGCCGGGTCCCGCGTCTCGAAAACCCGCTCGGCGGCTTCCAGGATCTGTTCACGACGCACCTCGGGGTCGAGGCGCGTGCGCGTCCGGGGCGCGGCCCTGGGAGCCATGTCAGCCCGCCGCGCCAGCCTGGGTCGGTCGCGTTGGGCTCTCGGCGATGTCGAGGGGGAAGTGGCAGGCCACGTAGTGACCGAGCCCGATGGAGTGCATCTTGGGTTCGATCTGCCGCGCACATCTCCTGGGCCCGGGGACAGCGGGTGCGGAACCGGCAACCGCTGGGCGGGGCGATGGGGGAGGGCAGCTCGCCTCCCAGGGCGTCCCCTTCGGTCGGCTTGATCGCGGGATCGGGCACCGGGATCGACGTCAGCAGGGCGGCCGTGTACGGATGCGCCGGCTTGTTGTACAGGTCGTCGGGCTTGGCCACCTCGCACAACTTGCCCAGGTACATCACTGCCACCCGGTCGCTGATGTTCTTCACCACGGCCAGATCGTGGGCGATGAATATCAGGGTCAGGCCGTACCGATCCTTCATGTCCTCGAGCAGGTTCAGGATCTGGGCCTGCACCGAGACGTCGAGGGCCGACACCGGCTCGTCGCAGATGATGACCTTGGGGTCGAGCACCAGCGATCGGGCGATGCAGATGCGCTGACACTGGCCACCGGAGAACTGATGGGGTCGCCGATCCATGGACGTCTCGGGATCGAGGCCTACCGCTTCGAGGGTCTCGGCCACGATCTTGCGCTGCTCGTCGGCGGTGCCCCGCTTCCAGATGCGGAGGGGCTCGGCCACGATGTCGCCCACCCGCCGCCGCGGGTTGAGCGAGGAGATCGGGTCCTGGAAGATCATCTGCATCTCGGGGCGCAGCTGGCGCAGCTCCTCGGACTTGAGCTTGGTCAGGTCGGTGCCCCGGTAGAGCACCGACCCCGAGGTCGGCTTGGGCAGCTGCATCAGGGCACGGCCGGTGGTCGACTTGCCACAGCCCGACTCGCCCACCAGTCCCAGCGTCTCGCCCTCCTTCACGTCGATGCTGACGTCGGTGACGGCGTGGACCTTGAGCCCGGTGGAGCCCACCGCGAACTCGACGATCAGGTTCTCGGCCCGCAGCAGCGCCTCGGACGCGTCGCGCATGTGAGCTGTACCGCTGCCGGCCATCTCAGCTCCTCACCGTGGCCGTGGCGTCCACGCCATCGCCGGCCACCCCACCGTCGGCTTTGGCCCGGTTGCGGGCCAGGGCGTCGCGCCCTTCAGCGGTGTCCACCGGGAACCAGCAGCGGTAGAGGTGTCCGGGGGACTCGGCCTGCACCAACGGGGGCTCCTCGGTCAGGCACTTGTCCTGGGCGTACTTGCAGCGGGGGGCGAAATGGCAGCCCTTGGGCGGGTTCACCAGGTCGGGCGGACGACCGGGGATGATCTCGAGCTTGGTGTGGCTGGGATTGTCGAGCTTGGGGATGGAGCTGACCAGCGCCTCGGTGTAGGGCATCTTCATGTGGGAGAAGAGCACGCTGGTGGGCGCCTGCTCCACCACCTTGCCGGCGTACATCACCGCGATGTCGTCGGTGCGTCCGGCCACCACCCCCAGGTCGTGGGTGACCAGGATCATCGCCATGTGACGCTCGGACTGCTGGCGTCCCAGCAGGTTGAGGATCTGGGCCTGCACGGTCACGTCCAGCGCGGTGGTGGGCTCGTCGGCGAAGAGGATCTTGGGGCCGCAGGCCAAGGCGATGGCGATGGTCACCCGCTGGCGCATGCCGCCCGAGAGCTGGTGGGGGTACTCACCCAGGCGCTGCTCGGGCTCGGGGATGCCGACCGACTGGAGCAGCGCCAGGGCCGTCTCGCGGGCCTCGCCCTTGGCCATGTCCAGGTGGTGGACGAGCGATTCGGTGATCTGGCGGCCGATCTTGATGACGGGGTTGAGCGAGGTCATCGGGTCCTGGAAGACCATGGCCATCTCCGAGCCCCAGACGCTGCGCATCTGGTTCTGGGTGTAGCCGAGGATGTCGGTGCCCTCGAAGTAGACGTGGCCCTCGCGGACCACGTTCTTCTTGGGCAGCAGGCCCATGATCGAGCGCGACAGGATGGTCTTGCCCGAGCCCGACTCGCCCACCACGCCCAGCGTGCGGCCCCGGGCCAACTCGAGCGACACCCCATCGACGGCCCGCACGGCGCCGCGCTCGGTGCGGAAGTGGGTCTTGAGGTCGACCACCTTGAGCAGATCGGTGGTCGCATCGGTGCTGCCGGCCGCCGAGCCGGTGATGACCTTCCGGCTCACAGGCCGCCTTCCTTCACGTCGAAGTACTCCCGCACCCGATCGCCGGCCAGGTTGAGGGAGAGCACGGTGAGGAACATCGCCGCGCACGGGATCAGCGAGATCGCCGGGTTGGTGGCCAGGAAGTAGCGGCCCTCGTTGATCATGGAGCCCCACGTGGCCTGCGGGGGTGGGACCGACAGGCCGAGGAAGGCCAGGCCGCCTTCGGCCACGATGGCGATGGCCACGCCGATGATGGCGAACGACAGCACCGGCAGCATGACGTTGGGCAGGATCTCCTTGGCCATGATGCGCCAGTTCCCCGCGCCCAGGGTCCGCGAGGCCAATACGAACTCCCGCTCGGAGAACACCAGCGTGGAGGCCCGCACCAGCCGGGCGATGGGTGCGATGGACACGATGCCGATGGCCAGGGAGATGTTCCACACGCTGTGGTTGTCGGTGAAGGTGATGATGGCCAGGGCCAGCAGCAGGGCCGGGAAGGCCAGCAGCACGTCCATGAGCCCCATGAGCGCGCTCTCGGTGCGGCCCTTGAAGAAGCCGGACACCACTCCGATCGTCACGCCGATGAGCAGGCCGAACAAGATGGCAGTCACGCCGACGGTGAGCGAGACCCGGGCACCCCAGATGAGGCGCGACAACATGTCTCGGCCCAGGTCGTCGGTGCCCAACCAGTAGGTGGAGCTCGGACCCGCCTTGAGGGCGGTGTAGTCCTGGAAGTTCGGGTCCTTCAGCGGCAACCAGGGAGCCAGGACGGCCAGAAGCGTGACCAGAGCGACCCAGCCGCTGGCCACCCAGAAAGCCAGGCCCAGATGCTTCTTGACGACATCGTCCGCGACCTGATCCGGATCGAGGGTGTGGAGGATCTCCAGCTCGGCCACCTGGCCGTCAGCGATGGTGCCGATCTCCTCGGCGTAGTTGGTCCCCAGGTGCATGTCGCCGCCGTCGTAGGCGCCCGAGCCGACCTCCCGGGTCAGCCGTTCGCCGGGATCGGGGCTAGGCGAGGGCGCGGGCATGGCGGATCCTGGGGTCGATCACGGCGTAGAGCATGTCCACCGCGAAGTTGATGAGGACGTAGCCGACGGCGACCAGCACCACGCCCCCCTGCACCGGGACGTAGTCGCGGGAGAAGATGCTGGTGACGATGTAGCTGCCCATGCCGTTGAGGGCGAAGAGGATCTCGACGATGAAGGCACCGCCGATCAGCCGGCCCATGTCCAGGCCGATCACCGTGACCAGCGAGAAGCTCGACGGCCGGAAGGCGTGACGCAGCAGCACCCGTCGCGACGAGATCCCCTTGGCCTTGGCCATGGTGATGTAGTCCTCTTGGAGGGTGGAGATGAGGTCGGTGCGAAACAGGCGCATGTACACCGCCATCTCCCCGAAGGCCAGGGTCAGGGCGGGCAGGAACATGTCGTGCAGGTTGGCGAGGGGGTCCGTGAAGAACCCCACCTGTCTGGTGACCGGGAACCACCCCAGGTTGACGGCGAAGATCAGGATCAACAGGATGCCCACCACGAAGTCGGGCACCGACAACATGCCGAAGGCCACCGTGGTGGATGCCCGATCGAACACCGAGCCCGCCCGCTGGGCGGCCAGCAGGGCCAGGGGGATGGCCATGACCAGGGCGATGACCTCGCAGTAGAGCAACAGCTCGAGGGTGACCGGCAACCGCTGGGACAGTGCCTCGGCCACCGGTTGGTTGTTGGTGGCCGACTTGCCCATGTCACCGGTGGCCAGATCCTTCAGCCAGATGCCGTAGCGCACCACGATGTTGTGGTTCAGCCCCAGGTCGACGCGGGTCTGCTCGTAGGCCTTCTGATTGCAGCTGATCCCGCACACGGCCCGGGCCGGGTCGCCGGGGAGCAGGTTGATCATCAGGAACGAGAGGAACGTCACCGCCAGCAGCACGAGGACGAGCTGCGTGACCCGCTTGCGCACGAACCTCATGGGGCGACCTCGCGGTCACGGGCGCTCATGCGTTGGTCAACCACATCTGCGTCCAGCGGATGACGCCACCAAAATCACCGCCGCCCCCGATGGGCAGCGACGCCTCGCCGTCGGGCAGGGGACCGTTGGTGATGCCTCGCACGTTGTTCTGGGCCACGATGAACCAGATCACGTGCTGGAGCCACACATAGGGGATGTCGGCCGCGAAACGCTGCTGGAGCTGATCGTAGGCCGCCTTGCGGTCGGCCTGCGACGTCGACTGGCGACCCTTGTTGAGGGCGGCGTCGACCTGGGAGTCCTTGTTGCGGGCGATGTTGAGGGCCAGACCCTGGTTCGCGCCGGTGCCGGCGTTGGCCGAGTACCACCACAGGGCGTCGGTGTCGGGATCGATGGCCCCGAACTGACGCCACAGGTTGGCCTGGTAGGCGCCCGTGACCGCCTGGGAGATGAATGTCGTCTGGTCCACGCTCTTGGTGGTGATCTTCATGCCGGCCTGCTGCCACATCTGCTGCAGAGCGGTGACTCCCTTCTGCGAGTCGGGGTCGTTGGTGGCACCCAGGGTGAAGGTGGGGGGATGACCGGTCTTCTGCGTGTACTGCTGCACCAGCTGCTTGGCCTTCGCCAGGTTGTAGTTCGGGTAGTTGGTGGTCGTGTACCACTTGGAGATGGGCTTGAACGGCCCGTTCGCATCCTCGAGGATGCCCTGGTTGATGAGCGTGTTGTAGGCGCTCCGGTTGGTGGCGTAGGCCATGGCCTGGCGCACCAGCGGGTCGCTCATGGCCGGATCCTGGGTGTTGACCATCACGAAGTCGGTCTCCTCACCGGGGCCGTTGTCCTCCACCAGCTGGACCTTCCCCTGCGAGGCCAGTTGGCGGAACATGATCAGGCTCTGGGCGTTGTCGTTCTGCTCGATGGTGAGGTTGCCCGCCCGCATGGCCGAATCCCGGGTGCCGTGGTCTCCGATGGGCTTGAAGGTGATGCCGTTGAGGTAGGGCAGCTGCACGCCGTTGCTGTCCTTGCGCCAGTAGTTCTTGTACTTGGCCACCACCAGGGTGCTGTTGGGTGTCCAGCTCACGAAGGAGAAAGGACCGGTCCCGATGGGGTGCGAGTTGCTGGCGTCGGTGGCCTTGGGCGCGCCGGTGGCCGGATCCTTGTCCGTCATGGTCGAGGGCGCCGGGATCATGCCCACCTGGGAGGTCAACGAGGCGGGGAAGGTCACCCAGGGCGTCTTCATGGTGAAGGTGAGCGTCAGCGGTCCTGTGGATTGCACGGACTGGACGTCGGAGAACACCGGGCCGGTCAGGGCACCGGCGATGAAGGCCTTGTAGGCCGTGACCACGGCATCCGCGGTCAGGGGCTCCCCGTCCTGGAAGGTGACCCCGGAACGCATGGTCACGGTCCAGGTGGTGTAGTCGCTGTTGGGCACGAACGACTTGGCCAGGTACGGCTTCCAGTTGCCCTGGGCGTCGAAGGCCGCCATCGGGTCGTAGATGGCCAAGCCCTCTTCGGTGCCCGAGATGTCCCAGCGGGTGTTCGTGTTGGCCGGGTTGAAGCCGCTCTGCTCAGCCTCCAGCCCGACGGTGATCGAGCCACCGGACTTGGGCGGGGTGTTGGCGGCCAGCGTCTGGCTGGTGCGCGCCCCTGTGGTGGGTGAGGTGCCCCCGCTCGAACTCTTGGAACTCCCGCACGCCGTAGCGGCCACGGCCAGGACACAGACGATCGAAACGAGTCCGACGGTCCATCGACGACGCGGGTGCGTTGATTCCAAGGTCAATCCCCCTAGGCGCTCGGCTGTGACTCCGGCCACAGGATTGCGAACCTAGGCTTGGACTAGCACTCTGTCAATAACCCGGACGCCCCGTTTGGTGGCCTGTTTCCGGGGGATTCGAAAACGCACAGCGGCCCCGAGAAGCCGTCCGGCCGAAGCCGGTTCTGCCTCTCGGGGCCGACCCGTGCGAACCAGGAGCCCCCACATGTCTCCGGCGCCGAGTGCTCGGCTCCTTCGACCTGCCGTTCTCCCCGAAGGGAGGGGCGGGACTCCTGTTCCTCACCCTGCTGCGCTCGTTCGCAGACCTTCGGTTCCGCCTCCGGGTTGCCCCTTCGGTTTCCCCTCCAGCCAGTTCCCGCAGTTCCCGGTTCGGTCCTCGCCTCGGGTTGCCCCTCGGTCCGTTCCTCGCCGCTCGCTGTGTCAGCTGGGCTGTAGAGCACGTTCCGCCCTCTGCGCCCGAGGGTCAAGCAACAATCCGCGATCCCCAGGGTTGTCCCCACACATTCCGGGATCGTCCCCAGGACGCGGCCGAGTTGTCCGCAACGCTGTCCACACATCAGGTCACCGGTGGGATGACGAAGGACTGGTAGGCGTGGGTGTAGCCGAGCACCTCGGCCACGTAGGCGGCGGAGGGGTTGTAGTGGAAGAAGGTCCGCTGCAGCCCGGCGTCGGTGTCGAGCGGGCCGTAGCGACACAACATCACCGCCGCGGTGAGGGCCGCGTCGTACAGGTTCTGGGGATCGCGCTGGCCATCCGCGTTGCCGTCGAGGCCGTAGTGGCGCCAGGCGGAGGGCAGGATCTGCATCGGTCCCACGGCGCGGTCGTATGTCGCGTCGTGGTCGAGGGCGCCCCCATCGGTGTCGGTGATGCGCTGGGTGCCATTGGTGCCGTCGAGGGGGATGCCGATGATCGGCGTGGCCTCCTCACCACTGGCGGCCACGTCGTCGCCCCCGAAGGTGCCGTTGCGGCTCTCCACCCGGCCGATGCCGGCCAGGGTCGGCCAGCTCAGCCGGCAGGCCGGCTGGAGGGTGGCCAACCGGGTGGCGGCGCGCCAGTAGGCGTCGAGGACCACCAGGGACAGGTCGGTGCCGGTGACCGAGGCCGTCAGTCGACTGTCGGCCACCTGGGCGCGATCCCGGGCCAGCGCGGCCTCGGCCGAGCCCTGGTCGCGCACCGCCCGGGACAGCTGGCCCTGGGTCTCGTCCCGGCGTCGGGACACGTCGGCCAGTCCGGTCAGGTCTCGGATGGCCTGGGCGTGGGTGGCGGTCACCACCGCCTGGTTCTGGCCCAGGGCCACGATCGACCCGTGGCCGACCGTCTCCACCAGCACCCGCGCCGTGGCGGCCGTGTCGGACTGGGCCGGATCCAACACCGAGACGCCGGTCGGGTCGGGTCCGCCCTGGACGTAGAGGGCGATGGCCAGGATCCGCAACGACGCCCGGATGCGCACCACCTCGGCCTGGGCCTGGGCATGGCGACGCGTGGCCACGTCCAGATCGGCGGTGAGGCCGGCCTGGGTGGCGGCGAGCTGGCTCAACGCCGTGGTGGCCGCGGCTTGCCGGGCCAGGGCGTCGAGGCGCCGATGCCAGTCCGAGGTGTAGGAGCGCTGGGCCCGTTCGTAGGCCGGGCTGGATACGGCCACTGCGTCGAGGGCACCTGACAGGCGGGCATCGGTCACCGGGGGCGCGGCGTCGGGCGACGGCACCGAGGTGGTGGACGTCTGGGCCGCGGCCGGTGCCGCCAGCAGGAGCGACCACACCAGGACGGCCGACAACAAGCGCATTCGATCCATTCTCGCCGTCCGCGGGGCCCCGGTGGCGTCATCAGTCGCGCCGCCGGGACCCACTACAGTCCCTGAGCCGTGTCCGCCGACGCCGAATCTTTCGATGCCGTCCTCGACCGGGTGGCCGGCATCGCCGGGTGGATGACCGACGATCAGGCCCGCCTCCTGTGGGAATCGGCGCGGGCCCTGCGCGCGGGCGACCAAGTGGTAGAGGTCGGCAGCTTCCAGGGGCGCTCGACCATCGTGTTGGCCTCGGCTGCGCCTGCCGGCGCGACGGTGACCGCCATCGATCCCCACGCCGGCAACGATCGCGGCCCCCAGGAGATCTCGGGCATGGAGGCCGAAGCCGAGTCCGACAGCCAGACCTTCCAACGCAACCTGGCCGAGGCGGGTGTGGCCGACCGGGTGACCTACCTGCGGCGCTGGTCCCAGGACGCGTTGGCGGACCACACCGGCCCGGTCGACCTGCTCTACATCGACGGCGCGCACCGCTACGGCCCGGCCCGCGACGACATCCGCCGGTGGGGCGAGCGGGTCCCGCCGGGCGGCACCCTGTTGATCCACGACTCGTTCAGCTCGGTCGGCGTGACCGGAGCCATCCTCACCTCCCTCACCTGCTCGCGGCAGTGGCGCTACCTGGGCCGCACAGGCTCGATGACCGAGTTCCGCCGTTCCCGGCTCGGCCCGGCGGAGCGGGTGACCAACGTGGCCCGCCAGCTGCGCGAGCTGCCGTGGTTCCTCCGCAACGTGGCCTACAAGGCCCTGATCATCGGCCACCAGCGACCCCTGGCCGTGCGCCTGGGTCACGACCCCGACCAGGAATGGCCGTTCTGAGCTAGTACCCGAAGGCGGTACCGCCCGCCCGCAGCAGCAAGGCGTGAGAGCCCGAGGACACGGCGCGAGGATGACACATGACCGCGTACGAGCCCGGGCTGTCGGACCGGTCACTCGATGCCCTGGTCAGGGCCGTGGGTGCCCGGCACGTGATCACCGACCCGCTGCGCACCGCGGCCCAGACCACGGACTGGACCGGCCGGTTCCAGGGGCGGACGCCGGCGGTGGTGCAACCCGGCTCGACCGACGAGGTGGCCGCGGTGCTGGCGCACTGCTACGCCGAACAACTGCCCGTGGTGCCCCAGGGCGGCAACACCGGTCTGGTGGGCGCCAGCATCCCCGGCCACGACGAGATCGTGGTGGACCTCCGGCGCCTCGACCACGTCGGGCCGGTGGACGAGCTCGCCCGGCAGGTGACCGCGGGAGCCGGGGTCACCCTGGCCGCGCTGGGACAGGCCGTTGCACCCCACGGGCTCATCTACGCGGTGGACTTCGCCGCCCGGGACACGGCCACGATCGGCGGCACCATCGCCACCAATGCCGGCGGCGTGCACGTGCTGCGCTGGGGCACCACCCGGGCGCAGGTGGCGGGGATCGAGGCGGTGCTGGCGGACGGACGGATCCTGCGCCACCTGGGCGGGCTGTCCAAGGACAACACCGGCTACGACCTGGGCGGTCTGCTGTGCGGCAGCGAGGGCACCCTGGCCGTGGTGACCGCGGCGCGCCTGGCGCTGGTGCCCGACGAGCCCGACCGGTGCGTGGCGCTGGTCGGGTTCGGGTCGGTGGCCGACGCGGTGGCGGCGGTGTCGCGGCTGGTGGTGACCCTGCCTGGACTCACCGCGGCCGAGCTCATGCTGGCCGACGGGGTCGCCCTGGTGTGCCGGGCCTTCGATCGTCGCCCGCCCCTGGCGTCACCCGCTCCGGCCCTGGTGCTGGTCGAGGCCCGGGCCGATATCGATGGCGCCGCGGCCGAGGCACTGGGCCACGCGCTGGCTGCGGACCCCGCCGTGGCCGGTTCGGTGGTCGCCACCGACCGCGCCGGTGCCGAGGCGCTGTGGGCCTACCGCCACGACCACACACTGGCCATCAACACGCTCGGTCCGCCCCACAAGCTGGATGTGACCCTGCCGCTGGCCGGCCTGGCCCGGTTCGTGGCCGAGGTCCCCGAGCGGGTTCGGGCCGTGGCCCCCCAAGCCCGGGTGTGGCAGTTCGGTCACCTGGGCGACGGCAACATCCACGTCAACGTGACCGGCCTCGAACCCGACGACCCGCGAGTCGACGAGGAGGTGCTGGGTCTGGTGGCCCGCCGCGGCGGCGCCATCTCCGCCGAGCACGGCATCGGTACGGCCAAGCGCACCTGGCTGGCCCTCAACCGCTCACCCGCGGAGATCGAGGTGTTCGCGGCCATCAAGCACGCGTTCGATCCCGCCGGCGTCCTCAACCCTCACGTGCTGATCCCGCCCACTGGCCACGCCCGACCAACACCTCCTTGAGGACCGATGGTCGGTCGGTCATGATCCCGTCCACCCCCAGGTCGAGCAGGCGACCCATCTCGGCCGGCTCGTCGATGGTCCACACGTGCACGGCCAGCCCGCGACGATGGGCCGCGGCCACGAACCGGCGGTCGACGATGGTGGCCCGACCATGGGCCGGCGGCACCTGGACGCAGGCCGCATCCAGCCGCCCGCTGGGCGTCCCGAAGCTGGCCGCCCGCAACCGGGTCACTCCGGCGGGGCCCAGCGAGGTGCACAGGCGGGGGCCCAACAGGTTGCGCAGCCGGGCCAGTCGCCGGTCGGAGAAGGACCCGATGCACACCCGGTCGACCGCATCGTGGCGCCGCAGGGTGGCCGCCAGCGCGTCCACTGCCGAGTCGTGCTTGGGGTCGATGTTCACCCGCAGGTCACCCCAGGTGTCGAGCAGGTCGTCGAGGCGGGGGATGGGCTCGGTGCCGTCGACCCGCGCCCGGGACACCTCCGACCAAGCCAGCTCACGGATCAGCCCGGTGCGATCGGTGACGCGGTCGAGGCGCTCGTCGTGGAACGCGCACAGCACGCCGTCGGCGGTGACGTGCACGTCGGTCTCCACGTAGCGGTAGCCGAGGGCCACGGCCCCGGCGAAGGCGGGCATCGTGTTCTCGGGCCAGTCTCCCGCGCCCCCACGATGGGCGAAGGCGATGGGCTCGTCCTGGTCCAGGAACGCGAACTCGGCCATGTTCGAGCCGGCTCAGATGATGTTGGAGTCGTGCCCGGCCCAGTAGCGGTCGCGCAGGAGGCGCTTGTAGAGCTTGCCCGTCGGGTGGCGCGGGAGCTCGTCGACGAAGTCCACGCTGCGCGGGCACTTCACGTCGGCCAGGTGCTGGCGGCAGTAGGCGATCAGCTCGCGCTCGAGCTCGGGCGACGGGGTCACCCCGGGCGCCGGCTGCACGACCGCCTTCACCTCCTCGCCGAAGTCCTCGTTGGGGACGCCGATGACGGCCACATCGGCCACCTGGGGGTGCATCGACAGCAGGTTCTCGGTCTCCTGGGGGTAGATGTTCACGCCTCCGGAGATGATCATGTACGCCTTGCGATCGGTCAGGTAGAGGAAGCCGTCCTCGTCGAGGCGGCCGACGTCGCCCAGCGTGCTCCACCCGTTGGGGTGGCGCGACTCGGCCGTCTTGACCGGGTCGTTGTGGTACTCGAACTCAGCGGTCCCTCCGAACCAGATCGTCCCCGACTGACCGGCCTCCAGCTCGTGGCCGTCGTCGTCGAGGATGTGGATCTCCCCGGTCAGGTTGCGCCCCACCGTCCCCGGGTGAGCCAGCCAGTCCTCGGCGTTGGTGTACACGAAGCCGTTGCCCTCGGTGCCCGCGTAGTACTCGTGCAGGATCGGGCCCCACCACTCGATCATGGCCGCCTTGACCTGCACCGGGCAGGGTGCGGCGGCATGCACCGCCACCTGGTGGCTGGACAGGTCGGCCGCCGTCCGGACCTCGTCGGGCAGCTTGAGCATGCGGATGAACATGGTGGGCACCCACTGGCTCATGGTCACCCGATAGCGCTCGATGAGGGCCAGCGCCTCCTGGGGATCGAAGTGCTCCATGACCACCACCGTCCCGCCCGACTGGTGCACGGCCATGCTGAAGCGCAGTGGCGCTGAGTGGTAGAGGGGCGCGGGTGAGAGGTACACGCTGTCGGCGGTCAGGCCGAACAGCAGGGCGCACAGGCCGTTGACCGGGGTCGGGGTGTCCAGCGGCTCCGACGGCGGCGGCGACTTCACGCCCTTGGGCCGACCAGTCGTTCCCGAGCTGTAGAGCATGTCCTTGCCGGCCACCGGGTCGACCAGCGGCTCGGTCCCGGCCGCGGCCAGCGCGGCCAGGTAGTCGTCGTAGCCCGGCACCGAGACGCCGGGGGCGTCGGGGCTGGGCACCAGCAGGCGCAACTCGACCGCGGGGGTGAGCGCGACGAGCTCCGCGGCCCGGTCGGCCAACTGCCCCGACGTGAGGAAGACCCGGGCCCCGCAATCGTTGACGATGTAGGCGGTCTCCTCGGCGGTGAGGCGGGTGCTGATCGCCGTGTAGAAGAGTCCGGCGTAGTGCGCCCCCCAGGCCACGGCATGGAAGTGGGCCTGGTTCTCGATGCAGAAGGCCACGTGGTCGCCCGGAACCAGGCCCACCGATGCCAGCACGTGAGCCAGGCGCAGGGCCTCGTCGTCGAGCTCGCGATAGGTCACCGTCTGGCCGGTGCCGGCCATGATCACCGCTGGGTGATCGGGGCTCGAGACGGCGAAGGATCCGGGATACATGGCCACCGACGCTACCGTGGCGGACGTGGACACCCGGCGTCTGGCCGAACGCTTCGGCGAAGTGGTGGCCCGCCCGGAGGCGGAGCTGCCCCTCGACGAGGCCGTTCTGCTGGCCGCTGCCCGATTCGAGCCCGACCTGGACGTGTCCGCCGAGCTGGCCCGGCTCGACGAGCTGGCCTCCGGTTGCGACCAGCCCACCCTCGACGGCCTGATCCGCTACCTCTTCGCCGACCTGGGCTTCGCCGGCAACCGCATCGACTACTACGACCCGCGCAACTCATACCTCGACCAGGTCGTGACCCGCCGGTTGGGGATCCCCATCAGCCTGGCCGTGCTCACGATGGCGGTCGGGCGGCGCGTGGGGGTCCCGCTCGTGGGGGTGGGCATGCCCGGACACTTCCTGCTGCGCGACCAGGTCGACCACGACGTCTTCGTGGATCCCTTCGGGGGAGGACGCCTGCTCGACTCGTCGGCCTGCGCTGCCGTGTTCCACGCCGTCCACGGTCCCGATGCCGCCTTCCACCCGGCCTACCTGGCTCCCGATCGGACCCCGGTTGATCGTGGCCCGCACCCTGGCCAACCTGCGCACCGTCTTCGCCGGGCTGGGCGACCGGGCATCGCTGGTGGGTGTGCTCGAGCTGGTCAACCGCCTGCCCGGATCATCGGGCGAGGACCGCGGCGAGCTGGCCGCGGCCCTGGCCACCGATGGCCGCTTCGGTGATGCGGCCCGCCAGTACGACGACGCCGCCGACCAGCTGGGCGGCTCGTTGGGCGCCGAGTTCCGGCGCAACGCCGAGCGCCTCCGGGCCCGGCTGAACTGAGCGACCATGGGTGTCTGGGTGGTGGCCTTCCTGGTGCTCACCCCGGTCTTCGTGGTCCTCGGGGTGACCCGCAACCAGAAGCGGGTGGCCACCATCCGAGCCGGAACCGTCGAGCTGACGGCCGACGAGTTCGGTGTCCGCCGCCGCCTGGCGGACGGTCGCCAGGAGGGGGTCGACTGGGTGGACGTCACCGAGGTCGAGGTGCTCACGACCCGCAGCGGGCCACATGCGGCGTCGGGTGGTGTGGTCATCGTCTCCGGGGACGAGGAGCACGGCTGCCTGGTACCGATCGACCGGCTCGAGGACAGCGGCGTGGCCGAGGCCCTGACCCGCCTGCCGGGCTTCAACAGCCGTCGCCTGGTGGAGGCGCTCAGCCAGAAGCCCAACAAGCGCACGGTGTGCTGGTCGCGAGCCGGTTGAGCGACGGGGACCCAGGCTCCCTAGTCTCGTCCCCATGACCGATGTCCCCATGACCGACGATGACGTCCTCGAACGCTGCGAGCAGCTGCTGGCCGATCACGATCCCCGGTCCACGAGCCCGGTCGAGTTCCTGGGCGCCCAGTTCGACGCCGGCCTGGCCTGGGTGCAGTTCCCGGCGGGCGCAGGTGGGCTGGGCTCGAGCCCGCGCCAGCAGCGGGTGGTCAACGAGCGGCTGAGCCGGGCTCGGGCCCCGCTGCCCTATGCCCGCAACCCGATCGGCTACGGCATGGGCGCGCCGACCATCGTGGCCCACGGCAGCGACGAGCAGCAGGCCCGGTACCTCCGCCCGCTGTTCACCGGCGAGGAGATCTGGTGCCAGCTCTTCAGCGAACCCGGGGCCGGCTCCGACGTGGCGTCGCTGGCCACCATGGCCGTGCGCGACGGCGACGAGTGGCGGGTCAACGGCCAGAAGGTCTGGACCACCCTGGCGCACCTGGCCCGGTGGGGCATGCTCATCGCCCGCACCGACCCCGATGCCCCCAAGCACAAGGGCATGACCTACTTCGTGATCGACATGCAGGCGCCGGGGGTCGAGGTCCGACCGCTGCGCCAGATGACCGGCGAGGCCGAGTTCAACGAGGTCTTCATGACCGACGTCCGGATTCCCGACGCCGAGCGCCTGGGGGACGTGGGAGAGGGCTGGCGGGTCTCGCTGACCACGCTCATGAACGAACGGGTGTCGATCGGTGGGACCATCCCGCCGCGCGAGGGCGGCATCATCCGCCTGGCCCTCGATGCCTGGCGCCAGGGAGCGCGGGAGCGGGCCAGCGCGGCCGAGCGCGACGCGCTCACCAAGCTGTGGATCGACGCCGAGGTGCTGCGCCTGACCAACATCCGCGCCTCACAGCTGCGCGCCAAGGGGACACCGGGGCCGGAGGGTTCGGTGGGCAAGATCCTCTCCGCCGAGCACAACAAGGCGGTCACCTCGTTCGTGGTCGACCTGATGGGGGCCGACGGGATGCTCTACACCAGCTACGAGATGGTGCGACCCACAGCCACCATGTCGTGGGACTGTCAGCAGAAGGCCTTCCTGCGCATGCGAGCCAACTCCATCGAGGGCGGCACCACCGAGGTCATGAAGAACATCCTGGGGGAGCGCGTGCTGGGCCTGCCCGGCGACATCCGCACCGACAAGGAACTGGCCTGGAAGGACGTGCCCCGGTCCTGACGACCGGGTGCTGCCAGGCCGGTCCCGCTGAGTTCCTAGTCGAGCGTCCGGGTCATCCAGGTGCTGTTGGGGCTGGGCTGGTAGTCGCCGAAGGGCCCGCACGGTTCGAACCCGGCCCGCAGGTACAGGGCCCGGGCGGGGGCGAAGGCGTCCATGGTGCCGGTCTCCAGGCTGACCCGGTGCAGGCCGCGCCTCCGGGCCTCGGCCAGGAGGTGTTCGACCATGGCCCCGCCGATGCCTCGACCTCGTGCCTCCTCGGCCGTGTGCATCGACTTGAGCTCGCCGTGCTCGGCCTCGATGCCGCGCAGCGCGCCGATCCCGAGCAGCTGACCGTCGCGGCGGTAGCTGAAGAAGGCGACCTCGGGACCGACCAGGCCGTCGAGGTCCAGCGCGTGCACGTCCTCGGGGGGACTGTGCTGGTGGGCGAAGGCCAGGTGGCGTTGGAGCAGGGCCACGACGTCGGGTGACCGGGGATCGTCGGGCGCGATGGACCCCTCGAACAGGCTCACGGACCCGACAGGTCCCGCAGGTGGGGCGTCTCGTTGAGGGTGCGCAGCAGGCGCTTGCCCGAGCGACCCACCTGGACCCGGTTGATGCAGGTGTAGTCGGGCGGGAAGAACAGCACCCGGTCCAGGCCCAGAACAGCTGACAGGTAGGCGTTCAACACCCCGCCGTGGCAGACCACCGCCACCGTCTGATCCGGATGGTCGGCGGCGATCCCATCGACCGCGGCCACCACCCGGGCCTGGAACGACGGGCCGTCGACGCCCAGCTCGTGCAGGGCCCCGGCGGCCAGCGACTTCCACATCGGATCGTTGGCCGCCCGCAGCTCCTCGATGGGGACATACGAGCTCGAGTCGCGATCCCACTCCGACAGACCGTCCACGATCTGCACCCTGTGCCCGGTGGCCTCGGCCAGCGGCTCGGCCGTCTGGCGGGCCCGGCGCAACGGGCTCGAGCACACGGCGTCCACCGGCTCGGCCAACAGCCAGGCGGCCAGGCGACCGGCCTGCTCCCACCCCCGCGGGGCCAGCTCGGGGTCGGCCGGGCCCGACGCCACCTCGACGCGCACGGGCAGGGCGTGGCGGATCAGCAGCAGGTGCACCGATCGATGCTACGGGCTGGTCAGCACCTTCCCGGCCACCTTGGCCTCGTGGTCGAGCAACCAACGCTTTCGGGGCAGGCCCCAGCCGTAGCCGCCCAAGGTGCCGTCGGCCGCGATCACCCGGTGGCAGGGCACGATGATGGAGATCGGGTTGTGGCCGTTGGCCTGGCCGACGGCGCGGCTCGACCGGGGCCGGCCCACCTCCTGGGCGATGTCGCGATACGACGCGGTGTCGCCGTAGGGGATGGTCGCCAGCACGGCCCAGACCGCCTGTTGGAACGGGGTGCCCGTCGACGCCAGATCGAGGTCGAAATCGGTCAGCTGGCCATCGAAGTAGGCGTCGAGCTGGTCGAGGGCGGCGCGCAGGGCGGCCGGATCGTGTCGCCACGTCGGGGCCACGGGCGGCGCGCCCGCTTCCCCTTCCACGTACAGGCCGGTGACCCGTCGGTGGTCGTCGCCCAGGACCAGCAGCTCGCCGATGGGGCTGGGGGTCGTGGCGTAGGTGGTGGTGCCGGCGGTGTTCATGGCTGTCTCCTCAGGTGGGCCACGGGATGGTCGAGGAAGCTCCACAGGTACTGGGTGGCGTACGCCCGCCACGGGCTCCAGGATGTGCTGCGCTCGAGCAGGCCCCGCCGGTTGGTGGGCAGGTCGAGCCCGGCCGCGGCGGCGCGTACGCCCAGGTCGTCGGCTACGAAGGCATCCGGATCACCCAGCGCCCGCATGGCGACGGTGCCACTGGTCCAGGGACCGATGCCGGGGATCGCCTCCAGGCGACGCCGGGCGTCGATACGGTCGGCGTCCGGTTCGAGCACCAGGTCGCCCTCGGCCAGCGCGCGGGTCAGGACCCCGATCGTCCGGGCCCGTCGGGCGGGGCCGCGAAGCACCGTGCCGGCGCCATGGGCCAGCGCCGCCGGGGTGGGGAACAGATGGGTCAGAGCCCCTTCGGGGTCGGCCAGCGGTTCGCCCAACGCGGCCACCAGGCGGGCGGTGTGGGCGCGGGCGGCCCCGGTCGAGACCTGCTGGCCCAGCACGGCGCGCACGGCCAACTCGGCCCCGTCGGGGGTGCGGGGGACACGCCGCCCGGGGTGCTTGGCCACCAGGGGGGCCAGCGCCGGGTCCTGGCCCAGGGCCGCGTCCACCGCCACCGGGTCGGCGTCCAGGTCGAACAGCCACCGGAGCCGGGCCACCGCGGCCGGCAGGTCCCGCAGGTCGTCGAGTCGCAGGCTGGCTTCGACGTGGTCGGCCCGCGGGGTGAGGGCGGCCAGACCCGGCCCGCGGGGCAGGCGCAGCGTGCGCCGGTAGGTCATGGTGTCGAAGTCGAAGTGCTCCACGCCGGGTACGGCGGTGAGGGCCAAGTGGGCCAGGACGCCTTCGGCCGAATACGGCAACCGGTGGCTGAGCCGCACCCGGATGGCCTGCGATCCCACCTCGACCGGACGGCGGTGACCCCGCATCCCGGTCGGGGACAGGGCGAAGACCTGGCGGATGGTGTCGTTGAACTGGCGGATGCTGGAGAAGCCGGCGGCGAAGGCCACCTCGGAGAACGGCAGGTCGGTCGTCTCGATGAGTACCCGAGCCGTCTGCGCCCGCTGGGCCCGGGCGATGGCCAGGGGTCCGACCCCGAGCTCGGCCTGGATCAGGCGCTGCAGCTGCCGTACCCCGTAGCCGAGCCGATCGGCCAGACCGACGACCCCGTCGCGGTCCACCACCCCGTCGGCGATGCCACGCATGGCTCGGGCCACCACATCGGCGCGCCCGTCCCATTCCGGTGAGCCGGGCGATGCGTCGGGTCGGCAGCGCCGACACGCACGGAACCCGGCCTGCTGGGCCGCGGCCGCAGTGGGGTAGAAGCGCAGGTTGGCCGGCTTGGGGGTCATGGCCGGACAGCTCGGACGGCAGTAGATGTGGGTGGAGGTGACGGCCACGAAGATCCACCCGTCGAAGCGGGCGTCGCGCGAGCAGCAGGCCCGGTAGCAGGCGTCGAAATCCTCGATCACCTGCTCAGCAAACACCATCGCCGTCATTTGTGCTGGCGGAAATGCGACAGGGTGGTGCACAGGCCGCGGAAACGTGTCCCAGGCGCCGGCGACCGGGCACGGTACCGTTGGGTGCATGTCCCGCCGCACCAAGATCATCGCCACCATCGGGCCGGCCTCCGAGGACGAGGCCACGCTCAAGGAGATGATCTCGGCCGGGATGGACGTGGCCCGGATCGGCCTGGCCCATGACGGCCTCGACGTGGCCCTGGAGCGGTTCCGCCGGGTCCGCTCGGTGGCCGCCGACCTGGACCGCGAAGTGGGCATCCTGGCCGACCTGCCGGGTCCCAAGGTCCGGGCCGGTCACTTCCCCGAGCACGGGGTGGTGCTCAACGAGGGCGACGTCCTGCGGCTGGTCGCGGGCGACGGGCCGAGCACGCACGAGGTGGTGCAGGTCGACTACGAGAATCTGCTCCACGACGTCCGCCACGGTGATCAGCTGGGCTTCGGTGACGGCGCGGTGGTGGTGGAGGCCATCGGCGACGACGGGGACAGCCTCGAGGTGCGGGTCATCCACGGCGGCCCGGTGGAAGGTCGACCCGGGGTCCACATCCCGTCGGACCGGCTCCGCCTGCACACCCCCACCACCGAGGACCTGGTCATGCTCGACGCCTTCGTGGAGGCGGGCGTCGACATGGTGGCCATCTCGTTCGTGCGTTCGGCCCACGACGTGCGCCGGGTCGGGGTCGAACCCCATCCCCGCGGACCGCTGGTGGTGGCCAAGATCGAGACCCGAGCCGCGGTCGAGAACCTGGACGGGATCATCGAGGCGTCGGGCGCGGTCATGGTGGCCCGGGGCGACCTCGGGGCCGAGATGCCCATCGAGGAGCTGCCCCACCTGCAGAAACAGATCCTGCGCAAGTGCATCGCCCTGGGCCGACCGGCGATCACCGCCACCCAGATGCTCGAGTCCATGGTCCATGCCCCGACCCCGACCCGGGCCGAGGCGTCCGACATCGCCAACGCCGTGTTCGACGGCTCCTCGGCCGTGATGCTCTCGGGCGAGACAGCCATCGGCGACGACCCGGTGAACGCGGTGGGCACCATGGGCCGCATCGCCAGCCGGGCCGATGCCCTGTTCGATTACAAGGGTTGGGCCCGGGGGCTGGCCGAGCTGCGGCTGACCTCGTCGGACGACGTGGACCTGGCCGTCACCGACGCCATGACCATGGCGTCGTGGCGGGCCGCCCTGGACACCCAGGCGGCGGCCATCCTGTGCATCACCACCACCGGCTTCACCGCCCGATCCATCGCCCGGCTCCGACCCGAGGCGCGCATCCTGGCCTTCAGCCCCGACGAGCGCACCGTGCGCCAGCTCGCCATGAGCTGGGGCGTTCGTGCCTACCCGCTCGAGCAGGCACCCATCGACGAGATGGTGGGCCGGGCCGTCGAGGTGGCACGCACCCGGGGCGAGGTGCGCACCGGCGAGCTGGTGGCCGTGCTGTCCGGCTCGCCCGATCGTCAAGGTCGAGCCACCGATACGTTGCGCCTGATGCGCGTGCAGTGATCAACGCCGTCGACCGTCGCGTCGACGGGCTCGCCGTCTACGACCGCCCCGCTCCCGTTCGATCGGGAGCACCCGGCGCCACCCGGGTGGTGCTGGTGCACGGTTCGATGGACCGGGCGCGCGTCGTTCATCAAGGTGACGCGGCGCCTGGACGAGCTCGAGGTGGTCCGGTACGACCGGCGTGGCTACGGGCGGTCATCGGCCGCCGGGGTGGCTCCGACCATCGAGGACCACGTGGACGACCTGCTGGCGGTGGCCGGTTCCGGTCCGGTGGCGGTGGTGGGCCACAGCCTGGGCGGAGTGATCGCGCTGGCCGCCGCCGTTCGCCGGCCCGACGTGGTCGTCTCGGTGGGCGCGTTCGAATCCCCCATGTCGTGGAGCGCCTCATGGCCGACCCGTTCGGCGGGTGGCAACGCCCTGGCCGAGACCGACGACGCCGACGCGGCCGAGCGGTTCATGCGGGCCATCGTGGGCGACGAGACGTGGGAACGGCTGCCGCCGCGCACCCGCGAGGCCCGGCGAGGCGAAGGCCCGGCGCTGGTCGCTGAGCTGGCCGCCCTGCGTCGGGCCGCTCCCTATGACCCAGCCCAGGTGCAGGTGCCGGTGGTGACCGGATACGGCACGCGGTCCAAGCCCTACCACCAGGAGGCGGCGCGCCGGTTGGCCGAGGAGGTGCCCGACGGCCGGTGGATCGTCATCGAGGACTCGGGCCACGGTGCCCACACCAGCCATCCCGACCAGTTCGCGGCCTTCGTGCGCCTAGCATCGGACCATGTCCGACCTGTCCGCGGTGAACCTGACCCAGGGGCCTCCTGAGACCATCCTCGACGAGGAGCCGACCCAAGCTCAAGCCGCGCTGGCCGAGGCGCTGGCCCAGCCCGACGAGGCCCGGCGGGCCGCGGTGTCGGCGGTGGTGGCCGACAACCCGCGCTTCCTCGACGGCTGGGCCCGACTGGGCGAGTTGGGGCGCGATCCGATCGAGTCCTACGCCGCCTTCCGGGTGGGCTATCACCGCGGCCTCGACCGGCTGCGCCAGAACGGCTGGCGCGGGTCGGGCTACGTGCGCTGGCAGCACGAGTCCAACCGCGGCTTCCTGCGCGCGCTGGACGGCCTGCGGGGCTCGGCTGACGCCATCGGCGAGACCGACGAAGCCGACCGCTGCGCCCTGTTCCTACGCCAGCTCGACCCGCAGTGGCCGCCCGCCGATCGATGAGCGAACCCCATGACGGAGTCGTGGTCACCGACCAGCCCGGACGGCAGCGCTACGAGATGGCGGTGGACGGCCAGCTGGCCGGCTTCGTCCAGTACCGGCGCCACGCCAACGTGATCGACCTGATCCACACCGAGATCGAGCCGGCCTTCGAGGGCCGAGGGCTGGGCGAGCAGCTGGCCCGGGCCACCCTCGACGACGTCGCCCGCCGGGGCCTCCAGATCATCCCCACCTGCCCGTTCATCACCGGGTACCTCCGACGCCATCCCGCCTATGTGGACCTGGTTGTGCCCGACCATCAGGCCGAATTCGCACCCTGATCCGCGCTAGCAGCGAGGTGCCTCCTCGCCGCCCAGGCAGTGGAGGGTGGCTACGGTGTGCCCGTCCACCTGGATCACCCAGGTGCCGTGGTAGTGACGGTTGTTGTCGGCCTGGCCCCTGCCGGTCAGGGTGGTCGGCCGCCCGTCGCCGGTGGAGGTCTGGCAGTCGACGGTGAAGCGGGTCTGGTCCTTGGGATCGCCGTCGACCTCGCACTCGTAGCCGTAGTAGAGGTTGAGCCCGGCATCGTTGGCCGCCTGGGAGCCGGCCTCCTGGATGTCGATGGTGGTGACGTAGGGGTCGTAGCGCACCGGATGGGCGCAGCCCGCCAGCACCACCACCAGCGCAGCCAGCGCGACCGCGACCAAGACCACACGGCCCGGGTGCTCTGGTGTCCTGACGATCATGGCCGGATCACGGTACTGGCGTGACCCCTAGGCTCGTGGTCATGACAGACGAGCTGATCGGGCCGTTCCCGGCCGGGGTCGAGACCGCCGAGGACCGCGACGCCTACGACCGGCTGCGTCGGCGCGCCCTGTGGACCATGCCCAGCGGGCTCTACGTGGTGGGCAGCCGGGCCGAAGACGAGCGCAACCTCATGACCTGCAACTGGGCCACGCAGGTGAGCTTCGAGCCCAAGCACCTGGCCGTCGGCGTGGAACGACCGGCGCTGACCCATCGCCTCATCGCCGAAGGACGCCGATTCAGCCTCAACACCATCGATCGGCAGGACCGGGCCATCGTGCGCAAGTTCACCAAGCCGGTGGAGATCGACCTGGCCGCCAGCACGGCCAACGGGTTCGCCTTCCACGACGGTCCCACTGGAGCTCCCGTGCTCGACCAGGCGCCGGCCTGGTTCGACTGCGAGCTGCGCCAGTCGATCGAGGTGGGGGACACGACGCTGTTCATCGGCGAGATCGTGGCCTGCGGGTTCCAGCGGGCCGAGGACACGCCGGTGCTGCGCATGGAGGACACCCGCATGAACTACGGCGGCTGAGGTGGCCGGGTTCACCGGCGCGGTCCTCACCGGGGGAGCCTCGACCCGCATGGGGACCGACAAGGCGTTGCTGTCCGTCGGCGGCCGCCCGCTGGCCACCATCGCGGCCGACGCCCTGGCCGGAGCGGGCGCCGCCGAGGTGCTCTGCGTGGGCGGCGACCTCGACCGGCTCCGGGCGGCCGGCCTCGAAGCGCGCCCCGACGACCATCCCGAGCAGGGTCCGCTGGGCGGTCTGCTCACCGCGCTCGCTCTGGCCACCGAGGACCTGGTGGTGGTGCTCTCGTGCGACCTGCCCACCATCGACCCGACGTCGGTGCAGACCCTGGTGACCACGTTGGTGGCCGATCCCGGCGCGCAGGTGGCGGCGCCGGTCGTATCCGGCCGCGTCTACCCGATCACCGCCGCCTACCGGCGCTCGGCCCGGCCGGCGTTAGCCCGGTCCTTCGAGTCGGGGGAGCGGGCGGTGCGCCGGGCCCTGGCCGGGCTGGTGGTGCATCCGGTCGTCGACCTCGATCCCAGCCGCCTCGACGATGTCGACCGGCCCGGCGACCTGTACCGCTACGCTCGGCGCTCGTGACCGTTCCCGAGATCGATGTCGACGAGCTCCGCACCCACCACGCGGCAGGTGCCCTGATCATCGACGTGCGCCAGCCCGACGAGTACGACGAGGCCCACGTGCCGGGGGCGCAGCTCATCCCGCTGGGCGATGTCCCCGACCGGATCCACGAGCTGCCCGACGTGCGCCCCCTGTTCCTGATCTGTCGCAGCGGCGCCCGCAGCGGTCAAGCCGGTGAGTTCCTCATGGCCCAGGGCTACGACGTGGTCAACGTGGCCGGCGGCACCCTGGCCTGGATCGACGCGGGGTTCCCGGTCGACACGGGCGGTGCAAGTTGACCACTCGGTGACCGGCCACCGGCTGGTCGACACCGATGCTGG
Organism: uncultured Microthrixaceae bacterium; assembly: GCA_963773335.1. Classification (GTDB taxonomy): domain Bacteria; phylum Actinomycetota; class Acidimicrobiia; order Acidimicrobiales; family Acidimicrobilacustridaceae; genus UBA4742. The sequence continues at coordinate 75,974 of CAVZAT010000004.1, read as the reverse complement.
CCTCGACGCCGTGCTCGACGCCCTGCGCGGCGCCCCCGCCTACGCGGTCGACACCGAGTTCCACCGGGAGCGCACCTACTTCCCGAAGTTGGCCCTGGTGCAGGTGGCCTGGAGCGACGGTCTGGCCCTCATCGATCCGCTGGCCGTGGACATCGCCCCCTTCGCCGAGATCCTCGACGGGGACGGCTTGGCGGTGCTCCACGCCTCCGACCAGGACCTCGAGGTGCTCGAGCTGGCCTGTGGCACCGGTCCGGCCCACCTGCTCGACACCCAGATCGCGGCCGGTTTCATCGGGATGTCCACGCCGTCGTTGGCCGCCCTCTACGAGCGCATCCTGGGCATCAAGCTGGCCAAGGGCCACCGCCTGACCGACTGGTTGGCCCGCCCGCTCGACGACAACCAGCTCAGCTACGCGGCCGGCGACGTCGAGTACCTGCTCGAGGTCCACCAGAAGCTGGCCGCCGACCTCGAAGCCCGGGGGCGGTGGCAGTGGGTGCTCGACGAGTGCGAGGCGGTCCGCCTGCGCGAGCGGGGCGGACGCGACCCCGAACAGGCCTGGCGCCGGGTCAAGGAGATCCGCCAGCTGCACGGCAACGCCCGCCGGGTGGCGCAGTCGGTGGCCGCCTGGCGCGAGCGTCGGGCGGCCGAGACCGACCAGCCCGTGCGCCACGTGCTGTCGGACCTGGCCATCGTGGGCATCGCCCAGCGACATCCGACCACCCACGAACAGCTGCGCGGCGTGCGGGGCGTCGACGATCGCTACCTGCGCGGCCCGCAGTCGGCCGGGATCCTGGCGGCGGTGGCCGAGGGCATGGCCCGCCAGCCCCAGCCCGCCGATGAACCCGAACCGCGCGAGCTCGACCGCGAACTGCGACCGGCGGTGGCCCTGGTGTCCGCCTGGGTCAGCCAGCTCGGCCGCAACCTGGAGATCGACACGGGCCTGCTGGCCACCCGATCCGACATCGAGGCCCTGCTGCGCCACGACGCCGGGGCCCGCCTGTCCCAGGGCTGGCGGGCCGAGCTGGTGGGCGAGCCCATCCGGCGCCTGGTCCAGGGTGAGGCGGCGCTGGCCTTCACCGGCGGCGGAGAGCTGGCCCTGGAGGCCCGGTCGCACCAAAGCCTGGAATGAATCAAGAGAATTTGAAAGACTTGGAGAACATTGGCGGGCATCGTCGCAGGTCAGCGAGTTGGAACAGGCACCGAGGGGCTACACTGCCCGGGCGATCAATCGTCACCACTTGGAGTTGGCCCGTGAAGAAGGGGCGACATCGGCGCTTCGAAGAGGCCCGAGCACTCAAGCACACCAACGACCTCGATTTCGACGCGATACTCGACCGTCGTGACTCCGAGCCCTGCCCCGAGTGCGGTGCGGAGCCCGGGCGGGATCACGCCTCCTGGTGCCTCCACGAAGAGACCGACGAGGGCCTGTTTCCATCCTGAAGCGCCGGTCGACTGACGTCTGACCGCGGCTCAACAACCTCCTCTGCCGGAAGAGTTTCCCGTGTCCCCCCCTGCACTTCGTAACCTCGCGCTCGTCGCCCACGTCGACCATGGCAAGACCACCCTGGTGGACGCCATGTTGCGCGCCACCCACGTCTTCGGGTCCCACGAGGCCCTGGTCGACCGGGTGATGGACTCCAACGACCAGGAGCGGGAGCGAGGCATCACCATCCTCGCCAAGGCGGCTTCGGTCCAATGGGGCGACGTGCGCATCAACCTGGTGGACACCCCGGGCCACGCCGACTTCGGTGGCGAGGTCGAGCGGGCGCTGGCGCTGGTCGACGGGGTGCTGCTGCTGGTCGACGCGGCCGAGGGCCCGCTGCCCCAGACCCGCTACGTGCTCTCCAAGGCGCTGGCGGCCGGGCTGCCATCGGTGGTCGTGCTCAACAAGGTCGACCGCCACGACGCCCGGGCCGACGAGGTGCTCGACGAGATCTACCAGCTGTTCCTCGATCTCGACGCCTCCGACGAGCGCATCGAGTTCCCCATCATCTCTGCGGTGGCCCGGGAGGGACGGGCGGTGGCCGGGGTGGGCATGCCCGGACCCGACGCCGACCTGACCCCGCTGTTCGAGGCCATCGTCGACACGCTGCCCGCTCCCGAGGGCGATCCGGAGGCCCCGCTCCAGGCCATCGTCACCAGCCTGGACGCTTCGGAGTACCTCGGGCGCCTGGCCCTGGGCCGCGTCATCCAGGGCACCCTGCGCAAGGGCGACCAGGTGGCCTTGTGCGAGGAGGACGAGGGCCAGAACCCGCTGCGACGCAAGCTGGCCACCCTCATGGGCTTCGAGGGCATCTCGCGGGTCGACGTGGACGAGCGGGCCGCGGGCGACCTGTTCGTCGTGGCCGGGTTCCCCGAGGTCGAGATCGGCGACACCATCGCCTCGCCCGTCGATCCCAAGGCGCTGCCCCGCCTGGTGGTGGACGAGCCGGTGCTGCGCATGACCTTCGCGGTCAACACCTCGCCTCTGGCCGGCAAGGAAGGGACTTACCTGACATCGCGGCATCTACGTGACCGCCTCGAGCGCGAGGTGCTGGGCAACGTGTCCATCCGGTTGGCCGACACCCCGTCACCCGACATCATCGAGGTGGCCGGCCGGGGCGAACTGCAGCTGTCAGTGCTGATCGAGTCGATGCGCCGGGAAGGCTACGAGCTGCAGGTCAGCCGACCCGAGGTCATCGTGCGCGAGATCAACGGCAAGCGCCACGAGCCCCTGGAACGGGCCGTCATCGACGTGCCCGACGAGCACGTGGGCACGGTCACCCAGGCGCTGGCGCCGCGCAAGGGCAAGGTCACCGACCTGCGCCCGGGCGACGCCGGGCGCACCATCGTGAGCATCGAGGCGCCCAGTCGGGGCCTGATCGGCTTCCGGTCGCTGCTGCTGACCGCCACCCGGGGCACGGCGCTGATGCACCAGCACCACGCCGGGTGGACGCCCTGGGTGGGTGACCTCCCGGCCCGCAAGGGCGGGGCGATGATCGCGGACCGGGCCGGCACCTCCACCGGCTACGCCCTCGACAACCTCCAGGCCCGCGGCGAGTTCTTCATCGGGCCGGGCATCCCCGTCTACGAAGGCATGGTGGTGGGGGAGAACGCCAAGCCCGACGACATGATCATCAACGTGGTGCGCGAGAAGCAGAAGACCAACATCCGCACCCACGCGGCCGACGAGGCCATCAAGCTCACGCCGCCCCGGGTGCTCACCCTGGAGACCGGCATCGAGTTCATCGCCGACGACGAGTTGGTCGAGGTCACGCCCTCGAGCCTGCGGGTGCGCAAGCGCCTGCTGCGCGAGGCCGACCGCCGCCGCCAGAAGCGCTAGCTGTACTCCTCAGCTCGTGGCCAGTTCGATGGCTCGTTCCACCGCCCGGTCGAGATCTCCTTCTCCCATCACCACCATCGCGGCGCGCGAACCGGATCGGGCGGCCAGGCGGGCCTCGGCCCGCCGACGACTCGGGTCGTGCAGCCGGTCGGGGACATCGACCAGCAGCTGACCGATCACGATGCCCGACAGGTGGGTGCGGTCGCCCAGCCGGCGCCCGTGGTAGTACTGCACCGGGCCGGTGAACAGCGCTCCGCGCTCCACCCGGAAGGCGGGGAGACGGGTCGAGCCGTGCTGTTCCAGCCGATCCATCAACCCCACCAGCACCTGATGCTGCGCCCGGGTGCGCTCGTCGCACAGCGCCCAGACGTCCTGGGCGTCGAGTGGGTTGGCGAAGCGCTCGAGCATGTCCAGGGCCGGCTGGTAGGACTTGCGGTGCTTGCCCGACCGGGTGCGCTTGATGGCCCGGGCGTTGGGACGCTCTCGGGTGACGCGGGCCAGCGACGGGTGCTGGGCGAATCGGTTGGCCTCGTTCCCGTTGCGCCGGGCCGCCCGCAGGAGAGGATCGTCGAGGGCGCGCTCGTTGTTGTGCTCGGCGCCGCGGGCCGCGTCGGTGATCATGAGCAGCGACGCCACCAGCACCCGGTTCTCGTCGATGTCGTAGGCCCGCGACGGGGTCTTGCAGACGAACAGGCCCTCGTCGCCGAAGCTCGACGCGCGGGCCGACATGGTCTCGCTCCACAGCACCGGTCCCCGCAGGTTGCCCAGGCAGCGCTCGGTCTGGGTCTGCAGTGACGTGGCCAGCGAGCGGACCACGGTGGGCATGGCATCGAGCAGACCCTCGGCCTCGGGCGAGGTGGCCAGGCGGGCACCCACCATCTGGGCCACCTCGTTGACCGGCAGCCCCACCAGGGCCGACACGGTGCGGGGGACGTCGAACGGGCGCGACAGCCGGTTCCAGATCTCCAGAAAGGCGTCGGCCGGACCGTCGCCGGCCGGGAGCAGGTCCCGCTCGATGACGGTCACACCGCCAGCTCGACCCCGAGGACCTCGGAGATGGTGCGCTGAGCCTCGGACTGCTCGGGTGGATCCAGCAGCTGGGCCACCGTGCGGTACAGGGTGGTGGCCCGCCGGTCCTCCATCCCCTCGAACTGGGGTAGGAAGTAGGCGTAGAACACCTCGTAGATGAGACGTGACTCGGTGGGTGCGTCCTTGGCCCGACGAGCCGCGTACTTGGCCGCGTCCAGATAGACGGCCGGACCGAGGTTGGTGAAGCGGCGCAAGGGCAACAGCTTGGCCACCAGGTCACCGGGGCCCTGCAGCAGCTTCTCGTAGGCCCAGTCGTCGGGCGTGCCCACCTCGATGAAGGCGAAGCGGCGCATGAGGGCGTAGGACATGTCGAACAAGAGGTTCTTGTCGAACACGTTCATGGTGGCGATGATGCGCCAGTTGGCCGGCACCCGGATGACGTCGGTCTTGTCGGGGGGCTCGACGCCGCTGGGCACGATGGACAAGGGGTTGGGCTGACCCTTGCGCTTGAACGGCAGCACCACCGCCGAGCCCGACAACACGGTGAAGAGCTGGCCGAAGGCCCGGTCGAAGTTGGACCGGTTGAGCTCGTCGATCACCAGCCACCGCCCGCTCTCGATGGCTTCCACGAACAGACCAGGCCGGTAGATGAGCCCGTCGGGCGTCGGCTGCAGGCCGCCGATGGTCTCGAAGGTGGTCCACTCCGAGGTCGCCGTGGTGGGCAGGTAGCCGGTGCAGAACATCGCCTGGCGGGCCACGTCGGCGGCCAGGTAGGCCAACGTGGTCTTGCCGGTGCCGGGAGGGCCGGTGAGGATCACGTGCTTGCCCGCGTCGACGGCCGCAACCAGCTGATCGATCACGAAGTCGGGGAAGATCATCCCCTCGTCGGTGGCCGCCTGTTCCAGCTCTTCGGCGGTGAAGGCACGCATGGCGCTCCTGTCGGCGCGTCAGCGCCGCTTCTTGAGGGCAGGATGTTCCAGGAGCTGCTCGCCAGGACGACGGTCCAGCTCACGAACGAGTGCCTGGAAGGGTACCTCGCCGACGAGCTCGGTGATCTCGTCTGCCATCTCCTGGTAGACGGGACGGTGCCCTACGAACGCGTCGTCGGCATCAGTGCACCACCAGTGGAACTCGACCCCGCCGGCTCCCCAGTCCCGCCGCTTCCACTCGCGCAGCACGTTGGTGGTGTGGTCGTTCTCGTCGACCTTGTGCTCGAGGCGCAGAGGGAGCTGCCAGCACACGTCGGGCTTCCAGTCCAGAAACCGCTCACCGCGGGCCAGCGCGGCCTGGTGCAGCGCGCAGCCGGCGCCGTTGGGATGACCCGGACGGTTCAGGAAGATGCAGGCGTCGTCTTGGATCCGCGTCACCCATTCGCCGTCATCGTTGCGGTGGATGGGGCCGCCCGCTTCCTCGGCCTCCGTCTTGAACTGCCACTCGCCGGCACCCATGGTGGCGGCCACCTTGGCCACCCGCTTGCGATCGGCCTTGTCCGTGAAGTGAGCGCCGTAGCTGCAACAGCCCTGTTCCATGTCCGCGGCCGGGCCGGTGAGGACACCCGGGCAGCCGTGCCCGAAGATGCAGGTCCAGGGACTGGTGAGAAAGGTGACGTCGAACTGGAAGGTCTCACCTTCCAGGTCGAAGGAGAGCCACTCGTGCAGATCGTCGGGGCGGGAGGCGTCGGGGGCAGCCATGGTGGGCGCAGCGTATCTGCGGTAGGAAGACCGGATGTCCGGAGAGTTCGACGATATCCGCCAGCGCCTCGAGACCATCGCCGAGGAGCTGGCGGACCTGGCCATCGCCCGGTTGCGCGAATCGATCGACGCCGGTGGCCACGAGCTCCCGGTCGACGAGAAGCGCCTGACACGCGCCCGACGGGCGGTGGAGAAGGCCATCAACGTGCTTCGCGAGCCCGACGACGTGATGGACTGAACGCGCCCTGCGTCAGGCCGACGAACGCCAGGCCTGCACCACCACGTCACGGCCGAACTCGGTCAACGGATCACCAGCCGGCAAGGGCCTGTCAGGCAGATCGGGGCGCCCGGCGACGTCGTTATCGGCAACCGGACGGTGGACGCCTTCGAGCCGACCCCCGCTCGGGTGGATCCAGCGCCATCGGTGGCCGACTCGTTGGACCTGCCAACCTGGTTGGTGGATCAACCGGTGGTGGGTGGCGCACACGAGGATCAGGTTGGCGAGCCGGGTCGGGCCGCCGTCGGCGTGGTGGCGCACGTGGTGGGCCCGCAGGTGTCGGGTCCGCCCGCATCCCGGGAACTGGCAGCACCGGTCACGCACCAGCAGGGCGCGGACCTGGGTCGGTGTAGCCAGCCGGGTACGTGCAGTGGCGGTGACGGGCTGACCGACCCGGCTGCTCACTGACGCCAGCCAGCAGCCACAGCCGAACTGGTCGGCCACCGATGTCTGGATCGACCCGCCATCTTGCAGGAACGCCTCACCGTCTCGAACGTGCACGATGGTCAGGAAGCGCTCGGGCAGCACGCCTTCGTGATCAGCCGTGCCGGCCAGATACTGGTCAGCCACTCGGGCCAGGGCGGCGCCACTGCTGAGTGGCTCAGTCCCCGAGCCGGCGTCGTCGAGGTCGCGGGCCCGAGCCGCGTCGATGGCGGCCACGATCGAGGCGCCGATCTGCGGCGCGCTCGTGCCACCCCATCGGTAGCGGCCACGTTCGTCGATGTGCCAGCGGAAGCTGTCACCCTCGGGGACGAGCCGTCCTCGTTCGACTGGTGATCGGCGTCGGCCACGCGTCGATGGTCACGGACCAGCGTCTGCAGCTGGGCGGCGGTGGCCACCCGGGCCGTCTCGAGCAGCGATGCCTCGTTCTGGGGCGTGGCCACCCGGGCCAGCGTGTCGACCGTGCCCTCCGACAGCTGGCCTCGGCCGAACTCGTGGCGGAGCTGGGGGAGGGAGGCCAGTCGACGGGCCAGGCGGGTCGACCGTCCGGCTTCAGCCGGGGTCAGGCCCCATTGGAAGGCCAGCCACTGACGCGCCGTGCCAGCAGCCAACGACCCCTCCAGCGAGACCACCTCGGCCGCCACCTCGACCAGTTCGGACTGCAGGGCGCTGATCTGGGTCGCCAGCGTCCGTCCCCGCTGCGCCAGCCGGTCGAGCCGCGCCGGGTCGCTCTGGTCGGCCCGTCGCTGTCTGGTCGGCGCCGCGTCGTCTGCTCCGCCGAGAACATACGTACGACGCTAGCCCCCCGCTCGTGTCCGATCAAGTGTTCGACCAGGTTCCTGTGCGCTTGCCATCGCTTGTACCGGTCGAGCGAGCGCCGCCTGAGCCCCGGGCCGATCAGTCGCGCCCGTTGATGCGATCGATGAGGCGGCGCAGGCGGGCATAGCTCATCCGGTCGAAGCGGAAGGCAACCCGGGGGAGGTCCGGCACGTCCCCGTCCTCGAGCTCCGAGGGCGCCGCACCCACCCGCTCATAGGTCCCCGACACCACGATGTCGGCGAAGTCGCGGTCGAGGCCGGCCATGCTCCACGTCGGTCAACTCACGGTTGAGCCGCAGCACCAGCCGGCGCCCCACGAACCGCATCGAGTGGAAGGTCGAGTAGAAGCCGCAGATCTCCTCGACCGCCTCGTCGATGTCGTGGGTGATCTTGACCAAATTGAGGTCGTCGTCGGAGATCAGCCGGCGTGTCCCCAACTCGTCGGTGACGAAGGCCAGCCACGCCTCCCAGTAGGTGCTCCCGGGCTCAGCCAGCAGCACCACCGGAGCGATGGGCGAGCGTCCCGTCTGCATGAGCGTCAGCAGCTCGAAGCCCTCGTCCATGGTGCCGAACCCACCGGGCAGCAGCGCGAAGGCGCGTGACTCCTTCATGAAGGTCAGCTTGCGGGTGAAGAAGTATCGGTAGTTGATGAGCTTCGGATCGCCGGCCAGCAGGGGAGTGGCGTCCTGCTCGAAGGGCAGCACGATGTTGACCCCGAACGCGTGCTCAGGCCCGGCGCCCTCGATGCCAGCCTCCATGATCCCCGGTCCCGCGCCGGTGATCACCATCCAGTCGCGTTCCACCATGGCCCGGCCGAAGTCGCGGGCCATGGCGTAGGAGGGTTGATCGTGGGTCAGGCGGGCCGAGCCGAAGATGGCCACCTTGGGCACGTCCCCGTATGGCTCGAAGACGAGGAACGAGTAGCGCAGCTCCTTGAGCGCGGCGTTGACCAGCTTGAGGTCGCCGCGATCAGCGGCCTCGCGGCCCATGCGGATGGCCGATACGACCATCTCGAACACCAGGTCCTGGTTGTCGCTGACGCCGGCCGCCTCGATCAGCTCAGCGATGCGGGTGTCGAGCTCGTCGTGGCCGGTTCGGTAGCGGGCCCGGCGCGCCACCGTCAGGCGACCGCGACGCGGCCGTACAAGGTGGTGCGCTGCTCGAGGGATCGACCCAGGGGCTCGACCAGTTCGCGGAAGTCGGCCTCCTCGAGCCCCTGACCGTGGGAGGCGCCCGCGGCACGGGAGATGTTCTCGTCCATCAACGTGCCGCCCAGGTCGTTGACCCCGGCCTGCAACATCTGGCGCACGCCGCCGTGGCCCATCTTCACCCACGAGACCTGGATGTTGTCGATCCAGCCGTGGTAGGCGATGCGGCCGATGGCGTGCATGAGCACCGTCTCGCGGAAGGTCGGGCCGCGCCGGGACCTGTGCTGCAGGTAGATGGGCGCGGCCATGTGCACGAACGGGAGCGGCACGAACTCGGTGAACCCGCCGGTCTGCTTCTGCAGGTCCCGCGTGCGCACCAGGTGTCGGGCCCAGTGGATCGGCTGCTCGACGGCACCGAACATGATGGTGATGTTGGAGTTGAGCCCGACCGAGTGGGCGGCGCGGTGGGCCTCGAGCCACTCCTCGGTGTTGATCTTGTCCGGGCACAGCAGCTCACGGATCCCGTCGTCGAGGATCTCGGCGGCCGTGCCGGGCAGGGTGCGCAGCCCGGCGTCGCGCAAGCGGGCCAGGTAGGCCGTGAGCGGTTCGTCCAGACGCCTCGCCCCCTCGGTGACCTCCAGGGCGGTGAACCCGTGGACGTGCATCTCGGGCACCGCCTCCTTCACCGCCCGGGTCACGTCGATGTAGTAGTCGCCGTCGAAGCTGGGGTGGATGCCACCCTGCAGGCACACCTCGGTGGCGCCCAGTTGAGCGGCCTCGCGCGTGCGCCCGGCGATGTCGTCGAGGGTGAGCAGGTAGGGCGTGCCTCGCAGGTTGAGCGAGAGTGGGCCCTTCGAGAATCCGCAGAACCGACACTTGAAGGTGCACACGTTCGTGTAGTTGATGTTGCGGTTGTGCACGAAGGTGACTGTGTCGCCCACCACCTGGTGGCGCAGCTCGTCGGCCACCTCGGCCACCGCGGCCACCTCGGGGCCGCGGGCCGAGAACAGCGTGACGATCTCGTCGATCCCCACCTCCTGGCCCACCAGCACGCCGGCCAGCACCTCGCCCACCGGCCCGCCGGCCCGAGGCCGGCCGGGCACCAGCGCGGGCGGCTCGACCGACGCCCCCGAGTACCAGGCCGTGCTGCGGGCGCCGATGTGGAGCACCTCGATGCCGTCGTCGACCTGTTCGGGGCTGGCGGGTTCGATGCGTTGCACGAACACCGCACCCGGATCGTCACGACCCAGTCCCTCGGCGTCGCTGCGGTCCATCACCGCGAACCGCACGGCCGGATCGAGCCAGCGCTCGGGATCGCTCACGTACTCGGGGTAGATGGTCAGGCGAGGCGCCAGCACCCGACCGCGGGCCTCGGTGACCTGGCCCAGCCGGTCGAGAGCGGGCCACGGACGCTCCGGGTTGACGTGATCGGCGGTCACGGGGGAGACCCCGCCCCAGTCGTCGATCCCGGCGTCGAGCAGCACACCGAAGTCGTCGGACAGGTTGGGCGGGGCCTGCAGGTGCACCTCAGCCGGCAGGATGAGGCGGGCCAGGGCGATGGCCTCGAGGTAGTCGTCGCTCGGGCAGGGTCGGGCCCGGAACATGGTGGTGCCCGGCTTGGGCAGGAAGTTCTGGATGATGACCTCCTGCACGTGGCCCCAGCGCCGGTGGGAGGCGGCGATCGCCTCGAGGGCGGCGATGCGGTCGCTCCGCGACTCGCCGATGCCGACCAGGATGCCGGTGGTGAAGGGGATGGCCAGCTCGCCGGCCGCCTCCAGGGTGGCCAGCCGCCGCTCGGGGGTCTTGTCCGGCGAACCCAGATGCGCGTCGAGATCGGGGTTGAGCGACTCGATCATCATCCCCTGAGACGGGGCCACCGCGCGCAGCCGAGCCAGCTCGTCGGGGAGCAGCGCCCCCGCGTTGGCGTGGGGCAGGAGCCCGATCTCGTCCATCACCCGCCCGGCCATCGCCGCCAGGTAGTCGACCGTCGAGGCATAGCCGTGGTCCTCGAGCCAGGCCCTCGCCACCGGATACCGCTCCTCAGGGCGCTCGCCCAGGGTGAACAGGGCCTCGTGGCACCCGGCCCGGGCGCCGGCGCGGGCGATGGCCAGGACCTCGTCAGGTTCGAGGTAGGGCGCTGTCGAGCCGGGCCGGGGGTTGCGCGAAGGTGCAGTACCCGCACTTGTCGCGACACAGCATGGTCAGGGGGATGAACACCTTGGGCGAGTAGGTCACCCGCGGGCCGAACGTCTCGTCACGCACGGCCCGGGCCCGCGCCAGCAACTCGTCGGTCGAGAGCCTTGCCAGATCCCCGGTCATCGGGCGAACCCTATCGGCCGGGTGCGCGACTCAAGCACCGACGAGATCGCCCGCGGCCGCCGCGTCGGCCAGCCAGATGACCTGCTCGGCGGAGATCCGCGCGGCAGGCACATCGTCGCCAGCCACCACCCGAGCCAGCGCCTCGCGCTTGGACTCGCCGGCCACCGTGACCAGGACCAGCCGAGCGCGGGCGATCCCGGCAAAGGTGAGGGTCATGCGCCGATGCGGGTTGGTGGCCAGCGGGTCGTCGTTCATGACCACGAGCCGACCCGGATCGGCATCCAGGGCGGCTGAGTGGGGGAACAGCGATGCGGTGTGACCGTCCGGGCCCAGCCCCAGGTGCACCAGATCGAAGTGGCCCAGCTCACCCACCCGCAACTGGTACGGATCTGGTCCCTCGTCGCAGCGCATGGGATAGGCGGCGTTGGCCGCGCCCACCCGTTCCAGCAGGGTCTCGCGGGCCAGGCGATAGTTGGAATCGGGATCGTCGAGGGGCACGCACCGCTCGTCGCCCCAGTACAGGTCGACCTTCCACCAGTCGAGGTGGTCGTCGCCCGTCTCGGCCTGGTCGGCCAGCCGTTGGTAGCACGCCCGGGCCGTCTCACCCCCTGACAGGACCAACGAGAACCCCTCGTTCGGGCGCGTGTGGAACGCCTGGACGACGCGGGCCGCGAACTCGGCGGCCACGTCGTCGACGACGATCAGCGATCCCTGCATCCCGTCCCTCCGCTGGTCCGGTCAGTTCAGCTGCGGAAGCTCTCGGCCTTGGCGGCCAGGCTGCCGAGCAACTCGTCGAACGACTTGGAGAACGACGCCACGCCTTCGTCCTCGAGCACACGGGTGACGTCGTCCAGATCGACCCCGACCGCGGCCAGCCCATCGAGGTCGGCGCGTGCCTCGTCCACTCCCTGGTCGACGGTGCGGGCCAGGGTGCCATGGTCCTCGAAGGCCTCGAGGGTGGCGTCGGGGATCGTGTTCACCGTGTCCGGGCCGATGAGCTCGTCGATGTAGAGGGTGTCGCGGTAGGCCGGGTTCTTGGTCGACGTGGACGCCCACAGTGGCCGCTGGACCCGGGCGCCCCGCGCCGCCAGCGCCTCCCATCGGGGCCCGGAGAAGCGCTGCAGGAACAACTGGTAGGCCACCTTGGCGTTGGCCACCGCCGCCTTGCCCCGCATGGCCAGGGCCTCGTCGGACCCGATCTGGTCGAGGCGGTGGTCGACCTCGGTGTCGACCCGGCTGACGAAGAAGCTGGCCACCGAGGACACACGGGACAGGTCGCCCGGGCATGCCTCGAGGCCCGACAGGTAGGCCTCGATGACCTCGCCGTAGCGCTCGACCGAGAACAGGAGCGTGACGTTGATGCTGCGGCCCTCGCTGATCATCTGGCGGATGGCGGGCACGCCCTCGGCCGTGCCCGGGATCTTCACGTAGAGGTTGGGCGCGTCGATGGTCTCGTGGAGGTGGCGGGCCGACTCGATGGTGCCGGCCGTGTCGCGGGCGAGCGACGGGGCCACCTCGACCGAGACGTACCCGTCGACGCCGTCGGATTCGTCGTGCACCGGCCGCAGGATGGTCAGGGCGTGGCTGATGTCGGCGGTGACCAGGTCCCAGTAGGTGTCGTCCACGGAGGTGCCGTCGGCCACCAGGGACCGCAGCTGCTCGTCGTAGTCGGCGTTGCCCTCGATCGCCTTCTGGAAGATCGAGGGGTTGGAGGTGATGCCGCGCACGCCGCGCTCCACCCATCGTTCGAGCTCTCCGCTGGTGATCCAACCCCGCTTGAGGTTGTCGAGCCACGGGCTCTGGTCCTGCTGGGCGTGGAGATCCTGGAGACGGGTCATGCGCTCATTCAATCAGGGCCCGGGCCCGGGCCGCGACGTTGTCGGCGGTGAAGCCGAACTTCTCGAGCACGATCGCGCCCGGCGCGCTGGCGCCGAAGTGATCGATACCCACTGAGTCGTCGGCGTAGCGATCCCACCCGAAGGTGGTCCCCGCCTCCACCGACAGCGTCGGCAGCCCCGGTGGTAGCACCGAGGCGCGGTATTCCTCGCTCTGGAGGGCGAACAACTCCCAACTGGGCAACGACACGACGCGGGCGGCCACGCCGGCCTCGGCCAGGGCGCCGGCCGCGTCGACGCAGACCCAGACCTCGCTGCCGGTGGCCACCAGGACCACCTGCGGCCCACCCTCGGGATCGTGGAGGACATAGCCGCCCCTGGCCACCCGATCGCCCCCGGCGGTGCCCTCCAGCACGGGCAGGCTCTGGCGACTCAGGATGAGCGCGGTGGGGCCTTCGGCATCGACCGCCACCTGCCAGGCCTCGGCGGTCTCGTTGGCGTCGGCGGGGCGGATCACCCGTAGCTGGGGGATGGCGCGCAGGGCAGCCACGTGCTCGATGGGTTGGTGGGTCGGCCCGTCCTCGCCGACGCCCACCGAATCGTGGGTGAAGGAGTAGATGACCTTGGCCTGGGACAGCGCGGCCAGGCGCACCGAGCCGCGCATGTAGTCGCTGAAGACCAGGAAGGTGCCGCCCACGGGCAGGACCCCCCCGTGCTTGGCCAGCCCGTTCATGATGCCGCCCATTCCGTGCTCGCGGATGCCGTAGTGGACCTGGCGGCCACCGGGGTCGCCGGCCGACTGGGTGACTCCGTCTTTGAGCTTCACCCCGGTGTTACCGGTGAGGTCGGCCGAGCCGGGCAGCATCCCGGGCACCACCGCGGCGATGGCGTTGAGGCAGGTGGCGCTGGCCGCCCGCGTGGCGATCTGGTCACCCGTGCTGAAGGTCGGCAGCTTGGCCTCCCACCCGGCCAGGCCGACGCCGGCCTGGGCCGCGTCGAACGCGACCCGGTCGCCGCTCCAGCCGTCGAGGCGGGCCTGCCAGGCCAGGCGCCGATCGCGACCGCGACGACCGGCCTGCCGGTAGAACTCGAGCACGTCGTCGGGCACCCAGAACGGCTCGTCGGGGATGCCCATGGCGGCCTTGGTCGCGGTGATCTCCGGGTCCTTCAGCGCGTAGCCGTGGGTCTCGTAGTCGTCGGTGTGGTCAGGCGAGGGATAGGCGATGTGGCTGCGCAGCACCACCAGCGAGGGGGCGTCGTCGACCTCCATGGCCCGGCGGATCGCGGCCTCCAGCGCATCGAGGTCGTTGGCGATCTCGCCCACGTTCTCGACATGCCAGCCGTAGGCCTCGAAACGTTGGACCGGGTCGTCGTCGAGGGCCAGCTCGGTCGGGCCGTCGATGGACACATGGTTGTCGTCGTACACGTACACCAGCCGGCCCAGCCCCAGATGGCCGGCCAGCGAGGCCGCCTCGTGGCTGATGCCTTCCTCCAGGCAGCCGTCGCCGGCGATCACGAACGTGTGGTGGTCGACCACTTCGGCGCCGTACTGGGATCGCAGCCAACGCTCGGCCAGGCCGAAGCCCACGCCGTTGGCCACACCCTGGCCCAGCGGCCCGGTGGTGACCTCGACTCCGAGGGTGTGCCCGGCCTCGGGATGGCCCGGGGTCAGGCTGCCCCACTGGCGGAAGGCCTTGAGGTCGTCGAGGGTGAGCCCGTAGCCGGTGAGGTAGAGCATGGCGTAGAGCAGGATGGAGGCATGGCCGTTGGACAGCACGAAGCGGTCGCGGTCTGGCCAGTCGGGCGCCTGCGCGTCGTAGTTCATGATGCGGGTCCACAGGACGTGGGCCAGCGGGGCCAGCGCCATGGCCGTGCCCTGGTGGCCCGACCGCGCCGCGTTGGGCGCGTCGAGCGCCAGCCCGCGGATCACGTCGATGGCCCGCTGCTCGAGATCGGGGGTGGTCACGGGGTCTCCCTGGGGCGTCGCGAGGATGGTCCGGTGGGTCACCCTACCCACCCGGTGCGACGCCCTACGTCGTCGCCGGAGACACCGCGTTCAGCAGGGTGTAGGGCACTACGGTGACGGGGCCGAGGTCGATCCGGCAATGGGCCTCCACCGTGCCCGGCTCGTCGAAGGTGAGCTCGGCCCGAACCAGCCGATAGTTGAACTTGCCGGGCTCGACCGACAACGGTTGGACGTTGCGCGCCACCTGCTCGCCGTCGCGCTGGTAGCTGA
Organism: uncultured Microthrixaceae bacterium; assembly: GCA_963773335.1. Lineage (GTDB taxonomy): Bacteria > Actinomycetota > Acidimicrobiia > Acidimicrobiales > Acidimicrobilacustridaceae > UBA4742. Next base: position 60,858 of record CAVZAT010000004.1, on the reverse strand, counting down.
CCTCGAGGGCGCCCTCGCCGCGACCATCGGGGGCACAACGCACGATCACCACCAGGTGGGGCTCGATCGTCACCGGCCACGCGCCAGGGGCCGGTGCCGAGAACTGGATACCCGTGAGATCGATGCGGGTTGAGGGACCGGGGACCGGCCGCAGGTCGATGCCGTCCACGAACAAAGCAGCCACGATGTCCATTGGTCGCACCCTAGCTGGCCGCCTTCGGTACCCTGACCCCGTGGCGAATGAGCAGGTAGGGCCGTCGACACGGGAGGCGATCCTGCTCGAAGCCCGTCGGGGCTTCGCCCAGCACGGCTACGACGGCACGTCGCTCAACGACATCGCCGAGGGCGTGGGCATCCGCCGTTCCAGCGTGCTGCACCACTTCCCGTCCAAGGACGCCATCTATCAGGAGGTCTTCCAGACCGCCCTGCTGGAGTGGATCGGCCGCGTCGAGATCGCCACCGCGGGGGACCACACCGGCGAGGGCTGGGCCCAGGTGGAGCGGGTGATCATCGCCGGCTTCGCCTTCTTCCGCGAGAACCCCGAGTTCGTACGCATCGTGCGTCGCGAGGCGCTCGACTCGGACCGTCACCTGGGGATCGACCTGGGGGCGGCCCTGCGGCCCCTGTTCGAGCGGGCGGTGGACTTCTTCGACCGGGAGATGGGTGCCGGTCGGTTCCGCAAGTTCGACCCCGAGCAGCTCCTGTTGACCATGTACGGCGCGCTGCTCAGCTACTTCAGCGACCTGCGCTTCATCGAGGGCCTGGTCGATCGCGACCCCCTGGCCGAAGACATGCTGGCCACCCGGCTCGACCACATCCTGGAATTCTTCGGCACCGCCCTGGAACCGTGATTCCTGGCCCTTCGGTGGGCAAGCCTCCCTACGGGCGCCTTCGGCATCCGGGTGCCATCGGCTGAGCGGCTTCGCTCCGCTCCGCCGCGTGGGCCAGCTTCAGAGGCCCAGTGCTCGACGAACGAGCTGATCGATGGCGTTGCCGTCGATCTGGACCGAGGCCGGGTCCCATTGCCAGTGGCCGTCGACGTCGTTGAACAGGATGGGGCGGATCGAACAGCGTGGACCCATGACCGTCACCGCCGAGCGCCGCAGGGCCTGCCAGCTCAGCGCCAGACCCATGGCCTCCGCGCCGACCGCGGCCTCCGGGTCGTCCTCCAACCGACGCAGCAGACGCACCGCGGCCCGGCCCACCCCGGCCTCGGCCCTGATCTGGTCCAGCCAGGGACTGGCCTCGTCCTCCAGGCCCGGCGCATCGACGTGGCGAGCGTCGCGCAGCCACGACTCGAGCGCGCCCAGGTCGCCGGCCGCCACCAGCTGGCGGGGATGGCCGCCGTCGCAGGCCTGGGCCAGCACCAGCCAACCCAGCTCGGCGGCGGTGTCGCGCCACGCCACCAGGGGATCCTCACCGCGGACCCAAGCGGCCATCGAGGCCAGGGGCAGCATCGACGCCCGAGGCTGCACCATGGGGTTGGCCACGTAGCCCGAACACACGTCGACCAGGCCGGCCTCCCGACCGCGCAGCGGACCCAGGAACAGGCGGTCGGCCATCAGGCTGTCGTTGACCGGGTAGTTGTCCCACACGTACGGCGCCCGGCCGCCCAGGGCCTCGGCCCGGGCCGCGGCCTCGGCCACCGTGATCTCGTCGACCACCACCCGCCGCCCGGTCCAGCCGATGGGCACGTCGTCGGGCACGCCACGGGCCAGCGCGTCGAGGTACGCCGACGGTTCGGTGCCGGCGTACTCGGTGGGCACCAGGATCAGCGAGGCGCGCCCCGCCAGGTGGTCGTGGAGCCAGGACGTCAGCTCGGCGTGCTCGGGACCCAGGCCCGGCCGCACTGGGATGTCGTCGAGCAGCAGGGCCACGGTCGTGATGCCGACGTCCAGCACCTGGTCGACCTTCGCCGCCAGCGCGACGCGGTCCTCGGTCGAGCTCACGTCGATGGACAGGCCTGGCGAGATGGCGAATCCGACCTGCATGGTGTCATCGGCCACCAGGGCGGCGAAGCCGTCCAATTCGGACGTCGGGTAGCGGTCACGCCAACGCTCGCGGTGGAGCGGATCGTCCTTGGGGCCGTAGAGGTAGAGGTCGAGACCCCGATCGTGGCCGAAGCGCAGCACCTCCGAGCGCGCCGCCCAGGACCACGGTGGACCGTAGAAGCCTTCGATCAGCCCGAACATGGGTGCCTCCGGAACATGCCTGAGTAGGGTACGCAGCCATGCCCACCCTGTCCGAGGCGGACTCCAAGGCGCTCCTAGCCGGCTTCGGCCTGCCCGTCCTGGCCGAGCGCCTGGTCGACGACGTCGAGGCGGCGGTGGCCGCCGCCGACGAGCTGGCCTACCCGGTGGTGCTCAAGCTGTGCGGCGACCTGATCGCCCACAAGACCGAGCGGGGTCTGGTGCGGCTGGGCCTGGGCGACGCGGAGGCCGTGCGCCGGGCCGCGGCGGATCTGCTGGGCGCGGCCGGGCCCGCCGACGGCGCGGTCAGCCTGCTGGTGGCACCGATGGTCCGGGGCAACCGCGAGCTCATCGCCGGACTGGCCGACGATCCCCAGTTCGGCATGACCGTCATGGTCGGGGTGGGCGGCATCCTGGCCGAGGCGGTGGCCGACGTGAGCATCCGGCTGGTCCCCATCGACCGGGCCGACGCCCGGGAGATGATCGACGACCTGGCCACCCAGGCCCTGCTGGGACCGTTCCGCGGGGAACCCGCCGTGGATCGCCAACGCCTGGCCGACGTCCTGCTCGGGCTGTCCCGGGCCGCCGAGGGCACCCCCGAGCTGATCTCGGCCGACCTGAACCCGCTGATCATCGTGGACGGCGCGCCCATCGCGGTGGACGCCCTGGTCGAGATAGCGGAGTCCCCGGAGCGAGTCGAGGCAGCGGAGTCCCCGGAGCGAGTCGAGGCAGCGGAGTCCCCGGAGCGAGTCGAGTCAGGAGAGCAGGTCTGATGGGCTCGAGCCGGTCCGAGCAGTTCCAGGCCCTGTTCGATCCCAAGGGGGTGGTGGTGGCCGGGGCGTCCACCCATCCCGGCAAGTTCGGGTTCGTGGCCCTGCACAACATCCTGTCCAACGGGTATGCGGGCCGGGTCTTCGCCACCAACCGCGAGGCCGCCCCGGTGCTGGGCATCGACACGGTGGCCACCATCGAGGAGATCCCCGACGGCGCCGCCGACCTGGTGTTCGTGTGCACGCCCGCCTCGACCAACCCCGACCTGCTGCGGGCCGCGGCGGCCAAGGGCATCACCGCCGCCTTCCTGGCCTCGGCCGGCTACGGCGAGGCCGGCGAGGACGGGCGGCGGGCCCAGGACGATCTGGTGGCGCTGGCCGACGAGCTGGGCGTGCTGGTGGTCGGACCCAACGGCCAGGGCGTGGTGTCGACGCCGTCGTCGCTGTGCGCCCAGATCGTGGCGCCCTACCCGCCGGCCGGTCGGATCGGGGTGGCCAGCCAGTCGGGCAACTTCGTGTCCTCGTTCATGAACTACGCCTGTGCCAGCGGCGTCGGCGTCAGCCGGGCGGTGTCGGCCGGCAACTCGGCCATGGTGGGTGTCACCGACTTCCTGGGCTTCTACGCGGACGATCCCGCCACCGACGTGGCCCTGGCCTACGTGGAAGGCATCCCCGACGGCCGCCGGTTCTTCGAGGAGATCCGGTCGGTGTCCGAACGCCTCCCGGTGGTGCTGGTCAAAGGCGGTGCCACCTCGGGCGGCCAACGCGCCGCGGCCAGCCACACCGGTTCGCTGGCCACGGACGACCGGGTCTTCGACGGCATGTGCCGCCAGGCCGGGGTGATCCGGGCCGCCACCATCGAGGAGGCGTACGAGGTGGCGGCCACCTTCGCCACCCAACCCGAGCCGACCGGCCCACGGGTGGCGGTGGTCACCACCGCGGGCGGGTGGGGGGTCATCACCGCCGACGCCATCGCGGGGACGTCCCTGGATCTGACCTCGCTGCCCGACGACCTGATCGCCGCCCTCGACGCCGAGCTCCCGCCCCGCTGGAGCCGCAACAACCCCATCGATCTGGCCGGCGGTGAGACCCGTGACACCATCACCACCGTGCTGGAGATCACCGCCCGCCACGCCGACGTGGACGGGGTGATCCTGTTGGGCATGGGCATCCAGTCCAACCAGGCGCCGCCTGGAACGGGAGGGGCCCTTCTACCCCGACCACGGCCTCGAGCGCATCGTCGCCTACCACGATCGCCAGGACCACCGCTACACGGCCACCGCCGCGGCGCTGGCCGACGAGCTGGGCAAGCCCGTGCTGGTGGCCACCGAACTGGCGGTGACCTTCCCCGACAACGCCGCGGTGCGGGGCGTTGTCGAGGCCGGCAAGCTCTGCTATCCCTCATCGAATCGGGCCGTGGAGGCGATGGCCCGCCTGTGGGAGCGGGCCCGATGGCGGCGCCACCACCGCCTGTGAGCCCGGGCGCGCCCTTCGGGGACCGCCCATCTCTTACGCTCGACCAGATGGCTCGACGGACCTTCGCCGCGGTGATGGCGCTGGCACTGGTCGCGCTCTGGGCCCCCGGGGCAGCGGCCACGACGACCACCAGCGCGGCGACGCCCGCGTCCGGCGCTCGCCCCGCCCGCCTGGCCACGCCGGTGTTGTCGCTGCGTCGGATGCCCACCCTGCTGGCCGCGCAGACGGCCGACTCGCAGCTGCTCGGCGCCCTGGCCCCGATCGTGGCCCAGGCCACCCCCACCAGCTGCCTGGTGGTCCACAGCGACGGGCGCACCATCGACGACGTCAGGGGCAGCCTGCCCGTGAGCCCCGCTTCCACCGAGAAGCTGCTGACCACCACCGCCCTGCTGGCCCACTTCAGCCCGAACCTGACCCTCAAGACGCGCGCGGTGACCGCTGCGCCGGTGTCGGGCGGCGTGATCGACGGCGACCTGTTCGTGGTGGGCGGCGGCGATCCGTTGCTCCAGACCACTGGTGACCAGCCGTCCCAGGAGGACCCCAACGAGCCCTACAACGACTTCGCCAAGCTGGCCACCGCCATCAAGGCGGCCGGCGTCACCGCCATCCACGGCAACGTGGTGGGCGACGAGGCGTTGTTCGACACCCAGCGATACGTCGCCAGCTGGCCGGCGCGCTACATCACCGCCGGCGAGGTGGGGCCCCTCAGCGCCCTGATGGTCAACGGCGGCTTCACCGGACTGACCGACGACCCCGAGGCGCCCTCGGCCAACCGCAAGGTCGGCGATCCGCCCTCGCTGGCGGCGGCCACGCTGATCACCCTGCTGCGCCAGCAAGGGGTCACGGTGACCGGTTCGGCCGCCTCGGCGACGGCACCCGCCGACGCGCACCCGGTGGCCACCCTCGACTCGCTGCCGCTGTCGCAGGATCTGCTGGAGATGCTGCACCGCAGCGACAACACCACCGCGGAGGTGCTCACCAAGTACCTGGGCATGACCGTGGCCCACCAGGGCTCGACCGCGGCCGGAGCCCGCGCCGTGCACGACACCCTCACCCAGCTCGGCCTGCCCATGCAGGGCAGCGTGACCGTCGACGGATCGGGGCTGGACCTGGGCAACCGGGTGACCTGCAAGCTGCTCACCGCCACGCTGGATCACGCCGGACCGAACTCGGTGCTGGCCAAGAGCCTGCCCGTGGCCGGCCACACCGGCACCCTCCGCTTCCGGCTCAACCACACGCCGGCCGACGGCAAGGTCGAGGCCAAGACGGGCACCCTCGACACGGTGAACGCGTTGGCCGGCTACGTCCACTCGGTCTCGGGCCAGGTGCTCACCTTCGCCTTCGTGATCAACGGCTCCTCGCCCAACGGCCCGGCGTTGCTCGACCAGGTGGCACTCGCGCTCACCCAGTACGGCGCCTCCATGCCCATCTCGGCGCTGGCGCCCCAAGCCGCTGGCTCCTAGGCGGCTCGGTGCCCGAGCTGGCCATGTTCCCCCTGGGGACCGTGCTCTTCCCCAGCCTCTACCTGCCCCTGCACGTCTTCGAGCCCCGGTACCAGGCCCTGGTGCGCGACTGCCTCGACGGGGACCGCCAGTTCGGCGTGGTGCTCATCGAACGCGGGAGCGAGGTCGGTGGCGGGGAGCTGCGCACCACGGTGGGCACCGTGGCCCAGATCATCGAGGCGGTGGAGATGGACGGCGGACGGTGGGCGCTGGGCACCGTCGGGGTCCGCCGGGTGCGCGTCGCCCGGTGGCTGGACGACGACCCCTACCCGCGGGCGGAGGTCGAGGACTGGCCCGACGAGGTCGAGGCCAGCGACGAGCAGCTGTCCCAGGTGTCCGGCCAGCTGCGCCGGGTCCTGGCCATGGGTGCCGAGCTGGGGGACCGGGTGGCCGATGCCACGGTGGAGCTGGCCGACGACGTCGAGTTGGCCAGCTTCCAGATGGCGGCGGTGGCTCCGCTGGGACCGGCCGACCAGCAGCGATTGCTGGCCACCGGATCCAGCGTGCAGCGGCTCGAGGCCACCGCCAGCCTCCTGCGCGAGGTCGAGGACGACCTGCGCCGGCGGGTGGAGCTCGACACGCCCGACCCGGGCTGATGCTTGCACCATCACGGCGGTCGGGATACACCTTCCGAACCCGTCCATCGGCCCACACCGAGGAGCCACGTGGCCAAGCCCGCCGCCAAGAGCGTCACCGAGATCGTCCAGGAGCTCGTCGACCTGCTCAAGGCGTACGCGCAGCAGGAGACCGTCGATCCCCTGAAGGCGTTGGGCGCCTACCTGGCCTGGGGCGGGCTCGGGGCCGTGCTGCTGGCCATGGGCATCTTCTTCGTGGCCCTCGAGCGCGCTGCGCGCCCTGCAGACCGAGACGGGTTCGACCTTCGAGGGCAGCTGGTCCTGGGCCCCGTACCTCATCGTGGCCGTGGGTCTCATGATCGTCATCGGCCTGGCCGCCTGGCGGATCACCCATGGCGGTCGAGAGCACCAGGCTGCGCGCTGATGGCTGACGACGGCGACGCTCCCGACCGGACCGAGCCCATCAGCCGCGACGACATCGAGGCCAAGCTCCGCGAGCTCCAGGGCGAGGCCGAGGTCATCGGCGAGGAGGCCCGCAGCTACGCCCTCACCGCGGCCATCGTGGTGGGCGTGGCCATCGTGGGCATCGCCTTCGTGCTCGGCCGTCGCCGCGGCCGGCGCAACCGCACGATCGTCGAGGTGCGTCGCATCTGATGTTGGCCTATCTGCGGGCCAAAGCCCTCAGCCGGGGCTTCCTGGGTGGGAGCCAGCTGTGGCTGGGCATCGGAGCGGTGGTGTGGACCATCCGCTTCTTCCAGTGGCTCACGCGCCCCGAGACCGCCGTGATCTACCGCGATCGGCTCGGGCCAGGCCAGAGCGTGGTGATCACCCACCTCGAGCTGGCCCCCAGCCGACGCCAACGCAAGCGGGCGGCGCGGGCGGCCAAGCGGAGCTCGGCCAAGGCGGACCAGGCGGCATGAAGGTGCTGCTGCGCAACCCGCGGCGTGAGCTGGAGGTCGCGGGGGCCATGCAGGTGTCCACGCTGCTGGCCCGGCTCGACATCAACCGCGAGTCGGTGCTGGTGATCCGCGACGGGCACCATCGTCGCCGGCGACGGATGGCTGTCCGACGCCGACGACGTGGAGATCCGGCCCGTGATCTCGGGCGGGTCCGAGCCGGCCTGGGTGCCCGGGCCGTGAGGTGCCGGGTCTGTCGCCAGCCGGCCATCATCGACATCCGCCGGCACAACGCCAACTTCTGCGCCGAGCACTTCCTCAAGCTGTGCCGGGACCAGGTGGCCAAGGCCATCGCCGAGTTCGACATGATCGCCGACGGCGAGCGGATCCTGGTGGCGGTGTCCGGGGGCAAGGACTCCCTGGCGCTGTGGGACCTGCTGCTGGAGCTCGGCCATCAGGCCGACGGGCTCTACCTGGGTCTGGGCATCGGCGACTACAGCGACGCCTCCCACGGCTACGCCCGAGCCTTCGCCGACTCCCGTGGCGCCGAGTTGATCGAGATCGACCTTCCCGCCGACTACGGCTACGACATCCCCGGCGGGGCCAAGGCAGCCCGTCGGGTGCCGTGCTCGGCCTGTGGGCTGTCCAAGCGCCACCTGTTCGATCGGGCGGCACTCGAAGGCGGCTACGACGTGATCGCCACCGGCCACAACCTCGACGACGAGGCGGCCGTGCTGTTCGGCAACGTGCTGCGCTGGCACACCGAGTACCTGGGCCGCCAGCTCCCGGTGCTGGCTGCGGCCAACGGGTTCCCCCGCAAGGTCAAGCCGCTGGTCCGCCTGGGTGAGCGCGAGATGGCCGCCTACTGCGTCGTGCGGGGCATCGACTACATCGTCGAGGAGTGCCCGATGGCCGTCGGCAACAAGCACCTGGGCTACAAGGACGCCCTCAACGCCATCGAGCTCACCTCGCCGGGATCCAAGCACGACTTCTACTTCGGCTTCCTCAGCCGGGCCTCGGAGCGGTTCCGGGCCGAAGCGACGCTCGACCAGGACGCGCTGCATCCCTGCCCGTCCTGCGGGTCGCCGACGACCGCCGAGCGCTGCGCCTTCTGCCGCCTGGTCGAGCGGGCCGGGGGCCGTGCCCCGGGGCCCGGGCCGGTGCCGGTGGTGCTCAGCACGGCCCGCCGCCCGTGAGCGCGCCGCTGCGGGTGGGCGAGCGCGTCCTGCTGACCGACAGCAAGAACCGGCGCTACCTGGTGGTCCTGACCGAGGGGGGCGAGTTCCACTCCCACGCCGGGTTCGTGGCCCACGCCGACATCGTCGGGCCAGCCCGAAGGGCTCACGGTGCGCTCGACGCGGGGCAGGGCTACCGGGTGCTGCGCCCGACGCTGTCGGACTTCATCTTGAAGATGCCCCGCGGCGCGCAGGTCATCTACCCCAAGGATCTCGGCCCGATCCTGCTGCTGGCCGACATCACCCCCGGGGTGCGCGTGCTCGAGTCCGGTGTCGGTTCCGGGGCACTGTCCATGACGATGCTGCGGGCCGGCGCCACCATCACGGGCTACGAGCTGCGCGAGGACTTCGCCAACCGGGCGCGCACCAACGTGGCTGCTTTCCTGGGCGAGGACGCGCTGGCGCGCTACCGAGGTCGAGATCCGGGACTGCTACGACGGCATCGAGGCCGGACCCGAGCCCTTCGACCGCATCGTGCTGGACCTGCCCGAGCCCTGGCGGGTCGTGCCCCACGCCCTCGACGCGCTCGCCCCGGGCGGGCTGTTGCTGGCCTACACCCCGAGCATCACCCAGGCGACCCAGCTGCGCGAGGCACTCGACGAGGCCCCCTTCGCCATGGCCGAGACCCTGGAGGTGCTCCAGCGCAGCTGGCACATCGAGGGCCAGTCGGTGCGCCCCGATCACCGAATGGTGGCCCACACCGGGTTCCTGACCCACGCTCGGCTGGTCGGTCGTTGATGCTGGAGGGATGAACGCCCTCGACCTGGCGCTGGTGGCGATGGCCATCGCGGCCGTGGTGGCGGGCTACCGCCTGGGCTTCACCACCCGCGTGCTGTCGTGGATCGGGCTGGCCGCCGGGCTGGTGCTCGGCATCAAGTTGCTGCCCTGGGTGCTCGACCGCCTCGGGGGATCAGCGCGGGGCCAGCTGATCCTGGTGGCCCTGGCCGTGGTGCTGGCCGGCGCCGTGCTGGGACAGACCGTCGGGTCTCGCCCTCGGGGTGCGCTTCGCTCCTCGTCCCCGATCGGCTGCGGTGGTGCGGGTCGACCGCCTGCTGGGTGCGCTGGCCGGGCTGGTCGGGGTGTGCGCCCTCATCTGGCTGCTGTTGCCGTTGGTGGCCGCGATCGAGGGCTGGCCCGCGGACCTCACCGCCCACTCGCGCATCGCCCGAGCCTTCGCCGAGCACCTGCCCACCGCCCCCGACGCGTCGCAGATGGTGGAGACCCTGGTCGGGCCCAGTCAGTTCCCGGCGGTCATCAGCGAACTCGACCCGAGCGGGTCCCCCATCCCGCCCCCCGCCGTCACCGGCCTGGCCCCGGCCACCGAAGCCAGCGTGGCTCGGTCCGTGGTCAAGGTGGAGGGCATCTCCTGCCAGCGGATCCTCGACGGATCCGGATTTGCCGTGGGTCCGGACCTGATCGTCACCAACGCCCACGTGGTGGCCGGCGAGCCTTCCAGCACCGTGGTCCGCGATGACGGGCACCGTCTGAGGGCGCGGGTGGTGGTCTACGACCCCGAGCGCGACCTGGCGCTGTTGTCGGTGCCCCATCTGGATCGGCCGGCGCTCACCCTGTCCAGTCCCGACCGTGGGCCAGCGCGGCGGCGTGTTCGGCCATCCCGGCGGGTCGCCGCTGCGGGTGGCGCCCTTCCAGATCACGCGCCAGATCACCGCGACCAGCAACGACATCTACGGTCGCAACCAGGTGGACCGCCAGGTGCTGGAGCTGGCCTCGGTGCTGGCTCAGGGCGACTCGGGCGCCGCGGTGGTGGACGGCGCGGGCCAGGTGGTGGGGGTGGCCTTCGCGGTGTCGACCGACCAGTCCAACCTGGCCTACGCGCTGGCTCCGTCAGAGCTGCGGGCCGTGCTGGCCCAGCCCCACGCCGCACCGGTCTCCACCCAGGGCTGCGCGTGATCAGTTCCAGGACGGATTCGAGTCGGCCATGGCGGAACGGGCCTGTTGGCGCGACAGGACGGCACCCCACATGTTCTCGGGCGCGGCACTGAACAGGTCGCTGGGTTCGGCGTCGACCACGAACCACGCCCCGGCCTGCAGCTCGTGGTCGAGTTGGCCGCCGCCCCAGCCCGAGTAGCCCACGAAGATCCGGGCCACCTCGATGCCGCCGTCCACCGACTCGGGGCCCAGGCTCAGATCGACCGACCCGACGCCCGCGGCGGGATCGTGGAACCGGGCCAGGCCGATGGCCACGCCGGCTTCCACCGGACCCCCGCTGAACACGACCGCAGGAGGCCCGACCACATCGGCCCAGCCGGGCAGGGCCCGGGCCACCTCGAACTCGCTGGGCCGGTTGATCACCACGCCCAGTGACCCGCCTGGTCCGTGCTCGAGCAGGTAGACGATGGTTCGATCGAAGTTGGCGTCGCCCAGGCTGGGCCCGGCGATCAGCAGCCGACCGCTCGACGGCTCGTTCACCCCCAGATCATCGCGCGGCGCAGGCGGCTACTCGATCTCGATGAAGATGCACTCGCCGGGGCACTCCTCGGCGGACTCGATGACGGCCTCGTCCTGCCCGGAGGGCACGTTGGCCAGGCCCTCGGCGCCGCCGGGGTTCGAGAAGACCTTGTCGCCCTCCTTGACGTACGCCAGCCCGTCATCGAGCAGCGTGAACACGTCGGGGGCGATCTCTTCACAGAGCCCGTCGCCGGTGCAGAGATCCTGATCGATCCAGACCTTCATGGTGCGCCGTACCTCTCTCGAGTGATGGTGGGGGGCGAGATCGGGTGCCGAGGGGCACCTGCTCGAATCAGTGTAGTCACCTGTCGGCAATAAACCCGGGTGATACAGGGGAAATCGGTAGGCGCGCGAGCGTGCTACGGAGCGAGGATCGCGGGCAAATCGGGTCGTGCTCCGCCGATCTCCGCGGGGCCCGGTGTAGGGTCCGATCACGATCGCGGAGGAGGTGATCCCCGTCAACGAAGGCCGCGAAGATGGACCGCTCGACGCTCCCGACCCATCGGGTGAGCTGACCGAGCTGCGTGACCAGGCCAGGTTGCTCGAGGAGGAGGTGGCCTCGCTGCGACGACGGCTGGCCGACGCCCCCAAACGGGTGCGCACCCTCGAGGAGCGCCTGCTCGAGAGCAAGGGCCAACTGGCCCAGGCCGTCTCGCAGAACGAGAAGCTGACCTACACCCTGCGCGAGGCCCGCGAGCACATCGCCGCGCTGCGCGACGAGGTCGAGAAGCTGACCCAGCCACCGTCGGCCTACGGCACCCTGCTGGGCACCAACGACGACGGCACGGTCGACGTCTTCTCCGGTGGTCGCAAGATGCGGGTCTCGGTCCACCCCGACCTCACCGGCGACGACCTGACCCGGGGTGCCGAGGTGGTGCTCAACGAGTCGCTCAACGTGGTGCTGGCCCGCACCCCCGAGCTGACCGGCGAGGTGGTCACCTTCAAGGAGCTGCTCGAGCGACGGCGACCGGGCCATGATCGTGGGCCGAGCCGACGAGGAGCGGGTGGCCGAGCTGGCCGACGTCCTCAAGGGCACCAAGATCCGCGCCGGCGACTCGGTGCTCCAGGACATGCGCTCGGGCCTGCTGCTCGAAGTCCTGCCCCGCCCCGAGGTGGAGGAGCTGGTCCTCGAGGAGGTGCCCGACATCTCCTACGACGACGTGGGCGGCCTCGATCAGCCAGATCGAGCAGATCACCGACGCCGTCGAGCTGCCGTTCGTCCACCACGACCTGTTCGCCGACTACCGGCTGCCTGCCCCCAAGGGCATCCTGCTCTACGGCCCGCCGGGTTGCGGCAAGACGCTCATCGCCAAGGCGGTGGCCAACTCGCTGGCCAAGAAGGTGGCCGAGGTCAGCGGTGACCGCCAGGCCCGCAGCTACTTCCTCAACATCAAGGGCCCCGAGCTGCTGAACAAGTACGTGGGCGAGACCGAGCGCCAGATCCGCCTTGTCTTCCAGCGGGCCCGCGAGAAGAGCGAGGAAGGCTGGCCCGTCATCGTCTTCTTCGACGAGATGGACTCGCTGTTCCGCACCCGCGGCACCGGCATCAGCTCGGACATGGAGTCGACCATCGTCCCCCAGCTGCTGGCCGAGATCGACGGGGTCGAGACGCTCAAGAACGTGATCGTGATCGGTGCCTCCAACCGTGAGGACCTGATCGACCCGGCCATCCTGCGCCCGGGACGGCTCGACGTGAAGATCAAGATCGAGCGCCCGAACGAGGAGGCGGCCGCGCAGATCTTCGCCCGCTACCTCGAGTCCGACCTGCCGCTCGACGAGGGCGAGGTGGCCTCGCTGGGCGGTGGCGATCGGGACAAGGCGGTGCGGGCCATGATCGAGCAGACCGTGGCCGAGATGTACCGCGACGACGAGGCCAACCAGTTCCTGGAGGTGACCTACCAGAACGGCGACAAGGAGGTCATGTACTTCAAGGACTTCTCGTCGGGCGCCATGATCGAGAACATCGTGCGCCGGGCCAAGAAGCTCGCCATCAAGCGGCTGATCGACCGCGGCAACCCGGGCATCTGCGTGAACGACCTCATCGAGTCGATCCACCAGGAGTACAAGGAGCACGAGGACCTGCCCAACACCACCAACCCCGACGACTGGGCGAAGATCTCGGGCAAGAAGGGCGAGCGCATCATCTATGTCCGCACCCTCATCAAGCGCGACGACGCCGACGCCACCGGCGGCCGGGCCATCGAGCGGGTGGCCACCGGGCAGTACCTGTAGGCCGACGGCGCTGGGGGCGCGTCCATGCCGGTGTGTCCACGGTGTCATTCCGAGGTGCAGGGCGAGTGGGACTGGTGCCGCGTGTGCGGTTTCGACCCCGACGGGCTGAAGCCGCCGGACCCCGACTGGCGTGACCTGCCCTCGCCGCGCTTCGGAGAGACCGCGGACTGGGCGGCGCCGGTCGGCCAGCCGACCGGGATGGCTCCGGGCGTCGGGGCACCGCAGTGGGGTCCGCCCCCGATCGCTCCAGGGCTCTCGACCAACGGCCACCCGCCCCCGAAGCCGCCACGCTCGGGCGCGACGGTCGTCTCGTTCGTGATCGCCGGCCTGGTGGTGGCCGGCGTGCTGGTCATCGGTGGCCTTCTCTTGGCCGTCACCCTGTTCGGCCACAGCGGCGACATCGTCGTCGGCAGCCAGACCGGCTCGACCGTGCCGCCGGGATCGGCGCGATGGGTGGCCCCGGATGGGTCGGTCGGCGCCGACTTCCCGACCAGCCCGACCGCTGGCAGTTCCGTCCGGCCGACCCGCAGCACCGCCGCCGGCACCTCCTGGGAGGCAGCCGCGTCAGGCATTTCCTACTTCGTGACCGTCGCGCCACTCGTCCCCGGTGCCCATCTCGACGCGACCGGGGCCCTGAACGGCGGGATCGACAGCTTCAACCGGGACTACCCGGGCAACTTCCACGAGCGGACGCCGACCACGGTCGAGGGGTTCAAGGCCGAGAAGTTCTCGGTGACGGGAACGTCCGGGACGATGGTGCGGGGGACCGTCGTCGTGTCACCACACGGCTTCTACATCATCGCCGCGGCCGGTCCACCGTCCGCCCAGGGCGCCCTCGACGCCTTCACCGAGTCGCTGCAGATCCCGCACTAGTGCCCCACCCGACGTCCGTGCCAGCGGACGGGCCACCGAGTGGCAGGCCTTCAGGACCGGGGTCGGGTCTCCGACTTGACCACGGCCCGACACCCACCCGCCGATAAGGTCATCGCGTGGCCATCCCCAAGATCTGCGGCATCGAGACCGAGTACGGGATCCTGATCCGCGGCGTGGCCGAGTCGAACCCGATCGCGGCCTCGTCGATGCTGATCAACGCCTACCTGAACGAGACCCGCCGGTCCGAGGCGCCAGCGGCGGTGCCCAACGTCGGGTGGGACTTCGAGGACGAGATCGCCGGGCAACGACGCCCGCGGCACCACGCCGGTCGGATCGATGCCTCCCGAGGTCGAGACCCACCTGGTCAACGCCGTGCTGACCAACGGCGCCCGCTACTACGTCGACCACGCCCACCCCGAGCTGTCCACCCCGGAGTGCGCGGACGCCCGGTCCGTGGTGGTGTTCGACCGGGCCGCCGAGCTCATCGCCCGACGCTCCATGGAGGCGGCCCGGCGAGTGCTGCCCGAGGGCCAGGAGATCGTCGTCTACAAGAACAACTCCGACGGCAAGGGCAACAGCTACGGCTGCCACGAGAACTACCTGGTGGATCGCCAGCTGCCCTTCGGGCGGATCGTGACCCATGTGATGGCCCACTTCATCACCCGCCAGATCTTCACCGGATCGGGCAAGGTGGGATGCGAGGCCCCCGGCGCCGACCACGAGCAGATCCCGTTCCAGCTGACCCAGCGGGCCGACTTCTTCGAGGAGGAGGTCGGGCTCGAGACCACGCTCAAGCGCCCCATCGTCAACACCCGCGACGAGCCTCACTGCGACGCCACCAAGTACCGGCGGCTGCACGTGATCGTGGGCGACGCCAACCTGTCGGAGGTCTCGACCTTCCTGAAGGTGGGCACCACCGCCATCGTGCTGGCCATGATCGAGGACGACGCGCTGCCCCGCCAGTTCAGCTTCAACACCCCGGTGTGGGCCATGCGCCAGGTCTCCTACGACCTCGACCTGAGCGTGCCCGTTGGAGCTGGTGACGGCACCACGGTCACCGCCCTCGAGGTCCAGTGGGAGCTGCTGGACCGGGCGCGGAAGTACGCGGACTCGGTCGGCCTCGAGTGCGTGGGCGAAGCGGTGGGCGCCGAGGTGCTCCGCCGCTGGGAGCACGTGCTGACCAGCCTCGAGGTCGACCCGATGGCCCTGGCCGACCAGCTCGACTGGGTGGCCAAGTACCGCCTGATCGACGGCTACCGCCAGCGCCACGGCCTGGCCTGGGACGACGCCAGGCTGGCCGCCCTCGACCTGCAGTACGACGACCTGCGGCCCGACAAGTCCCTGTTCGACCGCCTGGGGGTCGAACGGCTGACCACCGACGAGGAGGTGGCCACCGCCGTGTCCGAACCGCCGGTCGACACCCGGGCCTACTTCCGGGGCAAGTGCCTCCAGCGCTGGTCCGACGACATCGTGGCCGCCAACTGGGACTCGCTGGTGTTCGACACCGGCCGCGAACCCCTGCGACGGGTGCCGATGATGGAACCGACGCGCGGAACGGAAGCTCACGTGGGTACGTTGTTGGCCGATTGCAAGACATCGTCGGAGTTGCTCGACAGGCTGGGCACCTGACGATGCCGAGCACCCAAGGACTTCGGAGAGGGTCAGATGGCTGAACGAGAGCAGATCCGCAAGCCGGCGCCGGCCAAGAAGGACGCCGAGATCGAGGAGGCCCCGGCGCGCATCGGAGAAGGGCGAGAAGATCAAGGCCGAGCTCGACGACCTGCTGGACGAGATCGACGACGTCCTCGAGACCAACGCCGAGGAGTTCGTCAGGAGCTACGTCCAGAAGGGCGGTCAGTGACCGAGGGTCACTGACGTTGGGGATGGCGGGGAGCCGGTAGCGTACGCACCCGTGACCCTGCCCATGTTCTCGCCCCACGACGACCCGGGGCCCAGCTTCGCCGAGCTGCTGCGCCGCGTCGGCCTCGAGCCGCCGGCACCGTCGTCCGAGCCTGGACGGGGTGCTGACCATCACCCACGGCACCACGGTGGTGGCCGTCCGCTACGCGGACGGCGTGGTCATGGCCGGTGACCGCCGGGCCACCAGCGGCAACCTCATCTCGCACCGGGCCATGGAGAAGGTGTTCGCCGCCGACCGACACTCGGGGGTGGCCATCGCCGGGGCGGCCGGGCCGGCCATGGAGATGGTCAAGCTCTTCCAGCTCCAGCTCGAGCACTACGAGAAGGTGGAGGCCTCGGCGCTGAGCCTGGACGGCAAGGCCAACCAGCTGTCCACCATGGTGCAGATCGAACCTGCCGGCCGCCATGCAGGGCCTGGCCGTGGTACCGCTGTTCGCCGGCTACGACGTCGCCCGGAGCGCCGGTCGCCTGTTCCAGTACGACGTGACCGGCGGACGGTACGAGGAGAGCAACTACGCCGCCACCGGGTCGGGCAGCCTGCATGCCGGCACGGTGATCAAGCTCGGGTTCCGGGAGGGCTTGGCCCGCCAGGACGCGCTGGACCTCGCCATCAACGCCCTGTTCACCGCGGCCGACGACGACTCGGCCACCGGCGGCCCCGACCTGGTCCGCGGGATCTACCCGACCATGGCCACCATCACCGCGGAGGGGTTCGCCCGGGTGCCCGAGACGGAGATCGCCGAGCGGTTCGGCTCGCTCATCGACGTGCTGTCCGCCCGCGAGGGACTGGCACCCTCGCGGATACCCGAGACCTCCGACGACTCGGGAGACGATCCGCGATGAGCATGCCCTTCTACGTCGCCCCCGAGCAGGTCATGAAGGACCGGGCCGACTACGCCCGCAAGGGCATCGCCCGGGGCCGCAGCCTGGTGGCTGCGGTCTACGACCAGGGCATCCTGATCTGCGCCGAGAACCCGTCGTCCACGCTGCGCAAGGTGTCGGAGATCTACGACCGCATCGCCTTCGCCGGGGTGGGCAAGTACAACGAGTTCGACCAGCTGCGCATCGCCGGGGTGCGGCGCGGCCGATCTCAAGGGCTACGCCTACAGCCGCGAGGACGTGGACGCCCGCAGCCTGGCCAACCAGTACGCCTCCATCCTGGGTCAGATCTTCACCCACGAGATGAAGCCCATGGAGGTCGAGATCCTGGTGGCCGAGGTGGGCGCCTCACCGGGCCGACGATCGGCTCTTCCACATCCTCTACGACGGCACCGTCATGGACGAGGAGTCCTTCACGGTGCTCGGCGGCGAGGCCGAGGCCATCAACACCCGCCTGACCGAGGCGTGGGCCGACACCTTCGATCTGGTCGGGGCCATGCGCGCCGCAGCGGCGGCCCTGGCCGGACCCGACCGGACCCTGGGAGCCGAGGAGCTCGAGGCCGCCGTGCTCGAGCGCACCGACGCCCGTCGCGCCTTCCGCCGCCTCGAGCTCGAGGAGCGCACCGCCCTGGTGGGCTGATACCGGGCCGCCGGTGCCGGGCGCAGGGGTCGCGTCCCGATAGCGTGGCCCCGTGGAGCGCCGCATCTTCGGTCTCGAGAACGAGTACGGCGTCACCTGCACGCTCCGCGGCCAGCGCCGGCTCAGCCCCGACGAGGTGGCCCGCTACCTGTTCCGCCGGGTCGTGTCGTGGGGTCGGTCCAGCAACGTCTTCCTGGCCAACGGCGCCCGGCTCTACCTCGACGTGGGCTCGCACCCCGAATACGCCACGCCCGAGTGCGACTCCATCTACGACCTGGTGGTCCACGACAAGGCGGGCGAGCGCATCCTCGAGCAGCTCCTGGCCAGCGCCGAGCAGCGCCTGCGCGAGGAGGGCATCCGGGGCGTCATCTACCTGTTCAAGAACAACACCGACTCGGCCGGCAACAGCTACGGCTGCCACGAGAACTACCTGACCAGCCGGCGCGACGACTTCGGCACCTACGCCGAGGTGCTGATCCCGTTCCTGGTCAGCCGCCAGATCTACGCCGGGGCGGGCAAGGTCCTCCAGACGGCCCGGGGCGCCACCTTCTGCGTGAGCCAGCGCGCCGAGCACATCTGGGAGGGCATCTCCAGCGCCACCACCCGGTCCCGGCCCATCATCAACACCCGCGACGAACCCCACGCCGACGCCGAGCGCTATCGGCGGCTGCACGTGATCGTGGGCGACTCCAACATGAGCGAGTACTCCACCTTCCTGAAGGTGGGGGCCGCCAGCATCCTGCTGCGCATGCTCGAGGAGCCCAACGTGGTGCTGCGGGACATGACGCTGGAGAACCCGATCCGGGCCATCCGCGAGATCAGCCACGACATCACCTGCCGCCGGCGGGTGCGCCTGGCCAACGGCCGCGAGGCCAGTGCCCTCGAGATCCAGGGCGAGTACCTCAACCGGGCCCTGCAAGCTACGCGGAGAAGCGCGAGCTGAGCCCCCTCGAGACCAAGGCGCTCGAGATGTGGGAGCACTGCCTGACCGCCATCGAGAACGATCCGCTCAAGCTCGACCGCGAGGTCGACTGGGTGATCAAGCACAACCTCATCGAGCGCTACCGCGAGCGCGAGGACCTGCCCCTCAGCCACCCCCGGGTGGCGCTGCTCGACCTGCAGTACCACGACGTGAACCGCGATCGAGGGGTCTTCTACAAGATGCAGGCCCGCGGCCTGGTCGAGCGCATGTGCGACGACGCCGACATCGACCAGGCCATGGACATCCCGCCTCAGACCACCCGGGCGCGGTTGCGGGGCGAGTTCATCCGCCGAGCCAAGGAGCGCAAGCGGGACTACACGGTCGACTGGGTCCACCTCAAGCTCAACGACCAGGCGCAGCGCACGGTCCTGTGCAAGGACCCCTTCAAGTCCCGCGACGAGCGGGTCGAGAAGCTCATCGCCTCGCTCTGATGCCGTGGCCACCGTCGACAAGGCCGAGCGCCTGCTCAACCTGATCAGCACCCTGCTGTCCACCACCCGTCCGCTCACCGCCGAGGAGCTGCGGGCCCGGGTCCCCGGCTACCCCGAGGCCAAGCTGAGCTTCCGGCGGGCGTTCGAGCGGGACAAGGACGACCTGCGCGAGATGGGCGTCCCACTGGTGTTGGAGGCCATCGAAGGGGTGGACCCGCCGGCCGAGGGCTACCGGATCGATCGCAGCCGGTACTACCTGACCGACCCGGGCTTCGAACCCGACGAGCTGGCCGCGCTGCACCTGGCCCGCCAGGCCGTCCACCTGGAGGGGCTCGACGGCTCCGACGCGTTGTGGAAGCTGGGCGGGGTGGTGGACGGCCAGTCCGATCCAACCGGTGCCGGTCCGGCCGGGGCCGGGGCGGTGGCCTCGCTGCCCGCCGACCCGAACCTGGCCGCCCTGTTCCAGGCCTGCGCCGAGCGGCGCCAGGCCACCTTCACCTACAACGACGAGGTCCGCCTCATCGATCCCCACCGCGTGGGGTTCCAGCGGGGCCACTGGTACCTCACCGGCTATGACCACCAGCGCCACGACGAGCGCAACTTCCGCCTGGACCGCATCGGCGGCGGGGTGACGCTGGGCAGCCCCGGCGGCTGCACGCGAGTGGAGGCCGGCTCGGGCCTGCCCGATGACCCGTGGCGCCTGGGCGAAGGACCCGAGGTGACCGCTCGCCTGCGGGTGGACGGCGACCAGGTGGCCTGGGCCACCAGCCAGCTGGGCGATGCCACGGTGACCGAGTGGGGCCCGGACGGCTCGGCCACCTTCGAGGTGGCGGTGACCAACTGGCCGGCCTTCCGCTCCTTCGTCCTCGGCTTCCTCGACCGGGCCGAGCTGCTCGGCCCCGCGGCGCAGCGCCAGGAGATGGTCGCCTGGCTGTCGGACCTGGCCCAGGAGCTCCCTCGGTGAGCCGGACCGGCGCGTCGGAGCGGGTGGCCCGCCTGCTCAGCCTGGTGCCGTGGGTGGCGGCGCAGGGCAGCGCCTCGGTCGAGGAGATCTGCCGGCGCTTCGCCATCGATCCCGACCAGCTCGCTGCACGATCTCGACACCGTCTCGATGGTGGGCCTGTACCCGTACACCCCCGACGTGCTCATCGAGCTGTACGTGGAGGACGGGCAGGTGCACATCACCCTGCCTCAGGCCTTCGACCGCCCGTTGCAGCTGACCCCGGAACAGGCGGTGGCCCTGGTGGCCGCCGGCTCCACCCTGCTCACCGTTCCCGGGGCCGATCCCGATGGGCCGTTGGCCCGGGGCCTGGCCAAGCTCTCGGCCGCGGTCGGCGCCGCGGGTGGCGAGGCCAGCCTCGAGGTCCGCCTGGGCCAGGTGCGCGACGACGTGCTCGACGCCCTGCAGACCGCGGCTGCGCCAGCACCGGCAGGTGGCCATCGACTACTACGCCTACGGCCGCGACACCCACACCCACCGCGTCGTCGATCCCTACCGGGTGACCAGCGACCAGGGCCAGTGGTACGCGGCGGCGTGGTGCCACCTGGCCGGCGACGAGCGGCTGTTCCGGCTGGACCGCATCAGCACCGCCGAGTTGCTCGACACCACCTTCGACCCGCGGGACGACCTGCCCCCCGAGTCGGTTTTCAGCCCGTCGACCGAAGACCCCCGGGTGGTGATCGAGCTGGCCCCCGAAGCCCGCTGGGTGGCCGAGCAGTACCCGACCGAAGGCTCTCGAAGAGCTGGGGGAGGGGCGGGTCCAGCGCCACCCTGGCCGTGACCGCGACTGGCGTGGCTGGAGCGCCTCCTGCTGCGCCTGGGACCGGAGGCGTCGGTCACCGAGGGACCGCCCGAGCTGCGCCGGGCCGGAGCCGACGCGGCCGCCCGCATCCTGGCGCGCTACCAGGCGGGCGAGTCCGGATGACCAGAGCGGTCGGCTAGCCTCGGGCGCTGCTCGCCGACCAGGCTCGCCGGGCGCCCGCCGATCCCCGAGGACCCTCCCCGCATGTCCGCATCTGTGCCGCTACCTGGCGACGGCGATGAGCGGCCCACGGCCGCGCCCCGCGAGCCCCCGGTCCCGGTGGACTCATCCGCCCAGCCCACGCCGCCCCGCAAGCCCGAGGCGTGGAAGCGCAATGCAGTCGAATGGCTGGTGGTGGTGGTGGTGGCAGTGGCGGTGGCCCTGCTCATCTCGGCCACGTCCGTCCAGGCCTTCTTCATCCCCTCCAAGTCGATGGAGAGCACGCTGCACGTGGGGGACCGGGTCCTGGTCAACAAGTGGAGCTACCGGCTCCACGGCGTGCATCGCGGCGACGTGGTGGTGTTCACCAGACCCAAGGACGAGCCCGCAAGCAACGTCAACGACCTCATCAAGCGGGTCATCGGCCTACCCGGCGATACGGTCACCATCGCCAACAACCACGTCTACATCAACAACCAACAGCTCAATGAGCCCTACCTGGACCCCGGGACGGTGAGCGTCGCCGTGCAAGGCAAGTGGGCCTGCACCCCCGAGGCACCCTGCAAGATCCCCAAGGGGCAGCTGTGGGTCATGGGCGACAACCGGACTGACTCCGAGGACAGCCGGTACTTCGGCACCATCCCCGAATCGTCGGTGGTGGGCCGCGCCTTCTTTCGGATCTGGCCCCTCAACCGCCTGGGCAGCTTGTAGCCCCCGGCTCCGCTGTGCTCCGCAGCCTCAGTCGAGCTTGTTCCAGGCGTCCATGAGGCGGTCCACGTGATCGCTGTAGAGGGCGTCGATGCCGCTGTCGAACAGCTCGTCCATCAGCCGTTCGAACTGGACGTCCCAGGCGAAGGCCAGCCGCTCGAAGCGGTGGTAGAGAGCGATGCCACCACCTCCGGTCCATTCGCTCTGGTGGAGGTTGACGGCGTCGATGCCCCGGTCGGCCAGGGTGGCGGCGTGGCGCTCGGCACCTCCCACCAGGTTGCGGGTGGTCGTCGAGTGGACCAGGCGGACCGACGGCCAGCGCTGCCGCCAGGCGATCAGGGTGTCCAGGTCCCCGTGGCACAGCCACAGGCGTCCGGCCACGCCGGGCCCGGCTGAGTCGGCGCTGGCCACCACCGCGTCGACGGCCGCGGCGTCCTTGACGTCGAGGGACAGCTCGAAGTCGGTGCCGCAGGTGGCGTAGAGCTCGTCGAGCTCGGGGATGTGGGTGGGGAGATCGGCCCGGACGACCTGGTCGATCGGGCGGCGGCGCAACCGACCGCCGACCACGCCGTCGTGGTCGAGCACGGCCCGGCCGTCGGCGGTGAGCCAGGCGTCGCTCTCCAGGCCCGTGGCGCCCAGCTTGAGGGCCAGCACGAAGGCCTCCAGCGTGTTCTCGGGGGCATGGGCCCGGGCCCCACGGTGGGCGAAGGCGATGGGGGGACGACGCAGCGACGGGAGCCGGGTGGGCACCGGCCCATGGTAGCCAGGGGTCGAAATGGGCCATTCGGCCCCCCTCGCGTCCCTCAAGACCCCCCCGAGGTGTGCCGATCCCCTACGCATAGCCAGAGGAGAGGGCGTCGATGGCGACAATTCGGGCCAGTTGCGCAGAGTGCGGGGACGTGGAGTTGACCACCGCGGACGTTCGCGTCCGGGTGTGCACCGCCGACAACCAGGGGACCTATGCGTTCCGGTGCCCGGTCTGCCTGATGACCGTCGTCAAGCCGGCCGAGCCGCGCACCGTGGATCTCCTGGTGGCCTCGGGGGTCATCTACGAGACCTGGGCGCCGCCACTCGAGCTCAGTGAACCCCGCGGCACCGGCGAACCCATAAGCCACGACGAGCTGCTCGACTTCCACGACCTGTTGAGCGACGACCGTCGGCTGATGGACGCCATGTCCGAGCTGCTCGACCGGTAGAACTCGAAGGCCAGAGGCGACCCGCCCGCTAGGATCGCCGGCGTGTCGTTGGTCTGGTTGATCCCGTCCGGGTTGGCCGCGCTGGCCGCGGTGGCAACCGTCTGGGCGGCCCGCGCCCTGGCGGCCGAGGTCGCCGCGCTCGACCGGGCACTGGTTCGCCTGCGACCCATCCACGAGGGCGTCCGCTCCGTACGCCAGGAGGTGGGACGCACCGCCCGGGCCACCGAGTCGACCCGCGACTCCCTCGGACGGACGCCGCATCGGTAGGATCGCCACATGTTCAACGTGGGCCCGGAGAAGCTGATGGTCGTGCTGCTCATCGCCCTCGTGGTGCTGGGCCCCGACAAGCTGCCCAACGCGGCCCGCCAGATCGGCAAGTACCTCAACGAGTTCCGACGGATCTCCCAGGGGTTCCAGCAGGAGCTGCGCTCGGCCATGGACGTGACCGACACCAGTGCGGCGGCTGTGGCCCAGGCCGACCCTGGTACCGACGAGCCCGCAACTCCGCTAGAACAAGGCGGGCCCGTCACCCCGACCGTCGCCGACCCGGGGTCGTCGGCGGTGTCGAACACCCCGGCCGACCCACTACCGACCCCCAGCCCTGAGGCCCCCGTTGCCGATGCACCGCCGTCGACGTCCACCATGCCGGCCGCGTCGGCCGACGGTGACCTGGATCCGACGCACGCGCCACAGGCCTGATCGGGCGCCGATCGGCCGCCCATGAGCGACACCATCGACGCGGCCGAGGGTCGGATGACCCTGTGGGAACACATCGCGGAGCTGCGATCCCGGCTGATCAAGTCGATCGTGGCCGTGCTGATCGGCGCGGTGGTGGGGTGGTTCCTCTACCCCTACATCTTCACGATCCTGACCGACCCACTGCACAGCGCCAACAAGTCCGCCATCATCATCGCCGGCAGCCCGATCGCCCCACTGCTGACCCGCATCAAGATCGCCGGCTACGTCGGAATCATCTTGGCCATGCCCGTGCTGGTGTGGCAGCTCTGGCGCTTCATCACCCCTGGCCTGTATCCCCACGAGAAGAAGTACGCGGTGCCCTTCACGGCCGGCGCGGTCACCTTCTTCATCCTCGGCGCGTTCGTCGCTTACATCACGCTGCTTCCCACCCTCATCTTCCTGAACGCGGTGGGCGGTTCGAACATCAAGCAGGTCTACAACATCAGCGACTACCTCAAGCTGGTCGTCCTGATGATCATCATCTTCGGCATCGGCTTCGAGTTCCCGGTGCTGCTGGTGGCCCTGGAGATGGCCGGGGTGGTCACGCCCGCTCAGCTCAGCCACTACCGGCGCTGGGCCATCGTGGGCATCGTGACGGTGGCCGCGGTGATCGTGCCCTCCAGCGACCCCTTCTCGATGCTGGCCCTGGCCATCCCGCTCTACCTCTTCTACGAGCTGGCCATCGTCTTCGGTTGGCTCTTCAACCGGCGCAAGGCCAAGCAAGCCCGCAAGGCCGCAGAGGCCGACACCGGGGGATGACCACGGAGGCCTTCGAGCTCGACCGCTTCCAGCGCGAAGGCATCGCCGCCATCGACCGGGGCGAGTCGGTCCTGGTCTCGGCTCCGACTGGATCGGGCAAGACCGTGGTGGCCGAGCACGCCGTGGCCCGGGCTCTGGCCGACGGGGCGCAAGGCCTTCTACACGACGCCCATCAAGGCGCTCTCGAACCAGAAGTACCACGACCTGGTGGCCCGGCACGGCTCCGAGGTGGTGGGCCTGCTGACCGGCGACAACGCGGTCAACGGCGACGCCCCGATCGTGGTCATGACCACCGAGGTGCTGCGCAACATGATCTACAGCCGATCGGCCGCGCTCGACGCCCTGGGCTGGGTGGTGCTCGACGAAGTTCACTATCTCCAGGACGCCTATCGCGGTCCGGTGTGGGAGGAGGTGATCATCCACCTGCCCACCGAGGTGCGCCTCGTCTGCCTGTCGGCCACGGTGTCCAACGCAAGCGAGCTGGCCGCCTGGATCGGCACGGTGCGCGGCCCCACCGCCACGGTGGTCGAGACCGAGCGACCGATCGAGCTGAACAACCTGTTCATGGTGGGCGACCGGGCCAGTCCCGATCCGCTGCTCATCCCCACCCTGGTCGACGGCCGGGCCAACCCCGACGGCCAGCGCTTCGACCTGTCGACCCCGGGTGGCCGGCCAGCGGTCGACCGCGGCGGCGGTGGTTCACGCCGCGCCGCATCGAGGTGGTCGACCAGCTGCGAGGACCTGGACCTGCTGCCGGCCATCTACTTCATCTTCAGCCGGGCGGCCTGCGACGACGCGGTCGATCGCCTGCCTGGACGCCGGGGTGCGCCTGGCGCGATCTCGACGCCCGGGCTCGCATCGACCAGATCGTCGAGGAGCACGTGACCGCCCTGTCCGACCGCGATCTCGACGTCCTCGGCTACGAGCCGGTGGCTCGGCCGGTCTGCACGCCGGGCTGGCCGCCCACCACGCCGGGATGGTGCCGCCGTTCAAGGAGGCGGTGGAGCACTGCTTCGGCGAGGGACTGGTGCAGGGTGGTGTTCGCCACCGAGACCCTGGCGCTGGGCATCAACATGCCGGCCCGGACGGTGGTCATCGAGAAGCTGACCAAGTTCACCGGCGAACGCCACGAGTTCCTGACCCCGGCCAGTACACCCAGCTCACCGGGCGAGCCGGGCGCCGGGGGATCGACACCACCGGCCACGCCGTCGTCCTGTGGTCGCCGTTCCTCTCGTTCGGGGAGGTGGCCGGGCTGGCGGCCGAGCCGCAGCTTCGGACTCACGTCGTCGTTCCGCCCCACCTACAACATGGCGGCCAACCTGGTCCGGCGCTACCCGGCCCAGACGCCCACCACCTGCTCAATCTGTCCTTCGCCCAGTTCCAGGCCGACCAGGCGGTGGTGCACCTCGAGACGCGCCTGGCCCGGCGCCAGGCCGCACTGGGCGACCTGTTGGAAGCCGCCACCTGCGAACGGGGGGACATCCAGGAGTACCGCAACCTGGTGGGAGACGAGCCCCCAGTGACTCCGTCCCCCCGGCGGGTCCTCGACGACGGCCTCAGCCGCCTGCGGCCGGGCGACGTGATCCGCCTGGAGGGCGGGAAGTCGGCCGGACCGGTGGCGGTGCTCACCGTGGCCCGTCGCCGCGGAGGCACGGTCCGGCTGCGGGTGATCACCGCCCAGCGCCGCGTCATGAACCTGGGCAGCGGCGACTTCGCCCGCCGGCCCGAGGTGCTGAGCCACCTCACCCTTCCCACGCCCTTCGCGCCCAGCAACCGGACGTTCCAGCGGGAGGTGGCCCGGGCCCTGGCCGGTGTCGACGTCCACACCCGGACACGGGAGGTGGACGACGAGGAGGCGGTGGTGACGAGCTCTGGGCCGGCCCATCCGGTGGCGGGGTGCCCCGATCTGGACCAGCACCTCCGAGCGGCCCGCCAGGCCGAACGGGCAGCTCGGGAGGTGGCCGACCTGGCGCGCCAGATCCAGGGCCGCACCGAGTCGCTGGCCCGGCGGTTCGACCAGGTGCTGCGCCTGCTCGAAGCCTGGGGTCACCTCGACGGCTGGGCGCTGACCGAGCGAGGGGAGCGGTTGGTCCGCATCTTCCACGAGTCGGACCTGCTGGTGGCCGAGGCCCTGGAGACCGGCCTGCTCGACGACCTCGATCCGGCCAGCCTGGCCGGCATGGTGTCGTGTTTGACCTACGAGCACCGCAGCCCCAACCCACCCGACGCGCCGTGGTTCCCGTCTGCCGAGGTCCGCCGACGGGTGATGGCACTGGATCAGCTGGCCGCCGACCTCAACCTGGACGAGCAGGCCGCGGGTCTGCCCCTCAGCCGGCCCCCCGATCCCGGGTTCTTCGCCCTGGCCTACGCCTGGGCCGCGGGGGAGGCCCTCGATGACGTGCTGGCCGACGAAGACCTGTCGGGGGGCGACTTCGTGCGCAACGTGAAGCTGCTGATCGACCTGTTGGGGCAGGTGGCCGAGGCGGCCCCCGACCCGACGACGGCGCGCACCGCCCGCCAGGCCACCGATCAGATCCTCCGGGGTGTGGTGGCCGCCTCATCGGTGGCCGGCGACCCGTGACCATTCGCAAGGGCGAGGCCTGGGGCGGCCCGGGCTCGCTGCCCGACGACGGCGTGGTGGTCCACAGCGACGCCCAAGCCCGAACTGCGGTCGAGTCCGCTCGGGCCCAGGACCGGCCGGTACCCACCCTGGGGCTGCTCGGCGGCGACCTGTGCAAGACCCTTGGAGGGCCGGGCGACGAGCCCCGCCTCCGTTCGCCCGAGGCCATGTGCTTCCCGGTGGACCTGGGTCGGGTGGAACTGGCGGACGGGCGCCGGCACTGGTTCGTGGCCCACGCGGTGATGCGCCACCGTGGATGGCTGGGCCGGGCCGTGGCCGTGATGAACGCCCAATGGCTCGGGGACTGGGACCTGGGGCCCCGCGCCCATCCCGGCGACGCCCGGCTGGACGTGACCGACGGCCGGGTGCCCCTGGGGGACCTGCTCCAGGCCCGAGCCCGGGTGCGCACGGGCACCCACCTGCCCCATCCCGGCCTGCGCACCGCACGGGTGGGGCGCATCGAGCTGGACTTCCGGAGGACCGAGACCCTGTGGCTCGACGGGCAGCGGGTGGCCCGGGTACGCCAGGTGACCATCGAGGTCGAGCCCGACGCGCTGTGGGTGGTCATCTAGCTACGCTGCCGCCATGGACCTCGAACAGGCCAAGCAGCGCGTCATCGCCGACGTCGATGCCCGCGCCGAGCTGCTGGTGGACGTGTCTCACCGCATCCATGAGCACCCTGAGCTGGGCTACGAGGAGGTGTTCGCCCACGACCTGCTGACCCAGGTCATCGCCGAGGAGGGGATCGAGGTCGAGCCCCACGCCTACGGCATCGACACCGCCTTCGTGGGCCGGGCCGGGTCGGAGGGACCGACCGTGGCCGTGTGCTGCGAGTACGACGCCCTCCCGGGCATCGGCCATGCCTGCGGGCACAACATCATCGCCGCCGCCGGACTGGGCGCCGGGCTGGCGGCAGCGGCGGTGGCCGACCAGGCCGGCGGCTGCGTCGTCATCCTGGGCACGCCCGCCGAGGAGGGCGGCGGCGGCAAGGTCCGCCTGATCGATGCGGGTGCCTTCGACGGGGTGGACGCGGCCCTCATGGTGCATCCGGCAGGTGGGGACCTGCGCTCCATGAACGTGATCGCCATCCACCGGCTGAAGGTGATCTACCACGGCCAGGCCGCTCACGCCGCCGCCTTCCCGTGGAAGGGCCACAACGCCCTCGACGCGGCCGTGCTGGGTTATGTCAACGTGGCCGCGCTGCGCCAGCACATCCGCCCGAACGAGCGGCTGCACGGCATCTTCCTGGACGGCGGTGACAAGCCCAACATCGTCCCGGCCCGAGCCGAGGCCGAGTGGTACGTGCGGGCCGGCGACGTCCGGCGGTTGGAGGAGCTCAAGACGCGGGTGGTGGCGTGCCTGGAGGCCGGAGCCATGGCCGCCGGCTGCACGCTGGAGCTCGACTGGCAGGAGCCCATCTACGCCGACATGCGGGACAACCTTCCCATGATCGACCTCTATGCCAGCAACGCTGCCGCCCTGGGACGCCCGCTGGCCGACCCCGACGACGCCTTCTCGGTCGTGGGCAGCACCGACATGGGCAACGTGTCCTACGCCGTGCCCAGCATCCACCCGATGATCGCCGTGTCACCTCCGCACATCTCCATCCACACACCTGAGTTCGCGGGCTACGCCGCGGGGCCAGCCGGCGACGCGGCGGTGCTCGACGGGGCCAAGGCACTGGCCATGACCATCACCGATCTCTGGCTCCAGCCGGGCGCGATGGACCGCGCCGCCACCTCGTTCCGCGAGTCGGTCCGCACCTGAAGGTGGTCTCGTCCAGGCCTGGCATGGCATCGCGAGCCATCCGCGGCGGGGCCGGATCGACCTTCTACTCTCGCCAGCCGTGACCGTCTACGTCGCCGAGGAATTCAACCCGGAGGAGTCCGACATCCTCCGCCGGTACTTCACGAACCTCGACGGTCCCGTGTTCGCCCTGGTCAACCTGCCCGAGGTGGTCAATGGGGCCCTGTTCGCCCGCTACTCCCGGTCGGCCAAGAGCCTGCGCCGGCTCTTCCTCGACGAGTTCGTCAACGAGCTGGACATCTCCGGCGACGCCACCATCGACGCCACGGTGGGTCTGAGGCGGGCCGAGGAGCTCTACGACCGGGTCTTCCTCGAGTACGGCGACGATTCGGTGGCCCAGCTGGGTGGGGTCCACCTGGCATGTGAGCAGGCTTCGAACGTGCTGACCAAGCTGCTCGAGTGGGGTCGGCTCATGTCCTACCTCGAGCAGTCGACCCGCTACATCGCCTACGACGCCCGCATCGGTGGCCGCTACCGGTTCCACCGCGATCCGGACGTGCTGATGTCGTCGCTGGGCACCCGCTACGTGGGCGACATGGACCGCCTGTTCGACACGTACGCCGAGATGCTGCCCCGGATGCAGGAGTTCTACCGCGAGCGGTTCCCCAAGAGCAGCGACGACTCGGACTTCGTGTACCGCCAGGCCATCCGGGCCAAGGCCTTCGACGCCCTGCGGGGCATCCTGCCGGCGGCGTCGCTGTCCAACGTCGGCATCTACGGCACCGGACAGGGCTACGAGCAGCTGCTGTTGCGGTTGCGGGCCTCGCCCGCTGCCCGAAGCTCGTAGCTACGCGGACCTGATGCTGGTGGAGCTGCGCAAGGTGGTGCCGTCGTTCCTCAAGCGAGTCGACCTCGACGACCGGGGGGTGGCCTGGAGCCGTTACCTCCAGACCAACCGCTCGAACATGGACGAGGTGGCCGCCCGCCTGTTCCCGGCCTCCACCCCCGTCGACCCGGCTCCGGTCGTACGCCTCCTCGACTTCGACCCCGATGCCGAGGTGAAGCTGGTCACGGCCATGCTCTACGCCCACCTGACCCTGCCCGAGGACCAGATCGAGCGGCGCGTGCGGGCCATGTCGGTCGAGGACCGACTGGCCGTGGTGCGGGCCTACGCCGGGGACCGCACCAACCGCCGCCACAAGCCCGGCCGCGCTCTGGAACGGCTCAGCTACCGCTTCGACGTGCTGGTCGACTACGGCGCTTTCCGCGACCTCCAGCGCCACCGAATGCTGACCATCGAGTGGCAGGCGCTCACCCCCCAGCACGGCTACACCCGCCCCGACGCCATCGACGCGGCGGGCGAGCAGGCCGGCTTCGACGGGGCCATGGAGCGCTCGGCCGGCCTCTACGAGGCCCTGGTCGAGCGATTCCCGGCCCAGGCGGCCTACGCGGTGGCGCTGGCGTACAAGGTCCGCTTCGTGATGCAGTTCAACGCCCGGGAGGCCATGCACCTGCTCGAGCTGCGGACCACCCCCCAGGGCCACCCGGCCTACCGCCAGGTCGGCCAGGAGATGCACCGTCTGATCGCCGCCGAAGCCGGTCACCACGCGGTGGCCGAGATGATGAGCTTCGTCGACCACAGCACCGAGCCCGACCTCGAACGCCTGGACGCCGAACGCCGGGCTGAGTTGCGCCGCCAGCAGCTCTGAGAATCTGGCGTCGACTCGCACGAACCGGTCCGGGTGTGTCTATCATCCCGCCCGCGGGAATCGCCGCTGACGGCACCCCACCGGTCTCCACCCCTCTCGACCCGGCTCGCGGGCAACGCTACCCAAGGATGTCATGGCTGACGACGATGTGATCGACGACGTCGACGAGTTCGACGAGAACCTCGAGGTCGATCTGGATGAGGACGCGCTGGACGAGGACGCGCTCGACGAGGACGCGCTCGACGACGATCTGGTCGCGGGCGACGACGTGGCGCTGGACGAGGACGCCCTGGTCGAGTCGGACGAGGCCGACGAGGCCGACGCGGTGGTGGCCGAGCCGGCCCCCCGGGCCCGCAAGAAGGTGGGTGACGACGAGGTCGACGAAGACGAGGAGGTGGTCGATCCCGACGACGTCGAGGCCGACCTGGACACCATCCTGAAGGACCGGATCGCGGCTGCCGACGACGAAGAGGACGAGGAAGAGGTCGAGGTCGCTGACACCCGTGGGCCCGAGACGCCCGACGGTGTCACACCCAAGAAGGCCAATGAGTTCGTCTGCACCGGGTGCTTCCTGCTGGTGAACCGCGGGCAGTTCGGTCCCGCCGACCATATGGCGTGCCCGGTGGGCGAGAGCGACTGCCCGGCCATCGCGGTGCTGCAGAAGGCCAAGAAGTAGCACCGGAGGACCCATGCCCGGCGATCCGGCTCAGCCCCAATCGGCCCGCTCCAAGAGTCCCGTCGACCAGTGGTTCGAGTTCTTCGTCTACGCCCCACTGGGCTTCGCGCTCGATGCCCGCCAGCTCCTACCCCGCTTCATCGACCGCGGCCGCAGCCAGGTGGTGCTGGCCCGGGTGGTGGGTCGCTACGCGGTGGAGAAGGGCTCGACCGCGGGCCGGGGGCTACCTGGGTCAGAGCCAGGAGCAGGTCTCGGCCCTGCTCCAGACCCTGGGCCTGCTGCCCGAGGACCGCGAACCGCCGGCCGACCCGGGCGACGTCGAGGAGTTCGAGGGCGACGTGTTGGTGTTCCACACGCCCCCGGCTGAACCCCCGCCTGAACCGGTGACCGAGCCGGCGCCCGCGCCCGAACCCGTGCCCGAGGTCTCCTCACTGGCCATCCCGGACTACGACAACCTGTCGGCCTCCCAGGTCGTCCCCCGCCTGGGTGGGCTGAGCGACGTCGAGCTCGACGCGGTGCGCCGCTACGAAGCGGCCGAGCGGGGACGCAAGACCATCCTGAACAAGATCGCCCAGCTGAGATCGGCGTGATCGAGCAGGCCCGGCGCGCCCACGTCGACGACCTGTCGGAGCTGGAGCGCCTGGCCCGGCTGGCCATCGAGCACCAGAGGCCCCAGCGCGGCGGGCAGCTGTGGTGGCTGACCCTCGGCCGCCAGGAGCCCCTGGGGGAGAGCCTGGCATCGGCCCTCACCGACCCCGACCAGCGCGTGGTGGTGGGCACGATCGACGAGGCGGCCGTCGGCTACGGCGCGGCGCGGGTGGTCGGTCTGGCCGATGGCCGACCCCTGGGGGTGGTGGACGAGCTGTTCGTCGAGCCCGAGGCCCGGGGCGTCGGGGTGGGGGAGGCCCTGATGGACCTGTTGGTCGCGTGGTGCGTCGAGCGGGGGTGTGTGGGTGTCGACGCCGTGGCTCTGCCCGGAGACCGCGACACCAAGAACTTCTTCGAGACCTTCGGGCTCAAGGCCAGGTCCATCGTGGTCCACCGCCAGCTGTGACCGACGCTGCGTCGAGCCGCCGCCCCGAGCTGTGCGTGGGCGCCATCGCCATCCAGGACGGCTGCCTGCTGCTGATCCGCCGGGGCCATGGTCCGGCGGCCGGTGAGTGGTCCGTGCCCGGTGGCCGCCTCGAAGCGGGCGAGCTGGTGGCCGAAGCGGTGGTGCGTGAGCTGCGCGAGGAGACTGGCCTGGAGGGCGTGTGCGGCGAGCTGGTGGGCTGGGTCGAACAGATCGACCTCGAGATGGGCTACCACTTCGTCATCCTCGACTTCGAGGTGACGGTCTTGGACGACACCGCGCCCGCGCCCGGCGACGACGCCGCGGAGGCGGCCTGGGTGCCGCTGGATCAGGTGGTGGACCGGCGTCTGGTGGACGGGCTGGCCGAGTTCCTGCACGACCATGGGATCATCGAGGTCATCACCTGAGTCCGGTCCCCCGACCCATGAGGTACGGGGCGGGTAGCCGGCACGTGCCGTTGGTGGCCACGTTGGTCTCGGCCAGCACCTCGCGCAGGGTGGCCAGGGCCCGGTCGGCCAGACCCAGCCGGGTCGCCGTCTCCATGAACTGGACGTACGGTCCGGCCGAGGTCACAAAGGTGTCGAGCGCCTCCTGCTCGGAATCGAAATCCCAGGTGAACGACCGGGTCTCGACGGTCGCGGCCAGACCGGCGGCAGCCAGTCGCCGTTCCAGCTCGTCGGGGTCGCCCCAGGCATCGGGCTGGGGACTGCCCGGAGGCGGTTCGGGGAGCAGGTCGGCGGCACGCGCCCGCCAGCGCGTCGACCAGCCGCCCTCGGCCCAGGCCGTGACGGCCACGGTGCCGCCGGGGCGGGTGACCCGGGCCATCTCGGCCAGGGCCCGCTCGTGATCCGGAGCGAAGATGACGCCCATCACGCTCAGCACCCGGTCGAAGGTGGCGTCGGGCACCTCCAGCGCCTCGGCGTTGCCCACCCGCAGGTCGACCTCGATGCCCTCGTCCGCGCACCGGGCGCGAGCGCGCTCGATCTGGGTCGGGGTCAGGTCGATGCCGGTGACCTGCGCCCCCCGGCGAGCGGCCTCAACGGCGGCGTTGCCATTTCCGACTCCCACGTCCAGCACGCGGTGGCCGGGCTGGATGCCGATGGCGTCCACCAGCTCGACGCTGATGGGCGACAGCCGCCGGGCGATGACCGGATAGTCGCCGGAGGACCAGACCCGGACCTGGGCTTCGAGCGTGCGCTGGTCCACCCCTCAGCGGCCCTTCCACTGCGGCTCACGCTTCTCCAGGAAGGCCTTGGGACCTTCCCAGAAGTCCTCGGTGTCGGCCAACGCCATCAGGGCGCGGCCAGACTCGCTGAACGCCGTCTGGTCGTCGGCATCACGCAGCTCGCGCATGAGGCGCCGCGTCTCGCGCACGGCGATGGGGGCGTTGGCCGCGATGCGACCGGCCAGACCCAGGGCCGCGGCGAAGGCCTGGCCCGGCTCGCACAGCTCGTTGACCAGGCCGAACTGGTAGGCCCGCTCGGCGGTGATGGGGTCGCCGGTCAGGCCGAGCTCGAGCGCGATGTTGGGAGGCAGGACCCGGGGCAGGCGGAAAAGGCCACCGGCGGCGGCCACCAGCGACCGCTTGACCTCGGGGATGCCGAAGGAGGCGGCAGTGCTGGCCACCACCAGGTCGCAGGACAGAACGATCTCGGTGCCGCCGGCCAAGGCCGGCCCATCCACCGCGGCGATGATGGGCTTGGTGCGGTCCCGGGCGGCGATGCCCCCGAATCCGCCTTTGGCGGTGTTGAGATCAGCTGCTCGACCCTCGTTGATGGCCTTGAGATCGGCGCCGGCGCTGAAGACGTCGCCCTTGTGGGTGAGCACCCCCAGCCAGACCTGAGGATCGTCCTCGATCTGATCGATCCCCGCCTCCATGCCCCGGGCCACGTCGCCGTTGACCGCGTTCTTCTTCTCGGGGCGGTTGATGGTGAGCACCCCGATATGACCTTGGACCTCGTAGTCGACCATCCCTGCACCCTAGCCAGGCCACACTGAAGCGTGGCCACGGTCCCGGTGTTCGATCTCGACGGCACGCTCGTCGACTCCGACGAAGCTCTGGCCGCGGCCTTCGTGGCCCTCGGTGTGCCCCGCCATTCGGTCACCTTCGGCCATGTCCTCGAGGCCGAGTGCGCCCGCCTGGGGATCGCGCTCGACGACTACCTGGATGCCTACGACGTGGACCGGGCGCAGCCCTTCGCCGGGGTGGAGGCGGTGGTGGGGGAGCTGGCGCAGTGGGCGGTCTGCTCGAACAAGCATCCCCGGTCGGGCCACGCCGAGCTGGCCCGCCTCGGCTGGCACCCCCGAGTGGCGTTGTTCAGCGATGCCTTCGACGGCCCCAAGCAGCTCGGGCCGGTGCTCGACGCCCTGAGGGTGGATGCGGACCAGGTCGTGTTCGTGGGCGACACCGCCCATGATCGGGCCTGTGCCGCGGCGGTGGGGCGCGCTTCGCCCTGGCCGGCTGGAACCCGCGCTCCGAGGCGGAGCCTGGGGACCTGGTGCTTGCCTGCCCGCAGGACTTGTTCGCGGTCCTCGACGACTGACGCTCAGACCGACTCGGTCGGCGCCTCGACCTCCGGTCCCGCCTCCGGCAGGGGAGGCGGGGCCGGCACGCGCTTGGGTCCGCCCGGACGTCGGGGTGGCCCGGCGCCGGCGTCGATCCCGAAGGCGACCGCGATCTGGGGCAGGCGAGATGCGAACTTGCGGACCACCCCGAGCAGGGCATCGCCCGGTTCGGCCGGCACGCCCTGCACCGTCA
Source organism: uncultured Microthrixaceae bacterium (assembly GCA_963773335.1). Taxonomy (GTDB): domain Bacteria; phylum Actinomycetota; class Acidimicrobiia; order Acidimicrobiales; family Acidimicrobilacustridaceae; genus UBA4742. The sequence goes on along the minus strand of CAVZAT010000004.1, from coordinate 25,846 downwards.
CCACGCCGCGAACCGGCGAGTAGGCCAGGGCATCGAGCACGGTGGCGTAGCGATCCGGAGCGGTATCGGCGGTGAGCGACGAGCTGGCGGCCTCGGCCAACCGGGACGAAATGTCCGGGGGCAGCGGAGCACCGGCTTTGGGTGGGCGCGAGCTCAGCCGCAGGGCGCGCACGGCTCGACCATCCGAGAGGGTCTGGGCGATCTCGGCCAACCAGGCCGCATGCTCCTGTTCGACCCGCCGGGTCAAGGCATCTCGGAGGCGCTGGGCCAGCTCGCGCGTCTCCTCGTCGCGAGCAGCCTGATCCGCGGCCACCACGACCGAGCGCAGGTCCTGCAGCGCCACCTCGTCCACGTCGGCCAGCGCGGCGTCGGCCCGGTCGTGCCATTCTGCGGTGCGTAGACGGGGGAGCAGCTGCTCGGCGATCGACACCACGCCGTCGGCCTTGATCTCAGGCGCGCCCGAGGACCTGGCCGTCTCGTTCTGCTTGTCCATGGCCTGGCGCACCGCCGGGATGCCTCCGCGCAGCACCTGCTCGGCGATGGGCTTCTGCTCCTCGGGCAACGAGGCCATGACCTCGTTGCGGTGCGCCCGACCAGCCCGCAGGCGCTTCGGCTTGGGCCGGGACTCGGGCTCACGACGCGCCGGTCGGGGCGGACGTTCGCGCCGGGCCGGGCGCTCGCCGGTGGCGGGGCGGCCCCGACCGCTCGAGGCCGGCGTGCCACGGCCGGCCCCCTCGCCGCGTTCGGACCGGTCACGGCGCGGTCCACGCCGACCCGTGCTGGCCGAGTCACGATCCTCGCGCCGGCCCCGGCGGTCGTCGCCACGGCCACGCTTGGGCACCAGGGTGGTGGTCACGAGTTGCTCGTCGCGGCCCGGCCCGATGATCTCCAGCCGCTCGGGCTCACGCCGGGTCGCCTTGGGCGCATCGACGGCCACCACGGTGATGCCTTCGAGGTCGAAGTCGGCCTCGGCGCGCAGCACGTCGCCGACCTTGGCGCCGGCGGGCAGCAGCCCACCGTCGAGCTCCCCCTTGGGCTGGCGGGCTCCGGCGGCGCGCCAGGTCCAGGTTCCGTCCTCCCGGCTGCTGGTCAGCTCGACCTCGATCCTGCGGGGCATGGGTCACGACGCTACCGGAGGCCTTCTGCCCCTGGCGAATGTCCTTGCCGGTCCGCCGTGGTTTGATGGAGCCATGACCATCGTCGAAGGAATCCCCAAGGCCATCCACCGCGGCGTCGACGAGTGCCCCTATGTCGACGTGGGCGACGGCGTCGAGCTCAAGCTGGTGCAGGTCGACATCGATCACGGACTGTGGGTCATCCAGAACCGGTTCCAGCCCGGGGTCCGGGTGCCCCGGCACAAGCACACCGGTGAGGTCTACGCCTTCACCCTGAGCGGGGCCTGGAAGTACGCCGAGTACCCCGAGGTCAACCGGGCTGGCTCCTACCTGTACGAACCCGCCGGTTCGATCCACACGCTGATCGTTCCCGAGGACAACCCCGGGCCGACCGAGGTCTGGTTCGCCATCACCGGCGCCAACCTCAACCTCGACGACGAGGACAACGTCGAGTCGGTCTTCGACGCCGGCTTCATGCTCGAGGTCTACCTGGGTGTGGCCGAGGCCAACGGCCTGGGCCGCCCCGACGTCATCGGGGCCTGACCGCCTTCCCGATACCCGGTTTCCGGTCGGTCCCGCCCATAATGCTCGTTATGTCAACTTAGTCGTTCAACTCGCACCGGTTCGGGGTTCGATCCACAGCTCGGCCGCGGGCACCGCGTTCTCCACCAGCCAGGCCAGGATCTGTCGTAGCTCGCCGGCGTCGTCGGCGCCGTCGATGTGGGCCAGCGCGGCCAGGTCGCGCTCGACGTCCTCCAGCGCGGCCTGCAGGCAGTACAGCCGCCCTTGGAGGTCGTCGAGCGCCGGCCGGGACACGACCACATCGTCGTCACCCAGCCCGTGGGCGGCGGCCAACTTGCGGGCCAGGTGGGCCTGCTGGCGACATCCTTGACGGCAGTACTGCCTGGGACGGCCAGGACCCGGCCGGGCGGCCAGCGATCGGCCGCACCACCGGCACCGCTCACCCACCCTTGATATCGTCACGTGACGATATTAGCCGGTCAATGCGGGGGAGGCGTCCACCGGGGTGGCCGCGCCGGCCTCGACAGCCGCGGGCCCGCTGACCGAGGGGGTCGACACGCCGGGCGCGGTCGTCGTGGTGGCCGATGCTGGGCACGGCTCGGGTGACGGGCTGAACGTGAACGCGCCCAACGGGAAAGCGGCCTGGGCCAGGCCCCAGGCGCCCTGCTCGGTGCCCAGCAGGTTGGGGGCGCCGCCCGTTCCGGGGAACGTGAGGGCACCCCGATCGGCGACCGCCGCGTCACAGCCCAACTGATACGAGGCCAGGACGGTCAGCGGCGAGCTCGACCCCTTGAGCCAGCGCCCCGACCCGGGCGCCTCTCCCCCGGCCACGATGGCCTGGACGCCCAGCGCGGTGGAGTTGGGGTCGCCGTCGTTGCCCACGTAGAAGCCGAAGGAGCCGTCGGCGTTCTGCGTGCGCGCCAGCCAGGCCAGGGCGTCGTAGGTTGGCGCCCGCCCGACGGCCTCGAGCGCCTCGAGGCCCAGCGAGGTGGAGTTGGTGTCGATGCCGGTGAAGTCCGACGAGTTGAAGGCGGTGCAGGGGCTCAGGCCGGTGGCCGGCGGGGTGGCCGGCGCCCGGTAGGACATCCAGGCACCATTGAACTCGTCACTGCCTCCGCACTGCTGGGCGGCCAGCCAGTCGATGGCGTCGGTGCTCTCGGTGGCGCCCACCGCCTTCAGCCCCAGCAGAGCCAGCGACTGCTCGAACACCCCGCTGTAGGTCGGGTCTCCCACGCTGGCGTAGCTGCCGTACAGGCCGGGTTCGAACAACCCCAGGGTCGATCCGAGCCGGGCGACCAGGTCGACCCCACCGAAGTCGGTGGCATCGTCGTGGGCCGCGGCCACGGCCAGCAACAGGTAGCCGGTCGACCCCGGATCGACGTCGGTGCCCGTGCCGGTCACCGCGTCCACGTGGCCGGCCAGCCAGCCCATGACGGATTCGAACGTGGCCTGATCGTGGCCGGTGGCGGCCAGGGACAGCGCGGTGAGCACGGTGTCGCTCGGGTCGGGGTCTCCCGCGCTGGTCGGGCACGTAGCCATCCGGGGTCACCTGGGCCGACAGCCAGTGGGCCGCGTACCCGGCGGCGGTGCTGGGATCGCTGATGGCGGTGGTCGCGCCAGCCGGTGCGCCGGCCAGCGCGACCGGACCGAGCGACGACGCCAGTACGACCAAGAGCGCGAGAACGGCCGAGCGCGTGCGGGATCTGATCTCCATGGTTGGTTCCTCTCTGCGGGTCGATCCCCGGGGAACCTCACACCTTGGTGAAGACCTCAGGCTCTGCCCCGTTTTCCACGACGGTGCCTCGAGAGCCACCCGGCCAGGGGCATTCCGACTCATCGGGCCGCCCCCCACGAGGAGGCGGTTCGACCTACGGCTGCGGGACAGTGCCGGACTTCGACCGGCTTCCCCCGCTGGCACGGGACTCGTTGCCCACACATCCTAGACTGGTGGACGAGACGCGCGCCTCCGACGGCGCGCCCGGGAGGTTGAGCCGTGTCCAAGCCCTTGCCCTACGAGATGCCGACGTTCGACAACGTCGACGATCACCGCCAGCACCTCAAGCAGCGCCTGGCCGCCGCCTTCCGCCTCTTCGGCAAGTTCGGCTTCAGCGAGGGGGTGGCGGGACACATCACGGCCCGAGATCCCGAGCGACCCGACCACTTCTGGGTCAATCCCTTCGCCATCGACTTCAGCCTCATCAAGGCATCCGACCTCATCCTGGTCAACCACGAGGGTGAGGTGGTGGAAGGGCGTTGGGACGTGAACCGGGCGGCCTTCGCCATCCACTCCCAGGTGCACGCGGCTCGTCCCGACGTGCAGGCCGCCGCCCACTCGCACTCGGTCCACGGCAAGGCGTTCTCGTCACTGGGCCGCCTGCTCGATCCCCTGACCCAGGACTCCTGCGCCTTCTACGGCGACCACGCCCTGTTCGACGACTACACGGGCGTGGTGCTCGACACCGAGGAAGGCAAGCGCATCGGCCACGCGCTGGGCGAGAACAAGGCCGTCATCCTGCGCAACCACGGCCTGTTGACCGTGGGCCACTCGGTGGACGAAGCCGCCTGGTGGTTCATCACCATGGAGCGCACCTGCCAGGCCCAGTTGCTGGCCATGGCCGCCGGTGACCCCATCTCGATCGATCCCGACATGGCGGAGATGACCCGAGGGCAGGTCGGTGGTCACTTCGCGGGCTGGCTCGGCTTCCAGCCGCTGTACGAGCAGATCGTGCGCGAACAACCCGACCTGCTCGACTGACGGTCCCCATCCCGATCCCGCTCCCCACCCCGATCGACGGCTGGTGTGCGCCGGGGTTCGCCCCGGTCCGCGACGCCTTCGAGGCCAACTTCACCCAACGCGGCGAGCTCGGCGCGGCCGTATGCGTGATGGTCCGCGGCGAGGCGGTCGTCGACCTGGTGGGCGGCTGGACCGACGAGGCCCGCACCCGCCCTTGGCGTGCCGACACGATCGTTGACGTCTACTCGGTGGGCAAGGCCCTCCTGGCGCTGCTGGCCCTCCAGTTGGTCGACGAGGGATCCCTCGAGCTCGATCAGCCCGTGGCCGACGTGTGGCCGGCGTTCGGGTCGGGTGGCAAGGGCGGTGCGACCGTGGCCCACGCCCTCAGCCACCGCGCCGGGGTGCCGGCGATCCGCGAGCTGCTGAGCGACCAGGACTTGTTCGACTGGGATCGCATGACCGAGGCGGTGGCGGCCACCGACACCTGGTGGGTGCCCGGTGAGCGGCTGGCGTACCACACCAACACCTACGGTCACCTGGTGGGTGAGCTGGTCCACCGGGTCAGTGGCCAGATGCCGGGCGAGCGGTTGGCGGCGCTGGCCGGGCCGCTCGACGCCGACTTGTGGCTCGGCGTTCCGATCGCCGAGCAGACCCGCTGCGCGGACGTGGTGTGGGCCCCGGCCCAGCCGATCCCCGCCCTCGACACCTTCGAGGGCCTGGAGGGCGATCTGCTCATGAACGCCCTGGCCCACTTCAACCCGCCGGGCTACTCCTCCATCGGGGTGGTCAACACCGCGGCCTGGCGCTCGGCCCAGATCGGCTCCACCAGCACCCACGGGTCGGCCTCGGGCATCGCCCGGGTCTACGCCGCCCTGCTCGAACCCGGCCGGCTCCTGTCGCCCGAGCTGCTCGGGCACGCCACCACCCCCCGAGCGCGGGGCCACGACCCCATCCTGGGCATGGACGTCACCGTCGGCCTGGGCTTCCAACCCACCACTCCTCGGCGCCCGCTCGGGCCCAACAGGCGCAGCTTCGGCCACTTCGGCACCGGTGGCGCCCTGGGGTTCGCCGACCCCGAGGCCGGCGTGGCCTTCGGGTACGTGATGAACCACGTGATCCCCCGCTGGCAGAGCGACCGCAACCGGGCGCTCATCGACGCGGTGTACACGTCGCTTTCTTGACTGGACGGTCAAGTTTGGGACTAGCGTCGGCGGGATGGATTGGCCGCTGCGCTTCGGTGCCTTCATCGCCCCCTTTCACCCGACGGGGCAGAACCCCACGCTCGCCCTGGAGCGAGACCTGGCCCTGATCGAGCACCTCGACCGGCTCGGGTTCGACGAGGCGTGGATCGGTGAGCACCACTCCGGGGGCTACGAGATCATCGCCTCGCCCGAGATCTTCATCGCCACCGCGGCCCAACGCACCCAGCGGATCAAGCTGGGCACCGGCGTGGTGTCGCTGCCGTACCACCACCCGTTCATGGTGGCTCAGCGCCTGGTGCTGCTCGATCACCTCACCCATGGTCGGGTCATGCTCGGCGTGGGCCCGGGGGCGCTGCCCAGCGACGCCTTCATGCTCGGGATCGAGCCGGCCACCCAGCGCGATCGCATGGAGGAGTCCCTCGACATCGTGCTGCGGCTGCTGCGCGACGACGAACCCGTCACCTACGAAGGTGAATGGTTCTCTCTGTCCAACGCCCGGCTTCACCTGACGCCGTACTCCCACCCCCACCCGGAGGTGGCGGTGGCCGCCATGATCTCGCCGTCGGGTCCCCGGGCGGCCGGCCGATTCGGCTGCTCGCTGCTGTCCATCGGCGCCACCCAGGCCGCGGGATTCGACATGCTGGCCCACCACTGGGACGTCATGGAGCAGCGCTGCGCCGAGTTCGACCACGACGCCGACCGCCGCTCGTGGCGGCTGGTGTCGCAGATCCACGTGGCCGAGACCCGGGAGCAGGCCTACCGGGACGTGGCCTACGGACTCGACGACTACTTCGAGTACTTCCGCAAGGTGGCCGCGCTGCCCATCGTGCCCGAAGGGCCCCCCGACGACCTGGCCGACCAGATCAACCAGATGGGCGCCGGCGTGGTGGGCACGCCCGACGACTGCATCGAGATGATCGAGACGCTGGTCGAGCAGAGCAACGGCGGGTTCGGGACCCTGTTGGTGCAGGCCCACGAGTGGGCCAATCCCGAAGCCACCCACCGCTCCTACGAGTTGCTGGCCCAGAAGGTGCTCCCCCACTTCCAAGGCTCGTCGCGCCGCCCGTCCGAGTCCAAGGCTTGGGTGGCGGAGAACCGCCCCACCTTCATCGGCGCGGCGGGCTCGGCCATCATGAGCGCCATCGCCAAGCACGGCGAGGAGCAGGCCGCCAAAGAGACGCCAGTCGACCAGGAAGCGGAGACGCCAGTCGACCAGGAAGCGGAGACGCCAGTCGACCAGGAAGCGGAGACGCCAGTCGACCAGGAAGCGGAGACGCCAGTCGACCAGGAAGAGGAGACGCCGGTCGGCGGGTAGGCTCGGGCCACAACCGAGGCTGATCATCGCCAGTGGGAGAGCCGTCGCCGATCTCGATCGACGAGGGCGCCGAAGGAGCAACCTGCCCGGAATCTCTCAGGCCCCAGAACCGCAGGCGTAGGCAACGCTGGAGAGCAGCTCTTCGAGCTCACCGACGGGGAAACCCGGTTCCGATCCCTGATCGGTGACCGGGGAAACTCTCAGGTCCACCGGACAGCGCGGGCAAGCCCCACCGATCTGCCCGCGCTCCCGGCCCCGAGAGGACCGCCCATGCCCAGCCCCACCGTCACCTCGCCCCTGCTCGGGCGACGCCTCACCGAGCTCGAGGGCCATGACGAGTTCCCGGCTCGCCACATCGGGCCGAGTCGGCTCGACCAGGAGGCCATGCTGGCCACGCTGGGACTGGCGTCGCTGGCCGAACTCATCGACCAGGTGGTGCCGGCCGCCATCCGCGACGGCCACGAGCTGGCGCTGCCCCGAGGCCTGGGCGAGGCCGAGGCCCTGGCCAGGCTACGGGCGTTGGCCGATCGCAACCAGGTGGTGACCTCGCTGATCGGGCTGGGCTACTCCGACACGATCACCCCGACGGTGATCCTGCGCAACGTGTTGGAGAACCCGGCCTGGTACACGGCCTACACGCCCTACCAGCCCGAGATCTCCCAGGGCCGACTGGAGGCACTGCTCAACTTCCAGACCATGATCTGTGACCTGACCGGCATGGAGCTGGCCAACGCGTCCCTGCTCGACGAGGCCACCGCCGCAGCCGAGGCCATGGCCATGTGCCACCGGCTCAACTCCAAGGCCGGCGCGGTGTTCGTCGTCGACGACGACTGCCACCCCCAGACGCTGGCCGTGGTGGCCACCCGGGCGCGGCCCCTGGGCCTGGAGGTGGTGACCCGGAACCTGGACGAGCTGACCGCGACCGCCGACCTACCCGCCGGCACCTTCGGGGTGCTGGCCCAGTATCCCGGTTCCAGCGGGGTGATCCGTGACCATGCCCAGCTGATCGAGGCCACCCATGGGGCAGGGGCGCTGGTCACCGTGGCCGCCGACCTGCTCGGGCTCGTGCTGCTTCGCCCGCCCGGGGAGATCGGCGCCGACATCGTGGTCGGGTCCTCCCAGCGGTTCGGGGTCCCGCTGGGCTTCGGTGGGCCCCATGCCGGCTACATCGCCACCCGCGACGCCCACAAGCGCACGCTGCCGGGTCGGCTGGTGGGCGTGTCGGTGGACGACGCCGGGCGCCGGGCCTACCGCCTGACGTTGCAGACCCGCGAGCAGCACATCCGCCGGGAGAAGGCGACCAGCAACATCTGCACGGCCCAGGTCCTGCTGGCCGTCATGGCCGGCCTGTACGCCACCTATCACGGCCCCGACGGGCTGGCGCGCGATCGCCAACCGGGTCCACCGCCTCACCGCCATCCTGGCTGCCGGGCTCAACGACAGCGATGTCGAGGTGGTGGCCGACGAGTTCTTCGACACCATCACGGTGCGCGTGCCGGGTCAGGCCGAGGGGGTGCTGGCCGCGGCCCGCGATCGTGGCATCAACCTGCGTTCCGTCGACGACGACACCGTCGGCATCAGCCTGGACGAGACCACCAGCCGCGACGTGGTCGAGTCGTTGTGGGCCGCGTTCGACGTCCAGGCGTCGATCGACGAGCTCGATGCCACCCTCGGCGCCGAGCCCGAGAACATCCCGCCCCACCTGGTGCGCCGGTCGCCGATCCTGACCCATCCCGTCTTCCACCAGCACCGCTCCGAGACGGCCATGCTGCGCTACCTGCGCCGTCTGGCCGACCGTGACCTGGCCCTGGATCGCACCATGATCCCGCTGGGCTCGTGCACCATGAAGCTGAACGCCACCACCGAGATGATCCCGGTGACCTGGCCGGAGTTCGGCGTCGATCCACCCGTTCGCGCCCGGCGACCAGACCGTCGGCTACCGCGAGCTCATCGCCGAGCTCGAGGGCTGGTTGGCCGAGATCACCGGCTACGACGCGGTGTCGGTGCAGCCCAACGCCGGATCTCAGGGTGAGCTGGCCGGCCTGCTGGCCATCCAGGCCTACCATGCCAGCCGAGGCGACGACCATCGCAGGATCTGTCTCATCCCCGCCTCGGCCCACGGCACCAACGCGGCCAGCGCGACCATGGCCGGTCTCGACGTGGTGGTGGTGGCCTGCGACGAGCGGGGCAACGTCGAGGTGGCCGACCTGGAAGCCAAGCTCGAGGCTCACGGACCCGAGCTGTCGTGCCTGATGGTCACCTACCCCTCCACCCACGGGGTGTTCGAGGCGGCCATCACCGACATCTGCGACGCCGTTCACGCCCACGGCGGGCAGGTCTACCTCGACGGGGCCAATCTCAACGCGCTGGTGGGCGTGGCCCGGCCCGGCCGGTTCGGGGCCGACGTGTCGCACCTGAACCTGCACAAGACCTTCTGCATCCCCCACGGGGGTGGTGGCCCGGGCGTGGGTCCTGTGGCCGTGCGGGCCCACCTGGCGCCGTTCCTGCCCAACCACCCGCTGGTGGCCGAGGCCGGCCCGACCACGGGCACGGGTCCCATCTCGGCCGCACCCTGGGGCTCGGCCGGCATCCTGCCCATCTCCTGGGCCTACATCGCGCTCATGGGCCGCGACGGGCTGACCCAGGCCACCCAGACGGCCATCCTCAACGCCAACTACCTGGCCCGGCGCCTGGCGCCGCACTTCCCGGTGCTCTACACCGGCCAGAACGACATGGTGGCTCACGAGTGCATCCTGGACCTGCGGCCCCTGACCACGACCACCGGTGTGACCGTCGACGATGTGGCCAAGCGGCTCATCGACTACGGCTTCCACGCACCCGACCATGTCGTTCCCGGTGGCCGGCACGCTCATGATCGAGCCCACCGAGTCCGAATCGCGGGCGGAGCTGGATCGCTTCGCGGATGCCATGATCGCCATCCGCGGCGAGATCGACCAGGTGGCCGCCGGCACCTGGCCGGTCGAGGACAGTCCGCTACGCCACGCCCCCCACACCGCCGAGGATGTGGCCAGCGACGACTGGAGCCGACCCTACCCTCGCCTGGTCGGCGCCTTCCCGGTGCCCGACCAACGCGCCGACCGCTACTTCCCGCCGGTCGGGCGCATCGACGGCGCCTACGGCGACCGCAACGTGTTCTGCTCGTGCCCCCCGCTGGACGAGGTCGGCTAGGCTCCCCGTCGTTCTCTCATCGAGATCTCATGTGGTTACTGGGGAGGCTCACATGCGGCGGTACACGACAGCGCTGGTCCTGGTCACGGCGGTGGCGTTGGCCGGCTGCAGCAGCTCCGCGCACAAGGCGGCCAGCGACGCCGCCAAGCAGGCCCTGGCTTCCACCACCACGTCAGGGTCCAGCTCCGGGGACTCCTCCACCACCGCCAGCGGTTCGACGGGCAAGGTCGACTGCGCCAAGGTCAAGGCGGCCATGCCCGATTTCATCGTGGCGGTGCAGCACCTGGCTGCGCTCAAGTCGGCCGACGACTACGCGCTGATCCAGAACGGAACCATTCAGTTCGATCCGGACACCTTCGCCACCGCCGTCGACAACATGCGCTCCCTGGAGGGCGTGGACCTGGCTCCGCTCCAGTCGCCGGGGGCGGTCAAGAAGGCTTTGGACAACTACGCCAAGGCGGACGCCCTGGCCAAGACGGCCCTGGCCAGCAGCGATCCCTGGTCCACGCCAGAAGCCCAACAGCTGGCCACGCAGCTGGCTGACACGGCCAGCTTCCTGGGTGGCCAGACCGCGTTGGGTGAGGCGGCCAGCGAAGCCCACTGCGCCTGATTCACGAGCGCACGAACGGCAGCTTGACCACCTGGGCGGGAACGACCGAGCCTCGCTGGTCGACGGCCAGGCTGTCGCCGATCCTGGTGCCGGGGGGGACGAAGGCCAGGGCGATGCCGTGGCCCAGCTCGGGTGAGAAGTTGCCGCTCGTGACCACGCCCACCGGCTGGCCATCGGCCACCACCGCCTGATCGGCCCGAGGCGGGCGCCGTCCCGGCACCGACAAGCCGCGGAGGCGCCGGGTGATCCCCCGCTCACGCTCGGCCGCCAGCGGGGCCCGCCCCCGGAAGTCGCCCTTGTCCCAGCTGACCACCCAACCCAGGCCCGCCTGCAGCGGTGTGATCCCCGGTCCCAGCTCGTGGCCGTGCAGCGGCAGTCCGGCCTCCAGACGAAGCGTGTCGCGCGCCCCAGGCCCGCGGGCGTCACCCCGGCCCCCAGGACCGCCTGCCAGAACGCGCCGGAAGCCTCGGCCGGCACCGAGCACTCCACGCCGTCCTCGCCGGTGTAGCCGGTCCCGGCCACCGTCATCGTGACCCCGGCCCAGTCCACCCGTGCGACGCCGAACCGCTCCACCGCGGCCGCCTCGGGGCTCACCTGGGCCAGCCGGGCCCGGGCCTGGGGCCCCTGGACGGCGATGACGGCCCGCGCCGAGGTGACGTCACCGGCCTCGACGCCCCCACCCACCAGGGCAGCGGTGACCCGGTCGGTGTTCGAGGCGTTGGGCATGACGTCGAAGGTCTGCTCGTCGACCCACCACACGATGATGTCGTCGAGCACGGACGCGTCCTGCTCGTCGAGCAGGTGGGTGTACTGGGCTCGACCGGGCCCGATGCGGCCCAGGTCGTTGGTCAGGGCGTACTGGAGCCGATCCCGGGCGGAGGGTCCCGAGACGCGGACCGTGCCCAGGTGGCTGACATCGAACGCCACGGCTGCGTGGCGGCAGGCCCGATGCTCGGCCAGGGTGCCGTCCGGATAGCTCAGGGGCATGTCCCAACCACCGAACTCGACCAGCTTGGCCCCGAGGGCCCGATGTTCAGCGTCGAGGGGCGACGTGCGCAGGGTCATCCGGCGAGGCTAGCCACTCATTCAGAAGGTGGAGCCATGGGCCCCAGCGCGGCCAGCCGCTCCACCTGCGCGGCCGCCACCTCGACTTCGTCGCGCTCGGCGCCCCACCCCACCAGCAGGTCGGCGGTGAGGACCCGGGCGTGGTGGGCGGCCCGGAACAGGTGACGGTCGAGCGGGGCCAGATGCTCGACCAGCAGCACCGCGTTCAGGCTGGCCAGCCAGCGCAGGGCCCGCTCGAGCGGCTCCCCGGGCTGGATGGCACCTGCCTCCTCGGCCGCCTGGACAAGTGATCGGGGGGTCTCCAGCACGGCCAGCACCACCTCGAGCGACGCCTGGGGGCGGTCGGTCCCCCGGCTCGAGCCGTCCTCCAGCGCGCCACCGCTGAGCAGTGCCCGTTGGAGTGCGAACTCGTCAGCGAACACCACCGACGCCGCGCCGAAGAAGGCGGCGAAACCGAGCAGCTCCACCAGCGCCACCAGATCGGCCTCGAGGTCCTGGTCACCCAACTGGGCGTCCCACAGGTGGTGTGCGGTCACATACGAGCCCCGCAGGGTGTCGATTCCCTGGCGGGTGAGCGCGGCCAGCAGCTCGGCCTTGGACGGGAAGTACGTGTAGATCGTGCCGATGGCGCAGTCGAGCTCGTCGGCGATGGCCTGCATGGTCACGCCGCTGAGGCCGTCGCGGTCGATGATCCGACCGGCGGCGGCCAGGTAGCGCTCGCGCCGGGCGTCGCGGCGCCGTTCCCGCCGGTCGTCTGACACCACCTGAAGTCGAACCATGTTCAAAGTATGAACCAGGTTCAGTTCCGAGGCGCGGATGTCCAGGCGCGATGCCCGGGTGGTCGCCGGAATGGTCCGCGCCGGCGCGAATGGGCATCGAGTGGCATGCGGACGCCGAGATGCGGGTAGGGACGCGTCAGCGCTGTTCGGGGTGGACGGCAAGCCACTGGGGAGGCAGTCATCGCACTTCGCGTGATCGGAGCCGGCCTCGGTCGGACGGGGACGACATCGTTGAAGCAGGCCTTGCCCGAGCTCGTTGGTGGCCCCTGCCACCACATGCTCGAGGTCCAGCACCGGCTGGAGGTGGCCGACACCTGGATCGACGCCTACGAGGGAACGCTGCCGGACTGGGTCGATCTGTTCGCCGGCTACCGGGCCACGGTGGACTGGCCGTCGGCGCCGTTCTGGCCGGAGTTGAGCCGTGCCTTCCCCGATGCGCTCATCCTGCTGTCGGTGCGCGACGCCGACAGCTGGTGGGAGAGCGCCTCAGAGACGATCTTTCCTGTCTTGGCCCAGTTCTGCGCGCCCGACGCCCCGCGCCACGGTGCGGCCGGCATGGGCCGAGCGATGATGACCTCGTTCTCGCCTGACTGGCAGAACGAGGACGCGGCCAAGTCCGCCTTCGAGGCGTACAACCAACACGTGCGGACCACCGCGCCTGCGGATCGGCTGCTCGAATGGCGGGCCACCGACGGTTGGGGCCCGATCTGCGCGGCGTTGGACGTCCCGGTGCCGGACCGGGCATTCCCCCACGCCAACAGCCGAGACGAGGTCCGAGCCGCGTTTCGCGCGGGCGCTGCGCGCACCCGTGGCCTAGCTCAGCTGCCGGCGGCCAGACGGGTGACGGTGGCGGCCGGCGAGGTCGGACGTAGCTCGACGATGCGGGTGTCGAGCTCGTCGACCACGTGCGCCATGGGCAACACGTTGAGCACGCCCTGACCGCGCTTGACCAGGTCGATCAGATCTCCCCCGTCGCGCACCAGTACCGCCTGGTTGCCCTGGATGACCAGGTTGGCGGTGGTGACGTCTTCGCCCAGGTTCTCGCGCAGGTAGCTGAACACCTCGCGCACCGACTCGAGCTTGATGCCCGCGTCGAGCAACGACTTGATCACCCGCAGCTCGAGCAGGTCGCGGTAGGAGTACTGGCGGCGGCTACCGCTGCCGGTGGCGTCGACCAGCGAGGGCCGGACCAGGTCGGTGCGGGCCCAGTAGTCGAGCTGGCGGTAGGTGATGCCAACGATCTCGGCCGCCTTCGCCCCGCTGTAGCCCTCATGTGTCCGGTCGACCATTTTCCCTGCCCTCCGGGCCCTGGCAGCACGCCACGGACCTCGACTGGAGCTTCACCCTGGAGAACAGGGTTGGCCCGCTGCACTGAACGTCGATCTCGACCTCTGGATCACCGTCACGTAACTACAGCCGTGTCGGGAAGGTCGAGGGTAGCCACCGCCGCGGCCCACGTCAACGATCGGCTCCTAAGAGTTGAAGTCGTCCGGGTTGACCGTGTCGATGAACTCGCGGAACTGCTCGACCACCTCTTCGCGCTCCTCCTCGTCGTCGGCCCGGTAGCCGGCCTCCTCGACCACGGCGTCGGCCGCGAACATCGGTGCCGCCATTCGGATGGCCAAGGCGATGCCGTCCGACGGGCGGCTCGAGACGACCGTCACCCGCTCGGCGGCCCGCAGGTGCATCTCGGCGTAGAAGGTGCCGTTCGACAGGTCGGTGATCTCCAGGCGTTCCAGGCTGACCCCGAGATCGTCGAGCACGTTCTTGATGAGGTCGTGGGTCATCGGACGGGGGGTCTCTACCTCGTCGAGGGCCAGTGCGATGGCCGTGGCCTCGGGCCCACCGATGAAGATGGGGAGCAGGCGGCGGGCGCCCGCCACCTCGCGCAGCAGCACGATGGGGGTGTTGCTCGGCAAGTCGACGCGGACCCCAACGACCTCCATCTGGATCACCCGGCCACGATACCCCTGACGCGCCGAGGTGGGATCGACGCTCTGGTCGGCCCCGAACCGCTCAGGGCGTGGTGCCGAGGTGGTCCTGGAGGGCTTGGCGCAGCATCGCCGAGCGCAATCGGGACCCCAGGCCAGCCAGTTCGTCGAGGCGTTCGGTGGCCTGACGCCGGGCACCCGGGTTGCGTTGCTTCAACAGGGGCATGACCAGCTGCTCGAACACCCCGGCCTCGCGCTCGGCCGCCACCTTGTACATCCGCAGGTGGCGCGCCTCCACCCCATGGCTCATGAACCCGGCGGCCAGCTGGGTCACCAGCAGGGCGTCGTCGCCGTAGTAGACGGTGTTGCCCAGCGACCGACCCACCACCAACCCGAATCGCTCGAGGTCGCCGAGCTCCTTGGCCGACAGGCCAGAGGCGGCCAGCACCTCGTCACGGGTCAGGCTCACACCGGTCGGATCGGTCTCATGGAGCCCGGCGATGGCCTCGAGCCCGGGATCGGGTCGGTTGGCCGAGGGCCGCGAGCGTCGTTGCGGGCCTGACGACCGCGAACCGGCTCGGGCCGAGCTGCGTCCCGATCGGGCCGCCGGCTCGGCCGCGGCTGGCTGGGCGGCCTCGGCCTGCTCCACCGGGGCGGTTCCATCGTCGATGGGCAGCGCGGCCTGCCCGTCCGCCAGTGCGGTCGGGTCCGGGACCACGCTCGGTTCGTCGAGTTGGCCCGACGCCAACCGGTCCTTGATCACCTTCAGGGGCAGGAAGTTCTCCTTCTGCTGACGCAGGATCCAGCGCAGCCGCTCGATGTCCTCCTCGTAGAACTTGCGGTAGCCAGACGGCGTGCGCTCGGGATCGAGCAGGCCCTGGCTCTCGAGGAAGCGGATCTTGGAGATGGTGACGTCGGGGAACTCGTCCTGGAGCAGGTTGAGCACCTCGCCGATGGACAGGTGCGACCGCTCCGTCACGATGGGTCACCCAGCACGACGACGAGCTTGAACTTGCCGATCTGCAGCTCATCGCCATTGCCCAGCCGAGCCTCTTCGATGCGCTCGCGGTTGAGGTAGGTACCGTTGAGCGAGCCCACGTCGCGCACCACGTAGCCATCCGGACCGGCCACGATCTCCGCGTGGCGGCGCGACACGGTCACGTCGTCGAGGAAGATGTCGCTGTCGGGGTGGCGTCCCGCGGTGGTGGTCGTCTCGGTCAGGGCGAACTGCGAGCCGGCGATGGAGCCCTCGCGCACGACCAACACGGCGATGTCGGCACCCAGGTCGCCCCGCTCGAACACCGGCTCGTCGAGGCCCTCCACCGGGTCGCCGGGCACGGACGGATGGAAGGTGATCGTGGTGTTGTCGGGGCCCGACGCCTCCAGGATGGCGCCACACGACGAGCAGAAGTTCGAGCCGAGCTGGTTGCGGTGCCCGCAGCTGCTGCAATGGAGATCCGCCACCGAACCGACCCCGTCAGCCGTCGATCAGGGCGGTGTAGGCGGCGGCGTCCAGCAGAGCGTCGACCGCGGCCGGGTCGTCCGGGGTG
The DNA here is from genome assembly GCA_963773335.1 of uncultured Microthrixaceae bacterium. GTDB lineage: Bacteria > Actinomycetota > Acidimicrobiia > Acidimicrobiales > Acidimicrobilacustridaceae > UBA4742. Next base: position 9,834 of record CAVZAT010000004.1, on the reverse strand, counting down.
ATCGCACAGATCCAACCGGCCCCGTAGGGATCGTCGTTGAGGCGCTCGGGCGCGTCGGACAGATCCGTGTTCACCTCGGTGACGGTCCCGTCCACGGGGGCGAAGATGTCGCTCACCGACTTGGTGGACTCGACCTCGCTGACCTTGGCCCCGGCGCCGACGTGGGTGCCGAGCTCGGGCACCTCGACGTAGACCACGTCCCCCAGCGTGTCCTGCGCGTAGTCGGTGATCCCCACGCGCCAAGCGGTCCCCTCGGCCCGGACCCACTCGTGGTCGGACGAATAGCGCAGGTCGTCAGGCACGTTCATCCTGCGCACGCTATCGGATCCTCGAACCCTCAACCGGCGGACGAGGGTTGGCGCGTCAGCGCACCATCTGGCGGATGCGTCGGGCGTACTCCTGGGCCAGGCGACGGGCCTCGGCCTCGTTGGCCCCCTCGGCCCAGACGTGGGTCACCGGCTCCTCCGGATCGGGCAGGGCCAGGGCCCAGCCCGCGTCGTGTCGGACCTTCACCCCGTCGACCAGCTCGACCTCGCGGTCCTTGCTCTGCTCGACCAGGGTGCGCATCACGGTGCCCTTCTGCTCCCAGGGGGTCACCACCACCTCGTGGGCCATGTGGACTCGGGGTAGCTCGGCCACCACCTCGGACAGGTGACGCTGGTGGTAGGCGAGCAGGTCCAGGATCTTGATGAAGGTGGCGGCGGCATCGAAGGCGGGCAGGAAGCCAGGCAGGATGAAACCGCCATCGGTGTTGCCGGCGAAGCCCACGCCGGGCTCGGTGGCGGCGTCCATCAGGGCCGGGTTGGACAGCTTGGTGACCACCACCTCGGTGCCATGGGAGGCGGCGATGCTGCCGGCGAGCTGGGTGACCGACACCGGCAGGGCCACCTTGTCGCCCGCGATCTTGCCGGGGAGCAGCGACAGCAGGGCCAGCAACGCTTCGCTGTCGCTCAGCACATGGCCCTCGTCGTCGATCAGGCGCAGGCGCTCGCCGTCGGGATCGAGCACCGCTCCGAGGTGCGACCCCGACGCCCGCACCAGCTCGGCCACCCGCAGGGCGTGCTCGTCGAGATCGGCTCGCAGCAGCCCGGCGGTGGACACGAACGGGTTGACGGCCAGCACCTCGGCCCCAGCTTGGCCAGCACGTTGGGCATGGCGAAGGAGGTCGATCCGAAGGCGTAGTCGATGACCACCTTGAACTGGGCGTCTCGGATGCGGGCGATGTCGACCGTCGACTCCAGGGCGCTGGCGTAGTGCTCCAGGGCACGTGGAGCGAAGCCGATGTCGCCGATCTCCCCCGGGAAGACCCGACGGAAGTCCTCCCGGTTGAACAGGCGCTCGATCTTGCGCTGCGCGTCCTCGGTGATGTCGAGGCCGCGCTCGTCGAAGAAGCGGATCAGCACCGACTGCGGGTCATCGTGCACCAGGCGGATGGTCACTCCCCCGGCACTCGAAGGCCGGCGCACGATGAAGCGGGTGACCGGCACCGAGGCCACCTCGAGGTCCTCCACGTCGACCCCGGCGGCGTTGAGCCCGGCCATCATGGCCCGCTTGAGCATGCGGGCCGACCGGCTCGAGTCGCGGGAAGTGATGACCCGGGTGCCCTTCTTGAGCATCGAGCCGTAGGCCATGGCCAGCTTGGTGGCCAGCTCGGGGGTGATGTCCACGTTGGCCAGGCCGACCACGCCGTCGCGACCGAACAGGCTGCGAGCGCCGCGGGACTCCCAAACGATGGAATCGTTCACGGTGGCCCCCGCCTCCACCGTCTTGAACGGGTACACCTTCACCTCGGCCCCCAGATGGGCGTCCTCACCGATGAAGCACTCGTCGCCGATGACCACGCCCTCGTCGGCCCGCGCCCCCTTGCGCAGGTCGCAGGCCCGACCCACCACGGCCCCGCGCAGTCGAACCGCCTCGCCCAGGTAGGCGTTGTCGTTGACCACGGCCCGGTCGAGCTGGGCGTCGTGACGCACGCGCACGTTGGCGCCCAGCACCGTGTACTGACCGATGCGGGCCCCGGCCTCGACCCGGCAGTTGTCACCGATCACGGCCGGCCCGGACAAGGTGGCCTCGGGGTTGATCTCGGCCCCCTCCCCCAACCACACGCCCTGGGACAGCTCGAAGCCGGGGATGTTGACCTGGACCTTGCGGTCCAGGATGTCCTTGTGGGCCCGCACGTAGGCATCGATGGTGCCCACGTCCTCCCAGTAGCCCTCGGCGACGGCACCGTAGAGCGGGATGTCTCCAGCCAGCAGATCGGGGAACACCTCGCCGGAGAAGTCGACCGGGCGGTCAGGGGCGATGTGGTCGAAGATCTCGGGCTCGAGCACGAAGATGCCGGTGTTGATGGTGTCGCTGAACACCTGCCCCCACGTCGGCTTCTCCAGGAAGCGCTCGATGCGACCGTCCTCACGGGTGATGACGATGCCGAACTCCAGCGGGTTCTCGATGTGCACCAGGCCGATGGTGGCCATGGCCTCCTGCTTGGTGTGGAACTCGATGATGGCACCCAGGTCGATGTCGGTGAGCACGTCGCCGGAGATGACCAGGAACCGCTCGTCGAGGTGCTGCATGGCGTTGCGCACCGAACCGGCGGTGCCCAGGGGCGACTCCTCGGTGGCGTAGGTCATCTTCACGCCGTACTCGGAGCCGTCGCCGAAGTAGGTGCGGATGGCGCTGGCCATGAACGCCACGGTGACCACGATGTCGTCGATGCCGTGGCGCTGCAGCAACTCGACGATGTGCTCCATCATCGGGCGGTTGACCAGCGGCAACATGGGCTTGGGCGCGTTGGACGTCAGGGGACGCAATCGGGTGCCCTCGCCGCCGGCCATGATCACTGCCTTCATGGGCCAGAACCTACCCGGGCGCAGCCGACGGCGGTGTCGCACGTTCGGCCCGGTCGGCCCGCCCGTCGTGCAGCGCGCGCAACCCGATGGGCACGTAGGTGGCGGCCGCCCAGTACGACAGCACGAGGCCGGGAAGGCCGGCCACCCACCCGAGGGCGTGGAACAGCGGTGCGATCGTCCATGTCGACGACCCGGCCAGGAACAAGGGGAAGGCGAACATCAGCGAGAAGGTCCCGGCCTTGCCCACCCAGGTCACGTCGATGCGCCTGGCCCCGAGCAGGGCCAGGACCACGACGGCCACCGACACGAAGATCTCGCGGGCGATGACCGCCCAGCTGAACCACGCCGGCGCGGCGCCACCGACCACGATGATGCCCCCGACCCCGACGAAGAAGAGGAGCCGGTCGGCGATGGGGTCGAGCATCTTGCCCACGGTGGAGACCTGGTGGTATCGCCGGGCGACGTGGCCGTCGACCCAGTCGGTTGCCCCCAGCAGCCCCAGCAGCACCGCGGCGGCTCCCCGGTTGTCGCGTCCGAACAACAGGTAGAGGTACAGGGGCAGACAGGCCAGGCGGACCAGCGTGATCAGGTTGGGGACGGTGAGGATGGCCGATTCGTCGCCGTCGGGTGGCGTCGGCGAGGACGTCGAGCTCGCGCCCACAGGCGGCGGTTCCTCGGTGGAGGCCATGCGCTCAGCCTACGATCCGGCGATGACCACCATCTTCAGTCGCATCATCGCCGGGGAGCTCCCGGGTCGATTCGTGTGGCGTGACCCGCAATGCGTCGCCTTCCTGTCCATCAACCCCCTACAGCCCGGGCACACCCTGGTCGTCCCGGTGGCCGAGGTCGACCGATGGACCGATCTGGACGCCGAGCTGGCCACCCACCTGATGGCCGTGGCCCACGTCATCGGCAGGGTGCAACAACGGGTGTTCGTGCCCGAGCGGGTGGGGCTGATCATCGCCGGCTATGAGATCGATCACTGCCACCTGCACGTGATCCCCACCTCCTCCATGGGCGACTTCGACTTCGCCCGGGCCGAGCAGGACCCGGACCCGGCCCAGCTCGACGAGGCCGCCGAGCGCCTCCGGGCCGGGCTGCGCGTCGACGGCCACCCCGAGGCCAGCGACTGACCCGACGGGGGGCCTCAGCTCCCCCGGACGAACACCACGATGCCCAGGTCGTCGGAGCGCTTGACGAAGCCGGCTCTGGTCACCGCGGCCTCGAAGGCCGCCTCCTGGGCGGCGGACACCGAGCCCAGATCGTGGCGGTCGACGATGATCACGTCCACGCCCCTGGTGGCCCGGGCCGCGGCCTTGGCCGGGTCCGCCATCGAGGCGGTGTCGAGCGGGTAGAGCGTCTGGCGTTGGGCCAGCAACATCAACAGCGACGAGCTGGCCCGCACCGAGGCGGTGTGCGACACGGAGTCGCGGGCCACGAGTCGGGCCCCGTCGGTGGCATCGCGCCCGCCCCAGTCCCACGGCTTGCGATAGGGCGTGCTCGGCGCGATCAACACGTAGAACGACAGGCAGGCCAACAGCACGGTGATGAGCACGCGGCGGTCGACGGTGACCTTGTCGACGCTGCGCCGACCGAGGCGAGCCAGACCCATCGGCGTGGCCAGGAAGATGAAGGCGGTGATGGCCACCGCCTGGGGCCCGTACCGGGTGGCCTCGGAGACGTTCCCGGCCAGGTACACGAGCTGGAGGGGCACCACCGGCAACAGGTAGCGCGGAGAGAGGAAGGGCAGGAACAGCACCGGCGCGAACAGGTACACCATGAGCTGGAAGTTGGCCTCGTCGAACATGTTGCCCAGCACCTGGGCCGGGTCGCGCAGCATGCCCCAGGCCACCGCCAGCGGGGAGTCGCCGTAGGCCGCGTAGGCCGCCAGCTGAGTGACCCCGACATGGCCGATGTGGGGTTGGATCACGAACAGGAACCCGAGGGCCCACACGGTGCCGGCCACCGCGGTGATCGCTCCCCGACGACGGTAGCCCTGCACCATCAGGAGGATCCCCAGGCCGGCGATGGCCAGCCCCAGGTCGGCCCGACACAACACGGCGATGACCGCACACAGAGCGAAGCGGCGCCAGTGCTCGGAGAGCCCGAAGTAGGCGGCTCCGACCAGGAAGGGCAGGGCCACCGTCTCGGGATGGAAGCCGTCGAGGTTGAGGGTCTGCACGATCGGGTAGACGGCGAAGACCAGCAACACGATGAGCGCGGAGCCGGCCCGCAGGTTGGCCAGGCGCCGGGCCACCCGCCACAGCGGCACCACGGTGATGGCCAGGGCCAGGGACTGGATGGTCAACAGCAGCGGGATGGCCGGGATGGTGCGGCTCAGCTGGGCCAGCGGCCAGAAGGCGAACGCCCCCTGCTGGGAGAACACGTTCGTACCGGTGGTGACGGTGGTGATCGGATCGTGCCCGTGACGGATCAACCACGACGCCTGCGTGTAGGCCGCCAGGTCGGGGGCGCCGATCAGTGAGCGGGCCTGGGCCAACGACAGCAGGACCAGCACCACGAACAGCACGGCGGCCACCGACCACGGCAGCACCCGGTCCGAGGCCGGACTGTCCAGCCTGCCCTGCCAGCGCAGGATGAGGTTGTCCGCCCGGCGGCGGAAGGTGAGGGTCAAGCCGGCTCGACCTGGTCGAGCAGCTGGGGACCCTGGTTGCGGACGTTGTTGACCTCGGTGCTCACCGGGCGCAGCTCGATGAGCTCGGTCGGCGCGGGCACCAGGAACGTGCCCAGCAGGTCGAGGTCGTCCACCGCCGGGTCCAGCCAGGTCTCCCACCGACTGGGCGGCAGCATGATGGGCATGCGGTCATGGACCGGCTGCATCGCCTCGTTGGCCGCGCCGGTGACGATGGTGCACGAGTGCAGTTCGCCCGACGGGTCGTCAGGGCGCTTCCACACCTCCCACAGCCCGGCGAAGGCCATGGGTTCGTCGTCGGGGCGATGGATGAACATGGGCTGCTTGGCCTTCTGGCCGGGCACGACCTTCCACTCGTAGAAGCCGTCAGCCGGGATGATGCAGCGGCGCTTGGCGAACGTGGGCTTGAAGGCGCTCTTGGAGGCCAGGGTCTCGGCACGGGCGTTGATCATTCGGTTGCCCACCTTCGGATCCTTGGCCCAGCGCGGCACCAACCCCCAGTGCAGCATCTCGAGCCGTCGCACTCCCCCGTCGACCAGCACGGCGTACACGTCCTGAGTCGGCGCCACATTGTAGTTGGGCTGGGTCGCGTGCTCGCCGTCGTCGACCGCGTCGAAATATCGCGCGATCTTGTCCGGCGGGGACGCAGAGACGAAGCGACCGCACATCTGCGCAACGCTAGCGGTGCGTCAGGACGTGGCACTCGGCGGCTTCACGTGGGGCACGGTACGGGGCAGGAAGTACCGACCGATCACGGGGATCCCCATGAACCCCTCCACGCCGCCATAGAGGAGCCCGACCCGTGGCAGGGCCCGCACGTCGTCGTAGACGATGACGCGGGGCACCCACACCGGATAGAAGCGCTGGTTGAAGGCCTTGAGGGACTTGATCTGATAGAAGGGATTCATCACCTCGAGCACCTGCTTGGCCACTCGCTGTGGCACGGTGTAGTGGATGTCCTCGTAGAAGAGGCGACCCCACGCCGCGAAGTTCATGCTCAGCCGCTGATAGCCGTCCTGGTCCATGCGCATGATCGTGCGGGTCAGCAGGAACTCGGTCATGCCGTTGGGGGCGTCGGGGTCTCGGCGCATGAGGTCGAGCGTGTAGCCCTTGGCCTCGCCGTACACGGGCACGATGCGCAGGAAGCCGCCGGGCTGACCGTGCTCGTCGAGGGCCACGCACAGCCGGAACTCGGGGTTGAGCCCCTCGACGTCACGGCTGAGCGTCATGGTGAACCCACGTTCGGGTGCTTTGCCCCGCCACTTGGCACTCAGGTCGTTGAGAGCACCGATCAGTTCGGACGAGGCGTCGGTCTCGGCCAGCATCTCGAAGCGGTACGTGCGCTCGACCCGTTGGGCGGACTGGCGGATGCTCTTCCACTTCTTGCCCGTCAGCGCGAAGCCCGTGCAGTTCACGATGGCCTCATCACCCAGGTAGAAGGTGTGCAGCCCGCGGTCCACATACAGCTCGCGGGTGGACTCGAGCACGGCCAGGAAGGCCACCCCCCAGGCGCGGTCGCGACACATGGCGAGGAACTCGTCGATTACCAGCTCGATGGACTCGGGCCGTCCGATGGGATCGCCCGAAGCCAGGGCGTAGCGACCGATGTAGGTGTAGGCGATCATGGCCTCACCGTCGGAGGAGAAGAAGAAGCTCTTGTCATCGCGGAGCGCGAAGTAGGCGAGGGTGTCGGTGCCGTAGGCGTGGACCAGGCGGCTGGCATGCTCCCAGGCGCCCTCCTCCTGTTGAGGGCGGGCCACGATGGGCCGGAAGAGCAGGGCGAGGCCGATGATCAGACCCACCGCTCCCGCGGCCAACAGGGTGCCGCGGAAAGCCCGCTCGATGAACTCGCTCTGGAAGGTGTATGAGCCCGGGACGCCGACCAGCCCGCTGAGGATGGCGTCGAGGCTGCGAACGAACGTGGGCGAGGGGCTGATGTGGTTGCGCTGAGCGAAGATGAACCCGAACCCGTAGAGGAACACGGCCCCGAAGTAGAGGGGCAGGAACCGGATGAACTGGAACAGCGTCGGCGGGTCGGGCGGGGCCCGGAAGTCGTCGCGGCCGACCAGCAGCAGCACCAACATGGCCGCCGACAGCCCGGCGGACAGGGGCCGATCGAGGCGGGCCACGTTGACCACCATGGTCACGGTGAACAGCACCACCGCCACCTGCCAGGCCCGGTGCTTGCGCCGGCCCAGTTGGCCGGCCAGGAACAACAGGAGCAGGCCGACCAGCATGGTCACCACTCGGCCGCTGACCCGCAACGGCAGCGGGACGTAGCGGTAGGCACCGGCCAGCCGCTCAGGCACCCGCGGCAGGGTGGACAGCACCAGCAGGGCGCCCGACAGCGCGGTCAACCAGCCGATGACCCGAGCCCGCAATGGCCGATTCGTCATGGGATCAGGTGCCAGGTCCGCCGTCGTCGAGCGCGGGGAAGTCGGCCTCGGTCAGCGCCGTCTCGGGCCGCAGCGTCGGGAACAGGATGACCTCACGGATCGAGTCCACCTCGGCCAGCACCATGACCAGGCGATCGATGCCCATGCCCATGCCTCCGGCCGGTGGCATGCCGTACTCGAGCGCCCGGATGTAGTCGAGGTCGACGTCGCTGGCCTCGGCGTCGCCGGCGGCCTTGGCCCGGGCCTCCTCGCGGAAGCGTTGGAGCTGTTCGACCGGATCGTTGAGCTCGCTGTAGGCGTTGGCCAGCTCCCGACCAGCCACGATCACCTCGAAGCGCTCCACCAGGTTGGGGTCGTGGCGGTGGGGCTTGGCCAGCGGTGAGGTCTCCCGGGGGTAGTCGTAGACGATGACGGGTCCGTCGACCCGGCTCTCGACCAGCTCGTCGTAGGCCTCGAGGGTCAGGCGACCCGCGCCCCACGAGTCCTCCCAGCTCAGGCCCAGCTGGTCGAGGATGACGCGAGCCGCCTCGACGGGCAGGCCCGGGTGCAGGGTCACGCCCAGCTCCTCGGCGATCAGCTCGGTCATCGTGGCCCGCCGCCAGGGCGGGGCCAGGTCGATCTCGACGCCGCGAAGGGTCACCGTGGTGCGCCCGATGGCGGCCCGGGCCGCCGTGGCCACCAGGTTCTCGGTCAACACCATCATGTCGGTGTAGTCCTCGAAGGCGGCGTACGCCTCGAGCATGGTGAACTCGGGATTGTGGCGGGTGTCGATGCCCTCGTTGCGGAAGATGCGGCCGATCTCGAACACCCGCTCCATTCCGCCCACGATGAGCCGCTTCAGCGGAAGCTCGAGGGCGATGCGCAGGTAGGTGTCGAGGTCGAGAGCGTTGTAGTGGGTGATGAAGGGTCGGGCGGTGGCGCCGCCCTGGACCAGGTTCAGCATCGGGGTCTCGACCTCGATGTAGCCCTGGTCGTGGAGGGCCCGGCGCAGCGCGGCCACCGCCTTGCCTCGCACGGCCAGCACCCGGCGGGCCTCGTCGTTGACCACCAGGTCGACATAGCGCTGGCGGTAGCGCTGGTCGACGTCGCTGAGGCCCTTCCACTTGTCCGGCAGGGGGCGCAGGGCCTTGGACAGCAGCTCGAAGCTGGTCACCTTGACCGACAGCTCACCCTTGCGGGTGGCCATGACCGTGCCCGTGGCCCCCACCCAGTCGCCGCGGTCGAGATCGGCGAACCCGACGAAGGCGTCGTCGCCGAGCACCGCCTTGGACACGAACAGCTGCACGTCCCCGTCGCGGTCGCGCAACGTGGCGAACACGAGCTTGCCCTGGTCGCGCTTGAGCATGAGTCGTCCTGCCACCCGCACCTGCGTGTCGGTCTCGGCTCCGGGCTCGAGGTGGCCGAACTCCTGGCGCAGCTCGCCCAGCGTGCGGTCGCGGTCGAAGCGGGGCGGATAGGGCACCACTCCCCCGGCTCGCAGCGCGTCCACCTTGGCCAGGCGTTGGATACGGATGGCGCGCGCCGCCGAGGCTTCGGCCGCCGGGTCCTCCGCCTCGTCCTGGGGCCCGTCGTCGCTGTTGGGCGGAGGGGACGGATCGTCGCTCATCAGGACCGCGACGCTACAGGGTGGCCTCGGAACCCACGTACCGCGCCGTCCTCGCTGGGCTCCACCAGTGACGACCCGGCCGACCGACCGTCCCACCAGTCACCGACCTGGTCCGGTGCGGAGGACGACGACCACGGGTTCGACCTGCCCTGAGAAGCCGATTCACCCCTCCGGCAACTGCGTCGGAGGCCTGACCAGGAGAGAGTAAGGTGACTTCTTCACGGGCTGTGGCGCAGCTTGGTTAGCGCGTCGGTCTGGGGGACCGAAGGTCGTGGGTTCAAATCCCGCCAGCCCGACCAATCAGCACAAGGGATCGCAGCCTCGGCGGAG
>CAVZAT010000003.1:0-367641 GCA_963773335.1 uncultured Microthrixaceae bacterium | reverse complement strand
GCGCCGAGGGTGGGTCGATGACCCGAGCTCGGCGGCTCGTGGGGTCTCGCAGAGCGAAACCCTCCCGGCCCGAAGGCTGGTTGCCTCACCTGTGATCGCGACCCCCGGAGGGGTGACCACGGTTTGAAGCGGAGTGCCACCTTATCGGGCGGGGGACGGCGAGTCAAACCAGTTGATGCACCCTCCACCCCTCCGAAGGCGATCGCACCGAGGTGCGACCGTCTCAGCGGCGGAGGGTCAACCTAGCAGCCCGAAGCGGCGACGCCAACCCGGGCCAGTGCGTAGCGCTTCTTGCCGCGGCGCACGAGCAGGAACCGGCCGTGGGCCAGATCGGCGGGACGGATCTGATCGTCGCCGGTCAGGCGTCGGCCGTTGGCCCGGAACTCCCCGGCGGCCAGGCCGCGGCGGGCGTCGCTGCCCGAGCTGGCCAGACCGCTGCAGCGGGCCAGGGTCTCGGCCGCCAGGCCAGCGGCCAGCTCGCCCGGGTCGAGGTCGACCACGGCCAGCTCGCCAGCCAGCATCTCGAACGTGGCCGCGTCAGCCTGGGCCGGGTCCCCACCGAAGAGCACCGCGGAGGCGGCCTGGGCGGCGGCGGCTGCCGTCGAGCCGTGTACCAGGGTCGTCATCTCCTGAGCCAGCCGGCGCTGTCCGGCGCGGTGCTCGGGCGCGGCGACGTGTGCCTCGGCCACCGCGGCCACCTCGTCCACCGGGAGCAGGGTGAGCTGGAGCAGGAAGCGCTCGACGTCTCGATCGTCGACGTTCATCCAGTATTGGTAGAACGCATAGGGTGAGGTGCGTTCGTCACTCAGCCATATGGCGCCCTCGGCCGACTTGCCGAACTTGGCGCCGTCGGCCCGCGTGATCAGCGGAACCGTGAGCCCGTGGACGCGGGCCCCGGCCCGGCGACGGATGAGGTCGATGCCGGCGGTGATGTTGCCCCACTGGTCCGAGCCCCCGACCTGGAGCTCGCAACCGTGCTGGTGGTGCAGCACGTAGTAGTCGTTGGCCTGGAGCAACATGTAGCTGAACTCGGTGAAGGAGATGCCCGATTCGCTCTCCACCCGGCTGCGCACCGACTCTTTGGCCAACATGGTGTTGACGGTCAGGTGCTTGCCCACATCCCGCAGGAAGTCGAGCACGCCGAGCGGTTGGGTCCAGGTCCGGTTGTCCACCAACAGCCCGGCCGACGGGGCCAGGTCGAGGAACCGGCCGAGCTGGCTGCGGATGGCCGCCAGGTTGTGGTCGAGGGTGGCCGGGTCGAGCAGGTTGCGCTCCTCGGAGCGACCGCCCGGATCGCCGATCATGCCCGTGGCCCCGCCGGACACGGCGATGGGACGGTGACCGGCCTCCTGGAACCGCCGGAGCAGCAACAGCGGTACCAGGTTGCCGACGTGCAGGCTGTCGGCGGTGGGATCGAAGCCGGCGTAGAGCGTGATCGGCCCCTCGGCCAACCGCCGGCGCAGCTCGTCGGCATCGGTGCTGTCCGCCACCAGCCGGCGGGCGGCCAGATCGTCGAGGATGGCGTCGCTCACCTGGTCACGTTCGCTCCCCGCGACCGCACCGGTCAACTCGTATCCGGCCCGGCTGGCAGTGGGGGTGGCCGAAGGGTCACACTGGAGCGGCCATGGCCGTCTCCGCTCCCGGGTCCGTCGATCCACCCGATCTGTCCGACCTGGGCGCCGAATCGACCACCCCTCGCCGTCGGTTCAGCCCGGCCCGCATAGCGGTGATCGCCATCTGCGCGTTCATCTTGGGCATGTGGATCATCGTCTACGTCTGGAGCGCGGTGCAGCCGACCCCGGACAAATTGTCCAGCCCGGCGTTCCCGCAGCAGGCCGAACGCATCTGCAAGGCCACCGCCGACGAGCTGGCCGCGTTGCCCAAGGCCCAGCAGTCGCCGAACAACGTCGCTCGCGCCGACGTGGTCGACCAGACCAACCGCGACCTGCGCACCATGCTCGCCCGACTTGCGGCCATCGCCCCGTCGGGCAAGGACGGGCGCATGGTGTCGGAGTGGTTGAACGACTTCCGCGTCTACCTGGGCAACCGTGAGGACTACGCCCGCCGGCTGCGCACCGATCCCGGAGCCCGCTTCTACGAGGACCAGAAGCTGGCCGGCGAGCAGATCAGCATCCCGATCGGCAACCTGGCCACGGCCAACCACATGGACGACTGCATCGCTCCCGAAGACCTGTCCTGAGCGGCCGCGCCCACTCGGCGCCCGGCCGCCCCGAATTTCATCGGGCTCGGGCGCGCCACTCCCGTAGCTTGGCCACCATGCCGGTCGAGATCCGCACCATCGCACCCGACGAGTTGGCCCGCTGGGTCGATGCCATGCGCACGGGGTTCCTGGACCCGCCGGCGCCCGATGCCACCGAAGCCGAGTTCCGCGCCGGCCACTTCGACCTCGACCACGTCTGGGCGGCGCTGGACGAGGCGCGCATCGTGGGCACCCTGCGCAGCTTCGACACCACCCTGGCCGTCCCCGGTGACCAGGTGGTCTCCGCCGCGGCGCTCAGCCACGTCACCGTGTCGGCCAGCCACCGCCGCCGGGGCCTGATGTCGCAGATGATCACCGCCGACCTGCGTAGCTGTGCCGAGCGGGGCGACGCAGTGGGCACCCTGGTCGCGGCCGAGTGGCCCATCTACGGCCGGTTCGGGTATGGCCCGGCAGCCGAGGCGGTGCGCCTTGACGTCGACACGAGGGGGCTGGTCATCCACGGGGACCGGACCGGATCGGTCGAGCTGGTGGACCGCGACACCTTCCGCGAGCTGGCCGCCGAGATCTACGAACGCCACCAGGCCAGCCAGCCCGGTGCCATCGGGCGGCCCGGGTGGTGGTGGGACGTCATGCTCGGCCACGTCGAGATCCAGGGCCGCACGACGCCCACCTTCCTCGTGATCGGGCGAGACGGGTCAGGGCGGCCCGACGGCTTCTTGAGCTACGTCGTCCGGGACCACTGGGACGGCCAGCGTCCCCGCAACACCCTCGAGGTATACGACCTGCTGGGGGTCGATTCGGCCGCCAGCAACCGGTTGTGGCGCTACTGCCTGGAGGTGGACTGGGTGGCCACGGTGTCGACCCGCGACCACTGGGTGGGCGATCCCGTGCGCTGGATCCTGGGCGATGCCCGGGCCATCGGCGAGCACGATCGCAGCGACCTGTTGTGGGTCCGGCTGCTGGACGTGCCCAAGGCTCTGGCTGGCCGGCGCTATCTGTGCCCGGGCCGGGTGGTGGTCGAGGTCGACGACGCCATGGGTCTGTCAGGCGGCCGCTTCGCGCTCGAGGGCGGGCCCGACGGGGCCGAGTGCGTGGCCACCACCGACGCGGCCGACCTCGCCCTGTCGGTGTCGACCCTGTCGAGTGCCTACCTCGGTGGCTACACCCTGGCCGACCTGGCCCGGGGCGAACGGGTCGAGGAGCGCCGTCCCGGCACCCTGGCCACCGCCGACGCCATGTTCCGCTCCCCGCTGCCCCCGTGGTGCGTCACGCACTTCTAGATCGGCCCTCCGGTCGGCAAGCCTCCTGTTGCCCTGGCCCTCCGGTCGGCAAGCCTCCTGTTGCCCTGGCCCTCCGGTCGGCAAGCCTCCCTTCGGGCGCCCTCGGCATCTTGGTGTCATCGTGCTCGCTGCTCCGCCGGGCGACCTCGGGAGCTCGGGCGCGCGTCCTACCTCATCAGTGAGAGGCCGCGGGTCGCCATGCGAACGGTGCCGGGGTCGACGTCGAGCGCGAGCAGCTCATCGAGGGTGACCCAGCGCAGGGCCTCCGACTCGTGGTTGCCCACCACCTCGGCACCGGCCGGAGCCACCACCAGATGGCGGACGTCGAGGTGCAGGTGGGGCCGCTCCCCGGCGAAGGCCACCCGGTGGATGTCCAGATCGATGGCCGGCACCACCACGGCCAGACCGGCGATGCCCGACTCCTCGGTGGCCTCGCGCCGGGCCACGCCGGCCAGGTTGGCATCACCGTCGGCGTGGCCGCCCGGCTGGAGCCAGCGCTGAGCCTTGCGGTGGAACAGCATGAGCAGGTGATCGCCCTGGTGGTCGACCACCAGGGCGGAGCCGGTGAGGTGGCCCTCGACGCAGGTGCGCGACAGGGCGTCGGGGTGGGTGTCGACGAACTCGAGGATGCGCTCGCGGATGGCCGCCTGCTCGGCGTCGGACGGCGCGTAGGACGCCAGCTGGGCCTGGGCTGCGGCCAATTCGGTGCCGGGCGCCAACCTCAGGTCACCCTCGGCCAGCAGCTCGTAGGTGGGATCCGGCGGCATCGGCACGATCCTCCGATCAGCCGGGACGGGACAGGTTCGGGTCGCCGGGAACGTACCAGCGCCACATCCGATCGGTGGCCAGGCGGATCCCGATGCGCGCGCTGCGGCCGGGACGCGTGGGTGGTGCCACGCCGTCGTCGACGATCCGGACCTCGGAGCGGACCGGGACCAGATCGACGCCGTCGAGGGTCCGGTCGATGCCGAGCGCCTGGGCCAGCCGAGCCGGGCCGGCGCCCAGGTCGCGGTCGCGACGAGCCACGGAGCGGCCCGCACCCCGGGCCAGATGCATCTGGTCCAGGCCGCGCACGGGCGCGCCGGCCCGGAGCAGGACGGCGGTGGCCACCCCCGGTGGCCCGCAGACGACGTTGGCGCACCAGTGCATCCCGTAGGTGAAGTACACGTACAGATGGCCGGCCGGGCCGAACATGGTGGCGTTGCGCTCAGTTGGGCCGCCGAAGGCGTGGCTGGCCGGATCGTCGGACCCGGCGTAGGCCTCGACCTCCACGATGCGCATGGCCCGGTCTCCCCGCACCAGCAGCTTGTTCAACAGCTCGGGCGCCACCTCCAGGCTGGACCGGGCGTAGAAGGCGCGACGCAGGCTGCGACCCCGATGACTCATCCGCCCAGATGCGCCCGGACCTGGGCCGGCGGGGGCGCCGGCCGGATGGTCCCCGCCTCGACGCCCACATAGGTCATCTCGGCCTCCATGACCCGACGCTCCCCCACCGTGGACACGAGCCGGACCACGAAGGAGGTTCGGCCCCAACGAACCAGCTCGGCGACCATCTCGACGGTGTCGCCCACCGTGGCGCCGCCCAACCAGTCCAGCTCGGCATGGCGCACCATGAAGTCCCAGCCCAGGGACTCGAAGTCGGCGGCGAGCTCGCGCATCCATCGATCCATGGCGTCATCGATCCAGGCCAGGTAGTGGGCGTTGAACACCACGCCCTGCTGGTCCACCTCGCCGTAGCGCACCTGGACCTGGTGGTGGAACCCCATCAGGCATCCACGTCGGTCAGGACTCCGTGACGCGCCCGGCGTCGGCCAGGCGGGTCGCGTCAGCGGCCATGCGGGCCTCGAAGGCCACCAGCTGGTCGGCCACCGGCCCGGGGCCGGCGCCGCCGGGGGTGGTGCGTCGCCGCACGGCCACCCCCGGGCCCAGCAGGGCCACGGCGTCGGGGCCCAGCTGGGGCTCGGCCGCCACCAGCGCGGCCAGGTCGACCCCATCGGTGAGGGACCGCCGGACCAGCGCCCCCACCAGGGCATGGGCGTCGCGGAACGGCAACCCGCCCGACACCAGGTGCTCGGCCAGATCGGTGGCGGCCACCTCGGGCCCGTCGGCCGCGGCCGCCATGACATCGGTGTGGAACGTGGCCGTGGCCAGCAGGCCGCCCAGGGCCGCCAGCCCCAGGTTCACCTGGCTCAGCGCGTCGAACAGCGGCTCCTTGTCCTCCTGGAGGTCGCGGTTGTAGGCCAGCGGCAGCCCTTTGAGCGTGGCCAGCAGCCCGGCCAGGTCGCCGATGAGACGCCCGCTGCGACCCCGGGCCAGCTCGGCGATATCCGGGTTCTTCTTCTGGGGGAGCATGGAGCTACCGGTGGCGTACTCGTCGGCCAGGCCCAGGAACCCGAACTCGGCCGAGGACCACAGCACGATCTCCTCGCCCAGTCGAGACAGGTGAACGCCGATCAGGGTCAACACGAACAGGGCCTCGGCCACGAAGTCGCGATCGGACACCGCATCCAACGAGTTGTCGAACACGGCCGCGAACCCCAGGTCCTGCGCCACCCCGGCGGGATCCAGGGCCAGGGACGAACCGGCGAGGGCCCCTGCCCCCAGGGGGGAGACGTCCAGGCGCTGCCGGCAGTCCCACAGGCGATCGACGTCACGGGCCAGAGCCCATCCGTGGGCCAGGAGGTGGTGGGCCAAGAGCACGGGCTGGGCCCGCTGGAGGTGGGTGTAGCCGGGCAGATAGGCGTCGCCGGCCTGGCCGGCCCGGCCGGCGAGCACCTGCTGGAGGTCGAGCACGTGGCCGGCGGTGACCAGCAGCTCGCGCTTGGTGAACAGGCGCAGGTCGGTGGCCACCTGGTCGTTGCGGCTTCGCCCGGTGTGCATCTTGGCTCCGGCGGGACCGGCGATCTCGGTGACCCGGCGCTCGACCGCGGTGTGGATGTCCTCGTCGGACGCCACGAACACGAAGCTGCCCTCGGCCAACTCGTCGCCCACCTGTTCGATGGCGGCCAGCACGGCGTCGGCCTCGACCAGGCTGAGCACGCCAGCGCGCACCAGCCCGCGGACATGGGCCCGCGACCCGGTCAGGTCGTCGGCGGCCAGCACCTGATCGTAGGGCAGGCTCACGGTGAACTGGAGCAGAGCGTCGGACGGCCCGCCCTCGAAGCGGCCGTGCCACAGGGTGCTCACGGCGCGCCGTCTGGGGAGCCACCCGAGGTGCCGGCCCGCCGGGCCGAACCGGGACCCTGGTGGGCTGACCAGGTCTGCAGGCCGAGGCCCCACAGCCGCACGAAGCCCTCGGAATCGGCATGGTTGAAGGAATCGGCCGCCTCGTAGGTGGCCAGCCCGTAGTCGTACAACGAGTGCGGGCTGCGACGTCCGACCACGAAGCACCGGCCCGGTTCGAGCCGCAGCCGGACCTCGCCGGTCACGAACCGCTGGCTCTCGTCGATGAAGGCGTCGTAGGCGGCTTTGAGCGGCGAGTACCACTGTCCGTCGTAGACCAGGTCCGCGTAGCGGCCCTCGAGACGCTGCTTCTCGTGGAAGAGGTCACGCTCCAGGCAGATGCTCTCCAGGTCGACGTGGGCCATGATCAGCGCCAGGGCGGCGGGCGCCTCGTAGGTCTCGCGGCTCTTGATGCCGACCCGGCGGTTCTCCACCATGTCGAGCCGACCCCAGCCGTAGGCACCCACCACGTCGTTCAGCTCGACGATGAGCTCGTGGAGGGGCAGCGCTCGCCCGTCGAGCGACACCGGAGTGCCCTGATCGAAGCCGACGGTGACCTCGCGCGCCTCGCCGGCCCGAACCGCGGTCATGGACCAGACCCCCTCGGGCGGGCGGGCCCAGGGATCCTCCATCTCGCCGCACTCGATGGCCCGGCCCCAGAGGTTGTCGTCGATCGAGTAGAGCTGCTCCTTGGTCGCTCGAATCGGGATGCCGAAGCGGGCCGCGTACTCGATGGAGTCGGCCCGGGTCATCCCCCAGTTGCGCACGGGGGCCACCACCTCGAGGTCGGGGGCCAGCGAACGGGTGGCCACCTCGAAGCGCACCTGGTCGTTGCCCTTGCCGGTGCAGCCGTGGGCCACCGCGTTGGCCCCGAAGCGCCTGGCTACCTCCACCAGGTGTCGCACGATGACCGGCCGCGACAGGGCGGAGACCAACGGGTAGCGGTTCTCGTAGAGGGCATTGGCCCGCAGGGCGGGGCCGACGAAGTCCCGCGCGAACTCCTCGCGGCAGTCCACCACCACCGCATCGATGGCGCCGGCGGCGACGGCTCGGGCCGCCAGGCCCTCCCAGTCCCCGTCCTGGCCCACATCGCAGGCGACGGCCACGACCTCGACACCCAGCTCCTCGATCATCCAGCGCACAGCCACGGACGTGTCGAGGCCGCCGCTGTAGGCCAGGACCACTCGCTTCGGCATGGAACTCCTCAGATCTCGTCGATCAACAGCAGGACAGGTCGGAATCAGGACAGGTCGGACATCACGCCGTCAATCCGGCCAGATCGGCCAGCAGCTCGGCCACGTCCGCGCCAGCCACGTTCTCGGCCACCACCACGATGAGCGTGTCGTCACCGGCCACGGTGCCGAGCATCTCGGGCAGCCCGGCCCGATCCAGCGCCGAGGCCACCACATGAGCCGATCCGGGCGGGGTGCGCAGGACCACCAGGTTGGCGGAGTGGGCCACCTCGACCACCCAGTCGCCACAGACACGGCGGAGGTGGTCCTCCGGTGCCAACTGCTGCTTGGGCAGCGCCGGGATGGCGTACACGCTCTCGCCACCCGGGACCCGGACCTTGATGGCTCCCAGGTCGTCGAGGTCGCGCGACACCGTGGCCTGGGTGGCCAGGCAGCCATGATCGGCCAGCAGCTCCACCAGCTGGCCCTGGTTCTCGACCGCACCCTGCTCGATCAACTTGCCGATGAGGTGCTGGCGCTGCGGCTTGCCCAGCCTGTTGCCCGGCGTCACCGCCGACGGGCTGCTGCTCGGCCGTTTGCTCGGCGTCATGGCTGCTCCAGGAGCCAGCTCAGCAGCCCACGAGCTGCGTGCATGCGATTGGCCGCCTGGTGCCAGATTCGGCTCTGTGGCCCGTCCACCACCGAGGCGGCGGCTTCCTGGCCACGATGGGCGGGCAGGCAGTGCAGGAAGATGGCCTTCGGCCCCGCCCGGCCCAGCAGGAGGTCATCGACGGTGAACCCCTCGAAGGCCCGGCGGCGGGACTGCGCCTCGGCCTCCTGACCCATCGACGCCCACACGTCGGTGTAGACCACATCCGCGCCGGCCACGGCCTCCGCCGGTCGGTCGAACAGCTCGGGCTCGATCCCGGCCAGGCGGATCCGGTCGAGATCGGTGGCCGCCAGCTCGTAGCGCGGCGGGGTGGCCACGCGGACCTCCATGCCCACCGCGCCGGCCGCCAGGACCAGCGAGCGGCACACGTTGTTGCCGTCGCCCACGTAGGTGACGATCCGGCCCTCGAACGCGCCGAGCTCCTGGCGGATGGTGAGCAGGTCGGCCAGCGCCTGCATGGGATGACCGGCATCGGAGAGCAGGTTCACCACCGGCACGGCGTCGACCGCGGCCATGCGCTCCACCTTGGCGTGCTCGAACACGCGGGCGCCGATGGCCGCGTGGTAGCAGGCCAGCGTGAGGGTCACGTCCTCGACGCTCTCGCGGACGTCGAGGCCGACCTCGTCACCGCGGATGGTGACCGGATGCCCGCCCAGCTGCACGACCGCCATCTCCATCGAGTTGCGGGTCCGGGCCGACGGCTTCTCGAAGATCAGGGCCATGCCCCGGCCCGCCAGCGCCGGCGCCAGCGAGGACGCCTCGGCTCGGTCCAGCACGTCCAACACCTCGGCGGTGGCCAGATCGTCGATCTCGAGCAGGTGTCTCATGGCTCGCCCTCCTGTGTGGCCGCCAGCGCACCGGCCAGGAGGGCCACCGCCTCGTCGATCTCGTCGTCGGACACCAGCAGCGGTGGGGCCAGGCGGACGGTGGTGGGGGTGACCGCGTTCACGATGAGCCCCGCGTCCAGGGCGGCCGCCGCCACCGGCCGGGCGTCGAGGCCGTCGGTCAGCTCGACGCCGAGCAACAGGCCGGCGCCGCGCACCGACGCCACCTGGGGCAGGGCCTCGAGTGCGGCCTGCAGCCGGGCCCCCGCACGGTTGGCCCGACCGGGGGCGTCCTCGACGCGCCATGACGGCCAGGACCGCCCGCGCCGCGGCCGCGGCCAGGGGTTGGCCCCCGAAGGTGCTGCCGTGGTCGCCCGGCGCCATGACCCCGGCGATCTCCCGGCGGGCCCAGCACGCCCCGATGGGCACGCCGTTGCCCAGGGCCTTGGCCAGGGTGACCACGTCGGGGGTGACGCCGTAGTGCTCGAACCCGAACCACCGGCCGGTGCGGCCGAGGCCGGTCTGCACCTCGTCGACCATGAGCAGCACGCCTCGCTCGGCGCACAGTCGGGCCACACCCTGGAAGTAGGCGGCACTGGCCGGGTTGACGCCGCCCTCGCCCTGGATGGGCTCGAGCAGCACGGCGGCCACCGAGGGATCGAGGGCCGCCTCGAGGGCCTCGAGGTCGTCCCAGGCCACGTGGCGGAACCCCTCGGGCAGCGGCTGGAAGGCCTCGTGCTTGGCCGGCTGACCAGTGGCGTGCAGCGTGGCCAGGGTGCGGCCGTGGAACGATCCGTAGGCGCTCACCACCACGTGGCGGCCCCGTCCGCCCCACCGCCGGGCCAGCTTGATGGCCGCCTCGTTGGCCTCGGCGCCCGAGTTGCACAAGAACACCTGGCCGCCGCCGCCGAGCAGCTCGTCGATGGTCACGGCCACCTCGGCCCCCGGCACGGTGGCGAACAGGTTCGAGGTGTGCAACAGGGTGCCGGCCTGGGTGGCGATGGCCTCGGCCACCTCAGGATGGGCATGGCCCAGGGCCACCACTGCCAGCCCACCCAAGAAGTCGAGGTAGCGCCGTCCCGCGCTGTCCCAGATCTCGGTGCCCCGACCCCGCACGAACTGGCGCGACGGCGGCCCATAGGTCGGCCAGAACGGGCAATGCTCGCGACCCTCGGGTGCGCTGGGCACCGGGGGGTGGACGGGCTGTTGGGGCGACGCCACGCCGGTCGTGACTCCCGGCCCGCTCATGGTATGGCGCCGATCGAACGGGTGATCATGGTGCCGATGCCCGAGTCGGTGAACAACTCGAGCAGCACCACGTGGGCCACCCGGCCGTCGAGGAGATGGGCGGTGCCGACACCGCGGTCGAGGGCCTCGAGGCAGGCCGTCACCTTGGGGATCATCCCTCCGGTGAGGGTGCCGTCGGCGACGAGCGATCGCAGCTCGGGGGCCGAGATGCGGGTGAGGAGGCTCTCGGGATCGTTGACGTCGCGCAGCAGACCCGGGACGTCGGTCAGGTAGATGACCTTCTCGGCCCCGAGGGCCGCGGCAACGGCCCCGGCCACGCTGTCGGCGTTGATGTTGTACGCCTGACCCTCCAGGTCGGCCCCGATGGTGGACAGGACCGGGATGATGTTCTCGGCCAGGAGGCGGTGGAGGATGGCGGGGTTGACCGCGGCGACATCCCCCACGAACCCCAGCTCCGGGTTGCGCACGTGGGCGGTGATGAGGCCGGCGTCCTCGCCCGAGAGGCCCACGGCCAGGGGGCCGTGCATGTTGATGGACGACACGATGTCACGGTTGACCTTGCCCACCAGGACCATTCGGGCGATGTCTAGAGTCTCGGCGTCGGTCACCCGCAGCCCGTCGCGGAACTCGGGCACCTTGCCCAGCCGAGCCATGAGCTCGCCGATCTGAGGACCGCCACCGTGGACCACGACCACACGGATGCCCACCGCCTGGATCAGCACCACGTCCTCGGCGAAGCGGGCGGCGGCCTCGTTGTCGGTCATGGCGTTGCCGCCGTACTTGATGACGATGGTCGACCCCAGGAACCGCCGGATGTAGGGCAACGCCTCGACCAGCAGGCCCGCCCGCGCACTGGCCGCGGCCAGGCGGTCCGTCTCGGACGGGTCCGGGGCCATGCCTGCGGCCGTTGCCGCGTCGTGGCTCACGGGAAGATCCCGAGGGCGCTGAGCCCCGCCGTCTCGTCGAGGCCGGCCAGCAGGTTGGCGCACTGGACCGCCTGACCCGACGCGCCCTTGACCAGGTTGTCGATGGCCGCGATGGCCATCACCCAGCCGGTGCGGGGGTCGAACCGGGCCGTCAGGTGGGCGGCGTTGGAGCCGAACGTCGCCTTGGTCGACGGGGAGCCGTCGGTCACCACGACGAACGGTTCGCCCGCATAGGCCTCGCGGTAGAGCCCGAGCAGCTCGTCGGTCGAGGTGGCGGCGGTGGGTCGGGCGTAGCAGGTGGCCAGGATCCCCCGGTTCATGGGAGCCAGGTGTGGAGTGAACAGCACCCCCACCCCGCCGGCCGCCAAGCCGGCGGCCTCGCCCACGGCCTGTTCGATCTCGGGGGTGTGGCGGTGCGTGAGCAGGGCGTAGGCGTTGAAGTCCTCGTCCACCGTGCAGAACGAGTTGGCCGGCTTGAGGCCGCGCCCGGCACCCGACACGCCGCTGGCTGCGTCCACCACGATACCCCGCGGCTCGACCACCCCGGCCCGGACCAGCGGGGCCAGCGCCAGGGCGGCGGCGGTGGGATAGCAACCCGGGGCCGCCACCCCGCGGGCGCCAGCGATCTGGGCCCGGAACAGCTCCGGTAGACCGTAGACCAGCTCACCCAGCAGCTCGGGGGCGGTGTGGGCCTCGCCGTACCACTGGGGATACAGGTCGGGGTCATGCAGACGGAAGTCGGCGGCCAGGTCGACGATCCACTTCACCTGGTCCCGGAGCGCGGCCACGATGTCCTGCGAGGCGCCGTGGGGCAGCCCGAGGAAGCACAGGTCGAGGCCCTGGGCCGCGCCGGGCTCGTAGGGGGTGAAGACGAGGTCGGGATAGTGGGCGGTCAGGCTCGGGTACAGGTCGGCCACACGGGTGCCGGCCTGCGTGTCCCCCGTGGCCAGTTCGACCTGCAGATCGGGATGGCCGGCGCAGAGCCGCAGCAGCTCGGCACCGGTGAATCCCGACGCCCCGATGACACCGACGGAGATCATCGCACGATCATACGGATAAACGCATAAAGATGCAACACGGCGCCGAGCGGGCACGTACCGCCACCGATTCGGTGGTCAAACGTGCCGGGACGGGGCGAGGGGGACCCGGGAACCGCGGGTACGGTCGGACGGTCCGCCCGCCGGGCGGGACACCAGTCGGAGGCGACGATGGAGAAGCTGGTCTACCTGCTGTGGCTGGACACCGGTCCGCCGGAGCCGGCCTGGGTCGAGCGCCTGCTCGGCCCGATCGCGGCGGAGCTGCTGGCGCTCGACCCGGCCGGACTGTCCATCAGCGTGGCCGATGCCGAGGCAGCCACGGCCCAGGTCCCCCTGCCCGCCCCGGCGGACGATCCCGCGCCCGTGGCACTGGTGTCGATCTGGCTCGACTGCCACGACGATCGCGTCCGGCACGAGGCGATCCTGTCCGGCGCAGCCGAGCGGCTGGCCGGGTACCTGGTGACCGAATCGCTGCCGACCGACTACGGCGCCAACCCGTGGTCGGCGCCACGGGACTGGCCCGACGGTCAGCGCTCCCGGGGCGTGGTCGTGCTCACACTCATGGAGAAGCCGGACCGCCTGGACGACGACGCCTGGTACGCCCACTGGTACGGCACCCAGACCCCGATGTCGACCGAGATCCAGCCCCGGACTCGCTATGTGCGCAACGCCGTGGCCCGGGCGCTGACTCCAGGCGCGCCGCCCTACCGGGGCATCGTCGAGGAGGCATGGCCGTCGGCCGAGCACGTGAACGACCCCATGCTCTTCTACTCCGCGGATGGGGATCCGACGGTGCTCGACGCCAATCTGGCCACCATGATGAACAGCGTCACGGCCTTCCTCGACCTCGACCGCATCCGCCTGGCGGCCATGAGCGAGTACCTGCTCAAGACCGCGCTGAGCCGCCCTGCCCGCCGGGGCCCACCGGCGCGTGGTGTGCACCCCACGGGGCACAGCACGAAAGGGCCAGGAGAGACGGCCGCCCAAGGGGTCAGCCGCGCAGCACGCCGTGGTGGGCCGCGGCCACCGCGGTGATCACCGCGGCGCGCACCTCGGCCACCTCGTCGTCGGTGAGCGTGCGGTCGTCGGCCTGCAGGCGCAGGGCGAACGCCAGGCTGCGACGCCCTGGGCCGAGCGTGTCGCTGCGGAACACGTCGAACAGACGCACGGACCGCACCAGCGGTGCGCCGGCGTCGACGATCGTGGCCCGCACCGCGCCGGCCACCACCTCGTCGTCGACCACGAAGGCCAGGTCGATGTCGCTCGACGGGTACCGGCTCACCGGCGCGTAGGCCTCGACGCCGTGGGGTTGATCCAGGAGCGCGTCGAGATCGACCTCCAACCACGCCACCCGACCGACGATGCCGAGGGCGTCGAGCACGGCCGGATCGATCTCCCCCAGCGCCCCCAGCACGGCCTCGCCGGCCATCAGGCGGGCGGAGCGACCCGGGTGCAAGCCATCCACCGCGGCCTGCTCGACGCTGACCTCGACGCCGAGACCGTCGCGCAGGACCGTCCACGCCTCGACCGCAGCGCGGGCGTCGGCGTCGGACCGCACCACCGCCAGGACCTCCCGCTCATCCGGCAGACCCGGCCCGACGGGCAGCCCGAAGGCCTTGCCGATCTCGAAGAGGGCGACGTTCGCGCTGGCGGTGCGATTGGTTGTAGCGGATGCTCTTGAGCAGACCGGGGCGCAGCGATGGACGCAACACCGACTCCTCGGCGGCCAGCGGGTTGGTCAGCCGGATCGCGGGCTGGGCCACACCGGCTCGATCGAGGTCGTCGGGTGCCAGGAAGGCCAGCGGCATGGCCTCGTCGTATCCCAGGCCGACCAGGATGTCGCGCACCCGCCGGCGGTCGCGCTGGTGGGGCGTGAGCCGCCCGGCCCGCAGCGAGGGGGGCACGGTGGGCGGGATGTTGGCGTAGCCGAAGTGGCGGGCCACCTCCTCGATCACATCGATCTCGGTGGTGGTGTCGGGCCGGAAGCTCGGGACCGCCACCTGCTGCACCTCGTCGTCGGAGCGCGCCACCCCGAAGCCGATGGGGGTGAGCAGGCTGGCGATCCGG
The DNA here is from genome assembly GCA_963773335.1 of uncultured Microthrixaceae bacterium. Taxonomy (GTDB): domain Bacteria; phylum Actinomycetota; class Acidimicrobiia; order Acidimicrobiales; family Acidimicrobilacustridaceae; genus UBA4742. The sequence goes on along the minus strand of CAVZAT010000003.1, from coordinate 352,974 downwards.
CTGGCCGTCAGGTTCGTCCCCAGGATGGCGTTCACCCGGGCGGTCCGCACCTCGACGGTGGCCGGCCCCGGGAGGTCGCCCCGAGCGTCGACCACGTCGGTGGTCAGCCGGGCCCCGGTGGGAGCCAGCAACTCGGCGAAGCGGCGGGCGGCCAGCTCGGCGATCTCGGGATCGGTCCCCCGCTCGAACCGGGCCGACGCCTCGCTGCGCAGGTTCAGCCGCTTGGAGGTGCGGGCCACCGTCATCGGATCCCACCAGGCCAGCTCCAACAGGACCGAGGTGGTGGACTCGGAGATCTCGGTGGACGCACCACCCATGACCCCGGCCAGGCCCACCGCCACATCATCGGCATCGGTGATCACCGCGTCGGCCGGACCCAGCGTCCGGGTGAGCCCATCGAGGGTGACCAGGGTCTCGCCTTCCCGGCCCCGCCGCACCCGCAGGCCGGCCGATCCGTCCGGGCCGAGCGCCAGTCGGTCCAGATCGTAGGTGTGGGTGGGCTGGCCCAGCTCGAGCATGACGTAGTTCGAGGCATCGACCACGCAGTTGATGGGACGCATGCCCAGGGCCACCAGTCGCGCGGCGATCCAGGCTGGTGACGGCCCGATTCGCACGCCTGTGAGCACCCGCGTGTAGAAGCGGCCGCAGATGTCATCGTCGACGATCTCGACCGCCGCCGGCCGGGCGGGCGACCCCTCGCCGGCGAGGGGCACCGAGGGCTCGGGCAGGCGGAAGGCGACGCCCAGTCGGGCGGCCAGGTCGCGGGCCACCCCCGCCACCGACATGGCGTCGGGACGGTTGGGGTTGACCTCCAAGTCGTAGAGCACGTCGGCCACGATGCCCAACGTCGATCGCAGCTCGGTGCCAGGCGGATCATCGGTGTCCAGGATCATGATGCCCGTGTGGTCGTCGCCCAGGCCGAGCTCGCGACTCGAGCACAGCATCCCGTTGGACCACTCGCCGCGCAGCCTGCGCCGTTCGATCACCGTGCCGCCGGGCATCTCGGTCCCCAAGGTGGCCAACGGGACCCGATCCCCCACCGCCATGTTGAAGGCACCGCAGCAGATCTGCAGCGGCTCCCCGCTCCCGGCGTCCACGTCCACCAGCTGGATGCGATCGGCTCGGGGATGGGGGCGCAGGTCGAGCACCCGGGCCACCACGATGCCGTCCAGTCCGGCACCGGGGTACTCGATGGACTCCACGGCCATGCCCAGATCGCTGAGGTGCTCACCCAGGACGACGGGATCGCCCTCGATGGGCGCGAAGTCCCGCAGCCACGAGAGCAGGACCTTCATGCGTATCGCATCTCGTTGGCGTCGCGCTCGCCGCGCCCGGTGCCGGCCCTGGTCATCTGCGGGAGCCTACTCACGGCCCCTCAGGCGTCCGAAACCAGATGTTCGGGCTAGCGTCGGGCCCCCACCGCGTCAGGAGCACCGAACCATGTCCATCGGAACCGTGGCCGCGTGCTGGCGCTACCCGGTCAAGTCCATGCAAGGCATGCGCACCGACCACCTGGAGATCGCCTCCAACGGGGTGCTCGGCGATCGCCACCACGCCCTGGTCGACACCACCTCGGGCCGCCTGCTCAGTGCCAAACGCGCCGCCCGCCTGCTCGAAGCCTCCGCCAGCGACCGCACCGTGACGCTGCCCGACCAGCGGATGCTCGAACTCGACGGGGACGACCCCGACCGCGTCGACGCCGCGCTGAGCGACTGGCTCGGGCGACCGGTCCGGCTGGCCCGACCCGAGGGCACCCGCGGTCTGGCCTACGAGATGACCTTCGATCCCCCCGACGACGACGCCGAGTACTACGAGATCCCGGTCCCCGACGGCACCTTCCTCGACCTGGCCGCCGTTCATCTGCTGGCCTCGGCCACCCTCGATCACTGTCGCCAGGCCCGGCCCGACCTGGACTGGGACGTGCGGCGGTTCCGGCCGAACCTGGTGCTGGACGTCCCCGGCGACGGCTTCGTCGAAGACCCGTGGACCGGCCACCGCCTGCAGGTGGGCGGTGCCGTGCTCGAGATCCTGGGACCCACCGTGCGCTGCGCCATGCCGTTGCGAGCCCAACCGGCCGCGGCCGGCACCGGCCCGCTCGATCGCCAGCCAGACCTGTTCCGGGCCATCACCGAGCTGCACGCGGCGGCGCCGAACCACCTGGGCGCCTACGCCTCGGTGGTCGAGGCCGGCCCGGTGCAGGTGGGCGATCCCGTCGTCCTGCTGGAGGCGCCCTAGAACTGCTCGAGGAAGCGCACGTCGTTGGTGAACAGGTCGCGGATGTCCTCGATGCCGTAGCGCATGAGGGCCAGGCGTTCGATGCCGAAGCCGAACGCAAAGCCCGACCACTCCTCGGGGTCATAGCCCACGGCCCCGAACACGTGGGGGTGCACCATCCCGCAACCGCCCAGCTCCAACCAGCCGGTCTGGCCGCAGGTGCGACAGCCCGCGCCCTCGCACACCAGGCAGTTGATGTCGTACTCGGCCGAGGGCTCGGTGAACGGGAAGTAGGAGGGACGCAGGCGCGAGTGGATCGAGCCACCGAAGTAGGCGGAGGTGAACGACTCGAGGGTCCCGGCCAGGTCGCCCAACGTGATGCCGCGGTCGACCACCAGGCCCTCGATCTGGTGGAACACCGGCATGTGACTCGCGTCGGCGGTGTCGCGCCGGTAGGTGCGCCCGGGCATCACCGAGTAGATCGGGGGCTGCTGGGACTCCATGACCCGGATCTGCACCGGTGAGGTGTGGGTGCGCAAGAGGGTGGTCTCGGGCTCGCCGACGTCGAGGTAGAGGGTGTCGTACATGCTGCGGGCCGGGTGGGCGGCGGGCAGGTTGAGGGCCTCGAAGTTGTACCAGTCGCTCTCGGCCTCGGGACCTTCGGCCACGGAGAACCCCATGCCCACGAAGATGTCCTCCAGCGCATCGCGGGTCTGGGTGACCAGGTGCAGGTGGCCCCGGCGACGCTCGACTTCGATCTCGGTCAGGTCCAGGTGCTCGGCGGCCAGGGTCTGGCGCCGCGCCTGGTTCTCGAGGGCAGCGCGGTGCCCGGACACCGCCGCCTCGATCTCCTGGCGGGACTGGTTGAGCGCCAAGCCCACGCGGCGGCGCTCGTCGGGCTCGAGCCCCCCGACCTGCTTGCGGAACTCGGCCAAGGGGCCGGCCTTGCCCAGCACTTCGAGCTCGACGGCGTGCAGGTCCTCCAGGCTCGAGGCCGAGCGCGCCGCCTCGACCGCCTCGGCTGCAATGCGATGGATCTCGTCGATCATCGTCGGGGAGCCTTGCCGCCGGTTCTCGTCCTCGTCCAATCAGTTCGTCCCGGATCGTCGGCCGGACCCGACGATCCGCCGGCCGGAGGGAGAGCCGGCGCGTGTCTCCGGGCCATGGCCTCGCCCGTGCCCGCCATCGCCCGGCGCAGGCTGAGCGGGGCCAGCACCTCGACGTGCGCCCCCAGCCCGATGAGTTGGTGATGGGCCACCGCCTCGGACTCGACCGCCAGTTCGAGCTCGATCCAGCCCTCGGCATCGGGAGGACCGGCCCCGACCACGGCCTCGTCGGTGGCGGCCGAGGGCACCGCCACTGGCAGCAGACGGGCTCCCTGGGGGCTGACCCGTATCCGGGCCACGTCCCGCAGGATGGATCGATCGAACTCGGCCGAAGTCCTGGCCCAGGCGGTCGCCAGATCGAAGTCGACGGGTCGCTCGAACGTCTCGGGCCGCAGCTGCGCCTCGCTGATGCGCGAGACCCGGTACGTGCGCAGACTCCCTCGGTGGCGGGCCACCAGGTACCAGACGCCGGCTTTGAGCACCAGGCCCAGCGGGTCGACCCGCCTGTCCACCACGCCCTCGCCACGGCGGTAGCGGAGCCCGACGCGCCGGTCGCCCCACACCGCGGCGGCCACGGTGGCCAGGGCGCCGTCAGGCTCGTGGCGGTGGAACCACCCCGGCGCGTCGAGCAGGAATCGCGAGCGGGCGGCGGAGGCCCGCACTGCGGCTTCGGGCGTCAGCGCGGCCAGCATCTTGACCTGGGCCGCGGCCAGCACCGGGCCCAGGCCCAGGTCGTCCGCCACGTCGGGTGGCCCACCCAGGAACAGGGCCGCGGCCTCCTCGGTGGTCAGGCCGTCCAGCTCGGTGCGCCAGCCCTCGACCAGGCGGACGCCCCCGCCCGGGCCCGTCTCGGTCCACAACGGGGCGCCGGCCGCCTGCAGGGCGCTGATGTCGCGGTAGATGGTGCGCACCGAGACCCCCAGCAGCTCGGCCAGTTCGGGCCCGTTGGCCGATCCGCGGGCCTGCAGGTGCAGGAGCAGGGCCACCATCCGGCTGGCGCGCATCGAGGCGAGCCTATCGGCCATCCCTGACAGGAGATGTCAGGGATGGCAGCGCACATTGGCAGCATGACCACCTGGGGGGATTTCGAGCGCGAGGCGCCCGACCTGGCCGGGCGGGTGCGGGCCCGCTTCGAGGACACCGGCCTGGCGCTGGTCGCCACCCTGCGGGCCGACGGCTCGCCCCGGATCAGCGGCTGGGAACCGCTGTTCGCCGACGGTCAGCTGTGGCTGGGCAGCATGCCCGAGTCGCGCAAGATCGCGGACGTGCGACGAGACCCGCGGCTGACGCTGCACAACGCCACTGCGGACAAGGACGTGGCCCGGGGGGACACCACCATCAGCGGCCGGGCGGTGGAGGTGACCGAGGAGGGGGCCCGGCGCGATTTCATGGCTTCCTTCGAGGAGAGCACCGATCAGGAGGTGCCCGGCCCGTTCGACCTGTTCCGGGTGGAACCTCAGCGGGTCTCGATGCTGATGCCGGGCGGTGACCACCTGGTCATCGAGTGGTGGCGACCGGGGGCCGGCGTGCACCGGGTGGAGCGGCGCTGAGGGTCGTGGTTCAGCGGGTCGAGCGCCGTTGACGGGCAGCCTCGAACACGGCCAACGTGCCGGCCATGGCTACGTTCAGGCTCTCGCCTCGCCCCTCGGTGGTGATCGTCACCACCTGATCCAGGGCACGATCCAACCCGTCGGGCAGGCCGTGGGATTCGCTGCCCAGCACGAAGGCCACTGGACCGGTCACATCAGCTTCGCCCAACGGCTGGCCCCCGTGGGCCACCAGCCCGATGCGCCGGATCCCGGCGTCGCCCAGAGCGGCCAGGGTCAGGCGCAGGCTGGGCTGTTCCGCGACGGGCACCAGGAACACGGCCCCGGCCGAGGCCCGCACGGTCTTGGGCCCGAACGGGTCCACGCCGCCACAGGAGATCACTCCGGCGCAGCCCGACGCCTCCGCCGAGCGCAACAAGGTGCCGGCGTTGCCCGGATCCGAGACCTCGGCCAGCACGATCAGCGGCCGATCCCGCGTGCCGATCCCGCCCAGCAGCGATTCGAGGCTGGCATTCGGCCGTCGCACCACCGCGGCCAGGGCCTGGGGGGTCACGGCATCGGAGATGCGCGCCATCCCGCCCGGGGCGAGCACGACCACCCGGGCACCGGCCGCGTCGGCCCGCCGGGCCAGCGCGGCCATCTGTTCGTCGTCGGGCGCGGCACCATCGCGCACCACCAGTTCGACGGCGGCGCCCGCATCGAGCGCCACCCCGATCAGGGTCGGGCCCTCCACCAGGAACCGCCCCTGGTCCACCCGCTCACGCCGACGACGCGACAGGCGGCGGAGCTGGCCCACCAGCGGATGCTTGATCCCGACCGCTTCGAACGACGACCACGGATCGGGATCGCTCGGCACGGGGAACGGGAGATCAGGAAGCCTTGGCCTCGCTGGAGTTGGCCTCGTTGGCGGCGCTCGCCACCTCGACCAGCGCCGCGAACGCCTGGGGTTCCGCCACGGCCAGGTCGGCCAGGACCTTGCGATCGACCTCGACGCCGGCCACGTTCAGCCCGTTGATGAACCGGCTGTAGCTGATGCCGTTGAGCCGGCACGCCGCGTTGATGCGCTGGATCCAGAGCTTGCGGAACTCGCCCTTGCGCGCCCGCCGGTCACGGAAGGCGTACTGGCCGGAGTGCATGACCTGCTCGTTGGCCGCCCGGTACGAGCGGCTCTTGTTGCCGTAGTAGCCCTTGGCGCGCTCGAGGGTCGTGCGACGGTGCTTCTTGCTGGCGACAGCACGCTTGACTCTGGCCATCGGGGGCTCCTTTCAGAGAGGGTTCGAGAAGGGGTGGCGGTCGCCCGGTGCGCGGGCGGACCGACCTGGCGGATCAACTGGCTAGATGCCGAGCTGCCGCTTGACGTGGGCGAGGTCGCCCCCGGTGACCTCGGTGGACTTGCCGAGCCGGCGCTTGCGCGCCGGGCTCTTCTTCTCGAGGATGTGGTTCAGGTTGGCCTTGCGGCGCATGATCTTGCCCGACCCGGTCTGCTTGAAGCGCTTGGCCGCGCCTCGGTGGGTCTTCATCTTCGGCATGTCGTGAGTCCTTCGTCGGGAGCCAGGCGGAGCCTGGATCAGTCGCCGGGAACCTGGGCCTCGGAGGCGTCGGTCTGGGCGGTGGCCTCGACCGGTGCTGGATCGAGGGTGGCCTCGGGCTCGGCGGACGAGCCGGGGCCGGCTGCGGATGGTTCGGAGGCCACTCCCACCTCGGCGGTGGAGGCGGTGGCCGGTTCGGTGCCGTTGGTGGACTGGCCGTCGGTCTCTCGCTTGCGTTCGGCGGCTCGGGCCGCCTGCGCCCGCTTGTCGGGTGCGAGCACCATGGTCATGTTGCGTCCGTCCAGCTTGGGATAGACCTCGACCCGTCCCATGTGAGCGACGTCGGTGGCGACTTCGTCGAGGATGCGCTTGCCCAGTTCGGGATGCTGCATCTCCCGGCCTCGGAACATGATGGTCACCTTGACCTTGTGTCCCTCACCCAGGAACTTCTCGACCTTCTTGGTCTTGGTGTCGAAGTCGCCGTGCCCGATCTTGGGCCGGTACTTCATCTCCTTGACCACGACGTTGGTGCTCTTGCGACGGGATTCCTTGGCTCGCTGGGCGGCCTCGTACTTGTACTTCCCGTAGTCCATGATCCGACAGACCGGCGGGTTGGCCTTGTCGGCCACCTCGACCAGATCCAACTCGAGCTCGCGGGCCATGGCCAGCGCCTCGGGCAACGGTCTGATGCCGATCTGTTCCCCGTCGGGCGCCACCAGGCGCACCTCGCGGGCTCGGATCCGATCGTTGATCCGGGGCTCGTCGTTCGGGGCGGCAGCTATTGCCGGTCACTCCTCATCAATGCGCAGGTCCTCTCTGTCGCGCGGGTTGGGCACGTCCGCCACCCGGAACGACGATGGCGGACGTCGGAACGCCGACATCCGCCATGAGCCGACGACCTGAGCAGACGGCTGACGAGTCGACCCGGCGCACTCGAGCGGCCCGAGGGCCATCCGGTGGACGGGTGGGGGCGAACCCCGCTTTCCTGAGTTGTAGCCCGCATAGAGTACCAGCACGGTCGCTCGAACACGACACTGGCCCCCGCCGGGGCCCCGAACCCGAACCACGAACCCCGAACCGGAGCTGTGATCCCATGAGCCTGTGGACCCCTGGCGGCGAGGTACCCGTCAACCGCGACCGAGGCGACAGTGGCCAACCGGGCTCGGGTGCGCCCCGGCGCCCGGCCGCGGGCCGGCCGGAAGGGGGCGCGCCGATCGACCGGGCCGCCCTGTCGGACGAGGTGCTGGCCGAAGCCGCGTCGGCGGCGGGCATCGACCTGGAGAGCCTCTCGCCCGAGGAGCGCGCCCAGCTCGAGGAGATGCTCCTGGAGATGGCCGAGGCCCAGGCTCGTCTGGCCGCCGCGCCTGCCGCCGAGGTGCTCTTGAACCACCTGGGAGGCTTCTACGAACTGGCTCGCATCCACCTGAGCCAGGATCCGCCCCACTTCGAGGAGGCGGCGCTGGCCATCGACGCCCTGACCGCGGTGCTCGACGCGGTGGAGGATCGGCTGGGCCCCGACGGCGCCGCCCTGCGCGACGCCCAGACCCAGATGCAGATGGCCTTCGTGCAGCTCCGTCAGCGGGAGGGGCTGGGCGCAGGCGAGTGATCCGCGGCGTGCCGTCCCGCTGGCCCTGGACCGCTAGCCGAACCAGCCGGCGACGTCCGCGATCACGTCCACGTTCCCCGACGAATTGAACACCGACACCTCACCGCTCGTACCCAACTTCGCCGTCACCGCGTTGGGGATGACCTCACCGGCCACCCAGTTCAGGTTCGACGCCGTCGGCTGGGTCTGGCCCTTCGGCCACACCGTCAAGTACGACGACCCGGTCGTGTCCGCCACCGTCACGTTCAACACCACCGCCTCCGCGTCCAACGGCACCCCACCCTCACCGCCGACGTGCACCGTACGGGTCGTGTGGGCACCCCACGGCGTCGAGAACCCACCCGTGTTCCCCGCACCCGGCCGCGAATCCAGGATCCGGGCCGGCGCCAACGCATGGAACAGCTTGCCGGTGCCCGGCTGGTAGTAGCCGGCCACGTCGATGATCACGTCCACGTTCCCCGACGAGTTGAACACCGACACCTCACCGCTCGCACCCAACTTCACCGTCACCGCGTTGGGGATCACCTCACCGGCCACCCAGTTCAGGTTCGACGCCGTCGGCTGGGTCTGGCCCTTCGGCCACACCGTCAAGTACGACGACCCGGTCGTGTCCGCCACCGTCACGTTCAACACCACCGCCTCCGCGTCCAACGGCACCCCACCCTCACCGCCGACGTGCACCGTACGGGTCGTGTGGGTACCCCACGGCGTCGAGAACCCGCCCGCGTTCCCCGCCCCCGGCCGCGAATCCAGGATCCGGGCCGGGGTCAGCGACGTGTACCCGTCGCCGCTGGTGCTGTCGTAGTAACCGGACACGTCGATGATCACATCCGCGGTCCCCGTCCAGTTGAGGATCGACACCTCACCGCTCGCACCCAGCTTGACGGTCACCGCGTTGGGGATCACCTCACCGGCCACCCAGTTCAGGTTCGACGCCGTCGGCTGGGTCTGGCCCTTCGGCCACACCGTCAAGTACGACGACCCGGTCGTGTCCGCCACCGTCACGTTCAACACCACCGCCTCCGCGTCCAACGGCACCCCACCCTCACCGCCGACGTGCACCGTACGGGTCGTGTGGGTACCCCACGGCGTCGAGAACCCGCCCGCGTTCCCCGCCCCCGGCCGCGAATCCAGGATCCGGGCCGGAGCCAACGCATGGAAGAACGAGCCCGCCGACGGCGTCACCGACGGCGACGCCGCCGATGCCGGTCCGGGACCGACCCGGTTCATCGCCGTCACCTCGAACGAGTAGGACGTCCCGTTGGAGAGGCCCGACACCACACACGACAGCGCGCCCGACGACCAGGCACACGACTTCCCCCCCGGCGAGGAGGTCACCTCGTAGGAGGTCACCGGCGCCCCACCGTCATCAGCCGGCGCCGACCAGGACACCGTCGCCGATCCGTTCCCGGCCACCGCCGACACCCCGGTCGGCGGCCCCGGCACCGACGCCACCGTCTCGGTGGCCACCGTCGAGATCGAGTTGTCACCACCGGTGACCCACATGTTGCCGTCGGGACCGGGAGCGATCCCCGACGGGCTGATCATCGGGGCCGGGAAGGTCGTCAGCACCCCGGCGGGTGTGATCCGCCCGATCGAACCTCCGACGCCGGTGCCCGGGTTGACGGTGAACCACAGGTTGCCGTCGGCGCCGGCGGCGATCGCCTGCGGCTCGTCGATCGACGGATCCGTGAAGTGCGACACCACCCCCGCCGGCGTGATCCGCCCGATCGTGGCGGTGAACGGGTTGGTGAACCACAGGTTTCCGTCGGGACCCGCGGCGATCGCCTGCGGGTACAAGATCGACGGATCCGTGAAGTGCGACACCACCCCCGCCGGCGTGATCCGCCCGATCGAGTTGCCGTACTGGTTGGTGAACCACACGTTCCCATCGGGACCCGCGGCGATCCCATTCGGCTCGTCAATCGACGGATCCGTGAAGTGCGACACCACCCCCGCCGGCGTGATCCGCCCGATCGAGTTGCCGTACTGGTTGGTGAACCACACGTTCCCATCGGGACCCGCCGCGATCCCATTCGGGACATCGATCGACGGATCCGTGAAGTGCGACACCACCCCCGCCGGCGTGATCCGCCCGATCGAGTTGGTGTCGGCGTTCGTGAACCACAGGTTGCCGTCCGGACCCGCGGCGATCCCCAGCGGCACGTCGTACGGCGAAACGGCAAAGCGCGACACCACCCCCGCCGGCGTGATCCGCCCGATCGACTCGTCCTCGGTGAACCACAGGTTCCCGTCGGGACCCGCCGCGACCCCCAAGGGCGAGTCGATGACCCCGGGGAAGTTGGTGAGAGCCCCCGATGGCGTGATCTGCCGGATCGACCTGAAGTCCGCGAACCAGATGTTCCCGTCGGCGCCCGCGGCGATCCCCATCGGGCTGAAGAGCGGCGGGTCGGTGCCGGTGTCCGCGAAGTTCGACACCACCCCCGCCGGTGTGATCCGCCCGATCGAGTTGTTGGAGTTCGTGAACCAGAGGTTTCCGTCCGGACCCGCCGCGATCCCGTACGGCCCGCTGATCGACGCATCCGTGAAGTGCGACACCACCCCCGCCGGCGTGATCAGCCCGATCGAGCCGCCATCCTTGTTCGTGAACCACAGGTTCCCGTCCGGACCCGCCGCGATCCCCCACGGCCCGCTGATCGACGAATCCGTGAAGTGCGACACCACCCCCGCCGGCGTGATCCGCCCGATCGAGCCGCCATCCTTGTTCGTGAACCACAGGTTCCCGTCCGGACCCGCCGCGATCCCCCACGGATAGGAGATCGACGCATCCGTGAAGTGCGACACCACCCCCGCCGGCGTGATCCGCCCGATCGAATTGGTGCCGACGTCGGTGTACCACAGGTTGCCGTCCGGACCCGCCGCGATCCCCGTCGGCTGTTGGATCGAAGCATCCGTGAAGTGCGACACCACCCCCGCCGGCGTGATCCGCCCGATCGAGCCGCCGGCCGGGTAGACCCCCTGGTTGGTGAACCAGATGTTGCCGTCCGAGCCGGCCGCGATCCCCTGAGGCTGTTCGATCGAAGGATCGGTGAAGTGCGACATCGCGCCCGCTGGCGTGATCCGCCCGATGAAGTTGCCGTCGGTGAACCACAGGTTGCCGTCCGGACCCGCCGAGATCGCCGTGGCGGCGCCGACACCTCGGGCAACGGTGGTGACCGTCCCCACCGAGACCGCACCAGCCGGCGCGGCCGCTCCCACGAGGGCGAAGGTCGCACAGAGCAGTGTCGTGGCCAGACCCGCCGCCAGACGCCACAGGCCAGGCCCAACCCGGAACGCGCCACCTGCACGCTCCGGTGGCCAGCTCGGCGGGCGGGCCTCGCCCCGGCGCGCGTTCATCGAACCACCCATGGAATGCCTCCCGACCTCCCTTGCGTTCCCCAGCGCCCGACAGACCGTCGCAAGGCACTCGAGGAAACTGTAATACGGCCGCGTCCCACCCGACATGAGGCCCCCGACCCATCGGGCCGCGGCTTCCACCACCCACATCGCACCGCGTTCGAGGGCTGCGTGCCATCGTGGGTGTGGGCGCTCGCCGAATCGGCCGGCGACGGCGAACACGCCACCTCACCCGCACGGCGCAGCCTGACGGGCACCCCCTCCGGGAATCAGCCCGGGAGGTATCCGGACCCAGGTTCGACGTCGTGCGCCCGATTGATGTCCATGGCTTCCCATCGACCGATGTGCCCCGGCACCACGGTGAAGACCACCCGGTCGCCGACCTCGATGGTCCGGGTGCCGTCCGCGATGGCGGTGCAGTGGAAGAACCAGGGACCGCGACCGTCGTCGGCCACGACCGTGCCGTAGCCCCGTGGATCGTCGAAGCTCGCCACCTGACCGGTCACCAGCCCGTCCGCCGACTCCGCCACCGGGCGTGACTCGACCATCAGTGCACGATCTTGGCGATGGGCAACTCGATGATGTCAGTAGCCCCCTGGTCGCGCAGCGCCGGGATGAGGGTGTTGATGTCGGATTTGGGCACCACCGTCTCCACCGCGTAGCCCTGGCCGGCGTAGAGCTCGTTCACGGTGGGCGTCTTCATGGCCGGGAGCAACTCGATCACCGCGTCGAGCTGGGCCGCCTGCACGTTCAGCTTCACCAGCACTTTGCCCCGGGCCTCGAGAACCCCGTCCAGGAGGGTGTGCAGCTGGTGCATGGCGTGGGACTTGGCGGGATCGGCGGCGGCCGCCGGGTTGGCGATGAGCTCGGTGTAGGAGGTCATGACGGTGTCGATGATGTGGAGACCCGCGGCCCGCAGGGCCCGACCCGTCTCGGTCAGCTCGACGATGCAGTCGACGATGTCGGGCACCTTGGCCTCGGTGGCCCCGTAGGACAGCCGGACGTCGGCCTCGATGCCGAGCCCCTCGAAGTACCGCCTGGTCAGTCGCGGGTACTCGGTGGACACCCGCACCCCGGGGGGCAGATCGCGGGCCTCGCGCCAGGGCGAGTCGGCCCCCACGGCCACCACGATGCGCACCGGGTTGGCCGTGGCCTTCGAGTACTCGAGGCGGCCGATGGTGGCCACTTCGGCCGAGGTCTCCTCGATCCAGTCCCGCCCGGCGATGCCGAGGTCGAACAGACCGTCGGCCAGATAGGTCGGGATCTCCTGGGGGCGCAGGATGCGCACATCGTCGACCCGGGGATCGTTGATGGTCGCTTGGTAGGTCACGTCCGAGCTCCGGTGCACCCGGAGATCGGCCGCCTCGAACAACTCGACGGTGGCCTTCTCCAACGAGCCCTTGGGCAGCACCAGCTTGAGCATGGCCCGACACCGTATCCAAGCGGCTGTCCCGCCCCACAACCGGTTGTGGCGGAGCGGAGCGCAGCCGCCCGGTGACGACACCCACATGCCGAAGGCGCCCGCCGGGAGGCCCCGCCGACCAGAGGGCCGCGCAAACCAGACCGACGTGGCGGAGCGGAGCGCAGCCGCTCGGTGGACGACACCCACATGCCGAAGGCGCCCGCCGGGAGGCCCCGCCGACCAGAGGGCCGCGCAAGTAGGCAAGCCACACGGATTCCGTGTTGGCTACCTCCGTTGTCATGGAGCGGGCGGCGCGGTTTGATGTCAGCGTGCCTCCGCCGTCCCTCCACACCGAACGCCACTACTCCAACCGGGCGGGATGGTTGCGGGCCTCGGTGCTTGGCGCGAACGACGGCATCGTGTCCACCGCCTGCCTGATCATCGCGGTGGCCGCGTCGGGGGCCACACGCCAAGCGGTGGTCCTGGCCGGGATCTCGGCCCTGGTGGCCGGTGCCTTCTCGATGGCCATCGGCGAGTACACCTCGGTCAGTTCGCAGCGCGATGCCGAGCAGGCCGACATCGCCAAGGAACGGCGGGAGCTGGCCGAGACCCCCGAGCGTGAGCTGCGGGAGCTGACCCGCATCTACATCGACAAGGGACTGTCGCACGATCTGGCCCACGAGGTGGCCGTCGAGTTGTCCCAGGGAGATGTGCTGGCCGTGCACATGGCCGAGGAGCTGGGGCTGACCCATGAGACGCTGGCCCGACCGGCCCAGGCCGCCTGGTCGTCGGCCCTCGCCTTCTCGTTGGGGTCGCTGATCCCGTTGCTGGCCATCGTGGCCCTCGGCTGGTCGAGCACCGCTCGGCTGGTGGTACCGGCCTTGGCCGCCCTGACCGGGTTGGCGGCCCTGGGGGCCGCCGGTGCCGCGGCCGGAGGCGCGCCCTTCGGCCGGGCCACGGTGCGCATGCTGGGCCTGGGCGCGGTGGCCATGGCCGTGGTGGCCCTGATCGGCCACCTGCTGGGCGTGGCCGCCGGCTAGCTCAACTCACGCCCGCCCTCCCCTTCCGGACATCAAAGTGTGCGGCATCCGCAGGCAGACGTTTCCAGTCTGCGAGGGGGGATCAGCTGGGGAGGCGACGGAGCAGATCGACCATCTCCAGGGCGGTGCGCGCCCCTTCCGCCCCTTTGTCGTCGCCGTCCGGATCGCTACGGCTGAGCGCCTGATCCAGGTTCTCGGTGGTCAGCACCCCGAAGACGATGGGCACGCCGGTGTCCAGCGCCGCCCATTGGATGCCCTCGGCGCACGGTCCGGCGACGTACTCGAAATGGGCGGTGTCCCCCCGGATGACCGCTCCGAGGCAGATGACGGCGTCGAACTCACCCGAGGCCGCACATTGCTTGGCCGCCAGCGGGATCTCGAAGGCACCGGGCACCCACGCCACGGTGACGTCGCCCTCGTGCACCCCCTGGCGACCGAGGCCGGCCAGCGCCCCGTCCAGCAGGCGTTGGGTGATGAGGTCGTTGAACCGGGCGCAGATGACGGCCACCCGCACCCCGGCACCGTCCACCGAGCCGGTGACCGATCGGGCCGCCCTGAAGTTGGAAGACATCGCCCCGATCGTAGCCAACCGGGTTCACAGCCTATTCTCGTCGTCATCTCATCAGGAGCGGAGCCGCCGCGGCGAGGATCGAACGTCATGGGTGCGACCACAACCGGGCACGAATCAGGGGTGTCCGCCGCCGCGGCTGACCCGGTCACCCCGGTCGCCCGTGCGGCACGCCAGCCGTTGTTCGATGTCATCCGCATCGTGGCCGCCCTGATGGTGGTGTTCAGCCACGCCTTCACCACCACCGGATCCCACGAACCCCAACCCATCCACTTCGGCCATTCCCTCGGCGTCACCTGGGGTCACATCGGTGTGGCCATCTTCTTCACCACCAGCGGCTACCTGGTGGCCCAGAGCTGGCACCGCCAGCCCGAGGGGTTCCGGTTCCTGGCCAAGCGGGCCATGCGCATCTGGCCTGCCTTCCTGGTCACCATCGCGCTCAGCGTGTTCGTGATCGGGCCTGTGGTGACCGACTCGAGCCTGCAGTCCTATTTCACCACCGGGCTGACCTGGCGCTACCTGTCCCACAACGCGGTGATGTCACCCATCAGCTTCTACCTGCCCGGCGTGTTCCACCACCAGCCCCTGCACGGCGTGAACGGCAGCTTCTGGACCCTGCCCTACGAGATCGGCGCCTACCTGGGACTGCTGGCCCTGGGCATGCTCCGACTGGTGCGGTGGTGGCTGCTGGCCGCGCTGCTGGGGGTCGGTCTGTACTTCTACGACACCTCGGTGGCCAACACCACGATCCGCATGCAGCAGCACTGGAACGGCCTCTGGCTCAGCGACGCCATGCGGCTGGGCGTCTGGTTCGTGGCCGGGGTGCTCATCGCCGAGGTCAGCCACCTGGTCGTGCGCCGCCACCTGGTGGCGCTGGGGGCGTTGCTGCTGGCCGCCATCGGCATCGCCACCCACCAGGCCATGGTGGCCATCCCTCCGTCGGCCTTCCTGATCATCTACCTGGGCACGCTCCCCTGTCGGCCGGCTGAGCGACTCCACCGTCTGGGCGACCCCTCCTACGGCATGTACCTGAGCGGCTTCGTGGTCCAGCAGTTCCTGGTGTGGGCCGGCCTGGTGCATGTGCACCAGCCCGGGCTGGCCTTCGTCGAAGGGGCGCTGCTGGCCACCGCCTTCGGCTACGCCTCATGGCACCTGGTCGAGAAGCGGGCGATGCGCCTGGTCAAGCCCCGGGCGTCCGAGCCCGCTCCTCCGTTGCCTCCCCGCGACCCCGATGGGCCGTCAGCTGGGATCGTCGAGGCCGTCGAGCAGATGGCCCATCCGCTCCCGCTTGGTGCGTAGGTAGGCCAGGTTCTCGGGATTGGGCACGGTCTCCACCGCCACCCGCCCGGTGACCTCCAGGCCGAAGCCCTCCAGCCCGCCGAACTTGGCCGGGTTGTTGGTCAGCAGGCGCATGGTGGTGATGCCCAGGTCGACCAGGATCTGGGCCCCGATGCCGTACTCCCGGCTGTCGACGGGCAGGCCCAGCTCGAGGTTGGCATCGACGGTGTCGCGACCCTGGTCCTGGAGGTTGTAGGCCCGGATCTTGTGGCCGATGCCGATGCCTCGACCCTCGTGGCCGCGCAGGTACACCAGGGCGCCCAGCCCCTCGTCGGAGATCATGCGCATGGCCTGGTCGAGTTGGATGCCGCAATCGCAGCGCAACGAGCCGAACACGTCACCGGTCAGGCACTCGCTGTGCACCCGCACCAGCACGTCGTCCTCACCCTGCACCGCACCCTTGACCATGGCGATGTGCTGCTCGTCGTTGAGCACCGACTCGTAGACGTAGCAGGTGAACTCGCCCCAGTCGGTGGGGATGCGGGCCTCGGCCACCCGCTTCACCAGCTTCTCGTTCTGGCGCCGGTAGCGGATCAGCTCGGCGATGGAGATCATCAACAGGTCGTGGGTGGCGCAGAACTCACGCAGGTCGGGCACGCGGGCCATCGTCCCGTCGTCGTTGACGATCTCGCACAGGACCCCGGCCGGGTAGAGGCCCGCCATGCGGGCCAGGTCGACGGCCGCCTCGGTGTGGCCGGCCCGCTTGAGCACGCCGCCGTCGGAGTAGCGCAGCGGGAAGATGTGGCCCGGACGGGCCAGGTCGCCGGGACGGGTGGCCGGGTCGATGAGGCTCTGGATGGTGGCCGCCCGGTCGCCGGCCGAGATGCCGGTCGAGGTGCCGTGGCGGAAGTCGACGCTGTAGGTGAAGGCCGTGCGCTGGGCCTCGGTGTTGTCGCGGACCATGAGCGGGATGTCGAGCTCGTCGAGGCGATCGCCGGTCAGCGGGGCGCAGATGACACCGGAGGTGTGGCGCACGAAGAAGGCGATCTTCTCCGCGGTGGCGGACTCGGCCGCCATGATGAGGTCGCCCTCGTTCTCGCGATCCTCGTCGTCGACCACCACCACGATCTCGCCCCGGGCGATGGCGGCGATGGCGTCGGGGATGGCGGCGAAGCCCTCGCGGGTCTCGTTCTTGACGGTCATGGCGGGCCTCCGGGGGTGGGAGCGTGACGCGGCGGAGAGGGAGTCGAGTTGGGCCGACAGCAGGCGTTCGGCGTACTTGGCCATGACGTCGACCTCCAGGTTCACCGGATCGCCGACGCCCTTGTGGCCGAGGGTGGTCACCGCCGCGGTGTGGGGGATGACGGCCACGGTGAACCCGTCGTCGAGTACCGCCACGACCGTCAGGCTGATGCCGTCGACCGTGATCGAGCCCTTCTCCACCACGTAGCGCAGCAGGTGGGCGGGCATGCGCACGGCCAGATCCGGCGCCGGGACGACGATGTGGCCGACGGCGTCGACGTGGCCCTGCACCAGGTGACCCCCCAGGCGATCGTCGAGGCGGACCGGTCGCTCGAGGTTGACCGGATCGCCGACCCGCAGGGCGCCCAGGCTGGTGCGGGCGTAGCTCTCCTCGGTGACGTCGGCCTCCCACCAGCCGGCCTCGGTGTCGAAGGCCACCACGGTGAGACAGCACCCGTTGACCGCGGTCGAGTCGCCCAGACCCACGCCGTCGAGGACGGTCGAGGCCTGGATGCGAAGGCGCGAGCCGTCGCGCCCCGCCACGGTGCCCAGCTCCTCGACGATCCCGGTGAACATGGTCAGCCTCCGCCGGCGACGGTATCGGGCTCTGCGCCCGGGGCGGTAGCCCGCGGAGCCAGGTCGACGCGCAGGTCGTCGCCCAGGGGGGTGATCCCGACCACCCGGCCGCGCCAGGCGTCGGCCAGGGTGGCCGCGCCGGGCCCGGCGAACAGGCCTCGGGCGTCGTCGCCGCCGAACAGCAGCGGGGCCAGATAGAGCACGTAGCGATCGACCAGACCCGCCTGGTGGAGATCGTGGGCCAAGCGGGCGCCGCCCTCCACCAGCAGCTGCAACACCCCCCGATCGCCCAGGTCGTCGAGCACCTGGGCCAGCTCGCCCGACAGCTCGAGGACGGGGTTCACCTGGGCGTCGGGTGAGGCCGTGCCCAGCACCACCCGCAGCGGCTGCACGAACCCGGGCCCCAGCTCGTCGTCGGGCAACCGCACGGTGAGCGCCGGGTCGTCGACGCGAACCGTGCCTGCCCCGACCGCGATGGCGTCGCAGTCGGCCCGCAGGCGGTGGGCGTCGCGCCGGGCCTCGTCACCGGTGATCCACTGGCTGGAGCCGTCGGGTGCGGCGGTGCCGCCGTCGAGGCTGGCGGCCAGCTTGAGGACGACCAGCGGCCGCCCAGTGCGGCGGTGGTGCAGGTATGGCGCCAACTGGGCAGCCACCGCCTCAGCGGCCGACTCCAGGCCCGGCGTCTCGGCGGCCACCTCGACGGTCAGCCCGGCGTCGCGCATGTGGTCGATCCCCCGCCCGGCCACCCGTTCGTCGGGATCGCGGACGCCGACCACCACCCGGCTGACCTCAGCCCTGATCGCCGCGTCGGCACAGCTGCGATCCCGCTGACCGGCGTGGGCGCAGGGTTCGAGCGTGACGTACAGGGTGCCTCCCTCGGCTGCGGGCCCGGCGGCGTCGAGCGCGGCCACCTCGGCGTGGCTGCCATCGGTACCGGCGCGGCCCTGGGTGGCCCCTGCGAAGCCGGGATGATCGGTCGGAGCGCCTCGGGGGACCACCACTGCGCCCACCCAGGGACGGGGTGAGACGGTGCGGCGCACGGCCGCGGCCGCTGCCATCGCCTGGTCGAGCCGACGGATGTCGACCTGGCGGTCGCGCACAGCGCGGTTGGTGGGGCTCGGGCTCATGTCGGGACGAGTCGCCTCGGGATCGGTGGTGGTCGGATGTTGCAACGGTCGTTGGCCGCCACGACCACTGTACCGGACGCTACCGGGGATGTTCGGTGGACTGGTCGGCCAGCAACGCCAACACGTGGGGGACCACGTCGAGCACCGCCTCCAGGCACTCGACCGCGCCCCCGGGCGAGCCCGGCGTGTTCAGGATGAGCGCCCGACCCCGGGTGCCGGCCACCGCCCGAGACAGCCGACCCAGCGGCGACGCCAGGCGCATGGCCTCGGCCAACCCTGGGGCCTGGCGGTCGAGCACCACCAGGGTGCCCTCCGGAGTGAGGTCGCGGGGACCGAAGCCTGTGCCGCCGGTCGTCACGATCAGCCCGGCGAACCCCTCCGCCAGATCCACCAGGGCCTCTCCCACCGACTCGCGCCCGTCGGCCACCACCCGCGTCTCGACCACCTCATATCCAGCGGCGACCAGGCGGGCGGCCAGGCCGGCACCCCCGGTGTCGGTCCTGGTCCCGGTGGCCACGCCGTCGGAAACCGTCAGGACCTTGGCCGAGCGCGGCTCGCCACGGTCGTCGGCCTGATCCGGGTGGTGGTGCCCGTGTCGGTGGTGGTGAGGAGCGTCGGGCTCGGCGTCGGCCATGGTCGGAGGCTAGCGACGCAGCCGCAGGACGAACATGCCGTCGGTGCCCGCCGCCTGGGGCAACAGCAGCACCCCTCGCCCGTGGGCCGTCCCCTGATCGACCAGGTCACCACTGGCGGGCGCCACCGCGTGCAGATCGGGGTGGGCGGCGCCGAGCCACCGGTCGATGCCGAGGGTCTCCGCCGTGGTCAGGGTGCACACCGAGTACACGAGCTCCCCGCCCGGACCCAGCAGCGGGACCGCCGCCTCGAGCAGCGCCCGCTGCAGCCCGACCAGGTGGTCCACGTCGGCGCCTTCGATGCGCCAACGAGCGTCGGGCCGGCGACGCAGCGAGCCCAGCCCCGAGCACGGCGCGTCCACCAGGACACGGTCGGCCTGACCGTCACGCAGCGGTGGACGGCAGCCGTCGCCGGCGATGGTCGAACAGGTGGGCCGACCCCAACCGGCGGGCGTTCGCCGCCACCAGGCCGGCCCGGGCCGGGTGCAGCTCGAGCGCGGCCACCGCCGCCCCGGTGGCGGCCAGACCGGTGGCCTTGCCCCCCGGACCGGCGCACAGGTCGATCACCCGCTGGCCGGCTTCGGCAGCCAGCGCCTCGGTGACCCACTGCGAGGCAGTGTCCTGGCGGTAGCCGTCGTCACGCTCGATGACAGCCGCCGGCCCGTTCATCGACTCCAGCGCGGCCGTGGCCACCTCCGGACCGAGGTCGTCGGCCAGCTGGTCGATGATCCAGTCCGGGTAGCTCAGCCGGGTGGCCTCGTCGGGCCAGTCCCGGTCAGCCTCGCTGACCCGGCGCAGCACCGCGTTGACCAGCCCCTTGGTGCGAGCGGGCGCGACGGCCACGGTGGCGCTCACGGCCGCGTGCGCGGGGGTGTCCAACCACACCAGCTGGTAGGCGCCCAGTCGCAGCACGGCGCGGGTCACCGGATCGGGGTCGCGGTGCAAGAACCGGTCGACCAGCCAGTCGAGGGCCCGACGCATCCGGGTGGCGCCGTAGACCAGCTCGGTCACGAAGGCCCGGTCACGCCGCTCCAGGTGGCTGCGCTCCGAGCAGGGTGGGCGTCACCAGGTTGGCGTAGGCACCGTCCCGGTCGATGCGCACCAGGGCGTCGCGGGCCACCGCTCGAGCCGACGGCGGGCTCAACTGCCGAGCCGCTCGTCGGCCCCGGGAGGTGGCTGCAGGCCCCGGAGCCAGGCGCCTGCCTCCATCCGCCCCTTCCCCTCGGGCTGCACCTCGACCAGCCCCAGGAGCCCGTCACCGGTGCCCACCACCGGCCCCACCAGGCTGCCGGGTGGCCGCGTCCCGCTTGACGCGGCCGGATCGCCGAGCTCGCCGAGCTCGTCGGCGGCGAGGTGCTGGCTGCGCCACACCTTGAGGCGCCGGCCACGGAAGCTGGTGAAGGCGCCCCCGACCCGCACCAGACGGTGCAGCTCGACCGCCGGCCGCGTCCAGTCCAGCCGCAGCTCCTCCGGCTCGATCTTGGCTGCGTAGGTGGGCTCGCCCATCTGGGCCACGGCGGGATACAGCCCGGTCGCGCAGGGCGTGGCGCAGCAGACTGGTTCCGGCCTCCACCAGCTCGGGCGCGCAGCTCGTCGGCCGTCTCGTCGGGTCCGATGGTCAGCTCGGCCTCGGCCCGCACGCCGCCGGTGTCGAGGCCCTCGTCCACGTCCATCAGACAGACGCCGGTCCGGGTGTCGCCCGCCAGCAGCGCCCGCTCCACCGGCGCGGCGCCCCGCCACCGGGGCAGCAGCGAGAAGTGGAGGTTGACCATGGGCACGACGTCGAGGACGTGGGGCTTGATGATCCGGCCGAAGGCCACCACCACGCCGAGGTCGGCTCCCGCCTCCAGACACGTCGTCGACCCGATGGCTCACGGGCAGGCCGAGCTCCAGGGCGGCGGCCTTGACCGGGCTGGGCGACGAGACCCGATCCCCGCCCGCGCCGGGCGTCGGCGCGGGTCACGACCAGGGCGATGTCGAACCCGTCGGCGTGCAGGGCCCGCAGCGGCGGCACGGCCACGTCCGGGGTGCCCAGGAAGACCAGACGGTGCGGCGCGCGAGGGCGGAGCGGCGGGGTTCAGCGCGTGCCGAGTCCGAGATGGAGCGCTACGGGCTCGGGGACGGCCAGGGCCATCTCGCGCAGGGCCTTGCGGGCTTCCTTGCGCTGGTCCTCGTCGAGGTGCTCGAGCAGCAGCACGCCGTCGAGGTGGTCGAGCTCGTGCTGGAACACCCGCGGCCTCGAGCTCGTCGGCCTCGATCTGGCGCTCGTTGCCGTCGAGGTCGTAGCCGGTGAGCGGCACCTCCTTGGGTCGCACGATCTCCCAGCGTGAGGCCGGGGACCGACAGGCAGCCCTCGAGGTAGCGTCCCACTCGCCGCGCGCCTCGGTGATCGTCGGGTTGACGATGACCATCGGGATCGTCGTCGATGTCGTACACGAACAGCCGCTTCTGCACCCCGACCTGCGGTGGCGGCCAGCCCGGCGCCGTGGCGCGTCGTACATGGTCTCGAGCATGTCGTCGGCCAGCCGGGCGATGGCGCCGTCGATGTCGGTGATCTCGTTCGCCCGCTGCTTGAGCACGGGGTCGCCGAACACGCGGATGGTGTAGCGGGGCCATAGCATCCGAAGGCTAGCGTCGCGGGCGGTGGAGCCAGCGCCGACCGCCGGGCACTACTTCGAGCCGCATCCGGCGGTGCCCTCCCGGCCCCGCACCGTGCGATTGACCTTGCCCGATCTCACCCTCGATCTCGCGTCGGATCGCGGCGTGTTCTCCGCCGACGCGCTCGACCAGGGCACCCGCTACCTGCTCGGGGCCGGTCCGCCGCTACCGTCCCGACGCCACCAACCTCGTCGATTTGGGCTGCGGCTACGGCCCCATCGCCTTGACCCTGGCCCGTCGGGCTCCCGCGGCACAGCGTGTCGGGCGCTCGACGTGAACGCCCGGGCCGTGGACCTGACCCGGGCCAACGCGGCCGCCGCGCGGCCTGGCCAACGTCACCGCGCTGGTCGTGCCCCAGGACCCGACCGAAGCCGTCGTGGGGATGCCCGACGACCTGCGTCATCGACGCCCTGTGGTCCAACCCGCCGATCCGGGTCGGCAAGCCGGCGCTGCACGCGCTGCTGTCGCACGTGGTTGGACCGGCTCGGCGACGACGGCGAGGCCTGCCTGGTGGTGCACAAGCACCTGGGTGCCGACTCGTTGACCACCTGGCTGACCCGGTCGGGGTGGCCCACCACGCGCTTGCGGGTCCCGCGGCGGCTACCGGATCCTCCACGTCACCCGAGCGCCGGCCTGACCCCGTGCGCAACCTGACCGGCACCGAGCTCAAGCGCCTCCACCGCGACTGGCGCCGGCGCAGCCCGGGTCGCGTGGCGCTGCTGCTCGACGGGGTACAGACGCCCTACAACGTCGGGACCATCCTGCGCACCGCGGCCGCGTACCGGGTCGACCACCTGTGGCTGGTGCCGCCCACCGAGTCCCCCCACCATCCCAAGACGGGCAAGACGGCGCTGGGCTCGCAGCGCTTCCTGACCTGGACGGACGCGACCGACGTCGATCAGGCGGCCGACCAGGTGGCGGCGGGGGGGTACACCCTGGTGGGACTCGAGTTGGCCGAGGGCGCCCGTCCCCTACACGAGCTCGCCCTACCCCCCGACGTCTGCCTGGCCGTGGGCCACGAGGACCGGGGCCTGTCCAAGACCTGCCTGACCCGCTGCGATGCCGTGGGCTACCTGCCCCAGCTCGGCGCCATCGGGTCGCTCAACGTGGCGGTGGCTGCCTCCATCGGGCTCTACGAGATCCGCCGCCGATCCTGGACGGCCTGAGCTGAGTGCCGCACCAGGCCAAACCTGTCAGCGCCGCCACTCGAACGCGCACCGATCCGCTGACAGGAAGTGCCCTCGGTGTCGGGGCGGCGAGAGTCATGGGCGGAGGGGATCGACGGCGATGCGCAGGCGTCCAGCTGGGCGGGCCGTCGCGGCCACGGCGTCGAGCAGCGGGGCGTGCTCGTCGGCCCGCAGGAGCCA
The DNA here is from genome assembly GCA_963773335.1 of uncultured Microthrixaceae bacterium. Lineage (GTDB taxonomy): Bacteria > Actinomycetota > Acidimicrobiia > Acidimicrobiales > Acidimicrobilacustridaceae > UBA4742. Next base: position 329,725 of record CAVZAT010000003.1, on the reverse strand, counting down.
CTGGCCGTCGCTCGGTCCCAGCACCTCGACGCCTGCCGGCACTCCCAACCGGGCCATGAACTCGGGGGCGCCGGCGCCGGACACGGTGGCCAGGGCGCCCATCGGCGGGTAGCGCAGCAGCCGCCGGCGGGCCAGCTCGGCGCCAGCCACCCGCGCCGGATCCCCCAGCAACGCGGCCTGGACCACCTCGTGGTGGGGCAATCGGGTCTGGATCAGGAGCCGCCCACTCCCCCGGCGTCCCCCCAGGAGCCGGCTGGCCAGCACCAGCAGGGCCAGTGCCTCCTCGGCGGCCCGGTACCGCGGCGCCAGCAGCTCCTGGTCGAAGTCCAGGAAGGCGACCACGTCGGCGGACTCCAGCCGGTGCAGAGCCGCCTCGGTCCCGACGAACACCTCCGCGGCCGGCAACGGCCCCGGACCGGACGGGTCGGTTCCCGCACCGTCGGGCCCGGCGCTGATCTCGGCCACCGGGCGCCGGGCCAGCACCTCGAGCTCCTCTCGCACCCGGGCGACCCCTGGTCGGAGGTTCTTGAAGCTGGTTCCCCCACAGCTCAGGCAGACCTGGGGCCGTACGGTGTGGCACCGGCGGCACACCAGCTGGTCGTCGTCGGTCCACCCCCACCGCGGCGTCGCAGCGCTCGCAGCGCGCCGTCTCCCCGCAGCGCACGCAGGCCAGCAGCCCGGCTCGACCCTTGCGGTTGAGCACGCACACCACCCGGCCGCCACCCCGCAGCGCCTGTACCAGATGGGGTGAGAACAGCCCGGCGCGCCCGATGTCCTCCTGGCGGCGGTCGATGACGTCGACCACCGGCCACCCGTCCCGCTCGACCGAACGCGACGGGGACACCAGCGTGCCCCAGGCCAGCGCCTCCAGGCTGGGGGCGGGCGAGACCAACAGGCAGGGGACCCCGGCGCGCCGGGCCCGCTCGACGGCCACGTCGCGGGCGTGCCAGGTGGGGGCGCGCTCCTGTTGCCATCGCTCGTCGTGCTCGTCGAGGACCACCACCGCGGCCAGGTCGGCCACCGGCGCCCACGCCCCGGCCCGGGTGCCGATCACGGTGGCCCCGGCGCGGGCCTGGCCCCAGTCCCGGGGCACCACGGCCGCGGCGATGCCGGCGCGCCCCAGCCGCCGCGCCAGGTGCCGGGCGCCGGCAGCCGACGGCACGAGGACCAGGGCGTTGCCCAGCCCGGCTGCGGCCAGCACCAGGCCGTAGGTATCCGCCGCCGGTGGCAGCCGCACCACGGCCCGGTCCGCAGCCAAGGCTTCCGCCGCCAGGGCATCCACCGGCCCGGTCGGCGCCGACCGTCGGGGTCTGGCCGGCGGCAACACCCGCACGGCGGCGCCGGGCGAGGCGGTGCGCAGCAGTTGGGCCGGACGGCCGGCCCAGCGCCAGGCGGCCCACCCGGCCAGATCGATGAGCTCGGGGGCCGGCCCCCACCCGGTCACCTTGGCGATAGGGGCAAGGGTCACCCCCGCGGGTGGTTCCACCCCCACCTCCACCACCCAGGCGCCCACCCGGCGGCCGTGCAGGGCCACCCGAACCATCGACCCGACCCGGACGTCGGCGACCATGGCCTCGGGCACCGTGTAGTCGAACGTCTTGGCGATGGCCGGCGGATCCGGCAGCACCCGAACCACGAGGGCCCGCGAACCGGCGTCGTCGGACGCGGCCGCGGACTCGTCCGACGGGACAGGAGCGACGAGATCAGCCGGCAGCGCCGGCTGTGGCGGTGTTGGGAACGGGAGTGTCAGAGCCCCAGCGCCGAGCGGAGATCGTCGACCTTGTCGGTTCGTTCCCAGGTGAACCCACCGTCGACAGGCGGACGGCCGAAGTGACCGTAAGCCGCGGTGCGACGGAAGATCGGACGGCGCAGGTCGAGGTCGCGCAGGATGGCAGCCGGGCGCAGGTCGAAGATCTGCTCGATGGCCCCGACGATCTTGGCGTTGTCCACCCGCTCGGTGCCGAACGTCTCCACCAGCACGGAGATGGGGCGGGCCACGCCGATGGCGTAGGCCACCTGCACCTCGCAGCGGCTGGCCGCGCCAGCGGCCACCACGTTCTTGGCCACCCACCGTGCCGCGTAGGCGGCTGAGCGATCCACCTTGGACGGATCCTTGCCCGAGAAGGCACCGCCGCCGTGGCGACCCATGCCGCCGTAGGTGTCCACGATGATCTTGCGGCCGGTCAACCCGGCGTCGCCCACCGGCCCGCCGATGACGAAGCGGCCGGTCGGGTTCACGAAGACGTCGTAGTCGTCGTCGGCGAACTGCGCCGGCACCACCGGGCGGATGACGTGCTCGATAAGGTCGGGACGGATGACCTCGTCCCGATCGATCCCGTCGTTGTGCTGGGTCGAGATCAGCACGGTGCGCAGGCGCGTCGGCTTGCCGTCGGTGTAGTCGAACGTGACCTGGGTCTTGCCGTCCGGGCGCAGGTAGGGCACCGTGCCGGCCCGGCGAACCTCGGCCAGGCGCTCGGCCATGCGATGGGCCAGGTGGATGGGCAGCGGCATCAACACGTCGGTCTCGTCGCAGGCGTAGCCGAACATCATCCCCTGGTCACCGGCGCCCTGCTTGTTGAGCAGATCCTCACCCGAGGTGCCCGACCGCACCTCCTCGGAGTCGTCCACGCCCTGGGCGATGTCGGGCGACTGCTCGTCGAGCGACACCAGCACGCCCACGGTGGAGCCGTCGTAGCCGTAGGACTCGCGGTTGTAGCCGATCTCGTTGATGGTGCGGCGCACCACCTTGGGGATGTCCACATAGCCCTTGGTGGTGATCTCGCCACCCACGATGGCCAGGCCGGTGGTCACGAAGGTCTCGCACGCCACCCGGCTCATCGGATCCTGTTCGAGCATGGCATCGAGGATGGCGTCGGAGATCTGATCGGCCATCTTGTCGGGATGTCCCTCGGTCACGGATTCCGAGGTGAAGGTCCAGGTGCTCACGGGGTGTCTCCTGTTCGGGACCGGTCGGACGACCGGTAGCGGGGGGTCAAGCTTCGGTGTCGGCCGTCGGGGCCGTCGTCGTGCGCCAGGCGACGACCGCGTCGAGCACGGCGTCGGCGATCGATCGCTTGTCGCTGAGGGCAACATCATGGTCGAAGCCGGCGGCGTTGATGATCACCACCTGGTTGGTGTCGTGCTCGAACCCGGCTCCAGGTGCCGAGACGTCGTTGGCCACGATCAGATCGAGGTGCTTGCGCGCCAGCTTCTGGCGGGCGTTGGCCACCACGTCGTCGGTCTCGGCCGCGAAACCGACCAACGTCTGGCCCGCGGCCTTGCCCTCGCCCAGCTCGACCAGGAAGTCGTGGGTGGGCTCGAGCACGATCTGGGGCACAGCATCGCCCTTCTTGATCTTGCTTCTGGCCGGCGACACCGGCCGGAAGTCGGCCACCGCCGCGGCCATGATGATCACATCGGCGTCACGCCGGGGCATCACGGCCGCTTCCATGTCCGCCGCGCTGGCCACCTCGATCACCTCGATGCCGGACGGGACGGGACGCCGGACCGTGGTGACGAGGGTGACCTTGGCCCCCCGAGCCTGGGCGCGCTCGGCCAGGGCGTAGCCCTGCTTGCCCGACGAGCGATTGGTGATGACCCGAACCGGGTCGATGGCCTCGCGAGTGCCTCCTGCGGTCACCACCACCCGCAGGCCGTCGAGGTCCCCGGTGCCCGCGGCGACGTGCAGGCAGTGGTCCAGGGCGTCCACGATGTCACCGGGCTCGGCCAGCCGGCCTGCGCCGACGTCACCCCCGGCCAGTCGGCCTTCGGCCGGATCGACCACCGTCACCCCCCGCCGACGCAGGGTGGCCAGGTTCTCCTGCACCGCCGGGTGCTCCCACATCTCGGTGTGCATGGCCGGGCAGACCACCACCGGAGCCCGGGTGGCCAGCAGGGTGGCGGTGAGCAGGTCGTGGGAGATGCCCGCCGCGTAGTCGCCGATGAGCCGAGCTGTGGCCGGGCACACCACCACCAGGTCGGCACGTTGGCCCAGGCGGGTGTGCGGGATGGGGTCGCGCTCGGTCCACAGGGAGGTCTGCACCGGCTCCGATGCCAGGGCCGAGAAGGTCACCTCCCCCACGAACCGGGTGGCACTGGGGGTCATCACGACCACGACGTGGGCGCCGGCGTCGACCAGGCGGCGGCACACCTCGATCGCCTTGTAGGCGGCGATGCCTCCGGAGACGCCGAGGACGATGGTGCGGCCGGCCAGCATCGTCCGCAGGGTGAGCTAGGCCGACTCGTCCTCGTCGGAAGCAGCCGGCGCCTCGACGGGGATGGCCACGATCTTGTCCGCCGCGATCTCCTCGAAGGCGATCGACAGCGGCTTGCGGGCGACCGAGGTCACCTGCGGGGGGACGTTGGAACCGAGCCCGTCGCCCAACTGGCCGAAGTAGGAGTTGATCTGGCGGGCCCGGAGCGACCCCAGGGTGACCAGGGTGAACCGGGAATCGACCTTGCTCAGGAGCGTCTCGATCTTCGGATTCATCATCGAGTCATGGACCTGCGCCACAGGAACCTCCGGTTCGCGCCCCTGAGGTCGATCCCCATCTGAGCGGCCCTCCATGCTAGCAGGGGGCCAGTGAATCCGACCAGGTCGGGCCGGCCGGATCAGCCGGCGCGCACCTGTCGGGCCTGGTCGATCAGGGCTGCCACCGCCGCCACCGTGTCGTCGACCTGGTCGTTGACCACCAGGTGGGCCCCCAGCTGACGCCCGGCGTCGATCTCCTGGTCGGCCTTGGCCAACCGTTCGGCCAGCCGAGCCGGGGGATCGCCACGACCACGTAACCGTTCCTCCTGAGCGGCCCGCGAAGGCGCCTCCAGGAACACCAGCAGGGCGTCGAGTCCCCGCTCCTTGACCTGGCGGGCGCCATCGACGTCGATCTCGAGCACCACGTCGCGTCCCGATGGGGGCGCCGGCAGCGGCGTGCCGTAGAGGTGGCCGAGGAAGTCGGTCCACTCCAGGAAGCCGTCGGCCGCGATGTTGGCCTCGAACTCGTCGCGGGTCACGAACCGGTAGGCGTCGGCCGCCTCGCCAGGACGCCGCTGGCGGGTCGTCCACGAGCGGCTGAGCCACAGCTTGGGGTCCAGTTGGACCAGGCGGGCGACCACGGTCCCCTTGCCCACTCCTCCGGGACCGGAGACGACCACGATCATCGACGGTGGCTGGGCTTCAGCCCGGGAACGACTTCAGCAACGCCTCGCGCTGTTGGGCCCCGAGCCCGCGCACCCGCCGGGTCATGCTGATGCCGATCTCCTCCATGGTGCGGTGGGCCTTCACCTTGCCCACCCCGGGGAGCGACTCGAGCACGGCCACGACCTTCATCTTGGCCACCACGTCGTCGTCGGCCGCCTGATCGAGCAGCTCGGCCAGGTTGATCGAGCCCATCTTCAGGCGTTCCTTCAGCTCGGCGCGGGCCTTCCGGGCCTGCGCCGCCTTCTCGAGTGCGGCCTGACGTTGCTCGGCCGAGAGCGTTGGCGGAAGCGGCATGGCCGGCAGGCTAGCTCAACCTGCCTGGCCCATCGATCGGCAGGCCCTCCTGCGGCGGGCAACGCTAGTCAGTGAGCTCGGCCACCAGTTCGGCCGCGGCTGCGGCCGGGTCGGCGGCCTCGGTGACGGTGCGCCCCACCACCAGCAGGTCGGCGCCTCCGTCGAACGCGGCGCGGGGCGTCGAGGCCCGGGCCTGGTCGTGGATGTCGGTGCCGGCCCGGCGGATGCCGGGCACCACCCGCAACAGGCGGGGCGCGAGTTGGCGGGCCTCGGCCAGGTCGGCTGCCGCGCACACGATGCCGCCGCAGCCCGCCTCGGCGGCCAGGGCCACCCGATGGGGGAAGATGTGGGGCGGGGCGCCGGTGTCGCTGGTCAGCACGGTCACGGCCAGGGCGAACGGCTCGGCCAGACCCGCCCGCTCGGCGCCGTCTCGCAGGCCCTCCACACCGGCCGACAGCATGGGGCCGTCACCGCGGGCGTGCAGGGTGAGGTACCGCGCCCCGAGCGATCCCAGCACCCGCGCCGCCTTGTTCACGGTGGTGGGGATGTCGAGCAGCTTCAGGTCCACGAACACGTCGTAGCCCTGCTCCATCAGGCTGGTGATGGCATCGGGGCCCGCCGCCGAGTAGAGCTCGAGGCCGACCTTGGCCACGCCGAAGTAGGGCTGGAGCTCGTGGGCCAGGCGCAGAGCCGGCACCAGATCGTCGGTGTCGAGCACCAGGACCAGCTTGGATCGGATGTCGGGGGACACCGTGGTGGCGGCATCAGGGGGCATGAGCGGCTCCGATCAGGTCGACGACAGCAACGACTCCGTGGCTCTGGCACCACCGGTCGAGGTCCCGGGCGATCCGGCCCGGGGCCCGGGGATCGGCGAAGGTGGCGGTGCCCACCTGCACCGCCGATGCGCCGGCCAACAGGAGCTCGACCGCCTCCGGGGCGCCGGTCACGCCCCCGACCCCGATGATCGACAGCTCGGGCAAAGCACGGTGGACATCGTGCACCGCCCGGACGGCGACCGGGTGGATCGCGGGGCCCGACAGTCCGCCGCCCACGCCGCCGAGCCGTGGGCGGCGGGTCTCGGGGTCGATGGCCAGCCCGGGCACGGTGTTGATCAGGGTCACCGCTTCGGCCCCGGCTCCGGACACGGCCCGGGCCACCTCCACCAGGTCGGTCACCGCCGGGGTCAGCTTGGCCCACAGGGGTCGGTCGGCGCTCCGGCAGGCGCTCATGACCTCAGCCGCGTCCCCGGCACGCTGGGCGAACATCTCGACGCGTTGGCCGGCCCCCGGGTGCTGGCGGTTCGGGCACGACAGGTTGACCTCCACGGCCACCACCTGGCCCGGCGCGTCGGCCAGCAGCGCCGCGGCCCGGCGGTACTCGTCGATGGTGTGGCCCCAGATGCTGGCCACCACCGTGGCCCCGGTGTCCAGCAGCGGCGGCAGCTCGTCGGCCAGCCACCTGGCCACCCCTGGACCCTGCAGACCGACCGAGTTGATCATGCCGGCCGGTGTCTCGTGCACCCGGGGAGGGGGGTTGCCGGCCCAAGGTTCGGCCGACAGCGACTTGACCACCACCGCCCCGAGGGCGGCCAGATCGACGTGGCGGGCCAGCTCGTCACCGTGGCCCGACGTGCCCGACGCCGTCATGACCGGGTGCGCCAGCGTCAACGAGCCGAGCGACGTGGTCATGTCGGTCATGGACTAGAGATCCAACCGCAGCTGGTCATCTCGGACACCGCGTTGATACTCCTGGAGGGTGCGCACCTGGAGTCGGTGGCGGGCCCAGTCGGCCATCCCGTTGGCCGCGGCCAGGCCGGCGGCGGCGGTGGTCAGCAACGGCACCCGGTTGGCCCCGGCCGCGGCCCGGATGTGGGCGCCGTCGGCCCGGGGCCCCCGACCGCGAGGGCTGTTGACCACCAGCTGGACCTGGCCGCTGGCGATGAGCTCGACGGCGTCGTGGCCGTCGGGCTCGCCCAGCTTGGCCACCACCGTGGCCACCGGAACCCCGTGGCTCGGACAGGTGGCGGGCCGTGCCGGTGGTGGCGGCGATGGCGAAGCCGAGCTCGACGAACTGCCCGGCCGCGGCCACGCCCACGTCCTTGTCCCGGTCGGCCAGCGACAGGAAGACGGTGCCGTGGGCGGGCAGGCGGTTGCCGGCGGCCAGCTGGCTCTTGACGAAGGCCAGGCCGACGGTGAGGTCGATGCCCATGACCTCGCCGGTAGAGCGCATCTCGGGCCCGAGCACGGCGTCGGCGTCGGGGAAGCGGCCGAAGGGCAGCACCGCCTCCTTGATGGCCACGTGGTCGCCCACCACGGGGGCCACCAGCAGCCCCTCGGCCCGCAGCTCGGCCAGCGTGGCGCCGGCCATGACCCGGGCGGCCACCTTGGCCAGGGGCACGCCGGTGGCCTTGGCCACGAAAGGGACGGTTCGCGAGGCACGGGGGTTGGCCTCGATGACGAACACCTGGTTGGCCTTGACCGCGTACTGGACGTTGATCAGGCCCCGCACGTCGAGCTCGGCGGCGATGGAACGGGTGTGGTCCTCGATGACGCCGATGGTCTCGGCCGACAGGTGCGGCGGCGGGAGCACACAGGCGCTGTCGCCCGAGTGGACCCCGGCCTCCTCCACGTGCTCCATCACGCCGCCGATGACGACCTCGCCGGCGGCGTCGCGGATGGCGTCCACGTCCACCTCGATGGCGTCCTCCAGGAAGCGGTCCACCAGCACCGGGCGCTCGGCGGACAGACCCCCCTCCTTGCCCAGGCTGCCGAACCCGGCCAGCTCGGCCATGGCCCGGGCCAGGCCGGCGTCGTCGTACACGATCTCCATGGCTCGTCCGCCCAGCACGTACGACGGGCGCATGAGCACGGGGTAGCCCACCCGTTCGACCACGGCCATGGCCTCGGCCAGCACGGTGGCGGTGCCCCCGGCCGGCTGGGGGATCTCCAGGCGGGCGCACAGCCCGTTCCAGCGCTCGCGGTCCTCGGCCAGGTCGATCGAATCGGGGCTGGTGCCCAGCACCAGGTGACGGGGCAGCTGGGCCGCCAGCTTGAGCGGGGTCTGGCCACCGAGGGCCACCACCACGCCCACCGGCTCCTCGGCCTCGATGACGTTCATCACGTCCTCGTAGGTGAGCGGCTCGAAGTAGAGCCGGTCGCTGGTGTCGTAGTCGGTGGAGACCGTCTCGGGGTTGCAGTTGACCATGATCGTCTCGTAGCCGGCGGCGTGGAGGGCGAAGCTGGCGTGGACGCAGCAGTAGTCGAACTCGATGCCTTGGCCGATGCGGTTGGGGCCCGAGCCCAGGATGACGATCTTGGGCCGGTCACCGGGTCGGACCTCGTCCTCGTCTTCCCAGCTCGAGTAGTGGTAGGGCGTGTCGGCCTCGAACTCGGCCGCGCAGGTGTCGACCGTCTTGAAGGTGGGCACCACCCCGGCGGCCAGGCGGGCGGCCCGCACGTCGAGCTCACTCACCGGCCCCCGGTCGGCCACCCGTGCTGGCGACGGCCTGGTTGTGGATCCAGGCCAACTGCGGATCGGAGAAGCCCAGGCGCTTGGCCCGCTTCCAGCCCGGGGCGCCGAGGGCGTCGAGGCGGTGGTCGGCCCAGAAGGCGCAGAGATGGGAGCGCTCCTCCACGATGGCCAGGATCTGGTCGAGGAACCAGGGGTCGACCTTGGTGGCCGCGTACAGGTCGTCCACCGAGATGCCCCGCCGCAGGGCGGCCTCGAGCTGGTAGGGCCGATCGGGGGTGGCGATGGCGGCCCGGCGGACCAGCTCGTCGTCGTCCCACTCGTCGTAGAGGGCCTCGCCCGGATCGGCATTGAGGCCCAGGCGGCCGTGCTCGAGGGAGCGCAAACCCTTCTGCAGCGACTCGGGGAAGGTGCGGCCGATGGCCATGGCCTCACCCACCGACTGCATCTGGGTGCCCAGCACGTCGGGCGTACCCGGGAACTTCTCGAAGGCCCAACGGGGGATCTTGGTCACCACGTAGTCGATGACCGGCTCGAAGCTGGCTGGCGTCTTGCCCGTGATGTCGTTGAGGATCTCGTCGAGGGTGTAGCCCACGGCCAGGCGGGCGGCGATCTTGGCGATGGGGAACCCGGTCGCCTTCGACGCCAGAGCCGAGGATCGGCTGACCCGGGGGTTCATCTCGATGATGACCATGTCGCCGTTGACCGGGTTCAGGGCGAACTGCACGTTGGATCCGCCGGTCTCCACCCCCACCCGGCGCATGCAGGCGAACGCGGCGTCGCGCATGCGCTGGTACTCGACGTCGCTCAGCGTCTGGGCCGGGGCCACCGTGACCGAGTCGCCGGTGTGCACGCCCATGGGGTCGAGGTTCTCGATGGAGCAGATGACCACGCAGTTGTCGGCGTGGTCGCGCATGACCTCGAGCTCGTACTCCTTCCACCCGGCGATGGAGGTCTCGATCAGGATCTCCGAGATGGGGCTGGCCTCCAGGCCGGTGGCCGCGGCGGTGGCGAACTCCTCCGGGTCCGACGCGATGCCGGTGCCGCGCCCGCCCAGGATGTAGGCGGGACGGATCACCACGGGCAGGCCGATGCGTGCGACCACCTCGTGGGCTTCTTGGATGGTGTGGGCGGTGCCCGACGCCGGGGCCCCCAGACCGATCTCGGCCATGGCCACCTTGAACTGCTCGCGGTCCTCGGCGGTGGCGATGGCGGTGGCGTCAGCTCCGATCAGCTCGACGCCTTCGCGGTCGAGCACTCCGGCCTCGACCAGCTCCATGGCCAGGTTGAGCGCGGTCTGGCCGCCCAGGGTGGGTAGCAGTGCGTCGGGATGCTCGCGTTCGATGATCTTGGTGAGGACCTCGATGTCGAGAGGCTCCACGTACGTGGCGTCCGCGAAGTCGGGGTCGGTCATGATGGTGGCCGGGTTGGAGTTGGCCAGGATGACCCGATACCCCTCCTCACGCAGCACCCGGCAGGCCTGGGTGCCGGAGTAGTCGAACTCGCAGGCCTGGCCGATCACGATGGGACCCGACCCGATCAGCAGGATCGACTCGATGTCGTCTCGACGTGGCATCAGACGCCCGCAGCCATGAGCTCGTCGAACTGGGCGAACAGGTAGCGGGCGTCGTGGGGCCCGGGCCCGGCCTCGGGATGGTGCTGCACGCTGAAGGCCGGCACCTCTCGGCTGCGCAGCCCCTCGATGGTGCCGTCGTTGAGGTTGCGGTGGGTGATGTCGACGCCGGTGGACAGGGCGTCGAGCACGGAGAAGTTGTGGTTCTGGCTGGTGATCTCGATCGTCCCCGTGTCGAGGCGGCGCACCGGATGGTTGCCGCCGTGATGGCCGAAGGGCAGCTTGAAGATGGAGGCACCCAAGACGCCGGCCAGCAGCTGGTGGCCGAGACAGATGCCGAAGATGGGTACCTGGCCGAGCAGCTCGCCGATGGCGTCGGAGGCGTAGCCGACGGTGCCCGGATCGCCGGGCCCGTTGGACAGGAAGACCCCGTCGGGCTCGCGGGCCAGCACGTCGGCGGCCGGGGTGGAGGCCGGCACCACCTCGACGGTGGCGATCTGGCCCAGCTGGGCCAGGATGGCCCGCTTGATGCCGAAGTCGTAGGCCACCACCCGACGGGGGCCGTGGCCGATCGTGTAGGGCTGGGCGCAGGTGACGGTGGCCACCAGGTCGACGCCGTCGGTGCCCGGCTCGGCTCGGGCGGCGCGGGCCAGCTCATCGACCGGGGCGGTGCCGAAGGCACCGGGCATGGCGCCCGAGGTGCGCAGGTGGCGGGTCAGGCGACGGGTGTCGATCCCGGCGATGCCGGCCAGGTCGTGGCCGCGCAGGAAGCCGTCCAGGTCGTCGGTGCTGCGCCAGTTGCTGCGCCGGCGGGCCAGGTCGCGGATGATGACACCCCGAGCCGCGGGGCCGGCGCTCTCGTCGTCGTCGGGGGTGACCCCGTAGTTGCCGATGTGGGGGTAGGTGAAGGTGATGATCTGGCCGGCGTAGGAGGGGTCGGTGAGCACCTCCTGGTAGCCGGTGAGGACGGTGTTGAACACCACCTCGCCGGCCGACACCGCCTTGGGCGCGCCGATGGCATCGCCGGCGAAGGTCGTGCCGTCGGCCAGCACCAGGTGCGACTCGGTGATCTCGCTCACCGCTGGCACCTGGCCGTCGACGACCGCCATCTCCCCGTTGGCCAGCGTGTGGCGGACTCGGCCGGTCAGGGTGCGTCCGGTGTAGGGCGTGTTGCGGCTCAGGCTGGCCAGCCGGTCGGGGTCGACCGTCCAGCTGGCGGTCGGGTCGATGACGCACAGATCGGCTCGATGCTCCGGGTCGGCGGACACCTGGATGCGACCGTCGTGATGACGGGCCCGCCCGCCCACGATGGCTGCCGGCTGCCAGGACATCAGGGCCAGGATCTTGCCGATGGGCAGGTCGAGCTCGGTCAGGGCCAGCGCCAGCGCCGTCTCCAGCCCGAGCATGCCCGGCGGCGCCTGATCGAGCGGCAGCTCCTTGGCGTCCTGGGCGATGGGGGGCGTGGTCGGTGGCGATGGCGTCGATGGTGCCGTCGGCCAGGCCGGCCTTGACGGCGTCCACGTCGGCCTGCGGTGCGCAACGGCGGGTTGACCTTGAACACCGGGTCGTAGCCGGCCAGCTCGGCCTCGGTCAGGGTGAAGTGGTGGGTGGTGGCCTCGGCCGTGACGGCCAGGCCGGCGGCCTTGGCCGCCCGCACCAACTCGACCGATCCGGCGGTGGACAGGTGCTGGAAGTGGATGCGGCACCCGGTCAGCCGGGCCAGGGCCAGGTCGCGGCTGACCATCAGCTCCTCGGCCTCGGCGGGGATGCCCGGCACGCCCAGCCTGGACGACCACTCCCCTTCGTTCATGCAGCCGCCGGCGGACAGCGAATCCGAGCTCGCAGTGCTGGGCCAAGGTGACGTGGCGAAGCGGGCAGCCGGTGCCAGTCCGGAGGCGTACTCCATGGCTCGGCGCATGAGCCGGTCGTCCTGCACGCCGTCGCCGTCGTCGGTGAACATCGTCACCCCGGCCGCCGCCAGCTCGGCCATCGGCGCCAGCTGCTCGCCTCCGCGGCCCACCGTGATGGCCGCCGAGGGCAGGACCTGGCAGCACCCGTCGGTCTCGGCTCGACCTTCGACCCATTCGATCACCTCGACCGAGTCCATGACCGGTTCGGTGTTGGGCATGGCCACCAGGCAGGCATAGCCGCCGAGCACGGCGGCCTGGCCGCGGTGCTCGATCGTCTCGGCGTCCTCGCGCCCGGGCTCGCGCAGATGGGTGTGGAGGTCGACCAGAGCCGGGGCCACGATGCAGCCCCCGGCGTCGAGCACGGTGGCGCCGGGCGGCACATCGAGGTCGGGTTCGACCGCTCGATGCCTCCGTCCTCGATGGCACGTCGGCCAGTCGGCTCGCCATCACGGTCGACCAGCCGTCCGCCCTTGATGATCAGGCGGTCCCCGACCGTGGCGGTCGGCATCGGCGCTCCCCCGCATCCGCCCGACCTGCACCCACCGGCCCATCTCGGGACCGCCGGATTCGGTGGCACCGGAGTCGGCATCATCGGGGTGGGCGCTGGAGAAGAGGTCGCGGCCCGAACCCAGCATCAGCCACAGCACGGCCATGCGCACGGGCACGCCGTTGCGCACCTGGTCGACCACCGCCACGTTGGGCGGTCGGCCACCTCGGCCGCGATCTCCACGCCCGCGGTTCATGGGGCCCGGGTGCATGACCAGCGCACCGTCGGACCTCGGCCCGATCGGCCCGCTCGGGGGTGAGGCCGAACTGTGCCGTGTACTCCCGCAGGCTTGGCACCAGGGCCTCGGTCATGCGCTCGCGCTGCATGCGCAGCAGGTAGACCACGTCGACCTGGTCGACCACGTCGTCGAGGCCGTGGCTGACCGTCACCGGCCAGCCCGCCAGGCTCGGGGGCAGCAGCGTCGGCGGCGCCACCAGCGTCACCTCGGCACCCAGCAGCGTGAAGGCGGTGACGTCGGAGCGAGCCACCCGGCTGTGCTTGACGTCGCCCACGATGGCCACCCGCTTGCCCTCCAGCGAACCGAGCCGCTGGCGGATCGTGTAGCAGTCGAGCAGAGCCTGGGTGGGGTGCTGGTGCCAGCCGTCGCCGGCGTTGATGACCGCCGAGGTGGACCAGCGGGCGATCTGGGCCGGCACGCCGGCGGAGGCGTGGCGCACCACCAGGGCGTCGCACCCCCATGGCCTCGATGGTCTGGACCGTGTCGCGGATGCTCTCGCCCTTCTTGAGCGACGACGAGCCGGCGCTGAAGGTCAGGGTGTCGGCGCCCAGGCGCTTGGCCGCGGTGTCGAAGCTGAGGCGGGTGCGGGTGGAGTCCTCGAAGAAGACCGAGACCACCGTCTTGCCCCGCAGGGCCGGCACCTTCGGGATGGCCCGGGCGCTGACCTCCACGAAGCTGTCGGTCAGGCGCAGCACCTCCTCGATGCCGTCGGCTCCCAGGTCGGCGATGTCGAGCAGGTGCCTCACTTGCGCATCTCCCCCAGTTGACGCCTTCGGGTCCGACGTCGACCACCTCGTCGCGACGGGTGGGCAGGTTCTTGCCCACGTAATCGGGCCGGATGGGCAGCTCGCGGTGGCCCCGGTCGATCATCACGGCCAGCTGTACGGCCCGGGGCCGGCCGAAGTCGGTGAGGGCGTCGAGGGCGGCCCGGATGGTGCGCCCGGTGAAGAGCACGTCGTCGACCAGCACCACGATCTTGCCGGCCAGGTCGACCGGGATGTCGGTGACCGCCTCGGGCAGGACCGGGCGCAGGCCGATGTCATCGCGGTAGAAGGCGACGTCGAGGGTGCCCAGGGGGATGTCGGCCTGCTCGATCTGGTTCAGGTCGTCCACCAGCAGCCCGGCCAGCCCGACGCCGCCGGTCTGGAGACCGATGATCACCACCTGGTCGAGTCCGTGGTTGCGCTCGATGATCTCGTGGGCCATGCGCCACACGGCCCGACCGATGTCGTCGGGGCTCATCACCTGGGTGCGGGCATGAAAAACGCCCCCGTACGGGGGCGTGATACGGCGTTCGCGTTCGGCCATCGCGGTCGTGCCTTCCTGTCCGTGTGAGCCTCACGGGACTCACTTCACGGTCAGAAGCTGACCCTACCACCTCCGCCTGATCCCCCACCCCGGCAAATTGGGCATCTTTGCGGCCGGATTCCGGCCGCAAAGATGCCCAATTTCTCGGAAGGGTGGGATCAGGGGCGTTCGGTGGCCGCCACGGCGGACAGCAGGCCGTTCACGAACCGGCCCGAGTCGTCGGTGCTGAACTCCTTGGCCAGTTGCACCGCTTCGTCGATGACCGCGCCCGTGGGGATGTCCGGACGGTGCACCAGCTCGAACACGCCGATGCGCAGCAGCGCGCGATCGATACTGGGCATGCGCTCGAGGGTCCACCCCTGGGCATAGGCGCGGATCAAGCCGTCGATCTCATCGAGGTGGTCGCCCACCCCCGCCACCAGCTCGGCTGCGAACGGCTCGGGGGGCACCACCAGCTCGTCGATCACCTGGGCCGGCGGCACCGACTTGGCTTCGGCCTCGTACAGCAGGGCCAGGGCCCGCTCGCGGGCCTCGCGCCGACTGCCGACGCCGCGCGGCGACCGCTCGTGGTCGGGATCGACCGTCGGGCTCACGCCCGGGTCAGGTATTCGCCGCTGCGCGTGTCGACCTTGATGCGATCGCCGGGCTCGACGAACAGCGGCACCTGCACCACCAGCCCGGTCTCGACGGTGGCCGGCTTGCGGGCACCCGACACCCGGTCGCCTTGCACGCCTGGCTCGGTCTCGGTGATGGCCAGCTCGACCGCGGCGGGCAGGTCGACGCCGACGATCTCGTCCTCGTACATCTGCAGCACGGCGGCCGCGCCCTCGACCAGGTACTGGGCCGCCTCGCCCAGCGCCTCGGGACCGACGTTGATCTGCTCGTAGGAGGTGTTGTCCATGAACACGTAGTCGTCGCCGGAGCGGTACAGGAACTGCATCTCGCGCTTGTCGATCATGGCCCGGTCCACCCGCTCGCCGCCGCGGAAGGTGCGGTCGACCACCGCGCCGTTGCGCACGTTCTTGAGCGTGGTGCGCACGAAGGCGCCGCCCTTGCCCGGCTTCACGTGCTGGAACTCGACCACCTGGAACAAGCCCTCGTCGAGGTTGAGGGTCATCCCGTTCTTCAGGTCGTTGGTGGTGATGGCGGGCATGGTGATGGTTCTCCTGCGCGGTCAGACCGCGGTGGTCTTGGGGGCGAGCGTGAGCGGTCGGCTGCCGTCGGCGGTCACGACGAGGGTGTCCTCGACGCGCACCCCACCGTGGTCGGGCAAGTAGACCCCGGGCTCGACGGTGACGACAACGCCGCGGGCCAGCGTAGCAGCGGCCGTTGCCGCCACCCTGGGCGCCTCGTGGATCTCCAGGCCAACCCCGTGGCCGGTGGCGTGCAGGAAGGCGTCGCCCCAACCGGCGTCGGTGATGACCTGACGGCAGGCGGCGTCGACGGCTGCGGTGGGCACCCCGACCCCGATGGCGTCGACCCCGGCCTGTTGGGCGGCGGTGACCACCGTCGAGCATGCGGGCCTGGGTGGGCGATGGGTCACCCACCATCACCGTGCGGGTCATGTCCGAGCAGTAGCCGTCGACCACCGCCCCGAAGTCCAGCACCACCAGGTCGCCGTCGGTGATGCGCCGGGGCGAGGGGCGATGATGGGGTTTCGCGCCGTTGGGGCCCGAACCCACGATGGTCTCGAACGAGTTGCCCCAGGCCCCCAGGCGGCGGATCTCGAAGTCCAGCTCGATGCCGAACTCCTGCTCGGTCAACCCGTCGGCCAGACGGCTGCGCACGTTGGCCAGCGCCTGGTCGGCCACCGCCGCGGCCGCAGCGATGCGCGACACCTCGCCGTCGTCTTTGACCAGCCGCAGATCGTCCACCAGACCCTGGGTGGCCACCAGCTCGATCCCGGCGAACCAGGTCTGGGCATAGGCCCGCTGCTGGGCCCAGGTCACGGCATCGGCCTCCAGGGCCAGACGGGTGATCCCGGCGGCGCGGACGGCGGCGCCCACGACCTCGCGCTGCTCGACGCCGGCCACCTCGATGCGGGCGGTGACGCCGGCTGCGCCCAGCTGCTCGGCAGCCTGCTGGCCGTAGCGCCCATCGGTGACCAACACCACCTCGTCGGGCAGGATCAGCACCAGTCCCGCCGATCCGGAGAAACCGGTGAGGTAGCGGACGTTCACCAGCCTGGTGACCATCAGCGCGTCGGCGGAGCCCAGTTCGTCGAGGGCAGCCCGGAGTCGGGGCATGCGCCCCGCCACGTCCATGGGCACGAGGTCGATCATGGCAGGCACCCGATGGCGGCCTCGACGGCCAGGGCGTAGCCCCGACCCCCGAACCCGGCGATGGTGCCGGTGGCCACCGGGGCCACCACCGACGTGTGCCGCCACGACTCGCGCCCGTTCGGGTTGGACAGGTGCAGTTCGATCACCGGGCCGTCGAAGGCCGCCAACGCGTCGTGGATCCCCCAGGCGTAGTGCGTGAAGGCGCCCGGGTTGATGACGATGGCCGCGCACCGGTTGCGGGCTGCGCCGATGGCCTCGATGAGGGTCCCCTCGTGATCGGACTGCAGGTGTTCGAGCACGGCGCCATGGGACTCGGCCACCATGCGGGCCGTGGTCACGTGGTCCTCCAGGGTGGCGGTGCCGTAGATCTCGGGCTCGCGCTGGCCGAGCAGCAAGAGGTTGGGCCCGCTGAGGAGCAACACGATGGGTGCGGTCACGGCGTTCCCCCGGCTCGTTCCGGCGCCCGGGTCATGGTCGACGAGCTCCGGGTGATGGCTGCGAAGTCCGGCTCATGGCCGCGAAAGCCTTGTCGATGGCGGCGCGATCGACGCCGGTGACCGGCTCGATCCCCGCGGGTCCGTCCAGCACGAAGGTCACCCCGTCCAGCGCCTTCTTGTCCCGGGCGAACAGGGCCACCAACTCGTCGGGATCGGCGTCGGCGGGCAAGGTGGCGGACAGGTCGTACGCGCCCACCACCTGGCGGTGCTCCGCCACCCGAGCGTCGTCGATCCGGCCCAGGAC
Source organism: uncultured Microthrixaceae bacterium (assembly GCA_963773335.1). Taxonomy (GTDB): domain Bacteria; phylum Actinomycetota; class Acidimicrobiia; order Acidimicrobiales; family Acidimicrobilacustridaceae; genus UBA4742. The sequence goes on along the minus strand of CAVZAT010000003.1, from coordinate 312,167 downwards.
GCGGGCCAGCTCGGCCGCGTAGATCAACCCCATGGCCACCGCCTCGCCATGACGGAGGTCGAAGCCCCCGGCGATCTCGAGGGCGTGGCCGAGCGTGTGGCCGTAGTTGAGCCTGGCCCGGCCGCCACCTTCGCGCTCGTCATCGGACACCACGGCGGCCTTGATCTGCACGCAGCGCACCACCTGCTCGTCCAAGGTGAGGCGCTCGACCGGAGTGGACCCGAATCGCCCATCGTCGAGGAAGTGGTACTTGGCCACCTCACCCTGGCCGCTGCGCAGCTCGCGTGGCGGCAGGGTGGCCAGCACCGCGGTGTCGCACAGCACGGCCCGGGGCTGCCAGTAGGCGCCCACCAGGTTCTTGCCCTCGGGCAGGTTGACCCCCGTCTTGCCCCCGATGGCGGCGTCGACCTGTGCGAGCAGCGTGGTGGGCACACCGATGACATCGATGCCCCGGTGATAGACCGCGGCCGCGAACCCGGCCACGTCGGTGACCATGCCCCCGCCGACCGCCACCACCGCGTCGTTGCGGGTCAGGCCCCACTGCGACCAGGACCGGCACAGGGCCTCGATGGCGGCCAGGTTCTTGGACTCCTCGCCCCGCTCGATCAGGAAGGTGCGGTGCTCCACTCCCGGATCGACCTCCACGTCGATGCCCGGCTGGCTCACCACCGCCACCCGGCGGGACCGCTCGGGCACGACCTGGGCCAGGGCTTCCACCGCGCCGGGCCCGACCAGCACGTCGTAGCCGCGCTCGGCCAGATCAACAGGGACGGTGATCAGCTCGGCCGGCCGGGCCCCGTCGCTCACACCCGGTCCCCGTCGACAAGCCGGTGGTGCACGGCGGCGGCCACCTGGGCCACGTCGAGCACGCGGGTGCCGCGCTGCTCGTCGATGACGATGGTGGCCACCGACTGGTACAGCGGTTCGCGCTCGGCGTTGAGGCGGACCAGCGCGGCGGCCGGATCGTCGGCCAGCAGGGGTCGATGGTCCGAGGTCACGAGGCGCTCGGCCAGGATCGACGGTGCCGCCTTCAACCACACCACGTGTCCACCCTGACGCGGGAGATCTCGGAGCAGGTCGCGGTTGGCGGGATCGAGCACCACACCACCGGCCGCCGCTATCACCGTGGGTTCGGGTCGGGCCAGGGCGTCGCGCAGCGCGGCACGCTCCTCGAAGCGGAAGGCCGCCTCGCCGTCGGTCTCGAAGATCTCCCGGATGGTGCGACCGGTGCGCGCCTCGACCTGCTGGTCGCTGTCGAGGAACAACAGCCCGAGCGACTCGGCGACGCGCTGGCCCACCGAGGTCTTGCCCGATCCCATCATCCCCACCAGCACCACGTGGGACCTGACCCGGCTGTCGGCGCTGGCGGGACGATTCAGCTTCGCGGGGGCAACGTCCAGATCGGCGAAGGCCTCGATGGCGTCCCAGTTGAGCGGTGGGGCCTCCACCTCGCCGGGCGCTTCCTCGACGCCGACGGGTACTTCGAGATCGGCGGCGGACTGGACCTGGGCCAGGAAGCCGGCGTGGTTGCGCACCAGCTCCACCATCGAGTCACCGCCGAACTTGCGCAGCACCTCGTCGGCCAGCACCAACGCCACCATCGTTTCCGCCACCACCCCCATGGCGGGCACGGCGGTCACGTCGGTGCGCTCGCGGAACGACACGGTCTCGGTCTTGGTCACCGTGTCGACCGTGCCCAGCGATGGCCGGTTCAGCGTGGCCAGCGGCTTCATGGCCACATGGGTCACCAGCAGCTCACCCGTGCTCATCCCACCCTCGACGCCTCCCGCCCGGGTGGTGTCGCGGCGGTAGGCCCGATCGTCGATGTCCCAGCGGATCGGGTCGTGGGCCTCGCTCCCCCGTCGAGCGGCCACGTCGAAGCCGTCGCCCAGCTCCACCCCCTTGACCGCCTGGATGCTCATGAGGGCCTGCGCCAACAGGGCGTCGAGCTTGCGATCCCAGTGGACGTGGCTGCCCAGGCCGACAGGCAGGCCATAGCCCAGCACCTCGACCACTCCCCCCAACGAATCGCCCTGGGCGGCCGCGGCCTTGATCTCGGCCACCATGGCCGCCTCGGTCCCGGGATCGAAGCAGCGCACCTGCGACTCGTCCACCCGGTCGAGATCGGCGGGCATGGGACGGCGCTCGCCATCGGCTCGTACCCCGCCCAAGGCCACCACGTGCGACACCACCTCGATGCCGATGCCTCGCAGCAGGACCTTGGCCACCGCGCCGGCCGCCACCCGGGCCGCGGTCTCCCGGGCCGAGGCCCGCTCGAGCACGTCCCGGGCGTCGACGAAGTCGTACTTCTGCATGCCGGCCAGATCCGCATGGCCAGGCCGGGGCGCGGTGAGGGGTGAGGCGGTGGCGCCGGGCGCGGGCGACATCTCCTCGGTCCACTTCTTCTCCCACTCGCTGTTGGCGATCTCGATGGCCACCGGCGAGCCCAGCGTGCGACCGTGACGGATGCCGGCCAGGATCGTCACCTCGTCCTGCTCGAAGCGCATGCGCGGGCCACGGCCGTAGCCCAGCCGACGACGGGCCAGCTCGGCCCGGATGTCGTCGACGATCACCGGCAGGCCGGCGGGCAGGCCCTCGAGCACGACCACCAGGGCCTTGCCGTGGGACTCCCCGGCGGTCAAGAAGCGCAGCATGGATTCAGGCTACTGGCCACACCGCGAGGGACCCGTACCGGAAAACCCGCTGCACCCGACTTCGGCCAGGGCTCACGCACTCAGCTTGAGCGTGATCAGGTGGGGGCTCAACAGCACGACGAACAGCGCCCCGAAGGCCAGATAGGGACCGAACGGGATCGGCGTGCGGCGCTTCAGGCCCTGGACGGCCATGAGGCTGAGGCCGACCAACGACGCGACGACGGCGCCGACACCCAGAGCCCACACCACCAGCACGAAGGCGGTCACGTAGCCGGCGGCCAGCCATCCCAGCCCGAGCCCCATCAGAGCGGCGAGCTTCACGTCACCGAACCCCATGCCCGCGGGTGAGATGAGGTGCACGACCAGCAGGATGCCGAAGTACATCGCCGCGCCGGACACGGCGAACAGGATGCGCTGGGGGTGGCCCGCCCGCAGCGACTCCGCCACCACGACGACCGCCAACAGACCCAGGGCGGGCAACACGATGCGGTCGGGCAGCCGGAAGCAGGCGATGTCGATGACCGACACCGTGATCAATGCCCCGGCCATCAGCAGGTAGCCCACCACCAGCAGGGCGGGCGCCGACTCGAACCGGTAGCCCAGGGCGATGAACGAGCCCAGCATGACCAGGTCGCACCAGAGGTACTGCCCGGTGACGCGGAGGCTCGGCGGTGGCCACAGGGCCAGACGATCCGGGACGCGATCGATGAGCAGGCCCGCCAGCCAGGTGGCCGGCACGGCCAGCAGCGCGCAGACGACGGGCAGGGCGTTCACGGGCGGGCACGGTAGCGGTCGCGCCCACTGCCGCCGGGGATGCGATCGCAACGCAGGGGGATCATCGGAGGGGCACCGCGACCATCGGCAGCGGTCTGCCTATGAGCGCGATCAGGGGCCGGGAGGACCGGACCGTGGTCGACGGTCAGCCGTTGACCGAACCGAGGAACTTGAGCAGGAGACCGCGGTTGATCGGGTCTTCGGTCTCGTCGACCTCGGCCAGCGCGGCTTCGCGCTCCTCGGAGGTGGTGGCCTTGGCCGCGGCGGCCACCGCCTTGGCCGCCTTCGGGCTGAGATTGGCCAGCTGGCGGGCGATCTCGGCCGCGTCGGCCATGTCGTCTTCTTCGGACATGACCTCCATCGGGGCTTCGGGCACACCCAACCCGGTGTCCTCCACGATCAGCCCCGACGGGTCGAAGCGGTCACCGGAGCCGAACCCGTCGGCATCACCGGGGGAGTCGCCGTCGCCCACCACGGTCAGCAACGGGGTGTCGCTGGCCGGCGACCCGGAGTCGAAGGTGATGGCCGGGGCGGCGTCGGCCACGGACGGCTCGCCGAAGTCGACGGCGGCCACGTCGAACGACGCAGCCGGGGCGGGCTCGGGCTCGAAGGACCCCGCTGGTGCCTCGCCCAGTTCGACCAGGCCCAACTCGACGAGGTCCTTCACGGCGCGGGAGGCGGGCAGCTCGGCCAGCCCCATCTGATCGGCCAGACCCGACACGGTGATGCCCCCACCGATGGCAACCAGCCGGCGCCAGTGGACGGCGTCGATGGTGACCTCGTCGCCGGAGAGCTCGTCGCGCAGGGTGATCCAGGCCGCCAGGGACGGCACGACGGCCTCGATGGACTTCCACTCCTCGAGCATGGCCTCGGCCGCGGCCAGGGCGTCTTCCACCTCAGTCGGCGAATCCGGGGACTCGGTGGTGGCGTCGTCGTCGAATACGAAGTCGCCCTCCTTGAAGCGCAGCAGCTCGAAGAGCACGTCGGTAGGCCCGTCCGCCAGAGGTGCCCGTGCCGCTTCGCTGCTCACGATGGCTCCGCCTTCGAGCCACAGCGACCCCGATCCGTCGACACCGGTCAGGCGCAGGCGACCCGTCTTGTGGGTCGACGCCAGCAGGCGCAGGACGTCAGGAAGGGCAAAGGTTTCGAGCGTGCCCTGAAGAGCCACGATGACCTCCGAAAAGGGGATGAACGCCTCTCCATCGGCAGCCTGCACGCCGGAATAGAGGGCCTTTTGCGAATCTAGTGCCCGTGAGCGGCGCTGACCATGTCCTCGATCGGGGCGGGCTGGCCCGTCCACAGCTCGAACGCCACCGCCGCCTGGCGCACCAGCATCCCCAGCCCGTCGAGGGTGGACGCCCCCCGCGCTCGGGCGGCCTGCAACAGCGGGGTGTCGAGCGGGGACATGACGATGTCGGCCACCAGCTGGCCGGGGGCCAGCCACCGCTCCTCCACCGGCAGCGAACGCCCGTCCATCCCCACTGAGGTGGCGTTGACCACAAGCTCGGCGTCAGCCAGGTCGGCGGGCTCGCCCACCCGACCGGCAACCCCGGCCAGGGCCGCGGCGCCGGCGGCCTTCGATGCGGTTCGGTTGACCACCACGACGTCGGCCGCGCCGGCGTCGGCCAGGCCCAGGACGAGGGCCCTCGCCGCGCCACCCCCGCCCAGCACCGCGCAGCGTCGCCCAGCCACCGTGAAACCGGCATCCGAGGCCAGCGAGGCCACGAACCCGGGTCCGTCGGTGTTGTGGCCCACCAGCCGGTCGCCGTCGGCCACCACGCAGTTGACCGCCCGCAGCCGCCGGGCGGTCTCGGACAGATCGCCCCAGGGTGTCGCGTCCAGATGATCGGCCACGGCCGTCTTGTGAGGCATGGTCACCGACAGCCCCGCCAACGCCAAGGTGCGCATGGCGTCCAGCGCCGCCTCCGCCCGGCCCGGGGCCACCTCGAAGGCCACGTACACCCAGTCCAGGCCCCTGGCCTCGAAGGCGGCGTTGAGGATCTGGGGCGAGCGCGAGTGACGGATCGGATCGCCGATCACGGCCGCCACCCGGGTGGCGCCGGTGGGCGGGATCATCCCCCGAACAGTCACCCTCCGAACAGACCTTCGGCCTTGGCCTTGGCCGTGGCCCGCTGGAAGTCGCTGTAGCTGGAGGTGAAGTACTGGCTGCCGTCCTTGGCGGCCAGCACGAAGTAGATCCAGTCCCCCGGTGTCGGGTTCAGGGCTGCCTCCAACGAGGCGCGGCCCGGCGAACTGATGGGCGTGGGCGGCAACCCGGCGTGCAGCCGGGTGTTGTAGGGCGAGGGCGTGGCCAGCTGGGAGCTCGTGATGTTCACCACGCGCTGTTGGAGGGCGTACTCGACGGTGGTGTCGAGTCCCAGGCTCATCCCCTTGGCCAACCGGTTGTAGATGACCCGAGCGATCTTGGGCCGGTCGCCGGGCACCTTGGCCTCCTCCTCCACCATGGAGGCCACCGTGAGCACCTCGTAGGGCGTGAAGCCCAGCGCCTTGGCCTGGGCCGCCAGGTGCAGGCTGTCGGCTTCCTGATCGAACTTGGCGACCATCTGGGCGATCAGCTTCTGCGGGTTGTCGACGTCGGTCAGCGGCACCTGGTAGGTCGCGGGGAACAGGAGCCCCTCGAGGTTGGTGGAGCCGGCCGGCTGGTACTTGGAGTGCACCGTGGCCAGGGCGTGGTCGAGGTCGGCCGGCTTCATCTCGGGGAAGGTGGCCAGGATCTTGGTCCGGATCTCGCTCAACCACAGGCCTTCGGGGATCACGACGGTCCGGGTGGCCGGGGGCAGCGGAGCCCGATCGAGCCGCTTGACCACCTCGCTCATGGCCTCGGGTGCGTGCAGGTCGTAGGTGCCGGCGCGGAATGGCCCGGCCGAGGTGAGCTTCACGTAGTAGCGGAACACCGACGCGTTGGTGACCACCCCGTGGGCGGCCAGGACCGAGGCGATCTGGGCATCGCTCGACCCGTCGGGGATGGCCACATTGACCGCCTTGCCGGGTGCCCCGGGGGGATTCACCTGGCGGGCGACCCACCAGCCGCCGAGGCCCAGGACCAACAACACGACGGCCACGATGGTGACCAGCACCGGCGCGGCCCGGCGCAACATCGAGCGCTCGGGTGGCAGGTAGACGACCGGCTCCTCGCCGACGGCGTCAGGCTCGCCTTGGTCGTCGGGCAGGAGGGTGTCGGTCAAGGAAGGCTCACTCGGGACGGGGGGACGGTCGCCGGCCGTCGAGCCAGGACTGCAGCATGACGGCGGCCGCCGCCTGATCGATCGTGCGGCGGCGGGCCGGACCACTCAGGTTCTGCGCTCGCAGGTGTCGATCGGCGGTGACCGTGGTGAAGCGTTCATCGTAGGTGTCGACGGGTAGGTCGGTGGTGGCACCCAGCCGCTCGACCTCGGCCAACGCGGCGGCCGCGGCCGGGCCCACCGAACCGTCCAGCGACAGCGGCAGACCGACCACGATGCGCGTCGCCTCCCACTCGGCGGCCAGTTCCAGGATGCGACGGTGGTCGGCGGCCTCGTCGCCCGAGCGCTCCACCGTCGCGCACGGTGTGGCCAGCACCCCGCCCGGATCGCTGATGGCCACGCCGATCCGGCGCGAGCCCAGATCGAGGCCCAGGGCGCGCACGGCCGTCTAGCTGGCCGGTGTGCCCGCGACCGGGTCGGATCCGATGCCCGCGTTGGCCCGCACCTGGTCGAGCGCTTCGTCCAGGCGGGACGCGTCCTTGCCCCCGGCCATGGCCAGGTCGGCGCCCTTGCCCGCCCCACCCCCGACCGTCCGGGCCGCGTCCGCGATCAGCTCCGAGGCGTGCAGTCCGCTGTCGGGGGTCACCGCCGCGGCGATGGCCACGCCGCCACCTTCGGGCGCGCTGCCGAGCACCGCGGCCCGCACGCCATCGTGATCGCGCACGGCCGTGGCCAGGCCCCGCAGCTCGTCGCGGGGGATCCCGTCGACCCGGGCAACGACCACCCCTTCAACCGCGCCGGCCACCAGGTCATCGGAACGACCGAGCGCGGCCTGGCGCCGCAGATCACGGACCTCGTCGCGAAGCTCCTTGATCTCGGCCACCCGACGGCTCACGGCGTCCACCACCTCGTCATCACCCACCCCCAGCTGAGCAGCCAGGGCCCCCAGGCGGGCCTCGTCGCGCCGGATGCGCTCGATGGGGCCGAAGCCGGTGACGGCCTCGATGCGACGCTGGTTCGACCCGATCGATCCCTCGCTGATGATCTTGAGCGGCCCGATGTCGCCGGTGGCGCGCACGTGGGTACCGCCGCACAGCTCGGTCGAGTGCGGTCCCGCCTCGAGCACCCGGACGATGTCGCCGTACTTGTCGCCGAAGAAGGCGATGGCCCCGAGTTGCTCGGCGAAGTCCTTGGTCGTCTCGTAGTGGCGGACCGGGTAGTTCGCCAGGATGTCGTGGTTGGCCAGGTCCTCGACCTGGGCGATCTCGGCGGGTCCCAGCGCCTCGTAGTGGCTGAAGTCGAACCGGAGCCGGTCGGGCGCCACCAACGAGCCCTGCTGCTTGACGTGCTCGCCCAGCACCTGACGCAGCGCCCAGTGCAGCAGGTGGGTGGCCGTGTGGTTGCGGCGGATGGCATCGCGACGTTCGACGTCGATGGAGGCGGTTGCCTGCTGGCCCACCACGATCTCTCCCTCGACGATGCGACCCTGGTGGCGGTGCAGGCGGGGAAGCACGTAGGTGGTGTCGCTCACCTCCACCCGACCGGTATCGGTGACGATCGTGCCGGTGTCGCCCACCTGGCCGCCGCTCTCCGCGTAGAAGGGGGAGCGGTCCAACACGACCGAGACCTGCCCGTCGTCGGGCCCGACCAGTGCCAGCACCCGGGCGTCGACCTCGAATCGGTCGCGACCTACGAACTCGGTGGGGCCGAACTCGTCGAGCACCTCCTGGAACTGGGACAGATCGGCGGCCACGCCGTCGCGGCGCCGGGCATCCTTGGCCCGCTGCTTCTGGTCGGCCATGGCCTGGGCGAAGCCGGCCTCGTCGACATCGACCCCGCGCTCGAGAGTGATCTCGCGGGTCAGCTCCAGCGGGAACCCGTGGGTGTCGTGCAGGACGAAGGCCACCGCGCCGGGCAGGCGAGCGCCTGCATCGAGGGCGTCGAGCTCGGCATCCAGGATGGTGGTACCGGCCTTGAGGGTCTGGCGGAACCGATCCTCCTCGTGCGCCATCACGTCGCGCAGGAACCCGTGGTTCTTGACCAGCGCCGGGTAGGCCTCACCCATGACCTCGACGGTGGTGTCGACCAGGCTGGGGGTGACCAGGTGATCGACGTCGAGCAGGTAGGCGTGGCGCACCGCCCGACGGATCACGCGCCGCACGACGTAGCCCCGACCCTCGTTGGAGGGGAAGACCCCATCGCTGACCAGGAAGCTCATGGTCCGGGCGTGCTCGGCCAGGATGCGCAGGGACACGTCCTCGGCTTCGGACCGACCCAGCTGGCGGCCGGTGACCGACTGGGCTGTCTCGATGAGCGGGACCATCACGTCGATCTCCCACACCGAGTCCTTGCCCTGGAGCACGCCCAGGATGCGCTCGAGCCCGGCACCGGTGTCGATGTTCTTGCGGGGCAGCTCGGTGTCCACGCCGTCGCGGTCGCGGTTGTACTGCATGAACACCAGGTTCCAGATCTCGAGGAAACGGGTCTCGCTACCGTGCCCCGGGCCGCCGCCCCGGCCGTAGCGCTCCCCCAGGTCCACGAAGATCTCCGAGTTGGGCCCGCACGGACCCGGTGGGCCCCCTGGGGGACCCCACCAGTTGTCACCCAGACGCTGGATGCGCTCAGGCGCCACCCCGGCCGATTCGATCCAGAGCTGCTCGGCCTCCTCGTCGTCGGTGTGGACCGTGACCCACAACTGATCGGGATCGATGCCGAACAGGTTGGTGACCATGTCCCAGGCCATGGGAATGGCCTCGGCCTTGAAGTAGTCGCCGAAGCTGAAGTTGCCCAGCATCTCGAAGAAGCTCAGGTGACTGCTGTCGCGGCCGACCTCCTCGAGATCGTTCTCCTTGCCGTCCACCCGCACGCAGGTCTGCACGGTGGTGACCCGGGGATTCGGGGCGATCTCGGCACCGAGGAAGTAGGGCTTGAACGGCACCATGCCGGCCACGGTGAAGAGCAGATCGGGATCGTGCGGGATGAGGCTGGCGGCCGGGACCACCGTGTGGCCGCGGTCGGCGAAGAAGCTGAGGAAGGCGCGGCGCAACTCGTCGGCGGTCATGGGGTTCATGGCCGGTCCAGCCTACCGACCACGGCTCAGCGGTCCGGCCGGGAGGGCGGGCGCGGGCCCGGACGATCCAGCTCCGCGGCGATGCGGGCCTCGGCTTCGGCCATTGCGTCGCGTCCCTCGGCCAGCGCCTCGTGCAGCGCCGACGACATGGAGCCACCAGTGACCCGAGCCTGCCGGCCGACCACCCGCGCCGCGCCCACCACCGTCTCGGACAACCGGTCAGGTGCCAGACGACTGCGGCTCTCGCGCCACCGCACGTAGCTGTACATGGTGGTGCCGGCGCCGGCGACGACACCGACGGTGAACCAGCGGACGCGCTTGAACATCAACGCACACGGGCCTTGGCGGGCGCAGCATCCCGACCGGCCAGTCGTCGCCAGCCCCGGCCCACGCCACGACCGAAGGCCATCACCCGGATCACGGGCGCCCGAAAGGCCAGGTAACCCAGCCGCGACGCCCCGTCCACCCGCGCCGAGATGGCTTCGGCCGAGTCGAGCAGACCGTCCACCCGGTCGACCTCGGCCCCGGCGGCCGAGACCGTGTCGCGCAGTTGACCCATGAGGGGCACGGCGTCGGCCTGTAGCCGTTCGAGAGTGGCCCGCAACTCGCGCAGCGATCGCAGCAGCGAGGCCACGGCCACGGCCATGGCGGCCACCACCGCCACCACCACCACGCTCAGGATCACCGCGACCAGGTCCCCTGCGCTCACGGTCCGACCTCCTCACCAGGTCGGACCGCGGGCTGTACCGGTGGCACGACGGTCGGGCCTGAACCTGGCCCCGCGGACCTGTCCACCTGACGCAGCGCCGCCTCGTCGCCGTGGCTCGACGGCTCGTAGTACACGTTGCCGTCCAACTCCCCGGGGCGGTACTGCTGGGGCACCCACCCGCGGGGGTCGTCGTGGGGGTACCGATAGCCCTGACCGTGACCCAGGCCGGCGGCGGCGCGGTAGTGGGCGTCACGCAGGTGGTCGGGCACCTCGCCCGGGGCACGCTCGGCCACGTCGGCGCGGGCCCGGCCCAGGGCCAGGGTCACCCGGTTCGACTTGGGGGCCGTGGCCAGGTGCACCACGGCGTGGGCCAGGTTCAGCTGCGCTTCGGGCAGCCCCACGAACTCGACGGCGCGTGCCGCGGCGTCGGCCACCAGGAGGCTGGTGGAGTCGGCTCGGCCGATGTCCTCGGAGGCCAGGATGACCAGGCGGCGGGCGATGAACCGGGCGTCCTCACCTGACTCGAGCATCCGGGCCAGCCAGTAGAGGCCGGCGTCGGGATCGGAACCGCGGATGCTCTTGATGAACGCGCTGATGACGTCGTAGTGGTCGTCTCGGCCGTACCGCAGCGCCTTGGTCCCCAGCGCGGCTTCGGCATCGGCCAGCTCCACGACCGGCGGCTCCCCTCGTTGTCGAGCCAGCGCGACGGCCACCTCGGTGCTGGTCAGCGCATGGCGCCCGTCGCCTCCGGCCCGCTCCACCATGTGGGTGACGGCGTCGGGCGCGGCGGTCGCCCCCTCCGCGGCCAGTCCCCGCTCGACCAGGCTGGTGAGCGCGCCCAGGTCCAGCGGAGCGAGGCGGAACAACGTGGAGCGCGACAGGAGCGGAGGGTTCACCTCGAAGTACGGGTTCTCGGTGGTGGCCCCGATGAGCACCAGCAATCCTGACTCCACCGACGGCAGCAGCGCGTCCTGCTGCGCCTTGTTGAACCGGTGGACCTCGTCGAGGAACAGGATCGTGCCTTGGCCGTGCTGACCGAGGCGGTCCTGGGCGGACTGGGCCACCTCCCGCACGTCCTTGACAGTGGCGTTCACTGCGGAGAGCTGCACGTACGCCTTCGCCGTCGTGTGGGCGATGAGCTGCGCCAGCGTGGTCTTGCCGGTGCCCGGCGGCCCCCAGAGGATGACCGACGACAACCGATCCGCTTCGATGAGGGCGCGCAAGGGTTGTCCCGGGCCGATCAGGTGCTCCTGGCCGACGATCTCGTCGAGCGCGGCCGGACGCAGCCGCGCCGCCAGTGGCGCCTGGCGAGCCAGGCGATCCGACGCGGCGGCGGAGAACAGGTCGCTCGGCGACGCGCTGGCCATGGCCCGAGGCTACCGGCCGGCCGGGCGTGGCCTCAGCGCTGTCCCCGGCCCGGTTCGCCACTGCACCCATCCGAAGTGCAACGATGACATCATGATCGCCTCGGGCTTGCCGGTCGTGGGTCGGATCCTGGTCTGGGCCATCGTGCTCGGCGGTCTGATCGCCTTCATCTGGCGCCGGCTCATCGGCATCCCGATCCGAGGCAAACGCACGCGAGACACCGCCACGCCAACCGGCACCCGCCCGTCGGCCATACCGCGGCTGCCTCCTAGCGCACCGACCGCGGACCCGGCGCGGTCGGCCCCGGACGCCAGCGCCGACACACCTCCCCACGAAGGTGGCGACGGGCCGGCGGCCCCCGCGCCAGGCCTGTCCCCCACCGCGGCCCGCAGCGGGTTCTTCGCGCCCGCGGCCCCCCGGTCCGATGCCAGTGGCGACACCCCGACCTCGTCGCCGACCGCGGGCCGGGCCACAGTGGCAGAGGCGGTGCAGGGCATCGTCATGCCATGTGGCCTGAGCCCGGTGGTCGACGGATCGAGCGCACTGCCCAATCCGTTCCGGGTGAGGTTCCTGACCAGCCTGGCGCCGGCACAGGAGGTGGGGCGAGCGCTGGCCGACGAGCTCGAGCGCCTCGGGTTCGCCCTGTCCACCGCTGCCGCCACCGAGCTGGTGGCGCGGCGCGGCGGGTATCGAGGTGCGGGTGGTGCTCTTCCCCACCGCGTCGAGCGCCCAACGGGGCCTCGAGCAGCTCTTCCCGACGGCCGGCCCCGGAGCCGTGGGCGTCGAGCTCTGCACCTGACCCGCTCTCCTCCGGGGAGAAGGGGAGTAGTTCAGGTCGGTGGGGGGAGCACCCGCAGGCCCAGCTCGGTCAACTGCGCCGGGTCGAGCGGCGTGGGCGCCGAGGTGAGCGGGTCGGTGCCCGACTGGGTCTTCGGGAAGGCGATGACCTCCCGGATGTTCTCCTCGCCGGCCAGCAGCGCGGCCAGGCGGTCGATGCCGAAGGCGAAGCCGGCGTGGGGTGGCGCCCCGTACCGGAAGGCGTCGAGCAGGAAGCCGAACTTCGCCTGGGCTTCGTCGGGGGTGATGCCGAGCAGCCCGAAGATGCGCGACTGGATGTCGGAGCGATGGATCCGCACGCTGCCCGATCCCAACTCCCACCCGTTGAGGACCAGGTCGTAGGCCTGGCTGCGGATGGCCAGCAGATCCGCCGGATCGGTGCTGTCGAGCAGGGCCCAGTCCTCGGTGTGGGGCATGGTGAAGGGATGGTGGGCCGAGATCGGCCGACCCTGGTCGTCGATGGACTCGAACAGGGGGAAGTCGACCACCCAGAGGAAGTGGAACCCACCCTGGTTGACCGGCGGCCGCCCGAGCTCCAGGCGCAGCAGCCCCAGCACGTGGTTCACCCCGGGCCGCTCGTCGGCCACGATCAGGATGAGATCGCCCACCTCCACCTGCAGGGTGGCGATGAGCGCGGCCTGCTCCTGGTCCGACAGGAACTTGGCCACCGGCGAGTTGAGCGCCAGGCGGGTGCCGTCGGCCCCAACGATCGGCTCGGCCGGCTCGACCCGCATCCACACCAACCCCTTGGCTCCCCAACGCTTGGCCTGATCGGTGAGCGCGTCCAAGCGGTTGCGCCCCAGCTCGCCGGCACCGGGCACCCGGATGCCCTTGATGCACGGGGCCTTGAATGCATTGAACCCGGTGTGGGCGAAGATCTCGGTCAGCTCGGTCAGTTCGAGGCCGAACCGGACGTCGGGCTTGTCGGAGCCGAAGCGCTCCTGCGCCTCGTGCCAGGTCATGACCGGCACCTCGGCCGGACGCTCGCCGGTCACCGCCTCGGCGGCCTCGGCCACCGCCTCGGAGATGAAGGCCAGCACCTCGGCCTGGGTCACGAAGCTGGCCTCGGCGTCGAGCTGCATGAACTCGAACTGGCGATCAGCCCGCAGATCTTCGTCCCGCAGGCAACGGGCGATCTGGTAGTAGCGGTCGACCCCACCCACCATGCACAGCTGCTTGAACAGCTGCGGGCTCTGGGGCAGCGCGTAGAAGCTGCCCGGACTCAACCGGGACGGGACCACGAAGTCACGCGCCCCCTCGGGCGTGGACGCGATGAGCATCGGGGTCTCCACCTCGGTGAAGCCCTGGGCCTCCATGGCCCGGCGCAGCGCGCTGTTGACCGTGGCCCGCACCTGCAGGTTCCGTTGCATGCGCGGCGAACGTAGGTCGACGTAGCGGTAGCGGAGGCGAACCGTCTCGTCCACGTCCACCCGCTCGTCGATCTGGAAGGGCGGCGGTTCGGCCGCGCTCAGGATCTCGACCTGAGCGGGACCGATCTCGATCTCGCCGCTGGGCAGGCCGGGGTTGATCGTCCCCTCGGGGCGTTCGCGCACGGCTCCGGTGACCCGGACCACGTACTCGCTGCGCAGGTCGTGGGCCCCGTCCACCACGCACTGGACGATCCCCGTGCGGTCGCGCACATCGATGAACGCCAGGTGCTCGCCATGCTCGCGACGGCGGGCCACCCAACCGCACACGGCGACCTGCCGACCGATGTCGCCCGCCCGCAGCTCGCCGCAGTAGTCGGTGCGCATGGGCCCCGAGTCGGCCTGATCGGCCTGATCGGGGGCACCACCGGTGGGATCGGAGCTCACGAGCGTTCCTTGGGGAGGGGTCGGAGGCCGAGGCGGTCCTCGACCAGGGCGGCCACCCGCTCGACCAGGTCGACCGACGCCGGTTCGGACGCCCGGGTCGAGTAGCCGTCGGGTCGGAGGGTGACCAGTATGGGCGCGGGCGAGCGGTCGGCCTGCTTCTGCTGGGACTTGTAGCCGCCCCCACCGAACGCCCGATCGGCCCCGATGCCCGCCCGGCGCAGGGCCACGGTCAGGTCACGGGCGCCGTCCCCGCCCGAGGTGTCGATGACGAACACCTGGACCGGCGACGTCGGAGGGGGGAACACTGCCTCGGCATCGCACGTGGCCAGGATGCGCTCGATGCCGGTGCCGAAGCCGACGCCGGGTGTGGCCGGGCCGCCCAACTCCTGGATGAGCCCGTCGTAGCGGCCGCCCCCGCCGATCGTGTTCTGGGCCCCGCCCAGGGCCCCGCTCTGGAACTCGAAGGCGGTGTGGGTGTAGTAGTCGAGCCCGCGCACCAGGCGAGGGTCGATGCGGAACTCGAACCCGGCCGCGCTCAGCCCGGCCTGGACCCGATCGAAGTGGTCGCCAGCCTCGGGCGACAGCGAATCCATGAGCAGCGGCGCATCGCCCACGACGTCGGCGGTCTCCATCAATTTGGAGTCGAGGACGCGCATCGGGTGGTCGTCGATCTTGGCCGCGTCCTCGGCCGGGAGATCGGCGATCCGATCCCGCAGGAAGGTGCGCAGCGTGTCGACGTAGGCCACCCGGTCGGCCGGGGTACCGATCGAGTTGAGCACCAGATCGACCTGACGCAGGCCGAGGGCGGCGTAGAAGTCGCCCAGCAGGGTGATGACCTCGACGTCGAGGTCGGCGTCGGCGCTGCCGATGGCCTCCACCCCGAGTTGGTGGTGCTGGCGGTACCGGTTGGCCTGGGCCCGTTCGTAGCGGAAGCTGGGCGCCGCGTACCAGACCTTCCACGGGGTTGGAGGACGGTGCTCGACGTAGGCGCGGGCCACCGACGCCGTGCCCTCGGGACGCAGGGCCAGATGGCGCCCGCCTTTGTCCGCGAAGTCGTACATCTCCTTGCGCACCACGTCAGTACCTTCACCCACCCGTTGGAAGACGCCCACGTCCTCGAACATGGGGCTCTGGATCAGGCCGTACCCGGCCCGCCCGGCCAGCGTCGCGAAGGTGGCGACCAGTTGCTGCCAGCGCGCCGAAGCCGGCGGCAACACGTCATGGGTGCCCTTGGGGGCCTGGAATCCAGCCACGGCCGGACGTTACCGGAGGGGGTGGTCGGGGCCCGAACCCATAGACCCGCTGAGGGGGACTTGGGCATCTGGCACCGGCCGACGACCTAAAGCTGGCCACCGATACGGTCGATCCTGGCAA
Source organism: uncultured Microthrixaceae bacterium (assembly GCA_963773335.1). Taxonomy (GTDB): domain Bacteria; phylum Actinomycetota; class Acidimicrobiia; order Acidimicrobiales; family Acidimicrobilacustridaceae; genus UBA4742. The sequence continues at coordinate 296,367 of CAVZAT010000003.1, read as the reverse complement.
GCAGGAGACGACGGCATCGACCGAGGGGCGCGCATGTTTCGATCCAGGGGGCGGCGACGTTGGGTCGCCGCGCTCGCGCTGACGATGGTGGTCCTGGCCGCTTCCGGGTGCGACTGGACCCAGTTCGGCTTCGGCTCGGGCAACAACCGCGCCACCCCCGACGGCGGGGTGCCCGCGGCCGGCCTGACCACGCTGACCGCAACCTTCACCGGCCCGACCGGCGGGGCCATCTACTCGTCCCCGGCGGTGGCCTCGGGCGTCGCCTACGTCACCTCCGACGACGGACGCCTGTACGCCTTCAGCGCCACGGGCACCACGAACTGTGCCGGGAGCCCCGACAGCTGCCAACCCCTGTGGACCGCGTTGATCGAGCCGGCTGGGGCCATCGGGGCGGCCGGGACGATCTCGTCGTCGCCGGCGGTGGTCGATGGCGTCGTGTACGTGGGCACCACCGGCGGCACGCTCGAGGCCTTCGACGCCACGGGCACCACCGACTGCAGCGGCTCACCGAAGCTGTGCACGCCGCTGTGGACCGCCGCCACCGGAGGGTCGATCCTCTCGTCGCCCACGGTGGCCAACGACATCGTCTACGTGGGTTCCACCGACGGCCACCTCTACGCCTTCGACCGCGCCGGGGTCACCAACTGCTCGGGCGTCACCTGTGCCCCGCTGTGGACAGCCCCGACCAGCGGCAGCATCGAGGACACCCCGGCAGTGGTGGGATCCACCGTCTACGTGGGCTCGACCGACGGCCACCTGTACGCCTTCAGCGCCCTCGGCACCACCGGCTGCGCCGGGTCGCCCGCCACGTGCAACCCGTTGTGGACGGCCACCACGGGTGCGGCGATCACCTTCTCGTCCCCGGCGGTCAACGGCGGGGTCGTGTACGTGGGCGCCTCGAACGGGGTCCTGTCCGCCTTCGACGCAGCCGGCTCCTCCGGATGCAGCGGCTCACCCGTGGTCTGCGCGCCGCTGTGGACCGCGGTCACCGGTGGCCCGATCGTGGGATCGCCGGCGGTGGCCAGCAACGTCGTGTACATCGGCTCGGCGGACCACGAGCTGTACGCGCTCGACGCGCTCGGCCAGACGAACTGCACCGGCTCACCCAAGACCTGCGCCCCGCTGTGGACGGCCGACACCGGTGGCGTGATCCGCTCGTCGCCCGCAGTGGCCAACGCCATGGTGTTCGTGGGCTCCGACGATCACCGGCTCTACACCTTCGACGCCTCCGGCACGACCGGCTGCTCGGGAACTCCCACCGTCTGCACCCCCATGTGGTCGACGTCGACGGGGGCGGCGGTGGCCTCGTCGCCGGCGGTGGCCAACGGGGTGGTGTACGTGGGTTCGCTCGACGACCAGCTCTACGCCTACCAGCCGTGGGACTTCGCCCGGCCCGTGTGCCCCTCGAACCCGCACGCCGGACTCAGCCCGTGCCAGCTCCAGGATGCCTACGAGCTGCCCTCGCAGGTCACCGGCGGCGGCCGCACGGTGGCCATCGTCGACGCCTATGACGATCCCAAGGCCGAGTCGGACCTGGCGGTGTATCGCGCCGCCTACGGCCTGCCGGCTTGCACCACGGCCAACGGCTGCTTCGCCAAGCTCAACCAGTCCGGCGTGGCCGGTTCCTACCCGACCGCCAACGCCGGTTGGAGCGAGGAGATCTCCCTCGACCTGGACACGGTGTCAGCCATCTGCCCGTACTGCCACATCGTGTTGGTCGAGGCGAAGTCGAGCAGCGTGGCCAACCTGGCGGTGGCCGAAGGGGTGGCCGCCGGCCGGACGCCGACCGCCATCTCCAACAGCTGGGGTGCCGCCGAGTTCAGTGGCGAAGCGAGCTACGACAGCTCGTTCAGCCACGCTGGGATCGTGACCACGTTCTCGACCGGCGATGCCGGCTACGGCACCAGCTACCCGTCCAGCTCGCCGTCGGTGGTGGCGGTGGGTGGCACGCAGCTGTCAGCCGACGCCAGCGCCCGGGGTTGGACCGAGACGGCCTGGAGCGGCGCCCAGAGCGGCTGTTCGAGCCAGGAGCCCAAGCCCGCCTGGCAGAGCGACGCGTGCGCCCACCGAACCACCGCCGACGTGTCGGCCTTGGCCGGATCCCCAGGAGAGGCCATCTACGACAGCTACGGGGGCGACCCGGGCTGGGAGGACTTCGGCGGGACGAGCCTGGCGTCACCGATCATCGCCAGCGTCTACGCCCTGGCCTACCCCGACTCTCCGATGTCCACGACCTACGCCGACACCGGTTCGCTGTTCGACGTGACCTCGGGGTCGAACGGGGCGTGCGGGACCTACCTGTGCACCGCCGGCGTCGGCTACGACGGGCCGACCGGTCTGGGCACCCCGTGTGGCACCGCCGCCTTCGGCACGGGTCCGTTCACCACCGCGGCCTGTTCGACCACCACCGCGCCCGCTTTGTCGAAGCCGAGCGTGGCGAGCCACCCCCCGGCTGTGGTGTTCACCCCCTCGTGCGGCAGCGCTGCACCCGGCTATGTCCGCTGCGACGCCGAGAAGATCAGCCCGTCGACGGGATCCTGAGCCATCGACCTGGATCTCCCACCGACCCGGGAAGACGATCTCGTGGTCCGGCGGCGGGTAGACCGCTAGAGCAGGCTCCGCTTGCGTAGCCGGGTGGGGGCCACGACGGCCAGCTCGGCGGCGTCGGGCGCGGCGCCGGCCAGGCGTCGGCCGTACCAGGCGGCCAGGGGCCCGGAGCTCAACCCGTGGGCGAACACCGACAGCAGGATCGTCCAGGTCGTCACCTCGGCCAACGAGGTGGCCAGGTGGTGTCCCCCCAACGCGTCGAAGGCGATGAGCGAGAACACCACCGACGCCAGTCCCCTGGGTCCGAACCAGCCGATGAACGCCACGGTGTCCGGTCGAAGCCCGTCGCGCAGCAGGGAGCACGCGACGGGGATCATCCGCACGATGGTGAGGCTCGCCACCGCGTACAGGATGGGTCGGAGGTGGATGCCCCCGCGCAGCACGGGTCCGACGAACGCGGCCCCGAAGATCGCCCACACGAGGAACGACGAGAAGAGGCCGACGGTGTCGGCGAACTCGGTCGCCTGCTCGAGCTGGCCGCGCGTGGCCGCGCCGAAGACCAGACCAGCCAGGAACGCCGCGACGAAACCGTTGCCCGACTGGCTCACAGCCACGCCGTAGGCCAGGAGGGCCAGGCCGAGGACCGTGAGCTGATCGGACATCGGCGTGCTCCATGACGCGGCCCGCGCCCGGCGGACGAGCCATCCCCCCATGAACCCGAGGGTGACGCCGATGACCGCGCCACGGGTGAGCTCGAGGAGCGCGTCCCGAGCCCAGCCTTGATGAGCCTGGCCCGCCACCACCACGACGAGCAGGACCGAGACGATCGGGGTGGCGATCCCGTCGTTGAGTCCGCTCTCGATGTTGAGCGCCCGACGGATGCGGGCTGGCACCGCCGGGTTGGTCACCACCGCCACCCCCAGCGCCGCGTCGGTCGGAGCCAGGATGGCGCCGATCAGCCCTGCGTCGGCCCACGACAAGGACGGGAACACGAGGCGTGCGGCGACCGCACCCAGCGCGAGGGTCAGGGGCAGTCCGATGCCCAGCAACCGAGCTGGCGGTCCCAGGTCACCCTCGGCCTGGCGCAGGTCGATGGTCGACGCGTCGGCGAACAGGATCAGCGCCAGAGTGAGCTCGGTCACGAGCCGGATGGTCTGGGCGTCGGGGTTCGCCGGGAGCACGTCGAGGAACCCGACCCCGAGCACCGTCCCGGCCACGACCATCACGATCGGCGCCGTGATCGACAGGCGATCGAGCCGGCGCGCCGCCAGGGCGTACCCGACGAGCACCAACCCGACCAAGCTCCAGCCACCCACGGTGTTGCTCCCTCATCATCGGGGGAGGGCTCCAGACGGGCCCCGATCGCGTGAGGTGCCGAAGGTACTCAACCGCGGCCGGTCCGCGCGTCGGCGGGGCGCCGGACGGGAGACCGGTGTCGGCGCGGCGTGGTGATTCAGCCGCAGAACGCGGGATGGCGGAGCTTGCCGGCCGCCAGGTCGCGGGTGCGACGAACCTGGTTGCGGTGGATCCCGAGGCGATGCGCGATCTCGCGGTCCGACAGGACGTCGTCGGCCAGCGGCGCGCTCCACTCGAGCACGGTCCGCTCCAGTTCCGACAGCCGACCGACACGGTCGCCGGCCACCTCGGGTGTCACCCCCGACGCGGCCGCGAGCAGATCTGCTTCGCTCTCCGGGATCATCCTCATGGCCATCGTGTTCGTCATGGCCCCAGCGAACCATGGGCCGACCGGGTCACACCGCGGCCGAAGGTCACCTGGCGCAGGGCCGAAGGTCACCTGGCGCAGGGCCGAAGGTCCCTGGCGCAGGGCCGACGGTCCTGTCCCGGATCGTCGATCCACCTGCCAGCCGTTGGTCGCCCACCTACGGCCGCATCGGTCGGCTCTGGTTCACCAACGGCACCGGCAACGACCATCCGATCGGCCGCTTCACGGGCCAGTGCCGCGTCCTACCGGCCGGCTGACCGGGAGCCCTCCGCCACATCGAGCGTCCGCGCCGGCCCGCAGGCCTACCCTGCATGATCGCTGGGCCCTCGAAAGGGAGGGGTGCAACGATGGTCATCGAAGTAGCCACAGGGGACTTGCTCCGTGCGTTGACGCTGCTGCACACGATGGAGGGCGAACCGGTTCGCCTGGCCCTTCCGGCCGGCGTCGGCGAGCTCACGGCGTGGCGTGGCTGCTGGGAGACCGTCGTCTGGACCGTCGAGTCAGGGCAGGACGGGCCGACGGCCACCGTTGTCGCCGATGAGCTACGAGCGGCGGCCACCCGCCCGATGATCTCGCCCATCGAGGGCCTCGACAACGGCCGACTCCGCGTCTGCGACACAGCGCTCGCAGCGGTCGCGGAGGTCTCCGCCCCACCCAGTCCTGGATCGCTTCTGGGCGGCACCGACCTCACGTTGCCTCCATCCCTGGTCAATCCCTGCGCAACGGTCCTGGTCGACATCGAACAGGGGGCGTCGAAGGTGTGGCTCCCGTTCGCACTGCTCGAGCGGCTACGGGCCCGCCAGATCACGCGGCTCCGCCTGGCCCCCGACCGCGGCCAGTGGTACCTGTCGGGTCTCAGCCTCGAAGAGACCCACCTGGTGCGCGTGGCGGGCCGGGTCAAGATCTACTGATTGGGTTCGGGACTCTGCACTGGTGTCGTGGTGTGCGAGCGGACCACCGGCCTGGTTCCAACAATCGTCGGTGGGGCGCACAGAACGGCGCTGCTCGATGGGCATGCCGAGCACCGGTTGGGGACCGTTGGTGCTCGGTTACTGGAACGGGCTCGTGGGGGCCTAGGAGATCGACGACGTAGCCGACGAAGCGCAGAGAACTCACCCGATCCTCAACGCCCGTGATTCACTCCTCGGCCACCTGCGCTCCGAGGGGCCCGGCTCCATTCGGCCAACCGTTGCTTCGAGCGCCGATCGTGCCGGGTGGCGCGGCGTAGGGCTGGAAGAAGTCGTTGGCGGACGCGCCGGACTCGCTGAGCACGATGGCAGGCACGGCCATCCCGTCTATCTGCTCCCGGATGATGTCGGCGTGGCCGGCATGGCGGGCGAGCTCCTCGATCTGATGGACGAGGTAGTAACGGGCGCGGGCCGGTCGCGAGTCGTGGATGCCGTGCCACGGTGCGGGCGGCTCGACCGTCGCGGCACCGGGATCAGTGCCGGCCATCACCGCGAGGTACCCAGGGCGAGTCGCGTCGAACCCGGCCAGCGTGGTGGCGCCGGTCTCCTCGTCGGTGAGCGCGAAGCTCGCCCGGTAGGCGGCGACCGCAGTGTCATCGAGATCAGCCGGTGGCGTCTGACCGACCAGACGCTCGGTTGCGCCGCGCATGACGTAGGTCGCGTGCTTGATCAGGCCACCGATCGACAGATCGCTACGACAGGGCCGCGCCCTGAGCTGCTCCTCAGTCAGTCCGATCGCAGCCGCGCGGATGGCATCGAGCTGTTGATCGACATAGCCGACAAGCCCGCTCACCTCGTCGTCAGGTTCCGGCTCGTACATCGACGGTCTCCCCTCTGTTCGACTCTCGACCTACATGATCCGCGGGTGAACCGGTCACGCGATGACCGCTTTTAGGAGAACTTCGGCGACCGAGTGAGCCACCCTCGGGCAACGCCGAACGGCAGTTGGGCGCAGCGACCGAGCGCAGTTCGACCGTGCTTACTCTCAGTCGATCGAGCACACTGCAAGCATGACGGCAGGTGGCGTCGACCCCGAGTTGGAACGCTGGGCGATCCGCCAGCGCCTCGATCTGATGGTCGCGATGGCCAGCGCACTCGACAGGATGGAGGAGATCAACGCCGTGGTTCGCGCCTCGGCCGACCGTCCCGCCGCAGTGCGAGCGCTTTGCGACGCCCCGTTCGGCTTCTCCGAGCAGGAGGCCAACCACGTTCTCGACATCAACGTTGCCCATCAGACCGAAGCCGGACGGCGGGGACTTCGGGTCGAGGTCGAGCAAGCCCGGGAGCAACCGGCGGACGGGGAACAGGGCAACCTCCGCCGCCGATCAACCGAGGCCGAATGGCACGTAGGTCAGGCCTAGAGGTCGGGGTGGGCGCGTGGCTGAGGAGGCGGCGCGGGGTTGGCCCAGTGTGGGTCATCGCGGTGCGGGGGCTGATAGGGGTGACCGAGAGCGGTTGTGAGCTGGTCGAGACCGTCGGGTGTGGCCACCAGTCGTTCGGGGTGGATGGCACGGATCTGGTCGAGATCGGCGATGGCGAGGGCCTTCATGCCGGTTGCTCTGGGATCGAGGCGCCCTGGTATGGCTGACACGAGGCCGGCCCCGGAGATGAAATCGGGATGTGCTTGGCGTCGCAGGACCACCAGTTCGTGGGTGTGACTGATCCAGGACACCTCGAACGCGGCGCCTGGATCCTGGCTGCTCGACCAGCCGTCGCCGAGGTCGACTTCGGTGTCTCGATCGGGTCTGCCGCGGTAGAACGTCGCGATTGAGCTCCAAGTCTCGTCGACGGGGACCGGGTCGATGTTCTTCGGGGTGTACTTGATCGCCAGCCAGCCTCCGCCTGCGACCGCTACGAGCACCAGGAGTAGGCCGACGATCGCGAGCATGGCCGTCATGATGCGCGAGAGGGTCGCTCGGCGCAACGCCGCGATCCGCGGCCAGGCATCGGGCGGCGTCCGCCCTGGGCCCAGAGCATGGTTTGCCTGGCGGAACGTGGGCGTGCCACGCGGACGAATCGCATCGCGGCCTGGCTGAGCCGGGACACGGTTCCAACGACGAGGTCCCGGCCGGCCAACGCCGACGAGACCAGCGGACTGCCCCTTTCGGCTCTACCGGGCCACCGATGCTGGCTACCGCGCCTGGAACCAGGAACCTCCCGAGCAACGCGAGCCCCGAAGGGGCCCGGCGCGCTCCGACCGGCACTTCGGCGAGCCACAGCGTCGCAAGGTTGACCGGACCTAGCCACCCGACCCGGGCAGTACCCGATAGGCGTCGTAGATGCTGTCGATCTGCTTGATGGAGCGGATGAGGGCGTCGAGGTGGTTGGAATCGCCCAACTCGAAGTCGAAGCGCATCTTGGAGATCCGGTCCGAGCCGGTGATGGTGTTGCAGGCGATGATGTTCACGTGGGCGTCGGCCAGCACCGCGCTCACGTCACGCAGCAGACGTGACCGATCGAGCGCCTTGACCTCGATGGAGGCCACGAAGGTGCCGGTGCGGTCCTCGTCCCACTCCACCTCGATGAGGCGGTCGGCTTGGCCCACCGCCAGCGACACGGCGTTGGCACAGTCGGCCCGGTGCACCGAGACGCCCCGACCCCGGGTCACAAACCCCATGATCGTGGTCACCGGGCACCGGGGTGCAGCACCGCGACAGGCGCACCATCACGTCGTCGAGTCCCTCGACGTGCACCCCGGCCGTGTTCCCGCCGTGTCGGCGGCCGTGTCGGCTGGGCTCGCGCACCGAGATGGACAGCTGCTCCTCGCGTGTGGGGTCGACATCCTGGAGGTGGCGGCGCACCCGCTCGGCCACCGACAGGGCCGACACGTGGTTCTCGCCGATGGCGGCCTTGAGGGCGTCCAGGTCGACGTAGTTGAGCGACTCGGCCACCTCGTCGAGGGTCTTGGACGACTGGATCTTCTGGACCGGCAGGCCCTCGCGGCGAAGCGCCTTGACCAGCTCATCGGTGCCGGTCTCGATGGCGTCCTCGCGCCGCTCACGCGAGTACCACTGACGGATCTTGTTGGCCGCCCGGTGGGTCTTGACGAACTTGAGCCAGTCCTGCGAGGGCCCGGCGCTCTCCACCTTCGACGTGAAGATCTCGATCGAGTCGCCCGACGACACCGGCGAGTCGAGCGGCACCAGCCGACCGTTCACCCGGGCCCCGATGCAGGCGTGGCCGACCTCGGTGTGGATGGCGTACGCGAAGTCGATCGGCGTGGCCCCCACCGGCAGGGTGATGACCCGACCCTTGGGCGTGAACACGAAGACCTCGTCCTGCTCGAGGTCGATCTTCAGGTTGGCCATGAACTGGCTGGGGTCGCTGGTCTCCTGCTGCCAGTCGACGATGCGGTTCAGCCAGGCCAGTTCGGCGTCGGAGGTGTGGTCGTCCTTGTAGTTCCAATGGGCGGCCACGCCGAACTCGGCCCGGCTGTGCATCTCGCCGGTGCGGATCTGCACCTCCAGCGGCTTGCCCTGCGGACCCACCACCGTCGTGTGCAGCGACTGGTAGAGGTTGAACTTGGGCATGGCCACGTAGTCCTTGAAGCGACCCTGCACCGGCTTCCAGGTGGCGTGGATCGACCCCAGAGCGGCGTAGCAGTCCTTGACCGTGGGGACCACCACCCGCATGCCCACCAGGTCGAAGATCTCGTCGAACTCGCGGCCTTTGACCACCATCTTCTCGTAGATGCTCCACATGTGCTTGGGTCGACCGGTCACCTCGGCGGTGATGCGCAGCTCCACCAGCCGCTCACGGACGTCCACGAGCACCTGGGTCAGGTAGATCTCCCGCTCGGGCGATCGGGTGGCCACCATGTGGTCGATCTCGGCGAAGCGCTTGGGGTGCAGGGCGGCGAAGGCGAGGTCCTCGAGCTGCTGCTTCATCTCCTGCATGCCCAGGCGGTGCGCCAACGGGGCATAGATGTCGAGGGTCTCCTGGGCGGTGCGCTCCTGCTTCCAGGCCGGCATGGCGGCGATGGTGCGCATGTTGTGCAGCCGGTCGGACAGCTTGATGATGAGGACCCGCAGGTCCTTGGCCATGGCCACCAGCATCTTGCGCATGGTGGCTGCCTGCTGAGCCTCCTTGGAGTCGAACTTGAGCCGGTCGAGCTTGGTCACGCCATCGACGATGGCGGCCACGTCGGCGCCGAACTCGGCGGTCAGGTCGGCCAGGGTGATGCCGGTGTCCTCGACCGCGTCGTGCAGCAGCGCCGCCGAGATGGTGATGTCGTCGAGGCCCAGCTCGGCCACGATCTTGGCCACCGACACCGGGTGGGTGATGTACGGATCACCCGATTTGCGGGTCTGGCCGTCGTGGGCGTCGCGGGCCCGCTCGTAAGCCCGGGTGATCATGGCCGCCGAGGCCCGGGGGTGGTGTTCGTGGAACGCCCCCACCAGAGGCGCGATCTCCTCGGACGGGGCGCGCTGTGCCGTCGCCAGGGCAGGACGCGATCGACGGTGGCCACCTGTCCAGTGTGCCCTACCGCGACCCCGCTCCCGTCGCTTCTCACCCCAAATCCGTGCACATCGAGGCGTCTGACACCAGGAAGTGCACAGATCTGGCCCACAGGGCCTCTGGGCCTCTGGACCTCTGCTGCTCAGCGAGTATTCGAGGAGCGAGACCACGTCGTAGCCCGCGAGCTTGGCTCGACCACCCAGGAAGGTCAGATCGACCAGGAAGCCGAACCCCACCACGGTCCCACCCAGCCGTTCGACCAGCCGGGCCGTGGCCGAGGCGGTGCCGCCGGTGGCCAGCACGTCGTCCACGACCAGGACCCGGGCGCCCTCGCTGATGGCGTCGCGGTGGATCTCCAGCAGGTCGGTGCCGTACTCGAGCGCATATTCCTCGCGTTCGATCTCCCAGGGCAGCTTGCCCGCCTTGCGCACCGGGACGAACCCGGCCTCGAGGTGGTAGGCCACCGGAGCGGCGAAGATGAAGCCGCGGGCCTCGACCCCCAGCACGTGATCGACCTGGCGGTCCCGGAACCCGTCGGCCAGGAGGTCGACCGTGTCGCCGAAAGCCCCCGGGTGGTTCAGCAGCGGCGTGATGTCCTTGAAGGTCACGCCCGGCTCGGGCCAGTCCGGGATGTCCCGGATGAGTCCTTTGAGGACGTCGCGGTCGATGGTCATGGTCGTCGGCTCAGCGCCGCTTGCCCTTCTTGCGGGGCCGGGGTGGGATCGCCCCCGGCGACCGGCTTGTCGATGGCCTTGGCCGGGGCGGCGCCTTGGTCGGTGAAGGACTCGAGCCGTTCGGCGCCGACCCGTTCGGGCCCGTGTCGGTGACTCCCGGGAGGTCCGCCGCATCGTCCGGGTCGGACTCGTCATCGGGGTCGGCCTCGATGTCCGCGGTGCTGGGCGCCGGCAGGCGACCCGACTCGAGGCGCTGGCGCAGCGCCCGGTTCCGCGGCTCACGCTCCTTGAGGAACACCGCGATCGGCGCCGCGATGAAGATCGACGAGTAGGCACCGGAGAGCATGCCCACGAGCAGGGCGATGGAGAACTGCTCGAGAGTGACCGCCCCCAGGATGCCGGCGCCCACCACCAACATGGAGATCACCGGCAGCAGGGCCACGATCGAGGTGTTCACCGACCGGGTCAGCACCTGGTTCATGGACAGGCTCATGAGGTCGGTGAAGGTCAGGCGGTTGGCCAGCGCCGGGCGGGACTGGTTCTCCTTCACCTTGTCGAACACCACGATGGTGTCGTAGATCGAGTAGCCCAGGATGGTCAGGAAGGCCACCACCGTCTCGGGCGTGACCTCCAGTTGGAAGACCGAGTACACGCCGACGCTGATCACGACGTCGTGGACCATGGCCAGGATGGCGGCCACCGCCATCTTCCACTCCAGGAACACCGCCAGATAGACGAGCAGGAACACCAGGAACACCACCAGGGCCTGCTCGGCCTTGCGAGAGATGTCCTTGCCCCACGACGGGCCCACCGTCGACACGTTGACGTTGGCGGTGCTGGTCTTGGCCAGCTTGGCCAACGTGGCCCGCACCTGGTTGACCTTGCTGGTCGACGCCTTGGGCGCCTCCACCAGGATGTCGCGGCCGATGGTCTGGATCTTGGTGCCCGAGCCCACCTCGCTGCCGAGCGCGACCTTGGCCTGGTCTGACCGACACGCCCGGGGCCGCCACCTGCCACGAGACCCCGCCCACGAAGTCGATGCCCAGGTTCAGGCCGCGGGTGAAGAAGGACCCGATGGAGATGAACATCAGCACGGCCGACACGACCAGCGCTCGGCGCCACCACTTGGGGAAGCTGATGTCGTTCTGGCCCCGGTACATCCGGGTGATGGGGTTCACCGGTCAGCCCGCCCCTTCGGTGACCAGCTTGCGCACCAACTTCGAGGCCTCCTCGACGTCGTCGGCGTCGGGCAGGCCGAAACGGTGCGGGTGCTCGGCGCACATGGCCGACCGGGTGGCGCGGGCCACCACCGGGCGCATGTAGCACCACGACGTGATGAGATCGAGGGCGGTGGAAAGACCGAGGTAGAAGGCGAACCCGCGCACGGCGCCGACCGTGAAGAAGTAGAGGATGGCCGCGCCCAGCAGGGAGGCGCCGTCGGCGGTCCAGATGGTGCGCCACGCGCTCACGAACGACTTGTCCACCGAGGCTCGAATGGTGCGCCCGGCGCGCACGTCCTCTTTGAGGTGCTCGTAGTAGACGACGTTCGAGTCCAGCGAGACACCGATGGACACCACGATGCCCGTGATGCCGGCCAGGGTGATGGCCAGACCCAGGTTGGGGCCGGCCCAACACAGGAAGCCCCACATGATGCAGCCCTCGATGACCAGCTTGAACATGGCCAGCAGACCGAGGATCCGGTAGAAGACGAGCATGTAGAGCCCGACCAGGAGGAACCCGACCGCTCCGGCCACCAGGCCGGCGTGGAGGGCATCGCGGCCGAGCGTGGCCGACACGATCTCGCTGGTCTGGGGCACCAACGGCACGGGCAGGGCGCCGTACTTCAGCGCGGTGGCGATGTCGTGGACCTCGGACTGGGTGAAGCTGCCGCTGATGGTGATCTGGTCGGCGGCGAACGAGGGGTTGTCGATGGTCGGGGCGGTGAGCACCCGGTTGTCCAGGACGATGGCCATCTGCTTGGTCGGACACGTTGACGTGCCCGAGTAGCACTCAGCCGCACCCTTGTTGAACAGATCGATGCCCTTGGCCCCGGACTTGAAGACCGGCCGTACCTCCCACTGACCCTGCTGGTTCAGGTCAGAGGAGGCGGTGCTCAGCCCCGACCCGGTCACGAAGGTGGGGCCCAGCTCGTAGAGGGCGATCATCTTCTTGGTCTTGCTGTCGTACTGGGGCAGCACGACCTGCTGGCTGCGCGAGCTGGGCTTGCGCAGCTCGCTGTCAGGCGTGATCAGCGTCGATGCCTTCGTCGACGTGGGCGCGGCCGTCGTGGTGGACGCCCCGGCGGTGGCCGTGGCGTTGGCCGTGGTCGAGGTCGCCGCCGCGATGGTCGTGGTGCTGGCCGCCGCCGTCAGCTCGTCGACGGTGGGCGTGGGCGGCGCCACCCCACCCGCCTGTTCGCCGGTCCCGCCCATCCCCAGGCTCTTCTGGCTGGTCGACGTGCTGGCCTGGGCCGTGGTCGACGTCGCGCTGGAGCTGCCCGCCTTGACCGTGGTCGAGGTGGCGGCTCCCGCCGCGGTCGTGGCGGTCGAGCCGCCCGCCGCGGTGGTGGGGGTGGTGGCCTTGGTCTGGACCGTGCCGTCCGCGGATACCGGAACGGTCGCCAGCACCGGGCGGAACTGGAGCTCGGCCGTCTCGCCCACCAGCTGGAGGGCCCGATCCTTGTCCTTGACGCCGGGGATCTCGACCAGGATGTCGTTGCCCTGCCGCGACACCTGCGCCTCGGCCACGCCGAAGGAGTTGATGCGCTGGTTGATGATGTTGATGGCCTCGTCGAGCGAATCCGACGTGGGGTGCGTGCCCTTGGGCGGGGCCAACACCACCGACACCCCGCCCTGCAGGTCCAGGCCCAGGAAGGGTCGGTTGGTGGTGAAGATGGTGTAGCCCAGAGCGAACACGGCCACCACCACGATGATGATGAGGCTCCAAGGGCGCTTGCGCGCGGCGGTGGCCACCGATCAGCTCGACGGGCCGTCGGCGTCGTGGTCCACCGGATCGAGGTCCGATCCGTGTGGGGACCTGACCGACGTGGACGGCGGTCTCGGCGACTCGGACGGGTCAGCCGGCGTGGGGCCGACCTTCGAGGCGATGGCCCGGCGGGCCACCTTGATCACGGTGCCCGGAGCAACCTCGAGCCAGGCCAGATCGTCCTCGAGGACGGCGATCGTTCCATAGATGCCCGACCCGGTCATCACCGGATCACCCACGGCCAGCGACGCCACCAGCGCGGTGTGACGCCGTAGCTCTCGCTGGCGCGGCACGATCAACACAGCAGACAGCAGCCCGCCTATGACAAGGATGATGACGGCGCCCATGGGATCCCAGATGGATGGCTGACGACAGCTCGCGTGGGCCAGGTTGACCGGAGCGGGACGCAGGTTAGTCCAGCGCAGGTCCCGCGAGAACGCCCCGCCCCCCACGGGATCAGGTCCAGATCGCCCCGATCTCGGCCCGCAGGGCCTCGAATCGCCCCTCGCGGATGGCGGCGCGGGCCCTCCCCATCAGCGTGAGGCACCAGTGCAGGTTGTGGATGGTCAACAACCGGGCCGATGTGGGTTCGCCGACGCGCAGCAGATGGCGCAGATAGGCCCGTGACCAGCGCTGACACACCGGACACGAGCAGTGCTCGTCCAACGGCCCTGGGTCGCGCGCGTGTTCGGCGTTGCGCAGGTTGAGGCGTCCGGCATCGGTCAGGATCGTGCCGTGCCGGGCCAGGCGGGTGGCCAGGACGCAGTCGAACATGTCCACCCCCCGGGCGATGCCCTCCACGAAGCCGATGGGATCGCCCACCCCCATCAGATAGCGGGGCTGGTCGACCGGCAGAGCGGCGGTGACCACCTCCAGCGTCGGCAGCATCTGGTCGCGAGGTTCGCCCACCGACAGGCCACCGATGCCGTAGCCGTCGAAGCCGATCTCGAGCGTGCGCTCGGTGCTCAGGCGGCGCAGGTCGGCGTCCACGCCGCCCTGGACGATGCCGAACTGGGCCTGGCTGCGCTGCGCCTCGGTGCGCCCCACATCACGACCGGCCAGGAAGGCCTTGCGCCCGCGCTGGGCCCACTGGGCCGTGCGCTCCACCGCGGTGCGCACCACCACGGGTTCGGACGGCAGCGGCGGGCACACGTCGAGCACCATCTGGATGTCGGCGCCGAGTTGGCGCTGCACCGCCACGGCGCCCTCCGGGGTCAGGTGATGGGTGGACCCGTCGTAGGTGGAGCGGAAGATGGCCCCCTCATCGCTGACCTTGGGTTCGAGCGAGTAGATCTGGAACCCGCCCGAGTCGGTGAGCACATGACCGCTCCAGGCCATGAAGCCGTGCAGTCCTCCCAGCTCGTCGATCAGCTCCGCGCCGGGACGCAGCATCAGGTGGTAGGTGTTGCCCAGCATGATCTCCGCTCCGAGCTGCTCGAGATCGAGGGCGGACAGGGCCCGCACCGACGCTCGGGTGCCGACCGGCATGAACACCGGGGTCTCGAAGCTCCCCCGGGGCGTGTGGACCCGACCGGCGCGCGCCGCTCCATCGACGGCGTCGATCTCCATCTCCACCACCCGGTCGCTCACGACCGATCCGATCGGGTCACCAACATGGCGTCGCCGAAGGACAGGAAGCGGTAGTTCCTGGCCAGCGCGTCGGCGTAGAGGTGGCGCCACCGGGAGGTGCCGTCGGGCGCCTCCCCGACGAAGGCGTCGATCATCACCAGGAGAGAGGACCGGGGCTGGTGGAAGTTGGTCATGAGCCGATCGACCAACTGGAACTCGAAGCCGGGTCGGATGAACAGGTCGGTGCGGCCTTCGAGCTCGCCGGTGACGGCCGCGCTCTCCAGCGCCCGGACCGTGGTGGTGCCGATCGCAGCGACGCGTCCACCCCGTCGCCGGGCCGCGATGCAGGCGTCGAGCGTCTCCGCGGGCACGCGATAGCGCTCAGCGTGCATGAGGTGGTCCTCGACGCGGTCGACCATGATCGGTCGGAACGTGCCCAATCCGACCACCAGCTCGAGCTCGACGACTCTGGTCCCCCGATGCTCCAGCGCCCACAACAACTGCCGGGTGAGATGCAGGCCGGCCGTCGGCGCCGCGACCGAGTCGGGGTGTAGCTGGTTCGAGTAGACGGTCTGGTAGCGCTCCGGATCGGCCAGCGCGGTGTGGATGTAGGGCGGCAGGGGGATCTCGCCGGCCGCCTCGATCCCGTCGAGGATGCTGCTCGGCCCACCAACGGACAGCCTCACCAGGCGCACGCCGTCGCCCAGGTCGTCAGCGACTTCCACGCGCAGGACCGACGGCGTGGCCGGGTGGGAGAGCACGGAGCCCGGCGGCAACCGGCGACCGGGACGCACCAGGGCCTCCCAACAGCCCTGACCCAGATCAGATCGCTCCTCCAGCAACAGCACCTCCGCCGCCCCGCCGGTCTCCTTGACCAGATGGAGGCGGGCCGGCAGGACCCGCGTCCGGTTGACCACCAGGAGGTCGTCGGGACCTACCAGGTCGACCAGGTCGCGCACGTGACGGTGCTCGATGCGGTCGCCGCCGTCGACCAGGAGCCGGGCCGCGTCGCGCGGTTCGACCGCCACCTGGGCGATGCGAGCCTCGGGCAGCTCGTAGTCGTAGTCAGCGATGTCCACCGGCGGCGAGCGTAGAGGTTGCGCGGCCTGCCTCCGGCGGCGGCCAGGAAGACACCGACCGAGCCCGACCCGGCGAGGTCAACCCGGTCGGCTCGGCCGGTTCGCGACGCGGGCCTGGCGTGCCAGCACCGGCCCCAGGTCGCCCCGGCCGGTGACCTCGACGCGATCGAGCCCGAGCCACGATGCCATCAGTTCCAGCTCCTCGAACAGCTCGCCGGCCACCCCGGACTCGTCGACCCCCGGCTCGACCCACGCGTACTGCACCACCAGCGCGCCCTGGGCGCGGTCGGCCTTGAGGTCGACGCGGCCGACCAGCTGATCGCCGAGCAGGAAGGGCAGCACGTAGTAGCCGTACTGGCGTTTGGCCGGCGGCGTGTAGATCTCGATCCGGTAGTGGAACCCGAACAGCCGGAGGGCCCGATCTCGATTCCAGACCACCGGGTCGAACGGACTCAACAGGGCCCGGGCCCGGATGCGGCGAGGCCGACGCGCCTCGGGATGCAAGTAGGCGGCGCGATCCCAGTCGCGCACGATGGCCGGGATCAGGCGGCCCTCCTCCACCAGCTCGGCCAGAGCGTCGCGACAACGGGTGGGTGTCAGCCGGTGGTAATCCGCCAGATCCTGCAGCGTGCCGATCCCGTGAGCCCCGGCCGCCCGCACCAGCAGCTCCTTGCGGGCCTCGTGCTCGGTCAGGACCGGGCGATCCAGGATCTCGGCCGGGATCACCCGCTCGGTCAGGTCGTAGACGCGGGCGAAGTCGGTGGGGCGACGCCAGGCCGACACGCGACCCTGATGGAACAGTGCCTCGAGGGCGAGCTTGCCGTCGTCGTGATCCCACCAGGTGCCCTTCTTGCGCACCCGGGCCTTGAGGTCACCGGCCACCAGCGGGCCCTCGGCCACCACCCGTTGGTACACCTGCTCGATGTAGCCGCCGTGGGCCTGGGCCCACCGCCGGAAGCCCGGCCACCGAATCGGCCAATCCATGCGCCACCGGTACAGGTCGTAGTGCGCCGTCGGCACCAGGCTGGCCTCGTGCACCCAGTACTCGAACAGCTCACCGGCCTGGCTGGCGTCGGCGATCAGAGTTCGGGGATGCGCGCCCAGCCGGGCGAACAACGTGAGCTCCTGGCTGCGCGCCACCACGTTGACCGAATCGATCTGGATCAGCCCCATCCGGTCGAGCGCCCGGCGCAGATGCCGACGATCGACGCGGCCGGTGGGCCGGGGGTCGGCGAAGCCCTGGGCACCGAGCGCGATCCGGCGAGCCTGGGCGTTGGACAGGCTGATCGTCACTCGGCGGTCGCCGGGTCGTTCGTCAGCCGAACAGGTTCGGCGGCTCGTCGGCCACCGCCATGGCCGCACTGGGCGGAGCGATCAGACCCAGATGCGCCCAGGCCGCGGGGGTCACCACCCTCCCCCGGGGCGTGCGCATCAGCAGGCCCTGGGTGATCAGGAACGGCTCGTAGACGTCCTCCACGGTCTCGGTGGGTTCTCCCACGCTGATGGCCAGGGTGGACAGGCCCACGGGCCCGCCACCGAAGCGCTCGCAGATGGCGGCCAGGATGGCCCGGTCGACCTTGTCCAGGCCGCGGTCGTCGACCCCGAACACCGCCAGTCCGTCTCGGGCGGTGGCCTGGTCGATGGAGCCGGTGCCGCGCACCTCGGCATAGTCGCGCACCCGGCGCAGCAGCCGGTTGGCGATGCGAGGGGTGCCCCGGGCCCGGCGGGCGATCTCGCGGGCGCCCAAGGAACCGCCGCCGTCGTCGTCGAGGGTCACACCCAGGATGCCGGCGGCGCGCACGACGATGGTCTCCAGGTCGGCCGGGCTGTAGTAGTCGAGCCGGGCCACCAGCCCGAAGCGATCGCGCAGGGGACCGGTGATGAGACCGGTGCGGGTGGTGGCCCCCACCAGCGTGAAGCGGGGCAGGTCGAGGCGGATCGAACGCGCCGCGGGCCCCTTGCCCAACACGATGTCGAGTTGGAAGTCCTCCATCGCCGGATAGAGGACCTCCTCGACCGAGCGGGAGAGCCGGTGGATCTCGTCGATGAACAGCACGTCGCCCTCGTCGAGGCGGGTGAGGATGGCGGCCAGGTCGCCCGCCCGCTCGAGCGCCGGACCCGACGTGATGTGCAGTCCGGCGCCCATCTCGACGGCGACGATGGCGGCCAGGGTGGTCTTGCCCAGGCCCGGCGGGCCGGCGAACAACAGGTGGTCGACGGCCTGGCCGCGGCGCCGGGCGGCCTCCAAGATGATGGTCAGGTGCTCCTTGAGCTCGCCCTGGCCCACGAACTCGTCGAGACGCCGGGGTCGCAGCCCGCCCTCGTCGCCCAACCCGTCGGAGGCCAGGCGCTCGACCAGTTGGTCGTCGAGGTCGCTCGGCGCGCCCAACCGGTCGTCGTGGCGCTCGTCGTCGGTAGCCTCGGGCTGGAGCAGCTCGTCACGCACCTCAGCTCACCGCCAACCGCTGCAATGCCTCCTTGAGCAGGAGCGACACGTCGTCGGCGTCGGGCAGCTCGCGCACCACCGAAGCCACCTCGTCGGGCCCGTAGCCCAGGTTGGCCAGCGCTTCGCGCACGTCCGAGCGCGCCGCGCTACGCCCCTCGTCGGCCACCACACCCGGGCCGCTGGCCACCTCCAGCACGGCCACGCTCAGGCTCGACTTGAGCTCGATGAGCAGCCGGGCGGCGGTCTTCTTGCCCACACCGGGCACCAGGCAGAGCGCGTCGAGGTCGTCGTCGGCCACCACGACGGCCAGCGCGTCGGGACCGTGGACCGACAAGATGGCCAGCGCCAGTGCCGGGCCCACGCCATGAGCGGCCAGGAGGCTCTCGAAGCACTCCCGCTCGGAGCGGGTCCGGAAGCCGTAGAGCACCTGGGTGTCGTCGCGCAGGTGGTGGTGGACGTGCACGAAGACCTCGGCCCCGAGGTCTCCCACCTCGATCACGGTGGTCGGGGTGACGGTGACCCGGTAGCCGATGCCGGCGACCTCGATGAGCAGCTCGCCATCGCCCCAGCGGTCCAACAGCGTGCCCCGCAGCGACCCGATCATGGCCGGATCCCCGCACCGGATCGAGCCGTGGCGCGGGCCGCGGCCTGGCGCAGCGGCGCGGTGGCCAGGTGGCACAGGGCCAGGGCGGCGGCATCGGCCGCATCGGGCGGCGAGGGCAGCTCGGCCAGGCCGAGCAGGGTCTGCACCATCATCTGCACCTGTCGTTTGGTGGCGGCCCCGTACCCGGTGACCGCTTGCTTGACCTCGTTCGGGGAGTACTGCACGACCTCGCAGCCGCGGTTGGCGGCCTCAGCCATGGCCAGGCCGCTGGCCTGGCCGACACCCATGGCCGTGCGCACGTTGACCTGGAACAGGACCCGCTCGACGGCCACCGCGCCTGGGGTGTGCTCGTCGAACAGGGCTCGCAGGTCCCGCTGCAGCTCGGCCAGGCGCTGGGGCAGCGCCCGATCCGGCGGGGTGGTGAGCACCCCCAACGCCCGGACCCGGGTCGACCCGCGGGGCCCCGGCTCGACCACGGCGTAGCCGCATCGGGACAGACCGGGATCGAGACCGAGCACGAACACTCGTACGAAGCTAGCCAGCACCACCCGTCCGGTGGTGGACCCCTCCCCCGACCCCGATCGGGCCCCTCCCCTGGCAAACCGGGCATCCTTGCCTGCGGATTCCGCACGTTTCGACGCCCAGTTTCCGCCATGGCGCTTGAGGGCGCAGGAGCCATGCCGATGAGTAGCAGGTGACCCCTGATACCGCGACGGCCCGGCCGTCCACCCCGGTGGCCGGTGCCGAACCGGTGCCCGGCGCTCCCGCCGACACGACCACCCAGGCGGGCACGCCCGGGCCGGACGCCACCGAACCGACGACCGGGCAGCGGGTCGACCCGTCCGCCACCTTCGATCCCAACGACCTGGTGGTCGACGTGCGCGACGTGAGCAAGTCCTTCGGACGGGTGCCCGCGCTGTCGCACCTGTCGATCATGGCGCCCAAGGGCCGGATCACCGTCCTGCTCGGGCCCAACGGCGCGGGCAAGACCACGGCCATCCGCGTCGTGACGGGTGCCCTCACCCCGGACCGGGGGATGGTCCGCACCTTCGGCTTCGACCCCGACCGTTTCGGCGAGGAGGTGCGACGCCGCTGCGGGGTGGTGTCGGCCAAGCCGGCCCTGTACGACCGGCTCTCGGGGTGGGACAACCTGCAGTACTCGGCCGAGCTCTACGGCCTGGGCCGCAATGCGGTCAAGCCGATCCGTGCCGCGGCGGCCCGCTTCGGCATCCTGGACGCGCTCGATCAGCGCGTGGGCGGGTTCTCGACCGGCATGAAGACCCGGCTGGCCTTGGCCCGCTCGGTGCTGCACGACCCCGAGCTGCTGCTCTTCGACGAGCCCACCTCGGGGCTCGATCCCGAGTCGTCCCACGCGGTGCTGGAGTTGATCCGGGAGATGACCGCGGATGGCCACACGGTGGTCATGTGCACCCACCTGCTGGTCGAGGCCGAGGGCCTGGCCGACCAGATCGTGGTGCTGGAGAACGGCACCGACCTCATCCACGGCACCCAGGACGCCCTGACCCGACGCTACTGGCCGGCCAACCTGGTGCGCTTCGACGCCGAGGACCCGTCCAGCCTGGAGGTGCTCACCACCATGGAGGGCGTCGTGGGCCTCGAGCGGGTCGGTGACGTCACCGAGGTGCAGCTCGAGGACGTGTCGCGGGTGCCCGACCTGGTGGCCGCACTCACCGCAGCCGGCGTGCGCCTGACCCGGGTCGACCCGCACAACCCCTCGCTCGAGGACCTCTACTTCGCCATCCGCCGGGAACGTCGCGGTGACGGGGGCACAGCGAGCGCCGGGAGCGTCTACTTCCCCGAGATCCACCACCTGGCCGAAGATCAGCACAAGGGATCGCCGTCATGAACTACCAACGCATGATGACGGTGATGCGCACCGACCTGCGCCAGCTCTGGCAGTCCAAGGACTTCTGGATGCCGATGGGCGGGCTCGGTCTCATCTTCTTCGTGGTGATACCGGCGGTGCTGCTGTCGGTCATCAACAACATCGGCAGCGTGGGCGCCGTCCGCCAGGTCTCCCAGGCGCTGCAACTGCTCCCGGCCGCCGCTCAGCACGCCGTGCCCCAACACGCCAGCGCCGGTACCAAGGTGTCCTACGTGCTGGCGGTGTTCCTGCTGGCCCCCATCGCCGTCATCGTCCCACTCACCATCTCGACCGCGGTCGGTTCAAGCTCCATCGTGGGTGAGCGCGAGCGGGGCACCGGCGAGTTCCTGGCTCACTCCCCCGCCAGCGTCCACGAGATCTACCTGGGCAAGCTGATCGCCAGCCTCATTCCCGGCTACCTCACGACGCTGATCGGCTTCGGGCTCTACTCGCTGATGGTGAACCTGATCGTCGGGCCCGACGCCGGGGGCTGGTTCTTCCCCACGCCCTCATGGTGGCTGCTCATCCTGTGGGTGCTTCCGCCCTTCCTGCTCATCGCCCTGTCACTGGTGCTGCGCCTGTCCGCCCGGGTGAAGAGCACCGCCGCCGCCCAACAGGCCGCCGGGCTCATCACCTTCCCCCTCATCCTCATCGCCTACGGCCAGTCGACGGGTGCGCTCTTCGGCGGCTCGGCGGTGCTGCTCTCGATCATCATGGGCGCCGTCGCCTGGGCCATCGGCATCGGCCTGCTGGTGAGCGGCATGCGCTCGCTGACCAGGGGACGCCTGCTGGGCGTGGCCAGCGAGTCCTGATCAGAGATCGGCCAGGGCGGCCACGATCTCGGTGGTGGGCCGGAACGTGAGGCCGGCCGTGGCCCGGTGGGCGTAGCCGACCTGACCGACCGCGTCGATCACGAAGATGGAGCGCCGGTAGAAGCCCAGCGGACCCAGGATGCCGTACGTTCGTCCCACCTCCTTGGCCGGATCCGCCAGCAGGGGGAAGGCGAAGCCGCCGTTGGCCTCGGCGAAGGCCTGGTGCTCGTCGACGGTCTGGGGGCTCAGGGCCAGCACCTGTGCACCCAGGTCGGCGAACTGACCGATGTCGTGGCTGTAGCTGGAGAGCTGAGCGGTGCACACCGGCGAGTGGTCAGCGGGATAGAAGACCAGCACCACGCGCCGGCCCCGGAACTCGGCCAGCGAGTAGGTGCGACGCCCCTCGGAGGTGCCGTCGGTCCCATCCGCCGTGAAATCGGGTGCCTCGTCCCCCACACCGATGCTCATCTCGGCCGACACTATCGGCGTGGTGTGACGGCGCCCAGTCCGGGACGGAGCGTGGCGAACCAGAAGCGCCTGGCCGACGTTCGGGACCTCGCGGGCACCGAACCGTCAGATCGATCTCGACACCCGAGACGACCGGCGACGCGATGGGGGCGTCGGTTCAGCGACGTCGCTGCTCGACCAGGCACCGGGCGTGCTGGTAGAGCTGCTGGTCCAGCTCGGTGTCGTCCTCGATGCGGCGAAGGAAGGACGGGGGAAGGTCGGGCACGGGGGCCCCGACGTTGCCTCGGCCCTGGTGCGGGAGCTCGAGGCCACAGCTCCGGTTGAGATCCTCGACGAAGCCGACGTAGTCGTCGGTGATCCCGACCACCCGGCAGCTGGCCAGGTTCTCCTCGGCGCGCCGCAATCGGTCGGCGTCGCTGGGCGATGGTCGGCTCATGACCGCGTTGGTGAAGTAGTAGGTCATCCCCGGCGGGGGTGACGGACGCGGGTCCCGTTCGCGCATCTCCCGGAACAGGCGCCTGGGAACCTCCAGGTCTGGTCCCAGATCGACGCCCAGCGCCTCGAGCTCCTCGACCACCTGCAGGGTGGCCGGGTCGAACACGTCGGGCGGCACCATGGCGGTGATCCGCGCCCGTACCTCCGGAGCGGCCGTGGCCGGGATGAGCTGTTCGACCACCTGGCGGAACCCCGTCCGGTCGATCCGCGGAGCCAATGCCTCCTCGAGGGTCATGGACAGCACCCGGGTCTGGTAGTTGGCCAGGAAGTGCTGGAACACCCACGGCTGCTCGTAGATGGCCGGGAACGACCATCCGTGCAGTGCCTCGCTCGTGCGTTGGAGCTGACCCAGCATCGACAGGGTGCGAGCTACCGGCTCGCGCACCAGCGTGATGCAGGACGGACGGCTCCCAGCCCGACCTCCAGCATCTGCTGGCCCGCCCAGCAGGTCGACCGCCGCAAAGGGGAAGTGCCCACTCACCAGCGACAGCTCCGCCCGCTGCGCCTCGCTCAGCTCCAGGAGCGCATCGAGGGCGCTGTACTGCTGCATCAGCTCCCACTGAGCTTCGGCCGGCGCATCCGGAGCCATCGGCGGGGGGAACATCGCCGCCGACGGGAACGCCCGGCGCAACTGGGTGAGCAGGGTGGTACCCGCGGTCTTCATGACGTGCACGAAGAACAGGCGGAGTCCCGCTGGTTCAGTCGGCGTCAACGGAGGCGAGGATCTCGTCGGGGATGTCGAAGTTGGCGTAGACATCCTGGACGTCGTCGTTCTCGTCCAGCGCGTCGATCACCCGCAGGACCGAGCGGGCCGCCTCCGGGCTGTCCAGCTCGATGGTCGAGGTGGGCAGCATGGTGGTGTCGGCCGAATCGACCGGGATGCCCGCCGCATCCAAGGCCTCGTGCACCGCGGTGACGTCGTGGGGTGCCGTGGTCACCCGCCAGGTGTCGCCCTCGTTGGTGATGTCCTCGGCGCCGGCCTCGAGCGCGGCCAGCATGACGTCGTCCTCGCTCACCGTCGCCGGCACGGTCACGATGCCCTTGCGCTCGAACTGCCAGGCCACCGCGCCGGGCTCGGCGATGGTGCCACCGTTCTTCTTGAGCGCGGTGCGCACATCGGAGCCGGTGCGGTTGCGGTTGTCGGTCAGGACGTCGATCAGGATGGCCACGCCATGGGGGGCATAGCCCTCGTAGGTGATCTGCTCGTAGATGACGCCCTCGAGGTCGCCTGTGCCCCGCTTGATGGCCTTCTCGATGGTGTCGAGCGGAACCGACGCGCTGCGGGCCTTGTGGTACATGGTCCGCAGCGTCGGGTTCATGTCGATGTCGCCACCGCCCTGCCGCGCCGCCACCTCGACCTGGCGGATGATCTTGGCGAAGAGCTTGCCCCGCGCCTGATCCGCCGCGCCCTTCTTGTGCTTGATGGTGGCCCACTTGGAATGACCGGACATGGGGGAACCTCTCCTTGGCGGCGCGCCGGGGCGCGCTCAGCTTGCTCGATGGGACGCGTCGGCGTCGAACGTGGTCAGGAACAGCTCGTGGAGACCGGTGTCACCCGAGAGCTCGGGGTGGAACGAGGTGACCAGCACCGACCCCTGCCGACAGCACACCGCCCGGCCGTCGATTCGGGCCAACACCTCGACACCGGGCCCGACGCGCTCGACCACGGGTGCCCGGATGAACACGGCGTGCAGCGCGTCGGGCGAAACCGACCACGTCGAGATCGGCTTCGAACGAATCGATCTGGCGGCCGAACCCGTTGCGGCGCACGGCCAGGTCGATGCGACCGAAGCTGTGTTGGTCGGGGCGCCCGTCGAGCACCTCGTCCGCCAGCAGGATCATTCCGGCACAGGTACCGAGCACGGGCATGCCCGACCCCAGTCGCTGCTGGATGGGGTCGAACAGATCGTTGGCGTCGAGCAGCTTCGAGATCGTGGTCGACTCGCCGCCGGGGATGACCAGGCCGTCCACGCGGTCCAGTTCAGCGCGGGTGCGGACCTCGAGGGTGGCCACGCCGAGGCGAGCGAACAACCGGCCGTGCAGCTCGGATGCCCCCTGCAACGCCAGCAGACCCACGGTGGGCGACGTGATCACCGGCACCCGGGGGCTCGCTCGGCTTCGACGACGGCATCAGACCTACCAGCCCCGCTCGGCCAGCTTGGTCTCCAGCGAACCGATCTCGAGCCCGGGCATGGCCTGGCCCAGGCCACGGCTCACCTTGGCCACGATCTCGGGATCCCGGAAGTTGGTGGTCGCCTCCACGATGGCCTTGGCCCGGGTGGCGGGGTCGGCGCTCTTGAAGATGCCCGAGCCCACGAACACGGCCTCGGCTCCCAACTGCATCACCAGCGAGGCGTCGGCCGGGGTGGCGATGCCACCGGCGCAGAACAGCGGGACCGGCAGCTTGCCCGTCTCGGCCACCTCCTGCACCAGGCCGAGGGGGGCCGACAGGCGCTTGGCCCAGTCGAACAGCTCGGCGTCGTCGGCGGTGGTGATCTTGCGGATGTCGCCCAGGATGGCGCGCAGATGGCGCACGGCCTCGACGATGTTGCCGGTGCCGGCCTCGCCCTTGGACCGGATCAGGCAGGCCCCCTCGGAGATCCGGCGCAGGGCCTCACCCAGGTTGGTGGCGCCGCACACGAAGGGGACGGTGAAGGCCCACTTGTCGATGTGGTGGGCCTCGTCCGCCGGGGTGAGCACCTCGCTCTCGTCGATGTAGTCGACCCCGAGTGCCTGGAGGATCTGGGCTTCGGCGAAGTGGCCGATCCTGGCCTTGGCCATGACGGGGATGCTGACCGCGGCCTGGATGCCGTCGATCATCTCGGGATCGCTCATGCGGGCCACGCCACCGTCGCGCCGGATGTCGGACGGGACGCGCTCGAGGGCCATGACCGCAGTGGCACCGGCGTCCTCGGCGATCTTGGCCTCGTCGGGCCGGACCACGTCCATGATGACGCCGCCCCGGAGCATCTCGGCCAGCCCCCGCTTGACCAGGGGGGTGCCGGTCTGTCGGGATGCCGCTTGGTTCGATGGGTCAGCCATGGAGCGTCAGTCTAGATCCGCACCCCCCGGAATCCCGAAGCGAGATCCGTCAGCGGGGCAGGGCCAGCAGACCGGCGGCGGCGCCGGCGTCCATGGTCGTGACCGCCGAGCCGACCTCAGGCAACGCCACCCAGGTCCGGCCGGGGGGCAGGGTGTAGGGCGCGCCGTCGGTGGTGGTGAAGACATAGGGGCTGGTGTTGACCGTCCGGGACCAGTTGATGGGGATCTGGCGGCCGTCCACCAACACCAGCCCGGCACCCGAGCCCACCGACTCGGCCTGGGGTGACTTCGGATCAGCCACCGAGACGCCATAGGGCGTGAACAGCACCACCAGGTTGGGTGGAGCCACCTGTTGGCCGGTCGAGTCCAGGGTGGCGCTGTGAGCCAGGTCGTGGAGCTGGTCGACCTGGAAGCGGGCCCAGCCCTTGGCCGCCGGGTCCCAGGCGTAGGACACCACCACACCCGAGCCGAAGTCGATGGTCACACCGGGAGCGGCCGCGGCCGAGAGCGGGGTCGGCGTCCCCGTGGCCGCGATGGGCACGATGGGCTGGGGCGGCGAGGTGTCCCCGGCACCGAACTTGGAGAGCAACATCGGGATGCTGGTGAACAGGTTGTGGGGGGCCTGTCGGGTGTTGTCACGCCAGTACTCGGGTGGGTTGGCCCCCCGGCTGGCGTCGATGAGCAGCCCCTGGCCGGCCGCGGTGGCCACCTGCTTGGTCACCGTCGGATTGGCGCCCGACCACCCCAGCAAGGGTCGGCCCAGCCCGGCCAGCAGGTCGATGTCGCTCGAGCGGGCCGAACGCACCGGGCCCACCGTGGTCGGGGTCTGAGAGCCGTAGACGAGGGCGAAGCGGGTGATGCCCTCGACCAGCAGCTCGATCACCAGGTCGGCCTGGTTGATGGCGACCTGGGGCCGGGCCCACGGACTGTTGTCCATCTTGATCACGACCGCCGGGTGGGCGGCCACGCTCGGATCGGCCATGGGCAGGCCGGTCAGCGGGTACGCCGGCCCCGACGCCACCGTCGTCGTCACCACGGTGGTCGGCGTGGGCGGGGTGGTCGCCGGCCGGGCCGCGGGCGACGAGGCGGCCCTGGCCGAGCAGGAGGCAGCCAGGACGCTCACCAGCGCCATGCTCACCAAGGCCAGGGAGGCAGCGGTCAGTCGGGCGCGCGACATGTCCTGCACCCTAGGAATTCGCGGCGGCCACCCGGTGGATGGGCGCGCCTGCGACCACCGATGGTGGCCGCCCCCACGAGTCCAGATTGGAGCTGCGCGGGGCGAAGGCGACGTAGACCCCGACCAGCACCATCACCATCAGCGCCAACAGGACCACGCCGGCGATCACCGATCCGATGATCAGCGACCGGCGCGGGTCGCGCCCCGAAGTCACCGCCGTCACCTCTCGCCCATCACATCTCGCCCATCACATCGCGAAGGGCCGCGATGCGATCCTCGATCGGAGGATGGGTGTCGAACAGGTGCGACCACCTGCTCTTTCGCTGGTTCTGGCCCTGGTAGTGGTCCATGGGCTCCTCGATCCATAGGTGCGCGGTGGCCCGACCGTTCTCCTTGATCACGGTGTGGTCGTCGCGCAGCTTCTCGAGGGCCGAGATGAGCCCAGGCGGGTAGCGGGTCATCTCCACGGCCGACACGTCGGCCAGGGCCTCACGCCGCCGGCTCACCGCGAACTGCATGAGCGTGGCCACCAACGGCGCCAGGATGATCACCACCAGGGCGGCCGCGAGCATGATGAGCTGGGTGGGATCATTGCCACCTCCGCCGCCCTGGTTGTTGTTGCGGCGGCCGCCCATCATGCCGCCGAACACGAACCAGCGCAGCCCGAAGTCGCTCAAGGCGGCGATCACGCCCACCAGGCACACCGCGATGGACGACACCATGATGTCGTAGTTCTTCACGTGGCTGAGCTCGTGGGCCAGCACGCCCTCGAGCTCCACCCGGTTCATCTTCTCCAACAGGCCCGACGTCACCGCCAGCGAGGCGTGCTTGGGGTCACGCCCGGTGGCGAAGGCATTGGGGGAGGGGTCGTTCACCACGTAGAGCTTGGGTTGGGGCAGACCGCTGGCGATGCACAGGCCTTCGACCAGGTTGTAGAGCCGGGCGTAGGTGTGGGGATCGGCCGGGACGGCGTGGGTCATGGCCAACGCCACCTTGTCCGAGTTCCAGTAGGACACGAACGAGGCGATGCCGCTGAAGAGGACGGCGAAGACGAGCACGAAGGCGAAGCCGGCGGTGCCCAGCCGGAACACCAGGCTGAACGCGGTGGCCACCACCAACACGAGGCCGGTGAAGGCGAGCATCAGCAGCGCGGACCGACGCTTGTTCTGTTTGACCTGGTCGTACAGGGCCGGACCCTCCGGGACAGGTGGAGCGAGGGGTGGGACGAGTGGAGCGGAGAACTACGAGAACGAGACCTTGACGGGTCCGCGTGAGTCGTCGTCGGCCTCGAAGTACTCCCGCTTCTCGAAGTGGAAGGCTCCGGCGATGATGTTGGTGGGGATGGACTGGATCTTGGTGTTGTAGCCGCGAACCGTGTCGTTGTAGAACTGCCGCGCGTAGGCCACCTTGTCCTCGGTGGCGGTGAGCTCCTCCTGCAGTTCCAGGAAGTTCTGGTTGGCCTTCAGGTCGGGGTAGGCCTCGGCCACCGCGAACAGCGACTTGAGGGCGCCCGTCAGCACGTTGTCGGCCTGGGCGGCCGCGGCCGGGCCCTGGCCCTGGGCGGAGATGGCGTTGGCGCGGGCCTGGGTGACCCCTTCGAAGGTCTCCTTCTCGTGGGCGGCGTAGCCCTTGACCGTCTCGACCAGATTGGGGATGAGGTCGAAGCGACGCTTGAGCTGCACGTCGATCTGCGCCCAGGCGGCGTCGATCTTGTTGCGCAGTCGGACCAGGCCGTTGTACCCGCCGACGAACACGGCGACCACCACGACGATGATCACGACCAGCACGATGATGAGAATGGTCATGAATCCATCATACGCCCGGGCGAGTCCGAAGGCCCCGCGTCACCTCGCCCGATGGACCGTGTCGGACCGGCTAGATGATGGTTCGGTACAGGGCGAGATGGCGCTCGGCCAGGCGCTCCATGGACAGCTCCTGGGCCCGCTGGCCGCCCGACGCCACCAACTGGGCGGCCAGGGAGGCGTCGGTGAGCAGGCGCCGGAGCCCTTCGGCCAGCTGGACGCTGTCACCGGGCGGCACCAGCAGGGCGTCGCGGCCCAGCCGGGCCACATTGGAGTAGCCGGGCAGGTCGCTGGCCACGATCGGGGTGTCGGCGGCCATGGCTTCGAGCAGCACCACGCCGAAGGACTCCCCGCGCAGCGACGGCGCGCAGAACACGTCGGCCGCCCGCAGCCGGGCCGCCTTCTCCCCGTCGCTGATCCGACCCAGCCACTCGATGCGGGCGTCGCCGGCCACCTGCTGGGCCAGCATGGCTGTCTCGGGGCCATCGCCGGCGATCCAGAGCCGGACGTGGGCGGGGAGATCGGTCATGGCCTCCAGGAGCACGGCCAGGCCCTTGCGGGGCTCGTGGCGGCCGATGAAGAAGACCGTCGGTCCCTCGGTGGGCCAGGCCGTGGCCTTGGAGAACGTCTCCAGCTCGACCCCGTTGAACAGGACGGTGTAGCTGCCGCCGAGCGCCTTGCGGGCCATGCGCTCGGCGTCCTCGCTGACGGCCAGGCGCAGGTCGAGCTTGGTGGACAGCCACTTCACGCCCGGCGAGAACCAGGTGTAGGCCTTTGAACTGCCGGCGGCGTGGAAGGTGCCGACCAGCGGCGCGGTCTTGAAGAACAGGGCCGTCTGGGTGGGGCCGGGACAGAGCGGCTCGTGCACGTGCACCACGTCGAAGGCCTCGTCGCGCAGGGCTCGGATGGTGCGCAGCTGGGCGGACGGATCAGGCGCGATGGGCGCTACCGAGCCGTTGGCCATGGTGGGCATGCTGTTGCCCAGAGGGGTCACGCCGGCATCGGGTGGCGGGCCGTCGCAGGGGCCGAGCACCCGCACCTCATGACCGGCGGCCCGCAGCGCCCGGGCCAGGCCGAGGATCTGGCCCTGCACGCCGCCCGGCAGGGTCAGGCTGTACGGGCTGATGATGCCGATGCGCACCCCACCACGCTAGTCGCCCCGCATTTTCGGCCCTGGATCCAGGTGCTCGAAGCCGGTCAGTCGTGGCGCAGCTCGGAGCGGAGGTCGGCGGCCCGGCCGTCGATGTCACCGTGCAGGGCGCGCTTGGCGTCGTCGTCGAGCCACGTGGCGTCGACTCCGTCGTGGGCCACCGCCACCATCTCGTCGAATCCCCACCGGTAGGCCGCGGCCACCGCCGCGGACTCGCGACCCAGGTCCAGATCGGTCAGCGCCGGGTCGTCCGTGTTGAGGGTGGCCAGCAGGCCGGCGTCGCGCATGGCCTTGAAGGGATGGTCGGCCAGGCGGGCCACCTTGTTGGCGATCACGATGTTGGAGGTGGGACAGACCGTCAGCGGGATCCCCTGTCCCGAGAAGCGCTCCACCAGGGCCGCGTCCTGCATGATCGACAGACCGTGGTCGATGCGCTCCGCGCCCAGCACGTCGATGCAGTGGGCGATGGCCCCGGGACCCGTGTCCTCGCCCTGGTGGGCCGTGAGCCGCAGCCCGGCGCGGGCCGCCTCCCCGTAGGCCGGCGCGAACGAGCGGGGATCGACGCCGATCTCGGTCGAGTCCAGCCCGATGCCAACCACCCGTGACGCACCCGCGTGCGCCGGTCCGGCGAAGGTCCACCACTCCTTCGACCAGGTCCCGCCCGGCGACGGGTCCGTAGGCCCGGTCGATGTCGGCGATGAGCATGCAGCGGGTGCCGGTCTCGGATTCGCCCGCCGCGATCCCCTCGTCCAGACCCGCCACGATGTCGGCCAGCCGGGCCCCGGCGGCCAGGTGGCGGGCCGGCGTGAAGAAGCTCTCGGCGTAGACCCGACCATGGGCCGCCGCGTCGATCACGGCCTCATAGGCCAGCCGCGCCCAGTCCGAGCGATCCACCAAGCAGCTCTGCACCAGCCAGAACACGGAGAGGAACTCGTCCAGCGAGCCATAGCGGTAGAGCTCGTCGAGGTCGGTCGTGGGCAGGGCCACACGGTTCTTGGCCGCCAGCTCGAGCACGGTGGCCGGTCGCATGGTGCCCTCGATGTGGCAGTGCAACTCGACCTTGGGGAGACGGTCGAGGGCCTGGGCCAGCGTCACGGTGGGCATCAGCACCCAGTCTGACCCGGGCGGACATGGGGATGGCCGATGGCCGCCAAGGCGTCGTAGTCGCTGGGCCAGTTGGGCGATTGCAGGTGCCACTGCTCCGGGGCGCGGCGGATGAGCTCCTCGAGCCGGACGCCCAGGTCCTGGGTGAGGCGGGTCACGTCGTCGCGGAACCGGCCTTGGCGGGTCATGTCCAGCGGGGGCCCGACGATGGCATGGTGCCCGCCGCCCCGGAAGTACACGGCGCCGGGGATCAACGGGGCGCCGGTGCGCAGAGCCACAGTCACAGGGCCGGGCGGCAACGTCGTCTTCTCGCCGAAGAAGTCGACCTCGATCCCGTCACCGGCGATGTCGCGATCCGACAGCAGGCAGACCACATGGGCGGCCTTGATGGCGGCGATCACCTGGGCGCCCGCCTGCGGCCCGAGGGGCACCACGTGCATGCCCAGCTCCCGACGGAACTCGACGAAGAAGTCGAAGAGCTCCGGCGGCTCGACCGCTTCGACCACGGCGGTCACGGGCACGTCCAGCACCTTGGTCAGCCAGAATGCGGCCCACTCCCACCCGCCCAGGTGAGGCAGGGCCAGGATGGGACCGACGCCCGAAGCCAGGGCCCGCTCGATGTGGTCGTAGCCCTCGACGGCGAAGCCCGCGTCGATCTGGGCCGCGGAGAGCTTGGGCAGGCGGAACGAGTCCACCCAGTAACGGGTGTAGGACCGGAACGTCTGGTGAACGGCGCGGCGCAGCGGCCAGCCGGTGAAGCCCGGGCCGTGGACCCGCTGCAGGTTGCGCTCGGTCAGCAGTCGACGTTCCGGCGACACCTCGGCGGCGATGGAACTGGCCAGATCCCCACCCATCTCGGCCACCGGCCGCGGCACCGTC
Organism: uncultured Microthrixaceae bacterium; assembly: GCA_963773335.1. GTDB lineage: Bacteria > Actinomycetota > Acidimicrobiia > Acidimicrobiales > Acidimicrobilacustridaceae > UBA4742. Next base: position 264,500 of record CAVZAT010000003.1, on the reverse strand, counting down.
CGCACGAACGCCGAACCGGCACGGTAGACGGAGGAGACAGGCTCGATGTCGAGCGGACCGAGTCGCACGCCCGGTCAGGGGGTGCGACGGTTGCCCGGCCGACGCTGCCAGACCAGCGACGTCTGGCGGCCACTGCGGGTGGCCCGGGCCGCCCGCCGGCGAGCCAGCCGCTTGGGCGAGACCTGAGGACGCTCGACGCTGGCCTGGCGCCACACCTTGACGAACCGCTGCACGGCTGTGACCAGGGTGAGCGCCAGCATGATCCACAGGACGGCGACGAGCAGCGAATCGAACAGCAGACCGAAGCCCAGCAGGATGATCCGCTCGGCCCGCTCCATGATCCCACCCTTGGCCGCGAAGCCGAGCGACTCGGCCTTGGCCCGCTGGTAGGAGATGACGAGCGAGGCGGCCAGCACCGCCATGGGCAGCAGCGAGAGGTGGCCGGGGTGCGTGCTGGCCAGGTACCAGGCCACGCCGCCCAGCAGGAGCGAATCGGACACCCGGTCCGACACCGAGTCGAAGAAGGCGCCCCGAGGCCCGGCCGTGCCCGACGCCTTGGCCACCGCGCCATCGAGGGCGTCGGGAAGGCCGGTGAGGATCAGCAGGAGCAGCCCGATCCGCAACTGACCCGCGCCGATGGCCACGGCTGCGCCGGCCGCCATGACCACGCCGAGGGCGGTCAGATGGTCGGCGGTGATGCCGGTGCGGCGAAGGTTGGCGCCGATCGGCCGGAGGCCCTTCTCGATGTTCGCCTTGAAGCGACCGTCGAGCATTGCAACTCCAGTGCGGCGCGAGCCGGGGTCGGAAGGTTGCCCGGGCGGCGCCCCAGCAACGAGAACCCGTCCAGGGTAGCGCAGCCCTCCTCCGGGTCCTCGCACCCCGGCGCGTCGTCGACACGTCACGACACCGGCTGACCGGCCTACGCTCGGGGCACCGCATCGGGCGACGAACCGGGGGGTGAGACCTCGTGAATCAGGTGCTGACCGACAAGATCCGCAACGTGGTCCTGGTGGGCCACAGCGGATCGGGCAAGACCACCCTGGCTGAGGCCCTGCTGTACGAGGCGGGCGCGATCAGCCGCTTGGGCCGAGTGGAGAACGGCTCCACCGTGTGCGACGCCGAGCCCGAGGAGCAACGACGCCACCAGTCGCTCACCCTGGCCGTGGCCCCCTTCGAGTGGGGCGACCACAAGGTCAACCTGATCGACACCCCGGGCTACGCCGACTTCGAGAACGAAGCGGTGGCCGGCATGCAGGTGGCCGACCTGGCCGTGTTCGTGGTCAGCGCCGTCGACGGGGTGGAGGTGCAGACCGTGGCGCTGTGGCGCATCGCCGCCGATCTGGGTCTGCCCCGCATGGTCTTCATCAACAAGCTCGACCGGGAGCGCTCATCGTTCGAGCGCACGCTCGAGGAGATCCGCGACGCCTTCGGCGCCGGCGTCGCGCCCTTGGAGCTCCCCATCGGCGAGGAGGCGTCGTTCTGCGGCGTGGCCGACCTGCTGACCGATACCGCCTTCACCTACGACCTGGACCCGAACCGCCCGGCCGGCACCGCGGCGCGCCACTCGGGCGAGATCCCCGACGACATGGAGGCGCTCGAGCACCAGGTGCACGACAACCTGGTCGAGGGCATCGTGGTGGCCGACGACGACCTCCTGGAGCGGTTCCTCGACGGGGAGACCCCTTCGTTGGAGGAACTGGAGCACACCCTGGCCGACGGGCTCGACGCCGCCGCCGTGTTCCCGGTGGTCTGCGGCTCGGCCACGGCCCGGGTGGGCATCGACCGCCTGGCCGACCTGGTGTGCGAGGTCGGACCCTCCCCGCTCGACCGGCCGCCGGTCGAGGTGGAGGGGGGCACCACGCGCGTCACGATCCCCCCGGACCCGGCCGGGCAGCCGCTGGCCTGGGCGTTCAAGACCATTGCCGATCGCCACGTGGGCCAGATCTCGCTGCTGAAGGTCCTCTCGGGAACGCTGCACAGCGACGACCACCTGGTCAATCCCCGGTCGGGGGTCGACGAGCGTCTCCACGGACTGTTCGCCTTGCGCGGCCACGAGCACCTCGACGTCGGTGCCACCCCGGCCGGCGACATCGTGGCGGTGGCCAAGCTCTCGGGCACCGCCACCGGTGACACCCTGGCCCCCAAGGGCACCCCGGTGCGCCTGCCTGCATCGGCTCCGGCGGAGCCCGTGCTGGCCGTGGCGATCGTGGCCCGCACCCAGACCGACGACGACAAGCTGGCCAACGCCCTGCACCGGTTGGTCGAGGAGGATCCGGTGCTGGTGGTCGAGCGGGACGACGAGACCCACCAGACCCTGCTGCGAGGCATGGGCGAGACGCACCTGCAGATCACCCTGGAGCGACTGGAGCGCAAGTTCGGGGTGGCCGTCGACCAGCAGGAGGTGCGGATCGCCTACCGCGAGACCATCCTGGGCACCGCCGCGGCCGAGGGCAAGTACAAGAAGCAGAGCGGCGGGCACGGGCAGTTCGGGGTGGCCGAGCTGCGCATCGAGCCCCTCGAGCGTGGGGGCGGCTTCGAGTTCGTGGACCAGATCGTCGGCGGGGCCATCCCCCGCCAGTTCATCCCCGCGGTCGAGAAGGGGATCGTGGAGGCCATGGCCGAGGGGGGTGTCCATGGCTATCCGGTGGTGGACGTGCGAGTGTGCTGCACCGATGGCAAGTACCACCCGGTGGACTCCTCGGAGATGAGCTTCAAGATGGCGGGCCGACTGGGCTTCCGCGAGGCGCTGGCGCACGCCGACCCGATCATCCTCGAACCCATCTCCCGACTCGAGGTGGTGGTGCCCGCCGAGCTCCAGGGTGACGTGATGGGCGATCTGAACGCCCGACGGGCGCGGGTGCAGGGCACCGAGGTGGCCGACGTGGGCGAGCAGGTGATCGTGGCCCTCGTGCCCACCGCCGAGCTGCGACGCTACGCGGTCGACCTGCGGTCGCGCACCAGCGGCCGCGGCCGCTTCCGGGCGCGCCACGACCACTACGACATCCTTCCTGCCCACCTGGTCGACTCGGTAACCGGGGCCGCTGGCGCCAACGGGCGGGGTCACGCGGCCGCCAGCACCGGAGCGGCGGCCCGAGCGGGTACCTTGGCCTGACTGATGCCCGGCCTCGACGTCTCCCGACTCACCCCCGAGGATGCCCTGGTGGCGCTGGCCTCGTTCCCTCGCCGGTACCGGGCCGAGCTCTCGCCGGTGCCCGGCGACGATCGAGCCGACGAGCTGGCGGCGCGGTACGGACCTGACGGGGTGAGCGCCCTCGACGTCGTCAGCGACGTCACGCGGTCCTGGGGACTGATCAGCCACGAGCTGCGCCGGGTCCAGACCGAGGACGCGCCGCTGCTGCACCCGGCGGTCACCGACGCCGACCAACGCCACTGGGACACCCCCGCTCCCGACACCATCGACGAAGCGACGACGCTGCTGGGCCACGAGGCGGACCAACTGGCAGAGGCCATCCGCTCCTATCCCACCGCCGAGGACTGGGCCCGACCCGCCACCGTGGCCGGCGGTTCGCGGGTCACCGCCCTGGATCTCGTGCGCCAGGCGGTCAAGCTGGGGGCCGACGGGCTGGGTCAGGTGGCCGACACGCTGGTGGCGGTCCGCCGCTGATCGGCCCCGGCCCCGGCCCCGCGAAATCTGTGCACTTTCTGGGTCTCCAGCGCCTCTAGATGCACCGATTTCGAGGAGGGCAGGCGAAGTTGGTCTCGCTGAGTGGTCTTACGAACGCCGAGGGCGGGTAGTTTGGCGGGTGAGGCGGCGTTGCTCTGGAGCGAGGAGGCATCGGGCCCGGCCGGTTACTCCGCTGGCCGGGCCCGGTCGCGACCGCAGGCGGAACAGCTGGTTCCCGTCCCGGCCGTCGGGCCAGGTCGGACGGGGCTCACCAGTGGGCTACCACGTTGTGCTGATGGGCGGCCATGCGAGCGGCCTCCTCAGTGCGGTAGGGGCCGCGGAACCGCTGCACCTCGGGCGTCTGGAGCTCGGCCGGCCCGCCGTCGTCACCGGTGCACGGACAGATGACCTCCCACTCGTCGGAGTAGCCGGCGTCGTGGTCGGGGGTGCGGCCGTCGTCCTGCCACTGGAGAGGCTTGCGTCGGGCTCCGGCCTGGGGGGTCACACCCAGAACTTCGGCACGAATCGGGCTCGGCGAGATGGGTCCGGCGGCCCCGCTGGATGGGTCCGGCGACCCGTTGTACGCGACTCGCTACAACTACTTCGCCCCTGGGGTGATCGCATGCGGGCTCGTGAGCCCCGATCGGTGAAGGTCGTGGTGGCCCCGTCGGGCGAGTCGCGCCGCGGGCTGCATCTAGGGTGGAGCGCCTCACCTCCGAAGCCGGTTCGCCACCCGGGGAGCCAGATGGATCACGCCGCCATCAGCCACGCCGTCGAGTTGGCCGAGCTCGACCCGGTCGACCTGGACGGTGCCGAGATCGTGGGCGAAGACCCGGTCTACCCCTCACCCCATCACCTGGGCGAGGGCGCGGCGGTGACGCGGCCTGCTGACCGGCCTGGCGGCCCGTGACCTGTGGGAGCTGCGCACCGGCCGGCGTCAGACCGTCTCGGTGGACGTTCGCCACGCCGGCGCCAGCCTGCTGTCCTTCGCCCACGTCCGGCCCGCCGATCCCGACATCTGGGCCCGTCAGGGCTGGGCCGGAACCGAGCGCCGATTCAGTCGCATCGTGGCCGCGGCAGACGGGCGATTCGTGCAGCTCCACGGGTCGTTCCACGACGGGCCCCAGCTGCTGGCCGAGCTGGGCCTGGGCCCCGAAGCCTCGGTGCACGAGATCGACGCGGCAGTGGCCCGGCGCGACGCCTTCGAGCTGGAAGCAGCCTGCATCCGTCGCCGCATCTGTGGCGGGGTGGTGCTCACCGCCGCCGAGTGGGCCGCCCACCCCCAGGCGCTGGCCCTGGCCGGGCGCCCCCTGGTGACCATCACCCGGATCGGCGATGCGCCACCCGAGCCGTTGCCCGATGGCGACCGGCCGCTGGCCCGGGTCCGGGTGGTGGACCTGACCCGGGTGCTGGCCGGCCCCACCTGCGCCAAGACCCTGGCCGAACACGGCGCCGATGTGCTCCACGTGACCGCTCCCCACCTGCTCGGCACCGGACCGTTCGACGTGGAGACCGGCATCGGCAAGCGCCAGGCCAGCCTGGACCTCGACGTGGCTTCCGAGGCCGACGCGTTGGTGGAGCTGATCCGCACCGGCGACGTGTTCTCCCAGGGCTATCGGTTGGGCACGCTGGCCCGACGAGGTCTGCATCCCGACCGGTTGGCTGAGCTTCGCCCGGGGATCGTGTGCGTGTCGGAGAACTGCTACGGGGCGGTGGGTCCGTGGGCCGACCGCCCGGGTTGGGAGCAGCTGGCCCAGGCCGCCACCGGCATGAGCCACCGCGAAGGGCTGGCCCACGGCCCAGGCACCCCCCGTCTGGCCCCGGCTGCGGTCAACGACTACTCGACGGGCTACCTGGCGGCCTACGGCGCCATGGAGGCCCTCGCGCCGCCGTGCCAGCGAGGGTGGCTCGTGGCACGTGGAGGTCTCGTTGAGCCAGACCGCCGGGTGGTACCTGCGCCTGGGCGACGACTGCGCCGTCGAGGCCGCCGACCCGGGAGACGTGACCGCCTTCCAGACCGAGATGGACACTCCGGAGTTCGGCCGCCTGCGCTACCTGCGACCCGCCCTCACCCTGTCCGAGACCCCTCCCGGGTGGGACCTCCCGCCCCGGCCGCGCGGCGCCCATCACCCGGTGTGGCTCCCCCGTCCGGCCTGATCCCCGCCGGCAACCAGCACCCGAAGGGTCCTTGGGCCCTATCGTCGCGGCTGCGATGTCGGAGAGTCGACTCGACCCGACGGGGCGACCGACCATCGCGGGCAGACCCGAGCGTCGAGCCAGTGAGGGATTCACGATGTCCAAACCGTTCAAGGGCAAGATCGAGCTCGACGTCCGGGACTCGGTTCCGGACTGGGAACCGTTCCTGGCGCCCAAGGCGCCCGACGGCGCCCCCAACGTGCTGCTGATCGCCTGGGACGACCTGGGCTTCGCCACCATGGACATGTACGGCGGTCCCGTCGAGACCTATCCCAACGGGCCGTGGTGTTCTCCAACTTCCACACCACCGCCCTGTGCTCGCCCACCCGCGACAGCGCCTCGGCGGTATCACCGAACGACGCGGCACCCTTCCCGTTCACCGGCGGCACCATCGACAAGGTGGTGGTCGACGTCTCCGGTGAGCACTACGTCGATCACGAGGCCCAGGTCCGCGCCTGGTTCTCCATCGACTGAGCCGGCTCCATGGCCGGAGCCCTCGCCCTCGTCGCCGCCGTCTGCTTCGCGCTCGGAGCCGTGCTGCAACAGCGCGGCACCCTGCAGACCTCGGCGGCCGAGGGCGACCCGCGCTTCCTGGCCGAGATCCTGCACGAGCCCGTGTGGCTGGCGGGCGGCGCCTTCCAGGTCCTCGGGTGGGTGGTGCAGGCCGCGGCGCTCGATCGCGGCAGCCTGGTGGTGGTGCAGTCGCTGTGCACCCTCAGCCTGGTGTTCGCCCTGCCACTCGGAGTCCGTCTGACCGACCAGCACGTGGGCCGCCGGTCGATCCTCGGCGCCGGGGCCGCGGTGGTCGGGATCGTGATGTTCGTGGCGCTGGGCCAGCCCGAGGGCGGCATCTCCAACCCGGCTACCCAGCGCTGGTTCGTGGCCGGCGTGGTGGTCGTCGTGGCCATGGTCGGGCTGGCGCTGGTGGCGCGTCGGCGACGAGGCGCACTGGCCGCGGCCCTCCTGGCCTCAGCCGCCGGTTTCGGCTTCGCCTTCCAGGCCGCGGTGACCAAGGTGTTCGTGGGTCAGTTGGGCCAGGGCCTGTCGGCGGTGCTCACCTCCTGGACGACCTACGCCCTGATCCTGTCGGCGGTGGCCGGATTCGCCCTCCAGCAGTCGGCGCTCAAGACCGGGTTCCTGGCCCCGGCCATGGCGGCCAGCAACGCCACCACCCTGGCCGTCAGCGTGCTGTTGGGGGTGACGATCTTCGAGGAGTCCATCTCCCACGGCGGGGGCGCGCTGCTGCCCGCGGCGATCGGCCTGTCCCTGGCCCTGTTGGGGGTGTGCCTGCTGGCCACACCCGAATCCGACAACGCCGCCAGCCCGCCGACCGCGGCGCAGTCTCCTTAGCGCGACGCGCTGGTCGGCCGCGGGACCGCTGATGCGCCGTCCCGCTGAAGGCCCCACCCGAGCTGATGACCGGCTCCGCCACCAGCCGTCGCCTAGTCGTCGTAGGTCGACCAGTCCTCAGGGTGTTCGAGCCTCGACGCTGTTCGCTAAGGGTGTTTCCGCAGGTCGTCCGCTAACGCTGTGGCCGGGGATTGTTCCCCACCACGCCGACCCAAGGAGACCACCCCATGACCGAGCCCATCGTCCTTCAGCCAGCCCTCGTGATCCCGGCCGACACCGCGGAGAAGGTCCAGCACCTTGTCGATCTGACCGAGGACGTGCGGGACACGTTCGCAGCGATCGCCGAAGCGGCCTTCGACATCTTCTCGGTGGTCGAGAGGGCGGCGATCACCGGCTACCACTGCGACGACTACTACCAGGCATTCGAGGCGGTCGTCCCCGGCTGGAAGGAGCTCGACGGATTGATGAGCGAGATCATCGGGCTGGCCCATGCCGCGTCGTGCCAGGACAACATCGACTACCCCTGCCCCCCGTGGCTGTCGGAGTTCCTGACCGAGCCCGGGCTTCGCACGCCGGCCAGCCCCGGGGGTCAGGACTGACAACTAGTGCCGCGACCGGCAACGTTGGTGGTGTCGCGTCCACCATGTCGCGATCGGGGTCGCGCAGACTTGGTGGATGGCTGAACGGGTGCAGGTTCGGGATCTGACCAACGACGAGGGTCGCATGTTGTTGTCGATCATCCGGCGCGGGTCGGGGTCGGTGGTGCGGTGGCGTCGGGCTAGATCGTGTTGTGGTCCGCGCAGCACATGGACGTGCCTGCGATCGCCAAGATCGCGTTCACGTCCGAGGATCGGGTCCGGGCGGTGATCCACAACTTCAACGACGACGGGTTCGACTCGTTGGCCCCGCGCTACGCCGGTGGGCGGCCCCCAACGTTCACGTTGCCTCAACGCCGCCAGATCAAGAAGGTCGCCCTGTCCCGGCCGACCGATCACGGTCTGCCGTTCTCGACCTGGTCGCTGTCGAAGCTGGCCGAGTTCTTGGTGGCTGAGGGGGTGGTCGACGACATCAGCCACGAGGGCCTGCGGGTGCTTCTCCGCGAGGAAGGCGTCTCGTTTCAAGTGATCAAGACGTTCAAGCGGTCCAACGACCCCGACTACGAAGCGAAGAAGAACCGGGTCCTCGAGCTCTACGACATCGCCGACGGCAAAGCCGAACCGGGTCCCGGGGACCCGACGGTGGTGATCTGCATGGACGAGTTCGGGCCCCTCAACCTGCAGCCCCACCCCGGCAAACAATGGGCCCCGGCGGCCGCCGGCAAGGGCGACCCGGCCTCCCCGCGGCGACGGCGGATGCGTGCCACCTACACCCGGCCCCACGGGATCCGCCACCTCATGGCCGGCTATGACCTGTCCACCGATCGGCTCTACGGACATGTCGTGAAGCACAAGGACCGCACCGCGTTCCTCGCGTTCTGCCGCTACCTCCGGTCGCTGCACCCGATCGAGGTGCGCATCGCCATCGTGTTGGACAACTTCAGCCCCCACCGCTCCACCAAGATCGACACCCGGGTCGGGGACTGGGCCGCGGCCAACAACGTCGAGCTGGCCTATGTCCCGTTCTACGGCTCATGGCTCAACCGGATCGAGGCCCAGTTCACCGCCCTTCGCTACTTCGCGCTCGACGGCACCGACCACCCCACCCACCAGGCCCAAGCCCGGATGATCCGCCGCTACATCGCCTGGCGCAACCGCAACGCCCACAACAAAGCCCTACGCGAGATCATCAAACGCGCAAACGTTGCCTGACACGGCACTAGCTTCGTCGCTGTCGCGGCCCCCTGTTCCCCGATCTCCGCCGTTCGGGTCGAACAGGGGGCCGTGGCGCGTCAGCAGGCGTCGATTGCCCCAGGCGCCGCGGTGGGATCGCAGAACGTGCTCACGGTCGGGACGGTCGCCGTTGTCGATGAGTGATTCGCCAGGACAAAAATGCCGCCGATGATGCTCAGCAGCATGAGGATGAACCAGACGACGCAGATCTGGCGGATCGTCTTGACCTGGAGGTCGAGTGCGATCAGGTTCTTGTGGATCGCCCACAGGATGTCCTTTTCGGTCTGATTCTCGAAGACCTCAGCCTCAGCCGCTTCCCGCTTCGCCTTGCTCACTATCGCTTCCCCCCGAGTCGCCTGCGGCCAAGCCTACGAGGGCGCCGACCGCTGCGCTGGAGACTCGGCGCTCCTGGGCGCTGAGACCGCCCCAGACGCCGAATTCCTCAGCGTTGGCCCTGGCGGCCGCCTCGCAGTCTTGGCGGACGGCGCAGCGGCCACAGATGGCCTTGGCGGGCCCGGTGGGCTGGCCCCGCTCCGGGTAGAACGACACCCCGGGGTACTCGCGGCAGAGAGCGTCGGCGTGCCACGCGGGCCGGTGGCCCAGCAGGGTCAGCAGGTCGACCGGTTGAGCGTCGGTCGCGGTCAGCGAGGAGTAGTAGCGCATCCGGTGATCCTCGCTAGCCAGCACCTTCGCCATGTCCTCAGTGATGACGGGCCGCTGGGTGGGACCAGATGGTCCCGTCTCGTCGAGATCGTCCTCGTCGTAGTCGAGGTTGGTGATGGCCATCTGGTGCGCTCCCGGGGTTGTACGGTCGGGGTCGCACTTGTCTGGTGCTGGTGATGTTGGCGTCGGTCGACCTGTCGGGGGTCGGCCGTTGCCGCGTCAGGGGGACGGCACGCCGCCGAAGTGGCGCAGGAGTTCGGCGGCGGCCTCTAGGTGGGGGTCGGCGACTCCCATGGCCCTGGCGGTCTTGGCCGCCTTGTACGAGATCGTCATCGCGTGCACGGCCAGCGCCGCTAAGACGTTCGGGTCGGCATCGCCCGCCTCGGCCATCGCCTCGAGTTCGTCCCAGACCTCGGCAGGGATCTTGACCAGCCGGTAGGCGGCCATCACTTGATCCGGTTCAGGGTCGCGGCCTTGTGGAGCTCGTAGATGACCTCGCGGGCCGCCGGCTTCGGTTGCGGCGGTCTGCACTTGGATTCCGCCGTGGACGTGGAGGCTGTGATCGTCGCCGCCGGACCCTCCGCCGTGCGCGAGGGCGGCCATCGTCGCCGCGTGAGGTACGACGTTGCCACGCTGACCGGGCGGCATCATCAGGTAGGTGCGGTCCCCGCTGTTCAACAGCTCCGGGCCAAGTTCGTTCACCCGGGTAAGTCCGCTGACACCGCCACCGCCGGCCGCGCCCGGAGGCGTCGTCCGCGATGCTTCCAGGTCAGGTCCGCGTTCACCGGGTCGGCCGGGTCCATGGCCGCCATGAGCCGGTCCTGTTCGGCGCGGCTCAGGTGGTCGTCAGGGTCGACCACCTGGACACGGAACCGCCGATCGGCGGCGGCCCGGCCGGGTGCGGTGCGGGCGGCGCGGTCGGGTGTGTGGGCCCAACTGGTCTCGACGGCGATCGACGCGATGGTCGAGCGATCGGATGCGGAGGTAGCAGGCATCGGCAACCCCTTGGGGGTCGTCCCGGATGCCTATCTCCCGGGGTCTGCTGCCACTTGGCCGCGGGCCTGCATAGAGTCTACCAGACCCGAACGCTATTCAGTGGATGGCCACCGGAACCGCTGCCGGGGCTCCTTCGCGGCGCGGGCCTGGTCGACAAGGTGACGCCGGCTGATGCTCAGGGCGCCATGTTTGCGGCACGCTATCCCGACGAGCTCGGAGCCCGGAGTGTCCAGCGCGTGGAAGCGACCGGCCCGCGATCGGGCGAACGGAAGGTAGGTCAGGTGCCCCTCGATCATCGCTACGAATCCGATCGGGGCCACGTCCCTCGGGTGCTGGGCTGTATGCGGACAGAAGACGATGAGGATGGCCGGGATCTCGCTCACAGCTCCCCCATGGGTGCGATGTCGTCGTAGGCGGCCAGGGCCCGGTCGGTGGCCCGCACAGCGCCGTAGCGTCGCATCACCTCGGCCGACTCCCAGCCTCCGAGGCGTTGGAGGTCGCCCTCGTTCCCGCCGGCGGCCAGCCACCGGTCGGCCCAGGTGTGGCGAAGCTGGTGCGGGTGCACGTGCGGTAGCCCGGCCTGGGCCGTCCGCTTGTCGAGGATCCTGGGGATGCCCTTGCGGGTCAGGGGTCCTCGGTGGCCGAGCCACAGTTCAGGGCGCCCAGCGAGGCGATGGCGGCCCCTGACGCGCTTGTAGCGGTCGAGGCCGGCGGCGGTGGCTGGGTCGAATCGACTGACGCGGGCACGGTCGCCCTTGCCGTGGCGGACGGCCACGATCCGGTTCACCAGGTCCAGGTCGCCCACCCGGAGGTCGACGAGCTCGGACACGCGGAGCCCGGTGGCGGTGAGCACTCGAACGATGGCGGTGTCGCGTCGGGCCCGAAAGTCGGTCCCCTTGCACACGTCGAGGAGTGCCCGGAGTTGGGCGTCGGTGAGCACGTCGACCGGTGGGGGCTCGGGCTTGGCCACCTTCACCCGGGCCATCGGGTTGGCGTCGAGCTCCTCCTCGTCGGTGGCCCACCCGTACAGGTTGCGAAGCGCGATCCATCGGGAGCGGATCGTGGCCGCGGCCCGACCATCGTCCCGCTGTGCGGTGAACCACGCTTCGACATCGGCCCGGGACACGGCGGACAGGTCGCCGGGTGTGGCCTTGGGCCGGTGGTGCTCGGCGAGCCAGCCGGCGAAGCGGCGGGCCTCGGCCTGGTAGAGCTGGCGGGTGCGCGGCGCCTTGTCGTGGAGGGACAGGAGCCAGGACTCGAGCAGGGCCTCGTTCGCTACCGTGGGATCGGGCACGAAACGGATTGTACGCTATACAACGCTGTTCGGCGTGCTATCCTGCTCTTGACCTGCTTAAACATCCTCGTCGTAGGTCGACCAGTCCTCAGGGTTGTCCTCCACGAACCACTCGAGCACCTCGCCGTCGACGCCGTCGACCAGGACCAGACCCCGCTGGGTGGGGGGATCCTCGGCCGAGTAGAGCAGGATGCGCCAGGTCGGGCGGCTCAGCAGGCCCCGCCAACCCATCTGGGCCGAGGCGTGACCCACCGGGAAGCCGACCTGGCGCACCGAGGCCACCAGGGCGTCGCGCTCGTCGACCTTCAGGTCCCAACCGGTGATGAACGAGTAGGCCCCGAACAGGCCCAAGCCGATGGCCGCGGCCAGGTAGCCGTCGTTGATCAGGATCTGGGCGCCGGAGCGGTGGGTGACCCACAGACCGAACAGGATCACGGCGAACGTCAGGTAGATGACCCCGGGCACCCGCCGCCGGCTGTTGTTGGGGAACATATAGGGCCCCACGTACCCGGACGCGTCGAGATCTTCAGGCAAGGTGTCCCGCACGTCCGCGTCGCCGTCCTCGGGTCCGGCGGCGGCCGCCTTGAGCGCCTCGTCGATGTCGTGGTCCGAGAGCGGCTTGGTCGTGGCCTCGTCGATCTCCCTGTCGGCGGACGCCTCTTCCTCGAGGGGCCCGTCTTCGGGCAGGGAGTCGTCGGACATGGCCTTCCGACGCTATCGCCCGGCCCTTCCGCCCCGAAATCGGCGCAGCAGTGCACGGCCGGACGTGGTTGTCCACACCGACTTGCGGAGTTGCACGGGAGTCAGGCGGGTCAGGCCAGCCAGGCGGCCCGGAGCTTGGACCAGGTGGTGTCGAGCGACTCGGGCATCACCCGGGTGCCCGCGGTGGCCGTCATGAAGTTGCTGTCCCCCGCCCACCGGGGCACGGCGTGCACATGGAGGTGGTCGGGCACGCCGGCGCCGGCGGCCCGACCCAGGTTCATGCCCAGGTTCACCCCGTCGCACCGGTAGGCGTCCCGGATGGCGGCCACCGCGGCCCGCACCTCACGCCACAGCGCGTCGTAGGTGGGCTCGTCCAACTGGTCGAGCTCGCTGGCCGCCCGGTTGGGCAGCACCAGCACATGACCACTGGTGTAGGGGTAGGCGTTGAGCAGCGTGGACACCAGGGGCCCCCGGTGCACGATGTAGCCCTCCTGGTCGTCCATGGCCAGGATGCGCTCGAAGAGCGTTCCCGGGTCCGAGTCGGGCGACGGGGCCCCGGCCGCCTCGGACGCGTCGGGGTCGGTGACCGACTCCAGGTACGCACGGCGCCAACCGGCCCACAGGTGATCGAGTTGGCCCATGCGCCGGCTCAGCCCACCTGGAGGTGACCGTCGACGTCGGTGGCCAGCCGCTCGACGAAGGCACCCACGTCCACTCCCCGCTCGACCTCGCCGCCCCGGGGGTTGACACCGACCGTCGAGTGCTCCATGTCGTCCTCGCCCACCACCAGGACATACGGGATCTTCTCGAGCTTGGCCGCCCGGATGCGCTTGCCCAGGGACTCCTCGGCGGCCACCAGGTCGGCCCGGAAACCCTCCGCCCGCAACCGGTCGACCAGCCGCCGACCGTAGGTGTCGTGGTCGTCGCTGACGGGCAGCACCCGGGCCTGGACCGGCGCCAGCCACGGCGGGAAGGCGCCGGCGTAGTGCTCGACCAGCACGCCGAAGAAGCGCTCGATCGAACCGAAGAGCGCCCGATGGATCATGATCGGCGCGTGGGCGTCGCCATCGGCGCCGATGTACTCCATGCCGAAGCGCTGGGGCATCTGGAAGTCGAGCTGGATGGTCGACATCTGCCAGGTGCGACCGATGGCGTCGCGGGTCTGGACCGAGATCTTGGGGCCGTAGAAGGCGCCGCCGCCCTCGTCGAGCATCAGCTCCAACTCCTTGGCCTCGGCCACCGACCGCAACGTCTCGGTGGCCTCGTCCCACTCGTCGTCGGTGCCGACCGCCTTGCCCTCCGGCCGGGTGGACAGCTCCAGGTAGAAGTCGTCGAGGCCGTAGTCGCGCAGCAGATCGAGGACGAAGTCGAGCGTGGTGGCCAGCTCGGAAGCCATCTGCTCCTTGGTGCAGAAGATGTGGGCATCGTCCTGGGTCATGCCCCGCACCCGGGTCAGGCCGTGGACCACGCCGGACTTCTCGTAGCGGTAGACCGTGCCGAACTCGAACAGGCGCAGGGGCAGGTCGCGGTAGGAGCGCTGCTGGCTCTTGTAGATCAGGATGTGGAACGGGCAGTTCATCGGCTTGAGGTAGTAGCTGGTCCCCCCGTCGAGCTCCATGGGCGGGAACATGCCCTCCGCGAACCAGTCCAGGTGCCCGGACGTCTCGAACAGGTTCGACTTGGTGATGTGGGGCGAGTAGACGAACTCGTAGCCGGCCCGCTCGTGGCGCGCCCGGCTGTAGTCCTCCATCAGGCGGCGGATGAGACCGCCCTTGGGATGGAACACGGCCAGGCCCGAACCGATCTCCTCGGGGAACGAGAACAGGTCGAGCTCAGCCCCCAGCTTGCGGTGGTCGCGCTTGTCGGCCTCGACCAACCGCTCGAGGTAGGCGGTCAGGTCCTTCTTCGAGGCCCAGGCCGTGCCGTAGATCCGTTGCAGCATGGGGTTGCGCTCGTCGCCACGCCAGTAGGCGCCGGCCACGCGCATCAGCTTGAAGTGGCCGAGGCGACCGGTGTGGGGGACGTGCGGGCCGCGGCACAGGTCGATGAAGCGCGGCGGGTTGGCGTAGGTGCGCACCAGCCCGGTCTCGGTGGCCGACATGGGGTCGTCGGCCTGGCCCTGGATGATCTCGACCTTGAAGGGATGGTCGCGGAACAGCTCGAGCGCCTCGGCCTCGAGGATCTCGTCGCGCACGAAGGGCTGGCGCTCGTCGATGATGACGCGCATGCGGGCGTCGAGGCGCTCGAGGTCGTCGGGCGTGAACGTCTCGCCCCCCGGAAGGGCGAAGTCGTAGTAGAAGCCGTCGGCGATGGGAGGGCCGATGGCGAAGGTGGCGCCGGGGAACTCGTCGAGCACGGCCTGGGCCAACACGTGGGCCGTCGAGTGGCGCAGCGTGAACAGACCCCGATCGCTCTCCTCCACGATGACGGCCACGTCGTCGCGGTCGGCCAGCACCCAGTCGAGATCGCGCTCGATGCCGTTCACGCTGGCGATCACCGCCGCCTTGGCCAGCCGAGGCCCGATGGCCGCGGCCAGATCGCCCGCGGTGGCCCCGAGCGGCAACGAGCGCTCGGAACCGTCGGGCAGCGTGATGGCGATCTGGTCGGACATGGCATCCGACTCTAGAGGCTGGTCACGCGACGGCAGCCACCGGTATCCGGCTGGTTTCGGCCGGCAGCGTCTCGGCCTGCTTGGTGGCGTAGGTGTCGACGTACTCCTGGCCCGACAGCTCCCGGATCTCGTACATGAGCTCGTCGGTGATCTCCCGCAGGACCAGCCGGTTGCGAGTCTGCTCACCGAACCGTTCCATCGAGATGGGCCGCCCGAGGCGCACCCGCATCACCTTGAACGGCTTGGGGATGGCCGAGTCGGGCTGCTGGACCTCGAGGGTGCCCTGCAACCCGACCGGGATGATCGGACACCGGGTTCGCATGGCCAGGCGGGCCACGCCGGTGTGGCCCTTGTGCAGCTTGCCGTCCCGCGAGCGGGTGCCCTCGGGGTAGATGCCGAACAGCTCACCCTGGCCCAGCACGCGGGCGGCGGCCTCGAGGGCCCGGTTGGCCGCCGAACCTCCGCCGCGGTCGATGGGGATCATGCCCAGCGCCGGGAAGATGTACTTGGTCTTCCAGTTGTCCATGTACTCGGCCTTGCCCACATAGGTGATGCGTCGGGGCAGGGTCGTGGCCAGCACGAAGTGGTCGAGCACCGAGAGGTGGTTGGGCGCCAGGATGGCGCCGCCCTCGTCGGGAAGGTTCTCGCGGCCCTCGACCTCGATGCGCCACAGGAACGAGAAGAGTGGATCCAGCACGGCCCGGGCGACGGTGTAGAGCTGCCCGACCTCTCGATCCATGCCCCGAGTCTGCCTCACTGCGGGAGCCGGGGTGCGTCGACGGTCGGTTCTACTTCTGTAGCACGACGTGGTAGCTGAACGGACCCGACGTTGCTCGGTTCACGACGGCTTGTAGGTGCCGGTGGTCGGGCATGCGGACGTGGTGCTGGCCTTCTCGCAGCCCAGGGGCACAGCCCCTTGCCCGAGCTGGTGGTGATTTCGACGTTGTCCTCCTGGCCCACCACCACAGGGTGGGCGAACCCGAGATGCAGCCCTGCCCGAGATGTGAGACCGGTCGCCGGCATGGGCGCTGAACTTGTAGACGTCGTGGGCCGCCGTCATCGGGATCGTCCCCGACAGGGTCTTGCCATACGACGTCGAACGCACCACGTCGGGCCGTTCGAAGCGGATCGGGATGCCGTAGGACCCGGTCCCCTTGTGGTCGGCGTTGGCCACCAGGTGGTAGGTGCCGCTGGTGGTCAGGACGAACCGACCCATCAGGCAGCCCGATAGCCCGAGGCTCACGTCGTCGGCGTTCAGGACCTTGCCCGACGGATCCTTCAACGCCACGACCAACTGGTTGTCACACCCGGGTGGGCCGATCCAGATCACGTCGCCCTTCTTGGCCGGGAAGTCGAAGGTGGCGTCCTCCTTGGGACTGCTGATGCGGCCCGAGTCGACGATGGTCCGTAGCGCCGCCGCCGACCCCTCGGTCCCGGTCGGAGACGGGCCCGCCTCGGTGGTCGGTGTGGGGTTCGTCGCACCCGACGAGCTCTTGATGGGCTTGATGCCGTGGGCCTGGTCGTAGTGGACGGTGTGGATGGTCTGGGCGTGGGCGTAGTGGCCCAGCACCACCGGGCTCGAGCCGGTGGCCGAGGCGTCCACCACGCACGACTGCAGCAGGTAGGGATCGGTGATGCCCTCGCCTTGGCACTGCTTGGTCAGCGTCGCCCTGTCCGCGGCGTTGCCGGCGGTGAGCTGGTTCGTCGGGTACGCCTTGTCGGTGAAGGTGTCGGTCGTCTGGCCTGCTCCGTAGTCGAACAACGAATCGGCCTGGGTCACCCGCCATGAGTCCCCGTAGGCGCCGCGGATGGTGTCCGGGCTCGGTGCGGATCCCAGCGAGGTGCCGTCGGCCAGTACGAAGTCATTGGTCGCCTTGCCATCGTCGTTGCCCAGCAGGCCGACCAGCTTGCCCTGGCGCGCCGCGGCGGGCACGACGGTGGCGTTGAGCCCGAAGAGGGCGAGCGGCGTGACCTTGACGGTTGTGCCATCGGCCCACTCGATGCGGTAGCCGACGCCGGCCTGGGTGCCCAGGCGTTCGACGCTGCCCGTGCCGACCTGGATCTTCTCGTCGATGATCGGTGTGCCGTCGAGGCGGGCCACGATGTTCGCGTTCTCGAGCGAAACCGTGAGCCGGTGCCCGTCGAGCCGGGTGGCGATCTGCTGGTTGACCGAGACCCGGTTCGAGCCGGCCAGCGGCACGCTGCGGACCTGCACCTCGAAGTCATCGGTCGTCGACTTGGCCAGCACCATCTCGCCCGCGGTCTGCAGGTCGTAGGTGGTGCCGTCGAAGGTGGTCAGGTGCGGATCGCCCTGCGTGGTGCCGGTCGGCTGTTGCGGATCAGGCTCCGGAACGCTGCCTCCGCCGCCTCCACCACCCCCTGGCGGCGGAGGGTTCCCGGTCGGGGGCTGAGGATCTGGCTTCTTGCAGTACCGGTCGAGCGAGGTACCCGCGGCGTAGACGGCCAGATGCTGGTCGCCACCGTTCGCACCAACCGAGATCGGTCCGGTGGCCTGGGTGGTGTGCTCCGACGCGCCGGGGCTGCCATCGGGGCACTTGCAGCCGCCCTGCTTGAGGCACAGCGCGGTCGGCGCCGTCGTGTCCAGGGTCTTGTCGACCGTGTAGCCCTGGTCGTGCACCTTGCCGTAACCCGAGGCGAGGGTCACGACCAGGATGTCGGCGTTGCCCTCGATGGTGACCGTGTCGGACTGGTACAGGCCGAGCAGCCCGATGTCGTGGGCGTCGTCGTTGTTGATGGTGACCGTCGTGGGGCTCAGACCGCGGTCGAGACCGGACCCGGACCGCCCATGTGCCAGTCAGGTCCGCCCGAATCCAGGAAGTAGCTGGCACCCCAGGTCTCGAAGAAGGTGTCGCGGTGACCGCTGATCAGCTGGTTGAAGGTCTTCGAGTCCTCCCCGTTCTCGTCGGTGACCGCCGCCGGCAGCAGCCGCGGCCACACCCCGGACTGATCGCCGAGCACGTCTCCCAGGTGGCCGAACACTCCGAGGGCGTCGTAGCTGCGCTCGTAGTAGGCGGTCGTGGGATTGTCGATGTACTTGTCCCACTTGGGTCCCACCACCGATGCCGTGGGGTGGAGTTGGGCCATGACCCAGGTGGCCCCACCCTCCTGCACCCAGTCGTGCACGCTCGCCGCCGCCCGGTTCGAACCCTCCAATCGCTGCTGGAAGCAGTGGAAGACCTCGTGTGAGATCACCGCGGCCTGGCTCTCGGGGTCCGAGCCCGCCCACTGCGGGGTGAAGACCTCGATGTGACAGGCGTCGCCGTCATACGGCACGAAGGCCAGGTGCACGTAGCTGAAGTAGTACATCGTGGTCTGGGCCCAGGCCGCGGCGATGACGGGTTCCTCGTCCACGATGAAGCTGTTGATCGGGGGCTGGCCGGTGGCGGCCGCTTCCGTCGCGTTGGCCTGCACGGCCAGGGCCAAGATCTCGTCGCTCGGGGGGGCGTCAGCCGCGTGGGCCACCAGCACGTAGCGCGGTCGTGCTCCGGTGCGGGACGCCACCGTGGTGGCCGTGGTGTCCGACGACGAGGTGGATGAACCGTTGGGGACGGAGGTGGCGGTGGACGATGGCGCTCCGGGCGCGGTGGTGGCGGTGGACGTCGGCGCGGCACCGGGCGCCACGGTGGAGGTCGAACTGGGCATGTTCGAGGCCCGTTGGCCCGAACTCATGAGCTTCGTGGCCGCGGCCTGCTGGGCCTTCGAGAGGTGGGACCACTCCGCCTGCAGGTCCAGCACGGCCGGCGTCCCGTCGAAGTCGGACGGATCCGCCTTGATGCCCTTGACCGACACCCCCGGCAGAGGGCCGATCTCGAGAGCGAAATACTGCTCAGCTCGTTCGGGCGTCAGCCCCTGGTGCTGGATGGCGGTCTTCAGCTGGGCCTCGGTGGTGATCGCCGGCGCCGGCTTGGTCGTCGAGGCCGTGGCGGCTGACCTGGCCGTCGGCTTCGACGAGGTCGAGCAGGCGCCCGCCACCATCGCCACCACAAGGGTGATCACCAGACCCACGAAGATCGTATGACGAGCTCGCATCCGTCCTCCCCAGTGGGGCGTGAGCCACCCGAGGCTAGGGGGTGGATCGGTCCCCCATCCGACGATCAAGTCCGGTGACGGTTACGTCTCCGGCCCGCGCCTGCTCAGACGGTGGGTTCGCCGACCAGGAAGACGCCCAGCAGTGCGCTGGCCTCGCTCACCTCCGCGCCCGCCGACGCCGCCGAGTCGATGGCGGCGATCGCGCCGGGCGTGTCCAGGTCGTCGTCGAGTCGTTGGCGCACCGCGTCGAGCACGCACGGGGTCCTCGGGGCACCCGACCGCGGCGAGCCAAGCCCGCACCCGGGCGGCGGCCCGGGGCATCAGGTCGTCGTCCCACTCCCACGAGTCGCGGTAGTGGTGCTCGACGATGGCCAGTCGGATGGCCCGGGGATCCCACGTCTTGAGCAGGTCGCTGATGAACACCAGGTTGCCCGAGCGACTTGGACATCTTCTCGCCGTCCATGCGGACCATCGCCTGGTGCATCCAGTGGCGCACGAAGAGCTGGCCGGTGGCCGCCTCGCTCTGGGCCGCCTCGCACTCGTGGTGGGGGAAGATCAGGTCGGAACCGCCACCGTGCAGGTCGATGGTGCTGTCGAGCTCGCGCATGGCCAGCGCCGAGCACTCGATGTGCCAGCCCGGCCGGCCCGGGCCCCACAGCGACTCCCAGGAGGGCTCGTCGGGGGCCGACGGCTGCCACAGCACGAAGTCCAACGGGTCGCGCTTGTTGGGATCGTCGGGGTTGCCGCCGCGCTCGGCGGCCAGCGCCAGCATCTCGTCGCGGTCGAGGTGGCTGATCTGGCCGAAGCGCTCGAACGTTCGACACGTCGAAGTACACCGAGCCGCCCGCTCTGGTAGGCGTGGCCCTGGTCGAGCACCATGCCGATGAAGCCCCGGATGTCGGCGATGGCGGAGGTGGCCCGGGGCTCGCTCCAGCACTCGATCACGTTGAGGGCGGCCATGTCGCCGTCGAAGCGGGCCACCTCGGCGGCGGCCAGGTCGAGGTAGTGGACGCCCAGCTCGCGGGCCTTGCGCAGCAGGTCGTCGTCCACGTCGGTGATGTTGCGCACGCATCGGGTCTCGTGGCCCAGGTCGCGCAGGCGGCGCTGCAGCACGTCGTAGGTCACGTAGGCGGCGGCGTGACCCAGGTGGGTGGCGTCGTAGGGGGTGATCCCGCACGTGTACATCAACACGGTCGGGCCCGGCTCGAAGGGCACGATCTCGCGGCGGGCCGTGTCGTAGAGGCGCATCACGCCCGACACGCTAACGGGGGCGGGTCGGCACCTGGCACTCGGGCCCACATCCCGCTGCGGCCGCGCCGACCTGGCTCCGGGTCACACCCGGCTGGGCCGGCTCACTCCTCGTCGATGCCGGTGAACTTGACCGCGGCCCGGGTCTTGTAGCGCACGTTGAGCTGCAAGCAGCACGGCCGCGAAGGCCTCGATGGGCGCGGCGTTGGACAGCTGGCCGGCGTCGAGGGGACGCATGTTGGGGATCTTGCGCACGATCTCGCAGGTGGCCTCGGTGGCCTCGCGGTGGTCCGAGCAGATCAGCACGTCGCTCTCGACCGGCTCGGACAGGTCCCCCAGCTCCTTGGCCGGCACGTGGTGGAAGCCGGCCGCCACCTTCGAGCGGGGCACGGCGGCCTGCACGCTGGCCGCCACCGAGCCCCGGGGCGGCACCAGCGGCTGGAACTCGTGGCCCACCTTGGCCAGGGCGTTGGCCATGGAGATGACCACCTTGCCCTGGAGCTGGTCGCGACACGCGCTGAGCGGTGGCCGCGGCCGCGTCCCACGGAGTGGCGATGACCACCAGGTCGGCCGACGGCCGCCCCTTCGTTGTCGGCGGCCTCGATGACCAGACCCAGCCCGTCCCAGCGCTCGAGCAGCGTGTCGCGGACCTCCATGGCCCGATAAGCGCGACCGCGATCCGACGACGACCTCGAACCCGACCGAGGCCAGGCGAGCGGCCAGACCGCTGCCGGCCGGGCCGGTGGCTCCCAAGACTCCGATTTGCATCCGACAACCCTACTTGTCCCCCCGCACGGGGCCCCAACCTCTGCTGCTCCGCGAAGACCGCCGGCCCGGCTCGCCGACGGCACTCGTGGCACAGCGCCGCTGGCGGCCCGACCGGGCGCACCCGTAACGTGCGCCCATCCGACGGGTCGGAGGAGTTCATGGGTCTGCTCGACGGCAAGCGCATCGTCATCACCGGCGTCCTGACCGACGCCTCCATCGCGTTCGGCGTGGCCCGCTTGGCGCAGAGCGAGGGCGCCGAGATCGTCCTGACCGGCGCCGGTCGGGGCCTGTCGCTGACGCGGCGGACGGCCCGCAAGCTCGCGACCGAGCCCGAGGTGCTCGAGTTCGACGTGACCGACCCCGACCAGATCGCCGCCCTGCGCGAGCAGCTGTCCCAGCGCTGGGATCGGGTGGACGGCGCGCTCCACGCCATCGGCTTCGCCCCCGAGGTCTGCCTGGGCGGCACCTTCCTCGACGCCCAGTGGAGCGACGTGTCGGTGGCGGTGCAACATCTCGGCCTACTCCTACAAGGCGCTGGCCGATGCCGTCGCCCCGCTCATGACCGAGGGCGGCGCGCTGGTCGGGCTCGACTTCGACGCCTCCGTGTCGTGGCCCGTCCTACGACTGGATGGGTGTGGCCAAGGCCGCGCTTCGAGTCGACCTCGCGCTACCTGGCCCGCTACCTCGGGCCTCAGGGCGTCCGGGTGAACCTGGTGGCGGCCGGCCCGCTCAAGACGCTGGCCGCCAAGTCGATCCCCGGGTTCTCCCAGTTCGAGGACGTCTGGGACCCGCGCTCGCCCCTGGGCTGGGACGCCTCGGACTCCTCGGCGGTGGCCAAGGCCTGCGTGGCCCTGCTGTCGGACTGGTTCCCCTCCACCACCGGCGAGATCGTGCACGTCGACGGCGGCTTCCACGCCACCGGCGCGTGATCGCTCGGCCCACCGGTCGGCGAGCCTCCCTGCGGGCGCTTCGGCATCCGGGTCTCACGGCCCCGGCTCCCTCAGAGGCCCTCAGAGGTAGGTCGGGTTGGCCACGCGCGAGCTTGGCCGGCACCGCGTCCCAGATGAACGCCACCCAGGTGTCGGGAACGGCGTGCTCCGAGGTGCGGATGGCGGCGGCCAGCTCGGCGTCGGCGCGAAGCCCAGGCTGGCCAGGGCCGCGCCGTGGGCCGCGACCTGCGCCGGACCCAGGGCCAGCTCACGCTCGACGGTGGCCAGCACCCGGGCCGCCACCCGGGCGTGGAACTGCACCCGACCCTCGGTGGCCCGCCATGACGTCGCGCTCGAGGAACTCGCGGACCGCCTCCACCAGCTCGGCGGCCGTGGGGGCGTCGTGCAGCACGGGCCCTGGCTCGTCGCCCGCGGGCGGCTCGGCAGCTCCGCCGCCGGGCGGGTGGCCGGCCGCCGATCAGGGCCAGCAGGTCGTACTCGTTCTCGCACACCCGCCGGCCGATGGCCGCCAGCTCGACCGACCGGCTCGCCCCCGACAGGTGGCCCGAGGCCTGGAGCACGCAGATCAGGCCCCAGCGCAGGGTGCCCAGCGCCTCCCACCAGCGCAGGTCGTCCGGGTCGACGGTGTGGCGGCCTCGCGTCTCGTAGGCGGCGATGAGCTGGTCGTGCGCCCCCAGGCCGGCCACCGGCAGATCCGAACCGAACCGCCAGGCCCGCACGCACAGCCAGCCCAGGTCCTCCATCGGGTCGCCGAGATGGGCCAGCTCCCAGTCGAGCACGGCGGCCAGCCCGTCGTCGTCGACCATGAGGTTGCCCAGCCGGAAGTCGCCGTGCACCACCGGTGGCTCGCGACCGGCGGGGGGCGGTGGTCGTCCAGCCAGCGCAGCCCGAGCTCGAACGCCGGATGAGGCTCGCCCAGCACGTCGAGCAGGCCGCGGAGCTGGACCACCGGATCGTCGGCGCGGAGGTGAGGCGCCACGGCGGGCGCCAGGCGATGGATGCCGGCCAGGGCCGCGGCGCACTGGCCGACCAGGCGGGCCCGGGCGCCGGCGTAGCGCGTCGTCGCGCAGGATGCGCCGGGCGATGGTCTCGCCGTCGACCCGACCCATGACCACGAACGGCGCGCCCAGCACGGCGGGGTCGTCGCTGGCCGCCACCACCGGCGCCACCGGCACCCCGGCACCGGGCCGCGGCCACCGAGCAGTCCGGCCTCGCCCACCATGGTGAAGGTCGCGCTCAACGCACCCGGCTCGCACCCGCTGGAGGATCAGCGGTCGCGCCGACCCGTCGAGGGCGTCGAACAGGTCGAACGCCCAGGTCTGGCGCGACGCGCCGCCGGACAGCCGCGGGCAGGGCCCGCACCTCGGCCGCCTCCTGGCCCAGAGCACGTCGGCCAGGAAGTCTCCCAGCGGCGACCTCGGTGTCGTCGGTCGCCGCGCCCCGCGCTGGACGCTAGCGCCCCCGACACCCCCGTTCTGGCGACGATTCCGACGCTGTCGTCGAGGGTTCGCCGCCAGAAGCCGGCGCGCCCGGTGTCACGCGCCGAACCAGACCTGGCCCCGACTCAGGTAGCGTCCGGCACCCGGCTCGCCGCAGAACGCGCCGTCGCGGGCCACGGGCCGCCCCCGCGACAGCACCAGGGACGGCCAGCCGGTCACCGTCGTGCCGGCGTAGGGCGAGTGGTCGGTGCGCATGTGCAGGGCGGTCGGCCGACAAGCGACTGGGCCCGGCTCGGGTCCCACACCACCACGTCGGCGTCGGCGCCCACGGCCAGGGACCCCTTTCGGGGCCACAGCCCGAACGTCCGGGCCGGCGCCTCGGCGCACAGCCGCACCCAGTCGGGCACCGTGAGGTGCCCGGCCCGCACGCCGTCCCAGATCGAGGGCCAGGCGGGTCTCGATCCCGGGCAGGCCACCCGGGATCTCGGTGAAGTCGGCCCAGCCCTCGGGTCGCCCGGCGGTGCCGGCGTGGCGATCGTGCATCCAGAACGGGCAGTGATCGGTGGCCACCGTGTGCACCCATCCCCGCGCCCAGGCCGTGCCACAGCTCCTCGGCGTGGTCGCGGTGACCGCAACGGCGGGGTGCACACGAAGTTCTCGGCATCGGGTCCCTCGAGGCGGTCGACGTCGAGGTACAGGTACTGGGGACAGGTCTCGGCCATGATCGTCACGCCCCGCTCCTGGGCGGTGCGGACCGCGGTCAGCGCCGGGCGCCGAGCTGACGTGCACGACGTAGACGGGCGCCTCCGAGCCGTTCGGCCAGCAGCGGCGGCCCGGGCCGTGGCCTCGCCCTCCACCTCGGGTGGACGGGTCAGGGCGTGCTCGATGGGTAGCCGGCGGCCGGCGGCCAGGGCCTCGCGCTTCGAGCCGGTTGATGGCCGCGCCGTTCTCGGCGTGGATGGTGACCAGCCCGCCGTGGCGGGCCGCGGCCCCGCAGCACCTCGACGATCACCTCGTCGTCCACCTGCAGGGTCTCGGGATAGGCCATGTACAGCTTGAACGAGGTGATCCCCCGCTCGATGCAGTCGGCGACCACCGCCTCGTCGGTGTGGTCGACCAGCGTCAGGTGGAACCCGTAGTCGACGGCCGCCGCCTCGGCCTGGCGCTGCCAGGTCGACCACCGCGTCGAGCGGGTGCTGGCCCCGCCGGGTGGTGACGTACTCGATGACGGTGGTGGTACCGCCCACGCCGCGGCCGCGGTGCCGGATGCCGAAGTCGTCGCTGACCGACGCGGCGCCGACGTCGAGGTGCAGATGGGTGTGGGCGTCGACCCCGCCGGGGATCACCAGCCGGCCGGTGGCGTCCACCACCTCCTCGCCGGGCTGGCCGACCAGGTCGGCGGCCCACGCCGGCGATGTGCCCGTACGGATCGGTCCGCAGGTCGGCCCGGCCGGGCGCCGGCGGCGTCGACCACCGTGCCGCCCCGGATCAGCACGAGCGGGTTTTCCGCCGAGGCGCTAGGGTGCCGATCATGGCGCCCCCACCCCCTGATCCGGCCCATGTCGACGACGTCCACACGGCCGGATCCGCGGCGGTCGAGGGTGCCGAGGCTTCGTCCGCGAGCGCGAGGTGCTGACCTGGCCGGACTTCGGCGACGCGGCACGCGAGCTGGCCGCCCAGGTGCTCGACAGCGGCTTCCAGCCCGACATCATCCTGGCCATCGCCCGGGGCGGGCTCACCGTGGCCGGGGCCCTCGGCTACGCCCTGGCCATCAAGAACTGCTTCGCCATCAGCGTGGAGTACTACACCGGCATCGACGAGCGACTCGACGTGCCCGTGGTGCTGCCGCCCATGCCCGACCTGGTGGCGGTGCGCGACCTCAACGTGCTCATCGCCGACGACGTGGCCGACACCGGCGACACCCTGTCGATGGTGGAGCGGATCATCCATCCCCACGTGCGCGAGGCCCGATCGGCGGTGCTCTACGCCAAGTCCCGCTCGATCATCGAGCCGACCTACGCGTGGCGGCGCACCGACGCCTGGATCACCTTCCCGTGGTCGGCCGATCCCCCGCTCGCGGGCCCCGAGCGGGCCCAGGGCTGAGTCGGAGTCGGCCATGGACCCCCGGTGACCGTCGTCGCCGAGTTCACCATCGAGCCCTTCGTGGAGGGCTCCCCGGGTCCGCACGTG
The DNA here is from genome assembly GCA_963773335.1 of uncultured Microthrixaceae bacterium. Classification (GTDB taxonomy): domain Bacteria; phylum Actinomycetota; class Acidimicrobiia; order Acidimicrobiales; family Acidimicrobilacustridaceae; genus UBA4742. The sequence continues at coordinate 238,589 of CAVZAT010000003.1, read as the reverse complement.
GCCGCCGGGCTCGACGCGGTGCGCGCCGCCGGGTTCGACCCGATCATCGGCCCGTTCGGCAGTTCGGTGACGGGGTCGATCGAGGCCGTCACCGCCGCGGTGGCCGCCCTGCTCGAAGCGGCCACCGCCGCGGGAGCCACCCGGGTGTCGCTCCAGCTGTCGCGACGCCGCCCAGCCCTGCCGACGACCACCAGGTCCTGAGACGGCGGCTGGCGCGCGGTCATCCGCCCTCGGGGCGATTCAGGTAGTTGTAGACGGTGAAGCGGCTGACCCCGAGCACCTCGGCCACCTGCTCGACCGACTTGCGCAGCTGGAAGGCGCCCCGCTCGTTGAGCAACTTCACCGCCCGCTGCTTGTCCTCCCGCCCGAGATCGGCCAACGATCCGCCCAGGTCGCGCTCGACCGAGCTCAGGTACCAGTCGATGTCGCGCGCCACCTCGCCCAGGCGGAGGCCGCCGACGACCCGGCCCTCCCATTGGAGCGGGATGTCGGTGACGATCACATCGGCGGCGCCGACCACGGTCGCCCCGATGGCGTCCGCCACCGGTTGGACGGCGTCGAGCAAGGGATGGGCCACTCCGCCAACGGTAGTGAACCCGCGCGAGGCTGGGCGCATGAGCGTCCCCCGTTCCCGCGCCGCCCACGGTCGGGCCCCTGACGCCGTATGCCCGAGCGGCAGAGGCGGCCGACGAGCTGCGACGGCGCACCGGCATCGACGGATTCGACGTGGCGGTGGTGCTGGGTTCGGGTCTCGGCAGCTTCGCCGACCGTCTGGACCAGGCCCAGCGGGTGGCGGTCGACGAGCTGCCCGGCTTCGCCGAACCGTCGGTCCCCGGCCACGCCGGCGCGGTGGTGGCGGGGCGCATCGACGGCCGAGCGGTGCTGGTGCTGGCCGGTCGGGTGCACCTCTACGAGGGACACGACGTGCACCAGGTCTGCCACGGGGTGCGCATGGCCGCGGCGGCGGGGGTGCGGGCCGCAGTGCTGACCAACGCGGCCGGCGGCATCGACACCGACTACCGGGTGGGGTCGCTGGTGCGGATCACCGATCACCTCAACCTCAGTGGGGCCAACCCGCTGACGGGGCCCCACGACGGCCCCCAACCCGGGTTCGTGGACCTGAGTGCGGCGTACGACCCGGCTCTGAGGGCCATCGCCGCCCGGCTCGCCCCCGACATGGGCGAAGGCGTGTATGCCGGTCTGGCCGGGCCGAGCTTCGAGACGCCGGCCGAGATCCGCATGCTGGCCGCCATGGGAGCGAGCCTGGTCGGCATGTCCACCACCTGCGAGACCATCGCCCTGCGCCAACTCGGCGTGCGGGTGGCCGGGTTCAGCCTGGTCACCAACCGAGCGGCCGGACTGGGCGAGCCGCTCTCCCATGAGGAGGTCACGGCCGTCGGGCAGGCCGCGGCCACCGACGTGGCCGAGTTCCTGGCGGCCTTCGTGCCCGCCGCCGCCGACGAGGTGGCCAGATGAACCGCGACACCGCGTTCGAGGTGATGTCGTGATCAGCCGAGCCGAGTTGGCGGCGATGGTCGATCACACCCTGCTCAAGCCGGAGGCCACCGAGGCCCAGGTGGTGGCGTTGTGCGAGGAGGCGGATGCCCTGGGCACGGCCACCGTGTGCGTGTCGCCCAGCCTGGTGGCCGCGGCCGTAGCGGCCGCGGGCAAGGTCGGGGTGGGCACGGTGATCGGATTCCCGTCGGGTGCCCACCGCCCGGAGATCAAGGCGTTGGAGGCCCGATTGGCCGTGGCCGAGGGCGCCGACGAACTGGACATGGTCATCGACCTGGGTCGCCGCGATGGCCGGCGACTGGTTGACGGTGACCGCGGACGTGGCGGCCGTGCGCCGGGAGACACCGGTGACGCTGAAGGTGATCCTGGAGTCCGCCGCCCTCGACCCCGACCAGCTCGCCGCCGCGGCCCACGCCGCGCTGCGTGCCGGCGCCGACTACCTGAAGACCTCCACCGGGTTCCATCCGGCCGGCGGCGCCACCATCGAGGCGGTGGCCACGCTGGCCCGCCTGGCGGCCGAGTCCGGAGCCGGTCCCCGGGGCCGCCCGGTCGGCGTGAAGGCCGCGGGCGGCATCCGCGACACGGCCACCGCATTGGCCCTGGTCGACGCCGGGGCGACCCGACTGGGCTGCTCGGCCACGCGCACCATCCTGGACGGTCTTCCCAGCTGACCCTTGCGCCGTGATCGACCAGGGCTCAACCGGCGGTGGCGGACCTGTCCACCCGCGCGGGACGAGGCCGGCAGGGGTGCTGCCGGCCTCGCGGACGTCCCGCTTCGATTGTCCGATGTCCACCCCGACCCGGCTCGACAGCCGGGCCGGGTCGATCACGACGCCGTGGTGGAGGTGGCGGCCCGCGCCTTCGAGGCCCTTGAGGATGGTGACGATCTGGGCGGCGTCGCTGCGGGCCGCGAGCAGGTCGCCCCGACCCTGGGTCAGGCCGTTGCGGGCGGACTCGAGCACCGGCTTGGCCGTCCCGGCGTTGTACTGGGCGGGAGTGAGGGGCAGCACCTGGCTGCCGGCAGCACCCGCCTTCGACGAGGCGTCGGCCACCTTGGCGTTGAGGTCGCTCAGCAGCGCCGGCGCGTTGCCCACATCCTGACCCTTGCCCTGGGCGGTGGTGATGGCGGCCTGGAGCTTGGTCCCGATGTCCGACAGGTTGGTGGCCACCGACGCCTCACGATCGGCGGCCATGGTGAGGTGCACCTTGGGCGTCTCCAGCACGTAGATCCGGTAGCCGGTCACGATCTGGGGGCACAGGGTGCGCAACTGGGCGAGGGTGGTGGCCGCGGTGATCTGGGTCTGGAGGTTGGCCAGGCCGCTGCGGGAGTTGGCCAGCTCGCTCGACAACGCCGAGTGGTGCGCCGAGGTGAGGGCCTTGGCCGTCGCCATCTGGTTGTTGAGCTGGTCGATCTGGGTGAAGCGCTGAGCGATGGCGTTGTTGCATCGCTGGGCCACCGAGCTGACCGTGGCTGGCGCGACCGTGGCCGTGGGGGCGACCACCGTGGAGCGGGTGGTCTTGGGCGCGGCACCAGCCACGCCGGGGACGGCCAGGGTCAAGGCTCCGGCGAACAGGCCGGCAGCCAGACGCCGGGGCGTCAGCAGCCGGCGGAGTCGGCCAGGGCCGTCGGCCCGGCTACCGGTGGGAGTTGCGGGGGTGGTCATTTCGAGGGGTCTCCTTCTTGGGAGTTGATGGCGCTGTTGGCCGTCTGGAGGTCACCGTTGACGGCGTTGAGGTTGCTGTCCACGGTGGCGAGCTGTTGGGAGATGCTGTCGAGCGTCTGGTTCTCGCTGCCCGAGGCGGCGGCCGTGGTGGTCGGAGAGGCCGACGTCGGCGTCGAGGACCCAGGGGCCACGGTGATCACCGGGGCCGTGGTGCTCGTGCTGGCCAGATGATGGCGGACCCGTCCGCAGCCGACGAGCAGCGCGAGCGACACCGGGATGACGGCGGCGAGGAGCACGGCGCTGCGGCGCCGCAGCCGGCGGCTCGACGGAGCGGGATCCGCGGGCGTGGGCGTCGGGAGCGAGGGGTTCATGGCACCAACGTTCGCGAACAGGCGTGAGCGTTCTTCGGGTCACCTATGAGGATTCTGTGAGGGTGCTTCCACCATCGGGACCGGCTGGGGGCCGGCTCCGGCGATGATCTGATCGAGGTGACTGGGAGTGGCAAGGTCACCGGGCTTCGCCGGGGACTCGACCACCTTCTCGTCGACCCCGCCCACGACGGATTGAGGAAGGCGCCGACTCAGCACCAGGCCGATCACGCTCACTCCGAGGGCCACACCGAACACCACCACCAGCGCCGGGCCCCCGGCCTCCCCGCCCTGCGCGCCGTGGGCGATGATCACGCCGCCCAGCCCGGTGCCCAGGGCCACGCCCAGCACGTCGGACAGCTGCAGGGCCGAGGTGGCGGTGCCCTCCTGGCCGGGATCGGCCTCGGCCAGGGCCGTCACCGACAGCGGCGAGTAGGCCATGCCGATGCCCAGCCCGCCGATCCCCCAGGCCAGCACCCCGAGGGTGGTGGGCACCCGGTCGGACACCGTCACCATCAACAGGGCGACCCCGATACCCACCAGCAGGAATCCGCCGGCCACCAGTGGGCGCGGGCCAACTCGTCCCACCCAGCGCTCCTGGATCCATGAGCCGATGGTCCACAGCACCGACGAGGCGGTCAAGGCCGCCGCGCCCACGATCGAGGCGGCGCCGCGCTCGGTGGCGATGAGATAGGTGACGTAGGCGTCGGCCATGAAGAACGCGAAGGTGAGCACGCCACGCACCAGCACCGTGGCCGGTAGGCCGGGGCGGGCCCGCAGCGTGCCCGGCGGGGTCAGGCGGCGGAACGACCCCGCGCACACCGCCAGCCCGACGCCGGCCAGGGGCAGGGCCAACACCGGCCGGCCCTGCTCCAACCCGGCCAGGGCCAGACCCGCGCCCGCGGCCACCAGCAAGGCGTCGCGCAGGCTCGCGCCCCCGGCGTCGTCGGCCCCCGGGGGCGTGGGGATGCGGGCCACCGATCCGATCACCACCGCCCCGCACGCCAGCACGACGGGCACCAACCCCATGAAGACCCATCGCCACCCGAAGTGCTCGCCGACCACTGCGGCCGCCGCCGGACCCGCCAGCGAGGGCACCACCCAGGCCGTGGACAGCAGCGCGAACATGCGGGGCCGGGAGGGCGCCGGGTACTCGTGCCCGATGCTCACGTAGGCCACCGCCGGCAGCGCGCCGGCGCCCAGCCCCTGGAGGACACGGGCCGCCACCAGCATGGGCATGGACGTCGCCGACCCGCCGATGATCAGCCCGGCCGCGAACAGCACAAGCCCGGCGACGAAGGGCAGCAGGGGACGCATCCGATCGCAGGCCCGACCCGCCACCACGATCCCGACCAGCTGGCCCAGGAAGAAGGCGCTGAACACCCAGCCGTACAGGCCGAGATCGCCCAGGCTGCGCTCGACGCGGGGCATGATCACGGCCACCGCCAAGGCCTCGGAAGCCACCAGGGTGACGAGCAGGATGAGGCCGGTGGTCAGCAGGCGGCGTCCCGGGGTCCACACCCCACCCTCCTCAGGAGTCGGGTGGCGCACGGGGAGACCCGACACACCGGGCTGGTCATCCGTGGGAGGCACCCTGGCAGGCTAGGGCGTCGCACACCCAGATCATCGAGTGGCCGGATTCGGCCGGCGTGCGCACCTCGTCGGGCTCGATGCGGTCCAACTGGTAGCCGAGCCGGGCCGGGACCGCGGCGCTTCGGAGGTTGGCCTGATCGCAGTGGATCTCGGCCCGGTCGATGCCGTCCAGGGCCAGCGCCGCGGCCGTGAGCAGGCCGGCGGCCTCGGTCACCAGGCCGCGCCCGGTGTGCACGGCGACCAGCCAGTAGCCGATCTCCAGCCCGCCGGGGCCGATCCGATCGATCAACCCGCAGCCGCCGACGTAGGCGTGGCCGGGTTCAGCGGCCAGGGTGATGGCGTAATCGGCACTGGTCTGACCGAAGCGGTCGATGGCGCCCGCCAGGAAGTCGTGGACCGACTGCTCAGTGGGTGGCTCCTGGGCCCAGGGCATCCAACGAGCGAGATGCTCACGATTGGCGGCCAGCGTCGCGAGCAGCAGGTCGGCGTCCGACCAGGCGTAGCGACGCAGCACGATGCGCTCCCCCGCCAGCTCGAGGGGCAGCACGCCGTGATCGTCGACAGCCATACGCCGATCCTGGCCCAGCCTGGCCCAAACTGAACAGCGAGATGTTCGGACCTGCAGGGCCGCCGGCCCCGACCCGGCCGGGAGCGAGGTGAAGCCCCGGCGACACCGGCGCTGGATCCCGCTGGTCGGTGCCGTGATCGTGCTGACGGCGGCGGTGGTCGTGGTCACCCGCCGTGGCCCGTCCACCGTCTCGGGGCCACCCTGTCGTGCCACCTCCACCGCTGGGTCCTACGGCCTGAGCCTGGACCAGGCTCTCAACGCCACCACCATCGCCGCGGTGGGCGAGCGCATGGGCCTACCTGATCACGCGGTCACCGTGGCCCTGGCCGCCGCGCTCCAGGAGTCCGAGTTGGTCAACCTGGCGGGCGGCGACCGCGATTCGTCGGGCCTGTTCCAGCAGCGGCCATCGCAGGGCTGGGGCACGCCGACGCAGATCCAGACGCCGCGCCTCGCGGCCCAGTCCTTCTACACGCACCTGGCCGCGGTGCCGGGCTGGGAGGCGATGTCGGTGACCGCGGCCGCTCAGGCCGTCCAGCGCAGCGCGGCACCGTCGGCCTACGCCGACTGGGAGTCCGAGGCTCGCGTCGTCGCCTCGGTGTTGACGGGCGAGGTGCCCGCCGGCTTCACGTGCCAGCTCCACCTGAGCGCCGGGGCCCGCCCCGATGCCGTCTCCCTCACGCTGTCACAAGCCATGGTGCTCGAGCTCGGCAGCGACAGCCTGGACACCACCGTCGGTGTGGCACGGGGTTGGCAGATCGCCAGCTGGCTGGTGGGTCACGCCAGCGTCTACGGCATCACCGTGGTCAGCTTCGACGGCCAGCAGTGGACACCCCGTTCCGGGGCCTGGAAGGCGAAGGACCCGGCCACCCTCCAGGTCCACATCCAGACCCAGACCTGAGGAGACCCGTCGAGCGGCATGGATCGTGCGGGAACCCACTCGGACGGTGCCCCCCGGCACGATCTGGGCCACCAGATTGGGGTCGTGCGCAAGCAGTACCACTTCTGGCGCGGCGACCACGGCCTCGGCGAATGGGACGGACCGCCTCATCGAGCTGAGCCGAACCGGTCGGGTGCAGCTTTACGGTTCCGCCCGCGCGGTCTCACGTCGTCTACCCGGGCAGGCGTGCCGCCGGGGGTCGACCGAGGTCCGACTCGACCGCGACCTGGGTAGGGTCGACCTGTCGATGCGGCCCCTGGTCGGGGTGACATCGGGAGGCACTGCCTCCTCGGACAAGCGCCACGTCGGCCTCATGTCAATCCTGGGCTCGCCGCCCCCCGGAGGGCGCCGTGGGAGCACCCCGGAGATCGCGGCCCGCCCCGACTGCTGATCCGAGAGCGCCATGTCCATTCTCCTCATCGCCGTCCCCGCCCTAGTGGTGCTCGGCGGCCTCGTCCTGTTCGCCTCCATGCGCCGACTCGACAAAGAAACCGCCACCCGCGCCTTGTCACGCGAGACCCGCCGGCGCGACCACCATGCGCGCCCGGCGCTGGTGAGCGCGGCGGTGGCCGGCCGCGACCTCGAACGCACGGCCGCGCTCGAGCGGCTTCCACCCCCGATCGAGCCGGCCGTCGATACCGAGGTCGCGCCCTACGTGCCGCCCGACCCCGAGGGCATCTCGGTCACCCGCCGCCAGTTCCTGAATCGCAGCGTGTTGACCTTCGTCGCGCTGGGGCTCACCGGCTTCGGGGCGTCGGTGCTGGCCTTCCTATGGCCCATCCCCCAGCGTGGGTTCGGGTCGGTCATCCAGGTGGGCAAGATCACCGACATCCTGTCGGAGATCACCGCCGGGGACGGCTTCTACTACTACGCCCAGGGCCGGCTGTGGATGACGCAGTATCCGCTGGCCGACATCGAGAAGGCCCAGAAGGTGTACTCCCAGCCGGTGCTCAACTCACTCGAAGCCGGGGTCACCGTCGTGTACCAGGTCTGCCCGCACCTGGGCTGCCGCGTGCCAGCCTGCCTGACGTCACAGTGGTTCGAGTGCCCCTGCCACGGCTCGCAGTACAGCCGGGTGGGTGAGAAGCGGGGCGGACCGGCCCCCCGGGGCATGGACCGCTTCTCGACCACGGTGGCCGGGGGCGCGCTCACCGTCGACACCGGCAACATCATCCTGGGCCCGCCCATCGGCACCGACACCACCGGCCAGCAGGCCGAGGGACCCCACTGCGTGAGCTGAGGCGGTCGCCACCCCTGGCCCGCGTTAGACCAGTTCGATCAGTGTCTCCCAGCCCGGCGGTGGCGGGGCCAGACGCCAGAACTGCTCGGGGGTGGGTGCGTCCAGGCGGCCCCACAGGATCCAGTCGGCCTCCAGGGCCTTCACCTGGGAGGTGTACTCCGCCACCGCGGCCCGCTTGGCCGCCAGATCGGCCGTGGTGGGCATGGCCACCGGCGTGGGCCAGAGCGCGGCCTTGAACAGCTTGGCCACCCGCCAGGCCAGCTGGCCCGGGATCTGGTGGTAGGCGATGTCCTGGTAGGCGATCCAGCCGGGCCCGGACCCGCCCTCCTGATCGGCACCCAGGCGCTGACGCACCAGCAGGGCGGCGTCGTGCACGCACACGTGCTCGGGATTGGCCAGACCCATGGGTACGAGCACCAGGGTGGGGTCGAGCCCGGCCAGGACGACCATCAGTGCGCCGGCCACCTCGTCGGCGGTGGCCACCGGTTGGTCGGGCTGCAGGTCACGTTCGGGGAAGCCGTCGAGGTGCACCGGCGTGGCTCGGAGCCGGGCCAGGGCCCGGCGATCCTCGGCCCGGCGAGCAGCCACCACGTCGTCACCCGGCCCGAACCCCGAGAGCTGCGACCACCAGTTCGGCGGATCGATGATGGTGGGCGGAACCCCGCAGAACACGGTCACCACCGTCACCCCGGGATGGGTCGACAGGAACGCCCCGCACGAGATGGCGGCGTCGTCCAGATGGGGCGACAGGACGACCACCCGCTCGAGCTCGCGCTCGGTCACCCACCCGAACGACGACATGACGCTCGGCCCGGACGCAATGCTCTCCCTGGTCATCTCGGCAGGTTCAGGATGCGTTCACCGATGATGGTCCTCTGCACCTCGGAGGTACCTCCGGCGATGGAGGCCGCCTTGGACCACAGCCACTGGCGGGGCCATGCTCCCCACAACGGTGCGCCGGGACCCACCACGTCGAGGGCGGTGGCCGACAGGTGTTGGGTCATGTCGGTCCAGGCCAGCTTCACCCAGCTCGACTCGGGGCCCGGTTCGATGCCGCGCCCGAGACGCGACAGCGTGCGCCAGTTGTGCAGCCGGAGCAGGCGCAGCTCGACGAACGACTGGGCCAAGGCGTCGCTCAGCTCGACCTCGCCGAGCCGGCCGGCGTCGGCCGCCTCCTGCCACAGCCGGTCGAGGAAGCCCTCGTGCACCACCTGTTCCTTGAACGGGAAGTTCGTCCCCCGCTCGTGGGCCAGCGTGGTGTTGGCCACCGCCCAGCCCTGGCCCAGGTCGCCCACCAGCTGGTCGGCGGGCACGTACACCTCGTCGAGGAACACCTCGTTGAACTCGGCCTCGCCGGTGATCTGACGCAGGGGCGAGATGGTGATGCCCGGCTCGGTCATGTCCACCACCAGATACGAGATGCCGCGGTGCTTCGGGGCCTCCGGATCGGTGCGCACCAGACAGATGCCCCAGCGGGCTTGGCGGGCGTAGCTGGTCCACACCTTCTGACCCGACACCAGCCAACCCGGGCCCCGCCCCGACCCGTCGTCGTCGACCGGCTCGGCCCGGGTGCGCAGCGAAGCCAGGTCGCTGCCCGCGTCTGGCTCGCTGAAGAGCTGGCACCACAGCTGGCTGGCGTCGAGGATCGACGGCAGCCACCGCTGCTTCTGTGCCTCGGTGCCATGAGCCAACAAGGTGGGTCCGGCCAGGTTGATGCCCACCCGATTGACGGGCTGGGGTGCGCCGGAGGCGGCGTAAGCCATGTGGTAGAGCGCGACCTCTACCGGGGTGGCCGACCGACCACCGTAGGCCTCGGGCCAGTGGACCCCCACCCATCGACCCTCGGCCAGCCGAGCCTGCCAGCGGACACCCCACGTGATCTCGTCGTCGAGCGACTCGAACGACGCAGGGCGGCCCAGCTCGGCCAGGTTGCTGGCCAGCCAGGTCGAGGCCTGGTCGGCGAAGTCGCGCTCGGCGGCGCTGAACGAAAGATCCACCTACAGCTCCCAGAAGCGTTCGCGACCCAACTCTGCGAACCGGGCCCGCAGCGCCCGCTCGTCGTCGGGTCCGTACCGAAGGTAGGGCTGGCCCTTGTCACGATGCCAGAGCTGGTCGGTGCCGACCTGATCGAGGCGGAACTTCTGCCGGGCCAGGGTGCGGGTGACCACCTTGTTGGTGCCGGTGGTGGGGAGCTCGGTGGCGACCCGCACCCAGCTCGGTCGCCACTTGGGACCGATACCGGTCTCGTCGTCCACCCAACGGGCGAAGCTCTCGGGATCGAAGGTGGCCCCCGGACCCAGCACCATCGCCACCATCACCTGGTCGCCGGCCTCGACGTCGGGCACGCCGTAGGCCACGGCCACCACCACGTCGGGATGCAGTCCGAGGGCGTCGGCGATGGGGCCAGCCGGGAAGTTCTCGCCGTCCACCCGGATCCACTCGGCCGTGCGCCCGGCGAAGTACAGGTAGCGGTCCTCGTCCATATAGCCCAGGTCGCCCGACCAGTACCAGCCCTGACGAGTGGCGCGACCGGTGGCCTCGGGGTTGTTGTAGTAGCCCTCGAACGGTCCGGCGCCGGCGGTGTTGACGATTTCGCCCACGCACTCGTCCGCGTTGACCAGCGCGCCACCCTCGTCGAAACGCGCCGGGGGGCACTCCTCGCCGTCCTCGTCGACCACTCGGATGGACGGACCGGCCAGGCCCATGGCCCCGGGCCGGGGTGCCGCCTCGCGCTCGACGGCGATGCCGCCTTCGGTGGAGCCGAAGGCGTCGATCACCTCCACCCCGAAGCGCTGCGCGAAGCGGTCCAGCACCTGGGGAGCGCCCTCGTTGCCGAAGGCCACGCGCAGCGTGTTGTCGGCGTCGTCGGGTCGGGTGGGCGAGGCCACCAGGTACGACAGCGGCTTGCCGGTGTAGTTGAACCAGGTGGCCCCGTAGCGGCGGACGTCGGGCAGCCACCCCGACACGCTGAACCGGCGAGCCAGCCCCACCGAAGCGCCGGCCACGATGGACGGCGCCCAACCGACCATGACCGCGTTCGAGTGGAACAGGGGCATGGCCACATACCCCACGTCGTCGGGACCGATGCCGAGCATGGTGGTCATGCGGTTGCCCGTGACCAGCAGCCGCCGCTGGGTGCAGATCACCGCCTTGGGCGCCCCCGACGTGCCCGACGTGAAGATGAGGGCCCAGCGGTCGGTGGGCGCCACCGCCACGTGGGGATCGTGGGCCGAGACGCCGGCCAGAGCCGCCTCCAGGTCGGCATCGCCCACGCCGGTGCGCCGGTCACCGGCGGGACCCTCGGCGAAGCGGTGCGACACGATCACCGGCCGATCACCGAGGTCCAGCCCGGCCAGGTCGTCCAGGTGGGTGGGCTCGGTGAGGATGACGTCGACGTCGGTGTGGTCGATGTCGCGCAGCAGGTGCTCACCCACCCGGGTCGGGTTGAGCCCCACCACGGTGGCCCCGGCGAAGGCGGCGCCACCGAAGGCGAACAGGTAGTCCGGGGTGTTGTCCGACAGGACACCGACGTGGGTGGGGCGCCCGGCGGCCACCGAGGCCGGATCGGTGGGACGGAAGCCCAGCAGCAGGTTGGCCCACCGGATCGACTCGGCCGCGAACTCGGCGTGGGTCCAGATCCGGTCGCCGAACCGGACAGCCGGGCGGTCGGCCCGGTCCGGGTCGGTGGCGTTGCCACGGAACAACGAGGGGGCGTCGGGGGCGGGCATCGGGGCCTGACCCGGAGCGGGAGCGGTCGGCGACATCGCGGCCCACTCTAGGTGACGCCCGTGTCAGCAATCGCGTGCCGACTAGCGTGAGATCATGAGCACGGCCGACGACCTCGCGCCCGCCCCGGCTCGGATGGCCGATGGCCGGGTGCTGCGGGCGCGCGGGCAACGCACCCGTACCCGCCTGCTCCAGGCCGGCTCCACCGTGCTGGCCCGCAAGGGCTTCCACGCCGCCCGGGTGGACGACATCGTGGCTGCGGCCCACTCCAGCCACGGCACCTTCTACCTGTATTTCGCCTCCAAGGAGGACCTCTTCGACCAGCTTGTGGCCCAGGTCGCCGCCGATCTGACCGCGCTGGTGGACGAGCTGCCGGTCATCGCCGACACCGACGAAGGCCGAGCCCAGCTGCGCGCCTGGCTGGACCGCTTCGCCGAGCTGTACGAGCGCTGCGGTCCGGTGATCCGCAGCTGGACCGAGACCGAGCTGTTCGGCGACGCCATCGGCCAGCACGGCGAGGCGGTGCTGGCGGTCATGACCACGGCCATGGCCCGCAACATCCGGCCCCCGCGCCGCGCCAAGCTCGACCCCACCGTCACCGGCCTGGCCCTCATGATGATGGTCGAGCGCCTCAACTACTACGCCACCACCAAGCAGGTGGTGGCCACCCGTGACGAGCTGCTCGACACCCTGGTCGGGGTGATCACCTCCGCGCTGTTCGCCTGAAGCCTCCTCAGGCCGGCACCGACCTAGGGTCGAGCGCAGCACCGCGGCGCGTCCTATGCTGACGCCCGTGTCAGGTTTTGGGGCAACGGGGAGTTCCAAGGGGGAGGTCCGAGTGACCAGCACGACCGATGCAGTACACACGCCGGGGCGACGCCGGATGGCCGGCACCGCCGCGCTGATCGTGATCTCGACCCTGGCCCTGCTGGCCGCGGCCTGCGGCAACAGCTCGGGGACCAAGTCGGCCAGCACCTCCACCACCACGGGCTCGACCGGAACGGCGTCGGGCAACTACCCGGCCGTCAACGCCCCGGGGGTGACCGCCACCCAGATCACGGTGGGAGGCGTGGCCTCCGTCACCAACCCGCTGGGCGGGTCCTACGGCGATTCGTTCAAGGGCGTCCAGGCCTACTTCAACATGATCAACGCCCAGGGCGGCATCTACGGCCGCAAGCTGGCGCTCGGCTACAAGCTCGACGACCAGCTGTCCAACAACCAGGCCCAGGTGAACCAGCTCCTGACCCAGGACAACGTGTTCGCCGTGCTGCCGGTGTCGGTGCTGCTGTTCACCGGGGCCAACGAGCTGGTGAAGCAGAACGTACCGACCTTCGGGTGGGCCATCAACGCCGAGTGGCAGGGCACCCAGTCGGACCCGCGGCTCAACATGTTCGGGCAGAGCGGCTCCTATCTGGGCATCACCGATCCCAGCCCCGTGCTGCCCTGGCTGGCCCAGGAGAAGCACGCCACCAAGATCGGCCTGCTGGCCTACTCGGTGGCCCAGTCCGCCGACTGCGCCAACGGGGTGACCAACAGCTTCGACAAGTACGGCTCGGCCGCCGGCGGGGCCAAGGTGGTGTTCGAGGACAAGTCCCTGGCCTTCGGCACCGCGGATCTGTCGGTCCAGGTGTCCAAGATGAAGTCGGCTGGAGTCGACCTGGTGGCCACCTGCATGGACACCAACGGCGTGGTCACCCTGGCCAAGGAGATGCGCAAGCAGCAGCTCAACGCCATCCAGTACCTGCCTGACGGCTACGACCAGCAGTTCCTCAACAGCTACGGCAGCCTGTTCCAGGGATCGGTGGTGCGCACGGACTTCACCCAGTTCGAGCTGCCCCAGAAGCCGGCGGGCTTGCAGAACTACCTCAAGTGGATCAAGACGCAGCCCGGTTCACCGAACGAGAACTCGATGAACGGCTGGCTGAACGCGGACTTGTTCTACAACGGCCTCAAGGCGGCTGGGCCCAACTTCAGCCGGGACGCGCTCATCAACGCCATCAACAAGATGACCCGCTACCAGGCCAACGGGCTGCTCTACGGCGTGAACTGGACGGTGGCCCACACCGGCAACGACGGCACCTACTGCCAGTTCCTCTCGACCATCGAGAACAGCAAGTACGTGACCAACTACTCCAAGGTGGGCAAGCCCTTCGTCTGCATCGTCAACAAGTCGGGCAAGCTGAGCGCCCAGTACGCGGCTGATCCGGCACCGTCGCCCTCCGTGAGCAATCTGTCGAACGTCCTGCAGTACGCCATCCGTGGCATCCCGCATCGGGTGCGTCTTCGCGCTGCTGGCCGTGGGGCTCACCCTCAACTACAAGACATCGGGCGTGTTCAACCTGGCCTTCGCGGCCCAGGCCTACGCTTCGGCCGCCCTGTTCTATGTGCTGCGCCGGGAGCACAGCTGGCCGCTGGCGCCGGCCGCCTTCCTGGCCGTGGTGGTGCTGGGCGTCGCCATGGCCTGGGTGCTCGACCGTGCCCTGTACCGACATCAACGCACCGCCACACCGCTGGCCAAGTTGATCACGTCGCTGGGACTGCTGGTGGCCATCCCCCAGATCGTCCAGCTCATCATCGGCAACGGCAACCTGGAGAACCCACCGCCGCTGTGGCCGGCGCGCGACAGCATCGACTTCCTGTGGCCCCGGACCGGCCAGTACGTGCTCGACGCCAGCCAGATCGCCACCGTCCTGTGCACGATCGGGGTGGTGGTCTTCCTGATCGTGCTGTTCCGGCGCGGGGCGCTGGGGCTGCGCATGCGGGCGGTGGTGGAGAGCCCCCGGCTGCTCCAGCTGCAAGGCGTCGACGCCGAGCGGGTGGCCCTGTCATCGTGGATCCTGGCCAGCATCCTGGCCAGCCTGGCCGGGGTGCTCATCGCCCCGCTGTTCGCCCAGCTGGACTCCCCGGACTTCTTCACCCTGCTGGTGGCCGCCATCGCCGCCTGCGTGGTGGGGAACCTGACCAGCATCCCGGCCGCCGTGCTGGGCGGTCTCGGGCTCGGGATCCTCCAGCAGGAGCTGGCCGGCTTTCTGCCCACCAACAGCGTGCTGTCCACCGGCCTGCGGCCGTCGCTGCCGTTCGTGGTGCTGTTCCTGCTCCTGCTGCTCGACCCGCGGGTACGGCGCGGTCGACCGACCATCGACCCGCTCAGCGGGGTGGACCCTCCCCCACCCCCGCTGGCCGCCGACGTCCGACCACCCTGGATGACGCGGGCCACCCGCACCTTCGGGGCCGTGGTGGTGTGCGGCGGGCTCTTCCTGTGCCTGTGGGTGCTCAACGGGTTCTGGCTCGGTCTGGTGGTGGCCGGGGTGTGCCTCTCGGTGATCCTGCTGTCCATCGTCATCACCACCGGGATCGGTGGCGTGATCTCGCTGTGCATGGGATCGTTCGCGGCTATCGGGGCCTTCGCCACCGCCCAGCTGTGCCAGCACAACCTGCCGGTGATGGGGGCCATCGTGGTGGGCGGTGTGGTCGCCGCCGCCGTCGGTGCCGTGCTGGGCCTGCCCGTCATCCGCCTGCCCGGCATCTACGCGGCGCTGGCCACGCTGGCCTTCGCCCTCATGTTCGAGGGCGTCCTGGTGCCGCTGACCTGGGTGTCGGGCGGGAACGGCACCCTGCCGTTGACCGTGCCGAGGCCGGTGATGTTCGGCCATCGACTTCTCCAGCGACAAAGCCTTCCTGCTGCTGGCCTGCGTGCTGTTGACCATCCTGGGTCTGGGCACGATCGCCGTGCGCCAAGGCATCACCGGGCGGTTCCTCGACGCCGTGCGGGGCAGTGAGGCGGCGGCCGCCGCAGTGGGCATCAGCGCCACCCGCCAGCGCCTGGTGGTCTTCATCCTCGGCGCCGGGGTGGCCGGCTTCGGCGGCGGGATGATGGCCAGCTACTACCGCCAGGCCAACTACGCGCCAACTTCACCTTCGTGGTCGCCCTGGTGTGGGTGGTGCTGGTCATCACCGCCGGCTCGCGCCTGGTGCAGGCGGCGGTGACCTCGGGCATCACCTTCTTCGTCCTCCCCGAGCTGCTGACCAAGCTGTTCACGTGGCTCAACGGCTACTGGAGCGTGATCAACCCGAGCTGGGCCATCGGGGTGGCCTTCATCCTGTTCGGCTTCGGCGCCTTCACCTACGCCAAGCACCCAGAAGGCATCATCGAGGCGCAGACCACGGCCAGCATCCAACGGACCGTCGACTTCTTCGAGCGCTTCCGCCGCTCACCGGCAGCCACCAACCCCGACGCCGGGCCACCTCCCGAGCGGCCCGCCCACGCGGACGTGCCCGGATGACCGCCCTGCTCGAGGCCGTCGAGATCTCCAAGCGCTTCAGCGGCATCGCCGCCCTGGTCGATGTGTCCCTGGAGGTGGCGCCCCGAGAGATGGTGGGGCTGATCGGCCCCAACGGGGCGGGCAAGACCACGCTGTTCAACTGTCTGGCCGGCGTCATCGAGCCCGACGGCGGCAAGGTCCGCCTCGGCGGCCAGGACCTGGGCGGCATGTCGCCGCACCGCCGGGCCCGGCTGGGCATCGCCCGCACCTTCCAGCGCATCGAGCTGTTCGCCGGTCTCACGGTGCGCCAGCACCTGCTGGTGGCCGACCGGGCCCAGCACCAGCGGGGCGGCCTGTTGCGGGATCTGCTGGGTCGGTCCCGGCCCACCTCGGATGAGCGAGCCCGGGCCGATGCAGTGCTGGAGCTGGTCGGGCTGACCGACGAGGCCGACGCGCCCGCCCAGTCGTTGCCTCTGGGTCGGGGTCGACTGGTCGAACTGGCCCGCGCCCTGGTGTGCGAGCCTCGCCTCCTGTTCCTCGACGAGCCGTCGTCGGGACTCGACGGCCACGAGACGATGGCCATGGCCCAGGTGCTCGAGCAGGTGCAAACCGAGCGAGAGGTGGCCATCCTGTTGTGCGAGCATGACGTGCCCTTCGTCGAGCGGCTGGCGGCACGGACCTACGTGCTGGACTGCGGTCGGCTGATCGCCGAGGGCGAGACCGGCGAGGTGCTGGCCGATCGGGCCGTGCGCATGGCCTACCTGGGGGCGGAATGAGCGACCCCGCCCAGATCACCAGCCACGCCGACGCCCCGGAGGCCATCGATCAGGATGCACCGGTGCTCGAGCTGGACGACGTCTACGCCGGCTACAACCAGTTCCGCGCCCTGTTCGGCATCTCGCTGACCATCGCCCCGGCCCACGCCGTGGCGCTCATCGGGCCCAACGGCGTGGGCAAGACCACGCTGGCCCGAGTGGCCTCGGGTCTGGTGGTGCCCAGCGCCGGTCGGGTGCTGGTCGGCGGTCGGGACGTCACCGGCATGCCGGCCCACGTCTACGCCGCAGCCGGCATCGCCCACGCCCCGGAAGGTCGCTCGGTGTTCGCCACACTGTCGGTGGAGGAGAACCTGGTGCTGCCCTTCCGGCGCCAGTTCGGCCGCACCGGCCAGGGCGCGGCGCTCGAGAAGGCCTACGAGCTCTTTCCCCGTCTGGGCGAACGGCGACAGGCAGGAGGCCGGCTCGTTGTCGGGTGGCGAGCAGCGCATGCTCACCCTGGCCCGGGTGCTCGTGCTCGAACCCAAGCTGCTCATCGCCGACGAGCTCTCGCTGGGCCTGGCCCCCATCGTCACCAACGAGGTCTACGACGTGCTGCGCCGGATCCTGGCCGTGGGCACTGCCCTGCTGGTCATCGAGCAGCAAGTCGACCATGCCCTGGCCCTGGCCGACCACGTGATCGTCCTCGAGCGCGGTGAGATCGCCTCCGAGCGGGCCGCCCGACCAGGTCGACGCCGTCGCCGAGTCGTTCCGCTGAACGCCTGGTCCACCGCACCAACTGTCCACTCCGACCATGGAGGAGCCGTCGTGACCGACACCGAGGCGTTGCCAGCTTCCGGGGCGCTGCCCGAGACGATGCCGGCAGCCGTGTACACGGCCAAGGGTGAGGTGACCGTCGAGGAGCGGCCGGTGCCCAGGCCGGGGCCGGGCCAGGTGCTGGTGGAAGTGGGCCACTGCGGCATCTGCGGCTCCGACATCCACATCATCCTCGAGGGCTGGGGCAAGCCCGGCGCGGTCGAGGGCCATGAGTGGAGCGGCGTGGTGGCCGCGGTGGGAGACGGGGTCGACACCTGGGCGGTCGGCGACGGCGTGGTGGGTGGTCCTTCCCCCAGGTGCGGGCGCTGCCAGCGGTGCCTGGAAGGGAAGCCGTCGCAGTGCGAGAACCGGGCCCGCTCCATGACCGAGGACGTCCACAACGATGGGGCCTTCGCCGGCTACATCGTGGTCGACGAGCGCTCGCTGCTGCGCCTCCCCGACGGGTTGGACCCGAGGGCGGCGGCGCTGGCCGAGCCGCTGGCCGTGTCCCTGCACGGCATCACCCGGGGTGAGATCCGTCCGGGGGACTCGGTGCTGGTGCTCGGAGCCGGCCCCATCGGTGCCCTGGCCGTGGCCGCCATGGTCGCCCGGGGACTGGGTCCGATCACGGTGGCCGAGCCGGGCCCGGTGCGCCAGGAGCTGGCCCGGCGCCTGGGGGCCGACCAGGTCATCGATCCGGCCGAGCTGGAGATCTATCCCCCGTGGGAGCCCGACCGGATCGCCCTGACCGCCTATGACGTGGTGCTGGAGTGCTCGGGCAAGAAGGTGGCCATGGAGACCGGGTTCAACCAGCTGCGCCGAGGCGGCCGGCTGGTCATGGTGGGCGCCGGCATCGAGGCGCCGACGTTCGATCCGAACCGGATGCTGCTCAACGAGCTCACGGTGACCGGGTCGTTCGTCTACGACCTGGACGGTTTCGACCGGGCCCTCGAGCTGCTGGCCGACCCCGGGTTCCCGACCGGGGCGCTCATCGCTCCCGACGACGTGCCCCTCGACCACCTGCTCGACGCCCTCCAGGACCTGGCCGCCGGGCGCATCGCGGCCAAGGCGATGGTGGTGCCCCGCCGGGCCAGGACCGGCTCGGAGGTGACCCGGTGAGCCACGACTACTACCCGAGCGGCAACCCCCGCTTCAACCACGTGGCCATGAGCGTGCCCGCCGACCTGTTGGACGAGGCCGGCCGGGGCGACATCTGCCGGTTCTGGGGCGAGGTCATGGGCTTCACCGAGATGCCCACCATGACCCAGGACCGCCGTCGCCTGATCCTGTCGTGCGTGCACTGGGACCAGTTCATCTTCCTGATCGCGGAGGACGATCCGATGTCGTGCCCGCGGATGGACCACTTCGGCTTCGCGGTGGGCAACCTCGACGAGCTCACCGGCGTCCGGGACCGGGCCGTGGCCTTCCGCGAGCACGACGACCGGGTCGACCTGATCGACCTGGCCTGCGACGACCAGGGCATGATCAAGATCCACTCCATCTACGTGAGGTACCTGCTGCCCATGATGTGCGAGTTCCAGTGGTGGGAGTTCGTCAAGTGAGCCCGCTCGCCCCCCCGTCGGCGGACCGGCTCGAGTTCGGGGTGTTCGTGCCCCAGGGGTGGAAGCTCGAGTACACGGGCTGGTCGGCCGCCGACGCCTGGGCCCGGTCGGTCGAGCTGGCCCAGCTGGCCGAGGAGCTGGGGTACGACCACATCTGGGTGTACGACCACGTGGAGACCGTGCCCCGCCGCGAACCGACCCACATGTTCGAGGCCTTCACCATGCTGTCGGCGCTGTCCCAGCAGACCACCCGGGTCGGCCTGGGCCAGCTCGTGACCTGCGCGGCCTACCGCAACGTCGGTCTGCTGGCCAAGGAAGCTGCCTGCCTCGACGTGTACTCGGGGGGTCGGCTCATCCTGGGCCTGGGGGCCGGATGGTTCGAGCGGGAGTACCAGGCCTACGGCTTCGAGTTCCCCACGGCTCGGGAGCGGCTGCGCATCCTGGACGAAGCGCTCCAGGTGATCCCCCGGCTGTGGTCCGAGGAGACGGTGTCGTTCGAGGGCACCCACCTGCACCTCGATGGCGCCTACTGCGATCCCCAGCCCATCCAGCAGCCCCCACCCATCCTGGTGGGTGGCGGGGGCGAGCAGGTGACCCTTCGCATCGCGGCACGCCACGCGAACCTGACCAACTGGCAGGCCGGCATCGAGGCCTTCCAGCGCAAGTCCCGGCTGCTCGAGGGCTACTGCGACGACATCGGGCGCGACTTCGACGAGATCATCCGGACCCACGGCCCGGACTGCCGCATCTTCGACACCGACGCCGAGGCGCGGGCCTGGTGCCAGACGCCGGGGGGCGGTCACCTGTCGGGCAACATGCCGGTCGACGACTACCTGCGGGACAACCTGGTGGGCACGGTCGAGCAGGTGGCCGACAAGGCCCAGGCCTACGTGGACGCCGGCTGTCGCCAGTTCATCCTCTGGCTGCGGGACTACCCCCGAGACGACACCCTGCGCCGCTTCATCGGCGAGGTCGCCCCCAAGCTCACGACCTGAGTCAGCCACCCCCGTCGCTCCCCCCTCCGGAGATCTGTGCACTTGACGGCTCACCACGCCCACAACTGCACAGATCTCGAGGTGATGAGGAGGGCGCCGGTCGGCCAAACCTGACACGCGTGTCAGGTGAATCGTATAGTGAGCCGATGAGCCGACGGGTCGCCATCGCCGGGGTCGCGCTGTCCGACATCGGTCGGGTCGACGACCTCACGCCATACCACCTGCACGCCCAGGCTGTGCGCCGGGCGGTGGCGGATGCCGGCCTGACCAAGGAGGACGTGGACGGGTTCGCCTCGAACGGTACGGGCACGCTGCCCCCCATCGAGGTGGCCGAGTACCTGGGGCTCAAGCCGTCGTGGATCGACTCCACCGGCGTGGGCGGAGGGACGTGGGAGATCATGGCCGCGCACGCGGTCGATGCCATCGCCGCCGGTCAGGCCGACGTGGTGGTGCTGGCCTACGGCTCGACCACCCGGGCCGACCTCAAGAAGGGTCGACGCACGGCCAACCTCAGCTTCGGGGCCCGGGGTCCCATCCAGTACGAGGTTCCCTACGGCCACACGCTGATCGCCAAGTACGGCATGGCCACCAACCGCCACCGTCACGACTACGGCACGACCATGGAGCAACTGGCCGAGATCGCCGTCTCGCACCGCTACAACGCCGGGTTCAACCCCGACGCCTACTACCGGGACCCCATCACCATCGAAGAGGTGCTGTCGGGTCGGATGATCGCCGATCCCTTCACCAAGCTCCAGTGCTGCATCCGCTCCGACGGCGGCTGCGCGGTGGTGCTGGTGGCCGAGGACCGGGTGGCCGACCTGCGTACCGAGCCGGTGTGGGTGCTGGGGTCGGGCCAGGCGGTGTCGCACACCACCATGTCGGAGTGGGCCGACTTCACCACCGGGCCTGCGGCCGTGTCCGGAGCCCACGCGTTCGCCCAGGCCGGGGTGAGCCGCGACGACATCGACCTGTGCTGCATCTACGACGCCTTCACCTTCATGGTGCTCGAGACGCTCGAGGACCTCGGCTTCTGCGCCAAGGGCGAGGGGGGCCCGTTCGTGTCCGACGGCAAGCTGCGCATCGGCGGGGCGCTGCCCACCAACCCCGACGGCGGTGGTCTCTCGGCCTGCCATCCGGGCATGCGTGGCCTGTTCTTGCTGGTCGAGGCCACCCGCCAACTGCGAGGTGAGTATGAGGCCACCGGCTTCGCCGAACGTCAGGTGACCGCCGCCGAGTTGGCCTGCGTGTCGGGCACCGGCGGCTGGTTCTGTGCCAACGGCACCATGATCCTCGCCAAGAACTGACCGCGGAAGGCGGGATCGATGCCCAAGAGCCCGTGCGCACGGAACGGCCCTGCACCGACATCACCGATGCGGCTGACGGCCCGGGGGCCGGGCGCGATCGACGCACCACGATTCGAGGCGGGCCCAGTTCCGGCTCGTTAGTGTTCGATGCAACTTTCCATGGAGGACGCCATGCCTGAGTTCCCGACCATCACGCACGTGGCATTGACCGTGAGCGACCTGGACGCGAGCGTGCCGTGGTACCAGCGGCTGTTCGACGCCGAGCCGGTGCTCGACGAGGACACCGGCCCGTTCCGTCACGTGGTGTGGGCAGTGGGATCGACCCTGGTCGGCCTGCACCAGTTCCCCGATGGTCGTTCGGGGCCGTTCGACGAGCGACGCGTCGGTCTCGATCACGTGGCCTTCGCCTGCGCCAGCCGGGCCGACCTCGAGGCGTGGGAGACCCGGTTGGGCGAGCTGGGGATCGCCAACGGGGGCATCGTGGACGCCGGCTACGGCTCGGGACTGTCCTTCCGCGATCCCGACAACATCGCCCTCGAGTTCTTCGCTCCCCCCGGCTGACGCGGCGGAGCGGAGCGCAGCCGCCGGCGTGATGACACCCGAATGGCGAAGCCCGCCCGTCGGGAGGCTTGCCAACCAGAGGGCCAAGTGATTACGGCACAGCGGTGCAGGGGGCGGCGCCGCACACGTTGAGCACGTAGCCGTTCAACAGGAATGCGGCTGCCTGTTCGCGCACGATGGGCTGGGACCGAGGCACCTCGTGAGGGTCGTTGCCCGCCGAGGGAGGCGTGTTGGTCGTGGGTGGGGTCGGCGACCCGCTGTCCCACATGAACAGCGCGGATCCGACATACGGGGTCGCCGGCAGCGAGGCGATCCCCCAGAACGACGTCACGTCGGGTGACCGTCCGGGCGCCAGAGCCGGCCGGTGCACCCGGGCGCCGATGGTGCGGGCCTCGTTCTCGGCGGCCACGTTGGCCACCTGGTGGTCCCCGAACGCCTCGTCCAGGATCACCTGGTGCACGGGCGTCCCCGGTAGCGGGTTCGACGTGATGTGGTTGGCGTAGCCGTCCATCTCCGAGCGGTCCCACAGCATCTGCATGACCGCGAAGCCGACCGCCTGGTCGAGCTTGTCGGGGTAGGTGACGTTGAGCAGCGACAGGAAGGGGGCGAAGTCGACGCTGCGGCTCAACAGCACCGAGTAGTCCATGCCGGGCACGCCCAGCACCGACCGGGTGAAGTCCTCGGCCACCGCGGTCAGGGCGCCGCCCTGGATGCCGCCCTGGCTGTTGCCGTCATAGGACAGGTCGTGCGGGGCGATCAGCGGCGTGCCTCCGGCGGCCTGGAAGGCCGGGGAGCTGTCGAACCCGCTGGTCAGGTCCATGAGCCGGCCCAGGTAGAGGAAGTCGAGCATGCCCTGCTGGCCCCGGTCGGGCAGGGTCGGGAACAGCGAGATGTCCCCCAGGATGCCGGCGTCGGTGGCCACGTCGTCCTCCGACAACCCCAACCAGTTGGTGCCACAGATGACGAAGTCGTGCTCGTTCGCCAGGTGCTCCTGCGCCCCGGAGGTGACCTCCCCGGCGCTGCCCAGCAGGCCGTGTCCATACAGCAGGGCATGAGCGGGGTAGACCGAGCCTCCCGAGGCCGGACTGCCGCTGCTGATCACGTCCCTCGGGATGATGCAGTCGAAGTTGGCCGTGAGCATCGGGTTGGTCGGGTTCTGCACCGGGAGCCCATCAGGCCCGAGGACGAAGGTGGATCCCGGCCCTCCGCTCCCGCTGAGGTAGTTGGGCACCTGGAACGTCCCCACCACCTCGCGAGCGACCGAGGCGTTCTGGGCGGTGGTGAAGTCGGTGCTGGTCGTCACCGAGAAGGTGGGCGCCGCCGATCCCAGCTGAGCGAAGGCGTCGTCGCGGATGTGGGTCATGCGCCCGGTGAGGCTCTGCGTGCTGGCCACGGTGAAGTCCCAGGCCAGGTACAGGTCGTTGCGCACGATGTGGTGGCGGGCCAACTCGGAGAAGATCGCCTCCATGTGGGGCACGCGGGCCTGCTCGGCCGGCGTGGGCGGGGTCACCGCCTGCTTGTAGTCACGGAAGACCTGCGTGGTGGGGATCCGGGCGCCGGTCGAGTCCTCCAAGCGGCGCAGGACCACGATGATGTGATGGCCGTCCCCGAAGTTCACGGCCGGGTGGATGAGCAACGCCTGCTCGGCGGGGTTGGGATCGTTGGCGTCGAGCTCGGCCCAGTACGGGACATGCTGGCCGGTGGAGGCGTCGAGCAGCACGATCGGGGCGTTGGTCTTCAGCGACGCCCCGATGTTGGTGATGAGCGCCACACCGCTGCGGGCCAGGTCGATGCCCGGTACGTGCACGACGATGGGCGAGCCCGGACTGAAGCCGTCCTGGAGGTTCCAGGCGGTCGGATCGATGCGGACCCCGCCGTTGTTCTGCCCCATGTCGGCGGTGGGGAAGTCGACCCGCCGGCCGGTGGGAGTGCTCGGATCGTGGACAGTCAAGAAGTCGTCGGGGAACGGCAGCAGGCACGAGGTGGCCGTGGCCGGCTGCTCGGCCATGGGATCGCAGCCCACGACGGGCGCGGTGCTGTTCTCCCAGGTGTCGGTGACCGGCCAGGTCACCTGGGCGACACTGGGTGGCAGGTCGGCGGCTGACGTGGCCGACGAGGCCAGGCCCAGGGTGGTGGTGGCCACCAGCATCGACACCACCCCCAGCGCGCCGGCGAGACGGTTCGAACGCGATGGTTGACGCATGTGGTTCCCCCTCGTTGGTGTTGCCGATCCCTCCAGGCAGGTGCCCCCACTCACCTCGAGGGTGTTTGTCCCTAGGCCGGGACGAAGACAGCCATGGTGACCTCCTCGGTCACCGGTTCGGTCCGAAGTTCTAGTCGCATCCCGATGGTCAAGGCGTCGTGGTCGCAGTCGACCACCCGGGTCATCATCCGCGGACCCTCGTCCAGGTCCACCACCGCGGCTACGTACGGCACCTGGCGCCCGAAGGGTGGCAGGTCGTTCACGTAGACGACCGAGTGGGTATAGAGGGTGGCGCCACCGCTGGCCTCGACCCACTCGACGTCGTCGCTCCAGCAGTGCGGGCAGAACGGACGGGGATAGAAGTGGTGGCGGTCGCAGGCGTTGCAGTGCTTGATCAGCAGCCGGCCCTCGGTCAGGGCGCTCCAGTACCGCTCGGACTCGGGCTCGATCATGGGCAGATCGAAGCGGGGGCCACTCATCGGTTCCGAAGCTGACACGAGCGTCAGGTTAGCATCCGAGGGTGACCGAGCCGACCGACCTGGCTGAGCCGCCCGATACCGATCGGTTCCGAACCGAAGCCCGCGCCTGGTTGGCCGAGCACTGCGTGGCCCCCTACCGAGGTCTCCAGTTCCAGGGTGATCCCGACTCGATCTGGCTCGCTCGCATGCGGGAGTGGAACAACCTCATGGCCGACGCCGGATGGACGGGATCGACTGGCCGGTCGAGCACGGCGGCCGGGGGCTGGGCCTGGCCCACCAGGTGGTCCTGGCCGAGGAGCTCGACCGAGTCGGCGCGCCGAACCCGCTGAACCCGATCGGGCTGGCCAACATCGCCCCGTCCATCATGACCTTCGGCACCGAGGCGCAGACCGAGCGCTTCCTGCGGCCGATGCTGCGGGGCGACGAGATCTGGTGTCAGGGCTTCAGCGAGCCCGACGCCGGCAGCGACCTGGCCTCGCTGGCCACCCGGGGTCGGCGCGACGGCGACGACTGGGTCATCAGTGGCCAGAAGGTGTGGAACACCTACGGCCAGCTGGCCGACTGGTGCGAGCTGCTGGTCCGGACCGATCCAGCAGCGGCCAAGCACCAGGGCATCACCTGCTTCCTGGTGGACATGCGCACGCCGGGCATCGAAGTGCGTCCGCTGCGCACCGCCACCGGCGACGAGGACTTCTGCGAGCTCTTCTTCGACGAGGTCCGCATCCCCGACTCGGCCCGGCTGGGTCCAGAGGGTCAGGGATGGATGGTGGCCATGGCCACGCTCAGCTTCGAGCGCAGCGGCGTGGCCAACCTCCACATCCAGACCCGGCGCCGGGTACGCGAGCTGATCGCGCAGGCCCAGGGTCGAACCGTACCGGCGATCCCGTGGTGCGCCAGGAGCTGGCTCAGCTCTACATCGACGCCGAGCTGCAACGGCTGCTGTCGGAGCGGGCCACCACCCGAGCCCTGCAGGGACTCCCGCCGGGACCGGAGGGCAGCCTGATCAAGCTGGTGTGGAGCCGGGTCGGCCAACAACTCCCCCTGCTGGCCACCCGCATCCTGGGCATGGCCACCGTCGACCTCGACCCGCGGGGGCCGGCCGGAGGTGCCGGACTGGGGCTCGCAGGTCATGCACTCGCGGTCGCTGACCATCGCCGGAGGCACCACCGAGGTGAACAAGAACATCGTGGCCGAGCGCGTGTTGGGGCTCCCCCGCGAGCCCAAGCCGTCCTGAGGGCGGGGCCAACCCCAGGCCGAGCCTGATCTGGACGAGCGTGGCGTCAGCCATGGTCCATCCTCCTCGCTGGCTTCACGTCTCAGGGGATCGGACACCGAGCGGCCCAGTGTCGATCAGCCCATCCACCGCGGTGCCAGCGTCCACACGTCGTACCCGGTGGAGGACTCGGCACCGCGCTCAACCAGTCGGCCCGGGAGGACGATGATGGGTTCGCGAGATAGCTGGACGCTCGAGAGGGCGACCCAGGTGGGTGGACGACGACGGTCGAGGCTGGTGGCCCTGCTAGGGGCCAGCCTGCTCCTTGGTGATGTGCACCGCCTGCCAGAGCTGGACGCAGTACATGGGCAACCCCGCCCTCAACGGCAACGACGCCGGCGAGAACACCATCGGGGCGGCCAACGTCGCCCGACTCCACCAGGTGGAGACCTTCCCGGCGGGCGGGACGTTCACGCGGGAAGCCCACGCCTGTCATCGGCGGTCGTGAGCGGTTCTACCCTGTACGCCGGCAGGTTCGACGGCCAGCTGGTGGCGGCCAGCATCGGACGGCACGACGGGATGCTCGGGCTCGCCCAAGGTCTGCCAGCCGCTATGGACGGCGTCGGTCCCGGGCATGGACACCGCCGGCACGCCCCTGGTGGCAGGCGACGTGCTGTACGAGACGTTCGTGCAGGTTGCGGGTACTGACGGCGAGCTGGCCGCCTTCGACGCCACCGGCACCACCAACTCCGCGGGCTCGCCCAAGGTCTGCCAACCGCTGTGGACCGCACCGATCAACTCGTTCTCCGTTCCCTCCATCGCCGGCGGTCGGGTCTAGGTGGGTCAGTGGCAGCACCAGCACGGCCGCGTCGGCCACCAACCCTGCCATCTCGATCGGCACCCTGTTCCTGGGCGGCGACGACGGCGCCTCCACGCGTACCAGCTCGGTTCCTGACCCGGTCAACCCAGAACTGGGCGGGGAATTGCCCGGATACCGGCCGCAAAGATGCCCATTTCCCGGGGAGGGTCAGGGGGCGTGCACGCGGTTGACCGGCCCGTCGGGGGTCGACGTGACCGTGCGGCCCACCCACTCGTCGGCCTCCATGTCGGCCAGCATCCCCGCGTCCTCGATGCGCCCGTAGCCGCGCCCGCCTTCGGGCAGGTCGACCACGGCCAGGCCCCACGCCGGCCCGCCGTCGCGACCATGCACCACCGAGTAGGTGGCCACCGTGGCGGGGCCGGTCCACGAGTCGACGATGGGCAGGGTGGCCGGCTCGGGCCAGCCGTCGGGCCGGGTGGGCACCGGCGTCGGCAGGACGGGGCCCGGCTCGGTCGAGTACACCACCGCGTTGTGCTTGGTCATGTGCATGCCCACGCCCGAGACCAGGCCGACCGAGCCCGGATCGGCCCGCAGGTCCCCCGCCATGGTGGCCACCGCGTGGGCCAGGTAGTTGCTGGCCGCCCCGCCGGCGTAGGGCAGGCCGCCGGTCACCGTCACCGATCGCCCATCGGCCACGGGGTCGATGCCCAGGGCGTCGGCGGCGAAGTGCACCGAGGAGGAGAAGCACGAGTACAGGTCGAGGTGGGCGATGTCGTCGATCCCCACCCCGGCGGTGCCCAGCGCCCCGGTGAAGGCCCACGTCATGGCCGGCGATCGCGACAGGTCCACGTGCTCGGCCACGTACACGGCGTCGTGGGCCTCGGCCCAGCCCCGTAGGTAGACCCGCCGGTCGGCGGGGACACCCAGTCGATCGGCGGCCTCGTGGGTGGCCAGGATCAGGGCCCCGGCCATGTCCACGTCCATGATCGACATCATGGTCTTGGTGTAGGGGTAGCCGACCATGCGGTTGTCGGGCCGGGCCACGATCAGGTCGTCGACGTCGTGGGCGATCGGGAACCAGGCGTTGGGGTTGGCGGCGGCCACCTCGGACATGGGGGCCAGCAGCTGGCCGATCCGCCGGCGGTAGTCCTCGGGGGACAGTCCCAGCCGGGCCCGGCGAGCCACGTCGCGGGTGGCGAAGGTGAGCCAGGCCTGGAACACCTCGTGGGCCATCTCGGAGGGGTGGAACGGCGCCTCGAACGGGAAGGGCGGCGGTTCGGGATGGCGGAACGACCAGGCCGGTCGCTCCCCTGCCTTCTTCAGCCGTCGCTTGGTGTCGAGCGCCTCGGCCCCGCATACCAGGGCCACGTCCAGGTGGCCCCCCACCATGGCTGTGGCCGCGGCCGACAGCAGGCGCTGGGGCATGGTGCCCCCGATGCCCGAGTAGTGGCGCCGGGCCGGATCGATCCCCAGCATGTCGGCCAGTCGGCCGGGCAGGTCGTCGTAGGGCCAGCTCATGCAATAGACGGCGTCGAGGCTCTGCACGGCCCCGAGCACGTCGCCGCTGGCCGCGGCGTCGGCGGCAGCCAGACCCACCACCTCGGCCAGCATGGCCAACGGCTCGGGTGCCTGGTCGTCGCCGCTCAGGTGCCACGTGCGCTGTCCCACCCCGATGAGGCAGGGCTGGCGGGGGTCCACCCTGCTCACCTCCGCGTCGACCCCACTGACGGGTCGGGGTCCCTCAACGACCCTGCCACTTCGGCTCGCGCTTCTCCTTGAACGCCTTGGGGCCCTCCTTGGCGTCCTCGGTGGCGAACACCACCGACGAGAGCTCCTGCTCGATGGCGTAAGCGTCGTCGAGCGTGCCCGCCAGGCCGCGCAGCACCGACTCCTTGGTGGCCTGCACCGCCACCGGCGCGTTGGCCGTGATGCGATGGGCCCACTCCAGCGCCCGGTCCATCAGGTCCTCGGGCTCGACGATCTCGTTGATGAGCCCCAGCTCGAGGGCCCGTGACGCCGGGAAGGCCTCGGCCGTGAGCAGGAACTCCATGGCCGCCGGGAAGTTGAGCTGGCGGGGCAGCCGGGCGGTGGTGCCGCCGCCGGCGAACAGGCCACGCTTGGGCTCCATGACCCCGAAGATGGCGTTGTTGGTGGCGATGCGGATGTCGACCCCACCGAGCATCTCCATGCCCCCCGCCACGCACGGACCGTCGATGGCGGCCACGATCGGCTTGTAGATCTTCACGTCGCGCAGCACGGCGCGGGTGCCGTCGGTCAGCTTGCAGCCGTCGATCTCGGTGACCTCGCCCGAGCCGATCTTGGTGGCCAGGTCGGTGACCTGGGGGATGTAGGTCTTGAGGTCGGCGCCGGTCATGAACTGGCCGGGCACCCCCGTGACGATGGCCAGCCACAGGTCGTCGTCGTAGCGGAAGTCCTTCCACGCCTTGGCCAGGTCGCGGAAGTGGTAGAGGTCCAGCGAGTTGCGGGCCTCGGGACGGTCGATGGTGATGACGACGATGTGGTCGTCACGCTTGTCGTAGTGGATGGGCATGGTGGACGCTCGGCTGCTCAGTGCCGGGCGCGGCGTCGGGCCATGAGCAGCTACCCGGCCACGGCCACGGCTTCGCCAGCCACCTTGACCTCGCCGTCGGCGTTGGCCACCGAGCAATCGAGGTCGATGAGGTGCTCGTCTCCCTCGGTGCGGGTGCCGCTGACCACGATCTTGGTGGTGAGCTCCTCGTCGGGCCAGGTCTGCTTGGTGAAGCGGACCTTGTAGCTGCGCAGGTTGCCCACACCCACGTAGTCGGTGAGGGCGGTGCCCAACAGGCCCATGGTGAACATGCCGTGGCCGAACACGCTGGGCAACCCGGCGGCCTTGGCCGACACCTCGTCGGTGTGCATGGGGTTGAAGTCGCCGGACGCACCGGCGTACATGACCAGATCCGAGCGGGTCAGCGTGTGGGTGCGCGCGGGCGCCTCGTCTCCCGCCTTCACCGCATCGATGGCGAGCCGGTCGCTCATGGTTCCCCCCTGGTTGATGGGTCTGTTCGTCGGTCCGTCGGACCTGCGCCGAGCATACCTGACGCCGGTGTCAGGTCCCGCCGAGCCAGGCCACCCGCTCAGCCACCCGCTGGCGCCCCCCCGGGGACGAACAGCAGATCGGCCAGCCGATCGAGGTGCCACTCGTGGGTGCCGCACAGCGCATCGTCGCCGTAGGCCCGGCGCAGCCGGAGGTGCAGGTCGTGCTCCCAGGTGAAGCCGATGCCGCCGAAGGTCTGCAGCCCGTCGCGGGCGGCGCGGCGGGCGCCGAGGCCGGCCATGGCCTTGGCCACGTGCACGGCCCGATGGCGGTCGGCATCGTCGGCGTCGATGCACATGGCCGCGTGGGCCACAGCCGCGGCCGCTTCCTCATAGGCCAGAGCGGCGTCGACCAGCTTGTGCTGGATGGCCTGGAACGACCCGATGGGCTTGGCGAACTGGATGCGCTCGGTGGCGTAGGCCACCGCCGAATCGATGAGCCACCGGGCCGCGCCCACCGCGTCGGCGGCCACGGCCACCGCGGCCCGTTCGACGGCGTCGTCCAGCGCGGCCGGATCCAACGGCTGCGCCGCCGAGAGCAACTCGTCGGTGATCTCGACGGTGAACCAGGCACGGGCCATGTCCAGGGTCTCGATCTCCCGGCCAGCCAGCGAGTCGGCCGGCACCACCACCAGCCCGGGACCGGGCGTGACCACCGCCACCTGGTCGACCAGGTGGGCGTCGAGCACCTGGGTCCTGACCCGACCGTCACCGGAGGTCCACACGCCGTCGGTGCCGGCCACGGCCACCGTCCCGGTGACCGACCCGGCGGTGGCGTCGTCGGCCAGGTCGTGACCCGCGGCGCGCAACAGTGGCACGAAGCACCCGGCGGTGGCCAGGAACGGGCCCGGCGCCACCGCGGCGCCGGCTTCGACGAGGAACAAGCTCAGGTCCACCATCGAGCCGTCGGGGGGCAGGGCGGCCAGCCCCACCCAGTCACGCAGGTGTCGGTCGAACAGCTGGCGAGCCAGGTCGGGATCGGACCCGACGGCTCGGACCAGCGTCGGTGGACACTCGTTGGCGAACATGGCCCGCGCCGTGTCGACCAGCAGGTCCTGTTCCTCGCTCAGGCTGAAGTCCACCGTCGGTCCTGTCCTCGTTCGTCGATCAGTCTCTCGGCAGACCCAGCACACGGGTGGCGATGACGTTGCGCTGGATCTCGGAGGTGCCACCGCCGATGGTGGCGGCCAGCGAGGTGAGCCACGACCGGTGCCAACGACCGCCCTCGGCGGCCAGGGCCGGATCGAGGACGGCCCGGTTCGGCCCCTGCAGGTCGATGGCGAACTCGTAGATGGCCTGGCGAACCTCGGAGGTGGCCATCTTCATGAAGCTGTGCTCCGGGGCGGAGCTGCCCTGGGCGAACGAGGCGAAGCCCTTGTAGCCCATGGCCCGCAGCGCCCGGACCCGCGCCGCCAGTTCGGCCACACGACGCCGCACCACCGGGTCGCCGTCCACGCCCAGCCGGCGGGTGAGCAGGACCAGGTCGTCGATCCCCCGTTGGGCTCCCATCACGCCCTCGACCCAGAGTGCCCCGCGCTCGTGGGCCAGGGCCCCCATGGTGATGCGCCAGCCGTCGCCGACCGCCCCCACCAGGTTCGCCCTGGGCACGATCACGTCGGAGAAGAAGACCTCGGCGAACTCGGCCCGGTGCGAGATCTGGTGCAGTGGACGCACCTCGATGCCGGGCGAGTCCATGTCGATGATCAGCGCCGAGATCCCCTTGTGGCGGGGCACGTCCGGATCGGTGCGGACGTAGCAGAAGCACTTGGCCGCCACCATGGCGTAGCTGGTCCACACCTTCTGGCCGTTGACCACGAAGGCGTCCCCGTCGGCCACGGCCCGGGTGGACAGGTTGGCCAGGTCGGAGCCGGCATCGGGCTCGGACATGCCCACGCACCACACGGTGTCACCCCGGATGGCGGCCGGGGCCAGCGCCTTCTGATCGTCGTCGCCGAACTCCAGCAGCGACGGCCCCACGATGGCGTAGCCCCCGAAGTGGACCGAGCGTGGCAGCCCCCGACCGGCCATCTCCTCGAGGTAGATGAGCGTCTGGACGGGTGTGGCGTCGCGTCCACCCAGCTCGGGCGGGTACGCGGGGATCATCCAGCCGTGGTCGAACAGCGTGGCCTGCCACTCGCGGGCCCAGTCCGGGATGACCATGATGCCGTCGGCGTCGGTGTCCTCGTCGTCGCCGATCCAGTCCCGCCCACCGCGGACCTGGGCCGGCGTGTGCTCGTCGAGGAAGGCGATGAGCTCGTGGCGGAAGGCCTCGTCGGCTGGGTCGTGGTCGAGCTTCATGCCGACACGGCACTCATGGGCCAGGGGGGTACGGCGAGCGGTCGGCCGGCGGCGACGGGAAGAAGAAGGGTGGGATCGATCCGTCGGTGTCGCCCAGGATGGCGTCACGCAGCACGGCCACCGAGTCCAACGTCCACTCCTTGTCGTCGGTCACCTCGGTCAGCGGGCGCCACCCTTCGAGCAGCTGGAGCTGACCGCCCTGCACCTTGATCACCTGGCCCGAGATGCCCGAGGCCAGATCCGACGCCAACCAGCAGGCCACCGCGGCCACGTTGGCCGGAGAGAACCGGTCGAAGCCGGTCTCGTCGGCCTTCATGTAGTCGCCCGCCAGGGCCTCGGTGAGTCGGGTGCGAGCCACCGGGGCGATGGCGTTGACCCGGACGCCGATGCGTTCGAGCTCACGAGCCAGCACCACCGTCATGGAGGCGATGCCCGCCTTGGCCGCCGCGTAGTTGGCTTGGCCGGCGTTGCCGTACAGACCCGACTCGCTGGCCGTGTTGACGATCGACGTGCCGGCCGGCTCACCCGTTTCCTTGGACCGGGCCCGCCAGTAGGCGGCGGCATGGCGAGCGACCGCGAAGTGTCCCTTGAGGTGGACGGCGATGACCGCGTCCCACTCCTGCTCGGACATGTTGAAGCTGAGCCGGTCACGCAGAATGCCGGCGTTGTTGACGACCACGTCGAGGCCACCGAAGATCTCGACGGCCTGGTCGATCAGCGCCGAAGCCCCCACCCAGCTCGAGATGTCATCGGTGTTGGCCACGGCGTGGCCGCCGGCGGCCAGGATCTCGTCGACCACCTGCTGGGCCGGGCCGTTGTCGGAGCCGCTGCCATCGGCCGCCCCACCCACGTCGTTCACGACCACCTGGGCACCTTCGGCGGCCAGCAGCATCGCCTCCTCGCGGCCGATGCCGCGACCTGCCCCGGTGACCAGCGCCACCTTGCCGTCGAAGGTGCCCACGGTTGCCCTCCCTCACGCTCGAGCTCATCGCCGACCGCACCTTCGGTCGGCGCGTTCCCTGACACCGGCGTCAGGTTGAGTCCATGCACACTACGCTGGCGCATCTTCTCCGGCAAAGAGGTCGGTCGCCAGTGGGTCGACCCGACCCGAGCCCGACCTGACCGACCCGACCACCGACCGACCGACGACCGACCGACGACCCAGGAGACCTTCGAGCATGGCTGACGATCGCGACGTCGACGAGCTGATCCGTTGGGAGGTGGCCGGCGGCATCGGCCGGCTCACCATCAACAGCCCGGAGCAGGGCAACGCCTTGGCCGGCGACATGCGCGATCGGCTGGCCGATCGCTTCGTCGAGGCCTCGGAGGACCTGGCGGTCCGGGTGGTGGTGCTGAGGGGCACGGGCGAGCGCCACTTCTGCACGGGGGCGGCGCTGGGCGGTCCGCAGCGACCGGGCCCGCCCCGGCCCGAGGGGGCGCCCGAGCGGGCGCTGGGCGATCCGGCCCGACTCATCCGCACCGGCTGGCAACGGTTGGTGGGATCGATCCTGGACTGCGAGAAGCCGGTCATCGCCGCGGTCAACGGCACGGCGGCGGGCGGTGGGGCGCAACTGGCCCTGGCCTGTGACCTGGTGGTGATGGCCGATTCGGCCAAGCTCATCGAGGTGTTCGTGCGGCGCGGCATCATGCCCGACGCCGGGGGCTGCTACCTGCTGCCCCGCCTGGTGGGCCTGCACCGAGCCAAGGAGCTGCTCATGCTGGGCGAGGACTGCCCGGCGGCCGAGGCCGATCGCATCGGCCTGGTCAACCGGGTGGTGCCGGCCGCCGGGTTGGACGCCGCCGTCGACGAGCTGGCCACCAAGTTCCTCTCCCTGCCCACCAAGGCCGTCTCGCTGACCAAGCGCCTGGCCAACCGCAGCTTCGAGTCCAGCCGCGAGCAGAGCTTCGAGGACGAGGCCTTCTTCCAGGAGTTGATCGTGGCCACCGAGGACTCCCAGGAGGGCATGGCCGCCTTCCGCGAACGTCGCCCCACCGAGTTCAAGGGCTGGTAGCCCCCTCCGTCTGCCGCCGGCATGCCCTCGGCCGCGGGCCCGAAGACAACGGCAGTGTTCGCTGATCAGCCGCGGGTGAGCAGGAGGCTGGCCGCCAGCGGCCCGCCTCCCGCGGCGGCCACCGCCACCTCGGGGCGGCGCCCGCCCGGGCGAACCACCTGACGATCGCCACCTTCGCCCCACAGCTGCACACAGGCCTCGTGCAGGAAGCCGTAGCCGTGGAGGCGTCCGGCGGACAGCTGGCCGCCGTGGGTGTTGAGCGGGATCTGACCGTCCCGGGCAATCCGGGTGCCGCCCTCCAGGAAGGGACCGGCTTCGCCATGGCCGCAGAACCGGAGCGCCTCCAGCCAGGCCAGGGCGATGAAGCTGAACCCGTCGTAGAGCTCGGCCACGTCCACGTCGGCGGGGGTGAGGTCGGTGCGGCCCCACATCATGGCGCCTGCGTCACGCACCGCCATGGTGGTCATGTCGTCGAACTGGTCCCACGACGGGCGACCGTGCAGCGCCGTGCCCACCGCGTCGACCGCCACCGGGGTCTTGCGCAGGTCGGGGGCGGCGTCGGCCCGGGACACGATGACGGCGGTCGACCCGTCGGCCGGCACGTCGCAGTCGAAGAGGCACAGCGGGGTCGACACCATGCGCACCGACAGGTAGTCGTCGAGGGTCATCGGGTCGCGGTAGATGGCGTTGGGGTTGAGCGCGGCGTTGCGCCGGGCGTTGAGCGCGATCTGGGCCAGCTGCTCTCGGGTGGTACCGAACTCGTGGAAGTGGCGGGCCGCCATCATGCCGATCCAGTTCGAGGCCGACGGCGCCCCGAACGGCAGGGTCCACTGCATGAACCCGGTGGCTTTGAAGCTGCTCCCGCCCCCACCGCTGGTCACCGAGGCCCGGCCCTGGTCGCCCTGGGCCGACGCCTCCCACACCGTGCGGAAGCACAGCACGTGGTTGCACAGGCCGGCCGACACCGCGGCCATGGCGTTGACCACCGATCCCAGCTGGCCGGGCAGCTCCAGGCCCCCGGAGAACCAGTTGAGGTTGAGCCGGAGCGCGTCGTGGACCTCGGTGATGCCCGCGCCCGAGAAGCCTGGCGGCGTGCCCATGTTGCCGGGATAGGTGGACAGGCCGTCGATGTCGGCCCGGGTCAGGCCGGCGTCGCCGATGGCGGCCAGGGCGGCGTCGACGGTCAGCTCCAAGGGATCGCGGTAGATGCGCCGGCCGATCTGGGACTGGCCGACGCCGGAGATGACCGCGGCGCGCTCGCCGACGGGCAGGCTCGGACTCGATCGCCGGGGTGCGGGGTTCACCGCCGGGTCGACCGAGGCCGAAGCCGGCGTGATGCCGGCGGGCCCGTCGGGGTCGGGCTCGAAGAAGGGCAGCCACACCTCGTCGTAGGGCTCGAAGATCACCCGCACCGGCTGGCCGATGGCCCACTCGTCGATCTCGGCGCCCACCAGGTTGGTGGTCAGGCGCAGGTTCTCCTGCTCGGCCAGCTCCACCACCGCCACCACGTAGGGCGGGTCCAGGTTGGGATACCAGGGCTGCCAGTTGACCGTGAAGCTGTGCAGGGTCCCCCGCCCCGAGAGCGTCTCGACGCGGATGTCACGACTGAGGTCGATCGGACACACCTTCACGGGCGGATGGATCCACCACCCGCAGGTCTGGCAGCGCAGCATGCGCAGCTCGCCCCCGGCACCCCCCAACCAGAAGTGCTCGTTGTCCGGCGTGACCGCGGGGACCACCCGGAATGGCCGCGGTGCATCCGGTTCTGTCATCGTCGTCCCCCGTCGTCGGTGTGGTGGGCGGGCCGGCCGCGGTCTCAGGTCGCGCGATCGGTCCTCTGGCGCGAAACCTGACGATCGTGTCAGGAAGCGTCGTCGTCCGCCACCGCCAGGCCCCGCTCGAACCCGGACCGGGCCGGAGCCAGGGCCTCCAGCGAGGGCACCAGCCCGAACCCGGGTTGGGTCAGCACCAAGGTGCCGACCACGTCCTCCCAGGTGGCGCCGAACTCGGCGGCCAGCATGGCGTGGCGCTCGACGCCCAGCGGATGGCGCAGGATGGCTGAGCAGGCCAGGCGCACGAGCTCATGGGTCTTGCGGTCGGGCGACTGAAGCGAGTCGATCTGACCCAGGTAGACGTTCTGGGCCTCGCGCAGGGCCGGGAATGCGTCGCGCAGCGACGGGGTCTCGGGATGGGTATCGGGGGTGTCCACGGCTCGCACCCTACCGACCTAGGGTCAACCCATGCGCCCCGTCCACCTCGACACGTCGGGGTCGCTGAGCCCCGACCAGATCGAGCGGGCGGTGGTCGCGGCGGTGACCGCGGCGCGCGCCGCAGGCGACCGGGAGGTGACGATCGACGCCGAGCCGGCCACCCCCGAGGTGGCCGCCGCAGCCGAGGCCGCCGGCTTCGAACTGGTGCGCACCACTTTGCAGCTGCGGGCCCCGTTGCCCCTGGCTCGGCGACGCCGGGGGCAGGCCACGCCGATCACCACCCGCCCCTTCGAGGTGGGTCGAGACGAGTCGGACTGGCTCGTCGTCAACAACCGCGCCTTCGCCTGGCATCCCGACCAGGCCGCCCGCACCCTGGCGGACGTGGCCGCGTTGGAGGCCGAGCCATGGTTCCGTCCCGACGGGTTCCTGCTGCACCACGGACCCGAGGGCGAACTGGACGGCTTCTGTTGGACCAAGATCCACGACCACCGCCAGCCACCGCTCGGCGAGATCTACGTCATCGGGGTGGATCCCGATCGCCACGGCCAGGGGCTGGGTCGAGCGCTCGTCCTGGCCGGCCTCGACTGGCTCGCCGCCCAGGGCCTGACCATGGGGATGCTCTACGTGGAGGCCGACAACCAGCCGGCTCGGCACCTCTACGCCAGTCTGGGCTTCGTCGAACACCACGCCCACCGGTGGTGGCGCCGTCAACTCGGACCCCAGCGACGGAGCGGAGCGAAGTCGCTCGACCGGTGACACCCGGATGCCGAAGGCGCCCCCCCGGGAGGCTTGCCGACCAGAGCGTCGAGCCGGTTGATCGCTAGCCTCGAGAGATGCCGTCGTTGTACGACCTGTCCCGACCCGAGCTGGCGGCACTGCTCGACGACGAGCCCCGGTACCGGATCGACCAGCTCTGGCAGGGCCTCTATGCCCGGGGGGCGACGCTGGCCGAGCTGACCGACGTGCCCAGATCGGTGCGCGTGCGAGTCGACACCGCCGCGCCCACCGCCCTGACCCCACTGGCCGAGTCGACCAGCACCGACGGCGACACCGTCAAATGGCTGTGGGGCCTGAGCGACGGCGCCCAGGGGTCCGCCGGTGCCGGGAGGTCCGCGGGGGACCGCAGTGCTCACCACTCCGCCGGCTCGTCCGACATGAGCATCGAGACCGTGCTCATGCACTACGACCGCCGCAGCACGGTGTGCGTGAGCACGCAGGCGGGCTGCGCCATGGGTTGCGGCTTCTGCGCCACCGGCCAGGCCGGGTTCGAGCGCCACCTGTCAGTGGGTGAGATCGTCGAGCAGGTGGCGCGGGCCCGACAGCGCGCCCAGGCGGCCGACCCGCGGCGTCGGGTGTCCAACGTCGTGTTCATGGGCATGGGCGAGCCCCTGGCCAACTACGACCGCACGTGGGCCGCGATCGAGCGCATCCACGGCGACATGGGGATCTCGGCCCGCCACCTCACCGTGTCCACGGTGGGACTGGTGCCGGGCATCCGCCGCCTGGCCGACGAGGCCCTGCCGGTGAACCTGGCCGTCTCGCTCCACGCGGCCAACGACGAGTTGCGCACCCAGCTCGTCCCCATCAACGCCCGCTATCCGTTGGCCGAGGTGGCCGAGGCCTGCCACCGCTATCTGGCGGTCAAGAACCGCCGGCTCTCCTTCGAGTGGGCCCTGATCGACGGGGTCAACGACCGGCCCGCCGATGTGCGGGAGCTGGCCGCGTTCGTCAAGCCGCTGCGGGCGCACGTGAACCTGATCCCGCTCAACCCCACGCCGGGCTTCCTGACCCGGGGCTCGGCACCCGATCGGGTCCGGTCGTTCCGGGACGGCCTGGGGGTGCTGGGGGTGAACGCCACGGTGCGCGCCAACCGCGGCACCGACATCGACGCGGCCTGTGGCCAGCTGCGGGCCATCCACCGGCCGGCCCACGCCGAGCCCATCCCGACGCCGGTCGAGCTCAGCGACAGTCCACGTCACGCCTGAGTCCCGGCGCCCGCACCACCTGCGACAGCGACTCGGACGCGTCGACCCGGGCTCCGTCCCAGACCACGCAGCGGTCCAGGCGCCCCGATACCCGGGCTGCGCCCACCACCGATGTGACGACCAGGCCGTCGATCCGGGCCCGCGGATCGATGATCGAGTCGCCGCCGCCCGCGGCGCGATGGGCGTCCACCGCAGCCAGGTTGGCGGCCAAGTAGCGGGCGGGCGTCCCGCAGTCGACGAACGGCCCGTGATGGGCCTCCACCTCGAGGCGTCCCTCGGCGGCCGCCGGGGCCAGGGTGGTCTCGTAGAGCCCGGCCGGCGACGCCGGCAACCGGGCCACCTCGCTCCAGGGCAGCAGCGTGGCCACCAACCCGACCCGGGGGCCGAACCGGACCGGCTCGCGTGCCGGGACCGAGATCAGCACCCGGGCGCGCCGCCCGTCCCAGGCGGCCACGAAGGCGGCCAGATCGGCCCGGCACCAGACATCCGCGTTGTGCACCAGGACCCCCCGCCCGCCGATCCACGGGCGCAGTGCCCCGAGGGCGCCGGCCGTGCCCAGCGCCTGGGGTTCCTCGATGGACAGGTGCATCGGCGAGGTCACGGTCAGGTGCTCGACCAGGTGCTGGATCAGTCGGTCGCGACCGTGATGGACGTTGACCGCCACGTCCTCCACCCCGGCGCGGACCCGCGCCAGGGCCAGGTCGATCAGTGCCACACCGCCGACCGGACACAACGGCTTGGGCTGCAGGTCGCTCAGCGGCCGGAGCCGACGGCCTTCACCGGCGGCCAGCACCACCGCCGCCACCGCCGAGGTCGGGCGCGGCGCGCTCCGATCGCTCCCGTTCCCTGACAGACTGTCAATCATGGAGACACGTCGCTGGACGAATCCGTCCCAGCCCCAGACCCTGTACATGGCGACGTTCCTGCTCTACATCGAGGCGTTCTTCAACGTCCTGACCGCCTTCCACCTCCCGTTGTACTTCTTGTTGGCCGTGGGCCAGGTGGCCGGGGCCATGGGCATCGCCAACGAGAAGCGCTGGGGCTACTACCTGGCCGTGGGCACCTCCGCCGCCGCCCTGTACCCGCTCCTGCTGATCGTCACCGGCGGACTGGCCAACCTGTTCAACCTGAACGTGATCCTCAACTTCCTGTTCCCGGTGGTGCTGGTGGCCCTGCTGGTACATCCCATGAGCCGCCAATACCAGAAGATCTGGTTCCACTGAGGCGAGGAACGCGCGGGGCTGGTTCGAGGGGCCGGACTCGGGGCATGATCGGATCATGACAACCACCGTGCAGGGCATCGCAGGGCTCCGGGAGAAGGTCGGCCAGCACCTCGGCTACAGCGACTGGATCGAGATCACCCAGGAGCAGGTCAACCTGTTCGCCGATGCCACCGGCGATCATCAGTGGATCCACGTCGACCCCGAGCGGGCCAAGTCTGGCCCCTTCGGTGGCCCGATCGCCCACGGGTACCTCACTCTGTCGCTCGGACCGCAGCTCATGCCCGAGATCCTGTCGGTCAAGGGCATCTCCATGGCCGTGAACTATGGCGCAGGCAAGGTCCGGTTCCCATCGCCGGTGCCGGTCGGATCCAAGCTGCGCCTGGGTGCCGAGCTGGCATCGGTCGACGAGGTGGCCGGTGGGGCGCAGGTGACGATGGTGTTCACCTTCGAGGTGGAGGGTGCCCCCAAGCCGTCCTGCGTGGCCGAGATCATCTTCCGGTACTACGAGTAGCGGTCGACCCCGACCACGCGTCTCGCGCCCCATGGGGCGGACCCTAGCCACCCCGACCCCACCGGCCGTGCTGGCGGCGGTGGGCCTGGTCCTGGTGGCCGCGGTGGGGCTCGGGGCCTGCGTGGGTACGCCCCGATCGGCCGGCCCGAGCCGAACCTCGGATCGCACCGCCATGGACCGGTCGCCGGGCTCGGAGCGGCCGGCCACCGCCGCCGCCCCCGACGACCCTGCCCCCGCTCCCCTGGCGTGGTCCCCCTGCGGAACCGACCTGCAGTGCGCCACCCTGACGGTGCCCCTCGACTACACCCACCCGCACGGACCCATGCTGGGCCTGGCTGTGATCCGCCGACCCGCCACCCGGGCGGACCAGCGCATCGGCGCCCTGGTGGTCAATCCGGGCGGCCCCGGCGCGTCAGGCGTGACGCTGGTCCGTGACGGCTTCGGGCAGGCCAACGGCTTCGGGCAACGGTTCGACATCGTCTCGTGGGATCCGCGGGGGGTGGGCCTGAGCCATCCCCTGGCCTGCGGCCGGAGCACCGCCGCCTTCCAACACCTCGATCCGGACCCTGGCCGCGCCGCCGGGCTGGCCGCCCTCGACCAGGCCGCCCGGGCGCTGGCCAACGACTGCACCGACCACGCTGGTCCTCTGCTCGACCACCTCGACAGCGACACCACGGCCCGGGACCTCGACCAGCTCCGCGGCGCGCTGGGCGAGGCCACGCTCACCTACGCCGGCTTCTCCTACGGAACGGCCATCGGTCTGGCCTATGCCCAGCGCTACCCCACGCATCTGCGGGCGCTGCTGCTCGATGGCGTGGTCGAATCGGACTGGGACCTCGAACAGTTCCTCAGCGTGCAGACCAGCGCGCTGGACCAGACCCTGCAGTCCATCTTCGACGCCTGCACCGCCGA
Organism: uncultured Microthrixaceae bacterium; assembly: GCA_963773335.1. Lineage (GTDB taxonomy): Bacteria > Actinomycetota > Acidimicrobiia > Acidimicrobiales > Acidimicrobilacustridaceae > UBA4742. The sequence goes on along the minus strand of CAVZAT010000003.1, from coordinate 197,779 downwards.
TGCCCACTGCCCAGTGCGTGACCCAGGCGCGACCTACGACCAGCTGGCCGCCCGGCTGGCCGCCCAGCCGCTGACGGCCAGCGGGAACCCGGTGGGTCCGGCCGAGCTGGCCACCGCCGCCATCGAGACCACCTATGACCCGACCGCCTTGGCGCCGGCGTTCCTGACCGCGCTGGCCAGGGCCAGCGCCGGTCAGGGCCAGGACCTGGCCGACCTGGCGGCCCGGTACCGACGGGCCGTGCCCGACTTCGTCACCTACCTGGGCGTGCTGTGCGTCGATCTCCCCCACCCGAGCGGGGCCGGCGCCTATCAGCAGCTGGCCCAGACCCTCGAGTCCCGGTCGCCCCGGCTGGGCGGTGCGGTGGCCAACGAGCTGTTGCCCTGCGCCTTCTGGTCGGCGCCGGTGGCGCGCACCCCCGAGACGGTGCGGGCCGCGGGCTCGCCCACCATCCTGGTGGTGGGCAACACCGGCGACGCGGCCACGCCGCTCAGCTCGGCCATCTGGGTGGCCCGTCACCTCGAACACGCCGTCCTGTTGACCTACGACGGCCAGGGTCACACCAGCGTGGTCGTAGCCACTGCGTCGACACCACCGAGCGGCGCTACCTGACCGACCTGATCGCGCCGCCGCATGGGGCGCTGTGCCGGGGCGGCACCTAGGATCGGGCCGCCTGCCTGTCCGGTGGGACATCGGTCACCAGCGGGCCGACGAGCCGAGAGCCGACCTGGGGGCACGTCGAGCAGATGGATTGCAACCTGGCCGACATCAACGAGGCAGTGTCGGCGGCCGTCGGCGATCGAGAGGCCATCGTGTTCGGGGACCGGCGAATCACCTACGCCCAGCTGCTCGCGCGAAGCCACCAACTGGCCCACGTGCTGCTCGACGCCGGGTTCACCGTCCGCGCCGAGCGCGACCAGCTCGAGGGCTGGCAGTCGGGTCAGGACCACCTGGCCCTGTACCTGCACAACGGCAACGAGTACCTGGAGGGCATGTTGGGCGCCTACCAGGCCCGGGCCGTGCCCTTCAACGTCAACTACCGCTACGTGTCCGAGGAGCTGCGCTACCTGCTGGCCGACAGCCGGGCGCGCGGTGTCATCTTCCATTCGGCCTTCGCTCCCGTGCTCGCGGAGGTGCGGACCGACCTGCTGGACCTGCAGCTGCTCCTGCAGGTCCCCGATGACTCCGGCCACGGACTGGCCGCCGGCGCCCGCTGGTACGAGGAGGCGCTGGCCGCCGCCCCCACCGGCCCCCCGGCGGTGCACCGCCGCCCCGACGACCTCTACATGCTCTACACCGGAGGCACCACCGGCATGCCCAAGGGCGTACTGTGGCGTCAGGCGGACATCTACCCCGCCGCGCTCGGCGGCCGCGAGATCGGCACCGGCCAGGAGTGGGCCGACTTGGACCGCATCGTCGACAACGCCCGCAACGGTGGCGTGCGCATGATGCCGGCTCCCCCGTTCATGCACGGCGCCGCCCACTGGCTGGCCCTCAACGCCCTGTGCGGCGGCAACACGGTGGTGCTGCCACCCCGCACCCAGACCCTCGATCCCGAGCTCGTCTGGTCGACCATCGAGTCCGAGCAGGTCAATATCCTGCTCATCGTGGGTGATGCCTTCGGTCGGCCGTTGCTCGACGAGCTGGAGCACCATCGCTACGAGCTGGGCTCGCTGATCATGATGGTGAGCGGTGGAGCCGCGCTCAGTGCCCCGGTCAAGCAGCGATTCCTGGAGCTGCTGCCGGACATGGGTCTGCTCGACGGGCTGGGCGCGTCGGAGACCGGACAGCAGGCCACCCAGATCTCGGGTGCCACCTCGCCGGTCTCCACTGGCACCTTCACCCCCGGACCGGGGATGTGCATCGTGAACGAGGCCATGACCGAACTGGTCGACCCGACCTCAGACGAGTTGGGATGGCTGGCCCAGCGAGGTCGCGTGCCCCTGGGCTACCTGGGCGACGCGGCCAAGACGGCGCGCACGTTCCCGGTGCTCCACGGCGTGCGCTACTCGGTGCCCGGCGACCGGGCCCGCTACACCCCCGAAGGACTGGTCGACCTGCAAGGCCGTGATTCGGTGACCATCAACTCCGGCGGCGAGAAGATCTTCGCCGAGGAGGTCGAAGCCGCCCTCATGGCCCATCCCGCCGTGTACGACGTGGTCGTGGCCGGCCGACCCAGCGAACGCTGGGGCAACGAGGTGGTGGCGGTGGTGCAGCTGCGGGCCGGCAGCACCGCCACGGCCGAGGATCTGCTGGTCGAGAGCGAGAAGCACCTGGCCCGCTACAAGCTCCCCAAGCAGATCGTGCTCGTCGACCGGGTGGTGCGCAGCCCGGCCGGCAAGGCCGACTACCGCTGGGCCCGCGAGCAAGCGTTGGAGGCCGACTGATGCCGGGCCGCTCGGCCGGGTCGGGCAAGCCGGGCCTGGTGCGCCAGGTGCGCCACCACCGCGTGCCCCCCTGGTGGCGCGATGCCAAGCTGGGCATCTTCGTGCACTGGACGCCGGCCTCGGTGCCTGCGTTCGCCCCCGTCGGCGTGGACATGGGGGCGCTGCTGGCCCAGCGGCGGCCCGACGCCCTGGCCTGGTCGCCCTATGCCGAGTGGTACCAGAACTCGCTGGCCTTCCCCAACAGCCCCGTGGCCGAGCACCACCGTGCCGTCTACGGCGACCGGCCCTACAACGAGTTCGCCCGCGACTGGGAGGCCGGCCTGGCCAGCTGGGATCCCGACGACTGGGCCCGGCGCTTCGCGGCCACCGGCGCCCGCTATGTCGTGCTGGTGACCAAGCACCACGACGGCTACTGCCTGTGGCCGACCGAGGTGCGCAACCCGCACGTGTCCGGGTTGTTCTCCGAGCGCGACGTGGTGGGGGAACTGGCCGAAGCCGTGCGGGGCCAGGGGATGCGCTTCGGCGTCTACTACTCGGGCGGGTTGGACTGGACCTTCGACGACCATCCGCTGGGCACGTTCAGCGACCTGGTGCTGGCCCAGCCCGGGGGCGACTATCCCGCCTACGCCGAGGCCCAGGTCCGGGAGCTGATCGACCGCTACCGGCCCAGCGTCCTGTGGAACGACATCTCCTGGCCGGCATCGACGGCCAAGCTCGCCCGGCTGCTGGCCGACTACTACCGGGCGGTGCCCGAAGGCGTGGTCAACGACCGCTTCATGCCCCGTTCGCCGGCCTGGGTGGTGGCGGGAACGGGACCGGCCCGCCGACTGCTCGATGCGGCGGCGGCTCGTTCGGCCACCGCCGACAAGGGCATCGTGCCCCCCAAGCCGCCGCTGTTCGACGTGCGCACCCCCGAGTACACGACCTTCGACCAGATCCAGTCGACACCCTGGGAGTGCGTGCGGGGCATCGACGCCAGCTTCGGGCACAACGAGCAGTCCGACCAGGCCGACTTCCTGTCCCGGCGCGACCTGCTGTGGTCGTGGACCGACATTGCGGCCAAGGGCGGCAACCTCCTGCTCAACGTGGGTCCACGGGGGGTGGACGCCACCATCGCGCCGGCCCAGCTGCAACGCCTGGACTGGCTGGCCGAGTTCACCCGAACGGCCGGTCCCGGCATCTTCGACACCCGGCCCTGGATCATGCCCGGTCAGGACGCGGGCGCCGCCAGCCGAGCTGGCGACGCCGACATCGATGTGCGCTACCTGGCCCGCGGACGTCACCTGTTCGCCGTCGTCCGCAGCCCCCGCCCGGATCGGCAGATCCTGCTGCCCGAGGTGGCGGCCGGACCCACGAGCCGCGTGCGTGCCGCCGACGAGGACCTGACCTTCTCCGACGACGGCGCCGGGCTCCGCATCGTCCTTCCTGCGCCGCTCGACGACGACCTGCCGACGCTGGTGGCGATGACCGACGTGACCGCCCGCTCCGCGTCGGGCCCTTCCCCGAAATCGGTGTAGATATCCCCGTTCGGGCGTGGATTTCTGCACCGATTTGGAGGAAGGGGGGTCGGAGGAACGGGACGACGGTGCCCGGTCGGGTCGTCCTGGCTGATCAATCGCCGGCGATGTAGCGGTCGAGGGTGGGCCCGACCCACTGGGCCAGGTCGTCTGGGGAGGCGTCGACCATGGCCGCCAGGCGTAGCACGTAGCGGGCAAAACCCAGGCCCATGAGCTGGGACGCCACCAGCGACTGGCTGCGCAGCCGGTGCTCGGCTGGGATGTCCTCGGCCCCGGCCTTGGACCAGATGCGTTCGGCCAGGAACTCGCGCACCGCGTCGGCGGCGGCCGGCGACGCCGACGAGGCCTGCACGAAGGTCACGAACGACGTGCCGGCCGGCGCGCCCACCTCGGCGTCGGCCGAATCCCACATCCCGAGGAACCCGGCGACGATGGCCTGGCCGAGCGACGGCGCCGGGCCCGGGCCGCCACCGGCCACGGCTCGATCCACCTGTTGCACCACGACATGGGGATCGGTGCCCAGGTGCATGCTCTCGGCGAACAGGATGGGCTTGCCGCCCTCGAAGTAGTGATGGATCAGGGCCGGATCCACCCCGGCCTCCGACGCGATGGCGTGCAGGCTGGCGCGGTCATAGCCCACCTGGCCGAACACGCGGCGAGCCGCCTCGATGATCTCGGTCCGGGTCTCACGGTTCCCGGGTCGGCGGCCCTTCTCGACCATCACGAGGACCATCCGGTGACGGGATGGTCCTTTGTCACGTTCACAGGTGGTTCACAGATCTGCCCGATCGTGCTAGAACTCATCACTGATGAATTCTAGCCTCTGGACCCCATCGGCCACCAGTCCGACCCCGGCGTCATCCGGTGGCACCCCGGGCCTGCTCGCCCGCATCGCCGGGCGGTGCTTCGACCGGCGCAAGCGCGTCCTGCTGGCGTGGTTCCTGGTGGTGATCGGCATCACGGTGATCTCCCAGGCAGTCGGCGCCGACTTCCAGAACAAGTTCAGCGGGGGCAACTCCGAGTCGGCGCGGGCCCAGAGCTTCCTCAAGGCCAGCTTCCCCAGCCAGGCCGGCGACACCGCCCAGGTGGTGTTCGAGACCAGCGAGCCGATCTCGGACCCAGCCAACCAGGCCCGCATCACCGCGTTGGTCACCAAGCTCGAGTCGCTCCCCCATGTCTCGGGCGTGACCAGCCCCGTGGGCCCGGCCGGCCAGTTCCAGGTGAGCCCTGATGGCCACGTCGCCTACGCCACCGTCCAGTTGGACAAGGCCACACAGGACATCCCGACCGCCGCCCTCCAGAAGATCGTGGACACGGGCGAGGCGGCCCGGGCCGACGGTTTCCATGTCGAGCTCGGGGGCCAACCCATCTCGGCGGTGGAGCAGCCCACCTTCGGCGCCTCCGAAGGCATCGGCATCCTGGCCGCCATCATCATCCTGTTGGTGGCCTTCGGCTCCTTCATCGCCATGGGCCTGCCCATCGTGACCGCCCTGTTCGGCATCGGGGCCGGGGTCGGGGTGGTGGCCCTGATCAGCCGCGTACTGGTGGTCCCTACCTTCGGCACCGAGCTGGCGGCCATGATCGGCATCGGCGTAGGCATCGACTACGCGCTGTTCATCGTCACTCGCTACCGCCAAGGCCTGGCCGAGGGTCGTCCACCACGCGCCGCGGTGGTCCGGGCGCTGGACACCTCGGGCCGGGCCGTGCTGTTCGCGGGCACCACGGTGGTCATCTCGCTGCTGGGCATGCTCCTGATCGGCCAGCCCTTCGTGTACGGCCTGGCCTTCGGCGCCATCGCCGCCGTGCTGTTCGTCATGACCGCGTCGCTCACGCTGCTGCCGGCCTTCCTGGGCTTCGCCGGCGCCAACATCGACCGCTTCCGCATCCCGTTCCTGCATGTCGACGCCGATCCCAGCCGCAACCAGCACTCCGCCTGGTACCGCTGGAGCCGCGTCATCCAGCGCCACCCCTGGCCCGCGGCACTGATCGCACTGGCCGTGCTGCTGGCCCTGGCCCTGCCCATGCTGTCGCTGCAGCTCCTGTTCAGCGATTCCAGCAACGACCCGACCACCTTCACCACCCGCCACGCCTACGACCTGCTGGCCGAAGGCTTCGGCCCGGGCAGCAACGGCCCGCTGGTGGTGGCCGTCGACCTCGGGGGTCTGAGCGGCACGCAGGCCAGCGCGGCCACCACCAGGCTCCAAGCCGGGCTCAAGGCCGCCCCCGACGTGGCCTTCGTGGCCCCGCCCCAGCTCAACGCCAAGGGCGACGCGGCGGTGGTCATCGTCATCCCCAAGACCTCGCCCCAGGACACCCGGACCGAATCGCTGGTGCATCACCTGCGAAACGACGTGGTGCCCGCAGCCGTGGCGGGCACCGGGCTGAAGGCCATGGTCGGCGGCGTGACCGCGGCCGGCATCGACTCGGCCAACGAGCTGTCGTCGAGGTTGCCACTGGTGATCGGCGCCGTCGTGCTGCTCTCGTTCCTGCTGCTGATGGCGGTGTTCCGTTCCATCGCGGTGCCCATCAAGGCTGCCATCATGAACCTGCTGTCGATCGGGGCGGCCTACGGCGTGATCGTGGCCGTGTTCGAGTGGGGGTGGTTGGGCGGCCTGCTGCACGTCGGCAAGACCGGCCCGATCGATCCGTGGATCCCGGTGATGTTGTTCACGATCCTGTTCGGCCTGTCCATGGACTACGAGGTGTTCCTGCTGTCGCGCATCCGTGAGGAGTGGCTGCGCACCGGGGACAACGCCAACGCGGTGGCCGACGGGTTGGCCCAGACGGCCCGGGTGATCACGGCGGCGGCCGCCATCATGTTCTGTGTCTTCGGCTCGTTCGTGGTGGGTGACCTGCGGGTGCTCAAGGTGTTCGGCCTGGGCCTGGCCGTGGCCGTGCTCATCGACGCCACCATCGTCCGCATGGTGTTGGTGCCAGCCACCATGGAGCTGCTGGGCGACGTCAACTGGTGGTTCCCCAAGTGGCTGGACCGCATCATCCCGTCGCTCGACGTCGAGGGTGAGCCCGACCCGGTCATCGCCCTCGACCGGCCGTCGTCCGAGCCGAGCGAGTCGGTCCCCGCCTAGCCGCAGCAAATTGGGCATCTTTGCGTGCGGATACCGGGCATTTCGATGCCCAGTTTCAGGCTCGGTCAGGGGTGAGGACGGCGCACCTCAGCGACGCGTCGCCACCAGGGTGTAGTCCAGCGGCCACCGGGTGCCACCGGGATCGCCTCCTGCCCCCCACTTGCGATCGGTGACCCGGGCGGTCGCCGTCTGCAACAGACCGGCCAGCGAACTGACCCGCCCCGACAGGATCTTGGAGGCGACGTCAGCAATTGGATCTGGCGCGCCCCCGAGCACCCTGAGCTCGGTCACGTCGAGACCCCGCGACTCGCTCAGATATCTGAGTGAGTACTCGGTGTACCGGTAGTAGTCATTGGGGGTCTCGTGCAGCCAGTAGAGGAAGGGGACGTTCATCAACAGGTGTCCCCCCGCCGCCGGCACCCTCGATATCTCCCCCATCAATCGCATCGGTTCGCGAACGTGTTCGAGGACATCGGAGAGGATGACGGTCTGGAATCGGGCGTCCTCGAGACGATCGAGGGGCTCGTTGATGTCCTGGGCGAAGTCGAGGTGAGGATTGGGATGCAGCGTGTTCTCCCAATCGACCAAGACCACTTCCGTCGCATGGCGGCGGTAGAGCCCGTACAGCGGGGCGAAGCCACAACCCAGGTCCAGGAGTGGGCCCTTGACGTACCGAGGGATGGCCTGGGAGTAGAAGGCGGCTACACGGTCGGCGATGAGACGCGAGCCGGCGCTGACTTGGCCCCGGTCCCGCGACGCCCGATATCCATGGCCGTCGTCCACGTACTTGGACGGCTGCCACTGGTCAGGATCAGCACGGCGTCGGCCGGGTCAGATCGGCAGGTTGCCGGTGGCGGCCTTGGTGGTGCCGTCGTCCTTGTAGGCGGCGATCGTGCGCTGGGCGATGCGCATCTGGTGGATCTCGTCTGCGCCGTCGGCGAAGCGGCTCCAGCGGGCCTGCTTGAGCATCTCGCCCAGCGGCGTGTCGCTCGAGTAGCCCAGCGCCCCGTGCACCTGGATGGCCCGGTCGATGATCCGCCACAGCGAGTTGGCCACGAAGTGCTTGGCCATCGACACCTCGCTCTTGAAGTCCGCGCCGGCGTCGATCAGGTAGGCGGCGTGCAGCACCATGAGCTTGCACTGGTACAGCTCCATGGCCGAGTCCGCGATCAGCCATTGGATGCCCTGCTTCTCGGCCAGGATCGACCCGTGTGAGTACCGGGACAGCGCCCGGTCGACCATCATGTCCAACGCCACCTCGGCCTGGCCGATCCAGCGCATGCAGTGGGCCAGCCGGGCCGGTCCCAGCCGAGCCTGCCCCAGCAGGTGACCCTCGCCTCGTCCACCCAGCATCTTGTCGGCCGGCACCACCAGGTCGGTGATGCGGATCTCGCAGTGGTTGTGGCTGCCCGACATGGTCTCGACGTCGCGCACCACCTCCCAGCCGTCCGACGGGATGTCGACCAGAAAGGCCGAGTTGGCCGCCTGGGGCAGCTCCGGATCGTCCTCGGTGCGGGCGATGAGAATGGCGAACTGCGCACCTCGGGCCCCGGAGATGAACCACTTGTGCCCGTTGATGACCCAGGTGTCGCCGTCCTGATAGGCCCGGGTCTGGATCAGCGTGGGGTCCGACCCGGCCACCTCGGGCTCGGTCATGGCGAAGCACGAGCGGAAGGCCCGGGGCTTGCCGTCCACCATCTTGAAACCGTCGCAGAGCGGCTTGAGGTAGTCCTGCTTCTGCTGGTCGGTGGCCCAGTGCAACAGCGTGTGCATGTTGCCCTCGTCCGGCGCCTGGGCGTTCAGGGCGAACGGCCCCATGCGGGTCTTGCCCGCTTCGGCCGAGACGCTGGCCATGGCCACGTGCCCCAGCCCCATGCCGCCCCATTCGGTGGGCATGTGGGGCAACCACAGGCCCCATTCGTGTGCCGCGCCGCGCATGTCGATGATCGCCTTGATCCAGTCGTCACGCCCCCACTCGTCGGCCTCGGCCTTGGCCTCGATGGGACGGACCACCTGATCGAGGAAGTCACGGACCTTGAAGCGGATCTCGTCGATCTCGGGCGGGAAGGTGAAGTCGATGGCCATGGCGCGAGTCTGCCAGAAAACTTGACCGGACGGTCTAGTTTCTTGATGCTTCGGTCGGCAAGCCTCGGCAGGGTCAGCCGGTGAGTTGGCCGGCTCGACCGTCGGCGGTGAGCATGCCGGTCACCGTCTCGGCCTCGCGGTGGTAGCCGGCGAACTCGAGCAGTGACCGGAAGCTCACCGCCGCGTTCACCCCGGCCATCCCCTCCAGGCGCAACAGCTCGGTCACCAGCGGCCGGGTCTGGCCGGTGCCGGCCACGGCCACCGCTCCCAGCGCCTGGGTGGCGCTCGCCGGCTCGTTGGCGAAGGCCCAGGTCATGACCGACACGCCCTCCACCAGGCGTCCGGCAGCCAGGGCCTGCGCCCCGCGGAACATGGCGCTCGGCGCCCCGGCGTGGGCATAGCGCTGCACTGCCTGCTCGGCTCCGGGCTGGTCGCCCTGCCACAACCGGGCCCAACCCAACAGCTCGGAGGCGTTGCGCAGGGCCGGTCCCGACGGGCGCTTGGCCAGGATCTGCTGGATCGCCTGCTCGGCCTCGACCGGGCGGTGATCGATCAGCGCCCGGTAGGCGAACCCCATCTCGTCGCTGACCTCCTGCTGCTTCACCCGGCTGAGCGAGCTCACGTTCACGCCGATGATCAGAACGGCCAGCAGGATCAGTCCGTCGTAGCCCAGCGACAGCGCCAGCAGTCCCCCGGCGCCCGCCACCAGGATCGAGATGATCTCGGTCGGGCGCCGGCCCCGCCCCTGGGTGACCATGTCCAGCAGCGAGACGGTCACGTTGCCCCCATCGAGGGGCAACAGGGGCAACAGGTTGAGCACCGACCAACCCACGTTGATCCACAACATCTCGTAGAGGAACACCAACCCGTCGGTGGAGGTCACGACGCCCTGGTTCCAGACCCACAGCGCGGGCAGCCCGAACAGCACCAGCACCGTGAGCGGCCCCGCCAGGCTCACCACGATGTGCTGGCGTGGGCTGAGCCGACCCGAGCCGCTGGTCACCCCGCCCATGCCCACCAGGGTGATGTGGGGATCGACCCCGAAGGCCCGGAAGGCCACGGCGTGTCCCAACTCGTGCACGACGATCGAGACGAAGGCGATGACCACGAAACCCACGAGGTAGCTGGGCTTGGGGTTCAGGAGGTTGAACTCGTAGGCCAGGATCCCGATGATCACGAAGAAGTAGATCTCGACCCGCACCGGAATCCCGGCGATACGGAAATGGGGGCGCTGGGCCATACCCAGAGGCTAACGGGCCGATAGCGTCGCTCGGATGCAGGAGGGCTTCGCGTTGCGACCGGCCCGAGTGGCCGACGTCGAGGCCATCGTGGCCCTCGAGGTGGGCGCGTTCGGGCCCTCCGACGAGCCGGGGGTGCGAGCCCACCTGGGCGATCCGGTCTCCCTGGCCAACTGGGTGGTGGTCGAGGAGGAGGCGTCGGGACGCCTCGTGTCGACCTGCGGGCTGCTGGCCCATCGGATGGTGCTCGACGGCGTGGCGTTCCCCGGTGGCCAGGTCGAGTACGTGGCCACCGATCCCGACTTCCAGCGCCGAGGCCTGGTGCGGGCCCAGTTCGACTGGCACCACCGGCGCTCCGCGGCGCGGGGCGACCTGGCCCAGTTCATCACCGGCATCCCGTATCTGTACCGGCGGTTCGGCTACGGCTACGGCCTCGACCATCCCCTCATCCGGATCCCCCCGCCCTCGATCGTCGAGACCGCGGCGCACGATCCGGAAGCGGCCAGCGTGACCCTGCGGCCAGCCACCGACGACGACCGGGCCGCCATCGTGGCCATCGACGCCGAGCGGGACCCGGACGGCCTGCGGGTCGAACGCGATGCGACCGCCTGGGACGTCATCTTCGCCATGAGCCGCGACAACAGCTACGAGCACCTCCAGGTGGCGGAGCGGGACGGCCAGGTGGCGGGCTGGATGCGCACCCAGCACAAGCCGGCCGACGGCCGCGTGTACCTGCTGCCGTCCCTGGTCCGAGCCGACCAGCCGCCCTCGACCACCTTGGCCCTGGTGGCCGCGGCTCGGCGCGAGGCCGGCGACGACGTGCTGGTGGTGTTCGACTCCCCCGCCACCACCTACAGCCGCCATCTGGCCGAGTTGGGCGAACTGGGCGGGACGCTGCGTCACGACCACGGGCTCTACACCCGCGTGCCCGATCCGGTGGTACTGCTCGACCGGCTCCGCCCGGCCCTGTCGGCCCGCCTGGCCAGGTCGCGCTACGCCGATCGGGTCGGCGAGCTGACCATCTCCCTGTACGGCTCGGGGGTGGCCCTGGCCTACGACCAGGGCTCGGTGACCGCGGTGCGCCCCCACCCCGGCATCGAGGACCCCTACGCCAACGGTGACGTGGGTGTGGCCCCCGACCTGTTCGGCGCCCTGGTGTTCGGGCGCTTCGGCGCGGCCGGGCTCGAACAGCGCGCCGACGACGTCACCCTCGGCCGCCAGCGCGGTCTCATGGAGGTGCTCTTCCCCCAGTTCGAGTCCGATGTCATCGGGGATTTTCGAGGCTGGGTAGCCTGGGCGGCGTGACCGATCGCCAGGCGACTTCGTCGACCACCAGCGCGGTCCACGGTCTCGACATCGATCCGGATCACCTCCCCGAGGGCGACGACAAGGCCGCCGCGGTGCGCTCGATGTTCGACGCCATCGCTCCCCGCTACGACCTGGTCAACCGCATCATGACCTTCCGGATGGACGTGGGGTGGCGGCGTCGAGCCATACATCGCCTGGCCCTCGCCCCCCGCTCCACCGTGGCCGACCTGGCCTGCGGGACCGGTGACCTGTGCCGCGAGCTGGCCCGCCAGGGCATCGACCCCATCGGGATCGACCTGTCCTTCGGCATGCTGGCCGCAGGTACGTCCGGGGCTGCGTTGGTGGAGGCCGACGCCCTCGTCCTGCCCTTGGCCGACGCCGCGGTGGACGGGGCCACCTGCGGGTTCGCGCTGCGCAACCTGGTCGCCCTCGAACCATTCTTCGCGGAGCTGGCGCGGGTGGTGCGTCCCGGCGGACGCATCGCCCTGCTCGAGGTGGCCCAGCCCGACAACGCCCTGATGCGCTGGGGCCATGGCATCTACTTCGGCAAGGTCGTGCCCCGCATCGGCGGTGCCCTCTCCGACCCGACCGCGTACCGCTACCTGCCCAAGTCGGTGGTGTACCTGCCCGAACCGGAGGTCCTGGTCGACCAGCTTTGCCGAGCCGGGTTCGCCGACGCCGACCGCCAACTGCTCTCCGGTGGGATCGCCCAGCTGCTCGTCGCCACCCGGGACCGCGCCGCATGACCACCCCCGTGGCCGACCCGTCCGCCACCACCAGGCTGCGGGCCCACAGCCGACCCGTCGAGGGTGAGATCGACCTGGTGGCGGTGGCCGGTGAGACCGGCCAGCTCTGGGTGCGCGGCGGGCAGGGGTTCGCCGGCCGAGGCGTGGCCCTCACCATCGAGGTCGCCCCCGGCGATCCCGCGGCCGCGGCCGAGGCCGTGCGCCTGGCGCTCGAGTCCATCGAAACCGACCCCGACGAACCCGGGCCGGGCCCGGTGGCCCTGGGCGGGCTGCCGTTCGATCCCCGGCTGGCGGGTCAGCTCGTCGTGCCCCACACGCTCGTCGGTAGAGACGCCGACGGACGAGCCTGGGTGACCAGCATCGAAGCCGCGACGAGCGACGCGGGTGGTGGCGGCACGGCCGCCACCACGGGGCCGGTGGCGGCCGAGGACCTGGCCGTCGATGATCTGGCGTCGCCCGGAGCAGGGGCCCGAGGCCACGGTTCACCCCAGGCCACCCGGTTCGAGGTCACCACTCCGCGCCGCGCCGAGGACTGGTGCGCGGCGGTGGCTGCGGCCCGTGACGAGCTGCGGTCCGGCGTGGCCCGCAAGGTGGTGCTGGCCCGCGAGATCGTCATCGAGGCCGACCGTCCCCTGTCGCGCCAGGCCGTGCTCGAGCAGCTCCGCCGGGCCTATCCGGCCGCCATGCTGTTCGCCGCCGACGGCTTCGTGGGGGCCAGCCCCGAGCTGCTGGTGGAACGGATCGGCCAGACGGTGCGGTCCCACCCGATGGCCGGGACGGCACCCCGCAGCGGCAATCCGACGGCCGATGCTGCCCTCGCCGCGGGTCTCCTGGAGTCGACCAAGGACCAGATCGAGCATCGGTTCACCATCGACATGGTGCACGACACCTTGCTGCCCTGGTGCTCCTACCTGGACGAGGAGGCCGCCCCGTCCATCGTGGCCATGGCCAACGTGCAGCACCTGGCCACCCTGGTGGAGGGTCAGCTGTCGTCCCCGCCGGCCTCGGTCATCGAGCTCATGCGCGCCCTGCATCCGACCCCGGCAGTCAACGGCTCGCCCCGGGATGTGGCCCTGGATCTGATCGAGCGCTACGAAGCGCTCGACCGGGCCCGCTACGGCGGCCCGGTGGGATGGGTGGACGCGGCGGGCAACGGGTCCTGGACGGTCGGCATCCGCAGCGCCGAGTTGGACGGTCCCCGGGCCCGACTCTTCGCCGGGGTCGGGGTGGTGGCCGACTCCGATCCCGACGCCGAGCTGGCCGAGACCCGGGCCAAGTTCGAGGCCATGCTCAACGCCATCCTCCGCCCCTGACCATCCCGCTCTGACTAGGCGAGGGCGGCGGCCACGGCGGCGTCGATCTCGGCATGCACGGCCACGTTGGCCGCTCGGTCCGTGGGCACGACCACCAGGTGGACCCCGCCGAGCGCCGCGGACTGGCGCACCGCGTCGGCCAGCTCGTCCTGCCGATCCAGGCGGCGACCGCTGATGCCGTGCGCCGCGGCCAACCCGACCAGATCGACCCCATGGGGGGTGCCGAACAACAGCTCGAAGCGCGACGCGTCCAACGCCGTGGCCTGGGGCAGGAAGGAGAAGATCCCACCACCGTCGTTGTCCACCACCACGATGGTGAGATCGATGTCACGCCGGGCGGCTCCCAACAGCCCGTTCGTGTCGTGGAGCAGGGCCACGTCACCGATCAACAAGGCGGTGGGACCGCTGGCATCGGTGCCGGTCCGACTCCCCTCGCCGGCTGCTCGCCGGCTGGAGACCGAACCCGCGTCGGGCGATCGGTCGGCGGGTGAACGGCTGAGCGCCACACCCACCGCGGTGGACACCACCCCGTCGATGCCGTTGGCACCCCGGTTGGCCAGCACGGTCACGCCCGCTCGCGGAGACGAGAACCACTCCAGATCCCGTACCGGCATCGACGACGAGACCACCAACGCGCTGCCATCGGGAAGCGCGGCGAGCACGTCGCGGGCGATGGCCGGTTCGGTGGGTCGGGCGTGGCGGGACAGGACGTCGGCGATCGCCTCGGCCGCCACCGCGTCGGCATGAGCCCAGCGTTGCACCCAGCCGCCCGACCCCGACGTGGGATCCGATCCTGACCCCAGCGTGGCCGAGAGCTGCGCGGCCATGGCCGCGCAGGTGGCTCCCGGCGGACCGGCGACCAGCCCGTCGAGGTTGCGATCCGGGTCGTATCGCGAGCCGTCCGCCTCGATGGCCACCTGCCAGGCGTCGATCCCGGCCAGCCACCGGCCCAGGACCTTCGACGCCGGCGGCGACCCCAGACGCAGCACGACCTGGGGGGTCAGCTCGCCAGCCAGGGTCGGGACCCGCAGGAGCGCGTCGACGTGGCTGACGGTGCGCGCCTCGGGCAGGCGGCACCCGCTGCGGGGGTCGGCCAGGACCGGCCAACCCAGGACCTGGGCCAGGGCGTGGACGCCCGACGGGTCGTCGATCCCACCTCCGGCCACGATCACCCCCCGCCGCCCCCTGACCGCGTCGGCCAACACCTCGAGGGTGGCCGAATCGGGCGCGGTGCCGATCTGGGGGCGGTGCCATGGCCGACTCTGGTCGCGGCCCGGTGGCAGGGTCCCGGCGCGGCCCACCAGGGGATCGCGGAAGCGCAGGTCGAGGTGCACCGGTCCCGGCGGAGACGCGATGGTGGACACGAACGCCTGGGCGGCCAGCGACCGCCAGGAACCGGCCATGGCCGCATCCGGGACTCCGGGATCCACGAACCATCGGACCGCACCGCCGTAGAGGCGCTGCTGATCGATGGTCTGGGGCGCGCCCACCCCGTGCAGCTCCGGGGGGCGATCGGCGGTGCACACCAGCAGCGGCACCTTGGCCTCGTGGGCCTCGACCACCGCCGGGTGCAGCTCGACCGCGGCCGTCCCGCTCGTGCACAGCACCACCGCCGGCCGACCGGTGGCCATGCCGATGCCCAGGGCCATGAAGCCAGCCGAGCGCTCGTCGTGGTGCACCTGGAGCCGCACCCGCCCGTCGGCGGCCAGCGCCATCGCCATCGGCGTCGACCGCGAACCGGGCGCCACCACCGCGTCGGTCAGCCCCGACCGGAGCCACTCGTCGACGATCGTCGCGCAGAACGTGGCGGCGGTCGTCTCCGCCGGTTCGGAGCCGGTCACGGCCACAGCCTAGGTTTGGTCACGGATGCCCACGTCCTCCGACCCCGCCACGCCTCCGCCGGCGCCACCTCAGCCCATCGTCGATCGACCATGCGGTTCCGACGACGGTCCGGCGACCGCGCTCACCGCCCAGCGGTTCCCGGCGAGCAAGACCGACCACGGCCGGGTGGTGGCGGTGCACGGCTTCACCCAGACCTCGGCGTGCTGGTCGCCCATCGACGCCCGCCTGGCCCCCG
Organism: uncultured Microthrixaceae bacterium; assembly: GCA_963773335.1. Lineage (GTDB taxonomy): Bacteria > Actinomycetota > Acidimicrobiia > Acidimicrobiales > Acidimicrobilacustridaceae > UBA4742. Next base: position 182,024 of record CAVZAT010000003.1, on the reverse strand, counting down.
ACCACGATCTGGTGCTCGTCGACGCCCCGGGTCACGGCGCCTCGGCCGGCGTCGAGCTCGACCTGTGGGGAGCTGGCCGGGCCGTGGCCGAGGTCGGCGGCGTCGGGACCTACCTGGGCTACTCCATGGGCGGGCGCATCTGCCTACACGCCGCGCTGGCTCGTCCCGACCTGGTCGAGCGGCTGGTCCTGATCAGCACCACCGGCGGGCTGGACGATCCCGACGAACGGATGACACGTCGCGCTGCCGACGACCGACTGGCCGACCACGTGCTGGCCGTGGGCGTGGAGGTCTTCGTCGACGAGTGGCTGGCCCAGCCCCTGTTCGCCGGACTCGACCCCGGACGAGCCCACCGTCGGGCCCGGCTGGCCAACACCGCGGCCGGCCTCGCCTCCAGCCTCCGCCTGGCCGGCACCGGCACCCAGGAGCCTCTGTGGGACCACCTGAGCCGGCTGACCGTGCCGGTGCTGGTGGTCGCCGGCGAAGGGGACGACAAGTTCGTGGCGCTGGCTCAGCGACTGGGTGACACGATCGGCGGCAACGCCGACGTGTCGCTGGTTGCCGGCGCCGGCCACACCACCCACCTCGAGCAGCCCGACCGGTTCCTCGATGTCCTCGAACCCTGGCTGGCCGCCACCGCCTGAACGACCTCACCGCCATGCCCTCCCGGCACGTCCAACCACCGAAACGGTGGCGCGATGTGCCCGCAACGTCAGTGCACCCGGAGCGGTGGCCCTCCCGGCACGTCCAACCACCGAAACGGTGGCGCGATGTGCCCGCAAGCGAGGTCAGTGCACAGGCGCGGCGGAGACGAACAGGCCGACCGAGAGCAGGACGCCGTAGGCCAGCTGCACCCGCCCGGTGCCGGCCAACACGGCGATGAGGCCCGGCCCCTTGGTGCCCTGCAACACGATGAGGATGGGTTTCTGGGCGAGGAAGATGGCGGCGAAGGCCAGCACGGCCCAGGGCCGGTGGGCCAGCCCGGCGATGAGGGGCAGCAGCAGGTAGGGGATCACCATCAGCGACACGTAGAGGATGCGGGTGGGCTGGTCGCCGATGCGCACGGCCAGGGTCTTCTTGCCCGCCACGGTGTCGGTGGGGATGTCGCGCAGGTTGTTGATCACCAGCAGGGCGGTGGCCAGGCAGCCCACCGCCACCGCGCAGGGCCACACGACCCAGGGCATGCCGCGCCAGAACTGCCACTCGGTCTGGATGTAGGTCGAACCGACGGTGGCCACCAGGCCGAAGAAGAGGAACACGAACAGCTCGCCGAACCCGTAGTAGCCGTAGGGCTTGGGCCCGCCCGTGTAGAGCCAGCCGGCGGCGAAGCACACGGCGCCGACCAGCAGTAGCCACCAGGTGGTGGCCGCGGCCAGGGCCAGGCCGGCCACCGCTGCCACCCCGAAGGAGGCGAAGGCCGCCTTCTTGACCGACGAGGGCGACTTGAGGCCCGAACCGACCAGACGGACCGGGCCCACCCGGGTCTCGTTGTCGGTGCCCTTCACGCCGTCGCTGTAGTCGTTGGCGTAGTTGGTGCCGATCTGGATGAACAGCGCCACCACGATGGCCGCCAGCGCTCGCCACACGATGATGCCGCGGAACACGAGGCCGACCGGACCCGATGGCGACAGGAACATGACGCCGGAGTTCGGCGCGGTGTCGAACCACCCGCCGCTGCTGAACCACCCGGCGTGCGGGACCGAGATGGCGGCCACCGCCGTGCCCACCAGCACCGGCACCACGGCGGCCGGGAGGGTGCGCGGCCGGGCGCCGGCCACCCACAGCCGCCAGCCGGTGGGCGGCGCCAGCCTGGGAGCGTTCAAGGTCTCGACCCACCCGCCGGCCTCACGGTCGACCCACCCGCCGACCTCACGGTCTCTTCGGGTACTGGTCGAAGTCGGGTCTGCGCTTCTGCACGTAGGCGTTGCGGCCCTCCTGGGCCTCCTCGGTCATGTAGAAGAGCAGCGTGGCGTCCCCGGCCAACTGCTGGATGCCGGCCAGGCCGTCGTCGGCCGCGTTCATCGACGCCTTGATCATGCGCAGGGCCAGCGGCGACATGGTGAGCATCTCGCGGCACCACTCGACGGTGATCTCCTCCAGCTCGGCCAGCGGCACCACCGTGTTCACCAGGCCCATGTCGAGAGCCGCAGCCGCGTCGTACTGGCGGCACAGGAACCAGATCTCCCGGGCCTTCTTCTGGCCCACGTTGGCGGCCAGCAACCCCGAGCCGTAACCCCCGTCGAACGACCCGACCTTGGGACCGGTCTGGCCGAAGCGGGCGTTGTCGGCCGCGATGGTCAGATCGCACACCACGTGCAGCACGTGGCCGCCGCCGATGGCGTAGCCGGCCACCATGGCCACCACCGGCTTGGGTGTGCGCCGGATCTGGATCTGGAGATCGAGCACGTTGAGCCGCCCGATCCCTTTCTCGGCCACCGGGTCGTCGCCGATGTAGCCGTCGTCGCCCCGGATGCGCTGGTCGCCGCCCGAGCAGAAGGCCTGGTCACCCTGGCCGGTGAGGATGATCACGCCCACCCGGTCGTCGTCGCGGGCCTGGTTGAAGGCGTGCTGGAGCTCGAAGAGCGTCTGGGGCCGGAAGGCGTTGCGCACCTCAGGTCGACAGATGGTGATCTTGGCCATGCCTTCGGCCAGCTCGTAGGTGATGTCGGTGTAGTCGCCGACGGACTTCCAGTCGGCGGCACGACGAATGGTGGTCTCGGTCACGGCCAGGATTGTGCCCCGGCCGGCCCACGCCTGCCGAATCTGTCACCCTCGCTAGCCTGACCGGGTGCGCGAGCTGGTGGCGGTCATGGTGGTGGGTGGCCCCGGATTCGTGGACGTGCTCCAGCGCGTCTGGGACGACGGCGACGCCCTGCTGCCCGTCGATCCCCGCCTGCCCGACGTGGCCCGCGATCGGTTGCTGGACGCGCTCGCCCCCTCGGCGGTGATCGATCCCGAGGGTCGCCGTCACGCCCGCCCGGGTGGTCGGCCGGTCAAAGACGGTGATGCCCTGGTGGTGGCCACCAGTGGCTCCACCGGTGCCCCCAAGGGGGTGGTGCACACCCACACCTCGGTGGCCGCCTCGGCCCGGTCCAGCAGTGCCCGGCTGTCGGTCGATCCCGACCGCGACCGCTGGCTGGGCTGCCTGCCCCTGGCCCACATCGGGGGCCTGTCGGTGGTGACCCGGGCCCTGCTCACCGCCACGCCGCTCGAGCTGCACCCCCGCTTCGACGCCGCGGCAGTCGACGACGCCGCCCGACGCGGCGCCACCCTGGTGTCGGTGGTCCCCACGGCGCTGGCCCGGATACGCCCGGCCGGATTCCGCAAGCTGGTGGTTGGGGGCGCCGCCCCTCCGTCCCAGCTGCCTCCCAACGCGGTGATCAGCTACGGCTCCACCGAGACGGGCAGCGCCTGTGCCTATGACGGCGTCGCCCTCGACGGCGTGGAGCTGCGGACCACCCCCGACGGCGAGATCCAGGTTCGCGGCGACGTGCTGCTGCGGTGCTACCGCGACGGCACCGACCCCCGGCTGGAAGGTGGCTGGTACCCGACCGGCGACCATGGCCGCCTCGACGCCCAAGGCCACCTCCAGGTGGACGGTCGCATCGACGACCTGATCATCACCGGGGGCGAGAACGTGTGGCCCCAGGCCGTCGAACAGGTGCTGGCCGGCGCCGCGTCGGTGACCGAGGTGGCGGTGGTGGGCCGGCCCGATCCCGAGTGGGGCCAGCAGGTGGTGGCGCTGGTCGTCCCGACGCCGGCGGACCCACCCCCGACCCTCGAAGAACTGCGCGACCTGGTGAAGGGGCACCTGCCGGCCTACGCCGCCCCCCGACAGCTCGAGCTGGTCGACGCCCTGCCCCGTACCCTACTGGGCAAGGTCGAGCGCCATCGGCTCTGACGTTTCCGAACACCTACGGTCACCCATGGTGGAAACAGACCGCTCGACCCTGCTGAGTCCGAGCGTTTCACCACAGGTTCTCTTCGGTGGCGTCCTCGCTCGGGGAACCGCGGCAGGACGTTCAGTCCCGTGCGGCACGCCGGTCCAGTTCGGCCACCTGACGCTTGAGGGCCACGGCCCGATAGCTCTCGTCCACCCAGTCGGCCAGGATGTCGGCTGGTGGACGGGCCCGGCCCGAGAAGCGAGCGGTCACCCACCCTGCCTTGCCCAGGCCGTAGGTGGTCGGCGAGACGAACGCGAAGGTCAACGCCTCCTCGTGGGAGTCAGCCAGCTTGACCGTCATCGACAGGCCCCCGTCGGTGCCGACGTCGGCACCGTCCATCGGGCCGTCGACCAGGGTCAGGAACAGGAAGATCTTGCGGTTCACCTTGAACACGCGATCCCCCCAGGGGTGATCCTCCCAGGCATCGGGAAACGACCGGGCCAGGGCCTCGAGGCGGTCGTGGGTCCGCACCAGGGCCGATCGCGCGGACCCGTGGCCAGACGCCATCAGCGACCCAACAGGGCTCCGCCGTCCACCACTGTGGTGGTGCCGGTCATCCACGACGAGGCATCGGAGCACAGGAACAGCGCCGCCTTGGCGATGTCGTCGGGTTCGCCCAGCCGGGCCAGCGGCATGGAGGCCGATATCCGCTCCTCGTTGGGTTCCCAGAGGACACGGGCCATGTCCGTCTTGACCAAGCCGGGCGCCAGGGCATTCACCCGCACGCCCGGCGCCATCTCGGCCGCGAGGGTCCGGGTCAGGTGCAACAGCGCCGCCTTGGTCCCGTTGTAGATGGACAGGTGCGTCTCGACGCTGAGGCCACCGATGGACGAGATGTTGAGCACGACGCCCCCACGCTCACGCATGGATGCCTCCCAGGCGGCCTGGGTCCAGATCAGGGGGCCTCGCCAGTTGACGGCCACCGTCTTGTCGAACTTGGACGCGTCGATACCCAGCGTCGGTCCGAAGTAGGGGTTGGTGGCCGCGTTGTTGACCAGGATGTCGACGGCGCCGAAGCGCTCGACGGTGGCTGCCACACAGGCCCGGGCCTGGTCGGGTTCGCCGGCGTTGGCCGCGAACACCGCCACCTCGGCCCCGGCGGCGCCGGGCTCGGCGACCATCGCGGCCCGGATGTCGGTGGCCGTCTCCTCCAACGCCTCCATCTTGCGCGACGACAGCATGACCGAGGCACCGCTGGTCGCGAAGCGGCGAGCGATCGCCGCGCCGATGCCCCGCGATGCCCCGGTGACCAGCGCGACCTTGCCGTCCAATCGGATCTCCATGGCGGCATGCTAGGGCGTGTCGTCGGAGGTTCGGGCGGGTGGGCCGCCGCTACGGTGGCCGGGTGAACCGCCTCGCCCACGAGACCAGCCCCTACCTGCGCCAGCACGCCGAGAACCCGGTCGACTGGTACCCGTGGGGCGACGAGGCCTTCGTCGCCGCGGCCGAGCGGGATGTGCCCGTCCTGTTGTCGGTCGGCTACTCGGCCTGCCACTGGTGCCACGTGATGGCCCACGAGTCCTTCGAGGATCCCGAGACCGCCCGGATCGTGAACGAGCGCTTCGTGGCCGTGAAGGTCGATCGCGAGGAGCGACCCGACGTCGACGCCATCTACATGGACGCCGTCCAGGCCATGACCGGGCAGGGCGGCTGGCCGATGACCGTGTTCCTCATGCCCGACGGACGGCCCTTCTTCGGAGGCACCTACTTCCCCAAGCAGAGCCGGGGCGGGATGCTGAGCTTCACCGACCTGCTGGGCCGCATCGACGAACTGTGGCACACCCGGCGCGCGGACCTGACCGATCAGGCCGCGCAACTCACCGAATCCATCGGCCAGGGCGCCTCGCTGCCGGCCGGTGACCAGATCCCCGGCGCCGAGGGCCTGGACGCCGCCTACACCGGGTTGGCCGCGGCCTTCGACCCCGAGTGGGGCGGATTCGGCTCCGCCCCCAAGTTCCCGGGGACCATGAGCCTCGAGGTGCTGTTGCGGGCGCACCAGCACAACCGCTCGGCGGCCACGCTGGCCATGGTGACCACCTCGCTCGACGCCATGGCCGCCGGCGGCATCTACGACCACCTGGGAGGGGGCTTCGCCCGCTACTCGACCGACGAGCGCTGGCTGGTCCCCCACTTCGAGAAGATGCTCTACGACCAGGCGCTGCTGGCCCGGATCTATCTCCACGCCTGGCAGGTGACCGGCGAGGCCCGCTACCGCCAGGTGCTAGACGAGACCATCGACTACGTCCGGCGGGACCTGCGCCACCCGTCCGGGGGCTTCTACTCGGCGGAGGACGCCGATTCCCCCGATGGCCATGGCCACACCGTCGAAGGCCTGTTCCAGACCTGGACGATGGCGGAGATGACCGAGGTGCTGGGTGCCGACGCGCCAGTGGCCGTCGACTGGTGGGGTCTGACCGAGGCCGGCAACTTCGAGGGGCGCAACATCTTGTTCCGTCCCCGGGGCGCGGAGCTGGTCCGTCCACCCGAGGTGACCCGCGTCCCGCGCCGCGCTGTTCGAACGCCGCGAGCGACGTCCGCGGCCTGGCCTGGACGACAAGGTGCTGACCGAGTGGAACGGCTTGATGCTGGCCACCCTGGCCGAGGCCGCGGGCGCCACCGGCCGGGAGGACTGGCTGGCCGATGCGGTGGCGACCGGCGAGTTCCTGCTGGCCAAGCTGCGCCGGCCCGACGGCCGCTGGTTGCGCTCGTGGCAGGGCGACGCCGACGCCGGGACCGAGGGTCGGGCGCAGCACCTCGCCTATGCCGCGGATCACGCAGCGCTCCTCGACGCCTTCACCCGCCTGGGCGAGGCCACCGGCCAGGCCCGCTGGATCGATCACGCCGCCACGGTCGCCGCCGCCCTGATCGATCTGTTCTGGGACGACGATCAGGGCGGGGTGTTCACCACCGGCGTCGACGCCGAACCGCTGGTGACCCGACCCAAGGACCTGTTGGACAACGCCACACCGTCAGCCAACAGCCTGGCCGCCGTGGGCCTGGTGCGCCTGGCCGGCCTGACCGGTGACGCGCACCTCACCGAACGGGCCCAGGCCATCCTCCGGTTGCTCGGCCCGGCGGCGATACGCCACCCCACCGCCCTGGGCCACCTGCTGGCCGCGCTGGACCTGTGGAACCAGGGCACCACCGAGGTGGCGGTGGTGGGCGACCGTCCCGACCTGCGCGACACCGTCACCCAGCGTTACCTGCCCAACGCCGTGCTGGCCTGGGGCGAGCCCTACCCGTCACCGCTGTGGGACGACCGGACGCCCGGCGCCGACGGCGCCGGGCAGGCCTACGTTTGTCGGCACTTCACCTGCCAAGCGCCGGTCACCACACCCGAGGCCTTGGCCGCGCAACTCGCCGGCTGACCCACTGACCTACCAGCCGCCTCGGTGGACGAGCGACTCGACCGGGCGCCGGCCCCGGGCCAGCGACGGGCTGGGCCGGTCGACCTCGGGGTAGCCGATCGCGATGGTGCCGATGGGTTGGTAGCCGTCGGGTACACCCAGCTCGGCCATCAGGGCTTCCTGATGATCGAATATGCCGAAGAACAGGGCGCCCAGGTCCTCGTCCACCGCAGCCAGCAGCACGATCATGGCGCTCATGGCCGTGTCCAGGAGCCAGTAGGGCATGGCCCAGGCCTGGGCGGAGGTCCCCAGCCCCTGGCTCGCCTTGTCCGGCTCGGCGTAGCGGGACAGGTACGCCTGGGGGTTCGCCAGCGGGATGATCAGGGCCGGGGCCCGCAGCAGGCCGGGGTGGCCGAACCCGGCCCGGCGCTCGGGCGGCAGGGTGACGTCCCAGTAGCGGGCCGTCTGGTCGCGGCCCTCGAGCACCACGAAGGCCCAGCCCTGGGTGAAGCCGGCCGACGGGGCGTGGGTGCCGAGCTCGATCAGGCCATCGACGGTGCCCGGAGCCAGGGGTCGGTCCTGGAAGGACCGCACCATGCGGCGCCGACGAACGGCCGCGGAGAACTCCACCGAGACCGGACCGGCGTCGAGTCGACCGGGAACGGTCGAGCTAGCCCAGCTTGGCCAGGCGCTCGGCCATGGCCCAGCTGAAGGCGATGAGCGAGTCACCCCGCTTGGCGTCGACGGTGTCGAACAGGGCGACAACCTCGAGGTCCTGGTCCTCGGGCTTGAGGCTCTCGTGGTCGAGCACGAGCGGGAAGCTGCCATCACCGGCGGTGGTGAAGTCGCGGTCGTTGTAAGCGTCGCTCTCACCCCGAATCGCTTGGCCAGTCGCCGACCCCAGGCCCGCTCCTCGCCGGTGGCCTTGTGGCCCGGGCGGGGCACGACCTCGTCGAGCGCCTTGAACGCCTCGAAGCCCCCGGCGTTGGTGAAGCGCGTGCCTACCAGCACGTCCTCGTCGGGGAAGGCCAGCACCGCCCGGCGGAACTGGTCGGTCATGATGGCCCGGAGCACGGCATCGCGCTTGGAGGTGCGCCGCACCGACGCCAGCCCGATGAGCACGCAGGGCGTGCCGCCGATGCGTTCGAGCGTGCTGAAGGAGAACCCCTTCAACGCCCGGCCGTCACGAGCCAGCGTGATGAGCACCCAGGCCTCGGCCTGTTTCGACAGCAGACCGGCCTCGAATCGCGACGGTGCGTCAGCACAGATGTCGGCCATCTCGGCCAGCTCGGCGTCGCTGAGAGCGGTGCAGTCCTTGGTCTCGACCTCGATTGCCATGCGCGCAGTTGCCCCCGGGTGGTCGGACGGGCCGATGGAAAGCCCTTGGATCGGACCCCTCTAGTCCAGCGGTCGCGGACGATTCGCGCAACTCGAACCCGGATCGGGCCACCGAGCGGCGCCGGCCGGCGCCCTCCCAGAGCCCCGGCCGGGCGGCTCAGGCGGCGATGGCGTCGGGCCCCAGGAGCACCCGCAGCTCGGCCATCAGACCGGCCGAGGACTCCACGTTGAACTCGTCGGGCAGGCGCAGGACCTGACGATCGCCGAGGTGGAGGAACACCTGCGACTCGCCGGGGTGCTCACCCAGCAGAGCCTTGAGCTGCTCGAGCAGCGCCTCGTCGAGCCGGTTGGGGGACAAGCGGACGCGCACCGGCGGCGCGGCATCGGTGACGGGCTCGAACACGGTCAGCTCCAGCGCCATCACCTTGGGCGCATCCTCGCGACCGTCGATGCGACCCTTGACCACGACCACGGCGTCGTCCTCCAGCAGGTGTCCGTACTGCTGCATGGTCTTGGGGAAGACCATCACCTCTATGGACGCCTGGAGGTCCTCGAGGACGAACACCGCCATCAGGTCGCCCTTCTTGGTCCACTTGCGCTGGAGGTTGGTGACCAGCCCGCCCACCACCCGCACCGTGCCGTCCTCCACGCCCTCCAGCTCGGCGATGGTGCACTCGGTTCGGCGGCGCAGCGCGCCCTCGGCCCCCATGAGCGGATGGTCGCTCACGTACAGGCCGAGCATCTCCTTCTCGAAGCCCAGGCGGACCTTCTTGTCGAAGTCCTTGGCGTCGATGGGCAGGCGGGTGGTGGCCGCCACCGACTGACCGGCGCCGGTGTCGGCCATGGCCGAGAACAGGTCGAACTGGCCCTTGGCCTCCTCGCGGCGACGGGCCACCACCTCGTCGATGATTCGCTCGTGGGCCCGCAGGAGGCCCTGTCTCGAGTAGCCCATCGAGTCGAAGGCCCCGGCCTTGATCAGCGACTCGATGGTCCGCTTGTTGAGCACGCTGAGATCCACCCGGTCGCAGAAGTCGTAGAAGTCGACGTAGGGACCGTTGGCCTCGCGCTCGGCCACGATCAGCGCCACCAGTCCCTCACCCACGTTGCGCACCGCCGACAGGCCGAAGGGGATGGCCCCCATCGTCTTGCCCGACTCGTCGAGCACGGCCGCGAAGTCGCTGACCGACACGTTGAGGTCGGGGACCTTCACGTCGATGCCCATCTGGCGGCACTCGTTGAGGTAGACGGCCGCCTTGTCCAGGTTGGTCTTGACGCTGGTCAGCAGGGCAGCGAAGTACTCGACCGGGTAGTTGGCCTTCAGGTAGGCGGTCTGGTAGGCCACCAGCCCGTAGCCGTAGGCGTGCGCTTTGGCGAAGGCGTAGTCGGCGAAGGGTTCGATGATGTCGAACCACTGCTCGCCGAGCTGGCGCCCGTACCCGGTGGCCTCACAACCCTCGACGAACTTCTCCCGCTCCTGGCGGATCATCTCCCGAATCTTCTTCCCGCAGGCCTTCCTGAGGTTGTCGGCTTCGGCCAGGGAGTAGCCCGCGAACTTCTGGGCCACCCGCATGACCGACTCCTGGTAGATCATCAGGCCTTGGGTGTCGGCCAGCACCTGCTCGGCGTCGGGGTGGAGGTACTCGACGGGCTTGCGACCGTTCTTGCGGTCGGCGTAGTCGTTGTGCATGTTGGCGGCCATGGGGCCCGGCCGGTAGAGCGCCACCAGGGCAGCCACGTCCTCGAACGAATCGGGGGCCAGCGAACGCATGAGGGCGCGCATGGCCGTGCCCTCCAGTTGGAAGACCCCGATGGAGTCGCCGGCCTGGAGCAGCTTGAAGGTGGCGGCGTCGTCGAGGGGGATGGCGTCGATGTCGAGCTCGATGCCCCGACTCTGGCGGATCAGCCCCACGGAGTCGGCGATGACGTCCAGGTTGCGCAGACCCAGGAAGTCCATCTTGAGCAGGCCCAGGTCCTCCACGCCGTGCATCTCGTACTGGGTCACCACCGGTGCCAGCTCCGGGTCCTGGCCGGCCTCAGGCTTGCGCTGGATGGGCAGGTACTCGGTCAGCCGCTCCTTGGTGATCACCACTGCGGCGGCGTGGATTCCGTCCTGGCGGCGCAGGCCCTCGAGGCCCCGGGCCACGTCGATCACCGACTTGGCGTCGGGATCGGCGGCGTACATGTCTCGCAGCTCGCCGGCCATCTTGTAGCCATCGGCGAACTTGGGGTGCTCTTCCAGGCACGCGTGCAGCGGCGTGTCCCGGCCCATGACCAGCGGTGGCATGGCCTTGGCCACCTTGTCACCCACCACGTAGGGGTAGCCCAGCACCCGGGCCGCGTCGCGCACCGCGGCCCGCGCCTTGATGGTGGAGAAGGTGACGATCTGGGCCACGTGGTCGCGCCCGTAGCGCTCGGCTGCGTAGCGGATCATCTCGTCGCGGAAACGAGCCTCGAAGTCCATGTCGATGTCGGGCATGGAGATGCGCGACGGGTTCAGGAAGCGTTCGAACAACAGGTCGTAGCGGATGGGGTCGAGGTCGGTGATGCGCAGGCAGTAGGCCACCGCGCAACCGGCCGCACTCCCCGCCCCGGACCGACCCGCACGCCCTGGTCCTTGGCGTGCTTGATGAGGTCCCACACGATCAGGAAGTACGACGAGAACCCCATGTCGCCGATGACCTTCAGCTCGAAGGCCAGCCGTTCCACCACCTCGTCGCTGAGCTGGTCTCCCCAACGCTGGCGCGCCCCGGTGAAGGTCAGGTGCTCGAGGTAGGCGGCGGAGTCGACGAAACCCTCCGGGATCGGGAAGTCGGGCAGCTGCGGCTTGCCGAAGCTGATGTCGACTTTGGCTCGCTCCGCGATCCACAGCGTGTTGTCGCACGCCTCGGGCACCTCGACGAAGACCCCGCGCATCTCGCTGGCCGTCTTGAGGTAGTGCTGGTCGCCGTGGAACTTGAAGCGGTCGGGGTCGCTCATCAGGGCGCCCGTCTGCACGCACAACAGGGCGTCGTGGGCCTCGTGGTCGGCCTGGTCGGTGTAGTGGCTGTCGTTGGTGGCCAGCAGCGGGGCACCGATCTTGCGGGCGATCTCCAGCAGCTTGGGGTTGGTGAGCCGCTGCTCGGGGATGCCCTGGTCCTGCAGCTCGATGAACAGGTTGTCGCGCCCGAAGATGTCCTGGAGACGGGCCGCCTTGTCGAGCGCCTCTGCCTCGTCGCCCTTGAGCAGCGCCTGGAGCACCTGGCCGCCCAGACAGCCCGTGGTCACGATGAGGCCGTCGTGGTGGGCCTCGAGCAGCTCCCAGTCGACCTTGGGCTTCATGTAGTAGCCCTCGAGATAGGCCCGGCTGGAGAGCTGGATGAGGTTGCGGTAGCCCGTCTGATTCTCGGCCAGGGCGGTCAGGTGGTAGTACGCCTTGCGGCCGCCATCGGAGTCGCCGCCGGAGTCGTCCACCCGTCCCCGTCGCGACGGTCGCTCGGAGCGGTGCTCGAATGCCTGGTACAGCTCGGTGCCGATGACCGGCGTGATGCCCTGGTTGCGACAGGCCTGGTAGAAGTCGAGGACGCCGTACATGTTGCCGTGATCGGTGATGCCCAACGCCGGTTGGCCGTCGGCCGCGGCCTTGGCCACCAGCGCCTCCACCCGCGCCGCGCCGTCGAGCATCGAGAACTCGGTGTGGGTGTGCAGGTGGGCGAACGAGTCAGCCACGTCGGGGTTCGCTTCGGTTCTGAGAGGTCGGTATCGGCGGGGAGGAACATCCGGTCGGCCACGGGTTGCCGGCCACTCATCCACAGGTTTGTCCACAGTTGTGGACGACTTACATGGATGTGATTCGTGCGCCCGGTGGGCAGATCACACCGCTGTGATTTGGAGGCTAGTCGCTCGCCCCGGGTCGTGCGCAGGTCCTGCGCGCCAGCCGGTCTGACCTGCCCAGACGCGCCGCCGAACCATGCCTCAGAGGTAGGTTCCGGGGCGCTCCTCGGACGGGCCGGCGCCCGACGGCAGCTGATTGCGCATGTTCTCCAGCTGCTGGCGAGCCGCCATCTGCTGAGCGAACAGCGTCGCCTGGATGCCGTGGAACAGCCCCTCCAGCCAGCCCACCAGCTGGGCCTGGGCCAGACGCAGCTCCACGTCGCTGGGCACCGACGTGTCGTCGAACGGCAGGGCCAGGCGGCCGAGCTCGTCACGCAGGTCGGGTGACAGCGCCGAGCCGAGCTCGGTGATCGAGGTCTGGTAGATGGCCTTGAGCCGCTCGCGGCCTGGCTCGTCCAGTTCGGTGGTGCGCACTTCTTCGAGGAGCTGCTTGATCATCGACCCGACCCGCATGACCTTGGCCGGCTCGGTCACGAACTCGCTGTCGGGCTCCTCGCCGTCCTCGCCGGGACCGGGCCCCTCGTGCACCGTGGGATCGGGTGCGGTGACGCCATCGGGGTGGAGCAGCTCGGGCAGGTCCGGCGAGTCGGTCATGGGCGCATCCTTCCCCGACCTGGGGGACTCGGCAACCCCGGCCTACCTGACCCTCCGGCCGGCAAGCCTCCCGACGGGCGCCTCCGGTTCAGGCGTAGTGGGCCAGCAGTGGCACTCGCATCTCGGCCGGCGTGAGCGAACCGTGACGACTGATCAGCTCGAAGGGGCCACTGTCGTCGCGGTCGAAGAACGCCACCGTGCCCTTGGCCACCAACGCGACGTCCCCCAGCCGCCCTCGGGCGGCGTCGGTGACCTCAGGACCCAGCCAGCCGTCCTCGATCAACTGGTCGCGACCGATCACCCACCCCTGGTGCGCCGTGATGGGTCTCGGCCGCCTCCAGCAGGGCCTGAGCCCGCCCGGGTCGCGCGTGCAGCCACCGGAACCGTCCCTCACCGGACTGGAACGAGAGCTGCTCGAACACCTCACGGTCGCAGCGCCACGACCTGGTCGCCCACGTCCACCTGTCCGTGGTCGCAGGTGACCACCATGGCCGCCCCGGGAGGCAAGGCCGCGGCCAGGTCGCTCACCAGGCGGTCGACATAGGCCAGCTCGGCGTCGAAGTGCTCGGCCAGGCCGTACTCGTGAGCCACCTTGTCGATGCCCTCGTAGTAGGCGTACACGAACGGCTCGCCGGCTCGCAGCAGCCGGGTGGCCTCGACCACCAGGCTCGAGCTGACGCGGTAGCCGTGGAAGCGGACGCCATCGAGGTGGGCGGCGGTGAACCCGCTGGACCGGAAATCCGCCCGGGTCACGACCGGAGGGCGCTGGCCCCCGAAGGCGGCCACGCGGCTGCAGCTTCTCGGGCGGGATGCGGTTGCGGGCGTCGCGTCCCGACACCGACCACCGCAACACGTTCAGCACCGCACCGTCCACGGCCACCCGGTAGCCGACCACGCCGTGCATGCCAGGGGTGAGGCCGGTGGTGATCGAGGTCATGGCGGTCGAGGTGGTGGACGGGGCCACGGTGAGGATGGGCCCGCCGTCCATGGCCGACAACATCGGCGCCAGCGTGGCGCGGGCGTGCAACTGCTCCCACCCCAGCCCGTCCAGGACCACCAGGAGCACCTGATCGGCCTCGGCCACCCGGCCCGGGAACCAGTCGGGCCAGACCTCGGGCGGCTCCAGCAGGGTGGGTGCCACGTTGCAGACGCACGCGCCGGCGTAGTCGGGCAGCAGTGGGGACTCCGGATCGAGCCGCGACGCCAGCCGGACCCGCCGCCGCACAGCTCGATCCCCGACGGCGCCGGCGGAGTCCGCCACGTCGCCATCGGCTGGTACCTGGCTGTCGCGAACCCCGATCTCCTGGGTCACCCGACCGTCCTTTCGTGGAGTCTGCAGGCTAGCCCGGGCCGACCTGCGCCGTTCCCAGCGCTCGCTCCGGCCCGGACGGGTCACCGTCGCCCTACGATGGAGCCGTGAAGGTGTCGACCCGTGGCGACTATGCCAGCCGTGCTCTGCTGTCCCTCGCCCTCCACGGGCCCGAGGCGGGGCCGACCTCGGTGCGCGACATCGCCGAGCGCACCGGCCTGCCCCAGCCCTACCTCGAACAGATCCTGCTGGCGCTCAAGGGTGCCGGGCTGGTTCGTTCCAAGCGGGGCGTGGGCGGCGGCTACGTGCTGGCCCGCGACCCCGACCAGATTCCCCTCAGCGCCATCGTCAGCGCCGTCGACGGACCCATCGTGGCCGGCGACTTCGGCGAACCGCACACCAACGGGGCCTGCGACCACGAGGGCCAGTGCGTGCTGCTCACCGTCTGGGCCGACGTGGGCGAGCACATGCGCCACTACCTCGAGGCCGTGACGCTGGCCGACATCGTGGCCATGGCCCGGGGCCAGGCCCCGTGGCCAGCCAGTCCCCCGGTCGCTTCCGAACCGGTCTGACCCGCGCTCCGCAGCGCGCAACCGGTCCCACGGCCACACCCACATCGGGTCCGGCGACCGGACAGGATCCTCGTGAAGAGGCGCTCAGCTGAGCTGGTCGAGGACCCGGGCGAGCTCGGGCGGGAGCGGGGAGGTGAAGGCCAGCGGCGCCCCGGTCACCGGGTGGGCCAGCTCCAGGCTGGCCGCGTGCAGCCACGGTCGAGCCAGCACCAGACCGGACCGGGCGCCGCCGTAGCGAGCGTCGCCCGACCACCGGATGGTCGATGGCGGCCAGGTGGACCCGGATCTGGTGGGTGCGCCCGGTCTCCAACCGGCACGCCAAGCGCGACACCACCACCGGGTCGTGGTAGGTCTCGAGCACCTCGTAGCGGGTCCGGGCCTGCTTGCCCGACGACGACACCGTCATCCGGGTACGGGTGCGCGGTCGATCGACCGATCGGGGCGTCCACCAACCCCCGATCGTTCTCGAGCTCACCCCACACCAGGGCGTGGTAGCCGCGCGACACCTGGTGGTCGGCCAGCTGGGCCACCAGCGCGGCGTAGGCCACGCCGGTTCGGGCCACCAGCAACAGACCGGAGGTGCCCTTGTCCAGGCGGTGCACGATGCCCGGTCGCCGCGGATCGCCCACGCCGGCCAGCTCGGGGAACCGGGCCAACAACCCCTGCACCAGCGTGCCCTGGGAGTTTCCGGCTCCGGGGTGCACCACCAGGCCGGCGGGCTTGTCCACCACGATCAGGTCGGCGTCGGCGTGGACCACCGCCACGGCCACCCCCGGGTCGGCCCGGGGAAGGTCGTCGGCCGCCCCGACATCGACGTCGGCCTCGACTCGTTGGCCGGCCCGCAATCGACGCGAGCGGGTGTCGACCACCTGGCCGTCCACCCGGACCAGGCCCTGGGCCACCCACGCCGCCGCCTCGGTCCGGCTCACCCCGTTGACCATGGCCACGAACCGATCCACCCGATCGCCGGCCAGGACGTCGGGAACCAGCTCGTCCATCACGACGGGGCCGCGCTCGACGAGGACGCCGGGGACCGCAGCACGGTGACCACGACCAGCAGGATCGCGCCGATCACCACGCAGGAGTCGGCCACGTTGAAGATGGGCCACCACTGGAAGTCGATGAAGTCCACCACCGCGCCCCCGAGGAAGCCTCCTCCCCCACGGAAGGCCCGGTCGATCAGGTTGCCGAGCGCCCCGCCCAGCACCAGGCCCACCGCCACCGCGCCGAGGCGACCGGACACCCCCGCGCCCTGCCACACCACCACCGCCACCACCACCAGGGCGGCCAGGCCGATGATGGCGCCGCGGCCGCCGGCCATGCTGAACGCCGCACCCGTGTTGCGCGTGAGGTTGAAGCGCAGGGTCCACACGAGGTGGATGGTGTGGGTGCGCAGCGCGTGCAGCGCCCACCACTTCGTGAGCTGATCGACGGCGATCACGGTGGCCGCCACCGCCACGATCAGCGCCCAGTGGCGGGAGCGCCCGGCATCGTCCGACGCATCGGTCGAACCTGGGCCGCCGGACACGGCTGGGTCAGCGACGGCCGAAGCCCCCGACCTTGTACTCGACTCGCTCGCGTGCCCAGGGGATGGCCTTGAGGCGTTCACGCGGGATGGGCAGGCCCGACACCTCGCAGATGCCGTAGGTGCCCAACTCGATCTTGTGCAGGGCGTGGTCGATCTCCTCCACCTGGGCCCGGGCCTGGTGGCTGAGGGCCAGGTCGCGCTCGCGCTCGACAGCCAGGGTGTCGCCCTCGCCCGACTCCTCGTCGAACTGGACGTCGCCGGGCTCGCGCTGCTCGGCCAGCGAGTCGGCCTCGGCCTTGAGCGAGTCGGCTTGTCGCAGATGGGTGGCCCGCTCATCGATCAAGACCTGACGCTGGCTCTGGGCGAACTTGCGATCGGCGGCGCTCGCCTTGCGCACCGCCGGGACCTTGGCCGCCGCCGGCTTCTTGGCCGCCGGCGCGGCCTTGGTGGCCTTGGTGGCCTTGGTGGCCTTGGCCGGCGCCTTCTTGGCGGCCGCTGCCTTGGCGCCGGGCTTCTTGGCAGCCACCGCCTTGGCCGGCGCCTTCTTGGCGCCGGCTGCCTTGGCGCCGGGCTTCTTGGCAGCCACCGCCTTGGCTGGGGTCGACCTGGTGGGCGAGGACGACTTCGCCGCGGGTGCCGACTTCGACACGGCCGTTCTGCGGCCCGAGGCGGGGTTGGCGCCCGACTTCTTGGCCTTCGCGGCGGACGAAGTGGACCGGGACGCCGACGACTTGGCCGCCGCGGCGGTCTTGGGCGCCTTCACCGAAGCGGCGCTGGTTGCTCTGGGCATGACGTGTCCTCCCGATCCCCAACGCAAAGAGCGCGGAATATACGTTGTCTCAGGCTTCGGAGTCAAGGGCAGAATTGTGAGACTTCCACCCCGATCGAGCGGGTGGGCGCGCCACCTAGGCTGGAACGATGCCCTTCGGTCCCACCGATCCCGACTTCGACCTCGTCTCGCTCGAAGAAGCGGTGCTGGCCCGCTGGCGCACCCATGACGTGGTGGCCGAGTCCCGGCGCCTGCGCAAGGACGCCGAGCCCTGGATCTTCTACGAAGGCCCCCCCACGGCCAACGGGCGCCCCGGCCTGCACCACGTCTGGGCCCGGGTGTTCAAGGACCTCTACCCCCGCTTCCAAACCATGCGGGGCAAGGCGGTGCCCCGCAAAGGTGGCTGGGACTGCCACGGTCTGCCGGTCGAGCTGGAGGTGGAGAAGGCCCTGGGCCTGCACTCCAAGCACGAGATCGAGGCCTACGGCGTGGCCGCGTTCAACCAGCACTGCCGCGACTCGGTGCAGCGCTACGTCGAGGACTGGTCGGCGTTGACCACCCGATCGGGGACCTGGATCGACACCGCCGACGCCTACTGGACCTTGTCCAACGACTACATCGAGTCGGTCTGGTGGCTGCTGTCCCAGCTGTGGCAGAAGGACCTGCTCTACGAAGGCCACAAGGTCAGCCCGTACTGCGCCCGATGCGGCACCGCCCTGTCGTCCCACGAGCTGGGCCAGCCCGACGTCTACCGCGACATCGTCGATCCCAGCGTCTACGTGCGGTTCCCGCTGGTCGACCTGGGGCCGCACCACCGGGACCTGGACGGGGCCGACCTGCTGGTGTGGACCACCACCCCCTGGACCCTCATCTCCAACGTGGCCGCCGCGGTGGGCCCCGACATCGACTACCTCCGGGTGCCGGCCGAGGTGTTCGACACCACCGGGAACGACCTGATCGTGGCCGCGTCCCGGCTGCCCGAAGGCACCGACGTGGACGGGCTGGGCTCGCGGGTCTGGAAGGGCCACGACCTGGTGGGCCTGCACTACCGCCGGCCCTTCGAGCTGCTGGCCGTCCCCCACGGCGCGAACGCCTTCCGGGTGGTGGCCGCCGACTACGTCAGCACCGACGACGGGTCGGGCATCGTGCACCAGGCCCCCGCCTTCGGCGAGGAGGACGCGGCGGTGGCCCGAGCCGAGGGGCTGCCCATGCTCAACCCGGTCGACGCCGACGGCGCCTTCGATCACCGTGTGCCCCGCTGGCAGGGCCAGTTCGTCAAGGACGCGGATGCCGACATCGTCGTCGACCTCGACGAGCGCGGGCCTGCTGGTGCGCGAGGAGCCCTACCAGCACAGCTACCCACACTGCTGGCGGTGCGGCACCCCGCTCATCTACTGGGCCAAGACCTCGTGGTTCGTGCGGACCTCGACGCGCACCGGTGAGCTGCTGCGCGAGAACGAGACCATCAACTGGCAGCCCGACCACATCAAGCACGGCCGCTTCGGCAAGTGGCTGGAGGGCAACATCGACTGGGCCCTGTCCCGGGACCGCTACTGGGGCACGCCCCTGCCCATCTGGCGCTGCGCCGAGGGCCACGAGCGGTGCATCGGGTCGGTGGCCGAGCTCAGCCAGGCCGCGGGACGTGACCTGTCCGACCTCGACCTGCACCGGCCCTACGTCGACGAGATCACCTTCGAGTGCGACCAGTGCGGCGGACCCAGCCGACGGGTCGAGCCCGTGCTCGACGCCTGGTTCGACTCGGGTTCCATGCCCTCGGCCCAGCTCCACTACCCGTTCGAGGGCACCGAGGCGTTCCAGCACGCCTTACCCGGCCGACTTCATCTGCGAGGCCATCGACCAGACCCGGGGCTGGTTCTACTCGCTGCTGGCCGTGAACACGCTGGTCTTCGACCGGGCCCCCTACCGCAACGTGGTGTGCCTCAACCTGATCGTGGACGAGGACGGCCAGAAGATGTCCAAGTCGAAGGGCAACATCATCGCGCCCTGGGACATCTTCTCCACCCAGGGCGCGGACGCCCTGCGCTGGTACTTCTTCTCCTCGGGCCAGCCCTGGACCCCACGGCGCGTCTTCCCCGACGGCATCCGTGAGTCGACCCGCCAGACCCTGCTCACCCTGTGGAACGTCTTCTCGTTCTTCACCACCTACGCCGACCTGGACGGCTGGGAGCCGCCGCCCGCGCCCGGCACCCTCGCCGATCCCACCCATGTGCTCGACCGGTGGATCCTCGGCGAGCTCGACGACACGGTGACCCAGGTCACCGACGCCCTCGAAGGCTTCGACGCGCTGACCGGCGTCCACCCGCCTGGCGGGGTTCGTCGACGACCTGTCCAACTGGTACGTCCGGCGCTCACGCCCCCGCTTCTGGCGCAGCCACGATGCCTCGGCCCACGCCACCCTCCACGAGTGCCTGGTGACGGTGGCCCAGCTGCTGGCCCCGTTCTGTCCCTTCCTGGCCGACGCCATCTACCCGACCCTCACCGGCCAGGTCTCGGTGCACCTCAGCGACTGGCCGACCGACCGGGGTCGCCATGACGCCGAGCTGGCCGCGCAGGTGGCCGCCTCCCGCCGCCTGGTGGCCCTGGGGCGCTCCGCCCGAACCGAGGCCAAGATCAAGGTGCGCCAGCCGCTCGGCCGCGCCCTGGTGCTGCACCCGGGCGTCGATCTCGACGAGGCCATCGACGAGGAGATCCGGGCGGAGCTCAACGTGAAGTCGCTCGAGCGCATCGACACGCTGTCCGGGCTGATCAGCTGGGTGGTGGTTCCCAACTTCCGTGCCCTGGGCCCCCGGCTGGGACCCCGGGTGAACGAGGTCAAGGCTGCCCTGGCTCAGGCCGACGGTTCGGCGTTGCACCAGACCCTGACCACCCAGGGCTACATCGACATCGCCGGCGAGCGCCTGGAGGCGACAGACGTCGAGGTCCGGGCCGAACGCCACGAGGCCTTCGCCCTGGCCGAGGACGGCGGCTGGGCGGTGGCCCTCGACCTGGCGATCGACGACGACCTGCGGGCCGAAGGCCAGGCCCGCGAGCTGGTGCGGGCTCTCAACGACCTGCGCAAGGCACAGAACCTGGCCATCTCCGATCGGATCCGAGTCACCCTCGACGTGCCCACCGAACTGGCACCGGCGATGGATGCCCACCGCCAGTGGATCGCGGGCGAGGTGCTGGCCACCGAGATCGTGGACGGCCCGGGTACGCACGAACTCCTCGTGGACGGCCTGGTGGCGCGGGCCTCGATCGACCGCACCGGCTGACGCGACCGCACTCGGCGTGGATCAGCGTCGGCGACCGAAGCGGCTGCGCCCGGCCGCGGACGGATCGTCGAGATCGCGCTCGAAGAAGGCCCGCATGGCCGCGTCGGCCTGCTCGTCGGGCTCACCCAGAGGCGATTCGTCGTCGCGCCCGAACAGATCGCTGGGCGCCTTGGTCCCAGAGTCGCCCGCCGAGCCGGTCTCGGCCACCGGATCGCCGGCGAAGAGCTGAGCCTCCACCCGCTTTGGGTCGACGTGTGGCTCGTCCAGGAAGATGGTGTCGCGCTCCGGGGCTCCAGCCTCCGGCTCCGCCTCGTCGGGGCCCACCAGGGGCGACCAGCTCCGGCTGGGGCGGGCGGGACTCGGCGTCGTTGTCGGCCGGCATGCCACCTCCCGCACGGCGGCTCCTCCGGCGGTGGCGGGGCCGGCCGCGGGCCCAGATCCTCGGCGGTGACGATGGCGTCGGCGGGTGCCGGCGGTGCCTCGGCCGGTTCGACGCGCTCGTCGATGCCGGATGTGGCCCGTCGACCGGTTCGGCGCGCTCGTCGATGCCGGACGTGGCCACCGCCGACCGGTTCGGCGCGCTCGTCGATGCCGGATGTGGCCACGTCGACCGATTCGGCCCGGGCGGGCTCGTCCGGAGCGTCGACGTCGGCCACCGCGGCCTCGACCGGTTCCGCCTCCGCCCGGCGTTGCAGCCCGGGCAGGTCCACCTCGGGAACGGGGGTGTCGTGCAGCTCAGGGGTGGGTGCCAGGCGGAGCCCACCGGGATCGTCGATGGCGGCGCGAACCGAGTCCACCCGCTCGCGCAGGCGGTCACGTTCACCGTCGAGGTGGGTCCGCAGCGCCTCGACGTCGGCTTCCAGATCGGCCCGGGCCGCGGCCAGGGCCTCGACCTGCTCGGAGAGCCGCCGGGCGCGCTCCTCGGCGGCCGCGTCGGCCTTCTTGTGCGCCTTGAGCAGCAGCCGCTCACGTTCCTGCTCGGCCTCGGCCAGCAGGTTCACGGACTTGGCCCGGGCATCGGCCACCGTCTGGGAGGCGGTCGCGTTGGCCTCCTCGATGGCCTGATCGGCGGCGCGCTGGGCCAGGACCAGCACCTTGGCCAGTTCCTCGTCGACCGGCACCGCCCCGCCGCCACCTTGGACCTGCTCGAGCTGCGGCCTCGGCCGCGGCCTGAGCCCGTCGAGCCTCGGCCACCTGGGCGGTGGCCGACTCGGCCTGCTCGGTCGCGGCCCGCAGCTTCTCGGCCAGCTTGGCCACGGCGTCGTTGATGCGCTCGAGGTAGTTGTCGACCTCTTCAGGGTCGTAGCCCCCCTTGCGCAACTGGGTGAACTTCACATCGGTGAGGAGTTGGGGAGGACCATCCATGACCTCGGATGGTACCCACGCTGCAACCCGGGTGGGACGATCCTTGGCTCCAGCCCGATCAGTGGATGAACTGCAGCAGCACGATGATCACCAGCATGACCAGCATGGGCGACAGATCCAGACCCATCCCGCCCATCCGCATCGGAGGCAGCACCGCCCGCAGCGGTGCCAGGACAGGCTCGGTAACGGCATACAGGGCCCGCTGCACCGTGGCCATGGCGCCGTCGGGGTTGATCGGGAACCAGCTCAGGATGGCGCGGGCGAACAACAGGAGCAGGTACAGCTCGAGCACGATGGCGACGTAATGCAGCACGGGGTCGGCGCTCAGGCGTCGTGCAGGCCGCGCTCTTGGAGACGCCGCCGCTCCTCGGGCGACACCTCGACGTTGCTCGGCGTCAGCAGGTACACCTGGTGAGCCACCTTCTCCATCTGGCCGCCCAAGCCGTAGCAGAGCCCGCTGGCGAAGTCGATGAGCCGCCGGGACAGATCGCGATCGACGCCCTGCAAGTTGACGATGACCGGCTGCGAGGCCTTGAAGCGGTCTGCGACGTCCTGGGCCTGGTTGAACGAGCTCGGGGCCACGACGAAGGGCTTGGCCGTGGGCGTCGGCCGGCACCGGTCGCACCACGGTGCGGGGCTTGGGACTGGGACCGGCCTCGCCGCCGGCTCGGGTTGGGCAGCGGACGAACGGCGGACACCTCGGGGGCCGGCTCGGCCGGCGGCGCCACCTGGCCCACGGGGCGGGGACGCGCCATCGTGGTGGATCGAGGGCTGACCGCGGCCGGCTCGCGCTGGGGACCGGGAGCGGGGGGTGCGGCGGTGGCCCGCTCGTCGGGCGCCTCGTAGTCGTCGTACTCGTCGTCAGGTCCGAGCCCCAGATAGAGCATGGACTTGCGCCAAATCGAAGCCATCCGGTCCTCCTGAACCGCCCGGCCCGACGCTGCGGTCCCCGGTTCTGATCGTTCTGGTCTGTGACGACTCTAGTGAATCCGGGGGCCATCCAGATGTGCACCACCTGGCGGAGTGGTTCCCGAGCGGGGTGGACGGGGGCCGAACAGGTCCTGCCCCACACGCACCTGCGTCGATCCCTCCGCCACGGCCACCTCCAGATCGGCGCTCATGCCGATCGACCGTTCGGGCAGGCCCAGGCGATCGGCCAGCGCCACCAGCCGGCGGAAACCGGGTCGTGCCGTCTCGGGTGGCCCGGCCGGGCCGATGCCCATGAGCCCGCGCACGTCCAGGCCCAGTGCCCGGGCCTGGTCCACCAGGGGCTCGGCCTCGACCGGATCGCAGCCGCCCTTCTGGGGCTCCCCCGACAGGTTGAGCTGCACGAGGACCTTCGCCCCGGGGGCCCGCCGGGCGATCTCCGCGGCCAGAGCGACCCGGTCGACGGTCTGCCAGCAGGCGACGATGCCGGCCAGGCCCCGCACCTTGTTGCGCTGGAGCCGGCCGATGAAGTGGAACGCGGGCGCCGGCCCGCGCACCGGGGTCCATCAACAGCTCGGCTGCCTTGGCCTCGAGCTCCTGCGCGTAGTTCTCCCCCACCTGCGTCAGGCCCAGCGCCAGCGCGGCCCGTACCGCGTCCACCCCGAACCCCTTGGTCACGGCGAGGATGGTGACCCGGTCACCGCCACCAGCCGCGGTTATGCGGGCCCGGACCGCGGCCAGGCGCTCGGCCAGCTGCGGCCACTCGGTCATGAGCTCGATGGCCGCGTCGTAGGTCGGTTCGCGCCAGATGACGGTGGCCATGCGCTCGGCCTCGCCCCGATCCCGGAACGAGAACCAGCGTTCGGCCTGGCAGGCGGTGCAGCCCGGGCCGCGTCGGATCGAGGCCGATCGGGCGGTCCGGCCACCCCCGAGCGGTACAGGCTCACCGACACCATCCAGCCCAGATCCAGCGCGGGGGTGCCCCCGCGGGTGGTGGATCGCACCTCTGGACCGAAGCCCTGGCTCAGTCGATCCAGGTCCGAGTCGCCGAACTCATAGCACTCCGGACCGATGAAGGGCCCCACGTGGGCGTGGATCGATTCGGCTCCCAGGGCCCGCATGGCCTCGGCCGTGCGCTCGATCACCCCCGCTTCGAGCCCGCGCCAGCCGGCATGGGCGACCCCCACCACCCCGGCGGCGCTGGCCAGGGTGACCGGAACGCAGTCAGCGGTCTGCACGGCCAGCACCACGCCGGTCTGGGCGGTGACCAGCGCATCGGCCTGTGTGCCGGTGACGTCGTCGAGGTTGTCGGCGGTGACGGTCACCACCGCGGCGCCGTGGACCTGGCGTAGCCAGACCCAGGGGTGGTCAGCCACCTGCCGGCGCCGGGCGCCCAGCGCCTCGGGCTCGGCCCCGATGGCGAAGTCGCCCTCATTGCGGGTGGTGGTGCGATCCAGGATCACCCCGAAGGGCCCGTCGCCGACCCAGGTGGCCATGGCCACCAGCCTCAGGAGGGCTACTTCAGGAAGGACGGGACGTCGAAGTCGTCGCCCTCGCCCTCGATGTCGAGTTCGTCGTCATCGGCGTCGCCGAACACGTCGGTGACCGGCTCGAGGTCGCCCCGACGGACCCTGCCCGAGCTCACGGCCTCGTCCGCCCGAGCCTTGGGATCGTCCCAGCGGTCGAAGCCCGCGGCGATGACCGTGACCCGCACCTCGTCGCCCATCTCGTCGTCGATGACGGTGCCGAAGATGATGTTGGCATCGGCATGGGCCACGCCGTGGATGACCTCGGCCGCCTCGTTGACCTCGAACAGGCCGAGGTCGCTGCCGCCGGCGATGGTCAACAGGATGCCGCGGGCCCCTTCGATGGACGCCTCCAGCAGCGGGCTGGAGATGGCGGCGCGGGCCGCGTTGAGCGCCCGACCCTCGCCCGAGCCGTAGCCGATGCCCATCAGGGCCGACCCGGCATCGTTCATGATCATGCGCACGTCGGCGAAGTCGGTGTTGATCAGCCCCGGCGTGGTGATCAGATCGGTGATGCCCTGGACGCCCTGCAACAGCACCTCGTCGGCCATCTTGAAGGCGTTGAGCACCGACGTCTTCTCATTGGACACGGTCAGCAAGCCGGTCGTTGGGGATGACGATGAGGGTGTCGACCTTCTCCTTGAGGCGCTGGATGCCGGCCTCGGCCTGCACCGACCGCCGCCGTCCCTCGAACCCGAACGGCCGGGTCACCACGCCGATGGTCAAGCGCGCCCAGCGCCTTGGCCATCTCGGCGATGACCGGCGCCGCGCCGGTGCCGGTGCCACCGCCCTTGCCGGCGGTGATGAACACCATGTCGGCGCCCTTGAGCACCTCTTCGATCTCCTCGCGGTGCTCCTCGGCGGCCTGGCGACCCACCTCGGGGTCGCTGCCGGCGCCCAGCCCCCGGGTCAGCTCCCGGCCGATGTCGAGCTTGACGTCGGCGTCGCTCATGAGCAGCGCCTGGGCGTCGGTGTTCACGGCGATGAACTCGACGCCCTTGAGCCCGGCGTCGATCATCCGGTTGACGGCGTTGACGCCACCACCGCCGATGCCGACGACCTTGATGACGGCGAGATAGTTCTGCGGGTTGCCGGACACGGTGGCTACCTCCGGGGTGGGTGCCGCGAGTGAAACGGATGATCTGGATCAGACGGTGGAGCGGGACGAGTCGGTGGAGCGGGTGCTGGAGGCGAGGCCGGAGCACCGCCGACGGAGAACAGCCGGCCGTCGTCGGGCCGATCGGTCACGGGATCTCACCCTCGACCGGCCGACGGCGAACCCTCGACCTGAGGTTGAGAGTTATGTCAACCTCAGATTGCGGTTGACAGCGTAGGGGGCCGGGCTGGCCCGGGTCAACACCATCGCGCCGGCAGTGCCGGTCGTCGGCTCGGGCGGCGAGGCCGGCGATCACGCGCGCCGGCGTCCGGGTCAGGGTGATGTCGTCGGGGATGCAGGCTTTCACGACGGCCAGGCCTCGGTCGTCGACCCGGGCGAAGAACGTGGTCAACCCGCTCAGCTTGGTGGCCAGATCGACCGGCTGGCAGAACTGCACGGTGCCACTGGGCTGCAAGCGACATGGTCAACGAGCCGTCGGCGGCGACGGCGACGCCCCCGGCGCCCACCCGGGTGCGCAGTCCCGGGCTCAGGTGAGCCACCACGGCCAGCGGGGCGTCCAGAGCCGACCCGAAGGTGGCGCCCGGCGGCACGGGCGCCACACCGGACACCGCCACCACCCCGGCGGGAACGGCGTCCACCACCGCCAGCGCCCGGCGGCCGGCGTCGGCCAGCACCCAACGCGAGGGCCCGTCCACCACCGCCAGCGACCGGGTTGCGTTCGGTGACGGCCAGATGCGCCACCCCGTTCCAGCCCACGCTGACCCGGGCCGTGGCCACCCAGGGCTGGCGCAGGAGGCGGGCCCGAGCCGCTGAGCTCGTCGACGTCTATGAGGTGCTGGCCGACGCGGATACCCGAGGTCTGGGCCACCACGGCGGCCGACGACGTGGGGCGAGCCCGTGATCACCAACCGGTGCACGGCCAGCAGCGAGCTGTGGGTGACCGCCCAGGCGAGGGCCACCACGGCCACCAGCGCGCCCACCACCACTGACCGCTGCCGGCGACGTCGGATGCGCTCGGAGACGACCTGGTCCCGGCGGGCCTGGATGCGGGGGTCGACCGCCACCGTCGCTTCCATCTCGTCGCCCGAACCCCGACGCCACTGGAGGATCGGACTCATCTACCCTCGATCAAGACTTGAGGGTTGTCGAAGCCGACCAGGCGGGTCTCGGGGACGAGATGGACACCGCTGTGGGCGGCCACGCGGCGCTGCACCTCGGCCATCAGGGCCACCACGTCGGCGGCCCGGCCGCCCTCGTCCACCTGGATGAAGTTGGCGTGCTTGGTCGAGACCTGGGCCGTGCCCATCCGTAGGCCCTTGGCGCCGCTGGCGTCGATCAGGCGCCCGGCGGAGTCGCCGGGCGGGTTGGTGAACACCGAACCCGAGTTCGGCCCACCGGGTTGGTGCTGGCGACGCCAGCGGACGATCTCGGCGATCAGCGCCTCGGCGTGCCCGCGGTCCCCCGGGCCAGACGCAGGTCGGCCTCCAGGACCAGTTGGGAGGGGCCGATCGAAGAGTGGCGGTAGGACAGCTGGAGTTGGTCGGCCGGCACCCAACCATCCTCGCCGCTGGCCAGGTCCAGGCACGCGGACCCTGATGAGGCTGGCGGCCATGTCCGAACCGTGTCCCCCGGCGTTCATGCGCACCGCTCCCCCGACCGAGCCGGGCACTCCCACCGCCCATTCGAAGCCGACCACACCGGCCGCCGCGCACTGCCGGGCCACCACCGGCAGGCTGGCGCCGGCGCCGGCCCGCACCACCACCGACCCGGACCGACGGGCTCCTCGGCAGCCGTACGCGATGTCGACGGTGGCGAACGCCTCGCCCAGCACCACCGCCACCCCGATGAACCCCTCATCGGCCACCAGCAGGTTCGATCCCCGCCCCACGGCCAGGACGGCCACGCCGGTGCTGGCCACCACCGAGGCCAGCGCGTCGAGGTCGTCGGGGGTGTCGAGCACCGCCAGCACCGAGGCCGGGCCGCCCACCCGGTAGGTGGTGTAGCCCCCCCAGGGGCACGTGCGCGCCGGGCCCGGGTCCCGAGCAGCCGGGCCGCCTCCTCCGCCCGCTGCACCCGCTCGGCCCGCTCGTGGGTGGTCACCGGGTGGTCACCGGGTCACCTCGGGCCGGACGCCGCCGACGAGGCCAGCCGCTCCTGCACCTCGTCTGGCACCGAGGTGAGATCGCCCGCGCCCAGGGTCAGGCACAGATCGCCGGGACGCAGCTCGCGGCCCAGGTAGGTGATCACGTCGGCGCGGTGGGGCAAGTAGGCCAGGCGGCGCCAGGGGTGGGCGTCGAGCACCGCTTGGCCACCAGCTGGCCGGTGATGCCCGGGCGGGGAGCCTCGCCGGCCGCGTAGATGTCGGTCACGGCCACGACGTCGGCCTGATCGAAGGCGTCGGCGAAGTCGGGCCACAGGGCCGCCGTCCGGCTGTAGCGATGCGGTTGGAACACGCACACGATCCGGTCCCACCCCCCCTGGCGGGCCGCGCCCAGCACGTCGCCGACCTCGGTGGGCAGGTGCGCGTAGTCGTCGATGAAGGTGACCCCGGCCATCTCGCCCCGGTGCTCGAGACGCCGGGCCACCCCGGCGAAGTGCCCCAGCGCCGGCCGCGGCCGCCTCGAAGGTCACGCCCAGCTGGAGCCCCATGACCAGCGCGGCCGTGGCGTTGCGGGCGTTGTAGTCCCCGGCCACGGGCAGTGACACGTGTCCCAGGGCCATCCCCTGGTGCTCGACGGTGAAGGAGGTGCCCGCCCGTCCGGCGGCCAGATCGACCATGCGGTAGTCGGCCTCCTCGCGGGTGCCGTAGGTGATGGCGCCGGCGGCCCGGCCCAGCTCGGCCGCGATCGGGTCGTCGGCGCACACCACCGTGGGACCCGGGGTCTCGTCGAGGTAGCGGGCAAAGGCGCGTCGCAGCGCGTCGAAGTCGCCGTAGTGCTCGAGGTGGTCGGGCTCCACGCTGGTCACCACCGCGGCCCGGCGCGGCAGCTCGAGGAAGGTGCCGTCGCTCTCGTCGGCCTCGATCACCAGCAGGGCGCCGTCGTCCCAGGCGGCACCGGTACCGATCTCGTTGACCTCTCCACCGATGATGAACGAGGGCGCAGGCCGGCCTCGATGAGCACCAGGGTGAGCATCGACGACGTGGTCGTCTTGCCGTGGGTACCGGCGATGGTGACGGCCCGGCGGGTGGCGGCGATGGCGGCCAGGGCCTCGGCCCGGCGCAGCACCGGGATGCCCCGCTCGCGGGCAGCCACCACCTCGGGGTTGTCGGCCGGGATGGCGGTCGAGACCGTCACCGCGTCGATGGTCTCGTCGACGTTGGCCGCGTCGTGGCCCACCGAGACGATCACGCCCAGCGCTCGCAGGCGTTCGAGGCTGGCCGAGGTCTTCAGGTCGCTTCCCGACACCCGGTGGCCCATGGCCGCCAGCACCGTGGCGATGGCGCTCATCCCGGCGCCGCCGATCCCCACCACGTGCAACCGGGCCGGGCGCGACAGGTCCAGCACCGGTGGGTCGACCGGGGTCGCCACGTGAGGTCGTGGAGGGCTCGCGGGCGAGGTCGGTTCAGTCACGGCGAGCGTGGCGTTGGGCCAGTTCGGCCACGCGACGGGCAGCATCGGGATGGGCGAGCGAGTGGGCGGCGGCGGCCATGTCCACCAGTGTGGCGGGCCGGGACAGCAAGGGGGTGAGCTCGGCCGCCAAGCCGCTCCGCGTCCAGCTCGGCGTCGGGTACCCGCACCGCTGCGCCCACCGCCACCAGGGCCTCGGCGTTGGCTGTCTGCGTGTCCCGAGGGGCGATCGGCAGCGGCACCAGCACCGACCCCAACCCCACCACCGTCAACTCGGCCACCGTCGACCCTCCGGCCCGGCCGACGTAGATGTCGGCCGCCGCGTAGAGCCGTTCCACATGGTCCTCGTAGCGCACCCGGCGATACACCAGCGCGCCCTCGGCGTCGTGCCCGGGCGCCGACGGGCCCGACGAGCCGTCGACGGACCCGGCCGCGTCCCAGTCCCGGGCGCCCACCGTGTGGTAGATGGCCAGGTCGTCGCGCTCGGCCCACCGCTGTGCCAGCCCGGCCACGGCCTGGTTGACCCGGGTCGACCCCAGCGACCCGCTGGCCACCCCGATGACGGTGCGATCCCCCGGCAGGCCGAGCTGACGTCGGGCCTCGTCACGATCCCGGGCCCGGTCGACGGCCAGGATCTCGGGCCGCACCGGGTTTCCGGTGACCACGGCGCGAGGCAGGTCGGTGCCCTCGAAGGGCACGGCGCAGGCTTTGGCGAAGCGGCCCGCCAGACGGCTGGCCAGGCTGGCCCGGGCGTTCTGCTCGGTCACGATCATCGGGATCCGCCACACCACCGCCCCCACCGTGCACGGCACCGACGCGTAGCCACCCAGCACCACCACCACCGACGGTCGCAGTCGCCGCATCAAACCGATGCCCGACCACACCCCACCCACGATGCTGACGATCGCGGCCAGGCTGGCCACCGACAGCTTGCGGGGGATGCCGCGACCGGCCACCGTGTCGAGCGCGAACCCGGCGCCCGGGACGAGCGTGGCGTCGGGGCCGTGCTCGCTGCCCACGAACCGGATGCTGGCCGGCTCGTGGCCGGCCTCCACCAAGGCCGCGGCGATGGCCAGGCCGGGCAGGACGTGGCCCGCGGTGCCGCCGCCCGCGATGCAGGCGTAGGTCGAGGTCGCCGGCGGCGAACCAGTCACCCCGGGCGAGGCGGTCACCGAGCCTGGCGGGCGATGCTCAACAACACGCCCATGGCCGCCAGGGTGACGACCAGCGACGACCCCCCGAACGAGACGAACGGCAAGGGCACCCCGGTGATGGGCAGCACCCCGACCACGGCGCCCACGTTCACGAACGCCTGGATGAGGATCCAGCTGGTGACGCCGGTGGCCACCAACATGCCGTAGCGATCGGGGGAGCCGAGGGCGATGCGGATGCCGACCACGCCCAGCGCCAGGAACAGGCCGATGAGCAGCACCGCGCCGAGGAGGCCCAGCTCGTCGGCGATGATGGCGAAGATGAAGTCGGTCTGGGCGTAGGGCAGGAACCCGAACTTGGCCAGGCTGTGGCCGATGCCGCTGCCCGTGGCCCCGCCGTGAGCGATGGCGAACTGCGACTGCAACGTCTGGTAGCCGGTGTCCTGGGGATCCTTCCAGGGGTTCACGAAGGCCATGAGGCGGCGGAACCGATAGGGCTCGGCCACCGCCGACAGCGCGGCCAGGGCCGCTCCCCCGGTGAACCAGGCCACCAGCGGCTTCACGGCCACGCCGCTCACGAACAGCATCACGAAGACGATGGCACCCAGGATGATGGCCGTCCCCAGGTTCGGCTGGAGCATGAGCAGGGCGGCGAATGCGCCGAACACGACCAGCACCGGCTTGAGCGTGAGGTGCAGATCGTCGATCCGATCCGACCGGCGGGCCAGCAGGTCGGCCACGAACAGCAGCACGGTCATCTTGGCGAACTCGGACGGCTGGATGCGCAGCGCGCCGTAACCCAACCACCGGGATGATCCGTTCACGTTCACGCCCAGTCCGGGCACCATGACCGCCACCATCAGGGCGAGGGACCCCACCGTGAGCAGGGTCGTGTAGCGCCGCCAGCGGTGGTAGTCGACCCGCATGATGGCCACCATGGCGGCCAGGCCCAGGGCCACCCACAGCAACTGGCGCTTGAACTGGTACCAGCTCGAGCCGTACTCGTAGTACGCGGTGGCGTATGAAGCGGACAACACCATGACCAGACCGATCAGGGTGAGCACCAGCACCAGGCTCAACAGGATGGTGAACGACGTCGAGCGCCGGCCGGCCGGCCGACCCCGCAGCCGACGGCCCTTCGTGGCGGTCGACGCCTTCGGGGCGCTCGTCGACCGTGTCCGGCCGGCGCCGCCGCCGCCGTGGTCCCGGCTGACCGACTTCACCCGGCTCAGGGCCGTCGGACGCGAGGCCCTCGGGGCGGCGTCTCCCCGCGGGGGCGTCACGGTTGCTCCTGGCCGGTGAGCGCTCGCACGTGCGCGACGAAGTCGTCACCCCGCTCGCCGTAGCCCGGGTACCAGTCGAAGGACGGCGCACCCCGGCGACAACAGAACGACGTCGCCGGGCACGGCCAGGTCGGCGGCGGCGGCCACGGCGGTGGCCATGTCGTCGGCGCCGACCACTGGCCGCCGACCGGCGAAGGCGGCCTCCACCTCGCCCCGCGCCTCGCCGATGGCCACCACGGCTCGGATCCGGCCCGACGCCTGGGCCAGCACCGACAGGTCCACGCCCTTGTTGCGACCACCAGCAATGAGCACCACCGAGTCGAAACCGGCCAGCGCAGCCAGCACGGCGTGGGGCGCGGTGGCCTTGGAGTCGTCGATCCAGTCCACACCCCGGGCTCGGGCGACGTGGCTCACCCGGTGCGACAACCCCTGGAACGTGCGCAGGGTTTCCCGCACACCGGACAGGTCGGCCCCGCCAGCCAGGGCGGTAGCCGAGGCGGCCAGCGCGTTGGCCACGTCGTGGGGCAGCGATCGGGCCAGCTCGTCCACCCGCACCAGATCACGCTCGTCGTCGGTGACCAGGCGACCGTCCACCACCCGGTAGCCGGCCTCGTCACCCAACCCGAAGGTCACGGTGCGCACCTCGGGCCGGATGTGGCTGGCCACCACCGGATCATCGGCGTTGGCCACCGCCACCCCCCCGTCGGGGCCGGCAGACAGGTCGGCCCAGATGCGGGCCTTGGCCGCCTCGTAGCTGGCCAGCGAGTCGTGCACGTCGAGGTGGTCGGGCGCGAAGTTCAGCCAGGTGGCCACGGCCGGTCGGAACCGCCGCGTGTGGCCCAAGCGGAACGACGACGCCTCGACCACGAACACGTCCACCTCCGGACGCTCGATGGCCGCCACCAGCGGGATGTCGGTGTTGCCCACGGCCAGGGCCACCTGGCCCGAGGCCAAAAGCATGTCGGTCACCATGGTGGTCACCGTGGTCTTGCCGTCGGTTCCGGTCACCGCCAGCAGGGGACGGTCGTCCCAGCCCGCGGCCAGGTCGAACTCGCTGAGCACCTCGCGCCCGGCGGCGGCGGCGACGGCGAACACCGGGTGGTGATCGGCCACCCCAGGGCTGGGCACCACCGCGTCGACCGTGCGCACCAGGTCGTCGAGCTGGGCGCGCGACGGCGCTTCGATCAGGTCCACGACGCACAATTCTGCTGCCGCGCGGGCCGCAGGCGAGGGATGGTCGTCGACCACCACCACGTCATGGCCGTGGTGGCGCAGGGCTCGGGCCACGGCTTGGCCGGTGACCCCGAAACCGACCACCAGCGCCCGGTCAGGCGTACTCAATAGTTGACTCCCAGCCGCACGAAGTCGGCGTAGTAGATCCCCAGCGCCAGCGCCGTGCACAACCCGGCGAGGATCCAGAACCTCACGATGACGGTGGTCTCGGGCCAGCCCCCCAGCTCGAAGTGGTGGTGGATGGGCGCCATGCGGAACACCCGTCTTCCGGTGAGCTTGAAACTGCCCACCTGCACGATGACCGACACCGTCTCCGCCACATAGAGGCCGCAGATGAGGATGAGCAGCAGCTGCGTGTTGGTGCTCAAGCCCAGCCCGGCCAGTGCCGCCCCGATGGCCAACGAACCGGTGTCGCCCATGAAGATCTTGGCCGGCGCCGCGTTCCACCAGAGGAAGCCGGTGCATGCGCCCAGCATGCTGGCCGCGACCACGGCCAGGTCCAGGAAGCTCTGGTCGCCGTAGATCGACTGGTGCCGGAACCCCCAGAACCCGATCACCACGAACGCGGCGAACCCGAAGATGGCCGAGCCGGCGGCCAGCCCGTCGAGCCCATCGGTCAGGTTCACGCCGTTGGTGATGGCCAAGATGATGAAGGTGGCCCACAGCGCCCACCCCACGGTGTGGAGCTGGAAGCCCGGGTAGTCGAACCGGGTCAGCGCCAGGGTGGTGGCGATGTGGGTGAAGCGCATGACGCACACGACGAACAGCACCGAGACGAGCACCAGACCGGAGAACTTGGCCCGCTTGTTGAGTCCCAGGTTGCGCGCCTGGCTGACCTTGAGCCAATCGTCGATCAGCCCGACCAGACCAGCGCCGCCCATCAGCGCGATGACCAGGATGCCACGGCGGGTGTAGGTCCCCCCGAAGAAGTCGCTGATCAGCCAGCCCAGGCCGGCTCCGGCCACGATGGCGACCCCGCCCATGGTGGGGGTTCCCGCCTTGGTCAGGTGTCCGCTGGGACCGTCCTCACGGATGGGCTGGCCCATCCGCATGCGGGTCAACCAGTCGATGAGCAGGCGGGTGCCGACCAGTGAGACGGCGATGGCGATGGCGGCGGCGAACAGGAGGCGGATCACGCCTGATCGCTCCCCATGCGGGCCAGTTCCTCACGCACCACGGCGCGATCGTCGAAGGACGCCGTCACCCCACCGATGATCTGGGTGTCCTCATGGCCCTTGCCCGCCACCACCACCACGTCGCCGGGACGAGCGGCGCGCAGCGCTCGGGCGATGGCCGTCCGGCGGTCGGGCTCGATGGCCAACTCGTGACCGGGACGAGCTGGCGCCCGTAGATAGCCCTGTTCCACGGCCTCGATGATGTCTCCGGTGTCTTCGCCCCGCGAGTTGTCCGCTGTCAGGATTACACGATCCGCGTGGCCGGCCGCCACCTCACCCATGGCCGGTCGTTTGGAGGCATCCCGCTCGCCGCCGCACCCGAAAACCACCGTCACCTCTCCCGCCGGGCGCAGTCCCCGGGCCGCGGTCAACACCTGCTCGAGCCCATCTGGAGTGTGGGCATAGTCCACCACCACCCCGAAGGGCTGGCCCTCGTCGATGAGCTCGAACCGGCCGGGCACGACCAGCGGGCGGCTGAGTCCGTCAGCCACCAAGTCGGGCGCGAGCCCCAGGGCCAAGGCACACTCCGCCGCGGCCAAGGCGTTGGAGACGTTGAACCGCCCGGCCAGCGGCAAGTTCACCGGTCGACCCTGCCAACGGAACCGGCTGCCGGCCGGACCCACCTCGAGGTCGTCGAGGTCGTCGAGTGAGAAGCCGGTGGTGGGGACCTTGGCCGCATCCAACAGCAGGCGTCCATAGGGGTTGTCCAGGTTGACCACGGCCCGGTCGGTGAACGCCGGCGAGAAGAGCCGGGCCTTGACCTCGAAGTAGGCCTCCATGGTGCCGTGGAAGTCGAGATGGTCGCGACTCAGGTTGGTGAAGGCCACGACCGAGAACCAGGTCCCGTCCACCCGGTGCTGAGCCAGGGCGTGCGACGAGACCTCCATGGCCACGGCGCGGGTGCCGGCGT
This sequence comes from uncultured Microthrixaceae bacterium, assembly GCA_963773335.1. Classification (GTDB taxonomy): domain Bacteria; phylum Actinomycetota; class Acidimicrobiia; order Acidimicrobiales; family Acidimicrobilacustridaceae; genus UBA4742. The sequence goes on along the minus strand of CAVZAT010000003.1, from coordinate 147,222 downwards.
CGCGCATGGCGGCCAGGCGGTCCTGCAGTTCGGGCGACTCCGGCGTGGTCCGCGCCCCTGACAACGTCCCCAGGACGTCGCCGGTCCAGCCCGCGGCCTCGAAGACGGCCCGGAGCAGGTAGGTGGTGGTCGTCTTGCCGTTGGTGCCGGTGATCCCCACCACTGACATGGCTCGGGCCGGGTCGTGGCGGAAGGCCACCGCCACCCGGGCCATGGCCGTGCGGGTGTCGGTCACCACCAGCTGGGGAACCTGCACGGGCAGCCGGCGCTCGACGATCAGCGCCACCGCCCCGTTGGCCACCGCTTCCGCGGCGTGGTCGTGGCCGTCGAGGTGCTCACCGCGTACACAGCAGAACAGGCTGCCCGGCGCCACCTGACGCGAGTCGAAGTCGACCGCGGTGACCTCGACCCGATCCCAACCCGGGTCGGGACCGCCCCCGTCCGGCGCTGCCGTGTCAGCCAGGGCGCCGGCCAGCTCGGAGAGCTTCATGGCGCTCAGGGTGCCGTGGTCGAGGGGATCGCGCCCCGGTCGCCGTCGTCGGGGTCACCGCCACCACCTGGGTGGCGACGGCGCGGATCTTGCCCCCTGGCTCGGGGGTCACCGCGCCCTCATAGCCACCGCCACCCGAACCGGGCATGGCCTTGCCCCCGCCCGGCCCGTCCACCGAGGGCGGCGGGACGCTGAACAGCCGGAGCGCGTAGGAGGCGATCTTGGAGAACGCCGGTGCAGCCAGAGAGCCGCCGTAGATGTTGGCGCCGCTCGGATCGTCGATGACCACGATGACCGACAGCGCCGGGTGCTCGGCCGGCACCACACCGACGAAGGTGGCGTCGTAGTGGTAGCGACCCAGCTTGTCGGTGTAGCCGCCGTTGGCCTGGGGCTCGCGGGCCGTCCCGGTCTTGCCGAACACGGTGTAGCCGTCCACCGCGGCCAGCGGGGCGGTGCCGGAGCCGGTGACCACTCCCCGCAGCATGAGGTTCATCTTGTCGGAGGTCGACGGCGACATGACTCGGTGGGTGGCGGCCGCGGGCACGGCGTGGCGATGGCCCTGGGCATCCACTGTGGCGTCGAGCAGCCGGGGCGGCACGTACACGCCGCCGTTGGCCACGGTGTTGTAGGCCTCGAGCACCTGCAGTGGAGTGGCCGACACCCCCTGGCCGATGGGGATGGTGGCGATGGACGTCCCGGACCAGGCGGAGAGGGGGATGACCGTGCCAGACGCCTCGGCGGGGAAGTCGAGGGCCGTGCGCTGCCCATAGCCCAGGTTGGTGACCGCGTCATAGACGCCCTGTTGGCCAAGCCGCTGGGCGATCTCGATGGTGCCGATGTTGGAGGACTGGGTCAGGATCTGGTCCACGGTCATCGTCTCGGTGCCATGAGGTTCGGCGTCGGTGAAGGTGGTGCCGGCAACGTTGTAGCTACCGGGGACGACGATCTTGGTGGCCGGGGTGACCAAGCCCTTCTCCAGGGCGGCCGAGACGGTGGCCAGCTTCATGACCGAACCGGGCTCGTAGACGGTGGTCAGCGCCGCGTTGTTCGAGTTGGGCACCACCTGCTTGGTGGTCGGGTCCTGGGTGACGTTGGCCATGGCCAGGATGTCACCGGTGGCGGTGCTCGACACGATGGCGATGCCGCCCTTGGCGCCGGCCGCCTGCACCTGCTGGGTCAGGATCTGTTCGGTCTGGTACTGCATCGACCGATCGATGGACAGCACCAGATCCTCACCGGCACGGGCCGGCACCAGCTGGTGCTCCCCCACCGGGATGGTGTGGCCCTGGGGGCTCTCGGCCAGGGTGAGCTCACCCGGGATCCCGGTCAAGATCCTGTCATACTGCGCCTCGAGCCCGCCCAGACCCTTGTTGTCGATGTCCACCGAACCCAGCAGCGACCCGGTGGTGGCCCCGTCGGGCATCTGTACCGTTGGCTCGTCGAGCAGGTCGATGCCCGGCAGCTTCAAAGCCGCCACTTTGTCCGCCACCGACACGGGGATCTTGCGGGCCAGGTAGTCGAACTGGTTGTGTGCCTCGAGCTTTGGGATCAGATCCGCCACCGGGATGCCCAGCAGGGGCGAGAGCTTCAGGGCGTCGGCGGCCGCGTCGGTGATCAACTTGGGATCGGCGAACACCGTCTTGCCCGGCACGGTGAGGGCCAGCTCGTTGCCGTTGCGGTCGTAGATCGACCCTCGGTCGGCGGCCAGGGTCTCGGAGTGCACGGTCTGGGAGGTCACCACGGCCAGGTAGTGGCCAGGGTTGAGCACCTGGAGGTCGGCCACCTTCCACACGATCAGGCCGAAGATGCCGATGAGACCGGTGAGCAGCAGGAGCAGCCGGCGCCGAGTATCGGCCTTGGCCACCGCGCGCCGAGCCGGCGGCTGCCTGTGCGTCCGGGCCGGCCTCGTCGGTCGCGGTGGTCGCGGCGGTCGGCTCGAGGTGCGCGAAGCCGTCCGGGCCGAGGTGCGCGAAGCCGTCCGGGCCGAGGTGCGCGAAGCCGTCCGGGCCGAGGTGCGCGAAGCCGTCCGGGCCGGGATGCGACCGGAGGCCTGAGCCGACGGGCGGCGGGTGCCCTGACCCGACGAGCGGGCGCCGCCGGGCCGGGCGAGCTCCCGAGGGATCCGGGTTCGCAGGACGGGGGCAGCCGGCAGCGGGCCTCTCCGGGTCGAGGACGCGGCGCGACGGGACGCGGCGGAGGCCGAGCGAGAGCTTGCGGATGGCCCCAGGATCCGGCTCGAACTGGGCCGCTCGGATCGCGGGCCGGTGCTCACGGCCGGCGTGACCCGGCCGAGCTGGCCGGAGAGGTCTTGGCTGCGGTCGTGGGCGTGGTCGGCTTGGCGACCGTGGTCGAAGTGGCGGGTGCAAGCGGGAGGGTGGTGGCCGTGGCGGCCTGGGCATCGTCACCCGGAGCCTGCTGGAGGTAGACCACGTCGCCGGGGTCCACCATGTGCAGTTGGTTGCGGGCGTAGGTGACGATGCGCTCGGGCGAGTTGAGCTGAGCCACCTGGAGGTGGAGTTGCTTGGCCTGCTGCTGCTGGGTGGCGATCTCGCGGTTGACGTGATCCAACCGGGCCTGGCCCTGCACCAACAGGGCCTGGAAGACGACCACGCCGAAGACCCCCAGGAACAAGGCGCCGGCCGTGAGGGTGCCGATCCGCCCCAGGAGGTTTCCCTGGCGCACGGCGGCGGCAGCGCGAGCCCAGCGGCTCTGCGGAGGTCGGGCCGTGCGCAGCGCGGGACGCCGGGGCGTTCCCTTGGTGGGAGCGGCCTCGACCCGAGCGGCGGCCTCGGCCGGGCTCATGGTCGGTCCCCGGCACCGGCACCGCCGCCGGGCGCGGGCGGTGCGTCCAGGCGCTCGCCGGCGCGCAGACGGGCGCTCTCGGACCGGGGGTTGGCGGTCTGCTCGGCCTCGGTGGCCGTCCAGCCTCCCCGGCGCAACAGCGCCAGGCGCGGCACCGCCCCGCACACGCAGGGCAGGCCTGGCGGGCACACGCAGCCGCCGGTTTCGGCCTGGCGGAGCCGGTCCTTGACGATGCGGTCCTCACCCGAGTGGTACGAGAGCACGGCGATGCGCCCCGCCGGAGCCAGCAGCTCGATGGCCTGGTCCAGGGCGCCGGCCAGGATGTCGAGCTCGCGGTTGACCTCGATGCGGACGGCCTGGAACGTGCGCTTGGCCGGGTGGCCGCCCCGGCGGCGGGCCGGGGCCGGGATGGCGTCACGCACCAGGTCGGCCAGCTCGGTGGTGGTGGTGACTGGTCGGGCGGCGACCACGGCCCGGGCGATGCGACCGGCGTAGCGCTCATCCCCGAAGCGGCGCAGCACCGAGGTCAGCTCGGCCTCGTCATAGGTGTTGATCACGTCGGCGGCGGTGCGCTCGGCTCGCTGGTCCATGCGCATGTCGAGTGGTGCGCGGTGGCGGTAGCTGAACCCGCGCTCGGCCCGATCCAACTGTGGGGAGCTGACACCCAGGTCGAAGAGCACGGCGGTGACCGGATCGGTCCCGCGGTGCGCCCACACCACGTCGGCCAGGTGATCGAACCGGGCCCGTTCCAGCACCACCCGATCGGGCTGGCCGGTGATGCGGCCGGCCAGGCGCTCGGCGCTGGAGGCCAGGGCGTCGGCGTCCTGGTCGAGACCGATCAGGCGCAGGCCGGGGTTCGCCTCCAACAGGGCGACGGCGTGACCGGCGCCCCCCAGGGTGGCATCGACGAGGATGCCGGGTGCCACCGCGCCCAGCAGGTCGGTGATGCGGTCGACCATGACCGGTCGGTGCGAATACCCCGGCGCCGGGTCGACCATGGAACCCTTCTCTCGGCACCTGGGAATCCTTGCCTGCGGTTTCCGAGGGCAAGGATTCCCAGAATGCTGGCTGTGGCGGCGATGTGGATGGCGGGGGCCACAGGTGGATCGCTCATCGGCAGCCTCTCGACCGGCGGGCGCCCGTCGGGATGTCTCCCCGATCGGGCTGGATGGGAAGCGGGCGGAGTAGGGGCCTTCCATCGTGCCGGCCGGGAGGCTGCGAATGAGCGATCCGGATCCTGTGTGCGGGTGATGCGTGTCGATCGGTCGGGGGGCGGTGGACATGTGGCCCGGAGGTCCTCAGAGACCCAGGGCGGTGACGGCGTGGGACAGGCTCTCGTCGGCTCGAGCCGAGACCTCACCCCAGCGGCGGGTGTCCCAGATCTCGATGCGATCGATGGCGCCGATGACGACGACCTCACGGTCAAGGCCGGCGAACTGGCGCAGGCGGTGGGGCAGCAGGATGCGTCCCTGGGAGTCGGGCTTCACCTCGGCGGCATTGGCCGAGAAGCCACGCATGGCGTCCTGGGGAGCCAGTCCCTCTCGGATCTTCTCGGTCAATCGCTTGGCCACGTCGGCGAATCCTTCCTCGGTCCACACCCCGAGGCAGGCGTCGAACTGAGAGACGAACCCGCGGTCGGCGAGGTAGCTGCGGAACGTCGACGGCAGGACGACCCTGCCCTTGTCATCGAGCGAATGCTCGAAGGTGCCGACGAACACGCTGCCCTCTCCGCCGGCTGACTCGCACCCGGCTCGGTCCTGCTTCGGAGCCCCTGAGGTGGTGGCCGATGGTGCCCCGATCCGATCGGTCCGACTCCGCCCCTCGTTGGGCGAAGCCGTGGGATCTTGGCACCCCCGTCCTCCACTAGGCCCCACCCTATGCCACTTTCCCCCACACGGTCAATGATCTTCCCCCGACTTCCCCAGGCGTGTGCGCCGAAGGCGGAACCTGGAACGGGGCCAAGCCCCGCCTGCCGACTAGTAACTCATCACTAGTTGACTCAGTAGATTGTGAGTGAGATTGTGAGGCGGTGAACCTGTCGGTGAGCTTGGGAACGCGAGCGGCGCGACACGCCGCGCTGGGCGATCCGGCCCGGTTGGAGCTCGTCGATGAGCTGTCCGTGTCGGATCGGGCCCCGATCGAGCTGCGCCGACGACTCGGGATGGAATCGAACCTGCTGGCCCACCATCTCGACGTCCTCGAACGTGTGGGGCTGATCGAACGGTCGCGGTCAAGCGGCGACGGACGTCGCCGCTACGTACACCTGATATCCGACGCGCTCGAGGGTCTCGCCCCCGGTAGACAGATCCGGGTGGGTGCCGCGCTGTTCGTGTGCCGCGCCAACTCGGCGCGCTCCCAGCTGGCCGCGGCCCTGTGGCGACAGGCCACCGGTGAGCCGGCCCGGTCGGCGGGAACGCATCCCGCCGATCGAGTCCACCCCGGCGCCGCAGCGGCGGCTCGGCGGGCGGGACTCGATCTCGAGGGCGCCACACCCCATGGCTTGGCCGACGTCGACGCGACGCGGGAGCTGGTCATCACCGTGTGCGACCGGGCCCACGAGGAGCTCGCCCCGGATGACACCTGGTTGCACTGGTCGATCCCCGACCCGGTGCCGGTCGGGACCAAGGCGGCCTTCGACGCCGCGGTGGGCGAGCTCCGGGACCGGATCCGAAAGGTCGCGGCGTTGGCGGAGGCGTCGTGACCGACGAGCTGCATCCGAGCGACCGCGAGTTGGGCCTCGAGGTCGAGACCGGCACCGGTGAACTCCGCCTCGACCTGACCCGCCGACTGGCCGCCGAGGCATTCGGCACCGGCATGCTGATCGTGGCCGTCATCGGCTCGGGCATCGCCGCCAGTCGCCTGTCCGCGGGAGACGTCGGTCTGCAGCTGCTGGAGAACGCGGCGGCTACCGCCGGCCGCGCTGATCGGCTTGATCTTGATGTTCGGCGCTGGTGTCCGGCGCCCACTTCAACCCGGTCGTCAGCCTGCTCGACCGGATGTTGGGCACCACCAGCACCCGCGACACCGGGCTCGTACATCGTCGCCCAGGTGATCGGCGGCTGCCTCGGAGCGATGCTCGCCAACGTGATGTTCCAACTCCCCGTGGTGAGCATCTCCACCCACGTCCGGTCCTCGCCCGCGCTCTGGGTGTCCGAGGTGGTCGCCACGGTGACGCTGCTGGTGTTGATCCAAGCCTGCGTGCGCACGGGACGGGCAAGCGTCATCCCGTTCGCGGTAGGTGCGTGGATCGGCGGCGCCTACTGGTTCACATCGTCGACCAGCTTCGCGAACCCGGCCGTCACCGTCGCTCGCACCCTGTCGAACAGCTTCGCCGGGATCGCCCCATCCTCCGCACCGATGTTCATCGTCATGCAACTCATCGGCATGGTCATCGCCTTCGGGCTCGTCCGCCTCTTCTACCCCCACCACCACTCGGAGACCCCCGATGCCTGAAACCGACACGCCTGCCTCGATCCCCGAAGTCCTGTTCGTCTGTGTCCACAACGCCGGCCGCTCCCAGATGGCCGCCGCGCTGCTCACCCACCACGCCGGTGACCGGGTCGTGGTCCGCTCCGCCGGTTCCGCGCCGCCGACGACATCAACCCGGCAGTGGTCGAGGCCATGGCCGAGCTCGGCATCGACCTGCCCGCCGCCGGCGCCCATCCGAAGAAGCTCGACGACGCCGCGGTGCGGGCATCAGACGTCGTGATCACGATGGGGTGCGGCGACGCCTGCCCGTTCTATCCCGGCAAACGCTACGAGGACTGGGAGCTCGACGACCCCGCCGGCAAGGACGTCGACGCCGTCCGCCCGATCCGCGACGAGATCCGCGCCCGCGTCGAGGCGCTCATCGCGTCACTCGGCATCGAGATGACCTGACCAGAGTGTCGGGGTCCTACTGGGGAGCGAGAGCCGAGCGCAGGCCGTCGAGACGCTCGGGCACGACCCGGTACCAGGCCCACTTGCCGCGCTTCTCCCGTGACAGCAACCCCGCATCGACCAGCATCGACAGGTGATGCGACACCGTCGGCTGCGACTTCCCGACCGGCCCGACCAGGTCACACGCGCACGCCTCCCCCGCCTGCGACGCGGCCACCAACGACAGCAGCCGCAGCCGGGCCGGATCAGCCAGCACCTTGAACGCCGCCGCCAGATCCTCGGCGTCGGCCTCGTCGAGCACCCCGCCGGTCACCGGGGTGCAACACCCGTTGAACACCTGAACGCTCACACGGACCTCGATTCCTGACTCGAACCCACCCAAGAACACATTGACATTTCTCGATGAGTGAGTACAGTGATCAACACATCGACTACCATCAATGAACCCTAGCCGGAGGAACCCCGTGTCACGAGTCCAGCTCGCTCTCAACGTCACCGACCTCGACAAGGCCGTCGAGTTCTACTCGAAGCTCTTCGCCACCGAGCCCGCCAAGCGCAAGCCCGGCTACGCCAACTTCGCCGATCGCGGATCCCCCTCTCAAGCTGGTGCTGTTCGAAGGCCCCGAAGGGGCCACCCTCAACCACCTCGGCGTCGAGACCGAGAACGCCGGAGAGGTCGAAGCCGCCGAGGCCCGCCTGTCGAGCACCGGCCTCGAGACGACAGGTATCGACGACACGATCTGCTGCTACGCCACCAAGGTCGAGACCTGGGTGACCGACCCCGACGGCGCCAAGTGGGAGTGGTACGTCAAGACCGGCGACTCCGACCAGCTCACCAACCAGCTCGTCGGCGGAGACGAGACCGCCATGTGCTGCGCCCCGGCCGCGGCCGAGCCCGTCGCGCTCGGACGCTCCACCACCGCAGCCGAATCCGGATGCTGCTGAGCGACGCTCGACTGGCGCTCACGGCCTCCCGCGGGCCCCACGGCCGCGTGGAGGACCTCCGACCCTGGGTTCTTGCAACAACAGCCCAGTGACCACGACCGACACCGGCTCGGTGACCGCCAAGCTCTCGACGCTGGATCGCTACCTGCCCGTGTGGATCGGGCTGGCCATGGCCGCCGGTCTGGTCCTGGGTCGGTTGATCCCGGACCTGAACACCACCCTCGAACGCATCAAGGTCGACACCGTCTCGCTGCCGATCGCCATCGGGCTGCTGGCCATGATGTACCCGATCCTCGCCAAGGTCCGCTACCGCCACCTCGGCGACGAGCTCGCCGACCGCCGCACCCTCGGCCTGTCCCTCCTCCTCAACTGGGTCATCGGCCCGCTGCTGATGTTCACCCTCGCCTGGGTGTTCCTCGCCGACCTCCCCGAGCTGCGCACCGGCCTGATCATCGTCGGCCTCGCCCGCTGCATCGCCATGGTCCTCATCTGGAACGACCTGGCGCTGGGGCAGCCGCGAGCTCGCCGCTGTGCTCGTCGCCATCAACTCGCTGTTCCAGATCGTCATGTACTCCGTGCTCGGCTGGTTCTACCTGACCGTGCTGCCCGGCCTGGCTCGGCCTCGACACCGCGGACCTCCACGTGTCGGTGTGGGCCATCGCCAAGTCCGTGCTGATCTTCCTGGGCATCCCCCTCGCCGCCGGGTTCCTGACCCGCACGATCGGCGAAGCCCGCAAGGGCACCGAGTGGTACGAGAACCGTTTCCTACCCCGTCATCGGTCCCGTCGCCCTCTACGGACTGCTGTTCACCATCGTCGTGCTCTTCGCCCTCCAAGGCCACCAGATCACCACCCACCCGCTCGACGTCGCCCGGGTCGCGTTGCCCCTGCTCGTCTACTTCGCCGTCATGTGGATCGGCTCGTTCACCCTCGGCTACCGCCTGCACTTCCCCTACGCTCGCAACGCGTCGGTCGCCTTCACCGCCGCGGGCAACAACTTCGAGCTCGCCATCGCCGTGTCGATCGCGGTGTTCGGCGTCACCTCCGGCCAGGCCCTCGCCGGCACCATCGGCCCCCTCATCGAGGTCCCCTCCCTGGTCGCGCTCGTCTACGTCTCGCTCTGGGCGAAACGCCGCTTCTACGCAGCCGACGACGAGGTCGCCCCATGATCGGTTTCGACTGCGCCGCCGATCACGAGTCGACCGCGCCCTGCGGTTGGCGCGGCTGCGTGGCGACGAGCACCCGAGGATCGATCGCCATGCGCCGACGTGCGCCCAGCTCCTGACGAGTGCCTACCCAGGGCGAGATCTGGCTGGCCGAGCCTCCACGGGCTCACCGCGGAAGCGGGGCGCGTCCCCCAAGTGCCGGTCGGGGACGCCACCCGTCGACTGCCACGGCCAGTCCCGTCCGCACTGCGGACCGCCATCGACGGCGCCAGCTACGCGCCTACAGTGCCGGCCATGACGGCACCGGGGACGAGGCGCACGTCGGTCGCGACCCTGCTCGCGGCGCTGGCCCTGGCCGGCGTGCTCACGCTGGGCGGCTGCACGTCGTCGAGCGCCCACAGCCAACCAAGCGGCACCACCGTCGGGCTGCCCCGGGGAACCTCGGTGGTCGCCGAGACCGACCACACCCACACCACCGATCCGGTCACCTACGACCGCACACCCCCGGCGGGCGGACCCCACAACCCCATCTGGCAGAACTGCGGGATCTACGACCAACCGATCGCCAACGAGCACGGCGTGCACTCGCTCGAGCACGGGTCCGTGTGGATCACCTATCAATCCTCCCTGCCCCCGTCGCAGGTGGCCCAGCTCCGCCACCTGGTGACGACCCACTACGACGGGTTGCAGCGCTACCTGGTGCTGAGCCCCTATCCCGGGCTACCCACGCCCATCGTGGCGTCGGCCTGGGGTGCGCAGCTGGCTCTGCACTCCCCGGGCGACCCCCGGCTGTTGCAGTTCGTCGAGCACTTCATCGGCGGCAGCCAGGGCGGCGAGCAGGGTGCCTCCTGCACGGGCGGGTTCGGCACACCCATCGGCTGAGCTGGGTGGCGCGATGTCCCATTCCCGGCGACCGACCCGCTACGGTGCGACGAATGCCCACGCGCCGATCGATTGCCCTCGTCCTCGCCCTGGCTGCCGGCGTCGCGGTGCTCGCCGCGGCCTGCTCGTCGTCGTCGCCGAAGGCCACGCCGTCGTACACCAAGGGGGCGACGGTCTTCTTCACCCCTGACGGCGCGAAGGCCCCAGTGCTCCCGGCGTCGTTGGTGAACTGCACCTACGGAAAGGTGACGAACTCGGACCACGCCGCAGATGAGCAAGCTCACGTCGAGCTCGGCTGTGAGCGACCTGCCCGATTCGACCGCCGTGCGCCTGATCCGGGCGGCCGACCAGTGCGACGCCTCCCTGACCAACCAGTTGATGGAGAGGTCGGTCTTCACCGGTGCGCCGGCAAGCGTCTCGGCCGCGCAGAAGTCCTGTGCCACCACCAAGATCGTCGCGGCCATCGCCGCGCTGGACGACACCAAGCTGAAGGGAACCAACAGCTCTGAGGTGTCGAACGTGGCGGCGAACGCGGCGAAGGCCTGCGGCATCAGCACCGGCGGATGATCCGCCCCCGGCCGATTCGATCAGGCTGTTTGATCGGTGGCGTGGCTGGCTGCGAGAGCGTCGATGACGGCTCGGGCCACCTCCCGCGGGTCGCGGTCGACCTCGGCCACGGGCGCCAGGTCGTCGAGCTCGATGCCAAGGGCCCGAAGCGGTTCTGGGTGCCATCGCCGGTAGCACGTGCATTGGAAGCGGGCGCCGGTCCGGGTCCGCCGCTGGGACAGCCCGACGGCCTTGGCCCCGCCGATGGTGACCTCGCCCGAGCCCAGGCCGGCGAAGCAGACCATCGCGGCCAGCCCGTCGCCGCGCGGCGGTTCGTCGTGGCGTCGGGCGGCGAGGCCGACCGACTCGAGGGCCGTCACCCAGGCGTCGCCCAACCACCCGAACGATCGGCCCACATCGTCGACCCAGCGACGATCGGAGCGAGGCAGCGAACACGTCGAGCCACACACCGTTGCCGGGCTCGACCACCACCGCGCCCCCGCCGCTGCGCCGGGTGGTCAGCTCCAGGCCGTGCTCGGCCAGTCTGTCCCGGTCGACATCGTCCACCCGCTGGGTGGAGCCGAGCACCAGCCGCGGGTGACGTGACTCGCAGGTCCCACACCGTCGGTACGAGCGGCTCGGGCCAGCCCAGCCCGTGGAGCTCGCCAGCCGAGCCCGACCAGCGGGCAACCGAGAACTCCCCGGCCACTCCCAGGTCCACGGCCCGGGCGCTCACCGCCGGATCAGCAGCCGGTCGACCGCCAACTCGGCCAGCCGCTCCGGCCTGGGGGCCAGGCTGAGGCCCGGCTTCGACGAACCCCAGTGCAACGAGTCGGAACCGAGGACCAGCGGCTCGGTCAGGTCGTCGTCGAAGTACCACACGCTCGGACCCAGGTCGGTCTCCGCCCGTGTGACCGCGACAGCGACCGATGGCCAGCGCGGCTGAACGACCGACGCCCGTCTCGAACAGACCGCCCAGAAAGGTCTCGGGACGCCACGTCGCCGGCTGACCCGCCACCAGCTCCGACAGCGCCAGCGTGGCGCTGACACCGCCGAGGCGTGCCGGCTTCACGTTGATGAGGCCGCGGGAGCGGAGGGCGCCGAAGACACCAGCATCGGTCGCGGATGTCACCGACTCGTCCAGCGCCACCGGCACAGGCGACCGCGACGCCAGCCGGCTCAGGCCGGGCAGGTCCGCCGCCGCCAGCGGCTGCTCGATGTAGCCCTTGCGTTCGGCCAGGAGGCCGGCCAGCCCGACCAGGTGGTCGGTGTCGTCGCGACCGTAGGATCCGTTGGCGTCGACCGCGACGCGTAGCCGGGGCCACGCGTCACGCACAGCTCGGACCGGTTCGAGGTCCCAACCGGGGCCGATCTTGAGCTTCACGCTGGCCGCACCGCTGCGGATCGCGTCGTCGACCTCGGCGAGCACCTCGTCGACGTTCGGCTGCACGCCCACGACCGCGGTCCATGCCAGCCCGGGCCCCTGGGGATCGTCCCGGCCCAACGCGCCCGCCAACGTGATGCCTTGCCGGCGCAGCGAGAGGTCGGTGACCGCGACGTCGACCGCGGCCGACGCCATCGGGTTTCCCACCCTCCGATCCGCCCGCCGGCCAGGGCCAGGGGACCACCAGGTCACGCAGGACGGCCCAGGCCGCGGCGGTGTGCTCGCCGGTGTAGGTGGGCGCCTCGAGCGTGCTGCACTCACCCCATCCCTCGGCCTGGTCCGAGCCGATCGCACGTACCAACACCACGTCACGCTCGGGCGGCATGGTGCCGTGCGCGGCGCGGCGCGACCGCCGCATCGGCACACGCACGCGCACCAGCTCGAAGGCCTCGATCTCCAGGTGATCACCCGGCACCTAGGCGGGGATGGCCGCGTCGCTGAGGTAGGGCTCCCACACCTCCGGCACCCGGCCCACCGCCACCAGGACCCAGCTCAGGTGGCGGGGCACCTCCGGCGATCGCCGCAGGCACATGTTGGTCTCGTGCAGGTAGCGGTCGCGCTTGGACGTGTTGCAGCGGCGACAGGCGGCCACCACGTTCTCCCACTCGTGTCGACCGCCGCGGCTGCGGGGCACGATGTGGTCGATGCTCTCGGCCCGGCTGCCGCAATACTGGCACTCGCCGCCGTCGCGCAGGAAGACGCCCCGACGGCTGATGGCTGTCCGCCGCTGGTAGGGCACACGCACGAACGACCGGAGCCGTACCACCGAGGGAATGGGGAGCGGTCAGCTGCTCGGAGTGCAGGGACTCGCCGGAGGAGTGCACCATGTCGGCCTTGTCGCACAGCACGAGCACCGCCGCCCGCCGGTCCGACACCACGCACAGCGGCTCGTAGGTGGCGTTGAGCACCAATGACCGGCCCATTCCCCGAGGCTAGCCGGGCGAATTGCCGCCATGCCGGGACGTTTCGGCTGACTCCGCCGCCGCGCACGACCGCCCCGTCGGGCCGACTCGAGCCGCGGCTGCCACGGCGACCGCGGTGGTCAGCGCGTGACCCGGGGCCAGGCCCGACACCAGTGGAGGTAGGTGACCAGGTCGGCCGGGTCGGGCCGGCGGGTCGGATCGCCGTACGCCGTCTGGAGCCGGAACCGCAGGTAGCCGGGATCGGGCCACGGCAGCCACGGCCGCGTCCGCCACCAGCCCGGCGGAGCCAGCACGAGCAGCTGTCGCGCCGCGGTGGACCACAGCTCGGGTCGCCGCGCCAGGGCCGCGACCGCCACCAGCCCCCAGCGCAACCGCCCATCCGGTCGAGGCCGCGGTGACGTCGGCCGGCCTCACCCGTCGCGTCGTTGGAGTGCTCGCCACGTCCCCGTCGGGCCACCGGGCTCCTTGGGCAGACCCAGCACCATCTCACCGAGGATGTTGCGCTGCACCTGGGAGGTGCCGGCATAGATCGTCCCGGCCCGCGCCGCGAAGAAGGTGCCCACCCACGAGGCGCTGTCGTTGGGTGCGCCGGCGTCGTCGGCCTGGAACGAGCTGGACGGCCACCGACCGCTGGGGACCAGAGCATCCGCCCCCAGGACGTCGACGGCCAGCTCGGTCACCACCTTGTGGTACTCGCTCCAGAAGAGCTTGAAGATGGAGGCATCGGGACCCGGGTGCCCGCCCGCCAGGTAGCGGGTGAGCGTGCGCATCCCCAGGTAGCGCATGACCTCGACCTGGGACCAGCACCAGGCCAGGCGCTGCCGGACCAGGGGGTCGGCGGAGCGGCCCGACGCCGCGGCCAGGGCCACCAGCCGGTCCAGCTCGGTGCGGAACATGATCGGGAAGGTGGCCGCCGCCTCGCCCCGCTCGTAGCCGAGCAGGGTCATGGCCACGCCCCACCCGGCGTTCACGTCGCCCACCACGTTGGCCGCCGGGCAGCGGGCGCCGGTGAAGAAGACCTCGTTGAACTCGGCATCGCCGGTGATCATGCGGATGGGACGGACCTCGACCCCGGGCTGGTCCATGGGTACCAGCAGGAAGGAGATGCCCTTGTGCTTGGGGGCGTCCGGGTTGGTCCGGGCCAGCACGAAGATCCAGTTGGCCACGTGCCCGGCCGAGGTCCAGATCTTCTGCCCGTCGATCACCCACTCGTCGCCGTCGAGCACGGCGCGGCACCCCAGGTTGCCCAGGTCCGAGCCGGCGTCGGGCTCGGAGTAGCCCTGGCACCAGATGTCCTGGCCCGACAGGATGCGGGGCAGGAAGTGGGCCTTCTGCTCCTCGGTGCCCCACTCCAGGATGGTGTTGCCCACCATCTGGATGCCGAACACGTCGTTGCCGGTGCCGGTGGGCACGCCGGCTCGGTAGAACTCCTCGACCAGGATCACCTGCTCGACCTCGCTCAACCCACCGCCCCCGTACTCGGCGCGGCCAGGAGGCGGCCAGCAGGCCGTGGTCGTGGAGGGTGGCTCGCCAGGCGCGGGCGAACTGCTCGGCCTCGGCCCTGGGCAGCGCCCCCACCCCCTGCCAGCCGGCCGGGAGGTGCTCGGCCAGGAAGGCCTGGATCTTCTCCCGGTAGGACTCGGCCTCCGGGCTGTAGGTGGGATCCACGAGGTGAGGCTACTGCGGGCCCGGCGGTCGAGCCGGGCCCGTCCCCAGACGCCAGCCCAACCCGCGCAGGCCGACGGCCGCGGCCCCGACGAGGGGTCCGTCGGCCCCGAGCCCGGCGGCCACGATGCGACAGCCCCGGGCGAAGTCGAGCTGGGCCCGCCGGTCGATCTCGACCTGGGCGGCGTCGAAGAACGGCTGGCCGTAGCCGAGCGCCACCGAGCCGGCCACCACGGCCAGGCGCAGGTCCAACAGGACGGCCACATCGGCCACGGCCCGACCCACGAGCGTGCCGACCCGCTCGACCACCTCGGGCCCGGCCTGGGCCGGGGGTGCTCCGGTGATCTCGGCGATGGCCGTGCCGGACGCCTCCGCTTCCAGGCAGCCCGGTGCTGCCGCATCGACACCGCCGGCCCTGCGGTTCCACGTTGAGGTGGCCGATGTGGCCGGCGTTGCCCGCGGCCCCGTCCAGCAGGGCCCCGTCGACCACCACCCCGCCCCCGACCCCGGTGGACACCACCATGGCCAGGTAGTCGTCGCACCCCTCGGCCGCGCCCCGCCAGCCCTCGGCCAGGGCCAACGCCTTGGCGTCGTTGTCGACGAACACGGCCAGGCCGCTCAGGTGATCGGCCAGTCGGGCCCGCAACGGGAAGTCGCGCCAGGCCGCGATGTTGAGCGGCGACACCTGCCGGCCCTCGGCGGTCATGGGACCACCGCTGCCGACGCCGCAACCCACCGGGTCGCCGACGCCGAGCGCGACGCCCTCGGCGCACACCCGGTCGACCAGATCGACCAGCACCCCGAACAGCTCATCGCCCCGGTCCGGCCCCAGGTCAGGGGTGGCCACCCGGTCCCGGACCAGCACCTGGCCCCGGTCGTCGACCAAGCCGGCCGCCAGCTTGGTCCCGCCCACGTCGACGGCCACCACCACCCGAGACCCCACCTGGCGCCCCAGACCGGGGTCGTCGGAGACGATCTGGGAGGACATGGGCGAGAAGGTAGTGCTCCAGGTGGAGGGGCACCGGCCGATGGAAGTGCGTCGGCCGCCCTAACCTGGGGACCAAACCCACCCGGCGGTCGCACCGAACTTCTCTGCAACACGACGGTCGCGGGAACGCCGGCCGTCCATCCACGACTGAGGAGCACTTTCTTGGCGACGCAGGAAACGGTGGCCGACGCACGCGCCGTTTGCGGCGACCTTCGACGCCATCTCCGCCAACATCGAGCGCGTCATCCAGGGCAAGCCCGAGGTGATCGGTCTGGCCCTGCTCTGCCTGATCTCCGAGGGCCACCTGCTCATCGAGGACGTGCCCGGGGTGGGCAAGACCAGCCTGGCCAAGGCCCTGGCCCGCTCGATCGACTGCACCTTCGGTCGGATCCAGTTCACGCCCGACCTGCTGCCCTCCGACGTCGTCGGGGTCACCGTGTGGAATCGCAGCGACGGCTGCTTCGAGTTCCGCCCCGGGCCGGTGTTCGCCCCCATCGTGCTGGGCGACGAGATCAACCGGGCCTCGCCCAAGACGCAGTCGGCCCTGCTCGAGGCGATGGCCGAGGGCCAGGTCACGGTGGACAACGCCACCTACCCCCTGGGATCCCCCTTCATGGTGATCGCCACCCAGAACCCGATCGAGCACGAGGGCACCTATCCCCTGCCCGAGAGCCAGCTCGACCGCTTTCTCATGCGGGTCTCGGTGGGATACCCCTCACGTGACGCCGAGATCGACATCCTCGAGACCCACGGTGACCACACCAGCCTCGACGACATCGGCGCCGTGGTCAGTGCACCCGACGTGGAGGCGATGATCGCCACCGCCCGATCGGTGCACGTCGCCCCCAGCCTGCGGGCGTACCTCGTCGACCTGGCCGACACCACCCGACGCCACCCCCAGTTCGCGCTCGGCATGTCGCCCCGAGCCACCGCTCAGCCTCATGCGGGTGGCCCGAGCCCGGGCCGCGGCCGACAACCGGTCCTACGTGATCCCCGACGACCTCAAGGCGCTGGCCGGGCCGGTGCTGGCCCACCGACTGCTGGTCACCGCCGAGGCGCAGCTGCAGGGCGCGACCTCGGCTGATCTGCTCGACGAGATCCTGCGCCGCGTGGCGGTTCCCACCGACACGGCCACCTGAGGCCCATGCTGACCCTCCAGGGTCGCCTGACCCTGCTCACCGGCGTCGGCCTGCTGGTCGCCGGCCGTCTGTTCGGCACCGTCGAGCTGTACGTGCTGGGCGCGGTGCTCCTGGTGCTGGTGGCGATCACCGTGGCCGGCGTGTCGTTGGCCCGCATCCGCATCGACGTGTCCCGCGAGCTCCACCCCCCGCGGGTGTACGCCGGCACACCCAGCCGGGTGGAGGTCAAGGTCCAGAACCAGGGCTCGGGCCGGTCCCCGTTGCTCAGCCTCCACGATGCGGTGTCGGGCACCCGCGGCGCCCGCCTGCTGGTCGGCCCGCTGGCCCCCGGGGAGTCGGCGCGCGCCGCCTATCGGCTGCCCACCGACCGCCGCGGCATCCTGACCGTGGGCCCGCTCCAGGTCGAGCTGACCGACCCGTTCGGGCTGGCCCGGACCACCCTCACCGCCTCCGGGGCGTCGGACCTGACCGTCTACCCCCGGGTCGACGAGATCGAGCCGCTGCCGCTGACCACGGGCAACGATCCGCTGGCCGGAGCCGAGCACCCGAACTCGTTGGGCCGCGGCGGTGAGGACTTCTACGCGCTGCGCGACTACGTGGTGGGCGACGACCTGCGTCGGGTCCACTGGCCCTCGACCGCCCGCCACGACGACCTCATGGTCCGCCAGGACGAGCTGCCCTGGCAGGGCCGGGCCACGGTGCTGGTCGACGTGCGCTCGTCGACCAACACCGCGGAGTCCCTGGAGCTGGTGATCTCGGCCGCGGCCAGTCTGGTGGCCTCCAGCGCCCGTCGTCAGGATCTCGTTCGGCTGGTCTCCACCGACGGCGCCGACTCGGGTTTCGCCGCCGGACACGCCCACACCGAGGCCATCATGGAACACCTGGCCAGCGTCGAGGCCACCAACGAGGCCGCCTTCCAACGGGTCCTGGACCGGCTGGCGCGGGGGGCGCCGGGTGGTGCCCTGGTGGTGGTCGTGGCCCTCGCCGGACAGGCCGAGCTCGAACGGCTGGCCCGCCTGCGGCCCCGCTTCGGGGCGCTCACCATCGTGGCCTTCGACCGGTCGAGCTGGGATGGCGCAGCACCTGCGCCTACCACCCCGATGCGAGGCGTGATGACCATCACCGGCGACGCCGGGTTCGCCGAGACCTGGAACCGCACGGTGCATCCGTCGCGCCGCACCCAGGGACGGTGGCGCCGACCGGCTCCGGTGACCCCCGCCCCCGTAGCCCGGCGGCGGCCACTGCGGCCGACTTCGAGCAGATGGACGACTGGGCCCGCTGGAGCCGGCCTCACCGATGACCGCCACCAGGGCATGGCCGGCTCCCTCCGATCCCTCCCCTCGACGACCAGCCCGGTCCGGCCCCGCCGGCGCGTGCGCGCCCGGCGCGGCCCGAGGGGCCCGCCCACCTGGGCGCGGCGGAGTGCTTCCTGGCCCTGGTGACCTTGGCGGTGATCGTCGGCTTCTCGCGCATCTTCAGCGGCGCCACCTACACCGTCCCGCTCGTCGTGGTGGGCGGCACCACCCACGTCTGGCTGGCCGCGGCCCGCCGGCGCGGCGTGCACCTGGGCCTGGCCGCGGTGGGAACGGCGCTGGGCTTCGTGGTGCTGGTCACGTGGCTGGTGTTCCACCAGACCGCCTGGCTGGGGCTGCCGACCAGCGCCACCGCGGAGGCCGCCCGCAGTTCGGTGTTGACCTCGTGGCACGCCTTCCAGACGGTGGTGGCGCCGACCGCACCGCAGTCCGGGTTCATGCTGGCCGCGGCGCTGGCCGTGTGCTTCGCTGTGTTCCTGGCCGACTGGGCGGCGTTCCGGCTCTGGTCGCCGATCGAAGCTCTTGTCCCCACCCTGACCCTGGCCGGCTTCACCATCTTCGTGGGCTCGAGCCGGGGCCAGATCCTCACCACCGTGTTGTACGTCGCCGCGGCCATGGCGTTCGTCCTCGAGCACCGGGTCGCCCAGCGCGAGCGCACCACCACCTGGCTGGCCAACCAGGTGGAGCGAGGCTCGTCCTGGCTCGTCCACGTGGGTGCGGCCGCCATCATCGTCTCGGTGCTGGCGGGGGCGATCGTGGCCCCCCATCTCCCCGGCGCCGGCCAACCCGGGCTGGTCCACTGGCACGGCAACCAGGGCGGGGGCGGCGACCGGGTCACCATCAGCCCGCTCGTGGACATCAAGAGCAAGCTGACCGGACCCGATGCCGATGTCAGCCTGTTCACGGTGAACAGCCCCCGGCCCGCCTACTGGCGCCTCACCTCACTGGACACCTTCACCGGCCAGATCTGGGAATCCAGCGGCAAGTACGACTCGGCGTCAGGTCACCTGTCGGGAACGCTCCCCCAAGGTGTGCCCGAGCCCGCCAAGCAGGCCACCCTGAACCAGACGTTCACCATCAGCCGGCTGGCCGAGCTGTGGCTCCCGGCCGCGTATGTGCCCGTCGCCGTCCAGCCCCTCGCCTTCCGGGCCCGTTACCAGGCCAGCTCCTCGACGCTGATCGTGGACACCAACCTGTCCGACTCCGACAGCCTGACCTACCGGGTCCGGTCGGTGGAACCGGACTACACCCCCAGCGAGCTGCGAGGCGCCGACCGCACCATCCCCACCGCCATCCGCAGCCAGGACCTGGCTGTGCCCGGGCTGAGCGCCTCGGCCGCCCAGACGGCTCGCGAGGTCACCGCGTCGGCTCGGACACCCTACGACAAGGCCATGGCGCTCCAGACCTACTTCCGCTCCAGCGGCGGGTTCACCTACGACGCCACCGTGGACTACCAGAACGACAACCACGCCATGGATCTCTTCCTGCGACTGAAGCGGGGCTTCTGCCAGCAGTTCGCCGGCACGTTCGCGGCGCTGGCCCGCTCGGTCGGGCTGCCCACCCGGGTGGCCGTCGGGTTCACCCCCGGTGTCCAGGACACGGGCGTGGCCGGCCAGTACGACGTGAAAGGGGCCCAAGCCCACGCCTGGCCCGAGGTCTACCTCGGCCAGTATGGCTGGGTGCCGTTCGAGCCCACCCCGGGCCGCGGCGCCCCGAACGAAGTCCGTTACCTGGGCGTGACCCCCGAGCAGAACACCGGCCGAGGCGACGGCCCCGGCGGATCCACCCCGGTGACCCAGCCGCCGTCCACCGTGGCCAGCCTCCCGGCCGGACCCACCACCACACAGGCCCCGCAGACGGCGAGCGGTCCGACCAGATCCACCAACGGCGCAGGCCTCGACCTGGCCGCCTGGTCGGGTGTCATCGGACTGGCGCTGCTGGTGCTGGCCCTGGTCTACCTGGTGGCCGTGCCGTCGCTGCTGGCCCTACGGCGCCGGCGCCGGCGTGAGCGCGCCCGCGATCCGGGCGCCCGGGTCCGGCTGGCCTGGTTGGAGTCCGAGGAGGCCCTGGCCCAGTTGGGTCAGAGCCGCCGGGACGACGAGACGGCCCGGGAGTTCGCGGCTCGGGCCGGCCGACGGCTCCCCACCCAGTCGCCCCGGCTGATGGCCCTGGCCTCGGCCGCCGATGCCGCGCTCTTCGGGGCCGATGCCATCGACGACGGTGACGCCCGGACCGCAGAGCAGACGACCGAGACGGTGCAGACCATCGTGACCGATCAGGTCCCGCGGTGGCGACGGCTGGCCGGTCAGCTCGACGCCCGCCGCCTGCGCCGGACTACTCGTCGCGCGCTTGAAGCGGTCCCGCATGCGTTGACTGGTGTTGCCGAAGTAGTCGCGCAACCCCGCGGCCCGCATCGACTGGGTGATCTGGTCCATCCCGGCCTTGCCCATACGGCGGGCGTTGCGCTCGAAGGCGAGCGCCGAGACCAGCATGATCACGAAGCCGAAGAAGGCCAGGATGAAGCTGATGCCCAAGGTGAGGATCAGGACAGCCAGACCGGCGACGAAGCCCAGTATCGACCACTTCAGGTTGCGGTAGGCGTGGGTGTAGATGGTGGTGTCGGCGATGTCACGCGCCAGACCCGGGTCGCTCTCGTAGAGCTTGGCCTCGATCTCGCTGAGGATTCGCTGCTCGTCCTCGGAAAGCGGCACCTGCTACACCCCTTGTCGGTTGGTCCCGGTCGTGGTGACCGGCGGCCCGACGGTTCTGGAGATCCCGGTCTTCATCTTTCCACAGGAGCCGCCTGTCAACAACGCGCGGAATGGATCTCCGACCGTTTTTCGACCGATGGCCGGGTCGCCTTGAGCCTCCGGGTCATCGGGTGCAGGACCGGTCAGTCGCCAGGGTCGGTCGACGTGCCCGGCGGGACCGTCCGGTCCGGGCCCCAGGGTGCCTCGGCCTCCTGGCGCACCCGCACCTGGCCCGCCTGGGCCAGCGTGGCCGGGCCGATGGCCGACCGCCCGAATCGGGCCCGGATGGCGTCCACCGCCTCGGTGGCGTCGTCCCAGCCCACCGACCCATCCTCGTCCAGGCTCAACTGGCGAGCCGTGCCCTCGCTGAGCCCGCTCACACTGACCCCGATCAGGCGGACGCCCGGCGACGGGTCCACCGCGGCCAGCAACTGCTTCGCCTCCCGGATGATGAGCGGGGTCGAGTCGGTGGCCTCGGGTCGGGTGGTCGAGCGGGTGATGGTGTGGAAGTCGCTGAAGCGCACCTTGAGGGTGATGGTGCGACCGGCCAGCCCGTGTCGGCGCAGCCGACTCCCCACCGCGTCGGCCAGGCGCACGACCTCCCGATGCAGGGTCTCCTGGGTGTGGTGGTCATGGACGAAGGTCTCCTCGTGGCCCACCGACTTGAGGGGCCGGGCCGGTTCGACGGCGCGCTCGTCGATGCCGTTGGCCAGCGCGTGGAGGTGGCGCCCGGCGGCCGAACCCAGCGCCGAGGTGACCAGCTCGACCGGCATGTCGGCCAGCTCGGCGATGGTGGACACGCCCAGCCGGTTGAGGCGGGTGAGCGTGGCCGGGCCCACACCCCACAGCGCCGACACCGGCAACGGCCAGAGGAAGTCGATCACCTCGTCGGCCGCCACCACCTTCACCCCCAGGCCCGGCCGGGGACCGTCCACCGACACCTGCGGTTTGGCCGTCTCCGACGCCAGCTTGGCCACGAACTTGGATGGGCCGATCCCCACCGAACAGGTGATGCCCACCTCGTCGTGCACCCGGCGGCGGATATCGGTCGCGATCTTCGTGGGGGCGCCGTGGAGTCGGCGGGCGGATCGGACGTCGAGAAACGCCTCGTCCAGCGAGATCGGCTCCACCAGCGGGGTGAACGAGGTGAAGATCTCCATCACCTGGCCGCTGACCTCGCCGTAGCGATCGTGGCGACCGTGCAGGAACACCGCATGCGGACACAGGTGCCGGGCTCGCACCGACGACATGGCCGAGTGGATGCCATATGACCGCGCCTCGTAGGAGGCGGCCGCCACCACCCCGCGGTCCCCGGCCCCGCCCACCACCACCGGACGGCCTCGCAGCTCCGGGTGGTCGATCAGCTCGACCGACACGAAGAAGGCGTCCATGTCGACGTGCAGGATGCCGGGCTCATCCACGACGAGTCGCCGTGCCATCAGCCACCGCGGCGGGTGACCGACAGCGCGCCGAGCTCGGCACCGGCCACGTCGTAACCGAAGGACCGCAGACCGGACCACGGTTCGGCCAACCACTCCGACAACGGCTCGCCCACCCACCGCGACGCACCCCGGAGGTGACCCAGGCACACGGCGGGATCCACGAAGCAGGCGTCGACCACGATGCCGTCAGGATCGTCGACCACCAGCTCGCCCGTGTAGTCGAGCGGCCCGGAAGGACTCGACCCGCAGGCGCCACCCGAGGTCGGGCGCAACCACCTCGATGTCGTAGATGGGGCCCTCCCAGCTGGTCACGACCAGCCCGGTCTCCTCGGTCACCTCGCGGGCCAGGCCATCGATCACGCTCTCGCCCTCGTCGATCACCCCGCCCGGCGGCGACCAGTCATGGGAGCCGTTGCGCCGCCGGTTCTGCACCAGCAGTACCCCCTCCGGGCCCTCGATCACCGCTCCGGCCACCAGCCAGTCACGCATCACCCAAGTGTGCCCGAGATCGTCCGTACCGGGCGCGAGTGCCGGCGACGCCGATCGCTTCAGCCGGTGGTGGTGCTGGTGGTCGACGACGCGGAGGCTCGGGTCACCGACTGGGCCGGCGCCAGGCCGACGCCTCCGTCCGGGATCTGGTCGGCGGTGATGTTGTTGCCCGTCACCACCACGGGATCGCCGGGATAAGGGGCGCCGGCATCCGGGGCCCTCGTGTGCTGGGCCCCCGCGCTGCCGTCGGGGTTGCGGGTCTGCACC
Source organism: uncultured Microthrixaceae bacterium (assembly GCA_963773335.1). GTDB lineage: Bacteria > Actinomycetota > Acidimicrobiia > Acidimicrobiales > Acidimicrobilacustridaceae > UBA4742. The sequence continues at coordinate 124,093 of CAVZAT010000003.1, read as the reverse complement.
TCGGCGTTGCCGATGCGGGCCGTGGGCACCGGACCCGGGTTGGACGTCGAGTGGCTGGAGACGACCAGGGCACCGCCCACGCACACCGCCACGAGCACGCCGGCGGCCGGCACCAGGACCCGGGCGCGCAGCAGCGAGAACCGTCGGCGCACCTCGGCCGCCGGCTCGACCATCAGGTCACGTAGTCGGTGCTCGACCTCGGGGGTGGCCAGGGCCAGGGCCCGGGCCAGCACGTCCAGATCGCCCTGGCGCAGCGACAGCGGGGTACCCGGCTCCGTGGACCGCAGCGTGTACACCAGCGACAGGTAGCTGGCCAGCACCTCGTCTGCGGTGGGGGCGGAGCCGGCCAGCGGTTGGGTGTGGCCCGGCGACAGCCAGCTCGCGTTGATCGAGATCGACCACGAGCTCGTGGCGCCCCGGTAGCAGCTCGTCGGGGTCGACCCCGTAGAGCTCGACCACGGCCAGGATGTCGGCGTCGGTCAGGCTCGCGTCGCCGCGCTCGATCGTCGAGCAGATCCGACGCCGACCAGTTCGTCGACCCGGCGGCCACCTGGTCGACCGTGCGACCGGCTTGCTCGCGCTGGTGTTGGAGCAGGTGACCGAGACGCCACGAAGGAACCAGGCTGAGCTCGGTCGCGTTCACCGGGGTCAGTATCGCCCATGGCACGACGGGGTGATACGGGGAAAATGACCCATCCGACCGATCCCGCGGTCTGGCGAGGGGCCTTCGGATCATCGTCACGCGATCGACACCATTTCGACGTTGGATCGCAATCGGCCGTGACGTCCGGGATCAGTCGATGCTCATTGCGACGTGACCCGCGTCGTGGGCATCGGGCGTCCGCGTTTGAGCAACCGGTCCCGCAGCGCCCACCAGGTGACCATGGCCAGGGCCTCCACGACGATGTGGCTCGACATCTTGGAGGACCCGCGCTCGCGGCTGCCGAACGCGATCGGGACCTCGACGATGCGACCGCCGTTGCCGGCCACCGCGTAGGCCATCTCGATCTGGAAGCCGTATCCGTCGGCCTTGACCGCGCCGAGGTCGATCGCGCTCAGTGCGTCGGCGGCGTAGGCGCGGAACCCGGCCGTCAGATCGCGGACGTGCAGGCCGAGCACGATGGACGCATAGATGTTGCCGCCCTGGGACAGCAGCCGCCGCGACCACTTCCAGCCCGGCACCGAGCCGCCGGGCACGTAGCGCGAGCCGATGGCCAGGTCGGCGCCATCTTCGACGGCATGGATCAGGGCGGGCAGCATCGCCGGGTCGTGCTGCAGGTCCGAGTCCATCTCGATCAGGATCTCGAAGCCGTGGGCCAGGCCCCAACCGAACCCGGCGCGGTAAGCCGAACCCAGACCGGACTTCTCGGCCCGTCGCAGCACGGTCACGCCTCCGCTGTCGGCCCCCCACTTCTCGGCCAGATCCGCGGTGCCGTCCGGGCTGCCGTCGTCCACCACCAGGACCTCCGCGTGGGGCACGTGGTCGCGCACGAGATCCAGCACCACCAGCACGTTCTCGGCTTCGTTGTAGGTGGGCAGCACCACGAGCGGCTTCACGCCCAGTGACTCTAGAGCCTGGTCCAGCGACCCCATCGGCAGACCGATCCCAACGACGGGCGACGCCTCCTAGCATGGACTCGATGGCCGACGATCCCGACTCCCCGCTGACCGACGCGCTGCCCGACAACACGCAGGGGGCGCCTCCCACCGCCCTGCCATCGGTCACCGCCCGGGTGCTGGGCTTCGCGGCCATCGTCGCTTCAGGGGCCATCGGCGCCTTCATCGGCTACGCGTTCACCGACCTTCAGTGCACGGGCGACTGCGCCACCCCTGACGCGCTGGGCGGCCTCATCGGTGCCCTTGCCGGCGCGATCGGCGTGGCGGTGGTGGTGGTGCTGGCCCTGCGAGCGATGGGTGAGTGGAAGACCATCCAGCACCGTCCCACCGGCCCTGATCGCCCGGCCCTCGCTCCCGAAAAGCGCCCCCGCGTACGCTGACGCCACGCGGTGGGTCAGGGCGAATCCGCTCGAGCCTCGCCACTGCGGATGGCGAAGGCGCCCGCAAGGAGGCTTGCCACCGGCGGGCACGCCGGTACCGCCTAGAAACGCAAGACGCGGAAGGCTTCGGCGTAGGCCTCGCCCGAGACGGTCCAGCTGGCCTCGACCCCGGCAGAGGCGGCGCGGCGCCTCACCACCTCCCCCACGAGGTCCAGGTCGTCCCCCACCTGGCTGCGGTGGCAGCGCAGGGCATCGACCTTGCGCTCCAACGTGGACTCGATGTCCACCCAGGTGTCGGGGTGCAACGTGCCCGACAGGTACACCGACCCGACCCGGTGAGCGGGACCCAGATCGGGGAAGTACAGCGGACTGGATGCGGCCGGCGAGCAGGCGTCGAGCACGGCGAACCCGACGCCGCGGTGGTCGTGGTGGTTCACGTAGCGGCTCCCGAAGAAGACCGCGGTCGGGTCGCACGAGACCACCACGGTAGGCCGGAAGGCGCGGATGCGGCCCACCAGCGCGGCCCGCAGCTCGAGGGTGTTGTCCACCTCGCCGTCGGGCTGGCCGAGGTTCTCGTGGTCGGCCAGGCCCAGCACCTTGGCCGCGGCGGCCGCCTCCGCCGCCCGGCGGGCGGTCAGCTCGGCCGGATCCACCTCGGGATCGCTCGACCCCTTGTCACCCTTGGCGCACACCACCAGCCGGACCTCGGCGCCCTCGTCGGCCCACCGGGCCAGCGTGCCGGCGCAGGACACCTCCGGGTCGTCGGGATGGGCGTACACCGCGAGCACCCGTTCGGGGGTCCCTCCCGGTCCGGGAGCAGCGCTGGCCACGCGCCCACCGTACAAGCGACCAAGATGATCCGATGACATCAGCTACCGAGCCCGCCGACCTGGCCGACCTGGCCGACCTGGCCGAGGAGGCGGCCCGGGCCGCGGCCGATGTGTTGGCGGAGGCCATCGACCGCGGGCGAGCCTCCGTGTCGACCAAGTCGAGCGCCACCGACATGGTCACCGAGATGGACCGCGCCGCGGAGCAGCTCATCGTCGAGCGCCTGCTCGGCTCCCGCCCACACGACGGCGTGCTGGGCGAGGAGGGCAGTGACCGGGCCGGCAGCTCGGGCGTGCGATGGGTCATCGATCCCCTCGACGGCACCACCAACTACGTCTACCGCCACCCGGGCGTGGCCGTGTCGATCGCAGCCGAGGTGAACGGGGTGGTCCAGGCCGGGGTGGTGATCGACGTGTTCACCGGCGACGGGTTCCGGGCCGTGCGGGGTGGCGGCGCCACCCGCAACCGCCAACCCATCTCGGTGTCGGACGAGACCGACCTGGGCCGAGCCCTGGTTGCCACCGGCTTCGGCTACCAGCCCGACCAGCGCCGCCACCAGGGGCGGGTCCTGGGTCGGATCCTGGGGCGGATCCGCGACGTCCGTCGGATGGGTTCAGCCGCTCTCGACCTGTGCTCAGTGGCATGTGGTCGGGTCGACGCGTACTACGAGTTGAGCCTGTCGCGCTGGGACTTCGCGGCTGGCGCCCTCATCGCCGCCGAGGCGGGCGCGCTCGTCCTCGACCTCCACGGCGAGCCACCCGAACAAGCGCCACTGCTGGCCGCGCCACCCGCACTGGCCGAGCCACTACGCCAACTCCTGCTCTCCGCGGGCGCCTGAGACCCCCTTCACCGGGAAATTGGGCATCTTTGCGGCCGGATTCCGAACGCAAAGATGCCCAATTTGCGGAAAAGGGGCGGAAGGACGCTGGTATCGGCCTCATTCGAGCGGAAATCGGGCACGATGGAGCAGTGGGTACCCGAATCCTGGCCGTCGAGGACGACGAGCGCATCCGCACCGCGGTCAAGCTCGCGCTCGAGGACGAGGGCTGGGTGGTCGAGGAAGCCGACAACGGCGAGGACGCGCTCGACTCCTTCAACCGCCACCCCACCGACGTGGTGCTGATCGACATCATGTTGCCCGGGCATCGACGGCTTCGAGGTGTGCCGGTCGATCCGGCGCAACAGCGACGTGCCCATCGTCATGGTGACGGCCCGAGCCGACACCCACGACGTGGTGGCCGGCCTCGAGGCCGGTGCCGACGACTACCTGACCAAGCCCTTCGCCCCCAAGGAGCTCTCGGCTCGCATCCGGGCCCTGCTGCGCCGGGCCCGCACCACCGATCCGGCCATCGCCCACCTCAAGTTCGGTGACCTCGAGATCGTGCCCGACGAGGGCGTCGTGCTGCGCGATGGCGCCGAGGTGCACCTGACCAAGACCGAGTTCCGCCTGCTGGTCGAGCTGGCGTCGAGCCCAGGCCGGGTGTTCAGCCGCGAAGTCCTGCTCGAACGGGTCTGGGGCTACGGTTACTTCGGCGATGGTCGACTGGTCGACGTCCATGTCCGTCGCCTCCGCACCAAGATCGAAGCCGACCCCGCCAACCCGCGCCATGTGGTCACGGTGCGGGGACTGGGCTACAAGCTGCAGACCTGATCAGCCCCGTCCCCGTCGTCCGACGCCGCCGGTCCGGATCCGGCACCGTCCAAGGGAATCAGGGAGCACCCACCAGCCTTGCGTCTCCGGCTAGTTCATCCACGACGACGCCTCGGGCTGCGGGCGCGCCTGCACCGTCACCTATGCGTTGGGCGCCGCGTTGCTCTCCACTCTGCTGGCCGTATCCACCTTCGGCCTGACCCGGCAGAACCTGCTCAACCAGCGCGAGGACAGCGCCATCTCCCGGGCGCTGACCAATGCCCTGACCGTCCGGCGCGAGCTCAACGGCACCGACGCCAAGGACCTCATCCCGGCCCTGCCCACCCCAGATGGGGCCGAGCCGGTCATCGACTACCAGGGCATGTGGTACGAGAAGACGGCCGACTTCGGCCAGGACGCCCTCCCGCCCTCGCTGCGCCAGTCCGTCCAAGCCGGCCATGCGGCCCGAATGCGATTCGTCCACAACGGCCAGACCTACTTCGCGGTGGGCGTCCCCATTCCCGCGCTCAACGCCAGCTACTACGAAGCGGTCTCGTTCAGCGAGGTAACCCACACCCTCGACACGCTGGCCCTGGTCCTGGTGGTGGCGTCGCTGCTGTCCACCGTGGCCGCCGGCTTCCTCGGGTGGTGGGCGGCCCGGCGCGCCCTGGCGCCCCTGCTCGATGTGGGCGCGGCCGCCGAGGCCATCGCCGGGGGTCGACTCGATACACGACTGGTGGTGGGCGAGGACCCTGACCTCGATGTGTTGGCGGTGCCGTTCAACCACATGGCCCAGGCCCTCGAGGACCGCGTGGAGCGTGACGCCAGGTTCGCGTCCGAGGTGAGCCACGAACTGCGGTCACCCCTGATGACCCTGGCCGCCTCGGTCGAGGTGCTGGAGAACAGCCGGGCTGAGATCCCCGAACGGGCCCAGACTGCGCTCGACCTGCTGTCGGCCGACGTCGACCGGTTCCAGCAGCTGGTCGAGGACCTGCTCGAGATCAGCCGGTTCGACGCTGGTGCCATCAAGCTGCACCTCGAGGACGTGCAGGTGGCCGAGATGGTCATCCAGGCCGTGCAGGTGCTGGGAGGTGGCGGCATCCCCGTGCGCTTCCCCGACGAGGTCTCGTCGGTGGTGGTGCGCGTCGACAAGCGACGTTTCGCCCGGGTCCTGGCCAACCTGCTCGACAACGCCGACAAGTACGCCGGAGGTGCCACCGACGTCACCCTCGAGCTGCCCGGCGAGGTGGTGCAGATCGCCATCGAGGACCGCGGCAACGGCGTGCCCGAATCCGAGCGCGAGGTCATCTTCGATCGCTTCTCCCGTGGGGGCGAGAGCGGCAAGCGGGCCAGCGACAGCGGGGTGGGTCTCGGCCTGGCGCTGGTTGACGAGCACATGCGCCTCCACGGTGGCCAGGTCTGGGTGGAGGACCGCCGGGACGGCCAACCGGGCGCCCGGTTCGTGGTCGAGCTACCGGTGGTGCCTCTCCCCACCGCCGATGACGTGGCTGCATTGAGCGACGTGGTCAGCGCCACGCCCGACGAGACGATCCTGCCCGAAGAGACCACGGTCCCGTGACCGCCCCCGGCCGGCACCGTTCCCGGAACCTGACCCGGCTGACGTGGGTGACCATCGTCGGGCTGGCACTGGTGGTGTCGGCGGGAGCCTGCGGCATCCCCGCCGATCACTCGCCCCGGCCGATCGCCCAGGGGGCGCTGCCCGCCGCCCTGGCGCCGCAGACCACGACCACGCAGGCCGCGCTGGCGGATGGCACCGACACCGTCCGGCTGTTCCTGGTGCGCAACGGGGGCAGCACACCCAAGCTGGCTGGCGTCACCGTAGCCATCCGCCACACCACGGATCTGACCACACCGGGTGCGGGAGGTCATGTCCCAGCTCATCGCCGAGCAGCCGGCCTCGTCGGGGGCCACCAAGAACCTGACCAACACGATCCCGTCGTCCGTGCACATCCTCGGGTTGAAGCTCGACGGTGGCGTGTTGGATCTGGACGTGTCCAACCTGGACAACGTGGAGAGCACCCAGCAGCGGCTCGCCTTCGCCCAGATGGTGTACACCGCCACCGACCTGCCCGGCATCGACGCCGTGCGCTTCTCCATCAGCGGCCGCTCGGCGCAGGTGCCACTCGACACGGCCACATCGAAGCTGGACCAGGCCATCGACCGCGGCGACTACGCGCAACTCGATCCCGCCGACTGACCGGTTAGCGTTGCCGGGTGGCCGTTGTGATCGCCATCGATGCGGGGACGACCGGCGTACGGTCCATCGCGTTCGACCGCGCCGGCCACGCCGTCGGCTCCTCCTATCGCGAGTTCCCCCAGTACTTCCCGCGGCCAGGCTGGGTGGAACACGACGCCGTCGAGATCTGGGAGGCGGTGCAGGCCACGCTGGCGCAGGTGACCGCGGGGCTGGACGAGCCGGTGGCTGCCATCGGGATCACCGACCAGCGCGAGACCACCGTGGTGTGGAACCGCGTCACCGGGACCCCGCTGGCCCGGGCCATCGTGTGGCAGGACCGTCGCACCGCGGCGCGCTGTGACGAGCTGCGCGACCAGGGACACCTCGATCTGGTGCGGTCCACCACCGGTCTGGTGCTCGACTCCTACTTCTCGGGCACCAAGCTCGAATGGCTGCTCGGCCCAGGCGGTGTGATGGTCGGACCGGACGTGGCCTTCGGGACCATCGACTCCTGGCTGCTGTGGAACCTGACCGGTGGGACTGCGGCAGCCGGGGCGGTGCATGCCACCGACGTGTCCAACGCCAGTCGCACCCTGCTGTTCGACATACGCGCCCGGGTCTGGTCCCAGCCGTTGTGCGACCTGCTGGGCATCCCGCGGGACCTGCTGCCCGAGGTGCGACCGTCGTCGGGACGCTTCGGGGTCACCACGCCGGGGCTGGTCGGTATCGGGGCGGGGATCCCGGTCAGCGGCATCGCCGGCGACCAGCAGGCCGCCCTGTTCGGACAGGCCTGCTTCGAACCGGGGATGACCAAGAACACCTACGGCACAGGGTCGTTCGTGCTCATGAACGTGGGCGAGACCTGCCCCGATCCGGTCGATGGCCTGCTGACCACCGTGGCCTGGACCCTGCCCGCGTCGGCGCTCGACGACTCGCGATCGGGCTCGGTGACCCACTACGCCCTGGAGGGAGCCGTCTTCGTCACCGGCGCGGCCGTGCAATGGCTGCGCGACGGGCTGGGAGTCATCGCCGAGGCATCCGAGATCGGGCCGCTGGCCGAATCCATCGCCGACTCCGAAGGGGTGGTGCTGGTCCCGGCCTTCGCCGGTCTGGGCAGCCCCTGGTGGGATCCCTATGCCCGGGGAACGGTGGCCGGCATCACCCGGGGCACGGGACGGGCACAGCTGGCCCGGGCCGTGGTCGAGGCCATGGCCTTCCAGACCCGCGACGTGGTCGACGCCATGACCAAGGCGTCGCGTCGCCAGGTGCTTTCGCTACGCGCCGACGGCGGTGCCTCGGTCATGCCGCTGCTCCTACAGCTCCAGGCCGACCAGCTGGGCGTCCCGGTCAGCCGGCCCCAGGTCCAGGAGACGACGGCCCTGGGCGCGGCCTACCTGGCGGGACTGGCCGAGGGCGTGTGGTCCTCGTGCGCCGACATCGCCGACAACTGGGCCCTCGACGTCGAGGTCGCCCCTCGAGCGGACCCGGCCGAGGCCGACGCGGCCCACGCTCGATGGCTGGCCGGCGTGGAGCGATCGCGCCGGTGGGCCCTCGAGTCGTGACCGATCCGCCTCGACTCGGGTCGTGTGGGCGCGATCAGGACGAAGAGGGGTGGACGGCGCGGGACCGCAACTGGCTCAGCTCGCGAAACCGCGTGTCGACGATCCGCGCCAACGCCGCCGCCTGGCGCCTCTCTCGGGCCCGGAACGGGTTGCCGTCACGACCGAGCACCAGCGCCATGCCCGCGCCGGGGAGCGGAGCCCAAACCACGTCGGCCGGGCCACCGTCTCCTCCGGCCACCCGGGCCGAGGACTGGCTGCCGTTCACATAGGCCACCAACCACGGCCCCGAGGGCGCGTCCCCCTTCTGGGCCACGATGTCGGGGCCTTCGAGGGCCACCACCGCCGACCAGGCCGCTCCGATCGTGCGCACCGCGTGCACGCACAGCTCGTCGAGCGACTCGGCCTGGGTGCTCGCCCCCACCAGGATGGCCGCCGTCTCCAGCGCGTCGAGCCGCGGATCGCGCAGGGAGTCGGCCGCCGGGGTGATGGTCTCGACGTCGACTCCGTCCACCTGGGCCAACTCGCTGAGCAACAGCTCGACCAGCTCGTTGCCCGGCAGCTCGATGACGAGCTCGTCGATGGCCCGTCCGGCGCCTCGTTCCAGGATGTCGATCCCGACCACATCGCCGCCCACCGCGCCGACGCGGCTGGCCACCTGGCCCAGCGCGCCGGGCCGATCGGCCAGCCAAACACGAAGCACGTAGGTCGTGGTCATGTTCGAAGCGTACGAGTGGTCGATGAACGGGATGTTTCCGGTACGCGAGCATCAGGTGACCGTTGTGCCACCGGCCGGGTGGTGAGCGGCCCACCTACACTCCGAGCCGCAGGGCGGCCTACAGGAGCGAGCAGATGCCACGGGTGACGGTTGTGATGGCGACCTACAACTGGGCGCCGGTGCTGCCGTGGTCGATCGGCAGCGTGCTCGACCAGCACTACCGCGACTTCGAGTTGCTGGTCGTCGGAGACGGTTGCGCCGACGAGTCCGCTCAGGTGGTGGAGGCCATCGACGACCCCCGCGTCCACTGGTACGACCTCGGCCACAACACCGGCCACCAGTCCGGTCCCAACGCCGACGGGCTCCGCCGGGCCCAGGGCGAGATCATCGCCTACCTGGGCCACGACGACCTGTGGCTGCCCGAGCACCTGGCCACCCTGGTACCGGCACTCGACGCCAGCTCGGGATTCGTCCACGCCACCCTCCTGTCGGTCGCACCGGGCCGGCCCCTGCACCGATGGCCGACGGCCGATTGGCGCTACCAGCCGGGAGACTGGATCCCGCCCACGTCGGTGATCCACCACCGCGAACTGGCTCGGGCCGTGGGCGGATGGCGCCCACCTCGCGACACCGGCAGCCGTGATCCCGAGAACGACCTGTGGATGCGCCTGGCCGAACGTGGACCCGCCCGATGGATCGACCGGCTGACCAGCGTCAAGCTGTCGGCCACGGCTCGCCAGGACGTCTACCGCCAGCGCCCCAACTTCGAGCAGGCCTGGTGGCTGGAGCTGATCCGGACCAGCCCGGACCCAGCGGCCGCGGTGCTCCGAGCCGCCGGCCAGCCGTACCCGTTCGCCGACCAGCCCGCCGCCCACCTGCACGGCCGGGCCCGCCTCCACTGGGGTCTGGTGTCCCGGTGGCGACGCCTGCGGGGTCGGTCCCCGCTCGACGCCGAGGACCGCCTGGCCATCCGACGACACACCAAGGGACTGGCGCGCTGAGCGTCATCCGGATGGGAACAGCACAGCTCGCAGTGACAAATCGAACGATCTAGACCGCGCGGTCAAGTTCTGTGTACGGTGACCACCGATGAACCGCCGACTCACTCAGCGCGGGCGTGATCGTCGGCGCCAGCTCATGGACTTCGCGGCGCTGCGGTTCGCCGAGCAGGGGTACCACCCGACCTCGGTGGCTGAGATCGTGGAGGGCCTGGGCGTGGGCAAAGGGGTCTTCTACTGGTACTTCTCCAGCAAGGAGGAGCTGTTCCTGGAGATCCTGCGCGAGGCCCAGCACGACCTGCGCCGGACCCAGCAGCTGGCCATCGAGGACGAGGGCGATCCGGTCCAGCGGATCGCCAAGGGCATGCGGGCCTCCATCGAGTGGTCGAGCCGGCACCCCGAGTTGCACCAGCTCTTCGCCTTCGCGGCCACCGAGGAGCGCTTCGCCCCCGCCATGCGCAAGGGCGAGGAGATCGCCTTGGCCGACGCGGTGCGCCACGTCAACGAGGGAATCGCCCGAGGCGAGATCCGCGACGCCGACCCCACGATCATGACCCAGGCCATCCTGGGGGTGACCGCCTACCTGGTCCGGCGCTGCGTGCAGGAGCAGGGCCGACCCTGGGACGAGGTGGCCGACGCCGCGGTGGCCTTCTGCCTGGAAGGTCTCCTGGTTCCGACGGTCAGCACGCCCGCCTGACCGCGCCGTCATTCCGTTCCGCCACCCGCGCCCCACCGGTTCCGACGGTCAGGGGACCCCGTGGGAGGGTCCTGCGGGCCTGCCCCTATGGGCTCGGCCGAACCCCGATGACCAGGTGCTTCCGTGCCATGGCCTCGTCGATGGCCTCGACCATGAGGGCTCGCTCCCGCACTCAACCGCTCCGACTGGCGAGGCCTCGGCAGTGAGGCTTCGCCGGAGGCGGCCCAGACCACGCGCGAGGGTTCGATGCCGCCCGGCTGCTGCACCTGGCGGGCCTTCACAGCACCGCCAGGTTGACCCCCACCGAACGCGACGAGCTCGCCAACGGCCTGGTCGCCTGCCTGAGCCGGTAGCCGCCAGCCGGGACGGCGCTCACCGCGTCAGCCGAGCTTGGTCAGTGCCTTGCGCAGGTTGCGGACGGCCTGGCTGGTGCGCTGCTCGTTCTCGATGAGCGCGAAGCGGACGTGCCCGTCGCCACCGGGACCGAAGCCGACGCCCGGTGACACCGCCACCTGGGCTTCGCGCACCAGGTAGGAGGCGAAGTCGATCGAGCCCATCTCGCGGTAGGGCTCGGGGATGGGGGCCCACACGAACATCGTGCCCATCGGGGGCTCGATCGGCCAGCCGATGCGCGCCAGGCCGCCGCAGAGCGTGTCGCGCCGAGCCTGGTACATCTCGTTGACCACCTTGGGGTAGTCGGGTGCCTCGTTGAGGGTGACCGTGGCCGCGATCTGGATCGGTTGGAAGGTGCCGTAGTCGAGGTAGCTCTTGAGCTTGGTGAGGGCGGCGATGACCTCCCGGTTGCCGGCCATGAAGGCCACCCGCCAGCCGGCCATCGAGAACGACTTGGTCATCGAGTAGAGCTCGACCGCCACCTCCTTGGCCCCTTCGGCCTGGAGGATCGAGGGCGGCACGTAGCCGTCGAAGCCGATCTCGGCGTAGGCGTTGTCGTGCACCACCACGACCTCGTGCTCGCGGGCGAAGTCGACCACCTTCTGCATGAAGTCGAGGTCGACGCAGGTGGTCGTGGGGTTGTGCGGGAACGACATCACGATGACCCGCGGCTTGGGCCACGAGTAGTTCCACGCCTCGGTCAGGCTCTCGAAGAAGTCGGTGCCTGTGCCCAGGGGCACCTCGCGGATGTCGGCGCCCGCCAGCAACGGACCGTAGATGTGGATGGGGTACGAGGGCGACGGCACCAGGGCAGCATCGCCGGGCTGGAGCAGGGTCCACATCAGGTGCGAGAAGCCCTCCTTGGCCCCGATGGTGTTGATGATCTCGGTCTCGGGGTCGAGCTCGACGCCGAAACGCCGCAGGTACAGGTCGGCGTAGGCCTGGCGCAGCTTGGGGATGCCCTTGCTGGACGAGTAGCGGTGGTTGCGCGGGTTGCGGACAGCCTCCGCCAACTTGTCGACCGCGACGTCGGGTGAGGGGAAGTCTGGGTTACCGAAGCCCAGGTCGATGACGTCGACCCCGGCTCGCCGGGCCTCGATCTTCAACGTGTCGATGATCGTGAAGACGTAGGGCGGCAGCCCGTTGATCCGGCGGAACTCCATCGACCCAAGCTACCCCCGCCGGTGATGACGGCCGAACCCGATTCGCAGGCCTCTACCGCATGGGCGCGGGGTCAGGGCCCGACCGCGGCGAGGCGATCCAGAGCCAGCAGGCCTGCCCCGATGGCGCCGGCGTCGGGCCCCAGGGCCGCAGCCTGGATGGCCACCGGGAGGCGATGCTCCTGGCCCAGGGCCAGCATCCGGTGGGCGGCCCGGGTCGGGCCCAACAACAGCTCCCCGGCCTCGGCCAGCCCCCCACCCACGATGACCATCTCGGGATCGAGGAGGTTCTCCAGGTTGGCGATGCCCAGCGCCACCCACCAGGCGAACTGGCGGAGCACCTCGAGCGCGCCGGGATCCCCTTCGGCCGCGGCCTGGGTGACGTGCTCACCGCGCACCGAAGCGGGGTCGCCGCCGGCCCGACTCACCAGTCCGGGGGCGCTCCCCGCCTCGGCCGCCTCGCGCCCGAGACGTCCGAGACCACTGCCGGAGGCGTACCGCTCCCAGCAGCCCCGCTGGCCGCACGGACATCGGGGCCCGTTCGGGTCGACCACCATGTGCCCGGACTCGCCGGCGAACCCGGAAGCACCCCGCACCAGCCGATCCCCGATGATCACCGCCCCGCCGATGCCCGTACCCAGGGTGACGAGCACGAGGTCCGATCTGCCTGCTCCCGCGCCCAGACGATGCTCGGCCACCGCCGCGCAGTTGGCGTCGTTGTCCACCGCCACCTCGGCCAGCCCGGTGGCTTCGGCCACGGCCTCCCTCACGTCCAGTCCGGTGATGGCCGGCAGGTTGGGTGCCAGCTGTAGCACGCCGCGACGATCGACCAGCCCCGCGACGCCCACCCCCACGCCGACCAGACGGGGATGGCCTCCGGCCTCGAGCTGCCGGTCGAGGTCGGCTACGGCCTCGACCAGCGCCGCCACCACCGCGTCCGCGCCCTGCGGAGTGTCGCGGCGGTGGTGGACCAGTGCCTGGCGCGGGTCGGTGGGGTGCAGGACCCGACCCAGGATCTTGGTGCCACCGACATCGAAGCCGGCCACCATCCCCCCGGAGATCGCGCTGGGCGGGGCGGCCTGATCGGTCACCCGGGTCAATAGCGCAGCAGGGCGCCGATGCGCCCCATCACGTCCAAGTCGGGGTTGTCGACGCAGATCTCCACGTGACAGGACTGGGCCAGGGCCACCTCGACGATCTGCTCGACGACATCGTCGACCGGGGTCAGCTCAGCGGAACAGCCGGGGCAGGTCCGGCCGACCAGGCCGAGGTGACCACAGCTGCGACAGGTCCACCCCGCCTCGGCGTAGCCCGACGACACCAGCAGTCGGTCGACACGATGCTCGCCCACCGCCCCCAGCACGTCGGCCAACCCCACCACCGCCGGTTGGCCCGAAGCCACTCGCGCGACGCAGCCGCTCCACGGCCCCCGCCTCGCGTTGGCGTTCCACCTCGCGCTCGACGTCGAGCACCGCCTCGCGGATGTCACCCATGCCGGCGGACACGCCGACCGCGATGCGGTCGCACAGCCGACGTCGAAGATAGGGGTGCAACACCCCTTCGAGCGACCGCACCACCGGCTCGGGCCCGCCCAGGGTCAGGTGCTCGAACGCCTCGGTCTGGAACATGGCGAAGGCCACGTCCGCGGCCCGACGCAGATGCGCGGCCACCTGGGCGGCCACCCGGGACGCGGCGTCACCGCGATCGAGGTGCCCGTGGGTGTCGTCGTCGCGAGGCCGCTCGTCGAGCAGCTCCGAGTGGTCCACCAACTCGCCGAAGTGGAACACCAGGATGCGGGCCCGCTGGCGGTCGGCCAACAGCACCGCGAAGCGGTCGAAGCCCTGCGTCACCGATTCGAGCTGGCTCGACCGCCGGCGCCTCGTTGATCACCACCCGGCTGCGCACCGGGACCGGCAACGTCACGACCTGCCAGAAGTCACGGGCCGAGCAGGAGAAGATGGCCAGGCCCCGGGTGGTGGATCGATCGATGCCGCCTCGCACGTACTCCTCGATGCGCTGGAGGTCACGGGCCACCGAGGTCGTGCCGTTCGCTCGGGATCTGGCCGATCGCAGGACCCGTTCCAGCTCGTGCTCGCAATCGGCCCGCCGACTCAGTCGTCTCCCGTCCACATCGAGGTAGCAACTGGTCACCGGCGCATCCCCGCCCCGGAACCCGGCCAGCTCACGAACAGCAGCTTCGGTGATCACGGCCACGGCGCCTCCCGGTTGTCGGTTCCTCGTGAGCCCGATGCTAGGCAACCAGCGATCATCCTGCTGCCCGGACCCGGGCACCCCGGTACGGTGGCGCGGCGGTCAGGCGAACTGGTGAGGCAGCTCGACCACGGCGGCGCGCTGGATCCCGACACCCTCGGCCCAGGCCGACACCACCGGCTCATCGCTGAGGTAGATGATCTGGACGGTCTCGGACATGCGCTCCAACTTGTCGAGCAGCGAACGCACCAGCTCATCGTCCTGGCCAGCCAGGGCGTCGTCGATGACCAGCGGCACCGAGCCCGAGTACGACACGGCGCGTTGCGCGGCCAGGCGGGCCAGCAGGTAGAACTCGAGGGCCTCGGGGCCGGAGGCGACCTCGGCCGGATCGACCTCGAAGCCCGGGTCGCTGGCCGGGCGGGGTGGCTCGCCCGGGCCCGCCGGCTGGTCGGCCTCGGCCGAGGCCAGCTGACCCGCGATTCGCATCACGCGGCTCGACGCCACGGCCTCCACCTGGGTGGCCGCGTCGACCAGGGCCAGACGCGCCTCGAGCTGATCGGCGTAGAGGGCCTCGTCCTCGTTGGCTCGCTCCAGCTCGCGGGTCAGCTCGTCGAGGTCGGGTTCGACCACCGGCGGCGCGCCGTCGCCGTCGGCTCCATCGGTCAGGTCGATGGTGGACTCGCCCGCCACGGCCTCCTGGGCAGCATCGAACGAGGCCAGGGCATGGTTGGCGTCCGCCAGCTCCACCTGGACCTCGTCGCGCTCGGAGCTCAGCTCGCCGATGCGCTCGGACAGCACACTGACCTCGGACAGGAAGGCGTCGGC
Organism: uncultured Microthrixaceae bacterium; assembly: GCA_963773335.1. Classification (GTDB taxonomy): domain Bacteria; phylum Actinomycetota; class Acidimicrobiia; order Acidimicrobiales; family Acidimicrobilacustridaceae; genus UBA4742. The sequence continues at coordinate 108,880 of CAVZAT010000003.1, read as the reverse complement.
GGCCATGGTCACCCGGTCCACCCCGGGCGACTGGCCCAGGGTGAGGCCGACCATCTCGAGTTGGTAGGCCAGGGCTTCGACGAGCTCGTCCTGGCTGACCTCGGCCTCGGGCACGCGCAGGGCCCGCAGCGCGTTCTCCAGGTCGGCCTGCTCGTCGTCGCCGCCCAGCAGGTCGAAGGCCTCGAGATAGACGGCCTCGAGGCGGTCGAGCAGGGCGCGGTGGGTGGGATCGTTCTCGATGTCGGCGGCGACCTGGGCCCAGTGGTTGTCGGCGGCCTCCAGATCGATGCGGGCCCGCTCCAGGCGCTCCTCGGCGATGGGGTCGATGCCCAGCAACCCGGCGCCCATCACGTAGGCGCTCCAGGTGGGGAACCCGACCCGGTCGAGGATGACCTGCTGCTTGGCCGCTGCCTCGTCGAGGCGCTTGGAGCCGCCTCGGTGCAGGCGGCTCCCGCCCTTGGACTCGGCCTCCAGCACGGCCTCGTGGGCAGCCTCCAGTTCGGCCACGTCGGCGGGCGACAGGTTGGGTTTGGCCATGGCCCGCTCGGCCGCCGCCAGCTCGATGCGGGCTGCTTCCAGCGCGGCCAGCGCACTGGCGGTCCCCCGACCCTGCGCCTCGAGATCCTGCTCCAGCTGATCGACCTGGGCCTGCAACGAGCGAAACTCGTCGGCCAGCTCGCCGGCTCGCTGGGAGGGCACCATCTCGGCCGGCGGCGGGTTGCGGATGGCGTCGACCAGGACCTCGATGGGGCGGGTGTCGAGCGCGGAGAGCTCGGTCAGATCCTGTTCGATGTGGCTCAGCCGGCCGGTCAGCTCCTCCACCCGGGCCTCGAGCTCGTCACGGTTCGGCGTGGCCACCGGCTCGGGATCGGGTGGGTCGAACAACACGTCGTCGAGCAGGGCGGACGCCTCCTCGGCCTGGGGCGAGGTTCCGCTGGCCTCCTCGAGGGCGACGGTGGCCCGGCGCAGGGCCGCGGACGCGTCCGCGTGCTCACGCCGGGCCCGATCGGCAGCCTCGCGCAGGATCGACAACGTCTCTCGTGACGAGCGCTGCTGTCGCCGGGCGGCGTCGAGCTCGGGGTAGCGGCCCTCCGGCGCGGAGGCCAGGAACTGCTCGGTGGTCAACGCGGCGACCGGCGCAGCCTCGCCGTCGCCGGCGTGGGCTCCAGGCAGGTCGCTGCGACGGATCAAGGGATCCAGGTCGAGACCGAGATCCATCAGCTGCAGGTTCTCGACCGTCAGGTCGAACAGCACGCCGTGGGATTCGATGAGTCCCGACACGCCCGGATCGCTGGCGGCCGGCAACGCGCACACGGCAGCGATGAGGCGGGCGCGAGCGGCGGGGCCGAGTCCCCGCACGACCGTCATCATCGGATGGAAATCGAGCGCATCGGCCTGGTCGCCATCGAGCTGGAGTTGGAGCAGCCTCATGGTGTTCTGACCATCGGTTGGGATCTGAGGAATGTGAGCAGCACGGGTTGTGCCAGCTTACGGGGTGCCTGAGGGCGGATGAGCCTTCCAGGCCCCGATCGAACCGCCGTCGGGTCAGGACACGTCGATGTGCTGGACCCGCGAACCGCCTGCGCCGTCGTCGGGACCAGTACCCGACGACGAGCCGGTGGAGTCCGCCATGTCCGCGGCTGCGCTCCGGGCGCGGCCCCCGGCGCGGGCCACGGCCTGGCCCATCGTGGCCAGCGCGTCGGCCACCGAGGCGACAGCCGCGGAGTCCCCCACCACGTCCTCGACCACGTCGAGGAAGGAGCGGGCCGCGGCGATCATCTCGTGTGCGGCGCGCTGGAGGTGCTCGACCCCCTCACGCCCGTCGTCGGAGGACGAACCGGGTTCGGGCTCTGACTCCTCGGCGTGATCGGTGGGGCTCATGGTCGCTCCCGGCGACCGCCGGCACTCGGGGTCTTCGACACCGCGCCAAAGCTAACCCGCAGGCGTCCCTTGCGCAGCGTGGCCCCGGTCACCCGCCGGCGGCGCAGCGAGTCGGGCAGGAGCAGCGAACGGCGGTAGGGCCCGACGCTCACGATCAGCTCGTCGCCCCTGCGACCAACGTCCAACTCGTCGTGCTCGGCGAAGGGCAGGTCCAGGCTCAGGCGGTAGTCGTCCTCGCCCTTCTTGCGCACCCGCATCGGCTCGTGCTCGTGGAGCACCGCCAGCGGATCGACGTCGCGGTACACCTCGGCGCCGAACCGGCGCAGCCGGTCCACCCCCACCACCTCGTCGTCGGCCAGGTGGGCACGCAGGACAGGCAGCGGCGCGAACGCGTCGTGGATGACGGCCAGGTGCTCGGCCTGGGCCGCTCGCCACCGGTCGAACCAGGGATCAGTGACCTGGTCGGGCAGCAGTCGGTTGGCCACCACGGCATCAACCCGGTACCCGAACAGCGACAGGTAGGTGTAGGTGCGCCGAGCCTCGGCGATGACCATGCGTTCGGGGTTGACCACCAGACGGATGCTGGTGCGACGCCCGTCCGCCAGGATCTCCTTCACGCCATCGAGGCGGTCGTAGAACCGTCGACCGGCCCCGAACACCTCGTCGCCGGCCACCGGGATGTTGGTCACCCGCGACAAGACCGGGCTGATCATGCGGTTGAGGCGGCGACCCGCGGGGAAGACCCGCTCCATGTACCACGACAGGATGTCGGGCAGGCTCAGCAGGCGGATGGTCTCGGCGGTGGGCGCGCAGTCCACCACCAGGGTGTCCCAGTCCCCGGACTCGGCGAAGGTCTTGATGTCGCCGAGCGCGAACACCTCGTCGAGACCCGGGACGACCGCCAGCTCCTCGGCCTCGATGGCGTCCACGCCCGCCCAGTTGAACACGTCGATCAGCCAGCGCTGGATGTCGTCCCACGACTCCTCCATGCGGACCTGGGAGTCGAGTTGCAGACCCTTCAGTCGCTTGGTGACCGGCGTCGGGGTGTCGCCCAGGTCGACCCCGAAGCTGTCGGCCAGGGAGTGGGCCGGATCGGTGGACAACACCAGGGTGCGATGCCCGGCATCGGCGCTGGCCGAGCGCGGTGGCCGCGGCCACGGAGGTCTTGCCCACACCGCCCTTGCCGGTGAACAGCAGGATGCGCATCTAGGACCAGCCGCCTGGTGCGGCGCCGCGGTCGATCGAGCGGCGGTCGATCAAGTCGACTCGGTCACGTGGGCTCGGGCACGGGTCGTCGCTCTCGGCCACCGGCGGGGTGCCCTCCACCCGGCTCTTGAGCTCGGACAGCGCCGTCTTGATGATGCGGGCCTCGGCCCGCCGCTTCACGAAGCCGGGGATGGGCACGATCAGGTCGACCGACAGCTCGTAGACGACGTCGGTCGAGCCCGGCCGGGCGGGCGTCTCCCCCAACCGGTAGGCGCCGTCGAGCTCGCGCTCGAGATCGCCGCTGAGCAACTCCCAGGCCAGGCGGTTGGGGGCGCCCTCGTAATCGTACTTGAGGCGGTAGGTGGTGCTGCGGCCCATGGCTGCAGCCCGGAACTCGACCACGGTGGCCCGACCCTGGTCGTCGGTCTCGACGACCTTGGCCTGCTTGAGGTCGCCCGCCCATTCGGGATAGCGCTCGAAGTCCACCAGGGTGCGGTAGCACTGGTCGACGGACGCCTCGATGGTCGTCTGCTCTCTTGCCTGCTCGGCCATGGTGGCCGACGATACCGGACGCCGGGGCTTCGTCCGATCTTGCCGCGAGGTGCCCGGGCCTCACGAGCTGACGTCTAGGTGGGTGTGGTTCGCCCGGTGGACTTCGACCCGGTTCGACCGCCGCCTTTGGCTCTGGATGCCTTGGTCGACGCCTGGCCCTTCCCCGTGCCCTTCCCCGGGGCCCTTCCTTTGGCTTTGGCGGTGGTACGGCCGGACGACTTGGGCGTGGTTCGCCCGGTCGTCCGGGCGCCGCCGGACTTGGTCGACGACGACGTCCGGGACGCGGCCTTGCTCCGGCCCCGTCGCCGCTTCTCCTCAGGAGGGCGAGGGGGAAAGGTGCCATAGCGGGCGGCCCACAGCCCGCACAGGGCCAAGCCGTACATCCAGGCCAGCACGCCGAAGGCCAGCGGCGTGAACGGGTGCACGGCCGCGGTGATCAACCCGACCACCACCTCCACCGCCAGCGAGCCCAGCAGCGAGCGCTGCACCGATCGGGGCGCGGTGCCGGCCAGGAAGAACAGCCCACCCATCCCGATCAGGTCGGTGCGGCTGCGGTTCACCGCCACCGCGTAGGCCCAGAAGAACAGACCGATGCCTGCGAAGAACAGGACCAGCGACGTAGCCACCCCAGCCGCGATGAACGTGTGCGGGGCGATGGCCGAGGCCGCGGCGGTGACCACGAACACCATGGTGCCGATCCACGAGGCCCGTAGGATGGCCCGCCCGGGTGGCGGCTCGAGATCGGCCGCGACCGGATCGGCGGCGGCGGGCGCAGGGCGATCGGCCATCGCCGCCAGCCTCACACGTCGGCCAGCGCGTCGGCCAGTCGCCCGGCCAAGTGGTCGTAGGTGAACTCGGCCTCCACCCGACGACGGGCCGCCTGTCCCATCCGGGTCCGCCGATCCGGGTGATCCACCAGGGCGGCCAGGACTCGTCGCACCTCGGGGATCGACCGGGGGTCACGCACCACCGAGCCGGTCACCCCATCGACCACGGCCTCGCCCGAGCCCCCACTGGCGCCGGCCAACTGGGCCACCCCGGCCGCCGCCGCCTCCAGGAAGACGATGCCGAAGCCCTCCTGTTCGAGGCCCAGCCAGCGGTTGCGGCACAGCATGGCGAAGATGTCGGCCATCCCGTACACGAGCGGGAGCTCGTCGTCCTCCACCCGTCCCAGGAACCGCGCCGGAGCGCCGGCCCGGCGGGCCAGGCGCTCCAGCCGACCTCGGTCGCGCCCGCATCCGGCGATGACGAGCACCAGCTCGGGTCGGCTGTCGGCCAGACCGGCCACGGCCCGGAGGAGCACGTCGAACCCCTTGCGGGGCACCAACCGGCTGAGGCCCAGCACCACGGTGGCCTGGTCGGCCAGACCGAACCGGGCTCGGGCCCGGGATCTGGCGGCCGCGTCGAGGGGCACGAAGCGGCCCACGTCGGCGCCGGGTGGGACGACGACGGTGGGCAGCTCGCTCCCGGCCGCCCGCTCCGCCTCGGCGGCCGGATACCGTCCGGCCGCCACCACCAGGTCGGCACCGCGCAGCACGTGGGCCAAGGCCTGGCGTCCCCCCGGTAGGCGCCCGGGGAGCACGATCTCGGCGCCGTGCACCACGACGCCGTAGGGACGGGCCAGGCGGGGGCCGACGGCGCCCAGGGGCAGCGCCGGATCGAGCATCACCAGATCGGCGCCCGCCCGCTCGGCCACCCGGTCGATCTCGCGGACCATCCCCGGGGTGGGCAACAACACTCGCCGGCGGGACCGCTCGACGACCAGGTCCTGGTGACGGTCCCACCGGGCCGCCTCGGCGTGCGGGGTGGTGAGCACCGTCGCCTCGCCCGGCGGCAGGCGCCGCCAGAGCTCCCAGAGATACGACTGGATCCCACCCGTCTTGGGCGGGAAGTCGTTGGTGACCAGTAGGTGGCTCACCGGATCGCCTGGCCCAGCCGCGGCTCGACGTCACCCGGATGCGGGCAGGCGGTGACCGAAGCCCGTCTCGGCCGGGTTGTAGCGGGGCGTGAAGGAGATGACGTTCGAGGCCGACTGGCTGTCGGGGTAGCAGTGCAGGCGTAGGCCGTCGAAGGGCTCGTCCGGGGGTCGACCCACCACCCGCTTCTCGACCTGCCTCCCGATCGCCGTGCCCATGGCTCGCAGCCGGCGCGACCGGTTCGACGGGTGGCTGCACGTCCGCTTCAGGATCGTGGTGACGTGGTGCCGGTTGGACCGGTGCATCGGACTCTCAATCGACTCGAGCTCGTCACCACCCGCGCGCCGCGTGCAGGTCGGGCGATCCTAGGCGCTGGTCGCCGGCGGCCCGGGCTGGGCCGCGTCGGCCGCGAGCTCGTCGTCGTCGCGATCGAGTTCAGCGCGCACCAGCGGGTCGGGATCGCCGGCCACCACGGCCAGGAGATCGCCCAGACCCTGGCGTCGAGCCGCCCAGACGGCGTGGGCCCGCACCAGCGGGTCGGGATCGGCCAGCGCGTCGCGCACCACCCGCCGAACCTCCGGCTGATCGGATGCGCCCGAGTTGCCCAACACGATGAGGGCGTTGCGGCGCAGGTACCGCGGCTCGCGGTGGGGGATGTACCAACGCCCGAACCGCGCCAGGAGGCCGGCATCGTCGGTGTCCAGCAGGCCGACCACATCCGCCCAGTCGCCGGGACCCTCGGCTGGGCCGTCCGGATCGGCCTGGCCGGAGGGACCGGACGGCGCGAGACCTTCGCGCCCGGCACGAGACGGCGGGCACACCTCCTGGCAGTCGTCGCAGCCGTAGAGCCGGTCGCCCAGCGCGACGCGGTGCTCGATGGGGAACACGCCGTCGGCCTGCACCAGCCAGGCCAGGCACCGCCGGGCGTCGACCACCCCGGGTGCCACGATGGCGGCGGTGGGACAACCGCTCAGGCATCGGGTGCAGGCGCCGCAGCCGTCGGGCACGGGATCGGGCGCGACCGGGAGCGGGGCGTCGGTGAGGACCGAGCCGAGCACCACCCAGCTGCCCAGCCCCGACACCAGGATGTTGGCGTTCTTGCCGAACCAGCCCAGGCCGGCGCGCTGCGCCGCGGCCCGATCGACCAGCGCGTTGTCGTCCACCAGCACCCGAGCCTGCCAGCCGTCGGCGCGGAGGCGCTCGGCGACCTGGTCGAGCCCCTGGCGCAGGGCGGCGTAGTGATCCTCACTGGCATACCGGGCCACCCGCGCCGCCACCGGTGCCGCCGTGGGCGCAGCCGTGCGGACGTGACCGTAGTGACGGGCGCCCACCACCAACGAAGCCGCTCCGGCCAAGGTGGCCGACGGGTCGGTGGCACGAGCCGGGTTGCGGTAGGTGAACGCCATGGTGGCGGCCAGACCGGCCGCGGCTCGTTCGGTCAGGGCGCGGCGGGCATCCTCGAAGGGCTCGGCCGAGGCGATCCCCACCCGATCGAGCCCGGCCGCGCGCCCCAGCGCCACCAGCGCCTCGCCGTAGGCCCGGCTCAGCACACGATCATCAGCCGGTGCGCCGTCGCAACCGCAGCGGTGGCGCCAGGCCGGTGTCAGCCAGCAGCCGCAACGCCCGGACCTCGGCCACGTCGATGACCACGGTCTGCTCCTCGCGGGGCGCGCACAGGAAGGTCACGACGCAATCGTCGCAGGCGCTGGTGTGCTGCATGACGCACTGATCGCAGTCGATGGTGAGGACCTCGTGGGTCGAAGGCATGGCTCGCTCCGTGGCCGGGTTCCGGGGGAACGCCCCCTGGCTCCACCCGTCCCGCATGCTACGGAGGGGGTACGACACTCAGCCGGGCCCACCCGTGCCCCGATCGGCGACCGGCTCGACCCCGCCACCCACGCCTTCGGTCTCCTCGGAGTCGAGCGCCACCACCGCCTGGCCCGAGCCGCACCACCGGCAGGTCACGTCCTCGACCACCTCGGAGAGCACCTCGACGTCCTCGAGCTCGAGCTCGCCACCCACCGAGTAGTGGTGGAAGGCACGGGTACGCCGGGTGGCGGTCACGTCGAATCGGGTCAGGTTGCCGCAGCTGGTGCAGCGGTACCGGGTGCCAGGCATCCAGCGATGGTACCTCCACCGCCACTCGGGTCGGCCTCTTGACGACACGAACGATTGTTCGCTACACCGTTCTGATGGCGCCTATAACCCGAGCACCTGTTCGACCGGCCCGGCTCCAGCGTAGCTTCGAGGACCTGGGCATCCCACTGTTCGACGTCACCTTCTGTGTGATCGACCTCGAGACCACCGGCGGCTCACCCGAGAGCTGCGCCATCACCGAGGTGGGCGCGGTCAAGGTGCGCGGCGGCCAGTGCCTGGGCACCTTCCAGACCCTGGTCAACCCCGGAGCCGCCGTGCCGCCCGAGATCACGGTGTTGACCGGCATCACCCAGTCCATGGTGATGCCCGCCCCGCGCATCGAGACCGTCCTGCCCAGCCTGCTCGAGTTCATCGGCGACGCGGTGGTGGTCGGTCACAACGTCCGCTTCGACCTGGGATTCATCCGGGCCGCGCTGGTGCGCGCCGACCGCCCGGCGCTGCCCAACCCGTCGGTGGACACTTGCGCCCTGGCCCGGCGCCTGGTGCGAGACGAGGTGCCCAACTGCAAGCTGGGCACGCTGTCGAGTCGCTTCCGCCTCGACCACCGGCCCAGCCACCGGGCCCTCGACGATGCCCTGGCCACCGCCGACCTGCTCCACGTGTTGTTGGAGCGGGCGGCCGGCCTGGGGGTGACGGGGCTCGACGATCTGGTGGCCCTGCCCACCATCGCCGGTCACGCCCAGGCCACCAAGTTGGGGCTCACCGCCACGCTGCCCCGCGAGCCGGGCGTCTACCTGTTCCGCGACCGTGGCGGGCGCGTCCTGTACGTGGGCAAGGCGACCAACCTGCGCAGCCGGGTGCGCTCGTACTTCTCGGGTGACACGCGCCGCAAGGTCCCCCAACTGCTCCGCGAGGTGCAGACCATCGATCACGAGATCTGCTCGAGCACGCTCGAGGCCGCCGTGCGCGAGATTCGGCTGATCCACCAGCACCAGCCGCGCTTCAACCGCCAGTCCAAGGACTGGTCGCGCTACACCTACCTCAAGTTGACCCTGGCCGAGCCCTACCCCCGCTTGTCGGTGGTCCGCACGGTGGGTGATGACGGTGCCCTCTACCTGGGGCCGCTGGCCTCCACCCGCCAGGCGCGCCGGGTGGCCGAGGCCATCGAGACGGCCGTCCCCCTGCGACGGTGCTCGGCCACTCCCGGGCGCAACCCCCGGTCGGGGCCGTGCGCGCCGGCTCAGCTCGGTGTGGCCGCCTGCCCGTGCGCGGGCACGATCAGCCGAGCCGAGTACCGAGTCGTGGTGGAACAGGCCGTCCTCGGCATCCGCCACCGGCCCGAGTTGTTGCTCGAACCGCTCGAGCGACGGATGCGAGCCCTGGCTGACGACGAGCGGTTCGAAGAGGCGGCAGACGTCCGCGAGCGGGCCGCGGCACTGGCCCAGGCCCTGCGCCGTCAACGCCAGTTCGACGCCCTGGTGAGGTCCGGGCGCGTGGTGATCGAGATCGCGGGACGGGCGGCCGCCGAGTTGCACGACGGCCGGCTCGAGCGGGCCGGGCTGCTCGACCGGTTGGCCCTGGGGCCGCCCCCGCAGTCCGGCGACGATGCCGCCTCGAGTGCGCCGTCGCTCGATCTCGGGTGCCCCGGCCCGTCGCTCGGCGACCCGGCGAGCGACGGGCTGATCCCGGCCCCGGTCCACCGCGAGTTGGCCGACGAACTGGGGTGTGTGGCCAGCTGGCTGACGGCCCAGGCCGGGTCGGTCCGGCTGGTGGATGCCGAGCACGGACTGGCCGAGCAGCTGCCGCGCCTGCCCAGCTACCAGCCCCGGACGCGACCCACCGACCGGGCTCGAACCAGTAGCCTCGAGCCATGAAGCCCCTGTTCGTGCTGCTGGCCCTGTTCATCACCTGGCTGGCGCTGGCCGGTCTGGGCCTGGCCTTCATCCGCTGGCGGATGGCTCGCGGCAACCGGGTGAGCCCGGCCGTGCGCAGCGGGGCGCCGCTGCGCTGGCTCTGGTCCATGTCCAAGGCAGCCCGGCTGCATCGTCGCCTGCGTACGGCGGTGGCCCTCATCCACCTGTCGCCATCGCGACGCACCGACCGGGGTGCGAGAGGGGTCAGCCTCTCGGTCGACGAGCTGCGTCGAGACCTCGAGTATCAGGCCGTCCAACTCGACCAGCACCTGGTGGTGGCCGTCCGCCATCCGCGGTCCCATCGCCGCGGGCTGCTGTCGAACCTCGAGGTGCAGGTGGCCGAGGTCGAGAACCTGTCCGTGCGCCTCTCGAGCATGAGCCGTCCCGAGGGCACCCCCGCATCGGGCTGGCAGGCCACGCCCGCGCCACCCGAGGCCTTCGAGCGCATCTCGGCCCAGCTCGACCTGCTCGACGCCGCGCAGGATGAGCTCATGGCCATCGAGCGCGCCAGCGGCCTGGTCGATCTCGACGAGCTGATGGCCGACACCCAGTCGCCCATCGCGGTCACACCCCCGCCGCCGCTCCAGCCGCTGCCCTTGGCCTATCGCCGAACCGGCCGACCCGACGGGGCTCACCCGAGCTGACCCCGACTCAGGCCGGGTTCGACACCAGCCGCAACCGCTCGACCACCGCGGCCACCCGGCCGTCGTCGATGGCGGCGGTGGCGAGCTCCGAGTCCGGCGGCCAGGTCGTCGGCCCGGCCGCCGACCACCAACCCGGCCGCGGCGTTGAGCGCGACGATGTCGCGGGCCGAGCCCGGCTCACCCGCGAAGACCGCGCCGGCGATGGTGGCATTGGCCTGCGCATCGCCGCCGCGAAGCTGATCGGGGTCGACCACGGTGAGGCCCAGGCTGGCCGGATCCAGGTCGTACTGGGACACGTCGCCGTCGCGGACCTCCCAGATGGTGGAGCGCCCGGCGATGGTGAGCTCGTCGATGCCGTCGTGGCCGTGCACCACCATGGCCCGGGCCGCGCCGCGCCGCTGCAGCACTCCGACCACGGTGGGGGCCATGGCCGGATCGTTGACGCCGATGACCTGGCGCGACACCCGGGCCGGGTTGGACAGCGGGCCCAGGAAGTTGAACAGCGTGGGGATGCCCAGCTCGGCCCGCACCGGCCCCGCGTGGCGCATGGCCGGGTGGAAGGCCCGGGCGAAGCAGAAGCCCACGCCGGCTTCGGCCACGCACCGCGGCCACCCCCGCCCCGTCCAGGTCGATCCCGATCCCCAGCGCCTCGAGCAGGTCGAAGGCACCGCTGGTGGAGCTGGCCTTGCGATTGCCGTGCTTGCACACCGGTGCACCGGCGGCCGCGGTCACGAAGCAGGCCATGGTGGACACGTTCAGGGCGGCGGCGCGCCGGCTGGCGCCGCCGCCGGTGCCCACGATGTCCACCGCGTCGGAGGCCTGGGCGCCGAGGTCGATCGGGTCGGAGGCCTCGAGCATGGCGTCGACCATGCCCGACACCTCCTCGACCGCCTCGCCCTTCATCCGTAGGGCCACGATGTACGCCGCGATCTGCGCGTCGGAGGCGGCACCGGCCAGGATCTCGCTCATGGCCGCGTGCGCCTGATCGGCGGTCAGATCGTGGCCGGAGGTCAGAGCCAACAGCACCGGGCGCCACCCGCCCAGCTCATCGAGGGTCACGGCCATTTCGGCTCCTCGCTCGGCCCGAGTGGGTTCCGGGTCAAGCAGTGCGGCGACGCTGGCGGATGATGCGGCGGCGCTCTCGTTCGGTCGCCCCGCCCCACACGCCGTCCTTCTCGCGGTAGCCCAGGGCGTGCTCCAGGCACGCCTCGCGGACCGGGCAGGCGGCGCACACCGTCTTGGCCTCGTCGGCATCCTCATCGTCGAGCGGATAGAAGATCTCGGGGTCGAGCCCTTGGCAGGCAGCCTTGGACTGCCACTGCTGGTTCATTTGGGACTGCTCAGCTCCTGAGCGAAAGGCCGTTCGGGACATGCGAGTATCGTCGGAGCGTTCCCCGGATGTCCAAATGAAACGCCCCTGGCCCGGGGTGCTGCGGCCGCCACACCCGCCGTCGAGCGTCAACCAGCTGAGCCAGGTGCCGAGGTCAGCCCCGCAGGTCGCCCATCAGCTCGGTCCGCGTCTCGTCGGCCAACTCGGTGGCGTACCGGTAGTCGGGATGGGTCACGGCGAGATGGACCGGGCCCTGGGCGAAGGCGTCGATCTCGGCCGCGCCCAGCTCCCAGTGGACGTAGTGGACCGAGGCGGTGATCTCGTCGCGGGTGAGCTGGCGGGCGTGGTCGGGATCGACCACGCAGCGAACCACGTCGACGTCGGGGGCGGTGCCCAGCCGCAGCTCCACCCGGGTCTCGATCCCCACCAGCTTGGGCAACCACTCGCGCAGCTCGTCTTCGCTGGTCAGCTCGATGAACAGGGTGGCCGACAGGGTGCCGGGGACGGGGATGAGCGGGTTGTAGACGGCCAGCTCGGTCTCGATGGCCTCGTCGCTGATGAGCTTCTCGACCCGGGCCATCTCCTGGATCTGGAAGCGGATGGTGTCGCGGTTCTCGAACAGGAGGGTCACCACCGGTCCCACATGAACCCGCCGCCGCTTCTTGAGGGCGATCACGTGGGCGCGGAACTCGGCCCGCTCGCGCTCGTAGGCACGCAGGTCGCTGATGTCGTCGAGGGTGAGCTTGGTCAAGGGTGGTCCTTCATCACCGTGGCCGGGAACGGTCGGGGGTCCGGGCTCGGCACCTGGCCGAGCCCGGACCCCCCGATCGGGCGACCAACTAGGCGTCGAGGCTCTCGAGCCCCTGGGTGAAACGGCCGGCGTGGCTCTTCTCGGCCCGGGCCAGGGTCTCGAGCCACTCGGCGATCTCCTCGAAGCCCTCGCCGCGGGCGGTCTTGGAGAACCCGGGGTACATCTCGGTGTACTCGTAGGTCTCGCCGGTGATGGCGGACTTCAGGTTGTCGGCGGTCGGGCCCACCGGCACGTCGGTGACGGGGTCGCCGGCCTCGGCCAGGAAGTCGAAGTGACCGAACGCGTGTCCGGTCTCACCCTCGGCCACCGAGCGGAACAGGGCGGCCACGTCGGGGTAGCCCTCCACGTCGGCCTTCTGGGCGAAGTACAGGTAGCGGCGGTTGGCCTGGCTCTCGCCGGCGAACGCCTCCTTCAGGTTCTGCTGGGTCTGGCTGCCCTTGAAGTCAGGCATGGATGGTCTCCTCATGTTGGTTGGTTGACTGCGGGGACGGGGGGTGGGCCACGCACTCGGCGCACGTGCCCCGGAAGACGACCTGGGTGGCGGTCGACCGTGAAGCCCTGACGATCGCCGGGCGTCAGCTCGAGCCCGGAGGTGTCGGTGTAGACGTCGACGACCTTGCCACAGCCGTCGCAGACCAGGTGCTGGTGAGCCTCACCGTTGGGGTCGAAGCGGGCCGAGCCAGTGCCGAGCGTGAGCTGGCGCAACTCACCCATCGCAGCCAGGTCGTTGAGGGTCTGGTACACGGTGCGCAGGGAGATGGTGGGCATCTCGGCCCGGACCGCCTCGTAGACGGCCTCGGCCGACGGGTGCGCCGGGTTGCGGTGCAGGGCGCGGAAGATGCACTGCCGCTGCGGCGTGACCTTCAGACCCTGGCGCCGGAACGCCTCGGTGAGCTCGTCGGGGTTGTTCACCCCATCGAGGCTACCAGCAGATTGCAACGATTGTTAGTTGGGAGTTCGTGCCTTCGGGGGGGTCGATGCGGCGCTCGGCGATGCAGGACCCCGCTCTCAGACATGAGCTGCGGCACGGTGTAGCCCGGGGCCGGCCCCTGGGGCCGGACCGGCCCCGCAGGCACCGCCCTACACTCGACCCGTCCGGTCGGCCGACTCCGCAGGAAAGCGAGCCCCCCATGCCCGGTGCCTTCGATCGAGCCGCTGCCTTGAGGCGCCTGGCCGACACCCACTTCGACGTATTGGTGATCGGGGGCGGCGTGACGGGTTCGGGCACCGCCCTCGACGCCGCCTCGCGTGGCTTGCGCACCGCGCTGGTCGAGCGCGACGACTTCGCCTCGGGCACCTCGTCGAAGTCCTCGAAGATGATCCACGGCGGACTGCGCTACCTCCAGCAGGGCGACGTCCGGCTGGTCTACGAGGCCCTGGCCGAGCGCCAGCGGTTGCGCCGCAACGCGCCTCACCTGGTGAAGGTGCTGCCCTTCCTGCTGCCCGTGTTCGGCACGGGCGGGGTGATCCCCCGCAAGCTGTCGCGGGCGCTGGGGTCGGCGATGTGGATGTACGACCTCACCGGCGGGGCCCGCATCGGCAAGCTGCACAAGCGCATCAGTCCCGACGAGGCGATGGCCCACATGCCGACCCTGCCCCGCGATCGGCTGGCCTCGTCCTACCTCTACTACGACGCTCGGGCCGACGACGCACGCCTGACCCTGACGCTGGCCCGCACCGCAGCCATCGACTACGGGGCGGCGGTGGCCAACCGCACCCGGGTGGTCTCGGTGCTCAAGGACGAGCGGGGGCGGGCCCGCGGCGCCCGGGTGGAAGCCCTCGACGGCCGTGGTGGCACCACCCAGTTCGACATCGAGGCCGATGCGGTGGTCAACGCGGGTGGCGTGTGGAGCGACGATGTGCGCCAACTCGACGAGGGCACCCACCCCGACTCGATCCGTCCGGCCAAGGGTGTGCACATCACCGTGCCCTGGTCGCGGGTGCGAAACGACATCGCGGTGGTGATCCCGGTTCCCGGAGACAAGCGCTCGGTGTTCGTGGTGCCCTGGGGCGACCTGACCTACATCGGCACCACCGACACCGACTACGACGGCCCGCTCGACGACCCCCCCTGCACGCCCGAGGACGTCGAGTACCTGCTCGGCGCCATCAACCACGCCATCACCGGCGAGATCGCCACCGCGGACGTGGTGGGCAGCTGGGCCGGGCTGCGCCCACTGGTGCGCGACGCGGGCAGCGAGCGCACCGCCGACCTGTCGCGCCGCCACAAGGTGACCCCTTCGTCGAGCGGCATGGTGACCGTCACCGGCGGCAAGCTCACCACCTACCGGGAGATGGCGGCCGACACCATCGATCTGGTCCTGGGTCAGGTGCTGGGCGCCCGGGTGCTCGAGCGGGTGGCCCGCCACAGCCGCACCCGCCAACTCCCCCTGCGCGGTGCCGACGGATACGAGGAGCTGGTCACCTCAGCGTCGATGGCCGGGCGCATCGGGGCCAAGACCCTCGATCACCTGGCCAACCGCTACGGCGGCGAGGCCCGGGCCCTCATCGCCATGATCGAGCGCGACCCCGTGCTGGCCGAGCCGCTGGTGGCCGGCCTGCCCTACCTGCGAGCCGAGGCCCTGTATGGAGCCCGTTACGAGATGGCCACCACCGTCGACGACATCTTGTCGCGACGGACTCGGGCCCGACTGCTGGCCCGCGACGCCTCGGCTCAGGCGGCGTCGGCCGTGGCCGCGCTGGTGGCCGACGAGCTGGGATGGGACACGGCCACCGCCGACGAACAGGCCCACGCCTACCGCGAGGCGGTGGCGCTCGAACGCCAGACCGCCCACCTGCCCGAGACCGCGCTCGACGCCGCCACGGGGGCCTGATCCGTGTCCGACTACCGCCCCACTCCCCTCCCCGATCTTGGACCCGGCGCCCCCACCGCACCGATCGAGCTGGCCGGCGTTCGGGCTCAGGTGCGCGCCCGGCTGAAGCAGCCGACGGTGACCGTGCCCGATGCCGTGCTGGCCCGGCTGCGCGACGCCTGTGCGTCGGTGTCCACCGATCCGGCGGTCACCACCGAGGCCAGCCGGGACTGGTGGCCCCTGGCCATGACCTGGGCACTCGAGGGCCAGGTGGCCGGCCTGGCCGGCGCCGTGGCCCGACCGTCATCGATCGACGAGATCGTCGCGGTGGCCGGCATCTGCAACCAGGCGGCCATACCGTTGACCGTGGCCGCCGGGCGCAGCGGGGTTTGCGGTTCCTCGGTCCCCCTCTACGGCGGGGTGGTGCTCGACCTGTGCGACCTGGCCGGCATCGTGGGAGTGGACGACGCCGCGCTCACCGTCGACGTCGCCCCGGGCACCTTCGGTGACCACTTCGAACACGAGCTGCGCACCAGCTACGGGCTGACGTGTGGGCACTGGCCCCAGTCGGTGACCCTGTCCACGGTCGGGGGCTGGCTGGCCTGTCGGGGCGCGGGCCAGCTCTCCACCCGCTACGGCAAGATCGAGGACATGGTGGTGGGGATGGACGTGGTGCTGGCCGACGGCACCCTCATCCACACCGGGGGCAACGCCCGCCAGTCCTCGGGCCCCGACCTCAACCAGCTCTTCATCGGCAGCGAGGGGACGCTGGGCATCATCGCCGGGGCCCGCCTGCGGGTGCACCCCGCGCCCACCCACGAGCGCCGGCTGGCCGTGGGATTCGCCTCGTTCGTCGAGGGCCTGGAAGCGTGTCGACGGGTGCTGCGCCGCGGCGCCACCCCGGCGGTGCTTCGGCTCTACGACCCGGTGGAGGCCAACCGCAGCTACCAGACGGGCGACCTGGCTGTGCTGCTGGTGCTCGACGAGGGCGAGCCGTCTCTCGTCGACGCCAGCTTCAACGTGGTCGAGGAAGAGTGCGAGACGGCTCTCGGTCTGGACGTGGGCCTGGTCGAGCGCTGGATGGCCCACCGCAACGATGTCTCCCAGCTCGAGCAGCTCATCAGCGGCGGGCTGGTGGTCGACACCATGGAGATCACCGGGTCCTGGTCGGCCCTGCCGGCCATCTACGAAGAGGCGGTGGCCGCCATCAAGGCAGTGCCCGGCACGCTGGCGGCCTCGGCCCACCAGAGCCACGCCTACCCCGAGGGCGCCTGCCTGTACTTCACCTTCGCCGGCAAGCCCGATCCCGAGGCCAAGGACGCGTACTACCGCGCCGTGTGGGACGCCGGCACCCGCGCCGTGCTGGCTCGGGGCGGGTCGCTCAGCCACCACCACGGGGTGGGCATCAACCGGGCCCGGTTCATGGCCGAGGCCCTCGGAGCCGCGCACGGGACCCTCGGTGCCATCAAGCTCGCGTTGGATCCCAACGGCATCCTCAACCCCGGCAAGCTCGGTCTACCCAGCCCGTTCGGTCCCAATCCCTTCGCCGAGCCCGTCTGGCCGGGCGGATCGTGACCGACGACCCGCATCGCCCAGATCCCCGCGATCGCCCGGGTGACAGCCGTTCCGGCGACGACGCGGCGCCGTCGCGCGAACCGGATCGTGGCCAGAACTCGGCTGCGGAGCCCTTCGACTGGGCAGCCATCACCACCGGGGCGGCACTGACCCTGCTGTTCGCGGTGCCCGCCGATCTGGTCAAGCGCGATCTGAGCAGCGGATCGAGCTGGAACGGGTTGTTCTTCGCCATCGTCCTGGCCGCATTTGGCGTGGGCGGGGCGGTGGCCGGGCGCACCTCCACACGGCGGTACCTGACCGTGGGTGCGGTCACCGGCCTGGCGGCCGTCGTGGCCTATCTGGTGGTCGGCCTCCTGGCCCGGGTGGCCACCGGTACCCACGTCAACGTCACCTCGCTGGTGTTCACCGCCTTGCTGGGGATGTGCTGCGGCATGCTCGGGGCCGACGTCGGCGCCCGCTGGCGTCGGCGCCACGCCCAAGGAGCGGCCTCGTGAGCATCCTCGTCATCGACGTGGGTACCAGCAGCGTGCGAGCCAGCGTGGTGCGCGGGGATGCGACCATCGCCGTCGAGCACCGACGCGACACGCTGCCGGACTCACCCGCGGCCGGCCTGGTCGAGTTCGATCCCCGGGTGCTGAGCGATGCCGCGCTCGAACTGGCCGAACGCGCGCTGGCCGACGCCGGGTCCGTCGAGGGCGTAGGCATCGCCACCCAGCGGGCATCGACCATCGTGTGGGACCGCGCCAGCGGCGAGCCGGTAGGTCCGGCGCTGGGCTGGCAGGACCTGCGCACCATCGGTGAGTGCCTGGCCCACCAGGGCGACGGGCTGCGCTTCGCCCCCAACCAGTCCGCCACCAAGCTGGCCTGGCTGCTCGACACCTACGACCCGGATCGCAGCCGCGACCTCTGCTTCGGTACGCCCGACACCTGGATCGCCTGGACGCTCTCGCAAGGCGCGGTGCACGTGACCGACCTCTCCAACGCGGCGGTCACCGGTCTGGTCGACCACGGCGGCCACGGTTGGCACCAACCGGTGCTGGACCGGCTGCGCATCCCCGCGGCCATGCTCCCGGCCATCGTCGACTCGTCGGCCCGGATCGGCTCGGCCACCGCCCTGGCCGGGTCCCCGCCCATCGCCGGGATCCTCGGTGACCAGCAGGCGTCGATGCTCGGGCAGGGGGTGGTGGCGCCCGGCCCGGCCAAGATCACCTTCGGGACGGGCGGCATGCTCGACGTCGTGGTCGGTCCGCAGCGTCCGGGGTTCGAGACCCGGGGCGGGGGCGGCACCTTTCCCATCGTGGCCTGGCGTCGCGACGGCCAGACGACCTGGGGTCTCGAAGCCATCATGCTGTCGGCCGGCACCAATGTGGAGTGGCTGCGGGACGACCTGCAGATCCTGTCCACCGCCGCCGAGTCCCACGATGTGGCTTCACAGTGCGAGACCAGCGACGGCGTGGTCTACGTGCCCGCCCTGCTCGGGTTGGGCACCCCCAGGTGGGACTACGGCGCCCGGGGCACACTGCTGGGCCTGACCCGGGGATCGGGTCGACCCCAGGTGGTTCGGGCGGTGCTCGAAGGGGTGGCCCAGCGGGGTGCGGACCTGGTCGACGCCGTCGAGCTGGACGGCCAGCTGACCGTCGACACCCTGCGGATCGACGGCGGGATGAGCCGCAACCCCACCTTCGTGCAGGCACTCGCCGACGCCGCGCAGCGACCGGTGGAGATCTCGCCGGTGGTCGAGGCCACCACGTTGGGCGCGGCGTTCGCCGCCGGCCTGGCTCTGGGGACCTGGACCGACCTCGAGGAGGTCGCGGCCCAGTGGTCGCCGGCGTCGCGGGTGGACCCGGGCGCGCCCCTCGACCGGGCGCGATGGGCCGAGGCGGTGGACCGGGCGGGATCCTGGTTCCCGGAGCTCTCGGGTCTGGACTTCTGAGTCGACGGGCTCGCCGGCAAGGGTGCCGTGGGCCGATGGAGGCGGTCGGCGTTTCGATCCGTGCGGGCCCACCGGCCATAATCACCCGGTGTCGCTCGATCCACCGGCCGCTCAGGCCTCGAACATCCTGGTGATGACGCCACCACGCGTTCCATCTCCGCTCCCGTCCGTCCCCGCCGCGATGGTCGCGGCCGGCCTGCTGGCCGGTCTGGTGCTGGTCGGCTGCGGTTCGTCGTCGAGCCACACGAGCACGGCCACCGGCGACACGGCCCCGCCGAAGGCCACCTCGGCCATGGACAGGTCAGGCTCGTCCACCACGACCACCACCCCCGTTGCCGCCGCGGGTCCAAATGGTGTCAACATCGTCAACTATGCGTTCGCACCGAGCACCTTGACCGTGAAGGTCGGCACCACGGTCACCTGGAAGAACTACGACCAGTTCGCCCACGAGGTCATCTCGGCCCCGGGTGATCCCGGCCAGCCCTTCGATCTGGGCCAGCAGACCACCGGTGCCACCGTCTCCCACACGTTCGCCGCGCCCGGGACCTACCAGTACTACTGCAACATCCACAACTACATGAAGGGCACCATCGTCGTCACCGGGTGACGACGATGCGGGTGCCCGGACCGATCCCAGGAGATCACTGATGTCGATGAGGGCACAGGCCGAGCCGTCGGGCCAGGGCGACAAACCACAGAAGGCGGAGGATCTCCCCGATCGCCGCCGCTTCGTACGCACCGTGGCCCTGGGCGGCGCGGCAGTGGCGGCCGGTGCCGGGGCCATTCCCGCCATGGCGGGCGCGGCCGGTGCCCAGACCAGCACCACGGTGGCCGGGCCACCCACCATCCCGGCCGGCGACGTGACCCTGGTCAACTTCGCCCTGGGTCTGGAGTTGGCCGCTGCCCAGCTCTACGGCGACATGATCGCCACGGGCAAGCTGGCCAGCGCCGCGCTGGGCAACGCCCGGACCTACCGGAGCCACCACAACGACCACGCCGCCGCCCTGACCACCCTCAACGCCGACGCGGCGCAGTTCACCCCCAACGCCAAGCTGCTGAGCCAGGTGGGTGGCCAGATCGCATCGGCCGCCACCCAGGACGACCTGGTCCAGATCGCCTTCAACCTCGAGTCGTCGATGGCGGCCACCCACCAGTACCTGATGGCCACGGTGGTGAACTGGCAGACGGCGACCACCGAGTCTGAGCTGGAACCGGTGGAGGCCCAGCACGCGGTGGTCTGGGGACAGACGCTCGACCTGCCCACCTCGCAGTGGATGCCGGCGTTCCAGTCCACCACGGGCTTCTACGACCCAGCCACCTACGCGGCCAGCTGAGCCGACCCAAGGAGCACATCGATGGATCTGAACCGCGACGAGCTGCGCCGCCAGGTGGCGGAGTCCAAGCACGATCACGCCGACTCGCTGCCCCGCTTCCGCGAGGCGCTCAAGACGCTCTTCGACCGCGACCGCGCCGCGCAACCGGGCGATGAGGCCGCCAAGTCCGCGCTGGTGGGCGTGCCCAGCCGCCGCACCTTCCTGACCGTCGGCGGGGTCGGCGTGCTGAGCTCGGCTGTCTTGGTGGGCTGCGGCCAGCCCAAGGCGCCCGAGTCGATCGCCCAGACCGGCACCACTCCGCCCCAGCCCCTGAGCACGACCACCACCGCGCCGGGCAGCCCGGCCACCGACCTGATCCTGCTGCGCACATCGTCGTCCATCGAGGCCTTGGCCGTCTACGCCTATGGCAAGGCCCTGGCCTCGGGCGCGCTCACCTCGCCCGACGTGAAATCGGCGATCCAGCTGTTCCAGAGCCAGCACGAGGACCACCTGACCCTGCTGAAGACGATCACAGCCGACGCCGGAGGCGTGCCCTATACCGAGCCCAACTTCTACCTCCAGTACGAGTTGGTCGACCCCACCGTGAAGACAACCAAGACGCAGGACCAGTGGCTGGCCCTGGCCACCACTCTGGAGAACACCGCGGGCCAGACCTACAACTACGCGGGCGGGGTCATGACCACCCCGACCCTGCGGGCCTCGCTCATGAGCATCGGGGCGACCGAAGCGCGTCACCTCACCGCGCTCTACATCGCCCAGGGCCTGGTGCCGGTGCCCGTGTCGCTGGCCTCGACGGCCAAGGCCGTGACTCCCGACGCCTACATCGGTCCGAACGGCCCGGTGAAGAACAAGACGGTGCTGCCTCCACCAACGACCGCCTCGGCCAGCTGATGGCCGTCATGGTCGGTAGCGAAGAGGGCTGAGGGCCTCTGTCTGCCGCTTGACCCGATCGCCCCTCAGGGGGAGACCCGTCACCCGGCCCTGCGCCGCTACGTGTGCTCCAGCCACCCGGATCGGATGCAGGGCAGCATCGTGGTCACCGGCGCGGGCTGATCCCGGTGGCGTCGGCGCGCGGGCTCGGGCCACACTGGAGGAGATGGTGAGTCGGCTGGGTGACCGCGGGTCGGCCCTGAGAAGGGACCGGCTCGAGGAAGGTCGGGACTCCACAGGGAAGGGTGCTGGCTAACGGCCAGGCAGGGTGACCTGACGGAAAGTGCCACAGAGAACAGACCGCCGATGGCCAGTCACCGGTTCGCCGGGGCCGGCACAGGCAAGGGTGAAACGGTGCGGTAAGAGCGCACCAGCGCCCGGGGTGACCCGGACGGCTCGGCAAACCCCACCCGGAGCAAGGCCAAGTGTGGGCACGGGTTCCCGCCCGCTCACCGGTTCGCCGGTGGGCACCCGCTGGTAGGCCGCTCAGATGGATGGTCACCCAGGCGTCGGGAGACGCTGGACAGAATCCCGCCTACAGGCCGACTCACCATCAATACACCCTCTGAACAGGGCTTTTACCCCTCAGCAGCCGCTGCGTCCCGCGAGCGTCCCGCGGAATCTGCGAGCACCAGATCGACCGCTTCGCGGCGTCGCGTCCTCGCTGTCGGGCCAGAGGTGGCCGTAGGTGTCCAGGGTCTCGATCGCCGAGGCATGACCGAGCCGAGCCTGGACGACCTTGACGCTCTCGCCGTGTTGGATCAGCAGCGACGCGTAGAAGTGGCGGGTGGCATGGAACCCGGTCTTCTCGGGCAGCCCCGCGGCGTCGGCCGCCTTCCGCCACGCCGCACTGATCCGTTGCCGGCGCACCGGGCTCTCGTCCACCGTGGTGAAGATGAGCTCGTCGGTCCCAGGCGGAAACCTGCGGATGTGCTCGGCCAGCATGAACCCGATCGAATCGGGCAACGGCACGGTCCGGTAGCTGGCCTTCGTCTTGGGAGGTGCGAAGGCGGGCATGCCCTTCCCGGGCGTCATCAGCTGTCGATCGACTTTCACCGTGCGGCGAAGGAAGTCGACCCGATCGAGGGTCAGTCCCAGCACCTCCCCCTGTCGAAGGCCCGTGCCGGCGGCGAGCCAGACGGCTGCCTGCCACCGGTCGGCCATCAGCTCGGCCACCGCGCTGACCTGCGCCACCTCGAGTGGCACGACCTTGTGGTCGCGATTCGATCGCGGAAGCGCGATCCCGTCGCATGGGGTGCGTGCGATCAGCCGGTCGCGCACCGCCGCCTTGAAGACGGCGGCGACGTGCCGGTAGATCGTCTCCACCGTGCTGGGCGCAAGCTCGACCGACAGCGATTTCACCATGGCCTGCACGTGGCTCGGACGGATCGACCCGAGCGTTCGGTGCCCGATCAACGGGTAGACGCGGAAGCGGAAGTTCGACTCCACCTGACTTGTCGTCGAGGGTCGATGGACCTGCACAGCACGCCATTGCTCGGCAAACACCTTGAACGTGACCTTCCCCGCCGCCGGATCGACCCAGTCGCCGCGGCCCTTGGCCACTTCGTTCTCGGCGAGCCAGTGCCGGGCCTCCCGCATCGTGCGGAAGGTCTGACCGTGCTCCTTGCCCAGCGGATCCCGGTAGCGGGCCCAGTACGGCTTGGTGCCTTGATAGCCGGCCGGTCGGTCCCGTAGATCCTTGATGTGCGCCATGCGAACCTCCCGCGGTTGCGCTCCGATATGGATGGATGGTCAGGGTCTGCCCGGTCTCCGGTCCCCAGCAACCCGAGCTCGGCTGCTGCCAGCTCATGCCGCCCCGTTCACGACGTGCGGCGGCGAACCTTCGGCTTCGTGCCGGCGGGTGCCGGCGAGTTCGGGGTGGGGTCGCCTGGCGTCTCGTTGAGCAAGCGGATGGCTTCGGCGAGGCGTACCAGGACGTCGCTGGCGTCGTCGAGGTCGCCGAAGGCCTGCTGGAGCAGAGCTTTGGCGTGGGTTGCGCCGAGGTCCTCGAGGCGTTCGGCCAGATCCGAGGGGGCGACGTTGGGTCGCTGGCGCCGGTTGCGAGGAGTGGGGGCGCTGCTGGCGGCGTAGTCCAGGAGCTCCTGTTCCCAGATGCCCCGGTTGGTTGCGCTGCCGAGGACGGCGTCGAGCAACACGACGGGGTCGAGGCCGTTGAGGCCGGCGTCCGGGGCGTGGAGGCCGGTGTCGGTGGACGGGGGCGGTGGGGTGAAGAAGTAGCCGATGGGGACGTCGAAGGCTCTGGAGAGGGCGAGGAGCTCGTCGGCGGAGAAGACCTTGACCCGGCTGGGGTTGGTGGCGGAGCGTTCCAGGGCGGAGAAGCTGGCCACGGAGAGCCGGGTGCCGAGGTACGGAGCGAGGGCCTGGGCGGCCTCTTGTTGGGTCCAGCCCAGTCGGAGCCGAGCCTTGGCGACGTTGAAGGCGACGATCTGGTTGGGGCTCATGGTGCGGCGGAGCCCGAGCGTGCGGGTGGCGGACATGGCCTTAGCCTAGTCAACGGATCTGAAGAGTGACTAGCGAAACCGTCCGATCGCTCTATCCTACGGATCTGTTGAATGATCGACGTTCCGACAGGACTCCGGATCTCCTGACGATCGAGGAGGCGGCGCAGGTGCTGCGCATCGGTCGCACCGCCGCCTACCTCCTCGCGCAACGCGACCTGGCCAACGGCGGATCTGAGGGCCTCCACGTCGTTCGGGTCGGCCGGCTCCTACGAGTCCCACGGAAGTCACTCGAGACCCTGGTCGGCGGCCCGATCACCCTGGGCGCGGGAACGCCCCGAACGTCGGCGGCAGCCTCCACGCCGCCAACGTCGACCGATGTCGATGTCCCAACGCCTGACCCGTCTCGATCTTCACCACCGCGTCGTGCCACCAGGCCCGCACCTGACGACCAGCTCACCATCCCGTTCGCGAGCTGACCCCGGCATGTCCACCCCCTTCCGTCACCTCATCGAACTACGGGCAGGCACTTGCCAGCCCTTCGGGCTGGCGTCGCGTCCCGGCGTCTTGTGGGGGTCGTGGCCGTGTTGACGATCACGAAGTTGCGGAGCGCGGAGTATGTGATCACGGCGGTGGCGGCGGGGATGGAGGACTACTACATGGGTGCCGGCGAGGCCCCCGGGGTGTGGCAGGGCCGGTGGGCCGACCGAGTTGGGTCTGGACGGGGTCGTGGCCGCGGATGATCTGCGGGCCCTGGTCGACGGCCGTGAGCCGGGCACGGGCGTCGAGTTGCTGGCCGGGCATCGGGAACGGCGGGTGGCGGCGATCGATGTGACGTTGTCGGTGCCGAAGTCGGTGTCGTTGTTGTGGGCGTTCGGGACGCCGGAGACCTCGGCGGCGGTGTCGATCGCGGTGGTGGAAGCGACCCATAGGGCGCTGGGGTTCCTCGAGGATCAGGCGGCGGTGGCCCGCCGCCAGGAGGGCGGGGTACGCCGCCGGGTCGGGACCGACGGGTTCGCCATCGCCACGTTCGCTCATCGCACCAGCCGGGCCGGTGATCCCCAGCTGCACACCCATTGCCTGATCCCGAATGTGGTCCGCCGGGCGGATGACGGGGTGTTCGTGGCGTTCGATGCCAACCCGTTGCACACCTGGGCCAAAGCGGCCGGCACCGTGTTCCTCAACGACCTGGAACGCACCCTCACCCACCAGCTCGGGGTGGAGTGGGGCCCGGACCGCAACGGATCCCGGGAGATGGTCGGGTTCACCCGCGACCAGCTCCGCACGTTCTCGAAGCGCACCGTGGCCATCGAGACCCATCTGGAGGCGGCCGGGGAGAGGGCGTTCGACTCGAAACGTGACCGCATGCGGGCCGACGATCTGGCCTCGCTCGCCACCCGCCAGCACAAGGACAGGTCGCTCACCCCGGAACGGCTGCGGGACCGCTGGACCGCCGAAGCGCTCTCGGTCGGGTTGGTGCCGGGTGACCGGGTGGACGACCTGGTCGTGGGTCGACGCCTCCACAGCCCTGACTCTCGGCTGACGAGGAGGTGTTCGCGGCGTTGGTGGATCCGGTCACCGGGTTGTGCGCCACCGAGTCCCGCTTCGGCGAAGCCCATGTGGTGGAGCGGGTGGCGGCGATCTCGCGCGGGCCGGCTCGACCTGGATCAGATCCTGGGCGTCACCCGCCGGTTCCTCGCCACCCACCTGATCGTGCGACTGGCACCCGACGCGGCCGGGCGTCGACCGCCGCAGTGGTCGACCGTGGAGCTGCGCCGCATCGAAGACCGCCTCCTGGCCGACCTCGACCAGCTCCGATCCTCCCGGGGCATCCCGATCTCGCCGGGCGTCATCGACGCGGCGATCGGTGGGGAGTCGGTGCCGCTGGGTGACGATCAGTGCCAGGCGGTGCGCCGGTTGTGTGGGCCGGGGCCGGCGGTGCGGGCCGTGACCGCCCCCGCCGGACACGGCAAGACCACCGCCCTGCACGCCGCGGTCACCGCCCAGACTGCTGCCGGCCGGACCGTGATCGTGGTCGCCCCCACCCACAAGGCCGTGGCCGAGCTGCGCGCCACCGGGCTCGACGCCCAGACCATCGCCCGATTCCGTCTCCAGCTCCGCGACCAACCGATCGCCCCGAACACGCACCGTCGTCATCGACGAGCTGTCCCAGGTCGCCACCCGAGACATCGCCCCGATCATCACCGCCCTCGCGGCCGCCCCTGGTGCGCAGCTGTGGTGTGTCGGTGATCCCGCCCAGGCCCAATCGGTCGCCGCCGGCGGCCTCGCCGTCGAGATCGACCGGCTCGCCACCCGACGACGCCATCGCCCACGCCACCTTGACGGTGAACCGCCGCCAAACCCACCCCGACGACCAGACCGCCTTCGCCGCGCTGCGGGCCGGGGACCTGGACACGACCCGCACCATCCGCACCGCCCACGGCTGGGACCACCAAACCGACACCGCCCAGGAGACCCGCCAAGCCCTCGCTCAGGCCGCGGTGACCGACACCGACCGCCACGGCGTCGACCAGGTCGCCGTGTTGGCGGTGAGCCACGCCGACTGCGAAGACCTCACCGACCGCATCCGCACCATCCGCGCCGGGCGAGGGGAACTGCGAGGCCCCACCCTCACCGGACCCGGATGGGGACCCGACCTGCGCACCTACGCGGCCGGGGACCGCATCCTGTTGCACGCCACCATCGACCCCGGCCCCCACCCCCGCCTCTTCAACGGCGCCACCGGCACCATCACCTCCATCACCGCCCACGGCGCCCAGATCGCGTTCGACCACGGCGAACACCGGACACTCACCGCGGCGCTGATCGCCGGGCGGCGGGCGGATGGCACCCCGAACGTGTCCCACAGCTGGGCCCGCACCGTCGACGGCGCCCAGGGCGGCACCTGGACCCAAACCCACCTGCTCGGCACCCCCACCCTGGACCGGTTCACCGGCTATGTCGGCCACAGCCGCGGCCGCCAACCCACCCACACCTGGAACACCCGACCCGACGCCACCCACCCCCTCAGGCTCCTCGCCGATGACCGCACCCCCACCGACACCGTTGCCGACGCCATGGCCCGCGCCGAACCCAAGACCCTGGCCGCCACCGACGACCCCCACACCCTCGACCGCCGACTCCGCACCGAACGCGACCACCACACCGCCGTCCTCGCCACCCGGCCACCCGACCCGACCTGGCCGCTCGACCAAGCCCGCAAAGACGCCGCCCGCGCCGGACCGCGACCACCACGACGCTCGTCGCCCGACTCGGCTGGGCGAAACGCCAACGAGACCAGATCGGCCCCCTCGACCGGATCCGCCCCGGCAGACGCGACCGGATCAACCAGGCCGACCAGGAGGTCGGCCGCGCCCACCACCAACTCGAAGAGGCCGCCCGCCGCCACCAACGCGCCGACACCAAGGTCGCCGACCTCGAGGGCGCCCTCGTCGAGCGGGCCGCCTGGGACACCGACAACCAGCTGGCGGCGAGCCCGCGATCGCCGAGATCGACGATGTGCTGGCCCACCACTGGGCTGACGTCACCCTGCGCGCCGTGCACGCCGATGACCCCCTCGCCTTCGGCACCCCCATGCTGCGCTACGCCGGCGCCGTGCACCGAGCCGACCTCCACCAACTCCACCAGAACCTCCCCGTCGACGCCCGCCCCGCCCTCGAACGCGCCACCAGCGACCTCCGCCACGCCCAACACACCCTGCGAACCGCCGACCAGGCCGTCGACTCGGCCCGGGCCGGCCTACAGGACGCCGAGCAACGCCACTGGGGCCGCCGCGACAAACCCGCCATCGACACCGCCACCCGCACCCTCCGCCACGCCCAACACCAACTCACCGCAGCCGACCGAGACCCTCACCGCCGCCCAGAACCGGGTCCACGATCAACGAGAAGCCGTCCAAGCCTGGACCGAGGCCATGCACGACACCGCCGACCAGCGAGCCCGACTCACCCAGGCGATCAACGACATCGACCACGCCCTCACCACCACCCGACCCGACCGGGTCGCCGCCGCCGCCCTCGACCCCACCAGCGAACTCTGGGCCACCCTCGGACCAGCCCCCCGACTCCCGAGGAGGCCGCGACGCCTGGTGCGGCATCGCCCTGGAGCTCGAAGCATGGCGCGACCGCCCACCCAACCCCGAGCCATGGATCGACCGCAAGCTCGGCGAACCCACCCACCCGCTCCTCGGCACCCGCCCCGCCCGCCACGGCCGCGACCAATGGGAACATCTCGCCACACTCCTCGACCACACCGACGACATCCTCGACACCGCCCACCGGCTCGACCCCACGCCCCCAACCGGCCGTGCCGATCCCGCCGACTGGCAACACACGCTCCAACGAGCAACCCCGCTCATCATCGAGCCCGACCAGCCGGGCATCGATCACGGACGGGAGTGTCCGATCAACGGTGTAACTGGTCTGGCCTGACAGGCTGGTCCCCGAGCGGGGTCTGGCCCGAGAGGACAGGCAGTGACCGAGGTGTCTGAAGTGACGGTAGACGCTGAGCCGCCGGTGACGGTGGTGTTGGCACCGCCGGCGGAGCCGGGTGGAGATGCTCGGGTGGAGCTGGCGGCTCGGCTGGTGGAGGAGGCGCAGGCGACCGGGGTGGGTCTGGTCGGCCCGGGCGGGCTGCTGGCTGAGCTCACCAGGCAGGTGCTCGAGCTGGGTCTCGAGGTCGAGATGGCCGAGCATCTCGGCTATGACAAGCACGACCCGGCCGGCCGCGACGGCGGGAACTCGCGCAACGGGACCCGTTCGAAGACGGTGATCACCGAGGTCGGCCCCGTCGAGATCGACGTGCCCCGCGACCGCGACGGGTCCTTCGAGCCGAAGACGGTGCGCAAACGTCAGCGGCGCCTGCGAAGGCGTCGACGCCATGGTGTTGTCGCTGTCCGCGAAGGGTCTCACCACCGGGGAGATCTCCGCGCACCTGGCCGAGGTGTACGGCACGGAGGTGTCGCGGGAGACGATCAGCAAGATCACCGACGCGGTCGTCGAGGAGATGGGCGACTGGCTGGTGCGGCCGCTGGATCGGGTCTACCCGGTGATCTTCATCGACGCGATCCACGTGAAGGTCCGCGACGGCCAGGTCGCCAACCGGGCCTTCTACTGCGCCATCGGCGTCACCGTCGACGGCAAACGCGACATTCTCGGCATCTGGCCCTCCGCCGGCGGCGAAGGCGCCAAGTTCTGGCTGGCGGTGTTGACCGAGATCCGCAACCGCGGCGTCGCCGACGTGTGCATCGTGTGCTGCGACGGCCTCAAAGGCCTGCCCGACGCCATCGCCGCCACCTGGCCCGACGCCATCGTCCAGACCTGCGTGCTGCACCTGATCCGCAACACCTTCCGCTTCGCGGCCCGCCAGCACTGGGACGCCATGGCCCGACGACTGCGGCCCGTGTACACCGCGATCAACGAAGACGACGCCCGAGCCCGCCTCGCCGAGTTCTACGACGAGTGGGCCGAGCGCTACCCCGCCATCCGCACCCTCTGGGACGGAGCCTGGGCCGAGTTCGTGCCGTTCCTCGACTATCCCGTCGAGGTGCGCCGGGTCATCTACAGCACCAACGCCATCGAGAGCCTGCACGCCCGCATGCGACGTGCCACCCGAGCCCGGGGACACTTCCCCAACGAGCAAGCCGCCCTCAAGTGCCTCTACCTTGTCGTGCGATAGCCTCGACCCCACCGGCCGAGGCGCCGAGAGATGGATGAACCGATGGAAGCCCGCACTCAACGCGTTCGCCGTCACCTTCGACGGCCGGCTCTTTCCGACAGATCAATGACAACCGCCAGCGCCAGTTACACCGTTACCCGGACAGTCCCTGAACTGGCTGTCGGATGCCGCGTCGGGTGTGGTCAACACCACGATCTCGGTCGCGACTGGCGGTGAGGCGAACTGCGTGCGCGGCGTCACCTGCTCGCGTGACACGCCCGCTGCGTTCATCAGCGACCAGCAAGCGGCCGACTTCGCGGGCGGGGTGTTGAACGGTGTGACGTTGGGTACCGCTCACTATGCGCTTCCGGACAGCTTGGACGAGAAGGTGAATTGGGGCTCGGGCTGGAACGTCGCAGGTTCGGTGACGGGCGCGGCGCCGTGGGTGATCGCTGGCTGGGGCGACGCAACGACGATGTTCTACGTCTCGGGTGGCGCCGCTCTGGTCCGGACCTACGGCCAATGTACGGGTGCGCCGTACCCGGGTGCTGCGAACTGTTTCGCACACGGCGGCGTGAACGCGGCTCTGGCGGGCGTCGGGTTCGGGCTGGGCGGGTTGTATCTGCCTGCTGGCGGTGCTTGGGGTGGCGGGGGCTGGATCGGCGGCTCTTGTGTGCACGGCTGGATCGATGAGCACATCGACGGATGAGCGGCTGGGTCACCTTTCTTCTGGCGCTGCCGGCGATGGTGGAGCTGACGTTGCTCTACGGTCTACTGGGCGGCAAAGTGGCGCGCAGTTCCGGGCCCAGGAACATCGACCGGCTTCGGCGGTCGGCTGCTCAGGGTGGCCGCCTTGCGAAGGTGCGGTTGGCTGAGGCCGACTCGTTGGAGCGTGATCTGGGGCGCGGTGCTCGTCTGGATGCGGTGGCGAAGCGGTTGCTTGTTCCGGTGGGCGTTGTGTGTGGGGTCGTCTACGGAGGTCTTCTCGTGTGGTGGTTGCTCGGGTGACTTGCGTCCGACGGTGGTGCCGTGGTGGCTCCGTGCGTGGGCGCACCGGCCGGCCGAAGGGGCGGTGCTGGTACTTGTGCGGGGCGGGCGCGGCCGAGAAGGAGCGTGGGTGATGTCGGCGTACGGGGCGGGTCAGATCTTCGGGGTGTTGATCTTGGTGTTGATCGTGGTGGGGGTGGTCCGCGAGATCATCAAGAAGCGCGGCGGGGGCGACGGCGGGTCCTGATGTCGTGGGTCGCTCTGGCGGCGGGGGCTACTGCTGGTCGACGACGCGTAGGGCGGCCCGCACGCGGTTCTTGGCGATGAGGCCGTCGAGGATGTGGAGGATGGCGTCGCGGTCGTCGGGGTCGAGGTTGGCGAGGTCGGCGACGCGGTCGGCGAGTTCGTGGTCGGGGCCGGTGAGGGGTCGGCGGGGTGCGGTGTCGATGACGAGGTAGTCGACGGACACGTCGAGGGTTTGGGCGAGGCGGACGAGCATGTCGATGCTGGGGGTGATGCGCTCGTTTTCGTAGCGGCTGACGCGTTGGCTGTCGGTGCCGAGGCGTTCGCCGAGTTCGGCTTGGGACCAGCCGTGTTCTTTGCGGAGTTGTTTGATGCGTTCGCCGAGGGGCATCTCGGGGCCTCCGGGGGTGTCTTGGAGAGCCCATTGTGTGCCGAGGTCGATGACGTTGTCGTCACTGGGTGTGTTCACAATGCCCCCTAGATGTGTTCTACTAGGCACTAGTCCTGTGCTAAGGATGGCACAGAACATTTTTCTTGGCGACAGCCGGGAGGAGGTGCCGAGTGCGAGGAGTGACCGGAGCGGTCGTGGCTCGCCTGCGCGATGAGGTGTCGGTGCAGCGCCTGGTGGAGGGCGCGGGGGTCGCGCTTGTCGAGCGCCGGGGGAAGCTGGCGGGTGGATGCCCGTGGTGCGGCACGGTCAAGGCGTTGACGGTCGTGCCGGCGGCGAACACGTGGGTGTGCTCGGACTGTGACGCCAAGGGCGGCCCGATCGAGTGGGTGATGCGGGCCGAGGGGGTGTCGGAGCGGCACGCGGTCGAGCTGTTGCGCGAGGGCCTGCCCGTGTCATCAACTGCCGCGAGCGGGAAGCGTCCGAAGCGGTCGACGGTCCCGAAGCTTGCGGCGCCGTTCGATGCGGACATGTCGGACGCGGTGCTGCTCGACGCGGTGGTGGGCTTCTACCACCGGGCCCTGTTGGAGGAGTCCGAGGCGTTGGCGTGGCTGGCCCGCCGGCGCATCATCGAAGAAGCGACACGAGCGTTCCGCTTGGGGCTGTCGAACCGGACGTTGTGCTTCCGTCTGCCGCACGCGAACCGGGTGGAGGGCCGGGAGCTGCGCGAGCGCCTCCAGGACCTCGGCGTCTACCGCAAGTCGTCGG
Source organism: uncultured Microthrixaceae bacterium (assembly GCA_963773335.1). GTDB lineage: Bacteria > Actinomycetota > Acidimicrobiia > Acidimicrobiales > Acidimicrobilacustridaceae > UBA4742. Next base: position 77,424 of record CAVZAT010000003.1, on the reverse strand, counting down.
GCCATGAGGCGTTCCGCGGGTCGGTCACCTTCCCGATCCTCGACACCAACGGCCAGGTCGTGCAGCTCTACGGGCGCAAGATCGGCGGGGCGTTGCGCAAGGGCACCCCGCTGCACACCTGGCTGGCCAGCATCGAACGCCCGTTGTTCAACGTCGCCGCGCTGGAGAGCTTCGACGAGGTGATCGTGTGCGCCTCGATCATCGACGCCCTCACCCTGTGGTCGGCGGGGCTGCGCCACGTCGTCGCCGTCGCCGGACCCGAAGGCGTCGACGCCTCCCACCTCGCCCTGTTCGCCGAGCACGAGATCCGCCGAGTGCTGATCGCGTTCCGCCGCGACAACGCGGGTGATCGGGAGGCGCGACGGTTGGCGGATCGGTTGGCGCCGGGCGGGGCGGAGTGCCTGCGCGTCGAGCTCCCGCAAGGCGCGGACGTGAACGACTACGCCTGCTCCCTCGAGCGGCCCGCCGACGGGTTGGCCCGGGCGGTGCGCGCCGCGACCTGGATGGCCGGCAAGACCACCACCGACGCGAAGCCCGCCCCGCATGCACCGACCGAACACGTCGCCCCGGCCGGCGAGGACGACGTCGCGGGCGACGAGGATGTGCCGGTCGATCACCAGCAGGCCGCCGACATCGACGCACCCGAGCCGAACGCCGGCCAACCCGGGCCTGACGGCGACGAGCTCGCCGAGGACGACGAAGACGCTGGGTGGTTGGTGTCGCCGGTGCCGTTCTCGCCGCCGCCGGGGCACGAGCCGACCTTCGATGCGCAGGGGTCGTTGTGGTTGCGGTTCGCGGATCGACGGTGGCGGGTGCGCGGGTTGGAGCGCAACACGTCCTTCGATGTGCTGCGGGTCCAGGTGATGGTCACGAGGCAGACGTCGGGGTCGGGGGCGGGGTTCCACATGGACACCTTCGACCTGTGCGCCGCCCGAGCGAGGGCGGCGTTCTGCAAGGAAGCCGCCAGCGAGGTCGCCGTCGACGAAACCGTGCTCCGCAAGGACCTGGGCCAGATGTTGGGCGCCGCGGAAGGGTTCGTGGAGGAAGCGATCCGCCGAGCCCAAGAACCGGTCGACAAGACCGTGCGACTCGATGCCGACGAGCGCGCCACGGCGCTCGAGTTGCTCCAGGACCCGCAGCTGGTCGAGCGCATCGTCGCCGACTTCGCCCGGGCCGGGATGGTGGGTGAGGCCACCAACTGCCTCGTCGGCTACCTCGCCGCAGTCAGCCGGAAGCTGGCCAAGCCGCTGGCCGTCGTCGTGCAGTCCACGTCGGCGGCGGGCAAGTCGGCGTTGATGGAGGCGGTGTTGGAGTTCGTGCCCCCCGAAGAACGCGTCAGCTACTCGGCGATGACGGGCCAGTCGCTCTACTACATGGGCGAAGGCGACCTGGCCCACAAGGTCCTCGCGGTCGCCGAAGAAGAAGGCGCCGAGCGGGCGAGCTACGCGTTGAAGCTCCTGCAGTCCGAGGGCGCGCTGTCGATCGCGTCGACGGGCAAGGACAACTCGACGGGCCGGCTGGTCACGCACGACTACACGGTCAAGGGTCCGGCGGCGATCTTCTTGACGACCACGGCGATCGACATCGACGAGGAGCTGTTGAACCGCTGCGTCGTGTTGACCGTCGACGAGGACCGCGCCCAGACCCGGGCGATCCATGACCGGCAACGCCGCGCCCACACCCTTGCCGGCCTCCTCGCCGGCACCGAGCGGGACGAGATCGTGAAGCAGCACCGGGATGCGCAGCGGCTGTTGGAACCGGTGGCGGTGGTGAACCCGTTCGCCGACCGGCTCGGCTTCGCCGACACCGCCACCCGGACACGGCGGGATCACGTCAAGTATCTGACGTTGATCTCGGCGGTCGCGTTGTTGCATCAGCACCAGCGTCAACGCCACAGCGCCCGCACCGCGGATGGGACCGAGGTCGTCTACATCGAAGCGACCTTGAGCGACATCGCGGTGGCGAACCGCTTGGCGCATGAGGTGCTCGGCCGGTCGCTGGACGAGCTGCCGCCGCAGACCCGCCGGTTGCTCGGCATCATCGACACCCTCGTTGCCCAGCGCGCCGAGGCCGACGGGTTGACGAGGGATCGGGTGCGGTTCACCCGCCGCGACGTCCGGGGCGCGTGCGGGCTGTCCGACCCGCAGGTCCGCAAGCACCTCGACCGCCTCGTCGAGCTCGAATACCTCCTCGTCCACAAAGGCAGCCGGGGCTCGTCGTTCGTCTACGAGCTGGTGTTCACCGGCGACGTCGACGACGCGTCGCCCCGGCTCGCCGGGCTTGTCGACGTCGACGCGCTCACGTCTACGACGCCAACTTCGACCCCCCAGGCCCCGAACCTCGACCCCCCGCACGGCGACCTCGACCCCCCTTCGACCCCCCAACGACCCCCGGTCGACCCCACCTCGACCCCCGCCTCGGACGGCGCGAACGGGCAGGCCAACGGCACGAAACGGGCACCGGCGAACGGCAACGGCTCGAAAGCCGCGTTGAGGGACCCGGCTGCGGGGGCCGTGTCGCAGGCTCGACCCGTCATAGCCGCAGCTTCCAACGGCTCGCACGCGGAGGCCGGGTGATGCCGGCACGAGGCACCCACAAGCCCCGGGCGGCGATCGGGGATGCCGGGGATCGGCATTCGATCGAGGCGCACCTGGTCGAGTTCGCCGAGTGGATGGGGGTGCGCGGCTACAGCCCCCGCACGATCGACGACCGCATCCGCCGGCTCCGCTACGTGCAGGCCTGGTTGGCCGATCGGGGGGTGACGCGCACGGCGGAGGTGACCAAGCCGATGCTGGACCGCTATCAGCGGCACCTGTTCCACTACCGGCAGGCCAACGGCAAGCCGTTGACGTTCCTGACCCAGAAGGGCCGGTTGACGCCGATCCGGGCGTTCTTCCGGTGGGCGACGAAGACGAACCGGATCCTGTTCAACCCCGCCTCCGAGCTCGAGTTGCCCCGCGTCGAGCACCGTCTCCCCAAGCACGTGCTGACCGTCGCCGAGGTCGAAGCGACCATGTGCCAACCCGACCTGACCGACCCGTTGGGGGTGCGGGACCGGGCCATCCTGGAGATCCTCTACTCGTGCGGGATCCGCCGCTCCGAGCTGGTCGGGTTGCGGCTCTACGACCTCGACGCGGACCGGCGGTCGTTGTTCATCAACCAGGGCAAAGGCAAGCGCGACCGTGTCGTGCCCATCGGTGAACGGGCGCTGGTCTGGTGTGAGCGCTATCTGGCGGAGGTCCGTCCGCACTTCGTGGTCGAACCCGACGACGGCTGGTTGTTGTTGGGCCAGGACGGGTTCCCGCTCAGCCCCGCCTGGGCCACGGCGCGGGTGCGGCGCTACCTCGACGCTGCCGGTGTCGCCAAGACCGGATCGTGCCATCTCTACCGCCACACGATGGCCACCCTCATGCTCGAAGGCGGCGCCGACATCCGGTTCATCCAAGCCATCTTGGGGCACGCCGAGCTGTCCACCACCCAGATCTACACGCGGGTGTCGGTTGAACAACTCCGCGTCATCCACGACGCCACCCACCCCGGATCCCGCAACCAGGCGGCCCGCGACCGCGGCCTCGACGCCGACGAGACCGGCGACGTCGACCTGTCCGACGACGAACGGCGGGCGGCGTTGTTCGATGTCCTCGATGCCGACGCCGAGGACGACCACGCCATCGACGATCTCGACGACGAGGAGGACCCCTCATGACCACCGCCGACAGGCCGGGCAGCCCGACGAAAGCGATCGTGTACGTGACCGCCGAAGGCCTCCCCGACGCCTGGGTCGCCAACCAGAACGAGGTCGAGATGCGGGTGACCCAGCCCGATTCGGCGGTCGAGGCGGTCATCGTCGTGCCCCTCGCCGAGGCCAGAAGTTGGGCGGCCGATGTGTACGCGGCGGTCACGATCGCCTACCGGGAACACACCGGCGACCCCCACTCCCTGTCCGACTACGAGCTGGCGGACCTGCCGGATCCGGGTCGGGTGGTGTTCGAATCGTTGGCCGGTCGGTGGCACGAACCGGACCCCGACGTGGCCCGGCTCCGGGCCGAGCTGGGCTTCGACAACGGCGCGAACGGTTCTTCTTCTTTGGGTTCTTCTGGTTGATCTAGAGAACCGCAGACCCGTCGGCCCACCCGCGCGCGCACCCTGCATCGGGGTGAGCGCGTTGTCGCGTCCCGGGACCGGCGCGTGCGATCACGGCGACCTCGACGACCACTACGACCACCTACGAACCCCACGACCCGACGAACGACCGCACCACCAGCACCCCCGACCGCGACCTCCCCGACGACCGCCACCAGAACCATCAGCCGACACGCGACCAAGCCCCTCACCGCCACCGAGAACGACAGCTACGACCCCACTTCCCAAGAACCACCTACCGAACCAGTCACAGACTGGCTCGCGGTCGAGCAGCGAGTCCGCCGGGACCGGACCGGGAACCCGAACGGGAACGAGTCGTGCCGTCCCGTGTCGTCGCGTCCGCAACCGATGCTCCCGCCCTCGCTGCGCTCAGTTGGGCTCCCGCCCCGGCCTACGGCCGGGTTGGGCGCACGCCGACAGCAAGAACGTGGCCGTGTCTGAGAACACCGGGCCCCGCTCGCCGCCGACAAGCCAGCAGCCACCGCGAGGGCACAGCCGTCGCAGCGATCGTCGTCCTCGTCCGCCGCGCCGGCCACACCCGAGATGAGCTGAACACGATTGCAACCCCGGTGGGTTGGTGCGCGGTTGGCCGTGTCGCACGAGCCGTGTCCGGTGTCGTCGACGTGGTCCTCGCGGCAGGTCCTCGTGGTCCTCTCGAGGTCACCGAAAGGTGACCTCCAAGTGTGTATACGCGATTTCCGGCCCCGCCTCGAGGCTCTCACCGGCCGGCTCGCTCGCTCACCGAGGACCATCGGCTTCGGCTGCTGCGGCGGCCCGGCATGGGGCGGCGACGACGCCATCGGGGATGGCGCTCGGGGCGCTCCTCGGCGCCCGGCGACCGGCGGCCAAAGACGGGGGGCGGGAGTCGTTGTGCACCCCGGGGAGGGGCCCGGTGATGTTCTGTGAGTGGACCAGATCGACAACGAAGGGACCGGGCCGCGAGACGGCGCCTGTCGAGGGCTGGGCGGCGCTCAGCGCCGCGGAGCTGTCTCGCCGCGGTGGTGGACGGTGAGCGCGTCGAAGGCGGCCGGCGACGGGGCTGGCACCTTGGTGCAAATGCGTGCATCGTCCCGGCTGGTCCGGTCGTGGCGGTTCGTGCCGTTCCATCCGGGTGTCACGATGGCGCCGAGCGCGTCGAGGTCGTCGTTGGTCTTGCTGGTCTGGCGAGATCGGTTTCGATGCACCGCGCCGGTCCGGGCCCATCGGCGTCCTCGATCTGGGACACGGTGACCGGGGACCGCTGCCGTGTCCCGCCCTACCGGACACGGCCGCCCCAGACCGGCCTGTCGCCAACCCGCCGCAGGCGGGGCGGCAGCGAAGACCTGGAGCACCACCGGCTCGCACCCGGCGCCGGTCGTTCCCGGTGGTCAGTGGTCTCTACACTGGTCGCCGTGTCCGTGACCGTCGATCTGCCCCCGGCAACGCTGCGCCGCCTCGAAGCCGAAGCGGCGCGCCGTGGGGTCGGGATCGAGGTCGTGATCGCCGAGCTCGCCGAAGCCCTCCCCGCCGAAGACACCGGCACGACACCGGTCCGGCGCCGCAAGCTCGCCATCGCCGGGATCGGCGCGTCCGGCGGGCAACGCGGGCGAGCCGCTGACGCTGACGAGCTGCTCGCCGACGGCTTCGGCCGCAGCTGAGCGCCAGCGGCGTGCTGATCGTCGACACCGGTCCGCTCGTCGCCGTCGCTGACGCGGATGATCCCGACCACGGCGCGTGCGATGTCCTGCTCGACACCGACCCGGGGCCGCTGGTCACCACAGCGCTCGTCATCGCCGAAGCCGGGTTCCTCATCGACCGCCAGGCCGGTCCCCAGGCTGAAGCCGCGCTCGTCGCCGATGTCGTCGAGGGCCGCATCGTCGTCGAGACGCTCACCGCGACCGACTGGCAGCGCACTCTCGAGCTGGTTCGAACCTACGCCGATCTGCCCCTCGGCGTCACCGATGCGTCGCTCATCGCCCTCGCGGAACGCCACCGTGTCGAGCGGATCGCCACCCTCGACCACCGCCACTTCCGAGTCGTGCGCCCCGCACACCTCGACGCTTTCACCCTCGTCCCCTGACCCTTCACCGCGTCCCGACAAGCCCCACAGCGGCCCTCCGCGTGATGCCCGTCACCGGCCGGGCCCGCCTGCGAGACTGGACGGGTGACCGCCCTGGCCATCACCGACCCCGCGCCCCGCGCTCAGCATCACGCCAGCGCGCACCGTCGCGGCGGCACCGGTTGCGGCGAGAAACACGCGTCCGCGCGTTCGAGGTTCTGCCAGGACCGCCGACGGCCGATCGCCGCCGCGAAACCCCAGGTGGGGTCGGGTGTCGAGCCCGGTTCGCACCGCCGCATCGTCGGACCGTTGAGTTTCTACGACCCCACCACCAGCCAATTCCTCAGCAGGGACCCGATCACGCCGATCACCCGTGAGGCCTACGGCTACGTGTACGGCAATCCGCTCAACGATCTCGACCCGTTGGGTATGTGCGGGCTGGTCTGCACGATCGTGAACACCACCGTGTCGGTCGCGACGAGCGGGGCCTCGAACTGCGTCATCCATGTGACCTGTCCCCCGGGCGCGAGCAACACCGTCGGGTTCTGCGCCCGAGGGGTCAGCTGTCCCAGCGGCACCAAGAGCCTCGCCGACACCTACCCGGCCGCCCAAGACATCGGCATCGGCGCCCTCTTTGTCGCCGGGGGCGCCCTCGTCGTCGCGAGCGGTGGGGTTGTGGTTGAGCTTCTTCCCTTTTCCGGGCTCCAGTTACAGGCCCTCGGCCTCGCCGGGCTTCTCGTGCTCCCTACTGTTGGTGAGGGTGTGGGAACTGTCCTCTCATGGATGTTCGGGTGTAGTTCGACGCTGACGAACATCATCGGAGCGAGCGCGGGGGTGCCTCGGCCACAGCGCCCCGCCCCGCCGGGCGACAGTGGGCCGGCCGACCCGAACCCGCCGCCCGGCATCTACGGCAACCCGGTGCCATGAAGTCACCTGGCCTAGAGCGAGGCGACAGGTGGGGACCGACCGGCCCGATGCTATTCGTGGGTTTCCTCTTTGTTGGTGTGGTGTGGCTCATCGTGTCGGCACTGATAGGCCGCGAGCTGGTCCTTAGCGGGGATGTCACTTCGGCGCGCATCATCGGCTCATTGAGCATGTGTGGCTTCATGTTCCCGGCCGGGGTATGGATCGTTGTGCGCTGTGACGCGCCGCCTGGTTATCATCGTGCCCAGCAGGACTTGATGGGCGGCGCTCTGTGCGGGTTTCTACTCGGAGTGGCCCTGTTTGGTGGGGGTGTGGCGTTGGTCGCGTATTCCCAGCCGCTAAATCCGTGGGGCAGCACCCTAGAACTACCGGGGGTCTTCTTCCTGTGCGCGGGGGCTTGGTTGGCGAAGGTCGCGTGGCGTAACCGGGGCACCTCCACGAGCGGAGACAGGTCAGCGCTGCCTCCGCCCCCTCACGGATTGCTCTGATGACGTGCGCGCCGAGCTCACGCGCTCAGCTGTCGGTGGTTCGTTTCTACGACCCCACCACCAGCCAATTCCTCAGCAGGGACCCGATCACGCCGATCACCCGTGAGGCCTACGGATACGTCGGTGGCGACCCCCTGAATCGGATCGACCCAACCGGGATGAACTGGCTGTCGGATGCCGCGTCGGGTGTGGTCAACACCACGATCTCGGTCGCGACTGGCGGTGAGGCGAACTGCGTGCGCGGCGTCACCTGCTCGCGTGACACGCCCGCTGCGTTCATCAGCGACCAGCAAGCGGCCGACTTCGCGGGCGGGGTGTTGAACGGTGTGACGTTGGGTACCGCTCACTATGCGCTTCCGGACAGCTTGGACGAGAAGGTGAATTGGGGCTCGGGCTGGAACGTCGCAGGTTCGGTGACGGGCGCGGCGCCGTGGGTGATCGCTGGCTGGGGCGACGCAACGACGATGTTCTACGTCTCGGGTGGCGCCGCTCTGGTCCGGACCTACGGCCAATGTACGGGTGCGCCGTACCCGGGTGCTGCGAACTGTTTCGCACACGGCGGCGTGAACGCGGCTCTGGCGGGCGTCGGGTTCGGGCTGGGCGGGTTGTATCTGCCTGCTGGCGGTGCTTGGGGTGGCGGGGGCTGGATCGGCGGCTCTTGTGTGCACGGCTGGATCGATGAGCACATCGACGGATGAGCGGCTGGGTCACCTTTCTTCTGGCGCTGCCGGCGATGGTGGAGCTGACGTTGCTCTACGGTCTACTGGGCGGCAAAGTGGCGCGCAGTTCCGGGCCCAGGAACATCGACCGGCTTCGGCGGTCGGCTGCTCAGGGTGGCCGCCTTGCGAAGGTGCGGTTGGCTGAGGCCGACTCGTTGGAGCGTGATCTGGGGCGCGGTGCTCGTCTGGATGCGGTGGCGAAGCGGTTGCTTGTTCCGGTGGGCGTTGTGTGTGGGGTCGTCTACGGAGGTCTTCTCGTGTGGTGGTTGCTCGGGTGACTTGCGTCCGACGGTGGTGCCGTGGTGGCTCCGTGCGTGGGCGCACCGGCCGGCCGAAGGGGCGGTGCTGGTACTTGTGCGGGGCGGGCGCGGCCGAGAAGGAGCGTGGGTGATGTCGGCGTACGGGGCGGGTCAGATCTTCGGGGTGTTGATCTTGGTGTTGATCGTGGTGGGGGTGGTCCGCGAGATCATCAAGAAGCGCGGCGGGGGCGACGGCGGGTCCTGATGTCGTGGGTCGCTCTGGCGGCGGGGGCTACTGCTGGTCGACGACGCGTAGGGCGGCCCGCACGCGGTTCTTGGCGATGAGGCCGTCGAGGATGTGGAGGATGGCGTCGCGGTCGTCGGGGTCGAGGTTGGCGAGGTCGGCGACGCGGTCGGCGAGTTCGTGGTCGGGGCCGGTGAGGGGTCGGCGGGGTGCGGTGTCGATGACGAGGTAGTCGACGGACACGTCGAGGGTTTGGGCGAGGCGGACGAGCATGTCGATGCTGGGGGTGATGCGCTCGTTTTCGTAGCGGCTGACGCGTTGGCTGTCGGTGCCGAGGCGTTCGCCGAGTTCGGCTTGGGACCAGCCGTGTTCTTTGCGGAGTTGTTTGATGCGTTCGCCGAGGGGCATCTCGGGGCCTCCGGGGGTGTCTTGGAGAGCCCATTGTGTGCCGAGGTCGATGACGTTGTCGTCACTGGGTGTGTTCACAATGCCCCCTAGATGTGTTCTACTAGGCACTAGTCCTGTGCTAAGGATGGCACAGAACATTTTTCTTGGCGACAGCCGGGAGGAGGTGCCGAGTGCGAGGAGTGACCGGAGCGGTCGTGGCTCGCCTGCGCGATGAGGTGTCGGTGCAGCGCCTGGTGGAGGGCGCGGGGGTCGCGCTTGTCGAGCGCCGGGGGAAGCTGGCGGGTGGATGCCCGTGGTGCGGCACGGTCAAGGCGTTGACGGTCGTGCCGGCGGCGAACACGTGGGTGTGCTCGGACTGTGACGCCAAGGGCGGCCCGATCGAGTGGGTGATGCGGGCCGAGGGGGTGTCGGAGCGGCACGCGGTCGAGCTGTTGCGCGAGGGCCTGCCCGTGTCATCAACTGCCGCGAGCGGGAAGCGTCCGAAGCGGTCGACGGTCCCGAAGCTTGCGGCGCCGTTCGATGCGGACATGTCGGACGCGGTGCTGCTCGACGCGGTGGTGGGCTTCTACCACCGGGCCCTGTTGGAGGAGTCCGAGGCGTTGGCGTGGCTGGCCCGCCGGCGCATCATCGAAGAAGCGACACGAGCGTTCCGCTTGGGGCTGTCGAACCGGACGTTGTGCTTCCGTCTGCCGCACGCGAACCGGGTGGAGGGCCGGGAGCTGCGCGAGCGCCTCCAGGACCTCGGCGTCTACCGCAAGTCGTCGGGCCATGAGGCGTTCCGCGGGTCGGTCACCTTCCCGATCCTCGACACCAACGGCCAGGTCGTGCAGCTCTACGGGCGCAAGATCGGCGGGGCGTTGCGCAAGGGCACCCCGCTGCACACCTGGCTGGCCAGCATCGAACGCCCGTTGTTCAACGTCGCCGCGCTGGAGAGCTTCGACGAGGTGATCGTGTGCGCCTCGATCATCGACGCCCTCACCCTGTGGTCGGCGGGGCTGCGCCACGTCGTCGCCGTCGCCGGACCCGAAGGCGTCGACGCCTCCCACCTCGCCCTGTTCGCCGAGCACGAGATCCGCCGAGTGCTGATCGCGTTCCGCCGCGACAACGCGGGTGATCGGGAGGCGCGACGGTTGGCGGATCGGTTGGCGCCGGGCGGGGCGGAGTGCCTGCGCGTCGAGTTCCCGCAAGGCGCGGACGTGAACGACTACGCCTGCTCCCTCGAGCGGCCCGCCGACGGGTTGGCCCGGGCGGTGCGCGCCGCGACCTGGATGGCCGGCAAGACCACCACCGACGCGAAGCCCGCCCCGCATGCACCGACCGAACACGTCGCCCCGGCCGGCGAGGACGACGTCGCGGGCGACGAGGATGTGCCGGTCGATCACCAGCAGGCCGCCGACATCGACGCACCCGAGCCGAACGCCGGCCAACCCGGGCCTGACGGCGACGAGCTCGCCGAGGACGACGAAGACGCTGGGTGGTTGGTGTCGCCGGTGCCGTTCTCGCCGCCGCCGGGGCACGAGCCGACCTTCGATGCGCAGGGGTCGTTGTGGTTGCGGTTCGCGGATCGACGGTGGCGGGTGCGCGGGTTGGAGCGCAACACGTCCTTCGATGTGCTGCGGGTCCAGGTGATGGTCACGAGGCAGACGTCGGGGTCGGGGGCGGGGTTCCACATGGACACCTTCGACCTGTGCGCCGCCCGAGCGAGGGCGGCGTTCTGCAAGGAAGCCGCCAGCGAGGTCGCCGTCGACGAAACCGTGCTCCGCAAGGACCTGGGCCAGATGTTGGGCGCCGCGGAAGGGTTCGTGGAGGAAGCGATCCGCCGAGCCCAAGAACCGGTCGACAAGACCGTGCGACTCGATGCGGATGAGCGCGCCACGGCGCTCGAGTTGCTCCAGGACCCGCAGCTGGTCGAGCGCATCGTTGCCGACTTCGCCCGGGCCGGGATGGTGGGTGAGGCCACCAACTGCCTCGTCGGCTACCTCGCCGCAGTCAGCCGGAAGCTGGCCAAGCCGCTGGCCGTCGTCGTGCAGTCCACGTCGGCGGCGGGCAAGTCGGCGTTGATGGAGGCGGTGTTGGAGTTCGTGCCCCCCGAAGAACGCGTCAGCTACTCGGCGATGACGGGCCAGTCGCTCTACTACATGGGCGAAGGCGACCTGGCCCACAAGGTCCTCGCGGTCGCCGAAGAAGAAGGCGCCGAGCGGGCGAGCTACGCGTTGAAGCTCCTGCAGTCCGAGGGCGCGCTGTCGATCGCGTCGACGGGCAAGGACAACTCGACGGGCCGGCTGGTCACGCACGACTACACGGTCAAGGGTCCGGCGGCGATCTTCTTGACGACCACGGCGATCGACATCGACGAGGAGCTGTTGAACCGCTGCGTCGTGTTGACCGTCGACGAGGACCGCGCCCAGACCCGGGCGATCCATGACCGGCAACGCCGCGCCCACACCCTTGCCGGCCTCCTCGCCGGCACCGAGCGGGACGAGATCGTGAAGCAGCACCGGGATGCGCAGCGGCTGTTGGAACCGGTGGCGGTGGTGAACCCGTTCGCCGACCGGCTCGGCTTCGCCGACACCGCCACCCGGACACGGCGGGATCACGTCAAGTATCTGACGTTGATCTCGGCGGTCGCGTTGTTGCATCAGCACCAGCGTCAACGCCACAGCGCCCGCACCGCGGATGGGACCGAGGTCGTCTACATCGAAGCGACCTTGAGCGACATCGCGGTGGCGAACCGCTTGGCGCATGAGGTGCTCGGCCGGTCGCTGGACGAGCTGCCGCCGCAGACCCGCCGGTTGCTCGGCATCATCGACACCCTCGTTGCCCAGCGCGCCGAGGCCGACGGGTTGACGAGGGATCGGGTGCGGTTCACCCGCCGCGACGTCCGGGGCGCGTGCGGGCTGTCCGACCCGCAGGTCCGCAAGCACCTCGACCGCCTCGTCGAGCTCGAATACCTCCTCGTCCACAAAGGCAGCCGGGGCTCGTCGTTCGTCTACGAGCTGGTGTTCACCGGCGACGTCGACGACGCGTCGCCCCGGCTCGCCGGGCTTGTCGACGTCGACGCGCTCACGTCTACGACGCCAACTTCGACCCCCCAGGCCCCGAACCTCGACCCCCCGCACGGCGACCTCGACCCCCCTTCGACCCCCCAACGACCCCCGGTCGACCCCACCTCGACCCCCGCCTCGGACGGCGCGAACGGGCAGGCCAACGGCACGAAACGGGCACCGGCGAACGGCAACGGCTCGAAAGCCGCGTTGAGGGACCCGGCTGCGGGGGCCGTGTCGCAGGCTCGACCCGTCATAGCCGCAGCTTCCAACGGCTCGCACGCGGAGGCCGGGTGATGCCGGCACGAGGCACCCACAAGCCCCGGGCGGCGATCGGGGATGCCGGGGATCGGCATTCGATCGAGGCGCACCTGGTCGAGTTCGCCGAGTGGATGGGGGTGCGCGGCTACAGCCCCCGCACGATCGACGACCGCATCCGCCGGCTCCGCTACGTGCAGGCCTGGTTGGCCGATCGGGGGGTGACGCGCACGGCGGAGGTGACCAAGCCGATGCTGGACCGCTATCAGCGGCACCTGTTCCACTACCGGCAGGCCAACGGCAAGCCGTTGACGTTCCTGACCCAGAAGGGCCGGTTGACGCCGATCCGGGCGTTCTTCCGGTGGGCGACGAAGACGAACCGGATCCTGTTCAACCCCGCCTCCGAGCTCGAGTTGCCCCGCGTCGAGCACCGTCTCCCCAAGCACGTGCTGACCGTCGCCGAGGTCGAAGCGACCATGTGCCAACCCGACCTGACCGACCCGTTGGGGGTGCGGGACCGGGCCATCCTGGAGATCCTCTACTCGTGCGGGATCCGCCGCTCCGAGCTGGTCGGGTTGCGGCTCTACGACCTCGACGCGGACCGGCGGTCGTTGTTCATCAACCAGGGCAAAGGCAAGCGCGACCGTGTCGTGCCCATCGGTGAACGGGCGCTGGTCTGGTGTGAGCGCTATCTGGCGGAGGTCCGTCCGCACTTCGTGGTCGAACCCGACGACGGCTGGTTGTTGTTGGGCCAGGACGGGTTCCCGCTCAGCCCCGCCTGGGCCACGGCGCGGGTGCGGCGCTACCTCGACGCTGCCGGTGTCGCCAAGACCGGATCGTGCCATCTCTACCGCCACACGATGGCCACCCTCATGCTCGAAGGCGGCGCCGACATCCGGTTCATCCAAGCCATCTTGGGGCACGCCGAGCTGTCCACCACCCAGATCTACACGCGGGTGTCGGTTGAACAACTCCGCGTCATCCACGACGCCACCCACCCCGGATCCCGCAACCAGGCGGCCCGCGACCGCGGCCTCGACGCCGACGAGACCGGCGACGTCGACCTGTCCGACGACGAACGGCGGGCGGCGTTGTTCGATGTCCTCGATGCCGACGCCGAGGACGACCACGCCATCGACGATCTCGACGACGAGGAGGACCCCTCATGACCACCGCCGACAGGCCGGGCAGCCCGACGAAAGCGATCGTGTACGTGACCGCCGAAGGCCTCCCCGACGCCTGGGTCGCCAACCAGAACGAGGTCGAGATGCGGGTGACCCAGCCCGATTCGGCGGTCGAGGCGGTCATCGTCGTGCCCCTCGCCGAGGCCAGAAGTTGGGCGGCCGATGTGTACGCGGCGGTCACGATCGCCTACCGGGAACACACCGGCGACCCCCACTCCCTGTCCGACTACGAGCTGGCGGACCTGCCGGATCCGGGTCGGGTGGTGTTCGAATCGTTGGCCGGTCGGTGGCACGAACCGGACCCCGACGTGGCCCGGCTCCGGGCCGAGCTGGGCTTCGACAACGGCGCGAACGGTTCTTCTTCTTTGGGTTCTTCTGGTTGATCTAGAGAACCGCAGACCCGTCGGCCCACCCACGCGCGCACCCTGCATCGGGGTGAGCGCGTTGTCGCGTCCCGGGACCGGCGCGTGCGATCACGGCGACCTCGACGACCACTACGACCACCTACGAACCCCACGACCCGACGAACGACCGCACCACCAGCACCCCCGACCGCGACCTCCCCGACGACCGCCACCAGAACCATCAGCCGACACGCGACCAAGCCCCTCACCGCCACCGAGAACGACAGCTACGACCCCACTTCCCAAGAACCACCTACCGAACCAGTCACAGACTGGCTCGCGGTCGAGCAGCGAGTCCGCCGGGACCGGACCGGGAACCCGAACGGGAACGAGTCGTGCCGTCCCGTGTCGTCGCGTCCGCAACCGATGCTCCCGCCCTCGCTGCGCTCAGTTGGGCTCCCGCCCCGGCCTACGGCCGGGTTGGGCGCACGCCGACAGCAAGAACGTGGCCGTGTCTGAGAACACCGGGCCCCGCTCGCCGCCGACAAGCCAGCAGCCACCGCGAGGGCACAGCCGTCGCAGCGATCGTCGTCCTCGTCCGCCGCGCCGGCCACACCCGAGATGAGCTGAACACGATTGCAACCCCGGTGGGTTGGTGCGCGGTTGGCCGTGTCGCACGAGCCGTGTCCGGTGTCGTCGACGTGGTCCTCGCGGCAGGTCCTCGTGGTCCTCTCGAGGTCACCGAAAGGTGACCTCCAAGTGTGTATACGCGATTTCCGGCCCCGCCTCGAGGCTCTCACCGGCCGGCTCGCTCGCTCACCGAGGACCATCGGCTTCGGCTGCTGCGGCGGCCCGGCATGGGGCGGCGACGACGCCATCGGGGATGGCGCTCGGGGCGCTCCTCGGCGCCCGGCGACCGGCGGCCAAAGACGGGGGGCGGGAGTCGTTGTGCACCCCGGGGAGGGGCCCGGTGATGTTCTGTGAGTGGACCAGATCGACAACGAAGGGACCGGGCCGCGAGACGGCGCCTGTCGAGGGCTGGGCGGCGCTCAGCGCCGCGGAGCTGTCTCGCCGCGGTGGTGGACGGTGAGCGCGTCGAAGGCGGCCGGCGACGGGGCTGGCACCTTGGTGCAAATGCGTGCATCGTCCCGGCTGGTCCGGTCGTGGCGGTTCGTGCCGTTCCATCCGGGTGTCACGATGGCGCCGAGCGCGTCGAGGTCGTCGTTGGTCTTGCTGGTCTGGCGAGATCGGTTTCGATGCACCGCGCCGGTCCGGGCCCATCGGCGTCCTCGATCTGGGACACGGTGACCGGGGACCGCTGCCGTGTCCCGCCCTACCGGACACGGCCGCCCCAGACCGGCCTGTCGCCAACCCGCCGCAGGCGGGGCGGCAGCGAAGACCTGGAGCACCACCGGCTCGCACCCGGCGCCGGTCGTTCCCGGTGGTCAGTGGTCTCTACACTGGTCGCCGTGTCCGTGACCGTCGATCTGCCCCCGGCAACGCTGCGCCGCCTCGAAGCCGAAGCGGCGCGCCGTGGGGTCGGGATCGAGGTCGTGATCGCCGAGCTCGCCGAAGCCCTCCCCGCCGAAGACACCGGCACGACACCGGTCCGGCGCCGCAAGCTCGCCATCGCCGGGATCGGCGCGTCCGGCGGGCAACGCGGGCGAGCCGCTGACGCTGACGAGCTGCTCGCCGACGGCTTCGGCCGCAGCTGAGCGCCAGCGGCGTGCTGATCGTCGACACCGGTCCGCTCGTCGCCGTCGCTGACGCGGATGATCCCGACCACGGCGCGTGCGATGTCCTGCTCGACACCGACCCGGGGCCGCTGGTCACCACAGCGCTCGTCATCGCCGAAGCCGGGTTCCTCATCGACCGCCAGGCCGGTCCCCAGGCTGAAGCCGCGCTCGTCGCCGATGTCGTCGAGGGCCGCATCGTCGTCGAGACGCTCACCGCGACCGACTGGCAGCGCACTCTCGAGCTGGTTCGAACCTACGCCGATCTGCCCCTCGGCGTCACCGATGCGTCGCTCATCGCCCTCGCGGAACGCCACCGTGTCGAGCGGATCGCCACCCTCGACCACCGCCACTTCCGAGTCGTGCGCCCCGCACACCTCGACGCTTTCACCCTCGTCCCCTGACCCTTCACCGCGTCCCGACAAGCCCCACAGCGGCCCTCCGCGTGATGCCCGTCACCGGCCGGGCCCGCCTGCGAGACTGGACGGGTGACCGCCCTGGCCATCACCGACCCCGCGCCCCGCGCTCAGCATCACGCCAGCGCGCACCGTCGCGGCGGCACCGGTTGCGGCGAGAAACACGCGTCCACGCGTTCGAGGTTCTGCCAGGACCGCCGACGGCCGATCGCCGCCGCGAAACCCCAGGTGGGGTCGGGTGTCGAGCCCGGTTCGCACCGCCGCATCGTCGGACCGTTGAGTTTCTACGACCCCGCCACCGCCACCTTCCTCACCCGCGACCCCCTCAACGCCGCCACCCGATCGCCGTACGGATACGTCGACGGCGACCCGTTGAACGCCACCGACCCCGCTGGCTTGATGGGCTGGCACTGCGACACCTCGGGCATCGGCGTCAACGCCGGCAAATCCTGCGCCGAACAAGCCAAGGAACACAATCAACAGCAGGCGAGCGAAGGAAGCGGACTCTGCTTCAACAATCCATTCAGCAAGTCCGGCAATTGCATCAGCGTCGCCAAGCAGCATCTCTTGTTGACGAAGGTACTCATCGTGGTCGCGGGAGGCGCTGGCGCGGTCGCGTGTACCGGACTCACCTTCGGCGCCTGCGGGCTTCTGATCATGCTGACTGCGTCAGCGGGAGGGGTTGTCGATGCAGACCGTGCCTGCACTTCCGGCGAGGCAGCCGGGGCATTTATCGCCGATGACCTGATAGGTGCTTTCGGTCTGCCGTTCGGTTATGCCGCTGATCAGGCGGCGGTAACTCCGCTGGGAAAGCTATTCGGAGCCGCGACGGGTACGTCTGCGGGGACTATTCTGCCGCTGGCTGGGTCTTCGCCGAGCTGCTGCTAAGCGACCGCACAATAATGGACGAAGATGATCCCATCACCTACCGAAACGAAATAAACCCGAAGCTGTTCGTCGGCGGTTGCGTAGTATTTGGGTTTATGGGGCTACTTCTTACGCTGGCGGTCTACGGCAGCGGGTGGTGGGCCTCGATCCTCGTCGTTTGCATCACATCCCTCGTCATCTACATCCTGCACCGCTTCTACATCTATAGTCGCCTCATTGGAACATCGTGGGGGATCATCGTCCTAAATCCATTCTCAAGCCGGAGGATCGCCTGGGAGGACGTTGAAAGCCTTCAGGCTGGCGCCTTCCTGACCGTGAACCTTCGGTTGGGTGGAGGGGTTACGGTCTGGGCTGTTCAAGCTAACAACATGGACCTGGCAAAGGGGAGGAGAACGTTCCCGGACGAGGTATCCGAGCAGTTGGACACGCTTCGCGACAGGAGTAGCGGGGGGACTCGGGCTCGCTGGTAACTGCGGTAGACCCAAGCGCTCGTCGGGCTCAGGCCATTACGATTGGTGTGACGTTCGCCGTCGTGATGTTGCTAGTTGTCAGTCGACTCTTCCGCTGAGGTACTCCAGTGATGGCGCGTCAACTTCAATGCCTCATCAACCGCTTCTACGACCCCACCACCAGCCAATTCCTCAGCAGGGACCCGATCACGCCGATCACCCGTGAGGCCTACGGCTACGTGTACGGCAATCCGCTCAACGATCTCGACCCGTTGGGTATGTGCGGGCTGGTCTGCACGATCGTGAACACCACCGTGTCGGTCGCGACGAGCGGGGCCTCGAACTGCGTCATCCATGTGACCTGTCCCCCGGGCGCGAGCAACACCGTCGGGTTCTGCGCCCGAGGGGTCAGCTGTCCCAGCGGCACCAAGAGCCTCGCCGACACCTACCCGGCCGCCCGAGACATCGGCATCGGCGCCGTCTTTATCGCCGGGGGCGCCCTCGTCGTGGCAAGCGGTGGGGTCCTGGTTGAGCTTCTTCCCTTCACCGGGCCCCAGTGGCAGGCGCTCGGCCTCACCGGATTGATAGCGCTTCCCAATGCCGTGGAGGGTTTCGCGGTCGGCTACTCATGGCTCTTCGGTTGTAGTTCGACCCTGACGAACATCATCGGGGCGAGCGCGGGGATGCCTCGGCCACAGCGCCCTGCCCAGCCGGGCGACAGTGGGCCGGTCGACCCGAACCCGCCGCCCGGCATCTACGCCAACTGATGCCATGAAGCCACGTAGTCCGGAGCGAGGCGACAAGTGGAGGCCGACCGGGCCGATGATCTTCGCCGGCTTCCTTGTGATCGGCGTGGCGTGGTTCGTCGCCTGCGGCCTGATAGGCCGCGAGCTCGTCGTCCATGGCGACGTGTTTCCCGCTCGCGTCATCCTCTCCTTGATTATGTCGGGTTTCATGTTCCCGGTCGGGGTATGGATTGTTGTGCGCTGTGACGCACCCCCCGGCTATCACCGGGCGCAACAGGATCTGATCGGGGGCGCCATGTTCACGTTCCTGCTCGGAGCGGCCCTGTTCGGCGGCGGCGCGGCCTCGATCACCTATTCCCGCCCGTTCACCCCTTGGGGGGGAGCGCTCGAGGTCCCAGGGGTCTTCTTCCTGTGCGCGGGAGCTTGGTTGGCGAAGATGGCGTGGCGTAACCGGGGCACCTCCACGAGCGGAGAGAAGCCAGCGCTGCCTCCGCCCCCTCGTGGACTGCTCTGATGACGTGCGCGCCGAGCTCGCACGCGCCCAGCTGTCGGTGGTTCGTTTCTACGACCCCACCACCGGGACGTTCCTCTCCAGAGACCCACTCCAGGCGGTCACCCGTAGCCCCTACGGCTACGTGTACGGCAATCCGCTCAACGATCTCGACCCGTTGGGTATGTGCGGGCTGGTTTGCAGGATCGTGAACACGACCGTGTCGGTCGCGACGAGCGGGGCCTCGAACTGCGTCATCCATGTGACCTGTCCCCCGGGCGCGAGCAACACCGTCGGGTTCTGCGCCCGAGGGGTCAGCTGTCCCGGCGGCACCAAGAGCCTCGCGGACACCTACCCCGCGGCCCGCGACATCGGCATCGGCGCCCTCTACGTCGCTGGAGGGGCGCTCGTCGTGGCAAGCGGTGGGGTCCTGGTTGATTTTCTCCCCACCTTGGCGGGGGTTCAATGGACAGCTCTCGGTCTCACCGGACTGATAGGGCTTCCCACTGCTGTGGAGGGAGCAGCGGTCCTCTACTCGTGGGCCTTCGGCTGCAGTTCGACCCTGACGAACATCATCGGGACGAGCGCGAACGTGCCTCGGCCACAGCGCCCGGCCACGCCGGGCGACACTGGGCCGGTCGATCCGAACCCGCCGCCCGGCATCTACGGCAACTGATGCCATGAAGCCACGTGGCCTGGAGCGAGGCGACAGGTGGAGGCCGACCGGGCCGATGCTATTCGCCGGCTTCCTTGTAATCGGTGTGGCTTGGTTCGTTGCCTGCGGCCTGATAGCCCGTGAACTCGTCGTCCATGGCGACGTGTTTCCCGCTCGCGTCATCGTCTCCCTGGGCATGAGCGGTTTCATGTTCCCGGTCGGGGTATGGATCGTTGTGCGCTGTGACGCACCCCCCGGCTATCAGCGGGCGCAACAGGATCTGATCGGCGGCGCCATGTTCGCGTTCCTACTCGGAGCAGCCCTGTTCGGCGGCGGCGCGGCCTCGCTCACCTATTCCCAGCCGTTCACCCCTTGGGGGGCAGCGCTTGAGGTCCCAGGGGTTGTTCTTTTGTGCGTAGGGGCTTGGGGGGCGAAGATGGCGTGGCGCAGCCGGGGCACGTCCAGTGGCGGAGAGTTGTCAGCATTGCCGCCGCCCCCTCGAGGATCGGTCTGATGGCATGCCGCGCTGGGCCCCGCGCACACGGTCGCCCGTCGTCCGTTTCTACGACCCACTCACCGGCCAGTTTGTGAGTCGAGATCCGCTGTCGGCGATGACGCGATCGCCCTACGGCTACGTGTACGGCAACCCCGCTCAACGCCGTCGATCCCTCCGGGCTCTACTGCCTCACCGGGGTCTCCGGTCACAACCGTGACGGCAGTGAGCTCTGCAACGGTGCGGGCGAAGTCGCATCGAACGTCGTGAATGCAGCGGTCGTCACGTCCCCGATCGGGATGGCCACCCAAGCCAACTGCGTGATGTGGGTCACCTGCCCCGACGGATCCAACAGTGTCCGGACCGAAACCACCGGCGGACAAGTCGTGTGGGGTGCAAGCATCGCTCTTGGCGCGTCATTGTTCGTGGCCACGGGAGCAGGTCTGGGTGTGACGACGGCTCTTGGTGGGGGTGGGCTTGGCGCAGCAAGTTTGCTGATCTTGCCGAGCGTCAGAGAGGGGTTCGGACCGCTCCGGGGATGTTCCACGGGGATCATTTGAACATCGCCCGACCCGCAGCCCGAGAACCCAAATCAGATGACACATCTCAGTACGCGGAGCGCACCGTTGGCGATGGCGGCAACCAAAGTAGGTCATCGCAGTCCTTGGATCTCGACATCGGGATGGTTCGAGGCCAGGCTGGTGAGGTCGTCGGGATCTGAGGTGACGACGAGCGCGCCGCCCAGTCGGATGGCGGTCGCCACCACGATGGCGTCAACGGCCGAACACGAGTCAAGGTCGGCATCAGCCAGGAGGCGAGCGGCGACCCGGGCCGTTCCTCGGTCAACCGGGAGGACCTCGACGCCTTGGTTCAGGACCCGGTTCACCGCCGCGTCACGGGCCCTTCCGCGGCAGGCCTCGACAAGCACTCCTGCCGATGTCCTGACCGGAGCGTTCCTGATGGCCGCCGCTGCCAAGATGGCCTGGGCACGCCGGGCCGACGCGCCTCGCTCCTTGGGTGAGGCCAGCACGCTCAGCGCCTCGGTGTCCAAGACGATGACCGGCACCGCTCAGCGCTCGACGGCCCGACGTGTCGAGGTCTTCGGCTGTTTCGCGTCGATACGACCCAGCGATGCCAGCGCGTCGGCCACCATGTCCTCGTCGGGCGGCCCGAGCTCGTTCTCGAGATCGGCCAACAACGCCCCGAGGCGGCCGAGCTGGAGCTCATGACGCACGGCCTGGTTGACGAAGCCGCTGATCCCCCGGCTCCCGGCCCGCTCCCGCATCTCGTCGGCCAGCTCATCCTCAACCGTGACAGACAGCTTGGTCATTCCCATGACCGAATCCTACCTTAGTAGGATTGTTGGCATCAACCGGACCAACCGCAGACGGCCAAGAGGCGCTCTGCGTCCCGCGGCTGTCCCGCGGATGGTCCGATACACGACGGAAATGCCGGCATGAAGCGGCACGAGCCGGCAGCACGAACAAGCAGGTCAGGGGCCCTTTTCGGCAAAGTCGCAGGTCAGCCAAATCCCCCCCTTCTCAATCCCGCCTATAGGCCGACTCACCATCACCCAGGCCTCTGACCAGGACTTTTTGGCTCTCAGCGGGAGCTGCATCCCGGGGGCCTCCCGCGGGATCTGCGCGCACCAGATCAACGGCTTCGGCCGCGGCGCCTTGGCCTGTCGTCCGCCGTGGTGACGTGAACTCGTCGGCGCCGGGCGCAAACCTGCGGATGTCCTCAGTCTTCGATGCGCAACACCTTGTCGCGCGAGCGATGGCCCGACAAGATCTCGACCTGCCGCGCGGCAACCTGAAGATGTTGTGCGACCAGCTTTCGCACCGCCACGTTGGCCTGATCGTCGACCGGGGCCGCTCTCGTTCGCACCAGCAAGCGTCCGTCACGCTCGCCGCCCACCTCGTCTCGCCTCGCTCGAGGAATGACTCGGATCGCGAGCAGCCTCGGTTCCTTCGAAGTCGCCATCGAACCGAGCGTAGGACGCGCCGAGTGCGAGTCCCGGATCGGGGGAGCGACTGCAGTCAGGCGCTGAGCCAGAGGGTGTTGGCTTCGTTGACGTGCCCGGTCGGATTGGGGAGCGAGCCGTAGGCTGTGACTCGTGCCGTTAGATGCCGAGGCCGCCCGGCGCGTGTATGACCGGATTGGCTCGTTCCAAGACAGGCAGCGCTACGAGGAGGCTCCGTGCCGGCGCCTCGCGGAGCTGGCGGACTTCGAGGGATGCGGATCGATGTTCGAGCTTGGTTGCGGGACCGGGCGTTACGCCGCGAAGTTGCTCGCGGAGAAGATGACGCCCAGCGCGAACTATCTGGGCGTGGAAGTCAGCCCGAAGATGGCCTCGCTGGCACGTGAACGCCTGGCGCCGTGGTCGCCACGTGCGCGCGTGGTACTCCTCGAGCCACCGGCGCGTCAGTTGCCCGCCGACGATGGCGCGTTCGATCGATTCCTGGCCGCCTACGTGTTCGACCTGCTCTCGACCGAGGACGCGGCGCGGTTGATCGGCGAGGCGGCGCGAGTGCTGGCGCGGGGAGGGCTGCTGGCCCTCGTCTCCCTCACCCACGGGACGACGCCCCTGAGTCGAGCTGTCTCAAGGGCCTGGGCAGCAATGGCCAGGCATTGGCCCCAGGTCGTCGGCGGATGCGAGCCAATCGAACTCACGGACCTGCTCACAGGGCCCGCGTGGGAGGTCGAGCACAGAGAAGTGGTCGTGCAACTCGGAGTTCCGTCAGAGCTGGTTCTCGCCCGCGCCGCACCCGATGCCAACCTCGGTCGAGCCCCCGACCCGTCAGACGGGTAGCACCTACGTGCCGCTCGTTCGGGAACACGAGTCGAGGTCGGCGTCAGCGAGCAGACGGGCCGAACCTCAGGGACGGCGCTCCAGGCGAGTGACCACGACCGCCGCCACCACCACGACCACCAGGACCAGCAGCACGACTCCCGGCCCGATGATCACCTGCCCAGGGTACGCCATACTCGCCCGGCGAGGTTGACCGGGCCGCTACCGAAATTCGCAACGGTGCCACGGACTGAGCGGTGGCGGCGCCGCCCGGGCCAACCTTCGGGGGCGGCGCTACCCTCCGGCGGTGGGCCGCTCCACCGACGACGTGCGTGGTGTCCGCAAATCGACGTGCCCCACAGCGGCCGGCATCGACCACGTCTATGCCGGCTACTTCGCCTTGCAGGCCGCGGTGGGCGTGACGTTGTGGGTGTCGTACGCGGCATCGCCGGCCGTGCGCTCGTGGGCGGGTCTGGTCTCCGGCCACGAGGCCGTCACCACCGCCTTCGCCTATCCCGACCTGGGGGTGATCGTGGTGGGCTCGCTGCTCAGCACCTGGGCCATCGAGGGCCGCCGCGCCAGCGCCGTGCCCTTCACCGCCTTGACCGCGGGCGCGGTGCTGTACCCGACGTTGTACCTGCTCGGATGGGTGGCCATGGCCCACCACACCGGCACCGGGACGTTGGCCATGATGCTGCCCCCCGCCCTGTTGACATCGTGGATCAGCTACCAGGTCTGGGCTCGGCGGTGACCGGCCCCCACCGGCGAGCAGCGCGGGCGCTGGGTCTGGTGGCAGATCGGGCCCGACCGGCTGGCTGCCCGGCGTCACCGCCCGGCGACCGGCCCAGGCCAGAGGCGGGCTGAGGCCCCAGGATCGACCCCGATCACGGTCTGCCTAACATCCGGTCATGCTCTTCGGCCTTCGCTTCGACTTCCGCAACCCCGCCATGGCGGCGACGAGCACGGCGGACCGCTATGCCGCCGCACTGGAGATGACCGAGTGGGCCGACCGGTTGGGATGCGTGAGCATCGCCGTCTCCGAGCACCACGGCTCGGCCGACGGCTACCTCCCGAGCCCCATCCCCATGCTGGCAGCCATGGCCGCGCGCACCACCGACGTCCACTTCATGATCGCCGCCCTGATCGCGCCCTTCCACGACCCGCTGCGCCTGGCCGAGGACATGATCTTCCTCGACAACCTGAGCCGGGGCCGCGTCGACCTCATCGTGGCCGGCGGGTACGTGCACGAGGAGTTCGCCATGTTCGACGTGGCCATGAGCGAACGGGCCAGGCGCGTCACCGAGGCGGTCACCACACTGAAGGCCGCCTTCACTGGAGAGCCCTTCGAGTACCGGGGCCGTACCGTGCACCTGACGCCCCGGCCGTTCCGGCCGGACGGTCCGTCCATCTCTCTGGGCGGCAGCAGCGAACCCGCGGCACGCCGAGCGGCCCGGATCGCCGATGGCTTCATCCCATCGGTGCCCGAGGTGTGGGAGTTCTACCGCGACGAGGTGCAGGTGCTGGGTCGTCCCGACCCCGGCCCCAGCCCCATCGGCCCGAATCAGGTGGTGGCGCTGGCCAAGGATCCGGACGAGGGCTGGGAACGGATGGCCCCGTTCTTCTTCCACGAGACCCAGGCCTACGGGGCATGGCAGGCCCAGGACGACGTGGCCGCGCCGTACCGCTGCCTGGACGACATCGACGCGCTGCGCGCCACCGACCAGTACCGCGTGCTCACCCCGGAGGCCTTCGTC
The DNA here is from genome assembly GCA_963773335.1 of uncultured Microthrixaceae bacterium. Taxonomy (GTDB): domain Bacteria; phylum Actinomycetota; class Acidimicrobiia; order Acidimicrobiales; family Acidimicrobilacustridaceae; genus UBA4742. The sequence goes on along the minus strand of CAVZAT010000003.1, from coordinate 52,976 downwards.
GACGAGCAGCGGGACGCGGCGTTCCCCTTCGCCATGTTCCATCCACTGTGCGGCGGCATGCCCATCGACCTGGCCTGGTCGAGCCTGCACCTCTTCGAGCAGGAAGTGCTGCCCGCCTTCGCCTGAACGCCATACTGGGCCGATGGCGAGCGTAGCCGCGCGGCGGTACCTGCTCCAGACCAAGGACCTGATCGATGCCCGCTTCTTCGACCCGCTCACCGTCGACGACTTGGCGGCCAGCGCCGGGATGTCCCGGGCCCACTTCAGCCCGCGAGTTCCGGCGTGCCTTCGGCGAAGTCACCTCACCAGTATCTGCTGACCCGCCGACTCGAGCGGGCGGCGTCGTCCTGCTGCGCGACACCGACCGCCCGATCGACCGAGATCTGCCACTCGGTCGGGCTGGCAAAGCCTGGGCTCGTTCGCCACCAGCTTCCGACGGATGTTCGGCCAGACCCCCCAGGCCTACCGGGCGTCGTTCCCGCCCGCCGCAGCGCCATGTCCGCATCCCCCGCTGCGTTGCCCAGGCGTATGGCCGCCCCCAGAACCGCACGTTTCGAGAAGACGAGGCCGCGCGCCCCTCCAGGGTGACCCTCGTCCCCACGAACCCGGCCGCGGCATCACGTGACGCCCGACCCAGGAGGCTCCCTGATGATCAAGATCGCCAACGCCCAGTTCTGGGTACACGACCAGGACGAGGCACTCGAGTTCTACACCCGGACGCTCGGCTGGGAGGTCCGCTCGGACGTGACCATGCAAGCCTGGGGCTTCCGGTGGCTGGTGGTCGGACCGGTCGGCCAGGACGATGTCGGGCTGGTGCTGATGCCGGTTCCCGGACCCCCGATGCTCGACGCCGACAGCCATCGCCAGCTCGCCGACCTGGTGGCCGAAGGGCGTCGGCGGCACGCTGTTCCTCGAGACCGACGACTGCCAGGCCGCCTACGACGATCTGCGGGCCCGGGGTGTCGAGTTCAACGACCCGCCCACCCCCCAGCCCTACGGGATCGACACGTCCTTCCGCGACCCGTCCGGCAACAACATCCGGCTCACCCAGGTCCTCGAGTTCGACCCGAGCCGCGCCTGACCGTGTCCGGGTGCCGCGGCGCGCCCGGGCCGAGACGGCCTGACAGGGTCACGCTGGCTCGCTAGCCTTCGACTTCCCTGCCGCCTGCCGCCCGCCGCCTGGAGACCGTTCGTGACCGACACACCCTCTACCGAAGACGACGACCTGCTGGACGGCGGGACCACGGCACCCGAGGCCCGTCAGCATCGATCCGATCGCTCGAGTCGCCGCAAGGGCCTCAAGCCGATCGACATCGCCGGCATCGTCGTCGCCGCGCTGGTGGTCATCGGCGTGGTGTGGGTGATCGCCAAGGGTCACAAGTCCACGTCCACCGCCACCTCGACCACGGCGGCGACCCCCACCACGGGGACTGCCGGCGCCTCCACGTCCACCGCGGCTGGCCCCAACGCCACCAGCTGGACCTACACCACCCTCGACGGCAGGTCCGTGACCATCCTGAAAGGCACGTCCGGGAGCACCCGTTTCGCCTTGTACCACAACAACTCGCTCCCGCTCGCGGTGGTGGGGATCGACAAGTCCCTGGCCAAGAACGACTGTGGGGCGGTCGAGGCCGTCTACAAGTCCGACAAGACCGCCAACCCCTCATCGACCGCCAACAGCAACGACCGCCGCAGCGCGGCACGCGGACTACGCGCTGGTCCAGGCCACGGCCAAGGGCTGCGCCTGGGCCAAGGCCATTCCCTCCGGGCGGCTGATCACCACCTGAGCCCGGTCACAACTGGAGGCACATCTCGCCGACGGGCTCGACCCGGCGGCCCGACCGCTACTTCTTGGGCGGGGTGGTGGTGGTGACGACGATGCTGGCCGGGGGCGCAGCGACGGTCGGCGGCACCGTATTCATCGGCGGCAGCGTCGAGCCCGTCGGATGGGTCGGCGCGGTCGGCTTCGGCGGCATGGGCGCGCATCCGGCCATGGCCACCAACGCGCCGGCCGACACGGCCACCGCCAACGCAACCCGTCGCACCATCCACCTCCGAGCCGGCAGCTCCGGTCGAGCCGCGATCGTGGCGAAGATAGACCGCGGCCGCCCCCGGGGCCATTCAGCCCGAAGGGGCTCAGCCGCTGGACTGGCGCCGCCGGCGATAGGCCAGCTGCCGACACGACGAGCCGCAGTAGACGGCGTCGGCCCGTCGACCGACGAAGCTCCGACCGCAGGCGCCACACGACACCTCGACGCCCGGGCCCAGTCGACCGGTGCGCAGGGCCGAAGCCTGCCGCCGGCACCGCTCGGTGCAGTAGCGGCGGCGCCCCTGGCCCGAGTACTGGAACGGCCGCTCACACCAGGCACAGCACTCCTGGAACTCGAAGTCCGGACCGCAGCAGCGTTCGCACACGACGTGCTCTCGCCGGCTGCTACCCCAGCGCAAGATCGGTCCGGTGGTGGTGGCGCCGCAGTTGGTGCAGCTCAACGGGGGCGGGGCGATCGACCTCACCCGGCGATCGTCGCATGGCGGCCCGGCCGTGCTCGCTAAGCACTCGTCAAAGTTGGACCAGGCCCGCAAAGATCTCGTTAAGACGGCACGGACCAGGTGGCTCGGGGACCGTGAAAGGCTCCGCCCATGCACATCGACACCCTGTTGCCGACCGAGGTCACTCAGGTGGCCGATCGAGCCCGCGAGCTGGCCGAACTGGGCTTCGACGGCGCCTTCAGCTTCGAAGGTGTGGGCGACGTCTTCCTGCCCCTGGCGCTGGCCGCCCAGGCAACCGATCTCACCCTGTACTCGAACATCGCGGTGGCCTTCCCCCGCAGCGCCATGCACCTGGCCTACACCGCCTGGGATCTCCAGAAGCTGTCGCAGGGACGCTTCATGCTCGGCCTGGGCACCCAGGTCAAGGCCAACGTCGAGCGCCGCTTCAGCGCCACGTGGTCACACCCGGTGGAGCGCATGGCCGACATGGTGGGCGCCCTCAGGGCCATCTTCGCCTGTTGGCAGGACGGCGAGCGCCTCGACCACCACGGGCGGTTCTCCAGCTTCACGTTGATGCAGCCGACCTTCAACCCGGGGCCGCTCCCTTGGGGGCCGCCCCCGATCTTGGTCGGGGCGCTGGGTCCCCGCATGACCCGGATGGTGGCGTCGGTGGCCGACGGGGTGCTCCTGCACCCGTTCATGTCCGAGGTGTTCTTCCAGGAACGCACGCTGGTGGCCGTCGACGCCGGCCTGGCCGAGTCAGGGCGTGCCGTCGACCAGGTCTCGGTGGTGGCCACCGCCATCGTCTGCACCGGGCGGGATTCGACTGAGATGGCGGTGGCCGAAGCCGGCACCCGTGCCCTGCTCGGCTTCTACGGTTCGACGCCGGCCTACCGCCCGGTGCTCGAACAGCACGGGTGGGGCGATCTGCAAACGGAGCTGAACGAACTGGTGCGCCAGGGCCGCTGGGGCGAGATGGCGGATCGCATCGACGACGAGGTCCTGGACACGTTGTCGATCCGGGCCGAGCCGGCGCGGGTGGGAGCCGCGGTGCGACGCCGCTTCGGCACCCGACCCGACCGGATCGGGTTCTACCTGCCCTACGCCATCGATCCGGCCTGCATGGCGGCGGTCCGCGCCGGCTTCGACTGAGCCCCCGACCGACCGGGGAGCCAATGAGGTAGTTCGCGAGCACTCATCGGGTGGGTCTGACGACTCATTGGGCTCAACACCAGGGCGATTGAGGCCGTTGCCTTGACCACGGGTGTTGGAGGGAAGGCACGACTGGCGTCCAGACCAACCCATCCGCCGCGGTGGCCCCGAACAGCCGGGACGTACGGTCCCCTCCTCGCTCCGTACGACCCGACCGGGGTCTCCGCGGCGGCACCCCGTCTGTCGGTTGGCCGGCCGACCGGGTTCAACGGGGGACGACCACTCCGGGATCAACGAGATCGCCCAGGTGCGCCACTTCGTTGAACGAGTGCAGGATCGGGCCCCGCTCCGAGACGTCTATGCGCGAGATGGACGCCGGGTGCACGAACAGCCGCCAGGTGACCTCGTCCCCCACGCCCAAGGCCCAGGTGACCGCGGCCTTGATGGGCGAGACATGGGCCACCACCACGACGGTCTCATCTCGCGCCGAAGCGCTCAGGTCCTTCAGCGCCGCCTCCACCCGGAGGCGCAACGCGGCCAGCGACTCGCCGCCGGGCAATGCCCACCCGGGATCGGACCGCCACTGCCTCCAGAACTCGGCGGGCACGTCGGCCAGTGCCATCCCGTCGTAGCGGCCGTAGTCCAACTCGATGCAGCCGGTCGTCCACCGTGACGGGCGCGTCGAAGGCGTCGGCGGTCTGGCGGGTCCGCAGCAGCGGGCTGGTGACCACGCGGTCGACCGGGCCCACGGCGGCGGCCAGGGCCGTGGCCTGGGCTTGGCCCAACACGTCGAGCGGCACGTCGAGGCGACCCAGCAGCCGGCGGGTTGCGTTCGCCTCGGTGCGACCGTGGCGCACCACCACCACCCCCAGCCGACTCCACCGCAACACGTCGCGGTTGAGGTGGCCGGTGTGCACGAACAGCCGGCGGTTCTCGGGATCGGCGAACCCGAAGGCCTGCCAGCACCAGACCAGGGCGGCGAGCCCGACGGCCTCCATGAGGACCAACACGACGGGACCCCGCTGGAGCTCGGGTAGGCCACCCGCAGGGAAGCCCACTCCGAAGAACGGCCACCAGAAGACGCCCTTGGACGCTCCAGGAAGCCATCGAGTACGAGCCCGACCATGAGGCCGATGGGCAGGCTGATCCAGCCGCCGGCGCAGCAGCCGGTGACGGCGGGTGCCCAGCATGACCGACACCGAGCAGCGCCACGGTGAACACGAGGCGTGTGCAACAGCCACGGTCCGCCCTGCACCACCTCGACCAGGGGCAGGATCGAGCCGAGCATCACCAGCCGGTAGTCGAGGGCCGGACTGCGGAAGACGTTCCAGACGAAGGCCACGCTCACCCCGATGTACCAGAGCAGCATGTCAGCGCACGAGCAGTCGCCCGCACTCCTCGCAACACACCACCGCATCCCCTCGGGCTGGTGCACGGATGCGGTCGAGCTCGACCGCCGACAGGGTGAGGTGGCAGCCACCGCAGTTGGTTCCGACGAGGCGGGCCACGGCGATCCCACCCAGGTCCCGCCGCAGTCCCTCGTAACGCTCGAGGAGCTCGGGCTCCACCGCGGCGGCGATGTCGGCCCGCTCGGCGTCGACCCCGGCCACCTCGGCGTCGATCTCGGCCTCGGCAGCCAACAGCTCGGCGGCCAAGCGGGTCTCGTCGGCCTCGAGGCCGGCCCGACGAGCCGTCAGCTCGGCCACCTGCTCGTCGAGGGGGACGGCCAGCTCCATCTGCTCCAGGACCTTGTCCTCCACGGCCGACTCATGACGCTTCAGCGCGTTCTCGTCGTCTTGGAGGGCCTGCAACTCGCGGTGGGGATGTGACCGTGCCGCCGTAGAGCTGACCGTGGACGCTGGCCACCTTCTCCTCCACCGAGGCCACCTCGTCCTCCAGCCGCCTCTGGGCCCGAGCCACCTCGGACCGAGCCTCGGCCACCTCATCCTGGCGCTGGGCCACCTCCCTCAACGTGACCCGGATGGACTCGGCCTCCGCTCGCTGGGGCAGGGTCGCCCGCCGATGGCGGAGCTGATCGAGGACGGTGTCGTGCTCCTGGAGGACGAGCAGCTGATCCAACGAGGCCATTGGCTGACTGGGGATCCTCTCGGTTCACCGGGGTGGGACAGTGCTGGACTCTACCTGCGCCTCTGGGACGCGGAGGCGCTACGAGCCGACAGGATCCCCCGTCGATACCTCATCGCACCTGTCGAGCGTCGACGCCCGCAGCCTGCCGAGTGGTGGGCCATACTGCTGGCGACCGGGCCCGGTCCACGGCCGCAACGGCGCGCGCCACGCTCACGAGGCACGAGCCGCCGGCGCAAGGACCCGTCAAGCCCCTGGCACCAGCATTGGAGACTCACGATGGCGCACTCGCGGAGGTTCCGCTTCGGCGTGCAAGCCCACACCGCCAGCAGCGGCGAGGAATGGGCCGCACTGGCCCGCAAGGTCGAGGACCTCGGGTATTCGACGATGTTCGTCCCCGACCACTTCGGCGATCAACTGGCCCCGATGCCGGCCCTCATGGCCGCGGCCGACGCAACCACCGAACTCAAGGTGGGTGCTCTGGTGTTCGACAACGACTACCGCCATCCCGTGGTGTTGGCCAAAGAAGCCGCCACCCTCGACGTGTTGTCCGGGGGTCGCTTCGAGTTCGGTCTGGGCGCGGGGTGGATGACCACCGATTACGAGCAATCGGGCATCCCGCTCGACCCGCCCGGCGTGCGCGTCGATCGCATGGTCGAGGGTCTGGCCGTGATCAAAGGGATGTTCGCCGAGGGTCCCTTCAGCTACCAGGGCGAGCACTACGCGATCGACGGGCTGAACGGGCTGCCCAAACCGCTCACCCGCCCCGGCCCCCCTGTCCTCATCGGGGGCGGCGGCAAGCGCGTGCTGTCCATCGCCGCCCGTGAAGCCGACATCGTGGGCATCAACCCGAACATGCGCTCCGGTGTGGTGGGTCCCGACGCGGCCGCCGACGCGGTGGCCAGCTCGGTGGACCGCAAGGTCGGATGGGTCCGCGAGGCGGCAGGAGACCGCTTCGACGACATCGAGCTGAACACGCTGACGTTCCTCACCATCATCACCGACGACCGGATGGGCATGGCCGGGAAGCTGGCGCCGGTGTTCGGGATCGAGCCGTCGGAGGTTCCCGAGCTGCCCCACGCCTTCCTGGGGACCGTCGACGAGATCTGCGACGACCTGGAGCGACGCCGCGAGCGCTGGGGGTTGTCGTACTTCGTGGTCCAGGGCGACGGGATGGACGCGTTGGCGCCGGTGGTGGCCCGAATGGCGGGACGCTGAGCACCGAGCTGGCCCTGGCCGGGGCCGGACACATCAGCGTCGTCCACGCCCTGGCCGCGCAGGCGCTGGACGGCGTGACCGTGGGGCCGGTGGCGTCGCGCACCTCGGCCCGGGCGGCCGAACGTGCCGCCCAGGTCGGCGGCCGAGCCGTGACCTATGACGAGCTACCCGCCGGCGCCCAGGTCGTGCTGGTGGCCACCCCCCCGTCGCGCCACGGTCCGGACGTCCGGGCCGCCCTGGCCGCGGGTGCGGCGGTGATCGTCGAGAAGCCCCTGGCCACCACGCTGGCCGAGGCCGACGCCATCGTCGAGGCCGCGGCGGCCAACCGGGAGCGGCTGGGCTACGCCGAGAACCTGGCCTTCGCGCCGATCGTGATCCGGGCGTGCTCGTTGGCGCGCGCCATGGGACCGTTGCGCCACGTCGATGCCCGGATGCTGCAGGGCCGACCCGACTGGGGCGACTTCCTGACCGAGGGGTGGGGCGGCGGGGTCCTCTTCGATCTCGGGCCCCATCCCCTAGCCCTGGTGTTGCTGTTGGCCGATGCGGGGCCGGGTGGTCGGGATCGGGTCGTCGAGGTGCGAGCGCGGCTGGAGGGCGCACCGGACGTGGCGGTGGACGTCTACGCCGATGTGTCGCTGACCTTCGCGAGCGGCCTGGTGGCCCGGGTGGAGACGAGTTGGCGCGACGCTCAGCCGGTCCTCGACTTCCAGGCCGCGAGCGACGACGGGGTGGTGCGAGCCGAGCTGATCCCCCACCAGGCCCTCGAGCGCAACGGGGGGCCGATGGCCCTGCCCGCGCCCCGGCCCGGGGTCAGCGATCCCCGCCTTGACCAGTTCGGGTACGTCACCCAACTCGAGGATTTCCTGGCCGACTTCACCCAGGCGCGACCGCCCGATGTGGGTGCCGAGTTCGGGCGGCTGGTGCTCGACCTCATCTGCGCCGGCTACGCCTCGGCCGCGGCCGACGAGCGTCCGGTGCCGGTGCCCTTCACCGGCCCCCGGGATCGCACCCCGCTCGAACTGTGGCGGGGCGGACCATCCGCGACCACGGCGGGATAGGGACCTACCCTCGTGGCCCACCGCGAACCGTCGTGGTGTGCGCCCGGAGGTACCCATGACCCAGCAACTGCTCGAAGCACCCGTCCTGGTCGGAGAGATGGCGCTGGCTCCGACCACGGAGCTGGCCGGACTGGCCGAGCTCGCCGGACTGACCTCGCTCGACGCTCGCATCGACGCGCTGGCCCGCATCGCGGTGGCCATCCAGGAAGAGGACGACGTGCGTGACCTCGTCGCCGCGCTGCGCAGCCGCGACGAGTTGGCCCCGCTGCCTCGTCGTCGCTGACCGGCTCCACCGAGCATCCCCCAGCCGCGGGTGGGCCACTTCTACGATGACCCCGTTGCAACGATCCGTGGGCGGAGACCAAGGTAGGCAACCGTGGCTCAACAGCGTGACCCAATTGATCTGCGCACCCTCGAGGAGGTTCATCGCCTCCTCGCCTCGAGCGACTTCGCGACCGCGGAAGACCTGCTCGATCGCGCCGGCGGCCCCATCGAGTTCGAACCGATGGTCTTCCCCCGCCCGCCCGAGCACCTCGAATCCGTGCCCTCTGCGCCGCTCCCCCGTCGGCGCTGATCACCAGGGCGGAAACCCCGTGACCGTGACCTCGCAGGGCCCACCCGTGGACCCCTATCGACCGACCCACGCCGACGAGGCCACCACCCCGGCCGGTCTGAACGCGGTTCCTCCTCGAGCCACGACGCGGGTCGTCCTCGAGCGTGACCTCAGCCCGTTCGACCAGCTCGACCCGGGCGCCCGGCGACGCCTGCTGGTGCGGGTGCTGTGCGAGCTGGTTGCCTACGATGCCCCCGAGGAGCCGGCGGTGGCTCCCGAGCGTCTGGCCGGCTGAACTCGTCCGAGCGCCGCTCGGTTCCCCGCGGTCGGAACTCCGTCAGCCAGATTTGGCCAGGCGACTGGGCAACGTCACGTCGCCCTCGTGGTCACCTGACGCCGAGGGCCAGGCCGCGCGGGCCAGTGGCCAGGACGCGTTGGGGGCATCCCCACCGGTCCTGGGTGGCAACAGCTGATCCTCCGAACGCGCCACCAGCAGGCAGAGCACTCGGATGATGATCCGCTTCTTGTCGGCCGGGTTGAGCTTGGCGAAGTCGGTCAGCTGGCCCGGACGGCTGGGCACGGCGTCGTTGAACAGGACCAGCTCGCTGGACCGGTCGGGGTCGACGACCTGATCGTCGGCCCGGCCGACCAGCTCGGCCAGCACGTCGGAGACGGCCTCACCCCGAAGGTCGGCCCGCTCCACCAGCTCCGTGGCCACCTCCTCGACCCCGACCTGCTTGAAGCGGGCCCGGTTGATGAGGGCCTGCAGAACGTGATCCACCGAATCGGGCTCGGGTTCGAGCACGACCTGCTGCCAGGCCCGTTCCTGCTCCTCGATGACCGGATCCAGGTCGAGGTCGATGATCTGGTCGGACTGGTCGTCCCCCAGGCTGAGCGCGGCAGCCGTGGAGCACCGGTTCGTCGGCTCGGCTCGATCGCGCCTCCGGCTCGACCGTCCGGCCGACCGCGTCCGGCTCGACGATCGATTCGGGATCGAGGGTCGCGGTGGCCGACGGCTCGGACTCCGAGAGCGGCTCGGGCTCAGGCACCGGGGCCGGCGGCTGCCTGTGGTCCAGCGGGTTCAGGCGGAGCGGCGACGACAGAGGTGGGCTCGAGCGGGTAGCGCGGCGCCACCGGCGGCGTGGCAACCGTGTCGGTGCTGGCCACGACGCGCGAACCCGGGGCCCGGAAGCGGTCGACCACCGGTTCGTCCTCGACCTCGCGCTCGGTCTCGACCGCCGGGACCGATCGCCCGGCCCCGGCCGGGAGCGCGGTGCCCGGGGGTACCGGCGTCACCGCGGGTTTCAACCCCTCGGACGGGCTCGTGGGGAACGAGGAGGGCGGCGACTGCAAGATCTCGTTGGGTCCGATGCCAGCGCCATCCGAACGCCGAGCCTTCAACGCGAAGGCGATGCCTGCGCCCACGGCGAGGAGCACCACCACAACGATCACTACAGCCATTGGTCACCCGAAAAGCGCCCGTGAAACCCAGCCTGAGCTGGGCTTTCGCCCGATTTGTCCTCGTAGGGCCGCCGTCGTGGCCGACCCTGTCCTGCGGTTTCCCTCGCACCACAGTTCTAGCGGAGATCCCGGCGCCCTGCTAGATGGCATATGGCCCAAATGGTGGACGTGAGTGTCCGACCCGCGGGGTCGGAGCGGCTGCGCCCCCCGATCAGCCCCGGATCAGGCCGCGGCCTGCGTGCGCAGCCGGCCCTTGACCTGGTCGAGGCGCGCCGCGCCGCCGGTGCCCATCGCCTCGTCGAGCAGCTGGGCCACCTTCCACTCCGGTGCCTCGTAGTCGTGAGCCGCCTGGTCGACCGGTTGATCGGATCCGTCGAGGGCGATCTGGGCGGTGGGCCACGCGCCGGGATCATCGCCGGCGCGCAGCAGCACCCGGACGTGGGCGGCTTCGCCCGCCGGTCCGGCAATGACCAGATAGGTCCAACGTTCCATGGTGATGAAGTTCCTCTCGGAGCGGTGATCGGCGGTGCCGGGGGTGGGGGGGTCCGTCAGAGGCGCCGGTTGGGGCGCTCCTGGCCCGACGGGGAACTCGATCGAATCGGCCGTCAGGCGCAAGAGCTCGGCCAGTCCGTTCACCAGCAGCTGGGGCTCGCCGCCCGCGGCCGCCACCTGGCGGAGCACAGGACGGACGGACTCGCTGACGTAGCGGCCGAACTGGCTGACGAACTCGGAGGCGATGAGCTTGCCCTCCTGGCTGTCGTTCAAGGCTTCCCGCTCGATCACCAGGATCTCCGCCTCGAAGTCCTCCAACGTCTCGTCTCGGGGGTTCGAATCGTCGGACACACCCTTCTCGTCGGCCGGGAACCGTGCCGATTGAGGTCCCGTGCTGCTAGACCTTCGGGGACTCTCTCCCCGGACCGAGGATGTCTCCATGCAGGTCGTGATCCTCCACGAAAGCCTCACGGGCAACACCGAACGAGCGGCGCGGCTCATCGCCAACGCGTTCTACGACCGACATATCGGTGCGCACGTCTTCCCCGTCGACGGCTACGACGCCCAGGTGGTGGCCGACGCCGACCTGGTGGTGGTCGGCAGCTGGACCGATGGCTTCTTCCTGGTCGGACAGAAGCCGGCCAAGCGCAAGAAGTTCCGGGCGCTGCCCGACCTGAACGGCAAGCGCTGCGCCGTCTTCTGCACCTTCGCCCTCGATTCGGGCCACACGCTCGAGAAGCTGTCGGCGGTGATGACCGAGCGGGGCGCCGAGGTCATCGGCGGGTTGGCCATCCGTCGTGACCGGCTCGACCAGGGCGCGGTCGACTTCGTCGAGCGGGTCCTCGACGCCGTCTCCGTCTAGTGGCCCGCCGGCGCGGGCTGGGCGGCCCCGGCTGGCCCGCATACGCCCGTCAGCGGCGAGGTATCGTGTGGCGTAGCAGCCACTCGGCGCGCGCGAGATCTGGGAGCGTCCTTTGCCCGAGACCATGATCACCCGCCACGATCTCAACGATCGCTTCCACTGGCGCGACCGCACCGGCCCCTTCCAGACCCTCACCGAGGACCAGGCCCGGTGCTACGACCAGCTCGGCTACTTCGTGCTCGAGGATGCCTTCGACGCCGACGGGTTGGCCGCCCTGGTGGATGCCATCGATCCGCTGGAAGCCCAGATGGAGGAGGTGCTGGCCCAGCAGGAGGGCGGCAAGCTCTTCATCGCCCGCGCCAACGAGATCACCTTCACCACCCATCTGGTCACCCGCTCGGCGGTGCTGCGCAGGCTGGTGGCGACCTCACCGCTGCGGGAGGTGGCCGGCGACCTGATCGGTCCCGACGTCCGCCTGTACTGGGATCAGGCCGTCTACAAGAAGCCGGACACGGCGGCGTCGTTTCCCTGGCACCAGGACAACGGCTATGCCTTCCTCGAGCCGCAGCAGTACCTGACCTGCTGGATCGCGCTGACCGACGCAACGCGCGAGAACGGCTGCCCGTGGGTGGTCCCCGGCCTGCATCGCCTGGGCACCCTGGCCCACCGGCTGACCGACACCGGCTTCGTGTGCCTGGACAGCCCACCGAACGCCGTGGCCGTCCCGGTCCGAGCCGGCAGCATCGTGGTGTTCTCGTCGCTGACCCCCCATTGCACCGGGCCCAACCGAACGGATGAGGTGCGCAAGGCCTACATCGTCCAGTACGCACCCGACGGCGCCGAGGTGCTGGTGGCCGACACCGAGGGCGAGGTGACCCGGTACCCGGCAGATGACGCCCGCCGCCAGTTCCCCATCCTGCGCGAGGGTCGGGCTGTCGTCGCCGATCCGGTGGTGGCCAGCCACTGACACCCAAGTCATCCGGCGCGGGAAGCGAGGCTGTCATACCCCCTGCGTAGGTTGATCCTCGTCCGTTCGAGAGGAGAGACCATGCGGGTTCTGGTGGCAGCGCAGGTACGACCGGCCACGTCGGCGCCGCGCGCTGAGGCCGCAGTGTGGGCGCTCGACGGCGAGCTGGTGCGGCCACCGGCATCCCGCTGCGGCGATCGCCGCTGTGCGTGTGCCCGGCAGTGGGCCGGCCTGGCCAGCGGTAAGACCACCCAAGCCGCTCGGGTGGTCGAGCTCGACCTGCAGCGTGAAGGCCTGTTGGCCGCCTTCGTCGATGCCCTGACCGGTTGCGAGTGGCCTCTCGACGGTGACCCCGACGATGCCGACGATCTGAGCCCCGAGTGGATCGTCGAGCTGGTCGACCAGCACCTCGATCTGGCCGGGTCTCAACCGCTGGGTGCGCTGGTCTGGCTGACCGACGGCCAGCACGGCGACCCCCTGGCCCGCTCCGCCTGAGCGACCAGCAGATGAGTGAAGGCTCACATACCTGCTGGGCGAGCTAACGTGCGGCCCTCACCCACATGAGGGCTCACCTATCCAATCCGGGTCAGGGGTGTCCGTACCCCGGGCCCCGATCGGATGGCGCGCCTCTGCCGGATGAGAGGACCGTTCACACGGAAGCGGATGCAGGTTCTTGTCAGTTGAGACTCTGCTATGTTCCACTGGAGTATCGAAGTGCCTTTTTGGGGGGAACGCTGTGCCATGAGGAGCGGCTGACAGCGCACAACGAAGATCAGACATGAACGGTCTGCGACCGGGCTCGCGCGCGATCCCGGCCTCGTCGTCGTCCATGTACCACGGTCACCGTGGGAGCTTCGGCGCCACCGCCGCGACTCGACCTGAGCGTCACCCCGTTCCAACCCTGGCAAATCGAAGCCGAATCCCGGCTCCTCCACAAAGGACGATCTCGTGCGCAAGTACCTCCTGTTGACCCTGGTCGCGGCGTTGCTGTTGGCCGCGTGCAAGTCCACCAGCAACTCGGCGTCGACCACGGCGTCGACGGGGACCACCGTGGCCGCGGCGCACGACACCCGGGCGCCGGGGGTGACCGCCACCAGCATCAAGGTGGGGATCGTGTGGGTGGACCTGTCGTCGCTGGTGAGCATCCTGCACATCAACCAGGGCGACTTCCCCAAGGCGTACCAGGCCATCGTGGACGACATCAACGCCAAGGGCGGCATCCACGGACGCAAGCTCGACGCCACCATGGTCGGAGTGAACCCGACCAGCCAGTCGGGGGCCGATCAGGCGTGCACGAAGCTCACCCAGGACGACAAGGTGTTCGTGGCCGTCGGGTTCTTCCTGGCCGACAACGTCCTGTGCTACGTGAACACCAACGCCACCGCCACCATCGGCGGGGCCCAGACCCCGGCTCGTCTGGCCCAGGCCAAGGCGCCCTGGTACAGCACCGATGCCGGTGAGAACCTCGAGATCAACGTGGTCAAGACCCTGGCCAAGCAGGGCAAGCTCAACGGCAAGCTCGCCCTCATGGCCACCGCCGCCGATCAAGACCTGCTCAACAACAAGATCAAGCCGGCGCTGGCTGCGGCCGGCATCAAACCGGTCTCCTCGGCCATCCTGGACGCCCCCACGAACGACACCACCGCCACCTACGCCCAGGCCGAGACCATCTCGCAGAGGTTCAAGTCCGACGGGGCCACCCAGGTGCTGCTGGTGGGCGAGTCCGCCCCCGGGTCCTACCTTCCGGGCTTGGCCAAGACCGACTACCGCCCCCAGCTGGTGATCAGCGACCTCACCGGCATCCAGGCCTACACCAGCAACAAGGGCAACGACTTCAGCGTCCTGAAGGATGCCATCTCCGGCGGCCCCAACCTGCCGCCAGACGACCGCCTGGCCCTGGGTGGTCCCACCAAGGCGTGCATGGACGTCGAGCGCAAGGCCGGCCTGGTCATCAAGCCCTCGTCTCAGGTCCCTGAGGGCCAGCCCGATCAGTTCGTGTCGTCGGCGCTGGCCTGCCAGCAGATGGCGCTGCTCACCGCCATCCTCCAGAAGGCCGGACCCACCCTCAACTACGGGACCTTCGCCGCCGCCGGCAACTCGCTGGGCAAGATCGTGCTGCCCACCTTCCCCGACGCCTGGACCTTCGGCGCCCCGCCCAACGCCGACGGCAACCCCAAGATCTTCATCGCGCAGTGGAACCCCACCGCCGGCCAGTTCGACACGACCAACAACTAGGCTGCGCCACGCCTATGAGGCCCCACCCTCGGCGCGCGGCGCGCAGGAGCATGACGTGAGCGCGGAAGACGAGGACGCTGGCGCTCTCGCAGGCCTGATCCTCGACCTCGTGACCGAGCGCCAGGCCGAGAAGGATGATCAGGCCGACCTTCCCTCCGACGTCATCCCGGGCGTAGGCGGACAAGACCAGACGCTGCGCGACGCGCTCCGCCTGGGGGGCGGCTTCACGCTCGTCGTCCTGGCGCTGCTCGTGGCCCTCGACGAGCTCGCCTCGACCGCCATGAACACGCTGGCCCCCGACATGGCCAGGACGCTCGGCGTGAGCGCCGGCGCCATGGTCGCCCTGACCGCCATGTCGGGCATCGTCGTCGTGCTTGCATCCCTGCCCATGGGCTGGTTGGCCGATCGGCGCCGCCGGGGCGGGGTCATCGCCTGGGCCAGCCTGATCTTCGCGGTGCTCGTGCTGATCGCCGGGTTCGCCACCACCACCTTGACCGTGCTGCTGGCCCGACTCGGCCTCGGCGCCGCCCGGTCCGACGAGTTGCCGGTGCAGGGTTCCCTGATCGCCGACCAGTACCCGATCCGCACCCGGGGTCGGGTCTGGGCCGCGATGTCGATGGCAGGGCGGCTCGCCGTGGCCCTCAGCCCGTTGCTGGTCGCAGGTGTGGCGGCCATCGCCGGCGGCAGCCACGGCTGGCAGTGGGCCTTCCTGGTCATCGCAGTGCCGAGCGCGATCGTGGCGATCATCGCTTTCCGCCTCCCCGAGCCCCGTCGTGGTCAGCAGGAGAACGAGGACATCTTCGGGCGGCCCGACGACCAGGACGGCCTCGAACCCATCTCGTTGGACGCGGCCCTGCCTCAACTCGTGCGGATCCGCACCTTGCGGGCCTCGATCGTCGCCTTCGCGGCCATCGGCTTCGGCCTGTTCTCCATGCCCGTCCTGGCCAGCTTCTTCCTGCGCCAGCACTACGGCGTGGGTTCGTTCGGGCGGGGCCTGTCGGTGACGGTCGGCGCGGTGGCCGCACTGGTCGCCATCCCCTTCGCCGGGCGGACCTACGACCGCTTGTACCGGGCCGACCCGACCAAGGCCTTCCGGCTCTTCGGTCTGCTCGTGCTCGTGGCCGCGCTGTTCACCCCGGTCCAGTACTACATGCCCACCGCCTTGCTGTTCACGATGCTCAGCGTCCCCACCATGGTGTTGCTCGCCGCGTCGTTCGTCATGGTCGGTCCGCTCGTGACCTCGGTGGTCCCCTACCGGCTGCGAGGCACGGGTGCGGCACTGGCCGCGCTCTACGTCTTCGGCATCGGCGCCACCGGCGGCGGGCTGGTCTCCGCCATGGTGGTCAGCGCCTCCGGGCCGCGGTCGGCGGTCCTGGTCATCCTCCTACCGGCCACGCTCGTAGGCGGCGTCCTGGTGCTGCGGCGTTCCGCGGCCATCACGCCACGACCTGTCCACGATGGTGGTCGACATCCGCGAGGAGCACGACGAGAACCAGCGCCAACGTGAGGACCCCGAGAACCTGCCGGCCCTCCAGGTCAACCACCTCGACTTCTCCTACGGCCACGTGCAGATCCTCTTCGACGTCGGCTTCGAGGTCCGCCGGGGCGAGGTGCTGGCCCTGCTGGGCAGCAACGGCGCGGGCAAGACGACCCTCCTGCGGGTCATCGCCGGCCTGGGTTGGCCGTCTCGCGGTTTGGTCCGGCTCAACGGCCGTTCCATCACCCACGTGTCCCCCGAGGCGCGCACCAAGCTGGGCATCCACATGCTCCCGGGCGGCAACGGCGTGTTCCGTGACATGACCGTCAGGGAGAACCTCGAGATGGCGGTGTACAACCACCGCGGCGACCGAGCCGACATCGAGCGCCGGATCCGGGCGTCCTTCGACCTGTTCCCCGAGCTCGCCACCCGCTCCCACGAGCTGGCCTCCGCCCTCTCCGGCGGCCAGCAGCAGCTGATGGGCTTGGCCCGCACCCTCGCCTGCGAGCCCGAGATCCTGATCATCGACGAGCTCTCGCTCGGGCTGGCCCCCATCATGGTGGAGCGCCTGGTCTCGACCATCGAAGACCTCAAGACCCAGGGCATGACGATCATCGTGGTCGAGCAGTCACTCAACGTGGCCATGACGATCGCCGAGCGGGCGGTGTTCCTCGAGAAGGGCCAGGTGCGCTTCGACGGACCCACCGCCGAGCTGGTCGAGCGCGACGACCTGGCCCGGGCCATGTTCCTCGGGGCGGAAGGCGGCTGATGCTCGCCACCTGGGTCACCCCCCAGCTCCTGGTCGACGGGGCCGTGCAGGGCTTCGTCTACGGCCTGCTGGCCATGTCGATCGTCCTCATCTACCGCTCGACCAAGGTCATCAACTTCGCGGTCGGCAACATGGGGCTGGTCGGCGCCGGCCTGCTCGTCATCTGCGACACCGAGTACCACATCCCGTTCTGGATCTCGGTGGCCATCGCCGTGGTGGCCGGCACGCTCTACGGCGCGCTCATCGAACTGGTCGTCATCCGCCGCTTGTTCCGGGCTCCCCGGGTGATCGTGCTGGTGGCCACCATCGGGGTGGCCCAGCTGTCGCTGGCCATCCTGGCTGCGTACCCGAAGCTGCTCAGCTCGGGCCCGGCGTTCCCCGAAGCGGTCGGCGGGAGCTGGAAGATCGGCAGCGTGCGGCTCAAGGGACCCGAGCTGCTGATCCTGATCGCCGCTCCCCTGATCGCCATCGGGCTCGGCTGGTTCCTCAACCGCACCATGCTCGGCCGCTCGGTACGGGCCGCGGCCAGCAACGGTGACCTGGCCAGGCTGTCAGGCATCAGCCCCCGCATGCGCTCCACCCTGGTGTGGGCCATCGGTGGCCTGGTGGCCACCATCTCCATGATCCTCATCGGTGGTCTGGAGGGAACCACCTCGAGCTTCACCGATCTCGGACCCAACACCCTGCTACGAGCCCTGATCGCCGCGGTCATCGCCCGGCTCAACTCGTTCCGCACCGCGTTGCTGGCCGCGCTGGCCATCGGCGTGGTCGAGGCCCTCATCCAGTTCAACCTGCTCGACCAACCCGGCCTGGTCGACGTGTTGTTGTTCCTGGTGGCCCTGGTGGCCGTGTGGCTCCAGTCGCGGGGCGGGGCCGAAGGCGAGGCCGCCTTCTCGTTCACGCCGCCGGTCGAGACCATCCCGGCTCGCCTGAAGGCCAAGTTCTGGGTCCGCAACCTCGATCGTGTGGTGCTGCTGGCCGGGTTGGCCGTGGCCATCGTCATCCCGCTGCTCATCACCCAGCCGTCACGCCTCCAGCTCTACGCCACGGTCATCGCCTTCGCCGTGTGCGCCCTGTCGCTCACCGTGCTGACCGGCTGGGCCGGGCAGCTCTCGCTCGGGCAGATGGCCTTCGCCGGCATCGGCGCCCTCACCGCCGCCGCCCTCACCCGCGGCCTGAGCATCGACTGGGTGATCGGCGGGGTCACGCTGCTGAACGTGCAGCTCTACGGACTCCCGTTCGTGCTCTCGATCCTCATCGGCGCCCTGCTCACCACGTTGCTGTCGGCCGTCATCGGCATCGGCGCGCTGCGGGTGCGGGGCCTCCTGCTGGCCGTCACCACCTTCGCCTTCGCCATCGCCGCCCCGGCTTGGGTCTACCACCTCGACGTGTTCAGCGGCGGCAGCGCCAGCTCGGTCAACTTTCCCCGCGGCAACCTGTTCGGCCTCGACCTGCAGGACCCCCACACCTACTACTTCGTGGTGTTGGCCGTGCTCGTGCTGGTGGTGGCCGTGCTCGGCCGGCTGCGCCGCTCCGGGGTGGGGCGAGTCACCGTCGCGGTGCGCGACAACGCCGATGCCGCGGCGAGCTACACCGTGCGTCCCTCGCTGGCCAAGCTCCGGGCCTTCGCCCTGGCCGGGTTCATCGCTGGTCTCGGTGGCGGGCTGCTCGCCGGAGCGACCCAGACCATCTCGTTCAGCGACTCGCCGTTCGTGGTGGCCGCCTCTCTCTCGCTGGTCGCCATCGTGGTGATCGGCGGCATGAGCTCCACCGCCGGCGCCGTGATCGGCGCGCTCTGGGTGGTCGGGTTCCCCACCCTGTTCCCCAGCGGCTCGGACATCCCGTTGCTGGCCTCCAGCCTCGGGCTGCTGGTGCTCCTGCTGTACTTCCCGGGCGGGCTCGTCCAGGTGGCCTACAACCTGCGCAGCTCGCTGTATCGCCGACTCGAGCGTGGGCTGCCGCCGGTCGAGAAACCGGTCGTCACCGCGCCCTCGGCCATCGGACGCACCACCCAAGCGGCCGCCGGCAGCGATCTCGTGCTGCGCATGACCGACGTCAGCGTGGCCTTCGGTGGGCTCAAGGCCAACGACGAGGTCACGATCGAGGTCCATGCCGGCGAGATCGTGGGTCTCATCGGCACCAACGGCGCGGGCAAGACGACGCTCATGAACGCGCTCGGTGGCTTCGTGCCCTCGACCGGCAAGATCGAGCTGCTCGACCGGGAGATCTCGGGCACGAGTCCGGCCCGGCGCTCCCGCGAAGGATTGGGACGAACGTTCCAGGCCGCCACGCTGTTCCCGGAGCTCACCGTGCGCGAGACGGTGCAGGTCGCGCTCGAGGCTCGGGGCCGCAGCGGCCTACTCGAGACCACGCTGTTCTCCCCCCGGGCGATCCGCCGCGAGCGCTTCAAGCGCGCCGAGGCCGTCGAGCTCATCGACTTCCTCGGACTGGGCAGCTACGCCGACAAGCCCATCTCCGACCTGTCCACCGGCACCCGGCGCATCGTGGAGCTGGCCGGCCTGCTCGCACTCGACGCCCGCGTGCTCTGCCTGGACGAACCCACCGCTGGGGTCGCGCAACGCGAGGCCGAGGCCATGGCGCCATTGCTGGTCGAGGTGCGCCGCCAGCTCGGCGCCTCCATGCTCATCATCGAACACGACATGCCCCTCATCATGAGCATGAGCGATCGGGTCTACTGCCTCGAGCTGGGCCGGGTCATCGCCCAGGGCGACCCGCACCAGGTCCGCAACCACCCGGCGGTCATCGCCAGCTACCTCGGCACCGACGAGCGCACCATCGCTCGCAGCGGCACGGCCGCCGAGTGACGAACGACCCGACGGTGGTGAGGCTCGGGTGAGTCCCCACGTGGCGGGTCGGATCCCGCGGATCCAACTCAGCTCCTGGCCCGGTGAACCACCTGGATCTCGGTGAAGCCGTGCAAGCCCCAGGGGCCGTTCTCCACACCGACACCGCTCCACTTGGCGCCGCCGAAGGGCGCGTGCGGGGCCAGCGCCAGGTGGGTGTTCACCCAGGCCGTGCCGCACTCGAGCTGGCCGGCCACCTCGGCCCCCCGATCGGGATCGCTCGTCCACACCGAACCCGAGAGCCCGAAGTGGGTGGCATTGGCCCGCTCGATGGCATCGGCCTGGTCGCGGTAGGCGACGATGGGTAGCGCCGGTCCGAACTGCTCCTCGTCGACGATGCGGGCCCCGTCGGTCAAACCGGCCAGGATCGTCGGCTCGAAGAAGTAGCCCGGTCCGTCGATAGCCTTGCCCCCCGCCGCGGCGACCGCGCCACCGGCCAGGGCGTTGCCCACCAGCTCGCTGACCCGGTCGAACTGCGGCTTGTTGTTGATGGGCCCCAGCTGGGTGCCCTCCGCCGCGCCGTCACCCACCACGACCGATCGGGCCCGGTCGGCCAGCTCGTCCACCAGCTCGTCGTAGCGCGCCTCGGGCACGTAGACCCGCTTGATGGCCGAGCAGATCTGACCGTTGTTGGCGAACGCACCCCAGAAGAGCTTCTCGGCGATCTCGGCCGGCTCCACGTCGTCGAGCACGATGGCGGGATCGTTGCCGCCCAGCTCGAGGGTGACGCGCTTGAGGTCGGGGGCCGCGGCGGCGGCCACCCGCTTGCCGGTGGACACGGACCCGGTGAAGCTGATCTTGCGGGGCACCGGGTGCGAGGTCATCCACGCCCCCAGGTCATCCCCGCCACTGACCACGTTGAGCACCCCCGGTGGGAGCACGTCGCGCAGCAGCTCTCCCACCTTCAGCGTGGTCAACGGGGTGTAGGGAGACGGCTTGAGCACCATGGTGTTGCCGGCCAGCAGGGCCGGCGCGATCTTCCACGACGCCAGGACCAGCGGGAAGTTCCACGGCGTGATGGCGGCCACCACGCCGAGCGGCCGGCGGATCACCTCCGAGAAGGCGGCATCGTCGTCCTGGATGATCTCGCGAGGCATCTCCAGGCTGGCGTAGTACTTGAACCAGACTCCGGCGCCCAGCACCTCGAGCTTGGCGTCCTCCAACGACTTGCCCTGCTCGGCGGTCAGCACCGGCGCCAGGGCATCGACCGAGGCGAAGAGCAGGTCAGCGACCTGGTCGAGGGTCTGGCGCCGCGCCGCCTCGTCGCTTCGCCAGTCCCGGTACGCCTTGGCCGCCGAGTCCATGGCTGCGTCGAGCTGCTCGGCCGAGCACTCGGGGGCCTGGGACCCGACCTGGCCCGTAGCCGGGTTGACGACGCCGAACGCTTCGGCGCTCACGGCGGCGTCGCCACCGATGGTCATGGTGAAATCAGCCATGGGGTCCCCCTGATCGTGGTGCCGGGGAGGGTATCGGCCCTACCGACCACCCGGCGAGGTGACACCCGCGGAGATCAGCCAGGCCCCGGCGCCCAGTCGCACGCCGACACCCGGCTCGTATCGGTCGGCGAGTGCCGTCCGCACCACATCGACGACCGCCGGGCGCGCCGCCGCGTCGGCCAGACCCAGCAGGCCCTTGGCCATCCCCATGCCCAACAGGAAGTCGATCGACTCATCCAGGGTGCCGCCCCCACCGAGGAGGATGGTCGGCGACAGCGGCTCAACCGAGACCCCGCTGAACCCGGCCCGCTCGAGCAACGCCGTCGTCTCGTCGGAGTCCTTCAGTGCGAACATGCCTGGACCGGCGGCCAGCCCACCGAAGTCGGGCACCTCGGCGTGGGACCCCACGGCCCGGCCGACGACCGTGAGCCACTCGTTGGCCTCCAGGCCCCGCCAGCACACAAACGCGATCCGACCCTCTGGGCGCAGAACGCGGGCGAGGTTCGCGAACGCCGACGGCGGATCGTCGAAGAACATGAGGCCGAACTGGCTGATCACGACGTCGAACGCGCCCGATCCGAAATCGTGGGTCTGGGCGTCGGCGGCGACGAACTCGACGTTGTCGAGCGCCGCGGCTCGGGCCCGGTCGACCGCGATCTCCACCAGCGGCTCGGACAGATCCGCGCCCATGGCCAGACGCGCTCGTCGAGCCGCGGCGAACGTGGCGGCCCCGCAACCGCAGCCGACGTCGAGCACGGCCTCGTGGGGTCCGGGTCGGACCCGGGCCAGCAGGGCCTCGGTGAAGGGCGCCAGCTGCCGGTCGTAGTGGTCGGCGTGGTCGACGTAGTGGACGGACTCGCCGCCGTTCCAGTGCTCCGATTGCTGCTGGTTCGCCCGCACGGCGGAGCCTCGGGGTGATAGCCGGTGGATGCCAGACCGTAGCAGTGGACGCCCTCACCCTGGTGAGCGAATCCTCGCTCACCACCGCGGCCATATCATCGCGGGTCGAACCCGTGTCATCGCGGGTCGAACCCGCCTCCTGGGCGGGGACCCTCACCCCACGATGGGAGAGCCGCCGTGACCGGTCCGCTCGCGGGCTACCGAATCCTCGAGCTGGCCGGCATGGGTCCCGGCCCGTTCGCGGCCATGATGCTGTCGGACATGGGGGCCGAGGTCCTCCGCATCGACCGGGCTGACGCCGTGGACCCCGACGAAGCCCCGCCGGCGTGGGACGTCAACGCCCGCGGGCGTCGATCGGTCGGCGTGGACCTGAAGGACCCGGCAGGCCGCGAGGTCGTGCTGGCGCTGGTGGCCCGGGCCGACGGGCTCATCGAGGGGTTCCGCCCCGGCGTGACCGAACGGCTGGGTCTGGGCCCCGACGACTGCCTGGCCCGCCAGCCCGGGCTCATCTATGGGCGGATGACGGGCTGGGGCCAGGAAGGCGCCTACGCCCAGGCCGCCGGGCGCGACATCAACTACATCGCCCTGTCCGGGACCCTGTCGATGATCGGCCGGGCCGGCGAGGCGCCCGTCCCGCCCCTCAACGTGGTGGGCGACTTCGGCGGGGGTGGCATGCTGCTGGCCTTCGGGATGGTGTGCGGCATCCTGGAGGCTTCCCGATCCGGCGTCGGACAGGTGATCGATGCGGCCATGGTCGATGGCGCCGCCCTACTGGCCGGGATGATGCACGGACTGCGCTCGACCGGGGAGTGGGGGGCGCGGGGTACGAACCTGCTCGATTCGGGCGCCTGGTTCTACGAGGTCTACGAGACCGCCGACGGCGGGTTCATCTCGCTGGGGGCCATCGATCCGACGTCCTGCCAGGAGTTGCTGGCCATCACCGGCCTGGCCGACGACGTCGACGGGGGCGGTCCGCTGCCGGACCAGTCGGACCGGGACTCGTGGCCGGCGATGAAGCAGCGACTGGCGACCGTCATCCGCACGGGGACCCGCGACGAGTGGTGCGCTCGACTCGAGGGCACCAACGCCTGCTTCGCCGCGGTGCTGGACCCGAGCGAAGCCCCCGACCATCCCCACAACCGGGCCCGGGGCACCTTCACCGAGGTCGCCGGGGTGGTGCAACCGGCGCCCGCCCCCCGGTTCAGCCGGACCGTGCCCCAGATCGCCGGCCCACCGCCGCGACCGGGTCAACACACCACCGACGCGCTCGCCGACTGGGGGTTCTCGGCCGACGAGATCGCCGAGCTGCGAGCCGCAGAGGCCGTCAGGTAGCACCCCGACGGCCCGCCACCAACCCTAGTGAACGCTCACTCGCTTTTGACCTCCCGATGTGGTACGAATTCGGGATGCACACAGGACTAGGCCTCCAGTTCGCGAACCTCGACCGCAAGGTCAGCGACGCCGACGTGTACCGCCTCGAACTGGACCTCGCGGCTCGGGCCGAACCCTCCGGGTTCGACTCGGTGTGGATGTCCGAGCACCATTTCGCCGACTATCAGCTCACCTCGCAGACCCCCATGATCCTGTCGTGGCTGGCCGGCCAGACGAGCCGGATCAAGTTCGGCACGATGGTGACCGTCCTGCCCTGGCACGACCCATTGCGGGTGGCCGAGATGTTCAGCGTGCTCGATCACCTCTCGGGCGGCCGCGCCGTGCTGGGCATCGGCCGGGGCCTCGGGCAGAAGGAGTTCGTCGGCTTCCGGGTGGCCATGGGCGAATCGCGGCGGCGGTTCACCGAGTACAGCGCCGCCATCCTCGATGCGCTGGAGACCGGCGTGATGGAGTACGACGGCGAGCTGTACCAGCAGCTTCGCGTCGAGATCCGACCGGCACCGCTGGCCAGCTTCCGGGGCCGCACCTTCGCCTCGGCCGTGTCACCGGAGTCCATGGAGATCATGGCCCGGATGGGCGTCGGGCTCATGGTGATCGCCCAGAAGCCGTGGGAGACCGCCGAGGCCGAGCTGGAGGCCTACCGCCAGCGCTTCATCGAGCTCAACGGCACGCAGGCGCCCAAGCCGATCCTCGTCGTGGTCGTGGGTGCCGCCGAGGATCGCGCCCAGGCCGACCGCATCCGCAACACGTACATGCAGCGTTGGGCCCGCTCCACCGTCGAACACTACGAGTTCGCCAACGAGGGCTTCGCCGACATCGAGGGCTACGAGTACTACGGCGCGCTGGCCAAGAACATCGCCAAGCACGGGGTCGAGAACTTCGCCGGCTTCCTGGCCGACCTCCAGGTGTGGGGAACCCCTGACGAGTGCACCGAGAAGCTGCTGAACTACGCCAAGCGCACCGACGCCGGTGGGCTGGTGGTCATCCCGGCGTTCGGCGCCATGCCGGCCGACGAGGTGCGCACCAGCTACGAGCTCCTCGCCACCGAAGTGGTCCCTGCGCTCCAGGCCCATGACGTCGGCGGTGACCTCGGCGTGACCTACGGCGAGACCGCTGGCCTGCACTGACCTGCAAAGACGGCCATGAGCCCCATGTGTGAGGGTCGGGTCTGCCTCATCACGGGCGCCGGACGCGGGATCGGCCGCGCCCATGGGTGCCCGTGTGGTGGTCAACGACGTCGACCCCGATGTCATCGACGAGACCGTCGGGGCGTTGGTCACCTCGTGTGGCGAGGCCGTCGGCCATCGAGGCGACTGCTCCACCGCTGACGGTGCCGGCGGGCTCATCGACACCGCCCTCGGCGGCTGGGGCCGGCTCGACGTGGTGGTGAACATCGCGGGCATCTCACGGGACAAGATGCTCGTGAACATGGCGGAGGCCGATTGGGACGCGGTCGTGCCGGTCCATCTCAGGATCACGTTCCTGGTCACCCAGCGGGCGGCCCAGCACTGGCGCGAGCGCTCGAAGGCGGGTGAACCGGTCGACGCCCGGGAGACATCCCCACCAGCTCAGGCGACTGATCGAGCAGCGCCAGGTTCATCTCGTGATGGCGCCCCTGACCGACACCCGGGTGCTGGTGACGGGGGGTACGAGCGGTCTGGGCCAGGCCATGGCCCAGGCGCTGGTCGGGGCCGGAGCCCGGGTGGTGCTGACCAGCCGCGACGCGCCACGAGCGCAGGCCACCGCGACGGGGATGGGCAGCGGCGCCACAGGCATCGAGCTCGACGTGCGCGATCCCACCTCGGTCGACGCCGCTGTTCGTCGCGCTTACGACCTGCTGGGTGGCCTGGACGTGCTGGTCAACAACGCCGGGATCGGCATGCGCACCGTCAACCCGCGGTTCCTGACCGAGTCCCAACCCTTCTGGGAGGTGACACCCGGGGGCTTCCGCGACGTGCTGGAGACCAAGGTCACCGGGTCGTTCCTGGTGGCCCGGGCGGTGGTGCCACACATGCTGGGTGCGGGTCACGGGCGGGTCGTCACCATCTCGATGAGCGAGCAGACGATGACCCGACGCGGCTTCGTCCCCTACGGCCCGTCCGGGGCGGCGGTGGAGGCCCTGGCCCGGGTGATGGCCGCTGACCTCACCGACACGCCCGTGCGGGCCAACATCTTGTTGCCCGGCGGCGCGACCGCCACCGGGATGGTGCCCGACGAGCTGACCGACCACGCCCGGGCCAACCTGCTCGATCCCTCGATCATGGGCCCACCCATCGTGTGGCTGGCCTCTGCCGAAGCCGCCAGGGTGCACGACGAGCGCATCATCGCCCGCAAGTTCGACCAGTGGCTGGCCGACCGGGCGGCGCCGAGCACCTGAAGCGGACCCCACCGCAGGCGGTGGCCACCTGGTGGCCTGCCATCGGTGCTCCCCTGTGGGGTCGGCTCTAGAGTTCCGCTTTCTGCCGCGCCCACACAGGAGCTGTGACCATGCCGCCGTCCGACGATGTGTGGGAGGTTCTGGCTACGGCCCGAGCCATCCGCCGCTACACCGACGAACCGGTCGACGACGACACGCTTCGCCGCTGCCTCGAGGCCGCCACCTGGGCGCCCAACGGCGCCAACGCCCAGGCGTGGCGTTTCATCGTCCTGCGCTCACCCGAGCAGCGGGCCGTCGTGGCCGAAGCGGCCCGGCGCGCCCTCGAGGTGATCGAGCCGGTCTACGGCATGACGCGCCCGGCCGAAGGCGATACCGGCCGCCGAGCCCGCAACAACCGGGCCACCTACGAGTTGCACGATCGAGCCGGCGAGCTCACCTCGGTGGTCTTCGCCACCTACGGCTACGACTCGGCCTCTGAGCTCCTGCTCGGCGGGTCCATCTACCCGGCGGTGCAGAACTTCCTGCTCGCCGCCCGAGCCCAGGGGCTGGGCGCCTGCCTCACGAGCTGGGCGTCCTACCAGGGCGAGCAGCTGCTGCGGGACGCGACCGGCTTGCCCGACGACTGGCTGCTCGCTGCCCATGCTGTCATCGGTTGGCCACTCGGCCGCCACGGTCCGGTCCGCCGCCGGCCGCTCGCCGATGTCGTCGATCTCGACCGGTTCGACCAGCCCGCGGTGGCCCTGGCCGGCGAGCGCACGTCCGGAGCCGGCCGCGACGTCCTCGGCCGGCTCCGCGACGAGGACGGCCCGACGTCGCGCTGAGCGACTCCCAGTCGCGCCGGCGCAGGGCTTCACCGCTGACGGCGCCGCACGCGACAAGCCCAAGATGACCCAGGCCGACATCCACCTCTCCGCCCCCAGGTCAACACAGCCACATGGAGGATCAGGACGGCGGACGCCAACCTCTTGGCAGCGTCGTTTGACCCACTTCGATCAGGTAGCCGTCGGGATCCCGTATGTAGCAACGCATCTCGGTCTCGTGCTGCTTGGGCGGCGTCAGGAAATGTGCTCCCCGCGCGCTCCACTCCGCGTACACGGCTTGGATGTCCGCCACCCGGATGTTGAGGAAGCTGCTCACCCGATCCGGGTCGCGGGGCGTCTCGAGCGTGACGGCTGGCTTGTCGTCTGTCGGACCGCCGCCGACGTTGATGATGATCCAGCTGTTGGCGAGCGCAACGTACGTCACATCGTCCTCCGCCTCGCCGGAGATGACGGTCGTGCCGCCCAACACTTCGGTGTAGAAGCGGCGGGAGCGCTCGACATCACCTGAAACGATGAAGTGAGCCAACACAAGCTCCTCGTCGAAATTGCTCACGATGACCTCCGTTCTCGGAACGGACGCAATCTTCTCGTCGTGCCGCGCCGCGCGCCGATGTTCGCGCAGCACGAGCAGCTCTGGCTCGCGCCTGACGAGCACCTGTGGACCGAGATGGTCCTCGACGCGCCCGAGATGGCCGGAGCGTCGCGTCGTGCCCGCCCCAGCATCGGAACCGTCGCCGACCCCTACGACAAGGCGCTGGCAGAGACGACCAGGGGGCGAGGGTTGCGCGCCGCGATGAAGTCCGGCCGGGGACGCGTGCCGCCGTAGGGGTCGACGAGCGTGTTCTCGACGCTGTTGTAGACGAGGAAGATGTTCCGTCGTGGTTGAGGAGTGATGTTGCTGTTCGAGCCGTGCATGCAATTCGAGTCGAAGAACACCGCCGAGCCGGGCGGCGCGGTGATCTGGGTGATACCGAAACGGTCACACAGGTCGGAGAGGGCCTGGTCGCTGGGGATGCCGTAGTTCTGGGCCCGCAACGACTGGCGGTAGTGGTCGTCGGGGGTCATGCCGACGCAGCCGACGAAGGTGCGGTGCGAGCCGGGCATGATCATGAGGCTGCCGTTGCAGTCGGTGTTCTCGGTGAGGTTGATCGAGACGCTGACGGCTCGCATCTGGGGCATGCCGTCTTCGAAGTGCCAGGTCTCGAAGTCGGAGTGCCAGTAGAACTCCTTGCCCCGCAAGGCCGGTTTGAAGTTGACGCGGCTCTGGTGGATGTAGGCGGCGGAGCCGAGGAGCGTCTCGACCGCGGCGAGCAGGCGTGCATCGCTGGCGAGTGCGCCGACCGTCCGGCTGATCTGGTGGATCTGGAAGATCGACCGGACGGTGTCGGAGTCCGGTTCCCGGACGTAGCGCTCATCGGGGGATCCTGTCCCGAGGAGTCGTTCGAGGTCGGCGTCGAGGGCCTCGAGCTCGTCGGAGGTGAGGAGCGACTCGCGGAGAGTGAATCCGTCACGGTCGTAGTCGGCGAAGTCGTCCTGGATCCAGGGCCCGATGGTGGGGTCGCCCCAGACGACGGGCTCGAGGCGTTCGGCCGGTTCGGGCTCATGGTCGGTCCGCGACCGGTAGGCGTCGGTGGTGCTGTTCACGAGTCGGCATTCAGGAGCGGGTAGGCGCCGTTCTCGTCGTGGACCTCCTGGCCGGTGACGGGTGGATCGAAGACACACACCATGCGGAGTCTGGTATGAGCGTGGACGGCGTGCCGTTCGTGGCCGTCGAGAAGGTAGAGGGTGCCAGGCACGAGGTCGTAGGTGCGACCGGTCTCACGATCGACGAGTTGGCCGGTACCTTCAATGCAGTACACGGCTTCGACGTGGTTCTGGTACCACATGTCAGTCGTCGTGCCCGCGTGGATCACGGTGTCGTGCATCGAGAACCGCTGCCCGTCACCGGCGAGCAGGAGCCGTCGGGACTGCCAGGTCTCGGCTCGGACGTCACGGTCGGTGCCCTCGAGCTCCTGCAGTCGCCGAACGATCACGACCGGCCCCCGACCACGGCGGTGACCGCCTCCGCGAAGATCTCCAGCCCCATGTTGAGCTCGGCGTCGGAGATCACGATGGGGGGCATCAGCTTGGCCACCTCGCCGACTGGCCCGGAGGTCTCCGTGATCAAGCCTCGCTCGAAGCACTCCGCGATCACCCGGCTCGTGACATCGGCAGACTCGAAGACCAGGCCCTGAGCCAGACCCAGACCGCGATGATCGAGCCCCTCGAACCTGCTCACCAGTGCCAGCAGGGCCACCTCCATCTGGTCGGCCTTGCGCCCGGTCTGACTGGGCAGATCGGTGCCGTCCCAGAGGTCCAGTGCCGCGGTGGCGGTGACGAACGCCGGATTGTTCCCTCGGAAGGTGCCGTTGTGCTCGCCAGGCTCCCAGACGTCGAGCTCGGGTCGGAACAAGGTCACCGCCATCGGGAGCCCGTAGCCGCTCAGCGACTTCGACAGACAGACGATGTCGGGCTGGATGTCGGCTCGCTCGAAGCTGAAGAACTGTCCGGTCCGCCCGCATCCCATCTGGACGTCGTCGACGATCAACAAGATCCCGTTCTTCCGACAGATCCCGGCCAGTCGAGACAACCATGCGTTGCTGGCGCTCTTCAGGCCACCCTCGCCTTGGGTGGTCTCGACGATGACGGCAGCCGGCTCGTCCACTCCGCTGCCAGCGTCGCTGAGGATCAATTCGAGGTAGTCCAGGCTGCTGCCCGCGTCGAGATAGTCGCAGTAGGGCATCACCGACGAGTGCGAAAGGGGTACCCCGGCCCCGCCCCGCTTGAACGAGTTGCCCGTCACCGACAACGATCCGAGCGTCATGCCATGGAACGCGTTGGTGAAGCTGATCACCTCCTGGCGACCCGTCACCTTGCGGGCCAGCTTCAGGGCGGCCTCAACCGAGTTGGTACCGGTCGGACCGGGGAACTGCACTCGATACTCCAAGCCGCGCGGCTCGAGGATCACCTCCTGGAAGCGTTCGAGGAACCCGCGCTTGGCCACCGTCGACATGTCCAGGCTGTGCACCACCCCATCAGCCGACAGGTACTCGAACAACGCCGCCTTGAGGTACGGATGGTTGTGGCCGTAGTTGAGGGCTCCGGCGCCAGAGAAGAAGTCGAGGTAGTCCCGGCCCGTCTCGTCGACGAGCCTGCACCCTTGGGCCCGGGCGAAAACGGTCGGCCAGACTCGGCAGTAGCTGCGGACCTCGGACTCGATGTCTGTGAACACGTCCATGAGTTGGAATCACTCCCTCGGCGCGGCGCCAACGGGCGCCAACGAGCGTCCGATCCTGCGCGTTCATCCCTCTCCGCGAAGGACATCACTGGCCCGAGGGCTTCCAGTGGACCCAGGGGACTCTGAAGCCCGCACCCGGCCCGAGTGGTCGCCACAACCCAGCGGCAGCACCGGCCCAACCAATCGGTCGGGCGCTCTTCGGTTGTCGCCGTACCCTAACAGGCCACCTCGGGCCGCCGGGATCATTCGAACGGACCGATGCGAAACAGCAGCTCAGGCTCGTGATCGTCCGGGAAGTCCGACGCGGCGAACAACTCCGACACGATGACGTCCGTACCCTTGCGTCGAGCAAACGCGGCGAACATCGCCCGGCTCGGCTCGTTGTTCGGCGTCACCGTCGTCTCCACGAAACGACCACCCCAGGATCTCAGGCGATCGACGAGATGATCGAGCATCCGACTGGCGATCCCCTGGCCCCGCCAGCGCTGGTGAACGGTCACCTGCCAAACCACCAACACCTCTGGATCGTCAGGGCGGCGATAGCCGGTCACGAAGCCGATGATCTCATCGGCACCGATGGCGACAACAGACGTCGCGGCGAAGTCTCGCGCCCACAACAGGTAGGAATACGACGAATTCAGATCGAGCTTCCCCGAGGCACGCGCCAATTCCCACAGAACTCCACCGTCCGCCACGGTTGGCTCGCGCAAGTCGACCATGGTTGGCGACCGTAGCTCGCCACGTGTCATGTCGTGGACTGGATGTTCAACAGCTGCGCCAAGGCTGCCACCAAGCCGCTGATCGGGCCGCGGTAGGCGATGTGTTGGTCGGGTCGTACGATCAGGCACTCGTCGCGGTCGAGACCGAACGCCTCGTCCCACACGCCGGCGGGGCACGACACGACGACACAGGGGCGGCCGTCTTCGACGAGCCGGGTGCCATCGCGCACCAGAATGGCGGGCACCCGCACGTCGGTGAGGTCGAGCGTCGAGCTCCCGTCGGGCAGCCACACGTGGGGCAGGCGACCGCCCGGCCGGGTGGACGGCAGGTAGTCGCGGGCGGGTTCGTCCAACACGATGGCCTCCGTTCCGTCGTCGGCCACGAGCGGCCCGTCGTAGCTGTGCCCCAGTTGGAGGCCGAGCAGGTCGAAGTGGATCGCCTGGTTGGCGATCGCGGCTTCCACGCCGGCGCGGCTGGCAGGGTCGGCGAGGATGGTGTGCATCGCCGCGGCGGATTCCTGCACATCGTCGGTGGAGCCGAGCGCCATCGGGATCTCGATCAGTTTGAACGCGTTGAGCATCGATTGGTCGCAGTTGAACTGGGCGACCGGTTTGCGCTCGGCTTCATACGTGTCGAGCTGCGCGACATCGAGCCAGCCGGCCTCGACGGCGGCGAGCTTCCAGATCAAGTTGTGCACGTCGGCGACGCCTGTGTTGAGGCCGAGGCCACCGGTCGGCGGGAAGCGGTGCGCGGCATCACCGGCCAGGAACGTTCGGCCGCTGCGGTAGTGCTCCGCGATCTGTGCGCTCATGTGCCAAGTGCCGACGGTGAGCACATCGAACGGAACATCCGGATCTGCCATCGCGGCTCGCACGAGAGCGGCGCATTGCTCGACGCTGAGGGTCTCGACCGGCTGCGTCTCAGGATCCCACGGGTGCATGTACACCCATTCGCGGTCGCGGCCGTGGGAGACGAAGGTGCCGCCACTGGCCGGGTCGATCACGAAGTAGAGCACACCCGGTTCCGGGCCTACGAGCGGCCGGAAGTCGGCGGCGAGATGCACCATCACGAACGATTGCAGTGAACGTGGCCCGATCATCTCGATGCCCAACGACCGGCGCACTGCGCTGGTTGCGCCGTCGGCACCCAACAGGTACTTGACGTTGAAGTGCAGCGGGCCCTCGGGGCCGACGGCTTCCACCGACAGGCCCGCGGCCATCTCGGTGGCGCCGACCCACTGGTGGCGGTAGCGCACATCCAGTTCAGGCGCGAGCAGCAGCGGTTCCAGCCGGTGCTGGCTGAGGTTGCGTAGCGGCGTGGGTGTGATTGCCAACATCTCGTCGCCCTGGCGCTCGTACGGAAGCGTGCCGATCACGTCGCCGCCCAACTTCGTCACCCAGTGGACGAGGCCGGCCTCGTCGGGCGAGAGCGCAGCGTCGAGGACCGGGCCCATCGCCACGCCGGCCTGGCGCCAGATCTCGAAGGTGCGGGCGTTGATCGCGTGGGCCGCGGGAGAACGCTGCGGACCCTCGCGTTGCTCCAACACGACGGCCGAGAGGCCGACCTGGTGGCAGAGATGGGCGGCAGTCAGGCCGGTGGGTCCGCCACCGACGATGACGACATCCACGTCAGTCGAGCGCGCGGCCACTCAGAACACCCCCTCGTAGCTGCCCCCGTCGAGCTGGATGCTCTGACCGCTCATGTACCCGGCCTGTGCGGAGCACACGAAGGCGAACGTGTCGCCGAATTCCTCGGGGCGCCCCAGCCGGCCGGCCTTGATCGTGGCCACCTGCTCCGAGCGCGCCTCCTCGTAGCTGACGCCACGGAAGGTCATCACCAGCTCCGCCATCTGCTGCTGACGGCCCGTGTCGAACCGTTCGGGCAGCAGGAAGTTGATCGTGACGTTGTGGGCCACCGCTGACTTGGAGAGCCCCTTGAGCACGCCGGTCAGGCCCAAGCGCGGGCCGTGCGACATGCTCATGAACGGGTTGGGTGACTTCACCATCGCAGAGGAGATCGCGACGACGCGACCGAACCGGCGTTGCTGCATGCCGTCGACGACCCGCTGCACGAACAGCAACGGTGACACCATCGTGCGCTGCAAGGTGTCGGCCCACTCGGCGGCATCGATGTCAGCGAACGCGGTGGGCGGCGGACCCTCGCCGTTGAGCAGCACGATGTCCGGCTCGGGACACGCGGCCAGCAGCGCGTCGTGCACCTCTGGCGTTGTCGAATCGCCAACGACGGGCGTGGCGGTGACCCCGTAGGCCTCGTGTAGTTCGTCGCACGTGCGCACCACGTCGGCCTCGGTGCGGCCGTTGATCACCACGTGCACGCCTTCGCGGGCGAGGCTCTCCGCGCACGCACGGCCGAGGCCGCGGCTCGATGCCAGGAGGATGGCCGAACGGCCGCTGATGCCCAGGTCCATGGCGTCAGTCCAGCCCCAGGGCTTCGCGGGCGGCGCCGATGGCCGGCAGGTCCGCCGGGTTCAGGAACGTCTCCGGTTCCGGCGGGCCCCACACAGAGATCGGGACCGGCCCGTCAGAGCCCATCCAATCGCGTCGGCACTGGTTGAGCTCCCAGGCCTCGTCGTCGACGATCTGGTCGATATCGGAGAAGAACTCGAACATCGTGCCCGCCGGGTCGGTGAGGTACCAGAACACGTTGGACCCGAGGAAGTGGCGGCCCACGCCGACCACGTTCGCGTCGGGCCGCTCGGTCAACACCGCCTGCCCGGCCTTGCCGATCGCGTCGATGTCGTCCATCTCCAACGCGTAGTGGTTGATGTAGGAGGTTGGGCCGGGCTGGATGAGCAGGTTGTGGTGATCCTGCTCGATGCGCCCGAAGGTGGCGACCCCATTGAGCATCTGATCCGACACCTTGAAGCCGAGCCCGTCGAAGAAGAACGCCGTGGCCTCCGCGAGATGCGGTGTGCCGAGCACGAAATGGCCCAACCGGCGCGGCAGTCGGGGTGCGTCTTCGATGATCGCATCGGCGCGGGCGTTGACGCGGTCCTGTTCGCCGGGGTGGTTCCATCCGCGTCGTTGCGTCGGCGTCAGGGGGTGCGCCGTGGTCACGTCGATCACGACCCGGTGCTGGAAGACGGGGTCGATGCAGGTGAGGCGGGTGTCGGCGATCGTCGACGGGACCCCCATCCCGCCGATTCGGGCCGCGATGTCGGCGAGGTCCTGGTCCGCCTCGCAGCTCATGTGCAGTTCGGACATGTGCCGGTAGCCGCCTTCGGCGATGCGCAACTGCACCGGCCGATCAGTCGTGCCCAGCGTCCCATCAGCGGAGCGGACCATGCCGCGCCGCTCCCAGAACTCGAGCAGCTCGGTCGGGTTGGGCACGCTCAGCTCGATGTCCAGCAAACCGTTGAGGGCCATCAGAGCTCGTCTCCTTGGTAGTCGCTGACACGAACACATCGATTGGTCATGGTGCCGAGACCATCGATGGTGGTGGTGATCAGGTCGCCGGCGGCGAGGAACTTGCCCTGCGCGACGCCAATGCCATCCGGCGTGCCGGTGAAGATGACGTCGCCGGTGACCAGCGTGGTGATTCGCGAGAGGTAGCTGATCAGTGTCGGGACATCGAAGATCATCTCGGCCGTGCTCGCGTCCTGCCGCACCTCACCATTGACGGCAGTGACGATGCGCAGGTCGTCGCGGACGGCCACCTCGTCGACCGACACGAGCACCGGGCCCGTCGGGCCGAACGTGTCGAACGACTTGCCGAGGTCGAAGTGCGGCGGCTTCGCCGCGAACTGGGCGACACGATCCGAGATGTCCTGCCCGATCATCAGACCGAGCACGTGGTCCCATGCGTCGGCGCTGGCGATGTCCTTGCCGCCGCGGCCGATCACCACGACGAGCTCGCCCTCGTAGTCGCAGAAGTCGCTGCGCATCTCGACATCGGCCGTAGGCCCCACGAGGCAGGAGGGGAACTTGGTGAACACCAATGGCGTGTCGGGCACTTCCATGCCACCCTCGTCGGCGTGCGCCTGGTAGTTGAGGCCGACGGCGAAGGACTTCTGCGGGCTGGGAACAGGCGGACCCAGAGACGCCTCCGCGACAAGCCCCGTCGGCGTGTTCCCGCTCAGCGCGCTCCAGAGGGACCCCAGGCGCCCGGGATGGGCGATCGCGTGCATCGGATCAGCGCTGAGCGACCCTGCGCTGACCTCCTCGAGATCGAAGTAGTGATCGCCGGACACGAGGGCCGCGCGGCCTGCGATGTTTGCGAGACGAAATCCCATGGGCGAGTGACCTCCGAGCCGTCCAGGTATCCTATATCATGTAGAGTAGATGACAAGGGGTGCTGTGGCACAATGAAGGCATGACGACCGGAGCCCGAATCCCTGCCGGCGGACAGCCGCCGACGCTGACGGAATGGGCCGACCAGCAACTCCGCGCATCGATCCTGCAAGGCGACTTCGGCCCCGGCGACACACTCGTCATCTCCACGCTGGCCGAACAGCTGGGGCTGTCGGCCACCCCCCTGCGTGAGGCACTACGCAAGCTCGCCGCCGACGGCCTCGTGGTTCTCCAGTCGCACGGGTCGGCTCGTGTCGCCGAAGTCGACCTGCAGGAAGCCAACGAGATCTACGAGTTGCGGCTGATCCTCGAACCGATGGCGCTCGAACGAGCCGTCGCGGCCGGCGACGCCACCTACCGCGAGCGCGTCGAGGAGGCGTGGACCTCCCTCGACACCGAGCGCATCGCGCCGGCGAGCGTCCACGCCGCCTTTCACCGCGCACTGCTGTCGACCTGCGACTCGGCCTGGCTGCTGCAGTTGGCCACCATGCTCTCCGATCGGGCCGGCCTCATGATGACCATCGGTTTGCCCGACCGTCCGGCCGATTACCGGACCGCCGAGGCGCACCGGACGTTGATGGAGCTCGCGATCGCCGGCGATGCCACCGGCGCAGCCACGGAACTCCGCCGACATCTGTCCACGACGCTGACCGTGCTCCACACGGTCCTCCGCGGCCCCACCAGCCGTCCGGACTGATTCCGACATGGCCCCGAACGCCGGCCACGACTGTGCCCGAGCACCGGGTCACTCCAGATGCGATGCTGGACTGGTGACGATCTTTCGGTCCCGTGGCGTGGCGGCGGTGTCTGGGGCACTGGTGTGGACGGTGGCGGAGTATGGGCTGCATCGGTTCGTCATGCACGAGATGCGAGGCCGTGGGCTGCCGTCGGTCGAGCATCTCAAGCACCATGCTGATGTCACCTACTTCTCACCAGCTTCGAAGAAGGTGGGCTCGGCGGCGGGGGCCACGGCGGTGGCCTTCCCCGTTGCGGCTGCCGTGGCCGGGAGACGATGGGCGGCCTGGTTCACGTTCGGGCTGGTCACGATGTACTTCGGGTACGAGGTCGCGCACCGGCGCACGCACACCCACCCACCGCGCAACCGGTACGGGCAGTGGGCCCGGCGCAATCATCTGCATCATCACTTCGGTGCGCCGATGCGCAACTTCGGGGTGACCACCCCGGTGTGGGACCGGCTCCTCGGGACCTACGACGAGCCCGGCATCGTCACCGTGCCGCGCCGCATGGCGCCAGTGTGGCTGCTGGACGCGACCGGCGACGTTCGCACCGCGTTCGCGGACGACTACATCGTGAAGGGCATCGACCACCGCGGGGGCAGCCAGATCGAACGGGACCGGACCGATGCGTTCGCGAACATGGCACCGGAGGCTTGACCCGCGAGTCGCCGACCAGTGGGCGTGCCGTGGGCATGGAGGCGCGGAGGCTCCCCCGGAGAAGAGGGACAGCTTTCGAACCCTGCAGGTCCTGCGGGCACCGCTACCGCGGTGAGGAGGCGAGGGTCTCGATGACGGCCACCGCGTCAACCTGCGGCCGGCATCGCCGCGATCTCTTCCGCGAGGCGTCGCGCCGCGGCGCGCTCGGCGCTCGGCTCCCCGATGACTGCCAGCACCGCGTCGCGCACCGCGCCGGAGTCGAGCTCCTCTGAGCGGAGGACGTGCGCCGTGCCCGCCTTCTCGCAGGCTCGCGCGTTCTCGAACTGATCGGCGCCCTGCGGGACGAGGACGAGCGGCAGACCGGCGTGCAGTGCGGCCAACGTCGTCCCCGAGCCCCCGTGGCACACCACCGCATCGCACTGCGCGAGCAGCGGGCGCAGCGGCAGCCAGCGGTGGACATGCACGTTGGACGGGACCGCGGCGAGCGCGTCCGGGTCGTTGTTGGGCCCGATGGTGAC
The DNA here is from genome assembly GCA_963773335.1 of uncultured Microthrixaceae bacterium. Taxonomy (GTDB): domain Bacteria; phylum Actinomycetota; class Acidimicrobiia; order Acidimicrobiales; family Acidimicrobilacustridaceae; genus UBA4742. Next base: position 16,148 of record CAVZAT010000003.1, on the reverse strand, counting down.
GACGATGTCGAGGTCCTCCTCTGCCACCGCCTCGAGCAGCACGTCGAACGTGGCGAGCTGGTTGAAGAGCGGGACGGTGCCGAGCGACACGTACAGGGTCGGGCGCCCACCGAGCCCAGCGATGCCCGCAGGGAGTGCTTCGGTGTCGCTGCCGGCGATCTCAGGACGGATCGGCTGCACGAGTCGTGCCGGCGCTGCAGCGCCGAGGCGCAGGCTCGGCGGGCACGGATCCAGGTAGCAGTCGAGGTAGAGCCCTGCGTGAGGATCGGGAGCCAATCCGGCCGCCTCCCAGAGCGGGGCGACGCGGGCGGCGGAGGCGGTCACCATCTCCGAGGGGAGGACCTGTCCGAAGCCGTACGTCACCGACGGGATGTGGCGCTCGGACGCCACGATCGGCGAGGCCATCTCCACCGGCGGATGCACCACCGCATCGGGGCCGAACTCCTCGGCGATGCGGCGCAGCTCGGGCAGCAGCTCGGTTGCGAACACCCCACCGAACATCGCGGCGGCGAAGGTTGCATCCGCGTCATCCGATCCGGCGACGCTCGGATCGCTCATCGCCCGCGTCACCGCCTCCATCACGGACGGCCCGATCACCGTCGGATCGAAGCCGGCTTGCTCGACGCGCTCGGTCACGTCGGGGCCGACGGCGATCATCACCTCGTGCCCACGCGATCGCAGCGCATCCGCGATCGGCAGCAACGGGATGACGACACCTTCCATCGGGGTCGAGGTACAAAGCACTCGCATCGGGTTCTCCTTGGTTCGTGGCTCACCTGACGGCGATGCCGAGGTGCTGTTTCAATCGGTCCCGTCGGCGGCGAACACGCCGTTGATGATGCGCTCCACCACCGCCTCTGCGGCCTCTCGCCCGAAGCCGAGGTCGCGTCGAAGCAGCTTCCAGACGTAGGCGTCGGTGGCCACCAGGAGCGCCGCCACCACTCGCCGGTGATCGGCGGCGCCGTACTCGGCCAGCCTGTCGGCGAACACGGACGTCACCCGTTCACGGTGGATGGCGCGACCGCGTGCGATCACCGCCGCGAGCCCATCCACCCGATGCTCGTTCGCCAACATCCACATGAGGCGATCACCGTTCTCCTCGAATTCGTCGAAGACCTGGCCGACGGCCTCGTGCACCGATCGGGGTGCCGGAGCCGGCGTTGCGTACTCCGAGCTGAGCGAGCCGATGACCGCCTCGATGATGAGACCTTCCTTGCTCCCGAAGGCGCGCAGCACGGTCTGGACGCTGGTGCCAGCAGCCTCGGCGACGAGGGCGAGGGTGAAGTCGGGTGCCTGGGACGAGATCAGCCCCCGTGCCGCGTCGACGATCCTCTTCCTGGTGGCTGTGGCCTGCTCGCCCCTCTTGGCCATCGAGTACGGCCGGGGCGAGTTCATATTGGGCATGTTGACATGAATCTTGATTCGCGTCAACTACATACACATGAATTGGGGCCAGCGGAACCTGCGCCAGTCAACCCAGCCGGCGACGAGACCGGTGGCGAGAGCGTCACAGGGCGCCTGACCTGAAGTGGCGAGGCCGACGATCTCGAAGTACAGGGCGAAGACCCTGTCGGCCGATCCCGTCGTCAGCACCGGCCAGGCCCGCTTCATCAGGTCCTGCTGACCGAGCGGAGTCGAACCGAAGGCCTCCTCCAGAAGCTGCACCATGTCAGCCACGAGCGCACCGGCACGACGCGACCACCTCCAGTGACCTCGACGGTCATCAACGGGCCCTTCACCGGAGCTCCTCGGCGGCTCCACCGCGATCGCCACCCGGTAGCCCAGAGTCGAGCCCTGTTCGGGTTCGAAGGAGAAGACGAACATGCCTGAGCGATCGGACACGCGAGGTGACCTCTGACCGGCGCGCACGTTGTGCATCTGGCAACGAGTGGGCGCCGAGGGACTCGAACGAGCCAGGGCGCGGCCGGCTCGGCGCGTAGCATTGCCGCATGGAGTTCGAGCGAATCACCGTCGACCCGGACCAGGTGGGCGGCGTGCCGTGCCTGGACGACCTCCGAGTCACGGTCGGCATGGTGATCGGCCAGCTGGCTGGCGGGCGCGCAATCGACGACGTGCTCGCCCGCTTCCCGCACCCGGAGCGTGCTGAGGTGCTCGCCGCCCCGGGGTCCGCATCTGTCGCGGTGAACGAGCGTGAGGTCCCGGTCGCTCGATCCGCATGAGATTCCTTCGCGACCCCAAACTGTCTCCCCGACTGGTGGAGCCGCTCACCGGAAGTCCGGCGCAGACTTCGTCGTCGGACGCGTGCTGAGCGCCGGGCCGGGACGACCGTGAGCCACTGGCGCCGGCTCGCCACGGCGTCGGTCCTGCTGCTGCTGGTCCTCGTGATCGGCACCGCCGGTTACGTCGTACTCGGCTTCGGTGTCCTCGACGCGACCTACCAGACCGTCACGACGGTCTCGACGGTGGGGTTCCGAGAGGTTGAGCCGATGTCGCCAACGGGCCAGGTCTTCACCATGGTCCTGATCCTGGTGGGCGTCGGTACGGCGTTCTACACCTTCGGCGTGCTCATCGAGACCTTGATCGAGGGCCGCCTCAACGAACTCCTCGGGAGGCGTCGAATGGAACAGAACATCGCGTCGATGAACGGCCACGTCGTCATCTGCGGATGGGGTCGGGTGGGGCGGTCGATCGCCAGCGAGGTCATCGAAGCCGGGCGGGACCTGGTGGTGGTCGAGCTCGATCCCGAAGCCGTCGTCGATCTGCCGCATCCCGTCGTCGTGGGTGACGCCACCGAGGACGCCACGCTGCGCGCCGCCGGCATCGTACGGGCGGCTTCGCTGGTGGCCGCCGTCGACGGCGACGCGGACAACTCGTTCATCACCCTGAGCGCCCGGGCCCTGCGGCCCGACCTGTTCATCGTGTCGCGAGCCCGCAGCCAGGAAAGCGTCGACAAGCTGTTACGGGCCGGCGCCGACCGGGTGGTGAACCCGCAGAGCATCGGCGGCGCGCGAATGGCCGCGTTCGTCCTGCGACCCCACGTCGCCGAGTTCCTTGACGTCGTCATGCGGGAGCGGACCCTCGAGTTCCGGCTCGAGGAGGTGCCGGTCGCAGCCGATTCACCCATGGCGGGCCGCTCGATCCGCGACTCCCACCTACGCGACCTCACCGGTGCCCTCGTGCTCGCGCTCCGCGACGCCGACGGCAGCTTCCACACGAACCCGGCCCCTGACGTCACCATCCGAAGCGGCCAGGTGATCATCGCCATCGGCACCCAGGAGGAGCTCGAAGCGCTGGTAGACACCGTGCGGGCCTGATCGCCGAGGAGTCGGGCGAGGGCCTCGACCGCGCGTCGACACGAGTCCCCAGCCGGCCCGTAGCTCGGTCTGGAGTCGGTGGACCTTTGGGGACGGCTTTCAAACCCTGCCAGGGTTCGTCGAGCACTGAAGCGCTGACCGCGGGGCACAACGGCTGGTCACCTTGGCGCGACCGATGAGAGACCCTCTGGTCGCCGGACGGTGAGGCGGCGCAGGGCGATGCCGGTCGGGTGACGCCGCCATCGGGTGGCGGTGCGGCACGCCGCGGCTCGCCTGGCTGTATCGCATGTGGGGAGGTAGAGGGAGTTGATGAGCTGCCGGGCGTCGGCTTCGGTCTGGATCGGGTAGGTGAAGCGCCGGTGGGCGTCATCGTCGATACGAAGCCCGGCGGCGTGAAGTTGGCCCTCGGGGTCGCGACGCAGCGGTGTGGGTGGGAACAGCGTGGTGGTGCGCAGGCTGACGCCAAGTCGGGCGTAGCGGAGTAGGTCACGGAGGCTGAGCGGCGCTGTTGCCGGCAGGAGGATGCGGATGATGCCATCGGGTTTCAGTACACGTTGCATCTCCTGCAGGGCCGCGTGCAGTGGCTCGACGAGCATGAGTGCCATCGAACAGACGATGGTTTCGCACGAGCCGGCGTCGAGCGGGAGGCTCGAGAGGTCGGCGCGTATCGCTCGCCCGGTCGTGTCGAGGTGGGCGGCAAGGAGTTCGCTGGGGTTGGCGTCGAGGCCGATCCAGTTCGGTCCGAGCTGTGCTCTGGAGGGTGCGCTCCCGCAGGCCAGGTCGAGCACGACACCTGGGTCGTCGAGCCCTTCGGTGAGCCATTCGTAGGGGTTCTGGCCGTGGCTGACGGCGCGGGAGAGCACGGCCTCGGTGATGCCAGGGTGGTCGTGGTGGAACCGTTGGATGTAGTCGTCCCAGTCGGCGCGGCTGAGCCTTCGGGTCATGGCGTGAGCTGTTCGTGGACCCAGCGGTCCATGTCGCACCAAAGGCCGTCGAGCCAGGCGATTCGCTCCGAAGCATCGTCAGGGATCTCGCGGCGTGGAATGCGGGTCGCCGTGACCTCGATCGGCCGTGTGAGAGGGGCATGGCGGGCGAGTTCGGCGAGGGTCGGGTAGCGGTCGAAGCCGGCGTGGTTGATGACCACGACGTCGGCGTCGGGGCTGGCGTTGAGCAGCGACATGAGGCCGGCGGGCCGTGGCGGGAGCAGGTGGCGTAGCCCGGCCAGGCGTTCGGCCCGGGATGGGTCCCGTTCGGCGAGCCGGGCGATGGAGCGGTTGAGGACGCCCGGGCGGAACAAGCGTCCTTCGGGGAAGATGACCGCGACGGTGCCATCGCCGAGCTCATGACCGACCCGGGCCACCTCGTGGCGCGCTTCGGGGCTGTTGTCGCGGGGTATGAACACCGAGCCGGCCCGCTGGTAGAGCAGGTCGAAGCCAGGGTCGGCGAGGAGCTCGGCCATGATCACGCCACGGGTGTGGATGCCGAGGCGCTGGTAGAGCAACGACGGCAAGGAGGCATCGAACAGGCTGACGTGGCGGCAGATCACGACCGCTGGCGCGGGTGTGAGCGCGTCAGTGAGGTCGTCGTCGGCGTGGATGGCGACCCCGAGGAGCTGGTCGGCCCGGCGGGCCAGCAGCGCGATGGACCAGGCCTGGAGACGTTGATGGCGGCGCTGCGAGGCCGACCGATCGAGGCGGGTGCCGAAACCGGCCACGAGCCACAATGGCCCGGCGGCCAGGATCTCGACTGAGTCGTTGAGAAGGTACTGGGTGACGAACCCATAGAGCCGAACTGTCGGGTACCGCAACCGCAGACGGACCAGGTCCCACACCACCGCCGCGGGGATCAGCAGCGGCGACAGCACGACGGCGGCGACGGTGAGGCCGAGCATGGCTGGGATGGTCCTGGCCCGCCGGTTCCAGCGGGTCGGATCGGGCTGCGGGGTCGTCACGCCTCGTCGCCAGTCGGACTGGTGGGCGGGTCGCCGCCAGACAGCTTGCCAGCGAAGGCGCGGAGCCGGTCGATCGGCGCGTCGGGAAGCTCACCGCCTCGGCGGGCCAGGGCGTCCTTGATCTCGCGGTAGGCCTGCTCGTCGAGCCCGCACCGGCGGCACACGGCGAGGTGCCTGGCGACCTTGCCCCGGGTGTGGTCGTCGAGGTCACCGTCGAGGTAGCGCTGGAGCGTCCGCGCCACCTGGACGCACGAGGTGCCCCCACGATTGGTGAACATGTCGAGGCGAAGGTCGCGCATCCTCATGATCGGTGACCTCCGAGGTCGGGGTGGCGTTGGAGTTCGGCCCGGATCTGGCGGCGGGCCCGGTGCAGGCGGCTCATGACGGTGCCCGCCGGGATACCGAGCGCCGCGGCCGCTTCGTCATAGGTGAACCCGGCGACGTCGACCAGGTTCACGACCTGGGCGAGCTTGGGTGAGAGCCGGCGCAGCGCGGCTTCGATCCGGCTGTCGAGGTGGTCTTCGGTGGCTTGGTCCTCGGCGCTGTCGGCGGCTGGGGTGCCCGGCGATGGTTCGGGGAGGTTGCCGGTGGCGGTGAGGCTCGGTCGGCGGCGGCGGTGCCGATTGACGTTCGTGTTGCGCAGGATGGTCAGCAGCCACGCTCGGGGATGGCGGCCGTCGAAACCGTCGACGAAGCGATAGGCACGCAGCAGGGTGTCCTGCATGAGGTCCTCGGCCTCGTGCGGGTCGCCGGTGATCGCCACCGCGGCTTTCCACATGACAGGGATCTCGGGGACGACGACCACGTCGAACTTGGTCGATGTCTCCCCGGGTAACCCTTGGGGGGTGGGCGTAGACGGTTCAGCCATCACGGCGCGTCGCTCGGTCGGCCGCTCCAGCCGGGGACGCCTCGACTGTCACGCCGCGCCAGAACGCGACCCGGCCCTTGACCTTGCGGGCCAGCGGAACCGGGCGGGGGTAGAACCAGGCGGCATCGGTCGCGGACACGCCGTCGACCGTAACGGTCCTGTAGTGGGCCACGCCCTTCCACGGACACAGGCTCCGGCTGGCACTGTCCACCAGGAAGGTGGCGTCCAGCGAATCGACCGGGAAATAGTGATTGCCCTCCACCACGACCGTGTCGTCGCTCTCGGCGATCGCGACCCCGTTCCACATCGCCCGCATTCGGCCTGCTCGCGTCCTGGTCACCCCTCCGGAACCCGGTGGGCCCTGATGATCCTTCCACCCGATTCGACTTCGTCGACACGGCAGATCCGATGGAAGGGACCGTACGGCCCGGTGGGTTTCGGGGGCATCGAGCACGAACAGCTCGCCCCGCAAACCAAGGAGACCCTGATGACCGAGACCGGCACGCTCACCAGCCCGGACGACCTTGTCCGCACCCTAGGTCGAGGCGCCGTCGGCGGCATGGTCGCCGCCGCGGTCATGGCCATGGTCGCCATGGTCGCCTCCGTGACCTACCAGCACCACGGGTTCTTCACCCCGCTGTTCCACATCGCCGCCGTGACCGGCTCGTCCACCGCAATGATGACCTCGGTGCAACAGGCCATGGCCGGCAACCGGTTCTGGTTCACCCCGGGCGCCGCCCTCGTCGGCGTGGCAATCCACATGATGACCGGAGCCGCCTTCGGCATGATGTTCGCCGCCGTCACCCGGGTGCTGCCTCGGCGTACCTGGCTGGCCGCCGGTGCCATCTTCGGAATGGCCGTGTTCGCCGGGTCCGCGTTCATCGACCTACCAGCGGTGGCGTCCATCACTGGCTCCGGTGACGTCATCGCCAACATGGCGAGCATGGTCGGGTGGACCACCTTCGCCATCGAACACGTCATGTTCGGCCTCGCCCTCGCGGTCTACCTCCTGGCCACCAGCCCAAGGACCTCACCGTCACAGCAGCGTCGCACTGACCGGAAGAGCCCGGTGGCCGCGTGACCCAGGGTGGACCTGACAAGGTGAGGACGAGCCCAGAAAGGAACCCGTGTCGTGACCGGTGAGACCCCCACTTCTTGTCCGCGCATCCGACGGCTTGTCGGCGTCTACAACGCCGACGGCACCCTGCGAGGCGAACTGGCTTACTGGGTGGGCGCTCGACTCGGTCGTGCGCACTGCGCCCTGTGCGACATCACCCACGGCAGCGTGCGCGAGCGAACCGACTGGAAGGCCTGCCGGGCAGGCTTTCCAGTTCCGTTCGACACCTACCACCTCGACGACCAGCCAGACCCCATCCGGGCCGCGGTCGCAGGCCGCGCCCCCGCCGTCGTCGCCGAGACCGACCAAGGGCTCTTCGTCCTCATGGGACCGGCCGACCTGGAGCGCTGCGATGCCTCGCCCGACAAGCTCAGCGCGGCTCTCACCGACGCCGCCGAACAGCACCACCTCGACTGGCCCTGACACGAATCAAGGACCGGACCGGCCTGTTCGCGACGCTCGCGCTTGGCCGCATCTGCGCTCTCGTCGTGGCGTTGGCTGCAACGCGGTCTCGACCGTGCCGCATCACTACGGCCCGAATGGCCCGGATCAGCTCGACCGGACACACCGTGTGCCACTTGAAGGTCAAGGATCTCATCAACCACATCGTGGGTGGTCAGTGGTTCTTCGCGAGCGGCGTGACTGGCACACCTCGCGCCGGAAGCGAGGCGGACCATCCGCGGGTGATTGCGTGGCCGCGTTCGGCGAGATGCCTGGCCCTGCGTTTGTCGGGCTCGCTGCGACCGACACGTTCACCCATGGCTGGGACCTCGCGAAGGCGACCGGCCAGCGCCTCGAGGTCGTCCGGCTCCCCGCTGCTGCGCTGGGCCACGGCACCCAACTGCTGGCCCTGGCCGAGGCGATGGTGCGGGGTCGGCCGCCACTCGACCAGGCGAGGACCGAGGCTGCTCAGCCGGGTGTCAGACAGCTCCGGCATCCCGCTCGACGACATGGCCGTTGCCCTGCTCGATCGGGTCCCTGAGGAGGTTGGCCTCGACTCGCTTCCGGGCGCCCGCCGCACTCGGACCAATGGCTGGTAGCTGGCCGGGAGTCTTCCAGCGAGCGCATGCTTCGCAACGGAGGCCCCGCCCGCCGCGGGCCCTCCTCGGTCGTGAAGGACTCGCAGGACCTGAACTTGCCGCGGTTGTGGGGGTCGCAGAAGTGCTCGGTGCCGGGCATGGCGACCATCCATCCAGCGGCGCCTCCCCGGCGCCACAGATCAGGGGTCAGCGGATCGCACGCGGCCCCTGCGGCTGCACGATAGGCCGTGACTAGAGGCTCTGCTGGATCGCGATCGCGACGTCGCCCAGGTCCTTGTTGACGGTGAACTGGTCCTTCAGGCTCGCGAAGTTGGCCCCGTTCATGTAGAGCGCGAAGTAGTACGGCGTTCCGTCGTCGGCCTGCATGTAGCCAGCGAGCACCTTGGACCGCATCAGCAGCCGACCGTTGCTCGCGTCGAGCGCCGCCGTCGTGCCCGTCTTCGCCTGGATCTTGCCCTTCGCCGGGCTGTCCTTGCCGAGCATGCCGATCGACCCGTCCTGTCCCAGGCTCGGCAGCAACTTCGGGAAGCTCGCCCCGAACGGTTGATGGTCGATCCAGTTGATCCACTGGGTGATGGCGCCGGCGGTCGTCGACGCGTCGCCACCACCGGCGCCGTCGACGAACCACGTCTCCTGCGGGGTGATGCCGACCTTCTTGGTGCGCTCGCGGATCGGCTTGAAGCCGTCCGTGCAGTTCTTGGACCCCAGCTTGACCGCCATGAGGCAGACGGTGAGGTTCGCGACCTCGTTGTGGCTGATCTTCAGCACGAGCGCGGCGATGGCGCGGAACTTCGGGCTCTGGATCGAGCCGAGGAGGTTGTCGCTGGTGTAGGCACTCTCCGGTGGCAGCTTGCTCTGGTCGTCGCTCGCGGTCGGGTCCGCGGTCACCTTGACGCCGGCGCGCTGGAGCGCCTCGATGAACAGCGTCCGAGCGAAGCTGGCCGGATCCGGCACGTGGTAGACGTTGAGGACCGGGTCGCTGCCCGCCTCGACGGTCCCCTTGACGATGAGCTGATTGCCCTGCCCTGGGTCGATTTCGATGTCGGTGCCATCACCAGCGGCAACGGTCTTGACCTCGTTGACCAGCGTGAACGCCGCGGTCTTGGGGAAGGTCTTGAAGGTCGGCGCCTGCCCGACTGCGCCCGGCGTCGTGGTCACGCCCAGCAAGTTGTCGTTGATGACGATCGGGCTGATCGTGCTGTGCGTCGGCGTCCAGTCCTCGAACAGGCGGGTGTCGACGAGGACGTCCCCCGGGACCGAGGTGACGCCCGCCGCGGCAACCTGCTTCGCGAGGTCGTCGAGCCCCGCCAGGGGATTGCCGGGGGCCGGCTTCGCGCCGGGGAGCCCGTTCGCGTCGAACTGCGGCGGAAGTGAGTAGCCGAGCGGCCCGTCGGGGGATGCGTTGCGGCCCCCCATCACCGGATCGCCCTCTGCCACGAGGACGAGGTTGCCGCCAACCTGGTGGACCGGCGTCGTGATCTGCTTGTCGGGCCCGAGGACGTCGAGTGCCGTACCGATCGTGTAGAGCTTCATGTTCGACCCCATGACCATGAGGTCGTCGGCCCCGAGCGAGAGCACGTCCTGACCTGTCTTCATGTTCACGACGCCGCGCCGTCCAGCGAGCGGCGGAGTAGTTGTCTCGGGTCATGATGTCGAGCGCGGCCGGCGGAAGCGTGCCGATCTGCGGCGTCAGCCGGTCCCCTGCCGAACCCGCCGTGCCGGTGCCTGAGGGGGTCGCGCCGCCGGTGTTGTTGCTCGTGCACGAGGCCGCCACCATCAGCAGAGCTGCGAGCACGACGACGAAACGTGGCAAGACACGACTTTGACCCATCGCGCAAACGTACCTAAGGACGAACAGCGCGATCAGCTCCGGCCGACTCGATGACGCCTCCAGAACGTCCGATTCTGGCAGCCGAACCGGCTCTGCGTGCAGGGCTTCCGAGCTGAGGGACAGCTTTCAAACCCTGTCCCACGACGGCTCACCGGCACTGAAGTCGACGCGCTCCCCATTGGCAGGCGGGCTCGATGACCGAGGTGCTCGCACGAGAGTTCGGCGTGCACGCGCCTCAGCGGCCGACCTGGTTCCGATTGACCACGAAGTCAGTGGACCCTTTCGTCGACCCGGGGCGCCTCCAGACCTCGCCCCCCTGAGTTGAGTGCGGACCCAGTGCTGAGCTCCCGCCCGCCGAGAGGCTCCGATGGCGAGGTGTCAACGCCGGAGGCGGCGGCGGGGCTTCGCGCTCGGCGGCGGCACGCTCGAGACATCAGCCAGCCGCGCCCGTACGACGGAAAGCATGTCGATCAGCTGCTCACGATCGCGCTCCGATAGGTCCGCGAACGCCTCGGTCGACGCCGCATGGACGACGGGCAGCATCCGGTCGACGATCTCCCTGCCCTCATCGGTCAGCCGGATCAGGACCTTGCGACGGTCGACGGGATGGGGGCGGCGCTCGATCAGGCCCCGCCGCTCGAGTGTGTCGAGCAGGGACGTCATGCTGGCGCTGCTCACCAGCAGCCGCTCCGCCATGATGTGGCTGGGGAGCGGCTCGCCCGCACCGTCGAGAATGGCGAGGGCCTGGAAACGCGCTCGCGGACAGGTCCGCCATCTCGCGACGGCGGCGCTCGAACTCGCGCGAGCAGCGCATCGGCAGTCCGCACCAGATTGGCCGCCGACTTCGGCCGCCGACCGGCTGGCGCCGGGAAACTCCCGCTCGAAGTCGGCGGGCACACGAATGGCGGTCAGCTTCGGCCATTCACCCACAATACCTCGTCCTCTTATTACTAGACTTCTAGCGATTTGTCGGATAGGCTCCTCGGGAGCGCCGATCGACTCGACCCGGCACCGAGGAGGCCACTACATGGAAGCTCACCCACCACCCGTCCAGATGGTCCAGCTGCTGGCCGGATTCCAGGTGTCCCAAGCGCTGTACGTCGCGGCCAAGATCGGCGTGGCCGATCGCCTGGTCGACGGCCCTGTTCCAGCTCGACCAGCTCGCGGCCAAGGTCGATGCGGACCCCCTCGCCCTGTCACGCCTCCTGCGGACACTCTGCTCACTCGGCGTGTTCAGCGAGAACGAGCCCGACGCGTCGGCCTCACCCCGCTCGGCGCCACTCTGGTCAGCGACCAGCCAGGCTCCATGCGCGATCTCGCCCTCATGTGGATGGAGACCCACTACGCGCCGTTCGCCGGGCTGCTCGGCACGGTCCGCTCCGGCGACTGCGCGGCCACCGACCACTACGGGCAGCCGTTCTTCGGCTGGCTCGCCGACCAGCCCGAGCAGGTCGACCGGTTCAGCCGGGCCATGGCCAACCTGACCGACGGGATCAAGGCCGGCGCGATCGCCAGCTACGACTTCACCGACGCCGGCAAGATCGTCGATCTCGGTGCCGCCGACGGCGCCCTGCTGGCCAAGATCATCTCGCACGCAGCGGACACGACTGGCATCGTGTTCGACCTCCCCCACGTCGTCTCCGAAGCAGCGCGCCGACCATCCAAGGCCTACGGGCTGGGCGAACGCCTCACCGCGCAGGGCGGCAGACTTCTTCGACAGCCGTGCCCGACGGCGCCGACACCTACCTCTTGTCCATGGTCCTGCACGACTGGAACGACGTCGACGCGACCCGCCTCCTCAACAACATCCGCACCGCCGCCGCGCCCGGCGCCCGCGTCCTCGCCTTCGAACTCGTCATGCCCGACGGGAACCGGCCCGCACATGTCGAAGATGATCGACCTCACCATGCTCGGCATGCTCAACGGGCGCGAGCGCACCGACGCCGAGATGCGAACACTGTTCGAAGGTGCCGGCCTCGTCTACGACGGCGTCGTCTCCGACCCCGACCCCGATCTCCATCGTCGAGGCCCACAACCCCTGAGCATTCGGCGCCAGACCGCTGGCCCAACGCCAAGCCGAAACTACATCATTGTCATTTCGACGACGAGTGGGCGCTGAGGGACTCGAACCCCGACCCCTCCTTGTGAGCGGCTCAGTTTGCAGCAGCAGGGGCTCCACCAGCACATATTGCTCACGAATGAGCCGCCTGAGCCAGGAGAAGGCACCGGAACCGCCAAGTCCGGTGTCAATCCGGTGTCAGCTCAGAGCCTCGAGCGGGTTCGCCACATGAAGGCCTCGACGGCCCGCCGCATCGCACAGGGCCGCGTCTGCGCTCGTGACGATGTCTGCATCGATGGTGAGAGCCGCCGCGAGATGAACGGCGTCGTAGCCACGCAGCGACTCCGCTTCGGCGAGGTCGGCCGCTTCGGTGATCAGTTGCTCCGTGACCTCGACGACCGTCAGCTCGTCGACCAATGCCACGAGCTGGCCCTTCGCCTGTCGGTGCTGTGCGGTGGTGAGCCTGGCGGCCCTCTCAGCGGCGGCGAGGGCGGCCCGCGCCTCCACCACGACCAGAGCCGCGGCGGCGAGCACGTCTGCGGTGTCCCAGATCAGCCCGGCTCGCTCGGAGCCGTCCTCGTCGATCAGCAGTTTCAGCAACGACGAGGTGTCGACGTAGGTGATCACCGCCGCTGTTCGGCGACCAGGTCGCTGACCGAACCCTTGGCCCTGATGCGGCGGGACGGTCGGTGCCGCGTCGTGCGCGTCGGTGGACGAACTGCGCCCGCCGCGATCAGCTCGGCCAGCCGGTTCGTCGCGTGGTCGAGCGCCAACAGTCTGGCGACCGGCTTGCCGCGATCGGTCACGATGACCTCTTCGCCATCTTGGACGCGGTCCAAGTACCGACTGAGGTTGTTCTTGAGATCGCGCACCCCGACCTCGACGCGAGATGTGGCTACAGACATGTCGCGAATGTAGCTACATCCAAGGCCAATGCGCAAGTGGGCGCTGATGGGACTCGAACCCCCGACCCCCTCCTCGTGAGCGGCTCAGTTTGCAGCAACAGCGGCTCTACGAGCACATGCGGCTCACCGATGAGCCGCCAGAGCCGGGAATCGATGCCAGGTCCCGGGCGCCATGCCGTCCATGTCGCGGATGGTGGTGGTCGAACGTCCCGACGGTCGGTTGGGGGCCGAGGTCATCTACTGATTCCGACCTGGTTGGCCAGTTGCAGGCCGTGATCCGCGGCGATCATCTCGGCGGCCTTCTCGCCGATCATGATGCACGTCGGCGTTGGTGTTGCCGCTGACCACGTTGGGCATCACGCTCGCGTCGGCCACCCGCGAGGCCTCGCACGCCATTGACCCGTAGCTGCGGGTCGACCACGCTGCCGATACGACACGTGCTGGTCAGGTGGTAGACGGTGAACGAGTAGTGGCGGGCCATGTCCTCGAGCAGGGCGTCGCTCGGGCGGTCGCCGGGCTGGTAGCCGTGGTGCGCCGCGATGGTCGTCGGTATCACCAGGGGACCGAGCTGTGGCCGGCCAGTGCTCGGCGATGTCGAGCGCCCGCCGCATCACCGCCACCATGACGTCGATGTCGTGCGGGTCGTCGTAGTAGTTCATGCGGATGTCGGGGTGGCCGAGCGGGTCGGCGCTGGCCAGCTGGATCTCGCCCTCGCTGTGGGGCTGCACCGGGTTGGCCAGCACGAAGATGCTCTCGGCGTCGGCCGCCAGCGCGGCGTCGGCGTCCTCGAAGTAGTCGTCGGGGTCGACGCGCAGGCAGCGTTGCCAGATGTCGGCGGTTGTAGCCGGTGACGAACACGGCCGATCTGAGCGTCGTGGGTGTGCTCGTCGCCGAGGCCGGTGGACACGAACGCCGACGCGTCGTAGAGCGACGACGACACCAGGCCGTGGCCGGTGGTCGCCCACTCGGTGACGCGGCGCTCGGCTTCGGCCTTGAGCGCCTGGAGCTCCGGCGGCAGCGACGGGTCGTCGGCCGGGTCGGCCGGCAGCGGTCCGGCGGGGGCACGCAGCGCGTCGGGCCCCATCGATATCGCCGACCTCGGTCATCGACACGCCGACGCCGGGCGCCGGGAAGAACAGCCCGACTTGCAGGTGGTCCTTGAGGTGCTTGCCCACGTCGGGCGCATCGACGGCGCAGGTGACCCCGACGGCTTCGAGTTCGGCCCGGGGCCCGATCCCCGAGAGCAGCAAGAGCTGCGGCGACCCGACCGCGCCACCGCTCACAGATCACCTCGCGCTCGGCCCGGACGACCCGCGTCGTCGCCGTCCGCCGTGCGGTACTCGACGCCGGTGGCTCGCAAGTCGTCGGCCGTCGCCGTCGAGCAGCACCCGCGTCGCCTGAGCGTGGCAGATCACCGTCGAGGTTCGGCGCGTTCCTCGGTGCGCCCTCGAGGAACGCGTGGATATGTGCTCGAGCCGCTTGCCGTCGCGCGTCGTGGTCTGCAACAGCGAGACGACGCCCTCGGGGCCGCCGCGGTCACGGCCGTTGTAGTCGCCGACGGGGATGCCGGCGGCCACCGCGGCTTCGACGAACTGCTGTGCGGCGCGGCAGCACCGGCGCGCGCACCGATACGCCGAGCGGCGCCGCTCGGTGTTGTGCGCGTCGGCATCGATGACGATGTCGCCGCTCGGCGCGAGGCCCTCGCTCTTCTTGAAGTACGGCAGCACCTCGTCGTAGCTCCAGCCGGTCGCGCCGCCGGCGGCCCAAGCATCGAAGTCGCCGGGATGGCCGCGCACGTACGCCATGTAGTTGATGCCCGACGAGCCGCCGAGCATCTTGCCCCGCGGCACCATCATCCGGCCGCCGATCGAGGCCCAGGCCGCACCCCGCCGGCATCGGCGGTGTACATCCAGTCGGTCTCGGGGTCGTGCTGCAGGCCGCGCACGCGGCCGGCATCGCCTCGGTGGCCGGCGGCGGCCCGCCGGCCTCGAGCAGCGCGACCCGGCACCCCGGATCCTCCGATAGCCGGGCCGCGATCACCGCCCCCGCCGAACCGCCGCCCACCACGACAAAATCGAAGTCCTCGCTCATGACGCGGACCCCTGCTCGGTCCCCCGGCGTCGGGTCCACCGATCCGCCGCCGCCACCGGATGGTGGCCTCAGGGCCCCGCGAGTGACGAGCTGCGCCCGGGCTGTTCGAACATGAGCTGGGCCAGGCCGACCCCGCGCGGCACTGTTTCGTGCAGCAATCCTGGCGCGAAGTCGCGGCTTCGCAGCGGGCGGCGAGGTCAGAAGGTCTATGTGGCGAGCTCCAGAGTCCGCTGCGGTGGCACGAAGTAGTCCAGAGGACGCTCACCCCGGCCACGGGCGCAGCCACGGCATGCAGCCAGGGACTGATCAACCTGAAGCCTGCGATCAACAACCCTGCGCTGGTCGGCCAAGGCAGTCAGTACCCGGGTCTGCGCTCAGCGCTCGAGTCGCTGACACACCACTACGACACCAACCCCGGCACCGATCCGTTCGGGCCCGAACCTCCCTGGGCTTGATCTTCAGCCGGATGTTCCGGGCGATCTCCATCGTGGTCTTTGGCGACCACTCCGGCGAGCGAGCAGCCATCCGTCGGTCGAGCAACTCGGCCAGCATCGGATCGACGCCCGGGTTGATGCGCCCGGTCTCGACCTCGGTGATCAGCGCGGCGATGGCCTGGTCGACCACCTTTCGGCCCGCTCGGGTGTGCGGCGCCACGACAGTCCGTGTCACACGAACGCCGCGGCCAGTGCGGTCGTCACAACCACGAAGACCTGGATCTGCCACTTGCCTGGACCGCGCCGCCGCGCCGTTCCCCGCATCCCTCCAGCTCTAGTGGGTTGCCCAAACAGGGTGTCAACCCGCCTGTCACGATCTCCGAGTGAAGCGATCTGACCCCATAAGTGCAGGTCAGATGGGGTGGGCGCTGAGGGGCTCGAACCCCCGACCCCCTCCTTGTAAGCGGGTGCAGCTTGTCGCAGCAGCAGCGGCTCTACCAGCATATATGGCACACGAATGAGCCGTCTGAGCCCCAGGAAAAGACACCGGAACCGCCAAGTCCGGTGTCAATCCGGT
>CAVZAT010000002.1:0-850895 GCA_963773335.1 uncultured Microthrixaceae bacterium | reverse complement strand
CGTAGAGGTACCGGGCGTCGGCGCGGAGCACTAACAGGCCGACGAAAGCAATCACCCCGGCCGCCGCCGCGGCGGCGATGGCTCGCCGACGGAAATACTCGACCATCTCGTCGTCGCCCAGCCGGCCGGCATCCCACACCAGGTACACCGAGGCCAGGAACGCGACCACGACAACCGTGAGCACGCCGCCCGAGGATCGAGGTGGGGTTCACCCAGCTGTTCCAGGGGTCGCCCGCCTTACCACCGGCGGGCACGCGGCCCGACGCGATGCCACCGGCCACCGCGCCCAGGCAGTAGGGCACCAGCACCGATGACAGTGCGAAGGCGGCGCCGAAGTTGCGCCGATCCCGGTTGCGGAACACGGCCTTGCGGAAGGCGAAGCTCGATCCTCGCAACACGATGCCGACCGTGGCCAGAGTGAGAGGCACGAACAACGTGAGCGTGATCGAGGCGTACGCCTCGGAGAATCCTGTCCACAGCACGACGAAGCAGAAGATGAGCCACACGTGGTCGGCCTCCCAGACCGGGCCGATTGAGTGGTCGATCACCCTCCTCGGTGGCGCCCCCCGCTCAGCACCGCCGGCCAACAGGTCCCAGATCCCGGCCCCGAAGTCGGCGCCGCCGAACACCGCGTAGGCGGTCACCCCGATGAACAACACGACGGCCGTGGCGGTACTCACCGCGATCCGGCCCCCACGGTCTGGTGATCTGAGTCGGTGTCGTCTTCCACCAGGGAAGCGTCGGTGGTGACCGGGGCGTCGCTGTCGTCGAACCCGGACCCAGGGATCCGTCGGTCTCTCGATACCGACGGGCCATGCCGCGGAACACCAGGACGGTCGTGACTCCGAGCCCGATGTAGAGCGCGACCACCCCGACGAAGGTGAGCCACACGCCCGTGTTGCCGGTGGCCGCCGCCTCCACCTTCATGCAGTTGTAGACGATCCAGGGTTGCCTACCGACCTCGCTGACCACCCAGCCCGCCTCCATGGTGATCACCGAGGCCACTCCGGCCCCGGCCGCCAGCCGCAGGAACCATTTGCTCTGCGGCGCGCCGCCGGCGGAAGATCCACGACACCCAGTACCACGCGGCCAACAGGCACAGCAGGGTGCCGAGGCCGATCATGATGTCCCACGACAAGTGCACGACGTTCACGTCGAGATCGTGGGTTCGTCGGCGGCGGGCTCGATGTTGAGGCCCTTCACCACGGTGCTGGTACCCGTCTTCGGGTCCGACAGGATCGAGGCCAGCCCGGGGATGGGGATGCCGCCGCTGACCGTCCCGTTGCTGTTGAGGTGCCCGAACAGGGTCTCGGGCACGTCGCTTGTGGTCTGAGGTACCAGTTCGATGGAGGCGAACTTGACCGGTTGGTTGTTGTAGACCCAGCGGGCCAACGAGTCGCCCACGGCCATCTGGGCGAAGATGGCCACGGCCGCGACGGAGAACGGGATATGAAGCCGAGCCGGTGGTAACGGTCGTCGCGTCCGCGCAACAGGCCGGCAGCGTAGACCGACGCGATCAGGAACCCGCCGACCACATAGGCCGCGACCACCATGTGGGCGGACATGAGGGGCATGGCCTTGTTGAAGATGACCCCCCACGGGTCGACGGCGGTGATCTTGCCGGCCGAGTTCACGGTGAAGCCGGCCGGTTCGTTCATCCAGGCGTTGGCTGCCACCACCGACACGCTCCCGCCGATCCCGGCGATGACGATCGGCACGCCTGTCCAGAAGTGCGCCCACGGTTTCAGACGTCGCCACCCGTAAATGTAGATGGCCACGAAGATGGCCTCGGTGAAGAAGAAAAGACCCTCGAAGGCGAAGGGCACCCCGAACGCCGCGCCCCATTGCCCCATGAAATGCGGCCAGAGCAACCCGAACTCGAAGCTCAGCACCGTCCCGGTAACCGCCCCCACGGCGAAGGTGACAGCCATGAACTTCGACCAGCGCTGAGCCAAGCGCAGCGCGGCGGCGTCGTCGTGGCGCAGCGCCTTGTAGTTGGCGATCAACGTGAAGAACGCCCACGACACCCCGAGTGGAACCAGGACGATGTGAAACGCCAACGTGAACGCCATCTGCGACCGCGCCCACGGCACGGGGTTCACCGCCAGCAACGTCGACACCGGAGGGTTCACCGCGGCCTGCTACGCCCCGGCGGGGTCCGGCGAAGGCATCGGATCACAGCCCGGGGCTCGAGTGCATGATCCCTCCGTCGGCGAAGATCGTGGTCGCGGTCAGGTAGCTGGCTCCTTCTCCGCCCAGGAAGGCGACGACGTGGGCGATCTCGCTGGGATCAGCCAGGCGCCCGAGCGGGATGGCGGCGTCGAGCGTCTTCATCTTGCCCGGGTCGGCCTCGGTCGACGCGTTGATGGGCGTGTCGACCGCGCCAGGGCCGACGCCGACGACCAGGATGCCATGAGGGCCGAGCTCGACGCCGGCGGTGCGGGTGAGCATGCGCATGCCGCCCTTGGACAGGCAGTACGGCGTGTTGCCGGGCATGGGCCAGTCCTCGTGCACCGAGGTGATGTTGATGATCCGTCCCCCGTCGCCCTGGGCGATCATCTGGCGGGCTGCGATCTGGGTCCCGAAGAACGCGCTTTTCAGGTTGATCTCCATGACCTTCTCGTACTGGGCCTCGGTGGTGTCGAGCACCGACGTGCGCGTCTCCACCCCGGCGTTGTTGACCATGATGTCGACCCGCCCGAACTTCTCGACCGCCGTGTCGACCAGGCGCTGCAGGTCGGCCACCTTGCTGACGTCAGCCTCGACCCCGATGGCCTGGTCACCGAGGGCGGCCACCTGCCGTTCGAGGTCCTCGGTAGCGGCCGGGTCGGCCACGTAGTCGATGACGATGTTGGCGCCCTGCTCGGCCAGGGCCAGCACGATCCCTTTGCCGATGCCGCTGTTGCCGCCGGTGACGATGGCGACCTTGCCCTTGACGCTCATGGTTCGTGCTCCTGAAGGCTCGATGAAGGCGCTGGAGCGCCGGAACTGGTGGACGGCGTGTCAGGCGAGGCGGCCGACGAGGTGGTCGCCGACGCGCAGGGCGTTGGCCATGGCCGTGAGCGCCGGGTTCACCGCTCCGATGCTCGGGAAGAAGCTGGTGTCGACCACGTAGAGGTTGTCGAGCTCGTGAGCCTTGCAGTTCTCGTCGAGCACCGAGGTAGTCGCGTCGTGACCGAAGCGGGCCGTCCCGGCCTGGTGCGCCACACCCGCGGTCGGGATGTTCATGTGCGAGTAGAAGTTCTTGTGCAGCACGTGGTGTTGGGCGAACCCGGTGTGGTTGAGGATCTTGCGCAGCTCGCCGTAGAGCCGATCTGCCTCTTCGTTGTTGGTCAGTCGGTAGGCCAGTCGGAGGTTGCCGTCGGCGGCGAGGGTCACCCGGTTGTCCGGCAGGGGCAGGTCCTCGGTGGTGAGCCAGAAGTCGACCGCATGGCGGGCCACGTCGGCCAACGTCCAGTGCGGAGCCAGCTTGGTCAGCATCGGCTCCTCACCCTTCATGGCCTCGGCGTTGGACTTGCCCACCATCTGGATGTTCCCGACCGGATGGTCGAAGTCGGGGGCGCCGAAGTAGAAGTCGTTGAGGCCCAGCGTCTTCTGGTAGAGGGTGTCGTTGGCCTCCTCCGACAGGGCAACCACTGCCTTGCTGTTGTGGTACATGTAGTTGCGGCCGACCTGGTCCGAGCCGTTGGCCAGGCCATTCGGGTGGGCGTCGTTGGCCGACGCCAACAACAGCTTGGCCGTGTTCGAAGCGCCGGCCGAGACCACCACCATCGACGCCTGGTAAGTCTCCTGGTTGCCGCCGCGGCGCACCACCACACCGGTGACGGTTCGTCCGCCCGGGTCGGTCTCCAGCCGGACGACCTCGGCGTTGACCAGCAGCGTGACGTTCGCGAGATCGAGGATCGGGCGCACCGCGATGGTCTCGGCGTCGGCCTTGGCGTGCACCAGGCACGGGTAGCCGTCACACCACGTGCAGCGGATGCAATCGCTCTTGGGTCGATCGGCCTCGTCCAGCATCACGCCGCACGGCGCATGGAACGGGTGATACCCGCCCTTCTCCAGATCGTCGAAGAGTCGCTGGATGCGCGGCTCGTGCGACACGGCGGGCCACGGGTAGTCCTTGGATCGGTGACCCTCAGTCGGGTCCTCGCCACCGTTGCCGTGCACCTGGTAGAGCCATTCGGCCTGGGTGTACCAAGGCTCGAAATCGTCGTAGGTGAGCGGCCAGGCCGGCGACAGGCCGTCCACGTGGTGGAGCTCACCGAAGTCTTGGGGTCGCAGCCGGTAGAGGGCGGCGCCGTACAGCTTGGTGGCGCCGCCCACGAAGTAATGGACCTGTGGTTGGAAGGGTTTGTCGTCGGCGTCGTACCAGGTCTCGGTGGACTGGTAGCGGCCATCGATGAACACGGCGGCGGGATCCCAGTTGGCCGACTCGCGGGGCAGATAGTCGCCGCGCTCGAGGATCAGGATCTTCTTGTCGGCGTGGGCCAGGGCGTGGGCCAGGGTCCCACCCCCGGCGCCGCTGCCGATGATGATGACGTCATAGTCGTCGCTCACACTGTGCTCCTCTTGGTGGTGCGCGGGCCTTGGTCCTCGGGCGGATCTCCCGGCTCGTCGCCCCAGTCGATGGCGGGGATGTCGGGGTCGACCACGGCGTCGTCGCGGTTCGAGCCCAGGAAGTCCCACGCCCAGGAGACGAAGGCGTCGACCCGTTGGCGGACTCCGCTCATCAGCCAGGCGTGCACCCCCAACCAGGCCGAGAAGGCGACCACCCCGTGTAGCTCCTGGTGGCGACGACCCACCTCGGCCACGGCCGTGCCGTTGCCGATCATGGCCATGATCCCCTTGTCGTGGTACCTGAACGGCTCCCGGTCCCGGCCCTCGTGGTCGGCCACGATGTTGCGGGCCGCCCAGCGGCCAGCTTGCAACGCCACTGACCCGAGTTGGGGAAGCTGCTCACCGCGACTGTCGGTCAGCGCCGCGATGTCGCCGATCGGATAGACCCGCGGATGGCCGACGGCGGTCAGGTCCGGCAGGGCCAGGATGCGACCTCCCCGGCCCAGCTCCAGACCGGTCTCGGCGACCAGTGACGGGGGTTGGATGCCCCCGGCCCACACCACGGCACGGGTCAGGATCTCGGCGCCGTCGCTCAGCACGACTCGATCCTCTCGAATCTCCTGCACCCCGGTCCGAAGCCGGAGCTGCACCCCGAGGTGGGTGAGCCGCTCGGCCGCGTAGGTCTGCGCCTTCTTGGAGAACGCACCCAACACGCCCGGGCCGTGGTCGATCAGGTAGATGTTGGCCCGGTCCACATCGAGGTCGCGGTAGCGCTTGGGCATGACGTCGTTCACCAGGTCAGCCAGCGCGCCCGCGGTCTCCACGCCCGTCGGCCCCGCCCCCACCACCACCAGGTTCAGCGCACCCTCATCCACCCGCGACGGCTCGCGCTCGGCGTCCTCGAACACCCCGAACACCCGCGACCGCAACCGGTTGGCATCAGCCGCCGAATAGAGAGGAAAGGCGAACTCCTCGGCCCCCGGAGTGGCGAAAAAGTTCGGTCGCGAACCAGCGGCCAGCACCAGATAGTCACCGGCGAAGGTCTCCCCTGTCTCCGTGGTGACCGACCGCGCCTCGATGTCGACGGAGGCCACCTCGCCCTGCCGAACCGAGACCGACGGGTCAGAGTGGAAGATCCCACGAAACGGGCGAGCAATGTCCACTACCGCCAGCTCGGCGGTGGCCACCTGGTAGAGCAGCGGCTGGAACTGATGGAAGTTGTTCCGATCGATCAGCGTGACCGGGATGTCGCGCTTGGCCAGCTCGGTCGCGCACCCGACCCCGGCGAAGCCCCCGCCCACCACAACCACTGACGGGGCGGTGGACGAGTCCATGTCGATGTTGTACGCCAGATCTGGACCCGATGCATCCCCCGAGGCGGCCGAGGTGGTGTCACGAGTGAACGTGGCATGAACAAACGGATCGCTCGGCACTGACAGCACTCGGGCCGCCGCGCTGCGCGCCGATTCGGGCGTCTGGCCCACGGCCGCGAGGTACCCCGACAGCGGAACGGGACACATTCGGAACTGGGGCTGGCCAGCGGGTCGAGGTCACGCTTGAGTGGTGGAAGCCCGGCCGGTCAGACGGGGAGAATCTGCGATGCGCTCGCGCCGTCAGCCGACGAGAATGAGCCGTTCGGCTCTGGAACTCGGGACGACCGCCAGGCCACCCGTGGTGACGGTGGACGAGCAGGGCCCAGGCAACGGCCACAACGACGGCCGCAAGAACCCAGGCCAGCAGGACCACGACGATCACCATTCGAGTCGCGCCCCCTTCGGGTCGCCACATCACCCGCACCGGATCGCTTCCGGACCGGTCCACGGGCCGCCAGCGATGATCCAAGCCCGCAAGCCAGACCCAGTTGTCGGTCGCCGTAGACCGTGTGGGCCTTTCAATCTGAAATGGCACCCTCAGGGCCCAGGTCCCGCAGGGCTAGTTGCTCCGCGGCAGGTTCGTCGAGCATCTCCACGGCAAGGCGGCCCTCGGCGAAGAGACTCAAGCAGGCGTCGACGACCTCGGGGTCGTAGAGCCGGCCACGGTTGGTTTGGATCTCGGCGAGCGCGGCGTCGATGCCGAGTGCAGGCCGGTAGGGCCGGTGGGAGGCCATGGCCTCGACGGTGTCAGCGACGCCGATGATGCGTGCGCCGAGCAGGATCTGGTCTGCGCGCAACCCGTTGGGGTAGCCGCTGCCGTCGTTGCGTTCGTGGTGTTGCAGGATCATCTCGGCGATCGGGGCTCCGAAGGGAATACCGGAGATGATGTCGAAGCCGATCTGCGCGTGGGTCTTGACCAGTTCGAACTCGGCGGGCATGAGCCGGCGGGAGCAGGCGAGGATCTCCACGGGGATGCCGAGCTTGCCGATGTCGTGGATCTGAGCGGCCAGCCGGATGCTGTCGACCTCCTCGCCCAGGCCGATCTCGGTGGCGATCGCAGCGGAGATCACCGCCACGCGTCGTTGGTGTCCTGCGGTGTAGGGATCACGTGCTTCGACCGCGGCCGATATGGCGGCCATTGCCGCCGAGGCGAACTCGCGTCGGGCCTCGTCAGCCTCTCTGCGTTCGGTGATGTCGACGACAACCACTCCCACGCCGATCATCTCACCGTCCACCCGCACGGGGTAGCAGCTGCCGAGCAGGCGGCGCGATCGGCCGCGTTCGCCGGGCACGGTCACGCACAGCTCCTGGTTGATCACAGGCTCGCCGGTCTCGAGCACCGAGCCGACCTGCAGGTCGGCCGAACCCGGCGGGGCCGGGGGAGCGTCGGCCCGTGACCGGCCGGTCCAATCGAGTCCCGCGTCGCTGAGCGCGGCGAGCATCCCGTTCTGGCGCATAACCCGCAGGGCGCGGTCCACGAACCCGAACCCGATCGGGGCCTCGGACTGCAGGATCTCGAGCAGCTGCAAGGATTCCGCGCGCGCTCGCTCGGATCGGCGCAGGTCCTCCTCGCTGCGGCGTTGGTCGTCGATGTCGGTAGCGGTCCCGATCCACCTGAAGATCTGCCCGCTGTCGCCACGCATCGGCGCAGCCCGGACGAGGTGCCAGCGGAACTGGCCGTCGTGGCGGCGCAGCCGGATGGCGATGTCGGTCGGGTCACCCGAACTCAGCGCCTGCGCCCAGGTGGCCGCCGCGATCCCGGCGTCGTCGGGATGGACGTGAATCAACCAGCTGTCACCGAGCAGGGCCCCGGAGCCGGCGCCGGTGTACTCGCTCGCTTGCCGATTGAAGTACTCGATGACGCCGACGGCGCTGGCCATCCAGACGATGTGGGGGATCGTGTCGGCGAAGAAGGAGAAGTCGTTGGTCAACCCCGCATGCTCGGGAAGGGTGATGTGGCTCACGTCGCTCCTCTCACCTGGGCGGCACCCATTGCCGGTTCGAGGGCTCCTGGCGGGCCGCTCAACGATGCCGCCCCGTTGGTGACAGCCCCCGTTTCAGTGGCGCGCATGGCTCGATCCTGCGTGAAGAACAACTCGACGATGCGTTCGACCATCGCGGTGTCGAGGACCGCGGGCATGCCCTCGTAGTCACTGATCGAGCTGACCAGCTCGCACACCGCCCCGGGCAGGTACGGCCGTAGGTCGCCGTCGCCCTTCTCGCGGCTCACGGTCCGCAGCCTCTCTGCCGCCCCGGGAGCGACGCTGACTCGCGTGCGGGCGGCCACACGATGCAGGACCTCGTCGAACTGGTCGTTGTCGATCGGCGGGATCCGGACCTTGCTCCGGATCCGACGGAAGAAGGCCTCGTCGGCCAGGCTGGAAGGCCGCAGGTTCGTCGAGAACACGATCTTGGTCAGACACGGGATCTCGAACTTCACGCCGTAGTCCAACGTCAAATAGTCGATCCCGCGGTCGAGCGGCACGATCCATCGGTTGAGCAACTGCTCGGGAGTGAGCACCTGCCGGCCGAAGTCGTCGATCACCAAGATCCCGTTGTTCGCCTGCATCTGCAGCGGCGCCAGGTAGATGCCGGCGTGAGACTCATAGGTCAGGTCCAGTTGCGACGCCGTGAGCTCACCCCCGACGATGACGCTCGGCCGGTGGCACAAGACCCAGCGCCGGTCGAACCGGTCGGGCTGCGGATCGACCGGCCGATGCAGCACCGGGTCGAAGACCGTGATGATCTGGCCGTCCACCTCCACCGTGTGAGGGATGAACACGGGGTCGGTGTGCACGCGGATCAGGCGCTCCGCGATGGCCGACTTGCCAGTGCCCGGTGGGCCGTAGAGGAAGATGGCGCCCTGCGAACGGATCGCCGGGCCAAGCTCGTCGAGCAGACGATCACTGATCACCAGGTCGGCGAACGCCTGGCGGATCGTGTCGTGATGGATCTCTGGACGTTGCTGCTGGGCCTGCACCACGGCCGTGTACTGGCTCAGCGGAACGGGTGCCGCTCCCGCGTAGCGGCACAGGGTCATGCGCTCCATCGCCTGCTCGTGCCCCAGTTCGGTGACCGTCAACCGCATGTTGCGGCCGTCGAGGCCCGTCACCTCGACCATGCGCTGGTGACGCATCTCCTCGACGACCTGCTCCATGAGAAACGGGCTCACCGCGAGGCACTCCGCCAGGCGCATCGTCGAGCTCTGCCCATCGAACATGGCCCGGCGCAGCGAGATGTCCAGGAGCATCGCCTCCGAGACACCCAGATCGGCCGGCGTCCCGGGCTCCGCGAGCTGAAGGGCCGTCACCACGACCACGATCCAAGCGACCCGGCGACCGCAGGCCGGGACCGCTCGACCGCCACCTGCGCCACGAAGTCCCTGCACTCGGCGAGCACGAACATGCGCCACCAGCTTCCCGTTTCGCTACAGGTGTCGATCCCCAGACCCACCAACTTGAGGAGCAGGAGCCTCACCAACCGGAATTGATCCATCCGGACCACCGGTTGACCGGAGCAATCCCGGTTCGACGGTGATTCGGCCGGAATCCCGAGGCCGAGTCGAGCCGGGCTCAGCGAAGCGAGCGCTCCCGTTCGGGGTCCTCGCTGATGGTCGACGCCCTGGCGGCCCGAGCCAGTCCGACCGGACCGGGAACCCCGAACGAGGTGCGGCCGTGGGACGACCACTCCGATGAGGACCAGGCGCGGTTCGCCCGATACATGGAGGTTCTACGCGGCGATGGTCGACAACGTCGACCAGAACCTGGCCCGGCTGCTGGAGGTGATCGAGGCCCTGGGGGATCTCGACAACACGGTGGTCGTCTTCACCTCCGACAACGGCGCCACCTCGAGGGCGGCGGTCTCGCCGCCGGCGCTCGCCGCGTCGCGCTCCGCGCCAGGACCGGTGCATCGACCGCAGGTCGCCCGTGGTCTGGTCAGTGTTCGAGGAGTACGGTCCGTTCCCCTGCACGGGGGACCTGCTCGCCGTCACCTACCGACCGGGAGCGCCCGCGCCCTACGACCCTCAACATCTGGTCGAAGCGATGCGGTCGGCCGGACAGCAGCGGCAATAGCCACCAGCCGTGATGTCGTCGCCTACTACGCCTGGCGCATCGCCCAGCTCGATCTCGGCGGGTTTGGGAAAGGTCGGAGATCCGCTCCGCGTCACCATTCGTTTAGCTTGGGGCGATAGGAGCGATGACATGGTTGACCGCGACACGCCGGCCCCGGTGATCACCCAGCCGAGCCCAGTCGGGTTCGACGACACGGTGACCCGACTGGTGGAAACCATCGAGGGCGCGGGACTTCGGGTCTTTGTCGTGATCGATCACGCCGCCGCCGCCGAAGACGCAGGATTGTCACTCGACCCGACAACGGTCGTGGTGTTCGGTAGCCCGACTGCGGGGACGCCCCTGATGGTCGACCACCCCCTGCTGGCGCTCGAGTTGCCCCTCCGGATCCTGGTGAGCCAGGACCGTCACGAGCGCGTGTGGATGAGCCACCTCGATCCCCATCACCTGGCCAGGCAGTTCGGTGTGTCCACCGAGCAGGCCGCGGTGCTCTCCGGGCCCGCCAAGATCATCGAGTTGGCCCACCTGGCTCAGCCGTAGCTCGAGTGGCCAGAAGCATGACCGACGAGGCGCCAGACGGCCGCTCCTGGGACTGAGCCCCCGGTCAGGAAGGATGGCCCCGATCGTCATCATGCCCGCCGGCGGCCACGGCAGCCCGGTCATAGCCGTGTGTGACGGCGGTGACCATGCGGTGGTGCTGTGGCGACGAGACGATCTGGAGAACAGGGACATCGCCACCCAAGCCTCCGGCGGCAAGGCCTATGTCACCGTCAGCACGGGTCCCCTGACCACAGCTCTGGTCGTCCTCGACACCACCGACGGCCGCGAACTCGGCCGGGTGGCTCTCCCAGGCACGTCGGTCTTCAGCGTGGGCACCACGGTGGGCCCACGGCACGGTCCTCGTGCCCAGCATCGTGGGCAACCTGTACGCGCTGGTCCCGGCTCCCGCGAACGCGGCGGTCGTGGTCAGCCCCGCGTCGCTGCGCTTCGACCCGCGCCCCGATCCGCGAGATCCTGTCCGGACAGACCCACGCCGGCGCGACCATCCCGACTCCCGAGGTACGAACCCATGACTCACGATCCTGTCGTCGATCCCACGGTGACCGAAGCGCCGCATCTCGAGCCGCGCTTCGTGCACACCGACCAGGAGGCGCGGGTGGCAACCCGCCTGGACGATGCGGCCAAGGCCGCCGGGAGCGCGGTGAGGCGCCCGAACGTGCTGGTCATCCTGTTCGACGACGTGGGCTGGGGCGACTTCGGCTGCTACGGCGGCGGCATCGCGGTGGGAGCGCCGACGCCGAACATCGACCGACTGGCACGTGAGGGTCTACTGCTCACCTCGTGTTACTCCGAGCCCTCGTGCACGCCGTCCCGTGCGTCGTTCATGACCGGGCGCCTCCCCATGCGCCATGGGCTGCTGCGGCCCCCGATGTACGGCGAACCGGGTGGCCTCCAGGGCGAGATCACCATCGCCGAGCTCCTCAGCCGGGCCGGCTACCGCACCCAGGCAGTGGGCAAGTGGCACATGGGCGAGAACGCTGAGTCCCAACCCCAGAACGTCGGCTTCGATGACTTCTACGGCTTCCTGAGCGTGTCAGACATGTACACCGAATGGCGAGACCCCTACTTCTTCCCGGAGGTCGTCTACAGCGAGGCGCGCACTCGCTGGATCGAGAACCAGCCGTTCAACAAGTGCTTCGTGCACGCCCGCCGCGGCGAGGAGCCGACCAACGTCGAGGAGGTCACCATCCCGATGCTGTCGCGGCTCGACGGGATGTGGGCCGATTACTCGAGCGACTTCCTGCGCCAGGCGTCCGGGGGAGACCAGCCCTGGTTCCTGTGGCACTGCACACGTGGCGCCCACTTCGACAACTACCCGGCCGAGGAGTTCCTGGGCTCGTCGCCGGCCAAGCACCCCTACAAGGACACGATCATCGAGCTGGATGACATCGTCGGTCGCCTCGTCGCGGTGCTCGAGGAGACCGGCCAGCTCGAGGACACGCTGGTGTTCGTGAGCTCCGACAACGGTCCCGAGATGGAGACCTGGCCCGACGCCGCCTACACGCCCTTTCGCAGCGCCAAGGGCTCAACCTGGGAAGGCGGCCAGCGGGTGCCGGGCATCGTGTCGTGGCCCGGGACGATCGAGGGTGGCCGGGCCAGCGACGGCCTGTTCTCCCAGATGGACTTCTTCCCCACGCTGTTGCACCTGGCCGGAGCCGAGGACCTCATGCCCGACGACCGCTACATCGACGGTGTCGATCAGACGTCGTTCCTGCTCGACCCCGCCGGACTGTCGAATCGCAAGTACCTCTACTACTGGCTGGTGCGCACCTTCTCGGCCATGCGCGTCGGCGAGTGGAAGTTCATGCTGGCCTCCACCTCCGACGACGACCGTGACGTGTTCAACCTCGGCGGCTTCAGCGGTGCGACCCAGAAGTACACCTACGGCAAGCTCTTCAACCTCTACCTCGACCCCAAGGAGACACGCAGCTACCTGATCCGCAAGCTGCCGTATCTCGAGGCCTTCCAGGCCGGCATCGGCGCGCACCTCATGACCTACGCCTCCTACCCGGCCAAGCGCATCGTGGGCTGATGCGCGGGTGGACCGGAAGGGGGACTCGTCACGAACAGGCTGAGATACGTGCTCGAGCAACAAGGCGGGCGCTCGAGGCCCATGCGTCAAACGAACGACGGGTCCCGTTCACCGCCTCGAAGCCTCCTGCGAAGGCCGTGGTGGTGTGGGCGCGCACCAGGAGAACCCCCTGATCCACCGCGGTGACCGCCTTCAGGACGGCGCGCTGTTCGTCTCGGATGTGCGGTCAGTGCGCGCCGGCGGCGACCCGGTTAGGGTCGGCTGCCGAGCACGTCTGCTACCACCCGGGGGGGAACCATGGTCGCTCCGAGCCACACCCGCATTCGTCACGCGGTCCGCGTCCGCAAAGCTGCGACCGCGCTGGCCGCGACCTGCGCGTTGGTCGCCTCGCTGATGATGGTGGCGCCGTCCCCGGTGGCAGGGGCATCGCCCAACGTGTTGCGCGTGGGAACCTGGAACGGCATCCCGGGCCAGTACAGCACCATCGCCCAGGCGGTGGCCGCCGCCCAGCCAGGCGACTGGATCCTCGTCGGACCCGGCGACTACCACGAACAGATGGATCACGCCCCCGGCGGGCTGATGGACAGCGGCGGGGCTGCCGTCGAGCTCAACAAGGCCGACCTCCACCTGCGGGGCATGGACCGCAACCAGGTCATCGTCGATGGCACCAAGCCCGGGGCGTCAGCCTGTTCGGACCAGCGAGCCGACCAGGACCTCGGGCCGCTGGACGACGGCGGCCACCCTGCGGGCCGCAACGGGGTCGAGGCGTACAAGGCCGACGGCGTCTCCGTCGACAACCTCACGGTCTGCAACTTCCTGTCAGGCGATCTGGGCGCCGGAAACGGCATCTGGTGGAACGACGGCGACGGATCGGGGGTCGTCGGTGGCGGCTCCTACAGCGGCAGCTACCTGAGTGCCACGACGACGTACTACGAGTCGAGCCAACCCAAGGGTGAGTACGGCATCTTCGTCAGCAACTCGAACGGTCCGGGCACCATCGCGCACACCTACGCATCGAACATGGCCGACTCCGGCTACTACATCGGCGCCTGCAACGACTGCAACGCGGTTCTCGACGATGCCCACGCCGAGACCAACGCCCTCGGCTACTCGGGCACGAACTCGGGTGGGCGCCTCGTGATCGAGAACTCCGAGTTCGACAACAACAAGACCGGCTTGTCGACCAACAGCCAGAACAACGACGACGCGCCGTCGCCCCAGGACGGGATCTGCCCTTCCGGCGTGACCGGGCCCACCGGCGACAATGCCTGCTGGGTCCTCAAGGACAGCTCGATCCACGACAACAACAACCCGAACGTGCCCGGCACCGGCACGGCTGAACTGGGGCCGCCGGGGACCGGGGTCGTGATCGCCGGCGGGCGCCGCGACATCGTCACCAACAACACGTTCACCAACAACGGGAGCTGGGCCGTCCTCACCGTCCCCTACATCGACACCGGCACCCCACCGCCGATCGCCCACTGCGAAGGCGGAGTGGCCAACTGGCTGGGGACGGGGTTCTGCTACTACCCCGACTGGGGCAACGAGATCATCGGCAACACCTTCTCCAACAACGGCTCGTTCGGGAACCCCACCAACGGGGATCTCGGCGACATCAGCGATCCTCAGCCCACCGAGCCCGGCAACTGCTGGAACAACAACCAGGACGCCGGCGGGCTGACCGCGTGGCCGACCGACCTGCCCACCGCCAACGCCACCTGCGGCCAGGTCAACCAGGGAGGCGAGCCCGTCGACCTGGCGAACGCCTCGAACCCCGACACGCTGACCGGCCAAGTGATCTGCGCGACGGAGATCTTCGGTCCCTGTGGCGAGGGGATCGGCACCTACCCGCGCGCCACGGAGGTGACGCTGACTCCGCTGCCGACCGAGCCCACGATGCCCAACCCGTGCGCCGGGGTGCCGACGAACCCGTGGTGCCCGGCCGGTTCGACGCCGACCTCCGAGACCCCCACGCCGGCTGCCCAGGCGGTCAGCACCGCCCCCAAGTTCACCGGTTGAGCATCCGCGATTGGTGACCAGACCCGCCTGGGGTCACGTCGGGGCACGGTGGGCGCCCCGACGGCGGCGTGCCGCCTCGCCGTCGAAATCGGCTCCTCGAGTCGCTCCGCCGTTCCTGGTCCCGAGGAGCTGCTGATCAAGGTCTCAGCGATGCCGAGGAGGCGAGGTTCCTGGCTGCCATCCCGACGCCTGAACGCGCCAACGTCGCTCATCCGGCTGGGGCCCGCCCGCCGGAGAAGGTCGGGCAGACTCCACGCCGGCGCCTGCCCGAACCCGCCCTCCCGAGCGAGCTGACTCCACAGCCGACCTGTCACCGGATCGAGCGGCAGACCCCCCAGGTGGACGGCCAGGTCTGTTTCGGGACGAAGCGGTCGTGGGTTCAGCGCATTCACAGGCTGGGTAGCGACGCCCACGACCTTGCGCTTTCGCCTGGAGCGAAGAGGTCACCCGCTCCTCACCTCGTGGGCCCGGCCGGTCCGATCGAGGTGCAGTCCAGCGACCTGAGATGTGACTCGTCATTGGCAGTGGAGTCGGGGCGCGCGGGTTGAGGGCTGGCTGGGCGGAGTTGGTCAGGCCGCTGCGGGTTCGAGGGTGAGGGCGACCATGGGCGCCATCGTCGCGGCCGCGTCGGACCTGCTCCGTACCAGACCGACCGTCTGCCGGGACGAGCGTCAGCAGATGTGATCCCAACTTGGCGGATGAGAGACTGTGGCCCGGACCAAGACCCTGTCGCTTGGTACGTTCGAGACGGCGTCGCGTCACCAACATGGCACCATCCGGAGACAGACTGGACGGCTGGCAAGAATGCCGAGGCCACCTGCGAGGAAAGGGACGGTGTCGATGCAGTTTCGAACCCGCGCTTCGAGGCCTCTCGTCCTTGTGGCCATCGGCTCGCTGCTGGCCCTTTCCGCCTGCTCAGGATCGGGCACCTCGGCGTCGTCGACCGCGACCACCTCGGCGCCCTCTGGTTTCACCACCTCGACCACGTCCATCGCCTCGACGGCTGGTTCGGGCGTGACCCAGTGGGCGGGCAGCCCGGTGTCGGTAACTGCCATCCCCCTCGGCGACGGCAAGCTCTCGACGTCGCCCAAGGTCGGCTACGAGGACTCGTGCACGCTCAGCTTCCGGGGCGGTGGTGCCCGGGGTGCGTTGCCGTGGATCGACACGGACAACAACACCTGGAACCTGCAGGCGAAGGTGGCCGTCGAAGGCTCGAATTCCTGGCCCAACGCCAGTCACAGCTTCACGCGCGAGGGGACCGAGCGGGTCCTCACGACGAACGACCTGCCCGACCCCGGCACCACGGGCAACTTTCCGATCTCACCCTCGGACCCTGCGTACCAGTACGACACCAACCCCAATCACGTGGCCGCCCAGTCCTTCAGCTGGACGGTCCCAGCTGACCCGACCGCCGCGGCGAGCCCCTCGTGCACCGGGCTCGGACCCACCGGCGTCTTCACCAACGGGGTCGCGATGTTCAACGCTCTCGACGGCGCCGGGCGCGACGCCGGGGCCCACGAGGTCCAGGGCAGCTGCGACGGCCACCCCCAGGGGGCCGACATCTACCACTACCACGACTTCTCGGCCTGCCTGCAGACGCCCGCGAATTCCGCCCCCGGCTCCTCCACCCTGATCGGCTACGCCCTCGACGGTTATGGCGTCTACGTCGAGCGCGACGCCCAGGGGAACCTGCCGACCAACGCAGATCTCGACGCCTGCCATGGGCGAACCAGCACCGTCATGTGGGACGGCAAGCCGACGAACATGTACCACTACGACGTGACCCGCGAGTACCCGTACTTCGTCGGCTGCTTCCACGGGACGCCCGTCTCCGGGCACACCCGACAGGGTTGACCCTCACGCGGTGCGATCGACGGGCAGCAATGTGGCCCGGCGGAACGGTCAGACGACGTCATCGGCGTGGCTCGCGTCGCGGCCTCACGCTCGCTCGGTGCGAGTTCGTGGATGGTCGCTGGGTTCGTCACGATCGCGGTGTTCCCGATCGGGCTCGTCCGCACCGGCGTCCTCCGGGTGCTCAGCCCGCCTGGACCCGAGAGGGGCTAGTGGGGTGGCTCTGAAGGAGGCGCCGGTTTCGCGCTGTCCACCGTTGGGGCTGGTCGTGAGGTCACGATGGTCGGGTCTGGTTGGTGACCTGAGGGAGTGGCCATGGCTCGTCCAGCTTCGGTGTTCGTCCGCGATCTGATGCCTGAGGAGGGTGAGCGGCTTCGGCGGTTGTCTCGCCGGTCGAAGGTGTTCGCGATCCGTCAGCGGGCCCAGATCGTGTTGGCGTCCGCGTCGGGGAGCTCGGCGCCGTTGATCGCGCAGGTCCTCCAGACCGACGAGAACCAGGTGCGCCGGGTGATCGCCGAGTTCAACGCGTGACTTCCCGTACTGGCAGCTCCACGTTGCGTGTGAGCTGACCCACACCACACCGCGTCTGTGCGAGGTATTTGACACCGGTGGGAGCTTCATGCCCGTCGGGCGACGGACACCTCGCGCTCATTCACGGCGGCGGCCGCGTACTCGAGCGAGGCCAGCACGTCCTCGCGATCCAGATAGGGATAGTCCGCGAGCACCTCGTCGATCGTGCGGCCCGACGCCGGCTGGCCGAGCACCATCCCGACGGTGACACGCGTGTCACGAACGGCTGGGGACGCGTGACCGCTTCTACCAGGACCCATGTGACCTGGATCGGACGGCCATGGACGGTCGGGTCTCGTTCGGGACGGAGAGGTCGTGGGTTCAATCCCGCCAGCCCGACTCAAACCCGCAGTTCAGCGACGGTGTTTGGCCCATGCTTGAGCGCGAAACCACTCCGTCGGGGCCCAAGTCGTGATCGAACGGTCACCGATGGTGCCGATCGAGGGGGCGGCTCCGGTGTCGTCCGGGCAATGCGCCGGGAGCAACCGTCGACAACGAACGCGGCGTATACGACACCGGACCAGTTCGCAGCTGGTCCCGGCCGATCCCGAGACCGGCACGGCGGGCTGCGGTGGCCGGCTTGGGGCGCCCGTAGACCGTGTAGCTCTGCTCCCACAGCGCTTCGAGGGTCGGGTCCAGTTCGGCGTCACGCCGAGCGCGGGCGCACGGCGGTCGATCCCCCTGGCCGACCAGCAGGTGGTGGGGGCGATCTCTCAGCTTCTCGGTCACAGGAAGCCGGGCCGGCACTCACTCCCCTGAGCAGTCCCTCGACACCAGACTGGTACTCTCTTCCGGCGGCCCCTTCGGGGTGCCCGCAGGCCCGGCCATCGTCGGGCCGAGCACAGCTCGGGCTGGCCGAGCCTGGGCGCCGGGAAGGGATGTGTGCAGAACGAAGCGCTGACAAGGCGTGAACAGGACGTGGTGCGCGCCGCTGCTTCTGGCGCTTCGACGAGCAAGATCGCGGCGGAGCTGTACATCAGCGTTCGAACGGTGGAAAGCCACCTGGGCTCCATCTATCGCAAGCTCGGGGTCTCGTCCCGGGCAGAGTTGGTCGCGTGGACGTCACGGATGTCCGGGGCAACCGGGGCCGCAGATCATGTCATGACGGCGGGCACGGACTCGGCGGCGGAATTGGCTGTGCCATCGCTGCTCGTGGGACGTGAGGCCGAGCTCGAACCGACCACCGACGCGTCGACCGGAGTGGCCGACGGTTCCCCTCGGGTCCTCATGGTCAGTGGCGAGACCGGTATTGGCAAGTCGACGCTCGTGCCCAGGGCCCTGAGGTCGATACCGACGCCGGCCGCCACTGCGGCCAGGACCGCGGGTGCTCAAGGTGATTCAGGGAGGTTGTTCGAGCGAGAAGCGGCGATCGCGGGTATCGATGCCGCCATCCGAGCGGCCACCGATGGCTCCGGAAGACTGCTCGTCCTCGACGGCCATGCAGGGTTGGGCAAGACGACCTTGGCGCGAGTAGCGCTCGACGGGGCCGAGGATGCAGGGGTCGGTGTCTTGACGGGCCGAGGTCGGGATCTCGAGCGCGGTTTCCCCGGCGGGGTGATCCGTCAGTTGTTCACTCCGGCCCTGGCGGGGATGGCGCCAGACGAACGGCTGAAGATCACCGGTGAGCTACCCGGGACGGCGGCGGCCTTGCTCGCCGCGGCTGGGGTCGAGCCGCAAGGCGAGGCGGCAGTCTTCGCCCTGCTGGACGGGTTGTTCCGGCTGACTGACTCGTTGGCCGCCGTCCGACCCCGGCTCGTCGTCGTCGATGACGCCCATTGGGCTGACCGCTTGTCGCTCCGCTACATCGCCTACCTCCTCGACCGCATCGACGAGCTGCCCGTGTCGCTGGTCGTCACCGCCCGCCCCGGCGAGGGTGACCACGTGTCAGACCTGCTCGACGTGCTGAGGGGCCATGAACACGCCACCGTCGAGCGACTGGCCCCGTTGGGCCTGGACTCGGTTACCAGGCTGAGCCGCGCCGCATTCGGCGAGCAGGCAGGGACCGAGGTTTGCGAAGCGGTGGCGGAGGCGACGAGCGGGAACCCCTTCTTCATCGGGGAGCTGCTGGCCTCGTTGGCGTCAGAACAGGGTCCGGGGATGCACCTTCGGGTGCGGCATTCGTCCCCCCAGACGATCACCCGCCAGGTGTTGGTGAGGATCGGCCGCCTCGGGGGTGAGGCGAGGCAGCTCGCAGGTGCGCTGGCTGTTCTCGGTGATGACTCCGAACTGGTCCACACGGCTGCGCTCGCTGACCTGGAGGTGGATGTCGCCGCCACCCTGGCGGCCCGCTTGGCCACCGTCGACGTATTCCGGCTCTACGAGCCGTTGGGTTTCGTACACCCATTGGTCGCCCAGGCCGTCTACGACGACATCCCCGCCGTGCGACGCTCGAGCTTGCACCTGCGCGCCGCACGCCTGCTCGACGCCAGGGGCGTCCCCATCGAAAGGGTGGCCGCCCAACTCCTTCGCACCCGCCCGCAAGGCGATGGCTGGATCGCCGACCGCCTCTGTGCAGGCTCCGTCGCGTTGCGTTCGGTGGGCGATCACCAGACGGCGTTGACCTATCTCGTGCGCGCTCTGGAGGAGCCTCCTTCCGAAGCGGCGCTGCCTGAGGTGCTCGCGGCCGTGGGCGAAGCCGAGATTCGGGTCGGTCGCTCTGAGGGCGCCGACCACCTGGAAGCCGCCCTCCAGCTCATCTCCGAACCGCGCGACCGGGCCCGCATGGCCCTGCGACAAGGCTGGGCCTATCTGACCTTCGGCCGCTACGACAAGGCCGCCCTCGTCCTGCGGGCAGGACTTGCGGGCCTGACGCCCGGCGACGACCTGGCCTTCGAGATCGGCGCCGCCTATCTCAACACCGCCGTGTACTCCCCCCAGATGCGAGCAACCGCCATCCGCGAGACCGAGCCGCTCACCCGGAAGGCGATCGTCGGTGACAACTCCGCCAGTCGTCACGCCCTCGCCGGCCAGGCTCTGCTGGCCGCCGAGGGGAGTTCGCCGACGTCGGTGGTCATGGAGCTGTGCGAGCGAGCGTGGTCACAGGGCGCCTTGCTCGCCGACACTGGCCCGGACGGACTGACCTGGCGGCTACCAGTGTGGGCCGCCCTCCTGGTAGCCGAACCGGCCTTCGCATACCGCGTCGGAAGCGCCGTCGTGTCCGCCGCACGAGAGGCCCATAGCCCGGTCGGCTACATCAATGGCACCCTGTGGCGGGCGTGGGCGGGATATCTCCTCGGGCACCTCGACGAGATCGGCGCAGATCTGGACACCGTGATGGAGGCGGCGCGACACGGGGCCTGGGCGGAGAGCCACGGCTACGCGGCCGCCCTGGCGGTGCACGTTGCCATAGAGCGTGGCGACCACGACGCCGCGGCCCGGTACCTGGCCATGGCCGCCCCCCCGCACGAGTACGAGACGCTCGAGGCAGCCTTCCTCCTCTCGTCTCGCGGCCTGCTGCGCGCCGCCCAGGGTCGTCTGGCCGAGGGGCTCGACGATCAACTCGAGGCCGGTCGCATCTTCACCGACCGCTTCGACGCCAACCGCAGCGGTGTCTGGTGGCGCACCTGGGGGGCGCTGCTCGCCCACCAACTCGGCGAGCAGCAACTCGCCGAGCGCCTGGCCGCCGAAGACCTCGAGCTGGCATCAGAGGCCGGCTCCGGTGGGCTCCTGGGCCGAGCCCTCTACACCGCAGGCCTGATCGCCCCAAACGGACCTGACCGCCCCCTCCTCGAAGCCGCCGTGAACGCACTGGCCACGAGCGACCTTCGACTGCTGCTGACAGACCGCGCTTCTCGCCCTCGGTGCCCAGCTCCGGCAGGACGGGGACTCAGATGAGGCCAAGGCGCGCCTGGAACACGCCCTCGACATCGCCGAAGAATGCCACGCGAGGCCCAGCCGCCGACCGAGCGCGAGCCGAACTGTCCGCCATGGGAGTGCGGCTCCGCCAGCCTTTCATGTCCGGGCCGGCCGCCCTCACCCCCAGCGAACTTCGAATCGCTTCCCTCGCGGCCACGGGCCTCACCGACCGCGATATCGCCCAGGAGCTGTGCGTCACCGTCAAAGCCATCGAATGGACCCTGAGGAACGCCTTCCGGAAGCTCGGCGTCTCACGGCGCTCCCAGTTGGCTGAGGTTCTCACGACGACTCGACGCCACGGGCCAGAACCGGCCGCCACCGCCAGACACTCAGCTTGAGGACTTGAGCGGACTGCACCACCCTGGAATCCGCGGGGGCTCCGCAGCTTGGAAGCGCGGGTGGACTCACGCTTCCAGAGGGAGCATCTGAGAAGCCGACGCGTCCCGCACCGCGATCAGGAGAAGGCTCAGGCGGTCCGTCGGCAAATTGCGTAGTGTCATTGGGCCTGTGCGCGAGCGGC
Source organism: uncultured Microthrixaceae bacterium (assembly GCA_963773335.1). Lineage (GTDB taxonomy): Bacteria > Actinomycetota > Acidimicrobiia > Acidimicrobiales > Acidimicrobilacustridaceae > UBA4742. Next base: position 829,487 of record CAVZAT010000002.1, on the reverse strand, counting down.
GGTTGCCTGAGTCGCCAAGACTGCTCCGTCACCATCCGACTGAGAGCGCGGGGCGCGTCCGAGGCGCTCCTCCACCTCGAGGACCTTCCGGGTGGTCTTCAGCACCGTGTCGGGATTGAGGCTGATCGACTCGATGCCGAGCTCGACGAGGTACTCGGCCATGTCGGGGTAGTCCGAGGGGGCCTGACCGCACAATCCGGAATGGATGTGATTGCGCCGGCAGCCCTCGACGGCGAGTCGGATCATCTCCTTCACCCCCTCGTCGCGCTCGTCGAAGTCGAAGGCGACGAGCTCGCTGTCACGGTCGACTCCCAGGGTGAGCTGGGTGAGATCGTTCGAGCCGATCGAGAAGCCGTCGAAGTGCTCGGCGAACCGGTCGATCAGTATGACGTTGTTCGGGATCTCGCACATCGCGTAGACCTTGAGGCCGTTCTCGCCGCGGCGCAGGCCGAATTCCGCCATGCGTGGCGAGCACCTGCTCGGCTTCCGCGTACGCGTCGGACGAAGGGGATCATCAACACGACGTTGGTGAAGCCCATCTCCTCGCGTACACGCTTCATCGCCTGGCACTCGAGGGCGAAGCCCTCTTCGTAGGCGGGATGCGCGTAGCGCGAGGCGCCGCGGAATCCGAGCATCGGGTTCTCCTCGTCCGGCTCGAAGTCGCGCTCCGCCGAGCAGGCTCGCGTACTCGTTGGTCTTGAAGTCCGACATCCGCACGACGACCGGCTTCGGCCAGAAGGCCGCCGCGATCGTCCCGATCCCCTCCGGAGAGCCGCTCGACGAAGAAGTGCGCGCCGTCGGCGTACCCGTCGGTCAGCCGCTCGATCTCGTCCCGCTCGTCCGGATCGGCGACGCGCTCGGGGTGCAGCAGCGCCAGCGGGTGCGCGCGATGTACTCGCTGACGATGAACTCCATCCGCGCGAGGCCGACGCCGTCGTTCGGCAGGAACGAGGTCTTGAAGGCCAGGTCAGGGTTCGCCGAGGTTCGACCATCATCTCGGTCGCTGGGCGCGCCAGATCCATCGACCTCGGTGTGTTCGACCTGGAACGCAACTTCGCCGCGTAGACCCGGCCGGTGTCACCCTCGGCGCAGCAACACGGTCACGGCCTCGCCGTCTCGGCACCAGGTCGGTGCCGTCGTCGGTGCCGACGACCGCCGGGAGGCCGAGCTCGCGCGCGACGATGGCGGCGTGGCAAGTGCGCCCGCCGCGGTTGGTGACGATCGCCGAGGCGGTCTTCATGACCGGCTCCCAGTCGGGCGTCGTGGTGTCGGCGACGAGCACTTCGCCTGGCTCGGAAGTCGGCGAGCTGGGCGGGGTTCTCGATGACGCCGCGCGCGCCCGAGGCGATCCTCTCGCCGACGGCGCGGCCTTCGACGACGACCTCGCCGCCGCCTTCGAGGAGTAGCTCTCGAGCGACGTTCGCCTGTCGCTGGGAGGCGACCGTCTCCGGCCGCGCTTGGACCATGTAAGATCTGCCCGTCGAGACCGTCCTTCGCCCACTCCATGTCCATCGGCCGCCCGTAGTGGCGCTCGATCTTCGATCGCGGCGGCGGCCAGCTCGAGGACGTCGTCGTCGCCGAGGCAGTAGCGCGCGCGGTCGGCCTTCGGGGTCGGGACGTTGCGGGTCGTGTGCTTGGTCTCGCCTTCGACGAAGACCATCTTCACCGCCTTGTCGCCGAGCACGCGCCGCAGCACGGCCCGATGCCCCGCCTCGTACGTCGGCTTGTAGACGTAGAACTCGTCCGGATCGACCGCGCCCTGGACGATGTTCTCGCCCAGGCCCCACGCGCCGGTGATGAACACGACGTCGGGGAAGCCGGACTCGGTGTCGAGGCTGAACATCACGCCAGAGGAGGCGAGGTCGGAGCGGACCATCTTCATCACCCCGATCGACAGGGCGACCTCGAAGTGGTCGAAGCCCTCATCGACGCGGTAGTGGATCGCGCGGTCGGTGAACAGGCTGGCGAAGCAGTGCCGGCAGGCGGCGAGCAGGCTCTCGTCACCTCGGACGTTGAGGTAGGTGTCCTGCTGGCCAGCGAAGCTCGCCGTCGGCAGATCCTCGGCCGTCGCGGACGACCGCACGGCGAGGCTCGAACGCCTCCCCGTACTCGTCCTCGAGGCGCCGGTAGCCAGCGAGGATCTCGGCCGCGAGGTCGGCAGGCAGACCAGCGCCGTAGACGATCTCGCGGGCGAGCTTCGCCGCGACGGTGAAGGTCCGCGACGTCGCTCGGGTCGAGCCCGTCGAGCGCGGCGTGCAGCTTCTCCAGGGCGCCGGCTTCGGTGAGCATGTAGCGGTAGGCCTCGGCGGTGATCGCGAAGCCGTTCGGAACCCGGACGCTCTGGGAGCCGAGCTCCTGGTACATCTCGCCGAGCGACGCGTTCTTGCCCCCCACGAGCGGCACGTCCTCGATGCCGAACTCCTCGAAGAACCGGACGTATCTGGGTGGTGTCATGATGTCTCCTCGTCGATTTCGTCGAGCAAGCGGGTGGCCATCTGCCCCCGCCCGATATGGCTTCTCATCGAGATCGCTCCCCCTCGACCCGTCTCGGGCACGACCCGTGCCTCGATGTAGCTCACCACGGGCCGCGCGTGCTCGCGTTGGCGGCCCGCAGCGCGGCGACGTAGGCGGCGCGCTCTCGAGCGCTCTCGTCCTCCTCGGGCGCGACGGCGAGCTTCCCCCGCACCTCGCCGATGTCGCTGAACCCCTTGCGGGCCATCCAGGTCGACAGCCCTTCGAGCAGGGTCCGGGCGTGCGCGGGACCGTATCGGAGCAGTGACGAGGTGGTCATGACCACCTCCGCGCCGGCGAGCAGGTACTTGACGAGGTCATCCGAGCTGTCGACCCCCGTCGAGGCGGCGAGCGAGGCCTGTACCCGTCCGCGCAGGGCACGATCCACGTGCGCCCGAGCCGGCCGTCGCTCGGGTGCGAGAGCCCGAGACCGGGAACCACCGCGAGCGACTCGACGTCGAGGTCGGGATGGAGGAAGCGGTTGAAGAGGACCAGGCCGTCTGCGCCGGCCTCGTCGAGGCGACGCGCCATCTCGCCGATCGAGCTGAAATAGGGGCTCAGCTTGACCGCGACCGGGATCGTCACCGCCGCCTTGACGGACTCGAGGACGTCGACGAGACGCTGCTCGATCTCTCGACCCGAGAGCGTCCGGGCCGATGGGGCTCGAGTAGGTGTTGGCCTCGAGTGCGACCGCACCCGCGTCCTCGAGCGCCCGGGCGTAGCCGGTCCAGCCACCCGGTGTCGTCCCGTTCAGGCTGGCGATCACCGGGACCTCGACGACGGCGGCCGCCCGTTCGAGGAGGCTCAGATAGCGGCGAGGACCGGATTCGCCTCCGGCCCTGGAGGGGAAATAGGTGAGCGACTCGGCGAAGCTCTCCGTCCCGGCTTCGCCAAGCGTCGCGTCGCGTTCGGCCTGCTCGGCCAGCTCTTCTTCGAACAGTGAATGAAGAACGACCGCTCCGACGCCACCGTCCACGAGGCGGCGGACCCCGTCGAGCGTATGGGACAGCGGGGACGCCGAGGCGACGAGCGGGTTCGGCAGTTGAAGACCCATGTAGTTCGTGGAAAGGTCCATCAGCGCTCCTTGCGGGCGTCCACCGGGAAACGGTGCGCGGGGCGCGTCGCCATCTCCTCATCGACGCGCCAGCGTTCGTCGACGGCCCGCTCCGCGAGGTCGCCCAGGCGTTCGGCCTCGGCCGGGTCGGAGCTGGCGAGCATCGAGTAGCGCAGTTCCCGTCCGGTGTAGTCACCGAGGGAAAGGCGCGGTCTCGGCGAATCGAGCAGGAACGGGTTCTCGCCTGCCTCACGCAGTACCGGGTCGTAACGTAGGAGCGGCCAGTATCCGCTCGCCACCGCCCGGTACTGCTGGTCGAGCCCGGTTCGCATCTCGATCCCGTCCGCGATGCAGTGGCTGTAAGCGATGATCAGCGACGGGCCGTCGTAGGCCTCCGCCTCGCGAAAGGCGGTGAGGCACTGCTGGGGGTCGGCGCCCATCGCCACCCGGCCCACGTAGACGTTCCCGTAGGCGATCGCCTGGAGCGCGAGGTCCTTCTTCTCCGTCGTCTTTCCCGCGGCGGCGAACTTCGCGACCGCGCCGAGAGGCGTGGCCTTCGAAGCCTGCCCGCCCGTGTTGGAGTAGACCTCGGTGTCGAGCACGAGCACGTTCACGTTGCGTCCCGACGGCGAGCACGTGGTCGAGACCCCCAGAGCCGATGTCGTAGGCCCAGCCGTCACCGCCGACGATCCAGACGCTCCGGCGGAGCAGGTGATCGAGCACACTCCTGAGATCGGTGACGGCCGGGCCCTCGAGCGTCGCGAGCCGCCGCCCGAGCTCGCCCACCCGTTCGCGCTGGGTCTCGAGATCCGACGCGGAGAGTTGCGGCGCAGTCAAGATGGCCTCGACGAGCTCGGCGTCGAGCTCGGGCTCGAGCTCGACGAGGCGCTGACGAGCGAGAGCAAGGTGGTGGTCGGCAGCGAGGCGGAGGCCGAGGCCGAACTCGGCGTTGTCCTCGAAGAGCGAGTTCGACCACGCCGGGCCACGGCCCGCAGCGTCGCTCGTCCACGGCGTGGTCGGCAGGTTCCCGCCGTAGATCGAGGAGCATCCCGTCGCGTTGGCGATCACCGCCCGGTCGCCGAAGAGCTGGGAGAGGAGCTTCAGGTACGGCGTCTCGCCACAGCCGGCACAGGCGCCCGGGAACTCGAACAGCGGCGTGAGGAACTGGGTGCCGCGCACGGTTCCGAAGTCCACCCGGGGACGCTCCGCTACAGGAAGCGTCTCGAAGAACGCCACGTGCTCACGCCCCGGAGCGGCGAGCGGCTCGCGGGACGCGAGGTTGATCGCCCTGCGGCCCGCCTCGCCGGGCACGGTGACCGGGCAGGCCTCGACGCAGAGCCGCGCAGCCGGTGCAGTCCTCGGCGTAGACCGCCAAGCTGTACCAGGTGTCGGGGAGCCCCCGCGCCGAGAGTGGCGCGGAGGGAAACCGACGGGCGCACCGGCGAGCTCGGAGCGATCGTAGAACTTCGAGCGAATCACGCTGTGGGGGCAAACGAAGCTGCAGTTGCCGCACTGGATGCACAGCTCGGGGTCCCAGGCGGCGACGAGATCGGAGACGTTGCGCTTCTCGTAGGCCGCGGTGCCGCTCGGCCACGTCCCGTCGGCCGGCAGGGCACTCACCGCCAGCTCGTCGCCTCGGCCGGCCATCATCACCGCGGTGACGTTCCTCACGAACACCGGCGCGCTCGCCGGCACGGGAGGGCGCAACTCCACGAGCGAGGTCACCTGCCGGGGGATGTCGACCCGCGAGAGCCCCTCGAGGGCGTGATCGACCGCGGCGAGGTTGGCCTCCACGGTCTTCGCGCCGCGATGCCCGTAGGTCTCTTCGATCGCAGCCTTCACCTTTGCGACCGCCTTGTCCTGCTCGAGCACACCGGAGATCGCGAAGAAGCAGGTCTGCAGGACCGTGTTGATTCGCCCGCCCAACCCGGCCTCGTGGGCGATCCGTCCAGCGTCGATCACCCACACGACAAGGTCCTTTTCGAGGATCTGTTCCTGCACGGGGCGAGGCAACGTGTCGAAGATCTCGTCGGCCGGCTGGGGGCAGTTGAGGAGCACCGTGGCGCCTGGCGCGGCATGGCGCAGGATGTCGACGCGTTCGAGGAGTTCGACGTGGTGGCATCCGACGAAGCTCGCGGCATCGATGAGATAGGGCGCCTTGATCGGATCCGGACCGAAGCGCAGATGCGAGACGGTCTCTGAACCGGACTTCTTCGAGTCGTAGACGAAGTAGCCCTGGGCATACAAGCCCTCGCCGCCGAGGATCTTGATCGTGTTCTTGTTGGCGCCGACCGTCCCGTCCGCACCGAGGCCGAAGAACACCGCGCGGAGCGTGCCGGCCGGTTCGATGTCGAAGGACGTGTCGTAGTCGATGCTCATCCCGGTGACGTCGTCGGTGATGCCGACGGTGAAACGAGGACGGGGCTCGTCGCGCCCGAGCTCGGCGAAGATCCCCGCGACCATGGCCGGCGTGAACTCCTTCGAGGACAGCCCGTAGCGGCCGCCGGTGACGAGCGGCATCGTCTCGCGCGTGCCACGGCTATGTGCTTCGGCGAGCGCGCCGAGCACGTCGAGAAAGAGCGGCTCGCCGAACGAACCGGGCTCCTTGGTCCGGTCGAGGACCGCGACCCGGCGCACTGTGGCGGGAAGCGCCTCGACCAGCGCCGCCGCCGGGAAGGGCCGATAGAGGCGGACGGTCAGCGCGCCGACCCGCTCGCCGGTCGCAGCCAGGTGCGCGACCGTCTCCCGCAACGTCTCGGCGCCCGAGCCCATCGCGACGAGGACCCTCTGCGCGTCGGGATGCCCGGTGTAGTCGACGACGTGATACCGGCGTCCGGTGCGCGCCGCGAGGCTGTCCATGGCCTCCTCGACGAGTCCTGGTATGGCTGCGTAGAAGGGGTTCACCGACTCGCGCGCCTGGAAGTAGACGTCGGGGTTCTGCGAGGTCCCACGGATGAAGGGCTGCTCGGGCGACAGCGCACGCCCGCGGTGCGCTCGCACGAGCGGTTCCGGTACGAGGGCCGCGAGATCCTCGTCGGAGAGCAGTTCGATGGTGTTGAGCTCGTGGGAGGTGCGAAAGCCGTCGAAGAAGTGGAGGAACGGGACGCGCGACGAGAGTGTCGCCACTTGGGCGATCACGGCGAGGTCGTTGGCCTCCTGCACCGAGGAGGAGGCGAGGAGGGCGACCCCGCTCTGACGAGTTGCCATCACATCGGAGTGGTCGCCGAAGATCGAGAGCGCCTGCGCGGCGAGCGATCGGGCCGCGACGTGGAACACGGCAGGGGTCAGTTCGCCGGCGATCTTGTAGAGGTTCGGGATCATGAGCAAGAGTCCCTGGGAGGCGGTGAAGGTCACCGAGAGGGCTCCGCCCTGGAGGGCGCCGTGCAGAGCGCCGGCCGCCCCGCCTTCGCTCTGCATCTCGATGACGACCGGCACGCTGCCCCAGATGTTCCGTCGCCGCTGCGCCGCCCACTCGTCGCAGTGCTCGGCCATCGGCGAGGCGGGAGTGATCGGGAAGATGGCACAGATCTCGTTCAGCCGGTAAGCAACCGACGCCACCGCCTCGTTCCCGTCCAGCGTCGCCCGCATTCAGCCGCCTGTCTCACGTGACGGCTCTGGAACCATCTCGATCGCGTGCACCGGGCACTGCTCGAAACAGGCCCCGCAACCGGTGCACCGGTCGTAGTCGATGCGATAGCGGTGCCCCACCCCGAGCTTGATCACCGCGTCCTCCGGGCAGGCGCCGAGGCAGCCGTCGCACTCGAAGCAGTTCCCGCACGAGAGACAGCGTCCCGCCTCGTAGCTCGCCTCGGAGCTGGAGAGGCCTCCGACCACCTCGGAGAAGTCCAGCACCCGTTCCGCGGGTGCGAGCTCGGGTTGGCGCCCCGGCGCGAAGTCCCCGAAGTACCACAGGTGCAGCGCCTCGAAACCCGCCGTCTCGTGCTTCGGCCGGCTCTCCGCCGGCAGTCCGGCGAGCCAAGCGTCGATGTGGCGGGCAGCCCGCTTGCCGTGTCCCACCCCGACGGTCACCGTGCGCTCCGCGGGCACCATGTCCCCGCCGGCGAAGAGCCCCGGGGATCCGGTCATCATCGTGGTCGACACGACGACGGTGCCATCGTCGCCGAACTTCACCCCGGGCACGGCCCGGAGGAACTCGGTGTCGGTCTGTTGGCCGAGGGCGAGGATCACGGTGTCCGCCGCGAGGTGCTCGAACCGCCCGGTCGGCTGCGGGACGCCGTGGGGGTCGAGCTCCATCGCCTCGACGGTCAGATCGGGACCGTCGAGGGCGGTGATCGTCCGCAGCCAGTTGATCCGCACCCCCTCGCGCTCGGCGTCGGCGGCTTCCTCTTCGTGGGCCGGCATCTCCGCGCGCGTTCGCCGGTAGACGATGAGCGTCTCCTCGGCGCCGAGCCGCTTGGCCGTGCGAGCCGCGTCGATCGCGGTGTTGCCCCCGCCATAGACGGCCACGCGTCGCCCGATGGTGGGGCGCTCACCGGAGGCGACCTCGCCGAGAAACGAGAGGGCGTCGACGATCCGCGCGGTGTCGCGGGCAGGAATGTCGACGCGGCGCGACAGATGGGCGCCCACCGCGACGAAGACGGCGTCGAAGGCCCCCTCTCGCCGCTCGGCCTCGAGGTCGGCGACCCGGTGGCCGCTCGTCATCTGCACCCCCATCCCAGCGATCCGGCCGAGCTCGCCGTCGAGCACATCGCGGGGTAGGCGGTAGTCGGGGATGCCGTAGCGCATCATTCCGCCGGGCTCGCCACCGCCGTCGCGGATCTCGACCTGGTGACCACGTCGGGCGAGGTGGTAGGCAGCCGAAAGGCCGCTCGGACCGGCGCCGACGACGAGCACCCGCTTGCCGCTGCGCACACTTGGAGCGGGAAACGACCAGCCCCGCTCCAGCGCGAGGTCCCCGAGGAAGCGCTCCACCGCGTGGATCGAGACCGCGCTGTCGAGCTCGGACCGGTTGCAGGCGCCCTCACAGGGGTGGTAGCACACCCGTCCGTGGATCGCCGGTAGCGGGTTGTCGACGACAAGCGCTCGCCACGCCTGCTCATGCTGGCCCGCCTCGAGCGCGGCGAGCCAAGCCTGGATGTTCTCGCCGGCCGGGCAGGCAACGTTGCACGGAGGCAGCAGGTCCACATAGATGGGCCGACGGCCTCTAACCGGACCGGCGCGGGGGCGTTCGTGGGCGAGATCGGGCAGTGGCGTGAGGTCGCGCGAAGTCATCGTGATCTTCCGTGCTCCTGGGAGGCTCCCGCTGTGTGTCCCCGGCCACCGCGCCACCTCCTCAACGCGAATCCACGACCTTCACCGGGTCGGTGTGGGCTTCGGGCTTCGGGTCTGGAACGTCCTCCCAGTTCTGCTCACCGGGTCCGTGGTACACGAGTGCCTTCACCTCCAGCCTCCGCCGGGTCGTCCAGACGCTGGGTACATGGTCTGACTGAGGCGCCTACCGGATCTAGGGTCGAACGACCCAAGATCTCGCCATTTCGTCGACTCGGTGGTTGCCGAGCGCCCTCGACGGAGCACTCGCGACCGTGCTCGTCCTCGACTGACCCTCAATGGCCGACACCACCGGCGGCGGCACCTTGGACGACCAGCCCGGGGTCAGGTGCCCGTGACGCAGGGAGAGGACGACCCGGGAGACTTCGGCCGGAGGCTCACCGGGCGGCGCGAGCAGTTGGGCCTCGACACCACCGCCAGCGTGGTCCTCGGTGCCGGGGTCGGCCATCCTCCCGGCTCGACGGCAACGGGGCCGGTTGCGCACTTCGCAGTCGTCGAGTCCGCCGCAGACGGGCCGGGATTGGTCGGATTCGAGGTCGACCGGATCGACGATGCACAACGCGAGGGCTGGAGCGTCCTGGATCGAGGACCGATGCTTCGCGTGGTCGACCGGACGGAGCTGGCCCTCACGGATCAGGCCGGCGTCGAGCCATGGCGGCCAGGCGCCCTCGACGTCGTCCTGCGCCTCGTGGTGCGCGAACTCTCCGGCCGGCGCCTTCGAATGCGGTAGGCGCGGTCAGCAGCGGCGTGGGTGACGTTCGGCAGTCACCCGAGGTCACCCTCCAGACGAGGTGGTCAGGCCAGATCCAGCAGACCGCCGACACGGTCGAGCAGCGTCTTTAGCACCTGCTCCCGAGACTGGAGCGCCCGTCGGTAGGCAACGTCATCCGTTCCGACGACCTCCATCCGGAGGTCCCGGTACGCCGAGGACAGCACCTCCTGCAACAGCACACGCTCGTTCTCGGTAAGGGGGAGCTCCATGGCGCGAAGCTTACGGGCCAGAACCAGGGCCCGTGACGCCTTGCGGCAGCAGGGCTGCCTACGGCGGGCTGTGAGGCCCGGTGGTCCGGTGGCGCGAGGTCGGCGACCGACGCCGCCGCGACCTCATGCTCTCGGGTGAGGTGCCGGTGCGCGTCCCGCGGGCTGGGTCGGCTCGGGGGCATTCGAAACGGTCGGCGTGGGCCGCTCGACCGGCTCGTCGTCGTGCAGCGTGACCGGCGACCCATGATGGGCGAGTGTCAGGGGGGCGCCTTGAATCAACGTGTATCGGGTACGTCGCTGGTCGACGTCGACACTCAGCAAGCGGCCCCGATAGGTGAGGCGGAAGGCGAGTCGCCGGATCCGTGCGGGGAGTCGCGGTGCGAAGCGCAAGGTGCCGTCCTGGTCGCGGAGGCCGCCGAGACCGGCGACGGTGGCGAGCCAGGCTCCCGCCAGCGAGGCGACGTGCACCCCGTCGCGGGTGTTGTGGTTGCTGTCGTCGAGATCGATTCGAGCCGCTTCGGCGAGGTACGCGTACGCGAGCTCCATGTGTCCGACTTCGGCCGCGACGATCGCCTGCACGCTCGCGGAGAGCGACGAGTCACGCACCGTCAGCCTTTCGTAGTAGTCGAAGTCGCGACGCTTCTGCTCGGCTGAGAACGCGTCGCCCCGTCGATAGAGCGCGAACACGAGGTCGGCCTGCTTCACGACCTGCTTGCGATAGAGATCGAAGTAGTGGAAGTGCTGCATGAGGGGGTACTGGTCTTGGCTCGTCGAGGCAAAGTCCCAGACTTCATGGTCGGTGAAGCCGTCGGCCTGGGGATGGATCCCTAGCGTCTCGTCGAAAGGGATGACCACGGCGCGGCCCGCGTCGCGCCACCGGGCTGTCTCTTCTGCGTCGACGCCGAGCTCCCGAGCGATGTGTGGCATCCGTGCGAGGGCGTCGGCGGCGGCGAGGAGGTTCCGCTGGGCCATGAGGTTGGTGTAGATGTTGTTGTCGGCGAGCGCGCTGTACTCATCGGGGCCGGTGACTCCATCGATGCGGAATCGTCCGTGGGTGTCGTGGTGCCCGAGCGAGTAGCAGACCCGTGCTGTCTCGACGAGCAGCTCGATACCGATCTCGCGCTCAAAGACTTCGTCAGCTGTGACGTGGATGTACCGGATCACGGCGTCCGCGATGTCGGCGTCGATGTGAAAGGCCGCGGTGCCCGCGGGCCAATAGCCAGAGCATTCCGAACCGTCGATGGTGCGCCACGGAAATGCCGCTCCGACGAGTCCGAGCGTCCGCGCCCGAGCCCGCGCCAGGTCGAGCGTCCTGTGTCGCCAGCGGAGCGCGTTGGCGGCGGCGTCCGGGGCGGTGTAGGTGAGAACTGGCAGGACGAACGCCTCCATGTCCCAGAAGGTGTGACCGTCGTATCCGGGGCCGGTCAGACCCTTGGCCGGGATCGCCCGCCGCTCGGCGCGGACTCCCGCTTGGAGGGTGTGGAACAACGAGAAGCGGATGGCCTGCTGCACCTCGGTGTCGCCGTCGATTTCGACGTCGGCGCGCGCCCAGAATGCGTCCAGGTACAGGCGTTGCTCGGAGCACAACCCTTCCCATCCGCTTTGCCGGGCCGTGGCGAGTGCCACGTCGATCTGGTCGCGTACGGCCGGCACCGAGCGGCGGCTGGACCAGCCATAGGCAAGGTACTTGACCAGACGCAGCCGCTGGCCGGGCTCGAGGCGCGCCGTCACCGTGAACCGGCCGAGGTCTCCGCTGGTCTCCGACTGCACCTCCGCGTTGGGAGGACCGTCGAGGGTGTGATCCATGCCCGCACCGACCCGCAGGCCGCTGGCGCGGGTGACGTGCACCAGCACGACTCGGCCATCAGTGCAGGAGTCGTACTCGGGGCGCAACACGCCCGACAGGCCCACCGCCGAGCGCGGATCATCTTGCACGACATCGGGCAGCGGCTCGTTCGCGACGAGCTCGGACTGGAGGACGAGCCGCACCGGCGCCTCGAGCGGTTCGACCTCGTAGCAGATTGCGGCGAGTGATCGCTGTACGAGCGACACCAGCCGTGTCGTGGAGACCCGCACGCCACGTCCGGTTGGGGAGGTCCACTCTGCCTCTCGGCGAAGCAGGCCACTGCGCAGATCGAGGACGCGTTCATGGCGTCGCACTTCGCCATGTCGAACGTCGAACGGCTCGTCGTCGACGAACAGGCGGATGAGCTTCCCGTTTGCGACGTCCACGAGGATCTGACCCGCTTCGGGATAGCCGTAGCCCGACTCGGCGTACCGCAACGGCCCCTCCTCGTAGAACCCGTTCAGGTACGTGCCCGGCAGGCCATGGGGCTCGCCTTCGTCGAGGTTCCCGCGAAGTCCGATGTGGCCATTCGAGAGCGCGAAGACCGACTCCGTCTGCGCGAGGACATCCAGATCCAGCCCAGTCTCACGAACCACCCAAGGCTCGACCGAAAACGACGGGTGCCGGATCACCGCTCCAGCAACCCAGCGGGATCGGCAACGACAGCAGACGCCCTCTGCGCGCGCCGCACATCGGCGCGGCCCATACGATCCCCGCCGATGACGCACGCGAAACCCCAGATCCGACGGGCCTCCACACCCACCACGACCTCCTCGACCGACGGCACGGTGGGCCGCGTCAGAGCGATGCGGGCAGCAGACGGATGCGACGGCCGGTGACCGCGTCGGGCTCGATCTGGAACCAACGTGGTCGTGTCCCGGGCGCCCACGTGACCAGCGAGAGGTGTCGAATGCGCTCGGCGTCCGCGCCGAGCGCGTCGCCGATGTCGCGGGCGAATCCCTCGACGACCACGCTCCAGCCCTCATGGCTCGTCCCGTCGAACCAGTCGACCTCGAAGGCGACCATACTCATCGAAGCCTCGTTCAAGACCGTTCCCTCCGCGGTACGGAAGAGGACGGTCCTGCCATCCAGCGCATAGTTCACCGGCAGCACCTGCACCCGCTCTTCGACGAGCAGACCGACACGTCCGACCTGTGCGCCGGCCAACAGGTTCCAGCACTCCGGCTCCGCGAGCTGCTCAACCGTCGCAACCAGGTCGGGCCCCGGCTCCTGAGGCCTTGTCATCAGTCGCGCCCTCCGACAACCGTGGTGCGCCCCGAGAACGCTCTCTCCACCGCATGTTATCCCAGCAACCCGACGGCTGAGATCGCGGTCGTCCGGTAGGGGATATCCGAATCGCGGCGACGGCACGGCGATCATCGCCCGCCCGACGCCACTAGCGTTCGCGCTGGCGCGGCGAGACAAGCTCATCGAACACGAGCACCGCATCGACGAGCACGGAACCGACCTGCCCGAGATCCTCAACTGGAGGTGGAGTCCCGCACGGTGAGCTCGGCGTTCATGAATCGGCGTCCGGTGGTCGGGGTGCGTTGGGTCTGCCGGAGCGGGCGCGGGCGTGCCTGTTCGACGTGGACGGTGTACTCACAAAGACAGCGATGGTGCACGCGGCCGCGTGGAAGGAGATGTTCGACGGCTACCTCCGCGATCGCGCCGCGCGCCACCACGTGCCGTTCGTGGCGTTCGACGCCGTGGGCGACTACGACGCGTTTGTGGACGGCAAGGCGCGCGCGGACGGCACCCGTTCGTTCCTGACCGCCCGCGGCATCGAGCTACCCGAGGGCGACCCCGATGACCCCGCCGGCGCAGAGACCGTGCAGGGCCTCGGGAGACGGAAGAACGACCTGCTGCTGCGTCGGATCCGGCAGAACGGCGTGGAGGCATATCCGGGCTCGCTTCGCTACGTCCGAGCGACGCGGGAGGCCGGGCTGCGGTGCGCGGCGGTGTCCTCCAGCAAGAACTGCGCGGAGGTGCTCATCGCCGCCGGCATCGACGACCTGTTCGACGCGCGCGTCGATGGCCACACGGCGGAGCAGGAGCATCTCCGAGGGAAACCCTCGCCGGACATGTTCCTCGCCGTGGCGCGGGTTCTCGGCATCCAACCCGACGACGCCGTCGTCTTCGAAGACGCTCTCGCCGGCGTCGCCGCTGGACGCGCCGGCGGGTTCGGATTCGTGGTCGGGGTCGACCGCACCGGCCAGGCCGACGAACTCATAGCCCACGGTGCGGATGTCGTCGTCAGGGACCTCGGCGACATGTTGGCTCCCCCGTGATCAACCATTCCGCGCTCCGCGGCGAGCTGCGACGCGGGCCTGCTGCAGGTCCGGTTGACGGAGTGGTGGATGGAATGGCGCAACGCACCGCGGTGGAACGCCAAGGCGCCGGGGCCGACGTGTGCGACAGCTCCCGGCTTCACATGGGCAATGGGCGGCGTGACCAGCTCGTGGTGGCGTCCCCTCGACGGGGCCCGCGGCCGGACCGAGTGGGCGACGGCGCTCGGGAGGTCAGACGGCGGTGACCTCGAAGCCCTGTCGCTCCGACGCCTGGCTGCTCGGCTGACGCGGTCCGCGAAAGGCTCTGATCGAGTAGCCGGTGACCGCGGCCGCGGTGCGAGCCACCGCGTGGGCCGAACGCGGCAGACCGAACATCGGGCCGGTCTCACCGAAGTAGGAGCCCGGCGTCAGCGTGGTCAGCAGTGCCAGCGCTCCATCCGCCTCGACCCGCACGATGTCGATCTCGCCTTCCTCGACGAGGTAGACGAGCTCTCCCCAACTCCCCTGCTCGAACAGGATCTCACCTGCGGCAAGCGAAACGGCCTGGGGCTCACTCGAGTCGTTCAGGAACTTCGGCACCATCTCGATGACCACGTCCGCGAGCGGGATCATCCGCTCGTCAGTGCGTCGACACGACCACGACCCGCTCAGCGGACGCCAGGCTGCGGGTGAGCTTGAGGATGGCCTCGACCTGGATGAAGTCGAGGTGCGCGGTGGGCTCGTCGGCGAGGATCAACGGCGGGTCGAGCGCGAGGGCGCGGGCGATGGCGACGCGTTGCTGTTGACCACCCGAGAGATCCCCGGGCCGGTGAGAGGAGCGGTCGGTGAGCCCGACACGCTCCATCAGGGCCTCGGCCCGAGCCTGTCGCTCGGACCGGGGCACCTTCGCGCCGCGCATCGGCGCGATCACGTTCTCGAGCGCGGTGAGGCTGGGCACCAGGTTGAAGGCCTGGAACACGAACCCGACCTGGTCGCGCCGAAAGGCGTTCAGCGCGCGTCCGCTGAGCCCGGTGACATCGGTCTCGCCGAGGCGGATCGACCCCGATGTCGGCGTCAGGATCCCGCCCAGGCACGACAACAGCGTGGTCTTGCCGCAACCGCTGGGGCCGAGCAGCAGCACGAGCGAGCCCGGCTCGCAGCTCGAAGCTGAGGTGGTCGATCGGGCGCACGACGTAGTCACCGCTGCGATACTCGACCACCAGATCCTCGACGATCAGATCGGGCACGTGTCTACTCCGATCATGGTCCGGCGAACGCGGCGGCGGGGTCGACGGAGACCACGCGGCGCATGCCGATCAAGCTGGCGAGCAACCCCACCAGCACGGCGACGACGGGCAGGGCGATCAGCGTGGACGGCGTTATGGTCACGGCCAGGGGGAACCGCGGTGCCAGGATCACGGCGAGGGCCAGACCGATCAGCGCCGAGATCAGCGAGATGACCACGCGCCTGGATGGCGAGACCGGCCAGCAGCGCCCCGTTGGACACGCCGGTCGCCTTGAACACGGCGAAGTCCCGACTTCGTTCCATCGCCGAGAGGTACATGGCCGACGCCAGCACGCAGGCGGCCACGATCCACAACAGGATCGACATGAACGAGATGGCGCTCTGGGCGTCGTGCAGCGGTTCGATCAGGTTGGAGACGGCCTGGTGCGGATCGTCGACGTGCAGGCTGTCGGGCAGCGTCGTCGGGGTGCCCTGGGTGACGAACATCGTCGCCAGCTTCGCCCCGCGGAAGGCGACCGCATCGACATCGCCGATGGGCATGTACACGACGGCAGTGCCCGCGAACGCGGTGGCGCCCACGGTCCCGACGACGTTGAAGGTCTTGTTGCCCAGCTCGAGGGTGTCGCCGGGCTTCTTGGCGAGCTTGTTGGATACCACCACCTGACCGCTGGCGGCCAGGGCCCGGCCGCTGTCCGGTATCGGAGAGCCGACGCCGCCGATCTCGACGCCGACCAGGACCGCCCGTGGACTCGGCTCGTGCTGAAGGGGTGCCTGGATGAAGACGAGGGGTGAGGCGCGGTGGACGCCGGGCAGCGCGGCGACCGCCTTCACCTGGTCGGCGGGGACCGGGAGCGACCCCGAGAACGGGCCGTCGGCCTGACTCGGGAAGACGAAGGCGCTGGCTCCGAGCTGGCCCACGAAGTGATCGGCTTCGGCGCGGAAGCTGGCCGATAAGCCCGACAGCACCATGGTCATGGCCAGAACCAGGCCGGTCCCGATGACCGCGATCGCCACACGACGTTTGCGCCACTGGAGGTCACGGAAGGCTGCGAGCAACATGACGGGTCCCGCTCAGCGCCCGCGGCCAGTCGCACTCGACGCGCGGAACACCGAGTCGGGTCGGGCGGTCCACCGACCCGGATCAGCTGCGGCGGACGCCCACCGACATCGCTGACGATACGAGCCGAGCACGGCACGCCGACGGGTCCAGTACCTGGCCGGCATCGATCATCATGTGGGTCCGGTTCCCCAAAACAGGTCCCTCCTGTCGTTCATCTAACCAGATCATCGCCGCTGGCGCCGGCCTGGCCGGCCGCCACGGCCTCCGCACGGGACGCTTTCCGGGGTGCCGATGCCCGATCGCGCCGTTTCCCGCCAGAGGCGACCGCCGCGTTGGGGGTGGGATCCATGCTCGCCGAAGCGACCAGATCGGGGCGTCGGAGGGATCGGTCAGACGCCGGTTGCGGCCCCACCCGTGGCTCCTGATGTGGGGCAGGTTCAGCGCGGTCGGCCCGTTGGTGCCGCGACCAGGCTCGTCGTCTGCTTGAGCACGTACATCGGCAGCACGCCGTAGTTCTTGGCCGTCGGGACATGGCCGACGTACTGGCAGGACCAACGCCCGCTTTGAGCCGAGCGCGGCCAGCGCGGCGAACGGATGGGTCACGTAGACCTCGCCCTCTGGCGTGCGGGGCTCGATGCGCGCCGCCCGGGTCACATTTGCGCCGTACACGACAGGTTCGCCGCGAATGGGGTCGTCGTCCTCGAACACCGGCCCGACGTGTGCGCCGATCCGGAGCCCGTGCAGACCGCCGAGCCCGAGGCTGGCGAAGTCGAGGTCACGCACCGCCTGTTGCATGGCCAACGCGCAGCTCGCTGCGGACGCGACGTCACGGAAGACCAGGTAGATCCCGTCGCCCCACGTGTTGCGGCTGATGAGGGCGCGGTCGAACTGAACGATGACATCGGCGAGGGCCCCCATCACCACGCTCATGAACACCGGGAGCTGGTTGTCGTCGAGCGTGCTGAAGCCCGCGATGTCGGCGAACAGCATGGCGCGGATCATCCGCCCGGCTGGGTGAGGTGGGGAGTCCGGCGGCGGGCGGGCGTCGGCGTCGGCCGACAGGGCGCCCGTTCCGCCAAGCTCTCCGGATCGGGGTCCCGAGGTGGCGATCACATGGCTGGCCCGCCCGAGATCGCGCCATCGGGCCAGGTCGACCGCGGTGCCGGTGACGTCGTCAGGCCGCCCTCGTGCCCGTCCCACACCACGACCTGGTCGACCGGGCTGCGCAGGACCCCGGCCCGCAGGATCGCCTCGCCCATCGCCACCCGTGAGCAGAAGTCGAACATCACCGGGTCGCCGAGGTACTGCCCGTCGGACGCGTAGCGAACCGACGTCGCCCCCGCCAGGACGCGGCCCGAAGCGCTCGACCCAGGCGGGTCCGCTGTCGGCCACGGACGTCTCGATGAACTGGTCCCGCTCGAAGGGCAGCAGCACGTGGAGCTCCGCGTCGCGATCGAGCAGGGCCTCGGCGAAGAGCAGATCTGCTCCTGAAGCCGCTGACCCGTACCCGAAGCCCACGCCGAGCGTGTCCAGACACGACCTGATCTCATCGCCGACCCGGCGCTCCTCGTCGGCCGTGAACCGCCCTGGCGCACCAGGCGGGGCCATTCGGTGGCCCGCGTAGTGGATGACCCGGGGGTTCGCCAAGACCTCGAGCAACCCAGCGTCAAGCTCGTTCTCGGCACAGATCAGCTCGAGCTGGCCCCGGGTCGTCGCCCGGGCGGCGAACGAACCGATCGACGTCCGATCGGCCTTCGCGAGGGCGACCGCGGCCGCCTGCGGATCGCGGAGCAGCAGAGCTGCCTCGGCCAGGGTGGCCGCCGTCCAGTAGTCGGGTTCGCCGGGCGACTCGAGGGCACACAGACGCATCGCCTGGCGGGCCAGCTCGGCGGAGCGACGCCGCTCACCGGCGAGCAGCCACATCGTCGCGGCGTCGATGCACGGATAGGAGCCGTGCGTGCGGTCGTAGACCCGCTGGTAGAGCTCAGCGGCGGCCGCCGACAACCGTCGCCGGTCATCGGTGCTGGTCAGGGCCCGATCCTTGGCGATGCGCGCCTCGAGCGCGGCAATGTCCTCGGCCTGTGAGCCGGCCACGCCGCGCTCGACCGCATCGGCCAGGCCGAGCCGACGGAACTCCTCCTCGGCGCGGTCGGTGGCCCCGGACCGGGCCAGGGCCAGAACAGCCAGGTACGGCAACTCGAGCGAGCCGAGGTGGGCCGCGGGCACCGCGGTGGCCGGGTCGGAGATGGCCAGGTCGTAGGCGGCCAGATAATCGCCGCGCGAGACCAGTTCGCGGACCTGCTTCGGCCGGTCGGGCCCGACCGTGTCCGCGGCCACTTCGGTGACCTCGCCGTCACCATCGCCGGTTGCCTCCCGCAGATCCTGCGCCCGGCCCGTTGCCTCGGCGGGTCCGCCACCAGCGGTCACTGCGCCCGCTTCACCAGCGCGGCGGCCGGTCGGTCACGGTCACCCGCCCGCGCCCGAGCTCGACGGCGCCGGACTCCTGCGCGGCTCGTAGGACCCGGTTGACCGTCGGGCGGGTGGTGCCAGCCATGGTGGCGACGTCGTCCTGGGTATAGGGCACCACCACCGGGGTGTTGGCCTCGGGGCCGCCGTATTCGTCTGCCAGCGCGAGGAGGCGGCGCAGCACCCGGCTCTCCGCATCCACGTAGAGCGCCTCGAGGAGCAGGGCCGACATGGCGCGCACCTGGCGAGCGAGCACCTCCACCAGGAAGCGGTCGACCAACGGCAGACGGCTGCGAAGCTGGTCGAACTCCCGGCGCCCCACCGACATCGTCTCGACCGCGTCCATCGCCACCGCCGACGGCGGTTCGCACCGCCTCGCCCGACACGAGGGCCTGTTCGCCGAAGGCGTCGCCCGGCCCCACCACCGCCAACGTGCCCACGTCTCCCAGCGGCGTCGAGGTGCGGATGGCGACGTGGCCGGACTCGATGACGTGCAGCGTGTCACCGGGGTCACCCTCGTGGAACAGCACCTCGCCCTTCTTGAAGCGCCGCCGCCGGGCGGCCCGCCGAAGCTCCATCCGCTCCTGGTCAGGCAGGCGGTCGAACAGCGAGCCGGCGGCATCCATGCCGTCGATTCTTGCCGCCACAGCCGGCGCGTGCCGCGATCGCCCCGGCGAGGCGAGCACCACCGAGCTGGCTCGTCGCGCCACCGGCCGGGATCGTACGCGCGGGCACGGCTGGAGTGTCGTGGCCGACACGGTCGGATGGGCCCCGGTTGCCGATGATGGTCATGTGGTCGTTCACGACGGACGGCCCGACGCATGGCTGGCTCGCCGGGACCTCGGCTCGAGGCTCCTACCTCAGCGAGTCGGCCCGGCCCGGGAGGTGGATGCGCGATGGAACGTCCTCCGGTTGGACTCGACAATCGTTGTCCCACTCGCAGGTACCCACTCGATGGCCTTGGAGGAGTGGCAGCCGACTCTGGCCGCGCTGGGCCATGGTCGAGATCGTCTGCTCGGTCGTCGCAGTGGACTCCCCCGACGCCGGCACACGGCACGGTGCTAGCTTCCGTCTCCATCGTTTCGTCGGTCTGGGGAGCGCTTCGGCGCTGGGGGTGTGTGGTCTGGTCGGTGCGCCGCGCCGATCGAGGTCGTGGACCAGGTGCGAGCCGGGTTGGCCGCGGCCGGTTGGGGAGACTGCTCGGCGCCTCGGTCGTGGTGACCATGCTGGCGGGTGTCTCCGCGACCGCTGCGGCGGTGGTCACCGCCGTCCCCGCGCTGGCCGATCCGGCGGGCACGGTCAGCGTCGTCGCCCAAGGGCTCTCCACCCCGCACCGGATCACCGCCGGTCCCGATGGCAACCTGTGGTTCACCAACGTCAACAACAACTCGGTCGGGCGCCTCACCCCCGGGGGTGACCTGTCGACCTTCACCGACCCCTCGATCAACCTCCCCGAGGGGATCGTGGCGGGTCCGGACGGCAACCTGTGGTTCACCAACTACACCAACGGGGGGACCAACACGATCGATCGGATCACCACCGCGGGCGTGGTGTCGTCGTTCACGGATCCGTCGGATCAGGGTCTGTCCGGGATCACGGCGGGCCCCGACGGGAACCTGTGGTTCACCAACGGCTTCGGCGCTCGATCGGGCGGATCACTCCGGCGGGGGTGGTGTCGAACTTCACCGACCCGTCGATCCACCGCCCCTCCCAGATCACGGCGGGCCCCGACGGGAACCTGTGGTTCACCAACCACTGGACGACCACTCGATCGGTCGCATCACCCCGGCCGGCGTGGTGTCGAACTTCACCGACCCGTCGATCAACGCGCCCGACAGCGATCGCCGCCGGCCCCGACGGCAACCTGTGGTTCACCAACTCCGGCAACGACTCGATCGGGCGCATCACCCCGGCCGGCGTGGTGTCGAACTTCACCGACCCGTCGATCAGCGACCCGCAGGCGATCGCGCGGGCCCGGACGGCAACCTGTGGTTCACCAACTACGGCAACGGCTCGATCGGGCGCATCACCCCGGCCGGCGTGGTGTCGAACTTCACCGATCCGTCGATCGGCGGTCCCTGGGGGATCACGGCCGGCCCGGACGGCAACCTGTGGTTCACCGACGTCGCGAAGCAGGCGATCGGGCGGATCACCACATCGGGGTCCGTCTCGACGTTCACGAGCACCCGCGCCCCGGTCGGGATCGCGGTCGGCCCGGACGCGAACCTGTGGTTCACCAACGGCGACAACGATTCCATCGGCCGCGCTGACCCCTTCCGGGGTGGTCACGACCTTTTCGGACCCGTCGATCTTCGGTCCCCGGGGGATCACGGCCGGTCCCGACGGGAACCTGTGGTTCGCCAACTCCTTCGGCAATTCGATCGGGCGGATCACGCCGGCTGGGGTGCTGTCGATGTTCACCGATCCGTCGATCCGCGCGCCGGCTCGGGATCACGGCCGGCCCGGACGGGAACCTGTGGTTCACCAACACCGGCGGCGCCTCGATCGGGCGGATCACCCCGGCTGGGGTGGTGTCGTCGTTCCCCGATGCGTCGATCAGCTCACCGGCAGGCGATCGCGACCGGCCCTGACGGCAACCTGTGGTTCACGAACGAGGGAAACGACTCGATCGGTCGGATCACGACCAGCGGGGTCGTCACCAACTTCACCGATGCGTCGATCAGCTCACCGCAGGCGATCGCGACGGGTCCCGACGACAACCTGTGGTTCACCGACACCGGCAACAACTCGATCGGTCGGATCACGACCAGCGGGGTCGTCACCACCTTCACCGATGCGTCGATCAACAGTCCCTCTGGGATCGCCGCCGGTCTCGACGGCAACCTGTGGTTCACGAACTCGAGCGGCACCGTCGGCCGCGTGGACGCCGTCGGGTGGGGTGTCGAGCTTCGCGGTTCCCGTGGCCTCCTGGCTCGCGGGGATCGCGACGGGACCAGATGGGCGGATGTGGGTGGCCGCCCAAGGTTCCTCGGCGATCTTGGCGGTGTCGGTGTCGTCGGGGCCGACCGGGCCGGGGACGCCGTCGCAGCCGGTGGTGGCCAACGGCGACTCGCAGGTGAGGCTGTCGTGGTCGGCCCCGACCTTCGACGGGGGGTCGCCGATCACGGGGTACACGGTGTCGGCCTCGCCGGGTCCGGCGGGGTGCTCGACGTCTGGGGAGCGGTCGTGTCTGGTGTCGGGCTTGGCCGATGGGACGACCTATTCGTTCCGGGTGACCGCCACCAACGCGGTGGGGACCGGCGCGGCGTCGACGCCGTCGGTGCCGATCGTGGTCGGGCCGGGGGTGGTCGTCTCGCGTGCCCGGGGCACGATCAGCCATCCGGCCGGGATCGCGGCGGGCCCGGACGGGAACCTCTGGTTCACCAACACCGGCGACAACTCGATCGGTCGCATCACCCCGGCCGGGGCCGTGTCATCCTTCACGGACACATCGATCCACGACCCCACCGGCATCGCCGCGGGCCCGGACGGGAACCTCTG
Organism: uncultured Microthrixaceae bacterium; assembly: GCA_963773335.1. GTDB lineage: Bacteria > Actinomycetota > Acidimicrobiia > Acidimicrobiales > Acidimicrobilacustridaceae > UBA4742. The sequence continues at coordinate 807,263 of CAVZAT010000002.1, read as the reverse complement.
GTTCACCAACTCGACGAGCGACTCGATCGGTCGCATCACCCCGGCCGGGGCCGTGTCATCCTTCACGGACGCATCGATCCACGACCCCACCGGCATCGCCGCGGGCCCGGACGGGAACCTCTGGTTCACCAACTCGACGAGCGACTCGATCGGTCGCATCACCCCGGCCGGGGCCGTGTCATCGTTCACGGGCGGGTTCGAAGGGCCGACGTCGATCACGGCTGGCCCGGCCGGGGCCATGTGGTTCACCAGCCACAACACGACGGACGCAACCCGCTCGATCGGGCGGATCACCACGTCTGGGGTGGTGACGGTGTTCGTGGATCCGTCATGGACCCCGTCGGATCAGCCCGATTCGATCGTCTCGGGCCCGGACGGGGCGCTGTGGTTCACCGATACGGGTGTCGGGCGGATCACCACCGCGGGGGCGTTCGCCCACTTCAACGACGCGTCGGTGGGTTCGCCGACAGACATCGCGCCGGGACCCGACGGGAACCTGTGGTACACGACGTCAGGAGGAACCACGGTCGGCTCGATCACGACCGCCGGCGTGGCGACCCTCTACACCGACACCGCCTTCCTGGACCCGCAGGGGATCGTCGCCGGTCCGGACCAGGCGATGTGGTTCACCGATTCCGCGGGCAACGCCATCGGTCGGGTCACCACCGAGGTGACACCGTCGGTCTCGAGCCAGGGCAAGATCGGTCCGCTGGCGTTCAGGGCCGGTGGGTTCATGCACTACACCGATCCGTCGGTCTCAGGCCCGTTGGGGGTGACAACCGGTCCGGATGGAGCGCTGTGGTACACGAACTCTGACGGGGACTCGATCGGACGGATCAGCCCGACGGGGGTCGTGTCCTCGTTCAACGATCCGTCCATCGACGCGCCGTCCAGGATCGCCTCGGGTCCCGACGGTGCCCTGTGGTTCACCAACACCGGCAACGACTCGATCGGGCGCATCACCACCGCCGGGGTCGTGTCGAACTTCAGCAACCCCTCGGTCAGCTCCCCGCAGGCCATCACCGCCGGCCCAGCCGGGAACCTGTGGTTCACCAACACCGGCAACGACTCGATCGGACGCATCACCCCGACGGGGGTCGTCACCAACTTCAGCAACCCCTCGGTCAGCTCCCCGCAGGCCATCACCGCCGGCCCAGCCGGGAACCTGTGGTTCACCAACACCGGCAACGACTCGATCGGACGCATCACCCCGACGGGGGTCGTCACCAACTTCAGCGACCCGTCCATCAACGCGCCGACCGGGATCGCCCCGGGTCCCGACGGTGCCCTGTGGTTCACCAACAGTGGGAACGACTCGATCGGACGGATCACGACCAGCGGGGTCGTCACCAACTTCACCGACCCGTCGATCGATGTGCCGTCCTCGATCGCGGGTGGTCCCGACGGGGCGTTGTGGTTCACGAACCTCGGCGCCGCGTCAGGTACCTATTCGCTGGGCAAGATCACCACGGGCGGGGCGGTGTCCCGCTACCTGGTCGTCGCGCTCACCGGCGAGGCGCAGGGCCCGCCGGGTTCGGACGGGATCACCGCGGACCCGCGCGGGCAGATGTGGTTCGCGGACTCGGTCCCCCAGCTGATCGGTTCGGTCGCCACCGCGAGCCCACCCGGACCGCCGACCGCAGTCACCGCGGTCGTCGGCGACGCCCGGGCCACGGTGTCGTGGTCGGCGCCTGACATCGACGGCGGAGCGGCGGTCACGGGCTATGCGGTGACGGCATCACCAGGTGGCCAGACCTGCGCGACGACCACCGGAATGTCGTGTGTCGTGTCGGGGTTGACGAACGCGACGTCGTACACGTTCACGGTGACCGCGACGAACTCGGTCGGGACCTCCCCGGCGTCATCACCGTCGACTCCGGTCACCCCTGTCCAACCCGCGGGTTCGTACTTCCATGCGTTGGCCCCGGCCCGGGTCCTCGATTCGCGCCCGGGGCCGGGCAACACGGGTGGCTACACCAGCCCGTGGTCGACCGGCACCACCCGCACCGTGGCCGTCGGCGGCCACGGTGGTGTCCCCTCCGACGCCGAAGCGGTCGTGTTGAACGTCACCGTGGCCGACACCACCGGCGGGTCCTACCTCACCCTGTGGCCCACAGGCCAGACCCAACCCACCGCCTCCAACCTCAACTGGACCCCCGGCGAAGTCATCCCCAACGCCGTCACCGTCAAACTCGGCGACAACGGCGCCGTCTCCGTGTTCAACCAATCAGGCCACACCGACGTCATCATCGACGTCGCCGGCTACTACGACACCACCACCGGCGACGGGTTCACCCCGCTGGCCCCGGCCCGCATCCTCGACTCGCGCCCCGGGGCCGGCAACACCGGCGGCTACACCAGCCCGTGGTCGACCGGCACCACCCGCACCGTGGCCGTCGCCGGCCACGGCGGCGTCCCCACCGACGCCGAAGCGGTCGTGTTGAACGTCACCGTGGCCGACACCACCGGCGGGTCCTACCTCACCCTGTGGCCCACAGGCCAGACCCAACCCACCGCCTCCAACCTCAACTGGACCCCCGGCGAAGTCATCCCCAACGCCGTCACCGTCAAACTCGGCGACAACGGCGCCGTCTCCGTGTTCAACCAATCAGGCCACACCGACGTCATCATCGACGTCGCCGGCTACTACCAGCCCGGCACCGGGAAACTGTTCCACCCCCTCACCCCGGCCCGCATCCTCGACTCGCGCCCCGGGGCCGGCAACACCGGCGGCTACACCAGCCCGTGGTCGACCGGCACCACCCGCACCGTGGCCGTCGCCGGCCACGGCGGCGTCCCCACCGACGCCAAGGCCGTCGTGTCCAACGTCACCGTGGCCGACACCACCGGCGGGTCCTACCTCACCCTGTGGCCCACAGGCCAGACCCAACCCACCGCCTCCAACCTCAACTGGACCCCCGGCGAAGTCATCCCCAACGCCGTCACCGTCAAACTCGGCGACAACGGCGCCATCTCCGTGTTCAACCAATCAGGCCACACCGACGTCATCGCCGACGTCGCCGGCTGGTACGGCTGAACACCAGATGCCCCACTCAACAGCATCGCCCCGCACCGGCCGGGGCGGGGCCGCGCCGCTGACCGCCAGAGCCGCCGCACCGTCACTCTCCGCGGCCGGCGCATCGACGAGCCGGTACGATGATGCCAGTCGAAACGCAGGCTCCCGCCCTTCTCGGCGCACGCGGGGCCCGGATCGGTAGGGGTGGCCATGGCCTACGACGCATTTATCTCCTATTCGCACGCGGCGGATGGCCTGCTGGCCCCCCGTCTGCAGGACGGGCTCCAGCGCTTCGCCAAGCCATGGTGGCGCCGTCGGTCGCTGCGCGTCTTTCGTGACCAGACCGGCCTGTCGGTCAACCCGAGCCTGTGGGCGTCGATCACGGCCGCGCTGGACGACTCGCACTACTTCGTGATCCTCGCTTCACCCGAGGCCCGCGAATCGGAGTGGGTGAACCGCGAGATCGAATACTGGCGGACCCACAAGGACCCGGCGTTGATCCTTCCGGTGCTCACCGACGGCGAGCTCGTGTGGGACCCGGTGGCGCAGGACCTCGACATGACGGCTTCCACGGCGGTGCCCGCAGCTCTGGCCGGGGCGTTCCTCGAGGAGCCCCGCCACATGGACATGCGATGGGCCCGAGGCGACGAGCAGCTCGACCTTCGCAACGGGCGGTTCCGCGACGAGGTGGCCGAGCTGGCCGCCCCCATGCACGGGTTGGCCAAGGACGAGCTGGCCGGCGCCGATGTCCGCCAGCATCGGCGCACGATCCGCACCGCGTTCGCGGCCGCGATCGCCTTGGTCCTGTTGTCGGTGGCATCAGCCGGTGCCGCGTTCGCCGCGCTGCACAACGCGGACCGGGCGAGGCGCAACGAGACGGCCGCGGTCCTGGCCCGCTCGGAGGCCGACCGCCAGAGCGAGCTCGCCACCTCGAAGGCGGCGGAGGCGAAGCAGCGCAAGGCTGAGGCCGACGCCAACGCGGCGCGGGCCCAGCTCAACGCGCAGCACGCCGCGACGGAACAGCAGAACGCTGAAGCCAGCGCGGCGGAGGCCGACCGCCAGCGCACGCAGGCCAACGCCAGCGCGGCCCGCGCCCTGACCGAGCAGGGCAAGGCCGAGCAGAGCGCCGCCGAGGCGCGTGCCTCGCAGACAAAGGCCGAACAGAACGCGGCCGCGGCCAGCGCCGCTCAGCAGCAGGCCCAGGAGGCCGCGGCCGCGGCCACCGCCGCCGACCAGGCTGCCCAGCAGGCCAACGTCGACCTCAACGCCGCGAACGCGGATCTGGCCGCGGCCAACGCCGACCTCACTGCGGCCAACGCCTCCCTCGAGGCTCAGAACCTCGACAGCGACGCGATGGCACTCAAGGACACCCACCTCGATCTGGCGTTGCTCCTGGCGGCCAAGGCCGAGCAGATCGGTGGACCCGACGACGCCGCGGCACGGGTCACCCTGCTCGACCTCACCCAGGAGGCCAACCACGGTGTCGACCACTTCCTGCCGCTCCCGGCCGGTATGGGTGGCATCGGCAACTTCCAGGTGCTGGCCACCACCAGCGACGGTCGACGTGCTGCGGCGTTCGACGGCGCGGAGATCGTGGTCTGGGACTTCGCCAGCGATGGCAGTGTCAGCGGCGTCAAGCTCATCCCGTGGGACCACCCGGGCGAGTCGATCACCACCGCCGGGCGGCTATCCACCTACTTCTCGTTCGTCAACGGCAACGGACGCCTGCTCGAGGCGGGGACCAACGTCGCCACCCACCTGTACGACGTCGATACCGGCACCGAGCGCGTCGACCTGCTGCCGGCTGCCCCGAAGGACTCGATGGTCGCCGTCAACCGCGACGCGACCAGCCCTTACTCCCTCGCCATGGATCAGACCAGCAACGAGTTGTGGTCGGTGGACAGCGCCAACGCCACGCACGGCATGCTCTGGCACGCCCAAGCCAGCGGCACCGACGCGGTGGTCGGTCACCTCGCGACGATCTACTCCTACGACCTGGGGTCGTGGGCGGTGCTCGATCTGGCCACCGACCAGCTGCACACGCTGTACCAGCCGGTCGAAGCGTCCAGCGTGGCGATGCTCACCCCGGACGGCCAGCGGGTCGTGGGCGTGGTCGGCGGCCACCTGCTGAGCTTCGACGCCGCTACCGGCGCACCCCTATCGAGCATCGATCTGGGCCTCGCCGGCTACCCCACGGATGTGCAGGTGAGCCCCTCCGGAACCGAGGTCGCGGTCCAGGACGGCTCTGGCGCCGTCACGCTCGTGAACCTCGTCGAGCGCGACGCCCAATCGGGTCGGACTCGACGGATGCGACGACTTCTGGAAGTTCGATCCGGGTGGCAGGTGGCTGGTCGGCTACGTGAGCTACAACGATGGCGGATGGAAGGCCAACCCGCCGTGCCCCTATGACGAGGGCACCGACCTGATCCGCGTCGACGACGGCACGTACCAGGGCCGCATCGACGGGATCAACGACGGCTTCTCGGCCGATGGCCAGGTCGCGGTCCAGATCATCGACGGCGGGGGCTCCTACCACTTCAGCCTCTTCGACTTGGAGGCGCACAAGCCCTTGTTCTACGACAACAACAACGATCCGGCCCCTGCGGTTTCGTCGGGTTCGCACTTCGTGGCGAACCAGACGTTCGGCCACCCGGCCACCGAGTGGACGTTCGACGATGCAACCGGCGCCCGGACCAAGCCGGTGACCCTCCCTGGCTCAGCTCTGGCCCAGCAGCTTGCCTTCCTCGGCCCGGGGAACCGGCTCATCGGGGTCGGCGATGGTGGCCTGGCCGTGGTGTGGGACCCGACCCGAAACCCGGGCATCGACGTGCTGTCCGCGACCTCCCGAGCGACCGCCGCAAGCTGGTCGCTCAGCCCCGATGGATCCCACATCGCCCTCAGCCCCGACGCCACGACGGTGACGGTTCAGGATCTCGCATCCGGCACCACGACGTCGCTCGCGGCGCTGGCCCCAGGTGAGCAGATCGACTCGGCAACGCCCTTCGTCTTCACCCCCGACGACCGCCTGCTGGTGGTCAACGCCAAGACGGCCGACAGGAGCCACGAGGAGGGCATCGTCGTCGACCTCACCACGGGACACATCCGGGGTCGCGTCCCCGTGCCCATCACCGCCGCGAGCGGTGACTCCTCGACCCTCGCCGGTTGGGACTTCGCCACCGCCACCGCGGCCCAGGTGTTCCGGGCCGCGGACCTCTCCTCGATCACGACCGTCGATGTGGCCGGCTCGGGCCTGCTTCATTCGACTGGTTACTGGGCCGACATGGTCGTCGGCCTCGGTCTCGATCCAGGCGGCGCCCATCTCGCCGTCGCCACGAACCAGGGCCGGGTCGGCATCTTCGACCTCCCCGGCGGCCACCTGGCTAGGACGCTCGAGACGGATCCGGAGCTCCCCGGCACCCAGACCGGCTTCGACACCCCCCGCTTCGAGCAGCTCGCGTTCAGTCCCACTGGTGACCGTCTGGCGCTCACCTCGAGCGTCCCGTACTGGGAGGACGTGGAGCACGACTTCCTGTGGGACACCTCCACCTGGGCGCTGGTCGCCACCCAGGAATCAGGCCGGACCTCCACCACGACCCGCGACAGCGGTCTCCGATTCAGCAACGACGGCTCCCTGCTGTTGACCCGTGGCGGAAACCTGTTCGACGCGCACACCCTCAGCCCGGTCGGGCCACAGCTCACCTATCTGCCCCCGGTCGTCGGGTTCGACAAGGCACCCGACGACACGGCGGCCGCGTTCGAACCTGGGGGCCAGACCGTGATCATGGTCGGGCGCAACAACGGTCCCTCGGCTGCGCTCGAAGTGGTCGTGCGCTTCCATCTCGACGCGTCCGCGGCCGGCGCGTGCGCGATCGTGGGTCGTGACCTGAGCAACGCGGAGTGGCAGCGCTACTTCGGCTCCACTCCCGTCAGCGCGGTGTGCCCGCCCTGACAACCCGGTCGAGCTCGGGGTCGTCCGAACTGACACCACCCATCCACCGCTGCCACGAGTCATTGGCCGATCACTACAGCTCGAGCTGGGGCCAGCTGGGGGCTGGGTTCAGGGTGTGGTCCAGACGTCGGTGATGGGTGCGGTCTGGGCGGCGAGACCCGGTGCGGCGGCGTCGTACATGGCGGTGAGGGTCCGGAGCACGGTGTAGTGGTCGATGTGGTCGGGGTAGCGGCCGGACCGGACCATGGGACCGATGAACAGGGTCGGGATGCGGTTGGCCGCCGAGTAGTCGTCTTCGTCCCAGGTGATCACGAGCAGGCTGTCGTGGGCCCTCGCCCATTTCACGTAGGTGTCCAGGTGGGTGCGCAACCAGGTGTCGGCCTGGCCGGCGGTGCCGTCGTGCATGTCATGGTCGAGGTTGGGGACCACGAACGAGACAGTCGGGAGGCTGGCCGGGTCGGCGGGGAACGCGCTGAACGGTCGGTTCTCGCCCGGCGCCATGTCGGCGAAGTCGGTGGCTGGGTTGTGCTTGCGGGCGTAGGCCCCCGACGAGCACGCGCTCGAGCCGGTGGCGGGGAGGTCCTCGCTGTAGGTGGCGAAGCTGGCGCCCACGGTCTGGAGGGCGGTGGCCAGGTTGGGGGTGTGGAAGGGCGCACCCGGTGGTGGGCAGCTGTCGTCGGTGACCCCCTGGGGCGAGCCCGAGAAGAGGGCCAGGTAGTTCGGCTGGCTGGGGTGGCCGATGCCGTAGCTCTGGGTGAACAGGGCCCCGCGGGCGGCCAGGCTGCTCAGATAGGGCGCGGCCGGGTTGCCGATGATGTCGGACTCGGCGTGGTTCTCCTCGATCACGACCACCACGTGGGCCGGCCGAGGCACGGCGCCGACGACGCCGCCCACGGTGGGGCGGTCGGCGCCCGACGTCATGGCCGTGGCCGCGGGTGAGGTGGTCGGCTGGCTGACGGCGCCCGAGCGCCGAGCAGTCGACGTCGTCCGGGAAATGGACGCGGTTCGGGACGCGCAGCCCGCCACCACCACGACGAGGGCCAGCCCCAGCACGCGCCGCACCCACGCCGTGTTCGACTGGCGCGCCCCGACCATCCCCGCAGCTTGCCAGCTGCGACGTCGGGACTGGACGTCAGCCGACACGAGTGGAGCGGGTGAGTGCATCCGATCCGACTGACGATCGCGACGACCAGCCATGAGGCCGCCGCCCGCCGCAACCGGGTACTGCATCGGTCAGATGACGAGGGTCCTCTGACCACCTCGTCGACAGATTCAGCGTGGGTATTGCGCCTGTTCGGCGGCCTGGATCCATCAGGCCGATGGCGGCGAGGTGGCTGCCGTGTCGGTCAGGAACGCCATCGGGGGCCCAAACCTGCCCGACCGTCCCCGACCAGCCACGGACCCGGATGGACGCTCGACCCCTTGTGCCAGGATCTGTGCGGTCGAGAACGGACGGCCGTGGCCGGGCTGTTCTCGTCCGCGACGAAGTGGTCGTGGGTTCAAATCCCGCCAGCCCGACTCACAAACATGGGGATCAGGCCGGCTACAGAGGGCTCCAGGCCCCTGAAGCGACATCGCCGTCACCATCGCCAGCGGAAGCCTCGAATTCCGTAGTTCCCCGGATGCGCGCCACGACGCCCGTTGTTTACCGTCACCCTCCTGGGCCGAAAGGCCGACCACCATGCTTGACATCGGGAGCACGCCGTGAACGAACGAGCCGGATCAGCGACCCTCGCACCCGCGGGGGCGCACGACGAGACGGGGATGCCTGGGTGGGGGCGTGTTCGTCGTGCCGCCGGGATGGTGGCCCTGGTGTGCGGCCTGGTGGCGGCCGCATTCGCGCTCGCGGGCTGCCAACCGGCCGGCGCCGTGCTGCACGGGCGGGTGACCGACTCCACCAGCGGCACCAACCCGGCCGGCGTGTCGGTCACGCTGTTCTCGTCGACGTCCGACACGCAGGTCGCGACGACCGTGACCGATAGCCAGGGCGACTACTCGTTCATGTCCAAGAACGTGCCCGACGGCACGTACCGTGTGCGCTTCTCGTCGGCGGACTGGTGGCAGGGGGCGTCGAGCTGGTCGGGCGCGACGGACGTCGTCGCCTCTCTGGCCAGCCCCGCAACGATCGACGAGACGCTCGCCCTCTCACCGGGGACGATCTCCGGGACGGTCACCGACGGGTCCAACGGGCTGACCGGCGTGTCCGTCAGCGCCATCGCCCCGTCGACCGGCAGTACCGTCGCCACCACGACCTCGACGACCGGCGGCACCTACCAGCTCCCGCCGCTGCCCGAGGGCAGCTACCAGGTCCGGTTCAGCCTCAGTGGCTACACCACGCGCTACTCCGGGGGCGCCACGTCCTCGGCGACAGCGCCGCTCGTCACGGTGAGCCCCGGGGCTGACACCGCGGGCGTCGGGACGACGCTCGCGCCGCAGTCGACCATCTCGGGTTCGGTCCGCAACGGCTCGGTCGGTGTCGGCAACATCATCGTGATCGCGTACGACCAGGCGAGCGGCGCCCCAGTCAGCCTGACGGTGTCCGATGCCAGCGGCGACTACCAGCTGACGGGGCTGAGTGCGTCCACCTATGTCGTCGGCTTCTACGACCAGTCCGGCACGTACCGCAACCAGATGTGGGGTTCGGACACCTTCTCGACCGCCTCGGGCACGCCGATCGCGACGTCCACCGGCACCGACACGCCGCTCGGCCCCGAGTACCTGACCGGCCGGGACTGCGACCCGACCGTGTACACACCGGGCGCGGACCTCTCCGGGCAGAACCTCTCGGGCAAGAAGCTCACCAACTGCGACCTCACCGGTGTGGACCTGACCGGTGCTGACCTCACCGGCACGGACCTGTCGGGCGCGACCGTCACCAACGCCGTGCTCACCGACGCCAACCTCACGAACACCGACCTGTTCGACGCCGTCGGCATCAACACCACGATCGTCGGCACCGACCAGTCCGCGGGCCTGCTCAGCGCCACCCTGACCGGTACGAACCTGGCCGGGACGGGCCTCGACCTGACCAGCACGGACCTGTCGGGCGCTGACCTGGCCGGCACGAACCTGTCGGGGGCGACGTTCAACAGCACGAACCTGACCGGCGCCGACCTCACCGGGGCGAACCTGTCGAGCTCGACCTACCTGAGCTACGCGACCGGGCTGGCCACGGCCACGCTGACCGGCACCGACCTGTCCAACAACGGCCAGGCCCTCTACCAGGCCGACCTGCACGGCAAGGACCTCACCGGCACCAACCTCACCGGCGACGACCTGACCAACACCAACTTCGACAGCGCCACACTCACCAACACGGTGTTCACCGACGCCAACCTGACGGGCGCCAAGCTGACCAACCTGACCGGGATCAACACCACGATCATCGGCACCGACACGTCCGCCGGACTGTTCAGCGCCCCCCTCACCTACGCGGACTTCACCGGCTCGGGCCTCGACCTGCACGGCCTGAACCTCGACCTGTCCGGCAAGGACCTGTCGAGCACCAACCTGTCGGGCGCGACCTGGCCGGCACGAACCTGTCGGGGGCGACGTTCAACAGCACGAACCTGACCGGCGCCGACCTCACCGGGGCGAACCTGTCGAGCTCGACCTACCTGAGCTACGCGACCGGGCTGGCCACGGCCACGCTGACCGGCACCGACCTGTCCAACAACGGCCAGGCCCTCTACCAGGCCGACCTGCACAGCAAGGACCTCACCGGCACCAACCTCACCGGCGACGACCTGACCAACACCAACTTCGACAGCGCCACACTCACCAACACGGTGTTCACCGGCGCCGAACCTGTCGGGCGCCAAGCTGACCAACCTGACCGGGATCAACACCACGATCATCGGCACCGACACGTCCGCCGGACTGTTCAGCGCCACCCTGACCGGCGCGGACTTCACCGGCTCGGGCCTGGACCTGGCCGGCTTGAACCTCGACCTGTCCGGCAAGGACCTGTCGAACACCAACCTGTCGGGCACGAGCCTGGCCGGCACGAACCTGTCGGGGGCGACGTTCACCAGCACGAACCTGACCGGCGCCGACCTCACCGGGGCGAACCTGTCGAGCTCGACCTACCTGAGCTACGCGACCGGGCTGGCCACGGCCACGCTGACCGGCACCGACCTGTCCAACAACGGCCAGGCCCTCTACCAGGCCGACCTGTCACGGCAAGGACCTCACCGGCACCAACTTCACCGGCGACGACCTGACCAACACCAACCTCGACAGCGCCACACTCACCAACACGGTGTTCACCGACGCCAACCTGACGGGCGCCAAGCTGACCAACCTGACCGGGATCAACACCACGATCATCGGCACCGACACGTCCGCCGGACTGTTCAGCGCCACCCTCACCTACGCGGACTTCACCGGCTCGAACCTCAACCTGAACGGCCTCTACCTCGACCTGTCCGGCAAAGACTTCTCTGGTGCGAACCTGACCGGCGCTGGGCTTGGCGCTCACGAACCTGTCCGGGGCGACGTTCAACAGCACCATCCTCACCGGCGCCGACCTGGCGGGATCGAACCTGTCGAACGCCACGTACCTGCAATACGCCACGGGCTTGTCCACCGCCCTCCTGAACAGTGCCGACCTGTCCAACGACGGCCAGGCCCTCTACCAGGCCGACCTGCACGGCAAGTACCTGTTCGGCACCAACTTCACCGGCGACGACCTGACCAACACCAACCTCGACAACGCCACACTCACCAACACGGTGTTCACCGGCGCCAACCTGTCGGGCGCCAAGCTGACCAACCTGACCGGGATCAACACCACGATCATCGGCACCGACACGTCCGCCGGACTGTTCAGCGCCAACCTGACCGGCGCGGACTTCACCGGCTCGGGCCTCGACCTGCACGGCCTGAACCTCGACCTGTCCGGCAAGGACTTCACGAGCACGAACCTGTCGGGAGCGAACCTGGCCGGCACGAACCTGTCGGGGGCGACGTTCAACAGCACGAACCTGACCGGCGCCGACCTCACCGGGGCGAACCTGTCGGGCTCGACCTACCTGAACAACGCGACCGGGCTGGCCACGGCCACGCTGACCGGCACCGACCTGTCCAACGACGGCCAGGCCCTCTACCAGGCCGACCTGTCCGGCAAGGACCTCACCGGCACCAACCTCACCGGCGACGACCTGACCAACACCGACCTGACCAACGCCGACCTCACCAACGCCGACCTCACCAACGCCAACCTGTCCTCCACGAACCTGGCCGGGGCCACCCTGACCGGCGTGGTCTCCGGTGGGATCATCGGCACCCCTGCGGCGCTGCCCACCGGCTGGACCCTGGTCAGCGGCACCCTGGTCGGCCCGTGATCAACCGGTCGAGCCGGTCGAGCGCGACCCTGCACGCCCGGGCCTGCGTCCGCTCGATGTCGCGGGCGAGGCCGAGCCAGCCGTGCACGGCTGCTTCACGGCCGAGCACGTCCACCATCGGGTGGGCGCCGGTCCGGTCGGCGTCACAAGGCCGTTCCAGACGGGCGATGGCCAGTCGGGTGTGGGCGGCGAGCAGCGTCGGCGCCCAGCCCGGCCTCCCGCTCGAGCGCCGACGACAGGAGCGCAACCGCCCCCTCGCGGTCGCCGAGCCGGGCATGGAGCAGCCCGAGGAAGTGATCGGCCGCGCCCAGGACGAGCGTGCCCGACCCCACCACGACCAGCTGCCCGGAGTACGGGCGGAGGCGGTCGGCCAGCGCGACGCAGTCCTCGTCGGTGCCGTGCTCGACCACGACCCGGGTGAGCAGCGCCACGGACGCGGCCAGCACCCAGTCGTCGGGCAGCAGGTGGGGCCCCCGGGCGACGACGGGCTCCACGATCGACCACGCGGCCTCCGACTCGCCGACGGCGTGGACGAGCCAACCGGTGACCGCATGGACGACGGCGAGGTCTCCATGGTCGGCGAGGGTCTGCTCGGCCAGCGCTACCACCTCATGGCCACGACCCTGCGCCAGGCGGACACCACAGAGCTGGGCGAACCATCCGAGTAGCACGTTCGGGTCGCCCAGCGCCTCACCGAGCAGCGCGTCGTTGGCGGCGGCGGCGACCTCGAGATCCCCTTCGCACAGCGCCATGGTGGCGCGGAACATGGTCGTCATCGACCCCATGAAGGCGCTCAGCGTCCGCTGGGCTCCTGCTTCCAGGGCGGACCGGTCACGTTCGAATGCGGGGCGATCGCCGACCTGGAGGTTGACCGTGGCCGACAACCGGACCCCGTCGGTCGGATCGACCTCGGCGGGCATCTGGTCGCGGAGCGTCGCCAGCTCGGCGCCGACGGCGAGCTGGCGGTTGGTGTCGGGGCTGCCGAGCAGCACGCCCGCCAAGGTGTAGAGCGCCATGGCGAGCGCGGCGGGGTTCCCCGACGCGCGGGCATCGGTGACCGCTCGCTCGGCGAGCGGGGCCGACGGAGAAGCCGGCGCCCCCGACCGAGCGGTGGTAGGCGGCATAGCCGCCGAGGCGGGCGCGCAGCACGGCGGTGTCGTCACCACGCAGGTCGGCGACGGCCTCGTCCACCAGGGCGAGGATCTCCTCGTTCGACCGTGCCGGTCCTCGGCAGCAGGCGATAGGGCAGCAATGCCCTGGCCAGATCGCCGGGTCCCGGTGCGGCTGGCGACCGCGACCGCGTCGAGCACGGCGCGCCGGTGGCTTGTCGTGGTCGAACCGCAGGTAGTGGACCTCCGACAGCGCGATCAGCAGGTCGAGGCGGACGCCGTCGGCGTCGGTGCCCACCGGGAGGGTGCGCAGGGTGGCCGTGGCGAGCTCGGCCGCATCGTCGGGAGCGAGGCGGGCCACGTCGGAGGTCACGGCCTGCAGGGCGCGTCGTCCGGACTCGATCCGATCGCCGGCATCGGGCGACTTCGCCAGGTGCGCGGCGACCAGCGCGGCGCCGGCCGGATCGTCGCCCCTGAGCGCCAGAAGGGCCCGGCCAACTGCCTGGTGGAGGCGGGCGAGACGGGAGGTGGACAACCGCCCGAGCAGTGCCGACCGCACCACGTCGTGCACGAACCGATGCTCGTCGAGCCCGGGGATCGGTGAGAGGAGCCCGGCCCGCTCAGCCCGCTCGACGAGGTCGATCGGCCGGGGGGTCTCCGGCAGCCCGGCGAGGACGACGGCCTCCTCGACGACCGCGAGGTCGAACTCCAGGCCGATGACCGCAGCCACCTCCAGCATGCCGACCGGCGGCCCGCCGAGTCGGTCGACGCGCTCGAGGATGGACGCGGTGAGCAGGTCGCCGCCCACCTCCTGCCGGCGGCGCCCCCGTTGTCGTTGGCGAGCAGCTGAGCGAGGTAGAAGGCGTTGCCCGCGCACTGCGTGTGGAGGCGAACGACCTGCTCCTCGTCCATGAGGCCGCCGCCAAGCGTTCGGCCCAGCGTCAAGGTGTCGTCGAGGGACAGGCCGCGCAGCGCGAGCCCCTGGTGCTCGTCGAGTCTCCGCAGGTCCGCGAGCAGGCCGGTCAGCGGGTGCCCCGGCTCGATCTCGGTGTCGCGGAACGTGGCCACGACCAGCAGGGACAGATCCTCGGGAGAGGCGAGCAGGAAGCGCAACAGTGCGATCGTGGCCTCGTCCACCCAGTGCAGGTCCTCGAGGACGAGGATCGCCAGCCCACCCGAGGACGCGCTGCCGGAGCACCTGCAGCGATGCCATCGCCACCAATCTGGGCAGGATGGACGGGTCGACGGCGTCGGAGAGGGCCGGCAGCCTGGGGGCGAGCCCAGGCAGGATCGTGGCCAGCGCCCCGCCCCGTGGCCCCACGACCGGTTCGAGCGGTCCCGGCCGGTCCTCGAGGTAGGAGAGCAGCGCGTCGGCCATCGGACCGAACGGCGTGGCGAAGTCCTCCACGCACCGGCCGGCGAGCAGGTTCGTGCCGGGCTCGAGCCCCGACTCGAGCGCCTTGGCCACGAGGGTGGTCTTCCCCACACCGGTCTCACCGCCGATCGTGACGATCCGCCGGGATCCGCCCCGCGACGCGGCGAGCGCCTTGTCGATGGCGATCAGCTCGTCCTGGCGCCCGACGAAGTTCGCCGGCGCCGTGAACCCGAGGGTCTTCGAGACGACGGCCGCGGCCTCGACCGGCGCGCCGAGCTGGTCGGCCGACACCGGGCCCGGCCAGCGCCGCCACCAGTGCCGACCGGGAGGTGACGCCGACCTTGCGGTAGATCGACCCGAGGTGGCTCTCCACCGTACGGACGCTGAGGTACAGCTCGTCGGCGATGGCCTTCGTCGTGCAGCCCGTCGCCGCGACCCTGGCCACCTCCCGCTCCCGCGGCGACAACCGCTCGAACCCCACGATCCCTCCCATGGCGATGTGCGACCGGATCGCGAAAGGTCCTTCGGTGGATGAGGAGGCGGACTGTACCGCGTCGAGATCGCCGGACGGACGGCAATGGCAAAATGTGTGTCTCTTGTCGCGGGTGAGGGCCGTGCCGCAGTCGGGCCACACCATCGCGGTCAAGCGCGCCCGGCGGTCGGTCAGTTTCCACTGCCACGACGTCGCACCGGCCGGCTTTCGAGACATCGTTGATCTGATCGTCACGGATCCAGACGACCAGCAACTCGTGCACGGCCCCCACGAACGCCGCGGCCGTGAGATCGAGATCCAGGCCTCGGCGGCCCCAGCCGCGTTCGGCGAGGGCTTCGCCGAGGAGCCGTCCATAGGCACGGAACACCTCCCGACGCTTTGACTCGACGCGTCGGACTGACCCCCACCACCTCGATCAGCTGGAGGCGGCCGCGGGCTCGATCGGCCATCACCGCACCGAAGCAGGTCACCATCAACTTCCGGGCCTGCACCGTGGGCGTCGAGGATCCTGGGGGCTCCACGGCGGCCACGGCCCGGGCGGTCACCTCCGCCACCTCCTCGTAGCAGGCGATCAGGAGGTCCTCCAGGTCCCGGAACGACTCGTGGAAGTAGCGGTCGTTCAGCCCCGCGTGCTGGCACAGCGCCCGCAGGCGCAGCTCCCGGTACCCGCACCGACCGATGAGCTCGATGGCCGACGCGATCAGCTGGTGGCGGCGACGGGCCCGGCGATCCCCGCGGATCGCCCGCCGTACGGACGGCCGCCCGACCCGCCTCGGGCTGCGCCCGCGGAACCACCGGCCCGGACCCAATTTGGTCAGTGGACCGCCAGCACCACCTAGGCGTCGAATCGCGACTCGACGAGCACGAATCACCGCGCAGAGCGACTCGTTGTAGGGCGACTCGAGCCCGAGACCACGGCTGAGCTCGACCACCTGCCCGTTGATGACATCGATCTCCGAGCGACGTCGGGCGAGGTGATCGAGTCGCATCGAGGGACTGGCGTCGGGGATGGTCGATGCGAACTCGGTGACATAGCGCACGGGGTCGTCGAAGGAGAAGGTGACGCCTCGCGCCGTGCCGAGCCGGTAGGCCTCCATCATGCAGCCGAGGGCTACCGCCCAAGTCTCGGGATTCGTCATCAGTTCGCCCACCGTGACGTCGAAGGCTGCGGTCGGCGCGCTCGAGGGTCACGTTGCAGAGGAACTTCTCCCAGATCATGCGGTCGACGTCAGCGAAAGCCCGCACGTTGAAGCCGGCGTCACGCCACATCCGCTCGATCCGCTGCACCCGTTCGGTCAGCCCACCGCGCATCTCACCGATGCGGATCAGGCGCATGCCGTTGTGGTGCACGGATCCGGGCTCGGGGATGGACGACCCGAAGCCTTCGGCGATCCCGATGACGATCTGGTCCTCACGGACATGGCGGGCAACGCGCTCGCCGGCCCCGAGCCCGTTCTGGAAAGGCATCACCACATCTCGGGGCCTCAGCAGGCCGGCGATCCCACCGGCCACCTGGTCGACGTCGGACGCCTTGGTGGCGACGACCCACAGGTCGCACGGTCCGGCATCGGCCGGTGTCGCCGCGACCTGGAAGCCATCGACGACATAGCTGCCGCTGGCGCCGGAAACCCGCAGCCCATCGGTCTCGATGGCATCGAGGTGCTCCCGCCACGGATCGATGGCCCAGATCTCGTGGCCGGACTTCCTGAGGAGCGCGGCGTACACCGCGCCCATTGCACCCGTTCCGACAATGGCAATCTTCATCGCACTTCCATCACGGTGACTCACTGGACTTGGAACCGGCCGTCGTGCCACCAGGCACGGGCGTGCCATCCCCGCGTGGCCCCAGATCGCGGGCAGAGGGGACGCAGCAATCTACACGGCGCGTCCCGCTCCCTCCATACCGCCCGAGGCGGCGGTCACCCGCCTAGTCGAGTCGGGTGTCGGCGACCTCGGCGTAGCGGAAGCCGAGCGCGACCAGGTGCCTGTCACCCACCCGGTCGCCCACCGAGCTGAGCAGGGACAGCTCCTCGAGTTCGATGTGTTCGCAGAACCGTTTGAACAAGAGGCGCATCGAGGCCACGTCGTGGCGCTCCTGGTAGCGGAGCAGCGCGGCCAGCATCGCGTCACGATCCTCGCGGAGCTGGCCGAGCTCCGAGCCGGTCAGATCCGGACCCAGCACGCGAGCCCCCGTATCGAGGTGGGCCCGCAGCTCGTGGTCGAGCTGACGCTCGATCTCGTCGGCCGCCCCGGGACCGGGTGACGAGCGGCCGGCTTCGCGGAGCAGGTCGGTGAACCGGTTGTGCGCGTTGGCCACCAGCGCGTCGAGCAGGGCGCCTTGGCCGCCACTCGGGTCGATCAGGTTCATGGGCCAACCTCCTGACGTCGAGCGCGAGGAACACTCGTCGACCCAGGTACCTGCCCTCACATCACCTCGACCATGCATGCAGGTCGTGAGTCTCGCGTTGCGTCCCCTGGTTAGTTCATCTACTGTACTAATTGTGGCACAGTCGGACGGAGCCTCCGACCGGCGCGGCGAGCGCTGGGATCCGGGGACATTCGATCGGGCCGTGATGGCCGTCCGGGACGGCGTGGACGCCCACGACCTGGCCCGGGTCATGTACGACCAGCTCGACGAGGACGAACGTCTCGGGCTGCTGGACGGAGACACACCGTTCTGGTCCGGCCTGGAGGCGATGTCGGGCCGGGAGGGCTACAACCGGCATCCGTACGTGCACGGCGAGGTGGCCCGGCTCGGGGATCCCCGGAACCCGGTTCGTCGACGGGCCCCGGGGATGCGTGGCCGGGCAGGGCACGGCCTTCCCGGTGACCATGGCCAGGGGCGCCACGTGGGACGTCGTGCTCGAGGAGCGGATCGGCGAGGCGATCGGCCGGGAGATCCGCGCCGTGGACGGGAACTTCTTCGGGGGCGTGTGCATCAACCTGCCTCGCCATCCGGCCTGGGGGCGGGCGCAGGAGACCTATGGGGACGACCCCCACCTTCTGGGCGAGATGGGCGCGGCGCTGGTGCGTGGCACCGAGCGCTACGTGATGGCGTGCGTGAAGCACTACGCGCTCAACAGCATGGAGAACGCTCGCTTCACCGTCGACGTGCAGGTGGACGAGGCGACGCTGCACGACGTCTACCTGCCCCACTTCCACCGAGCGCTCGATGCCGGTGCCAGCGCGGTCATGGCCTCGTACAACTCGGTGAACGGCGAGTGGGCCGGCCAGAACCGCTACCTACTCACCGAGGTCCTCCGCGACCTCTGGGGCTGGGACGGGATCACCGCCACCGACTTCGTGTGGGGCATGCGCGATGGCGCCGCCGCGCTGGAGGCGGGCATGGATCTCGAGGAACCGTTCGCCCAGCAGCGCGCCACCCACCTGCGCTACCAGATCGAGGCCGGCGAAACGTCCTGGGGCGCCGTCGAACGTTCAGGCGTGCGGATCCTGGCCACCCAGCTTCGCTCCTACGCCGGCCGCGACGGAGACGAGGTGCCCCGCGACGTCATGGCCTGCGACGAGCACCGGGCCCTGGCCCGGGAGGCGGCCGTGCGATCGATGGTGCTGCTGCGCAACGAACCGGTCGAGGGGGTGCCGATGCTCCCACTGGCGGCGGACCCGGCCACGATCGCCGTCATCGGCCGGCTGGCCGATGACGCCAACATGGGCGACCACGGGTCGTCCGATGTCCGCGCTCCCAGCCGCGTCACCCCGCTGGACGGGATCCGCGCCAGCTGGCCCGACGCGACGATCATCGTCGTCACCCAAGACGACCCCTCCGCCGCCGCGGAGGCAGCTCGCACGGCGGACGTCGCCATCGTGGTGGCCGGCTTCACCGCGGAGGACGAAGGCGAGTACGTCGGCATGGACACGATGATGCGCCCGGAGTTGCTGGCCCTGTTCCCACCGATGCCCGAACGACCCGCATCATCGGACCACCATCCTCAGGACTCCCACCGCGACCGCTCACCGATCATGACCACCGGGATGGGAGGTGACCGGTCGTCGCTCGCGCCTGCGACAAGTCGACGAGGAGATCATCGCCGCCGTGGCCGCTGCGAATCCGCGCACGGTGGTGTCGATCGTCGCCGCCGGTGCCGTGCTGACCGAGCGATGGCGCCGGGAGGTCCCGGCGGTGGTAGTCATGTGGTACGCCGGCATGGAAGGCGGCCACGCCCTCGCCGATGTGCTCTCGGGCCGGCACAACCCGTCGGGCCGGCTGCCGTTCTCGGTGCCGATCTCGGAGGATCACCTCCCCTTCTTCGACCCCGCCGCCACCTCGATCGCCTACGACCGGTTCCACGGCCAACGCCTGCTCGACCGCCTGGGCGTGCCGGCCGCATATCCGCAGGGCTTCGGCTTGTCGTACACCACCTTTGCCATCGAGTCCGCCGACGTCGTCGAGGTGCTCCAACACGCGGCGCGGCCTGCGGGTGTCGGTGCGCAACACGGGCGCCCGTGACGGCCACCACGTCGTGCAGGTCTACGGCCGCTCACGAATCGGGGCCTACGCCGGCGAACTGCTCCTCACCGGGTTCGCGGTGGCCGATCTCGCCGCCGGCGCGATGACCACGATCGACGTCGACGTGTCGCTCGACGCCCTGGCCGAATGGGACCCCGTCCGGCGCGAACGAATCGTGCCCGACGCCGACCAGGTGACCCTCGAGGTTGGCGCACACGCCCACGATCCCGTCGCCGTCCATCTGTCACTCCTGCCGTGAGCCGCCGGCCGGCCACAGCCATGGACATCCGTGACGTTCGTCGCCACCACCTCTCCCTCGTCCTGGAGCACCTCGTCGAGCGCGGACCTCGCTCACGGGCCGCGCTGGCCAACGAGCTCGGCTTGACGAAGGCCACGACGTCGACGCTCGTCGCCGACCTGCTCGACCGCGAGCTCGTCGCCGAGCTCGACACGCCCCGGGACGGTGCGGTCGGACGACCGGCCACGGCGGTCGCGGCCAGCGGGGACCGGGTCGGAGCCCTGGGCCTGCAGATCGATGCCGATCACGTGGCCGCCTGCCTGGTCGACCTCTCCGGGGCCGTCCGCTCGCTTCATCGGCGCGATGGCGACAACCGAGACCTGTCGACCGGACGGGTGATCGCCCGACTCCGCAAGGTGGCCACCGCGGTGATGGCCGACGCCACGGCGGTGGGCATCGACGTGGTCGGTGCCACCATGGCCCTGCCCGGCTTGGTGGATGCCGAGGCCGGCACGCTGCACGTTGCCCCCAACCTCCACTGGTTCGACGCCGACCTGGCCCAGGTGACGACCCGACTGGGCCTACCCGAGGAGCTCGAGGTGTCGGCCGACAACGAGGCGAACCTCGGTGCCCTGGCCGAGCTGCGGTTCGGGACGGCCCAGGGGCTGTCGTCGTTCGTCTACGTCTCGGGGGGCACCGGCATCGGCGCCGGCATCGTCACCGACGGGCAGCTGGCCCGAGGCGCACACGGCTTCGGCGGCGAGCTCGGTCACGTCGTCATCGATCCATCCGGGCGCCCCTGCACCTGCGGGGCCCGCGGTTGCCTCGAGACCATCGCCGGCCGCAACCGGCTCGCCGACGACGCTCCCGACGACGCGCCCGCCGCCGCGGCCCTGGCCAGCGCGCTGCGCAGCGTGGTGCACCTGCTCGACCCGGAGGCCATCGTCCTGGGCGGGACCTTCGCCGAGCTCGGGGCCACGTTCGCGGCGAACGTGGCCGAGCGGCTGGCGGCGTCGACGCTCGGCGCCGACTGGCACCCCTGCACCGTCCTGGCGTCGACGCTGGGCGTGAACGCCGGGCTCATCGGCGCGGCCGCCGTCGCCCTCGACACCATCATCGCCGACCCCACGCTCGTCCCGATCCGCGGCTCTACGCGATCCGCCTGACACCGGAGACCTACCGATGACCACCGACCTGCGCCCCCGACCCGAACACCACTTCACCTTCGGCCTGTGGACCGTGGGCAACCCGGGCCGTGACCCGTTCGGCCACGAGGTCCGCCCCCCACTCGACCCCGTCGAAGCCGTGCGGCGTCTGGCCGACCTGGGCGCCTACGGTGTGAACTTCCACGACGACGACCTGATCCCCTACGCGTCCGCACCGGCGGCGCGCGAGGCCATCCTCAAGCGGTTCCGTGCCGCCTTGGACGAGACCGGCATGAAGGTCCCGATGGCCACGACCAACCTGTTCTCCAGGCCCGTGTTCAAAGAAGGTGCGTTCACGGCCAACGATCCTCGCGTCCGACGCTTCGCGGTTCGCAAGGCCCTGGACGCAATCGATCTCGGCGCCGAGCTGGGCGCAGAGGTGTTCGTCATGTGGGGAGGCCGCGAAGGCGTCGAGGCCGACGCCGCCAAGGACGTGGCGCTCGCGCTCGACCGCTACAAGGAGGCGATCGACCTGTGCTGCGAGCACATCCGTGAGCGCGGCTACCCGCTGCGCATCGCGCTCGAACCCAAACCCAACGAACCCCGCGGTGACATCTTCCTGCCCACTGTCGGCCACGCCCTGGCCTTCATCGCTGAGCTCGAGTGGCCCCACATGGTCGGGCTGAACCCCGAGTTCGCGCACGAGACCATGTCCGGGCTCAACTTCACCCACGGGGTCGCTCAGGCGCTCTGGCAGGGCAAGCTCTTCCACATCGACCTCAACGCGCAGCGGATCGGCAAGTTCGATCAGGACTTCCGCTTCGGCTCCGAGGGGATCCGCGACGCCTTCTACCTCGTGCGCCTGCTCGAGGAGTCCGCCTGGGACGGGATGCGCCACTTCGACGCCCACCCCTACCGCACCGAGGTGGGAGAGGGTGTGTGGGACTTCGCCGCCGGGTGCATGCGCACATACCTGATCCTCAAGGACAAGGCCGAGCGCATGCGCCACGACCCGGAGATCCAGGACGCGTTGCGCACGGCCAAGGTCGATCAGCTCGCCGAGGCCACGGGGCCGCTGGCCATGGTTCGTTCGGCGGCGACCGACGAAGTCGAGCTGGCTGCGGCGAGCTACGGCCACGAGCGGCTCGACCAGCTGGTCACGGAGCTGCTGCTCGGCGTTCGCTGATGCCGCTCGTGGCCGGGGTCGACTCATCGACCTCGTCGTGCAAGGTGGAGGTCCGCGACGTCGACACGGGTGAGCTCGTGGCCACCGCCAGCGCCCCGCACCGGTCGACCAACCCGCCCCGCAGCGAACAGCACCCCCGGGACTGGTGGGGCGCCTTCGAAGCCGCCTGCTCCGACGCCGGCGTCCTCGGGTCCAACCGCCCGTCGGCCATCGCCATCGCCGGCCAGCAACACGGACTCGTCGTGGTGGGCGACGGCGGAGAGGTCCTGCGCCCGGCGAAGCTGTGGAACGACACCGAATCGGCAGGTGACGCGGACGTGCTGGTGGCTCAGCTCGGTGCCGACCAGTGGGCCGAGGCCTGCGGCAGCGTGCCCGTCGCCAGCTTCACGATCACCAAGCTGCGCTGGTTGCGACGCTGCGAACCCGATGTGTTCCGTCGCGTGGCGCGCGTCCTGCTGCCCCACGACTGGTTGACCTGCGAGCTGACCGGCAGGGCCACCACCGATCGCGGCGACGCCTCGGGTACCGGCTGGTGGTCTCCCCGCGAGGGCCGCTACCGCTACGACCTCCTCGGCCTGGTGGACGACGCCCGACCCTGGGACCGCATGCTGCCCCAGGTCCTGGGCCCGACCGAACCGGCCGGCGAGTGGAAGGGCATGGTGGTCGGCCCCGGCACGGGCGACAACATGGCCGCCGCCCTCGGGCTCGGCCTGCGACCCGGCGACCTCGCGCTCAGCCTCGGTACCAGCGGCACCGCCTTCTGCGTCGCCTCCGGTCCGACGGCAGACGGCTCGGGCCACGTGGCCGGCTTCGCGGATGCCACCGGCCGGTACCTGCCACTGGTCTGCACGCTCAATGCCACGAAGGTCACCGACGCCGTCGCTCGGCTGCTCGGCATCGACGCTCGCGAGCTGGACGAGCTGGCCGTCGCCGAGCCGGCCGGGGCGGGCGGTCTCGTCCTCGTCCCCCACCTCGACGGCGAGCGCACCCCGAACCGGCCGAACGCCTCGGGCACCTCTGGCCGGCATCCGCTCGGACGTGACCCGCGGCGCCCTGGCTCGGGCCGCCTACGAGGGAGTGGTCTGCAACCTGCTCGCCGGGGCCGACGAGCTCGCTCGCTGGGAGCCCGCCACCACCCGGGGGCGCGTGCTGCTCATCGGCGGCGGGGCCCGAAGCCGTGCCTACCGCCAGATCGTGGCTGACCTCAGCGGCCGGCCCGTGCTCGTCCCCGAGGCCGACGAGCTCGTCGCCCGCGGTGCCGCGGTCCAGGCCGCCGCCGTGGTCACCGGCCGCGACTTCGACGCCATCGCCACGAGCTGGCCGCTGCCCACCACCATGGTGGAGCCGGACCCGGTGGTCGACGCCGCCGCCATCCGCGACGCGTACGCGCAGCAGGTGACGCCCTGGCCGCGGGATCCACCACCCGGCCCACCACCTCACGAGCGGGCTAGCTTCGGACGATGACCCCATCCCGCGGTGACGGCGCGGCGTCGCCGGGCGGCCGGCCCGACAACCTGGTCGTGGTGCTGCTGGACAGCCTGAACCGCCACCTGCTCGAGGCCTATGGCGGCGACGAGTTCGCCACGCCCACCATCGCCAGGTTCGCCAAGCAGTCGCTGCGCTTCACCCGCCACCACGTCGGATCGCTGCCCTGCATGCCGGCCCGCCACGACATCCTGGTCGGCGCCCTCGACTTCCCCTGGCGTCCGTGGGGTTCGATCGAGGTTTGGGAGGACGCCATCACCCGCTCACTTCGGGCCCGAGGCGTGACCACCGTGCTGGTGTCGGACCACCCCCACCTGTTCGAGGTGGGCGGCGAGAACTACCACACCGACTTCGGGGCGTGGGCCTACGAGCGAGGCCACGAGAGCGATCCGTGGCGCACGTGCGTTGACCCGTCGTGGGTGGGCACACCCAGCATCGCCCGAGCCGCTCGATCGACTCACGAGCACGCGTATGACCGGTCCCGCACCTGGTTCCGCTCCGAGGAGGACTTCCCGGGGCCTCGCACGATGGCGCAGGCGGCCCGCTGGATCCGCCAGGAGGCCCCGGCCCACGAGCGGTTCTTCCTGATGGTCGACGAGTTCGATCCCCACGAACCGTTCGACACGCCGGCTCCGTTCACGTCCATGTACGACCCGGACTGGGACCACCCCATCGAGATCTGGCCGCCGTACCTGGTGGACGCGGTGGCCGGCGGACATCTCGACGAGCGCACCGCCCGCCACATCCGGGCCAACTACGGTTCGAAGCTGACCTTCATCGACCACTGGCTGGGCCGCCTCCTCGATGCCTTGACCGAGACCGGCCTCGACGGATCGACGGCTGTGATCCTGTGCACCGATCACGGCCACTACCTGGGCGAGCACGACCTGTTCGGCAAGCCCGGCGTGCCCATCTACAGCCAGATGGGCCGCATCCCGCTGCTGGTGCGCTGGCCGGGCCAGGCCCCACGCGACATCGACGCGCTCACCTCCTCGGTCGATCTGCACGCCACCATCGCCGATGTGTTCGATGCGACCGTCGACCATCCCACCCACGGCACGTCGCTGGTTCCGCTGATCGAGGGCACGGCCGGCTCGGTGCGCGAGCTGGCCCTGTTCGGGTACTGGGGCCGCGAGGTGGGCATCACCGACGGCCGCCGGCGCTACCTGCGCGGCTGTGGGGAGACCAACTTCCCGCTCTCGATGTGGTCGAACCGGTGGTCGACCATGCCGATCGCCGCCTACCCCCAGGTCCGACTGCCCCGACCCGATCGACGAGCCACCCTCGAGACCATGGCCGGCACCGACGTACCCGTCATCCGCCAGCCCTTCGCACCCGGTGATCGACTCCCGTTCTGGGCCGGTGCCGACCCGCCCGGACGATCGCTGCTCTTCGACACCGCCGTCGACCCCGACGAGCTCGAGAACCGCGCCGGTACGACCTCGGGCACCGACTCGGCGGGGTCGACCCCGACGGATCCAGACGAGCGCGAAGCTTGCCGCCGCGCTGGCCGAGGAGCTCCACCGCATCGGCGCACCGCCCGAGCTGCACGAACGACTCCAACTCGCCTGACCCGAGTCGTGGCTGCCTAGAGTCTTACGGGCCATGGCCTACGCACCGGTGAACGGTCTGCACCTCTACTACGAGCGGCACGGCTCCGGCCGGCCACTCGTCCTGTTGCACGGTGGCCTCATGACCATCGACCTGAGCTTCGGGCCGCTGCTCGAGCCTCTCGCCGCCAACAGGCAGGTGATCGCGGTGGAGCTACAGGGCCACGGGCACACGGCCGACACCGACCGACCGGTGACCATCGAGGCGCTGGGCGGTGACGTGGTGGCGCTGCTCGACCACCTGGGGATCGCCGAGGCCGATCTGTTCGGCTTCAGCCTCGGAGGCCTGGTCGCGTACGCGGTGGCGGTGGGCGCGCCCGACCGGGTGGGCAAACTGATCGTGGCCTCGGCCGATGCTCACCGCCCGCCGGGCCGCGAAAGCGCGCCGCTCGACGACGAGCGCATGCCGACGTCAGCTGACTTCCAGGCCATGCGTGACAGCTACGACGCGGTCGCTCCCGATCCCGCGCACTTCGACGAGTTCGCGGCCAAGACGTCGGCGTCGGTGCACGAGTTCCCGGGCTGGACCGACGAGCTGCGATCGCTGGAGGTGCCGACCCTGCTGATCTTCGGCGACCGGGACTTCTCACCGTTGCCCGACGTCGTGGAGCTGTTCGAGCTCCTGCCGGACGCGCAACTCGCCGTACTCCCCGACACCACCCATATGGGTGTGACCCGCCGGACCGGCGCGCTCTTGGCCATGATCACCCCGTTCCTCGATGCCCACTGACGGTCCACAGCGCCCTCCACTCGGCTAGCGGCGGGCGGGCTGGTTCCTCCAGGTATCGCTAGAAGTTGCCGGTGTCAGCCCTTGAGGATGTCGTACTGGTCGGTCGTCGGGTTCCACTGGAAGAAGTACACCTTCGGGTTGCCGTCCGCGTTGGGCGGGGCGCCGAAGCTCCAGGCGTCGGGGAAGGTGGGCAGCACGATCTTGCCCAGCGAGTTGCCGGCGGCGGCGAAGGTCCCGTAGTTGAGGGTGGGTCCGGCCTTCTGGAGGATGGCGGTGAGCAGCGCCATCTGCTGGCAGGCCAGCGCCGACGACACGAACTGATCGGGCTGGTCCTGGGCCACCGTCGAGGACGGGTTGATCACCAGCCCGGCCTTGCGCTCGACATCCATGCACGCCTTGGTGGGACCACCCAGGGCCAGGCGAGCGTCGTTGGGACCGAAGGGCCCACCGGTGATCGAACCCTTCAGCACGGAGAGGTCGTTGCCCTTGTTGCCGGTGAAGGCCGCCAGCGCGTTCAGGTCGCTGAAGATCAGCTGCGGGCGGTAGTCGGTCTTGGCCAAGCCCTGGAGATACGAACCCGGCGCCGACTCGCCCACCACCAACAGCTTGTCCGCCCCGTCGGCCTTGAGCCGCTCGGAGAGCGTCTCGGCCTGCGACATGGTGGCGGTGGTGTCACTGATCGGTGCATCCATGATGACCGAGGTGATCGGTTTGATGCCGGCCGCAGCCAGCGCCGGCTTGATCTTGTTGTTGAGCAGGTCTTGATCGGCGGCGCTGGCCAACAGGGCGAGCTTGCCGTTGAGCTTGCCCTGCTTGGCCAGGGTCTTGACCACGTTGATCTCGAGGTTCTCACCGGCATCGGTGCTGTACCAGGGCGCCTTGGCCTGGGCCAGACGAGCCGGGGTCTGGGCCCCGCCGATGGTGGCGGTGGCGTTGGTGTTCACGTAGCACAGGACGTTGTCGGCCAGGAAGAACCCGACGGCCACGAACACCTTGTCGTCCTGGGTCAGCTTCGTGCACGCCTGATCGGCCCCCGACTGGCTGGTCGGGTTCACTCCGACCATGGTGGCGTCGAGCTTGCGTCCGTGGATGCCGCCCTTGGCGTTGATGTCGTCCACGATGGCCTGGTACGCCTTGGGGAAGCTGCCCTGGTTGATGTGCAGGATGCTCACCAGCGACGACAGGTCCACCCACACGATCCCCACCTTGATGCTGGTGGCGGTCACCCCCGGCGCCCGGGTGTCGTGCGCCGCGGCCACGGTGGTCCCCGTCGACGCCGTGGTCGACGCCGAGTTGCTGGTGGACTTGCACGCGGCCAACAGCAACGCCGCGACCAGGGTCAACAGGAGGTACTTGCGCACGAGATTCCCCTCTTTGTGTGCAGGAGCCGACGGCACCACAAGGCGCCGGTGGACTTCCGGCCGTCGTTCCCCGACTGGCCGAGCCATCATACCTCTAGATGTTTCGGCGTGCGGATCGGGCGAGGCCGCTACCAGGCGCGGCACCGGGGCGTGGCCGACCTCACCTGAGCCGACCTCGTCGACCTCAACTGGGCCTTGTCACCGGCAGCACCAGGGTCGAGCGGCCACCCTGGCCGTGGTGGATGGTGTGGCGGGCGGCGCGGAGCTCCACGCCCGTCCCGGGGTTGTCGCCCGTGCCCAGGTTGCGGGCGAACTGGGGATGCGATCCACCCGCCACCAGCAGTCGCAGCCGCGTTCCGGCCCGGAAGCGGTGAGCCATGGGTCGCAGCTCCAGCGTGATCGGGCCCGGCTCGGGATCGGGGGCGAGGCGCTGGAACCCCTCGGTGACGTTGTGCGACCGCCCGTCGGCGCCCACCTGGGAAATCCGGGCGAAGAGATCGACGTGGGGGTTGTCGCGGTCGTGGAAGAGCTCGAGCATCGGCGTGCCCAGCACCTCGAGATCCTCCTCCAGCTCGCCGGTGGTCCAACAGGCCACATCGGGCCGTTCAGCCAGCTCGGTGTCGTCGGTGACGCAGTGCAGACCGAGCAGCGGCCCGCCCACGGTGGGCGTCGGATGGGCCGGGTCGTAGACGAACGACGAAGCCGGGGCGTCGTCGGCCGGTGGCTCGGCTGAGAGGTCGAGGTGCGAGCGCAGGTAGAGCGTCGACGGCGAGGTCGGCGGCGGCCAGGCGGGCAGGTCGCGCCACTCGTCGGCGCCGGTGACGCACACCCGAACCGGGCTCGCCCGCTTGCGGGGACTCCGCTTGGCCAGGTGCTCCTCCATCCAGTCGAACGTCTCGCCCGTGGTGATCCGGGCCGCGCCGACGCCGACGGCGAGGTGGGACCACGGACCGATGGTGATGGCCACGTCGACGCCGCGATCGTGGAGGCGTCGGTACTGCTCGAGGGTCTGGGTCAGGAAGATGTCCTGCCAGCCGCTGATGAGCAGGATCGGGATGTCGGCCCGCTCCAGCGCGATACCCAGGTTCATCGGCACCCAATAGGGATCGGCCAGGTCGGGACGGGTGACCCAGTCCGGATACCAGCCGGCCCGGCCCTCCAGGTGGGTCCGGGCGGCCTGGACCAGCGGCAACTCGTCCATCGCCTTGGCGTTGCGCCGTTCGGCGGTGGCGGTGCGAACCGAGCCGCGCAACACCCCGCCCTCTTCCTGGTGGGCGATCATGTGGCTCCAGCCCAGGAAGTCGAGGCGGAAGGCGCCGGTCCCCCAGACGTGCTCACCGAAGTCGTGCGGGGAGATGGAGATCACCGCAGCCGCCAGATCCGGGGGCGGGTCGGTCAGCAGCGCCCATTGCGTGAACGCGAGGTACGAGCCCCCCACCGTGGCGAAGCTGCCGGTGTACCAGGGCTGGTCACGCATCCAGGCCACCACGTCGTGGCCGTCGTCGACTTCGCTGACCATGGGCACGAACTCGCCGCCCGAACCGAACGTGCCCCGGCACGAGACGAACAACGCGTTGTAGCCCCGGGAGGCGAAGATCCGGGCCATGGGCAGTGCCATCAGGGCCGAGCGCCCGTACGGTCCCCGGACCAGGATCGTGCCCACCGGGCCCGAGGTCGGCCGGTACAGGTCCGCGGCGAGCTCGACGCCGTCGCGCATCGGAACCCGAACCGACGCCCTCGTGTAGGCCGCCGACGACGGGGGGAGCCCGAGGAGCCGGGTGGCCAGGCGATCGATCACCCGTGTTCCCGGGGTCGAGAGTCGACGCGACTCGGCCATGGACATGGGTGACGTGGCCCCTCGCCTGGTTGCCAACAGAACGTGTCCGTCCACCGTAGCCAGCACGACCCCCGGTCGTCCCGGCCGCGGTCACCGCTAGCGTGACCCGACATGGGCGAGCACCGACTCGAGGGCGACGACGAGCTCTCGGCCCGGCGCGGACTGGCGTTCGAGGTGATCGGCTCGG
Source organism: uncultured Microthrixaceae bacterium (assembly GCA_963773335.1). GTDB lineage: Bacteria > Actinomycetota > Acidimicrobiia > Acidimicrobiales > Acidimicrobilacustridaceae > UBA4742. The sequence continues at coordinate 777,729 of CAVZAT010000002.1, read as the reverse complement.
GCGACCCGCCCACCGTCGTGCTGGTCCACGGGGCCCCAGACCGGGCCGGGAGCTTCCGGTCCGTGCTCCCCCTCCTGGCCGCCCATCCGGTGATCCTGTACGACCGGCGAGGCTACGGGCGCTCGACCGGACGGACGCCCCCCACCTCCATGGCCGACCATGCCCACGACCTGATCGCGGTGATCGAGCGTGCCGACACGCCGTGTGTGGCCGTGGGCCACAGCTTCGGTTCCAACCCGACGATGCTGGCCGCCTCGCTCCGCCCCGAGCTGTTCGCCGCCATCGGGTTGTGGGAACCACCGATCGTGTGGGTCGACTGGTGGTTGCAGTCGACGAAGGACTACCACGCCGCGGTGGCTTCGGCGCAGGACCCGGCCGGTCCGATCGAGACCATGTACCGGCGGATCCTGGGTGACACCAGATGGAACCGGTTGGCGCCCGAGGTGCAACAACGACGCCGCGCCGAGGGTGCCGCCTTCCGAACCGACATGGCCTCCGCGCTGGTCGCGCCGTTCGCGTTCGAGGACGTGACCGTCCCGGCCGTGGTTGGCTACGGCACCGACACGTCCCGCGAGCACGTCTACGGCGCGGCCTGGCTGGCCGAGCACCTGCCGGACGCGGAGCTGCACGTCGTGGGCGGTGCCGGCCACTTCGCCCACCGCACCCACCCCGCCGAGTTCGCCGGCTTCGTCGACGCCGTGGTTCGACGTGTCGACGGTGCCGCTCGCCGAGCCATGCCGTCAGAAGGCCGGTGAGCGCCGGTCCGGACGGGCCGCCTGCCCCCGAAGACTGGGGGGCGTCGTGGATCGAACCGATCGAGCCGCCCGAAACCCCCGACGCCCACCGTTGCGCCTACCACCTGGCCGGCGATCTCACGATCGCGGCTCCGGTCGCCTCGGCCTGGCTGCACGCCACCGCCCACGGTCTCTACGAAGCGTTCGTCAACGGCATCCGCGTCGGCGACCGCGAGCTGACCCCGGGGTTCACCGCCTACCGCAAGCGGATCCAGGTGCAGACCTTCGACGTCACCCACCTCGTCGTGGAGGGTCCCAACACCCTGGCAGCGCTGCTCAGCGACGGGTGGTGGCGAGGCCAGCACGGCATCATCCGAGCGCTCGACGCCTACGGCCCGACCACCGCCTTCCTGGCCGAGCTCCACGTCACCCTGGCCGACGGCCGGGAGCTGGTCTTCGGCACCGACGGGTCGTGGAAGTCGACGCCGAGCCACATCCTGGCCGCCGATCTCATCTGCGGCGAGGTCCACGACCACCGCCGACGCATCCCCGGCTGGGCCGTGCCGGGCACCGACCGCACCAGCTGGGCGGGCGTCCGGATGGCCGACCACGGCTTCGACGAGCTGTGCCCCACGATCGGGCCACCGGTCCGGCGCATCGACGAGCTCCCGGCGGTGGCGGTCACCCAGATCGGGCCCGGCCGCCACGTGGTCGACTTCGGTCAGAACAGCAACGGTTGGATCCGCCTCCACGATCTCGGCCCCGCCGGCACCGAGGTCCACATCGCCTACGGCGAGTGGCTCGACCCCGACGGGGATCTCACCCAGGCCAACATCGCCCACGGCGCGTTCGCCGCCCCCCGAGCCACCCCCCTGCCGTTCCAGACCGACGTTGTCATCTCGGCCGGAGACGGCGCCGCGTTCGAACCCCGTCACTCGACGAAGGGCTTCCAATACGTCCGCCTCGAAGGCCACCCCGGACCCATCGACCCGTCGGCCATCGTCAGCGTGGTCGTGCACAGCGAGCTCACCCCGACGGGCGGGTTCGAGTGCTCGGACGAAAGAATCAACCGCCTGCACCGCGTGGCCGAGTGGAGCTTCCGGGGCAACGCCTGTGACATCCCCACCGACTGCCCGACCCGTGAGCGCTCCGGCTGGGTCGGCGACTGGCAGCTCTACGTCGCCACTGCGGCCTACCTCTACGACGTCGGGGACTTCTCGGCCAAATGGCTGGCGGACCTGGCTGCCGATCAGCTCGAGAGCGGCGCGGTGACCAACATCGTGCCCGACCCCAGCCCCGACGCCCCGATCTGGCGGGATGCTCACGGTTCGGCCGGCTGGGGCGACGCCGCGGTGCACGTCCCCTGGGAGCTGCACCGCGCCACCGGGCGCACCGACGTGCTCGCCGACCAGTTCGACTCGATGAGCCGCTGGGTCGACTTCGCCGCCTTCCGGGCCGCCACCGGCCGCCACCGGTCCCGGGTCGAACAGCGGCCAGATCCGCTCCCCCACGAGCGCTACCTGTGGGACACCGGCTGGCACTTCGGGGAATGGCTCGAGCCGGGGACGGACATGGACACCGTGTTCGCCCAGCTGGCGGTCGACGACCACGGCCCGGTGGCCACCGCCTACCTGTACCGATCGGCCGACGAGCTCAGCCGCATCGCCGAGATCCTCGACCAGACCGAGGCCGCCACCGTCTACGGCCGACTGGCGGCCAACGTGCGCGACGCCTGGAGAACCGAGTTCCTCGACGGCCAGGGTCGTGTTCACCCGCGCACCCAGGCGAACCTGGTGCGAGCTCTGGCCTTCGGCCTGGTGCCCGACGCGGAGCGCGCCCAGGCGGCGAGCGATCTCGTCACCCTGGTGCGCGAGGCCGGCACCCATCTGGGCACGGGGTTCCTGGCCACCCCGTTCCTGCTACCGGTGCTCGCCGACCACGGCCACCTCGAGCTCGCCTACGAGCTGCTGTTCCAGGAGACCGAGCCGTCCTGGCTCCACATGAGCGAACGCACCACCACCATCTGGGAGGACTGGGACGGCGTCCGGTCCGACGGCACCGCCTCGCATTCGCTCAACCACTACAGCAAGGGCGCGGTCATCTCCTTCCTGCACCGCTACGTGGCCGGACTCGAGCTGGTGGAGCCCGGGTACCGCCGCTTCCGAGTGGCCCCCCGACCTGGCGGTGGGATCACGCGAGCGCGCACCCACCACGACTCCCCCGCCGGCCGCATCGAGGTCGAGTGGCGCCTCGAGGACGGGTTGGGCCACCTCGACTCGACCGTCCCGACCGGCACGCGGGCCGAGATCCGACTGCCCGACGGCACCGCCGAGCGCGTGGGCCCGGGCGCTCACCACCACCGGTGGACCGCCCCCTGAACGGCTCTTCGCAACCGGTCGGGGCGGTGCCGACCGCTCAGGTCGGGACGTAGCCCCTGGGCACGGGGAGCGGGATGTCCTCGTAGGTGATGATCCCGGGCGGCGCGGCGACGACGGCCGGGATGGCGTTGACGACGGGCAGCGCCGTCAGGATGTGGCCGAGCACCATGAACTCCTCCATGGTCGTCGCCTCGAAGTACGGCGGCGGCAGGACGTCGATCTTCGTGGTGATCGTGGGCCGGCCCTGGATCTCGATCGTCCACCCCATGCCGACGTTCCAGTCGGGCTCGAGGGCGTCGCCCTTTCGCCAGCGCACCCGCATCTCGACGATGCTGCGGCCGCCGAGCTTGCCGAGCCAGTGGATGGTCACGCCGGCGACGGTGTCGGGGGCCAGCGTCCACGATCCGAGGTCGAGCTCCTTGGTGGTCCTGGCGTACTCGGCCTCGCACACGATCTCGTCGAACACGACTCCCAGAGCGTCACCCATCAGCGCGACGGCCTCGCTGAAGACCACCGTCGCCGCCGCGGTCATCCCGGGCAGGTCGGGGTCGTCCAGCGGCCGGCCGAAGCCGACGGGGATCTCGGTGGGCGGCGAGTCGTAGGCGGTGGTGTCGGCCTCCTCGCTGATCAGCACGTGATCGATGCGGTCCGACGCGTTGGCCAGGGCGACGGCGACGAGCTCGATGTAGCCCGGGCTCACCCCGCTGCCGAACATCGAGCTGCCACCCTTCGCACAGGCGTCGAGGATCCGTTGCCGTCCGTCGTCGGGATAGGACCGGCCGTTGATGAACGCGGCGGTGGACACGATGTTGACACCGGACTCGAGGATGCGGACCATCTCGTCCACGTTGAACCACATCGGGTTGTAGATCACGCAGTCGGGCCCGAGGGCCAGCAGCGCGTCGATGTCGTTCGTCGCCGTGAGCCCGATCGGCGAGATGCCGCACAGCTCACCGATGTCCTTGCCGGACTTGTCTTCCGACCAGGCGTAGCAACCGACCAGCTCGAGATCCGGGCGCTTCATGACCGCCTCGACGGACTGCCTGCCCACGTTGCCCGTCGTCCACTGCACGACCCGAATCGTCACTGCTCTGCCCCCGTCGCGGCTCCGGTGATCACGAGCACACCATAGCGACGTCGTTTTGGCGATCGCTCAGCCCGGCCGGCCCCGGCCGGAGTCCACGCCGCCAGCCGAGCGAACCTCGAGCTGGGCGATGGCGCGCTCGACGAACTCGAGGGTGGTGTCGTGGCCGGCGCTCACCCCCAGGGCGTCCTCGAGCGCCAGCACCTGGGCCAACCCGGTCATCAGCAGCAGCGCGGCGACAGGTGGGAGCTGGTCCTCGTCGACACCCGAGCCGGCCAGCGCGTCGCGCACCGCCGCCACCTGGGCGGCACGGAACCGCTCGGCGTAGCGGGCGATCTCGGACCGGATGGCCTTGCGGTGATTGGCCAGGGCCACGAACTCCAGCGTGAGCACCGCACCGCGGCCGTCGGCATTGAGCTTCCAGAGGTGGGCGAGCGAACCATCGGTGGCGATGGCCCGCTCGAACTGACCGAGGTTCTCCTCGGCCCCGCGCCGGAAGAGCTCGACGAACAGATCGTCCATGGTGCGGAAGTAGTAGTGGACGAGCTGGGGCTTGAGGCCCGCCTCGGCCGCCACCCGTCGTGACGTGACTGCGGCGTAGCCCTCTTCCCGCATCAGGTGTTCGGCTGCGTCGAGCAGCTGCGCTCGGGTCTTGGAATCCGGGGAGCCGATGCGGCGCGAGGGGGTATCGCTCGCCATGGCGACACCTTGTCACGTCCCGCTCCCAGTGATAAGAAACGGGTCCCAGCGGGTGCTGAGCAGGTGCACAGCACCCGACCGTGAACCGGCTGACGGAGACCCTGTTGAGCGACTGGACGACCATCGACTACTTCACCGACGAGTCGCTGATCGAGGACCCCTACGCCTACCTCGATGAGCTGCGCTCGCAATGCCCGGTGCTCCCCCTGCCTCATCTGGGCGTGGTGGCCGTCACCGGCTACGAGGAGGCCGGCGAGGTCTACCGCGACACCGACAGCTTCTCGTCGTGCAACTCGGTGATCGGGCCCTACGCCGCCTTCCCGGTGCCGCTCGACGGCGACGACGTCACCGAGATCGTGGCCACCTACCGCGACCAGCTGCCGATGCACGAGCACATGGTCACCATGGACCCACCCGAGCACACCCAGGAACGGGCGCTGCTCATGCGCCTGCTCACCCCTCGGCGCCTCAAGGACAACGAGGAGTTCATGTGGCGCCTGGCCGACCAGCAGCTCGACGAGTTCGTGGCCGATGGCCGGTGCGAGTTCATCGGCGCCTACGCCCAACCCTTCGCCATGCTGGTGGTGGCCGACGTGTTGGGCGTGCCCGAGGAGGATCACCGCCGCTTCCGCGAGGGCTTCGGCCTGAGCGGCACGGTCGGCGAAGTCGGCGCCGGTGCCGAGGGCAGCCCCGGCGAGAACCCGCTCGGCTGGCTCGACGAGGAGTTCGCCGCCTACATCGAGGACCGCCGCAGCCAACCTCGCGACGACGTGCTCACCAAACTGGCGTTGGGCACCTACCCCGACGGGACCCTGCCTGAGGTCACCTCGGTGGTGCGCACCTCGACCTTCCTGTTCGCCGCTGGCCAGGAGACCACGGCCCGCCTGCTGGCCTCGGCGCTGCTGTACCTGGCCGAGCACCCCCATGTGCAGGACGAGCTGCGAGCCGAGCCGGCCAAGATCCCCGACTTCCTGGAGGAGGTGCTGCGGGTGGAGAGCCCGGTGAAGACCGACTTCCGCCTCACCCGTCGCTCCACCCGCATCGGCGGGGTGGACATCAAAGCCGGCACCCCGGTGATGCTGCTCAACGGTGCGGCCAACCGGGATCCCCGGCGCTTCGACTGCCCGGCTGAGGTGCGCATCGACCGGCCCAACGCCCAGTCCCACATCGCCTTCGGACGAGGCGTCCACTCCTGCCCCGGCGGCCCGCTGGCCCGTGTCGAGGGCCGGGTCAGCCTGGAGCGCATCCTGGACCGGATGCGCGGCATCCGCCTGTCCGAGGAGCACCATGGCCCACCCGGCGACCGGCACCTCCACTACGAGCCGACCTGGATCCTTCGGGGGCTGACTTCGTTGCACCTCGAGTTCGACCCGCACGAGTCGTCGAGATGAGCCGGGTCGCGGTCGTCACCGGCGGTGCCTCGGGCATCGGCCTGGGCGTCGCCCAGCGGTTCCTGGCCGACGGTCACCGCGTCGCCATCCTTGATCTCAAGGGCGCTTCAACCGCGGCTGCCGACCTGGGCGCCGGGGCCGCCGTGATCGGCGTCGAGTGCGACGTGGCCGACCGGGCGTCGGTGGCCGACGCCTTCGAGCGGGTCCGCGCCCAGCTCGGCCCGGTCGAGCTGCTGGTCACCAGCGCCGGCATCGAGTCGTTCGACCACCTGCTCGACATCACCCCCGACGTGTGGGACCGCATCATCGCGGTCAACCTCACCGGCACCTTCAACTGCGTGCAGGAGGCGGTCGCGGACATGCTGGCTGCCGGGTGGGGCCGCATCGTCACCATCGCCTCGTCCAGTGCGCAGTCGGGCGCACCGAACATGACCCACTACGCGGCGTCCAAGGGCGGGGTCATCGGGCTCACCAAGGCCCTGGCGGTGGAGTTCGCCCGCAGCGGCATCACCGTCAACACCATCCCGCCCAGCCTGGTGGACACGCCGATGGCGCGGGGGGCGGATCCCGCCGACTTCCCGGGTGTCGACGTGGTCGGGCCCATGATCCCCCTGGGCCGGGCCGGCACGCCCGCCGACATCGCCGGGGCCTGCTCGTACCTGTGCGGCGACGATGGCAGCTACGTCACCGGCCAGATCATCGGCGTCAACGGCGGCATGTACATCTGAGCCGTCACCGCCCGGCGAGTCCGGCCAGGGCGGCCCGACCTCGACCTCGGTGGCGCGGCCTGGGCTCGGTCATCGCCACTCTGTCAGGATGACCACATGAGCGAACGCATCGAGGTGCAGCGCACGATCGCCGCGGATCCCGCGGCCGTCTTCGCGGTGGTGCGCGATCCGGCCGGGCACGTGGCCATCGACGCGTCGGGCATGCTGATGGCTGCCACCGGCGACCCGGTCACCGCCGAAGGGGACACGTTCGTCGTCCACATGGACCGCGAAGCACTGAACGACTACCCGCTCGGGCTCTACGACGTCACCGTCGAGATCGTCACGTATGTGCCCGACGAGGAGATCGCCTGGATGATCCGCGGGGTCATCGAGCCACCCATCGGCCACGTCTACGGCTATCGGCTCGAACCGATAGAGGGCGGCACGCGGGTCACCTCGTACTACGACTGGTCGAACGTGCGCGACGAGTACCGCGAGGGTGTGTTCCCCATCATCCCGGAGAGCGCGCTCCGAGCCACCCTGGGGATCCTGGCCCGCACCGTGGCACCCGGCAGGCCTCGCCCCGGCGCCTGAACCGCGGACCCCGCCGCCGACGTCGACGCCCACCAAGGAGTCAAGCTGAGATGCCCTTCCACCCGTACCTCGCCTTCGCCGGCGACTGCCGCCAGGCCTTCACCCGCTACCGGGAGATCTTCGGCGGAGAACTCGTGCTGCTGCCCATGGCCGACGCGCCACCCGGCACCGGTCCCGCGCCGACCGAGGCGAACGCGGACCTCATCATGCACGGGGCCCTGATGACCGGCGATGCGCTGCTCATGGGAGCCGACGACCCGACTGGTGGCTTCGACGGCCATGTCCGGGGCATGTGCGTCAGCTACTCGGCGCCCGAGCCCGCAGAGGCGGCCCGCATCTTCGACGCTCTGGGCGAGGGCGGCCAGATCCAGATGCCGCTGGGCGAGACCTTCTTCTCCCCCGCCTTCGGCATGTGCATCGACCGCTTCGGGACGCCCTGGATGATCATGGTGGACCCGCCGACGGACCCGGCTGCCCCCTGACCGTCGTGGCCGAGCTCTCCGATCTCTCTGGTTGACTACTACGTCACACGTAGTAGTCTGTCGGCGTGGGACAACGGAGTGTGGCGAAGAAACCCGGGCACGGTCGGAGCAACGATCCTGGTCTGCTGGTCCTCACCAGCCTGGCCTCGGGCCCCAAGCACGGCTACGCCCTGTCCCAGGACATCGAGGCGTTCGGGGGGGTGACCCTCGGCCCGGGCACCCTTTACGGCGCCATCACCCGGTTGGAGGAGCGCGGTCTGATCGAACCGGTGGGTGAGGACGGGCGCCGCCGGCCGTACCGGATCACCGCCCCGGGTCGGGAGGCGCTGACCGCCTCGATCGAGCACATGCGAATCCTGGCCGATGAGGGTGCCAAACGGCTGGGTCTGGCCGCGTCCATCGCGGGTCGCGGCACGGCCCCGATCCCGGGGTGGACACGGTGAACGGATCCCGACCGCCGCGGTGGATCCGCTGGTACCCGGCCGCCTGGCGTGCCCGCTACGGCGACGAGCTGCAGGCGCTGGTGGAGGACTCGTATGGAACGGACCGGCCGCCGTTGCGGGTCCAGCTGGCGCTGCGCAGGTCGGGTGCCCTCCAGCACCTGACCGACTACAAGCTGGTCGATCCCGCGGACCGGGGTGACCGAGTCCGTTCCGGAACGCTGCTGGTCCTGTGCGCCTGGGCGTTGTTCATGGTCGCGGGGGCGGCCTTCGCCAAGTTCTCCGAGCACTGGGACGTGTCCGTCGCCTCCGGGGCCCAGGGCCTTCCCACTGTGGCCTACGACGCGGTGCAGTGGGCCGGGTTCGCCGGAACCGCGATCGTCGCCGTGGCCGCCCTGATCGCCGTGCCGGGTGTGGTCCGTCTCGTGCGCGCCGGCCGGTTCGGCCCCATCCGGGCGCCGATGGGGCGGGCGATGGTGGCCACGGCCATCACCGCGACAGCCACCGTGGGTGTGGTCGCCTGGGCGCATCGGCTGAGCTCCCACGACCGCAACGGCGGCAGTTGGCCCTACCTCGCCCTGGGCACGGTCTGGGCGCTGCTGATCTGCGCGTCGATCGGGCTGTGCACCGCGGCGGTGGTTGCCGCCGCCAGCCGGATCGAGGTCTCCCACCGCGCGTGGCGCGTCTATCGGGTGCTCTCCGTCGGCCTGGCTCTGGCCATGGTGACGGTGGCGGCCGGCACCCTCGCCTGGTGGGCATCGTTGGCCACCCGCGCCCCGCACGTGCTCGACACCGGCCTGCTGGCGCTGCCCGGCGGACAGGTCCCGCCGCCCCTGGTGGTGGCCGTGGCCCTCATGGTGGGCGGGCTGGCCATCGCCGCCATCGGCGTCGACCGTGTGGTCCGTGCCGGTCATCGCGCCTGATCCCGCTCCGTCGAGTCCCAGCCCGGTCGGCTCAGTCGATGTCGAGCGAGAAGTTCCCTGCCCAGGTCGGCACGTCCAGGCGGCGGTCTACGACCCATGCAGCTCCGGGGCACCGGCATCGGCACCGGGGCGTTGCTCGGTCAACTGACACCCCGCCCAGTCCGACCTGCGGCTCGGCGGCGAGTCACAGGTAGGAGATCCCGTTGCCGATCAGCACCACGCCGAAGACGAGGTAGAGCACGGCCATCACCGCGTCGTTGTTGCGGCCCAGCCATGACCGCCACCCGGTGAGCACGGCGGTGGACCGGTCCCCCAACACCAGGGCGACCACCACCGGCGTGGCCACCCCCACCGAGGCGAGCACCACGTAGATGGCGATCACCGTGGCCACCTGAGCCACGGGGAGCTCGGCTGCGCCGATGGCCAACGACGCGGCCACGGCCATGACCAGGTTCTTGGGGTTGAGCGCGCCGATGGCCAGCCCGGTGACCGCCGCCTTCGGGGGGGCGAAGTTCGAGATGCCGTCCATCCACCCCGGCAGCTCGGTCTCGTCGGTCGACGCCCGCCGCTTGCGGACCTTCCCGACGGCCGCCGCGAGCAGCCCGATTCCCAGGACGATCCGCAGGATGGCCGCCGCGCGGGAAGATCCCGAGCCGCTCGACAGGTCGATGTGGGAGGCCAGGACCTCGAGCACCACCAGCACGACCGTCACCCCGGCCACGAACCCGGCCAGATAGCTCGACGCGGCCAGGATCGGCCGCGGCGAGAACAGCAGGAGGATGGCGCCCACGATGTTGATGGGTGACACGGCCACCACCACGGCGAACGCGAGCACGTCCCCGATGGCCTGGTGCACGCCGAATGATGACACGGCTGGCCGGGGCGGGCGGCCGTCGACTGGTGGACCACGATCCACACCACCTAGAACGGGTCCGGTACACCGCGACGAGGGGGAACCACATGTCGACGATCACCGGGAAGACCGCTCTGGTCACGGGCGGAGGTAGCGGCATCGGCCTGGGGACGGCCCGGCGCCTGGCTGCGGACGGAGCCCACGTCACCATCTGCGGCCGAACCGAGGAGAAGTTGGTCCGGGCCACCGAGTCGATCACGCCGGAGGTGGGTGACAGCGGCTCCATCCGCTGGACCGTGGCCGACGTGACCGTCGAGGACCAGGTGGCCCGCGCGGTCAGCGTCGCCGCCGAGCCGACCGGCGGCCTCGACATCCTGTTCGCCAACGCCGGCGGATCCCAACACATGGGGTCGTTCGCCGACGCCGACGCCGACGCCCTGCGGGCCACCGTCGAGCAGAACCTGATCAGCACCATGCTGTGCATCAAGCACGCGGTGGGGGCCATGACCGCGGCCGGCGGCGGATCGATCATCGGGATGTCGTCGGGCGCCGGACACTTCCCCCATCGCTGGCTCTGGGCCTACGGCGCGGCCAAGGCCGGCGTCGACATGGTCTGTCGCAGCGCGGCCGAGGAGCTCGGTCACGCCGGGATCCGGGTGAACAGCGTCCAGCCCGGGATCATCGACGACGAGCTCATGTCGATGATCACCGCCGGTGGTCCGCTGCTCGACGACTACCTGGACGGCATGCCCCTGCGCCGGGTGGGGACGGTGGAGGACGTGGCCGAGGTGGTGCGCTTCCTGGCCGGACCCGAGTCGTCGTGGATGACGGGCGTGAACCTGCCCATCGACGGCGGCCACCACCTGCGCCGGGGCGCCGACTACTCGTTGTTGTTCAGCTGACGGCGACCCGACGACCCGGCGACCCGGCGACCCGGCGACCCGGAAGGCTGATAGACCCGATTCCGCCAGTAGAACTACCTGAATCGAGATGCCATACTCTCGACCGGCCGCCGGGGGTGTGAGGGCGCCCGCCACGACCGTTCGACAGCACCCAGGGGGCAGGGCTCGATGGAACTCAACCTCCTCGACGGCGCCTGGTACGCGCACGATCCCCATGCCATCTGGTCGTGGATGGGGGCCGAAGCGCCCGTCTACTACGACGAGCCGTCCCGGGTCTGGGGCATCGCCCGCTACGACGACGGGTTGCGCACCGAGAAGGACCGGGTCACGTTCTCGAGCCGCCGGACACCGCGGCCCCATGGCGATCCGCTCCCCACGATGATCGCCATGGACAACCCCGAGCACCAGCGCCGTCGCTCGATGGTGGCTCGAGGGTTCACGCCCTCATCGCCGGCCACGGCCTCCAGGGACACGACGCCGATGCGGCCGCCTACGACATCGCCGCCTTCTGGGCCCGATCGGGCATGGCGGGGGCACGACGTGGTGGGCCCGACCGACGACGGAGCCGGAGCGACGACATGAGCGACGGACCGAACGAGGGAATGACCGACGGAGTGTCGGATCGCCTGCGCGAGGGCAAGGGCGAACAGCTCACCACGGCCAACCGCGACCCGGCGGCCACCGCGGCCACCCTGGAGCGCTGGCTCAGCCAGGTGGCCGGGCTCGAGGACGTGCAGGTCTCGAACCTGGCCATCCCCGGATCCACCGGGTGGTCCAACGAGACCATCCTGTTCGACGCCGACTGGCGCGAGGACGGCGTGGCGACCCACCACGAGCTGGTGGCCCGCATCGCCCCCAGTGGCTACACGGTGTTTCCTGGTCGCACCTTCGCCACCCAGTACGAGGTGATGCGGGCGCTGGCCGACGAGGGCTCGGTGCCCATGGCCACCATCCACTGGCTCGAGCCCTCCACCAAGTGGTTCGACCGCGAGTTCTGGATCATGGACCGCGTCCGCGGCGACATCCCCTCCGACGCGCCGTCCTACTCGGCCACGGGCTGGCTCCACGACGCCACCCCGGCCGATCAGGCCCGGGCCTGGTGGGCCGGCGTGGAAGCCATGGCAGCCATCCACCGCCTCGACGTGGACCGCCTGGGCCTGACCGCCACCACGGTGCCGGCGGGCCCCGACCCGCTGACCGCCCAGCTCGACCACTACGAGCAGTTCCTGACCTGGGCCGAGGACGGCCAGCCCAGCGCTCTGGCCCGACGGGCCCTGACGTGGCTGCGGGACAACGCGGTCGACCCACCCCACCAAGGCCCCAGGCTCAGCTGGGGGGACGCGCGCTTCAGCAACCTGATCTATCGCGACTTCGAGGTGGTGGCCGTGCTCGACTGGGAGATGTCGAGCATCGCCGACCCCCTGCTCGACCTGGGCTGGTGGATCTTCTCCGACGACGCCCTGACCCGGGGGGCGGGCCAGGTCCGCCTGCCCGGCTTCCCCTCGACGGCCGAGACGGCTGCCCGCTGGTCTCAGCTCACCGGCCGATCGACCGACGCCCTGCCCTACTACGAGGTGCTGGCTGCCTTCCGCTTCACCGTCATCATGCTGCGCATGGGCAAGCTCCTCCACGACATCGGCCTGGTGGAAGAGGGCTTCGCCTACGACAACCTCATCAGCCACGCCCTGGCCGAACGGCTCTAGACCGCGCCGGGCAACTCGGCGCTCAGGTCACCTCGAACAGCTCGCCGGGCAGCAGGCGCTTGGCCAACTTGCCCGTGGGCAGGCGGGGCAACGACTCGACGAACAGCACCGAGCGGGGGCACTTGAACCGGGCCAGGTTGGCCTGGCAGTACTCGATGAGCTGGTTCGACAGGGCCGCCGGATCCTCCGGGGGTGAGCTGGGCTGGACCACGGCCCGCACGGCTTCGCCCATGTCCGGGTCGGCGACGCCGATCACGGCCACGTCGGCCACCTGCTCGTGACCGATCAGGACGTCCTCGATCTCGCGGGGGTAGATGTTGACCCCACCCGAGATGATCATGTTGCTCACCCGGTCGGTGAGGTAGAGGTAGCCCTCCTCGTCGATCCGGCCCATGTCACCGAGGCTGCTCCAGCCGCGGTGGTCGAAGGCGCTGGCCGTCTTCACCGCGTCGCCGTGGTACTCGAACCGGTTCGGGGTCTCGAACCAGACCTGGCCGACCTCGCCGGTCCCCAACTCGTTGCCGTCCGCATCGGTCACGTGCGCCGTGCCCAGCAGCGACCGCCCGACCGAGCCGGGGTGGGCGAGCCACTCGTCGGGCCCGATGGCACAGAAGCCGACGCCCTCGCTGCCCGAGTAGTACTCGTGCACGATCGGACCCAGCCACTCGATGGCGGCCCGCTTCACCTCGGGGGGGCAGGGGGCGGCGGCGTGGATCACCATCTGCAGGCTCGACAGGTCGTAGGCCTCACGGGTGGAAGCCGGCAGCTTGAGCAGCCGGATCAGGTGCGTGGGCACGAACTGCACATGGGTGACCCGATGGGCCTCGATGGCCTCGAGCGTGGCCACCGGGTCGAAGCGATCCATCAGCACGACCGTCCCGCCCAGACGCTGCACGGCGTTGGTCCAGCCCGCGGGCGCGGCGTGGTACAGCGGCGCGGGCGACAGGTAGACCGACCCTTCGCCGATGCCGTAGAGCCCCGAAGCCAGGGCCACGAACGACGAGGGGCCGCCCAGCTCGCCGCCCACACGAGGTGGCTTGATGCCCTTGGGCTTGCCGGTCGTGCCCGAGGAGTACAGCATCCAGGTGCCTTCGCACTCAGCCGCCACCGGCTCAGCCGGCTGCGCGCCGAGCGCGTCCTCGTAGTCCTCGAAGCCCACGACCGGGCCGCCGACGGCCAGGCGCCGGCCGGGCCCGGGCACCACGTCTCCCAGCCGGTCGACCACGTCGCCGAGGTCGGCCGACGCCACCAGGGCCGACGCCCCGCAGTCGGCCACGATGTAGGCGGCCTCCTCGGCCGACAGGTGCCAGTTGATGGGCGTGACGTACAGGCCCATCCGCAGCGCACCCCAGGCCACCTCGAGGAACTCGGCGCGGTTCTCCAGGAGGATGGCCACGTGGTCACCCAGGCGCAGGCCTGCCGACCAGAGGTGTTGGGCCACCCGGTTCGAGCGGTCGTTCAGCTCGGCGTAGGTGAGCGTGTTCCCGGCGCCATCGACGAGGGCCGGCCGCTCCGGGGCCGACGCCGCGAACGTGGCGAGGTGCTGCCCGTTCATCCGAGCCGGACCGGCAGCCGACCGATGCCGTTGATGAAGGTCGAGGGCGCGCTGCTCCACGCCGTCGTCGACCCGCAGGCCAGGCCGGCGACCGAGGAGCTCACCGAGCATGGCGGCCATCTCCAGACGAGCCAGGTGGGCGCCCGGGCAGAAGTGCGGCCCGTCGCCACAGCCCGGGTGCGGGTTCGGGTCCCGCAGCGGGTTCAGCTGGTGGGGATCGTCGAACACCGCGGGATCGCGGACATCCGAGGCGAACCGGGCACCGTCGGTCAGATCGACGTCGCACACGTCCGCAGCCATGCGGGCCGACGGCGGCGTGCCGAGCGGCTGAAGGATCTCGATCACGCGGTGACGTCAGCCGGCCGAGGCCGAGGCCCGCTTGACCGCCCGCTTGGGGGTGCCGGGCCAGTCGGTGTCGTCGGGGATCTCCGGCGGCAGGAGCCGGCGCGTCACCGAGGAGTACCAGTCATCGGGCCGCTGGGCGCCGAAGCCCTGGAGGCAGAACCGGGCCAGACCCTGGGGATCGGGCAGGTCGAGTCCGTAGTCGTTGCCCAGGGTGTGGCTGGTGATGAGCGAGGCGTTGAGGGCCACGATCATGTAGGCCGCCGCGTGGCCGTGGTCGGTGATCATCCCCGCCGCGGCCGCGTCATCGGCCAGTTCGAGGAAGACCTGGTTCACCGGCTCGTGGGACCGGGCCACCAGGTCGGGCTGCGTCTCGCTCAGCTTGAGGCGCAGGCGGGCCAAGCCGATGTCGATCCCCGGGCTGCTGTGGGACGGCATGGTGGCCGCGGCCACGATCGCACCCGCCAGCCGCTCGAGCGGATCTTCCAGATCGGCGATCGACGTGCGGATCATCTGCGCGTAGCGCTTCATCGCCACTTCGAACACGGCCAGCGCCAGGTCGTCCTTGCTCTCGAAGTACTGGTAGAGGGTGCGTAGGGACTGGCCGGCCTCGTTGGCCACCTCCTGCACGGTGAAGCCCTCCCCGTTGGACTGCTCGAGCAGCGTCGCGGCGGCCCGGATCAGGGTTGCCCCGCGGTCGATAGACCGCTTGGTGGCCGTGCGCAGAGAGCGGTCGACCACCCGCCGTTGCCAG
Organism: uncultured Microthrixaceae bacterium; assembly: GCA_963773335.1. Taxonomy (GTDB): domain Bacteria; phylum Actinomycetota; class Acidimicrobiia; order Acidimicrobiales; family Acidimicrobilacustridaceae; genus UBA4742. Next base: position 762,185 of record CAVZAT010000002.1, on the reverse strand, counting down.
TCGGCCGCCTCGTCGGGCACCTCAGGCGCGGGACCCACCGGCGGTCGGACCGTCCTGGCTCTCTTGGATGCAGCCTTCGGGGTTGGGTCTGACATGTGGGCCAACGTCCTCCCTGAGCGTGGTAACCAACCTAGCTTCTGTGGCGGGTGGCAATTTTCATCCTGGTAGAGGCCCGTTGACCGAGATCGGGTAGGCCGCTTGCACCTCGGCGTCAGTAGTGGTCGAGCAGGTCGATCACCCGGTTGGCTCGCTCCCCCAGGAGCACCCGGCCGACCACGGCCAGGTGGGCCCGCCAGTGCGCCTCGGCGGCCGCGGCCTCGCCGGAGGAGATGAGCTCGACCAGTCGCCGCTGGGATCGGATGCCACGACGGCGGGTCCTGATCGATTCCGCTCCCGGCGCTTGGGACACCTCGGTCACCGCCCGGGACACGATCTCGTTGAGCATCTCGGCCACGATCGACAGGGTCTGGTTGCCGGCCAGGGCCACGAGCCGTTCGTGGAAGCGGGCATTGGCCAACCCGAAGGCCTCGGGATCGTCGACGCAGGCCTCCTGTTCGGCCACGAGCAGGAGCAGTTCCTTGCTCGCCGAGCGCCGCCGCGAGGACCGCGCGACCGTGCGCGCCGCGATGGGCTCCAGCGTGCTGCGAGCCTCGAACACGTCGGCCAGCGGCACCTGCCGGGCCTGGAGCACCAGCGCCGCGGTCCGAGCGGTGATGCGCTGGTCGGGCTCGTGCACGACGACCCCGCCCAGAGCGCCGCGCACCACCGAGATCAGTCCCTCGGCCTCGAGGATGCGCAGCGCCTCGCGCAGCGAGGGTCGCGAGACCCCGAACCGCTCGACCAGATCGGGCTCGTGGCCGAGCGAGTCGCCCTCGCAGAGCTGTCCCTCGACGATCAGCGAACGCAGCTCGTCGGCGATCAGCTGGGGCTTCTCGCGGGGGACGGGGCGCGCTCGCTTGCGATCGGCCATCGAGATCGGGCATCTCCAGTCGGCACGCGGCCTACCCCGTGCGTGCTGACGGCCAAGCTAGCCGCTCAGTTGGCGGGAGCCGCCACCGCATCGAGGCGCAGCGTCGGTCTCGACGACCAGCCGGAAACGGCCCCGCCCGGTCTTCTCGATGCGGATCGGGGCCTCGCGCTCGTCGAGGCGCCGCTTGAGCAGGATGAGGCGACTCTCGAGGTTGTCGCGGAACTCGGGCAGCTCGAGCGTCGGGTCGAGGCGCACCTCCCGGTTGGTGAACTCGTCCGTCCCTCGTCGCTGGTGCTGGCCGAGCAGCGCCCAGAGGATGCGGCCGGCCACGCCCTTGATCAGGTAGTCACCGTCGAGGAACGTGCTGCCGTCGACCGCGAAGAACGCACGCGGGTCGCCGTGGTCGCCGCGGGCGCGACGCGACCGGCGCCGTGGCGGGGCGCGGCGCTGGTCGTCCGTGCCGACGATCGGCCCCGACGCCGGTCGGCTCGATGGCGCTGGCGACGAGCGACGCGACCACGTCAGGAGCGCCTCGTCGGTCTCGTCGAACGCGACCCGCTGTTCGCTCTCGACCATCGACGACGCCCACGAGCTGCCCGAGCACCATCGCCGGCACCGCCACCGGCTCTCGGCGTCGGCGCAGGCCCGGCAGCGGGATCACGCGGCCCGGGCGCTTCCCCGCCTGGTCCTCGTACGACGCGGCGCACGTCCGCGCGTACTTGCCGCATCTGGCGCAGGTTGCCGACGCGCATCGGCTCGCCGCGCGCGCGCCGCCATGACCGATCGATGCCCTCGCCGAGCGCACCTCCGATCCCACGCCCTCGTGCTCGTAGCCGTGGCTGGCGATCGTGTAGAGGTGCCGGCCGTCCTCGTCGAGCAGCAGCACCAGCGAGTGCTCGTACCCGAACAGTCGTCGAGGCCGTCGAGCCGTGGCGCCGACGAGCGTGTCGAGGTCGCGGCAGCGGCCGAGCCGGCGCGACCAGCTCCGCCAGTGCGCCCAGCGTCGGCCGGGCGGCGACGCGCCGGCCACCTCGGCCGGTCGGTCGGCACGGTGGACGTCGGCGAGCACCTGTTCGATGTGCGACCACCCGGTAGATGTCGGCGGCTGCGCAGCTTGAACACGTCCTGCATGCCCGTGAGCGCGGCGATCACGTCGACGTCCGCGCGCATGCGCTCGAACACCGGCCCACGGCGCTCGGTGCGCTCGTACACGCAGGCTGAGGCGGAACTGTCATAGGTGGCGGGATCGATCAGCAGCACGCTGGCGCGCGGGTTCTCGGCCAGGTTCCGGGCCGTCTTCGAGAAGAACTGGTTCGACAGCGCGACGCGCTCGTCATCGACCACGTCGCACGCGGGACAGATACGTGACGTTCGGGATGCCGTCGGCGCGAGCGGTCGCGATCACCGCGGGGACGGCGCCCTCGAAGCAGAGCTGCAGGTCCCGCAGCGATGGCAGCCTGCGCCTCGTCGGGCGCGCTCACCGCGCCCAGCGTCGGGACGGCCCGCGCGCGGGCCCGGGCGTCTGGTCGTAGAGCTCCTCGACCGACGACTGTGCACGGACGATGTCTCGGTCGGGAACCAACCGCTCCATGAGCAGCCCGAGCGGTGTGCCGTCGGTCTCGGCGATGTCGGTGAAGAACGCTAGTCGAGTACCGGCCGGCTCGGGCTCGGTCCTCGGCGTCGGCCGGCTCGAGCCGGACAGCGCACGGCCCTTCAACTGCATGGAGCGCAGCGTCAGCACGTCGGCGCCGGTGATCGCGATGGCCCGCCCGACTCGCAGGTGTTCAGGGTCAGTGCGTCCTGCGGCGATCGAGGAGCAGCCGCATCTGGTTGTCGTCGGCATCGCAGCACGGTTGCTCCCCAGCCACGGGTGGCGTGTGGGCTGCCGTCGCGGCCCACGGTGCCCGACGATCGACGCGCAACCCGCCTCCAGAAAGGCTGTGATCTCCGCTCGAAGCACTCGGCTCCCAGGTCCTTCGGTCAGCACCGGGCGCGTAGGGAGTTCTTAGCATTCCGGTGACGGGCCTTTCAGCAGCGGCCACGCCGCCGGGTTCCGACGATGACCTGGACAGAGATCGACTGCCGGCTCCTCGCCGGCGGCGCCATCGAAAGGACCAGGCACATGACCATGACCGACCTGCATCACCCCGACCGTCAGGCCATCGTGTTCGATCCCGTCATCGTCGACCTCTACCGCGACATCCACAAGGGCATCCGCCGCCGAGCTGTTCGGCACCACGCTCCAGGCCGGCCAGGCTCGACCCGTCCGACCGGGTCGGCTGGGTCGACCTGGCGGCCCGGGTCGACGCGCTCGTCGACTTCCTCGTGAGCCACGCCGAGCACGAGGACACCGCCATCCAGCCCGGCCATCGAACAGCACCTACCAGTTCTGGCCGAGAAGATCGTTTCGAGATCACCAGCTCGCTCGAGCGCTCGCATGGAGGTCCTGCGTGACCTGGGCCGGCGTGGTCGTGAACGCCCCGACGGAGGACCGCGTCCCGCACGCCGGGCCCTGCCTCTACCTCGAGCTGGCTCGTTCACCAGCGCGTACCTCGCGCACCAGGACCTCGAGGAGCGCGTCGTGATGCCCGCCCTCGAGGCCGCCATCGGCGTCGAAGCCGCAATCAATCACGGCGCCATCCTGGCCAGCATCCCGCCCGAGGAGATGGCTCAGTCGCTGGCCCTCATGCTGCCGGCCATGAACGTCGACGATCGTGCCGAGCTGCTCGGTGGCATGCAGGCCGCGACCCCGGCCGAGACCTTCGCCGCGGTGTGGGGTCTGGCCGGATCGGTTCTGGATCAGGCGGACCATGCCAAGCTCGGCGTGCGGCTCGGCCTCGGCACCTGAAACCGGCTCTTCGCGTCTCAGCGGGGTGTGATCGTCGCGAGTAGGTCCCAGTCCGGCTTGCCGGCGTAGAGCAGGGCTCGGATCCGGTAGTGGGCGAACCGTCGGAACCCGAACGCCACTCGCTTCACTCGCTTGATCAGGTTGTTGGCCGCCTCGGTGGGCCCGTTGGTCACCCGCGCCGTGGTGCCACGCAGCGATCTGGTCAGCCCATCGGACGATCGTGCGGCCGAGTTGGCGGATCTCGGGCGGGCAGTCACGGTCTTGGAGGTCGTGGCCGAGCCGGTCGACGTACTCGCCGGCCAGGTCGGGATCCGCGATGTTGTAGATCGAGCGGACGGTCTCCTTGGCGTGCCAGGCGGTGCGGACCTCGCCTCTGGGGTCGCCGGCGTCGAGCAGGCCCATCAGCTTCGAGCGGCCCCGCTCCTCGAGGCGCTCGTCGGCTCGGGTCAACAGCCGGCGGGACCGGTACAGCGGATCGTTCTTGTGGCCGCGGTGGCCCAGGGTCTCGTTCTGGACCCGGCGGCGGACCTCGTCGAGACGCTGGTTGGCCAGCTTCACCAGATGGAACGGATCGGCGACCTGGACCGCGGCGGGCAGCATCGTGTCGAACGCCATGCGCCACGGCCCCGACAGGTCCAGCACCGCCCAACAGATCGCGTCGCGCCACACCTCGGGCATCGCCGACAGCCAGGCGCAGAGCCCGCCCGAGGAGCGGCCCTCGATCACGTCGAGGAGCTGACCGGCGGCGACATCGACGATCGAGGTCGACCACGCCTGGGTCCGCCACCGCCCGACCGGGCGAACAGCACCTCATCGACGCCCAGCGCGGCGACGACACCGACCCGGTCCACATCGGCGTCGAGCAACGCCGCCCCATAGGCCATCACCGCGTCGTTGACCGCATGCCAGCAGGCACCGAGCTCGGCCGCCACATCAGACACGGCCCGACCGGCCCGGCCGACCTGGATAGTCGCCCACCGCCCGGCCCGATCCGTGAGCGACAGCCGGGGCGCCGCGATCGCCGGATCCTCATGGGTCCACGATCCCTGCCTGCACCAGTTCCGCGGGCACAAGAGCCGGTGCTTGCGCCACCGCAACGTCACCGGCCGCCCGAAGCACGTCAGGTCCACCAGCTCGACGACCGGCCGGTCCTTCACCCACGCCCGCTCACCACAGGTCGCACATACCGGGTCCTCGATGATCGACTCGACGGTGACCGCCAGGCGCCGGTCCAACGACAACGGCTCGACGACCTCCAACACGTTCACCGCGGGAAGACCGACCAACACCTCGCACGCGCACGTAGCGTTGAACACAGCAGGGGCACCTCGGGCTCGACGACGTTAGACACCGCCAAGCTCGCAGGGCCCCTGCTACACGCCAGGGACCCCTACACCCCGCTCATCCGCGAAGAGCCCTGAAACCGAGGCTGTCGGACGGGCACGACCGGTGCGGCGAGGCGATGGGAGACGTCGCCCGTCTGCCTCGCCGCGCCGAACGTTGCCGGTCCGCCACCAGCTCAACCGCCCGCGGCCACCGCCGGCTCCTCGGGCTCCGCTGGCTGCGTCAGGCCCATGAGACCGAACATGTTGGACGACATGATGCGCTCGGTGTCGGCATCCGCCACGTCGGCCAGCTCGTCGACCCAGGCCATCGGCTCGGCCAGGCCCTCGGGATGGGGGAAGTCCGACCCGAAGCACACCCGATCAGCCCCGAGCAGCTCGATGAGCCCGACCACCGAGTCCTCCCAGAACGGGTTGACCCAGACGTTGCGCGGCGAACACGTCGCGGGGATGCTCGGGGAACTCCTGGGGCATCTTGTTGAAGGCCAGCTCCAGGTTCTTCAACAGCAGCCCCACCCAGCTCCCGCCGTTCTCGACGCTGATCAGCTTGACCCCAGGGAAGCGGGTCAGCATGCCGTGACAGATGGCCGAAGCCAGCGTGTCCTGGATCGACCGCCCACCATCGGCCACCGCCGCGAAGGTCTTGGGTCGAAAGGCCACATACTCGCCGGCCGTCCCCTCCCAGGTGTTGAGGTAGTCCTGGTAGCCGCTGTCAGAGGCGTGCAGGGCCACCAGCAGGCCCGCCTCCTCGACCCGCGCCCAGAAGGGATCGAACTCGGCCAGGAACGGCGAGCGAGGGCCACGGCTCCCGCTCACGGGCGCCGGCCGCAACAGCACGGCCCGAGCGCCACGCTCGATGACCAGCTCGAGCTCGGCGATGCCCTCGTCGAGCAGACAGGGGTTCACGATCGGGGTGGCGAACAACCGACCCCGGTAGTCGAAGGTCCACTCGTCGTAGAGCCACTGGTTGAAGGCATGGATGGCCACCTGGGTGAGCGCCGGGTCGTCGAGCAACCGCTCCTCGATGAGGCTGGCCAGGGTGGGGAACACCAGCGAGGCGTAGATCCCCTGCTGATCGAGCAGCTCGAGACGGGGCTCGGGCTGGCGGAAGGCCGGGATGCACGCCATGGGCTCGCCGGTGAGCTCGCGGAGCGACTTGCCCTCATGGTTGTCGGCCCGTAGAAGGCCATGTGGGCGCCGGGGCGGGCCACCACGTCGAAGGTCGGGTTGGGGATGAACTCGGTGATGTTGTTGCGCACCACCAGCTTCTTGCGACCCTTGATCTCGGCGAACCGGAACAGGTTGGCGTGCTCAGCCGGCAGGTGCCGGGTGAAGGCGTCCTCGCCCTCATAGAGGTGGTTGTCGGCGTCGAAGACCGCGAAATCGAGCTGGGGCATGACTCCCGGTTTACCAGATCGGAACTACCGTTTCCCTGAACCGACATGTCATACTCTCGCCGATGCGAACGGCAGCGGAGGCGGCCGACCCCGGCGGCCCGATCCCCCAGCTCGGCCCCACGAGCCGGCCCCGTGACCCCGGTCAGGCTGGGGCCGTGACCATCGATCTCGCGCTGAGCGACGAGCAGGAGCAGCTCGCCGGCTCCTTCCGGGACCTGTTCGCCAAGGAGGCGTCGGTGGAGCGGGTCCGCGCCGCCGAGCCGGTGGGGTTCGACCACGGCCTGTGGACCGCGCTGGGCGAGGTGGGGGCGACGGCCATGGCCGTGCCCACCGACGCGGGCGGCTGGGGTGCGTCGCTGATCGACCTGGCCCTGGTGGCCGAGCAGGCCGGACGATTCGTGGCCCCCGCCCCTATCGTCGAGAGCCAGGTGGCCGCCCGCCTGCTGGCCGCCACCGGCGCGGCTGGCGCCCTCGACCCCCTCCGGAGGACCCTCGACGGGACCTCGATCGTCACCCTGGCGCTGCACCCCGCCGTCGGCGGCCAGGCCCGGCTGGTCCCGGCCGGTGCGGTGGCCGACCTGGCCATCGTGTTGGACGCGGACCAGCTGGTGCTGGTGCCGTTGGCCGCCGTCGACCGCGCCCATGTGGCCAACCTGGGGGCGTTGCCCCTGGCCGACCTGATGGTCCCGTCCGATGCCGCGGTCATCGCCTCCGGGCCCTCGGCACGGGCCCGCCACGCCCACGCGGTGGACGAGTGGCTGGCCCTGACCGCGGCCGCCCTGGTCGGCATCGGAGCCCGAGCCCAGGAGATGGCGGTGGACTACGCCATCGAGCGCCACGCCTGGGGCGTGCCCATCGGGACCTTCCAGGGCGTGTCGCACCCGCTGGCCGACTCGGCCACCGCGCTCGACGGAGCCCGGCTGCTGGCCCGCAAAGCCGCGGTGGAGCACACCGGGTGAGCCGACCCGGGCCGAGGAGCTGGCCGCCCTGGCCTTCGGCTTCGCCTCCGAGACCAGCCGCGACGTGACCTACCGAGCCCTGCACATCCACGGGGGCTACGGGTTCATGCTGGAACAGGACGTGCAGCTGTACTACCGACGGGCCCGGGGTTGGGCCCGGATCTGGGGCGAGCCCCGGATGGCCTACCGGCGGGCGGCCCGGCATCGCTACCACCGGCCGGCGACCGACACCGCCCACGCACCAGGAGGCGAGTGACCGTGGACTTCTCCTGGTCGGACCCGGCCGTCGAGATCCGCCGCCAGGCGCGCCGGTTTCTCGAGACCCACCTGCCCGACGAGATGGCCGATGCCGTCTACCGCAGCGGCGTGTTCCATGACGCCGGCTTCGCCCGCGCCCTGGCTCAGCGAGGCTGGTTGCCCCGTGGCAGTGGGGACCGCCAAGGCGATGCGCTCGACCTGGAGACGGCCTTCGCGCTGGAGGACGAGCTGAGCAAGGCCGAATCCCCGACCTATGCCCTGGCCACCACGATGATGGTCGTGCGGGTGCTGGCCGCCACCGGCTCGTCCGAGCTCAAGACGCAGATCATCCCCGCCGCGGTGGCGGGTGAGTCGACCATCGCCCTGGGCCTGAGCGAGCCCGAAGCCGGCTCGGACGTGGCCGCGGTGCGGACCCGGGCCCGCCGCGACGGCGGCGAGTGGGTCATCGACGGCCAGAAGATGTTCACCACCAACGGACACGTCACCGACTACGTGTTCCTGCTGGCCCGCACCAACCCCGACGTCGCCAACCATCGCGGACTGACCACGTTCCTGATGCCGCTGGACACGCCGGGCATCCAGGCCCAGGCCGTCTACACGCTGTCGGGCGAGCGAACCAACATCATGTACTACGACGGCGTCCGACTCGACGACCGCTGGCGGATCGGCGCGGTGGACGACGGGTGGGGCGTCCTCATGATCTTCCTGCAGGACGAGCACTCGGCCGGGTTCAGCGCACATCTGGCCCGGCTGCTGGAGGAGACCGAAGCGTGGGCCCGCACGCCGGTTCCCGGCGGCCATGAGGCAGAGCCAGTTCCCGGCGGAGCGACCCTTCCGATCGAGGACCCGGAGGTGCAGGAGCGGCTGGCGCGTGCCGCGGCCGATCTGGAGGTGTCCCAGCTGCTCGAGCAACGGGCGATGTGGCTCACGTCCATCGGTGAGGTCCCGGTGGCCGAGGGTCCGATGGCCAAGTTGTTCGGCACCGAGGCCCTGGTGCGCCAGGCCGAGGAGCTGAACGAGCTGGTCGGTCCCGACGCCCTGCGCAGCCGCCTCGATCCGACGGCGCTGCGACGCGGCCTGATCGAGCACGCCCTGCGGTTCTCGCTGGGCACGACCATCTACGCCGGCACCAGCGAGATCCAGCGCAACATCATCGCCCAACGCGCCTGCGGGTTGCCCCGGTGACCACGAGGCCCGCGGCGCTCGGATCAGCCAGGATGATGCGGTGATCGCCGCACCGACCCCCGTTGCCGGTCCGCACCGACCGCGGCCCGAGACGCCCGAGCTGGTGACGGGCCAGATTCGGCGCACCACCTCGATCGACATCCTGCGTCCGGACGGGCTCACGGGTCCCATCGAGGCCGACATCCGCGGCCGTGACCTGGTGCGCCACACCGACGGCCACCACGAGACGACCGATCACCTCAAGCTGCGGGTGCGGATCGACGCCTGGACCGGCCGGGTCGAGGCCATCGACGACCAGTCGTCGGGGAATCGAACGTCGAAGCTGGTGGGCGCCAGCGTGCGCCGGAGGTTCGCGGTGGCGGTGGCCGACGCCCTGCCCGAGGACGCCGCGGGCCGCACGCTGCTCTACAGCGCCCTGGAGGATCTCAACGGGGCCAACCTGGTCTCGGGGTACGCCCCGCTGCGGGCCGGGCTGCTGGGAGCGTCCCAGGACGAAGGCGAAGCCCGGGCCGCCATGCAGGTGGACGTCTGCGCCGGCTGGGCCCGAGGCGGAGCGATGGTGGAGCGCCTGCGCCTGACGGGCGACACCGCCGTGCCCATGGGCCCGCCCGCACCGAACATCACCGACCCGGCCGGGCCGATTGCGTCGTCGCCGGCGGGGCAGTGGCACGAGGTGGCCCCCTTGGCCGAGCACACCGTGCGTCGGCTCCGGTGCCTCGACGTCCACCGACCCGATCCCGGCAACCCTCGAGGTGGTGTCACGGCCCACTTCCGCGACTCCTACCAGGGGGCCCAGGGCGAGATGGTCCTGCACGAGTACCTGGTGTCGGCCGGCCTGATCCCGGCCGGCGCAGCCGGGGTTCTGCACATCGAGGGCATCGTCGTCGACTCGCGGGTGCTGCCCTGGAACACGTGCCCGGCGGCGGCACCCAGCGCGGCCCGGTTGAACGGCACCGCCGTGGCCGACCTGCCCGGGCGCGTCCGCGCCGAGCTGGTGGGTCCCACCACCTGCACCCACCTCAACAGCACCGTGCGATCACTGGCCGACGCGGCTCCGTTGATCGCCGTGCTGGCCCGCCCCGGTCGGGCCTGAACCCCTCACCGTCCAGGAGCCCGACATGCGTGCAGGAGTGCTCATCGAGAACGGCGCCATCGAGGTCGGCGCCGTCGCCGATCACCGACACGGTCCCGGCGAGATGGTGTTGCGGGTCACCCGCGGAGGTGGCGCGGGGTGACGATCGAATGGTCTCTGGCCGCGGTCAACGACGTGATCACCGACATGGTGGGTGACCGGGACATGCTCGTCTGGCGCGACCAGCGCCGCACCTTCGCCCAGGTCCGGGAGCGGACCCGCGGCCTGGCCGGATTCCTGATCGCCCACGGCATCGGCACCCACCGCGAGCGCGATGAGCTGGCGGCGGTGGGAGTGCGGCCAGTCCACGGTGGCGGTGGTCATGAACAACCGGCCCGAGTACATCGAAGCCATGCTCGGCGCCTACCGGGCCCGCGCCGTGCCGTTCAACGTCAACCAGAACTACACGCCGAGCGAGATCGGCTCGCTGCTGGACATGGTCGGGGCCGAGGCGGTCGTGTACCAGCGATCCCTGGGTCCGCGGCTGGCCGAAGCGATGACCGATCGCCCGGTCGTGCTGATCGACGTGGACGACGGATCCGGCGCCGGGCCCCTGGCGGGCAGCGTCGAGCTCGACCACGCCATCGAGCTGGGCACCGGTACCGAGTTGCCCGCGCCGCGGGGCGACGACCTCTACCTGGTGTGCACGGGTGGGACCACGGGACGCCCGAAAGGTGTGCTCTGGCGCCAAGCCGACATCTTCGTGTCGGGCATGGGCGGCTCGGATCTGACCACCGCCGAGACCCTGGCCGCGACGGCCGCCCATGACACCGGGAGCTGGTTCGCGGCGCCGCCCATGATGCACGCCGCCGCGCAGTGGACCGCCTACGCCGGTCTGCACCTGGGGGCCACGGTGGTCATGCACGACGACTCCCGCCGATTCGATGCCGCCGAGATCCTGCGCGTGGCCGAGCGCGAGCGCGTCGTGATGATGTCCGTGGTGGGCGACGCCTACGCCCGACCGATCGTGGAGGAGCTGCGACGCGGGACCTATGACCTGTCCGGCCTCCAGCGGATCGGCACCGGGGGCGCACCCACCAGTGACGACAACAAGCAGGCGCTGCTCGACCTGTTGCCCCAGGTGACGGTGATCGACGGCTATGGAGCGTCCGAGACCGGCGGGATGGCCTTCGGGGTCAACAACCGGGCGGCCAGGAGCGAGTCGTTCGCTCCGGCGGCCGGGGCCACGGTCGTGTCGGCCGATCGCTCCCGGTTCCTGGAGCCGGGCGAGGACGAGATCGGCTGGACGGCGCGCCGTGGCCGGGTGCCGCTCGGCTACCTCGGCGACCAAGCCGCCACGGAGGCCACCTTCCCCATCGTGGCCGGCGAGCGGGTGGCGGTGCCCGGCGATCGGGCCCAGCTGGAGGCGGACGGGACCATCCGGATGCTCGGTCGCGATTCGCTGGTGGTCAACACCGGCGGGGAGAAGGTGTTCGTCGAGGAGGTCGAGCAGGCCCTGCTCCGCCATCCCGACGTGGTGGACGTGCTGGTCGTGGGACGCCCGAGCGACCGGTTCGGCCAGGAGGTGGTGGCCGTCGTCCAGCTCGCGCCCGCCTCGGCGGCCACCGGCGCCGAGCTGCGGGAGTTCTGCGCCGTGTCCGTGGCCCGCTTCAAGGCACCCCGCGCCTATGCCTTCACCGAGTCGATCGCCCGCCACCCCAGCGGCAAGGCCGACTACCAGTGGGCTCGCCGCCAGGCCGATCGGGCCACCGAGGCCTGATCGGCTCGGACTCGGGCCCCTCGCCGGGCCGGGTCAGGGCTCGGGGATGTCGAAGTGCTCGTCGCGCGCCACCAGCGCCTGCTTGGTTCCGACCTGGGACCGGGTCTTGACGAAGTTGAACTCGTCGGACTCGAACTGCAGGTTCGTCCCGTAGGCGTGGAAGAGGTAGCTGGCCACCTCCTCGCCCTGATAGCCCTGCAACTGCTCCACCAGACGGAACGCCTCCTTGGCCATGACCAGACCGTCGGCGGGCATGCGGGCCACCTTGCGGGCCCAGAAGTCGGCCCGAGCGGCCACGGTGTCGTCGGGGACCACCTCGGTGAACACCGACAGGTGGGCCAGGTCCGAGGCGGGCACCGTGTCGCCGGTCAGCAGCAGCCGGCGGGCCAGCACCGGCCCCAGCCGGTAGAAGAACAGGTGCAAGGTCCCCAAGGCTGGTCCGAGCATCCGGGTGGCCGGCATGCCCACCAACGTGTCGCGGCCCACCACCGAGATGTCGGCCATCAGGGCCATCTCGAAACCGCCGCCCAGCGCGTAGCCGTTCACCTCGGCCACGATGACCTTCGAGTAGCCCAGGAAGTCGTGGTAGAAGCTGAACGTCTTTCGGTCCACCGACAGCCGGCGTCGCTGGCTGGGCCGGCGCGGCCGAGCGGGTTCGCCGGTCTCCCCGGGCTTCGAGCGGCCGTCACCCGGCCCGTACCAGGCATAGGCGTTGCCCATGTCGGCACCGGTGCTGAACACGCCGCCCTCGCCGCGCAGGTGCACCACCTTGATGTCGTCGTCGAGCGCCAGTTCGTCCAGGTAGGCGCCGAGCTGCTCCCGCATGGCTGCGTCGTAGGAGTTGCGTCGCTCGGGGTTGTTCAGGCTGATCCGGGCGATGCCGGTCGTCCTGTTCAGTTCGATCAGCACGCGGTTGTCGCTCACCGGGGTGTCCTTTCTGCGGCGCAGGGGTCGAGGTCCCGCGGCCCAGGGCGCGGGCGGGCCTGCTTTGCAGCGGCGGGCTCGAGACCCGTAGGCTATAACCTTTAGATATTTCAGGCGAATGGGGGGCAGTGGTCCGACGATGGACTTCCGACTCGACGACCAGCAACGGGCCCTGCAGGACACCGTGGCCGGCTTCTGCGCCACCCGCTACCCGCTCGACGAGGTGGCCCGACGCGAGGCGACGAGCCCCGCCTCGACCCGGGCCGCCTGGCGGGAGCTGTCCGAGCTCGGGGTCTTCTCCCTGATGGTCCCCGAGGCCGCGGGCGGGCTCGGGCTGGGGATGGTCGAGGCCGCGCTCGTGTTCGAGCAGCTCGGTGCGCACCTCGTCCCCGGACCCCTGCTGTGGTCGACCTTGGGCGCCACCGCCCTAAGCGCGGCGTCGCAGCCGGCCGCGGTGATGTCGGGAATCGATCAGGCCCGCGTCGGCGACGACCCGATCCTGGTGGACCACGCGGCCGATCTCGAGTCCCTGCTCGTGCTGCACGCCGACGGTCTGTCGGTGGTGGCGGCGGCCGAGTTGAGCCGACCCGAGGTGCTCGATCCGTTCGATCCGCTCACGCCCGTCGGCCGCTACGCCACCCTGCCCGAGGGCACCCTGATCGGCGCGGTGGACGCCGCCAGCCGGGTGCGGGCCCAGGCCACGGTGCTGGCCGCCGCCCTGTTGGTGGGCGTGGCCGAGGCGGCCTTGGGCCTGGCGCGCCAGTATTCGTTGGAACGACAGCAGTTCGACCGTCCCATCGCCTCGTTCCAGGTGATCAAGCACATGATGGCTGACATGTATGTCCGGACCGGCCTGGCCCGCAGCTCGACCTACGCGGCCGCCGCCGTGATCGACGATCCACAGGTCGGTGACGCCGGCCGATCGGTCAGTGCGGCCAAGCTGCTGGCCGGCGAGGCCGCCATCGACAACGCCCGGGCCACCGTGCAGATCCTGGGCGGAATGGGATTCACCTGGGAGATGCCGTCGAACTACCTGCTCAAGCGGGCGTGGGTGCTGGAGGAGTCGTTCGGCACCTCGACCGACCACGCCCTGTCCATCAGCGACTCGTTGGCCACCACCGTGTCGAAGGCAGGTTCGCGCCCATGACGTCCGAGACCAGCACCTTCGAGACGATCACCTACGAGGTGGCCGATCGAGTGGCCACCATCACCTTCGACCGTCCCGACCAGCTGAACGCGGTGAGCCCGCAGATGATCGGCGAGCTGCGCGAGGCCTACGCGAGCGCCGAGGCAGATCCGCAGGTGTGGCTCATCCTCATCACCGGCGCCGGTCGGGCCTTCTGCGCCGGGGCCGACGTCGGGGAGATCCCCGACGACGGCCGGGTGATCTACGACGAGGCCTACCTCAGCACCTGGCCGCAGTGGGAGGCCCCCCAGGAGGCGACCCCGCCGTTCCGCACCATGACCAAGCCGGTCATGACCGCGGTGAACGGTCTGTGCTGCGGCGCCGGGCTGGATCTGGTGACCACCGCCGACATCGTGATCGCCTCGGATCGGGCCGAGTTCTTCGACCCGCACGCCAGCATCGGACTGGTGTCGGGCCGGGAGATGGTGCGCCTGGCCCGGGTGCTGCCCATGAACGTCACCATGCGCCTGGCCCTCATGGGCCGCCACGAGCGGATGAGCGCCCAGCGCGCCTACGAGCTGGGGCTGGTCACCGAGGTGGTGCCCCACGATCAGCTCCTGGAACGGGCCCGGGAGATCGCGGCGTTGGTGAACCGCAACGCTCCGCTGGCCGTGCGGGGCACCCGCCTGGCCATCCGAAAGGGCATCGACCTGCCGCTGCACGAGGCCGAGATCCTGGCCGAGGCCATGCGCGAGCGCGTGGTGCGCACCGCCGACGCAAAGGAAGGGCCGCGAGCCTTCGTGGACAAGCGCGACCCGGACTGGACCTGCGAATGAGCGCTCCCCGCCAGACGATCCACTACCAGACGATCCGCTACGAGGTCGACGACGATCGCGTGGCCACCATCACGCTCGACCGACCCGAGGCCCTCAACGCCTTCGATCGCCAGATGTGCGAAGAGATCAGCGATGCCTGGCACCGCGTCAAGGACGATCCGTCGGTGCACGCGGTGGTGCTGCGGGCGGCGGGCGACCGCGCCTTCTGCGCCGGGCTCGACATCAAGAAGGCCTACGGCCAGCCCGACGACATCTGGAACCACGAGGATCCGGGCGAGCGGCTCAGCCCCAAGTGGCAGCAGGTCTGGAAGCCGGTGGTGTGCGCGGTGCAGGGCATCTGCACGGCCGGCGCCTTCTACTTCGTGAACGAGTCCGATGTGGTCATCTGCTCGCCCGAGGCCACCTTCTTCGACTCCCACGTGAGCGCCGGCATGGTCTCGGCCCTCGAACCGGTGGGCCTCATGCGACGCGTCGGCCTGGGCGAGACGCTGCGCATGGCCCTCAGCGGGAACGACGAGCGGGTGGGTGCCGACACCGCGCTGCGCATCGGCCTGGTGACCGAGATCGTCGAGCGGACCGCCCTGTGGGACCGCGCCCATGAGCTCGCGGCCGGCATCGCGGCCAAGCCCTCGGTCGCCACCCAGGGCACCGTGCGGGCCATCTGGGAGTCGCTGGACCGGCCCTACCGAGCGGCCATGCAACAGGGGCTCGTCTACACCCGCCTGGGCAACCCCATCGGCATGGCCCAGGTCGCCGCCGATCCGCCTTCGGCGCCAGCGCCCCGGACGCGCTGATGGACGAACCGCGCACCGAGCGCGTTGAGCGATCGCATCGCCGAGATCGTCTCGATCGACCCGGCGGCGCCGGCCGTCGAGTTCGACCGGCGCTGGTACACCTGGGGCGACCTGGCGGCCACCATCGACCACCTGGCCACCCACGTCGACGGGCCCGGGGCCCAGGTCGGCGTCATCCTGCGCAACCGCCCGGCTCACATCGGCGCACTGCTGGGCGTGCTGGCAGCCGGCGGGTGCGCGGTGGCCATCAACCCCCAACGCGGCGTCGAGCGCGCCCGCGACGACATCGACCGACTCGGCCTCGGCACCCTGATCGGCACCGGCCAAGATCTCGCCGCCCTGGCCGCACCCTCGCCGTCCACCACCACGATCGCCCTCGACGAGCTGGGCGTGGCGCTCACCATCACCAGCCGGACCGACGGAACCGGATCGGCGCCGCCCCGGCCGGGAGTGGCCGTGCGCATGCTCACCAGCGGCACCACCGGACCACCCAAGCGGATCGAGCTCACCTACGCCACCCTCGAGCGGGTGCTGCTCGACGCCAAGTACTACGAACGCGATCGCACCGTGGAGGCCCGACTGCGCTCGGGGGTGGCCATCGTCAACTCGCCCCTGGTGCACCTGGGCGGGCTGTTCCGAGTCCTGCAGTGCATCAACGACGGCCGCTCCTTCTCGCTGCTGGAGCGCTTCACCGTCGAGGGCTGGTACGACGCGGTGCGCCGCCACCGCCCGCGCACTGCCAGCCTGGTGCCCGCGGCACTGCGCATGGTGCTCGAAGCCGACCTCGACCCCGCCGAGCTGGCCAGCATCCGGTCCGTCGTGTCGGGCACCGCGCCCCTGTCGCCCGACGACGCCGACGCCTTCGGTGCCAAGTACGGGATCCCCGTGCTGGTGACCTACGCGGCCACCGAGTTCGGTGGGAGCGTGGCCGGCTGGAACCTGGCCGACCACGAGCAGTTCTGGGCCACCAAGCGGGGCAGCGTGGGGCGGGCCCAACCCGGGTCGCAGCTGCGCATCGTGGACGAGCACGACGGCCGGGTGCTCGAGCCCGGCATCGAGGGGCTGCTCGAGGTCAAGGCCGGCCAGCTCGGCGCCGACGGCGACTGGATCCGCACCACCGACCTGGCCCGGCTCGACATCGACGGCTTCTTGTGGATCACCGGCCGCGCCGACCAGGCCATCATCCGGGGTGGCTTCAAGGTGCGACCCGATGACGTCCGCACCGCCCTCGAAGCCCATCCCGGCGTGCGCGGGGCAGCGGTCGTCGGGGTGGCCGACGGCCGGTTGGGGGCGGTGCCGGTGGCCGTGGTGGAGCTGCGCCCCGACCCCGGCGCGTTGTCCACGGATGACCTGGTCGAGTACCTGAGCGCCCGCCTGGCTCCCTACGAAGTGCCCACCGAGATCCGGATCGTGGACAGCCTGGCCCGCACCGACTCGGGCAAGGTCGACCTGGCCACCATCCGGGCGCTCTTCGAGCCGATCCCCGCAGGTCATCCGGGTCAGTGCGCGGGCGGGAGCTGACGGTGGACCTGCGCTACTCCGAGTCCGACGAGGCGTTCCGGGCCGAGGTGCGGGCCTGGTTGGAGTCCGAGGTGCCGGCCCACGGACCCCCGCCGCCACCGGGGGACTGGCAGGCGCGCCGCGCCTATGACACCGCCTGGCAGCGCAAGCTCTACGACGCTGGGCTGGCCGGTGTGGCCTGGCCCACCGAGGCCGGTGGGCGGGGCCTGCCCATCACCCGTCAGCTCGTGTACCTGGAGGAGTACGTGCGGGCCGACGCCCCGTACATCAGCGTCAACTTCGTGGGCATGATGCACGCTGGTCCCACCCTCATCCACGAGGGCACCGAGGCCCAACGGCGGTTCCACCTACCCCGCATCCTGCGCGGCGACGACGTGTGGTGCCAGGGCTTCTCCGAGCCCTCGGCCGGTTCGGACCTGGCTTCGCTGCGCACCCGGGCCGAGCGCGACGGCGATCGCTACGTGGTGAGCGGCCAGAAGATCTGGAGCACCCGGGCGCATGTGGCCGACTGGTGCGAACTGCTGGTCCGCACCGACCCGTCGGCCCCCAAGCACAAGGGCATCACCTGGCTGATCCTGGACATGCGCAGCCCGGGCGTGGAGGTGCGGCCCCTGCGCACCATCGACGGGGAGAGCCACTTCTGCGAGCTGTTCCTCGACGAGGTGCGGATCCCGGTGAGCAACCGGGTGGGAGCCGAGAACGACGGGTGGCGCGTGACCAACGTGACGCTGCGCTTCGAGCGGGGCACCGCCTTCGCCCAGCACATCATCACCCTGCGAGCCCAGGTCCGCCGGCTGGTGGCGCTGGCCCAGACCCGGCGCACGGCGTCGGGATCGGCCTGGGACTCCGACGAGCTGCGGCGCAAGGTGGGCCGCCTGGAGGCCTCGGTCGAGGCCCTGTGGCGCATGACCCAGATGGGCATCGCCGAGGCCGAGGAGACCGGGGCGCCCGCGCCGACCGGCTCGGCGGTGAAGCTGCGCTACAGCGAGCTCACCCAGGAGCTCGCCGATCTGGCCCTGCGGGTCATCGGGCGGCCGGCCATGGGCTCGGCCGACCTCGATGACGTGGACACCGCGGCCGCGGTCAAGGAGTACCTGTGGTCGCTGCAGTACACGATCGCGGCGGGCACCTCGCAGATCCAGCGCAACCTGATCGCCGAGCGCATCCTCGGCCTGCCCCGGGAGCGCTGAGGTGGCGGAGCCCACGCCGGAGGCGGCCTGGACCTTCGGCGAAGTGCCCCTGCCCGAAACGGTCGAGCTGGCCGAACGGCTACGCCGGGTGGCCGGCCTGGTGCTGTCGACCGAGAGACCCAGCCGCCTGGTCCGCGACCTGAACGAGCAGCTGGCCCAGACCGAACGCCAGCTGGCCGGGCTCGTCCCACCGTCGCCTCGGCCACGGGTGGGCGCGGATGTCGATTCGGACGGGCGGGTCTACCTCGACCACTCCCGTGACATCGGCGCCTTCAACCCGGCCTTCCCCTGCTACCGGATCCGCGTGGCCGGCGACCACGCCGAGGGCGAGGTCGCCTTCCCCCTCCTCTACGAGGGGCCGCCGGGGGTGGTCCACGGGGGGTTCCTGGCCGTGTTCTTCGACTCCGTGATCCAGCACCACAACTGCGACGTGGGCGTCGCCGGCAAGACCACCCGGCTGGAGGTGCGCTACCGACGACCCACACCGCTGCTGGTCCCCCTGCGCTTCGAGATCGAGCGGGGGGCCCGAGACGACGGGATCGAGTCGAGCGCCCGGCTGCTGCGAGACGACCAGCTCTGTGCCGAGGCGATCATGGGGGCCATCGCCGGCGACCGAGACTCGCTGCCCCCGGTGTCGCCACGCCGGTCACCATGACCGCCGCAGTCGTCGACGCCGGCGACGACCTCCCCCTCACCGTCGGTGCCCTGCTGGCCGAGCGGGTGGCGGCAGCGGGTGACGCGCCGCTGCTGATCACCGACGACGAGGTGCTCACCTACCGCGAGGCGCACCGGCGATCGGCCGAGCTGGCTCGAGCCCTCATGGCCATCGGCGCTCGTCGGGGCACCCATGTGGCGCTGCTGCACCCCAACGGCCCCGACTTCGTGGTGAGCTGGTTGGCTGCCGCTCGCATCGGGGCGGTCACCATCCCGCTGAGCACCTTCTCCACCCCCTTCGAGCTGGCCGGTCTGCTGGCCGGTGCCGACGTGGAGATCCTCCTCAGCGCCCACGCCTACCGATCGCATCGCTACCCCGACACCCTGGTCCGGGCCGTGGGGACCCTCGACCTGGCCGAGCCGCCCCCGGTGTTGGCCCCCACCGTGCCGGCGTTGCGCCAGATCCGATTCGGCGCCGACGCCGGGGGCCGGCCTACCGGGGACCCGCCGAGCATGGACTCGGGCTGGACCAACGCGGACCTGCTCGACCGGGCCTCCGCCGTCGACCCCGCCGTGCTGGCCGCGGCCGAGGCCGAGGTGACCCGGGCCGACCGCATGGTCATCGTGCACACCTCGGGGTCGACCAGCCAACCCAAGGGCGTCATCCACACCCACGGTGCCCTGATCCGCCACCTCGACAACCTCAACCAGCTCCGGCACCTCACATCCGACGAGGTGCTGTTCTCCAACTCGCCGTTCTTCTGGATCGGGGGGTTCGCCTACGCCCTGCTGGGCACGTTGGTGGCGGGCGCCCGGCTGGTCTGCTCGAACGCCCCCACGGCTGCCGGCGTGCTGGACCTGATCGAACGGGCCCGCCCCACCATGACCAACGGCTTCGCGGCGAGCGTCGCCCACCTGCCCGATGACCCGAGCTTCGCCGCCCGCGATCTCTCGTCCATCCGTCGGGGCAACCTCTGGCCGATCATGCCGGCCGAGGTGACACCGCCCGACCCCGAGCTGCGCCACTCGATGCTGGGCATGACCGAAGCCGGCAGCGTGTGCCTCGTGTCCGACGACGAAGGTGACCAGCCCGAGCACCGACGCGGCTCGTTCGGTCGCCCGGCCCCGGGCCTGGAGGCTCGGGTGATCGACCCGGAGACGGGAGCCGCGGCCGAGCCCGGCGCCGTGGGTGAGCTTTGGCTGCGGGGTCCGTTCATGATGGAGGGCTACTACGGGCGCGAGCGCGCCGAGACGTTCACCCCCGACGGCTGGTACCGCAGCGGGGATCTGGTCTCGGTCGACCAGGACGACTTCTTCTACTTCAAGGGCCGCCACCGCGACATGATCAAGACCGGCGGCGCCAACGTCTCGCCTCGCGAGGTCGAGGCGGCCATTGCCGAGCTCGCCGGCCTGCGGTCCCACGTGCTCGGCGTGGACGACGACGAGCGAGGCCAGCTGGTGGCCGCCGCGCTGGTGATCCCCGAGGGCCGCGAGTTCGGGGACCGAGAGCTCGACGCCCTGCGCCAGGACCTGGCCACGCGGCTCTCGTCCTACAAGGTGCCGAAGATCCTGGTCCCGATGACCGAGGCCGAGGTGCCCATGATGTCGAGCGGCAAGATCGACAACCGGGCCCTGCGCGAGGTGCTGCGTCGTGGATGACGAGGTCGTGGTGACCGTGCCCGCCCTGCTCGCCCACCACGCCGCCACCCGCGGCACCCGGGCCGCCATCGTCAGCGACGACCAGATCCTCACCTACGCCGATCTCGACCAACGCAGCCTGGCGCTGGCCCGGCGCCTGGTGGCCACCGGCGTGGACAAGGGGACCCGGGTCGGGTTGCAGATGCCCAACGGCATCGACTGGGCGGTCACGGCCTACGCCATCGTGCGCATCGGGGCGGTGCTGGTCCCGCTGAGCACGCTGCTGCGCCCACCCGAGCTCGAGGCCCAGCTCCGCACGTCCGGGGTGGCGGTCCTCATCGTCACGCCGTCGCACCGCGGCCGTGACCACCTGGCCGAGCTCGACGCGCACCTCCCGGGGATCGCCGAGGTCGGACGCACCCGAGTGGGTCACCCGGGGCTGGCCAGCGTGCGCTCGGTATGGCGCTCCGACGTCCTGCCCGACCAGCTCGCCCCCGAGGCCGTGGCCGTGGCCCTGGCCGCGGGGGTCCGGCCCGCCGATGACCTGGCTGTCATGTTCACCTCCGGCAGCCGGGGAGCCCCCAAGGGGGTGATCCACACCCACGGCGGCGCGCTGCGAGCCACCGCCTCGGGCCTCGGGTCCCGCGGCATCGGGGAGGCCGACCGGCTCTACATCCCGATGCCCTTCTTCTGGATGGGGGGCTTCGGCAGTGGCCTGCTCTCCACCTTGGTGGCCGGGGCCACCCTGCTCACCGAGACCGATCCCACCCCGAGCGCCACGCTGGCCTTGCTCGAGCGCGAGCGAGCCACCCTGTTCCGCGGTTGGCCCGATCAGGCGGCTCGCCTGGCCGCCGACCCGGCCTTCGCCACCACCGACCTCTCGTCGCTGCGGGCCGGCAGCCTCGATGCCGTGCTCCCCGCTGACCTGCGGGCATCGCCCGGCTCGCGGGCCAACCTGTTCGGCATGACCGAGTCGTTCGGCCCGTACTGCGGGTACCACCTCGACACCGACCTGCCGCCAGCCCACCGGGGCAGCTGTGGTCGACCCTTCGACGGCATGGAGGTGCGCATCACCGATCCGGTGAGCGGCGAGGTGATCGACTCGGCGACCCCTGAGCACGGCATGATCGAGCTGCGCGGTCCGAACCTGATGCGCGGGCTGTGCGGTCGGGGCCGCGACGAGGTCTTCACTCCCGATGGCTGGTACCGGACAGGCGACCTGGGGCGACTCGACGCCGACGGCTTCCTGTTCTCCAGCGGGCGGGTGGACGACATGTTCAAGGTCAGCGGGGCCACCGTGTACCCGTCCGAGGTGGAATCGGCGCTGCGGGCCATCGACTTCGTGCGCCAGGCCTACGCGACCGATGTGATCGACGCGGACGGGGTGGCCCGGCTCGGTGCGCTCGTGGTGGTGGCCGAGGGCCGCTCGGCGACCCAGGTGGCGGCCGCGGCCCGCCAGCGCCTCAGCTCCTTCAAGGTGCCCAGGCGCTGGGTCGTCGTCTCCTCGCTGGCCGCGGTGCCGACGATGCCCACCGGCAAGGTGGACAAGGGGCAGCTGCAGGCGCTCATCGCCGCCGACGGGCAGGAGGTGCCCCGCCCGTGACCATCGAGCCCTGGGAGCTGGCGGCCCGCGAATCGGTGCGCGACACGCTGGCCAGCTACCACTTCGCCGGCGATCGGGGTCTCCTCGACGAGCTGGCCGCCTGCTTCCACGCCGACGGCTCCCTGGAGGTGGTGGGGTCCGAGCCGTTGGTGGGGCGGACCGCCATCGGCGACGGGCTGGGCACGATGCTGGGATCGAGGCGTCGATCCGAGGGACCCGGGGACGAGTCGACCGCGACCGAGGCCCCGCCGGCACCCATCCGCGTGCGTCACCACCTGGCCACCCCGCACTTCGTGCTGGTCACCCCGACGGAGATCCGCACGTCCTCCTACTTCTCGGTCATGACCGACATCGGGCTCGACCACTGGGGCCGCTACGCCGACGTGCTGGCGCCCGACGGCGACAACGGGCGCTGGCTCCTGCTCCGGCGCGTGGTGACCGTCGAGGGCCACTCCCCCGGCTCGCACTTCGGCGGCTGAGCGGGTCGGGGGGAGCGGCGGAGAAGGGAGTGGGCCCCACTCCCTTCTCATCCGGTCAGGCCGTGCGGCCGGGGTTGGCCCCCAGATGGTCGAACCGGCCCGCCGGGCGGATCGAGCGGTACCCGGTCACCACCGGGGCCAGCTCGGTCGGGGTGGCGCCGTGCATGATGACCCCGTCGACTCCCAGGTCGAACTGGCGCAGCACCCGGGCCGCGCAGGTGGCCGGCGTACCGGTGGCCGCCGGCTCGAGCCACGCCGGGGGCAGCAGGGTGGCGATGTGTTCGAGCTGGTCGGTGCTGGCCACGGTGTCGATCGCCCCGGCCATGGTCGACACCACCTCGTCGGCCCGGAACCGGGCCAGCGGCTCGGGGTCCCAGCCGTTGGTCGACACCAGCAGGTCGCCGTAACCCTGCAGGTAGGTGGCCAGGCGGCCCACCGTCTTCTTGAGGATCAACCCGTGGCCCAGGCCGTCGGGCACCGTGGCGTAGCAGGACCAGATGCGCACCGCCCCAGGGTCGCGCCCGGCCACTTCGGCCGCCCGCCGGACCGTCTCGACGGCGCGGACCACCGTCTCGTCGGTGAAGAAGGTGTGCAGGACCACCATGTCCATCACTCGGCCGGCCAGGGCCAGCGAGTTCGGGCCGAACGCCACCAGCCCGATGGGGATGTCCTCGTCGAACTGGGCATCGAGGTGCAGGATCGGGAAGCGCCCGGCCGGGCCGTCATGGCCGAAGATGGCCTCGCCGTGCCACAGGCGTCGCATGATCCCGACGAAGTCCTCGATCTGGGCCGTGGTGATCTTGGTCAAGCCGTAGGCACCGAACATGGCATCGATGCCCCGGCCCAGGCCCAGGGTGTAGCGCCCACCGGTGAGGCGATGCATGGTCGTGGCGTGCGACCCGGTGATGAGCGGATGACGGGTGTTCTGGTTGGTGGCCGCGGTGGCGATGCCCAGCCGGTGCGACACCGCCCCCACCGCCCCCGACAGCGTGGCCGCCTCCTTGATGTTGAAGCGCTCGGAGATGAAGGCTGAGCCCAGACCCTGGGCCTCGCCCGTGCGCACCTCGTCGATCAGGGGGGCCGGGGAGGTCGGGCCGCCGGCCAGGACGTAGAAGCCGAGCTCGTTCAGCGCGGTATCGGGTTCGGATTCGGGTTGAGGTTCGATCACGGGATCCACGTCCTGGGCCTGGTTCGAGTCGGGTCCGGTCTAGTCCCTGAGAACGGTTCAGACGTCAACCGGTGCTGCCTCGCCGATCTCGACCCTCATGCGGCTCGTGCGCCCGGGCGGCGGCGGCCCCGTCGAGCGGGCACGAGGATGGGCCATGCGCTCGGTGTGCGTCGTTCCCCCGCCGCGAAAGTGTGATTCTCGGCATATGTGTGTGAGACTGTTCAAACCCAGCTGTTCCCAAGAACGCGCGGTGCGGCTGAGGGGACGACAGACGACCGAGACGGCAGACAACAAGGGGGATGATCCGTGGCCCGTGCCATCGATTGCCTGGTCAACGTGGATCTGGGTGATCAGCCGCAGCCGGACTGGATGATCCGGGTCAAGGAGGACTACTTCAAGGGCGGGGAGTCCTTCCTGTCCAGCCCGGAGCTGCCGGCCCTGCTCGACGACATGGATGCCAACGGGGTGGAGCGGGCCATCCTGCTCACCCAGGTCAAGGCGACCGGCGACCGGGCACGGCGCTTCGCGGCGGAGCGGCCCGACCGCTTCGCCCTGGGCGTCGGTGGCTTCAACCTGCTGCGGCCCATGAAGACCGTCCGGGCGCTCGAGTCGATCGTGGCGGACAACCCGGTGGCCTACGCGGTCGTCGGTCCCAGCTTCTGGGGCGACGGCATGTACCCGCCCAGCGACGCCGTCTACTACCCGCTCTACACCAAGTGCTGCGAGCTGGACCTGCCGCTGTGCCTCAACACCGGCATCCCCGGGCCGCCCATACCGGGCGAGGCCCAGCACCCCATCCACCTGGATCGCGTCTGCGTGCGATTCCCCGAGCTGAAGCTGTGCATGATCCACGGAGCCGACCCGTGGTGGGACACGGCTATCCGCCTGATGCTCAAGTACGAGAACCTGCGGCTGATGACCTCGGCCTGGTCACCCAAGCGCCTGCCCGAGTCGCTGCTGCACTACCTGGCCACCCGGGGCTCCGATCGCATCCTGTTCGCGTCCGACTACCCGGTGCTGTCCTTCGAGCGCTGCCTGGGTGAAGCCGCCAAGCTGGACCTGACCGACGAGGTGCGTGACGGCTGGCTCTACCGCAATGCCGCCGACTTCTTCCTGGCCCGCCTGACCGAGCCGACCCCCGACTCCGAGACCAGTTGAACCCTCGCCCCTGAACAGATGAACCACACCATCTCACCGCCGGTGAGAGAGGAGCATCCCCCACATGGACTTCCAACTCGGCTTCCAGCCGATCGATGCGGACAACCACTACTACGAGCCGCTCGACGCGTTCACCCGCCACCTCGACCCCAAGTTCAAGAATCGGGGCGTCAAGCCGGTCCAGGACGGCAAACACGTGCAGCTGCTCATGGGCGGCAAGGTCAACCGCTTCATCCCCAACCCCACCTTCGATCCCATCATCGTGCCCGGGTGCCTGGATCCGCTGTTCCGCGGGCAGATCCCCGAGGGCGTGAACCCGGCCAGCCTCATGCAGGTCGAGCCTCTGCGATCCGAGTACCGCGACCGCGACCGGCGGGTCCAGGTGGCCGAGCAGCAGGGTCTCGGGGCCGAGCTGCTCTTCCCCACGCTCGGCTGCGGCGTCGAGGAGGCTCTGCGCCACGACATCGGTGCCACCATGGCCAGCGTGACCGCCTTCAACCGCTGGCTGGAGGAGGACTGGGGCTTCGACTACGAACACCGCCTGATCGCGGTGCCCATGCTGTCGCTGGCCGACGTGGAGGGCGCCTGCGCCGAAGTCGACTCGCTGATCGAGCGCGGCGCCCGGATGGTCCACGTGCGACCCGCACCCGTGCCCGGGCCGAACGGGACCGGGCGTTCGCTGGGCCACAAGGCGTTCGACCCGGTGTGGTCACGGCTGGCCGAGGCCTCGATCCCGGTGGCCTTCCACCTGGGCGACAGCGGCTACAACGGTTCGATCGCCGCGGCATGGGGCGGGGCCGCGTCCTTCGAGGGCTTCGGCAACGTGGACGTGCTCAGCCGGATCCTGGTGTCGGACCGGGCCATCCACGACACCATCGCCGCCCTGATCACCCACGGGGTGTTCACCCGCCATCCCACGCTGCGGGTGGCCAGCATCGAGAACGGCTCGGACTGGATGGCGGTGATGATCAAGCGTCTGCGCAAGCAGGCCAACCAGACGCCCTGGATCTACCCCGAGGACCCGCTCGACACCGTCCGCCAGCACGTGTGGGCCACCCCCTACTGCGAGGAGGACCTCCACGCCCTGGCCGATCTCATCGGCGTGGAGCGCATCCTGTTCGGCTCGGACTGGCCCCACGGCGAGGGGCTGGCCAACCCGCTCGACTTCGAGAAGGAACTGGACGGGTTCGACGAACCCGAGATCCGCAAGATCATGCGCGAAAACTGCCTCGACCTGCTCGGGGCCGACGCCTAGATGGCTGATCGCGCGGAGCCACCGGATGCGGCCCTGATCGCCGAGGTGCGCCAGTGGCTCGACGAGCACTGGGACCCGAACCTCGACGCCGACGAGTGGTGGAGCATCGTGGCCAAGGCGGGTTGGACCGCGCCCCACTTCAAGCCCGAAGAGGGGGGCAGAGGCCTGTCGCGACGGTCTGGGGCCACCGTCCGATCCACCTTCGCGGCGGCCGGGGCGCTGCGCCCCCCGGGCGGACTGGGCCTGCTCATGGCCGCCCCGACCATCCTGACCCACGGCACCGCCGACCAGATCGACCGCCTGGTCCCGCCCATCCTGGACGGCCGAGTGGGATGGTGCCAGCTGTTCAGCGAACCGGGCGCGGGGTCGGACCTGGCCGGGCTCACCACCCGGGCCGAGCGCGACGGCGACCGTTGGATCATCAACGGCCAGAAGGTGTGGAGCAGCATGGCCCGCGAGGCCGACTTCGGCATGCTGGTGGCGCGCACCGACTTCGACGTGCCCAAGCACGCCGGCATCTCCTGGTTCGCCTTCCCCCTCGACCAGCCGGGGGTGACCATCCGGCCACTGCGGGAGATGACCGGTGACGCGGTTTTCAACGAGATCTTCCTCGACGACGCCGAGTGCGCGGCCGCCGACCTGATCGGTGGTCAGGGCAACGGCTGGGCCGTCACCCAGACCACGCTCTACTTCGAGCGCTCCGGCATCGGCGCCGGCGGATCCCACGCCGGATTCCCGGCCCCGGGACCCAAGGGGGGCACCCTCGGCCGCCGAGCCGGCGACGCGGCGGGCGACGAGATGCCCGGCACCGACCTCACCCTGTCGGTGAAGGACCTGGTCACCCTGGCCCAGCAGACCGGGCGCAACCAGGACCCAATCATCCGCCAGAAGCTGGCCCATCTCATCGCCATCACCCACATCGGAGGGTGGAACGCCCGGCGAGGCAAGGCGGAGGCGGCGCGGGGCGGGGGCCAGGCCGTGGCCAACATCGGCAAGATCGCCCAGACCCGGATCATGAAGCTGTCGGGCGAGATCGCCATGGGCGTCCTCGGGGCGGGCGGCATGCTGGCCGCCCCCGACGGTCCCGAATCGGGCCGCTACGAACACGCCTTCGTGTTCTCGCCGGCCTCGTCGATCTACGGCGGCACCGACGAGATCCAACGCAACATCATCGGCGAACGGGTCCTCGGCCTGCCCCGCGACGCCAACCCGGACAAGGAAGTCCCCTACGGCGAGGTCCTGCGCCGGATCGCACCCGACCGGGGCGCGACGACCTGACCGACGACCTGACCGCTACTCAGATCGGACATCGACCCATGGCACTCCCCGAAGAGACCAACCCCGCCTCGGTGCCGCCGCACACCGACTCAGTGCCCCCCCACGACGGGACCGAGGCAGAGACCACCACGCTCGACACGATGATCGTGCGACGCGACCGCGGCCTGGTCACCGTCACCTTCAACCGGCCGAAGCGCAAGAACGCCCTCAACCGCCAGAGCTGGGACGAGCTCGAGCAGGTGCTCCGCGATGTCGCCGGCCGCCATGACGACCGGGCGTTGATGCTCACCGGCGCGGGCGGCAACTTCTCCTCGGGCGCCGACCTGTCAGGTGCCGACCAGGCGACGGCCGAGCGCAAGAACGCCCCCCTGGCCACCCCGGTGCCCATCGTGTCGGAGATGCGCGACGTCGGCGACATCATCCTGCGCCTGCACCGCCTGCCCAAGCCCACCCTGGCCAAGATCGAGGGGGTAGCCGTAGGGGTCGGTCTCGGACTCGCCCTGGGATGCGATCTGGTCATCGCCTCGGACCGGGCCCGGCTGATCGAGATCTTCCCCCGTCGGGGACTCGCGCTCGACGGCGGCAACTCGTGGCTGCTGCCTCGCCTGGTGGGTTTGCAGAAGGCCAAGGAGCTGGCCTTCCTGGGTGAGGAGGTCTCCGGAACCGAGGCCGCGGCCATGGGCCTGGTGAACCGGGCCGTGCCCGCAGAACAACTCGACGAGGTGGCCGACGACTGGGCCCGACGACTGGCCCAGGGTCCGACCATCGCCCTGTCGCTGTCCAAGCGGATGCTGAACAACTCATTCGACCTGTCCTTCGAACAGGCGCTGGAGGACGAGGCCCGGGCCCAGCACATCTCGTTCACGACAAACGACATGAGCGAGGCCATGACCGCCTACATCCAGCGACGGGAGCCCACCTTCGGGGGGCGCTAGTCCCGACCGGCCGGGCGGTAGCTAGCGGGACCGCCACTCGATCCGAGGTTTGCTGCCGAACTCCTCCTGACCTGCGTGCATGGTCTCGGGATCGATGCCGATGCGGGTATAGAGCGAAGCCAGGGAGATGGCCTGGGCCCGGGGCACCTCGTTGGCCATCCAGATGGCGCGCAGGGTGCCCTGGATGTTGAGCGGCGGGGCCGAGGCGATGACCTCGGCCGCCCAGCGCACCGTGTCGACGAGCTCGTCGGGCTCCACCACCTGCGACACCAGCCCGACCTCGTAGGCGCGCTGTGCGGTCATCCGCTCGTGGGCGCCCAGCAGCGACATGCGCAGCACCTCCTGCAGGGGCATCTTCTGCAGCATCTGGATGGGTTCGTAGACCGCCGGCATCTGGTAGGTCACGTGCGGGTCGAAGAACGTCGCGCCCCGCTCGGCGATGATGAAGTCGGCCTCACCCAGCATGTAGAAGGCCCCGCCACAGGCCATGCCGCGCACGGCGGCGATGACCGGCTTCCACAGGTCATTGGCCTTGGGCCCGAGACGACGGCCCGGGTCGTCGAACACCCACGGTGTGGAGTACCCCAGGTGGCCGTCGGCCGCGGTGGCCTCACCGAAGGTGGCGTCCCGGTCGATGCCAACGCAGAAGGCGCGTTCGCCCGCGCCCGTCAGCACCACGCACCGGACGTCGTCGTCGCGTTGCAGCGCCTGCCAGAGCGAGGCCAGCTCCTCCTCCATCTGGCGGTTGAAGGCGTTGAGCACCTCGGGCCGGTTGAGCGTCACCCAGGCAATGCCTTCGTCGATCTCGCACAGGAGGGTCTCGAACGTCGTCATCCGCTCAGCCTAGGCAGCGCCTGGCAGGGGTGATGACGGAGGTGGTCCACCGCCTCGGGACCGATGGCCTCGGGCGAGCTGAACTCCCAGGCCGGTACGAGATCAGCACGGTCCCGATCCGGGACATGTGATCACCAGAATCGGCAAGTCCCGTTCCAACGCTGTTGGCTTCCCCTCCAGCCTGGGCCCCGAGGTCGTCGCACGGCTGGACGCGGCCTGCCAGGTGGGCGCCACCTCGTACCACGGCACCGGTATCGAGCCGGGTTGGGCCGCCCCGCCGGGCATCGTGACCTTCCTCGACCTGCCCATGATCGTCGGGGTCGGCAGCGTCGCGCCGGGCCACTGAGCCGCCCAGCCCGGGGGGGTCAGGCCTTGCGGAAGGCCAGGATGTGGTACTCGACCAGGCCCTGGCGGGCCAGGGACTCGAGCTCGTCGGTGGCCCGTCCCCCGTCGATCATCCCCGCGTCCAGGTACAGGCGGCGCATGGCCGCGTAGGTGGGCAACGTGCGGGCGGTGATGTCATCGTCCACCACCAGCTCGAGCCCGGCGCCACGGGCCACCCGCCCGTAACCCTCGGGGCTCAACGGCGCGGTGTTGTGGCCGTAGAAGTCGGACGGGGCCCCGTCGATGCTCGCCAACGGCCGCGGCAGCCAGGCCGCCGCCGACCGCGGATGAAGTCCGACATGGCCAGGACACCACCGGGTCGCAGCACCCGACCGGCCTCGCGGAAGAACTGCTTGCGGCTGGGGAAGTGGAAGGCGCACTCGACCGCCGAGAGCGAGTCGAACGACGCATCGGCGAAGGGCAGTCGGCAGGCGTCACCGGCCACGAAGTCCACGGTGTTCCGGCGTCGGGGGGTGACGAGCGCTCGGGCTCTGACCAGCTGACGCGGGTCGATGTTCAGACCCGACCAACTCGCAGCGGTCGAGGCGCTCGTCGAGGTGGTCGATGGTGCCGCCGAAGCCGCACCCGACATCGATGATGCGGGTGCCGTCGACCATCCCGGCGGCATCCACGATGCGTCGGGTCATCCCCTCGGCCGCCTGCACGTACCCCTCCAGCGAGTCGTCGGCCAGATCGGGTTGGTCGAAGCACCCCCAGTGCACGTGACGGCGGAAGGCAACGGCCAGCGCCGAGTCCGGCTGGCGGTCCACCAGTTCGAGGATCTGGTCGAAGTAGGGCAGGCTGACCTGGACGGGCATGGGTCAGTCGCGCCGGGCCAGGACACGGTAGGTGTTGGAGCCGCCGGGAAGGCGGCTGATCACCGGGGCGATGAGCCGATCACCGATCAGGGCCAAGACCATGAACGGGGCCATGACGGTGAAGCACGCGCTGCGTCGCAGCCGAGCGGGGATCGACGGTCGCGTCGCGCCACGGTCGGGGCGGCGGCCCGGCCAATCGGCTGGTGGCCAGCAGCAGGGCGAAGGCCAGGTCCACCGGTTGGTGAGGTGAGCCCCGCTGCTGGTCGACCACGGTGAAGCCCGCGCTCGGCCAGCAGGTCGGTCAGGTTCGCCACCGACACGAAGTGCTGGTGCTGGGGCTGGAACCACGGGTCCCCACAGCCAGCCGAACACCTCGCCCGTACCGGCACTCGGGATCGGGGACCTCGATCAGCAGGTGGCCGCCCGGATTCGAGCGACGGTGGCCGCCGCCTCCAGCTCGGCCGCCGGATCGCGGGTGTGCTCCAGGTAGTGGTGCATGCTGACCACGTCGTAGGCGCCCGGCAGCTCGTCGGCCAGGTCCGTGAACAGTCCGCGGTATCCCCGCTCGACCCACTGGCGCCGCTCCGCCTCGTCGATTGCGTCCGACAGGTCGAGCCCGTCGAAGCGGGTGTCGGGTAGCACGTCGGAGGCGATCAGGCAGAAGTGTCCGTGGCCGGCGCCCACGTCCAGCCATCGCTTGGGTTGGGCGTGGGTGGCCACCAGGTCGACCCGACCGAGGTAGGAGGCGTCGTCGGAGCTGAACACGAAGTCGAGCTGCTCCTCTCCCAACCCGTCGTAGAAGTCCCGGTAGTAGAAGTCGAGCCCGTCGAGGGAGAGCCGGGGGTTCTGGAAGATGTGGCCACACGCCTCGCACTCCTCGAGCACGAACTCGCCCGGCTTGTACTGGAGCAGGTCGGCTGACCGGACGCGGACCGACAGCTTCGTGGCCTGACACAACGGACAGCTCTCACGGCGGGGTTCGAAGAAGCGGTCGATGCCGCCGGCCAACAGATCGTCGTACTCGAGAGCCCGGGCCTCGTCGGCGTCGGGGGCGGATGCGCCCGACGGCTGGGGCGCCTCACCGGTGAGTGTGCGGACGGTGCGCATGGCCTCCTGAAGGGGTCGGGTGGCGGCGTAGGCAGGGGTGAGGTCGTCGGGTCGCACCGCAGTGGCGCGCAGGGCGACATAGGGCTGGACGCAGTAGGCCAGCGCCGCGGCCAGCGACCAGCCTGGAGCCAGCAGCAACCCGGCGCCCAGCAGCAGGTCGTGAGTGATCGGGACGGCCATGGCCGCCGGAGCCGCCTTGGAGTAGAGCGCCGAGAGGTACGCCCGGCGCCGGCGTAGATCCTCCGGAGCGGCCAGCAGGTCGTCGAGAACGGCCAGGCCGGTGGTCTTGGTGGCAAACCGCTTGAGCTGGGCGGTGAGCTCCAGGTACCGGACCGGATCGGGTTCCTCGTCGAGGTCCTCGAGCCCGGCTCGGCGCAGCACCTCCCGGTGCACCAGGGTGGCCTGACCGGGACCGCGGCCGGTGGCCAGCCGGTTCGAGGCACAGGTCGCCGGGTCCACCAGCCGGACCAGATCGAGGATCTGCTCGGTCCCCAGGTTGCCCGGCACCAGGTCGACCACGTCGAGCCCGTGGCGGGTGGCGAAGGCGCTCGCCCGCCGCCGCGCCGCGTCGTCGAGGCAAACCCCGGGAGCGGTGATGAACACGTGATCGGGATCGATGTCCTCGACGCGGCCCGGGTCGTCGACGGTGGAGGCCGACGGCTCGGGACCGGGACCGTCGTCCGGTATGCGACGCAATGCCTCGACCCGCCCCCGGAGGCGCAGGCCGTTGAGGAGGGTGGCCACCGTCATGGCCACCCACAGCCATCCCGAGGGTCGGCGGGGGCGCAAACGGCGAGCCACACGTCGGATCAGCCGAACGGTCATGCGAGCTCCTTCACGCTGAGCAGACGACCGATGGCATCGGCCGCGGCGCCGGCCCCTCCGGCTTGACGGAACGACTCCCCGACCGAGCGGGCAGCCAGGCGGTACGCCGGATCATCCAGGACTGTCTCGACCGCCCGGCGCAGCTCGGCCGAACCGACGCGACCGAAGCGGACCCGCACCCCGGCCCCGGCGCGCACCACCTGGTCGGACACGATGGGCTGGTCGTCACGGATCGGGGCCAGCACCATGGGCAGGCCGTGGGCCAGGCTCTCGCACACGGTGTTGTGCCCGCCGTGGCTGACCACCGCGTCGAGGTGTCCGAGCAGCGCCACCTGGGGAACCCTCGATCGCGCCACCACGTTGGTGACGCCGCGGGGGACCGACACCAGATCGGGCGGCGCCACCAGCACGGCCTGGAGGTCGGTGGGGGCCAGCGCCTCGACGGCGGTGGCCATGAACCGGGCACCCGCCTGGGCGTTGACGGTCCCGAGCGACACCAGCACGTGCCGGCGGTCCGGCTCCAGCCACCCCCACGGGAACGGGGTGACGTCGGGGCGGTCGGTGATGCTCGGACCCACGAACTCGACGGCCGCGGGCCCCGGCGGCAGCGGCCCCACCAGTGCCGCGGAGGTGAAGGCGATGACCAGCTGGTCGGAGAAGCGGAGATCGCCGTGGGCGGCTTCCGACGAATCGACGCCCAGGCCGACCTGGAGATCGACCAGCTGGGCGCGCACCCAGGCGTCGACCTTGGGCAGGGCGGCCAGCGGATCGGTGAGCTCGGCCGAGGTGGTGGCCGAGGTCACCCAGGGGATGCCCCGCAGCCGGGCAACCACCGCTCCGGCCACCGCCTGCTGGTCGACCACCATCAGGTCCGGTTCGAGGTCGTCCACCACGCCGGCCAGCTCGGCGGCGGTGGCCTCGGCGTAGGGGATGATGAAGTCCTCCCACAGGAACTTCAGCGCAGCCGGACCGCGCAGCCCCGCGGATCGTTGCTGGAGATCGTCGAAGGCCTGCTGATCGAGCGTGCCCACCAGCGGCCGGAACGCGGCGCCGGGAGCCAGCAGGACGTCCACCACCCCGGGCAGGCCCGTCCACACCACCTCATGACCCTGCGCTGCCAGCGCGGCACCCAGACCCACCGTCGGGTTGACGTGGCCGGTGAGGGGAGGCACCACGACCAGCACCCGGCTCATGGCCCGACCGATCCGGGAGCGGCTGGAGCCTGCTGGGCCAGCCAGGCGTGCAGGTGACGTTCGACCTCGTGGGGGTTCTCCATCAACAGCGCGTGGGAGCAGCCGTCCACCACCACCAGCACTGAACCCGCGATGGCGTCCTCCAACACGAAGGCCCGGTCCAGGATGTCGGAGTTCTCGCCGTAGAGCAGCAGCGTCGGGCACGCGATCGCGGTCAGGTCGTCGGGCGTCGTCGGGCGCGACACGCGCAGGTCGGTGCCCATCGACGAGACGGTGACCAGCTCCTCGCAGGTGCGGACCATCCGGCGCAGCGACCGGGGGGCCTCACCGCCGAGGTAGTCGCGGATGCCGGGACCGTCGAATCCGGCCACCAGGTCGGACAGGTCGTCGACGATCTCGTCGCCCCACCCCTCGAACGCCGGATGGGCCTCGATCAGCACCATGCCGGCGATGCGATCGGGGCGGGCGAGAGCGGCAGCCAGGGCGATGGTGCCCCCGTAGCTGTTGGCCACCAGGTGAACCGGCTCGGTGATGGCCAGACCGTCGAGGATGGCGAACAGGTCGTCCACGCCGTCCTCGATGCGATAGCCGTCGAGCGGACGTTCGCTGCGGCCGTGTCCCCGCAGGTCGTAGAGGACGGCGTCGGTGGTGGCCGCGACCCCGGGCGCGAGCGTGTAGTAGAAGCTCGACAGGTTGTCCATGATGAGGCCGTGCAGGAACACCACCGGGCGTCGGGGCACGGACGAGGTGGTGCTGGCGGGTGCGTCGCCAGGCCCGAGTTGCACCACGTTGAAACGGACACCGTTGGCGATCAGCTCAGCCATCGTCGCTCCGGTGGCTCTCGGCGTCCGGGTCCTGCACCGCGAGCGACGCCACGATGTAGTCGGTCAGGCGCCCGACGGTCATGGCGATGATGTCATCGACCTCCAGGGTGGCGATCCAGGCGGCGAAGTCGACGCGCTCGCCGTAGTGCTCCTGGAGCGCCTCGCCCAGCGCGACGAACTCGATGCTCTCGATCTCGAGCTCCTCGTAGAAGGAGGTGTCGAGGTCGATCTCGGTGTCGGTGATGTAGTCCTCCCCGATCACCTCGATGATCATCGTGCGCAGGTCGGTCAGCACCGCGTCCTGGGTCGGCGCCGCACCAGCTGGCGCGACCAGTTGGTCAACCGGATGTGGTCCAGGCAACGACGTACTCCTTTGATACGGCCAGGGCGGGCCCTGGGCGGGTGTCGGGGTCGTGGGACCCGGCGTCGGATGTGGCGTCGGGTGTGACGGTGAGGTGCACCGGCGCCGCCAGCCGGTCGGTGGCGATGGTCGTGCCCGCGGGAGTGACCGCGGCGAGCTCGTCAGCCAGGCGGGCCGCCTGCCCCGTCGGGTCGGCGTCGACGCAGGCCACCCGAATGACCGAGCGGTCGACCACCGCCACCCCGATCCCCGGGGCGACCCCGATGGCCACCCGCCACCCGTGCGCGGGTCCGCCGCGCACGACGACGCAGTCCCCATCGAGGTCGGTCTCCGTGGCTGGCCGGTCGGCCTGGGACTCCAGGGGAACCTCGATGGGGAACCGCGCACCGTTCCCGCCGGACCAGAGGGCATGGCGCACGGCGTCCTTGGCCGCGATGCGCCCGAGCAGCCACCGGCGCTGGGCCTGTGGGTTGAGGGCCTGATACTCGGCGCGCTCGGCGGCGTCGAGATAGCGACGGGCCATCAGCTCTCGCGACGCCGAGTCACGCCAGCGCTCCTCCACCGCGACGTAGCCGGCGTCCACCGGGGTGGCCAACAAGTGGTGCTCGGGCTGGCGCAGCATCAACCACAGGGCGGCGTCGCTGTCGAAGCGGCGGTCGACCCACCCGGTGATGCGCACCGCCACCCGGCCGTCGTGGACCAGCTCCAGGTCGGCTCTGACGGTGCGAGGATCCAGATCGACGATGCGCACCTTGGTATCGACCGTGGCTCCCGACGCCAGCGGCGGCCCGAAGAACTCGATGCGCTCGATCGACTGCGGAAGGGCCAGGAAATCGGCGTCGGCCGTGGCCATCACCCACCAGCCGTAGAGCTGGCCGGCGTTGTCCAGGAACGCGCCGGGCGTGGGGAGCACCTCGATCTGGCCGTCGACCCCGTCGTCGCCCAACGCGTCGATGGCCCGCACGCCCTGGAAGGTCGGGCCGTGGAACATCCAGTGATCGGCGTAGAGCGGCCCGGGCGCCACGGGTGAGGGCCGCGGGTTGCGCAGGGCCCCGGCCCTGGGCGCCGGCGTCGGCTCGGCCTCGGCTCCCAGGTGGACGGTGGCCCGCACATAGCCCTCGATGCTGGCCTCCACCTCGTGGGGGCCGCGGCGCCGAGCCTTGATCACCACCGGGGTGGGCGGGGCGGCGGTCAGCCACCGCGAGGCGCGGACGTTGTCGATCCGGACGACCACCAGATCGGGCGACAGCCGGGCGGCCGCCTGGCCCAACATCTCGACCATCGTGGTCATGGGCAGCACCGGGAAGCGATCGGCGGGATCGTCCCAACCGTCGGGCTGGCGATAGAAGCAGTGGTCCACCAGCCACGGAAAGGTGTCGATGCTGACCTCGAGGGTCTCGCGCCACTCGTCGATCGCTCCGGGTTGCGGGCCGGACCCGCGCCGGGCCAGGGCAGCGGTGACCTCCTGGCCGGCAGTCATCGTCTCGGCCACCAGCGCATCGAACTCGGCCTCCAGGGCCGAGCTCGAGGGGTACGGGGATGCGCCGATCCCACCCCCGACCACGGCGCTCGGCCCGGGCGGGCGCAGGCCCGACGCGGCCGAGTCCGGCAGACGAAGCAGTGGGGCGCCGAGCGACAGCCGGATGGTCGGCCCGGCCCGGCCCTCGGGCGAGACCTCGGGCGGGGTCGGCAACGATGCCTGGCCGGCCGGGCTGAGCAGGCGTTCGAGGCGCACGTCCACCCCTTCGACCCAGAGCGCTGCCCCGACCCGGACCAGCTGCTCGAGGCCCGAGGTGGGCGAGGCGGCCGAGATGGTCAACTGGTCGCGACCCTTGAGGGTGTCGTCGGCGAACGCGGTCAGGCTGCCCACGCCGAGCTGCACGAACGCCCGGACGCCGGCGTCGTGGAGCCGCTCGGTGAGCTCGCGGAAGCGGACCGGCTGCACCAGGTGATCGAGGGCGAGCTGGCGGACGGCGTCGGGTTCGGTCGGGTATCGCTCGCAGGTGGTGGCCGACCACATCGGGGTGCGGGCCGGCTGGAGCGGCATGCGAGCCCAGTGGTGGCGCACCAGGTCGAGATAGGGGGCGAAGTGCGGCGAGTGGAACCCGGACCGGAAGGGCAGCGGCCGGGCGATGACCTTGCGGGCCGCGAACCGGGCCACGACCGCGTCCATAGCCGACTCGGGCCCGCAGATGACCGACTGGTGCGGGCAGTTGTCGTGGGAGACCGACACCCCCTCCACATCGGCGATGACCGACTGGGCCACCTCGGCACCACAGCCCAGCGCCACGAACACCACACCGGGTGTCTCCAAGGCGCCGGGCTCGAGATCGTCGAGGAAGGCATCGGCCTGGGTGGCCGGGATGAGCTCGGCGGTGAACACCCCGGTCCACTCGCCCAAGCTGTGGCCGGCGACCTCGTCGGCCACGATGCCCAGCTCGTCGAGCGCGGCGTGCAGCAAGCGCCCGGCCCCGAAGATCTCCCGACCCTGACGCTCGAGGTCGGTGGCGCCCTCGGGCATCGGCGGGATCGGCGTCCCCAGCCAGTCGGCGACATCGGTCAGGTCGGCGTCGAAGGCGGGTTCGACGCCCGGGTAGAGGAACGCCACGCGTCCCCCGTCGGCGACGAGGCCCCTGGGTTCGAACCACACGTCGTTGCGTCCCCGCCAGGGACGCCCCTTCTCCAACACGCGAGCTGCCAGCTCCAACCGCTTGGCCGTTGGCTCGACGATGGCCAGTCGAGCCGGACCCGCGCTCGCCGGGACGAGCGGGCGGAGCTCGTCGGACCGTTGCGACGCGGCGGCCAGCTGGTCGGCCAGATCGGCGGCATCGCGCCCCGCCAGCAGCAGGGTGTCGGTGTGGAACCCGGGATGGGCCGCCGGCGCGGTCTGGTCGGCGCCCGACGCGGGCCCGGGCCGGCGGCGCGACCCGAGGTGGCGTCGAGCCGGATCACGGTGCTCTTCGACCACGACGTGGGCGTTGATGCCCCCGAAGCCGAACGCGTTCACGCCGGCGCGTCGCGGCCCGTCGTCGCACGACCAGGGCTCGGCCCGGTCGAGCAGACCGAACCCGGTGTCGGCCAGGCCCGGATGGGGATCCTGTCCGTGCAACGTCGGGGGCAGCACGCCGTGGTGCGCGGCCAGCACCGCCTTGATCAGCCCGGCGGCACCGGCGGCGGGCATGGCGTGGCCGATGTTCGACTTCACCGACCCCAGCACCCGGCGGCGACGGTATCCGGCCTCGACGCCCCCGTAGACGTGGCGGAGCGTGGCCAACTCGGTCTCGTCACCGGCGCGGGTAGCGGTGCCGTGGCCTTCGACCAGGTCGACGGTGCTCGGGTCGATCCCGGCATCGCGGTACGCCCGCTCCAGCGCCAGCACCTGGCCGCGCGTTCCCGGGCTCATGCAGGCTCGCGCCCCGGCCGTCGCTGGCCACCCCCGTACCGGCGATCACGGCGTACACCCGGTGACCGAGGCGGTGGGCGTCGCCCAGGCGCTCGAGCACCAGCACCCCGGTGCCCTCCGCGATCAGGATGCCGTCGGCGTGACGGCTGAAGGGACGGATCTGGCCCGAGTGGCTGAGGGCGCCGAGTTGGGAGAAGACCGACCACAGGGTGATGTCGTGGCAGTGGTGGACGCCACCCGCCAACACCACGTCGCACCGGCCCGAGGCCAGCTCGGCCCGGGCCGAGTCCACCGCGATGAGCGAGCTCGCGCAGGCGGCGTCGACGGTGTAGGCCGGGCCGCCCAGATCGAGCCGGTTGGCGATGCGCGAGGCGGCCAGGTTTGGCACCAGCCCGATGGCCGATTCCGGACGCCGCGGCCCCAACTGGGCGGCGAGCGCCTCCCGGACGGCCACGAGCCGGTCGTGGCCGACGTCGGGCAGCAACTGGCGCAGCGTCTCGAGCAGCTGGTTGGCGGTGCGGACCCGCTGATCGAGCCGCACCAGACCGGGCGTGAGATACCCGCCCCGCCCCAGGATCACCCCAACCCGGTCCCGAGGAACGTCGCCCAACCCGCCCGCATCGTCGAGGGCGGCGGCCGCCGTCTTGAGAGCGAGCAGCTGATCCGGCTCGGCGTCCTCGGCCGCCACCGGCATGATGCCGAACCGGCCGGGCTCGAACGTGAGGGCGTCGTCGGGCACGAACCCGCCCCGCGGCGACCGCAGGTGATCGGATTCGGCCAGGTCGGCCAGCAGGCACGGATCGAGGCGGTCGGCGGGCGCGTCGGAGATGGCGTCGTGGCCGGCCACGATGCCGGCCCAGAACGCCTGGACGTCGGCCGCGCCCGGGTACACGCACCCCAGGCCCACGACAGCGACGGGATCGGCGTCGCTCATCGCACCCTCGTGAGCTGCTTGAAGTGCCGCTGGAGCTCGGGGGCGAGCTGGTCGGGCAGAGGCCCGCGATCCTGCGCCGCGAACGGGGACCCGGCGTCGTCGTACGCCCCGCCCATGCGGGCCAGGCCGCGCAGCGCGTGGAACGCCTGCCAGTAGCGCACGCGCTCAGGATCCACATCCCGGCACGACTGGTAGCCGAGCTTGTAGGTGTTGAGCAGGGTGTTGCGGATCATCTTGATGGCGGTTCGTTCGGAGCGGTTGGGCGCGAAGCAATGGGCCGACCAGAACGCCACCAGCGTGAAGGCCACGTCGAACTCGGGCTCGGCCAGCACCGCGCCACTCCAGTTGTCGACGGTGAGCCCCTGGCCCGGCCCGCCATGGTCGGGCCACGCCGACGGGGGCGGCCCCGAGACGCACAGCGGCTGATATCCGCCGTGGCACAGGACCACATCGGCCGCCGACGGGATCCGCGACGCGAGCCACTCGTGCTCGGCCGGGAACCGGGTCGCGTCGATGCGGGCCAGTTCGTCGGTGGCCACCAGGACTGGGATGGCGGCGCAGATCTCGGCCTGGTCGACGGGTAGGTCGTGGATGGCCGCGTGGTGGCTCGCGAACCCGGTGAGGATGTCGCCCGCCTGGTGCAGGTTGAAGCCGATCAGCTCGGGCAGCGCCACCTCGGCCCGGGGCTCGCTGATGAGCGCCCACAGCGGTGGGGTGGCGTCGCCGACATCGAGCGCCACCACGGTCCGCACGGCCGGCGCGCCGAGCCCGTGTCGGGCGTTGAGGCGCATGGCTGAGGCCTCACGGTCGAGGTCGCGTCGATCGAGGGCCAACCGAGCGGCCAGCGGTCCCTGCCAACCACCACCGTCGGCGCCGGCTGGAGTCGCACCGGCGAGCTCGAACCCGAACCCCCAGGCCCCGTGGCCGTGGTCGAGCGGCTCGGGTGCCTGCTGGTAGGCGAACTCGGTCGAGGCGGCCGCCGAGCAGGCTCGCAGCAGCGGACCGGTCCAGGCGTCGGTGGGCGGCAGGACCGCCCCGGCGCGGCGCGCCGGCGTGATGGAAGGGCCCATGGGTTCGCCGTCTCCTCAGTAGCTGTCGGTCCAGGCGACCACGAAGTCGCCGGTGTCGGTGCTGAGCGGTTCGGTGGCGATCCAGCGGCCGCGACAGCGCAGGTGGTGGTCACGAACCGCTTCGATCTCGAACGCCTTGGGCCGTCCGCTCAACCCGAGGCCCGTGGCCTTGGCCGTCGCCTCCTTCGCCGCCCACAGTCGGGTCAACCAGCCGTCGCGTTCGGGGCCGGCGGATGGGACCAGGTTGCGTTCCGCCGGGGTGAACGCGGTGCGCTCGAAGGCGGCCGACCGAGCCTCGACGGCCTCGACGTCGACCCCGATGCCGGGTCCCGCCGCGGGTCGGCTCGGGGTGGCCGCCACCGCCACCGCCACCGTGGGCTTGTGGGCGATCGAGATCCGAACCCCGCGGGCCGAGAGCCGGGCACCCCGCACCTGCACCGCCGGGCACCCGTGGTCGTCGTTGACCACCACGACGCGCTTCGGATCGAACTCGACGAACCCCCGGTCCACCAGATGACGGCGCACCGCGTCCTTGGCCGCCACGCGCCCGAGCAGCCAGGGCACCAGCCCCCGGGGCGAGCGGGCCTCGAAGCCCGGGCGCTCGCTCGGGCTCAGGTAGCGATCGGCCAGGACGGACAGATCTGTGGCGGTGTCGAGCGAGACCTGCACGCGACTCACCAGCCCGGCCTCGGGCGGCGAGTCGGCGACCGGGTCGCGCAGATCGAGGTAGGGCGCGATCTCGATCATCGGCGCGCCGGCTCGAAGCGGGAGGCGGACGGGACCGGGTCGGGAGACATGGCCTCGGGTCGTGCCCGCATGACCACCACCCGTCCGGGACCCCGGGGCGCGGCGAGCTCGTCGAGCAGGGCTCCCACGCCCTCCTGGCAGGGGATGAGCCCGATGCCCCGCCGCTCGTACTCCCGCTCCAGCTCCGGCGACACCATGCCGGTGCCGGCCCAGGGGCCCCAGTCGAGGCTGACCGCCCGCACGGGTCGGCTCACGTTGGCCACGGTGGCCAACTCGTCCAGCGCGTCGTTGGCTGCCCCGTAGTCGACCTGACCCCGGTTGCCGAACACGCCGCTCACGCTCCCGAAGAAGGCGATCGGCGTGGTCG
Organism: uncultured Microthrixaceae bacterium; assembly: GCA_963773335.1. Lineage (GTDB taxonomy): Bacteria > Actinomycetota > Acidimicrobiia > Acidimicrobiales > Acidimicrobilacustridaceae > UBA4742. The sequence goes on along the minus strand of CAVZAT010000002.1, from coordinate 720,947 downwards.
GCGGGATCGTCTCGAGCAGGGTGCGGGCCGCGTCGACCTTGGTGGCGAAGACCCGGTCGAAGCCCTCGGCCGTCTTGTCCCGCAAGAACCGATCGTCGAGGACGCCCGCCCCGTGGACGACCAGATCGAGGCGACCCAGCCGCGCCTCGATGTCGGCCACCAGCGCAGCCAGGGCGTAGGCCGTCGCGGACATCGACCTGGTGGTAGACCACGGCCGATCCCAGCTGCTCGAGGGTCGAGAGGGTGTCTCGGATCTCCCGCTCGGCCAACAGGCGTGTGCACTCGGCCTCGATGGCAGCCGGCGTGGTGTGGGTGCCGGCGTCGAGCAGCGCCTGGCGGAGGTCGGCCCGGCCGGGTGCGGCGGCCAGCGCCGGGGCCTCCTGGCCGGTCGGCTGCGGGCTGCGCCCGGCCAACTCGAAGCGACAGCCGGCGCACTCACGGGCGATGGCCAGCGCCGCCTGGGCCGTGATGCCCCGCGCCCCGCCGGTGAGCAGCACCACAGCATCGGGACCCAACGTGTCCGCCAGGCGCGTCTGGTCCGACGACGGGTACGGCTCCTCCACCACCACACGGGTCACCCGCTGCGGGCCGTCGTAGCCGACCTCCACCGGACCATCCGGAGCGAAGTACTCGTCGACGATGCAGCTGGCCAGCGAGTCCGGGTCCGCGCCGGGGTCGAGGTCGAGCACCCGGACGGTGCGGTCGCGCAACTCCCGGCTGAGGGACTTGGCCATGCCGGCCAGGCCCAGACCCGGAGCCGACCCCGCCCCCAGGCTCACGAACGAGCCGGCACCGGCGGTGGCCGCCACCAGGGTGGTGACCCGGCCGAGCAGCGCCGGCTGCCACCAGGCGAAGACCGCCCGGGCATCGAAGGCACCCGGGTCGGCGGCCACACCAGGATGCAGGGCCCGCAGCCAGATGACCCCGTCCGCCCCCGCCAGCAACCCGAGCTCGGGATCGCCCGGAGGCCCGTCGGCGGACAGGATCGACACGGACGCGCCGAGGGCCCGGAGCTGGGCGGCCACCGCGGTCCCCACCCCGCGCCCGTCGTCGGCGATGACGATGGCCGTTCCGTCGATGCGCCGCGCCTCGGGCTCGAGCGGATCCAGGTCGACGGTGGCCACCACATAGCGGGTGGTGGCCGGCGGCGCCTCGACCTCGATCGGCGACGCCGGCGGTTCGGTGGAGGCGCCGGTGGAGGCGCCCGCGGCCGATCTGTGGAGCCGACCGCCTCGTCGTCTCGCTCGTCACGATCGTCGTGGTCGTCCAGCCCGTCGATCCAGGCCACGATCTCCCGGAGCGACTTGAGCTGGGCCAGCTCCTCCACCATGGTCTCGTCGATGCCCTCGTCACCCATGGAGTCCCAGCCGAGGCGCTCGGCCAGCTCGCCGATGATCTCGATGCGCTTGATGGAGTCGATGGAGAGGTCGGCCTCGAGGTCGAGGTCGGGATCGAGCATGTCGGTCGGGTACCCGGTGCGGTCGGCCACCAGCTGGAGGACGACGCCGAGCAGCTCGTCGCCCCGGAGCCGGCCGGGAGCGGCCACCAACGCCGCCCCGTCGTCGGTCAACACGATGGCGGGTCCGGGTGCCGGGGGAACCGCCGGGGTGCTGGCCGCATCCAGGACCTTGGGAAGGGTCCGCTCCCCGTCGCCCGCCCCGATGTAGCGGAGCATGACGTCACGTTCGGCCGCCACCGCCTCGCGGATGTTCCGGAGGTAGTCGAGCACGGCCGCTTCGCGTTCGGGATCGCCACCGCCGGCACCGATGCTGAGGACCGGGAACTCGTCGGCGGGCTGGAGCGATCCGGGTACGACCTGGCCCGACGCGGTGCGTACCAGGTGCCCGTCCACCGTCCAGCCCGGGGCCCGGACCGGGAGGTCGGCCAACCGGACCGGCTCGACCCGCCCCTCGAACAGCTCGGCGGTGTCGATCGCGACGCCGGCAGTGGCCAACTCAGCCAGGGCCAGCAGGAACCGACGGACCCCCGGCTCGCCCGACACGTCCGTGGCCACGGCGCGGTGCGGGCGGTCGGTCAGGATCTTGTCGACCAGCTGGGTCAGCACCCGGCCCGGCCCGGCCTCCACGAACACCCGCACGCCCGCGGCGTACATGGCCTCGATCTGGTCGACGAAGCGCACGGGACTGGCCACCTGGGTGGCCAGTAGCCGGCGGATCTCGTCGGGCTGGCTCGGATAGGGCTCGGCCGTGGTGTTGGCCCAGACCGGGATGTCGGGCGATGTCATCGACATCGACTCGAGCACCTGGGCCAGCCGAGGGCTGGCTGTGCCCAGCAGCGGGCTGTGGAAGGCGCAGGCCACGTTGAGGGCCTTCGCGGCCATGCCCTGCCGGCCGGCGGCCTCGACCACCTGGTCGACCACCTCGGTCGGGCCGGCGATCACGACCTGCGAGGGGCTGTTGTGGTTGGCCACGACCGCTCCGGGGTGGGCCTCGAGCAGTTCGCCCACCGCCTCGACGGACCCGCTGACGGCGGCCATGGAACCCGGGTCGTCGCCGTGGTCACCTGCCGCTTCCACGATGGCGTTCCCGCGGGCCTGGCTGAGGGCGAGCAGGTCCTCGGGGGTGAACACCCCGGCGCCGGCCAGTGCCGCCAGCTCGCCGTAGCTGTGCCCTCCGGCCACCTCGGGACGCACCCCGACCGAAGCCAGCAACCGGGTGATGGCCAGCTCGCACAGCCCGAGCGCCGGTTGGGCCATCCGGGTGTCGGTGAGCGCCGCGTTCTGCTCAGCGCGCGCCTCGGCGCTGAAGGGGGTGGACGGATACAAGACGTCGGTCCAGGCCCCCTCCACGCGCAACAGTTCGCGGAGGTGGGGGAAGGTCACGAACAGATCGGCGAGCATGCCGGTGCGCTGACTGCCCTGACCCGGGTAGAGGAAGGCCAGTCGGCCAGCCCCGTCGGCCTCGGCCTCGGCGGTCGCTGGCGGTCCGGGCGTCCCGACCGATTCCGGCTCGGCCAGGAACACGCCGTCGCGACGCTCGGTGCCGCTGCGGGCGACCACCAGCTTGTCGGCCAGGTCGGTCAGGTCGGCGGCCACCACGGCCACCTGGACGGGACCGTTGCCCTCGGCACACACCGCCGCGGCCAGATCACGCAGACGGTGCCGCTCGCCCTGCGGGTCGGATTCGAGGATGGCGTCCACCGTCGTCGACAGCTGCCCAACCCGATCGAGGGCGTCCGCCACGTGCGCGGCACGGAACACGAACAACTCCGATGGCCAGGTCTCGACCCCGAATCGCGGTTCGTCGGCCCCGGTGTAGGCGGACAGGACGGCGTGGAAGTTGGCGCCGCCGAAGCCGAACGCGCTCACCCCCGCTCGCCGCTGGTCGTCCACCCAGGGACGAGCCTGGTCCAGGAATCGGAAGGGACTGGTGGCCGCGTCGTAAGCGGGGTTGGGCGACACCAGGTTGCCGGTCGGCGGGAGCACCCCGTGGTAGAGCGAGCGAGCCACCTTGATCAGCCCGGCCAGGCCGGCCGCGCACTTGGTGTGGCCGATCTGGGACTTGACCGAGCCCAGCACACAGCGCCCCACCTCGGCGTCGTGGGCCGCGAACACCTCGGTGAGGGTGGCCAGCTCGGTGCGATCCCCGACCACCGTGCCGGTGCCGTGGGCCTCCACCAGACCGAGCTCGGCCGGGGAACGTCGGGCCTGGGCCAGCGCCCGCTCGACGGCGCGCTGCTGGCCTTCCTTGCGGGGCGCGGTCAGCCCGAGGTGGCGGCCGTCGCTCGAGCCCCCGACGCCGTCGATGACGGCGTAGATGCGGTCGCCGTCGCGCTCGGCGTCCTGGCGACGCTTCAACACCACGCAGGCGACGCCCTCACCCAGCGCGATGCCGTCGGCGGCGGCGTCGAAGGTGCGGCACTGGCCGGTGGGCGACAGGGCATGGACCGACGAGAACATCAGGAAGTCGTTGATCCCGTTGTGCACGTCGGCACCACCGCACAGGACCAGGTCGCTGGTGCCTGCCGCCAGCTGGGCGCAGGCCGAGTCGAGCGCGGCCAGCGACGCGGCGCAGGCCGCGTCGACCGTGAAGTTGCTGCCGCCCAGGTCGAGCCGGTTGGCGATGCGGCCGGCGATCACGTTGGTGAGCACACCGGGGAACGAGTCCTCGGTGAGAGCAGGCAGGTACCCGTCGAGCTCGGGGGGCACCTCGCCCAGGAGCTGGGGGACCATGGCCCGAAGGCCGTAGCCGCCGGCCAGGTCGTTGCCGCCCTCAGCTCCGAACACGACCGAAGCCCGCGTCCGATCGAACTCGCGGTCGGCATAGCCGGCGTCGTCCAGGGCCCGGGTGGCCACCTCCAGGCTGAGTAGTTGGAGCGGCTCGATGGCCGCCAGCGAGGCGGGCGGGATCCCGTAGGCCAGCGGGTCGAAGCCGACCTCGGACAGGAAGCCGCCCCACTTCGACGGGGTCTTGCGCCCGGCCCCGACCGTCGTGGCCTCGGGGTCGAAGTACCGGTCGGGGTCCCAGCGCGAGGTGGGCACCTCGGTGATGGCGTTCACGCCGCTCACGATCTGGGTCCAGAACCCGTCCGCCGAGGTCGAACCCGGGAACATCGAGGCCATGCCCACGATGGCGACCTCGAAGGGAGCCGGATCGGGACGACCGGTCGCGGGCACCACCTCCGCGGCCTGTTGGATCACCGCCGAGCTGGCCGCGCTCACCTCGTCGTGGAGCTCGGCGATGGTCGTGACCTGCCCGCGCAAGGTGGCCACCTGGCCGATCATGAACATGCCGTCGCGACGCTGCGCCGCCTCGTCCACCGCCACCAGACCATCGGTGCCGTGGACCAGGCCCTTGCTGGCGATGCGCAGGCGGCCCAGGTTGAGCGTCTCGAGCTGCGCCCACATGTCCTCGACCGCCACCTGCTCGCCCTCGAGCCGGGCTTTGGCCTGGGCGAAGTCGCGCACGTAGTCGGTCTCGACGCAACGCGTGGCGTGACCCGGGGAGGTCTCGAGCAGCACCGTCTGGGTGCACCCCAGGGCGATGTCCTGGAACGCCGGCGTGATCGCCCCGCTGGTCACGGCTTCGGTTGTGAACAGGTAGGCCGTGCCCATGAGCACGCCCAGGCGAGCTCCCCGGGCAGCCAGGGGCGCGCCGATGGCCGCCACCGCGGCGGCGGACCGGGCGTCGTGGATGCCCCCGGCGAACAGGACGTGCAGGTTCTCGGCGTCGTCGACCGAGCAGAGTCGCTCGACCTGGGTCTCCCACAGCGGGAAGCTCGCCCGGGGTCCCACGTGGCCGCCGCACTCCCGTCCCTCGAAGACGAATCGGCGGGCGCCGTCCTTCACGAACCGGTCGAGCAGACCGGGCGATGGCACGTGCAGGTAGGTGGGGATGCCGGCCGCCTCGAGGGGCGCCGCCTGTGAGGGGCGCCCTCCGGCGATGAGCGCAACCGAGGGGTGCGCCTGTTGAACCACCGCCAGCTGCTCCTCACGAAGCTCGGGCGGCACGAAGCCCAGGATCCCGACTCCCCAGGATCGGTCGCCCAGCAGCTCAGCGGTCTGGGCCAGCAGCGGCTCGACCTCCGAACCCCGCATGAGGGCCAGGGCGAGGAAAGGCAGGCCACCACCGTCGGCCACCGCGGCCGCGAACGCCGCCTGGTCACTGACCCGCGTCATCGGCCCCTGAGCGATCGGGTAACGGGTGCCGTGGGTCTGGGCCACGCCCCGGCCGGGTCGCAGCGGGGTGTGGCCGGCGGCGTCGGCCAGATGCGATTCGATGGCCCGACGCACCGCGTCGATGACTCCACCTGCGGTCTTGAACCGCTCGGCCAGCCGCGCCGCGGCGGCGCCGTCCTGTCCGACCGGGACCAGGCCGGTGCGCAGGTCGGGACCGAGCTCACCGGCCACCACCGAGGCCAACTCATCGGCCGGTCGGGTCGCTACCGCCAGATCCGGACGGGTGTAGACGCGATGACCACCGATCAGGCGCGTCTCGCTGCCGTCCATAGCCGCGATGGCCGCTCGGGTGGGGGCGGGCAGGCGGCTCTCGCGGACCAGCGCCAGCTGGGAGTCGAGCACCACGCCCCGCGCCCCGAGGGCGATGGCGCCCGCCGCGGTGTGCAGGCCGACACCACCGCGAACCCACACCGGGACGCCCAGATCGACCGTGTGCTGGAGCAGCACGAAGGTCTCGGCCGACCCCACCCGACCGCCGCTCTCGCATCCCTTGGCCACCAGCCCTGCGGCTCCCTGGGACACGGCCAGGCGAGCCTCGGCGGCGGAGGTGACCTCGACCACGACCCGGCCATGGGGGGACCAGTGCTCGATGGCGGTGCCGAGGGCATCGGCCTCGACCAGGTCGGCCACCACCTCGGCGCCGAGCAGGACCGTCGACACCTGCGCCGGCACCTCCGACGGTTCGGCTGGTCCCGGCGCGGCCAGCGCCGCGCCCGGGCGCAACGCCACCGGCCGGTCGCTGCGGAGACGGAACGCCTCGACCGCGGGCGTGAGTCTTTCGGCCGAGGCGACATCGAGGACCGCCAGCGCGCCGGCCCGGGCCGCAGCGACGGCCAGGGTGACGTCGGTTGCGTCCGACGGTGGTGGCGGGACCATCGTCAGGGCGAGGATCAGCTCGCTCGTGTCAGCAGCCATGCGGACCTCCTTGGCGAGAAACGGGGATGCTCCAGACCACCTCGACCCACCTGTGCTCAGATTGCCGATGTCCATGCGACCCGATGCCCCCACCCGATCGACCCCAGCCGACCAGCCCGATCGCCTCTCCCCAGCGCCCAGATCCTTGCACCACGGAGCGTCACTGAAAAGGGTCAATTGAGTGAGCGGCCACTTTCATAGAGTGTGCAATCTCCGAAGATGACGGCCGGAAGCCGGCGCCCGGAACACAGTCCAGTTGCCCATTGAGCCCTGATCTGACCTGCGAGGAGGCGTCAGGGTCGTCCGGATCGCGACACTCTAGGCCAAAATGCCTATGTCGACACAAGCAGTGGCAGTGTCGAGGTCGAACCTCACCGTGGGTGGTTGCTCCGAACGCGTGAGCGCCGGGAGCCTCCGGGTGATCGCACCCGCCCGGCGGCGCGCTCGCTACCCCGCCCGACCGGCCCGTGGACCCCGGGGCGCGCCGGTGTCCCGGGCTGGGCCAGCTGCCCCGCCCGGGATACCGCTTCGACCTACTGTCGCGCGGTCGTGGTCGTGCCCTGGCTCGAGCTGTTGGCTCCGACGATGACGAAGGTCGAGGTCGCCGGGTCGAACTTGAACGCGTAGACCTTGGGGTTGCCATCCGCGTTGGGCGGCGCCCCGAAGTCCCAGGCGTCGGGGAAGCCGGGGAGCACGATCTTGCCCAGGGAGTTGCCGGCGGCGGCGAAGGTCCCGTAGTTGAGGGTGGGTCCGGCCTTCTGGAGGATGGCGGCCAGCAGCGTCATCTGTTGACAGGCCAGGATCGAGGCCACGAACTGATCCGGGTCACCGGGCTTCACCGTCGAGGACGGCTTGATGACCAGGCCGGCCTTGCGCTGGATGTCCATGCACGCCTTGGTCGGACCACCCAGAGCGAGCTGGGCGTCGTTCGGCCCGAACGTCCCGCCGGAGATGGCGTCCTTGAGCACGGTGAAGTCGTTGCCCTTGTTGCCCAGGTAGGCGTTCATGCCGAACAGGTCGCTGATGATCAGCTGGGGTCGGTAGTCGGTCTTGGCCAGACCCGGCAGGTAGGACCCGGGACCGGACTCGCCCACCACCAGCACCTGAGTGGCGCCATCGGACTTGAACTTCTGCGAGATGGTCTCGGCCTGGGCGTAGGTGGCGGTGGTGTCGTTGGTGGGCGCATCGAGGATGGCCGTAGAGACCGGCTTGATCCCCGCCGCGGTCAGCGCCGGCTTGATCTTGTTGTTGAGCAGGTCCTGGTCGGCGGCGGCGGCCATCACCGCCAGCTTGCCGTTGAGCTTGCCCTGCTTGGCCAGCGTCTTGACCACGTTGATCTCGAGGTTCTCGCCCGCGTCGGTGCTGAACCAGGGCGCCTTGGCCTGGGCCAGACGGGCCACGGTCTGGGCCCCACCGATGGTGGCGGTGGCGTTGGTGTTCACGTAGCACAGGACGTTGTCGGCCAGGAAGAACCCGACGGCCACGAAGACCTTCTCGTCCTGGGTGAGCTTGGTGCAGGCCTGATCGGCTGCCGACTGGCTGGTCGGGTTGATGCCCACCATGGTGGCGTCGAGCTTGCGTCCGTGGATGCCGCCCTTGGCGTTGATGCTGTCGACCATGGCCTGGTAGGCCTTGGGGAAATCGCCGTTGTTGAGGTGCAGGATGCTCACCAGCGAGGACAGGTCGTAGTACACGATCCCGACCTTGATGCTGTCGGAGGTCACCCCCGGCGCCCGGGTGTCGTGGGCCACGGCCGCGGTGGTCCCCGTCGTGGCGCTCGGTGACGAGGTGCTGGTGGACTTGCACGCGGCCAACAGCAACGCCGCGACCATGGTCAACAGGAGGTACTTGCGCACGGGTTCTTCCTTTGGCAGGCGTCCAGGGTGCAACAGAGGTCGGAGCAGAGGTGAGCCACCGCGGGAGCCGATGAACTACCCCCGCCTGTACGTCTCGAGTCCCCTCCCGGATCGGGCGCCCCTCGCGCCGTCCAGCTACCCCTTCCGGGCGATGACACTAGTGTCGTCACCGGGTTCGGTCAACGGCGCCCGCGGGAAGGCTCCCGGACGCCGGCGTGATGGTGCCGAATGTCGATGCGTGCCGGGTTCCGTCGGTACGATCCGTCCGTGACCGACACTCCGATCCGCGCCGACCGGTCGGCCGCGACCCGGGCGCGCATCGCCGAGGTTGCCCTCGAGCTCTTCGTGAGCCAGGGATACGGCGAGACCACCATCGATCAGATCGCGGCGGCGGCGAACGTAGGGCGTCGCACCGTGTTCCGACACTTCCCGACCAAGGAGTCGATGCTGCTCGACCACCTGGTCCTCCGCCGCGAGGAGGCCATCGACCGCGTTCGGGCCCGGCCGAACTCCGAGCCGCTGCTGGCCAGCCTGGTCGCGGTGCTGCGCGAGCTCGCCGCCCGGGGCTACGACCGGCGAGTGCTGGCCCAGATCCGGGCGGTGCTCGCCTCGGAGCCCGGCTTGGTGGGCGAGGAGATCTGGGGAGGGAGTGGCGCCTTCGCGGTGAGCGTGGTGGAGACGCTGCAAGCCCAGCTCGGGGACCAGTACTCGCCCATGGAGATCCACGCCCTGAGCCTCATGGCCATGGGCTGGTTCCTCACCGCCGCGCACACCTACCTCACCGACGGCCGCGACTCGCTGGCTGGTTGCTTCGACGAGGTCGTGGCCATGTGCGTGCAGGCCAGTACCGTCGGCCTGGCCGACTCGCAGACCGCCTTCCCGGCTGAGTGAGGTGGTGTCACCACCGGCGACCCAGCCGCGTCGGTCGCCACGCTCGTAGACTTCCGGTGTGGTGCTCGCGGTCGATCTGACGCATGCCACCGGGGGTCTGGCCATTGTCTGCGCGGTGGCCGCGGCCACCTCGTATGGCATCAGCAACGTGCTCCAGCAGCACGAGGCGGAGCACTTCGCCCAGAGCCAGACGCTCAAGCTGGGTTTCCTCGGTCGCCTGGTGCGCCGACCCCGCTGGCTGGTGGGCATCGGGGCCGACGTGGGCGGCTACGTGTTCGAGGCGCTGGCGCTGGGCATCGGCACCCTGGTCGTGGTCGAGCCCATCATGGCCACGTCCCTGCTGGCCTCGCTGTTCTTCGGTGCGCTGATCAACCACCGGGTCATCACCCGCTTCGACTGGATCGCGGCCGCGGTGTTCGCCACCGGGATCTCGGTGTTCCTGACCCTGGTCGGACCCAGCCAGGGCGAGAGCGTGGCCCCGGTCCACGCTTGGCTCATCGCCGCGCCGCTCATCACCGGCTTCGTCCTGATCTGTGTGGCCGTGGCCCGGACCTCGTCGGGCACGAGGCGGGCGATGCTGTTGGGGATGGGTGCCGGCGCCCTGTTCGGCACGAGCGCCCTGCTCACCCGGGCCTTCGTCCACTATCTCAGCGGGGGCATCGTGGACTGGGTCCCACACTGGGAGCCCTACGCCTTGGCCGTGTCGTCCATCATCGGGCTGGTTCTGGCCCAGAGCGCGTTCCAGACCGGTTCGCTGGCCGCGGCGGTGAGCGCGGAGCAGATCATGCAGGCCTTGACCGGCGTCGCCCTCGGCATCGGCATGCTCCAGGAGCACGTGCGGATCGCCGGTCCGGTGGCCGGCTCGCTGGTCATCGCCGCCGTGATCGCCATGGTGTGGGGGGTGCGGGCCCTGGCCGACGCCGAGAGCGTCATCACCGACGTGCCGCCACCGGCGTTGGCCGAGGGCTGATCCCGCCAGGCGATCAGCTGCGCAGCAGCCGACCCGGTTCGATCCCGGCGATGTCCTGGCCGGCCTCACGAGTGGCCACGCCGTTGACCCAGACGTGTTCGACACCGGTGCTGCGCACCACGAGCCGGTCTGCGCCGCCGGGCAGGTCGTGGCGACGTTCGACGGGGGTGCAGCCCACCGAGTCGGGATCGAAGGCCACCAGATCGGCGAAGAAGCCCTCCTGCACCAGGCCGCGCTCGGGCAGGCGGAACACCTGGTGGGGATGGCCCGTGAGCCGCCACACCGCGTCCTCCAGCGAGAGTGCCTGGCGGTCGCGGACCCAGTGGCTGAGCAGGTGGGTGGAGTAGCAGGCGTCGCACAGCTGGCTGGCGTGGGCACCGGCGTCGGACAGCCCCAGCAACGTGCGCTTGTCGGCCAGGAGCTCGCCGACCTCGTCCTCGTCGTCGTTCTCCATCACGATGCGGTAGCGGGTGGCCATGCCGTCGGTCAGCGCCAGGTCGAGCATGAGGTCGAACGGCGTGGTGGCGCGCGCCGCCGCCAGCTGGTCGAGCGGGATGCCGATGGCGTCGGGGTGGGCCTCGGTCTCCTCGACCGAGGTCTTCGACCAGCGATGGCCCCAGGCTTCCAGGGTGACGTCGCGGGCTCGATCCCGCCAGGCGGCGTCGGTGTACAGCTCGATCCGTTCATCTCGAGGACGGGCCAGCACCTCCTTCCACACGTCGATCTCGGCCAGCGGAAAGGGATCGGTCAGGCCGATCTGCATCACGATCGGGCGGCAGGCGATCTGGGGGTACACCTCCCCCGGCAGGGATCCCGCCGCGCGCCATCAGTCGCAGGGCGGCGCCGGGACGGTCGGTCCGGGTGACCAGCGCGGTCCAGGTGACCGGGATCCCCGTGGACACCGCCAGCGCGGAGAACTCGTCGACGAACATGCCCGGCCCGATCGAGATCTGCACCAGGCCCTTGCCCAACTCGCCCAGGGCGGTGGCCATGGCCGAGACCTCGTCGGGCTCGGCGAATCGGCTGGGTACCGGCCGACCGTAGGCGCCCTGGTGGGCCGGCTGGCGCGAGGTGGAGAACCCGATGGCGCCGGCCTCCATGGCCTCCACCACGATGGCGCGCATGGTGGCCAGCTCGTCGTCGGTGGCCGCGCGCTCGTCGCCTCCGAGCACGAACAGGCGCAGCGGCGTGTGGCCGATGAAGGCACCCACGTTGAGACGCTTGGGTCGCCGGTCGATGGCCGCCAGGTACTCAGGGAACGACTCGAAGCACCAGTCGATGCCCGGCGTCGAGCGCGTCGGCCGACATGCCCTCGACGTTCTCGAGCGTGCGCACCACGGTGTCGCGGTGCTCCGGCCGGGTGGGCGCCAGGCCGAAGCCGCAGTTGCCCATGACCACGCTGGTGACCCCGTGCCAGCTCGACGGGGTCAGATCACCGTCCCACAGGATCTGAGCGTCGTAGTGGGTGTGGATGTCGATGAAGCCGGGGGCCAGCACCAAGCCGTCGAGGTCCACCACCCGCGTGTCGGCCTCGGGGACCAACGTGTCGGGAGCCGCCACCGCGGTGATGCGGTCGCCGGTCACGGACACGTCCGCAGCTCGGGCGGGCGCGCCGGTGCCGTCGATCACCGAGGCTCGGCGGAGCAGGAGGTCCATGGCGCCGAAGATAGCAAATGTTCGCTCACTTACTACGGCCGGGCCGGGTCGCGGGGCCCCGATCAAGCCCAGATCAGGCCAACTTGGCCGACCAGGCGCCGTCCACCGGCAGGACGGCACCGCTCACGTACGAAGCCCGGTCCGACGCCAGGAAGGCGGCCACCTGGGCCACCTCGCCGGGCTGGCCGGCCCGACCCAGCGCCGCCTTGTCGGCAATGCCCGGGTAGTGCTCGAGACCGGCGGCGCCCATGAGCTCGGTGAGGATGAAGCCGGGGCAGATGGCGTTCACCCGGATCCCCTGGGCGCCGTACTCGACTGCGGCCGCCTTGGTCATGGAGATGACCCCGGCCTTGGCCGCGGAGTACACGCTGGTCCCTCGGACCGACCCGTTCAGGCCGCCCACCGACGACCAGTTGACGATCGAACCCCCGCCGCGTGGGCAGCATGGCCCGGATCCCGTGCTTCATGCCCAGCAGGACGCCACGGAGATCCACATCGAGGATGCGGTCGTAGTCCTCCATGGTCACGTCGGTCATGAGCACGGCATTTCCGATGCCGGCCACGTTGCACACCACATCGACCCGACCGAACACCTCGAGCGCCCGGGCGAACATGGCTTGCACCTCGGCCTCCTGGGTCACGTCGACGTGGCAGGGCACCACGGCGTCACCGGCCATCTCCGCCGTGTCCTGCTCGGCACCGCTGATGTCGGCGGCGAGCACGTTGGCGCCCTCCTCCACGAACAGCAGCGTCGACGCCTTCGCCATGCCGGATCCAGCACCGGTGATGACCGCAACCTTGCCGTCGAGCAGACCCATGACCTACGTCCCCCTCTGTCGCCACCCCAAAGCTGGGCATCGATGTGCGGTACCCGCGGACAAAGACTCCCGAACTCCTGCCGGAGCCTCCAAGCGAGAACCCTCGGCGGGAGCGTAGCGAGCGCTCGCTCACTAGTGTTAACGTCCGGCGCCCAACCAGCACTCGGAGGAACCGTGGACGACCGGTTGATGCACCGACGGGAGTTCTACATCGGTGGCGAGTGGGTCGAACCCGCTGGTCACGAGCGCTTCGACGTGGTCTCGCCATCGACCGAAGCGGTCGTCGGGCAGGTGCCCGTGGCCGTCGACCAGGACATCGACTCCGCCGTGGAAGCCGCCCGCGCCGCCTTCGACGACGGGCCCTGGCCCCGCATGACGCCGGGTGAGCGGGCCGACCTGCTCGGGCGGGCGGCGGCACTGCTGCGCAAGCGCGAGACCGACATCGCCGGGGTCACCACCGACGAGATGGGCTCGGCCATCGGCCATGCCGGGCGGTCCCAAACCGGTTTCGTGGCCCCGCTGTTCGACTACTACGCCTCGCTGATCCGCACCTTCGACTTCGAGCGCGAGGTGGCCAACGGCGAGCGCGCCGGCCTGGTCATCTCCGAGCCGGTGGGAGTGGTGGCCGCCATCGTGCCCTGGAACGCGCCCGTCACCCTGGCCTGCTGGAAGACGGCCCCGGCCCTGGCCGCCGGCTGCACCGTGGTGCTCAAGCCACCCCTCGAGGCGCCGCTGAGCAACTACGTGCTGGCCGAAGCCCTCGACGAAGCCGGACTGCCGCCCGGCGCCATCAACGTGGTGCCCGGCGGCCGGGAGGTCGGCGAACACCTCGTCACCCATCCGGGCACCGACAAGGTCGCCTTCACCGGATCGACCGCAGCCGGCAAGCGAATCATGTCGCTCTGCGGTGAGCAGGTGAAGCGGGTGTCGCTGGAACTGGGCGGCAAGTCGGCTGCCATCGTGCTCGACGACGCCGACATGATCACGGCCATCCCCACCCTGGTGGCCGCGGCCATGCATCTGTCCGGGCAGGTGTGCGGGGCCCACACCCGGATCCTGGTGCCCCGAGCCCGCTACGAGGAGCTGGTCGAGATGGCGGCTGCGGCTGCGGCTGGCATCCCGGTCGGCGACCCCCACGACCCGTCTGTGGTGGTGGGCCCGCTGGTGGCCGAACGCCAGCGGGACCGGGTGCAGGGCTACATCGCCCTGGCCACCGACGCGGGCGCCCGGATCGCCGGCGGCGGCGGTCGGCCGGCCGGCCTGCCCACCGGCTGGTACGTGGAGCCGACCATCCTGGCCGACGTCACCAACGACATGCGGGTGGCCCGCGAGGAGATCTTCGGTCCGGTGCTGTGCTTCATCGCCTATGACGACGACGAGGACGCCATCCGCATCGCCAACGACTCGAACTACGGGCTGACCGGCGCGGTGTGGACCGGCGACCCGGCCCGCGGCCTGCGCATCGCCCGGCGGATGCGCACCGGCGTGGCCTCCATCAACACCCACGCCGCGCCGTTCCCGCTGGTGCCCTTCGGCGGGATGAAAGAGTCGGGCATCGGGCGCGAGCTGGGCCCCGAGGGCCTCAGGAACTTCCTCGAGCCCCGGTCGATCGGCATGCCCCCGTCGCTGCTCTCCGGGCCCCCGCCCGACACCGCCCCCTGACGGTCAGCCCGCTGGGTTGCGCAGGGACGGGACCAGGCGCTTCTCCTCGCGTTGCGCGTCGAGCACCGACTGCATCTTGGTCAGCTCCGTCGGGGCGTCACCGGCACGGTTGTGACGCTCCTCGGGGTCGGCAGTGAGGTTGTGCATCTCCCACATCGGCTCGGCCGCTGGGGCCGCGAACGGGTTGGGCGCGAGGCCGTGGTCCGCGTTCCAGTCGTCGAGGCGCTCGTAGTAGTGGTTGAGCTTCCACAGCTCGCCTTGGCCGTCGGCGCCGGTGGGCAGCGTGGCGATGACCGATTCGATGAACGCCGGCGGGTCGAGCGCCTCGAACGACTTGCCCGTGAGGATGTTGTTCATGGTCACCCCGCGGGTGACGTCGTCCTCGGTCATGAAGTAGATCGGCTGGCCGAGCGAGGTGGCCGGGGCCTTCCCCGTGATGAGCCCGCTCAGGTCCCGGCCCGGCAGCGGGCGGGCCTCGGCGTGGTGCTGGGCCACTCCGGCCGCGGCGCGTTCGACGTCGATGCCGGCCAGGCCCATCAGGGTGGGGATCAGGTCGACGTGGCTGGTCGGTGCGGTGACCCCGCCGGGGACTGCCACCACCCCGGGACCCTGCACCAGCAACGGGACGCGGGTGGCCTCGTCGAAGGCATTGCCCCACTTCTGCACCAGCCCACCGTGGGCGCCGAGCAGGTCACCGTGATCCGAGGTGAACACCACGATCGTCTCGTCGGCCATCCCCGAGTCCGCCAGCGCGTCCAGGATCCGCCCGATGGCCTGATCCACCACCTTGAGCAGGTAGTAGTAGAGACGGCGGTAGGCCAGGTCGGTGGGCAGGTCCGCGATCATCTTGGGCCACAGGTCCCTGAACTTCTCCTGGCACGCCGGGCGACCGGCGAAGGAGTCACCCTGGGACGGGGCTTCGGGGATGTCGGGCACGGTGTCGTCGCCGGGGTGAAGCCCAGGAGCACCTCGTAGAGACCACCGGCGAAGGCGATGTCGTGGGGATTCACGAACGAGGCCACCGCCAGCCAGGGGCCGGCGCTCGACGCCTGGGCCAGCTCGGCGAACAGTTCGACGACCTGCTCGGCGAACACGCCGTCGCGCACGGTGCCGCAATCGGACTTGAGCCGCGCCGTGGGGCTCGCGGCCGATCCAACCGGAGAACCCGAACGGATCGAGCCGATCAGCTCTGCGGTAGGCCTCGATGGCCTCGGCGATGGGGCGGCCATCGTCGTCGGAGGCCATCAGACCTTCGTGGCTTCCCGGGATGGGGAGGTCGGCGTGACTGACGTGCCACTTGCCGCGGTAGTGGGTCTGGTAGCCGCCGGCGCGGAACCAGTCGCCGAGCGTCGGGACCTCGTCGGGATCGAGCCAGCCCATGGCGGGGTCGCTGGCCTGCTTCGCCACCCCGTCGGTTTGGCTCACACCGTGCAGGGACGGGTACTGCCCCGTGAACAGGGTGGCGCGGCTGGGCACGCACGCGGTGGAACCGGCGTAGTGGCGGTGGAACTCCAGACCCCCGGCCCGCAGTCGGTCGCGGCTGGGCAGCTGGGTGCGCCGGAAGTCGTCGATCTCAGGCGTCTCGTACGGAGGCGGGTAGCGCTCCTCGTCGGTCATGATCACCAGCACGTTGGGCGAGGGCATGGCGGGACTGTACACGCGATCACATTCACGCACGGCTCCGAAGACGTGCGTCGGCCCAACTCATGGTGGCGACGACCATGACGGCGACAGCGGTCCCGAGGGCGAGACCGGCAACCACATCCGAAGGCCAGTGGACACCGAGGACGAGGCGGCTGAGTGCGACCGCCATGGCGAGGGCCATCCCGGTCGCCACGACCAGGATCCGCATGGCGCGGGTCCGGACGAGTGTCGCGGCCGCCACGAGGGCCAAGGCCACGAACATCGCGGCCGAGTCTGTGGCGTGCCCGGAGGGGAACGACGAGAGCGTGACCGCGGTCTCGTGCAAGCGCAACGGTGGTCGGGGCCGCCCGAAGTAGGCCTTGGCCGCGTTCGACGCCAGGCTGGCCCCCACCAGCGACCACAGCGCGGCGAACGCCAGAGCCAGATGAACGCCACGGCGCCACAGGGCGGCCCCGGCCACCATGGCCAGCAGCGACAGGCCGACGAAGCTGCCAACCGTGCTGACCACTCGGGCTGTCTCGACCGACCAGGCACTCCGGTGCACGATGAACCAACCCAGTACGGCGCGGTCGTGGGCGATCAGACCACCGCGATCGCCGACGTCCTCCGCCAGCACACCGAACACGACCAGACAACAGGCCACCACCGCCGCCGCCATCACCGTCGTGGTGCGCGACGGCCCGCTCACCGGCGAGGTGGCGTGCCGGGCGCTCACCCGGGCGTGGGGAAGCCGGAGATCCAGGGGTGGGGTCTGACTGGATGCCGCGCGGGGCCAGCGCTCACGAATTCGAGGCCCTGGATCGGCCCCGGAGGACGACGGCGAACTCGGTGGTGTCCGCGGATGCGGAGGCACTGATCAACGACTTCACCGACGTCCCGGCGGTGGTCGGGAGGATGGAGATGACCTCCCACCCCTCCGAGGCCCAGGCATTCAAGCTCCGTTCGAGATGGGCCGCACCCTTCTCGTGGCCATCCCACGGCACGACCTCGACGCGGTAGTTCACCACCACAGCATGGCGCGACCAGAGGAGCGGCTCGCTACGACGACACCTCGTCGACGACGACCAGGTCGACGAATTCCGGAGCTCCGTCGAAGACCTCCGCCATCGTTGCCCTCACGGCCTTCAGCCCCGCTTCGCGGCGGGGATCCTGCTCGCGAGCCCGGGCCTGCTCCTCGCTGTCGAAGACCACCAACATGTAGACCCGGTTCGGATCGTTCTGGTCACGCATCGCCGTCGAGCGCACCAGGCCTGAGCCGGGCTGCTCGATCGCCCGCAGCTGCTCGACCAACGTCAGCAGGTCCGCCTCCTTGCCCGGCTTCAGACGGGTCGTGATGAGCTGTGCCCACATGTCACACCTCCGTTCGCGGATGGACCCTGAAACCTAGTGGAGCGATGGCACACAGGCCGGCTTCACGTCATGAAGTCTGCGGGATAGTGGCATCGCCACTCGACCACGTGGCCGGTATCGTCCACCCGCATCATGTCGGCGCCAGACCTGACCGGCCCGCCCGGACGGCCACAGGAGTACCCCAGCACGATGCTGTCGGTGCCCACGTAGGTGGCGTCGAGCGTGTAGCGGATGTCCGAGGTCCGAGCCAGTGCCTCGGACACATAGGTGCGCAGCGCGTCGCGGCCTTCGATGGTCGTGCGTGTCGGATCGCCGGTCAGCCGCGCGACGAACGGCGAGCTGAAGACGACATCAGTGGCGAAGGGCCCCATCACCAGGTCCACATCGGCGGTGTTCCAGCCCGCCAGCCAGGTCTGCCCGAGCTCGGCGGCCCGACCTGCGCTCAACATGGGGTCCCACTCGTCATGTCGACACAATAGAGTGATCGCTCACCCCGAGATTCGGTCGGACCGGCCCTCGGGTGCTCATCTTGCGAGGCAAGGGGAACGATGGAGACGTCTTCGACGTCCGGGCGCATCACCGACAGCCCGATCACCGACGAGTGGTGCGCCCACCACTTCGACCACCAATCACCCGACCTGGCCCGCGAACTGCACGAGACGCTGGCCTCCATGCGGGCGAACCTTCCGGTGGTCCACAGCGACCAGCACGGTGGGTTCTGGGTGGCCACCCGATACGAGGACGTGCTGGGCGTGGCCCAGGACTGGGAGACGTTCAGCTCAGCCCATGGCGTCTCGGTACCCGAGACCAAGATGGTGGTGCCGGCCATCCCCGAGCACCTGGATCCCCCCCTCCAGCGCACCTTCAAGCGACTGATCAACGCCTACTTCACGCCGACGGTGGTAGCCCGATTCGAGGAGCGCACCCGTGAGCTGGTCACTCGGCTGATCGACGGGTTCATCGAGGCCGGGCGCTGTGACTTCATGACGGAGTTCGCCCGCCCGTTCCCCGGACTCGGCTTCTTCGACCTGTTCCTCAACGCTTCGCCTGACGCCGTGGCCGAGGTCAACGACCTGACCATGCGGGCCGCGGTCCCCAACAATCCCGATGCCCGCGCCTGCTGGGAGGCGGTGTTCGCCTGGATCGCCGACTTCATCGAACGGCGTCGCCAGGAGCCGCCTCGGGGCGACGTGGTCGACGCCGTGCTCCACGCCGAGATCGACGGCCGGCCCATCACCGAGACCGAGATCATCGGCACCATCCAGCTGCTCATCCTGGGCGGCCTCGACACCACCGCCGGAGCCCTCGGGCAGTTCATGATCCGCTTCGCCCAGGAGCCCGACATCCCCGCGGTCCTGCGGCGATCGCCCGAGCTCATCCCCGACGCGGTCGAGGAGCTGCTGCGCCTGGACGGGCCGTTCGTGGCCATCGGCCGCACGGCCACGTGCGACACCGAGATCGGCGGCCATGGCATCGAGGCGGGCGAGAAGGTGCTCATCTACTGGGCCTCGGCCAACCGCGACGAGGACGAGTTCGCCTGCCCCGCGCAGTTCGACCTGGCCCGGGCCAGCAACCGCCACCTGGCGTTCGGGGCCGGGCCGCACCGCTGCGCGGGATCCAGCCTGGCCCGCATGAACCTGCGCATCGCAGTGGAGGAGGTGGTGCGTCGTCTCGACCACCTGGCGCTCGATCTCTCGGCCGGGCCGATCGAGTACCACTCGGTGCTCAACCGGGCTCCGCTGGCGGTGCCCATCACCTTCACGCCGGGGCCGCGGGCCACGGCTCGACCAGTTCGGGCTACGCCCGGGACCTGAGCTACTCCACCAGCTCGTAGAGGCGAACCGTCGGCCGGGGATCCATCTGCATGGCATCGCTGCGGCTGGTGAGGCCGGCCGCCGAGCGCGCCCCGAGCTCCTTCACGGGTTGGCCCAGGTCGTCGGCCTCGATCTCGTAGACGGTCACGTAGCGCGGGTCGGCGGGGTCCGCGCCCACCCCGCCGGCGGCTCGCAGCTTGTAGCGCGTGGCCCGGCGGAAGCCGGGCACGGCGAGCACCTCGGGGATGTGGGTGTCGCGGTACCACTCGACGTACTCGTCCTCGCGGCTGGGATCCGACGGCTGGGACTCGACCACCAGGATGGCCCTCCGGGGGGCTGACTCGGGCGGGGTCGACTTGCGGGGCGTTGAGTCAGGCATGGGAAGGCCTTTCACGAGCTCGGGATCACGATCACTTCTCGCAGGGCCAGGAACCACGACGCCTGGGTCAACTCGTCGGGCTGGGATCCCACACGGTTGTCCTCGAACCACCGGACGCGGCGGGCGAGACCCTCGAGGTCCTCGAAGTACACCTCGTTCACCGCGTCGTAGTGCCAGTCTCCGTCGGGCCGTGGCCGGGGATGGTTCTGCACATAGGCCTGGCCCCGGATGTCACCGGGGATGACGGTGGCCGCCGGGCCCCCGGTGGTCGGGGTCTGGCCGACCTGGCCGGCGTGGTTGCGCCAGCGCTGCGAGAACTCGGTCGCGCTCGTTCCTGCCGCTCGCTGCGCCAAGGCCATGTGCTTGAACCTGGGGCCTCCGTCCACCCACCGGCGGCGTCAGCCAGTCCGCGCCCCGCAAGACCACCTCGTCGGCCACCACCACCTGCCCGTCGCCGACCAGCAGGCCCTCGGCCGGCACGGCATCGACCACGGGGCGGCCGACGGCGTCGGCCGGCACCGTCCAGGCGTCGTGCTCAGCCAGGTGCGCGGCGTCCAGGAACCACTCGATGGCCACGCCGTCGTGGGGAGCCTCGGGTCCACCGACGTCGGGCACGGTCGTGCACACCACCACGCGGGTCGCTGGCACCGGTGCCGAAGCCCGCGCTGCCCACGCCTGCGTCCAGGCGTCGGCGAAGACGGCGGCGGTGACGTCCGGAGCCCGGTCGGCGAACGAGAGTCGCTTGATCACCGGTCGATCTGGACCGGTGAGGTCGGGCCCGGCGCGGTCAGCTCGGCCACGTGGTCGCGCCACCGCGCCACGGCCGCCTCCTTGATCTCGCCGTAGCCCTTGATGGCCAGCGCCGAGGCGGCCAGCTCCACCCGCGCCCCGTAGCTCAGCTTCGAACGCGGCCCCAGCTGCGCGTTCATGAGCTGCTCGTACTCCTCGATGACCGCCCGTTCGGTGCGCCGATCAGGATCGCGGCCGAAGACGTCGAGGGGCGTGCCGCGGAGGTGACGCATGCTGCGCAGGGCGCGGAAGGTGACCGCGTAGGGCTTGCCCATGGGCAGCTTCCTGCGCAGCCCCATCCGGCGCAGGATCGGCGGATGGAGGTGGTAGGTCACCGAGTAGGCCCCGTCGATCCCCAGGTCGCGGGCGGCACGGTCGTAGTCCACCCCGAGGTGCAGCCGGGCCACCTCGTACTCGTCCTTGTAGGTGAGCAGCTTGAACCAGGACTCGGCCACGGCCCGGCTCAGCACCCAGTCGTGGCCGGCGTCGTCCGCCGAGATGGCCCGGTCGACCAGATCGAGGAAGCGCACGGCGCGCGCCTTGTTCTGGTAGTCGATGGCCTGGGCGGCTCGCCGGGTGAGGAGGTCACGCACAGGGGCCGGGACCCGACGCCGATCCACCATCGACCGCGCCGCGGCCTGCGCCTCGAGCCGAGGGCTCCATGATCCTTTGGCTCGGCCGGTCCTCACGCACCGCCCCCACCAGGCGGGCGTCCACGGCCGCCTGGTCGTGCGCCGCCCACCGGCCCCACTCGAACGCCTGGCGGTTGTCGGCCGCGGTCCGGCCCTGGCGAGCCATGGCCACCTCGATGTCGGCCACCGACAGGGGCAGCCCGCCTCGCTGGAAGGCGGCGCCCAGCATGACGACGTTGGCCAGGAGAGGGTTGGCGAACACGTCCTGGGCGATCCGGGTCGAGTCGACGAAGCACACCCGGTCGGCCCCGACCGCTTCGGCGATGGCCTGCTGCAACGCCTCGGGGTCGGGCGCGGCCAGATCGGTCTGCAACATGGCGGCGGTGGGCGTGACGCTGGTGTCGACCACGGCGATGGTGGCATCGGGTCGCACCTTGGCCAGATGCGTCGGGCTGGCCGCCTGCAACAGGTCTCCCGACAGGTACAGGTCGGCGCCGCCGGGACTGATGGTGGCCGAGGCCAGGGCGTCACGATCGGTGGCCAGGTGCAGGTGCGACACCACCGCCCCCGCCTTCTGCGACAGGCCGGTCTGGTCCATGCCGCCGACGACGAAGCCGGCCACCTCCGCCGCCGCGGCCAGGATGCGGTTGGCCGTGACCACGCCCGTGCCCCCGATCCCGGTGAAGTAGACGCCGTAGGGCTCATCCACCGCCGGCACCGACGGGGCCGGCAGGGTGCCGGTCGGCAGCACCGGGCGTTGCGCCACGGCGGGCGACCCGGTGGCGGTGGGCGGGGTCGTCGTGGGCAGGTCCCCCGTCGCGCCGGTCGGGGCATCAGCGTGACGAACGAAGGGCAGTCGCCGTCGAGGCACGTGTAGTCGCGGTTGCACGACAGGTTGTCGATCCGGCGCTTCTCCCCGAACTCGGTGTCCAGTGGCAGCACCGACAGGCAGTTGCTCTTGGTGCTGCAGTCGCCGCAGCCCTCGCACACCGCCTCGTTGATGAGCACCTGGCGCGGCGGCTCCTCGAGCAGGCCGCGCTTGCGCAACCGCCGGGCCTCGGCCGCGCAGCGCTGGTCGTACACGATGACCGAGACACCCGAGACCTGCTGCAGCGCCTCCTGGACCCGACCCAGCTCGTCGCGCCCGACCACCTCCACGCCCGGCGCCCACCGGGCCCGGCGGCCGTAGCGGCGGGGGTCCTCGGCGCACACCACGATCCGCGCCACCCCCTCGGCTTCGAGCGCCGCGGGTCATGGACGGGATGTCCATCAGGCCGGTGACGTCCTGGCCGCCGGTCATGGCCACCGCCGAGTTGTAGAGGACCTTGAAGGTGATGTCCACGCCGGCGGCCACGCTGGCCCGGATGGCCAGGGTGCCCGAGTGGCTGAGCGTGCCATCGCCGATGTTCTGGATCAGGTGCGGTTCGGCCACGAAGGGCGACAGACCGATCCAGGGCACGCCCTCGGCCCCCATGGGCGTGGGCGGCAGCTTCTTCAACCCGGCTTGGCGGGGCTCGAAGTACATGATCCCGTGGCAGCCGACCCCACCCCCGACCAGCGCGCCCACCGGCGCCACGGTGGAGCGGTTGTGGGGACAGCCGCTGCAGAACGCGGGCGGCCGTGAGGGGACCTCGAGCTGCGGGATCAGCCGGGGCGTGGCCGGCACGGGTTCGCGGCGTCCGACCAAGGCGGGCAGCACCCGGCCGAGGATGGCGCCGACCGCAGCTACGTCCAACTCCCCCACCGACGAGGCCAGCACCTGGCCGTGGCCGTCCCGCTTGCCCATCACCGGGACCGGGCTGCGGGCTTCGTGCAGGAGGCTGCGGACCTGGGTCTCGATGAACGGCCGCTTCTCCTCGATCACCACCAGCTCGTCCACTGACCCGGCGAAGTCGACCACGATCTCGGGGACCACCGGGAAGGTCATGGCCAGCTTGAGCACCCGGACACCCAGCTGGCCCAGATCGTCGACGTGGACGCCCAGGTCGGCGAAGGCCTGGATCACGTCGAAGTAGGTCTTGCCCGCGCACACGATCCCCAGTCGCGCCCCGGACCCGGCCCCGACGGTCCGGTCCAGCCCGTTGTGGCGGGCGTAGGCCTGGGCGGCGGCCAACCGGTGGTGCACCACCAGCACCTCCTGGTCGGCCACGGCGTGGGGACCGATGGTGGTCTGGGGGTGATGGCGCCAGGGACGGCCGTCGATCTCGACCGCCGGCGGATCGGTGGGGTGGAAACGGTCGGGATCGAGCTCGACCGAGCCGATGCCGTCGGCCACCGCGGTGACGACCTTCATGCCCACCCAGGCGCCCGCGTAGCGCGACATGGCGAAGGCGTGCACCCCGAGGTCGACCACGTCCTGCTGGTCCCCGGGGTAGAGGACCGGCATGCACGCGTCCTCGAAGGTGTGCTGACTGTCGCAGGTCAGCGTCGAGGACTTGGCGCTCGGATCGTCGCCACAGAACATGACCACGCCCCCGTTCGGTCCCGCGCCCATGGCGTTGGCGTGCTTGATCACGTCCCCGGACCGATCCAGGCCCGGCGTCTTGCCGTACCAGGCGCCGGCCACACCGTCGACCCCGGCGTACTCGATGGCCGCACCCATCTGGCTGCCCCACACGGTGGCCGCGGCCAGCTCCTCGTTGAGCCCGGGTCGGTGCACCACGGCGTGCTCGCCCAACAGCTCGGTCGCGTTCTCGATGGCCAGGTCGAGTCCGCCCAGTGGCGAGCCGGGGTAGCCCGAGACCATGGTGGCGGTGTTCAGCCCGGCGCGCCGGTCGATCTGGCGGCGCACCACCAGCAGGCGCACGAGGGCGTCGACCCCCGACAGGATGGTCGTGGTGTGCGCCCGCCCCCGGACGTCGGTCACGGATAGAACCGGGGGTTGACGAACACGAACCGGCCGTCCTTGATGACGGCGCGGCGACGCTGCGGGTCCTGGAGCACGGTGATGTCGGTGGTGGGATCCCCGTCGACGATGACCAGGTCGGAAAGGGCCCCTTGGCGGACCTGGCCCACGTCGAGGCGGACGAGCGGGCCCATGTTGCGGGTGGAGGTGCAGATGGCCTCGACCGGGCTCATGCCCGCCAGCTCGACGTAGCGCTGCAGTTCGGCCGCGTAGGTGCCGTGATGGGTCCACTGGTGGCCGAAGTCGCCACCGGAGACGATGCGGATGCCAGCTGCCACCAGTCGGTGCAGTCCCTCCACCTGCGATTCGAGCTCGTGGCGGTAGCCGGACGCCTCGATGCGCTCGGGGGTCATCCCCCACGGGTCGGCCTTGCCGTTCACCATCGCCCACAGGTAGTGCAGTCCCGGGCACACCCACACGTCGTCGCGCCGAGCCTCGAGCGCGGCCACGGCCTCGTCGTCGAGGAAGCAGGCGTGGTGGATGAGCCGCACCCCGGTTCGGGCGGCCATGGCCACGCTGGCCGCCCCTCGGGCATGGACGGTGATGAAGGCGCCGTGGTGGTCGGCCTCGTCCACCGCCGCCTCCAACATCTCGTCGTTCATGTAGACGTCTTCGGATGGATAGGCCGGGACGATGCCGTCCCCGGAGATGAACAGCTTGATCGCTCGCGCGCCGGCGTCGCACTGGCGGGCCACGACGTCGCGCAGGCCGGCGGCGTCGGCCACCACGTCCATCAGGCCGTCGTCCGCGCCCAGCCGGCCCTGCTCGGCGACCATGGGGCCGCTGGGGATGATGCGTGGACCGGCGATGAGGCCACCTTCGATGGCGTCGCGAGCCAACACGTCGTCGTCGGGCTGGAGCACGCCGGCCCCCACGATGAGGGTGTAGCCGCTCTCCAGGAACGTCCGGGTCACCGCCGCGACATCCAGGGCGTGCTCGGCGGCGGGGGCCTTGGCCACCGCGGCGTGGTCGAAGACGAAGTCGAGGGGCCAGCTGATGTGGGTGTGGGCATCACCCAGGCCGGGCAGGACGGTGGCGCCGTGTGCCTCCACCACCCGGGCGAACGCACCGTCGACCTCGAGGCGCCCGTGGGACACCGCGGCGATGCGGTCGGCCTCGATGAGCACGTCGCCGTCGAAGGCCCGCTCGTCGGGCCCACCCGAACATTCGAGGACCCGGGCGTTGCGAAGGAGCGTGCGGTCAGCCACTAGACAACGACCGTGCGAACGCCTTCGGCTCGATCCAGCCAGGCGATGCCGTCGTTGATCTCGTCGAGCTTGATCCGCCGGGAGACCATCGCACCCAGATCGACCTTGCCCTTCTCCGCCAGCTGCACGAACCGGGGGAAGTCCCGCAGGATCTGGGCGTCGCCGACCACCGACCCGGCCAGGCGCTTGCCCGAGAACACCGACCGCAGCGCTGGCAGGGTGAGCACCGCGTCCTTGCTGGGCATCCCGACCAGGGTCACCGTTCCAGCGGCCCGGGCCAGGTCGAAGGCCTGCACCATGAGCTCGGGACGACCGACCACCTCGAAGCTGTAGTCGACCCCGCGTCCGGCGCTCAGCGCCCGCACCTGCTCGACGGGATCCGCGGCCGTCGGGTCGATGGCGTGGGTCGCCCCCATCCGCAGGCTGGTCTCTCGCCGACCCGGCGCCGGGTCGATGGCGATGATGGTGGTCGCGCCGGCTACGGCCGCTCCCTGGATGACCGACTGCCCCACCCCCCCACAGCCGATGACGGCCACGCTCGATCCCGGCGCCACCCGGGCGGTGTTGAGCGCCGCGCCCAACCCGGTGGTCACTCCGCATCCCAACAGGGCGAGCTCCTCGTCGGCCAGATCGGTCTCGACCGCGACCACCGATGCCTCGTCCACCACCATGGTCTCGGCAAAGGTGCCGCACCCGCACAGCGCCGGCGCCCGCGCCCCCGAGGGGAGTCGCACGCGGGGCGTGGACGAGACCGACGACTTGAGCTCGCAGTGGTTCGACATCGAGTTGACGCACCACCAGCAGGCGCCGCAGGCGGGCGAGACCGACGCCAGCACCCGATCCCCCACCTCGACCCGGCGCACCTCGGGCCCGACCTCCTCGACCACCCCGCATCCTTCGTGGCCGGGCACCATGGGCAGCGGCAACGCCGAGAGGCCGTTGATCACGTTCAGGTCGGTGTGGCAGATGCCGCTGGCCGACAACCGCACGAGCACGTCGCGGGGCCCGACCGGCAGCGGCTCGACCTCCTCCACGACCAGTGGCTCGCCCGGTTCATAGGCAACGGCAGCCCTCATCGACGACGACCACCCGGTCCGGCGAAGTAAGCGAGCATTCGCTCAATCTAGACCGACCACCCTGGTGATGCCATCGGCCGGGTCGACCAGCACCGCCGGCCGGCCCGGTCAGCGGCGGGCCTCGTGGTCGACCGGGCCGTCCCCGTCGGGGTCGAGCGCCATGGTGGGGAAGAACCCCCGCATCGTGCCCTGGCTGACCAGGGTGACGGCTCGATCGCGGTCGAACCCGCCACTGTGATGGCTCTCGAGGGCCAGGACCAACGCGATGCCCATGACCGCCCGGGCCGACACATCCGACGATTCGGACGCGTAGCCGTGCCGATCCTCGACGTCTCGCCAGGCCTTGGCCAGGCGGTCCATGGCCGGCGCGAAGTTCTCCCGGTAGAAGCGCTGGGCCACCTTGGGGTCGCCGAACAGCACCAGGCCCAGCAGGGGCAACACCTCTTCGAGGGTCGAGCTGAGCTGACGGTACAGGCCCTCGAGGGTCTGAAGCTGGCGATCCGAGGTCAGGGGCTCGTCGCGGTCGACCACTCGGGCCGCGGCCACCAGTTCGTCCACCGCCTCCTCCAGGGGGGCGACGACGGCCTCGAAGAACAGCTGGTCCTTGCTGGCGAAGTGGCGGTAGATCACGCCCTCGCTGATCCCCCCGCGCTCGGCGATGGCCCGCATGGTGGTGCCGTTCATGTCGCCGGTCTCGCTGAAGGCCCGCCGGGCGGCGCGCAGGATGGAGTTCTTCCGTGCCTCGGCCGTGAGTCGACGGCCGGTGGGCGGTCCGCTCACCTTCTCCGACGACCCGAGAACAGACTCAGACATGGATCCTCCTGGTTTCCGCGGCGCCCGCTCGCGAGTGAACGATCTCGCAACTCGGGGACGCCTCGGAGGGCGTCGGCGCAGGGATCTGACCGGCGCCCACACGATACGGAGCTGCTGCCCACGAGATGGTAGTTCGGCCCGCGGCCCCGACATGCCATGGCACAGCACCGAATGGCGGGCTCTGACCACGCGTCGACCTGCACCGGGATCGAGCGTCAGGTGAGTGGCCGCCCACATACTTGGCGGTGTTAACTGTCGCGATGACGCAGGGAGTCACGGGATACGGGGCCTACGTACCCCGGCACCGGCTGGCCCGATCCGAGATCGCGTCAGCCCTGGGGCGAGGGGCCGGCCCGGCGGGCGGCCCGGGTACCCGGTCGGTGGCCTCGTTCGACGAGGACAGCGTGTCGATGGGCGTCGAGGCGGCCCGGGTGGCCCTGCGCGGCGCGTCCCCGCCCGATCGCCTGTTGTTCGCCACGGCCACGCCCCCCTACCTGGACAAGACCAACGCCAACATCGTGCATGCCGCGCTCGAGCCTGGACGCCTCCAGCCTGGCCGTCGACGTGGTGGGCTCGGTCCGCTCGGGGGCCGGGGCCCTGGTGCTCGCCGCCGACACCACCACCCCGACCCTGGCGGTGGTGTCCGACATCCGCACCGGCCTGCCCGGCGGGACCGACGAGCGTGACGGCGGCGACGGGGCCGCCGCCTTCCTGTTCGGGGGTGACGGCCCGGTGCTGGCCGAGGTGCTGGCCAGCGCCTCGACCACCCTCGAGTTCCTCGACCGGTGGCGGCACCCGGGGGACCCGGCCTCGCACCTATGGGAGGAGCGCTTCGGCGAGCACGTGTACGTGCCCCTGGCCGACGCCGCCTTCGCCGACGCGCTGAAGCAGGCCAGGCTCTCCCCCGGCGACGTCGACGTGCTGGTGGTGGCCGGGCTGCACGGTCGGGCCGCCAAGGCGTTCGCCAAGGGCGCCGGGGTGGCCACGGGGGCCGAGGACCTGATCCGCTCCGTGGGCAACGCGGGCACGGCCCACGCCGGGGTTGCGCTGGCCGACACCTTGGACCGGGCCGAGCCGGGCCAGACCATCGCAGTGGTCGATCCTGGCCGACGGGGCCACCGCACTGGTGCTGCGCACCACCGAGGCCCTCGCCCAGCGGCGCTCGTCGCCGACGGTGGCCGAGCAGGTGGCCGGCGGGTTCGGGGGCATGCGCTACGCCACCTTCCTCACCTGGCGGGGGTTCCTGGATCGTGAGCCGCCGCGCCGGCCCGACCCCATCGGCCCGGCGGCGCCTCCGTCGTTGCGGACGGCCCCGTACAAGTTCGGCTTCGCCGGCACCACCTGCACCGAGTGCGGGACGCTCCACCTGCCGCCAGTCCGCCTCTGCATCAACTGCAAGGCCATCGACCACATGGACCCCTCGCCCATGGTGGACGTGGGGGCAACGGTCGCCACCTATGCCATCGACAACCTGGCCTACACCCCCGGTCCCCCGATGGTCGCGGTGGTCATCGACTTCGACGGCGGTGGCCGGTTCTCCTGCGAGCTGGCCGACGCCGATCCGGCCGGTGTGCACATCGGCGACCGGGTGGACATGTCCTTCCGCAAGATCAGCACCGCGGACGGCGTGCACAACTACTTCTGGAAGGCCAGGAAGGTCTGATGGGTTCGATCCGCGATCGTGTGGCCATCGTGGGCATGGCCTGCACCAACTTCGGCGAGCACTGGGACAAAGGGGTCGACGACCTGCTGATCGAGTCGTCGACTGCTGCCATGGCCTCGGCGGGCGTCACCCGCGACGAGGTCGAGGCGTACTGGTTCGGCACCAAAGGCTCGGGCGACTCGGGACTCACGTTGTCGCGGGCGCTGCGGCTCGAACACCAGCCGGTGACCCGGGTCGAGAACATGTGCGCCACGGGGTCCGACGCCCTGCGCAACGCCTGCTACGCGGTGGCCTCCGGGGCCTTCGACGTGGCCATGGCCATCGGCGTCGAGAAGCTCAAGGACTCGGGCTTCTCCGGGCTGGTGGGCCGATCGGTGCCCAACGACGGCACCATCGCCGAGACCACCGCCCCGGCTCGGTTCAGCTTCCTGGCCCCGGCCTACGCGGCCACCCACGGCGTCGACGAGTCCGAGCTGAAGGAAGCCCTGACCCACATCGCCTGGAAGAACCACTTCAACGGGGCTCGCAACCCGCGGGCGCAGTTCCGCAGGGAGGTGGCCCGCGAGACGATCGCCAACGCGCCGTCGATCGCTGGGATGCTCGGCATCTTCGACTGCTCGGGGGTGTCGGACGGATCGGCGGCAGCCATCGTGGTGCGCGCCGAGGACGCATCGCGCTACACCGACCAGCCGCTGTTCGTGAAGGCGCTGTCGCTGGCCGCCGGGCCCGCCCGGGGCAGCATCGATCCGGCCTACGACTTCACCTCCTTCCCCGAGGTGGTGGCCAACGCCGCCGACGCCTACGCCCAGGCCGGGGTGACCGATCCCCGGGCCGAGCTGGCCATGGCCGAGGTGCACGACTGCTTCACGCCCACCGAGCTGGTGCTCATGGAGGACCTCGGGTTCGCCGACCGGGGCACGGCGTGGAAAGAGGTGCTGGCCGGCACCTACGACCTCGACGGCGACCTGCCGGTCAACCCCGACGGTGGGCTCAAGGCCTTCGGCCACCCCGTGGGGGCCTCGGGGCTTCGCATGATGTTCGAGTGCTGGCTCCAGCTGCGAGGCGAGGCGCCGGCCGAACGCCGCATCGCCACCGTCGAGGCCGGCCGCACGCTCGGGCTGACCCACAACCTGGGCGGTCAGCCCGGCGAGTGCGTGAGCTTCATCTCCGTGGTCGGCACCGAGCGCCGCTGACCCGTCCTGGGCGCCGGGAAGGTCGGCTGGCGGACAGCATGTGACCTTGTCCCCTGCCCCTGGTGCGGCGAGGCCCCCACACTCGCGGCAGGTCGAACCGTCGGGTTCGAACCATCGACGCCAAGGAGTTCGACGATGTTCGCCATGTCCGCCGTCGGCTGGACCACACTCGGGATCATCGGCATCATCATCTGGGTGGCCATCGCCTTCTGGCCTGCTCGAGTGGCGGGCCGCAAGGGTCACAGCTTCATCGGCTACTTCATCCTGAGCCTCTTCTTCTTCCCCTTGGCGCTGGTGATGGCCTACGTTGCCAAGGACCGCAGGGGTCTGTCGGTCCGCGTCTGAGCCTTCAGCGGTTCGACCATCAGAGATGCACCGCGACACCAGGCCGGACGGGAGACGATGACCGACATCGAACACTCGACCCAGGCCGTGGCGGGCGCGGCCAAGGCCGTGCTGTTGACCCTGGCAGCGGCGCAGTTCGTGATGATCCTCGACGCCTCGGTGATGAACGTCTCGATCGCCACCGTGGCCAGCGACATCGGCACGACCGTCACGGGCATCCAGACCGCCATCACCCTCTACACGTTGATCATGGCCGCCTTCATGATCACGGGCGGGCGGATGGGGCAGATACTCGGACGCAAGCGGGCCTTCACCATCGGTTGCGTCATCTACGCCTGCGGATCGCTGACCACGGCCGCGTCACCCAACCTGGCCGTCCTGATGTTCGGCTGGTCCTTCCTCGAAGGCATCGGGGCCACCCTGGTGATGCCGGCCATCGTGGCACTGGTGGCATCGAACTTCGCCACGCCCGACCGACCCAAGGCGTACGGCCTCGTCGCCGTCGGGGGCGCCATCGCCGTCGGGGTCGGCCCGCTCCTCGGCGGACTGTTCACCACCTACTGGTCGTGGCGCTACGTCTTCGTCTGTGAAGCGCTCATCATCGGGGTCGTCCTGGTTCTCAACCGCCGCACCGCCGACACCCCCAAGGAAGAAGGTGCCCGCCTCGACCTGGTGGGCACCGCCCTCTCCGCGCTCGGACTGGGTCTCATCGTCTACGGCGTCCTGCGGGCGGGCACCTGGGGGTTCGTGCAGGCCAAGCCCGACGCGCCCACCTGGTTGGGACTGTCACCGGTCATCTGGCTGATGGTGGCCGGCGGCGTGGTGCTGGTCGGCTTCCTCGAGTGGGAGAAGCTCCGCCGCGACGCGCACAAGCCTGCGCTGCTCGACCCGGCCATGCTGCGAGTCAAGTTGCTGCGCACCGGACTCATCGCCTTCTTCTTCCAGTACCTGCTCCAAGCGGGCATGTTCTTCACCGTGCCGCTGTTCCTGTCCATCGCCCTGGGACTCAGCGCCATCCAGACCGGGGTGCGGATCCTCCCCCTGTCGATCACCCTGGTCATCGCGGCGGTGGGGATCCCCAAAGCCTTCCCCCAGGCGTCCCCACGGCGGGTCTCGCAACTCGGGTTCGTGGCCCTGCTCCTCGGCCTGGTCGTCTTCGTCGCCGCCCTCGACGCCGGAGCCGGCCCCGAGATCGTCACCTGGCCCATGATCCTGGCCGGGCTCGGCATCGGTGCCCTGGCGTCCCAACTCGGGGCGGTGACGGTCTCCTCCCAGCCCGACGAGCTCAGCGGCGAGGTCGGGGGCCTCCAGAACACCTTCTCCAACCTCGGCATCTCCATCGGCACCGCCCTCGGCGGCGCCGTCCTGATGTCGGCGCTCACCGCCTCGTTCCTCACCGGAATCGCCAACAACCCGGCCGTGCCCAAGGACCTCAGCTCGAAGGCCCAGACCGAGCTCTCGAGTGGCGTGCCCTTCATCTCCGACGCCGACCTCAAGACCGCCCTCGACGATGCCGGTGTCACCGGCTCCACGGCCGACGCCATCGTCGCGGAGAACAGTCAATCCCGCATCGACGCCCTCCGGGCGTCACTGGCCGTCCTGGCCGTGCTCGCGGTGGTGGCCCTCCTGTTCAGCCGCAACCTGCCCACCACGCCGGTCGGAGCCGAGCCGGACCCCCAGTCGCACCCGGACCCGGCAGGGCGCGGCAGTCGAACGGGCTAGGACGAGCGGCCAGCAGCGGCCAGCGCGGTCTGGAATCCCTCGTGCAGGTGTTGGGGCGCCGGTTCGTTGCGGCCGAAGACCACCGTGTCGAGCATGCCGGTTCGGATGCCGGGCTCGGTGCGAGCGGCCACCCAGAAGTCCTCGCCATCGACCACCGTCTCGCAGATCCACGGTGCCATCTCCACCAGCTTGGCCTGGTCCTCGCCGGACAGGCCGGGGCGCAGGTAGGCGGTGTGGAGCACCTCGCAGCGGTCGACGTCGACGGGCAGGATCTGCCACAGCTCGATGTGGCGACTGTCGAAGGTGAGGCAGGTGTTGGGGAACAGCGA
Organism: uncultured Microthrixaceae bacterium; assembly: GCA_963773335.1. Taxonomy (GTDB): domain Bacteria; phylum Actinomycetota; class Acidimicrobiia; order Acidimicrobiales; family Acidimicrobilacustridaceae; genus UBA4742. Next base: position 688,619 of record CAVZAT010000002.1, on the reverse strand, counting down.
GTACTGGTAGCTCAGGTGGCGGGCCACGTCGGCCCAGTCCTGCTCGGGGATGTCCTTGAGCTCGTCGATCGAGCGCAGGGCCGAGCAGTTGCGCAGATGCGATCCGAGGGCGTCGAAGGTGAGCGCTCCGCCGTGGGCGTAGCCGGCCAGGGTGGTGCGGTGCAGGTAGTCGAAGTGGTAGTTCTCGCGGTAGGTGTCGAGGGCGACCTTCCAGTTGGCCTTCACCTGGTGCAGGTGGGGTTCGCTGTAGGGCGTCCAATCGGCGAAGTCCAACATGGCCATCTCGCCGGCCAGCTCCGGGCCCAGGTACTCGTCGATGTCGACCGGGTCCCCCGGACGCAGCCGACCCACGATCAGGCCGTAGCCCTCGGCCACCGGCAGCTCGACCAGGCCCTTGTCCTCCCGGCACATGCCTTCGAAGGCCGCGGCCACCGGTACGCCCACCAGGTCGCCCACCAGGTTGTAGGTCCAGGCGTGGAAGGGGCAGGTGAAGCGGCGTGCCTCGCCCGACCCGTCGACCACTCGCACGCCCCGATGTCGACAGGCGTTGGCCAGGGCGTGGACGCGGCCGTCGGTGTCACGGGTCAACAGGATGGGGGTGCCGCACAGGTCGACCGTGCGGTAGCTGCCCGGGCCGCCCAACGCGCCCGAGAGGCACAGCACCAGGGGTTGGGACCGGAACAGAACGTCGACCTCGTCGTCGTAGCGGGCCCGGGCGGTGTAGACCTCGGCCGGGACCTCCACCACGGCATCGGCCATGTCGGTGGTGCCGTGGTCGATGTGATCGAGCAACCGTCGCGCCAAGCCGTGCTCGAAGGCTTCCCTGTCCACCTGTCACCCCCCGTCGACCGATCGGGCATGTCGGGTCCGATCATAGTGATAGAAAGTGAACGCCCACCAACTTAGGGCTGACCCGGTGGCTGCCGGATGAGCCTCGAGACGCACATGCACGAGGAGAATGTCGATGAAGGCCGCGGTTGACCCCGAGCGCTGCCAGGGGCATGCACGATGCTGGGGCATCTGCCCTGAGGTGTTCTCGCTCGACGACGAGGGCCACGCCTATGTGCCGGTCGAGCTCGTCGCGCCCGAGCTCGAGCGCAAGGCCACCGAAGCGGCCGACAACTGCCCGGAACGGGCGATCACGCTGAGCTGAGCCCACCGCTCGTCAGCACGACTGTGTGAGGACGCATGGACTACGACATGGGCGAGGACGTCGCGGCCCTGCGGGGCCAGTTGCGCCGACTCGTCGACGAGCGCATCCCGGCTGACTACCTGGGCGCGTTCACCGACGATCCGGCCGACCTGGAGGTGGCCCAGCAGTTCTGCCGGCTGCTGGCCGACAACGGCCTGCTCTGCTTGGCCTGGCCAGAGCAGTTCGGTGGTCGTGGCGCATCCCCGTGGGAGCAGACGGCAGTGCGCGAGGAGATGTGGGCCCACCATGAGCCCCGGGGCGCGCAGTACATGGGCGTCAACTGGGTGGGGCCGGCCATCATGCGCCACGGCACTGCCGAGCAGCAGCAGCTCCACCTGCCGTCCATCGGCCGGGGCGAGGTGATCTGGTGCCAGGGCTTCAGCGAGCCCGACGCCGGCTCCGACCTGGCCTCGCTGCGCACTGCGGCCCTGCGTGACGGCGACGGGTGGCGGATCACCGGCCAGAAGATCTGGACCTCCTACGCCACGATGGCGCAATGGTGCTTCCTGTTGGCCCGGACCTCCAGCGGCCAACGCAAGCAGCAGGGCATCACCGTCTTCCTGGTACCGATGTCGGACCCGGCCATCGAGGTCCGTCCCATCCCCTGCATGCTCGGACCCCACCATCTCAACGAGGTCTTCATCGACGACCTCTGGGTGACCGAGGCCGACGTCCTGGGTTCGGTCGACGAGGGATGGAAGGTGGTGCAGGAGGTGCTGGCCTTCGAGCGGGTGGGCATCGCCCGCTACGCCCGCTGCGAGCGGCTGCTGAAGAAGGCGCCGGTCGTGCTCGGTGAGGCCTGGGACGAGCTGCCGGCCGAGCTGCGCGCCCGTTGGGCCCGCATGCTCACCCACTGCCGCCGAGCCCGGCTGCTGGCCTACCGCGTCATCTCCTTGCAGACCAGCGGCCAGATCACTCCCGCGGACACCGCCGGCTACCGGATCGCGGTGACCAAGCTCGACCAGGACAGCGCCGAGGTGCTGATGGACATCGTGGCCCTGACCGAGTCGACCGACGCCGACACCACCCGCCTGCGGCGGGCCGTGGAGGATCACTGGCGCTACGCCCAGGCCGCAACCGTCGCCTCGGGCAGCATCGAGATGCAACGCATCCTGCTGGCCCGTTCGCTGCTGGCCTCATGAACATCGACCTGAGCGAAGAGGCCGTCGAGTACGGCCGGATCGCCCGCCAGGCCCTGGAATCGGCCGGCGGCGACCGTCTGGTCGAGCTGGCCGAGCACGAACCCGAGCGGCGCGAGCAGCTGGTGGCACCGGTGTTGGCCGAGCTCGGCGCCTGGGAGCTCGATCCCCGTGCCACCGACGACGATCTGGAGGCTGCGGCCGCCCTGTGCCGCAGCGCGGGCTACTGGTCGCTGGCCTATCCGGTGGCCGAGCGGCTGTGCCGTCCCACCGACCCGGCGGCGGTCCGCGTCGACGCCACAGGCCTGGTCGTGGTGGCCGACGTGGCCCCGGCCGCGGCGCTGGCCGGACTGGCCGGCGAGTGGCTCGCCATCACCCTCGACGGTCGCCGCAGCCGCACCACCGCGCACGTCGCGGCCACCCCGCCCCGCAAGTCGGCCTTCGTGAGCGCCCTCGACCTGGACCCGCTCGACGACGGCGCGCCGGGGGACAGCCGGCTTCAGGACGTGGCTCTCGGTCTGGTGCTGCCCTGCTGGACCTTGCTGGGCATGCTCGACCGGGCCATCGAGCTCACGAGCAGCTACGTGCTCGAGCGCGAGCAGTTCGGCCAGACCCTGGCCTCGTTCCAGGGCGTGCAGTTCCAGCTGACCGAGGCCGAGGTCGAGCGCATCGGCCTCGAGGAGCTGGCCAAGTACGCCCTGTGGAGCATCGAAGCCGGCCACGACGACGCGGTGGCCGATGCGCTGGCCCTGCGCCTGGCCGCCTTGGAGGCGGCCGAGATCGTGTTCCGGGTCGCCCATCAGCTGCACGCCGCCATCGGCTTCTGCGACGAGACCATGCTGTCGTGGCTGTCTCGCTACAGCCAGCCCCTGCGCCGCGTGCCACTGGGCCTGTCGGCCACCCGCGACCAGCTCACCCGGCACGTGGGTCGTCAGGGCCTGTCCGGGCTCTTCGACCACGCATGAACGGGCCCAGCGCGGACCTCGAGGCCTTCCGCGCCCAGGTGGCGGCGTGGAGTCGCAGCCACATCCCCGCCGACTGGCGCGCCGGCCAGACGGGGGTGAGCGACGAAGAGTTCGTGGCCTTCCAGCAGTGGTGGTTCCAGGAGCTGCGCGCCGCCGGTTACGCCGTGCCCCACTGGCCCGCGGCATGGGGCGGCGGCCTGTCGACGGCCGAGCAGATCGTGGTCCACCAGGAGCTGGCCGCCCACGACGCGCCGCGCCTGGTGGTCGCCTTCATCGGGATCCACCACGCGGCATCCACCCTGCTGGCTGCCGGCACCCCCGACCAGCGCCAGCGACACCTGCCGGCCATCCTGGACGGGGAGATCTGGTGTCAGGGTTTCTCGGAGCCCGATGCCGGATCCGATCTGGCCAGCCTGGCCACCAGCGCACACAAGGTCGACGACCACTACGTGGTGAACGGTCAGAAGGTGTGGGCCAGCGGGGCCCTCCACGCCGACTGGTGCCTGCTGCTGGCCCGGACCGATCCGGATGCCCCCAAGCGCAAGGGCATCTCCTACTTCCTGATGGACATGCGGTCGCCGGGCATCGACGTGCGGCCCATCCGCCAGGCCACCGGCGAGTCGCACTTCTGCGAGGTGTTCCTCAACGACGTGGCCATCCCGGCCACCCAGCTGGTGGGCGCCGAGAACCAGGGCTGGCAGGTGGCCCAGGAGACCCTCAGCGCCGAGCGGGGCATGACCATGCTCGAGCTGGCCGAGCGCCTGGACAACGGGTTTCGCTGGTTGGTGCAGGCCTGTGCCCGCGTCGGCGCCGATGGCCGGCCCCCCGTCGACGACCCCGTGGTGGGAGATCGCCTGGCCGGCTTCGAGGCCGAGGTGACAGGACTGCGACGCCTGTGCCGGAGCCTGGTGGAACGTGTGGAGGCAGGCCGCGCCGGTCCGGCTGACGCGTCGATCGTCAAGCTCTACTACAGCGAGCTGCTCCAGCGGATGACGGGCTTCGGGGCCGACATCGCGGGCTTGGCCACCCACGCCGAGCTGGCCAAGCCCCTGTCCAGCGGGTGGGAGTCGGGGATCTGGATGCTCGACTTCATCAGCTCGTGGGAGTGGACCATCCCCGGGGGCACCAGCGAGATCCAGCGCACCATCATCGGCGAGCGGGGCCTGGGGTTGCCGCGCGAGCCGACGACGAGCGCAGCATCCGCCAGATGACCGCCGAGCTGACCGAGTTCCACGACGAACTGCGGGCAGTGGCGAGCGACCTGCTGGCCAAGTCGGGCCCGGAGGGTCCAGCGTGGTCCGTGCTGGCCGACATCGGCTGGCTGGGCCTCGAGGTGCCCGAGTCCCTCGATGGCGCGGGAGCCGGCTTCGCCGAGGCCGCGGTCGTCCTGGAGGAGATGGGGCGGTCGGCCGCCGTCGGCCCCTACCTGGGCGCCGTGGTGCTGGGAGCCGGGGCGCTCAACCTGCTGGCCCCCAACCCCGATCGTGACGAGCTGGTCCGCCGGGTGGCTTCGGGCGACCTGCTGGTCGCCGTCGCCCTGGCCGACGGCGACCGCGCCGACGACCTGGCGGTCGCCTCGGCACCACCCTTCCGTCTCGAGACGGCCGCTGGAGTCAGCCGGGTGTCCGGACGGGCCGCCTTCGTCCCCGATGTGGCGCGGGCCGACCGTCTGCTCCTCTCGGCCTGGGATGGCGACCGCGGCCCGGTGGTGGTGGCCGTCGAGCCGCAAGCACCCGGGCTCGACATCGCCGAACAGCCCCTCCTCGACGCCACCCGGCGCTTCGGCGTGGTCCGCGCCGAGGGGGTCGAGGTGGCCGTCGAGGCGGTGTGGGGCTACGCCCGCGACCCGATGACCAGCGCCACCTCGTTGCTCGACCGGGCCGCCCTGGCCGTCACCATCGACAGCCTGGGGCTCAGCCAGGCCATGGTGGACGCCACCGTCGCGTACGCTCGGGCCCGCCAGCAGTTCGGTCGTCCGATCGGCTCGTTCCAGGCGGTGAAGCACGCTTGCGCGGACATGGCGGTGCAGCTCGCGGTGTCCCGGGAGCTGGTCGCGGCCGCGATCGACGACGTCGTCCGCGACGAGCTAGGTGCGTCCGTGGCGGTGTCCATGGCCAAGTCCTACGTCGGTCCGGCCGCGGTGGACATCGCCGGCGCGGCCATGCAGCTGCACGGCGGGATCGGCTACACGTGGGAAAGCGGTATCCACGCCTACCTCAAGCGCGCCGCGCTCAACCGCTCGCTGTTCGGCTCGCCCCGCGCCCACCGACGCCGTCTGGCGCAGCGGTACCCCGGCTGACGACACGGACCGAGCCTGCTAGCGTAATAGGTGAGCGTTCGCTTTCTTGAGCATCGCATCCTTTCGGGCATTCGTGTGGAGGTCGTGGCCATGTCGTTCAGCTGGTTCATCTCGGTCGACGACCACCTCATCGAGCCGGCCCGCCTGTGGCAGGAGCGGATCCCCGCAGGCCGGCGCGACCAGGCGCCCCACATCGTGCGCGACGGGGATGCCGAGTTCTGGCAGTACGAGGATCGGTCGATCGTGACCACCGGCCTCAACGCGGTGGCCGGCAAGAAGCGCGAGGAGTTCTCGCCCGAGCCCATCACCTACGAGGACATGCGGCCCGGCTGCTACGAGCCGGCGGCACGGGTGGCCGACATGGACCAGGGCTTCGTGCTCTCGTCCATGATGTTCCCGTCCTTCCCGCGCTACTGCGGCCAGGTGTTCCACGAGGCCAAGGACAAGGACTTGGCCCTGCTGTGCGTCAAGGCCTGGAACGACTTCATCCTCGAGGAGTTCGCCGCCGCCTACCCCGGTCGGTTCATCCCGATGATGATCATCCCGCTGTGGGATCCGGTGGCGGCAGCCGCCGAGATCGAACGGACCGCAGCACTCGGCGCCAAGTCGATCGCCTTCTCGGAGAACCCGACCAAGCTGGGTCTGCCGTCGATCCACACCGACTACTGGGACCCGGTCTTCCGGGCCGCAGATCAGACCGGCTTCGTGATCTCGATGCACGTCGGGTCGTCGTCGAACCTGATCCGCACCTCCGACGACATGCCCACGCTGGCCTTCATGGCCTACAGCGCGGCGGCCAACCAGGCTGGCACGCTGCTCGACTGGCTGTTCAGCGGCCTCTTCGACCGCTACCCGAACCTGAACATCGCCCTGTCGGAGGGATCGATCGGTTGGATCCCCTACTTCCTGGAGCGGGCCGAGCAGGTGGTGGACAAACAGCGCTTCTGGGCGTCGCGCTTCGACATCAACATGAACGCGGCCCACGACCGCGGCGAGGCCAAGCTCGAGGCCAGCTTCTCGCTCGACACCGACATCCGTCGACTGTTCTCCGAGCACGTCTATGGGACCTTCATCGAGGACCAGGCCGGCATCCGCCTGCTCGACATCATCGGTGAGGACAACGTCATGCTCGAGTGCGACTACCCGCACTCCGATTCGACCTGGCCCGAGACGGTGTCGCTGGCCAGCAAGTGGCTCGACCACCTCTCCGACGACGTCCAGCACAAGATCACGGTGGGCAACGCGTCGCGGGTCTACAACTTCACTCCGGCCGACCCGGCCTCGATCCCGCTGTAGCCGACAACCTGGTCACCCGCCCGTCAACCGGGCGAGATCACCTTGCCGAAGTCCTTGGTGAGCCAGTGCTCGGGGGTCAGGCGCACGACCACCGACTCGTCGGTGCTGGCGTTGTTCTGCGCGTACCACCGGCCCAGCTCCGGGCCCAGGTAGCGGCTGGCCATCTCGACGTCGTCGCGTTGGCGCGACTCGATGACGACCGGGCCCTCCACGCTGACGTAGCGGTACGGTGGCTCCTCGGTCTGCACCGTGAGGGTGGCGCGACCCGCGGCGCGCAGCAGCTCCGCCTTCTTGGATTGGCCACCCATGCCCACGATGACGTCGCCGTCCTCCACCAGGTACCAGATCGGCAGGGCCAGCGGGCCTCGTCCCGGCTGGTCGATGGCCAGCACACCCACGTGCACGTCGGCCAGGAACGCCTCGCGCTCGGCCACCGACATCGAACCTTCGGCCATCGTCGCTCCCCCGGGTTGGTGAATCGCGGCCCGAACATGATGCCGTGAAGTCGACCTTCTTGGCCCCCCGGTCGGCAAGCCTCCCTGCGGCGCCTTCGGCATCCGGGTCACATCGCTCCAGCGGCTCCGACCCGGCGGCCTCCGCCCACCAGGGCCTGGTTGGCTCAGCGCGCCGTCCAGCCCCCGTCGACCACGATGGTCTGGCCGGTCACATAGCGCCCGGCGTCGCTGACCAACCACAGGACCGCGCCCAGGAAGTCCTCGGCTCGCCCCTCGTCGGGCAGCGGCGTGTTGCGCGCCAACCAGGCGCTCGAACGCTCGTCGGTGTACATCCCGTCGGTGATCTCGCTGCGGAAGAAGCCCGGCGCGACGGTGTTGACCCGGATGCGGTGTGACGCCCACTGCACGGCCAGCTCGGCGGTGAGGCCCGAGAGCCCGGCCTTGCTGGCCGCGTACGACGCCTGCGGGATCCCAGGGATCCCCACCTGGCCGCTGATGGACGACACGTTGACGATCGAGCCGCGGCCCGCCGCCACCATGTGGGGGAACACCCCCTGGCTCAGCCGGAAGGGCGCCACCAGGTTGAGGCCCAACGTGGCCACGATGGCCTCGTAGCGCTCGTCCTGCGCCGGGTGGACGCCGGCCAGCGCGCCGGCCACGTTGACCAGGATCTCGGGGCCACCACACGACTCGGCCACCTGGGCCACCAGCCCGTCGACCTGGGTGGCATCGGCCAGATCGCAGGCGAAGGCGGCGCCGCCGATCTCGTCGGCCAGGGCCGACAGCCGGTCGTAGCGCCGGGCCACGACCGCGACGGTGGCACCCGCCGAGGCCAGCGCCCGGGCGATGGCGGCGCCCAGGCCCGAGGAGGCCCCGGTGACCAGCGCCACGCGCCCGTCGAGCTCGAAGCGCTGGAGAGCCTCGGGCACCGGTGCGTCCATCCGGTCATCATCCCACCAAAGCGGCAGGCTCGGGTGTGCTCGCCTAACATCCGTGTCACCCCCGACCAAGGATGGAATAGGTGCGCATCGTCGTCATTGGAGCATCGAGCGGACTGGGCCGCTGCATCGGCGTCGGCCTGGCCCAGCGGGGCGCCCGCGTGGCGCTGATGGCCCGGCGTCGTGAACGCCTGGTGGACGCCGCAGCCGACGCCGGTCCTGACGCCGTGGTGATCGAGTGCGACGTCACCGACGAGGAGTCGTGCCGGTCCGCCGTGGTCGAGGCGGCGACCACCCTGGGCGGCATCGACGCCCTGGTCTACGCACCGGGGATCGGCCCACTGGGCCAGCTGGTCGACACCGACGCCGCCACCTGGCGGCGCGTGTTCGACACCAACGTGATCGGGGCCGCCCTCACCACCGCGGCTGCCGTCCCGTATCTGACCGACTCGGGCGGCTGCGCCGTGTACCTGTCCTCGGTGAGCGCCTCGCTCACGGCCCCTTGGCCCGGGTTGGGTGCCTATGCGGTGAGCAAGGCTGCGCTCGACAAGTTGGTCGAGGCCTGGCGAGCCGAGCACCCCCATGTCGGGTTCACTCGCATCGTGGTGGGCGACTGCGCCGGCGGTGAGGGCGACGCGGTGAGCGGCTTCCCGGGGGACTGGGACATGGAGCTGGCGGCCGAGATGGTGCCGGTCTGGTTGGCCCGCGGCTACATGACCGGGGCTCTGCTCGAGGTCGACGAGCTCGTCTCCGTGGTCGACAGCGTCGTCCAGCGCGGCGCCACCGTTTCGATCCCGTCGGTTACGGTCGCGCCCCGCCCACCTGCTCCGGCACCAGCCGAGGGGCGGGCATGACCACCGCCACGGTCGAGTTCGACCCGTTCTCCGACGAGTACTTCAACGACCCCATCGACGTCTACCGTCGTCTGCGTGACGAGGCCCCGGTCTACTTCAGCGAGCAGTACGGGTTCTACGCCCTGTCGCGCTTCGCCGACGTGGTCTCCGCCCACCGGGATCTGGCCGCCTTCACCAGCACGCATGGCATCGAGCTGTTCACGCTGACCACCAAGACCCCCGAGGAGGTGGCCAGCTACCGCCAGCTCATCATGATGGATCCGCCCGAGCACGACGTGATGCGGGCCCTGGTCAGCCGGGTGTTCACCCCCCGGGCCATGGTGGCGCTCGAGCCCATGATCCGCGAGGTCATCGTCGGGTTTCTCGACGACCTCGAGGATCCCGCCGACTTCGACGCAGTGGCCGACTTCTCGGCCCTCTTCCCGGTCGAGGTGATCTCCCGCATGCTCGGAGTGCCCGACGGGGAGCGCCAGCAGATCCGCCACTGGCTCGACGCCAGCCTCAAGCGCGAGGAGGGCCAGACCGAACCCAGCCCCGGGAACGACGAGTCCATCATGGCCATGGGCATGTACTTCTACGAGCTGGCCACCGAGAAGCGCAAGCACCCGACCGACGACATGTTGTCGCGGCTCACCCAGGTCACCGTCGAACGACCTGACGGCACCGAGACCGGCCTCGATGACGCCGAGATCGCCGGCTTCGCCACCCTCATCGGCGGAGCCGGGGCCGAGACCGTGACCAAGCTGGTGGGCAACGCGGTGATGCTGTTCAGCCGCCACCCCGATCAGTGGCACCAGGTCCGCGACGACCGCGACAAGATCCCCGGGGCGGTGGAGGAGATCCTGCGCTACCTCCCGCCGTCGCAGTACCAGGGTCGCTACTCGCTCCAAGACCGCGAGTTCGACGGCGACACCCTGCCGGCCGGGTTCCCGGTGCTGCTCATCACGGGCGCCGCCACCCGCGACCCACGGGCCTTCGATCGGCCCGACGACTTCGACATCTCCCGCCCGCCGGCCGTGGCCATCGGCTTCGGCCACGGGGTGCACAGCTGCCTGGGCGCGGCCCTGGCCCGGGCCGAGAGCCGCATCGCCATCGACGAGCTGGCCACCCGTTGGTCGTCGTTGGAGGTAGACGAGGCTGGCCTCCAGCGGGTCCACATGTCGAATGTGGCCGGCTACTCACACGTGCCGGTTCGCACCACCCGCTGAGCCCGCCCCGACCGCGCCTGTCCCGGCACATCCAGCCACCGAAACGGTGGTCCAACGTGCCGGGATTCGGGGTCCAGGCTTGTCCCGGCACATCCAGCCACCGAAACGGTGGTCCAACGTGCCGGGAAGGGAGGTGGGTCAGACCTTCACCGGCATCTTCATGATGCGAGCCAGGTTGGCACCCATGATGTTGGTGACGTCCTCGTCGGACAGGCCGGCCGGGAGGTGGTCCACATAGCTGGTCGGTTCGGCCAGGCCCTCGGGGTGCGGGTAATCGGACCCGAACAGCACGTGGTCGGCACCGATCGACCCGATCAGCCGCTCGATGTTGTCCTCGTGGAACGGGCTGACCCACACGTTGCGCTTGAACGCCTCGATCGGGTCCCCGGGGAACTCCTGGGGCATCTTGCGGTAGACGTCGGCCAGGTGGTCGAGGAACGGGACCACCCAGTCGCCGCCGTTCTCGATGGAGGCCACCCGCAGCTCCGGGAAGCGGTGGAACACCCCGTGGCACGTGAACGCGGTCATGGTGTCCTCTATGGCGCGCTTGCCCACGCTCATCATGCGGAACGGGTCGAGGCGGAACGGCAGCATCTCGCTGGGGCCGGTCCACTCGCTCTGGTAGCGGGCGTATCCGCTGTCGGAGGCGTGCATGGCCACGAGGACGTCGGCGTCGACCACCGCCTGCCAGAACGGATCGAACTCGGGCAGGCCGAAGGACCGGGAACCACCGTAGGCAGGGACCGGAGCCGGGCGGATGAGCACGACCTTGGCCCCGCGCTGGACGCACCACTCGAGCTCCTCGATGGCCTTCTCGACGATCGGGAGGGTGATGACCGGCGTGGTGAAGATGCGGTCCTCGTAGTTGAAGGTCCACTGCTCGTGGAGCCACTCGTTGAGAGAGTGGATGACGGCGTGGGTCATCTTGGGGTTGTCGCGCATGCGCTCCTCGAGGAGGCTGGCCAGGGTGGGGAACATGAGGGCGCAGTCGACACCCAGCTCGTCCATCAGCTCCACGCGGGGCGCGGGTTCGCGGAAGGCCGGGATGGCGCGCATCGGCTCGCCCACCAACTCGCGGTAGCTCTTGCCTTCAGGGTTGCCGATGCGGAAGTACTCCTCCTGCGCGCCGGGCCGGGCCACCACCTCGAAGGTGGGGTTGGGGATGTAGTCGCTGATCGTGCCCCGGACCACGATCTTGGTGCGTCCCCGCACCTCCACGTAGTCGATCGCGCTCTTGTACTGATCCGGGAGATGGCGGGTGAACGCCTCCTGGGTCTCGTACAGGTGGTTGTCGGCATCGAAGACGAGGTAATCGAGAGGTCGGGTCACGTCACTACGATATCGATTTCTAACAATGACGTCAATCCGTGGTCCTGGCCCGATCGACGGGCTTTCCGCCATCATCTAACGTCGCGATCTAACGCCTGTGTCACGAGTTCGACAGGGTCCATGACTTCAGCCGCCTCCACCTCAACCCCCGACCCCGGCCACCACGCGCCGTGCCCGCACCTGGCGCGCGCCTGGTGGGGAGACCAACTGCTGGCCACCTCGGCCGCCACGGTGCAGCTGGATGAGCCCGGTCGACCCCCGCAGCTCTGGTTCCCACTGGCCGACGTGCGCGTCGACCGGCTTCGCGACGAGGGCCGCACCGGCGAGCGCGACGGCAAGGGCACCACCCGGCTGTGGAGCCTCGACCCCCTGCCCGCCGAGCAGGCCGGGGGCTCGACGGGGTCGGCCCGCGACAACTGGGATGCGCCATCGCCTGGTGAACCACCAGACGGCGACGACGTGGCCTGGTGCGTCACCGATCCGGCACCCGAGGTGGCCTGGTTGGCCGGATACGCCACCTTCGATCAGGACCGGGTGCGGGTCGAGCTGGTCGACGCCGGGCCCGGCGACGAGCCGCGCGACATCACGGTCAAGCGCTTCCCCACCTGGGGCGACGCCTCGGACCTGATCGCCCTGCTCCAGGTCCAGCCCGACGGCGACGGGTGCTACCGCAGTGGCGCCCACGCCGACGAGCGGCGTCCGGTGGTGGAGGGCAGCCAGATGCTGGGCCAGGCCATCGTGGCCGCCGGCCATCACGCGCCCGGCCGGCGGGTCGTATCGGCCCAGATGGTCTTCCTGCGCGCCGCCGATGCCCGGGTGCCCGTCGAGCTCCGCGTGACAGAGCTGAGCGCGGGACGGACGTTCACCGCCGTGGAGGTCGACGTGGCCCAGGGCCCCAAGCGGTGCGCAACGGGCGTCCTGCTGCTCGACCAGACCGCCCCCGACCTGATCCGCCACGAGGTCGCCCCGCCCCAGACGCCCGGGCCCTATGACAGCGAGCCCCTCGACATGTCGGTGATGGGCCGTGACCTGCGCATCGTGGACGGGGCCTACACCTCGGACCCGGATGCGCCGGTAGGGCCACCCGTCCTCGACGCCTGGGTGCGCTTCCGGGAGGTACCCGCCGACCCGGCAGTCCACGCCGGGTTGCTGGCTCAGTTCACCGGCCACCTGTCCATCGCCGCCGCCCTTCGTCCCCATGCCGGCGTCGGCCAGTCCGAGGCGCATCGCACGCTCTCGATGGGCATCAACGCCATCTCGATATCGATGCACGCTGATGTCCACGTGGATCGTTGGATGCGCTACCACCACCACTCGACCTTCGCCGGCGACGGCATGACCCACGCCGAGTGCCGCGTGCACGACGAGGCCGGCCACCTGCTCGCCTCGTTCACCGTGGACGCCATGGTGCGGCGACTGCCCGAGGACCTGTCTCCGGGCGGCACCGTCGACGACCGCGTCGCGCTGTGAGCGCACCATGAGGTCGGCCCTGTGAGCCTGACCACCGGGCGCGGGCCCCACAGCGCCCACCCGGCCGGCCGCTTCAGCGCCCCGGTTCCCAACCCGGTCGTGTACGTGGAGCCGTTCCGCCGTCGGGTGCGCGGGTTCGTCGACGGTCGGGCAGTGATCGACAGCCAACGGGTCCTGCTCGTGCACCGCCCGGGCCGACCGCCGACCTATGCCTTCCCGACCGGGGAAGTGGACGTGCCGTCCGCCCGGCCCGAGACCGAGGCCCAGGGCTACGTCTCGGTCCCCTGGGACGGGGTCGAGGCCTGGTACGAGGAGGAGGAGCAGGTCTTCGGCCATCCCCGCAACCCCTACCACCGGGTGGACTGCATCCCGACCGACCGGCGCCTGCGCGTCGAGGTGGGTGGGGTGGTGCTGGTGGACAGCACCGACACCATGGGGGTGTACGAGACGGCCCTCGAACCGAGGCTGTACGTGGCCCGCCACGCGCTCAGCATGTCGCACCTGCGACCCAGCGCAACGACGACCTACTGCCCGTACAAGGGCACCGCCACCTACTTCAGCGCCGTGGTGGGCGACCTGATCGCCGACGACGTGGCCTGGAGCTACGTAGACCCGCGACCCGAGTCGCGACCCTTGCAGGGCCTGCTCAGCTTCGACGAACGCCGCGCCACCGTCGTCGTGGACCTGCCCCCCGCCACCGCACCCGAGGAGCTCCATCCGTGAACGAGCAGGCTGCGCCGGACCCGTCCGAGGCCGACCCGATCGCCGACGGGGACCGGCCGGTCCGACCGCTGCCCGAGCTCACGCCGGCCACCGACTGGTTCTGGACCTCGGGAGCGGACGGCCAACTGCGGATCCAGAGCTGTGAGACCTGCGACGCCCTGGTGCATCCGCCCGTGCCCATCTGTCCGGTGTGCCGGAGCCGCTCGTTTGCCCCCAAGGTGGTCTCCGGACGGGCAACGGTGGTCGGCCTCACCGTCAACCGCCACCAGTGGCTGCCCAGCTTCGAGCCCCCCTACGTCATCGCCAACGTGGCCCTGGCCGAGGACCCGAGCGTGCACCTCACCACCAACATCGTGGGCTGCGAGCCCGACGACGTACACGTCGGCCAGCAGGTGGTCGTGCGCTTCGAACACCACGACGACGTCTGGATCCCGCTGTTCGAACCCACCGGCGACCACGACCGGGACCGGGTGATCGAGCCCACGCGCCCGACCCCGCGGGCACCGCTCAGCGACGAGCGCTTCGAGCACCGAGCCGTGCTCTCGGGGGTCGGGCGCTCGGCCATCGGACGGCGGCTGATCCGCGATCCGCTGTCGCTCACGATCGACGCCTGTCTGGCCGCGGTGACCGACGCCGGCCTCGAGCTCGGCGACATCGACGGCCTGTCCACCTATCCCGGGGCGGCAGGCATGGGCATGAGCGAGGGCGGCGTCACCGCCGTCGAAGAAGCCCTGCGCCTCCATCCCACGTGGATCAACGGCGGCGGGGACCTCCCGGGCCCGGGCGGTTCGGTGATCGCGGCGATGCTGGCGGTGGCCAGCGGCCTGTGCCGTCACGTCCTGTGCTTCCGCACCGTGTGGGAGTCGACCTATGCCACGCTCCGACAGACCCGCAGTGGCGGCACGGGCGCCGTCGCCGGTCGCGTCTCCGGGCCCATGCACGAGTGGCGGGCGCCGTTCGGGGCCATGTCGGCGGCCAACTGGATCGCCATGAACGCCAACCTCTACCTGCACCGCTACCGCGCCAACCGCGAGCTGCTGGGGTGGATCGCCCTCAACGACCGGGCCAACGCGGCCCTCAACCCGGTGGCCATCTACCGCGACCCCATGACCATGGACGACTACCTGTCGGCCCGGCCCATCACCAGCCCCTTCGGCCTCTACGACTGCGACGTCCCCTGCGACGCCTCGATCGCGGTGGTCGTGTCCGACGCGTCGGTGGCCGCCGATCTGCCCAAGCCCGCCGTCCGGGTGGAAGCGGTGGGGACCCAGATCCTCGAGCGGGTCTCGTGGGACCAGGACACCATCACCCATGAACCGCAGGTGATCGGCCAATCGACGCACCTGTGGACTCGCACCAGCATGCGACCCGCCGACGTGGACCTGGCCCTGCTGTACGACGGGTTCACCTTCAACGCCGTCTCCTGGCTGGAGGGACTCGGGTTCTGCGGCATCGGCGAGGCCATGGACTGGATGGACGGCGGGCGGCGCATCGCCCTCGACGGCGACCTCCCGGTCAACCCCCACGGCGGCCAGCTGTCCGAAGGGCGCACCCACGGCTACGGGTTCCTCTACGAGGCCATGGTCCAGCTCCGCCACGAAGCGGGTGAGCGCCAGGTGGCCGAGGCCCGCACCGCGGTGGTCACCTCCGGCGGCGGCACCCCCTCGGGTGTGCTGCTCCTGCGCGGCGAGGGCGCCTAGGGAGACGGCCGCCGAGCGAGGTCGACGGACGCCGGAACCTGACGCACACGTCAGTCCGGTGCGATAGGTTCGGCCGCGTGGACAGCTTCGAGACGCTTCTCTACGAGGAGCGTGACGGTGTCGCCATCGTCACGCTCAACCGGCCCGAGGTCCACAACGCCTTCAACGAGCTGATGCAGGCGGAGTTGCACCACCTGTGGCGGTCGCTGCGCGCCGTCGACGAGGTGCGAGCGGTGATCCTGACGGGGGCCGGCTCGAAGGCGTTCTGCACCGGCATCGACCGCCTGGAGTCCATCCAGGAGGGCTACCTCGAGCAGCACAAGCTCAATGGGCACCAGACCGGTCAGGTGTCGACCCCGTTCATGTACAACGACCCCGGCCGCAACATCAACCCGAAGCAGAACGACCTGTGGAAGCCGGTCATCGCCGCGGTCAACGGCATGGCCTGCGGTGGGGCCCTGTACATGCTGGGCGAGGCCGACATCGTCATCGCCGCCGAGAACGCCACCTTCTTCGACCCGCACGTGACCTACGGGATGGTTGCCGGCTACGAGTCGACCCACCTGCTCCAGAAGTTGCCGCTGGGCGAGACCCTGCGCCTGGCCCTGCTCGGTGCCTGGGAGCGGATGTCGGCCGAGCGGGCCCGCGAGCTGGGGCTGGTTTCAGAGGTGGTGCCGGCCGACGAGCTGCTCGAGCGAGCCATGTGGGTGGCCAAGGCCATCGCTTCGGCCCCGGTGCTGGCCGTGCAGGGCACGCTCCGGGCCGTGTGGATGGCGCATGAGGTGACGCGCAAGGAAGCGCTGGCCCAGATGTCGACCCTGGTGGCGCTGGGGACCAGCTTCGAGAACATCGAGAGCGGCCAAGCCGAGTTCCAGAACGTGCGACCGGAGTGGCGCCTGCGCTGAGGGGCGGAGGCTTCCGCTTCGCCAGATCAGATCAGCGCCCGACCGGCGGCTCCAGGTGGTAGAGCCGGGTGGCGGTGCCCTGCAGCACCTTGGCCACGGTCTCGTCGGCCACGCCCGCCAACGACCGCTCGATGACGTCGCGGGGGCTGGGTGACTCCGAGGCCGGTCCGGGAGAGAGGCTGGTGGCGTGGGGGAAGTCGGTCTCGAACATCAGGTTGTCCTTGAGGCGGTCCAGCGACGACCGCATCGCCTCCTGTTCGAACCAGTACATCCCGAAGATCTGGCGGTACAGGTACTCGCTGGGCAGCAGACGGTCGGGGTAATCCTTGTGGGCGCCCACGTTGAGCCACTGCCAGTCCATGCTCTCGCCCAGGAAGGGCAGCCAGCCGGCGCCGTTCTCCACCGAGACGAACTTCAGGTCGGGATAGCGCTCGCACACCCCGCTCAGGATCACCTCGGCCACGTTCATGGCGTTGCCGAGCAACACCAACGAGCTCTCGCGAGTGAAGTCCAGCTTCTTCGACTGGTCGACGGCGCCCTTCAGGTCGTCGCCCGAGGACAGGAACCCGACGTGGAAGTTCATGGTCAGGTCCATCTCCTGGGCCTGCGCCAGCAGGGGCTCCCAGTGATCATCGATCAGCCGGGGCAGGCCGATCTTGTCGTAGCGGGCGGCGAACAGGACGCCCTTGTGGCCCATGTCTGCGGCCCGCTTCATCTCGGCCACCGAGGCGTCGATGTCCCAGAACGGCAGCATCATCATGGGGATGAGGCGGCGGGGGTCGGCGGAGCAGAACTCGGTCAACCAGTCGTTGTAGGCGCTCACGCACTCGGTGGCCAGCGCCGGTTCCATCTCGGTCAGGAAGATCTGGCTGTTGAACCCGAGGATGTTCGGGTAGAGCAGCTGGTAGTACACGCCGACCTCGTCCAGGTAGCGGAGCCGCTCGGTGGCGTCGACAGCCGCGGGGATCGCTTCGCTCAGGCTGGCCGGATGCGAGGGGGGAAATTCGCGCCAACCAGCCTGAGCGAAAGCACCCGCGCCGAACATCCGCCGCGAACCCACGTACCACCGGTCCTCGTGCGATCGTTCGTCGAACTTCACGTGGGGCACCAGATCTCCCCATCGTGATGAGACCCGGGACGTCCACAGATCAGCCGGCTCGATGATGTGCGAATCGGCGTCCGCCACTGCGTAGCGCTCGCACAGGGCGACCCCGCCCCCATCGTGCTCGGTCACCGGCATCCCCTATCCGTCTCCTGCTTGCCGTCGGCCCCGCCACCGTAGTCCGCAATCGACCCCGACGTGTACCGACCATTACAAAGTATGTGCTCACTTACCTTAGGAGGGCGCGTCCGGGGGTGTCAACCGTCGTCAGGCTCGGGCACGCCCCGCAGGTGCGGCGCCATCATCAGCGGGGTGACGCTGAGCACCCCCGAGTCGACCGGCAGGGTGACGCCGGTGATCCAGCGGGCCTCGTCGCTGGCCAGGAACAGCACGGCCCAACCGACGTCCCACCCATCCCCTGGCGTGCCCAGCAGACCGGCTTGGGAGCGCATCGCGTTCATGAACTCGGCGCGGGGTCCCGGCGCGGAGACCGACATCACCATCGGGGTGGTGATGTGACCGGGCGCGATGGCGTTCACGCGGATCCCTTGGCGTCCGTGGGAGTAGGCCATGTCCACGGTGAGCGCGATGAGGCCACCCTTGGCTGCCGAATAGGCGGCGGTGCCGTCACCGCGCAGGGCTGAGATCGACCCCATGTTCACGATGGAACCCGAGCCCTGGGCGGCCATGACCGGCACGACGTACTTCGAGGCCAGGAAGGCGGTGCGCAGGTTGATGTCGAAGGCGCGGTCCCAGTCCGCCTCGCTGAGGTCGACCACCGTGCCCAGGGCCGCCAGCCCGATGTTGTTGACCAGGATGTCGACGGTCCCGAAGGCGTCCACCGCGGTCGCCACCATCGCCTCGCAATCGGCTGCCCTGGTGGCGTCGGCGGCGACCACCAGGGCCGTCCCGCCCTCGTGCTCGATCAGCTGGCGCGTCTCCTCGGCCCGCTCGGGATGGACGTCCACGAGCACGACCTTGGCCCCCTCGCGTGCCAGGAGCACGGCGCTGGCCTTGCCCGTGCCGACACCCGGGCCGGGTGTGGAACCGGCCCCCGTCACGATTGCCACCTTGTCCTGCACGCGTCCGACGCGTTCGACCATCTGATCCCTCCCGGGTGTCGTGTCCGAAGTGCTCAGCTCGACCAACTGGTCACCAACCTCAACGTCGCGTCAACAGGGCCGCGCCGGCCTCGTAGCCGCCCACGTTGGAGACCACGGCCACCTCTGCGCCCGGTACCTGGCGGGCGCCGGCTTCGCCGCGGAGCTGGCGGACCGCCTCGGCGGTGTGGCCGAAGGCGGCGTGCAGCCGGCCCCCCGACAGCTGACCGCCCCAGGTGTTGAGCGGGAGCTCCCCGTCGAGGCCGATGCGCGCCCCGCCCTCGACGTAGTCGGCTGCCTCTCCGGGTCCGCAGAAGCCCAGGGCCTCGAGCCACCACACCACCTCGATGGTGAAGCCGTCGTAGAGCTGGGCCACGTCGACGTCCGACGGCCGGAGATCGGTGCGGGCCCACAGGGCCTGGCCGGTGGCGTGGCCGACCCGGCTCATGTCCTGCCACTGGTCCCAGGAGGGGCGTCCGTCGATGACACCGGCCATGGCCTCGATGTGCACCGGGGCGCGCAGGTCGGGTGCGGTCTCGGCGGCCGAGACGACCAGGGCGGTGGCGCCGTCGCAGGGGACGTCGCAGTCGTAGAGGCACATGGGTGTGGAGATCAGGCGCGACGCCAGGTAGTCCGCCATCGTGAGTGGCTCGCGGTACACGGCGTCAGGGTTGAGCCCGGCGTGGACCCGCTGCGTGATCGGGATCCACCCCAGCTGCTCACGGGTCACCCCGAAGTCGTGCAGGTAGCGGGTGGCGAAGGGCGCCACCTGGCACACCGGCGAGAGGGCGCCCACGGGTAACAGCCAGGCTTGGGGACCGGAGGCCTCGGGATGGATGGACCCGTAGGCCGGACGGCCGCCGGCGTGGCGGGCCGCGCTCCCCTCCTTGACCGTGCGGAAGATGACGGCGTGGCGCGCCTGGCCGGTGGCCACGGCCTGGACTGGACCGTAGAAGGGCAGGCTCATCCCCTCGACCTGGCCCTGTCGCCAGGTGGTGGGGATGCGCAGGGCGTCCTGGACCTCGTAGAGGTTCGCCCCTGAGTAGCCGGGCACGTTGGCGGTGCCCCCACCCGGGAACATGGCCAGGCCATCGATGTCGTCCAGCGTGAGCCCGGCGTCGGCCACCGCGGCCAGGATGGCGTCGAGCGTGAGCGCGAAGCCGGATCGATCGAGCTGGCGGGCCACCGCCGACTGGCCCACGCCGGAGATGACGGCGCGCGCCTCGAAGCGGTCGGTGCCCATCACGGTGCTCCCGCCGGGTCGGCTCCGCTGGCGGCCACGAAGCTCGGGATGGCGAAGCCGCCGGGACCCGGCTCGAACCCGACCTCGACGGTCATGCCGATCCGGGCGTCGAGTGGATCGCAGCCACGGAGGCGGCCCACCACCCGCACGCCGGGGTGGTCGTCGAACTCGACCAGGACGATGGCGTAGGGCACCTCCAGGTCGGGCAGCCAGCGCTGGTGGTTCACGGTGAAGCTGTAGACGCGACCTGGTCCGGTGATCTCGGCCGGTTCCATCGAACGGCTCCGACAGGCCGGGCAGATCCCTCTGGGCGGGAACGACTCGGCGCCGCACACCGTGCACCGCTGCACCTCCAGCCGGCCCTCGGCCGCCGCGGCCCAGAAGCCGGCGGTCTCCTCGGTGACCGCCGGCGGGATGCCGACCACGAGCGGCTCGCCAGGCTGGTCAGGGGCAGGCTGGTCAGCGATTTGAACCATCCGGAAGAAAGTACACGCTCACTCTGAGTTCGCCTGCGGAGTGAGCAATTGCTATCTTGACGCGGCCCTGGGCCCGGTCCGAGGGCGCGTCCGTGCCCGTCGCCAAGGAGGCCCGTTGCCCGACGATCGCATCATCTTCGGCGCGGCGGCGCTGCCCGAGCCGGAGCGGGCCTGGCTCGAGGCCGCCGAGCGGTTGCCGATCGAATCGATCTGGCAGGGTGGCCACATCCTTCCGGGCAGACCGACCGGCGAGGCCATCACCCGCCTGTCGCTGCTCACGGCCTGGACGGAGCGGGTGCGAGTGGGCACGGCGATCCTCCTGTTGCCCCTCTACCACCCGGTGATCGTAGCCAAGCAGCTCGCCGACCTCGACGCCTGGTCGGGTGGTCGGGTCTCGGTCGGCCTGGGTGTCGGCGGCGAGTTCCGCAACGAGTTCGACGCCGTGGGTGTGCCCGTCGCCGAGCGAGGAGCACGGACCAACGAAGCCATGGAGGTGCTGCGGGCGCTGTGGACCGGTGAGCCGGTCACCCATCACGGTCGCTTCTTCGATCTGGACGAGGCGCAGCTGCGACCGGTCAGCCCACCCCCGCCCCTCGGCACCACAACGCCCGGGCCGCCTCTCACGATGCAGGCCGGCGGTCCACCCCTGCTGGTCTCCGGACGCAAGCCACCAGCCATGGTCCGGGCGGCGCGTCTGGGCGACGGCTGGATGCCCTACCTCATGTCCCCGTCGGCCTACGCCGAGTCGGTGCGCACGATCCGCGACGAGGCCGAGGCGATCGGGCGGAACCTCGACGGGTTCGAGTGGATGCTCTACCTGTACTGCTCGGTGCGCGCCGACGGCGACCGGGCCCGCGACGACGTGATCAGCTTCCTGGGTGGGGCCTACGGTGACAAGCCCGGCGCCATGCTCGATCGGATCGCGCCGTCAGGCACCCCCGATGAGGTGGCCGCTCGACTCCAGCAGTACGTGGATGCCGGGGTCCGACACTTCATCGTCTCACCCGCCACCCCCGACGACAGCTTCGAGGTGGTCGAGCTGGCGGCTCGGGAGGTCCTCCCCCAGCTGGTGGTCCGATGACCGCCCCCGGGGCCGGGCGGCCCTGCACCGGGCTCTCGGTGGTGGAGGTGGCCATCGGGACCAGCGACCTGGGCCTGGGCCTGGCCGCCGGCGTCCCGGGCATGATCCTGGCCGACCTGGGGGCCACCGTCGTGCGACTGGTGGGCACGGGCACCACGCCGATCGACCGGGAGGTCACCTGGGGCCGGGCCTGGCATCGCGACAAGCAGATCGTCGTCACCGACGACGCCGCGCAGGTCGCGGCGCGGCTGGGCCAGGCCGATGTGGCGCTGGTCTACGGGCCCCAGTCCCTGGTCGAGGGCAGGAAGCTGGGCTACGCCGACCTCTGCACCACCAACCCCGGGCTGGTCTACGCCCGGTGCCGGCCGAGCTGGAACGCCACGGGCACGATGGACGACTACGCCCTCTTGGTGGAAGCCCGGTCCGGGTTCTGCACCCAGCTCGCCGGCCATCGCCCCGGACCCATCTTCCTCGACTACCCGGCCACGGGTGGCGGGACGGCCTTCCTGCTCACCACCTCGGTGCTGGCCCTGCTCGGCCAGCGGGCCGCCACCGGTCGGGGAGGCTGGAGCGAGACGTCGCTCTACGACGGGATGCTCACCACCTTGGGCTGCATGATCGGGCGGTCCGAACGGGCACCGGTCGAGGTCGAGTCGTACTGGGAGCACGGCTCCACCTTCCCGAACTTCCTGTACCGCTGCGCCGACGACGAACTCATCCAGGTGTGGTTCGGCGGCAAGGGCATGTATGGGGCGCTCATCGAGGTGCTGGGCGACGAGCCCAGCCAGGAGGGCTACTACTCGGACCAGACCAACGGGCTGCTCAACGCCCGAGCCGTGCGCTGGCGCGAGACCTTCGCCACCCGACCTCGCGACGCCTGGATCCCGCGGCTGCGCGACGCCGGGGTGGCCTGCGAGCCGGTGCTGGCCCCGGGCGAGGTCCTGGCCGATCCCCACGCGAGTGCCAACGGCCTGGCCCTGGCCCGGACCCAGGGCACCCACCACGACCTGGTGGTCGGCTCCCCCATCTCCGTGGCTCCGCTCTCGGACACGCCCGCGGCGCCGGACGCGACCGCGCCCCGCCACCCGGGGGACGAACCGCCAGCCGGCCCGAGGGCGGGCGGCGACCGGCTGCTGGCCGGCGTGCGGGTGCTGGACTTCTCGGCCTTCGTGGCCGGGCCGCTGGCCGCGCAGGTGCTGGCGGATCTGGGCGCCGACGTCATCAAGGTGGAGCCGCCCGAAGGAGAGGCCATGCGGGCCGCGGCCTACGCGGTCGCCGCCTGCCAGCGGGGCAAGCGCAGCCTGGCCATGGACATCAACGCCCCCGCGGCCCGTCCGGTGGTCGAGCGGCTGATCGGGTGGGCCGACGTGGTGCTCCACAACTTCCGGGTCGGCGTCTCCGAGCGGCTGGGCATCGACGAGGCCACGGTGGCCCGGCTCAACCCCCGGGCCGTCTACTGCCACGCCAGCGCTTTCGGCACGACCGGGCCCCGAGCCCGCTTCCCGGGCAACGACGCCCTCATGCAGGCGCTCACCGGTCTCGAGCGGGCGGTCGGCGGCGCGGGCAACGATCCCGGCTCGCCGTCGTGGATCCCCATCGACATGTCCGGGGGCTGGGTGGCTGCGGCCGGCGTGCTGGCCGGGCTCTACTCCCGGGCCGCCAGCGGGCTGGGCCAGCGGGTGGCAACCAGCCTGCTGGGAGCCGGCATGCTCCTCCAGAGTGGGGTCTACCAGCGCGATGGCCGGTGCGTCCGGGGCCCGGCTCTGGACGGTGACCAGACCGGGTACGGCCCGGGCTATCGCATCTACCAGGCGGGCGACGGGAACTGGTTGGCGCTGGTCGTCGCCGACGAGGACGCCTGGGCCGCCATCCGTGCCCTGCCCGAAGCCGCCGACCTGCCCGCCGCCTATGTTCCCCTGCGGGGCGGCCCCAACGACGCGGCGGCCCGGGCCGCCGAGACGGTCCTCGAGTCGGCGCTCGCCACCCAACCGGCTGCCGCCTGGGTGTCGCGCCTGCGCCGGCTGGGCGCCCTGGCCGAGGTCATCGCCCCGGCCAGCCGCGACGAGTTCCGCCAGTCGATCCTGGACGACCCCGTGAACCGCCAGTTGGGGCGGGTGGCGTCCTACCGGACGCCCGAGTGGGGGCGCTTCGAACAGATCGGACGTCTGGAGCGGTGCGGCCCGACCGCCGGGGCCGGATCCGACCTCGAGCTCCCCGGGATCGGCGAGCACAGCGTCGGCGTGCTCACCGAGCTCGGGTTCGAGCGTGCGGAGATCGACGCCCTGCTGGGCGCCGAGATCGTCCGCCAGCGCTAGCGGGAGGTCCCGGGGCGGTCGCGACCCTCGGCCGGGTCGAGGGTGGCCAGCAGCCGCGCCGTGTCCTGCTGGAACACCCGGATCTCCGCCACCCGCCCGTCGACGATCGACATGAGCTCGACCACGTCGACGGTCTCGGACCGTCCCGTGGCCTTCGCTGTCCAGGTCTGGGTGGTGATCTGCACCACCGTCGGGCCGCAACCCAGGATGCGTGGGTCGACGATCGTGCGTTCCCAGTGCTCGGCGAAGGTGGCTCCCATGGCGGCCATGCCCTGGGTCCCTTCGTGCCAGCCGCCGTGAGGCAACGACGCCGGTTGCTCGATGCGCAGGCCCGGGTGGAACAACGTCAGGGCGCCCGTCATGTCGCCCGACGCGTAGCGCCGGGCCAGCTCAGCCACGACCTCGGTCGGATCGGTCATCCGCCGACGCGGTCGCGGGCCCAGTCGAGCAGGGTCGGCGCCAGCAGAGGCCAGCGGACGAACAACCCCTCCCCTTGCGCATGCCCGGCCTGGCGTTCGATCCACTCGGTGTCGCCCCACGGCGGCTCGACCAGCTCGGCGTTCGCCAGCAACCCGGCCAGCTGCTCGGAGGCCTGTCGGGTGTGGTTGGCGTCGCTGACCCCGCTGCGGAAGACCAGGGCGGGAACGTCCAGGCCGCGCCCGTCGGCGTCGTCGAGGCCAGGGACGAGCTGATCGCCGCACGGGCAGTAGGCCAGCATCCACTCCTCCATGGTGGCGATGAACACCTTGGGGTCGAGGTCGAGGAAGCGTTGGCGGTTCGCCGGGTTGCGCTCGAGCACCTCCCGCCACTCGTCCAGCTCGACGACGGCCTCCATGCCCCCGTTCCAAGCGGCCATGATCGAGCCTCTGCAGTAGTGGTACCCGAGGATCATGAGTCCCACCGGCCCGCCGCTGATCCACCACATGGCGAGGCCAGAGGCCACCTCACGGTGGCGCGAGGCGGTGAGCAACGAGACCCGTGAGCCACCGGAGCCGCCGGCGATCACGGCCGGGGCCATGGCGAGGTGGGTGAGCAGGCCGGCCAGGGCGTCGGCCTGCATGGCCGATTCGGAGGTCCCGGTGAAGCAGACGTCGGACTCGCCCGTGTTCGGGCGGTCCCAGATCAGCACCTGGTTGCCGGCTTCGGCCAGGACCTGAGCCAGTTCGCGCACCCCGGGATCATCCTTGCTGAACCGGCCGCCAGGGGTGATCACCCACGGTCGTCCCTCGCCGATCACCTCGTACGCGAGCGACAACCCGTCGACCTTTGCCGTTGCCATGGCCCAAGACTATAGTGACGCGCTTGTTAGAAAGCGCCTCCATCGTGCGCTCCCGGCTCTGAGCACGAAAGGGCACCTCATGGAAGCCATCGATCACTGGATCGCGGGTCGCACCGTTGCGGGCACCTCCGGACGGGTGGGTCCTGTCTACGATCCGGCCCGGGGTGTCCAGCAGGCCGAGGTCGCCCTGGCCTCGGCCGACGAGGTCGACCAGGTCGTCGAGGTGGCGGTCGGCGCCGCCGCGTCCTGGGGCGACACGTCGTTGTCCCGACGGGCCACGGCCATGTTCCGGCTGCGCCAGCTGGTCGACTCGCATCGTGACGACCTGGCCGCCATCATCACCCGCGAGCACGGCAAGGTCCTGTCCGATGCTCAGGGCGAGGTGGCCCGGGGCCTCGAGAACGTCGAGTTCGCCTGCGGCATCGCCCACCTGCTGAAGGGCTCGCAGTCGAGCGAGGCCTCGACCGGCATCGACGTCCTGACCGTCCCCGAGCCGGTGGGCGTGATTGCGGGCATCACGCCGTTCAACTTCCCGGTGATGGTCCCGCTGTGGATGATGGCCAACGCCATCGCCTGCGGCAACGCCTTCGTGCTCAAGCCATCCGAGAAGGACCCTTCGGCCTCGATGCTGCTGGCCGAACTGGTGCAGGACGCCGGGTTCCCTGACGGGGTGCTCAACGTGGTCCACGGCGACGATGTGGCCGTCAACGCCCTGCTCGGGCATCCCGACGTCGATGCCATCTCCTTCGTGGGCAGCACCGCGGTGGCCCGCCACGTCTACGAAACAGGGACGCGAGCCGGCAAGCGGGTCCAGGCCCTGGGTGGGGCCAAGAACCACATGGTGGTGCTGCCCGACGCCGATCTCGACGCCGCGGCCGACGCCGCCATCTCGGCCGGCTACGGCTCGGCCGGAGAGCGGTGCATGGCCATCTCGGTCATCGTGGCCGTGGGTGACATCGGCGACGCCCTGGTGGAGGCCATTGCGCAGCGCATCCCTGACGTGGTGGTGGGCCCGGGCGACGACCCGGCGTCGATGATGGGGCCGCTCATCACCGCCCAGCACCGTGACCGGGTGCGGTCCTACGTGCGGGGCGCGGCCGACGAGGGGGCGTCGGTGGTGGTGGACGGGGGCGCCGGTCCGGCCCAGGACGGGTTCTTCGTGGGCTGCTCACTGCTCGACGGGGTCAAGCCGGGCATGCGCGTCTACGACGACGAGATCTTCGGCCCGGTGCTAGGGGTCGTGCGCGTGGCCGGCTACGACGACGCGGTGGCCATGGTCAACGCCAACCCGTACGGCAACGGCGTGGCCGTGTTCACCCGCGACGGCGGGGCGGCCCGGCGGTTCCAACGGGAGGTCACCGTCGGGATGGTGGGCATCAACGTGCCGTACCCGTGCCCGTGGCCTCGCACTCCTTCGGGGGTTGGAAGGCCTCGCTGTTCGGCGACAACCCGATGTACGGCCCCGACGGCATCCGCTTCTACACCCGCTCCAAGGTGGTCACCTCGCGCTGGCCCGACCCAGCGTCGAGCGTGATCGACCTGGGCTTCCCCACCAACCGCTGAGGCCGGCCGACCGCAGGGCGAAGAAGGCGCAGGCCGCCAGACCGAAGCCGCCAGACCGATGACACCCGGATGGTGAAGCGCCCGCAGGGAGGCCGGCCGACCGAAGGGCTAGGAGAGTCGACCCAGCAGCCCGCGCTCGATGATCTGGGCGGCGGCCTCGATCTCGACAGCTGACCGCGGGCGGCCACCGAACCCGCTCAGCAGGCCCAGCATCACCACGGCCTCGGCATCGACATCGCCGAAGTCCCGCGGCGCCACGTAGCGCGCCAGGCGCCGCCAGCCCCAATCGAAGGCCGCGGCCGAGTCCTCTCGCAGCGTGGCGTCGGCCAGGGCCGCATCGACCCACACCCGCATCATGGCCGCCTCGCCCGACTGCGCCGCGTTGTATCGCGCCAGCCAGCGCCGGAGCGCGGCTCGGGCGTCGGGCCCCTCGCGCTCGGCGGCGTCGGGGATCTCGCTCAGCGCGGTCGACACCGAGCGGATGGCCTCCACCGTGAGGATGCGAGCCAGGTCGTCCTTGTTGCGGAAGTAGCGGTAGAAGGCCCCGTGGGACACCCCGGCCGCCACGGCCAGGTCGTCCACCCGGGTGGCGTGGTAGCCCCGGGTGACGAACACCTCCCGCCCCGCGCTCAACAGCGCCGAGCGCGCGCCCCGACCCCGTCCGGATGCAGGTCCTCGCGCTCGAACAGCTCCCGCATGCCCGGCTGGAACTCGACCGTCGGGGGACGCCGGCCCACCGGTGGGTGCACGTTCACGTCGGCCAGCAGGCCGAACAGGGCGCGGTGGATCACGTCGGTGGTGGCGTCGCCGATCCGCGGGGTCGGGAAGGCCCCGGGCACCACCGATTGCAGGATGGCCGTGATGTCGAGCGTGCGGGTCAGGCACTCCTGAGCGAGGCCGATGACCGGCTCCAGCTGACGGGCCGGCAGGGTCGAGCCGTCCAGGCTGGAGCGGATCTTGGACCGGATGCGCTCGCCCCAGCGGGCCGATCCCGCCGCCACCGCCTCGTCGCTCTCGGAGGCGGCGGGGAAGGCGTGGAAGACCGGCCGGTAGCGGGCGTAGATCTCGGCGTGACGAGCCGACCCAGGCCCGCAACGCGGTCCAGCCGGCGAGGTCCGCGGTGAGCGGGTCGAGGGCATCGGTCGAGGCCGTGAGCTGGCGCGCCACCTGGCCGGCCAGCTGACGGAACACGTCCTCCTTGCTGGAGAAGTACTGGTAGAAGGAGACCCGCGAGCACCCGGCCCGCGTGGTGATGCGGTCGATGCTGCAGTTCTGGTAGCCCTGCTCACCGAACACAGCCAGGGCGGCATCGAGGATCTTCTGCTGGGTCCGCTGGCCCCGGGCTCCCACCCGAGGGTTGTCCGAGAACGGGGCCCGCCGCACCACCGCTTCGGGTTCCATGGTCGGACTCGCGGTGCCCGACTACTGGTCGGCCCGGACCTGGTCCTTGACCGCGGTGACGATGGGCGGCGCCTCGCGCCAGTTGGGGATGCCCGAGTCCTCCTGGGCCACCGGCCACCGGTTCTCGTTGACCCAGGCCCAGTGGGCGTGGTTCAGCTCGTGGAGGGTGAAGCAGGCGTTGAGGGCGTTGTAGAAGCCCATGTTGTCGACGGTCTGGTTGACCGCCTCCTTGATGAGCAGCGACGACATCGTGGGTTGCTGGGCGATGCGCTCGGCGAACTCGATGGTGCGCTGCTCGAGCTTGTCTGCGGGGAAGACCTTGCTCACCATTCCCAACGAATGGGCCTCATCCGCGTCGATGGCGTCGCCGGTCAGCAGCAGCTCCTTGGCCTTGCGGGGCCCGAACTCCCAGGGGTGGGCGAAGTACTCGACCCCGCACATCCCCAGGCGCGAGCCCACCACGTCGGCGAAGCGGGTGCCCTCGGCGCACACGATGAGGTCGCAGGACCACAGCAGCATCAACGCGGCGGCGTAGACCTCGCCGTGGGCCTGGCCGATGGTGATCTTGCGCAGGTTGCGCCAGCGCCGGGTGTTCTCGAAGAAGTAGTGCCACTCCTGGAGCATCAGCGCCTCGGCCCCCTTGCGGGTGCCACCGTTGATGGACCGGGTCGGATGCTGGTTCGGCCCGGGGGCGGACTCCTCCTGAGCCACCTTCGAGCCCAGGTCGTGACCGGTGGAGAACATGGGCCCGTTGCCCCCCAGGATGACCACCCGCACCTCGTCGTCGGCCTCGGCCCGCATGAAGGCGTCGTTGAGCTCGACCAGCAGCCCCCGGTTCTGGGCGTTGCGGGCCTCGGGTCGGTTGAGCATGATCCGGGCGATGCGACCCTCGGACAGGGTCTCGTACTGGATGAACTTGTCCTCGGGCATCTCCGACTCCTGGCGTGGGCGCTTCGGTGCGTTGCAGGATGACACTATCGTTAGACTTTCGGGCTGCGGGTGGTCACGTCCCGCCCTGGGGGCTTCCCAGCCGGGTCGGCGCCCCATTCCGAGACTGAGAGATCGAGGTTCCGTGAAGCTGCGTCCGGGTCAGAAGCTGCACAGCGCGGTGTGCGATGCGCAGGTCATCGTGGTCCGGGCGCCGGCCACCGAGGTCGAGGTGAGCTGCGGGGGCGCCCCGTTGCTCGAGGACGGCCAGGAGCCCGACGCCGGGGCCACTCTCGACGCCTCGCTGGGCGACGCCCCGCTGCTGGGCAAGCGCTATGCCGATGAGGAGCTCGGCCTGGAGCTGCTGTGCAACCGGGCCGGCGCCGGCGCGCTGACGGTCGACGGCCGCCTGCTCCCGGTGAAGGGCGCCAAGCCCCTGCCTTCGTCCGACTGACGCGACCGCATGAACCTGCTGCTGCTGCTCGACATGGCCGCGGCCGGCCGCGAGGACGCCGTCGCCGTCAAGGTCGGCGACGACCAGCTCACCGTGGGCGAGCTGCACAACGCGGCGTGGACGGCGGCCGCCATGGCCGGCGACGCGTCCGCATTGGCCTACGTGGGCACCAACGGGCTGGCCTTCCCCATCGGGGTGTTCGCCGCCGCCGGCGCCGGCGTGCCCTTCGTGCCCCTCAACTACCGCCTCAGCCACGACCAGCTCCACGACCTGCTCGCGCCCCTGGGCGACACGCTGGTGATTGCCGACGACCAGGTGGCCAAGGCGCTGGGTGAGCGAGGCCACCGGGTGATCGACACCGCCGACTTCGTGGCTCGGGCCCGGGCCGGCCGATCGGGCGGCGAGGTGCCGGAGGATGGCGAGTCACCGGCCCTGCTGCTCTACACCAGCGGGACCACCGCCGCTCCCAAGGCCGCGGTCCTGCGCCACCGCAACCTCACCTCGTATGTGATCGGGACGGTGGAGTTCGGCGGCGCAGATCCGAGCGAAGCGGTGCTGGTCAGCGTGCCGCCCTATCACGTGGCCGGACTGGCCAACCTGCTCTCCAACCTGTACCTGGGTCGGCGGATCGTGTACCTCCGACAGTTCGACGCGACCGAGTGGGTGGCCACCGTCCGGCGCGAACACATCACCCACGCCATGGTCGTGCCCACCATGCTGGCCCGCATCTGCGACGTGCTCGAGGCCGACGGCGAGGGACTGCCCAGCCTGCGGGCCCTGTCCTACGGCGGTGCCCGCACGCCGGCCACGGTGCTGGCCCGCACGATGGCGGTGCTCGGTGACGTCGACCTCACCAACGCCTACGGCCTCACCGAGACCAGTTCCACCATCGCCGTGCTCGGCCCCGAGGATCACCGGGCCGCGCAGCGAGGCGATCCGGTGGCGGTGGCCCGGCTCACCTCCGCCGGCCAGGTCCTGCCCACCGTCGAGATCGAGGTGCGCGAGCAGGGCCAGGCGCTCGGCGCCGGCCAGATCGGCGAGATCTGGGTCCGAGGTGAGCAGGTGTCGGGCGAGTACCGGGGCGTGGCCGCGCCGCTCGACGACGAGGGCTGGTTCCCCACCCGCGATCGGGGCCGCGTCGACGAGGACGGCTACCTGTTCATCGAGGGACGCAGCGACGACACCATCATCCGCGGCGGGGAGAACATCGCCCCCGCTGAGATCGAAGAGGTGCTGCTCACCCACCCCGACATCGACCAGTGTGCGGTGGTGGGCGTGCCCGACGACGAGTGGGGCCAGCGCATCGCCGCCCTGGTGGTGCGCAAGCCCGGCGCCGACCTCGACGCCGAAGCCGTGCGCCAGTTCGCCCGTTCGTCGCTGCGGGGCTCGAAGACGCCGGACGTGGTCGCCTTCACCGAAGCGCTGCCCTACACCGAGACGGGCAAGCTCCTGCGCCGCGAGGTGCAGGCCGACCTGATCAGCCGGAGCTGACCGCCGCTGCGAACCGGCGACGCCTCGGACGCACCCGATCGAACGAGCAAGGGGGAGCTCCTGATGGACATCGACGTACAGCACGGACCGAGAACGACGCGCGCCTTGGGCCTGACGGCACTGGCCGTGGTGATGGTGGCGGCGGTGGCCTGCTCCTCCAGTTCCAAGCGCGCGGGCGGCTCTCCGACGTCGTCGATGGCGGCCACCCGGTCGACGGTGGCGGCCAGCCACCCGCCCGCCGGACCGGCCGCCACCCTGGCCGGGCCGCTGACCGGGGGCAAGGGCGTCGCCCTGGTCTCCGCCAGCTCGGGCCCCTCGCTGAAGGCCGCGGGCTACACCGAATCGGAGTACACGGCCGCGGGAACGGCCACCTCCTACCAGGCCCCGAACGGCCTGCCCCCCGACGGCCGCTACCAGCTCCAACCGTCGGCCAAAGCCTCCTATGAGACGCGCATCGTCGTGCGTCGGCCGACCGACCCGGCCAAGTTCAGCGGGACCGTCGTGGTGGAGTGGCTCAACGTCAGCAGCGGCTCCGACACCCCCGCCGACTACACCTATCTGGCGCCCCAGCTGCTGCGCAACGGCGACGCCTGGGTGGGCGTGTCGGCCCAGCGCATCGGCGTCGAGGGTGGCCCGGTGGCCGTCTCGGTGCCCGGGCTGAGCGGCTCGACCAGCCTCGGTCTCAAGGGCACGGACCCGGCCCGCTACGGCGCCCTGCACCACCCCGGCGACGCCTACTCCTACGACATGTACACGCAGGTGGCCCGAGCGCTGCGCGATCCGGGCTCGGTGGATCCGCTCCGCGGCCTCCAGGTGAAGCGGGTGCTGGCCTCGGGTGAGTCCCAGTCGGCCTTCACCCTGACCACCTACGTGGACGGCGTGGAACCGCTCACCCACGAGTTCGACGGCTTCCTCATCCACAGCCGGGGCGGCTCGCCCGCCCCGCTGGGCCAACCCGGCGCCGGCATCGACATCGCCGGCAGCCTGTCGGGCAAGCCCACCATCATCCGCACCGATCAGTCCGTGCCCGTGATCATGGTCGAGACCGAGACCGACGTGCTCGGCATCCTCGACTACTACCCGGCCCGACAGCCCGACAACGCCCACCTGCGACTATGGGAGGTGGCCGGCGCCGCCCACGCCGACAAGGAGCAGGTGGGTGTGGCCGAAGCCTCGTTCGGCTGCGCCGAGCCCATCAACCGGGGCCAGCAGGGGTTCGTGCTCCGGTCCGCCATCGCCCATCTCGAAACCTGGTCCGAGGGCGGCGCCCCACCCCCGACCGCGGCCCGCTTCTCGGTGAACACGGGCGTCACCAAGCCGACCTACGTGACCGACGCGGTGGGCAACGTCGAGGGCGGGGTCCGCACCCCCGCGGTCGACGCCCCGGTGGACGTGCTGTCGGGCCTGCCCGCGCCCAACTCGTCGGTCATCTGCCTGCTTTCGGGCACGACCACCCCGATCCCGCCGGCCACGCTGGCCCAGCGATACCCGAGCCGAGCCGCCTACCTGGCCGACTACACCAAGGCCACCGACGCGGCCATCAAGGCCGGCTTCGTCCTGCCGGCCGACCGCACCGCCCTGCTGGCCCAGGCCCAACCCAGCCGCATCGCCGGTTGAAGGCCAAGGGGTCAGCTGATCTCGAGCACGACCTTGCCGATGGCCCGGCCGTCGGCCACGTAGCGCAGCGCAGCCGCGACCTGGTCCAGCGTGAAGGTGGCCCCGATGTGGGGCCGGGTTCGCCC
This sequence comes from uncultured Microthrixaceae bacterium, assembly GCA_963773335.1. Lineage (GTDB taxonomy): Bacteria > Actinomycetota > Acidimicrobiia > Acidimicrobiales > Acidimicrobilacustridaceae > UBA4742. Next base: position 655,972 of record CAVZAT010000002.1, on the reverse strand, counting down.
CGAAGCGAGCAGGTCGAGCAGCTCGGCCTCGTTGCGCGCCATCTCGTCGGGGCAGTGGGTGGCGAAGCTCAGGAACTGGAAGCCGACGATGTGGACGCCCTTGAGCAGCACCAGGTTGAGCGGGATCCGGGGGATGGTGCCTGAGGCGTAGCCGACGGTCACGAAGCGCCCACCCCAGCGCAGGGCCCGCAGCGCCGGCTCGGCCAGGTCGCCGCCCACCGGGTCGACCACCACGTCGGCCCCCTCGGGCAGGACCTCGCGCAAGGCGGCCCGCAGGTCGCCGGCCCGGTGGTCGACCAGTCGGGTCGCGCCCTGGGCCTCGGCCACCGCCAGCTTCTCGGGCGAGGACGCCACCGCGGTGACGCTGGCCCCGAGGACCACCCCCAACTGCACCGCGGCCAGACCGACCCCACCCCCGGCGCCGAGCACGACGAGCTCCTCACCCGGCGCCAGGGCGGCCACTGACCGCAGCACGTGGTAGGCGGTGCGGTGGGCCACGCCGAAGGCGGCCGCGGTGCGATCGTCGACGCCGTCGGGGATGCGGCTGACGGCACTGGTCGACACGACCACCTGCTCGGCGAAGCCGCCGGCGATCGCCGTGCCCATGACCCGGTCGCCCACGGCGAGGTCGCCGGCCGCGAGGTCACTGGTGCCCGGCCCGTCGAGCCTCTGGCTGTCGACCGGCGAGCCGGTCTCCTCGACCACACCGGCGAACTCGCTCCCGGGCACGAACGGGGTCGGAACGGTGATCTGGTACTCGTCGGCCACGACCAGCACGTCGGGGTAGTTCACCGACGCGACCGCCACCCGCACTCGCACCTGGCCGGCCTCGAGTCCGGGCTGGGGATGCTCCTCGACCTGGACCACCTCGGGGGGGCCGTACTCGTGACACACCGCGGCGCGCATCTCAGCGGCCCTTCCAGACGGGCGCGCGCTTCTCCACGAACGCCGACGCCCCTTCCCGGGCGTCCTCGCTGGTGAACACCCGCGGTTGCCATTCGGACAGGCGCTCGTCGGCGTCAGGCGCGCCGTAGGCAGCCATGCGCACCAACTGCTTGGTGGCGGCCAGGCTGAGCGGCGCGTTGGCGGCGATGCGATCGGCGAACCCCAGGGCCACCTCGAGGACCCGGTCGGGCGCAACCACGGCGTTGACCAGCCCCAGGGTGTAGGCCCGTTCGGCGTCGATGGGGTCGCCGGTGAGGGCCACTTCCAAGGCCACACCCAGGGGCAACCGCTTGGCCACGTGCATGACGCCGCTGCCGGCGAACAGCCCGCGCTTCACTTCGGGCAGCCCGAACGACGCCTCCGACGAGGCCACCACGACGTCGCAGCCCATGAGCAGCTCGAAGCCGGCGGCCACCGCGCTGGCGTTGGCCGCCCCGATGACCGGCACCTCGACCTGGCCGGCCACCAGGCGCAGGTAGCCGTCGCCGTGCTGGTCGAGGGTCACGCCACCACCGTCGGCGAAGCTGCGCAGGTCGATCCCCGAGCAGAACGAGCGATCGCCGGTGCCGGTGACCACGAGGGCCCGGATCTCGGGGTCGCGCTCGGCTTCGGCCACGGCGTCGCCGATGCCGGCGATCATCGACCAGCTCAGGGCGTTGCGGACCTCGGGACGATTCAGGCGCAGGACCAGGACCGACCCCCGCCGCGCCACGACCAGTTCGTCGGTCCCCCCATCGGGACGGCCGTCGCTCATCCCTGATAGTCGCTGTTGGCCGCCACCTCGGCCGCGCTGGCCATCAGGTCGACGATGATGGGTCCGAACGAGTCGCCCAGCGGCGTGCCCTTGGCCCGGGCGTAGGTCTGCTCCAACACGATGGCCAGCTTCCACTTGGCCAGCACCACGTAGTAGTCGATGTCGTCGACCTGGCGGCCGGCCACCTTCGAGTAGTGCTCGAGCACCTCCGAACGCGACGGCATGTGCGTCATGTCGACGTAGCCACCGACCGTCCCGTCCCCCTCGCTGGTGTCCTCGGGCCACGATTGCACCACCCAGGCCAGGTCGAGCTTGGGATCGCCGACGGTGCCCATCTCCCAGTCGACGATGGCCGCCAGTTCGGCTGGGGCGCCGTGGCGGTACATCACGTTGGCGAACTGGTAGTCGCCGTGCATCAGCCCGGGGATGAAGTCGAGCGGCGCGTGGGCACCCAACCAGGCTGAGGCCTCGTCGAAGCCGGGCAGCTCGCGGGTCTTGATGCGATCCAGGAAGGCCGTCCAGCGGGCCACCTGGCGCTCGTGAAAGCCATCGGGGTGACCGAGATCTTCCAGCCCCTTGGCCTGCCAGTCGACCTTGGACAGCCGGGCGATCCCCTCGATCAGCTGGAAGGCCAGGCCCCGGCGGGCCTCCAGGTCAGAGTTGAACGGCTCCGGCCAGACGCCGTGGGTGCCCATCGGCGACCAGCCGTCCACGAAGCCCATGACGTAGAAGGTGCGGCCGAGCACCGAGGTGTCGGTGCACAGGGCGATGGCCTCGGTGTGGGGGACATCGGTGCCGTCGAGGGCCTCGATGATGCGCCACTCCCGCACGATTCCATTGTCGCGGTCGGCCCCGGCGGTGACCGGCGGGATTCGGATGGCGCCGTGCACGTCACCTCGGCGCACCTCGTAGATCTCGTTCTGGCTGCCGCCCGAGATGTAGCGGTGCTCGATCGGCGCGCCCACGCCCAGGCCCTCGGTGTCCATCCAGGCCGCCAGTTCGGTCACCCGGGTGAGGGTGGGACTGTCGTCGTCGGTCAGGTGCAGTGCCTGTCCGATGTCACTCACAGGTTCCCCACTTCGAGCTCGAGGTGGTCGGCGAACTTGGCCCGGGCGGCGTCGCGCAGCTTGGGCAGGTACTGGGTCGGCCACAGGTCGTCGCTGGGCTGGTAGTCACGCAGGATCTGTCGGGCCACGGTGACCTTGTGCACCTCGGTCGGGCCGTCGGCCAGCCCCATGACCCCGGCGCCCAGGATCATGCGGAAGAAGGGCATGTCGTTGGTCGTACCCAACGCCCCGTGGACCTGCATGGCCCGCCAGGCGATGTCGTGCAGCACGGTGGGCATGAGCACCTTGGCGGTGGCGATGTCCTTGCGGACCTTGCGGTAGTCGTTGTGCTTGTCGATCGACCAGGCCGTGTACAGCACGAACAGGCGGAACTGCACCAGCTGGGCGTAGGAGTCGGCGATGTAGCCCTGCACGAACTGCTTGTCGGCCAGGATGCTGCCCTGCGTCTCACGGCTCAGGGCCCGTTCGCACATCATGTCCAGCGCCTTCTGGGCCAGCCCGATGGTGCGCATGGCGTGGTGGATGCGCCCACCGCCCAGGCGGGTCTGGGCGATGGCGAAGGCCTGGCCCTCACCGCCCAGCAGGGCCTCGGCCGGCACCCGCACGTCCTGGTAGTGGATGAGGGCGTGGGAGCCCTCGCCTTCGCGCTCGCCGGCCAAGCCCACGTTGCGGACGATGTTCACGCCTGGCGTGTCGGTCGGCACCAGGAACATGGACATGCCCTTGTACGCGCTCACGTCGGGGTTGGTCACCACCATCACGATGAGGAACGCCGCGCTCTTGGCGTTGGAGGAGAAGTACTTCCAGCCGTTGATCACCCACTCGTCCCCGTCGCGCACCGCCGAGGTCTTGAACATGGTCGGGTCCGCGCCGGCGTGGGGCTCGGTCATGGAGTAGGAGGAGAACAGCTCGCCGTCGAGCAGCGGGCGCAGGTACTGCTCCTTCTGCTCGGGCGTGCCGTAGTGGGCGATGATCTCGGCGTTGCCCGTATCGGGCGCCTGGCAGCCGAACACGACCGGCGCCCAGTTCGAACGGCCGAGGATCTCGTTGAGCAGGGCCAGCTGGAGCTGCCCGTGGCCCTCGCCACCCAGCTCGGGACCCAGGTGGGTGGCCCACAGCTTCTGGCGCCGGACCTCGGCCTTGAGCGGATCGATGACCTGGCGCAGGTTGTCGTCGAGCGGCGTGAAGACCAGATCGGGCCACACCAGGTCGAGCGGCTCGACCTCCTCGCGCACGAACGTGTCGGCCCAGTCCAGCTTGGCCTGGAATGCAGGCTCGGTCTCGAAGTCCCATGACATGAGTGTTCCCCCTTCGACGCTGGACAGACTAAAGTTCTTCAGATGCAGAATGCAATTCTGACGAGTGGCGCCGGCGGACCAGCCAGGACCGGGGGGACGGTCCCGTCGGGCGACGTGGCCGAGCGCATCGCCCGCCAGACGCTGGCCAGGCGGGGGTCCGACTACACCGACGAGGTGCGTCGTCTGCTCGACGCCGCGCTCGAATCCATGCGCCGGTGCGGGACGACGTCGAGGCCCCGGGTGGCCGACATCGTGGCCGTGGCCGGACTGTCCAACGACGCCTTCTACCGCCACTTCGCCTCCAAGGACATGTTGGTGGCCGCCATCCTCGAGGACGGCACCGAACGCCTGGCCCAGTACCTGGCCCACCAGATGGCCAAGCAGGCACGCCCTGAGGACAAGGTCCGCGTCTGGGTCGAGGGCATCCTGTCGCAGGCCGCCGACGACGAGATCGCCTCCACCACTCTGGCGGTGCTCTGGAACGCCGGCAGCCTGGGCGAGGGGTCGGCGTCGGGTCCACCATCGGCCAGCGCGCCGCTGGCCGCACTGGTGGGTGAGCCCTTCGAGGAGCTGGGCAACAGCGATCCGAGCCTGGCTGCGTCGTTGGCCGCCCACGCGGTGGTGGGCACGTTGTCGGACTACCTTTGGCAGCGCACCCGACCGACCTCGGCCGACACGGCCCACATCGTGGCGTGCTGCCTGGCCCTGGCCAGTCCGCGGCCGGCGTCATAGGCCACCGGACCCTCGCCCGATCCGACGACGTCACAGACCACGCCGCCCCGGCGCGGAGGAGAACATGACCGGCCCAGCCCTCGACCCGGAGTTCGCCCACCTGGCCGAGTTCGACATCGGCATCGGGTCGGGGGCCGATCTGGCCGCCATCCGCTCGGGGATCGTCGAACTGGTGCCGCCACCCCCGGCCCTCGACGGGCGTGCTGGCCGAGCACGTGCACGTCGGGCCCGAACCCGAGGTGCCGATCGAGACCTTCCGGCCACGCGACGGCGGCCCGCACCCGGCACTGGTCTGGTTCCACGGGGGCGGCTACGTCATCGGCGCGGCCTCGATGGACGGGTTGCGCCTCCAGTCCTGGGCCGAGCGCTTCGGCTGCTTCGTCGCCTCCGTCGACTACCGCCTGGCTCCCGAGCACCCCTTCCCGGCTGCCCACGACGACGCCATGGCCGCGCTCGACTGGGTGCTGCGCTCGGCCAACGATCTCGGCGTCGACCCCGAGCGCGTGATCGTGGGCGGTGCCAGTGCGGGCGCCGGCCTGGCCGCCGGCGTGGCCCTGGCCGCCCGCGACCGCGGGTTGGCCCTGGCCGGTCAGCTGCTCTTCTACCCCATGCTCGACGATCGCCAGCAGACCCCGTCGAGCCGGTGGCCCGCGGCTGTCTGGTCGCCCGCGGCCAACGAGTTCGGCTGGCGCTCCTACCTGGGCGACGCCTACGGCGGCGACGTGTCCGAGTACGCGGCCCCGTCCCGCACCACGTCCCATGAAGGGCTCCCGCCCACCATCGTGCTGGTCGGCGGGGCCGACGGGTTCTTCGACGAGGACCTGGCCTACGCGGCCGATCTCACTCGAGCCGGCGTGCCCACCGACGTCCGGGTCTACGCCGGTGCCCCCCACGGCTTCGACCAGGTGGCACCGGAGAGCTCGGTGGCGGCAAGGGCCACCGGTGATGCCGAGCAGTGGCTGATGCAGGTGCTGGCCGCGCCCCAGCCGAGCTAGCGCGGCTCCTGGCCGGGCACAACAACTGGCCGGCGCGGGGTATCAACCCGCGATGACGCGGCTGAGGCTCCAGGTGATCGTCACTGTCGAGTCACCAACGTCTCCGCAGAACGAGCCGACGCTGCCACAGGTCCCCGTGATCGAGCCCTGCAGCGTGTCGGCGTCGACGTCGACCGCCGGCCAGGTGTGAGGATCGGAATGACCAACGAGATAGCCAGGGGCCGGGACCGGCACCTGCGCCAGAGTGATCGGATCATTCCAGCTCCCGTGGCCGGGACAGCTGCCCTCGCTTTGGCCAGTCACAGGGCCCACTTCGCCGCCCATGCCGGCGAAGTCGAGGTGCCAGATGCCATCGTCGTCGGTGCGGATGAAACCGACCGTTCCCACGCCAGTCTGGCCTGCGAAGCGGCCCGAACCGTGGAACTGCTCCGCGCCCGCGCAACCGCTCCCTTCCGAGTGGCTGTCGCTGTAGTACGACTCCTCCCAGTCCACGTCCTGCCAGAACGACTCGTACCCAGAGGCCGGGTCCTCCCCCGAGCCGACCCCGGCACCGTCCAAGGTGAACCCGACCGTGATGTCCGATGTCACGTGCGTGGGGTCGCCGCCATTCGGATAGGTGGCGTCGCCGATGACTCGATAGGTCACGGTGCCGACCCAGGCGTGGCAGCCTCCGAGCGAGACCTTGTTGAGCAAGGTCTCGGCTAGGTCCGTGGAATGGTCCCAGTCGACGAGATCATGACCGAGAGCTGACAGCTTGAACGCGAGGTGGCCGGCGAGACCGGCGAACAGCTGGACATAGCACTGGTCGGCGCCGAGTCGGAGGTACGGCGCGATCCCGGCCGCGACGGTGGCCACCCCATCGAACTCGACGCCCACCAACGGCTCGACCTCCAGCCTCGCGGTCCGCGTTGAAGGTCGCGGTCGGCCCGGTGAAGGTGAACGGGGTGTGGGACGCCTCCGTCGTCGGCGTCACTGCGCCGCCGTGGTAGGCGATGCCGATGCCGATGTGCTGTGACTGGCTCACATCGGCGTAGAAGGTGCCCTCGGCCGACGCCGACGCGTTGATCGAGCCGCTGATCGTGGCCCGAGCGACGACGGGCACGCCGAACAGGTCCAGCGGGACCGGGGCGCCGTGGTAGCTCCCGAGGGGCCACGACCTGCTCCTCTCCCCCGATGTCACCGCGCCGGTGATCGAACCGTGGAAGTTCTCGTCGAGCGACGCGTTAGCTTCGGCGTCGACGTCGACGAACGGGAACGACCAGGTTCGGTGAGCCTCGACGTGAAGGCTGGCGTCCGCGGTGATCGTGAACGAGCCGGCGATCTGGACTACCCCGTCGATGTCGTGGTCGAGCGTCACCGACACCGAGCCGCCGACGTCCGACGGCGAGCTCCGCCTCCGGGGTGGGGCCAGTTCCGCATCGGAGACGAGCCCGCCATCCGCGAGGTTGTCGAGCGTGATGGCTCCGTCGACGAGTACGTCGTCCAGCGCCGCCGGGCCCGTCGTGACGGTCGAGCCCGAGACGACGAGGGCCCGGCGCAGCAGACCGCCGGGTGTCATGGGCCCGGTCCCGAGGGCGATGACGTCACCCACACCGACCCCGGCCGGCGGAGCAGAGAACGTGAGGGAGGTGTCGCCCACCGCCGTCACCGACGCGGGATCTGGTCGCGTCACGTTCGAGGCCAGCTCGACGTCGCCGGCGTAGTAGCCGAGCACGTCGACCACGACGTGCACCGCACCGGTGTGGGTGATGATCGTTATGGCCCCGTCCGAGCCGAGCTTCACCACGACCAGATTGGGGATGGTCTCGCCGGCGGAGAAGTTCAGGTCCGACGCAACCGGCTGGGGCGAACCGGACGGCCAGATCGTCAGGAACGAGGCCGCGGTGCTGGCAACCGCGGTCACGTTGGCCACCACCGCGGTGGCGGGAGTCAACTGCCCGTTGGCCGGCACGCCACCGTGGCCGGCAACCTGGACCTTCATGGTGGAGCCGCTCGTCAGCGCGCCCGGCGTGACGCGCGTGTCGACGATGCGGACCGGGCTCAGCGGTTGGAACCAGGCACCGATCGCCGGCGGGCTGGCGGCGTCGCTGAGCCACCCACCCACGTCGAGGATGAGGTGGACGGTGCCGCCGTTGTTGCGCAGGGAGATCTTCCCGTCGATGCCCAGCTTGACCGTCACGCGGTTCGGCCTCGTCTCCCCCGGCACGAGGTTGAGGTTGGAGACGACCGGCGCGGGCGTCCCCGACGGCCACGCGGTGACATACGTCGAGGCCGAGGCCTCGGTGGCGGTGAGGTTCACGACCACCGCGTCGGCGCCGGAGGCGGGCACGCCGCCGTGTCCGGCGATGGCGACGTCGATGGTCTCTCCGGGGCCTACCGGCGCGTGCGGTAGGCCCCCGGTGCCGTCGCGGGTGTCGAGCACGCGGGTCGGAGCGAGCGGGTGGAACCGACCCTCGGCGCCGCTCGAGGCGGCGGTGGCAACCACATAGCCCGACACGTCGGCGATGACGTCGACAGTGCCGGAGTTGTTGTAGATCGAGACCCCGCCGTTGGCCACCTTGACCTCGACCAGGTTGGGGGTGGCCGCGCCGTCGGCCACGTTGACGTTGGACGATCCGGGCTTCACCTCACCCGTCGGCCACACCGTGAGGTAGGTCCCCGACGTGGCGTTGACCCCGGTCAGGTTCATGACCACCGCCACCACGCCGCTGGCGGGAACGCCCCCCTGCCCGAGCACGGCCAGGTTCATGGAGTGGTGGTCACCCAGCTTGGCCTGAGGCGCGCCGAGACCGCTGCGCGTGTCGAGGATCCGCTTCGGCGGCAGGGCCCGGAACGATCCCCCGGCAGTCGTGGGGGTCACCGGCGCGGTCGCCACGCTGTAGGCGCCCACGCCGTCAGCGTTGACCGCGGCCACCTCGAAGGACCAGTCCTGGTCGGGGGGCAGCCCGTCAACGGTCCACGTCGATACCGCCACGGGGACGGAGATCACCCGCCCACCAGGCGCCACGCGGATGGCGTAGCCCGTCACCGCTCCGCTCGGCGGCGTCCACGACACCGCCGCGGACAGCACCCCTGGCGTTGCCACCACCGCGCCCGGCACCGCGGGGACGTGGGCAGCCACGCTCGCCGCACCGGCCCGGGTCGGTAGGAACCCGGCCAGAATGGCGAACACTCCCAGCATCACCGTGGCGCTCAGGGCCCCAGCCCTCAGTCGCCTCACGTACCCTCACTCCCTCTTGGGGCGGCAGGATAGCACGGTGGCTCGGTCCGCGACTGTGGGTTTGGCCGGGTGCGGTCAGACGTTGCGCCGGTAGCGACCGCCCACCTCGAACAGGGCGGCGGTGATCTCGCCCAGGCTGGCGTGACGCACCGCGGCCATGAGGCTGGCGAAGATGTTGCCGCCGGCCAGCGCCGTCTGGCGCAGGTCCTCCAGCGCGGCCGGTCGCTCGGCGGCGTGCGCGGCCTGGAACCGGCGGAGCCGGTCGAGTTGGTCCTGCTTCTCGGTGTCGTCGGACCGTCGCAGTTCGAGGACTGGCGGTTCGTCGGTTTCCGCGGCCGGGTTCAGGAACGTGTTGACCCCGACGATGGGCAGCGACCCGTCGTGCTTGGCCTGCTCGTAGCGCATCGACTCATCCTGGATGCGGCCCCGCTGGTACCCGGTCTCCATGGCGCCCATGACCCCGCCCCGCTCGCTGATGCGCTCGAGCTCGGCCAGCACCTGGGCCTCCACCAGGTCCGTGAGCTCCTCCACCACGAACGAGCCTTGCAGCGGGTTGTCGGTGCGGGCCAGCCCCCACTCGCGGTTGATGATCAGCTGGATGGCCATGGCCCGGCGCACGGACTCGTCGGTGGGGGTGGTGACCGCCTCGTCGTACGCGTTGGTGTGCAACGAGTTGGCGTTGTCGTAGAGGGCGCACAGGGCCTGGAGCGTGGTGCGGATGTCGTTGAACGACATCTCCTGGGCGTGCAGGGATCGCCCGGAGGTCTGGATGTGGTACTTCAGCTTCTGGCTGCGCTCATCGGCCCCGTAGCGGTCGCGCATGGCCACGGCCCAGATGCGCCGGGCCACCCGGCCCAACACCGTGTACTCGGCGTCCATGCCGTTGGAGAAGAAGAAGCTGAGGTTGGGGGCGAAGTCGTCGACCGACATGCCCCGGGCCAGGTAGGCCTCGACGTAGGTGAAGCCGTTGGCCAGGGTGAAGGCCAACTGGCTGATCGGGTTGGCCCCGGCTTCGGCGATGTGGTAGCCGGAGATCGACACCGAGTAGAAGCGGCGCACGTCGTGGTCGATGAACCACTCCTGGATGTCGCCCATCATGCGCAGGGCGAACGCGGTGGAGAAGATGCAAGTGTTCTGGCCCTGATCCTCCTTGAGGATGTCGGCCTGCACCGTGCCCCGCACCCGAGACAGCACCTCGGCCGGGTCGAGATCGGGGTGCTGGTCGATGGCCGTGTTCAGGTACATGGCCAGGATGGCCGGCGCCGGGCCGTTGATGGTCATCGACACCGAGGTGGACGGATCGCACAGGTCGAACCCGTCGTAGAGCACCTTCATGTCGTCGAGGGTGGCGATGGACACGCCCGACGTACCGACCTTGCCATAGATGTCGGGCCGCTCGTCGGGATCGGCGCCGTACAGGGTGACCGAGTCGAAGGCGGTGGACAGCCGTGTGGCCCGTTGGCCCGCGGCCAGCAGGTGGAACCGGGCGTTGGTCCGCGCCGGTCCGCCCTCGCCGGCGAACATGCGGGTGGGGTCCTCGTCGTCACGCCGACCGGCGAACACCCCGGCGGTGAACGGGAAGTGGCCGGGCAGGTTCTCCTCGCGCAGGAACCGCACCAGCTCGGCCCGATCGACGAATCGGGGCAGCCCCACCCGGGGCACCACCGTGCCCGACAGGGTCTCCCATGCCAGGCGGTGGCCGCCGGTCTCGCGGTCGCCAGCCTCCCGATCGGCGGCGAAGGCGGCCAGCTGCGCCTCGACCTCGTCGCTGACCTGGCCGGCCGCAGTGGGGATCAGGGTGTCGAGGTCGGTGGTGGGTGAACCAGCCGCGGCCAACTGGTTCCGCGCCCCGGTCAACTGGTCGAGGGCCCGCACCCGGGCCACCTGGTCCTCGGTGGTCGCGTGGTGCTCCCGCACCGCCTCGGCCACCTCGGCCAGGTAGCGCACCCGGGCCGGGGGCACCACCGTGGTCAGCTCCTTGGGCTCGCGCCCCGCCACCGGTTCCAGGATCCCCTGGCCGACAGCCAGACCGCACCCGGCCAGCAGGCCCCGCAGGTGCTGGTACAGGGCCGTGACCCCGTCGTCGTTGAACCGGGCAGCCACCGTGCCGAACACGGGCAGCGACTCAGGGTCCGCGTCGAACAGCTCGCGGTTGCGGGCCAGCTGGCGACGCACGTCGCGCAGGGCGTCGGGCGCGCCGCGGCGTTCGAACTTGTTGATGGCCACCGCGTCGGCGAAGTCCAACATGTCGATCTTCTCGAGTTGGGAGGCGGCACCGAACTCGGGGGTCATCACGTACAGCGACACGTCGGCCAGCTCGACGATGGCCGCGTCACCTTGGCCGATGCCGGGTGTCTCCACGATGACCAGGTCGAAGCCGGCGGCCCGGCACACCCCGACCATGGCGCCCAGCGCCGACGGCAACTCCGTCTCGGCGCCCCGGGTTCCCACCGAGCGGAAGAACACCCGACCCGACCCGAGCGCGTTCATGCGGATGCGATCGCCCAGCAGGGCGCCGCCCGACCGTCGCCGGTTCGGGTCGACGGCCAGCACCGCCACCGCCAGCTTGTCCTCCTGGTCCAGGCGAAGGCGCAACAACAGCTCGTCGGTCAGCGACGACTTGCCCGAACCCCCGGTGCCCGTGACCCCCAGCACCGGGACCGTGGCCGCATCGGCTGCGGCCACCAGCCGATCGCTCAGCGCCGCGCCGCACTCCACCGCCGTGAGGGCGCGCGCCACCGCCGCCTGGTCGCCACCCAGCACCGCGTCGACGTCAACGATCCGTTCGGTCGGGGGATCGGACTCGCGCAGGATGGTGTTGACCATGACCGCCAGCCCCATGCGTTGGCCGTCTTCAGGCGAGAAGATGCGCACGCCGCGAGCGGCCAGCACCTCGATCTCGTCAGCCACGATCACGCCGCCGCCCCCGCCGTACACCCGCACGTGGCCATAGCCCCGCTCGTCCAGCCGGTCGACGAGATAGGTGAAGTACTCGATGTGACCGCCCTGATAGGACGACACCGCCACCGCGTCGGCGTCCTCGGAGATCACGGCGTCGACCACGTCGTCCACCGAGCGGTTGTGACCCAGGTGGATGACCTCGGCCCCCTGGGCCTGGAGGATGCGACGCATGATGTTGATGGCCGCGTCGTGACCGTCGAACAAGCTGGTGGCCGTCACCACCCGGATCGGAACCGACGGCACGTGGATCGACTCGCTCATCGGCGGTGAACCTCCTGCGCACGCCGACGCCAGTATGTCACCCGACCGTCCATTCAGACCCCCAGCGCGGCGATCACCTGGGGCAGGTCCGCGGTGGTGCGGATCCCGGGTTCGGCCGCGCACACGACGGCCACGGCGTTCACCGCCCGGTTGGCCGTGAAGCCGGGCGAGGTCTCGCCCATCCGCTCCAGCGGCACGTCGAATCGCAGGTCGACGTCGAGGGGAGCGTCGCCATCCACCCGGATCCGCCAGCCGGTTTCCCGCAGGTCCCAGGCCGGTTCGAGCTCGGTCGTGCAGTACCAGTTGGCCCGGAAGACCAGCAGAGGCTCGCCGCCGCGCACACCCGTGACGACCATGCGCTGGGCGGCCACGGTGCCGGCCTCCAGCCGCCCGGCGGCGATGTCGATGGTGCGGGCGGCGGTGGCCACCTCCCCGCTGGCCTCCACCGAGTCGAGCGGGAGCCCGAGCGACTCGCCCAACTGGCGCAGCGTGGGCCCGAAGCTGGCGGCCCCGTGGGCCCACCGGCGGGGATCGAACGATGCCGGATCGGCCCCGAACCCCATGAGCTCGAACAGCAACGTGGGCGAGTCCCGTCGGGAGAGGTCGGCGAACTCGTCGATCTGGAGGTGGTCGAGGCGGCGCTGGATCGACGTCAGCACCACGGGTACGGCCTCCGAGATGAACCCCGGGCTGCTCCCCGTGCTGTGGATGGAGGTGCCGCCGCGTGCGCAGGCCGCCTCGACCTGGGCTCGCACCACGGGATCGAGGCTGGCCGGGTGGTGGAACTCGCCCCGGGTGGTGACCACGTTCAGGCCCGACTCCAGCAGGCGGCACACCTCGTCGAAGTCGCAGGCCTGGGGCATGTACAGGACGCAGTCGGCCCCGAGTGCCAGGACGTCGTCGAGGTCTCGGGTGGTGATCACGCCGGTCGGGCCGGTTCCGCACAGCTCACCCGCGTCCACCCCAGCCTTGTCGGCCGAGTACACGTAGACGCCGGCCAGGTCGAGGCGCGGGTGATCGATGACGTCGCGCAACGCCCGGTTCCCGATGTTGCCGGTGGCCCACTGGACCACCCGGAGGTTCCGTCGCCTTCGCCGCGTCGCTCATGATCAGACCTTCTCACCTGCCGCCAGCGCGGCCTTGTGCAAGACGTTGGCCGCCAGGCGCATGTGGGCGGCGTCCACCAGGCGGCCGTCCCGCCCGATGGCACCGGTCCCGTCCGCCTCCGCGGCGCGGTAGGTGGCGATGGACTCCTCGGCGTCGGCGATCTCCCCGGCGGTCGGCGAGAACACCTGGTTGGCGATGGCGATCTGGTCGGGATGGATGGCCCACTTGCCGTCGAAGCCGAGCAGGCTGGCGTGGGTGGCCGACCGCCGGTAGCCGTCGGGGTCCTGGTACGCGGGGTAAGGAGCGTCGATGGCGTCGATGCCGGCGCCGCGGGCGGCGGCGAGCACCTGCACCCGGGCGAAGTGCCAGAAGTCGCCGGGGTAGTCCGAAACCGGGTCGAAGTTGCCGTCCACCCTGGCGTGCAGCGAGGCCGACAGATCGCCGGCCCCGAAGATGATGGCCTCCAGGCGGGGACTGGAACGGGCGATCTCGGCCGCGTTGGCCAGGCCCTCGGCCTCCTCGATGAGCACCTCCAGGCCGATGGCCCGGGTCAGGCCGAGCTTCGTCTCGAGTTGGGTGAGCAGGACGTCCACCCACCAGACGTCGCGGGCCGTGCGGGCCTTGGGCACGATGAGCACATCGAGGGCGTCGCGCGCTCCGGTGACCACCTCGATGATGTCGCCGTGGCACCAGGGCGTGTCCAGGCCGTTGATGCGCACGGCGCGGACGGTGTGCCCCCAGTCCAGCTCGGTCAGGGCGGCCACGGCCGTGGCTCGGGCCGACTCCTTGGCCAGCGGCGCGCAGGCATCCTCCAGGTCGAGGAACACGAGATCCGCGCCGGACCCCGCCGACTTCTCACACATCCGCTCGCTGCTGGCCGGGGTGGCCAGCTCCGATCGTCGGGCCCGGGGTTCGAGCACAATGGCCTCCTGGTGTTCGGACGGCTGCGTGGTTCAGATGACGCCCGCGGCCTGGAGCGCCGCGAGTCGGTCGGCATCGAGTCCGAGGAGCTCGGTGTACACCGCCTCGTTGTCGGCGCCCAAACTGCGACCCAGGTGCTCGACGCGCCCAGGCGTGTCGCTCATCTGGGCGATCGGTGCCTGCACCGTCATCGGACCGAGGTCGGGGTCCTCCAGACCGATGAACGTGCCCCGCGCCTGCAGGTGCTCGTCAGCCCGGAGCTGTTCGGCGTCGTAGACCGGTGCGGCCGTGACCTCCGCCTGCTCGAAGACGGCCATGGCCTCGGCCAGCGACCGCTGCACCACCCAGTCCGCCACCAGCTGGTCGACCTCGAGGGCCCGCCCCTGGCGTTGGACGGGGTCGACGTAGTCGGGGTTCTCGGCCAGCTCAGGGCGGTCGATGGCGCGGTAGACGCGCATGGCGATGGTGGGTGACGCGCTGGAGACGGCCAGCCACCTGTCGTCCGCGGTGCGGTAGGCGTTGCGGGGGGCGCTGGCATCGAGGCGGTTGCCGACCCGCCCCGGGCTCACCCCGAGCTGGTCGAACGACAGGGTGGACGATTCGATCAGCCGGGCCAGCGGTTCGATGAGGTTCACGTCGATGAGCTGGCCGTCGGCGCCGTGGACGTCGCGGTGGTAGAGGGCCATCATCACTGCATAGGTGCCGGCCAGCGACGCCACCCCGTCGGCCAGCATGAACGGCGGAAGCGTCGGTGGCCCATCGGGTTGGCCGGTGACATGGGCGAACCCGCTCATGGCCTCGGCCAGAGTGCCGTATCCCGGCCGGTCGCTCTTGGGCCCACCTCGGCCGTAGCCGGTGAGGTGGAGCATGACGACGCGGGGATGGTCCCGGTGGACCGACTCGTAGTCGATGCCCCACCGCGCCAGGGCGCTGGGCCGGTTGCCCACCACCAGCACGTCGCTGCAGTCGAGCAGCTGGTGGAACAGCTCCTGACCTGCAGCCTGGCGCAGGTCCAGGGTCACGCAGCGCTTGTTGCGGCTCACGCTCTTCCACACCAGGCCGATGCCGTCACGTCGGTCACCCCAGGTGCGCATGGGGTCCCCGGCGACCGGCGCCTCCACCTTGATCACCTCGGCCCCGAACTCACCCAGGGCCGTCCCGACCATCGGCCCCGCGGCCAGGGTCGCCGCCTCGATCACCCGCAGCCCGAGCAGCGGGCCCCGCCCCGGATCCCCTTCAGCCACGGACCGCAGCCGCCGGACGCTCGAGGCCGAGGTTCTCGCGCAGGGTCGCCCCGGTGTAGCGATCGCGGAACACGCCACGGCGTTGGAGCTCGGGGACCACCAGCCGCACGATGTCCTCGTAGGCCCCGGGGCAGTGGGTGGCGGCGATGACGAAGCCGTCACAGGCGTCGGTCTCGAACCACTCCTCCATCTGGTCGGCCACCTCGGCGCCGGTCCCCACGAAGCGGGGGCCCTGCAGCAGGGTGGCCCGATGGCCGGCCAGGTCCCCCAACGTCACCGTGTCGCCGCCGATGTGTTGGCGGATGTTCTGCACCAGCCCCCGGATGCCCGACACCGACTCGATCAGCTCGTCGGTGATGGGGTCGTCGAGCTCCATGTCCGAGAAGTCGTAGTTCATCAGCTCGGAGAGCAAGGTCAGCGAGGCCATCGGGTGGACCAGATCGTTCAGGAAGAGCTGCTCGCGCTCCTGAGCCTGGGCGCTCGACTCGCCCAGCACGGTGTAGGCCATCGGCAGCATCTTCACAGAGCCAGGATCGCGCCCGCTCTGGGCCAGGCGCTCCTTCTGGTCCTTGTAGTGGGTCCGGGCGATGTCGACGTCGGGGTCGCCGGTGAAGATGAGCTCGGCCCAGCGGGCCGCGAAGTCCCGACCCCGCCCCGAGGACCCGGCCTGGAGCAGCACCGGGCGCCCCTGGGGCGAACGGGGCACCGTCAGCGGACCGCGGACCTGGAACCACTGGCCGTCGTAGTTCAGCTCGTGCACCTTGTCGGGATCGGCGAACACGGCGTTGGCCCGGTCGAGCACCAGGGCGTCGTCCTCCCAGGTGTCCCACAGCCCGGTGGTGGCCTCGAGGAACTCGTCGGCCCGGTCGTAGCGCTCGTCATGGCCGAGGTGCTCGGTGAACCCGAAGTTCTGGGCCTCGCTGTCGTTGACCGAGGTGACCACGTTCCAGGCCGCCCGACCGCCGGAGAGGTGGTCGAGGGTGGCGAAGGTGCGGGCCACGTGGAACGGCGAGTAGTAGGTGGTGGAGTAGGTGGCGCCCAACCCGATCGAGCGGGTGGCCCCGGCCAGGACGCCGAGCACGATGCTCAGGTCGAGCTTCACCGGACGCGCCCCTCGCAGCACGGCCTCGGCCACCGATCCCCCGTAGATGCCGGGCATGGCCAGGCGATCGTCGAAGAACATCATGTCGAAGCAGCCCTCTTCGAGGGTGCGGCCGAGCTTCTGGTAGTAGCCCGCGGTGAGGAAGCCGTGTTCGGTGGCAGGATGGCGCCACGAGCCCGAGTACACCGAGGTGTTCCCCGCTTGCATGAAACCGACCAGAGACATCTGCCTCGTCGCCACCATCTGCTCCCTTTGGTCGATCCCGTTGCCCGGCCACTTGCCCGGCCACTTGCCCGGACGGCTCTTCGAAATCTAGTATGTAATATATTAGAGAGCAACCCAACTTGACCAAGTCGATCGGCGGCACCGTCCGCGCCCGGGCGGCCAGCGAGCTGCGCGACCGCATCCTCACCGGGCGGCTGGCCCCCGGCACGCGCATCGATCTGGACCTGCTCACCGAGGAGTTCGGCACCAGTCGCACTCCTGTGCGCGAGGCGCTGCTGGAGCTGTCCTACGAAGGGCTGGTGGCCGTCAACCCCCGCAGCGGGATCACCGTGGTGGGCATCACCCCCGACGACGCGGTTGACAACTTCGCGGTGCTGGCCGCGCTGGCGGGCAAGGCCGCCGAGTGGGCCACCCAGCGCATCACCGATGCGCAGCTGATCGAGCTGGGCGAGTTGGCCGACGCCATCTTCGACGGGCGCCACGACGTGGTGACCGCCAACCGCCGGTTCCACCGAGCGGTCAACCTGGCCTCGGGTTCGCCCCGACTGCTGACGTACCTGCGCCAGGCCGTCCGGGTGGTGCCGGCCAACTACTTCGAGCTGTTCCCCGAACAGGAGCGCCGTAGCCGGACCGAGCACGCCGCGCTGCTCGCGGCGATCAGCGATGGTGATCCGGCCGCGGCGCGCACCATCGCCGAAGCCCACGTGCTCGATGCAGGTGCGGCCATGGGCGACTGGTTGCGGGCCCGGACGCCCGAGCCGGGCCGGGTCACCGGGGACCGCTAGCAGGAGCCGACGAGTCGGTCCCGGGTGGTCAGCCCTGGGCCGCGACCGCGGCCCGGGCCCGCCGGCGGAAGCCCTCGAGCTTCTCGTCGGGCGTGCGAGACCGGGTGCTGCGGGACATGACCGACACATCGTGGCCGACGGCCTTGGCCCGCAGGGCGCCCACGGTGGCCTCGGCCTCGGGGACGTGGGTGAACGGGTCGAACGAGTACCAACGCATGGCGTTCTCGTGGGTGATCTTGTTGATCTCGTCGTCGGGCACGTCGTGGTCGGCGAACACCTTCGACAGCTCCTCGGGGGCGGTGGGCCACATCGAGTCGCTGTGGGGGTAGTCGGCCTCCCAGCACATGTTGTCGACGCCGATGAGATGGCGGTTGGCCACGCCCACCGGGTCGCTGATGAAGCAGGTGAGGAAGTGCTCGCGGAACACCTCGCTGGGCAGGCGGCCACCGAAGTCCTGCAGGGTCCACGCCCGGTGCATCTCGAAGGTGCGATCGAGCCGGTCCAGGAAGTACGGGACCCAGCCCGTGCCGCCCTCGGACAGCGCCACCCGCAGGTCACCGAAGTTCTTGAGCACCCGCGACCACAACAGATCGGCGGCGGCCGACTGGATGTTCATGGGCTGGAGCGTGATCATCACGTCCGGCGGCGAATCGACAGCAGGAACCGACAGGCGGCCCGACGAACCCAGGTGGATCGACACCACGGTGCCGGTGTCGCAGCAGGCCTGCCACACCGGGTCCCAGTAGTCGTCGTGGAAGCTCGGGTAGCCCAGCGCCGCCGGGTTCTCGGTGAAGCTCAGCGAGTGGCAGCCCTTGGCCGCCGTGCGTCGGACCTCGGCAGCGGTCAGCTCTGCATCCCAGATGGCGGGTACGGCCATGGGGATGAACCGTCCGGGATGGGCGGCGCACCACTCGTCGATGTGCCAGTCGTTGTAGGCCCGCACCAGCGCCAGCGAGAGGTCGACGTCGTCGGTGGCGAAGACCCGGGCGGTGAAGGTGGGGAACGACGGGAAGTTCATGGAGGCCAGGACGCCCCCGGCGTTCATGTCCATGACCCGCTCGTGCACGTCGTAGCAACCGGGACGGACCTCGTCGAGGCTCTGGGGCTCGAGGCCGTACTCCTCCTTGGGACGGCCGGCCACGGCGTTGAGGGCGGCGGTCTCCATCACGATCCGGCCGAAGTTCCAGACGTCGTTGCCCTCGTCGTTGCGCACCAGCTTCGGCGCCCGGTCCAGGTACTTGGCCGCCAGGTGGTGGGTGAACAGGTCCGGCGGCTCGATGAGGTGGTCGTCGACGCTGATCAAGATGAGGTCTTCGGTTCCGAGCATGTCGCTCCCCCACATCCCGGTCGTTCCGGGCGGGAGCGCCCAAGCCGAGAATGTCGTTATCACGGGTGTAGAGCGAGCTTAGCCCTCTACGCTCGGTCCCATGCGCAGAATCGTCGTGATCGTGGGCAACCCCAAACCGGCATCGCGGACCCGGGCCGTGGCCGAGGCGGTGGCCGCCGCGCTCGCCGACCTCGTCGCCACCCCGGTCGAGATCACCAGCATCGACCTGGCCGACTACGGACCGGCGTTGCTGTCTTGGGGTGCGCCCGAGGTGGCCGCGCCTGAAGGCCACCGTGGTCGGGTCCGTCGCGCTGGTGGTGGCCAGCCCCACCTACAAGGCGGCCTACACCGGCCTGCTCAAGTTGTTCCTCGATCAGTTCGACCGCGACGAGTTGGCCGGCATCCCCACCGTGGCCCTGATGACCGGCGGGAGCCCGCCCCACGCGCTGGCCGTCGAGGTGCACCTGCGGCCGGTACTGGTCGAGATCGGGGCCAGCCTCCCGACCCGCGGGCTCTTCTTCGCCGGCGCCGAGGTGGACGACCCGGCGCCGGTCATCGAGACGTGGCTGGCCGCCGCCGCCGAGCCCCTACGACGCGCCCTCGGCTGACATGGGTGGCTGATCAGCCCCGGCGGGTCGGCCCGAACAAGGCGGCGATCACCCCGCCGTCGACCAACACGTCGGTGCCGGTCATGAACGACGCCGCCTCCGACGTCAGGAAGGCCGCCACCGCCGCCACCTCCTCAGGACGAGCCGACCGACCGAGGGCGCTCGCCTCGACCATGCCGGCCATCGCCGGCTCGTTGGCCGCTTCGAGTCGTCCCATGCCCGTGTCGATGATCCCGGGCGACAACGACAGCAGCCGGGCTCCCTTCGCCCCCCATGCCCCGGACCGCAGCTGGATGATCCGCTGCACCCCCTGCTTGGACAGGACGTAGGCGATCTGCGGGTTGTCCACGTCGACATCGGTCGCGGCCAGCTCGTCGAAGAAGGTGGGCGACTCGGGATCGTCGAGGACGGCATCGATCTCGGGGGAAGACGGCGCCATGTACGCCGACATCGACGAGAAGCACACCGCCGACGCGCCCGGCGCCAGCTGCGTCTCGAAGGCGCGCACGACATGCGCCGTGCCGATGAGGTTCACCTCGTAGATGGGTCGCCCCGGCGCCATGGAGGGAGAGAGACCCGCCGTGTGCACCAGAGCGCCGAGGGTCCCGGCGGCCTGCGCCACAGCTTCCACCTGCGCCCGGTCGGTGACGTCGCAGCCCATGGTCTCGACCTCGCCCCCGATCTCGTCGCGGATCTGCGCCGCCACCTCCTCGAGCGGGGCCAGGTCGCGGTCGGCCAACAGCAGTCGGCCACGGGGGGCCAGCAGCACGGCGGTGGCCGCTCCCATGCCCGAGGCCGCACCGATGACGACGTTGGTGGTGCCTGGTGTCGAATCACCCATCGGACCGGCACCGTAGCGCTCGTCGAGCGCCGCGCTCGCCCGAGCATCGGCCGACGGCCAAGCGCCGCGGGCGGCCACGTTCGCGAGCACTCCGTGATAATTTGACTCGCGCGTTTCGGAAACCGTGTTGCCACCCGCCGTCGTCCGCGCCGCTTCACCTCGAAGGAGGGCCATGCCTCGTCCGCGCACCCCGCAGCCGCCGATCCACCTGGTCAGCGCCCGCATGCTCGACGTCGACACCGGCGAGGTGGTGTCGCCGGGTGATCTGCTGATCCAGGACGATCGCATCGTCGAGGTGGCCCCCACCACCGTCCCCGACGACACGGTGGTCATCGACCTGGGCGATCTGACCCTGCTGCCTGGCCTGATGGACATGGAGGTCAACCTGTTCATGGGCGGCCCCAACCACGCCAGCCCCCTCATCCCCGTACAGGAGGATCCGGCCCTGCGCACCCTGCGCGCCGTGGCCAATGGCCGCCGGACGTTGCGGGCCGGGTTCACCACCGTGCGCAACCTGGGCCTGTTCGTGCAGACCGGCGGGATCCTGCTCGACGTGGCCCTGAGCAAGGCGATCGACATGGGCTGGGTGGACGGCCCGCGGGTGGTGCCTGCCGGCCATGCCATCAGCCCGACCGGCGGTCACCTCGACCCGACCATGTTCCAGGCGTTCGCGCCCCACGTCCTGCCCATCACCGTCGAGGAGGGCGTGGCCGACGGCATCAGCCAGGTGCGCCGCGCCGTGCGCTACCAGATCAAGTACGGGGCTCAGCTCATCAAGGTGAGCGCTTCGGGGGGTGTCATGTCGCACACCGGGCCGCCCGGCGCTCGCCAGTACTCCACCGAGGAGCTGGAGACGATCGTGGACGAGGCCCACCGGGCCGGCCTGCGAGTGGCGGCCCACTGCCACGGCGACGAGGCCGGCCGGGTGGCGGTCGAAGTCCGGTATCGACTGCCTCGAGCACGGGTCGCTGCTGAGCGACGAGACCCTCGACCTGATGGTCGAGCGGGGTACCTTCCTGGTGGCCACCACCTATCTGGCCGACGGGATGGACGTGTCCCATGCGGCACCTGAGCTGCAGGCCAAGGCGGCCGAGGTGTTCCCCCGAGCCCGGGCCACGATCACCAAGGCCATCGAACGCGGCGTCAAGGTGGCCTGCGGCACCGACGCCCCCGCCATCCCCCACGGCCGCAACGCCAAGGAGCTCATCGCCCTGGTCGATCGGGGCATGACGCCGCTCCAGGCCATTCGGGCCGCGACCACGGTGGCCGCCGAGCTGATCGACGTCGACGACCGGGGCCGGCTCCAGGCCGGCCTGCTGGCCGACATCATCGCCGTACCGGGCGACATCCTCTCCGACATCACCGTCACCGAGGACGTGCGGTTCGTGATGAAGGGCGGGCAGGTCTACCGCCAGGACTGACCCGGCTGGTCGAGGTGCTGGTTCAGGCCGGACTCACGGCGACGCCGTGCAGGACCAGGTTCCACAGCTCTTCGGCCGGGTCTCCCTCGCTGGCCGAGACACCGCCGATGGTCATCGAGAAGGCGTTGAACATGATCGCCTCGAGCACGATGCCGGCGATCGGGCCGTGCCGCAGCCCGGGTCGTACGGCGCCGGCCTCGGCCGCCGCGTCGAGGACCTCACCGAACAGCGTGACCAGCGGGGCGAAGGCGGCCGCCGCCTCGGTCGGGTAGCCGGTCAGCAGCTTCTGGGCGAAGTCCACCATGACCGGCGCCGGGCTGTCCTTCGACGACTTGGTCGCCGCCTTGCCGTTCGCCTTGGGAGCCGACGCCTTGGTCTGCCCTGGACTTGCCGCCGGCCTTGGCTGGCGGTGCCTTGGTGGCGGAGGCCGATCGCGACATCCGGTAGTACTCGACCACGAAGCGGTGCAAGCGTTCCTGGGCGTCAGGCTCCTCGTCCATCTTCTGGCGCAGGAGCTCAGCCGTCGAGCGCACCGACTCCTCGAACAGGGCCAGGAGGAGCTCGTGCTTGCCGCCGAAGTACTGGTAGAAGCTGCGCAGGGACTGGCCCGAGCGCTCGACCACCTCCTGGACGGTGAAGTCCTTGCCGGCATCGCCCTCGTTCATGAGCTCGAGCGCGGCATCGAGGAACCGCTGGACACGGTTCTCGGCCCGGGTCCGCGCCGAATCCAGCGACCGGGCGACCGCCAGCTCCCGCCAGCTCACCGGCGGCTGCCTCACCGCCGCTCGGGGCCGCCGTGTCGTCGGTCGTCACGGTGGAAGCGTAGCCCAGCGCTGGAAAGAGCAGGCGTATCTCGTCGTGAACATCAGGTGACTCGTGAGCGAGAACGACCCTCTGCCTACCCGGCGGTAACTTCGACCGCGGGAGCGAGCGGTCGCGTCGTCCGGGACCTCAGACCGCGGGTTCGATGACCGCGTCGATGCTGGCCGCACCGCTGTCGGGCACCCGGGGCTGGCGCCACACCTCCACCGGGAACGACACCTGCACCAGCGAGTAGCACAGCCACAGGAGGTGGGTGGCCTCCTCGGGAAGGGCGTCGAGGGGGTACTGGTCGAGGTAGGCGAGCGCCTCGGCCAGGCGGGGGAAGGCCGAGTCGTAGAAGGTCTGCATCTCGTCCATGGTGCTGGCCAGCCGCTGGCTGTAGCGCTCACCCTCGGTGCGCAGGCACCAGGTGGCGGCGAACGGCTCGAGGCCGGCGAACGCTTCGGGCAACATCGTCATCGTCGTCTCCTTCAGGACGCGGCCGAGATGGTGACCGGCGTCTCCCGCGACGCCTCGTACTCGGCCACGTAGCGCCGGCCCGTCTGGTGCAGGTGGCGCAGGGCGATCTCCTGGTCGTTGAGCGGGAACGCCTTCACCGTCCGCGTCTCGATCATGGACTGGGTGGCCTCGAGGGTGTTGCCGTCCTGGAGGCCGTACTCCTTGAAGGTCACCCGGGCCAGCTCGTGGGCCACCCGCTCGCTCGCCGTCTTGGGTGGCACGAAGTAGAGGCCGGTCTCGAAGATGTGGGTGTTGTAGGACGTCGGCCAGTAGTGGTACGTGAGGTACCAGTTCGGGGCCCAGATCAGGATCATGAAGTTGGGGAAGAACAGGAAGGAGTCCGTTCCCCAGGCCGGGTGGCGGGCCGGGTTGACCGCCGGGGGCAGCTCGATGTCGATCGGGCGGTCCCACGGACCGAACAGACCGCTGCGCAGCACGCCGCTCGATGGGCTTGACCATCTTCTCGTCCTTGGGCGGGGCCATGCCGCCCCAGGACGAGATCATCGAGTGAGGCCCGGCGATCTTGTAGGCCAATGCCTCGAACCCGATCTCCTGGAGCTTGCGGGACTCCTCGGCCGTGGCCTGCTTCGCGTGCAGAACCGGCGCATGGTAGAACTCCATGAAGGCGTCGATGAAGAGCTTCCAGTTGCTCCCCACCTCGGCCCGGTAGCTGGACACGGCGGTCATCTCACCGAAGGGGTAGCCCTTCAGGCCAGCGCCCAGCTCCCCCAGGTAGTCCTCGAGCGGCTCGGCATCGGCGTCGAGGTTCACGAAGATGAACCCCTCCCACACCTCGCACCGGACCGGCACCAGGCCGTAGTCGTCCTTGTCCAGGTCGAAGAACTCCGACTCCTGTTGCACGAAGTTGAGCGAGCCGTCGAGGTCGTAGCGCCACCCGTGGTACTTGCAGGTGAACTGACGGAAGGTCCCGCTCGTCTCCTCGCGGGGGTAGTCGGTCCACACCAGCTTGTTGCCGCGGTGACGGCAGATGTTGTGGAAGGCCCGCACGTCACCGGCCTTGTCCCGCACCACCACCACCGAGGTGCCGGCCGCGTCGAGCTCTTTGGTGAAGTAGTTGCCGGTGCGCGCGATGCGCTCGACCCGACCGACGTTGAGCCACGTCTTGGCGAAGATCGCCTTGCGCTCGATCTCGTAGTACTCGGGCGAGATCGAATCCTCGTAGTCCACCGGCTCGGTGCCGAGCTCGGGGTACTGCTGGGTCCAGCTTCCCTCGGCGGGCTTGGGGAAGTGCGCCATGGTCGGTTCCTCCGGTCAGGGGATCAGCACGAAGATATCATTCATCTCCGAAAAGAGAAGATCGTTATCGGCCCGCCTGTCGGGATGTGGTCAGCGCAGGTCGTCGTCGAGCTCGATCCCGAACGACCGCATGGCCATGGCCAACTGGTCATAGGCGCCGACGGTGAACACCAGGTCCATCAGCTGGCGCTCGTCGAGCTCGGCGGCCAGCACCCGCCAGGTGGCATCGGCCACCATGGCGTCGCGCAGCAGCTCGTCGACCGACTGGAGCATGGCCCGGTCCAGCGCGGACCAGCCGGGTGCGTCGGGCCCGGTGGCGATGTCGCGGATCTCGTCAGGACCGAGGCCCACGTCGCCGGCCAGCACCACGTGCTGCTTCCACTCGTAGGTGCACTGGCGAACGGTGGCCACACGCAGTACCAGCAACTCGCGCTGGCGGGCCGACAAGGTGGTGGCGAACAGCACGTGCCCGTTGAACGTGTGGTACGCCTGCGCCAACGAGGGATACCGGGCCAGGGTGCCGAGCACGTTCAGCCCTTTCGGGCGCCCTGGCTCACGCGACGGAAACGGGTGGCGTGGCTCGGGCGGACGCAGGGCGGCGAGCGCGCCGCGCATCTCATCGGGCCACTCCTGCGGTGGCAATGGCGGTATCCGGGGTCCTTCGGCGGTCACGTGCATCCTCCAGTCGTCTACTGGTTGGGGCCGAGTCGTCTACTCGATGGGGACGAATCGTCCTTCTCGATGGGGACGAATCGTCCTTCCCGGAGGTCCTGGCGGAGCCGGAACTTCTGGACCTTGCCCGACGCGGTGCGAGGGAAGTCGTCGACCACATAGAGCGCCTCGGGCCACTTCTGGCGGGCGAGTCCGGCGGCGCCGAAGTGGGCGCGCACCTCGTCGAGGGTCGGCGCACCCATGCCCTCGCGCACCCGGACCACCGCCGCGGCACGCTCGCCCAGACGCTCGTCGGGGGCGGCCACCACGTTTGCCTCGGCGATGGCGTCGAGGCTCAGCAGCACCTCCTCGATCTCCTGGGCGCTGATGTTCTCGCCGCCGCGGATGATGATGTCGGAGATGCGGTCGGTGATGGTGAGGTAGCCCTCGTCGTCAAGGATGCCGACGTCGCCGGTGTGGTACCACCCGTCCTCGTCGAAGGCGGCTGCGGTCAGCTCCGGATCGGTGTACCCGACGAAGCAGTCCGGTCCGCGGCTGAGGATCTGGCCGTCGTCGTCCAAGCGGATCTCGACGCCCTCGAGGGCCCGCCCATCGGTGGTGATCCGCTTGACCTCCGGTTCGTCCAGGCGGCTGCCGGTGATGGACGGGTGCTCGGTGCTGCCGTAGGACCGCCACACCTTCATGCCCAGCCTGGTGGCCCGCTCGGTGACCGCCACCGGGACGGTCGAGCCCCCGAGCCCGGCGAAGGGCATGAGGGCGAGGTGCTCAGCGGTGAAGTCCGGGTGGTCGAGCAGGCTGGTGAGGAAGTAGGTGGCACCGCCGGAAACCCCGAGCCCGTCCTCGCTCATCATGCGCAGCACCTCGCCCGGATCCCAGACGTCGATCAGGTTCACGGCGCGCACCCGCAACATGGGGACCAGGAAGGCGTTGAGCATGCCGATGAAGTGCCCGACCGGCGCGCCGGTGATCTGCGGGGGACCGCCGGTGGGGAAGCCCGACTCGAGCTGGCGGGTCTCGAACCCGATCGTGCGGTGCGAGTGGATCACACCCTTGGGATCGCGGGTCGTGCCCGACGTGAACCCGATGACGGCCGGCGCATCCGGGTCGGCCGCCACCGGCCCGGCGATGGGCTCGTGGTCGAGCAGGGACTCGAAGCGCGTGGCCCGCGCCGGCAGGTCCCCGGGCTCGTTCCCGGTGGTCACCAGCCACCGAGGTTCGGGACGGTCGGCCAGCAGCGCGTCGTAGGTGGCCACGAAATCGTTGTGACCGAAGCGGTCGGCGGTCACGATCACGTCGGGCGAGGTGGCACCGAGGATGTAGTCGACCTCCTTGGGCCCGTAGAAGTGCACCACCGGCACGACCACGGCCCCCAGGTAGGCGGCGGCCCAGAAAGTGATGCCCGCCTCGACCCAGTTGGGGATCTGGAACAGGACGACGTCGCCCGGCCCCACCCCTCGGGCGGCCAGCGCGCCGGCCAGCGAACGCGCCCGCCCGGTCGACCTGGGCGAAGGTGCCCTGCCAGGGGCGCACCGCCGAGCGCACCCGAAACCCCACGTCACCCATGTGGCTGAGGCCTTCGGCCACCATCATCCCGAGCGTGTCGTCGGTCCACCACCCCTCGGCCACGTAGCGATCCACGAGATGATCCGGCACCGATCGAAGGCGCCACCGATCCCCAGCGCGGTTGCTCGCGTCCCCCACGGCTCCTCCAGTTCCGAGCGTCCCGGCAGACTATGGCACGCTGCCGCGCGTGGCCGCCAGCCACGTTGCCATCCGAGGAGAAGCCCATTATCGTCGCAATGGTGGAGCCACCGCCCATCGACGACGTCATCGAGATCGAGCAGGTGCTGGCCCGCTACGCGGTCGGCATGACCCGCGACGACATTGACGCGGTCATCGAGGTCTTCACCCCCAACGGCAGCTACTCGGCCTTCGGCGACACCTACGCCCTGGCCGACTTCCCGGCCCTGGTGGCCGCCGCCCCCAAGGGCCTGTTCCTGGTCGGGCCGCCGGCGCTGGAGCTGGACGGCGACACCGGCACCGGCCAGCAGCCCCTGTGCTTCGTCGAGCAGACCACCCACGACATGCGCATCGGGTACTACACCGACAGCTACCGGCGCACGCCCGAGGGTTGGCGACTGCACACGCGCGTCGATGACCTTCCTGCGCCGCAGCGGCGATCGGGACTCGGGGCGGGCGCACGACCCCACCCGTCCCCAGCCGAGCGCGCCCTGAGCGCGCCCGTGACCGGCACGCCCCTGGCCGCCATGGACCTCGACGAGTTCCGGGTGAACCTCGACGCCTGGCTGGAAGACCGTCACGACGAGCTGGTACCGGGCTACGCCGGCACCGGCACGCTGGACCTGCAGATGGCCCAGCTGTCCAAGGTCAAGCAGATGACCTTCGACGCCGGCTGGATGCGCCGGGGCTGGCCCGAGCGAGTAGGTGGCCTGCCTGGCTCGACGCTGCTCCGGGCCTACCTGGGCGAGGCGCTCACCGCACGTGACCTGGTGGAGCCCGGCCTGTACTCCATGACCGAGGTGCTCGCCCCCACCATGATCGACTACGCCACGCCCGGAGCTGGCCGCCGACCATGGTCCCCCGGCTGCTGCGGGGGGAGGAGACCTGGTGCCAGGGTTTCTCCGAACCTGGCACCGGCAGCAACCTGGCCGCCCTGTCGTGTCGGGCCACCCGCACCCATCAGGGCTGGTCGGTCACCGGGCAGAAGGTGTGGACCAGCCTGGCCCAGTACGCCCAGCGCTGCGTGCTGCTCACCCGCACCGGCACGCCCGACTCGGCCCACCGGGGCATCACCGCGCTGTTCGTCGACATGGACACCCCGGGGATCACGGTGCGCCCCATCGAGACCATGCACGGCGCCCTGGAGTTCTGCGAGGTCTTCTTCGACGAGGTGGTCGTCCCGTTCGAGCGGACGCTGGGCGACCGAGGGCCAGGGCTGGTCGGTGGCCATGGACCTGCTGCCCTTCGAGCGCAGCACGGCGCTGTGGCATCGGGCGGCCTACCTCCACCGCCGCCTCCAGCAGCTTCTCGACGCCGCCGCCCCGGGCGATCTCGATCCGGTCCGACTGGGCGAGGTGACCCAGCTCCTCTACGCCTTCCGGGCCCGCTCGCGAGCCACCCAGCACCGGCTGGCCGCAGGAGAGCACCTGGGTCCCGAGACCTCGATCGACAAGGTGCTGGTGGCCGCGGCCGAGCAGGCGGTGTTCGACCTGGCGGCCGACGGGCTGGCCACCGAGATCACCATCGGCGACGACCCGGCCAGCGAGCGGTGGCGCACCGAGTTCCTCTACTCGCGAGCCGCCACCATCTACGGGGGCAGCGCCGAGATCCAGCGCAACATCATCGCCCGCCGCCTACTCGACCTGGGCCGCGATCGCTGATGGACCGTTCCGACCGGGAGCTGTTCGAGCGAAGCCTCCGACATGCCACCGAGCACCACCGGGGCACGGCGCTGGACGTCGCCCTCGACGAGCTGGGCTGGCGCGAAGCACTCGTCGACGATCCCCGGGCCGCCGTCTCGGTGCTCTTCGAGCTCCAGGGCGCGGCCAACGCCTCCTCGTCGGCTATCGACGTCCTGCTGGGACTGGCCCTGGGGTCCGACGCGGCCCCGACCGGCCGCCCGGTGCTGCCCGCCATCGGCACCGGGGACCCGCCGGGACGACGCCACGGGTCGGGCCTGGAGGTGCACGGGCTCGGCACGGCCGGGATGGCCGATTCGGACCACGTGCTGGTCATGACGTCATCGGAGGCGGCCGACGACGGGGTCACCGCGGTGACGGTGCCGGCTGGCGCGCTCGAGATGCGACCGGTCGAGGGCATCGATCCGACGCTCGGGTTGGTCGAGGTGCACGGCCGGGACATCGACATCACCGACCTGGCCGTGGTGGCCGCGGCCCACTGGACCGCGGCCGTGGCTCGGGTGCGGGTGGCCCTGGCCCACGAGTTGGTGGGGGCGGCCCGCCAGATGCTGGAGCTGGCTCGCACCCATGCGCTCGAGCGCATCCAGTTCGGCGTGCCCGTCAGCTCGTTCCA
The DNA here is from genome assembly GCA_963773335.1 of uncultured Microthrixaceae bacterium. Taxonomy (GTDB): domain Bacteria; phylum Actinomycetota; class Acidimicrobiia; order Acidimicrobiales; family Acidimicrobilacustridaceae; genus UBA4742. The sequence goes on along the minus strand of CAVZAT010000002.1, from coordinate 626,856 downwards.
GGCAGTGCGCCACCGGCTGGCCGAGACCCTGGTGGCAATCGAGACGGCCGAGGCCCTGATCGATGCGGCGTGGCTGGACGACTCTCCCGCCACCGCGGCCATGGCCAAGGCCATGGCCGGCCGCGAGGCGCGCACCGCGGCTCGCCACTGCCAGCAGGTCCTGGCCGGCATCGGCTTCACCACCGAGCACGACTTCGCCGCGCTACTTCCGCCGGGTGCGGGTGCTCGACGGCTTGTTCGGCTCCTCGACCACCCTGACCCGGGCTCTGGGGGACGACCTGATCGCCAGCCGTCGGCTCCCGCCCCTGCTGGCGCTCTGACCGACATCCGATGCCCTGGCGGGCATCGGGGCCCCAAGAATCGCACGCCGGCCTCCACTGACAGGCCGGTGAACCCGATCACCGGGATGAGGCTCGGGACGGTATGAGGGATATCCCCCATGGACGGCAGCCGGCGCGTTCGAGAGGCTGGATTGGTGGACACCTTCGCACGACGTCCGGTTCGCCGACTCCAGGCGCTGGTGGGCACGCGGTGACGGCGGTCGCACTGATGGCTTGCAGCCGCGTCGGGCGGTGGCTCGCTGGCGTCGCAGGCCGCCCAGATCGACGATGCGAGCGTGCACCAGGCCGTCCGGTCGACCAGCGCGGGAGGATTCCACACCCCGTGGGTCATGGCCGGGATCATGGGCGCCTACGGCGAGCTCCTCCGGGTCGATCCGAGCCTCGGGCCCGGCGGCGACCTCTACCCGTTCCAGCTCACGGTCGACCTCCGCCTGCGCGCTCAGGTCCAGGGCGACGAGTTCCAGGGCACTCAGCCAATGATCGCGACGCGCTGCTACCGGATCCACTGGTCGATCGGCCCCACGTCGTCCATGGCCGACTGGGATGGCACGACCAGCCACATCGCCTGCCCGGACTCGGGACCGATCGCGCCGACCCCCACGGCCCACCTCCTGGCCCGTCAGGTCAAGTGGCTGGTCAGCTCGGCTGGCGGCGGCAGGGTCTCGGCCCCGGCGCTTCAGGCCGAACTGGCCCGGTCCCTGCCCGGGGCCCGGGTCGAGGTGGTGGTCGACCCGTCGCCTCCGCACTACGACCACCCGCCCGCGGGTGAGATGGGCATCGCCGTCTGGGCCGGAAACGTCTGCGTGTATGCCGTGGCGCCGGCCCACCCGGCCGCACTCCCGGCCAGCCCGGACGTCTAGTCCTGGCCGGCGGTGTCCGGTGATGAAGGGCCGCACCGGCTGGGCTGCCAGGCCCAGGAGGCCGTGGCGGGCGCGGCGCGCTTCCATAGCCCCCTGACCTCGGCCGAGTCCTACGGCGGAGCCCTCTACCAGGGGCCCTGATCGCCTTCTCGCTCAGCTGTCGCGCGGGGCGCGGAGGCGTTCCAGGTTGGCGGCCAGCTCGGGCGAGGTGAACGAGCGGTCCTCGGCGGTGAGGGCGAAGTCGAGTGTGGCCGCCACGGCCCGCTCAAGGTGGAGGTTGAGGATCCTCTTGGTGTCCTCCACCGCTTGGCGGGGGAGCTTGGCGATGCGCCGAGCGCAGGCCAGTGCCTGGTCGAGCACCTCGTCGTCGGGGCAGACGTGGTTCACCAGGCCGATCTCGGCGGCCCGGGTGGCGGGGATGCGGTCACCGGTGAGCGCGTACTCCTTGGCCAGTTGCAGGCTCGTGAGCAGCGGCCAGGTCACCGGACCGCCATCGGCGGCCACCAGCCCGACCATCACGTGCGGATCGGCCAGATGGGCGCTCTGCGCCATGAAGACGATGTCGGACAGCGCCACCAGGCTGCAGCCGAGTCCCACCGCCGGACCGTTGACGGCCGCGATCACCGGCACCCGGCACCGGGTCATGCCCAGCACGATCTGGCGACCGTGGGTGAGCGACTCGTGGCGCAGCGCCTGGTCCTGGCTGAGCTCGGCGATGTACTCGAAGTCGCCGCCCGCCGAGAACGCCCGCCCGTTGCCCGTGAGGACGACGGCCCGGGCGTCGAGGTCGGCGTCCACCTGCGGCCAGAGCCGCGACAGCGCCTCGTGGAGCACGTGGTTGGTGGCGTTGAGGTCGTGGGGCCGGTTCATGCGGACCAGACGGATGGGGCCGTCGGTCTCCACCACCAGCTCGGCCGGCAGGTCATAGGTGCTCATGTCGGAAGCCCCAGGATCCGCTGGGCCACCAGGTTGCGCTGGATCTGCGAGGTGCCGCCCATGACGCTCTGCGCCCGGCTGTAGAGGTACACCTTCAACCAGGTGTCGTCGGCGCCGCCGTGGCCGGCGCCGCCGATGGCCACCGCGGCGTGGCCCACTGCCTGCTCGGCCTGGGTCATGAGCAACTTGTCCACTGATCCCTCCGGTCCGTGGGAGATGCCGTCGAGTCTGTCCGACAGGCGCCGGCACACGTGCAATCGCAACATCTCCGCCTCCACCATGGCCCAGCCCAGCTCGCGCACCTGCTCGGCGGCTGTAGGCCGACGGCTCGGCGCGCACCTTCGTGACGAGCTGGGAGACCAGCTTGGTGTAGCGACCGGCGAAGCCGAGCTCGCCCGGCTCGCGCTCGTGGCTGACCACCGTCATGGCCAGGGCCCAACCCCGACCGGGGCTCGCCGATCATGTCGGCGGCCGGGACCCGGGCGCCGTCGAAGATCACCTCGCCGAACTCCTTGGTGATCCCGTTGATCATCCGTAGCGGTCGCTGCTCGATCCCCGGCTGGTGCATGGGCACGGCGAAGGCCGAGATGCCCTTGTGCTTGGGCACGTCGTGGTCGGTGCGGGCCAGCACGAGGCACCAGTCGGCGTCGTCGGAGTAGCTGGTCCACACCTTGTGACCGGAGATCACGAACTCGTCGCCGTCGCGGTCGGCGCGGGTGCGCAGCGAGGCCAGGTCGGAGCCGGCGTCGGGCTCGCTGAAGCCCTGGCACCAGCGCTCGCGTCCGTTCACGATGCCGGGCAGGAAGCGTGCCTGGACCTCGGCGTTGGCGTGGGCCAGGATCCCTTCCACCAGGTAGCCCAGGCTGGGCCGGGGCGGGGCGCCCGCGGCCGCCAGCTCCTCGTCGAGGATCACGTCGTAGACGCTGGGCAGATCCTGGCCCCCGATCGCCTTCGGCCAGGACATGCCGAAGAAGCCGGCATCGTGCAGGGACTGATGCCACGGGGCCATGCCCGCCCAGTACTGGTCGTCGGTCGAAGAGGTGGGCAACCCCGGGTTGTTGGTCTGGAGCCAGTCCCGCAGGCGGAGGCGGAACTCGGCCTCGTCGGGCGCGTCACCGAAGTCCATCGCCAGCTCCGATCCCGTGATGGTCGAGCACGCGGGCCAGGTTCGCACCCGCGCCGCCGAACAGGTCGCTCGACAGCATCGCCCGACGCGAGGTGCACGTGGGCCAGGCACTCCCAGGTGTTGCCGATGCCGCCGTGCACCTGGATGGCCGTCTCGCACACCCCTCGCGCCGCTCGGGCGCAATAGGCCTTGGCCACCGCCCCGGCGGCCAGCGCCTCGGCGGGCGGGAGGGCATCGACGGCCCAGGCCGCGTGCAGGGCCACGCTGCGCGAGCCCTCCATGGCCACGAAGGCGTCGGCCAGCAGATGCTGGACGGCCTGAAAGGAACCGATGGCCGCGCCGTACTGGCGCCGCGACGGACGCGTACTCACAGGCCAGGTCGACCGCGCCGCGCATGGTTCCCACCAGGTCGGCGCAGGTCAACGCCAGGCCCAGGGCCGTCCAGGCACCGAGGTCGTCGTCGCGGAGCGGGCGGGTCTGGTCGGCCACCTCCACCAGGCGGATCGACGGACCGGCCACCACGGAGGGCCGGGTGAGGTCGGTGGGCTCGGTCACCGAGGCCGCTTCGAGTGACAGCGACGCCAGTGACGAGCCCGCCGGACCGTCCAGCAACATCAAGGCGGCATCGGCCCCGCCGGCGTCGACGATCACCACACCGGCCGGAAGCTCGGCCGTACGCGAGGTGGCCAGCGCGGCCAGGTGGCCGTCCACGGCGATGGTCTCGGGGACCTGGGCCGGCGGGGCACCGGCCAGGCGGCGCAGCTCGGCCGCCAGCGTCGGCCCCAGGAACGACACGTCGAGCAGCCCGCGCCCGAGCTCCTCGGCCACGATGGCCGCCTCCACACCCGAGGCCAGCGGGGACCCGCCGGACTCGGCGGTGCGCAGCTCGCGCCAGCCTGAGGCCGTCACCGCCGCGTCGAGCTTGGCGGCCCGGTCGTGGTCGTCGAGCTGGCCGACGGCCTTGGGGCCGAGCCGGTCGGCCACCTGGGCGACCGAGTCGCGCAGCGCCTGCTGCTCGGGCGAGAGGCGGACATCCATCAGTCGACCCTCTCACCCGATCGTCGGCCGCCCACCCCGGCCGCCACCAGGGTGGGGGTCCACTCGTCGCGCAGGGTGCGACGCAGCACCTTGCCCGACGGGAGTCGGGGGATGTCGTCCACCACCACCACCCGCCGCAGCTGCTTGTAGGTGGCCAGCGACTCCGCCACCAGTTGCTGGAGCTCAGCCGGGGTGACGACCACGTCGGGATCGAGCCGCACAGCGGCCACCGGCACCTCCCCGGCCCGCTCGTCGGGGATGGCGAACACCGCGCAGTCCAGCACCGCGGCGTGGCCGTGCAGCACGGCCTCGATCTCGGCCGGCGCCACCTGGAACCCGTTCACCTTGATCATCTCCTTGGCCCGGTCGGTCAGGTGCACCCAGCCCTCGGGCTCGACCCATCCCACGTCGCCGGTGCGGTACCAGCCGTCGACGAAGGCCTCGGCGTTGGCCTCGTCGGGCAGGTAGCCGGCCATCACCGACTGGCTCCGCACCTGGATCTCGCCGATCCCGCCAGGAGCAAGCACCTCGCCGCCCGCCAGGTCGACCACCCGCAGCTCGACGCCCTCGGGCGCCAGTCCGGCCGAGTCGAGCCGCCACTGGTCCGGGCGATCGACCGGGTTGGCCGCGATCACCGGCACCTCGCTGGCGCCGTAGGCGGGCAGCCAGCGCACGCCCGTGCGCCTGGTGACCACGTCGGCCACGTGCTCGCTCACCGGGGTGGCGCCCCACATGATGTAGCGCAGCGACGAGAGGTCGCTGTCCTCCAGGTGGGGGTGGTTGGCCAGCGCCAGAGCGATCGGTGCCACCGCCATCTCCAGCGTCATGCGGTCGGATTCGATCCGGGCCAGCACCTGGTCGAGGTCGAAACGCCGGTGCAGTCGCACGGTGGCCCCCGCCGAAGCGGCGGCCAGCAGGTTCAGCAGACCCAGGATGTGCGAGGGCGGGGTGGCCACCTGGAACCGGTCGTCGCCCCCCAACCCCAGGGCCTGGCACCAGTGCTCGGTGGCGTGGCCCATCGAGCGGTGGGTGTGGCGCACGGCCTTGGGCAGCCCGGTCGTGCCCGAGCTGAACACGAGCACGGCTTCGTCGGTCTCGTCGACATCGCCCAGGTCGGCGGACCCCGCCCCCGGCCCCGAAGCCGATTCCGCCGCGGCCTGCGGGTCATCGAGATCGATGACGTTGCCGGAGCCCAGCCGCGACGCCAGCAACGCCACGCCCGGTCCGTCGGCCACGGCCTGGACCGGAGCGGTGAGATCGACGGCGTGGTCGACCTCCAAGGCCTTCCAAGCCGGACTGAGCAGCACCGCGGCGGCCCCCAGCTTCGAGATGGCGAACACCGCGACCACGAACTCGGGCCGGTTGGAGGTCATGACGGCCACACGATCCCGGGGGGCGACGCCGCGGGCGGCCAGTCGGTGGGCGAAGGCGTCGGCTCGGGCGTCGAGCTCGGCCCAGGTCCAGCCGTCGTCGCCGTCGAGCAGCGCCGGGCGATCTCCGAACCGGGCCGCAGTCGCTTCGAGCCCCCGGTGCATCAACGCCGGTGTTCCTCGGTCAGGCTGGTCAGCACCTCGTCGGTGTGCTCGCCCAGTGCAGGGACCGACGTCCGCGCCGGCGGCGACACCCCGGAGAAGGTGACCGGGCCGGCCACCGAGCGCTGCAGGTCCCCGCCCGCCGCCTCTCCCGCCAGCTCCACGAACCCGTGGTTGGCGATGAGCTGGGGGTCGGCCACCACCTCGACCGGCGACTGCGCCGGGGCCCACCACACACCCTCGCGGTCGAAGCGCTCGGCCCACTCGTCGAAGGGCCGCTGGGCGAACAGCTCGTCGAGGATGGCGATGACCTCGGTGCGGTTCCTGCGGATGGCGCCGGCGTCGGCGAAGCGAGCATCTTCCAGCAGGTCGGGCCGGCCCAGCGCCCGGCACACCGCCGGCAGGTGGCGGGCCGCTTCCAGCCCGGTGAGGAAGAACCAACGACCGTCCGCGCACCGGTAGGGGTTCATCAGCGGCGCCTGGTTGCGGTCGCGCTGCTCGGCGCGGGCCACCTTGCCCAGCGCCATCTGGATGCCCAGGTCCCATCCCAGCACGTAGGTGCCGGTCCGCAGCAGCGACACCTCCACCACCCGACCCACGCCGGTCTGGCGTTGCTCGACCACCGCGGCCAGCACGCCGGCCAGCGCGGCCAGGCCGGTGATGTGGTCGCCGATCCCACCACGGGCGTTGAGCGGGTTGCCCTCGCCGTCCGCCATCTGCATGGACAGCCCCGAACGAGCCCAGAAGGCGCCGATGTCATAGGTCGGGCGGTTGCGATCCTCGCCCTCGAGGCCGTACCCGCTGACGCTGCAGTACACCAGCCGAGGATGGCGGGCCACGGTGGCGGAGGGCTCGAGGTCGAGCTTGTCGAGCGCATCGGGCCGCAGGTTGCTGATGAACACGTCGGCGGTGGCCAGCAGTTGCTCGAACTGCTCGCGCCCAAGCGGGTCGCGAAGGTCCAGCACCACGCTGCGCTTGCCCCGGTTGTCGAGGGCGAAGGCGGGGTTGGGGATGTCGTCGCCGATCCCCAACGATCCGAACACCTGGCGCATCGGGTCGCCCGTGGGCGGCTCCACCTTGATGACCTCGGCCCCCCAGTCGGCCAGCAGCGCGGCGGTGGCCGGCGCGGCCACCCACACGCCCAACTCGACCACCCGCAGATCCGCGAACGACGACAGCCCGGCTGGCTCCGGGGCGAGCTCGGGGGCGGTCACGACGCCGTCGCCGAACCGACTTGGGCTGCGCGCTCGCGGAGGGTCTCCTTCATCACCTTGCCGGTGGCGTTGAGGGGCAGCTCGTCGACCATCTCGACGGCGCGGGGCACCTTGTAGTTCGCCATCTGCTCACGGCTCCACTCGATGAGCTCGGGGCCGGTGATCGACGCGCCGGCACGCGTGACCACGAAGGCCATCCCCACCTCACCCAGCCGATGGTCGGGGACGCCGATGACCGCCACCTGGGCCACATCGGGGTGGCGGGCCAGGACGTTCTCGATCTCGGCCGGGTAGGCGTTGAAGCCCCCGACGATGAACATGTCCTTGGCCCGACCAACGATGCGCAGGCAGCCGGCGTCGTCGATCACCCCGAGATCGCCGGTCCGCAGCCACCCGTCAGGTGACAGCGCGGCGGCGGTGGCCTCGGGATCGTCGAGGTAGTGCGACATGATGCTGCCGCCGCGGAGCAGGATCTCGCCGGGCTCGCCGGGGGCCACGTCGTGGCCCTCGCCGTCGACGATGCGCAGCTCGAACCCCGGTCGGGCCCGCCCGACGGTGGTGGCGATGGTCTCGACGTCGTCACCCGGCGAGGTGGCCGACGCGGTGCCACCCTCGGTGAGGCCGTAGCCCGTGATGATGATCGAGAAGGGCAGCTCCTGGTCGACCCGCCGGATCAGCTCCACCGGGATGTCGGCCGCGCCCGTCACCGCCACCCGCAGGCTGGACAGCTCGTAGCGGTCGCGGTCGGGGTGGTCGAGGATGGCCTGGTAGAGCGCGGGGGCGCCGGGCAGCACCGTGATGGCCTCCTCGGCCACCCGCGCCAGGGCACGCTCGACGTCGAACACCGCCTCGGGCAGCATGGTCGCCCCCGCGGCCACCGAGGCCAGGACCCCCGCCTTGAGACCGAACATGTGGAAGTAGGGGTTGACCATGAGGTAGCGGTCGCCCTGGGTGAGCCCGGTCATGGCCACCCAGTCGGTGGCCACCTTCAGGGTGCGGCCATGGGTCTGGACCACCCCTTTGGGAGACCCCGTGGTCCCCGAGGTGAACAGGATGTCGGACGGGTCCTCGGGCCCCACCGCCAGGCGGCGCCGATCCAGCTCGGCCATCGACTCGCGGGTGCCCCGGGCCACGAACGCGTTCCACGCCACCGCCGGCCCCGACTCGGTGCCAGCCGATTCGGGGCCCCGGGCGATGACGATGGTGTCGAGGTCCGGGAGGTCCCCGCCCGCGTCGCCGAGCATCTCGACGTAGTCGGTCCCCAGGAAGTCGGTGACGGTGACCAGGACCCGGACCCGGGCCCGACGCAGGATGTCGCCGGCCTCGGTCCCCTTGAAGCGGGTGTTGATCGGCACCAGCACGGCGCCCGCCTCGAACACGCCCAGCGCGGCGACGATCCACTCGGCGCAGTTGAACGCCCAGATGGCCACCCGATCACCCGGCTCCACACCCGAGGCCACCAGCGCGGCGCCCAAGGCACGCGACCGGTCGAACAGTTCGGCGTAGGAGAGTCGGGTGTCACCGTCGACGACGGCGGGCTGGGAGCCGAATCGATCCGCCGCAGCCGCGGTCATGGCCGGGATGGACTCCCAGCCATCGCCGCCTGCGCTCATCGCAGGACCGCGTCCTCGACGTGCATGAGCCGGGCCAGGTTGCCACCCATGATCTTGCGGACGGTCTCGTCGGGCAGCCCGGCCAGCTCGTCGACGTAGGTGGCCGGGTCGGCCAGGCCCTCGGGATGGGGGTAGTCGGAGCCGAACAGCACGTGGTCCTCGCCGAGCAGCTCGGCCAGGGCGCCGAGATCCTCCTCCCAGAACGGGCTGATGTAGATGTTGCGCTTCATCACCTCGATCGGGTCCTCGGGGAAGTCCTGGGGCATCTTCTTGAAGGTGTCCGCCAGCCGCTGCATCAGCGGCTCCACCCAGCTGCTGCCGTTCTCGATGACCCCCACCTTCAGCTGGGGGTACCGCGACAGCGCTCCGTGGCAGATGAGCGACGACACCGCGTCCTCCACCGGTCGCCAGGCCGAGAGCATGCGGAAGGCCTCGGGCTGGAACGGCAACATCTCGCTGTTGTTGCCGATCCACTCGTTGGCGTAGCGCTCGTACCCGCTGTCGGACGAGTGCATGGCCACCAGGATGTCGGCCTCGACCACCCGTTCCCAGAAGGGATCGAACTCGGGCAGTCCGAAGGAGCGGGGGCCGCGGAAACCCGGGACGGGCGCCGGACGGATGAGCACGGCGCGGGCCCCGCGCTCGAGCACCCACTCGAGCTCCTCGATGGCCTTGTCCACGATCGGCAGGCTGATGACCGGCGTGGTGAAGATGCGGTCCTGGTAGTTGAACTCCCAGGTCTCGTGGAGCCACTGGTTCAGCGAGTGGACGACCGCGTGGATCAGCTCGGGATCGTCACGCATCCGCTCCTCGACCACGCTGGCCAGGGTGGGGAACATGAGGGCCCGATCGATGCCCTGGCTGTCCATGAGCTCGAGGCGCGCCGCCGGCTCGCGGAAGGCGGGCAGCGCCCGCATCGGCTCGCCGAAGATCTCGCGGCGGTTCTTGCCCTCGGGGTTGCCGACGCGGAAGTACTCCTCCATGGCGCCGGGCCGGGCCACCACGTCGAAGGTGGGGTTGGGGATGTACTCGGAGATCTGGCCCCGGATGACGATCTTGGTGCGGCCCCGCACCTCGACGTAGTCGACGGCACCCCGATAGCGATCCGGCAGGAACTTCGTCAACGCGTCGCGCGTCTCGTAGAGATGGTTGTCGGCATCGAAGACGGGATAGTCGAGAGATCGCGTCGACATGGGGTTCCTCGTTTCGCGGATGAGAACAGCAGTGCTGCTGAATGAGAATAGCGTTTCTAGAAATGTTCCGCCACCGGGTCGGCCACCCTGCGACGGGGCGCGGGCCGGCTCAGAACGACGAGGTCAACGACGACAGCAGGGCTCGGGTCCGCTTCGAGGAGGCGACCAGCTGGTCACGACCCTCGCCGATGGGCACCACCCGCACCGAGATGTCGGTGACCCCGGCGTCGGCGAAGGAGCGCAGGCGCTGCTCGATGGTGGCCTGGCTGCCCGCCACCAGGATGTCGCCCACCTCGCGGGCGTCGCCGTGCTCGAGCAGCCGCTGGTAGTTGGGTGACGTCTCCGCCTCGGCCAGGATCCGGTTGGTCCGGGCCACGGCCACCTCGACCTCGTCCTCGCCACACAGGCAAACGGGGATGCCGGCCACCACCCGCGGCGTGGGCCGGCCGGCCGCTTCGGCGGCGCGGGTGAGGTGGGGGACCACGTGCGATGCGATGGCCCGCTCGTCGGCCATCCACAGGATCGTGCCGTCGGTCCGGGACCCGGCCAGCTTCAACATCAACGGACCCAGGGCGGCCAACAGCACCGGGGTCGGCGTGATGTCGGTGATGTCGAGTGGGTTGTGCACCCGGAACAGGTCGTTCTCCACGTCCACCATCCCGGGCCCGCGCAGGGCCTGGTCGAGCACGTCGAGGTTGGCTGCCATGGTGGGGACCGGGTGCTCGTAGGGCAGGCCGAGCATCTCGTCGATCACCCAGTGGTGCGACACGCCGAGGCCGAGCGAGAGCCGGCCCTGGCACAGCGCCTGGACCGACAAGGCCTGCTGGGCCAAGGCGATGGGATGGCGGGTCTGCACGGGCACCACCGCGGTGCCGATCTCGATGCGGCTGGTCTCGGCGGCCACGATGGTCGCCAGGGTGAGGGCATCGAAGTCGTCGGGGATCTGGGGGACCCACACCGATGCCATCCCCGCCTCCTCGGCCCAGCGGGCGTCGGCCCGCAACCGTTCCACCTTGGTGGCGTAGCGACCTCGCTCCGGACCGAGCATCACGCCGATGCGCATCCGAGCCTCCCCGGGAGAGTTGCGAGAACTATCTTCTTCTCTCGCGCAATGGACATTTCCTTCAGGGTAACCTACTCGACATCCCGTGCGCCGGATCGTCGCCGACCGCTTCGTCCACGGGCGGGTCCGACCTGCGCGACCATCTGGCCTGCGCACACCCACCTCTCCGGTGCATCCAGGGGGATTGACGTGACCACCACCGATTCCGAGCTCTACTACGACCCCTTCGACTTCGAGATCGATACCGACCCCTATCCCATCTTCCGGCGCCTGCGCGACGAGCGGCCCCTCTACTACAACGAGCGGTACGACTTCCACGCCCTCAGCCGCTTCGAGGACGTCGAACCCTGCCTGGTCGACTGGCGGACCTACAGCTCGGCCAAGGGCACGATCCTGGAGCTCATCAAGAGCGGCATGGAGATCCCGCCGGGCTCGATCATCTTCGAGGACCCACCGGGCCACGACCTGCATCGGGGGCTGTTGTCGCGGGTGTTCACCCCCAAGAAGATGAACGCCATCGAGCCCAAGGTGCGCGAGTTCTGCGCCCACAGCCTCGATCCGCTGGTCGGCACCGGCGGGTTCGACTTCATCCGCGACCTGGGCGCCCAGATGCCGATGCGCACCATCGGCATGCTGCTGGGCATCCCCGAGGAGGACCAGGAGGAGATCCGCGATCGCATCGACGAGGGTCTCCGGCTCGACGACGGTTCCATGCCCGACATCGAGGCCCGGCTGGAGGCGTCCGAACAGAGCGGGGGGTTCGAGGAGTACATCGACTGGCGGGCCGAGCACCCCTCCGACGACCTCATGACCGAACTGCTCCAAGCCGAGTTCACCGACGAGGACGGCGAGCAACGTCGGCTCAGCCGCGAGGAGGTCCTCGGGTTCGTGAACCTGCTGGCCGCGGCGGGCAACGAGACCACGACCCGCCTGATCGGTTGGACGGGCAAGGTCCTGGCCGACCACCCGGACCAGCTGCGCCACCTGGTGGAGAACCGCGATCTGGTCCCCGCCGCCATCGAGGAGGTGCTGCGGTTCGAGCCCCCGTCGCCGGTGCAGGCCCGCTTCGTGACCCACGACGTGACCCACCACGGCCAGGTGGTGCCCGAGGGCAGCGCCATCCTGTTGCTCAACGGGTCGGGCAACCGCGACAGCCGCAAGTTCCCCGACGGCGACACCTTCGACATCACCCGCCGCATCGACCACCACCTGGCCTTCGGCTACGGCCTGCACTTCTGCCTGGGCGCGGCACTGGCCCGCCTCGAGGGGCGGGTGGCCCTGGACGAAGTGCTGCAGCGCTTCGGGTCGTGGGAGGTCGACTGGGACAACGCGGTGCAGGCCCGGACCTCGACGGTGCGGGGCTGGGAGTGCCTGCCGGTGATCACTTCCTGATCGTCAGGTCTCGGTTCCCCCGACCATCGTCAGTCGGGTCCCCCGACGAAGTCCATGCGCAGACGGGTCAAGGTCGAGGACCGGATGCGCCAGCCACCCGCGACCTTCTGGTACTCCTCGTGGTAGTGGCCGTAGCCGTGCAGCTCGCTGCCGTCGGGCCACCACAGCATGTCCTCCATGGCCCACACGCCCGTCGCGGTCGTCTCCGACGTCAGCTCGATCTCGGGGGTGTAGCCGTGGTGCACCGTGACCACCTCACCGATGGCCTCCTGGAGGAACGCCAGGAACTCGTCGGCACCGGAGACGACCTCGCCGCCGGAGTCGGTCGTGTCGATGAGCACGTCGTCGGTGAACACGGCGCGCAGCGCCACCCAGTCCTTGGTGTCCATCGCTCGGAAGTAGCGCGCCTTGAGCTGGCGGATGGCCTCGAGGTCATCCATCACCGCGTCGGTCACGGTCAGCTCCTCCGGTCGGGCTCAGAGCGGGCCGCTGGCGCGGGCCGGCATCGGGCGGATCATGGTTGTCCTGCACGAATGACGCCACCAGCGTCGCCGTCGCGGGTGAAGACGTCGGCCCGGCCGTAGCTGCGGCCCCGACCGGCGTAGGGGCTGTGGTGCGACAGCAGGAGCCAGTCGCCAGCGTTGCACGGCTCGTGGAAGGTCAGCGTGTGGCTGATCACCCCCGTGGACAGCGTGCGGTGGGCCTGGGCCTGGCCCACCCCGGCGTGGGGTCGCATGGCCGTGCCGATGAGGAAGCCGTCGGTGGCGAAGGCCAGCAGGGCCTGGCTGGTGGCCGGATCGTCGGGGGCGCCCACGAACCGGGTCCACACGTCGAGGTCGGCTGGACCCACCGCATCAGGGTCGCTGATGTCGACCCCGTCGACCACCCGGATCTCCCAGTCCCCGTCGCCGTCACCCATGGGCTCGGCCAGGTCGGGATCGGACGCCCGGGTGGGTCCGTCGGCGTGGCGGATGAGGTCCTCCTCGTCGGCGCTGAGCAACACGATCGAGCGGGTGCAGAGCCGTTCGCCCTGGTGGATGGTGACCGTGGCGCTGGCGAAGCTGCGGCCGCCGTGCATCCGATCGACCACGATCTCGACCGGCAGCTCGGGCTCCGCGCTGCGAGCGAACACGGTGTGCACCGTCTTGACCGCCATGGCGTCGTGGCCCTCCAGGCCGGCGACGATCGACTGGGCCAGCAACTGGCCGCCGAACACCACACCGTGCCCGGAGGCCACGTTCGGGGCCCGGTAGCGATCGGCGGCGGTGGGCTCCAGGGTGAGCGATGCCAGGAGCCCGTCGATGGTGACCACCGGATCAGCGGGCGGTGAAGCGCAGGGCGCCGTCGAGGCGGATGTTCTCCCCGTTGAGGTAGGGGTTGCGCACGATCGAATCCACCAGGAGGGCGAACTCCTCGGGGTAGCCCATCCGCTTGGGGAAGACGATGGCCGCCGACGGGTCCTCCTTCATGAACTCCAGCGCCCCCAGCATGAGCGGCGTGCCCATGGTGCCCGGGGCGATGGCGCACACCCGGATGCCCATCGGGGCCAGGTCACGAGCCATGGGCAGGGTCATGCCCAGGATGGCGGCCTTGGCCGCGCCGTAGGCGACCTGGCCGCTCTTGCCCTCCATCCCGGCGATCGACGCCGTGTTCACCACCACGCCGCGCTCGGCCGTCGTCGTCGGGTTCGTTGTCGCCCATCGCCGCGCACACCAGGCGCGTCACGTTGAAGGTCCCGATGGCGTTCATCTCCATGGTGGCCACGAACGATTCCTTGTCGTGGGGGATCCCGCCGCGGGCCACCGTGCGGCCGCCGCCCACTCCCCCGCCGGCCACGTTGACCAGGACCGAGAGCGCACCCAGGCCCCGCGCCGCCTCGATGGCGGCGGCCACGTCGTCGTCGTCGGTCACGTCGCCGCTCACCGCGACGGCGGCGTCGCCGAGCTCGTCGGCCAGCGCGCCGGCCCGCTCGGCGTCGCGGTCGAACACCACGACCCGCAGCCCCGAGGCGACCAACTGGCGGACGGTCGCGGCCCCGAGGCCGCCGGCACCACCCGTGACGATCGCTGAGCTTCCTTCCAACTTCATGTGCGCTTGCCCTCTCGTGTTCTGGCTTGCAGGAGACAGTCAGGTCTGATCGAACGACGCCCGGCGACCCTAGCCCCGGTGCGCCGACCATCTCGTCGGCCCATCTCGTCGGTCCGCCGGCTTGCCCGGTCAGCTCCGGTAACGGTATTCTCATTTCCACGCAACGTCGATATCCGCCGGCGCTCCGGCGCTGACCGACCCATGGGGGAACATCGTGGCTGACGCACCGAAGGTCGAGCCGGAGACGCGGCTGCTCATCGACGGGCAGCTCGTGGAGGCCGACTCGGGAAGGATGTTCGACAACGTCAACCCGGCCACCGAGGAGGTGCTCGGACAGGTCGCCGACGCGTCACCGGCCGACATGGAACGGGCCATCGCCGCCGCTCGCCGGGCCTTCGACGACACCGACTGGTCGACCAACCGGGAGCTGCGCAAGCACTGCCTGAACCAGCTGCAGGAGGCGCTCGACGCCGAGAAGGAGGAGCTGCGGGAGGAGCTGATCCTGGAGGTCGGTTGCCCCGGATGCTCACCAACGGGCCCCAGCTCGACGCCCCGCTGTCTGAAGGTCTGCGCTACCCGATCAAGCTCATCGACGAGTTCGCCTGGGACACCCGGCTACCGGATGCCGAGGACTTCATGGGCGGGAACAACTCCCGGCGCATCACCAAGGAGGCGGTCGGCGTCGTCGGCGCCATCGTGCCCTGGAACTTCCCGTTCGAGGTGACGATCAACAAGCTCGGCCAGGCGCTGGCCACCGGCAACACGGTGGTGCTCAAGGCGGCACCGGACACCCCGTGGAACGCCACCCTGATCGGGCGACTGGTGGCCGAGCGCACCGACATCCCGGCCGGCGTCCTCAACGTGATCAACTCGTCGGACCACCTGCTGGGCGAGCAGCTGACCCTGTCCCCCCAGGTCGATCTCATCTCCTTCACCGGCTCCACCGCGGTGGGCAAGCGGATCATGGAGAAGGGGGCAGCCACCATGAAGCGCCTCTTCCTCGAGCTCGGGGGCAAGTCGGCCAACATCGTGCTCGACGACGCCGACTTCGCCTCCGCCCTGCTCGGCGGACTGGCCGTGTGCGCCCACTCGGGCCAGGGCTGCGCCATCCCCACCCGCATGCTGCTCCCCCGCTCGCGCTACGAAGAGGGCGTCGAGCAGCTCAAGACGTACTTCGCCCTGGCCACCCAGGGCGACCCCCGAGCGCGAAGACGTGCTCATGGGCCCGCTGATCTCGGCCAGGCAACGTGACCGCGTGCTCGGCTACATCGAGAAGGGGATCGCCGAGGGTGCCACGCTGAGCCTGGGCGGCGGGCGCCCGAAGGACCTGCCGAAGGGCTGGTACGTCGAGCCCACCATGTTCACCGACGTGGACAACTCGATGACGATCGCCCAGGAGGAGATCTTCGGTCCGGTGCTGGCGGTGATCCCGTTCGAAGACGACGACGACGCGGTGCGGATCGCCAACCAGAGCAGCTATGGCCTGGCCGGCGGGGTGACCTCGGCGTCGCTCGACCGGGCCATGGCCGTGGCCGAGCGCATCCGGGCCGGGGTGATGAGCGTCAACGGTGGCCTCTACTACAACGCCGACATGCCCTTCGGGGGCTACAAGAACAGCGGCGTGGGCCGCCAGAACGGCCGAGAGGGCTTCGAGCAGTACCTCGAGACGAAGTCGATCGCCTGGCCCGCCGGCTGAGGCAGAACCTGGCCCGCCGGCTGAGGCAGAACCCGGCCGCCGGCTGAGCACGCCGAGTCGGCCCGCCGGCTGAGGCAGAACCTGGCCCGCCGGCTGAGGCAGAACCCGGCCGCCGGCTGAGCAGCGAGTTGTACCACGCCTAATTCTTGTCCGGATCTGCTCAGCGGCGATAGGAGACGGCCGCGCCGCACAAGATGATGTCGGCGCGCCGACACAGGGCACCCCGCAGGGCGGTGGACGACTGCTTGGTCGCGGCCCAACCCACCAGGGCGTCCATGGTGGCGGTCTGCAGCAGCGCCCCGAGCTCAGGGACGTCGACGTCGCGGGGCAGGTCTCCTCGATCCGCCGCGTAGCGCACCACCTCCTCGAACATGGCGCCGAAGCTCGCGCGCGCTGGGCGGGATCCCGCTGCCGTGGGACAGCCGGGACCAGTGCCCCGTGGCCCGGAGCACGGCGGGTCGAGGGACCCGGGCCACCCGTCGGGCCAGCGACGTCATGAGCTGCTCGACCAGCTCGAGGGTTCGGATGCCCTGGGCCATGGCGGCCTCGGCCTCCTCGATGGCGATCTCGGCCGTCAGCCAGGACATCTCGAGGAGGATGTCGTCCTTGTGGGCGAAGTGGAAGTAGAAGGTGCCCTTGCTGACGCCGGCGGCTCGGGCGATGTCGCCCGTCGTCGTCTCCTCGAACGCCCGCTCGAAGTCGCGTTCGCCCCACAAGTCGAGCGCGGCGCGGATGAGCTTGCGGCGGGTGTCCCGGGACCGCTGCTGCACCAGCACGGACCGGCGGGGCGCGGTCTTGTCGACGGCGCGAGCCGAACCTGCGTTGGTGACGCGGGGCATGGTGCTCCTCGGTAGCGCCGGACGAGCCGCCACTATAGAGCGAGTCGGCCTCCCGGCCCACGGCGGGATTGGACCGGGCCCAACTTTCCGGTACGTTGAGCCCGCGCCTCCCGCCGCTCGGCGGGGACCTTCCTGCTCGAACGATCTGATGGGTTGGGCGATTCGATGCTGCTGTCCCTGAGCTCCGATCAGGAGTTCTTCCGAGAGACCACGGGGCGGTTCCTCGCCGACCGGGTGCCGGTGGCCGAGCTGCGCCGGCTCCGCGAGGATCCTCAGGGGTTCAGCGACGACTACTGGCGCCAGGGAGCCGAGCTCGGCTGGACCTCGCTGCTGGTCGACGATGCCAGCGGAGGTGGCTCGATCAGTGACGACGGGGTGATCGACCTGTCCCTGATCGCCCACCAGTTCGGCGCCCAGGCGGCGCCCGGCCCGCTGGTGCCGACCAACGTCGTGGCCGCCGCCCTGAGCGACCGGGCTCCCGACGTGCAGGCCGAGGTGCTGGCCGGCTTGCTGGCGGGCACCACCATCGCCACCTGGTGCTACGCCGAGCCCAAGCCAGGCGACCGGCTCGGCGACATCGCCTTCGACATCCGGCTGGAGGGCTCCGAGGTGGTCCTGAACGGCACCAAGCGACCGGTCGAGTCCGGTGCCCGGGCCGACCACTTCCTGGTCACCGGCCGCACTGGTGCCGGCCCGGACTCCACCAGCTTGACGCAGGTCCTGGTGGCGGCGGACACCCCCGGCATCACCGTCGAGGCGATGGACACGGTCGACCTGACCCGGCGCTTCTCGGTGGTGCGCTTCGATGACGTCCGCGTCCCTGCCGACGCCGTCGTCGGCCAGGTGGGCGAAGCGGCCGACCAGGTCGAGCGCCAGCTGCAGCTCGCGCTGGTGATGATCGACGCCGAGTCGGTGGGGGCCATGCAGACGGCCTTCGACACCACGGTCGAATGGGCCTTCGACCGATACTCGTTCGGACGGCCGCTGGCGTCCTACCAGGCGCTCAAGCACCGCTTCGCCGACATGAAGACCTGGCTCGAGGCCAGCCACGCCACCAGCGACGCCGTCGGCCGCGGCGGTGGGCGTCGGCGCGCCCGACGCCGCCGAGCTGGTCGAGCGCGGCCAAGGCCTACATCGGCTACTACGGCGGCGAGCTCGTGCAGGACTGCGTGCAGATCCACGGCGGCATCGGCGTGACCTTCGAGCACGACATGCACCTCTACCTGCGCCGCCTGACCCTCGATCGGCCGCTGTACGGCACCCCGGCCGATCACCGACAGCGCCTGCCGCGAGCTGGCCAAGCGGCGGGAGGAGGCGGCGTGAGCGAACCCCAGGTGCCATCCCCGGTCGAAGACGTCGAGACATTCCGGCGGCGCGCCCGGGAGTGGATCCACGCCAACCTCCGCCAACTCGACCCCAGCTCGCTGGTCGGTGTGCTGCGCAACGACCGATCCGACGAGGAGGAGCTGCGGCCGTCGCCCACGAGCGCGCAGTCCAGCGCATGCTCTTCGACGCCGGGCTGGCCGGCGTCTGCGTCCCCACGGAGTACGGGGGCCAGGGGCTGACCCCGGCGCACCAGCGAGCGCTCAACGAGGAGCTGGCCGGCTACGAGTACCCCACCCGGTTCCAGGCGCCCACCTTCGCGCCCGTCGCCGCGGTCCTGCTCGAGTTCGGCACCGAGGAGCAGAAGCGGCGGCACCTGCCGGCCATCCTCAAGGGAGAGGCCCTGTGGATGCAGTTCCTGTCCGAGCCGAGCGGCGGGTCGGACGTGGCCGGGGCGCTCACCACCGCGGTGCGCGACGGCGACGAATGGGTGCTGAACGGCTCGAAGGTGTGGACCACCGGCGCCTGGTGGTCCGACTGGGGGCTGTGCCTGGCCCGGACGAACTGGGACGTGCCCAAGCACCGGGGTCTCTCGGTCTTCATGCTGCCCATCCACCAGCCCGGGCATCGAGGTGCACCGCATCGAGATGCTCAACGGCTCCAAGGAGTTCTGCCAGGAGTTCATGACCGACGTGCGCGTCCCCGACACCGACCGCATCGGCGAGGTCGACGACGGCTGGACGGTCGGCACCCGGTGGATGTTCCACGAGCGCATGCTCCACAACTCGCCGCTCGTGACCATCCCGGTCGGTACTCCCCACAGCGGCGTGGGCGGCACCCCGATGATCGAGGTCGGCGCGCGACGCCGGGCGGCTCGACGACCGCCAGGCTCTCGACCTGGTCGGCGAAGCGGTGATGCTCGACGTCGTCGGCCACCAGCTCCAGCGGCGGATCGCCCAAGGCATCGCCACCCGCACCATGTCGGACCAGTCCTCAGCCATCGGCCGGCTCTACGCCGGCATCTCCAAGGCGCGCACGACCGGATCGCCTTCGAGCTGGCTGGCCCCGCCGGCGCGGCCTGGACGAGCGACGACGGACACATCGCCGACTGCGGGTCGGACTTCCTCATGCGCCAGGTGTCCTGCATCGGCGGCGGCACCACCGAGATGTCCCGCAACGTCATCAGCGAACGGGTCCTGGGCATGCCCCGCGAGCGCACCCTCGACCGCGACGTGGCTTTCCGCGACGTGCCCCGCAGCCCGTCGACATGACCGCGTCACCCACGCAGGACCGGCGCGAGCACTTCCCATTAGCTTGGGTCACCGCATCGACCTGGATCTCGAACCCTGACAACTGCTCGCCGTGATCACGCCTCGACGTGCGCACGGGTATCGGAGGTACAGCCCATGACCGCAATCCTCGACGGCGTCCGCATCCTCGAGGTGGCCGAGCACACCTTCGTGCCGGCCGCCTCCGCGCTCCTGTCGGACTGGGGCGCCGAGGTGATCAAGATCGAACACGTCGAGCGGGGAGACGCCATGCGCGGGCTCGCCTCCAGCGGGATCGCAGTGGTGCCCAACAACGTGCACGTCCTGCTCGAGCACTCCAACCGGGGCAAGAAGAGCCTGGCCCTCGACCTCACCTCCGACGACGGGCTGGACATCCTGTACAAGCTGGCGGCCACCTGCGACGTCTTCCTGACCAACAAGCTGCCCAGCGTCCGAGCGAAGCTGCACATCGACGTGGACGAGATCCGGGCCGCCAACCCGAACATCATCTACGTGCGGGGCACCGGACAGGGCGAGCGCGGCCCCGACGCTGACAAGGGCTCCTACGACGCCCTGGCCTTCTGGGCCCGCTCGGGGGTGGCCATGGGGGCCATGCGCCCGGAGTACGACCTGGTGCCGGTGCCCCCCGCTCCCGGGTTCGGCGACTCGATCGGGGGCATGACCATCGCCGGGGGGATCATGGGTGCGCTGTTCCACCGCGAGCGCACCGGCGAAGCCACCACCGTCGACGTATCGCTCCTGGGCGTCGGCCTGTGGGCCATGGGCCAGGCGGTCGGACTGTCGCTGGTGCTCGACGTCCCGTGGCGGCCGCCGGCCAACGAGAAGATCTCGGGCAACCCGCTGTCGCGCAACTACGACACGGCCGACGGCCACGTCATCACCCTGACCTGCCTACAGGCCGGGCAAGTACTGGGCGCCGCTGTGGAGTGCATCGGCCGGCCCGAGCTGGCCACCGATGCGCGCTTCGCCGACCACGCCTCGCTGATGGCCAACAGCCAGGAGGCCATCGCGATCCTGAGCGAGGTCTTCATCGCCGCGCCCCTGGCCGACTGGCGCGAGCGCCTCGAGCCCTTCGTGGGCCAGTGGGCCGTGGTCCAGGACACGCTCGAGGCCTCGGTCGACCCCCAGACCGTGGCCAACGGCTACATCCAGGACTGCGAGACGGCCGACGGCATCGCCTTCAAGCTGGTGGCCGCCCCGGTGCAGTACGACGGCGAGCCCGCCCCGGCCGGACGGGCGCCCGAACTCAACGAGCACGGCGACGCCATCTTGGCCGACCTCGGGCTCGACTGGGACACGATCGTGGATCTCAAGGTCCGCGGCGTCGTGGCCTGAGGCCCACTCGACGATCGCCCCGCCTGCCACCTCATCACATCCAGTAGACCCGATCGCACCAACCGGAAGAAGAAGAGGATCACATGACGTCATTCGATGCATTCCGCTTTGACGGCAAGCGCGCCGTCGTCGTCGGCGGCGCCACCGGCATGGGGGCGGCCGCGGCTGAGCTCCTCCAGAGCGCCGGCGCCGACGTGGTGGTCATGGACTTCGCCGAGGTCACGCTGTCCGGGGCCACGGCCATCCACGTGAACCTGGCCGAGCGTGACTCGATCGACCAGGCCATCTCCGAGTGCGGCGGGCCGGTGGACGCGCTGTTGTCTTGCGCCGGGGTGGCCGACGGGACGCCGGGCATCGAGAAGATCAACTTCATCGGCCATCGTCACATGATCGACCAGATGATCGACCAGGGGATGCTGGGCCGCGGCGGGGCCATCGGTTTCATCTCTTCGGCGGCGGGGCTCGGGTGGGAGGCGAACCTGCCCCGGCTCAAGGAGTACCTGGCCACCCCCGACTTCGACTCGGCCGCGGCCTGGATCGAGGCCAACGGCGGAGCCGACTACATGTCCACCAAGCAGGCCATCTGCGCCTACGTGGCCAGCCAGGCCTTCCCCCTGCTCAAGCAGGGCATCCGCATCAACGCCATCTGCCCCGGCCCCACCAACACCCCCCTGGCCCAGGCCAACGAGGAGCTGTGGCTCGGCTTCGGCGCCGACTACCGCCAGGAGGTCGGCGTCGAGGCGTCCACGCCGCTCGAGCAGGCATACCCCTTGGTGTTCCTGTGCAGCGATGCGGCCGCGGCCATCAACGGCATCACCATGGTCACCGACGCCGGCTACTTCGCGTCAGGGGTCACCGAGACCTTCCCGGAGGCGACGCCGGCGGTCAACTTCCTGCTCGGCCGATTCTGATCACCTCGGCTTCGTGATGCCCGCCGAACGACCGGTCATGGGGCGTTGGTTCGAGGACCTGACACCCGGTCTGGTCATCGACCACGCCGTGACCCGCACCATCACCGAGGCCGACAACACGTTGTTCTCCGTGCTGACCATGAACGCACAGCCGCTGCACCTCGACGAGTCGTTCGCGGCCACCACGGAGTTCGGCAGCCGCATCGTGAACAGCCTCTTCACCCTGTCCCTGCTCATCGGCCTGTCGGTGTTCGAGACCACGTTGGGCACGACGGTGGCCAACCTGGGGTTCGGGGAGATCGCCTTCCCCGCCCCGGTGTTCCCCGGCGATTCGATCCACGGCCAGACAGAGGTGATGTCGGCTCGCCGCTCGAAGTCCCGACCGGACCAGGGCATCGTGGAGTTCGAGCACCGGGGCTACAACCAGCGCGACGAGCTGGTGGCCCGCTGCCGGCGCGCCGCGCTCATGAGGCTGCGACCGACGTGACCGCTCGCTGGCGGAGCATGCTGTTCGTCCCGGGCAATCGGCCGGACCTGGCCGCCAAGGCAACCCGCTCCGAGCCCGACGTGATCGTGCTCGACCTCGAGGACGCCGTGCCGCCCGCGGCCAAGGCCGATGCCCGCGCTGCTACCGCCGAGGCGGCCACCGGTCTGGTGGGCTCCACGGCCGTCTGCGTCCGCGTCAACCCGCCGTCGACCCCGTGGTTCGCCGACGACGCGGCCAGCCTGGCCGACCGGCTCACCGCGGTGGTCGTACCCAAGCTGGAGTCAGCCGCCCAGCTGGCGGAGGTGGCCGATGCGCTCGACGGGCGGCCGGTGGTGGCCGGGATCGAGACCGTGCGGGGTGTGGCCGACGCTCGTGACGTGCTCGGCCCACCAGTGGTGGCCTGCTACTTCGGGGCCGAGGACTACGTGGCCGATCTGGGCGGGGTGCGCACCGCCGACAACGCGGAGGTGGCCTACGCCCGGGCGTACGTGGCCTTGGCCGCCCGGCTGGCGGGGGTTCCGGCGCTGGACATGGTGACGCTCGACTTCGGCGGCGACGAGCGGTTCCTGGCCGAGGCACGCCAGGCCCGAGCGCTCGGGTACGCGGGCAAGTTGTGCATCCACCCCGCCCAGGTGCCGCTGGCCAACCAGGCCTTCCGCCCGACCGACGACGAGATCGATTGGGCCGGTCGACTGCTGGACGCCTTCGATCGGGCCGGCGGCATGACCATCGCCTTCGAGGGTCAGATGGTGGACGAGGTGGTGGCGGCCCGGGCTCGAGCCATCCAGGCCGGGGCCGGTGACCCGTGAGCGCCGCCGATCCCGAGGTGTTGTGGGTGCCACCCGACGACGTGCGCCAGTCGACGGTGGTGGGCCGCTACCTCGATTGGCTGGCCCAGCACCGTGGCCTCGAGTTCTCGACCTACCCCGAGCTGTGGCAATGGTCGGTCGACGACCTGGCCGGCTTCTGGTCCTCGGTGTGGTCGTTCTTCGACATCCGAGCCGATGAGCCGTACACCGACGTGCTGGCGGAAGCCACGATGCCCGACGCTCGTTGGTTCCCCGAGGCTCGACTGAACTACGCGGCCCGCGCGCTGGCCACCACCGGCTCCGGCACCGCGGTGGTGGCCCGCTCGCAGTCGGGCCCCGGCGTTGACCTCTCCTGGGACGAGCTGGGCGACCTGGTGGCCCGGTGCCGGGCCGGGCTCAGCCGGCTCGGCGTGCGCTCGGGCGACCGCGTGGTGGCCTACCTCCCGAACGGTCCCCAAGCCCTGGTGGCCTTCCTGGCCACGGCCAGCCTGGGTGCGATCTGGGCCTCGTGCCCACCCGAGTTCGGGGCCCAGAGCGTGATCGATCGCTTCGGCCAGCTCGATCCGGTCGTCCTGCTGGTCACCCGCTCCTACCAGTACGGCGCCAAGCACATCGACCGCCACCAGGAGGTCGCGGCCATCGTGGCCGCACTGGGAACGGTGCGAGCGGTGCTGGACGTGTCCACCGACTGGGACGACCTGTTGGCCGAGGACGCCGCGCTGCGCTTCGAGCCGGTGGCCTTCGACCACCCGCTGTACGTGCTGTTCTCGTCCGGCACCACCGGGCCGCCCAAGGCCATCGTGCACGGACACGGCGGCATCCTGATCGAGCACCTGAAGTCGCTGGGACTGCACCACGACCTCGGTCCCGGCGACCGGTTCTTCTGGTTCTCCACCACCGGATGGATGATGTGGAACCTCCTGGTGTCGGGACTGTGCGTCGGCGCGACCATCGTCTTGTTCGACGGAGACCCGGGCTGGCCCGACCTCGGGGCGCTGTGGCGCATGGCGGCCGACACCGGGATCACTGTGTTCGGGACCAGCGCGCCGTTCCTGATGGCCTGTCGCGCCGCCGGCGTCTCTCTCGACGCCGTGGGCGACCTGTCCGCCCTGCGCTCGGTCGGCTCCACCGGCGCGCCCCTGCCCGTCGAGGGGTTCGAGTGGGTCTACGACCAGCTGCCGGAGGTGTGGCTCACGTCGGTGAGCGGCGGTACCGACGTGTGCACGGCCTTCGTGGGCGGCAGCCCCCTCATGCCGGTGGTGGCCGGCGAGATCAGCTGCCGCTACCTGGGCGCCCGGGTGGAGGCGTTCGACGACGACGGACGCTCGCTGATCGGCGAGCAGGGGGAGCTGGTGCTGACCGCGCCGCTGCCCTCGATGCCATCCGGGTTCTGGGGCGACGACGACGGCCGGCGCTACCGCGACGCCTACTTCTCGCGCTTCGCCGGCGTGTGGTGCCACGGCGACTGGCTCACCATCACCGACCGGGGGTCGTGCACCATCACCGGCCGCTCCGACGCCACGCTCAACCGGGGTGGGGTGCGCCTGGGAACCAGCGAGTTCTACGCGGTGGTCGAGTCGGTCCCGGGCGTAGCCGACAGCCTGGTCGTGCACCTGGAGGACCCCGAGGGCGGGGCCGGACGGCTGGTGCTGTTCGTGACCCTCGACCCGGGACCCGGGGGCACGGTCGGCGCGGGAAACGGGTCGGCGAGACCGATCGATCCCGACCTGGGGAACCGGATCGCCACAGACCTGCGCTCGAAGCTGTCGCCCCGCCACGTCCCCGACGAGGTGTACCAGGTGCCGGCCATCCCGCGCACCCACACTGGCAAGAAGCTGGAGGTTCCGGTCAAGCGGATCCTGTCGGGCGCGCCACCGCAGCAGGTGGCCAGCCGGGGCTCGCTGGCCGATCCCGAGGCGCTGGACGCCTTCGTCGGACTGGCCGCCGACCTCGGAACCCCGACCTGAGCTTGCCCACGAAGTGGTGAGAAGGACGTTATCGCTCACTGCTAACCTGCTTTGCATGCCGGCCTGTACCGACCGTGGGTGACCGCACCGACCCCCGCTGGGAGCACGGCTTCCACCGTCTCGGGGTCAAGCGCATCGTCCAGGAGACTCCCGACACCCGGTCCTTCGTGCTCGACGTCCCCGATGACCTCCGAGACCTGTTCGACTACCGGGCCGGCCAGTTCTGCACCTTCCGGGTCCACATCGACGGGATCGAGCAGTCGCGCTGCTACTCGATGTCGAGCGCACCCGAGACCGACGCGGATCTGACCGTCACCGTCAAGCGCGTCCCGGGAGGCCTGGTCTCCAACTGGTTCCACGACCAGGTCGCCGAGGGCGACGCCCTTGAGGTGACCAAGCCAGCAGGGGTGTTCTGCCTGGGGCCGAGCCGGGACCCGGTGGTGGCCTTCGTGGGTGGCAGCGGGGTGACCCCGGTCATGTCGATCACCAAGAGCCTCCTGGCCGGCACGACGCGATCGGTCAGGATCCTCTATGCCAACTCCGACCGCCCGGCCATCATCTTCGACCAGGATCTGGCCGCACTCGAGGCCCGCTACGCCGATCGGCTGGAGGTGCACCGCCACCTCGACGTCGACGGCGGGTATCTCGACGCGGCGGCGGTGTCCGACTTCGCCGCCGACCGTCTCGACGCCGACTTCTACATCTGCGGCCCGGGCCCCTTCATGGACCTGGTCGAGACCACCCTGCTCGACGCCGGGGTGCACCCCGAACACATCCTCATCGAGCGCTTCGTCACCCCCGACCAGCCCCGCGGCGTCGAGCCGTCCCGCGTCGAGCCGTCCCGCGTGGAGCCGACGAGCGCCGGAACCCCCGAAGACGGATCCTCGGACGGCGGGCCCGACGTCCCCGAGACGGTGGTGATCATCCTCAAGGGCACCACCACCCCGGTGCCCTACCAGCCCGGCGACACCGTGCTCGAGACGGCCCGCCGCGGGGGCCTGACACCCCCCTACTCGTGCGAGGCGGGCAACTGCGCCACCTGCATGGCGATCCTGCGCGACGGTCGGGCCACCATGCGCGCCAACAACGCCCTCGAGCCCGACGAGGTCGCCGACGGCTGGATCCTGACCTGCCAGGCCCTGCCCGAGAGCCCGACCGTCACCGTGGAGTACGAAGCCCTCTGACCATCGCCGTGACCTGAGCGAGTGGCGCCCCCGCAGGGCAAACGGGTAGCGGTGCTTCCGGCTACTTGGAGACCGAGACCTGGCCCCACCACGTCTTGGGATCGAAGTTCCCGAACGGGATGTGGCCCGGGCCCACGGCCGTGTTGAGGCCCTGCACCTTCTTGGCGGCCACGTAGGTGAAGGGCGTGTAGTACAGCCAGATGTGGGTGAACCCGGCGTTGAGCTGCTTGACCAGGTCGTCGTAGGCCTGCTTGCGGACGTTGACGTAGCCGCTCTGACGACCGGTGGTCAGATCCTGGTCGATCTGGGGCGTGCCGTAGTGGGCGAAGTTGATGCTGATGCCGGGCGGCGGCTTGATCGACGAGGAATCCCAGAAGTAGTACTCGTTGTCGGGGTCGGGGTAGCCGTAGTTGTTGGTGTAGGTCACCTGGTAGTTGCCGGTGACCACCGCGGTGATCCGGGCCGACTGGTCGAGGGTCTGGATGTGGGTGGTGATGCCGGCCTTGGCCCACTGGGCACTGAGGGCCTGGAGGGTGGTGACCACGTCGATGTTGGGCAGGCCCATCAGGGTGATGGTCAGCGACGTGTCGCCCGTCTCCTGCTCGTAGGCGGCCACCTCGGCCTTGGCCTTGGTCAGGTCGTAGCTGACGTAGCCGTTCTGGGAGGCGGGCATGCCCCAGGGCGTGTTGGGCCCGAAGGGGGAGGTGGCCAGGTTGAGACCCTTGCCGGCCAGGGCGGTGATGGCCTTGGCGTCGGTGGCGTAGGCCAGGGCCTGGCGGGCGTGGATGTTGGCCATGGGGTTGGGCTTGCCGTTGACGGTGGCCACCGTGTTGGGTTGCACGAACACCGAGCCGGCGTCCCAGTCCTTCACCTCGTTGAAGCTGCCCGCCAGCGAGTTGGCCGTGCGGGCACTGATGGTGGACAGCATGTCGATGTCACCCGACTGCAACGCTTCGGCGCGGGTCTGGTCATCGGTGATCACCCGGAACCGGATGGAGTCCAGGTAGGGCGTGCCGGTCTGCACCTTGCCAGCCCCGTCGAGGCCACCCCAGTAGTGCGGGTTGCGGTTGACCGTCAGCGAGTTGTTCTGCTGCCAGCTGCTGAACACGAACGGCCCCGTGCCCACCGGGTGCTTCGAGCCGGCGGCCCCCGCGGCGATCATCGACGGGGCCATCATGTAGGTGGACGTGCTGTCCAGGAAGCTGGAGGGGAAAGCCGCCCACGGCTGGGTCAGATCCACCTGCACGGTCATGTCGTCGAGCATCGTCTCGTCCTGGAACAGGCTGGCGATGGTCAATGTGTAGAACGGGCTGGCCAGGTAGGTCTTGAAGTTCTGGACCACGGCCGTCGCGTTGAACGGTGTGCCGTCCTGGAAGGTGACGCCGGGGCGCAGGTGGATGACCCAGCGGGTGAAGTCGGTGTTGGCGATCCAGCTGGTGGCCAGCCAGGGCTTGGCCCCGCTGTCGGCCCCGGCGGTGGCCAGGGGCTCCAGCATGGTGGATCCCTCGAGGTTGCCGGTGTCGTCCCACTCGTCGGTGGACGGGTTGAAGCCGGGCGTCTCGACCGGGATGCCCACCGTCAGTGCGCCGCCCCTGGTGGGGGCGGCCGTCGACGACGCGGTGGTGGCCTTCGGGGCCGCGGTCGTCTTGCTGCTCGATCCGCAGGCCGCGGCCACCAACGTGACCACCACCACGATGGCAACGCTGGCGAGTCGTAGCTGTCGCTGCACATGAACGTGAGCCGGATCGGGCATCGTGCCGCCTCCCCCTGAGATCTGGGCGTGATCTTCCGGGGGCTCTATCGTCGATGTGCCAACGTGAGTTTAGGGATCGCTCACTTTTGCGGAGTGCCCCAGCCAGAACGGGTCGGACGGCCCAGACGGGTGGGGATCCCCGCGATGGACGGGGGCCACCATATTGATGTCATATGTGTGGCACGATCTGCCTATCCGTCGGCCATACGGCCCAGGAGGACCGGGAGGTCCACGGTGATGACCGCCAGCGACGTGCGCTACGACCCCTACGACATCGAGATCAACCAGGATCCGTACCCGGTGTTCCGCCGGCTCCGGGAGGAAGCGCCGCTCTACTTCAACCCCGAGCACGACTTCTACGCGCTGAGCCGGTACGAAGATGTCGACGCCGCCCTGGTGGACTGGAAGACCTACTCGTCGGCCCGCGGCGCGATCCTCGAACTCATCCGGTCCGGCATCGAGATGCCCCCGGGGGTGTTCATCTTCGAGGACCCGCCCATCCACTCCATGCACCGAGGGCTGCTGTCGCGGGTGTTCACCCCCCGCAAGATGAACGCCCTGGAGCCCAAGCTACGTGAGTTCTGCGCCCGCAGCCTCGACCCGCTGGTGGGTACGGGCCGATTCGACTTCGTGGCCGACCTCGGGTCCCAGATGCCCATGCGCACCATCGGGCTGCTGCTGGGCATCCCCGAGACGGACCAGGAGGCGGTGCGCGACAAGGTCGACAACGACCTGCGCACCGAGGCCGGCAAACCCATGGTGATACGCGAGGACTCGTTCATCGACGGGTCGATCTTCGAGGAGTACATCGACTGGCGAGCCCAGAACCCGGCCGACGACCTGATGACCGAGCTGTTGAACGCCGAGTTCACCGACGAGACCGGAACGATCCGGTGCCTGACCCGTGACGAGCTGCTCACCATCGTCAACGTCATCGCCGGAGCGGGCAACGAGACCACCACCCGGCTCATCGGCTGGGCCGGCAAGGTCCTGGCCGACCATCCCGACCAGCGGCGTGAGCTGGTCGACGACCGGTCCCTGCTGCCCAACGCCATCGAGGAGCTGCTCCGCTTCGAGCCGCCGGCGCCCCACGTGGGCCGATACGTGGCCACCGACGTGGAGTACTACGACCAGAAGGTGCCAGCCGGGTCGGTGATGCTCCTGCTGGTCGGCTCGGCCAACCGCGACGACCGTCGCTTCCCCGACGGGGACCGCTTCGACATCCACCGCGAGATCGGCCAGCATCTCACCTTCGGCTACGGGATCCACTTCTGCCTGGGAGCCGCGCTGGCCCGGCTGGAGGGCCGCGTGGCGCTCGACGAGGTGCTGAGCCGATTCCCCGAGTGGGAGGTCGACACGACCAACGCCACCCTCTCGCCCACCTCCACGGTGCGGGGTTGGGAGTCCCTCCCCGCGATCACCAGCTGAGAGACCTGTCTGAGCCGCTTGCCTGACGCCAGATTTGGTGCCATGTTGTGTGGCACGAATTTGAGCAGGAACCGGCGAAGAGGATCGGTGGTCGGCCCGACCACCCGGAACGAGGGGGCGGCCCATGGGGCTGTTGGACGACAAGGTGGCCGTCATCACCGGGGCCGGATCCGGGATGGCCAAGGCCTCGGTGAAGGTCTTCGTGCGCGAGGGCGCGAAGGTGGTGGCCGCCGACGTCAGCGGCGCAGAGCAGGACACCGCCGCGGAAGTGGGCGGGGGCGTGGTGCCCGTGCACTGCGACGTGACCCAGGAATCGGAGGTGGAGGCCATGGTGCAGACCGCGCTCGACGAGTTCGGACGGGTCGACATCGTGTTGAACGTGGCCGGAATCGGCGACGGCGCCATGACCGCGGACGTGACCATGGACCAGTACGACCGCGTGATGGACATCGATCTGCGGGGCGTGATCCTCGGCATGAAGCACGGGATCCGCGCCATGCTGGCCTCCGGCGGCGGCTCCATCGTGAACTGGTCGTCAGTGGGCGGGCTGAACGGCTCGATGGGCGTGGTCGTCTACAACGCAGCCAAGTCCGGGGTGATCGGCGCGACGAAAGTCGCCGCGGTCGAGTACGCCACGCGGGGGATCCGGGTCAACTGCATCTGCCCCGGCTACATCGCCACCGAGATCATGGGGGCCAACGGTGCCGACATCCCGGGCATCACCGAGCACGCGGCCATGCGACGAGCCGGCGAGGCCCACGAGGTGGCGGAGGTCGCGGCGTTCCTGGCCTCGAACAAGGCCTCGTTCGTCACCGGTGCAATCCTGCCGGTCGACGGCGGTTGGTCCGCCAGGTTGGCCTGAGCGCCGCCCGCCGATGAAGCCCGCCGCGTTCGAGTACCACGTCCCGGAGACGGCGACGCAAGCCGCGGGCCTGCTCGCGGAGCTGGGCGACGAGGCCAAGGTGCTGGCTGGTGGCCAGAGCCTGATCCCCATGTTGGCCCTGCGTCTCGCCGTCTTCGAACACCTCGTCGACATCGGGCGCATCGCCGAGCTCCGGGGCGTCGAACGTCGCAACGCAAGCCTGCGCATCGGAGCTGGCACCACCCACGCCACGGTGGGTTCCAGCCCCGAGGTGGCCGAGGCCGTGCCCCTCCTGGCCCGGGCCACGCCCCTGATCGGCCACCTCCAGATCCGCAACCGGGGCACGCTCGGGGGCTCGCTGGCCCACGCCGACCCGGCGGCCGAGTACCCGGCCATCGCCCTGGCCCTCGACGCCACCATGGAGGTGGTCTCGCCCCGAGGTGGGCGCACCATCGCCGCGAGCGAGTTCTTCGATGGCCTGTGGAGCACGACCATGGCCCCTGACGAACTGCTGGTGGCGGTTTCCTTCCCCGTCTGGAGCGGTCGCCGGGGCTTCGCCGTGCAGGAGTTCGCCCGCCGCCACGGCGACTTCGCCATCGCCGGCGCCACCGTCGGCATCGAGCTGGATGCCGAAGATCGCATCCGGCGCAGCGCCATCGGACTCATCGGTCTCGGGTCGACGCCCGAGCGGGCCCGCGACGCCGAGACCGAACTGGTGGGGTGCGCCATCGCCGACGTCGATCCCCACGAGATCGGTCGCCTGGCGCTGCGCGGTCTGGACTCGGTGCTCGACGACCAGCACGGTTCGGTCGAGTATCGCAAGCGAGTGGGAGCCGAGATGACGGCACGAGCCTGGTCCCTGGCCTGCGCCGAGGCACGCATGGGAACCGACCGGGGAGACAGAGCATGACCGAGACCAGGGACATCGCGGTGGAGCTGACGGTGAACGGCCAGACCCGCCGGGCGACGATCGAGCCGCGCCTGACCCTGGCCGACTTCCTGCGTGAGAAGTGCCGACTGACGGGCACTCACCTGGGGTGCGAGCACGGCGTGTGCGGGGCCTGCACTGTGCTGGTCGACGGCGACGCGGTGCGGTCCTGTCTGATGTTCGCCGTGCAGGCCGACGGCGCGGCGGTGGCCACCATCGAGGGCGTGGCCTCTCCCGAGGGCGAGCTGTCGACGGTGCAGGCGGCCTTGCGCGACTGCCACGGCCTGCAGTGCGGTTTCTGCACCCCTGGGTTCGTCATGTCGATCACCGCCTTCCTGCGCGACAACCCCGATCCAACCGACGACGACATCCGCGAGGCCCTGACCGGCAACCTGTGCCGGTGCACCGGCTACCAGGGCATCCTGGCCGCCGTGCGCCAGGCCTCGACCCGCTCGGCTGAAGCCGGCGCCCCGCCGGATCGGGCGGGGGCGCGGTCATGAGCCTGCCCACCACCCGCGGCGCGGCCCGCTACGCCGGGGCCCGCGTCCAGCGCGTCGAGGACGCTCGCCTGCTCACCGGCCACGGCACCTACGTCGACGACATCACCCTGCCCGGTATGTTGCACGCCTGCTTCGTGCGCAGCCCCTACGCCCGGGCCACCATCCGCTCGATCGACACGGCTGCGGCCCTGGCCGCGCCCGGCGTGCACTTCGTGTTCACCGCCGCCGACCTCAACCCCGACGCCCGCGAGCAGTGGCACACCTCCGTCGGCCCCCAGAGCCCCGAGACCCCGCGACCACCGCTGGCCGAGGACGAGGTCCGCTTCGTAGGCGACCCGGTGGCGCTGATCGTGGCCGACGACCGCTACCTGGCCGAGGACGCGGCCGAGCTGGTCGAGATCGACTACGAGCCCCTTCCGGCGGTGGTCGACTACCGCCGGGCCGAGCTGGAGGGCGCTCCCCTGGTCCATCCGCGCCATGGCTCCAACGTCATCGGCGCCATCGCCGGGCTGCCCGCCTCCACCCTTGACGAGGTGTTCACAGCCGCGGACCACGTGGTCAGAGAGACCATCTCCCAACAGGGCTACACCGCGGTGCCCATGGAAGGTCGGGGGCTGGTGGTCGACTACACCTGCGGGACCGGCGAGCTCACCATCTACTCGGCCACCCAGTCCCCCCACGAGGTGCGCCTGTTCTGCTCACGCCTGCTGGGCATCGCCGAACACCGGATCCGGGTGGTGATGCGCGACACCGGCGGTGGGTTCGGCCAGAAGATCATGGTCCAGCGCGACGAGATGTGTCTGATGCTGGCCGGCCCCAAGGTGGGCGCGCCGGTGAAGTGGGTGGAGGACCGCCAGGAGAACCTGCTGGCCGCCGGCCAGTCGCGCCACGAGCACGCCGAAGCCAAGATGGCCTTCGACGCCCGAGGCGACATCCTGGCCGCTCACATCGACTTCGTCTCCGACTGCGGTGCATATCCGACCCCCTGGCCGGTGACCACCACCGCAGTGGTGGGCATGCTCTTCCCCGGTCCCTACCGCGTGCCCCAGGCCACCTTCGCCACCAGGGCCATCTACACGAACACCGTCGGACGCACCCCGTATCGGGGGCCGTGGCAGTTCGAGTCGCTGGCCCGCGAGGTGCTGCTCGACATCGCGGCCCGCCAGATGCGGATGGACCCGGTCGAGCTGCGTCGACGCAACCTGCTGCGACAGGACGAGCTGCCCTACGCCAACCCCAACGGCATGACCTATGACCAGATCTCGCCGTTGGAGACCTTCGAGCAGGCCTTGGAGATGCTCGACCTCGACACCTTCCGGGCCACCCAGGCCCAAGCTCGCCGGACGGGACGGTATCTGGGCATGGGTCTGTCCACCTATGTGGAACCCTCGACGCCGGGGTTCGGCTCCTACGCCACCGAAGGGGCGACCATCCGAATCGAACCCTCGGGCAAGGTCAACGTGTACATCGCGGGCGGCTCGACGGGCAACAGCATCGAGACGACGGTGGTGCAGCTCACCGCAGACGCGCTGGGGATGGACATCGACGACGTCCACACCATCCAGGGCGACACCGCGGTCACCGGGTTCGGCGCGGGGGCGGCCGGGAGTCGGAGCGGGTCCATGACCGCCGGTGCGGTGCGCGACACGGCCAAGATCCTGCGCGAGCGCATCGTGGCCATCGCCGCCCACAAGCTGGAGGCGGCCGAGGAGGACATCGAGCTGGCCGGCAGCCGGGCCAGCGTGCGGGGCACGCCTACGGCGGGAATGACCATGGCCGAGATCGCCGGGCTGGCCTACTTCGAGCCGTCCGGGCTGCCTCCCGGGGTGTCGGCCGGGCTGGAGGCCAGCTCCCGCTACACCAACGATCTCGGCTCCATCTGGGTCAACGCCACCCACCTGTGCACCTGCGAGGTCGACCCCACCACCGGCGAGGTGCACCTGCTGCGTTACATCGTGAGCGAGGACTGCGGCCCCATGATCAACCCCAACGTGGTGGAGGGCCAGATCGCCGGCGGTTGCGTGCAGGGCATCGGCGGCGTGCTCTACGAGCACCTGTCCTATGACGAGGACGGCAATCCCACGGCCACCACGTTCATGGACTACCTGCTGCCCACCTCGGCCGAGGTGCCCATCATCGAGTACGGCCACATCGAGACCCCGAGCGCGGGGCCGGGTGGGTACAAGGGCGTGGGCGAGGGTGGCGCCATCGGCGCGCCACCGGCAGTGGTGAACGCGGTGGCCGACGCCCTGTCACCCTTTGGGGCCCGGGTGAACACGCTGCCCCTCAGCCCGGCCCGGATCGTGGAGCTCATCGACGGACGCGACCCCGTGGTCGCCGACACCTAGCCTGGGGCCGAACCACTCCGACCTGGGCCGTTGGGAGAGGCGCTGACCGAGCCGGCATCACCACGACGACGCTACGACAGCCCCGTGCGGCGCGAGCGCGCCGCGCAGACCCGAGCGCGGATCGTGGCCGCCGGGGCCGAGATCCTCCACGGCTACCCGATCTGGAACTGGGGCGCCCTGACGGTGCGCGCCGTGGCCCAGCAGGCCGGGGTGAACGAACGCACGGTGTACCGGTACTTCGCGAGCGAGCGGGCGCTGCGCGACGCGGTGATGACCCAGCTCGAGGAGCAGGCCGGTGTCGACCTGGAGGGCCTCACCCTCGACGGGCTCCAGAAGTTCACCGTGCAGATCCTCGAGTTCGTCTCCTCGTTCCCCCTCGGTCCCCGCACCCCCGACGACCCGACGCTCACCTCGACCGGCCAGCGCCGAGCGCGACGCCCTGCTCGCCGCGGTGTCCGGTCCCACCGGGGACTGGTCCGACGCGGACAGCCGCATCGTCGCCGCGCTGTTCGATGTGCTGTGGAGCATCGGGACCTACGAACGCCTGGTGGCCGACTGGGAGCTCGATCCCGTTGACGCCATCCGGGCCGTGACCTGGGCCATCGCCCTGATCCAGGGCGCCATCGCCGAGGATCGACGCCCGGGCTCCTGACGACAGCCCGTTCGGACCCGAGGCCCGCCGCCTACTGGCGCACGAGCTGGGTCTCGGATTCGGCGCAGGCCCGCGAGCAGAACCAATCGCGGTCGCCCACGCGCACCGCCGCCGGACGGGGCACCACCAGCCCGCACACCGGATCGGTGACGGCGTCGTCGCCGGCGCCGGCCAACCCCAGGGCCCACACGTCGACGGGCTCGAGGAACCCCCGGATGTCGGTCGAGCCGTTGCGGACGGCGGTCACCCACGGAGGCCGGTCGTTCGAGATGGACTCGGTGGCCAGGATCTCGTGGGCCGTGGCCCGGTCGCAGAGCCGCGAAGCCAGGTTCACGGCCCGACCGATGTAGTCATCGCCCTCGAACATGATGACCGGACCGTGCGCCAGCCCGACCCGCACGGACAGCGAGGGCAGCTCCTCGCTCATGCGCACGTCGAGCTCGACGGCCAGGGCGACGATGGCG
Organism: uncultured Microthrixaceae bacterium; assembly: GCA_963773335.1. Lineage (GTDB taxonomy): Bacteria > Actinomycetota > Acidimicrobiia > Acidimicrobiales > Acidimicrobilacustridaceae > UBA4742. The sequence goes on along the minus strand of CAVZAT010000002.1, from coordinate 591,685 downwards.
TCGCTCATGGTGGAGCTCAACATGGCGCCGTCACCCAGCCACTTGACCACCCGCACGCCGCGACGGGCGGCGGCCTCGCGCAACACGGTGCGCAGGGCGGCCAGCACCAGCACCACCTTGCCGTCGTCGTGGCGGTCGGTGAACTCGGTGAAGCCGCACAGATCCACAAAGCCGAACGCCCGATCTACCCGCATCCCGCCATCGTTGCAGAACCGGGAGTCGTGACGTGACCGCGTGCATCAGCACCCGGAGCCCCCCCCCCGATCCCGGCACATCCAACCACCGAAACGGTGGTCAAACGTGCCAGAACACCAAGCCCCCCCGATCCCGGCACATCCAACCACCGAAACGGTGGTCAAACGTGCCAGAACACCAAGCGTCGGCGCCCCCTGACCCGTCCGCCGCGGGCCGCCTAGGTGATGGTGCCGGACTCCTTGAGGGTGGCCAACTCGGCCCAGGTCAGGCCCAGGTCGAGCAGCACGGCTTCGGTGTGCTCGCCGGGCTCGGGGGCTCGGGTGGGCTGGCTGGGCTGCCCGTCGAACTGGGCCGGGGCGGTGACCATGGGCAACGACACGTCGCGGCCCATGTCGACCTGGGCCACGAAGCCGTTGGCCACCACCTGGGGGTCGTCGTGGATCTCGCCGGGCGTCTGCACCACCGCCCACTCCCCCGAGAACCCATCCAGCCGGCGTCGCCACTCCGCCAACGGGTGCTCAGCGAAGATCGCGTCCAGCCGCTCGACACATGCCCTGGTGTTGGCCCAGCGCACCTCCACGTCTACGAAGCGCGGGTCGTCGGCCAGGTCGGGATGGCCCAGCCGCTGGCACAGCTCGGGCCAGTGCGGGTCGGGCGCCACCATGGTCAGGGCCACGAACCGGCCGTCGGCGGTGCGGTAGGTGGCCATCAGCGGGTTGCGCAGCTGATGACGATCGAGACGGCGGACGGGGGCCGGATCCTCGTCCAACTTGGCGTTGACCACGTCGGGTTGGACCTGCCACAGCCCCGCGGCCAGCAACGAGGCGTCGATCTCCGACGCTTCGCCCGTGGTGGCCCGCCGGTACAGCGCGGCGCTCACCGCGGCGGCCACCGACAGGGCCCCGACCACGTCGCCGAAGGCCGGACGGGGCGCCGAGGGCCAGGCATCGGGGTCGACGCGCAGCAGGTGGGCCATGCCGCTGCGGGCCCAGAAGGCGCCCGCGTCATAGCCGCCGCGGCCCGCGTCGGGCCCACGTGGGCCCAGGGCCGTGCCCCGCACGTAGATGATCGTCGGGTTGTCGGACCGGATCTCGTCCAGCTCGATGCCCAACCGCCCACGGCCGTCGGCCCGCACGTTGGTCATGAACACGTCCGCGCTGGCCACCAGCCGCGACAGCAGCCTGCGACCGGCCGGCTGTTTCAGGTCGATGCCGACCGAGCGCTTCCCCGGTTGGCCGATTGGAAGAAGGGGTCGACCCCCCGGTACACGTTGTGCAGCCCGACGGTCACCAGCCCGCGGTAGGGATCACCGCCCTCGGGATGTTCGACCTTGACCACCTCGGCGCCCCACTCCCCCAGCACCGCGCCAGCCATGGGGACGAACACGTGGGAGGCGACCTCCACCACCCGCACGCCAGCCAGCGGCGCGGCCGACACTCAGGCGCCCCTTTGACCGCAGGGCTGCTCACGCACCGAGTCGGGTGCCCGGCGTGAACGTGATGGGCACCGCGTCCGGCGTGCGGCTGAAGTGCGAGTGGAAGGCGATGGGCCCGGCGGCCTCGTCCAGCCTCAGGTCGTCAAGGCGGTCCACCAGCTCGCCCACCGCGATGCGCAGGTTCATGCGGGCCAGGTTGGACCCGGCACAGCGATGCGGTCCGGCGCCGAAGGCGATGTGGCGGTTGGACTCGCGGTCGGGATGGAAGGCGTCGGGGTCGGGGAACTCGGCCTCGTCGCGATTGGCCGACACCCACGAGATCAGCACCTTCTCGCCCTCGGCCACCGGGCACCCGCCGATCTCGGTGTCGCGGGTGGCGGTGCGGGCGATGAACACGAAGGGCGGGTCCAGGCGAAGCAGCTCCTCGACCGCCTCGGGCAACAGCTCGGGCTTGGCCCGCAGCAGGGCTGGGATGTCGGGGTTCTGGCAGAACCGGACCATCATCTGGCCCAGCGCCCCGGCGGTGGTGTCCAGCCCGCCGAACAACAGCAGCTGGATGACCCCCACGATCTCGATGGGGGTGATGGGCCGGCCGTCGATGTCGGCGTTGATCACCGCGTCGACCACGTCGCCCCGGGGCGCCTCGGCCCGACGGCGCTCCACGAACTCGCCGATCCACTCGTGGATGGCGGCCCGGGCCCGCGAGGCCCCCTTCTCCGTGGAGCGCGCCGCCTTGGACGCCAGGGCGTTCACCTCCGCCAGCTCATCGGCCGGGGCGTGCATGAACAGGTCGAAGAAGACCAGGCCCGGGAAGGGGTTGGCGAAGGCCTCCATGAACTCGCACCGGCCGGCCTCGACGAAGCCGTCGATGAGGTCGTTCACGATCACCCGGGTGGCCGCCTCGTTGCGGGCCACCACTGCTGGAGTGAAGTAGGCGTTGATGAGGCGCTTGAACACACGGTGCTCGGGCGGGTCGAGCATCTCGGGGATGGCCGGGATGCCCACGCCGGGCGGCCCGGACGGGATGGTCACACCAGAGGCCGAGCTGAAGGTCTCCCAGTCCTGGGCCACCCGGAGCACGTCCTCGTAGCGCGAGACGACCCAGAAGCCACCCCATTCCTGGCTGTGGGCCACCGGGCACACGCCCCGCATGCGGGAGAGGGACTCGGTGAGCTGATCCGCCATGCCGCGGCGAGAGATGGTCGAAGTGGTTGGTCACCCAGTCATCGGTGATCGGCTCCGCAGCCGACGGCGGACTCCCCATCGAACGAACTCCCTCTGGCGTAGCGGGCCCCCGGCGCGTGCTGGTGCCCGGACGTGAGGGGCCAGCATAGGTGAGCGATCACTCTCCCAGGGTCGGGATGGCCGTCGTCTCGCCGGCGTCGCCGGAGGTGGCCGGCTGGTTCGCGTCGCCGCAGCTGGGCCAGCACGTCATCGAGTCGCAGGACCGAGCCGGCTTCGTGGTCAACGCCCCTGCTGATCCCCTACCTGCTGTCCGCCATCCGCATGCTGGAGTCGGGCTTCGCCACTGCCGGCCACATCGACGAGGGACGGCGCAGGGCTGCACCCATCCCATGGGTCCCCTGGCCTGGACGACCTGATCGGCATCGACACCGTCATCGCGGTGGCCGTGTCGATGTACGACGAGCTCAAGGAGCCGCGGTACGCGCCGCCGCCCCTGCTGGCGCGGATGGTCGACGCCGGGCTGCTGGGTCGCAAGTCCGCGTCCGGGTTCCACCGCTACGGCTGACGGTCCCCGACCAGCTCGGGCGGACCGTGGACCGGCTGGCCTTCGATCCAGGTGGTGTGCACCTCGACGGCGTCGGCGTCGGCCGCGGCCGCGGCCCAATCCGTGTCGAGCACGCACAGGTCGCCGGGCGCGCCCAGCTCCAGGCCGGGGCCCGGCTCGCCCGCTGCCAGGGGATCTCGGTGGAGCAGGCGCAGGGCGGCCTCGAAGCCGACCGCCTCCTCCACCCCGATCGCCCGACCGTCGGCCGTGCGTCGATCCACGGCCGCGGCCACGTGCACCCACGGATCGGCGGGGCCGTACGGTGCGTCGGTGCCGATGGCCAGGGGGACACCGGCCCGACACAACGACCCCAGCCGGTAGAGCGCGCCCCGCTCGTGATCCTCGACCTCGCGCCAGTAGCGGTCGCCGCGGGTGCGGACCAGTCCGGGCTGGGTCACCACCACCACCCCCGCCGCCGCCACCAACGCCAGCAACTGGTCATCGATGACCGAGCCGTGCTCGATTCGATCACCTGGCGCCAGCCCGGCGGACAGGGCCAGCACGAGCTGGACGGTGGTGACGCAGTGGACGGCCACCTGTCGGCCGAGGGTGTGGGCCGCCGTCACCCGCCGGGTGAGGTCTTTCAGGGTGGGCAGGTCGGCGTCGTCCAGCAGGATCTTCACCGCCCCGACCGACACCCCATCTGCCGGTCCGTCGTGCCGCCCGATGCGCGGATCGGCGGTCATGGCCACTATGTGCTGGGGCAGGCGAGCGGCGGCCAGGCGGGCCAGGGCCTCCGCGTCGTTGGTGGCCGAGGCGTCCACCACCGAGGTGACCCCCCGGGCGGCCAGCCAACGTCCCACCTCGGCCAGGTCGACGTCGGCCGTGGGATCGGGGGGCAGGCGGGTGCGCAGCCAGGCATCCAGGCGGAACAGGCGACCGGTCGGCCGACCGGCGCCGTCGCGCTCGACGCCCTCGGGCCAATCGTGGCGATCCGCGGGGAGCACCTGGGCCAGCCCGACCGGGTCGAGGGTCCAGGTGATGCCGGTCCGGTCCTGGACGCGAACCGGACCGGCGCCGGCCGCGCCGAGGGCAACCGCATCCATGGCGCCGCTGGTGGCCACGTCGTAGCCCACGGCCCGCAGCCACCCGTCGGGCCGGCGACCTCGCGCCCGGCGGAGCGCGGCGGTCAGTCCGCCCACCCGGGCCAGCGCCTCGGGCGACACGTCGACCGAACGCCGGGCCGCCGCCAGCGCGAACAGATGGCAGTGCTGGTCGACCAGGCCGGCCAGCACCGGTCGGCCGCCGAGATCGACCACCCGGGCGTCGGGGCCCAACCTGACCGCCTCGACCAGCCGGCCCCCGACCAACCCGAGGTCGCCCACCACACCGGGGGCCGGACTCACCCCACGAAGCCACCACTGCGCACCCTCAGGGCTCGCGGCGTCGCTCGGCTGGGTCACGGTGCGAGCAGTTCCGGGCCGAGGAAGCGGGCATCGTCGGCTCCCAACGGTCGGGCCCGACCTCGCGACACGGGGAGCGGCGGCGCCATCTCGACGACCCCCGCGGCGTCGAGGGTGGGCCCGGCCACGTGCGCCGCGACCCGCGCCATGGCCACGTCGATCAGCCACCGGCCACCCCCGGCCAGCGCCGCCACCACGGCGGCGGCGGCCACCAGACCCGAGCACGGGTCGGCCACCGCATCCGCGCAGAAGCAGGGACGCTCGCCGCGCCACGCCGCCAGGCCTCCGGCAATGGCGGCATCATCGCCGAAGGCGACGCGGTTGCGACCCGGTCCGGACCGGCCGTGGCCGGTGATCGACACCCACACCTGGGGCCCGTCGCGCACCATCGCGGCGGCGTCGAACCCGATCTGTTCGAGGGCGCGGGGTCGCGAGGCCTCGATGACCACGTCGGCCCGGGCCAGCAGGCGGCCCAGCGACCGGAGGCCCTCGGGCCGATCCAAGCGCACCGCCACGCTGGCCTTGCCCGCGTTCATCAGGTCGAAGAAGGCGGGCGAGCCCGAGCGGGCACCGTCGGGCCGGTCGACGGACTCCACCTTGACCACGGTGGCCCCCGCGTCGACCAGGATCCGTCCGCACAGCGGCCCGGCCCACAACGAGGACAGGTCGATCACCACCAGCCCCTCGAGGGCGCGTGGGGGGGCATCGCCCAGCGCCTCGGCCCCGACAGGCAGGCCGTCGAACGGACCCGCCGCCGGGCCGACGTCCGACCCCACGACGTCGACGGGCAGCACCCCGACCGCCAGCCCCAACATCACGGCGCGGGCCTCGAGATCGGCCCGCGGACACGCCGCCACCCCTCGTCGCACCACGTCCCAGAGGGCGTCGTCGGCCGTCGACGCCCGACGGCTCCCGCCCGGCCAGTCGGATGTCGCCCACTCGAGCCAGGCCGGGACCAGGGCCAGGTCGCTGGGGCGGGCCAACGAGACCGCCATCCACCCGTCAGCGGCTCGCAGCAGGCGGGTGCCGCCCCCGCAGCTGGTGGTCCCGGCGCGGGTCGATCCCATCAGCGCGGCTCGCTCGGTGAGCAGCGCGATCGGGTCGAGCGACACCTCCCGGCCTCCGTCCGCGGTGGCCATGGCCAACCGCTGGGCCACCGCATCCAGTCGTCCCACCAGCGGCGCCGGTGGCCCGAGGCCCGTGTGCTCGGGCCAGCCGGTGAGCGCCATCGCCCCGCGGGAGGCCCAGGCGGAGCGGGGGTCGGGGGGCGGTCGCATGCGTGGTAGAGACTCCGACCGCACGCTAGCGTGACACCCATCACCGTGCGGCACCTCGAGTGGACCCAGTTCCTCGATCTGATGACGTCACCGGTGCGCCGCACCGAGCTGGGTGGCCCCGAGGGCGAGCTCCTGATCGTCGATCCGCCCACGCGCCGCGACGCCGACCCTCGATCCGTGTCGGCCGCGGTCAAGGCGGTGGCCGCGCTCCCGGTGGTCGTGGTGCTGGATGCGCCCGCCGGCGAGTGCCCGGCCGAGGTGTCGGTCGTCGACGTGGTGGCCCATGGCGATCACCTGGCCGCCGTCATCGACCGTTTCACCCAGGCGCCGGTGGCGGCCACGTCGCTCGCCCTGCTGCTGCGGACCGGCACGGACCGCTCCGTGGCCGCGGGACTGGCGGCCGAGTCAGCCGTGTACTCCACCTTGCAGTCGGGGCCCGAGTTCACCGCCTGGCGCGACCGGCGGCCGGCCCGGGCCCGCCCCGGCCCCGAGCGCGCCCGCACCGTCGTGGTCGACCGCATCGGCGACGAGCTGGTGATCACTCTGGACCGACCCGAAGCCCGCAACGCCCTGGACGCAACCCTGCGCGACCAGTTGTGGGACGCGCTCACGGTGGCCGCGGCCGACCCCGGGCTGCGAGTGCGTTGGCGCGGGGCCGGACCGTCGTTCTGCGCCGGCGGGGACCTCGACGAGTTCGGATCCCGGTCCGATCCCGCCCACGCCCACCTGATCCGCCTGACCCGCAGCCTGGGGCGCCTCCTCCACGAGCTGGCCGACCGCACCACCGTGGAGCTGCACGGGGCCTGCGCCGGATCCGGCATCGAGCTGCCCGCGTTCGCCGGTCGGGTGCGGGCCGCGCCCGACACGGCCATCTCGCTGCCCGAGCTCTCCCTGGGCCTCATTCCCGGGGCCGGAGGCACCGTCAGCCTGCCCCGCCGCATCGGGCGCCACAACACAGCCTGGCTGGCGCTCACCGGCGCCACCGTCGACGCCGTCACCGCCCACGCCTGGGGCCTGGTGGACGAGCTGGATCAGCCCCACGACCAGGCCTGATGAGCGTCAGACGCCGGGGGTGGAGGCCATCTGGCCACTGGCGATGGCGTTGACCAGGCTCTGGTGGTCCAGGTCGTTCTGCTCGGCGTAGTGGACGGCGAACCGGGCGATGGCCTGGTCGAAGATGTCCGAGGTGCCCAGGTACGCGGCGATAGCCACCCGATCACCGGAGCGGGCGTGGGCCCGGGCCAGGGTCCAGCCACAGATCTGGCCGTAGACGTCGAGCAGATCGGGCGACATCGTCTCGACGTTGGCCGACGCCTTCCAGTCCCAGAGCTGGCGGATGTAGTAGTGGTGGGGCTGGCCGTCGGTGCCGGTCACTTGGCACCAACCCAGGAAGATGTCGCTGGTCGCCTGGACCAGGCGCTGGCCCTGCACCACCCGCTGGCCGTGGTTCGCGAACCCACTGCGACCCAGGTACGGCTCCATGACCGAGGCCTCCGCCTCCTTGATCTGGAGGAACAGCGGGTCCCGGTTGTCGAGTCCGACCATGAGCATGACCCAGCAACGCGTCCCCACGCTTCCCACCCCGACCACCTTGCGGGCCAGCTGGGCGAACCGGTAGCTCTCCAATAGGTGACGGCGGTCGTCCTGGAGGGTGTGGCGGTACGCTCGCAGGGCCTCGTGCATGGACTGCTCGACCCGGAGGCGTTCGTCGTCGGCGAAGATGTCCTCGGCCGGCACCAGCAACGGCGGATCGCTCACGAACCGGGGCTCGCCGTCGACCAGCTGGGTCAGCTTCGCCTCGGCCTTCAGCCGGTCCTTCGACTCGGCTTTGTCCACCGTGCGCTGGAAGTTCTTCAGGGCATCGGCCCCCAGCCCGCTGCCCCACCGGGCCACGATGTCGTCGACGCCGAGGTGTGCGTACCAGACGTCGAGGTTCTGGGTCCGAGCGAAGCGCCGCATGGCTTCGCGGTAGGACCGAACTGCGGCCGTCACGATGCTGTTGCGGATCTTGCGGTCGAAGCCACGGCCTCGCGCCGCGATCTCGAGGCTGGCGCCCAGGCGCTTGACATCCCACTCGAATGGACCGGGCAGGGTCTCGTCGAAGTCGTTGAGATCGAAGACCAGGCTGCGCTCGGGCGAGGCGAACCCGCCGAAGTTGACCAGGTGGGCATCGCCGCAGAGCTGCACCTTCAGCCCGGTGTGGGTCACGGTGGCCAGATCGGCGGCCAGGACGTTGGCCGCGCCCCGGTAGAAGGCGAACGGCGACGCGGCCATGCGACCGTGCCGGATGGGGACCAGTTCGGGGACCCGCGTCGCTTCCTGGGCCATGAGCAGGGCCAGCGGGTCGGGTCGGTCTTCCGCCGGCGCCCATTCCCCATGGCTGGTGCGAGGCACCGCGGCGCGCGCCGCCTTGCCCTGGGCAGCCCGCTCGGCTGTCGTCGGGTGGGGAACGGGCGCGAAGCCATGGACGGGCTGATCGGTGGTGGCCACGTGGGCCTCCTTCTGGTCTCGAGCTCGCCCCAGGATGACAGACAACGGCATTCGACGGTCGCGCCGGGCGGTGGGAGAGGAAGGTCAACGATGTTCACCACGCCGCGGTCCGAGGTGGCTCGGGACCGCTCCTCGGCCGCGTCGGCCCGCCCGGGCTCGGCGGCCAGGGAGCCACCCGGCAGATCTCGGTGACGGTGGGCGCCCCGCCGTTGCGCGCCACGCTCACCCTGCCGGCGGGCCGTGCGCCGTTCCCGGCCATGGTGCTGGTCTCCGGATCGGGACCCAACCACCAGGACGAGAGCTACCAGTCCGAGAAGCCCTTCCGCGACCTCGCGCTCGGGCTGGCCCAGCGGGGCGTCGCCACCCTCCGCTACGACAAGCGCACCCACGACGACCCCGCCGCCATCGACCCGAAGACCTTCACCGCCACCGACGATACGTGCCCGACGCCCTGGCCGCCATCGACCCGAAGACCTTCACCGCCACCGACGAGTACGTGCCCGACGCCCTGGCCGCCATCGACCTGCTCGAGCACCGGGCCTCGGTCGACCACCGCCGCATCTTCGTCCTGGGCCACTCCCAGGGTGGGACGTTCGCGCCCCGCATCGCGCAACAGGCCCCCGGGGTGGCCGGCGTCGTGCTGTTCGCCGCGGCGGTCGAGCCCTTCGGCGCCGGGCTGCTGCGCGAGACCCGCTACCTGGCCACCCTGCCCGCACCCATTGGCCCCCAGTACGCGGCCCAGGCTCCCAGGTGGCGTCGATGGCCGCCCAGATGGACAGCCCGTCGCTCGCCGCCGAGAGCCCGTCCACGCACCTGCTGGGAGGTGTCGGTCCGGCCTACTACCTCGATCTGCAGCACTACGACCCGGTGGCCACGGCCCGGGCCATCCCCCAACCGCTGCTCATCCTCCAGGGCGGCCGCGACTACGAGGTCACCGTGACCGACGACCTGGCCGTGTGGACGAAGGGCCTGGCCGGGCGGCGCGGCGTCACCGTCGTGCAGTTCCCCAACGCCGACCACCTCTTCATCGACGGCCAGGGGCCACCCACCCCGAAGGACTACGACACGCCCGGCGTGGTTGACCCGGCGGTCATCTCGACCATCGCCAGGTGGGTGGGCACGGTCCGGTGACCCGTCAATCGCTCGACGCCCGTCCGGCCTCGAGGATGAGGTCGGCGGCCCGGTCGATGGCGCGGTAGACGGCGGAGAGGGGCTGGAGACCTCGCTGCCACCGGCCCAGGTTCTCGTTGAGCACCGCCCCCATCACCGCGATGACGTCCCCGCGCCGAGCATCGGAGAGCCCGGACGTGTTCAGGGCGGAGCCGAAGGCCGCCGTCTGTCGCTGCGAGAACTCGCGGAACACCTCGGCCGCGTACGGGTCCCGGCTGCTCATCACCTGGACCATGACCCCGTACACCCGGGGTTGGCGCTCGAAGGCCCGTACGGCACGCCGGTAGATGGCCCGGACCTGGTCGACGGTCGGGCCCGTGGCCGAGCGTTCCAGGTGATCGCCGAACCCGTCCGACCAGGACACCAGCGCGCAGGCGAACAGGTGGTCCTTCGAGTTGAAGTACCGATAGAGCGTGCCCAGCGCCACGCCGGCGTCGATGGCCACGTCCTTGACCGCGATGTCCTCGTAGTCCAGCTCACCCATCAGCCGTTGGGCCGCGTCGATGATGCCCTGGCGACGCAGGCGCAGGTCGTCGCGCAACGACGCCACCTCGGGCAGGCTCCGCGCCGGCGCCTCAGCGGGACGCGTGGAGTGGCGGGTCACGACCGAGGCACCGGGGTCGACGGGGTGGGGCCCGACGTGGTCAATCCTCCAGGCCGAGCACGCGGGCCGCGTTGTGACGGAGGAACTTCGGCCATACCCCGTCGGAGAACGGCACGTCGCGCAGCTCGGTGACGATGCGCTCGAGCGACAGGCCCATCGGGAAGTAGCCGGCGTAGATGATCTTGTCGGCGCCCCGGGTGTTGGCATAGTCGATGATGGCCTTCGGGTAGTACTTGGGCGCGAACGCGCTGGTCGAGTAGTGCAGTCCCGGCCACTTCAGCATCAGCTTCACGGCCAGGTCCTCCCACGGTTCGCAGCCGTGGCGGGTGACGAAGGTGAGATCGGGGAAGTCGTACATGACGTCATCGATCAGCTCGACGCGCTGGGGCGCCATCTTCAAGCGGGGCCCCGGGACACCGGCGCAACAGAACACGGGGATGCCCAACTCCACGCAGGTGGCGTAGATGGGGTACATGAGCGGGTCGTTGATCGCCACCTGGGGGAACGTTCCCGACGGGAACACCCCGACCGCCCGGATGTCGTAGAGCTCCTTCTGGCGCCGCAGCTGGGCGATGCCCGCCGTCCCCGTGTTCGGATCGGCCGACGCGGAGGCGATGAACCGGTCCGGATGTTCGGCCAGGGCCCGCTCCCACGGGCCGCCCGGGCGGCCGACGCCGATCATCCCGCGTGCGATCCCCCACCGGTCCATCTCACCCAGGGTCAGCGCCACCGGGTCGGCCACATCGCGCAGCCCCTTCTCGGGCACGTCCTTGAACATGTACTCGACTGGGAACTCGAAGGACTCCCTCGACTCGACATCGCGGGTCTGGCGGGTGATGAAGCGGTAGGTCTCCTTCATGTCCGGATGCGGGAAGTCGATCATCGTGTCGATGATGCCGACGTCGGCGGGCATGCCCATCGGGGTCTCCTTGGGTCGCGAGTCGGGGATCGCGGGTCGGGGGTCGCGAATCGGGTCGGAGGATCAGGGAGCGTCGGTCAGACGTCGGCGCCGACACGACGACGGCTCAGGCCCAGCCCGTTCTCGCGCATCACCAACCGGGCGTCGTCGTCGGTGTAGCCGGCCCGGGCCAGATCGTCGATGTAGTCGGTCGGCTCGGCCAGCCCTTCGGCGTGGGGCCAGTCGCTGCCCATCAAGATGTGGTCCACCCCCACCATGTCCTTGAGGGCAGCCAGATCGTCCTCGTAGTAGGGCGACACCCAGACGTGGTCGCGGAACGTGTCGAGGGGGTCCTCGGCGTAGGCGCCGGGGGTCTGGCCGAAGGACTTCTTGAGCTTGGTGAACAGGTGGAAGACCCAGTCGCTGCCGAGCTCGATGGTGGCCAGTCGGATGCCGCCGAAACGAACGAAGAACCGATCGGCGAGCATGGCCGCCACGGTGTCGTGCACGGCGTCATGGGAGATGAGTGTGCGCAGGGGGTTCTGGCGGAACGCCTCCATCTCGGCGCTCTGGCCCCAGGCCTCGAGGTACCGGCCATAGGCCGAGTCGCCACCGTGGAGGCACACGGTCACCCCAGCTTCGTCGACGCGGGACCAGAAGGGGTCGTACACAGGGTCCGACGGCGCCCGTCCGCCGGCGGCGGTGACCACCGGACCGACGCCGATCAGGATGGCGCGGGCGTCTCGATCGAGGGCCCACTCGAGTTCGGCGACCGCGTTGTCCACATCGACGAGGGTGATGAAGGGGACGCCGAAGATGCGGTCTCGGTAGCTGAAACCCCAGTCCTCGTCGAGCCACCGGTTGAACGCCCGGAACGCGGCCATCAGCGCCGGTGGGTCGCCGATGAGCGACTGCTCCATGCCCACCCCCAGCGTCGGGAAGAAGAAGGCCCCCTGGACGTGCTGGCGGTCCATGACCTCGAGCCGGGCGTCGCGATCGCGGTAGGCCGGGCTGATGGGCTCCAGGTCGCCGAACAGATCGCGGATGCCGGCCCCGGCCGGGTTGCGGCCCCGGAAGTACTGGTCGAGCGCGCCGGGCTTGGCCACCGGATCGAACGCCGGGTTGGGGATGAACCGGTTGATCTTCCCGCCCACCAACAGCCGTTGCTTGCCGTTGATCGTCGCCCACTGCATGGCCCGACGGGCGAACTCCGGCTCGATGTGGCGGGTGAAGGCGTCGGTCGCCTCGTAGTAGTGGTTGTCGGCGTCGAACGCCTCGAAATCGATGTCGGCCATCACAGTCCCCCGGAGTCGGTCGGTCACACCTCGAATCTAGAATCTACTTCTAGTCCCACCCACTCGCCAGTCGCGGCACCGCCCCGGTCAGCTACCGCGTGGCCGCGACGGTCAGGCGGCGGCGACCTCCTCGGCCAACGCCTCCAGGCAGGGCAGCGACTCGGCGGTGATGAGCGCCAGACGCTCCTCCACCGCGTCGGGCCCACACAGCACCAGGAAGCCCTTGGCCGTCAGCCGCGGCCAGCCCGACGATCTGGATGCGTTGTAGAGATCGCGTACCCGGCGGTCCGGTGCCGGGGTCACGGCGACGTTGTACTCCAGCACGCCGGCCCCGCGGCGCGCCCGCGTCTGGGAACGAGCTTTGCCCACAGTGAACATGTTCGCCCTCCTCCGTCCGCCCCGAAATGTAGCGGCGGGCGTACACGCGCGCCTGCCCGATCGGTGTGGCCCCCGGCCAACGATCAGCTGGCGCGAAGCCAAGCCACTCGCTGATGCGGCTGGAGTCGCTCCCCCGTGGTCGCCACCATGGCGCCCAGTCGACCCCGGAACGGTGACACGACCGTCACCGACCGGCCCCTCGCCTCGAGCGTTCCGAGCGGGGTGCCGGCCTCGATCTGGTCAGGCACGTCCCCCGCGGCCATGAACACGCCGGCCGCCGGACTCACGATCACCCGTTCGCACACCTGGAGCTGTTCGCCATCGAGTTCCATGGGACCACCCTGGCAGCCCGGGTTGGCCGGGCGGTTTCCTGGGCATGAACACCACCGCCCCAGGGGCTTTCACCTGGCTGTCGCCATCAGACCGGCGCGGCCACCACCACCCCGTCCGACACCAGCGCATCGATCTCGGGGCCGGTGAAGGAGGCCTCGGCCAGCACGGCGCGGGTGTCGGCGCCGACCTGGGCCGCGGGTGGCCCGGCAGCTGGGCGGACCCCGTCCACCAACGGCGCCGGGCCGGGCTGGCGGATCGAGCCCATGACCGGATGGTCGACCTCCTCGAGGATCCCGGAGGCCTCCACCTGCGGGTCCCGGTGCACCTCGTCGAGCGAGCGAACCGGTGCGCAGGGCACATCGGCGCGTCGCAGTCGCGCCACCACCTCGTCGGTCGGCAGCTCGGCCACCCGTTGGCGCACGGCGCGCATGATGGCCGCTCCGCCGGCCATGCGGGCGCCGGTGTCACTCAGGTCGCCACCGGTCTCGTCGTCGGTCTCGGTCAGGATGGCCTCGACCAGCCCGTCCCACTGCTTGGCCGTCAGGGTCACCAACACGACGTGGCCGTCGGCGGTCGGGGTGGTGCGAAAGCTGCGGCTGACCGGCGGGAGCACCTCCACCGCCCCCACGCAAGTGTCGTTCATCATGCCGTCGGGCCACAGGAAGGCCAGGGCCACATCGAGCATCGACACGTCGATCCGGACCCCGCGGCCGGTGGACACCCGCTGCAACAGCGCCGCGGTGACGGCCTGGGCCATGGTGTAGGCGCTGGCCTTGTCGATCGCCCCCTGGCGCACCAGGTCGGGGCCGTCGGGGCCGGCCTGCAGGGCGGCGAAGCCCGACAGCGCCTGCACCACGTGGTCATACGCCGGCTGGCTGGCCAGTGGACCGTCGAGGCCGAAGCCGCTGATCGAGGCGTAGATCAACCGGTCGTTGTCGGCCATCACCGCCTCGGGTCCCAGGCCCAGCCGCTCGACCACCCCGGGCCGGAAGTTCTGCACGAACACGTCCGCGGTGGACGACAGCCGGCGCACCACCGCGGCACCCGACTCGGTGGACAGATCGACCGCGATCGAGCGCTTCCCCCGGTTCAGGTTGGCGTAGTACGCGCTCATGCCCCCCCGGCCCGTCCCCACGGTACGGATGAGATCACCGGCCACGGGTTCGACCTTGATCACGTCCGCGCCCTGGTCGGCCAGGACCATGGTGGCCAGCGGACCGGACATGTTGCTGGTCAGGTCGATGACCCGCGTGCCCGCCAGCGGGGTGAACCCGGAGTTCGTCACGCCGCAACCCTAGGGGTCACCGCCAGCTGCGAGCTCCACACAGCCAGTCGGCGGTGCCGATGGCGGAACAGGGCGTCGATGAGGGCGCGGTGGATGCCGACACCTCCGGGCAGTGCGGTCACCCAGCGTCGGGGCACGAACTCGACGCGGTCGCGCAGCGTGCACATGTCACCCGCGAGCGACGCATCGGGCTCGACCCACCGCTCGTGCTGCCATGACCGGGCGCTGAACATCGTCGACTGCTCGCGGAAGGACCGGTCATCGATGGCGGCGATAGCCAGGTCGTCGTAGTCGATGGGCAGGAATCCCAGCGCCAGAATCCAACTACGCCCCAGCTGGGCGCCGGGTGCGACGTCGGCCAGGGACGATCCTCGCCAGGCGCGAGGCACCGTCATGCGCATCCACGGCACCAGTTCGTCGTTGATGCCGGCCGGGGTGGTGACCCGGGCCCACACATCGTCGGCCGATCGGGCCAGCCGGCTCGTCCACTCCACCACCACCGGTTCCGTCATCGCGAGATGATAAGGGTACCTAATTACTCTTGGCAAGAGACCCGATAGTCCTCGTTCGGGTGTTCACGCAGCTGCACGTCGCGCCGAGCGAAGAGCCAGGTGCCAGGGCACAGCGGGGGGCGGCGATGGCCGCGGTGAGGCCGAGGATGCCCGGCTCGCAGAACGAGGCGGTCATGGCGGCGAAGCTCCACGCGCAGGATCCTCGCGATCCCTGGGCATCCACCACCGAACGAGCCACAGAGCCCAACATGGTCGGCGGGATCCGGGCGGGTTCCGGAGGGGGACAGATCGCTTGGAGGTGTGGCGATGACCGATCCCTATGCCGTACGCTGCCCGGCCTGTCTGGCCGAACCGGGCGAGCGGTGCACCAACCGAGTCCGACCGCTCGAGACCGTGCACTGGACTCGCCACCGATTGGCCCGGCAACGCCGACCGCGCCCGACCCAGCTGCTCACCACCGTGCGTGGCGGACGGGGCCGCAGCGGCTGATCAGCGGTCGCGTCGGGCACCGAGCTGGCCCGACAAGCGGGCGAGTCGCTCGTCCCAGGCGGCGCCCGTCTGGTCGATCCAGCTCGACGCGGCGCGCAACGACTCGGGCTGCGCGTCGTAGCGGGTCTCGCGCCCGCAGCGCTCGGACCGGACCAACCCGGCGTCGCGCAGCACACCCAGGTGTTTGGCCACGGCTTGGCGCGTCACCGCGAAGTCGGCGGACAGGGCCGTGGCCGTGACCGGGCCGCGTCGCACCACGGCTCGCAGGAGCTGTCGTCGGGTGCCGTCGGCCAGCGCGGTGAACACCAGTCCGGCCCGGGCCTCGGCATCGGGTGACAGAGCACCCGAGCCCGCAGGGGGCGGGGGGGCCACCGCGTTCAGGCCACGCCGAGCTTGCGGGCCAGCCGGGTGCTGAGCGTGGGCAGGACCGAGCCCCAGCCGCCATCGATGCCCGCCACCAGCTCGGTGATGGCCGGGTCGACAGCGGCCCGGCCCCCCGCGCCCGCCAACGCCAGCGTCTCGACCACGCGAACCACCGTGGAGCCCTCCCCCTCAGCCGGCTCGAGGGCGATCTCGACCGCCGAGGCTCGCCCCCCTCGCGCCACCAGTGCCAGGCCACCCGGGTCCCCTCTTCCACCTCCGACACCAACAAGTGTCGCACCGACCCGTCGGGCTCCACCGCTCTGGCCGCCGAACCGACCTGCAGGGTCGTGCGGTCGGCCCCGTCGAGCTCGAGGCCGAGCCAACCGGCCAGCTCGTCGAGGCGCGACAGGCAGCGCCAGACCTCGGACGCGGGCGCCTCCACCAGGACGGCACGATCGACCGACACCACCTCGATGCCGTCTCGATCAGGCCTGTCTCGATCTAGGCCGTCGCGGTCTGTCTCCGGTGCGTCCATATCCACGCAACTTAATGGTTGCGTATTTGCGACACAACCCCTATCCTCAACCCGCAACTGAATGGTTGCGCGCTGGTTCCACCCGGACCGGTGCGCTCGCCTGATGACTGGAGCCTCCATGCTGGTCCCCACCGTGATCGAGTCCACCAATCGGGGCGAACGCGCCTACGACATCTACTCGCGCCTGTTCCGCGAGCGCATCATCTTCCTGGGTGCCGCCATCGACGAGCAGGTGACCAACTTGGTGGTGGCCCAACTGCTCTTCCTCGAGGCCGAGGACGCGGACAAGCCGATCAACCTCTACATCAACTCCCCCGGGGGCGACATGGTCGGGCTGTTCGGCATCTACGACACCATGCAGTTCCTGCACCCGCCCGTCGCCACCACCTGCATCGGTCAGGCCGCGTCGGCCGCCGCCGTGCTGCTCAGCGCGGGCGCACCCGGCATGCGCACGGCGCTGCCCAACGCCCGGGTCCTGATCCACCAACCCCACGGCGGGGCGCAGGGCCAGTCCGTCGATCTCGAGATCCAGGTGCGGGAGACCATCGAGATGCGCGAACGGATGGTGGACATCCTGGCCCGGACCACGGGCCAGGCCCGTGAACGGATCGTGGCCGACATCGATCGCGACTACATCGTGCGAGGCGGGGACGCAGTGGCCTACGGCCTGGTCGACGAGGTCATCAGCCACCGGCGCCTGCACCCGGTGGCACCCCTGGCCGCGGCGCTACCCTCCTGAGCGTCGCGAGCGCTCCTATCACTCTCCGTGGCTGGCGATTCGCGCTACGCGCGACGGCTCGCCAGACCCGGCCACACCGTCCATACTTGCGGCATCAGCCTGGATGTCGAGGGACTCGCCGACGACGTGATCGTCCGAGCAGACCGGGGGGACACTCCCTTCGGGCTCTACGTCTTCGATGCCGATCAGGCGGAGTCGAGCCTGGCCCGCCACATCGAAGAGGCTGTGTTCTACGAGACGTTCGGGAACACCCCCGACCTGCTGGCCGCGGAGTACGGGCCCTACGACGAGGCCAGTTTCTTCCTCTGTGTGATCGACCACCAACGGCGTCGCCCGGCGGGGATGATCCGGGTCATCGCACCGTCGCCGTCGGGCTTCAAGAGCCTTGACGACCTGGCTTGCCGATGGGCTCAG
The DNA here is from genome assembly GCA_963773335.1 of uncultured Microthrixaceae bacterium. Taxonomy (GTDB): domain Bacteria; phylum Actinomycetota; class Acidimicrobiia; order Acidimicrobiales; family Acidimicrobilacustridaceae; genus UBA4742. Next base: position 574,081 of record CAVZAT010000002.1, on the reverse strand, counting down.
CCCTTCGAGGAGCTGGCCGCCCGCCACGACCTGGCCGTGGACCTGAGCTCGCTGTGGGATCTGGCCACCCTGGGCGTCGACTGCGAGTACCGCGGGGCCGCCACCAGCGGGCTGGTGGCGATGGCGTTGTACCAGGGGCTGAACATGCTGGCCGACCGCCAAGGCATCGAATGGGCCGTCGCCGTGCTCGACCTGGTGGTGCTGGACCTGATCAACGGCGCCTGGGGCCGACCCTTCGCCCCCTTACCGGGCATCGAGCCCCAGCGGTACCTCGACTCCCCGGCCAGCCAGCCGGTGCTCTGCGATGCCATGGACTACAAGGCCAGGCTGGCGCTGCTGGATCCCCCCACCCACCAGATCCTGTTCGAGGGCAAAGGCCTCGAGTCGATGGTGTCCACCCCCGAGTGGACCCCGAGCGATCCTGCGAACACCGACCTGTCGACGCTGGCCGGCTGACGCGGCGGAGCAAGAGCGGAGCCGCCCGCCGAACGACACCCGGATGCCGGAGGCGCCCGGCGGGAGGCTTGCCGACCTGAGGGCCAAGCAGGTCAGCCCACGTCCGTCACGATCGTGAGCGCCGGGGCGGCAGCCAGGCCCAGGCGGCTGAGCGCGGCTGGCAGCTCGTCGAAGCTCACCGGCGTGGAGAACAGGTAGCCCTGGGCCAGGTCGCAGCCCAGCTCCTGGAGCCGATCGGCCTGCTCGGCGCGCTCGACGCCCTCGGCCACGGTGGTTATGCCCAGGGACTCGGCGATGGCCACGATGGCCGACACCAGGGTGGTGTTGGCATCGCGGTCGGCGATCGCATCGATGAAGGACTTGTCGATCTTGACCTCGTCGACCGGCAGCCGGTCGAGGGTGGCCAACGACGAGTAGCCCGTGCCGAAGTCGTCCACCGAGATCCGAACCCCGAAGGAGCGCAGCGAGTCGAGCAGCTTGGAGATCGAGCGCGAGGTTCTCCATCACCAACGACTCGGTCAGCTCGAGCTTGAGCCCCGAGGCCGGCAGCCCTCGGTTGAGCAGCGAGCGAGCCACGTGATCCAGCAGGACGCTGTCTCGCAGTTGGCGCACCGACAGGTTCACGGCCACCGACAGGTCCTGGGCATAGGGGACCCGGGCGCGGATGGCAGCCAGGTCGGCGCAGGCCTGATCGAGCACCCAGGCGCCGATCTCCACGATGGATCCGGTGTCCTCGGCGATGGGGATGAACCGGGCCGGTTCGATCTCCCCCAACTCGGGGTGCGACCAACGCAGCAAGGCCTCCAGGCTCACCACCCGGCCGTCGCGGGCCTGGACCACCGGCTGGTAGGCCAGGTGCAGCTCGCCGCGATCGAGGGCCTGGCGCAGCTCGTTCTCGAGCTGGATGCGGTCGCTCACCCGCCGCCGCATCGGCGCGTCGAACACGGCCACGGCGTCGCCGCCCGCGTCCTTGGCCTGGTACATGGCGATGTCGGCGTCGCGCAGCATGGCTTCGGCCGTAGTGGGAGCCTCGACCGGGTCGTGGGTGGCCACACCCACGCTGGCCGATATGGGGATCTCGACGTCGCGCACCCGGAACCGCTGGGCCAAGCTCAGACGAGTGCGCTCGGCCAGCTCCCGGGCGTGGTCGGAGGCCTGCAGGCCCCGGGCCACCACCACGTACTCGTCGCCCCCGATCCGGGCCACCAGGTCCCCGGCGCGGCTGTTGGCCTCCAGCCGCCTGGCCACCCCGCAGAGCAACTCGTCACCGATGCCGTGGCCCAGGCTGTCGTTGATCAACCGAAACCGGTCCAGGTCCAGGAACACCAGGGCGATCGTGTCGTCCGTTCCCCGGCCCAGCAGGTGGTCGAGGTGGTGATGGGCGAAGGTCCGGTTGGCCAGACCGGTGAGCAGATCGTGGGTGGCCTGATGAGCCAGTCGCCGTTCGGCCAGGGAGTGCTGGCGCAGGGCCCGGAACATCCGCCAGGCCGCAGTGGCGGTGCAGGCGATCACGATGACCGCCAGGATGAGCCGATCGCCCAGGCTCGGCTGGACCCGGCTCAGCGTGATCACCGCTGGGATGGACAAGGCGACGGCGACGAACACGAAGCGGGCCGCGGCGCGGCGCGGCCGCGGTGACGTGGACCGGGGTGGACACCTGCCGCAGCGACGGGTGCAGGAAGGCGGTCATCAGGGCCACGTAGGCCAACCCGAAGGGCAGGTCGAGGAAGCGGGGATCGACCTCGGCGATGTGGGCGTCCACCAGCATGTAGAAGGTCTCACCGGCCAGGGTGGCCAGCAGGGTGACGAACAGCAGGCGCAGCGACACCGGCCGATCGGCATCGGCGGTGAAGGCGATCCGGGCGCCGATCGCCACCAGGAACACGCACATCGCCGGATACGCCGCCAGCAGCAGCCGGATGGGCAGGTCCACATGGCGCTCCGACAGCGCGGGGTTGATGAGATACACCCAGGCCAGGGCCAGACAGGCGGTGGAGGCGATGACGGCGTCGAGGGTGGCGTCGAAGTCGTTGGCCCCTGGCCGGCGCCTGGCCCGGGCCAGCCCGAGCAGGGCGATGCCCAGCATCAGGTAGCCGGGCAGGGTCAAGGCGTCGGGCAGGAGGGACCGGCTGGGCGAGAGGTCGCCCAGCGTGCCCAGACTGACCCGCGCCGCACCACCGCACAGGAACAGCAGCAGCGCCAGGATCTGGAGCATCCAGGGCCACCGGGGCTCCGGCCGCCAACGCCAGAGCCCGGCGGAGGCAGCCACCAGACCGGCGCCACCCAGGATCACCAGGGTCAGGTCGGCGTACGCGCCCAGCACACCCAGGGCATCGAGCAGCAACACGCCCGCACCCAGGGCGCCAACGGTCACCGCCACCCGGGCCGCGTGCGGGCCAGGTTCCGCGGAAACCATGTTGGCGTCAGTCATGGTTGCATCGCCCTGCTCCACGGGAGACATCACTCCCCGCGGTCCCATCGGCACGCATACAGCCGAAGTTGAGCGAAAACTTGGCGCAGGCCCCGGAAATGTGCCTGTCGCGGTCCTGTTCAGCGCTTGAAGCGACGCCCCAACAGGGCTTCGGCGATCTGGACGGCGTTGAGCGCCGCACCCTTGCGCAGGTTGTCACCCGACAGGAACAGCGACAGGCCGTGCTCCACGGTGGGGTCGACCCGGATGCGACCCACGAAGGTCGGGTCGACCCCGGCGGCCATGAGCGGGGTGGGCACCTCGGCCAGCTCCACACCCGAAGCCTTGATCAGCGCCCGGCGAGCCTGCTCGGGGCTGATCGAGCGGGCGAACCCCGCGTTGATGGACAGTGAATGGCCGGTGAAGACGGGTACGCGGACGCAGGTGGCCGCCACCGCCAAGTTGGGCAGCTCGAGGATCTTGCGGCTCTCGTTGCGGAGCTTCTGTTCTTCGTCGGTCTCGTTGGACCCGTCGTCGACCAGGTTTCCGGCCAGCGGGATCACGTTGTACGCGATGGTGGCGGGGAACTTGTGGGCCGGCGGGAAGTCCACCGCCGTGCCCGACATGGCCAGGGCGGCCGCGCCGTCGGCCACCTTGCGCACCTGTTCGTCGAGCTCGGCCGTCCCAGCCAGGCCCGCGCCCGACACGGCCTGGTACGTGCTGACCACCAGCGTGCGCAGGCCGGCCTCGAGGTCGAGCGGCTTGAGCACGGGCATGGCCACCATGGTCGTGCAGTTGGGGTTGGCCACGATCCCCTTGGGGATGTCGTCGAGGGCGTGGGCGTTGACCTCGGGCACCACCAAGGGCACGTCGGGATCCGTGCGCCAGGCCGACGAGTTGTCGATGACGATGGCCCCGGCCGCGGCCACCTTCGGGGCCAGTTCCTTGGACGTGGCCCCGCCGGCCGAGAAGAGGGCGATGTCGATGCCGGACCAGTCGGCGGTGGCCGCGTCCTCTACCTCGATCTCGGCGTCACCGAAGCGCAGGCGGCGACCGGCCGAACGACTCGAGGCCATCAGCCGGAGCTCGCCGACCGGGAACTGGCGCTCGGCCAGCACAGCCCTCATGACGCCGCCCACCTGGCCCGACGCCCCAACGATTGCGATCCTCATGGGGCCGAGCGTAGCGACGCCGCCGTCAGGACGACATCTCATATCCGACCAGGTCCGACCGGCCTCCGCTCTGGCTCGGTCGGACCCGCCAGGCTGCTGCGGCCTTCAGCTCGACAGTGCGGCCAGTCCGAAGGCGTCGTGGAGCACCTGGACGGCCTGTTCGACCTGGGACTCGCGCACCACGCAGCTGATGCGGATGGCCGAAGTGGAGATCATCTCGATGTTGATCCCAGCTGCAGCCAGGGTCTCGAACACGGTGGCGGCCACGCCGGGGTTGGACTTCATGCCCGCCCCAACCAAGCTGACGCGGGCGATCTCCACGTCGGTGGCCACCTGGCTGGCACTGATCTCGGCAGCCAGACCTTCGCACACCTTCCTCGACTCGTCGGCCTCGCCTCGGGGCACGGTGAAGGAGATGTCGGTCTTGCCCCGCTCCGACGTGTTCTGCACGATCAGGTCGACGTTGATGTCCCGATCAGCCAGCGCCCGGAACAGGCGTCCGGCGACGCCAGGCTGGTCGGGGACGCCGGCCACGGTCACCTTGGCTTCGTCGGTGTCGTGCACCACCGCCGAGATGATGGCCTGTTCCATGTCGTGCTCCTCCTTGGTGACCAACGTTCCCGGTTCCCACGTGAACGACGACCGCACATGCAGGTCGACGCCGTGGGTCCGGGCGTACTCGACCGACCGCATGGCCGGCTTGGGACAGCCGTTGGCCGTCATCTCCAACAGCTCGTCGAAGCTGATTCGCTCCATCTTGCGAGCATCGGGAACCACCCGAGGATCGCTGGTGAACACCCCCGACACGTCGGTGTAGAGCTCGCAGATGTCGGCACCCAGGGCGTGGGCCAGGGCCACCGCGGTGGTGTCGGTCCCCCCGCGCCCCAGGAAGGTGACGTTGCGGTCGGTGGACACCCCTTGGGACCCCCCCACCACCGGCACCCGTCCGGCATCGACCGCCTCGCGCACCCGATCGGCGCGCACCTCGAGGATCTTGGCGTTGGTGTGGGTGGTGTCGGTGATGAAGCCGGCCTGGCTGCCGGTGAACGACTCGGCGTCCACCCCGATGTCGTGCAGGGCCAGGCACAGCAGGGCGGTGGCCTTGCGCTCACCGGCCGTGATGAGCATGTCCATCTCCCGGCCCGGGTGCGTGTCGCTGACCTCGTTGGCCAGGCGCAGCAACTCGTCGGTCTCCTTGCCCATGGCACTCACGGCCACGACCACCTGGTTGCCCCTACGAATCGTGCGGGCGACGTAGTCGGCGACCGTGCGGATGCGGTCGGGATCCGCCACCGAGGTGCCACCGAACTTCTGGACGAGAAGGGCCACGGCTGGCCACGCTATCGCCGCCATCGCGCCCGCCTCGAACCCGAATCGTGCCCCGAACCAGCCGTGAGTGGGCGGTAGCGTGCCCCCATGCCCACCCGAGGGACAGCTCGCGACCGCGACCGGCGCGCGGCCCGAGCCGAAGCACAGCGCCGTCAGGCGACCCGCTCCCAGCGCCGCCGACAGTTCATCGCCATCGGCGCCGTCATGACGGTGCTGTTGCTGGTGGGTGGCGCCATCGCCGCGGCCACCAGCTCCGACAACTCCAGCACATCCACCTCGACCACGAGCACCACCGCCGGGCAGAGCTCGACCACCGTGGCTGAGGGACCCACGGTCACCACGCCGGCGGGACCAGCTGGTGCGGCGCTGAGCGGCGCCACCCCGTGCCCGGCCGTGGACGGCTCGTCCCCGCGCACCACGCAGTTCGCCCAGCCCCCGCCCACCTGCATCGACCCCACGAAGTCCTATGACGCGGTGGTGACCACCAGCGAAGGCTCGTTCACCTTCTACCTCAACACCACGCTGGCCCCCAGGTCGGTGAACAACTTCGTGGTCCTGGCCCGCTACCACTACTACGACGGCACCCCGGTCACCCAGATCACCACCGATACCTCGATGCAGGCGGGGGCGGTCACCAACCCCAACGGGAGCCCGGGGCCCGGCTACACACTGCCGGCCGAATACCGCCAGTCCGGCGGCACCACGGGCGTGGTGATCACCCTGGGCACGCTGGCTCTGGCCCCGATCTCCTCCACCAACGACGCGGTGGGCGCCCAGTTCCTGATCACGCTGGGTGACAAGCAGACCAGCCTGGCTCCCACCACCACGGTGATCGGGCTGATGCTCGACGATCCGGGCAACACGGTGCACAAGATCAACACGTTGGGCACCCAGGGTGGAGGGCCGACCAAGGTGGTGACGATCACCTCGGTCAAGATCGAGTTGGCCCCGGTCACGACCACCACCGCCACATCCTGACTCCGAGGCCCCGACCGAGCGACGACGACCCGGGGCTGGCCGCTGGGCGCGGGGGCGCGTCCCGGCGGCCCCATCGGGGTTGCTAGTTTGCCGCCTCATGGGAACCGAGAAGCGCCAGCGCCAGAAAGAGGGACGCCAGGCCCGGATCGCGGCGGCCGAAGCCGCCCAACGCCGCTCGCAACGGCAACGCAAGTACATCAGCTTCCTGGTCATGGCCGTGGCTGTGCTGTTGCTGTTCGCCGGCGTCAACTACCTCACCAATCGCAACAAGAGCTCCAAGACCAAGGGCAAGGACTGCGTGGCCATGAAGGGGACGCCACCCAAGGGAGCGCCGACGGTGCCGGTTCAAGTGGGTGCGCCCCCCACCACCCTGGTGATCAAGGACCTCAAGGAGGGCACCGGCGCCACCGTGGCCGCCACCGACAGCGTCACGGTCAACTACATCGGGGTGGCCTGCTCCACCGGCAAGATCTTCGACTCATCGTGGTCGCGGGGCCAGACCGCCACCTTCGGCTTGGACCAGGTCATCAAGGGCTGGACGCAGGGCCTCACCGGCATGAAGGTCGGTGGCGTGCGCCTCCTGGGCATCCCCTCCGACCTGGCCTACGGCACGGCCGGTTCGCCGCCGGACATCGCCCCCGACGAGCCGCTGTGGTTCGTGGTCGACCTGGTGAGCGCCACCCCGGCGTCGAGCAGCTCCACCGCGGCCGCAAGCACGTCGACCACCAAAGCCCCGTGATCCCGGCCCCGCTGGGGGAACCGCTCACATGAGCTCAGGGAAACGTCAGCGCCAGCAGGAGCTTCGCCGGCACGTGGCCCGGGCCCAGGCCGACCAACGACGAGCCCAGCGCAACCAGCGGCTGGTGCTGGGTGGAGCGGTGGTAGCGGCCCTGGTCGTGATCGTCGGTCTCATCGCCTTCGCGGTGGTACACGCCTCCTCGTCGGGGACCGGCACCACCACCACGACCGTGCGGCCGACCACGGCCGCCGACTTCGGCCAGACGCCCTGCCCGGCCGAGGATGGCACCAGTCCCCGCAAGATCACGTTCACCTCACCCCCCAAACAGTGCATCGACGTGAACGGCCACTACAGCGCCACCTTCACCACCAGTGTGGGGACGTTCCGGGTCGATCTCGACGCCCAGTCGGCCCCGGTCACGGTGAACAACTTCGTGGTCCTGGCCGAGTACCACTACTACGACGGGACGACCTTCCACCGGGTCATCCCCGACTACGTGGTCCAGGGCGGAGACGCCAACGGCACGCCACCGGGCACCGGGTCACCCGGCTACACGATCGCGGATGAGTTCCCCAGGTCCCTGTCGGACTACACCGCCGGCTCCCTGGCCATGGCCAACACCGGGGCCCCGCATTCGGGGGCCAGCCAGTTCTTCATCTGGGTGGGACCCAATCCCCTGCCCGGCCCCGACTACTCGCTGTTCGGCAAGGTCACGGGCGGCATGGCCACCGTGACCAAGATCGCACGGGGCGGCTCGGCTTCCGGCACCCCGAGCGATCCCGTAAAGCTGCTGAGCGTCACCATCGGCCAGGCCAGCCTGGTTCACTGAGCACCGGCCCGGGATCTGGCTGGCGTCGGATCAGGATCCGAAGGTGGCCGAGAACGTCTGGCTCTGGGTCAGCGGGCCGCCCCGGGTGGCTTGGCGTCCATCGGCCAGGAGACCGTCGCTGGAGGTGACCCGCCAGGTCGGCGAGCTCGAGACGATCTTCACGTTCACCGTGTCGGGGTTGACCAGGGGCTGGTTGAGCACCTGCAGCCGGTAGGTGGAGCTGGCCGGGATCGACCCCTCGAGGTGCAGGACCAGGACGGCGGACTGGCCCGGGCCCACCCGGATGCTGGTCGAGTACACCCTGGCCCCTCTCTCGGTCTGGTACTCCACGCTGACCGGTGACCCGTCGAGCGTGGCCGACGCGAGCTCCAGCGGCGAGTAGTACGAGAGGTACATGCTGTTGGTACCCACCGGCACGTCCCCCCCGTTGGCTGGATCCTTGGCGTTGCCGATCATGTACTCGTTGAGTCCGCCCGGTGGCGAGCCGTTGTGCAGGGTGATGGTGGTAGTGGCCTCGACCATGCCATTGGCCGGGTCGTAGGTGGCCTGGTAGTCGATGGCCCGGCTGAGCAGGGAGTCGATCTTGTTGGGGTTGGCGTTGGCCGAGCGCAGGGAGAGGAAGTCCCCCTTCGGGCTCGGCGTGAACCGGCCCAGGGTGCCGATGCGAGCGAACAACGGTTGGTCGTGCGCGTCGAACGGGTAGAAGAGCAGCCGGCCCTGCGCCACCACGGGCCCGAGGGCCCGGCCCACCGCGGCCGGGCCGGGTAGGTCACGGGTGGTCAGCGCCTTGAAGGTGGCCCGACCGGCGGCCGACAGGATGTCCTTGCGGTCGTCCTTGGCGTTGCCGTAGGTCACGTACTGCTGGTACACGAGGTATTGGGCGGCGTTGTCGGCGGTGAGGGGATGGTCGAGGCCCTCGACCTGGACCGGACCGGTGAGCTTGAGCAGCGCCGCCAGGGCGTAGGGGTCGACCACGACGATCCCGTCCAACGAGGTGCCGTAGTACTGCTTGAACAACGAGCGAGTGACGTCGGCGTCGGTGGGCAGATCCGGGGACACGGTCAGGTTCTGGAGGTTGTGCGCCGGGTCGTAGCGGGAGTAGCGCCGCATGAACTCGGCCTCGCCGCTCACGGCCAGCTTGGCACTCTTCGGTCCCGGGAACAGGCTCGAGATTCGATCGCCGACGGTGAACGAGACCTTCCCCTGGTGGGCACTGAGGATGCCGAACGAGCCGGTGAAGCCGCCCAGGAACCGGCTCTCCGCGGGGTTGGTGAACAGGATCAGGTAATTGCGATCACCCTGGGCGCCGAGCAGGCCGGGCGCGTCCTGCAGCGCCGCGCTGGCCAATTGCGCCTGGGGCAGGGCGTCGTCGACCTGGCGGTTGAAGTCGGCCAGGGGGCTGGCCACCGGGGCCAACAGCCAGGCCGAGCGGACACGGACCAGCGTCCGCTGGGCGGACGCCAAGGCGACGGCGGTGGCCGCCACCGGCGCCTGCATGGTCACCACGGTCGGGATGCTGACCTGTCCGTTCGAGGCCTTCAGCTGCTGATAGGGCGCGGTGTCGGCCGCGACCGAGCCCGTACGGGCGATCAGACTGCCCGACGAGGAGGCCTGGGCCAGCGCGTCGCGCTGCTGGGCCACCACTGGCACCAGCCGGGCCGGCCAGGTCCAGAAGGCGTCGAGCAGATGGGCCGCGTGACCGAACTCGCCCGCAGCCCGATCGAGACGCACGGCGGCCTTGGACGGATGCCCCTCGCGGACCTGGCTCAGCCCGGTGCGGCTGTCGGAGACGGCCTGGGACAACGAGTTGCGGGCCAGCAGAGCGGACACACCCACCGCAGCCGAAGCCGCGATGGCCAGGAGGCCCGCGACCAGCAGCCCTCGGGTGATCCGACGTCGCACGACCTTCGTGCTTCGCTCGTAGGCCGAGCCGAACAGGGGTACCAGGGCGACGGCGACCACGAGCGATGGCAGGCCGTGGAAGCCGATGGAGGGCAGGTGCAGCGCGGTGATCCCCACCAACGCACCCACCAACGCCCCCAGGGGTCGCCATCGGGCCTTGGAGAAGGCGCCGGCGACGCCCAGGAGCAGCGCGGCCACGCCGGTGAGCGCCCACCAGGAGCCGATGGCGAAGGCGGCCACGATCCCGGCGGACCACAACCAGGCCCAGCGCCGAGACCGGGAGCCCGCCCACGCCGTGGCGGCCGCCAACCCGGCGCACCACAGGGCATCGGCCGGACCGAGCCCGGTGGGCGAGGCACGGGACCAGCCTGCCACCAGCGCCGCCACCACGGTGATGGCCAGCACCACCTGGCGATCCCGCAGCTTGCGCTGGCGACGGGCGCGGTGCCGAACCATCCCCGGCGTGGGAGGCAGGTCTTCACCACTGAACGGCGAGACCTCGGGGTTGAGCGGGGAGGCCATGTCGGGCGCCGATGCTAGTGCTGGGCGCGGCCAGAACCTGGGCGCGCTGACGCGCGCGGATCAGCTGGGCCGGGACCGTCAGGAGCCGACGCTGGACTGCTGACGGCGCTTGCGCGTGGCGAGGGTCACGAGCCCGCCGACCGCGATCAGCACGAGCGCGAGCTGGACGAGCTCGGCGGTGTTGGTGCCAGTCCGGGGCAGGGTGCCGGTAGCGGCGGTGGTGGCCGTGGCCGCGTCGACGGCCAGGTTGGTGCTCGGGTCGACCTGGCAGTTGCCGAGCGGATTGCCGTTGGCCGAGATCACGTATGTGCCATTGCCGATCTTCGGCAGCGTGAAGGCGAGGGTGGCCGTGCCGTTGGCATCGGCGGTGACGGTGCCCAGCACGATCGGGGGCGTGGTGTCGAGGGTGAAGGTGACCTGGGCGCCGGCCGGGTAGCCGGTGGCGGTCACGGTCAGCTGTGCACCCGGCACCGCGGTGACCTGCGATAGCGACACGGCGCAGCCGTTGCCCGGGTAGTTCGCGGCGCTAGCACTTGGCAGCGATCGCGACGAGCGAGGTCGCCGCCACCAAGGCCACGACCATCGTGATGGGGATCCGTGCCAATCGCATGTGCTTCCGACCCTTTTCGTGCTCGAGGCCCACCACGTCGCAGCGGACCTATGACGTCGCTCCCGGGATCAAGTCCCGCAACCAGCAGTCTAACCACAAACACCGAGCCAAAGCCGGGAAGGCCGGGTTCGACCTTCGGTCCTGACTCTGCCTGACCTGCCTGACCTACCTGACCTACTTGACCTGCGTGACCTTACCGACCTGCCTAGCATCTCGGTCTGCCTGCCAACCGAACGGATGGCGACAGGCCGTGATCAGAGCTTAGACCATGGCCCGTGGCCGGACGTGATCCAGACCACCCCTTCCTCATCGGCCGGTCGGCCCACATCTGTAGGTCCGAAGGCCCGGCTGGTCCGACTCGCCGGTCGAAACCACTCCACACTGCGCCCCCGACGCGACGGTGTTACCGTGCCCGGCCAACACGCCGACCCGGCCCATGGGGGGCTGTCGGGCCATCGTGCGCCGAGGTGGCGGTGACCTTCACCGCCCGACATCGCCACTCTGTGTGGCAATATGACAGCCCACAGACGCCGCACGACCTACTCGGGCAGCCCGGAGGAAGGAGTCACAGCCAGATGAGAGCGCTGGTCACCGGCGGCGCGGGGTTCATCGGTTCCCATTTGGCGGAGCGACTGCTCGACGATGGCCACCAGGTGCGCATCGTCGACTACATGTCCGACTACTACGACGTCGGCCAGAAACTCGAGAACCTCGATCTGATCGGCGACCGGGCCCAGGTGCTCGACCTCGACCTGCGCACCGCTGACCTGCGGTCCCTGGTGGCGGATCGCGACGTCGTGTTCCACCTGGCGGCCCAGCCCGGCGTGCGGCTTTCGTGGGCCGAGGGGTTCACGGCCTACGACTCCTGCAACGTCCTGGCCACCCAGCGCCTGCTCGAAGCGTGTCGGGGCACCTCGTTGACCCGGTTCGTGTACGCCTCGAGCTCATCGGTGTACGGCGATGCCGAGCGGTACCCGACCCGCGAGTCCGACCTGCCCCGCCCGCGGAGCCCCTACGGCGTCACCAAGTTGGCCGGGGAGCACCTCTGCACGCTGTACGCGTCGGCCTGGCAGATCCCGACCGTGGCGTTGCGCTACTTCACCGTGTATGGCCCGCGTCAGCGCCCCGACATGGCCTTCCACCGGCTCTGCCAGTCAGCCATGACCGGCGCCGCCTTCCCGCTCTACGGCGACGGCAGCCAGATCCGTGACTTCACCTTCGTCGACGACGTGGTCTTCGCCAATCTGGCGGCAGCCGAGTGCGACGTGCCGGCCGGCACCGTCCTGAACGTCGCGGGCGGCACCAGCATCAGCCTGGCCGATGTCATCTCCCTGGTCGAGGAGCTCAGCGGACAGCCCGGTCCCCGTCGAGCGGCGGCCAGCACAATCGGGCGACGTGGCCCGCACCGGCGGCTCCACCGAGCTGGCCCAGGAGCTGCTCGCCTGGTCGCCGGTCACGGACCTACGCGCGGGTCTCGACCGCCAGCTCGACTGGCATCGCAACCTGCGACGTTCGACACCGTCGACGATCGAGCTCGCTCGCTGAACCTCGGGCATCGTTGCGAACCAGCTTCACCCCCAGGTCCTGCTCGTAGCGACGGAGGTACTGCCGCTCGACGTAGGTGGGATCCCAGGTCGCCCACCGGTCGCGGTGGTCGTCGCTGCCGGCCGCGTCGCCCTCCAGCCTCTTGGGCCGGTTCAGCACGGCTGCCAAGGCGGCCGTGAAGGCCGCCGGGTCACCCAGGGGCGCCACCCGCCCCGGGGCCCCGAGCTGGCGCAGCTCACGGGCACCGTCCACGTCGTAGGAGACGAAGGGAACACCACAACGGGCCGACTGGACCAGCACCTGGGGTAGGCCCTCCGCCGAGCTGGGCAGAACCAGCACGTCCGAGGCCCGTATCACGTCGGCCACCCCGCGCACGTGGCCCAGCAGCCGCAGATCCAGGCGGTCCTGGGAATCCCGGGCTCGGGCTTCGAGCTCGGCCCGCCGGGGTCCGTCACCGGCCACCAACAAGGTGACCGGACCGCTCGTGGCGCCCCGGATCAGATCAGGGAGGTCCACCACGCCCTTGCGATCGTCGAGCGCCCCGACGTAGCAGACGACCGGAGGCTGAGGATCGGCTCCGAGGCGCAGGCGAAGCTCGGTGATCTCCTCCGGTGTCGCCGGGGTGAAGGCACGCAGGTCCTGGCTGGACCGGATCACCTCCAACCGTCGGCGCGATACCCCGTTGGCCCCGAGCCGGTTGGCCAGATCCCGACCCACCACGAAGTAGCGCGACACCAGCGGCGCGGAGGCTCGTTCGACGCCGGCGAACACGAAACTGGCGGTGGGGCCGTACCCGGGTCCGAAGCTGGCCATGGAGGCGGAGTGGTAGACGAGGGGCACGCCGGTCTGTCTGGCCGCCACCCGTCCCAGCAGGCCGGCTTTGGACTCGTGGGTGTGGACCACATCGAACGAGCCCTCCCGCATCAGACCCACCAGGTGGCGGTAGGCCCGGAGGTCGGAGCGGGGTTCCACTGAGCGGATCAGGTCCGGGCAGCGCACCAGACCGGACTCCGACATGCCCGGGCAGGGCGAGGAGGTCCTCGATGCCCACGGGATGGGAATCACGCCCGATGGCCACGACGTGTTCGGCCGGCACCGCCCGGATCACGTCGTAGAGGCGCCGCTCGGCTCCCCCGCGAGCAAGCCTGGTGATCACGTGGAGCACTCGCGTTGCCAACCCCAACCTCCTCGAGCTCCGAGCCACCCCCACTCGGGACGCCAGATGGTAGCTCGGTCCGATCGACAGCAGGAATCCCTTCACCTCAGGGTTGTCTGCCCACGGGGCCAGACCCCGTCCAGCGAACTGGGTACCGCGACCGCATGACCGTTCCTGCGCCGCCGGGTCCATCCCTGGTCGGCGCGCCCGCCGGCGGGAACCACCAGGCCGGTGCGTCGGGCTGGTGCTGAAGCTCGTACTCAGGGCACGTTGGCCGTTCTGTCGCTGAGGAACACATCGGACGTGATCCGTCAGCGACGTGCACCCCTGGCTCGAGGTTCGTCTCGGCATCACGATCCTGGTCTTGTTCGTACTCAACTCGATTCTCGGGATCGCGCTGACCTGCTTGCCGAGCCGGGTGGCCGGGCCTCCGAGCGGGGTGGCCGCGGCCTCCGAGCCGCGGTGGCCGAGGCCATCACGTCGCTGGATGGCTCATCGACCACGATCATCGTCGCTTACCGCCTGAGCACGGTGCACGACTCCGACCTGCCTACCACCAAGACCCACCCGCTCCCGGAGCGGCGATCAGGAGCCGAGATGGTCGCGATAGGACGCAGGCATGATCTCGAGCAGCTGGCCATCGGGATCCCGGACCATCGCCACGTTGGCCATTCGCACCACGATCCGCCCGCCCAGCCCCTCCACCCGATCGACGACGTCGTCGAAGTGTTCGACCGAGATCGACAGGTGCGTGAGGCCAGGTTCGTTCATGGCCCGCTCGGACCAGGCGGGGTTCCCCGGCCGATCGAAGCACATCAGCTCGAGGGTGAAGCCCTCGCGACGGAGGTAGACCGCTCTCAGTCCGACCGGCGGCTCGATCCTGAGCAGCGGTCCGGCGGCTCGATCAGGAACGACCAGCTCCCGTTCCTCCACGAAGTCGAGGAGCTCCACGTAGAAGCGCACGGCCCGGTCCAGATCGGCCGTGCACTGCCCGACATGGTTGACGACCGACATGCCGGGACTGTAGCCACCCGCCATCCTCACGCCGGGTGACCGGAGGTGCCGGTGGGAGCCCGTGGTGGCCCGCCACCTGGTGTGGGCACACCCATCGTCGTTCCCCGAGGGGCGTCGGTCGACGAGGCGCTCGTGACCCCGATCAAGCAGTCCTGGCCGCCACCGCATCTCGCCGACGGCCCTGACCGGGGCCCAGGCGCGAATCTGGCCCCACGGCGCCGACCCGATCAGTTCTGCCCGAGCAACGGAATTAGGCTGCTTCGATGCTCGAACCAAGCCCCTCGGGCACGCCCACATCCGTCGCTAGGTGCCTCCGGCACGAGGAGCAGTTGACGCAGCATGCCTGATCTCGAGGACAACGACCCGAACTCCGGCGAATCCAGCCGATCTGGAGCCCGCGGCCGGAAGGGGTCGGGCACCAGCGTGACCTGGCGGGGGATCATCGACGAACCGGCCCCTGGCGATCCGCCCAAGCACCCTCGCATGGCCGCCGTCGGTCGCGGCCTCGACTCCGCCCTGGTGGCCATTGGCCTCAAGCGGGGCCACGACGACGACGGCACGTTCCTGCCCCGCAAGACCGGGCGCCTGCTGGGCATCCTGGGCGGCCTGTTCGTGATCGCCCTGATGGTGTCGATGCTGCACATCGTGCCCGCCGGCAACGTGCTGGTACCGATCAGGTTCGGTGACGCCCAGGCCCAGGAAGGCCAGGGGCTTCATGTCACCCTGCCCTGGCCCATCACCCAGGTGGCCAGCATGTCCATCCAGACCCAGAACTACACGATGATCCAGGCCAAGCAGAAGGGCACCGACAACCCGGTGCTGGTGCTCGGCTCGGACGGGGCCTCGGGGACGGTGGACGCGACCGTGCTCTACAAGCTCAACTCGGCCCGGGCCAGCGACGTGTACGTCCACATCGGCCAGAACTTCGCGGTGAAGTTGGTGCAGCCGGCGTCCCGACAGTGCGTGCGGGCCGAGTTCGAGAACTTCCCCATGGTCGATGCGGCCACCACCCAGGCCAAGACGGTCAGCGACGGCATCACCGATTGCATCCGCAAGGCCATCGAGCCCAACGGGATCATCCTGCAGGCCTTCCAGATGCGCCAGGTGGTGCTGGCCTCATCGGTCCAGAAGTCGGTCAACGCCAAGATCCAGGCCCAGCAGAACGAGCAGAGCCAGCAGTACAACATCCAGGTGGCCGTGGCCAAGGCGGCCATCCAGCGGCTCACCGCCCTGGCCACCGCCAATGCCCAGGAGATCGTGGCCTGCGGCGGCACGCCGACGGTGACCAAGGTGGCGGGAGTGGACACGCCCGACGCCACCCCCAACCCGGGCGGTGCATGCCAGGCGCCGTTGCTGACCGAACAGGAGCTGGAGTACAGCTACATCCAGGCCTTGCGCGACCTGATCAACTCGCCCAACCCGCCCACCATCATCCTGGGCGAACGGCACCCCGGTGGTGCAGCTCCCGACCGCCAGCTCGGGCACCACCACGACCACCACCCACTGACCCGGCCGGGCCCGGATCAGAGATCGTCAACCATCCTGAGACGATCAGAGATCGTCACCATCCTGAGACGATCAGAGATCGTCAACCATCCTGAGACGATCAGAGATCGTCAACCATCCTGAGACGATCAGAGATCGTCAACCATCTGAGACGATCAGAAGATCGTCAACCATCTGAGACGATCAGAGATCGTCCATGGCAGCGCGGTCGTCGCGGCTGAGGTCGTCGCTGGTCATGTAGGCCTCGACCACCTCGTCGCCGGGGCCTTCCAGCACCACCTCACCGGCATCGAGCCACACCGCCCGATCGGCCATGACCTTGATGAGGTCCAGGCCGTGGCTGATGATCATCACCGTGCAGTCGCGGCCGCACAGCTCCATGAGGCGATCGGCGCAGCGCTTCTTGAAGCGGGCGTCGCCGGCGGAGAGCGCCTCATCGATCAGCAGGATCTCCGGGTCGAGGTGCGACGCCACCGCGAAGCCCAGGCGGGCGAACATGCCCGACGAGTACGTGCGCATCGGGTAGTCCAAGGCGTCGCCCAGCTCGGCGAAGTTCACCACCTCGTCGTAGTGGTCCATGATCTCGTCCGGTTGCAGGCCGGTGGCCAGACCGCCCAGCAGGATGTTCTCCCGACCGGTCAGCTCGGGGTTGAAGCCGACCCCCAGCTGCATCAACGGGGTCACCCGCCCGGCCACCGTGACCCGGCCCCGGGTGGGGGCCAGGATGCCGGCGATGGTGCGGAACAGGGTGGACTTGCCCGCTCCGTTGTGGCCGATGACGCCGTAGACCCCGCCGGTGGGGACGTTGAAGGTGACGCCGCGCAGGGCCTCGATGTGACGGGAGGTCTTGATGCGCTCCTTGTGGTACTCGCGCATGGCCTGCTTGAGGGTGGTGCCCTTCTCGACCGTGGTCCGGTAGCGGATCCACAGATCCTCGACCTGGACCGCGGGAGCGGACAGGTCCTCGTCGAGGCCCAGGTCGCCCTCGTCCCACCCTTCGGTGGCCAGGCTAAAGGCGTACGGCATAGTCCCGCTCGCGTATCAGGAACGCCCAGCTCCCCAGCAGCAGTGCCCCGACCGCCCAGGCCAGACCGGCCAGGAGATAGGCCGGCGACGGCCAGCGGGCCACGAAGATCTGTTGGAGCATGGCGAAGAACGGGTACAGCGGCGTGACCAGGAAGATGATCCGGAACTTGGCCGGGATCTCGGCGACGGTGTACATCACCGGCGCGCAGTACATCCAGATCCGCATCATGTACGGCAACAGGACCCCCACGTCACGGAAGTAGACCACCAGCGGGGCGAAGGCCAGGCCCAGACCGAGGCTGAACACGACCATCAGCACCATCACCACCGGCAACATGATCAGCGAGAGGCCCCAGGGTTGCCCCGTGAACAGGTGCACCAGGAAGTACACGAAGAGCGCGGGCGCCATGTCGGACACGGCCCGCACCAGGGTGACGGCCGGAAAGCAGGCGCGGGGGGCCGAGGAGTTGAGCACCATCGAGCGGTTCTGCACGATCGACAGGGCACAGCCCTGGACGATGTCGCGCACCAGGTAGAAGAACGTGACGCCCATGATCAGGTTGGCGATCAGGTGCCCGGCCTGAGCGGGCGGACCGCTCGAACGCAGGACGGCCCGCATGAGGTAGAGGGTGGCGGCCATGACCAGGGGATCGGCGATCAGCCACGCCACCCCCATGACGGTGTCGTAGTGCTCGGCCTTCATCTTGGTGCGGGCCATGTGCCAGACGAACGTGCGCCGTTCCCACACGCTCTCGAAGTAGGCGCGCAGTGGTGGCAGCCCGGTCACGGTCGGCTCGTACACCGAGATCGTGCGACTGGGAGTGGTGGTGGCCATGTCACCTTCGCTGGGACTCGCCAGGACGTACCGGAGGGATTGGTCGTCCGCCCCGACCGGCACCCAGCGTACCCGTTCTCGCTACGCTGAGACACGGCCGAGGTGTTCAGCCCCCGAAACCACACCGTCGGTGACAGACCACAGTCGGTTGACAGACCACCCGGGGGGTGACAAGGATGCATCGACCACTGTCGGTGACCGATTTCGTGGTCCTCGACCCGGCCCTCGCCACATCGAGCGGCCGGTGATCCCGGGAGAAGGGTGCAGGCCGCGAACATCCACGTCGCTCACACGCTGGGGAAGGTCACACCCCGACCCTTCGGGGCGGTTCAGCGGTCGCGGACGCCTGAAGAACCCTGGGGAGCACGACCCTGATGGACGAGGCGTCCGACAGTCCGCGCCGTGGCCCCGAATCGGCGCGCCCGGACGAGCCCGCGATCGAGCTTCGCCAGGGACGGCTCCAGGCGCTGTCGGGGGCCGACCTGGGGGGCCCGCTCGAGTCCGCCACGGTGCTCATCATCGGCGCGGGCGAACCCTTGGGCCGGGAGCTGGCCCTCGAGGCGGCCCGCCGCTCACCCCGCCGGCTGGTGCTGGCGGACCCCGACGAGGAGCAGCTGAGCCGACCTGGCCCACCACGTCCCGGGAACCACCACCCTGGTGGTGGCCGATCCCTCCTCCCCGGCCGCGTTGCGCGACACCCTGGCCCGCCACCGGCCCGACGTGATCATCCACGTCTCGCCCGCGGCCGACGCCATGGTCGATCCGGCAGGCACCCGATGGCCCAGCGACGAGGCGGTCCCGGGTCTGGCCCTGCTGGCCGCCGAGTTCGGCTGCAGCCGACTCATGCAGCTGTCCAAGACCGACCTGTTCGATCCCGGTCCGGCACCGTTGTCGGGCCCGGGCCATGACCCGGTGGCCAGCGATGCCAGCCTCCGGGCCGCGCTCGCGAACGAGCGGGCCAACGCCGAGGACCTTCGGCGCCTCATCCGCCAGCAGCGGGGCCAGCTCCGGCGAACCCTCGTGCGGGCGGCCCTGGCCATCGACGACCGGGGGGCCCGGCTGGCCCAGGAGCTGGGCGTCCGCCAGCGCCGCGTCTCGCGCCGGGCATCCAAGCTCGGCCTGATCGTCAACGCCCTACCGGGCCGAGGCCAGCTCGGCCACCGCCGCCGAGACCTGGTCGAGAGCATGAAGCGGGTGGCCGACCCGCCGCCGTTCGCCCGGCGGGTCTCGATCATCATCGTGACCGACGAGGCCCTCACCCGTGTCCCTGCGGTGACCCCGGGCGCCGACATCGAGTGGGTCATCGCCGCCACCGGACCCCGCGCCGCGGCCCCGCCCGGGTGTCTCCGCGGTGATCGTCCGCTGCGATCACAAGACGGTCACCGCCGCCGCGGCCTCCGGCGCGGCCAAGGCCAAGGGCCGGGTGCTGTGCTTCATGGCCGACACCAGCGTGCCCCTCGAGCCCAACTGGCTGGCACGGCTGGGAGCCGCCATCGGCGACGACGTGCTGGCGGCCACGCCCCTGCTCGTCCACCCCGAACGTGCCGTGTCGGCGGCCACGCCATTCGACCTGCGGGTCCGGGAGCTCGGCCTCGACGTGGTGGCCTCGGGACTCTCGGGTCCGGTGGCCGAAGCCCGCCTGGCGGGCACGCCGGTCCGCCCGGACCAACCCGTGAGCGAGGTCGACGCCGCGTCCGGTGCCTGCCTGGTGGTGGATCGGGCCGCGTTCGACGAAGCCGGCGGCCTGGCCCCCATCAACGATTTCGACGCCGCGGTGGTGGATCTGTGCGGCCGGCTCCGAGCCGGCGGCGGCAAGGTCATAGCCGTGCCCTCGGCGGTCGTCCTCGATCACCGCCCGGTCCGTTCCGTGCGCGCCCTGTCCCGGCCGATCGATCCCGACAGCCCGGATTGGCGCCGCGTCGTGGATCGTCAGGGTCCGACGTTGCTGGCTCTGGCCCGGGGCGACCGGGTCACCGCAGCACCTGCGGTTCGCCGTGACCGTGGCCGCGCCCTCCATGCGGGCCGCCACGGTGTGGGGCGACTGGCACCTGGCCCAGGCCCTGGCCCGCGCCTTGCGTCGGGAGGCGCACTCGGTGCACCTGCAGACCTCGGACATGGCCGACGACCCGGCCGGACGCTCCTGCGATGTTCACATCGTGATGCGGGGCCTCCACCCGGTGGAACGCACGCCCGGCCAGCGCCACGTGCTCTGGCTGATCAGTCACCCCGAGTCCGTCGACACCCGTGAATGCGACGAGGCCGACCTGGTGCTGGTGGCCTCGGAGCGGTTGGCCGCCGACCTGCGGGCCCGCACCAGGACGCCGGTCGAGGTCATGTTGCAGGCCACCGATCCCCGCCGCTTCGGACCTCGACCCCCCGATCCCCAGCACGCCCACGCGGTGGCGGTGGTGGCCATGACCCGACGGGTGTTCCGTCCCGCGGTGGCCTATGCCCTGTCCACCGGGCTGCGCCCGGCCATCTACGGCACGGGGTGGCGCGACTTCGTCGACCCGGCCCTGATCATGGCCGAGTTCGTGGCGAACGACGAGCTGGCCATCGTGTACTCGTCGGTCGGCGTCCTGCTCAACGATCACTGGGACACCATGCGCAACTGGGGGATCGTGTCCAACCGCATCTTCGACGCCCTGGCCTGCGGCTCGCCCATCGTGTCCGATCGGTTGCCCGAGCTGGACGAGCTGTTCGGCGACGCGGTGAGCACCTACGGCGACGCCGAGGAGCTCCGCCAGGCCGTCGACCTGGCCCTCGAGGACCCCATCGCCGCCCGCCGGCGTGCGGCCGACGGCCGCGAGATCGTGCTGGCCCACCACACCTTCGACCACCGGGCGCGCCAGCTGCTGGACACCCTGGCCCGCTACGATCTGGCACGACCCCCAAGATGACCTGAACACACGATGCCCAGCAGGCCGACCCGCCGCCCCTCCCCACCCTCCCCCGTCCGCTGCCTGACCGTCGTCCTGGTGGCCGTGGCGCTGCTGGCGGCCGCCTGCAGCGACGCCCACACCCAGGCCCAGCGGGACTGGTCGGACACCGGCTACGACCCGAACGTCCTGACCCTCCTGAACCCCCCCGACCTGAACCCGGTGCTCACCGCGTTGGGCGCGGCCTACCTGACCGTCAGGCCGAACACCTCGCTGGTGTTCCTCAACCAGGTCAACGCCAGCTCCGGCAAGTACAACCGCACCAAGTCCACGCTCACCAACACCCAGATCATCCAGGCCGGCGCCTCGCCCTCGTTGTGGATCGACGAGGCCGGGCTGCTCAAGCCCTTCGCCAACGACCCCCGGGCCCAGGGCCAGATCGTTCCCTTCGCCGTCGAGCCCATGGTGCTCGTCGTCCGGGCCGGCAACCCCAGCCACGTCTCCGGCCTGGATGCGTTCGCTGCCGGCGGCCCGCCAGTCGGGCGGTGCTCCACCTCCGTTCCCTGCGGCAAGTGGGCCTACATCTGGCTCCGGGCGGACCACATCCAACCCAAGTTCGCGGTGAAGGTGCCCGAGGCGACGATGCTGCTGTCGGAGATCCGAGCCGGGCACGCCGTGGCCGGCTTGTTGTTCTCGCTCTCGATCCCGCCGGGCGACATCACCGTCGCCACCGTGCCGGTGGCCAGCCCGCCGGCACCGACCTTCACCTTCTCCATGCTGGCCATGAGCACCAACCCCCTGGCCCAGCAGTTCGAGAAGTGGGTGGCCACCTCCGAGCAGGCCCGGTCCATCGTCGCCTCCTACGGCCTCCTGCCGGGGACCGGCCGCGACCGCGACCTGATGTCGCCACCGCTGGATCCCCGATCGCTGGTGTGCGTCACCGGCATGCACCGCAGCGGCACGTCGCTGGCCACGCGGGCCCTCGAGCTGCTGGGGGTGTCGCTGGGTGCGCCCGAGGGGCTGCTCCCGCCTGGCCCGGACAACCCCGCCGGCTACTTCGAGAACAAGGCCATCCAAGAGCTCGACGACGAGCTGCTGGCCCATCTCGGCGGCTCGTGGGATCAGCCGCCCACCCTGATCGACCGCTGGGCCCACGACCCACAACTCGACGCCTTCCGGGCCCGGGCGGCGGCCGCCCTGGTGGCCGACTTCGGGCCGGCGTCTGCCGGGGCCCGGACCGGTCCACTGATCGGCTTCAAGGATCCGCGGGTGTCGCTGCTGCTGCCGTTCTGGCGCACGGTGGTGTCGGTGCGCACCACCGTGGTGGTGGTCCGGGCGCCCACCGAGGTCGCCGCCTCGCTGGCCCGGCGCAACGGGATCGAACCGCCGCAAGCCTCGCTGCTGTGGCTGCGCTACGTGCTGGCCGCCGCCGCCCACGACCCGGACCACCTGCTGATCGTCCAGAACGACTTCTTCGACCAGCTGGGCCCGACCCTGATCCGACTGGCCGACCACCTCGGCCTGCCTCGACCCGCTCCGGCCGTCGAGGCCGAGGTGGCCGCCCATCTCGACATCGGCCTGCAGCACGGCTCCAGCCGCCGACCTCGGCGACTGGACCAGCAATCCGGTGGTGGGCCTCGCCGCACAGGTCTGGAACGGGGGTCGACCCGATCTGGACGCGCTCGGCCCCACCGTGACCCGAGCGTTGGTCGAAGGCTGGCTGCGACCGCCGGTCGAGAGCCAGGCCCTGGCCCGAGCACGGGCTGAGGCGGTGTCCTTCAAGGAGCAGCTCAAGCGACGCAACCAGGTGGTGCGGGCGCTCAAGGAAGGTCGGCCGCCGCCGGCTCCGGTCCCGGAAACCCCGGTCATCGATGTGGGTGTCGACACCGACATCGACACCCGGGAGCCGGCTTGACCCGCACCGCTGCCCCAGACCCTCGGCCGGGCGCCACGGAGGTGGCCGATGAGGACCCGTCGATCGAGGTGGTCGTGCCGCCGGAGCTGGCCCTCGACGAGCTCAGCCGCCGCCGGCTGATCGAGCGCCTGGCGGCCAGTCCGCCCGACGTCACCGCGGTGGCCGCGCCCTTGGAGGCCATCGGTCCGGGATCGAGCACCGTCGTCCAGGCCGAGTGGGCTGCGATCGATGCCGAGGGCCAGGTCCCCGAGCCCGCCACCGGCGCGGGTGATCGCCGCCGCCATGTCCGTCCGCGCGCTGGCGTGGACCACACCGTGGACCGTCGATCGGTGACGGTCCACCAGGGCGCCATCCTGGTGGACCTCGGGTCACGGACCACCGACCTCTTCGCCGACCCGGCGCCGGTCGAGCCAGCGGGCCCCCGGGCGCGACCACCGTTCCGTCGCCGCCCGGTGGTCCTGTTCCTGGAGGGAACCGAACCGCTGGCGCATCCTGAGTCCCTGCGTGAGCTGGTCAACGGCCTGATCGAGCGGGAAGTCGAGGCCCGCCTGGCGACGGACCACCCGATGCAAGGCCCCCACCTGACCAGGGTGTGCGCCCCCACCGAATCGTCCTGGCGGGCCCTGGAGCCCGACATGGCTGTGCTGGGCGATCCCGTGGCCTTCGACCGGGCCACCTCTTGGTGCCACCAGCGCGGAACCGTCTTCGTCGCCCTCGACCCGGCTCTGGGATCGGCCATCGAGTTGGTGAGTTGGACCATCGGACAGGCCCAGGGTCGGCTGCGGGCTCGCATCGGCCCCACCGCCGATCCCGACGAGTTCGCCCGCCTGGTCAACCGGCTCTGTGCCGGTCCCCAGCCCGAGCCGCCGACCGATCGCCCGGGTTCACCCGTGCCGGCCCCGACCCGTAGCCCCGACCGGCCCTACGAGCTCGACGACGAGCTCGACGGACGAGCTCGAGGACGGGTTCGGGGCGACGGCTCCACCGCGGTCGCGCCGACAGGTTGCGGTCACCGAGGGGGCCCGAAGCGCGCCCGGTGCCGCGGCCCGCCTCGACCAGATCGATGCCGCGGGCCACCAGGTCGTCCTCCTCGACCCGCGAGCCGACCAGCTCGTCGCCGAGGGGTCCGGTGGAGCCATCCTCATCGTGGATCCGGCCACCGCTCCCGCCGACCTGGCCGACTGGCTGGACCGGGCCGGGACCGGTGCCCGGGCCGTCCTCGACCTGACCGGCGCGGCCGACGGGACACCGGCCCCGATCCCGGATCTCCACAGCCAAGGGAACGACCCGACCGCTCGAGTTGGCCCGCGTGGCCGGCGCGGTCCTCGTCGACCGAGCGGACCAGGCCGCGGCCTGGCGGGCCCGGGGCGTGGGGGCACAGGTGGCCCCGACCCTGTTGACCCGGGCCCACCGCGAGTCGCTGCGCACCGCCGCAGCCCGCCGCCTGGATCCGGCGGCCCCGCTGTTCGGATGGCGACTCGACCGTCTGCCCGGCCCGGCCCACGACGAGGCGGTCGCGGCCGAGCTCGAGGCCGACCTCGCCGCCGAACGCCAGGCCCGCGACGCCATCGCCGTCGCCCTGTACGAGCTGCTCGACCGCCAGCCGGAGGCTCGGGTCGAGGTGGTCGGGGCGCTCACCGCCGGGCCGCTGGACGACCACCCCCGGGTCACGATCCGGTCGCACCCCCCCGATCCGGGTCGCTGGCGGCCTGGACCGCCCAGATCTGGTCGCCCGGGATTCCCGCCGGCGTCGCCGGCGCGGTGACGTTCGAGGCCGGCTTCGCCGGCGTCCCCACCGTCACCACCTGCAGCGTCGAAGGCACCGACGGGGAGCTCACCCTCAGGCGCGCCAACGACCCCACCGCCTGGCTCGGAGTGTTGCACACCTTGACCGACGACGAGGCCCGGCGCCGATGGTCGGCCCGGGCCCGGGCCCGGGCCGAGGATCTGCGGGGCCCCGAGGCGTCGCGCACGGCCGTCGAGCGGTTCCTGGGCTGGGCGGGGTCGAGCGTCAGAGCCGGGCCCGACAGGTGAGCGCGCCCCTCACCATCGCCGTGCCTGTGTACGAGGGACGCGAGCAGGTGCTGGCCTGCCTCCAGAGCGTGGTGCGCCACGCCGCGGGCACCACCACGCCGTTCGAGGTCCTGGTGATCGACGACGCGTCGCCGGACCCGGCCATCGTGCCCGCACTGGAGGCACTGGTCGCCCAGGCCCGGGCCAGCGATCCACCGGTGTCGATCCGGCTGCTGCGCAACCCCGAGAACCTCGGCTTCGTGGGGACGGTGAACCGGGCCTTCGAGGAGTGCGCGGGCGACGTCGTCCTGCTCAACGCCGACACCGTGGTGACCCACGGCTGGTTGGACCGCATGGTCGAGGCCACCTCTGCCGACGACGTGGCCACCGTGACCCCGCTGTCCAACGAGGGTTCGATCTGCACCCTGCCGCCTTCGGTCATCGACGCTTTCGGGCTGCAGGGCGACGACCCGCGCATCGACGACTGCGCAGTGTTCGTCGCTGCCGCGTCGGCCGGGATGCGCCCTGAGGTCATCACCGGCGTGGGGTTCTGCATGTTTGTCAGCCGGGACGCCTTCGACCGCTGCGGCCCGTTCGACCAGGACGCCTACGGCCGCGGCTACGGCGAGGAGGTCGACTTCTGCTTGCGGGCCGGGCGCCTGGGCATGCGCCACCTGGTCGAGGACTCCACCTACGTGCACCACCACGGCGCCGTCTCCTTCGGTGACGAGGCCCACGAGCAGCGCCGGGACGCCTCGCGGTTCCTGCACAAGCGCTTCCGATGGTTCCGGGCGGCCAACCGCCAGGAACGGCGCCGCGATCCTCTGGCCGTGACCTTCGCCGCGCTCGAGCTCGGTCTGGCCGACCGGGACCCGAACCGTCCGCACGTCCTGCACCTGCTGCACGGTCCGCCCGACAACATCGGGGGCACCGAGAAGCACCTCAACGCCCTGATCGACGCCCTGGTCGCCGAGTTCGACTTCTCCATCCTGTATCCGGTCGAGTCCGGCTTCGTGCTCGCCACCCGCTGGTGGTCGGACCGGGGCGTGATCGAACACCGCTTCCTGCTCCCCGGCTCGGTGCGCTGGGTGAGCCAGCTGGAGGATCCGTTGGCCGGCGAGGCGCTGCGCACCGCGCTCGATCTGTTCGACGTGGACATCGTCCACGTCCAGAACGTGATCGGCCACTCGCTCACCCCGCTCGCTGTGCTCGGCGACTTCGACGGCCGGGTGGTGTGCTCGATCCACGATCTGTTCCTGACCTGCCCCCACCACTCGCTGCTCTACCGCGACGACCAGTCCTGCGGTCTCCCCGAGGACCGGTCGGTGTGCGCCCGCTGCCTGCCCGAGACCGAGGGCCTGCCCATCGAGCACCTCGATCGCCAGCGGGCCCGCGTGGCCGAGCTGGTCGACCACGTCGACCACTGGATCTTCGCCAGCCAGAGCTCGGCCGACTTCTTCCATCGGGTGTATGACCTGGCGCCCGGCGCCGTGAGCGTGATCGAGCACGGCACCACCATCGCCGACCCCCGCCGTGGCCAGCCCGATGAGGGCCTGATCCTCGACGAACCCCTGCGGCTGGCCTTCGTCGGCCGGGGGTGGCCCAAGAAGGGGCTGGGAATGGTCAACCGGTTGGCCGACGAGATGGCCGGCACTTCCGTCGAGGTCCACCACTTCGGCGAGCTGGTCGGCGAGGCGTCGGTGCACCTTCGTGGGCACGGCACCTATGACAACGAGGTGCTGGGGGACCTGTTGGCCCTGGCCGGCATCCAGGTCGTCCTGCTGCCCGGCTCGGTACCGGAGAGCTTCGGGCTGGTGTTGACCGAGGCCATCCTGGCCGGTGTCCCGGTCATCGGCACGACGTTCGGGGCGCTGGGCGAGCGGATCCGGGCCCACGGGGTGGGCTGGACCGTCGACCCGGCCGACGCCGACGGCCTGGTCGAGCTGGTGACGCGCCTGGACGCCAACCGCTGGGAGATCCTCCGGGCCAGCCGCCGAGCCGGTCGCACCCCGGTCGAGACGGTGGCCCAGACCGCCCCGCGATATGGCGCCCTCTATCGTGGCGGCACCGACGAGCGCGAGGACCAAGGTTGACCGAGCCGGACGAGCTTCAGCGACTGCGACGCCAGCTGCGGGCCATGGCCAGCCTCAACGAGCAGCTTCGAGCCCAGCTCGAGGCGCTCTCGGCCCAGTCGCCCGCGGCCCGAACGCCGGCGACCCGGGGTGTCGACCCGCTCCAGGACCCGTCGAACGCCGCTCTGCCGGTGGGTGCCGCGCCCCGACGCGCCCGGCGGGCCCTGGCGTGGGTGGCCCGGCGTGAGGACGGGGACGGGCGCGACGACGCCCATCTGGTCTGGCGTCCCGACGACGGCCTCTTCCTGATCGACGGTGGACTGCGGCGTCGGGTTCGCTCCGGCCTGCTCGCACCCGTTCTGCAACGGTGGTTGGGTGAGGTAGACGCGGTCGACGACACGGCGTTCTCCGCCTGGCCCGAGGGACCACCGGTCGAGGTGCTGGAGGGCCCGACGGGACCACCGTTCGTGGTGATCAGTGGCCGACGTCTCCCGGTCAGCGGCCTCCCGCTGCCCCATCCCGTGACTGCGGAAGTGGTCGATGCCCTGGCCCAGGGGCCCACCTTGGACCTGCTGGACGGACTCGGCGGCCGTCGCGCCGGCCAGGCCGTCGGCTGGGCCGAGCGGCTCGCCCCCGCCGACCGGCACCCGGCGCCGGTCGGAGCCAGGGCGCGCCTGGTGGTGGGCAACGAAGGGATCTTCCTGGTGGAGGGGAACACCCGGCGACAGGTGACGTCAGGCCTGCTGGTGCCGGCCCTCGAACAGCTGCTCGGCGGCCGGCGACCCGAGGTCGGCAACGAGCTGGACGACCTGGCCGAAGGACCACCGCTGGTCGTGCTCGAAGCCGCCTCCGGTCCCCCGTTCGTGGTGGTGGAAGGCAAGCGGCTGTCGTTGCGGGGCTTGCCCCTCCCCCACCCGGTGGTGTCCTCCTCCTACGACCGGTTGGTCGAGGGGCCCGAGCTCGACCTGGTCCGGTCGGCCACCGTGCGGCGGGCCAACGACGCCATCGGCTGGTTGGTCGACACCGCCGCTCCCGACGCCGGTGAGCCCGCCCTGGTGGTCGATCCGGACCAGGGTGTGTGGCTCATCGAGGGCGGTCGCCGTCGCCGGGTAGCCGCCACCCTGCTGGTCGCCGCGTTGGAGCAGCTGGTCGGGCCGCGGCGATCGGTCGACGCCGAGCAGCTGGAGGGCTGGGAGGAGGGCGCCCCGGTGGAGGTGCTCGAGGGTCGCACCGGTCCACCCTTCGTGGTGATCGGTGGCATCCGCCGTCCGCTGCGCTCGCTTCCGGTCCCCTTCCCCGTGGACGACGCCGGCGCCACCCGCCTACCCGAGGGCGCGCCGCTGGACGTGGTGCGGGCCATCGCCCCCCGCCGACACGATCGAGCCCTGGGTTGGCTCCAGGACGCGGCCCCGGACTCGGGTGCGCCCGCGCCTGTGCTGGTGTCGGCGCCGGACAACACCACCTGGGTGCTCGAGGGCTCGATCCGGCGCCAGGTGCGTTCCGGGCTGCTGGTGCCGATCCTCGAGGAACTGCTCGGCGTGCGACGACCGGCCACCGCCGAGGAGCTGGACACACCCGCCGGTGGGGCCGTCGAGGTCATGGAGAGCCGCCAGGGCCCGCCCTTCCTGGTCATCGGGGGTGTTCGCCACCCGCTGCGCTCGCTCCCGGTGCCATTCCCGGTGTCCGAGGTCGGCGCCTCCCGACTCCCTCAGGGCGCGGAGCTGGACGTGGCCCTGCTCAGCCGTCGTCTCAACGAGCTGACCCGTCGCGAGACCGAGATGAGCCGCCTGCTGGCCGAGCGAGAAGCCAACCCCGACCCGGTGGGCGAGTTCAAGGCGTATCTCGCGAGGAAGCGGCCGCGATGAACGGCGCCGGTCCGGGATCCCACTCCGACAGATCCCAATCCAGCAGCTCCTCGAGTTCCTCCACGTCGGGCCGGAAGCGTCGGTAGAGGCGGCGCCGCTGGGCGTCGTCCAGCGGCGCCACCAGCCCCTGGGCATGACCGGCGAACAGCACCCGTTGCAGCTGGGCCGGTCGGAAGCCGGGGGCGGCGCCGATGTGGCGGAGCGCCGCGTCGTACACCGCGCCGGGATCGCGACCGATGTCGTCGAGGCGCAGCACCAGCAGGCGCTCCCCGAACCGCTTCAGGTACGGGTGCAGGTCGAGGGCGTAGCGACTGCCCCCCTCCAGGTCCAGCGTCTCGATCCGGGGATCACCGGACTCGATCAGCTCGACGAGATCGGTGCCCGCCGGCAGGTAACCGGTCTGCACGGCCCGGGCGAAGGCCGAGTACAGCCGGTCGACCGGCTGGCGCACCACGGCGATCAACCGCACCCCGGGGAGCGTGTCGTCGATGCGCTCGCAGACCGATCCAGGGCCGTTGCTCGAGGCCAGATAGCCCGCTGACGCCTCGCCCACACACACCTGATCGTCGGCCGCGGTGAACTCGAGTCGGTACCAGCGACCGCCTTCGCGGACCCGTCGACGGACGTCACCGAACGGTGGGCCCTCGAAGGGGGGTACGCCCGGCGCGAAGTAGTCCAGCGGGTAGGGGGGCATGAAGACGTCGGGGTGCTGGTTCAGGTTGAACCGCAGCCAACGGGTGGCACAGCGCGCCGCGCCGATGATCAGGAAGTTGGGCAGCGGAGGTTGGGACGACGGCATCGGTCCTCCTTCAGCGATCCGGGGGCCCGGGATCCCAGGCCGACAGGTCCCGATCGAGGACGGCTTCGAGCTCCTCGACGTCCCCGCGGAACAGACCGAAGAGCCGGCGAGCCTGGGCCGAGGTCAGGGGCTGGACGTCGGTGACCCCCGGGTCGTTGAAGATCTCTCGGTGCAGATCCGGCGGCACGACATCGGGATCGGCGCCGATATGAGTCAGCACCTGGCAGTAGACCCCTGCCGGATCAGCGACCACGTCATCGTGGACCACGACCAGCAGGCGCTCCCCGAACTGCTCCTGGAAGGGCAACAGGTTCTGGGCGTACAGCCCACCGCTCACCAGGTCGAGCTCCTCGACCACCGGGTCCCGGTCGCGCACCAGCATGAACAGGTCGGGGTCCGGCGGGAGCACCCCTCGCTTGGCCTGCTCCACCACGGTGGCATACATCCGCTCGACCGGCTGGCGGATCATGACCACCACCCGCACGTCGGGCAACAACTCCTCGATGCGATCGGCGATGACCGCCGGCCGGTTCACGGCCGCCAGGTAGGAGGGGGACACGTCGCCCACACATGGCATGCCCTCGGGGACCATGAACTGGTGGCGGTACCAGCGCAGGCCCTCGCGGGGGGTACGGCGGGCGTCGCCGAAGGGCGGGCCTTCGAAAGGCGGGACGCCCGGGGCGAAGAAGTCCAACGGGAACGAGGGCACGAACACGTCGGGATGCTGGTTCAGGTGGAACCGCAGCCAGCGGGTGGCGCAACCAGCCACTCCGGCGACCACGAAGTTGGGCAATGTCGGGACGCGAGCCATCAGGGCTTCCGGTCCGGGGGACCCGGGTCCCAGTCGCCCATGTCCCGACCCAGGATGGCGCCCAACTCGTCCACGTCGTCGCGAAAGAGACTGTAGAGCCGTCGGTGCTGCGCCGGCGAGACGGGCCGGGCCCGCACCGACCGTCGGTTGCTGAACAGCACCTGGTCCAGATCGGGTGGGACGAAGTCGGGATCGGCCCCGATGTGGGTCAGCACCGAGCGGAAGGCCAGCTCGGGACGGTCCCGGACGTCGTCGTAGACCACCAGCTTCAGGCGGTCGTCGAACAACCGCCGGAAGGGGGCCAGGTTGTGGGCGTAGAGCCCGGCACCGATCAGGTCGAGCGCGGCCACGTCGGGGTGCTGGTCGCGGACCATGGCGAACAGGTCGGCGCGGGGCGAGAGCCGGCCCCGCTTGATGTGGTGCAGCATGGCGGAGTACATCCGCTCCACGGGTTGGCGCACGATGGCCACCAGCCGGACGTCGGGCAGGGTCATGTCGATGCGAGACGCCACCGTGAGGGGGTTGGTCGCCTGTGACAGGTACGTGGGCGTCGACTCGCCGACCAGGGGCTCCTTCTGCCAGGCCTGGAACTGCGTGCCGTACCACTTGAGGCCGGGCTTGCGGAAAAGCTGCGCGTCGTCGAAGAACCCCAGGTCGTAGGGCGGCATGAAGATCTGCGGATGCTGGCTGAGGTTGGAGCGCAACCAGCGGGTGGCGCCACGCTGGGCACCGATGATCAAGAAGCTGGGAAGGGGGGCAGCGGCGTTCGGTTCAGGCACGTCACAGGGCCAACTCGGTGGTGACCCCTCCGGCGTGCCAGCTCGGGAGCTCCCGTCCGAGGATCCCCTCTACGATCTCGACGCCGGGCCCGTAGTACTTCATCAGGTGGCCGCGCTGCTCCGGATCCAGGGGCACCACCGTACGGTCGCGGGTGACGTAGCGGGGGCGCTCGAGGTCCTCAGGAACGATCTCCTCGTCGACCCGCAGGTGTCGGAGCACCGATCGGTACGCCGCCGTCCGGTCAAGACACACTTCGTCGTGGACCAGGATCAGCAGCTGGTCACCGAACTGCTCGGCGAAGGCCCGCAGTCCCAAGCTGTACACCCCGTCGGATATGAGCCGGTGCTTGACGTCGGCGAGGTCCTCCTCGTCTATCGAGCGACCAGAGATCGATCCCGGGCGGCAGGTCGCCGAGCGTCACCGCTCGGTTGGCGGCTGACTCCATACGCTCCAGGGGATGGCGGATGATGGCGATGAGGCGGGCGTCGGGCAGGACCCGCTTGATGCGCCCAGCCAGCTTGTGCGGAGCGGACGAGTGGGACAGGCAGGTGGGGGCGAAATCACCGAGCTGCGCCTCGCCGGCCCAGGTGGTGAACTGCTCGCGGTACCAGCGCGTGCCCAACCTCGCCATCCGAGCCGGATCGTCGAACCAGTCCAGGCAGAGCGGCGGCGCGCAGATGTCCGGGTGTTGATCGAGGTTGAAGCGCAGCCACCGGGTTCCACATCGTTGGGCCCCGATGATCAGGAACGTGGGGAACGGAGCCGTCCCGGGCATCAGCTCGTCCCCCGGGTGATGGCCCTGAGGGTGTCCTCCACCTCAGCGGGGAGCAGCTCGATCACGGTGCGGGCCCAACGGACCAATCGCCTGGGTCGGTCCGGCGCTTCACCCGGCGCAGGTTGCGGCCGAGCTCCTTTCGGCCCCGGCGTCGCCAGTGGGCCAGGCGAGCGGCCGCCAGCTTGCGCTGCTTCTCGTAGCGTGCCCGCGATCCACCAGCAGGGCCGGCCTCGATCATCTTGCGCACCGTCGGTGTTCGATCCCGCGCCTTGAAGTACTTGGCCATCCAGGCCGCGGCGCCGGCGGCGGTGGCACGGTTGCGGGCGAACCGCTCGGGGTCGCAGGACTCGAGTCGGGGCACCTCGGTGTCGCCCGTCCACTTGTCCAGGAAGTGCTGGCGGTTCCTGGCCCACAGCCCCTTCCAGTCCTTGAGGCGCGACGCCGAACCCTTCCCGACGTGGTCGACCAGCACGCGCTGGTCGTAGACGATGTCGAGGTCGTTGACCCACACCTTGAAGGCCAGGTCCACGTCCTCGCCGCTGGCCACCTCGTACTCCTCGCCCCAGCGGTCGATCCCGCATCACGACGTCGGTGGGCATGAGGTAGAGGACCGCACCCGGGGGCGCGGAGAACGGCGGCAGCACCACCACGTCCTCGCCCGGCTCGGTTCGCACCGTGTCCGCGTTGTTGGCCGCGGTCAGGGCGGGCACCACGATGCCGGCGCGGGGTGGTCACGGGCCGTCTGGACCAGCTTCGACGCCCAGCCCGGGGGCAGGATCGTGTCGTTGTTGCAGAAGGCGACGTAGGGAGCCCGGGCCACGGCCAGACCCTGGTTCATGCCCGTGGCGAAGCCCAGGTTCTGGTCGTTCAACACGCTGGTGTCGGCGGCCGCCGCCGCGTAGTTGGCCGCCTCCCACTCCGAGCCGTTGTCCACGATGATCAGCTCGTAGTCCACGTCGGTGTGCTGTCGAACCGACTCGACGAAGTCCTGGGTGTAGGCAAGGTTGTCCCAGGCCAGCGTGACCACCGACAGCTCGGGCTGGGCCGCCGGCGCGCGGCCAGGGCGGAGGCGGGGCCAGGGCGGTTCCGGCGCTGACCCCGTCGAGGACCGCGGCCAGCTCATCGGTGCGGCGCTCCCAGTCGAAGTCCCGCTCGACCAGGTCGAGACCGTTGGTGACCAGCTGCTTGGCCAGCACCTCGTCGTTGAGCAGCCGCCGGATGGCGTTGGCCATGGCCACCGGGTCGCGCGGGGGACGACCAGCGCCGTCTCGCCGTCGATGGCGTACTCCCGACAACCCCCGTTGTCGGTGGTCACCAAGGGCACGCCGCAGGCCATGGCCTCGAGTCCCGGCTGGCAGAACCCCTCGAACCAGCTGCCCACCACGAACACCTGAGCGGCGTCGTACTCCCGACCGAGCTCCGCCTGCGACAGGTCCTTGGGCGCGTAGGTCTCGACCGGGAGATCGAGCATGCGCGCCGGCCTCCACGATCGTCTCGTGGCCCTTCCACACCCGATGGGAGTCACCCACGCTCAGGATCGGGTACCGCTTGGGGCCGCCGTAGGGGTGGAACACCTCGCGGTTGGCGCCCCCCAGCTGCACCACCGGCCGTGACCCGATCTCGGCCTCGATCTGGTCGGCGGTCCAGTTGCTGTTGGCCAGCTGGAGGTCGACCGGGGTGCGGATGCTCTCCCAGCTGCCGGCCTTCTGGTACGTGCGCGAGTAGTGCAGCGCGTAGAAGATCCGCCGACGGGCCTTCTCGAACCGGTCGAGGAGGTGCCAGTGCGGCTCGTGGTTGAACACGATGATGTCGAGCGGGTCGCCGAAGCCCGAGTTGAGGGTCTTGATGGCCGCGTCGCAGCGCATCCAGGTGCAGTTCAGGATCTGATCGTCGGGCAGATAGAAGGTGACCTCGTGGCCCCGGGCCACCAGCCGGTTCGAGAACTCGACGACGCGGCGGATCCCGCCGTACCGGCGTAGATGAGGCTCGATGAACCCGATGTGCAACCCTGGACGTCCCCCTGGCATGGCGGCCACCCTACCGGCTGTCTCGATGCCGGGAATCGGGTCGATCTCTGGGCGCTGGTCGCATGAATGCCCGAGATTGGGTTCAGGGTCCGGACAGGGTGGGAGCGGTCGACGCACGGCTCTCACACAGGTCGCGGACGAACTCGTAGAACTCGATGTCGAGGCTGTTGTCCTCTCTGATCCGCTCGACCAGCGAGTCGGGAACGTCGTCGACCTCGGTCCGGTTGGCCCACAGCGGCTCGCCCAGCGTCCATCCGAACCGACGCTCGAGCTCCAGACAGAAGTCGCCGAAATGCTCCTGGGTGCCGAGCACGTCAACGCCGGCCACGCGCTCCTTCGCCCGCTCGAGGTGCTCGCGGGTGAAATCGACATGGGCGAGCATCCCGTCCGTGCCCATCTCGTCGACCGTCAAGGCGAACATCTTCACCATGTGGTTCTGGATCAGGGTGCGGAACCGGAACTCGTCGCCGTAGATCTCCTCATAGGGCGTGTGACGGTCGGCCGGAATCGTCTTGCGGTGGTGGCGCAGGAACGAGAGCGTGCGCTCGACCGGTTCGCGGACCACCGACAAGGTGGTGAATGTCAGCATCGAGCAGGTCGACCGTGCACAGCGGGAAATGTCCCATCACGATCCGGATCTCGTGCCGCCGCCGGGCCCAACGGTCCAACAGCTGCTCGATGGCCAACTGCGGCGCGACCGTGACCACGTCGCCGTCGCTGGCGTTCGGATAGATCTCGGTCTCCCGGAACTCGAAGTCGTAGGGGACCTGGATGGACGGATCGCCGCCCAGACGCGTGAACAGATCCGTGCCCCCGGTCTTGAGGATGTGGACGAAGAACCACCGTTGGGGGTCGGTTCCGGCCGCTGGACGATCGATCATACGACGAGCGTGACTCGGGCGAGCTCAGGGCCTCAGCGCGACACGACTGGGATCAAGCGACGGCCCGGCGGAGGCGGATCGTGGGTCACCGCGGTGCACCCGGCCTCCAACTGCTCGCTGGCCATCGCCGTGAAGTTCCAGACGTAGTCGAGGTGGGCCACCGCTTCGGCGACCGCCGACTCTGGCTGCTCGCCGCGGTCGACGGCGCGAAGCAGATCGGTGATCTGATTGGCCGGATCATGGTTGCAGGTGGCGCACACGAACTCGCGCGTCGCCACCAGACGCATCTTGTCGCTCAACGTGTCGACGAAGGATCCGTCGAACACGCTGCCGAGGGGCGTCTCCTTCTTCCAGTCCGAGCAGCACAGGTAGTACTGGCCGTCGTAGCCGATGAAGAGGTACCAGAACGGGGCCACGCACAGGGGCTTGTTGGGCAGGGCCTCGAGCAGCTCGGTGGCCTTGGCCAACTCCGGGTACTGCTGGTACTGCATGTGATCGACGTAGAGGGCACCGCCCCGGTTCATCAGGTCGATGGTCTGGAACTGGTCGAGGCCCTGGTCGCGCCAGTACCCTTTCATCGCGGCGATGTGGCGCGGGTCGCGCTCGTAGTTGACCAGGACGATGCGCACTTCGCACCGACCCTTGGCCAGCTCGTTGAAGCGCACGATGCGCTCACGGGTGCGCTCGAAGGGCAGCTGGTAGACCTCCTCGTACCTCTCGCCGATGTCGCCGATGTTGATCAGGATCCGCTGCAGTCCGGCCTCGAGCAGCGCCTCGCTTCGGTCGTCGTCGAGCAGCGCGCCGTTGCTGTTCATCTGGCATCGCATGCCAGCCTGGCGGACCTGGCGGACGAACTTGGGGGCGAGCTTGTGCAGCAGTGGTTCACCCAGTCCGCACAGGTCGACGGTGTCGACTCCGGTGCGACCGAAGGTCTCGATGCCGGTGTCTCGGTACTCGACGGTGCGCTCGAGTGCCTTGCTGAAGGTCGCCTCGCTCATGAGCCCCTGATGCGGTGTCTCGTCACGCGGGCAGAAGTCGCAATGCGCGTTGCACCGGTTAGTGATCTCGATGTCGACACCCACACCGGTCATGCCAGCCTCCTGAGGTGAACCGCGGACAGGCTAGCAGGGCCGCGTTCTCCATGAGCCCGTTGCGCGCGAGTGCGCCGGGAGGACGCACCAGGGCTCAGGTCGGCTCAGAGTAGGAGGGGCACCTGATCGCCGGGATAGTGCGACGGCGCGAAGAACCAGGACTCGACGGCATAGCGCTCCTGGGTCATGGACGGGTCGGCGGCGGTGCGGTGCAAGAACCGCTCGTCGAACAACAGGGCGTCGCCGGCCTCGAAGATCGGGCGGACGATGCCCTCCTGGCCTTTCGCCTTCTCGACGGTGCCCGGGCCGACCGACCAGTCGAAGTAGGCGCCATCGACACCGGTCTCGAGGACCTCGGGGATTCGGCGGGGCACGACGTCCATGCCCGGAGCGGTGTCGCCGCAATGGGTGAGGGCCAGCCAGACGTTCACCGTCCGGATCTGGTCACCCAGGAACGCACCGTCCTGATGCCATTCCCCGAGGGTGCCGAGCGGAACTCGCCGCAGCGTGCACTTGTTGACCGACAGCGCCGGACGCTCGCCCAGGTACTCCTCGAGCAGGGCGCCGATGCCGACCCTGGTCAGGATCTCGGTCAGGCGCCAGAGAGCACGGGGCGAATCGGCGGTCCACAGACCACCACCGTCACGGACCCAGCCACGTTCCCCGAGCGTGATGGAGTACCCCTCCGGGGCGTTGAAGGGCGCATACCAGGTGGCCGTCTCGCTCAGCGGCGTCCCACTGTTGCGGGCGTCACTGGCGGCGAAGCTCTCGTCGATGGCCTCGATCAACTCGCCGACCTCGCCAGGCGTCAGGAGGTCCCGGACCAGCAGGCAGCCGTGATGGAGGATGCCCGCACCGATGGCATCGGAGGTCAGCTCAGTGGCCGGGATCTCGACCAGACCGTCGCGGTCGGAGAAGCGGTCGGGCCAGGGCGGCGGCCAACTCGGCCGTCCGGGCCGGGCTTCCACCGCCGCGAACGCCTCGTTTCGCATCATCACCAGCCGCCGCTCGAACTGGGGCTGGGGATCGCGGCGGTTCTGCTCGCTCAGCCACTCGATGGCGTCGAGGACACCGCCTTCGGCCACCCGACGGTCGGCTTCGGCCAGGACGGCATCGGCGGGGCGGGGGCCATCGGCGGTCGAGGCGGGCGGATCGCTGGTGGAGGTCATCGTCGGGCGTTCTCGTTGCGGCCGCGCATCAGAAGTAGACGGGTACCTGGTCGTGCGGGTAGTGCGACGGCGCGAAGAACCACGACTCGATGGCGTAGCGCGACCTGGTCATGGCGGCATCGACGGCCGTTCGGTGCAGGAACCGCTGGTCGAAGAGCAGGGCGTCGCCCGCCTCGAAGATCGGTCGGACCACCCGGCCGGGATCGACGACCTGCTCGATGGTGCCCGCACCGACCGACCAGTCGAAGATCGCCCCGTTGGTACCGGTCTCGAGGATCTGGTCGATTCGCGTCGGCACCAGGTCGAGGCCCGGCGCGTCGTCGCCGCAGTGGGTGAGGGTCAGCCAGACGTTCACCGTGCGGATCTCGTCGCCGAGGAAGGCGCCGTCCTGATGCCAGTCGGTTCCCGTCTCCACGGGTACCCGACGCAGAGTGCACTTCTTGACCGACAACGCCGGACGCTCACCCAGGAAGCCGGTCAGCACCTGCCCCACGCCCGACTCCTCCATCACCTCGACCAGGGTGGCCAGCATCCGCGGCGAGTCGACCGCCCACAGCCCGCCGGCCTGCCAGATCCAGCTGCGCGCCGCCCCCACGTTGTAGGGCGCGATGGGCTCGAACGGGGCGAAGTACGGGCCGTTGCGGTCGCGGCCCTCCTCCATGGCCGTGCCACAGGCGGCGAACGCCTCGTCGATGCCCGCCACCAACTCGGCGGCCCGATCGGCATCGACCAGGCCCCGGACCAGCAGCGCCCCGTGGCGGAAGATGCCTGCGGCCAGGGTCTCGGCCGTGAGCTGGCTGATCGGAACCTCGGGAATCCCGTCGACGCCGGCGAAGACGTCCTCGACTGATGGCGGCCATGGCTCACGGGCCGGCGACGGCGGCAGTTGCAGAAACGCCTCGTGGCGCAGCAGCACGAGGCGTTCCTCGAGGGTGGCATCAGGAACCGCCTGGACCCGTGCCGACAGGCGCTCGACGGCCTCGATGGCGCGACCCGCCGCCACCAGATCGTCCACCGCGGCCAACCAGTCGTCGGTGCTCGCTTGTTCGTCGCCCGAGCGGGCCACGAGGGCAGGACGCATGATGGACACAGCGACTCCGAGGGGTGTCGGTAGGGGGCTCAATGTACTCCAGTCGTTCCCGGGTCGCAGAGGGGTCAGAGGTGGCGCGGCGCGCGAGGAGCCACGTCAGCGATCGTCACGTCCAGGCACCAACGCCCTGGCCGGCATCCCGACCACGGTGGCCTCCGGTGCGACATCGTCCACCACCACCGCGTTGGCCCCGATGCTGGCCCCCGCGCCGATCCGAACGGGCCCGATGATCTTGGCGCCCGTGCCGACGCGCACGTCGCGACCGATCTTGGGACCGTCGACATTGCCGGCCTTGAGGCCAACGGTGACCCAGGGGAAGAAGATCGCGCCCGACTCCACCTCCGATACGCCGTCGATCACGACCTGGCCGTGGGCCAGGTAGATGCCGGGCCGGACGATCACGGGATCACCGATGCACACCTGCGCCACCATCATGGCCAGTCGATGGCACACGCTGGGCAGCACCGGGACGCCCAGCGCCTGCAGCCGGGCCTTGGCCCGGTACAGGACCTGCCCGAGGAAGGCATCGCTGACCAGCGCCAGCCGGAGGGCCTCGGCCAGACCGTCGAGCGTGCCGCCGAAGTCGCTCGGTTCGCCGCGGTAGGCCAAGGAGATCCGGGCGTCAGCCAGGACCGCCTCGACGAACCGAGGGTGTTGCGACCGCACGTGCGCCATCAGCGCTCGAGCGGCCTCGTTCGGTTGCCTCCTGCGCATGGACGGGGACACTAGGCCCCGAGGCCCGCCCGGGGCGATCCGCGGTCCGGCGCCGTTCAGAACACCAGCGGGGTCCAGTAGGTGGGATGCGAGATCTCGGGGAGGCGGTCGGGGGCGAAGAACCAGCACACGAGCACGTCGCGCAGACGGGTCATCTCCGCCGTGACGTGGGTCCGATGCATGGTCATGTCGTCGAAGAGCAGCGCGTCGCCCGGTGCGAACACCGGTGTGACGGGATGGTGATCCCCGGCGATGCCATCGATGAAAGCCCGATCCAGCTTGGCCCCGTAGTCCAACCCCGGATAGGTGCCGTCCTCGGTGCCGAAGACCTGGCCGAAGGTGCGGGGGATCACCTCCAGGCCGGGCCGGTCCACGCCGGCCGGGGTGAGCGAGACCCACGCGTTGACCGGGCCCAGGATCCCGCGGAAGAAGGCAGCATCCTGGTGCCAGGGCAAACCGGCCCGATCGCGGTGCAGGCGCGTCCGCTCGGCCAGGAGCACCGGCCGGGCTCCGAGGTGCCGTTCCAGCACCTGGTGCAGGCCGTTGGCCGTGCACATGGCCAACAGATCTTCGAGGCGCGACGCCTGGTCGGGGATCTGGATGTTCTGTTCGGGCCCTCCCTGCCCGTCGGCGGCGACGGCATCGATGCCGGCGCGCAGCGTCGCCACCTGGCTCGGGTCCAGCAGCCCCCGGACGAGCAGGGCTCCGTTTCGGCTGAGCGCACGCCCGAGCGTGGCGGCGTCGAGACCCGACCGGCTCACCTCGGGCAGGCCGGTGCCCGCAGGACCGCCCTCGGGATCCCGATCGTCGAGGTGGTGGGTCGTGGTTCGGCTGACCAACACGGCCACGGCCGCTCGGCGCAGCTGCAGCAACCGTTCGTCGAGCGCCGCCGACGGCCTGGTGCCGGCGTTGCGCCACCAGGCGATCCAGCTCGTCCAGGGACGTGTCCAGGCTCGTATCGGGCGATTCGCTCACGAGCCCGCACCGTACCGCAACCCCCTTCGCCAGCTCCTGCCACCGCTCGCGGCCAGGTCGGGGGTCCACCTCGGCCGGTTTCCGCCCGGTGGTAGCGTCGACGCGCATGAACGCAGCTCCACAACGCCAGTTCAGCCGCGGTGTCGGCGGCGACCACGGCTCGGCCCACATTCGCTCGGAAGCGGACGAGCTCGAACGGGCGGGTCGGTTCCTGGAGGCGGCCCGCTGCCTTGACCAGCTCCCCCGCGACGAGCGTGATCCCGATCTCGACGTGCGCATGGCCCGGCTTCGGCACCAGGCCTACGGCGACATCCACCGGAAGCCGAAGTCGGAAGCGGACTGGCCGCCCACCGCAGCCGATCTGTTCCCGGGTCTCCGTCTGGCCCCGGAGGTGTCGGCCGCAGACCTTCGCCTCGAGCATCTCGTGTCGGCCGTCCAACACCATGGCTGCCTGATCGTGCGAGGCCTGTTGGACGAGGCGGTGGCCGCCGACCTGCGGGCCAGCATCGACCTGGCCTTCGATGGGATCGAGCGGGCCCGACAGGGAGCGTCGGTGTCCGAGACCTCGCCGTGGTATGTGCCGATGGATCTCGACCCCGGCTACAAGCTCGACCCCATGGCCGGCGTCTTCCTGTTCGCAGGCCGGCGGCGTGTACGCCGCCGGGGCGCCGCGCGCCTTCCTCGATTACCTCGATGCGCTGCGCGAGGCCGGGGTCGTCGACCTTGTCGAGCAATACCTGGGCGAGACCGCGGTGCTGTCGTTGAACAAGTGCGTCCTGCGCCGCATCGGCGGCGGGGCGTGCCGTCGTGGCACCAGGACGGCAGCTACCTCGGCGTCGGCCTCCGGGCGCTCGACGTGTGGGTCTCGCTGTCGCGTTGTGGTGGCGACACCGACGCCATGGGGCTTGGACATCCTGCCCCGCCCCATGGACGCACTGGCCGAGATGGGCACCCACGACGCCATCGACCACCGCGCCGTGTCCCAACACGTCGTCGACCAGCTGTCGGAGAGGCCGGCATCCCGGTGCAGCGCCCCGCCTTCGAACCCGGTGACGCCATGTTCTTCAACGAGGTCTTCGTGCACCGCTCCGACGTGCGACCGGTGCCCCGCACCCGCTACGCCGTCGAATCCTGGTTCTTCGGTCCTTCGACCTACCCGGACAACCAGGTACCCATCGTCGCCACCTGAGACCAACGCGAATCAGCCGACGCCTCCTGGTGCGGGTGCCTGGAGCCGCGCCGGCTCAGTCGCCAGCGTGAGGATCGAGGCGTCCAGCAGCTCGGACCGTTCATGGAGCGCCGGGCCGTTTGGCTCCTGATATCGGGTGGGGTCGGCCCGGTAGGTTTCGAGCAGCCGCTCCAGCACCGCGGCGCTGGTGTCCCAGTCGAAGCGGGCCACCGCCGCCATCCCGCGCCGGGCGATATCGACGCGTCGGTCGTCGTCGACCGAGCAGGGTCCGGATGTGGCCGGCCATGGCCTCCACGTCGTCGGGCTCGCACACCAGAGCGCTCTGACTCGTGCACCGCATAGTCCTGGGACCCCCCGTTGCAGGTCGACACCAATGCGCAACCACAGGCCATGGCCTCCACCGCGGCCAGACCGAAGCCCTCGACCAGGCTCGGGCTCACGAAGACCTGGCTGCCGTTGTAGATGTCGTCGACCAACCGCTCTGGGCGGGTCGACGACGTACTCGATCCAGTCCGGGATCGGGGCACACAGGCCGGTGTTGCCGTATACCACCACCTCCAGGTCGGGCAGTCCTCCTTGGCTCGCTCGATGGCGGCGATGCCCACGGTGGGTCGCTTGCTGTGGTGGTTGTTGTAGAGCATGGCCACCCGGCGAGGGCGACTGCGCAGGTCACTGGTCACCCGGTACTTGTCGAAGTCGATGCCGTAGGGCACGTGCATGGCCTGATGCTCGGGGACACCATGGGCGATCGCCACCTGGCGCAGCCATCGGGAGGTGCACAGCTTGGGGGCCGCCGCCGAGTAGATCGGGCCCTCCAGCCAGTCGGCCAGCACGGAGAATCCCTGCACCAGGACGAGGGGCTCACCGCGGTCGGGGCCCCAGGAGAGCTGCCCGTCCCAGGAGAACAGCACGTCGGCGACGGGATCTGCTCGGCGGTGGCGTCGGGTCCCACGAAGTGTGGCGGATGTGGCGATCGATGGTGCACCAGGAGATGTCCCCCGGGCCCAAGATCCGGTTGCCCACAGTTGGCCGTCCGGTCCCACCAGCGCCATGTGCACCAGGTTCACCTCATGACCCCGCCGGGCCATCGCGCTGGCGAACTCGTAGATTGCCTTGAGACCACCAGTCACCTGGTCGGTGTTCGGGGCGAGGAAATTGATGATCATTCATCGGCGTGCGCCCTCCGCGCATGACCGCCGGGCATGGCCACGGGGTATGGCTTCACGACACAGAGCGCAGTCAGATCCGACGGGTCCACCTCACCCCTCGCCCGCGCCGGGCGTGCGCCATCCGGGTACCATGTCGGCGCCCGCGACCAGGGAGCATTGATGATCGAGTCGGACCTTTCGGCACTGGGTGGCGTTCACCTCTCGGACGCGCTGCTGGTCGCGCTCGACGCTTCGGGGCGCGGTGGTGCCGCGATACGGCGACCACCCCGAGATCCTGCTCGATCTCTCCGGCCTGCTGCTGTTGGAGGCGATCTCCGCCTCGCGGCTTCGACCCCGCACCTGGTCGACCAGATCGCCTCCCGGACCGGTGCCCCCACCGACGCGCTGGCTGCTCTGCTGATGCGCTGGCCGAGCGCCGCCTGCTCGTTCCCGCCGCGACCCGAGCCACACCGGCGGGCCAGCCGCGGCCGGGGAGATGTCGGACCGCCCGGGCCACGTCCGACCAGACACCGGCGGCGTGCCCGATCAACTGGTGCTGCCCAGCCCCGTGCTCGTGCGCTGCCGCGGCGGCCACTTCGAAGCGGCCGACCACCAGGGCGCCGTCCGGGTCTCCCTCACGGCGATCGAGCTGAGTGCCCTGCTCCGCTTCCAGGTGGGTTGTCGCCCCGACCAGGCGTACCAGTCCCACCGCGAAGAGGCCGGCCCGCTGGCGCTCGACCGCGCCGCCTTCGACGAGGCCGCACGGCGGGCCGTCGCCGGCCAGCTTCTCCTACCCTTCGATCCCACGCACCTGGCGGACGACCGCCAGGCCCACCAGGCCGACGCCATGCGCGAGAGCATTCGGCGCAAGGCCATGGTGCACGCCGCCTTCGACCGGCTCGAAGGTGAGTCCGGCGAGCCGGGCGCCGACGGGCGCCTACCGGTCTTCGGGGTCCACACCAACTGGACGAGCGCGCCGGCC
Source organism: uncultured Microthrixaceae bacterium (assembly GCA_963773335.1). Classification (GTDB taxonomy): domain Bacteria; phylum Actinomycetota; class Acidimicrobiia; order Acidimicrobiales; family Acidimicrobilacustridaceae; genus UBA4742. Next base: position 530,877 of record CAVZAT010000002.1, on the reverse strand, counting down.
AGCCTGGGCATGATCCTGGCCTACGCCCGGGCCTTCGACGACGGCGCGCTGCGGCGCGCCTACGACTTCCGTCCCCGGCTGGCCTTCGACGCCGATCGCCTGGCGTGCGGCGGCCCAGAGGCCCGGTGTCTTCCTGTTCTCGAACTACATCTGGAGCTCCGACGAGAACCTGCGACCTGTCCGCCCAGGTCAAGCAGGCGAACCCGTCCAGCATCACCATCCACGGCGGTCCCAACACGCCCAAGTTCGCGCCCGACGTGACCCGCTTCTTCGCCGACCACCCCCATGTCGACATCGCGGTGCACGGCGAGGGTGAGGCCACCTTCGCCCACCTGCTGGCGGCGCTGCGGGGCGACATCGGAGACGGCCCCGCGGACCTGTCACCCCTACGGGAGGTGCCCGGGCTGACCTACCGCGACGGCGATCAGGTGGTGACCACCGACAAGCGCGATCGGGTCGAGGATCTCGACACCATCCCCTCACCCATCCTCGAGGGGCTCTACGACGGGTTCGTCCCCGCTGGACCGCTCGGCGGGGTGGCCATCGAGACCAACCGGGGCTGCCCGTACGGCTGCACCTTCTGCGACTGGGGCTCGGCCACCCTGTCGCGGGTGCGGAAGTTCGACCTCGACCGGATCTTCGCCGAGCTCGAGTGGTGCGCGCGCAACCAGATCCAGACCGTCGGGATCTGCGACGCCAACTTCGGCATCTTCGAACGCGACGTCGAGATCGCCGAGCGCATCGCCGAGCTGAAGGCCGAGTACGGTTTCCCCGCTTCGTGGGCAACAACTACGCCAAGAACACGGTCAAGCACCTGTCCAAGATCATCGACATCTTCACCCAGGCCGGGATCGTGGCCGAGGGCAAGATGTCGATGCAGAGCTTCGACGCCGGCACGCTCGCGGTGATCAGGCGCAAGAACATCAAGGTGGAGAAGTACGACGAGTTGGCCATCGAGTTCCGGCGCAACCGCCTCCCGCTCTCGGTCGACCTGATGCTCGGCCTGCCGGGCTCGACGCCGTCCACCTTCCGCGACGATCTGCAGGCCTGCGTCGACCGCGACGTGCGGGTCCTCATCCAGCCCACGATGCTGCTTCCCAACAGCCCCATGAACGAGCCCGCCTACCGCGAGGAGCACGGGATCGTGGCCCAGCCGGGCGAGTACGTCGAGGAGGCGGCCAGCTTCACCCACGCCGAGTGGCAGCAGATGCACCGGCTCGGGCTCCGGCGTGTGGCTGTTCGAGAACTTCGGCATCCTGCGCCAGGTCGCCACCTACGTCCGCGCCGAGACCGGCATCCGCGAGGTCGACTTCTACGATCGCCTGATCAGCGACGCCGAGCCGAGACCCGGAGCGCTGGCCCAGCATTCGGGTGTCGATCGAGGTGCTGCCCCACGCCATGGTGCCGCCGGTCAGCTGGCGGTTCTTCCTCGACGACGTCCGCCGTCACGCCGTCGAGGTCGAGGGGATCCGCCGACGACGGGGCGCTCGACACCGCGATGATGGTGCAGCACGCCCTGCTCCCGGCCCGCGGGCGCCACTTCCCACAGGAGGTGACGCTCGAGCACGACTACGTGGCCTGGCGCCGGGCCCTGCTCGAGGCCCGCGACACCGGCCATCGCCACGACTGGCCCACCGTGGTGCGCCCGCTGCGTGACTTCGGCCCCGGTGTCCTGCCCGTCGACGATCCCTACAGCATCTGCACGAGCGCGCTGGACGGATCGCTCACCGCCCTGGTCCACGAGAGCTCGTGGGACTTCGAATCGCCCGTGTCCCGACCCCGCCAACGGGGCGACAAGCCCCCGGAGGTCGAACCGGATGATCGCGGCCGAACCGGTGCCCTGGCCAACTCGGGCCAGGGCGGCTGAACGTGCCGCACCCGGGTTCACAGGTGTGCCCCGGAGGCCACGGGGTTATCGTTACCCGGACTCGGGCTGGCTGAGTCCGGACTCTGCAGACGGACGAGATTCGCGATTCGGGGGTTCTGTGTATGTCGGTCACTGGCGCTTCCGCATCGTCTGCGACCCTCGGCCTCTCCCAGGCCCTGGTCATCGCACTGCGACCGGCTGGCTTGTCGATCCCGGCCTACGGTGACGACCCTGAGTTCGCCATCGACCTCGCGGGCCTGGAGGCCATCGAGCAGCTGCGCCGAGAGGGATCTCGCCCGACCCGGACCGGGCCTGGGACGCCATCCGCCCCGTCCTCGAGGCCCGGGCATTCCTCGTGCCCACCGGCCCAGGCCCCGCCCAACAGCACCGTGGCCCGGCGGACGGCCTGACGCCCGTGGAGGAGCCGGGGGGCCACCTCGACCAGGGTGACCAGCACGGCTCCCTGGTGCTGCCCACTCCCATCCTGGTGGGCTGCGGTGGCGATGGATTCGAGTTCGTCGACCATGACGGGCGTGTCCGGGCCCGGCTGAGTGCCCTCGAGCTGTCGGCGGCCAGCGAGTTCCGCACACCCGCCACAATCGATGCGGCCTGGGCCGCCCACCAGGCTCGTGGCGGGATCCGCCGCATTGAACCTCGACACGTTCGCCGATCTGGTTCGACTCCTTGGCCGAGGCCAAGGTGCTGCTGCCCTTCAACCCCGACGACCCGGTCCACGCCCGACTGACCCGCCAGGCTGAGCGGGTGAAGACCTCGTTGCAGCGACGGGCTCGCGTCCTCGAGGCGTTCGACCGGCTCGAAGCGGCTTGCGACGCAGCAGGTTCCCCGGCTCGGGTCCCGGTCATGGGCATCCACACGAGCTGGTCCAGCCTCCCGGCCTCGCTCGGCATGGTGATCGCCGCGGCCAAGAGCCTACGACGGCGGTGTGCTGGAGGAGACCTACTCCTTCCGACCGAGGCTCTCCTGGGACCTGCCCCGCGCTGCGAGGCCGCCGCCCACGGCTCTCCCGGGGATCTTCCTGTTCTCCAACTACGTGTGGTCCAGCCGACCGAACCTGGCCGCACTCCGCCCTGGTCAAGCAGACTCAACCCCCACCACCTGACCGTCCATGGCGGCCCCGACACGCCCAAGTACCCCGGCGACGTCGAGCGCTACTTCGCCCAGAACCCCCATGTCGACATCGCCGTCCACGGCGAGGGCGAGGCCACCTTCACCGCCTGCTGGTCGCCCTGCGCAGGCTCGGTGGGCCGGGGGTCACCGCCCGACCTGTCGGCGCTGGCCGAGGTCGAGGGCCTGTCCTTCCGCCTCGGCGGATCGGGTGGTGACCACCGCGCCCGCGAGACCGGGTCGCCGATCTCGACACCCTGCCATCGCCCATGCTCATCGGCCTCTACGACGGCTTCATCGCCGCCGGCAAGGGCCCGGTGGCTTCAACCTCGAGACGAACCGAGGCTGCCCATACGGCTGCACCTTCTGCGACTGGGGGTCGGCCACCCTGTCGCGGGTGCGCAAGTTCGACCTCGACCGGGTCTTCGCCGAGCTCGAGTGGTGCGCCGCCAACGGGTTCAAGATCGCCATCGCCGACGCCAACTTCGGCATCTTCGAACGCGACGTCGCGATCGCCGAGCGCATCGCCGAGCTCAAGGCCGACCACGGCCATCCGCGCTTCGTCGGCAACAACTACGCCAAGAACACGGTCAAGCACCTGTCCAAGATCATCGACATCTTCACCCAGGCCGGCATCGTGGCCGAGGGCAAGATGTCCATGCAGAGCTTCGACGACGACACGCTGCTCACCATCCGGCGCAAGAACATCAAGGTCGAGAAGTACGACGACCTCGCCGGTCGAGTTCCGACGCAACCAGCTGCCGATGTCGGTCGACCTCATGATGGGCCTGCCCGGGTCGACCCCCGAGGCCTTTCGCAACGACCTGCAGTCGTGCATCGACCGCGACCTGCGCAGCATCGTGCACGCCACCGTGCTGCTGCCCGAACAGCCCCATGAACGATCCGGACTACCGTCGAGGAGAACGCGCATCATCGCCGAGCCCGGCGAGGAGGTGCGGGAGACGGCGACGTTCAGCCGAGACGAGTGGGTCCAGATGGGCCACCTCCGGTCCGGGTTCTGGATCTTCGAGAACTTCGGCGTGCTGCGCCAGGTGGCCACCTTCGTGCGCGGCGAGACCGGTCGACGCGAGGTCGACTTCTACGACCGGATGGTCGACGACGTGGTGGCCGAGCCCGAGCGTTGGCCCGCGATGTCGGTCACGCTGCAGGTTCTGCCCCACGATGATGGTTCCCCCGGTGAGCTGGCGACGCTTCATCGACGAGGTGCACCGGTACCTCCTGGACCACGAAGGGCTGGCCGACGACAGCGCCCTGGCCACGGTGCTGGCCGTTCAGCACGCGCTGCTGCCGGCCCGTGACCGCACCTTCCCGGTGACGGTGCCCGCTCGACCACGACTACGCCGGCCTGGCACGCGGCCGTCTGCCGCGGCACGCGACGCCGGCCACTACCGGCGATTGGCACGAGCAGGTGACCCCGGTTGCGGGAGTTCGGCTCGGCCCTGTTCACCGTGGACGACCCGCTGGACAGCTGCCAGCACAGCCTCGGCCCACCGTTCACCTTCCTGACCGAGGACAGCGCCTGGGACCTGGGTTCGGCCGTGTCGCGGCCCCGCCAGGCCGTGGTCGACCAGGCGGTCCAGGAGGACCCGGACATGACACGAGTGTCCAGCGACGCCGCGAGGCCGCCGTGCCGCCCGACACCTCACGGTCTGCGTGCGTCCGACCGGGTATCAGCGTCCCGGGTACCAGGCCGCGGCGAACGATGTACCGCTCGACCTCGAGGCGCTGGCCGCCATCGAGGCGCTGGCCCGCGGTCAGGCTCCCGGCAGACGGATGAGCCTGCCTGCGGTGGTGCGCATCCTCGAGCGGCACGGGCCTGCTCGGCCGAGGCCGAGGCCCAGGCCAGGGCCGGGACTCGCCAGAAGCCGGTGGCGCCCGTCGACGGCCTGACCGATCGGAGTCGCGCGAGGACGACGAGGTGGTGATGCCCTCACCCGTGCTGCTCGCCTGTGGCCCGGACGGCTTCGAGCACGTGGACCACGACGGCGCGGGTGAGGATCCGCCTCTCGGCCCGCGAGCTCTTCGCTGGCCGCCACCTTCCGGGGCAGCCACCACGGTGGCCGCCGGGTACGCCCGCCACGTCGACGAGCTGGGCGAGGCAGGCACTCGAGCGCGCGCCGCTTCGACGAGCTGATCCACGCGGGCGCTGGCCGCCGGGATCCTGGTCCTGTTCGATCCGGACGATCCCGAGCACGCCCGCGAGATCCGCAGCGCCGAGCAGATGCGCGACAGCATGCAGCGCCTGGCCGCCGTCCACGCCGAGTTCGACCGGCTCGAGGCCGAGCACGACCGCGCCAGCGCCGCCGTCGGCCAACCCCGGGTGATCGGCTACCACACGCCTGGGCGCAGCCCGCCGGCCTCGTTGGGCATGGTGCTGGCCGCGGCCATGGCCCACGACGGCGGTCGCCTGGCCGAGCGCTACGACTTCCGACCGCGCCTGTTGCTGGGACGCGCCCCGCCTGGCCCGAGCCGCGGCAGGGCGACCCGGCCATCTTCCTGTTCTCGAACTACGTCTGGTCCACTGCCGACAACCTGGCCTCCTCCAGGGCGGTGAAGGAGCGCGATCCCCGCCACCTCACCATCCACGGCGGCCCGGACACGCCCAAGTACCCGCGCGACGTCGAGCGCTGGTTCCGGGACCACCCGCACGTCGACGTGGCCGTGCACGGCGAGGGCGAGGCCACCTTCTGCGAGCTCCTGGACGCGCTCGGCACGCGTCCGGACGGCTCGTTCGACCTGTCGGGACTGGCCGAGGTGCCCGGCCTCTCGTTCCGAGCAGCCCCGACGGCGTGGTGCAGACCGCAGCCCGGGATCGCATCGCCGACCTCGACAGCCTGCCCTCACCCGTGCTGACGGGGCTCTTCGACGGGTTCATCCCGGCGGGAGGTGAGCGCGCCGGACTGATCCTCGAGACCAACCGGGGCTGCCCCTACGGCTGCACCTTCTGCGACTGGGGTTCCGCCACCCTCTCGCGCATCCGCCAGTTCGACCTGGACCGGGTGTTCGCCGAGCTCGACTGGTGCGCCGAGCACCACCTCGGCATCGGGCATCGCCGACGCCAACTTCGGCATCTTCGAGCGTGACGTAGCCATCGCCGAGCACATCGCCGACGCTCAAGGCCGAGCACGGCTTACCCCAAGGTGGTGGGCAACAACTACGCCAAGAACACGGTCAAGCACCTGTCGCAAGCATCATCGAGATGTTCACCGAGGCTGGCATCGTGGCCGAGGGCAAGATGTCCATGCAGAGCTTCGACACGGACACGCTGCTCACCATCCGGCGCAAGAACATCAAGGTGGAGCGCTACCACGACCTGGCCGTGGAGTTCCGACGCAACCGGCCTGCCGCTGGCCGTCGAGCTCATGGTCGGCCTGCCCGGGTCCACCCCGGCGTCGTTCCGCGACGACCTGCAGTCGTGCATCGACCGGGACCTGCGCGGCCGCCGCCTACCCGACCGTGCTCCTGCCCAACAGCCCGATGAACGAGCCCGTCGTATCGAGCCGAGCACGGGATCGTGGCCGAGCCCGGCCAGGAGCTCGAGCAGACGGCCTCCTACACCCGCGACGAGTACGCCGAGATGATGCGGCTCCGCAACGCCTTCTACCTGTTCGAGAACTTCGGGGTGCTGCGCCAGGTGGCCAGCCTACGTCCGCCCGAGACGGGCCGTGCGCGAGATCGACTTCTACGCCCAGCCTGGTGGATGACGCCCGGCCGAGCCCGAACGCTGGCCGGCCCTGACCGTGGCCACTGCAGGTGCTGCCCGAGGTGATGGTCCCGCCCGTGAGCTGGGCCTGGTTCCTGGCCGAGGTCCACGACTACCTGATCGAGGTGGTCGGCATCGCCGACGACGACAGCCTTGGACACGGTGCTGGCCGTTCAGCACGCGCTGATCCCGGCCCGGGGACGTCGCTTCCCCGTCGAGCTGAGGCTGGAGCACGACTACGTGGCCTGGCACCGGGCGGTCGAGCGAGCTGCGCGACCAGGGCCACTACCACGACTGGCATGTGCTGGTCAGGCCCCGTCTGCGACGTTCGGCCCCGGCCAGCTGGCGCGTCGATGACCCCCTCAACAGCTGCGGCGTGGAGCTGGGCTTCGCCGTGCGCGTGGATCAACTACTACGACAACGCCTGGGACATGAGCTCGCCGGTGTCACGACCTCGTCAGGCCGCGCCCGCCGAGCCGCGCCACGTCCTCCGACCTGAGCAGGGGCTGCACATGACGCTCACCAACCCCGATTCCGACACCCGGCTCCGAGCCACGGGCTCGTTGGCCGTCGCGGTCAAGGCGCAAGGCGTCGTCCTGCCCCGCTACGGCGACGAACCCGAGATCCCACTCGGACTCTCGCGAGCTGCGGTGCCGTCGACAGCCCTGGCCGCGGGCATCGTCCGACAAGACCGCCGACGTCGCCTGCTCGGCGCCCTGCGCCAGCCGCGGCTGCTGGCCTGGCGGAGGACGACGCCACGGCGGAGCCGGACCGGCCCGAGCGGTCGCGTCGACCGACCGCCGCCGCCGGTCGGCGATCGACCGTCGACCGCGTCAGACGCTGGTGGCGCCGTTCCTGCTGGCTTCGACGCCAGACGGATTCGCCTACCTGGATCACGACGGCGTGGCCCGGATCCGGCTCGGCGGCCGACGAGATCCTCGGCCGCCCACGCCCTGACCGTGCCCAGCACCGTGGACGAGGCCGAGCCAGACCAGCGCCCGGCTTCTGGGGCCGGACGCTCTGACCTCTGCCGAATTCGCCGGCCTGGCCGCTCGCCTGGCCGGCGCCGGGCTGCTGGTCCCCTTCGACCCCGACAACCCCGTCCATGCCCGCGAGAGCCGCCAGGCCGAGTCCATGCGCGACGGCATGCGCCGCCAGGCCCGGGTGAACGACGAGTTCGACCGCCTCGAGGCCGAGCACGATGCCGCGGCCGGCGCCGAGCGGACCGGGTCAGGGTGATCGGCGCGCACAACAGCTGGTCCGGGCCTGCCCGCCTCGCTGGCCATGGTCATCGCCGCGGCCAAGGACCACGCAGCGCGGCGCGCTGGAGCAGTCGTTCGACTTCCGGCCCCGCCTGTTCTGGGACCCATCCCGGCCTCGAGTGCATGGCGCGAGCGGGTCCCCCGGCCATCGTTCCTGTTCTCGAACTACATCTGGTCCACCGACCTACAACCTCGGCCCAGTCGGCCATGGTCAAGGAGCGAGGCCCTCACCACGTCACCGTGCACGGCGGCCCCAACACCCCGAAGTACCTCGGTGACGTGGAGCGGTTCTTCGCGGCCAACCCCCACGTGGACGTGGCCGTCCACGGCGAAGGCGAGGCCACCTTCACCCACATGCTGGCCGGCCCTGCGGGGTGCGGTGGGCGACGGCCCCGCCGACCTGGCCGTGCTGGGGGACGTGCCGGGACTGTCGTTCCGGCTGGGTGACCGGGTGGTGCAGACCGCCGACCGGGAGCGCATCGGGGACCTCGACGCCGTGCCCTCGCCCATCCTGACCGGCCTCTACGACGGCTTCATCCCGGCCGGCCCGAGCGGGGCCGTGATCATGGAGACCAACCGGGGCTGCCCCTACGGCTGCACCTTCTGCGACTGGGGCTCGGCCACCCTGTCCCGGGTGCGCAAGTTCGACCTGGACCGCATCTTCGCCGAGCTGGAGTGGTGCGCGGTCCACAACTTCGAGACGGTGGGGATCGCCGACGCCAACTTCGGCATCTTCGAGCGTGACGTCGAGATCGCCCAGAAGATCGCCGACCTCAAGGCCACCTACGGCTACCCCAGGTTCATCGGCAACAACTACGCCAAGAACACGGTCAAGCACCTGTCGAGCATCATCGAGATCTTCACCGAGGCCGGCATCGTGGCCGAGGGCAAGATGTCGATGCAGACCTTCGACCCAGGCACACTCACCACGATCCGCCGCAAGAACATCAAGGTCGAGAAGTACCACGAGCTGTCCGGCGAGTTCCGGCGCAACGACCTGCCCATGATGGTCGACATCATGATGGGCCTGCCCGGCTCCACCCCCGAGACGTTCCGCAACGACCTCCAGGAGTGCATCAGCCGGGCCGTGCGGGTGGCCATCCACTCGACCCTTCTGCTGACCAACAGCCCCATGAACGAACCCGAGTACCGCGAGGAGAACGGCATCACCGCCCTCCCCGGTGAGGAGGTCACCGAGACCACCAGCTTCACCCGGGCCGAGTGGGAGCAGATGAACCGGCTCACCTACGCCTACTACGTGTTCGAGAACTTCGGGGTGCTCCGCCAGATCGCCACCTACGTGCACGCCGAGACCGGCCAGCGCGAGATCGACTTCTACGAGCGGTTCGTGGAGGACGTCCACGCCGATCCGGCCCGCTGGCCATTGTCCATGCTCACCGTCCAGATCCTGCCCGAGCTGATGGTGCCTCCCGGTGAGCTGGAAGCTGTTCCTGGACGAGATCCGCGCGCTACCTGATCGAGGCGGTTGGGTCTCGTCCAGGACGACGCGCTCGGACACCGTGCTGCGGGTCCAGCACGCTCTGATGCCCGCCCGAGGGCGGGCCTTCCCGGTGAGCCTCGAGCTCGCCCACGACTACGCCACCTGGTTCGCCACCGTCGCCGACCTGCGCGACCAGGGCTTCCACCACGACTGGCACCTCCAGGCCCCCAGGTTGCGCGATCTGGGTCCGGGCACCTTCCGCGTCGACGACCCCTTCGACGTCTGCACCACGGCTCTGGGCGGGTCGCTGCGTTCGTTGATGGTCGAGAACGCCTGGGATCTCGATTCGCCCGTGTCGAGGCCCCGCCAGCGCATCAACGATCAGGCCACTCCGGCCGAGCTGCCCTGAGGCGATCATCCCGGCGCGTCGACCGGCGCCGCTGGTCGTGACCACACCGGCTCACTCTTCCGGCAGCGGCTCCCCGTAGTTCATGGTGAACAGGCGCCGTCCCTCGACGCCACCGAAGGTGGCGTGGAGCGTGCGGTAGTTCCCGACGATCACGTCGCCGGGCTCGTTGTCGATTGCAAACGACGGGATCTGCTCGGGCGTCACACCGAAGCGGTTCTCGACCTCGCTCCACGGTGCGAGGTCGGCGCGCAGGTTGTGGGCGTAGGAGCTGACGTAGTCGTTGCTGCCCGGGATCACCCGTAGGGCTCCGCTGCCCGCATCGAGACGATCGAGGTAGAAGAAGAGCTTGATGTGGAACCGCTCGAGGGGTGAGTCGTAGATGTCGCAGTGCCAGGAGGTGTCGCAGTGCAGCACGTTGCCGTCGGCCTGGCGGTAGCGGAACTCGGGACCCATCAGCGACGTGACCACGCCCAGGATGCGTGGATCGCTCTCGAGCTCCTTGAGGCGAGGGTGGTACTCGAGGAAGAAGGGGATCGACAGGCGACGCTGCTCGAAGTGCACCTGCTCGAATGTCTCGTAGGCGGTCTGGGCCGCGAACACCTCGTCGAAGGCGTCGCTGATGGCGTCGATGTCGTCGGCCACCAGACCCGGGAGGCGCAGGAACCCGAACGTCTCGAAGAACTTGCGCTCCTGAGGGCTGAGCGAAGGGGTGACCAGAGGCTCGTCGCTTGGCATCTTAGCCCTCCTCCTCGCCCGTCGTCACCTCGGGTGCGATTTGTTCACCCGTGACCTCGGCCAGGCGCTCGAGGCGGCGCTGGTAGCGGGCTTCCCAGCGCTTGTCGACGGTCATGATGGTCACCCACTCATCGGGCGTGTAGCCGACTCGTCGACCTCCTTCCCGTGAGCCTCGGTCGACCGGAAAGTCCTCGAACGGCACCACCTGGTAGTCGAGTCCCTTCCAGTAGTACTGGTACCGATCCGACTTCCATCCCCGGTAGACCTCCTCCCACGTGACGCGCTGGAAATGGGGGTGGAGGCAGATGTCGGTGAGCGGCTGCCCTTCGAGCTGGTAGCGGTAGTCGACCGAGATCCGGAGGTCGAACTCGGTGACGTTGTGCAGAGCGGCGTGCACGGTGAGCGAGGGGAAGCAGAAGGACGTCGCCGCAGGCGTAGTCGGTGGTGACCCATCGCAGCTCCTCGAGCATGCGTTCAGGCACCTGGGCCTGGCGGCGACCTGGGCCCATGTGGGCGGCAGGGGCAGCAGGCCCCACCGGTGCGAGCCCCGGAGGATGGCCACGCCGCCCAGATCCATGGGCACGTCACCCACCGGGATCCAGGCCGCGGTGAGCGATTCGGTGCCCTGGTTGTTGGGGAAGTCCTGGTGGGGCGGTGTGGACGCCTCGTAGTGCTCGGGGAAGCCCAAGCGACAGATCTTGAGCGGATGCGGAAAGGCCGTCTCGCCCAGCACCTGACCCATGATGGCCAACAGGTCGGGGTCGTGGGCCAACGAATGGAACTTCTCGAGCCGCTGGATCGCGTCGTAGGTCGGGGCGTACTCGGCCATGCTCTCGTGCACGGGCCGACAGATGGCCATTCCCGCCTGGAGGGACAAGAAGCCCTTGATCCACCCCTTCCGGGCCAGCACCTCGAGGATCGCCTGGCGCAGGCCGAGGACCTTCTGCGGATCGAGCACCCGATGGAAGTAGAGATAGCTGTCCTCGGCCATCCGCTCCCGCAGTGCGGTTGGGTCCCCCAGGAGGTCGTTGGACGACCTCATCTTGAGGAAGAGCCACTCGTGGTTCATTCCGTGCTCCAACGAGGCGAGGCAGATGGCCGACATCGGCCATCTTAGGCATCGCGGGCTGGATCCAGCGCGGCCGACCATGCCGCGGCACCCTGCTACCGTCCAGTGGTCCAGGATCCGGATCGAAGGGAATTCCAGGGGAATGTTTCCGTTCTGGGAGTTGGCCGTCGCGCCCGTCCTCGACGCTTGCGACTGCGAGCGTGTCGTCGAGATCGGTGCCCTCAGGGGAGAGAACACGGTCCAGATGTTGGACCGGCTCGGACCTGACACCGAGCTGCACGTCATCGACCCGGTTCCCGGTTTCGATCCCAGCGAGCACGAGCGCCGATTCCCCGGCCGATATGTCTTCCACGGCGATCTCAGCCTCAACGTCCTCCCCGGGCTGCCTCCGATGGACGCCGCCCTGATCGACGGGGACCACAACTGGTACACCGTCTACCACGAGCTGACGGCCCTGACGAAGGTGGCCAAAGACGCCGGGGCGCCCCTGCCGGTGATGATCCTGCACGACGTGTTGTGGCCCTACGGGCGTCGGGACCTCTACTACGGACCCGAGACGATCCCGGAGGAATACCGCCAGCCCTACGACCAGCGAGGCATGTCGCCGGACAAGAAGCGGCTGCTCAATGCGGGCGGGATGAACCCCCAGCTCCACAACGCCATCGAGGAAGGCGGGCCCCGCAATGGGGTCATGACCGGTCTCGAGGACTGGATGGCCGAGCACGACAAACCACTGCGCCGCGTGGTGCTGCCCATCTACTTCGGCCTGGCCATCGTGGTCGAGGAGGAGCGACTGGCTCGCCAGCCGGCGTTGGCCGCCGTCCTCGATCGGCTCGAGAGCGCCGAGGGGCGCGGCGACCTGCTGGAGCTGTCCGAGGACATCCGCCTGCGCGCCGCCGTCTTCCAGCAGAGCGTGTTCGCAATGCGCGAACGGCAGGTCGACGCCGGTGCCCACCGCTACCTGAACCTGCTCAAGGGCGCCCTGCTCGACGAGCACTACATCGAGAACGAACTGCGCATCCAACAGCTGGTCCGCCACCTCGAGGAGGGCTCGCGCCCGTCGCCCATCCAGATCGCCGATCCACTTCGGCTGCTTCGACGCGACGCCGAGGTCCTGACCGCCCTACGACGCGCCGGTCGCCTGCGTGACGAGTCCGACCAACTCGTGTCCTACTTCCCGTGGACGACCATGGGCCGGGTCCGCATCGACCACCTCGAACGGGCCCTCGACCTGGTTCGTGCCGAGAGCGTGCCCGGTGACCTGGTCGAGTGCGGCACGGGGCGGGGTGGCGGCGCCATCTTCCTGCGGGGCTACCTGGATGCCTGGTTCATGAACCACCGGCAGGTGTGGGTGGTCGACGCCTTCCGGGGCTCGCCCCGCGCCGACATCGGCGTTCCCCTCAACGACGACAAGGACCTCCCTGTGCCCGGCGGCGGCGCCGGGTTCCCGCTGCTGCGCGCCGATCTGAACATGGTGCGCGACGGCTTCGACCGGTTCGATCTGCTCGACGATCGGGTGCGCTTCGTGGAAGGCGACCTGATCGAGACCCTGCCTGAGGTGCCCATCGAGCAGATCGCCCTGCTGCGCATCGGCGACGACCAGGGCGAGTCGGTGAGCGACATCCTCGACGAGCTCTACGACAAGTTGGCCATCGGCGGCGTGGTGGTGGTCGACGACTACGTCGAGGACGCCTGCCACCAGGCGGTGGACGAGTTCCGAGCCCGACGGGGGGTGGACGAACCGCTGGAGCACATCGACTGGGCTGGCGCCTGGTGGCGCAAGCTGGCCGAGAGACCGGCCACCGTGACCGATCCCCACCGCTCCGGACGGCCCACGGACGAGGAACTGGGCCGGCCCTCGCGAGCGGTCGGCGCGCCGCTGCTCAGCCCGGCCACGGTCGGCGAGGTCGACCTGTCCATGGTGGTGGTCTTCTACAACATGGGTCGCGAGGCACACCGGACGCTGCACTCGCTCAGCCGGTCCTACCAGGAGGGTATCGAGGGCCTCGAGTACGAGGTCATCGTGGTCGACAACGGCTCGGACCCCGATCAACGGTTGGACGAGGCCTTCGTCCGCAGCTTCGGACCGCAGTTCCGATTTCTGGACATGGGTGACGACGCGCCGTCATCACCGGTCTTCGCCCTCAACCGCGGCCTGGCCGCCACCTCCGGAAAGGTGGTGGGGATCATGATCGACGGGGCACACGTGCTGACGCCGGGCGTGCTCCGGTGGGGCATGGCCGGCATCGAACTGTACGACCCGGCCGTGGTCACCACCCAGCAGTGGTACCTCGGTCCGGGCCAACAGCCGGACGTGATCGCCGACGGCTACGACCAGGAGTACGAGGACGAGCTCCTGCGCCAGATCTACTGGCCCACCAACGGCTACCGGCTCTTCGAGATCGGCCACTTCATCGGCGGCCGCGACTGGTTCGACGGCGTGTGGGAGAGCAACTGTCTGTTCGTCCCCCGCAAGCTGCTCGAACAGGTCGGCACGTTCGACGAGAGCTTCCTGGTGGCCGGCGGGGGCTTCGCCAACCTCGAGTTCTACGAGCGCCTCGGCGCCACGCCCGGTGTGAGCGAGGTCTCCATCCTGGGCGAAGGATCGTTTCACCAGCTCCACGGCGGGACCACCACCAACGTCGAGGATGCGCAGGAGCGCCGCGACCGGATCAGTTCCTACTTCCGCCAGTTCGCGGACATGCGCGGACGAGGTTTCAGAGGACCCAACAAGAAGATCCACTACGTCGGGACGATGTTCTCCGAGGCCTGTCGCACCAGGTCCCGACGAACCACCGCGGTGCAGTTCTTCAAGAAATGGCAACCCGATGATCCCGACGGCCGGCCCAAGACACCCGAGCCGATCCCCGAGGATCTCAAGCTGGCCTATACCGAGGCGTACTGGCGCAACCAGGGCTGGCGCAAGACCGACTGGCTCGGGCTGCGTCTCAACAAGTCACCTGGCGACCTGCTCATGTATCAGCAGATCATCAGTGAGATCCGGCCGGACTGGATCATCGAGCAACGAACCGGAAACGGCGGCCAGGCGATCTTCTTCGCCAGCCTCTGCGAGCTGGTAGGCCACGGTCAGGTGCTCTCCATCGACGATCGCGAGCAGCCCGATCTGCCCCAGCACCCTCGCCTCCACTACCGGGTCATGGCCACCCACGGCGAGGAGACCAAACGGGCCGTCGACGCCATCGTCGGCGACGGCGACGAGGCCCGCGCCCTGGTCGTGCTCGGCACCAGCGGCTCGGCCAACCGCATGATCCGCGAGTTCGACACGTACTTCCACCACGTGCCGGTCGGCTCCTACGTCATCATGGAGAACACGATCGTGGGCGGTCACCCGGTGTGGCCCAGCTTCGGGCCCGGTCCCTGGGAGGCGGTCAAGGACATCATCGGCAACCACCACGACTGGGTCTCCGATCCTGTCCGAGAGCGACTGGGGCTGAGCTTCAACCCGGACGGCTACCTCAAGCGCGTGCGCTGACGCTCGCGGTAACGCCGGGCCAGCTCGGCGGAATCCGCCAGCAGTGGTTCGACGGTTTCGGGCACCCGGCCCACATAGATGGCGACGTTGGCCGGTGCGGCATAGCGCTGACCCCGGACGGTGGCGTAGTCAGCTTGGAGCTCCTCGAAGCTGAACCGCCCCGATGTGGCTGAGCCACCGTGGATCTGGTGGAAGGTGCCGTCGCCCAGCAGCACGACCAGTTGCGCCCCGGGGCTCGCGCACGCCCGGGCGTAGAGATCGTGGTTGACCAGACCACCTCCGGGTAGGGCGAACGCCTCGTCCAACCCTCCGAGCTCGCGCCACAGCGCCGCGGGCATGAACAGGGCGCTGCTCTCGGCCAGCGGGGCGAACCAGCCCCAGGCCGACGAGCCCCCGAGGGTGCTGATCTCGAACAGGCGGTCCCCGTCGTCCGGCCATCCGACCGACTCGAGCAGCGCGTCCTCGGCGGCTGCGTCGTAGCCGTTGGCCACGGCTTCCATGTGTGGCACCGGGCCGAGATGCCATCCGAGGGAGGCCACGATGGTGCGCTCCGCCAGGCGGCCGGCCATGCCAGCCGACGACAGCAAGCCGGGTGACGCCAGGCGGGCGCCGTCGACGATCAGTCCGATCTGGTCACCGAGTGCGGCACGGATCCCGACGTTGGCGGCCCGAGCCGGCGAAGGCGGGGCCGGGTCGATGCGAAGACCGCGGACGTTGGGGGAGATGGCGGTCAGCGCATCGAAATCGACCGGCTCGGCCGAGCCGTTGTCCACCACCACGATCTCGTACTCGTCGAGATCGACTCCACGCTGGTACCCAGGGCTGAGGGATCGCACGGTGCGGGGCAACTCGCGAGCCATGTCATGGGCCACCACCACGACGCTCAGCGACGTCATCGGCCCCTCGTCAGCACGTCAAGACCGTACTCGGACCGCGGATGCATCAATGGCAGATGACCAGGGGAAAGATGCTCCCGCCCGAGACCGGGGCGATGCGCAGGGTGAGCCCGCTCGCCTCGACGGTGAAACGGGCACCGAAGGCCGGGCGCATGGTGATCTCGGGGCCGGTGGGGCGACCGCCGGACCCCACCGATCTCACGGTGAAGGAACGGAGCAGTGCCAGTTTGGCCGTGGGTGCCGCCGGCTCCCAGAAGGCCGCCCCCTTGGGTAGCTGGAGGTCCAGCGTCGACGAGACCTGCCGGCACCGCCCCGATTCCGGACCACGCTCGGACCACTGGAGCACCGCCAGTCGCAGGTCGGCGGCGGTTGCGGCCTTGGTGGTCACCGTGATCGCTGGCAGCCAGCCCCGACGACGGGCCTGGGCCAACCAGGCGGCGGTCAGGCCCGGGTAGCTGGGCCGGTTGGGTTGGGCCGACGGCGGCACCTGGTCGACCAGGGGGGACCGGGCCCATCCCACCACGGTCCGTTCTGCACTGGCCCGGTAGCCCGGGGGGGGAACTGCCGCCCGAAGGCGGCGATGTTGCCCGGCACCCCGATCACCAGCACCAGCACCACCACCGGCGCGACCAGCCGAACGCGCCGGATCAGAGCGGTGGCCGCCACCGCCAGAGCGGGCAGCAGCAGGGCGACAGTCAGGTACACATATCGCGACTCGCCGCTGTAGTCGGGACCGAAGAACCAGCGACCCACCCCGCTGAAGCTGGCGAAGGCGAGGAAGCCCACCAGCGTGGCGATGATCATGCTCTGGCGGCGCCGCACGGCCCGACCCATCGGGATCCACGTCAGGGCCAGTCCGACCACCAACATGACACCGAGCACCACCCCGACCGCCGGGTAGTGGCCGAGGTCGACCATGGCGTAGCGGATGCTGGCCAGATCCCAGCGGACCACCTGTCCGGCGACGTAGGAGGGGCTCCGGTGGAACGGGTTGGTCGGACCGGACGGGTGGGCGAATGTGCTCCACACCAGATAGCCGACAGCCAGGGGCACGGTATGGAAGGCGGCGGCACGCCAGCCGCGGCGCAACAAACAGGCCACCCCGACGGCCACCACCATGGTGACCCCGACGGTCGAGCACATCAGGGCGGCCACCCCCAAGGCCAGGCCCATCCCGTCCCGCCGATCGATGGGTCCGTCGTGGTCGGCCAGGAGCAGTTGACCCAGCCCGAAGGCCAGCGAGCCGGTGAAGCCGATCTGGAAGGCCCACACGATGTCCTGGTAGCCGGGTCCGAACAGGATCAGCAGTCCGGCCACCAGCGTGGCCACCCACTGGTTGGCCCCTGAGCGGCGCATGACCACCCAGAGCAGGCCGACGGCGGCCAGGTGGGCCGCCACCACCGCCACCTGGTACGGCCAGTAGCTGTGCAGGTGAGCGAGGTTGAACACGGCCCGGTACACCAGTATCGGGATGGTGGACAGGCTCTCGTTGTAGGGGCGGAACAGATCACCCGGACTGGTGACATGTCGCGTGACCAGGAAGTCCCACTCGTCCAGATAGAACCACCGAGAGCTGCCGAACACGAAGATCAGCAGTGGGAAGGCCAGGACCAGGGCGACGAGCAGGACGGTGGCCGCCGGGTGGTCGGAAACCGGCTGCGGGAACCATGGCTTGGAGACGGGCTCCGCGCCAGGTTCCCTGGCCGCTTCGGTCATATGCGACCTTGCACGACGGCCTGCTCGATCCACGGGATGACCTCGTCCAGCATGTCCTCGAGGCTGGTGGTGGCCTCGAAGCCCAGGACATCCCTGGCCTTGTCGGTGGCCGGCACCCGACGTTGCACGTCGTGCTCGAAGGGCTCGTCGGAAACCCAGCGCAGCGGTTCGTCGGTGCCCTTGACCTTGCGCCAGATGATCTCGGCCAGCTCGAGCACCGAGGTGCCCTGGGCCGTCGACAGGTTGAAGTCCTCGTTGCGGGCGTCGGGATGGGCCATGGCCATGACGATGCCCTTGGCCAGATCGCCCCCGTAGGTGTAATGGCGGATCTGCGTGCCGTCACCCAGCAGATGCAGCGGATCCTGGCCCTTCAACACCTTCTGCACCAGATCGGGCACCACGTGGCTCATGGCCAGCTTGACGTTGCCGCTCAGCACCTCGACATCGCCCAGGGCCCGCTCCTCGCCGATGCCCACGCAGTTGAAGGGCCGCAGGATGGTGTAGGGCACCTCGTACTGGTCCCAGGCAGCACGGGCGAAGTACTCGACGGCCAGCTTCTGGAAGCCGTAGGACGACAAGGGCGGCGGCACCTGACGCTCCTGACCCTCGACCGACGGCCAGGTGTCGGTCGACTCGAACACCATCGACGAGCTGAGATAGGTGACCTTCTGCAGGGGACCGCCGGACCGCACGGCCCGGATGGCCGCATCACAGGAGGCGGCGATGATGCGCTCGTTGGTGGCCAGCAGGTCGTAGGCGTAGGTGTGGAAGTAGGAGATCCCGCCGATCATGGCCGCACCAGCGATGAAGTGATCGCAGCCCGACAGCAGGTCGGTCATCAGGTCGGTGTCCTGGGCGTCGCCCTCGACCAACCGGTAGTTCGGGTGGTCGTCATAGGACCGGGCCACCGGCCCGTACTTGGAGTGGTTGTCGATGCCGATGACCGAATGACCGTCGTCGAGCAACTGCTGCACGACGTACCCGCCGATGAAGCCAGCAGAACCGCTGACCAGGACCGTGCTCACGAGAGCCTCCCCCCGAACGCGTAGCGGTACCAACGCAGATATCGGGGGATCCACGCTCGCAGTTGGAAGTTCGATTGACCGGTGCCTCGATCGAGCCAGATGGTCGGGATCTCTGCCACCGGGCGACGGTGCCGCCGGGCCTTGGCCACCAGCTCGAGGCCCATCTCGAAGCCGGCATCGGACTCGATGCCCACCTGCTCGACGAAGTCGCGGTCGTAGGCCTTGAAGGAGTTGGTGGCGTCGTGGGTGCCGACGCGGGCCAGCACGAACAACGAGACGCCCGCGATCCGGGACAGCAGGCCCTTGGCGATCGGGCCGCCCACTTGCTGGCCCCCGTGGCTGTAGCGGGAGGCGGCAGCCACCACCACGCCCCGCTCGACCAGCTTGACCAACGCCTCGATCTGGCTGGGGTCGTCGCTGCCGTCGGCCATGGTCACGACCACCACCGGGGCTTTGGCCTGGCTGAACCCCCAACGGAGGGCCTGGGCCGGACCGGGTTCGAAGGCGTTGAGGCTGGGCACCAGGCGGGGTTCGTGTTCGGCCAGTTGCTCGAGGTGGGGCCTGGTGGTGTCGTCCATGGAGTCGAACACGGCCAGGACCTCACACGGCATGGTCACCGCCTCGAGCAACCGCTCGAGCAGGGGAACCACCAGGTCCCCCTCGTTGTAGACCGGGACCACGATCGAGACACGGGGGCTCATACCAGGACACCGCTGCCCAGGAGGTTCCAGAGGTCCACCACCGGCACGGTCGGTTCGAGCGCGGCGTAGGCCTGGTGGGGCGCACCGATGATGAGCAGGTCGGACTGGGCCAGCACCACCTCGAGGGGCTGCAGGTCGGGATCCATGCTGACGTGGGGATCGGAGCAGATCACCCGACCGGCCTTGAACCGCAGCAGGCGCCGGAGGCGATAGGCCAGGCTGGAGCGCACGTCGTCGGACTCGCCCTTGAAGGCCATGCCCAGGATGCCCACCGTCATGGAGGCCAGGTCGAATCGCTTCTCGAGTCGATCCACCACATAGAGCGGGAGACCTTCGTTGACCATGACCGAGGCGTGGCCCAACGTGAAGTTGTTGGCGTCGAAGGTGGCCAGCTGCATGGTGTCCTTCAGCAGGCAGGGCCCGGCCGCGAACCCGGGCCCGGGCATGTCGGCAGCGCGCGGGTAATCGAACTGCAGGGCGGCGCGGATCCGCTCGAAGTCCAGGCCGTGGTCATTGGCGATCATGAAGAGCTGGTTGGCCGCCGCGAACTTGATGTAGCGCCACGTGTTCGTGAACAGCTTGGCCAACTCGGCTTCCTCGATCTCGAGGACCACGATCGACTCGGTCAGGTTCCGGAAGAGCGCCGACGCCCGAGCGGTGGCCTGCTCGGATCGCCCGGCCACGATCTGGGGCAGCACGTTGAGCTCGTCGAGGGCGCGACCCTCGGCGATGCGCTCAGGGCAGAAGGACACGTCGAGCGCGATGCCCGACCGGGCGACCAGGCGTTCGACCACCGCGGTCACCCCAGGGAACACCGTGCTGCGCAACACCAGGTGTTGGCCGTCGCGCAGATCGCCCAGGAGGGTGTCGACCGCGGCCGGTACGGCATTGGGATCCGGCGTGAGGTGGTCGTCGACCGGGGTGCCCACCACCACGATGACGTGTTCGGCCTGGCTGACCACCGCGGCGTCGGCACTGGCGGACAACCGGCCGGTGGCCACCACCTGCTCGAGGGCTTCATCCGCCCCCGCCTCCATGAACGGCATCTTGGCGCTCTGCACCTGCTCCACCACTCGACGATTGGTGTCGAACAGCGAAACCGTCAGTCCGGCCTGGGCGAAGGCGATGCCCAGCGGAAGGCCGACGTGGCCGCACCCACCGACGATCACAACATCTCGTGAGAAGTCCATGTCATCCCGTGAGAAGTTCATGTCCTCATTCATCCTGGAAAGGGCCGGCTGCTACTAGAACGATCCCCTGCGGTCCGGCGAGCCGGCCGAGGGTGATCCGGGCGGGTACCCCGACGGCGGTGGCGCCCGCAGGCACGTCCTCCAGGACCACCGCGTTGGCCTCGATCGAGGCCCCCGCCTACAGTCACCAGACCGATGACCTTGGCGCCAGTCCCGATCTGACGTTTCGACCGATCGTGGGGCCGATGATGTTGCCGCCCTTCAGGCCCAGCGTCGAGCACGGGGCGGTCGACGGCGCGACATCCCGCCCGTGGACGCCGGTGACGGACGGGGCGTGGACGGCAGCAGGATGACCTGACCTCGTGGCAATGTCATGCTCCTCAGGGCAGCGGGACCACGGTGGTCCACCGAGAATCGCCCGTCGCGACGGCCAACGACCGGGATCGTCCACGTCCGGACTGGCTTCGCGGCTCGGGGGACGGCTCACGAATCGTGCGAACGCCCGCCGAGGGGACCCTAGCCTGCTAGTCGGCGGCAGCGGAGACCGGAACCTGATCGGGTGCTTCCTGGTCCCATCTTCGATTGTCGTACGCCAGCGCCAGGGCCAACAGCAGCCACACGTGTCGGTAGTGCATGGTCTGACGGAACAGCGAAGCCACGAACAGGGTCAGGATCATGAGCCGGGCGATCCCCCGGGCTTCGCGCAGCGCCAGATGACCACCCAGAGCCCGATCAACCCGATCAGCCCGATCGGGCCGCGCTCGACCAGGAAGCTCAGCGCGTCGTCGTGCACCTGCAGCGGCGCGCCGTTGAGCAGCGCGATCTTGCGATTGACGACGCCCGCCGGCCCCACGCCCATCGGATGCTCGAGCCAGTTCTGGATGTCCTGGGACCACAGCGTGAAGCGCTCGCCCTGGCTCCGGTTGAAGCGGGATTGGTTGATACCTGTGCCACCAATGCTCGGAACCTGGGCGTTGAGCCCCGACGAGCCGGTGGTGACGTAGTTGGACACGACGAACAGCCCGGCGCCGAACAGGACGATCAGCACGACCGCCAGGATGGCCGAGCCCTTGGCCAGCATCCGCCACCCCAGCACGGCCAGGATGGCCGCGATCATGGCGAGCGATCCGAACGACCCCGTCTCCTTGATCACCACCAGCATGGCCAGGATGGCCAGGCCCTTGGTCCACCAGCGGCGGGAGGCGTAGACGATCATCATCACGGCCAGCACCGTGTAGTGGGCGGGGTAGTTGGGCTGGGCGAACAATCCCGTTGCTGCGCAGTTGCCCGTTGACGGTGACTGTCACCGCCGTGACCCCGAGACCGATGGCCGTCCCCCAGATCGCGAACCGCTCGAGTCGGTGCAGGTACACCAGGTGCCAGAAGGCGAAGAAGGTCAGGATGGCGAACAGGCTGACGACCAGATCGCTGACCCCCCACGCCGCCATGCCCACGTTGGCCAAGCCGAGGAACGAGCCGATCACGATGAGCCAGATCCACGGGAGGGACTTCACCCCGCCGGCGGTGGCCGGCGAACCGTGGCGCGACATCGACAGCAGCGCCCCGAGGCACATCGCCGCCAGCAGTGGATCAACGAACGCGGTGTTGTGGGGCAGTGCGGGGCGCAGGACCACGATGCCGGCGTAGGACACGACCACCGCGGCCCGCAGCACGAAGCTGACCCGACCGACTGAGCGAGACCGCGGTCCCCACGCCACCTGGGATGTCGGCGTCGCCCGGGTCGCCGACCGGGCCGGTCGGCGCGGTCATCGGGACCCCACCGGTCGATCCCCCGAGCGGGGGCTGTGGCTCCGCCGCGGCCCGAGCCCGCACACCGGAGCCGGGTCAGGCGGAGGCGGCACCGGGTTCGGTCTCGCTGTGCTTGACCGTGATGGGCCGCACCTCGCCGGTGCCGTTGGTCCCGGCCGATCCGTTGGCGACGGGCGTGTCCTCGGTGCTGGGCGGTCCTGAACCGTTGGTGGGGGTGCCGACCGGCGTGTCGGCCTGATAGGCCCGATAGCCGTAGTAGCCGTAGTAGCCGAAGGCCCGACGTCGCACCGGCACGCCGTTGAGCACCACGCCGATGATGTCGGCGTCCACCTGGCGGAGGCGGTTGACCGTCTCGGCCAGGTCGTTCTGGCGGGTCTCGCCGTGGAGGGCCAGGACGATCACACCGTCCACGTGGCGGGAGGCCGCCACCGGGTCGCTCACCGGCAGCACCGGGGCGCAGTCGACCAGGATGAAGTCGGCTTGGGAGCGCTTGATCTGGTCGAGCACGTGGCCGAAGGCGTCGGAGCCGAGCAGCACCGCGGGCTCGTGGGGCAGCGGGCCGGTCGGCAACACGAAGATGTTCTTGCCGCTGGGCAGCGGGACCGAAGCGAAGCACGAGGCCAGTTCGCGGTCACCCAGCATGGCGGAGGTGAGGCCCTTCTCCGTCTCGACCGAGTGGAGCAGCTCCCCCAGCATCGGGCGGCGCAGGTCGGCCGACACCACCACGACCCGGAACCCGCTCTCGGCCAGCACCGCGGCCAGGTTGGCCGTGACCGTGGTCTTGCCCTCCTCGCCCACCGAGCTGGTGACCAGGATGGTCCGCTTCTCCTTGCCCAGGCTGGAGAAGCGCAGGCTGGTGGCCAACGCATGGTAGGACTCGGCCGCCACCGAGGTGGGGGCCACCAACGCCCGCTCGGCCCGGTGGAACCGGTGGCTCAGGTGGCGATGGCCGTCGCTGTAGGCCGGCACCGAACCCAGCACCGGCACACCCCCGGTGAGCTGGAGCACCTGCTCGGGTGACTTGACCTTGTTGTCGAGCTGTTCGAGCAGGAAGGCCAGGCCGATGCCCAGGGCCAGGGCCACCATGGCGGCGATGCCCGCATCACGCAGCGGCGTGGGCGAGATGGGATAGCGAGGCGTGTTGGCCAGCTTGGTCACGGCGAGCGTCTTGCTCTCGCCCGTGGCGTTGACCTTGGCCTCGATGGCCGACACCTCGGCCTGGTTGGCCAGTTTGCTCAGGGCGTCGGCCTGGGCCCGCCACGAGCTCACGTTCGGGTTCCGCGGGATCGTTGGCCGCCTGGGTCAGGAGGGCGGCCGCCTGGGTGTTGTACTGGTTGGCCTGGCTGATCAGCTGGTTGGCCCTGTCGGTGTAGCCGGACTCGAGCTGGCTGGTCCGCGTGGCCACATAGGCCGTGGCGTAGGCGTTGGCCGCCTTCTGGGCCACCACCGGCGAGTGGCTGTCGACGGTGATCCTGATCACGTCGGTGTTGGGCACCCCGGTGACCCGCTCGCCGATGACCTGGGTGGCCTGGGAGCCAAGCTGCCCGTTGCCGACGGCTCGGATCGGGCCCGATGCCGGCGTGATACTCCTCGTTGGCCAGGACGCCGGCATCGGTGGACCCCTTGCCGCCCCCGATGGCGGGGTCGGAGGTGTTCACGCTGACCTCGGAGGTGGCCGAGTAGACCTCCGGTTGGAGCTTCGACAGGCTGTAGACGACCACGAACGCGACCGCCACCATGCCGGCGATCAGCCAGCCCCAGCGCCAGATGGTGCGCCCGACGACGCGCGCGTCGAATTGGGGGTACTGCGCGGTCGCCACAGCTACCTGACAGCCCGGCGAGGCAGGTTCGCCGTCGGGTTCGGGTGGGTCGAGATGGAAATCCTCCCCTGGGATCCCGGATGGAACATGCCCGTGCCGGAAAAGTGAGTGGTAGCGCGAAGATCCCGCCAACCGACGCTGGTTGTCGCTGCTGGGTACAGCGAATACCAACCCCTACGGGTCGAATCGTCCCTCAATTGAGGCCCAGCAACGTCGGAAAAGCAAGTCGGGCTCACGCACCGTGCTGATCGCTCACCCCGCTCAGTTCCGGAGTGACCCGACGTATCGCTCGGTGCCAGGCGATGCCCCTCGTCACTTGGTAGCGCCAGTCGGACCATGGCCACCCCGTAGTACACGAATCGCTCCGAGCTCCGCTCCCGGGCGATGTTGTCGAGCTGAAGCCGACACGAGCTCCACGCCCGCTTGAGCGGCTGCAATCCCTCGAAGTACTGGGCGGCGTGAAGTCGATGAAGGACCAGAGGCAGGTTGCATTGGCCGATCAGGTACCCCGCCGCCCGCGTCCGCAGGAGCAGGTCGTAGTCGAACTGGGCCATGCGTCGCTCGTCGTAGGCGCCGACCCCCATCATCACGTCACGACGGATCATCAGCGACGAGTGCAGGACCGAGTTCGAGCACAGCAGGGAACGGTTGACCCGCGACACCCGCACCGGCGTCTGGGGCAGGTCCCAGTCGGCACGCAGGCGAGAGCCACGGGCCAACACCACGCCGGTGCCCAACGCGGACAGCTCGGGCAGGCAGCGGAACACGTCGACCTGGATCTCGAACCGTCGCGGATGGCTCTCGTCATCGGCATCCAGGATGGCCACCAGAGGCGCGCCGAGCCGCGTCGACGCCGATGTTCAAGGCCCGGCCCCGGCCCACCCGCCCGGGCTCGATCAGGACCAGCCGGGGATCGTTCTCGGCCAGATCCATGACCACCTGGCGGGCCTCCGGGTCGAGGGCGCCGTCCGCCACCAGCACCAGCTCGAGCGAACGAAGCGTCTGGTCCAGGAGGCTGGACAAGGCCATGGCCAGCAGCGGTGCGGGGGTCCCGTGGGTGGTCACCACCACGGAGACCGCGGGCCGTGGGGCGGGGCTCGTCTCGGGTTCGTCCGTCCGGTCAGCGGTCATGTCGGGAGCTCGGCCAGCGACGCGGGCTGGCCGTCGACGAAGACACTTACCTCCGCAGCCCCTTCGACCCGCCATCCGGTGGTGGGATCGAGCAACAGGGCGGTGCGCTGGGGGATACCCACCAGTGAGAGCCCGGCGGGAGCCAGCTCGACGGTCCGGCGCACCTTGTCGTGGGACCACTGGTCGAAGCGAGGGATGGCCGCCAGCGGGTGGACCAGTCCCAGCCCCACCGTGAACGCCCCGCCCCGCGAGTCGACCATGGGATCGCACAGCACATCGGCGCCGGCGTTGGTGCCCGCCAGCGCCGCGCCCGACTCCCACGCCGCGACCAGAGCGGCCAGCACCGGCGTGTCCTTGAGCACCGAGCGCAGGTGCATGGCGGACGCGCCTGCGAGGTAGATGAAGCGGGCGGCGGCCACCCGGGCGGCGGCCTCCTCGTCGAAGGCGTCCCGGCGGGTGAGCACGTCGACCGGGACCACGGACAGACCCAAGGCGGCGAACCAGGGCCCCGCCCGGTCCAGCAGCTGTCCGGGATTCTCATAGGCCGATCCGGTGGGCAGCACCGCCACCTCCGACGCGCCCGAGGCCTCGACCAGGGAGCGGTCGAAGTCGCACCCATCGGTCCACTCGCCACCCCCGACCAGGGCCAGCAGCCCGGTCACGCGGGCGCCACCGACTCCCCGGTCCCGAGGCCCACCGTGCGGGGAATACGGACTGCCCGGGCGTCTACCCACCGCCGCAGGGGCCACACCCGATTGGGCACCGTGAAGCGATCGAGGTCGGCAACTGTCATGCCCACCGACCGAACGGTGGCCACCACGTCCCGTGACAGGTGACGGCCTTGGCTCGGAGCCAAAGCGGCCACCACCGAGCCGGCCAGCAGGCCCCAGAGCCCGGGATGGTTCACGGGCTCGACCAGCCACAGGTCGCCGTCATCGGCCAGCAGCCGGTCCAGGCCAACCAGCACGGCGCGCAGATCTGGCCAGGTCGTGAGTGCGCCGGTGGAGATGATGGTGTCATAGCGGTCCGCCACCGGGACCGTGGTGGGGGCGACCATCGTGTCGGCCACCAGGGCTCGGCCCTCGGGGTCGTCAAGATCGAGGACACGCCCTCGAGCGGCGCGCTCGATCCGGTTCCGCCGCCGGTCGATCTCGGCCGACACCGCGGCCGGCAGCCGTCGAGTCGGCGCCCCCTGATCCTGAGCCGTGTCCATCGGCCAGAACCTACCGGACCCGCATCGGTGGAGTTGCCTCCGAGCGGCGTCGCGCCGCACAGCCGCTCGACAGATGAAACCCGGATGCCGGAGGCGGCAGAAGGGAGGCTCGCCGACCCGAGGGCACAGCAAGCTGGAACGCGCAAGCTACCGGTCGGTAACCTGCCGGCCATGACGATCAAGAGCGTGGGCATCGTGGGTTCCGGCATCATGGGGTCGGGCGTGGCCGAGGTAGCAGCCAAAGCCGGCCATGAGGTCGTGCTGCGATCCCGTCAGCAAGGGTCGGCCGAGGCCATGCTGGCCGCCCTGGAGAAGTCCCTGGCCAAGCAGGTCGAGCGGGGCAAGCTCGAGGCGGCTGACCGCGACGCCACGCTCAGCCGGGTGACCGCCACGTCCAAGCTGCACGACCTGGCCGACTGCGATCTGGTGCTCGAGTCGGTCGTCGAGGATCTGGACGTGAAGTGCGAGCTGTTCCACGAGCTCGACGACGTGTGCGGTCCCGACACCATCCTGGCCACCAACACCTCGACGCTGGCCGTGATCGAGATGGCTATGAAGACGACGCGGCCCGACAAGGTCTGTGGGGTCCACTTCTTCAACCCGGCCCCCATGATGAGCCTGGTCGAGATCGTCCGTCCGCTCACCACCAGCGACGAGACCGTGGCCGAGGTCCGGAGCTTCGCCGAGACCTGCGGCAAGAGTCCGGTCGAGGTGCGAGATCGGGCCGGCTTCATCGTGAACGCCCTGCTCTTCCCCTACCTCAACAATGCCGTGCGCATGCTCGAGAACGGCACTGCCAGCCGGGACGACATCGACACGGCCATGAAGGGTGGGTGCAACTTCCCCATGGGCCCGCTGGCGTTGCTCGACTTGGTGGGGTTGGACACGTCGCTGGCCATCCTCGACGCGCTCTACGAGGAGTTCCGCGACCCCAACTACGCAGCCATGCCGGTGCTGCGTCGGATGGTCAGCGCCGGTCAGCTGGGCCGCAAGTCGGGCACCGGGTTCTACGACTACCAACGCTGAGCCCGTGGGCGCAGCCGTGCCCGCAGTGACAACCTCTGGGCGATGACCCCCACATGGCGAAGCCGCCCGCAGGGAGACCCCGCCGACCGAAGGGCAAAGCAAGTGGAGCCGCCGCCGTCGCGGTGGCGACTGCCCGCGGCGGCGGAGGCCGACACCGTCGGGGTGGTCGGCGTAGGAGCCGACCTCGAACCGGGGACGCTGCTCGCCGCCTATCGAAGCGGGTTGTTCCCCATGCCGATCGGTGGCGGCCCCAAGATCGCCTGGTGGTCACCCGATCCCCGCGGGATCCTGCCCCTCGACCAGCTCCGGGTCAGCCGGTCACTCCGCCAGTCGTGCCAGCGCTACGAGATCCGAATCGACACCGCCTTCGAGTCAGTGGTGCGAGCCTGTGCCGACCCCGGACGAGACGGCGGTTGGATCAACCAGGCCATCCTCGACGCCTACTGCCGGCTCCACGAGATGGGCTGGGCCCACAGCGTGGAGACATGGGACGACCGGGGCGAGCTGGTGGGGGGTCTGTACGGTGTTGGGATCAGAGGCCTGTTCGCCGGGGAGTCCATGTTCCACCGGGACCGGGATGCCTCCAAGGTGGCCCTGGTGGCCCTGGTGGAACGACTGGTCGAAGGCGGTGCCTGCGTGTTGGACGTCCAGTGGTCGACGCCGCATCTGGCGTCGCTGGGCGTGATCGAGGTGGCTCGGGCCGTCTATCTGGAACTCCTGGCCGCCGCGGTCACCCGGCCCGTCGACCCCTTCTGGTCGTCGGCCGCCCCGCCAGGATGACAGATCGAGCGCCGGGGTGGGACCATCTGGCCATGGTCACGCCTGCGCCCGGCTCGCATCCGACCCATCACGAGCGGGATCGACCCTGGCTGATGCGCACCTACTCGGGCCATTCGACGGCCAAGGCCTCCAACGAGCTGTACCGAACCAATCTGGCCAAGGGCCAGACGGGGCTGTCGATCGCCTTCGACCTGCCCACCCAGACCGGCTATGACCCCGACGACCCGCTGGCTCGCGGCGAGGTGGGCAAGGTGGGCGTGCCCGTGGCCCATCTGGGACACATGCGCGAGCTGCTCGACGGCATCCCCCAGGGCGAGATGAACACGTCGATGACCATCAACGCCACGGCCGCCTGGCTGCTGGGCCTGTACGTGGCCAACGCCGAGAACCACGGGGTGGCGTCGAGCCAGCTGCGGGGCACCACCCAGAACGACATCGTCAAGGAGTACCTCAGCCGGGGCACCTACATCTTCCCGCCGGCCCCAAGTCGCCGGTTGATCGTGGACATGATCGCCTTCTGCGCCGAGTGGATCCCGCACTGGAACCCCATGAACGTGTGCAGCTACCACCTGCAGGAGGCCGGCGCCACGCCGGTGCAGGAGATCGCCTTCAGCCTGGCCACCGCCATCGACGTGCTCGACGCGGTGCGCGAATCGGGCCAGGTCGACCCCGACCGGTTCCCGACGGTGGTGGGCTCGATCTCGTTCTTCGTGAACGCCGGCATCCGCTTCGTGGAGGAGACCTGCAAGATGCGGGCCTTCACCGAGCTCTGGGACCGCATCACCCTGGAGCGATACGGCGTGAGCGATCCCAAGGCCAGGCGGTTCCGCTACGGCGTGCAGGTCAACTCGCTGGGCCTGACCGAGGCCCAGCCCGAGAACAACGTGCCGCGCATCGTCCTCGAGGCACTGGGTGTGACCCTGTCCAAGCGGGCCCGGGCGCGCTCGGTGCAGTTGCCGGCCTGGAACGAGGCCCTGGGCCTGCCTCGCCCGTGGGACCAGCAGTGGTCGCTGCGCATCCAGCAGGTACTCGCCTATGAGACCGACCTGTTGGAGTACGAGGACATCCTCGACGGCAGCCACGTGGTCGAGGCCCGCACGTCCGAGCTGATGGAGGCCGCGCAGGCCGAGCTCGACGACGTGCTGGCCCTGGGCGGCGCCTTCGCGGCCATCGAGGAGCTGAAGGGCCGCCTGGTGGCATCCAACACCGAGCGCATGCGCCACATCGAGTCCGGCGAGCAGACCGTGGTGGGAGTGAACGCCTTCCAGGAGTCGGCCGCGTCTCCGTTGGGGGGCGCCGGCAACATCTTGGAGGTGGACCCGGCCGTCCAGGACCAGCTCGATCGCCGACGTGCAGACCTGGCGATCGGAGCGCGACAACGACGCGGTCAAGCGGTCACTCGATCAGCTGAGACGGGCGGCGGCGGGGACCGACAACATCATGGCGGCCACCATCGACCTGGCCCACGCCGGGGGCACCACCGGGGAGTGGGCCGGCCTGCTGCGTGAGGTCTTCGGCGAGTACCGGGCCCCGACCGGGGTGGCGGCGGCCGCCGGGGCGGGGGGCAGCTCGACGATCTGGCACGAGACGGCGGAACGGGTGCGGGCGCTGCCCGGCGGCCCACCCCGCTTCCTGGTGGCCAAGCCCGGCCTCGACGGTCATTCCAACGGGGCCGAGCAGATCGCGGTGGCGGCCCGCGACGCCGGGATGGAGGTCATCTACCAGGGCATCCGGCTGACCCCGGCCCAGATCGCGGCCGTGGCCCGGGACGAGGACGTCGACATCATCGGCCTGTCCGTCCTGTCCGGCAGCCACCTCGAGCTGGTTCCCGACGTGCTGCGCCTGGTCCGCGAGGCCGGCAGCACCGCGCCGGTGGTCGTGGGCGGCATCATTCCCGAGGCCGACCGGGCCACGCTGGTCGCAGGAGGCGTGTCGGCTGTGTACACGCCCAAGGACTTCGAGTTGGGCCGGCTGATGGCCGACATCGTGGATCTGGTCGAGGCCCACCGACGGCGCTGAATCCCGACCCGTGTCTGTCGCGAACCCGGCCCGGATCGGACCGGAATCGCGGCTGCGCCAGGCTTGATTCCCCGTCGGTGCCGCCGATGGGTCAGCGTGGATCGCCGGGCAACAGTTGGCCTCGTGGTCGGTCTCCTCGGCCTGGCGCTGGGGGCGCTGGCCGCGCTGTATCACGTCGTCGCGCTCGCGGTGATCGCCGGCACCATCGCCCTGGCCTGCGGCGTCGCCCTGTTCTGGCTGATCAACCACCTTCGGCGAGCCACCGCGTTGGTGGACGAGCTCGAGGACAAGGTGGACGAGCTCGAGGACAAGGTGGAACGAGAGTCCGAGGCCCGCACCGATCTGGAGACCAAGCTGGCCAGCCGCATCCAGCTCACCGCGGTGCGCCGCAACTCGAGCGGCGACGCCCTGACCGACGGGGCCACCGGTCTGTTCAGCGAGGGGTACTTCACCGTCGCCCTCGATGCCCGGATCGCCGCCGCCCGGCGCCAGCTCGAGCCCGTGGCCGTCGTGCTCATGGAGGTCATCGAAGGCCTTGACTCGGGTCTCCCCCGCCCGGCCAACCCCAAGGTGGTGGCCGAGTGCATCACCTCGACCATCCGCGAGGCCGACACCGCCTGCCGGCTGCTCGACGGCGGGTACGCCCTGCTGTTGGAGGACACGGCGGAGAACGGTGCCATCTGGACGGTCGAGCGCATCCGGCGACGCATCACCAGCCACTCCCCCGGACTGACCATGTGGGCCGGCGTGGCCTGCTACCCGGCACACGGCTTCACCACCGACGAGATCCTGGATCGGGCCGACAACGCCCTCGACATGGCGCGGGAATGGCGCCAGGATCGCATCGAAGTCGCCAACAGTGACTGATGGGGCCGCCACGACGGGCGAGAACCAACGGTTCTCCCTCGTCGTGGCCCTGGCCGGCGCCGCCTTCGCCGGCTCGGTCGTCGCCCTCGAGATCGGCGGCTCCGGCTACCAGCGAGACCTTTCGAACCTCCTCGAGATCGGGGCCCCGATCCTGGCGGCATGGTCCGCGGTTCGAGCCGGGCGGCGGGCGGCCGGGCGCGGCTGGCACGTGGGCTGGTATCTGATCGCCGCCTCGTGTGCGTCGTGGTGCGCCGGGCAGATGATCTGGACCTGGTTCGAGACCGTCCAGGGGCGCACCACGCCGTTCCCCTCGCTGGCCGACTTCTTCTACCTACTCGCCATCCCCCTGGCCGTAGGCGGGCTGCTGGCCATGCCCTCGTCCGACGACGATCGGTCCGATCGGATGCGCGTCGTCCTCGACGGGGTCATCGTGGCCAGCTCGCTGTTGTTCGTGAGCTGGGTCACGGTCCTGGGCCCGACCCTGGCCTCGAGCACCGGCGGCTGGGTCGAGCGGACCATCGCCCTGGCCTATCCGGCCGGGGACGTGCTCGTGCTGACGATGGTGCTGGTCGTCTTCGGGACGCAGCGATCCCGCCGGGCGGGTGGCCGTCGGTCTGACGGGGTCGGCTTCGCCTGCTTCGCCGTGGCCGACAGCTTCTTCGTGTACACCACCCTGCGGTCGGACACGGTATCGAACGTGTCCAACGATGCCTGGGTGGCCGGCTACCTCCTGATCGCCCTCGGGGCCCTGCAGGCCACCCACCATCCCGCCGTCCGCGTCAGCAAGCTGACCCGGCCCCAGCCCGATTCGGTGGCCCGCTCCCCACGCTTCCTGCTCCCCTACATCCCGGTCGCGCTGGTGCTGGTGCTGTGCGTGGTGGAGGCCCTGGTCAACGATCCCATCGTGGTGGGGACCGCCGAGTTCTTCATCGGCACCGTCCTCATCGTGGCGCTGCTGGTGCGCCAGGCCGTGGTCATCATCGAGAACGGTCGGCTGACCCGCTCGCTGGCCACCTCCAACGAGCAGCTCAAGTACCAGCTGCTCCACGACGACCTGACCGGTCTGCCCAACCGGCCGCTCATGCTCGACCGCCTGCGGGTGGCCCTCGCACGCATGAAGCGCAGCTCCTCGCTGGCTGCCGTCATGTTCGTCGACCTGGACCTGTTCAAGCAGGCCAACGACACCTACGGCCACGAAGCCGGGGACGAGGTGCTCATCGCCGTCGGTCGGCGGCTGCTCACCTCGCTGCGGCCAGGTGACACGGTGGCCCGATTCGGCGGCGACGAGTTCGTGGTGCTGTGCGAGGAGGTGCAGAGCGAGACCGAGGCCGCCCACCTCGCCGATCGGGTGCTCGAGGCCGTGACCCGCCCCGTCCACGTCGAGGTCGCCGGCGCCGAGGGTGGCGGTGGCGGTGAAGGCCAGTGTGGGGTTGGTGCTGACCGACGACCCGGAGGCCCTGCCCGAAGAGATTGTGCGCGCCGCCGATGCCGCCATGTACGAGGCCAAGCGCAACGGTCGGGCGCGGGTCGAGATCGCCGACGAACGCACGGTTCGGGCCAGCCTCCACTGACGGCGGGGTCCGAGCCGGCGCGGCCCGGCGGTGCGCGCACCGGGTCACCAGACGATGGGCAGGTTGCGATCCCCGACCGCGCCCAGGGCGTAGTCGGCGTAGGTGTCGGCGAACATGTGCCGGGTCTGTTCGGTCCAGGCCAGGGCCCCGGGGGTGGAGATGCGCCGGTGGATCTGGAGGACGCCGCCGTCGAAGACCCGGTATTCGGCCCAGCTCCCCGGGTAGTCCTTCACGGACGCCACCTCGACCCACGGGAATGGTCCGGTGGTCCCGAAGCGGCGGACCCGGTTGCGGTGGGTGTGGCCGGCGAAGTACCCGGCGATCGACGGGTGTCTGGCCACGACCTCGATCAGTTGCTCGCTGGCGTCGGGATGGATGCCGAAGTAGTCATCCGGTCGGTGGCGGGACTCCGGGCTCCATGGGTGGTGGTGCCCGAAGACCAGCACCGGCCGGTCGGTGTGGGCGGCCAGGTCGTCCAGCCACTCGAGGGTTGCCGACGACACTCGGCCCGACGCCCGTTGGGCCACCGTGGTGTCGATCAGGGCCAGCCGCGCCCCGGGCAGATCCACCGATCGCGGGCCCGACGCCGCCACGGTGGCCCCGGGGGCGACGTCGTGGTTGCCGCGGATGTGGTGCAGGCGTTCACCGAACGGCGCGTACGTGTCCAGGAAGGCCTGGTACTCCTCCGAGGTGCCGGACGCGGTCAGGTCGCCCTTGACCACCACCGCGGCCGGGTCCACCGCCGCCATCTCGGCCACCGCGCCCGGTTCATGGTCACCGGATAGGGCTCCGCCCCCTCGGGCACCCGGAAGGTCGGACCCATCTCCAGCCCGTCGATGATCCCGCACTCGACCTCACCGAAGTGCACATCGTTGACGGTGGCGAAGGTGCACAGGTGCTCACCGTGGGGCCGGGCCAAGGTACGCACCCGGAACCCGTCGAGGTCATAGATCTGGTCGCTGGCCAGGCCTTCGTGTCGGTGGACCTCGAGGCCCGCATGCACGACGACCTCGTCATCGGCCACGGTGGTCAGGTCCATCCGACCACCGGGTCAGGGGAAGACACTGAAGCCCATGGGCAACGGCACTCGCCCGGTGAGGGCCCGCAGGAGCACCGACGGCGACGAGCCGGAGGCCAGGGCACCGAGCACCGACACCGACACCTGCGCGGCCATCCGCGGCGGTTCGGGGTTGTCACCGCCCACCACGTCGACCAGGTCGAGCGTGTGGACGGACAGCTCGACCACGCGCGTGGCCAAATAGTCACCCAAGGCGATGGTGCCGCCGCGACTGACGCAGACCGACCCCACCGGCGCCTGCTCGATCTGGGCGAAGGTGTCGCCGGCGCGGCGTTCGATGGCCCCGACCGGGTCCGTGGCCAGGCCCCGAGCTTCGGCCCGGCCCCGTTCGGCGATGGCCGCGTTGACGGCCGCATCGGGCATGGCTCGGCGGAAGTAGTCAGCCGCCGAATCCACGTCGATCTCGCCCCGGGGTGCGAGGTGGTCCGTCACCGTCGAGTAGGCGCGAACTGGCGTGTGCCGCCAGCTCGAGCACGGACCACTCGCCCAGGGCGGGGCTGCCCCACTGGTCGTCGCCGATCCCCCGCAGAACCGACAAGAACCAGTCGCTGGCTGCGCGGAAGGCCGGCAGCGTCTCGTCCACGGTGTAGTTCGGGTCGATGCCGGCCACAGCCGCAGCGTAGCGACCTCACCCTCGGATCCCAGTCGCGAAACCCGGCCGACTGATGAACACAGATGCCGAAGGCGCCCGCAGGGAGGCTCGCCGACCGAAGGGCCAGGTGCTCAGGGTCGGTCTCTCCGGGTGGGCAGCGGACGCGACCACCAGCGACCCGAGAACCGCCAGCGGGACGGTTCCTTGACGGGCAGGGGGGCGGCGGGGCGGGGCCACGAGACCTCGATGGCGGCCAGGATGGCGGCCAACTCGTCGTCGCTGGGCGTTGGCCGCACGTCAGCGCCCCTGGCCATGGCTCCGGTGGCACCCGGCCCAGGAAGGAGCTCGGTCATAGGGGGATGTTCCCGTGCTTGCGGTGCGGCAGCTCCTCACGCTTGGAACGGAGCATCTCCAGGCCGGCGATCAGCTTGATGCGGGTCTCGGCAGGGTCGATCACGTCGTCCACGAACCCGCGCTCGGCAGCCACGTAGGGGTTGGCGAAGCGCTCGGTGTACTCGTCCACCAGCTCGTTGCGTCGTGCCTCGGGGTCGGCGACGGTCTGCAGCTCCCGCCGGTACAGGATCTCGACCGCGCCCTGGGGGCCCATGACGGCCAGCTCGGCCGACGGCCAGGCGAAGGCCAGGTCCGCCCCGATGGACTTGGAGTTCATGACCACGTAGGCGCCGCCGTAGGCCTTGCGGGTGATGACCTGGATCCGGGGGACCGTCGACTCGCAGTAGGCGTAGAGCAACTTGGCCCCGTGTCGGATGATGCCGCCGTACTCCTGGTCGACGCCGGGCAGGAACCCGGGGACGTCCACGAAGGTGACCAGCGGGATGTTGAAGGCATCACAGGTGCGGACGAACCGGGCCGCCTTCTCCGAGGATTCGATGTCGAGCACGCCGGCCAGCACCATCGGCTGGTTGCCGACGACGCCCACGGGATGGCCGTCGAGACGGGCGAAGCCGCACACGATGGACCCGGCCCAACGGGGGAAGTACTCGAAGAACTCGCCGTCGTCCACGCACTCGCGGATCACGGCCTTCATGTCGTAGGGCTGGTTGGACGAGGCTGGCATGAGGTCGACGAGCGCCGGAGTGAGCCGATCGGGGGAGTCCGTCGAGGCGAAGTGGGGCGGCGACTCGAGGTTGTTGGACGGCAGGAAGGAGAACAGGAAGCGCACGTCGTCGAGGCAGGCCTGCTCGTCGGGCGCCACGAAGGTGGCCACACCGGACTTGGAGGCGTGGCTCTTGGCCCCGCCCAGCTCCTCGAGGGTGACCTCCTCACCGGTCACCGTCTTCACCACGTCGGGGCCGGTGATGAACATGTGCGAGCTCTCGTCGACCATGAAGATGAAGTCGGTCATGGCCGGGCTGTAGACCGCCCCGCCCGCGCACGGACCGAGGATGACGCTGATCTGAGGCGTGACCCCCGACGCCTTCACGTTGCGGTGGAAGATCCCGCCGTAGGAGGCCAGCGAGACCACGCCCTCCTGGATGCGGGCGCCGGCCCCGTCGTTGAGCCCGATGAGCGGGGCGCCGACCGACAGGGCCAGGTCCATGACCTTGTGGATCTTCTCGGCGAACACCTCACCCAGGGCGCCGCCGAACACGGTGAAGTCCTGCGAGAAGACGAAGACCTTGCGCCCGTCGATGGTGCCCCAGCCGGTGATCACCCCGTCGGTGTAGGGCCGCTCGGCGATCAGGTCGGCCGGCACCCGGTGGCGGGCCAACATGTCGAGCTCGTGGAACGAGCCCGGGTCGAGCAGGTACTGGATCCGCTCGCGAGCAAGCAGCTTGCCCTTGGCGTGCTGGCGCTCGACGGACCGCTCGGAGCCGGCGTGCAGCGCTTCGTCCTTGAGCTTGTTGAGCTGCTCGATGCGCTCGGGCATGGTGTGTTGCGACATGGCCGCCAATGTACCGGCCGACCTTCGGGGGAACCGAATGCCGAGCACCGCACCCGCCGCGCCGACCTCGACCGCCTCCGAAATGGGTGTAGTTGCCCCCGTCAAAGCGGGGACAACTACACCGATTTCGGGGCAAGGCGGCCGCGTCGCGGACGGCGGCCGCGGGCCGGTAGGTTTCGGCCATGGCCGAGTTGCGACGGATATGCGTGTACTGCGGCTCGAAGCCCGGCACCTCGGCCAACTTCACCGCCGCTGCACAGGACCTGGGCCGGTTGCTCGCCGATCGGGGCATCGGGCTGGTGTACGGCGGGGCCTCGGTGGGGCTCATGGGCGCGGTGGCCGATGCCGCCCTGGCCGCGGGGGGCGAGGTCTACGGGGTCATCCCCGGCGATCTGTTCGCCGACGAGGTGGCCCACGACGGGCTGACCGAGCTCCACGTGGTCTCCTCGATGCACGAGCGTAAGGCCCGGATGTCCGAGCTGGCCGATGCCTTCATCGCCATGCCCGGGGGTTTCGGCACGATCGAAGAAGTGGTGGAAGCGGTCACGTGGACCCAGCTGGGCATCCACCGCAAGCCGGTGGCCCTGCTCGACGTCGACGGCTACTACGGTCACCTGCTCGCCTTCCTGGATCGAGCGATGGCCGACGGGTTGCTCACCCCCGCCGGCCGCCGTCTGCTGGGCTGCGATGACGACCCGGCGCGCCTGGTGGACGCGCTGGCGGCGGCCGCGGGCGCGGGGGAAGCAACGACCCCGTAACCTCGGGCCGAGTGGAGCTCCCCGTCATGCCGCCGGTCGCCCCGATGTTGGCAAAGTCGATCGATGAG
This sequence comes from uncultured Microthrixaceae bacterium, assembly GCA_963773335.1. GTDB lineage: Bacteria > Actinomycetota > Acidimicrobiia > Acidimicrobiales > Acidimicrobilacustridaceae > UBA4742. The sequence continues at coordinate 493,625 of CAVZAT010000002.1, read as the reverse complement.
CTACCGGCGCCCGAGGACATGCTCTACGAGCCCAAGTGGGACGGCTTCCGAGGCATCGTGTTCCGCGACGGCGACGAGATCGAGCTGGGCAGCCGCAACGAGCGACCGCTCACGCGCTACTTCCCCGAGCTCCTCGATCCCCTGCGTGACTCGCTGCCGCCCCGCGTCGTGGTGGACGGCGAGGTGGTCGTCGCCACCGAGCACGGCCTGGACTTCGACGCCTTGCAACAGCGCATCCACCCGGCCCAGTCCCGGGTCGCCCGCCTGAGCGTCGAAACGCCGGCGTCGTTCGTGGCCTTCGACCTGTTGGCCGTGGGCGACCGGTCGTTGCTGGAGGTGCCGCTGCACGAGCGGCGCGTCCTGCTCGAGGAGGCTCTGGCCGACGCCGCCAGTCCGGTGCACCTGTCGCCCATGACCCGTGACCGGGCCCTGGCGGCCGACTGGTTCGTGCGCTTCGAGGGCGCCGGGCTGGACGGAGTGATGGCCAAGCCCGCCAACGGGACCTACGAGCAGAACAAGCGGGTGCAGTTCAAGGTCAAGCACCGGCGCACGGCTGACTGCGTGGTGGCGGGCTTCCGCATGCACAAGGACGGCGACGGCGTCGGTTCACTGCTGCTGGGCCTCTACGACGACGAACAGCGGTTGAACCACGTTGGGGTGGCGTCGAGCTTCACGGCCCGCCGGCGCAAGGAGCTGCTGGGCGAGGTCGGCCTCTACCTGGTGGACTCCATCGAGGACCATCCGTGGCGCTCGTGGGCCGAGGCGCAGGCCCACGACCAGTCCAACGGCCGCCTGCCGGGCGGCAACAGTCGGTGGAACGCCAAGAAGGATCTGAGCTGGACGCCCCTGCGACCGGAACTGGTCGCCGAGGTCACCTTTGAACAGGTGCAGAACGGCCGGTTCCGTCACTCGGCCCGCCTGTTGCGTTGGCGCCCCGATCGCACGCCCGCGTCGTGCACCTATCGCCAGCTCGACGAGGTCCCTCCCTACGAGCTGGCCCAGATCTTCGGCTCGTGAGGAGGCTCGCCGACCGAAGGGCTCGAGAAGGCGCAGGCCGCCAGGCCGGAGCCGCTGCACCGATGACACCCGAATGGCGAAGCGCCCGCAGAGAGGCTCGCCGACCGAAGGGCTCGAGAAGGCGCAGGCCGCCAGGCCGGAGCCGCTGCACCGATGACACCCGAATGGCGAAGCGCCCGCAGAGAGGCTCGCCGACCGAAGGGCTCGAGAAGGCGCAGGCCGCCAGGCCGGAGCCGCTGCACCGATGACACCCGAATGGCGAAGCGCCCGCAGAGAGGCTCGCCGACCGAAGGGCTAGGGAAGTTGCGTGCGCTGGCCGGGCCCGGGAGTGGCGACGGTGCAGGGTCCGGTGGCCGGGCAGTCGTGGGCGCGGGTCTGGCTGTACACGGCCAGCCCGAGGGTGGCGCACAGAACGGCCATCACCACTCCGAAGCTGGCCAATCGCCGCACACCCATGCTGGACCGGGCCCGGGGCACGGCCATGAGCACCGCAACGCCGGTGACCACGGCGGCCACGGTGAGCACGACCCACACGGCGAACACCCAGAAGTTGTGGTTCTTGGTCGCGGTGGCAGCCGCCATCACCGCGATCGAGGTCAGCGCGAGGCCGGCGGCCACCGCCGGGACCCGCCAGCGCAACAAGGTCTCGCCCGACGGCATCCATCCGTTCTGGGTCGACACCGGGGCGGAGGGGCTCGACATCGGCTCCAGGCTAGGCCCGTACCGGCTGGGGTGGGCCTCGGGGGAAGCATCCGGGCCACGGGTCGGCGCTGAATGAGCTGCTGTGGGTCGGCGCCTGTGATCTGGGTCCTGGCTGGCCTAGGCTGGAGGGGTAGCGAGTCCCCGCGGCCCGCCGTTCCGACCTCGTACCACAGGCCCCCAAGGGTCGAAGGAGTCCCCCATGGTCCTCGCCGAAATCTTCGGGCCGGACGTGCTCATCGTCCTGGTCATCGTCGCCCTTGTCTTCGGTGGGTCTCAGCTCCCCAAGTTGGCCCGCTCCCTGGGTTCGGCCAAGGGTGAGTTCGAAAAGGGGTTGAAGGAAGGCGCAGTCGACGACACCAAGGACGAGAAGAAGAAGTCCGACCCCAAGGCGCTCGAGCCCGGCACCGACAACCCGTCCAACCAGACCCGCCGCGACGAGACCACCGCCTGAGCCACCTGTTCGCGCCGCCCGACGGCGCAGTCGATCCGATGGTCAGTTCCGGCGCTCGGCCAGCCTGATCGCCCGGGTCAGCAACCCCGGGGCATCGATCCGTTCGACCAGCTCGGCGGCCTCGGACCGGGGACCATGCCACTCCAGTTCGTCCACCGAGGCGATGGTCGGGGCATCGAGTTCGATGGTGGCGATCCGGCGGAACAGCACGGCCAGGTCGAACTGGTCGCGCAAGGTGAACGCCAGCTTGGCGGTGCCGCGCACGTCGATGTCCCAGTCGGCGCCGTCGGCCGGGATGTCCTCCAGGTGGCCGTATCGAGCCAGCACGGCGGCGGCCGACTTCGCCCCCCAGCCCGGTAGGCCGGGGAAGCCGTCGGCGCTGTCGCCCACCAGGCCCAGGTAGTCGGGGATCGACTCGGGGGCCACGCCGAACTTGGCCCGCACATCATCGGCGTCGAGCACCACGCCCTTGCGTCGGTCCAGCTGCACGATGCGATCGCCGCGCACGCACTGGCCCAGGTCCTTGTCCGGCGTGCAGATGAGCACCTGGGCCACCCGGTCGTCGGCCGCGGCCCGCGCCGCGGCCGCGCCCATGGCGTCGTCCGCCTCGTACTCCACCATGGCGAACACCTTCACCCCCAGGGCGGCCAGACCCTCCTCCAGCAGCGGGAACTGGCTGAGCAGCTCGGGGGGCATACCCGCGCTGGTCTTGTACCCCGGCCACAGGTCGTTGCGGAAGGACTCGATGACGTGGTCGGTGGCCACGCCCATGTGGGTGGCGCCCTCCTCCAGCAATTGGAGCACCGTCCCCAGCGCGCCCCGGGTGGCCGCCACCTCCTGCCCGTCGGCTGCGAGGTGAGAGGGCAGGGCGAAGTGGTAGCGGAACAACTCATAGGTGCCGTCGACCAGGTGGACCTTCACCTGCGCAGCCTGTCATGCACCGCGTTCCGGACGACACCCGTATCATTAGCGACGCTAACCATCACCGAAACCACTCGATCGGCGGGCCCCTTCGGCGCGCAGGATGTGCACATGGCCGCGACAGAGCCGTCACCCTCCGGTCCTCAGACCGGCCCGGGATACGACAAACCGACGGTGCGGCAATGGATCACGCTGGGCATCGTCTTGCTCTCGACGGTGATCGTGGTGCTCGACACCACGATCCTCAACGTGGCCATCCCCACCATCCTGCGCGAGTTCGACACCACCCTGCCCAGCCTCGAATGGGTGATCACCGGCTACTCGCTGACCTTCGCCACCTTCCTCATCATCGGCGGACGACTGGGTGACATCTACGGCCAGCGTCGCGTGTTCGTGACCGGTGCCGCCCTGTTCGCCTGCGGCTCCCTGCTGGCCTCGGTGTCGTGGAACGTGGCCAGCCTGATGCTCGGCGAGGCCATCATCGAAGGGCTGGGCGCCTCGCTCATGCTGCCCGCCACCCTGGCCCTGCTGTCGAACACCTTCCAGGGGCGGGGCCGGGCCATGGCCTTTGCCGCCTGGGGGGCGGTGGCCGGCGCCGCGGCGGGGCTGGGCCCGGTGATCGGGGGTCTGCTGACCACCGACTACTCGTGGCGATGGTCGTTCCGCATCAACGTCATCATCGCCCCGCTGGCCATCCTCGGTGCCATGGTCTTCATTCCGCGAAACGAGCGCTCAGGGCGCCGCGAGCCGCTCGACGGGCCCGGCGCCGCCCTCATCGCGGTGGGCATGTTCCTGCTCGTGTTCGCGCTGAGCGAGGGCGGCTCCTATGGATGGATCACCCCCATCGCCTCGGTCGACGCGGCGGGCCACCAGCTGTGGCCGGCCGACGCTCCCATCTCGATCATCCCGCTGATTTTCGCCGCCTCGATCGCGGTGCTCTACGCCTTCTACCGCCACGAGCGCGCCCGCGAGCGACGCCAGGCCAATCCGCTGTTCGAGTTCGGGATGCTGCGCTACCGAACCTTCCGCTACGGGCTGCTGACGACCACCGTGCTGTCGATGGGCCAGCTCGGGCTCAGCTTCGCCCTTGCCCTGTTCCTGCAGGAGGGCAAGCACCTGACCGCCCTGCAGAACGGCTTGTGGGTCCTGCCCTACGGCCTGGCCATCATCGTCGGCGCCCCCATCGCCGGACGGCTCACCAACCGCATCGGCACCGTTGCGGTGATCCGGCTCGGGCTGGTGATGCAAACCCTGAGCCTGACCTACATGGCTGTGGTGGTGACCCCCGACCTGACGTTCGGCCACCTGCTACCCGGCCTGATCGGCTACGGGCTGGGCGCGGGGTTCTCGGTGACCCAGCTCACCAACGTGATCCTCAGCGACATCCCTCCGCCCAAGTCGGGGGTGGCCAGCGGTACCAACACCACCGTGCGTCAGGTGGGCAGCGCGCTGGGCATCGCCGTGATCGGCACGGTGGTCACCACCCAGACCATCAACCACGCGGTGAGCGCCATCTCCTCGAGCGCCGCGCTGCGGCCCGCGGTGCGGAGCACGGCCACCAGCCAGGTCCGGGGGCTGGGCGCCAACTACCAACCCCCGGCCGACCTGTCCCACCACGCCGCGGCCACCCTCACCCGCATCCTGGCCGACTCGGTCTCGAGCGCCACCCACGACGCCCTGTTGTTCGCCGCCGCCGTGGTGTTCATCGGCGGCTGCCTGTCCTGGCTCATGCCCAGCTCCGCCGGCCGCCACCTGCCCGGATCGGCGGAACCCGACGACCAGGCGCTCGAGGAGATGGCCGAGGAGCTCAGCGCCTTCGTACCGCTCGACCCCGAGGCCGAGCTGCTCGACGGCTCAGATCACGTCCCGGTGGCCGACCACCCGTCCTGACCGCCTGCAGCCGCACCCTCGGCGCCGCCCAAGCAAACACCACGCGAGATTTTCTGCCGCGCGCCAGTGTCGCGAGGGATGTTCACTACGCTTCCGCGGTCCTATGACCACACCCACGATGTCGCACATCTTCGCGTCGTTGAGCCTGCTGACCTGGGCCGGCACGCTCACCGTGGTGGTGCTGGCCGTCGTGCGCCACTTCCGTCCCGACTCGGCCACGGGCGCGCTCTTCGAGGACCTGGGCTCGATCGCGCTGTGGCTGGGCTGGATCGTGGCCGCGGTGACCATGGGTGGCAGCCTCTACTACTCGCAGGTGGCCAACTTCGTGCCCTGCGAGCTGTGCTGGGCCCAGCGCATCTGTCTCTATCCCTTTGCCATCGTCTTGCTGGTGGCGGCGCTGCGGCGCGATCGTCAGGTGTGGACCTACGTGGTGCCGGTGGCCCTCATCGGAGCGCTCATCGCCAGCTACCACACCCAGCTCCAGGCCTACCCCGCCCAGCAGTCGTTCTGCACGACGCTGGTGCCGTGCACCACCCGCTACGTGTGGGAGTTCGGCTTCGTGTCCCTGCCCTTCATGTCGCTGGCCGCCTCCTGCTGGATCATCACCATGGTGCTGGTGTCGCGGGCCACCGATCCCGACCGCTACGACGATCCTCTCCCTGAACACGAACTGGTAGGTGCCGCGTGAGCAACCGTCCGTCCAAGAAGCGCTCGTCCTCGGCGCGGGTCCGAGCCGCCAGCAACGCCAGCAAGTCCGGCAACAAGGCCTGGATCATCGGCATCATGGCTCTGGTCGTCGTGGGTGTGGTGGTCATCGCCGCCATCGCCTCCAGCAACGGCGGCAGCGGCAGCAACATCACTGGGCGCAAGACGGCCTCGGCCTCGCTGGTGCAGAAGGTGACCACGGTGCCCACCAGCGTGATCACCAGCGTGGGCGCCGGATCCACCGTGGGGCTGCCCAAGCCGATCGACGGCAAGTCCATCGCCGTGGACGGCAAGCCGGGTGTGCTCTACATCGGCGCCGAGTACTGCCCGTACTGCGCCACTGAGCGCTGGGCCATGGTCAACGCCCTGTCGCGGTTCGGTACCTTCACCGGGCTCAAGATCACCAACTCGTCCACCACCGACCAGTACCCGGGGACCAAGACGCTCTCGTTCTACGGATCCAACTACACCAGCGACTACATCCACTTCACCGGTGTGGAGACCCAGGACAACACCAACGGCAAGCTCGAGACCCCCTCGGCCGCCGACCAGAAGATCTTCGCCACCTACGACACCTCGCCCTACGTCTCGGGCACCTCGGGCTCCATCCCGTTCGTCTACTTCAACGGGGAGTACCTGATCTCGGGCGCCACCTATGACGCAGGGGTGTTGCAGGGCAAGACATGGGACCAGATCGCCGCGGCCATGAACGACCCGTCCAGCGCGGTGGCCAAGGGCGCCATCGGCGCAGCCAACGGCATCACCGCCGCCATCTGCCTGACCACCAAGAACAAGCCGTCCAACGTGTGCTCCTTGCCGGTCATCAAGAGCCTCCAGACCCAGATCAACGCGACGCCGTCGAGCAGCTCGTCGTCCTCGACCAGCACGTCCAGCTCGCTCACTCCCTGATCAGCCTGACGAGCCGACCGGCCGCCGCCCGAGCGCTCAGTGGAGGTGGCGGGCGAACCAGTCGAGCGTGCGGTCCCAGGCGTCGGCGGCGGACGGCGGATGGTAGGCGTCGCGGTCGTCGCAGTTGAACCCGTGGCCGGCGTCGGAGTACCGCACGATCTCGGTCTCGACCGAGGCGGCGGCCGCCGCGGTCCGCAGCGCCTCGACGTCGTCAACCGGGATCCCCTGGTCGAGGTCGCCGAACAGGCCCAGCCACGGAGTCTGGAGACGTGGTGCCTGCTCGACCAGCGGCTCGAACCCGAACCGGCCCTGGGTGACGCCGCCACCGTAGAAGGTGACCGCCGCCCCCAGTGCGTGGTCGACCGCGCTGACCAGGGTGATGCTGCCACCCATGCAGAACCCGACTACGCCCACTTCGGTGCCGGTGTGGCCGAGCGATGCCAGATGGCCCAGGGCGGCGTCGGTGTCGGCCCGGATGCCCTCGGCAGTGAGCGCCATCATCACCGGACGGAGCGACTCCATGCTGGTGTAGTCGAACACCGGCGAGCCGCCCGATCGGTGGAAGAAGGCCGGGGCGATGGCCACGTAGCCGGCGTCGGCCAGGCGCCGACAGATCGACTCGATGTGGCTGGTGATCCCGAACGCCTCCTGCACCACGAGCACCGCGCCGGCGACCGCCCCGTCGGGCCTGGCCACGTACGCTGGCATGTCCCCGTCGGAGGTGGGCAGGATGACCGTCTCGGTGACCACGGCGCCTACTCCTGGACGAGCTCGATGAGCGTGCCGAACGCGGTCTTGGGATGCACGAAGGCCACGGTGGTGCCCCGCGAACCGGGCCGGGGGGCCTCGTCGATGACCCGGCCGCCCTGGTCCTTGACCGCCTGGAGGGCGACCGCGCAATCGCGCACGCGGTAGCCGACGTGGTGCAGGCCCTCCCCCTTGCGCTCCAGATACTTGGCTACCGGCGAGTCGTCCCGGGTCGGCGTGAGCAGCTGGATGTAGGAGTCGGCCACCTTCAACAGCGCCTCCTCGACCCCATCGCTGTCGACCACCTCACGGTGGTCGACCAGGGCCCCGAACGTCTCGCGGTAGTAGTCGATGGCCGCGCCCAGGTCGTTCACGGCGATGGCGACGTGGTCGATCTCGGTCAGCAGCGCGGCCTCGGCGGCCGAACCGGAAGCCACCTGGTCGGCTTCGTCGTCTCCGGGCATCCTGGCGGTCAGCGGGCTCATGGGCGGCTGCTTTCTCTATGCGCCGTGGGTACGGAACCGGGTGATCTTGTCCTCGCCGACCTGCTGGCGGAATTCGGGGTCGTCGACGCCCAGACCCTCCTGGGGGGCCAGGCACAGCACCCCGATCTTGCCCTCGTGCAGGTTGTGGTGCACCTGGTAGGCGGCGTCGCCCACCTGGTCGAGTGGGAACACCGCCGACAAGATGGGCTGGATCTTGCCGTCGCAGATCAGCTGGTTGGCGGCCCAGGCCTCGGCGTAGTTGGCGAAGTGCGAGCTGATGATGCGCTTGAGCTTCATCCACAGGTGGCGGTTGTCGTATTCGATCATGTAGCCGCTGGTGGCGGCGCAGGTCACGATCTTGCCGCCGCGAGCGGTGACGAACACCGAGGCACCGAAGGTCTGGCGACCGGGGTGTTCGAACACGATCTCGGGGTCGCGCCCGATCAGGGACCGGATGTCCTTGCCCAACCGCCGCCACTCGGCCTCGTCCTGGTGGAACTCGTCGGACCAGAACCGGTAGTCGGCGGCCTTGCGGTCGATCACCGCCTCACAGCCCATGGCCTCGAGGATCTTGCCCTTCTCGGGCGAGGAGACGACGCCGACCGGAGTTCCGCCCCCGTTGAGGACGTACTGCACGGCGTAGCCACCGAGCCCGCCGGTGGCCCCCCACACCAACACGGCGTCGCCCTGCTTCATGTCCCCGGCGTTGGGGCTGACCAGCATGCGGTAGCTGGTGGAGTTGCACAGGGCGTTGACCGCCGACTCCTCCCAGGTGAGGTGCCCGGGCTTGGGCATGAGCTGGTTGGCCTTGACCAGCGCCAGGTCGGCCAGACCGCCGTAGTTGGACTCGAAGCCCCAGATGCGCTGGTTGGCGGCCAGCATCGAATCGTTGTGGGCGGTTGGATCCTGGTCGTCCACGTAGTTGCAATGGACCACGATGCGGTCGCCGGGCTTCCAGTTGCGCACGGCCGAGCCCACCCGCAACACCACCCCCGATGCGTCGGACCCGACCACGTGGAACGGCTGGTCGTGACGGGCACCCCACGAGCTCTCGCGGCCCAGGCGCTCGAGGAAGGCGAAGGTGGGCAGCGGCTCGAAGATGGAGGTCCACACCGTGTTGAAGTTGATCGAGCTGGCCATGACGGCGATGACGGCCTCGTCGGGCGCGAGCTCGGGCACCGCCACGTCCTGGAGGTGCAAGCTCTGGCGCGGGTCCTTGTCCGAAGATGCCAGCCCGGCGAACATCTCCTGCTCGCTGGCCAGCACCACTGCGGCTCGGTAGGACTCGGGCAGGGGCAGGGCGGCCAGCTCGTCGGCGGGCGCGCCGGCCATGATGGCATCACGGATCGACTGCATGGCTCCAAGCTAGCTCTCCCCCACCTGTGCCTTACCAGCCCGACGGCACCGCCCCGGCCGCGCCAGCCGTCACGGAAGGCGTTGAGGTCTCCCTCTCCGTGATCTAAGCTGTTGAGTCATACGGCCTAGGGCTGTAGGGCGCATGGGGATCGCCACCCCATCCTGGAGGTGCATGTCGCAGTGCCGTTGACTCCCGAGGAGATCGAGGCGCGTCGCTTCCGGCTCGCCCAGAACGGCTACGACTGCGAATCGGTCGACCGGTTCCTGAGCGAGATCGCCGACTCCCTGCGCACCCCGACGTCGCCTGGGCCCGGCAGCGACGAGTTCGGGCGCATGGGCCACGAGATCGCCGCCATTCTGCGGAACGCCCGCGACAGCGCGGGTGCCGTGCGCGCCGAGGCGGAGGGTCACGCCGCCGTCGTACGCTCTCGGGCCGAGTTGGAGGTCGAAGACGTACGCAAGCAGGCCACGGCCGAGGCCGAGGACCTGCGCAACCAGGCCGCCCTCGAAGCCGAGACCTGCGCAACCAGGCCGCCCTCGAAGCCGAGAACCTGCGCAACCAGGCCGCCCTCGAAGCCGAGGGCGTACGCACCCAAGCCAACGCCGCCAGCGAGGAGGCCCTGGCGCAGGCCCGCCAGGACGCCGATGCGCTGCGCACAGCGGCCCAGGCCGACGCCGACCAGATGCACCTGGAGGCCGAACGCCAGCTCGAACAGGCCACCCAGAGCCGCTCGCGAGCGGACGCACAGGTGGCCGCGGCCCGCGCCGAGGCCGAGCGCGAGGCGGCCGCCCGGCTGGAGCGGGCCGAGCACGAAGCCCGACGGCGGGCCGACGAGATCACCACCGAGGCCACGCAGCGGGCCGAGGTCATCCGTGAGAGCGAGCAGTCCACATACCTGCGACTGCTGGCGGCCCGCGACGACCTACAGGTCGCGATCGACCGGCTGGTGGCCCACATCGACAGCGATCCGCGCTCGACCGCCCGCGGTCGACGTCGGCGCCGCGCTCGACCAGGCCCAGTCGGTGGTCGATCTGACCACGGCTCCGCCCCAGGTCCACCGGGGGGCGAGCTACGAGGCCAGCCCGACCAGCCCCGACGGCGATGACGAGCTCGCTCAGACGGACCGGCCGATCGCCTCGGTCGGCCTCGACGGCGGTGGCGTCCAGGGCGACCCCCTGCTGCGCATGGTCCGCGCCGCGGTGGGTCGCGCCGCCGAGGGATCGAGCGGCGAGGACCCCGAACAAGAGGCGTCGGCCTCCTGAGCGAGACCCCGAGCCCAGCCACCTGAGCCGGCGCCGGGAGCCCGCGGGCGCCATCGCGGGGTGACGGCTTGACGACCCGGCTGAATCACTCCCTACACTGGCGGGGCTCGACCAACCCGGCGTCTCGTCTACGGGCCGCCCCGCTGAGAGGAACGCACCACCATGGCTGGTTCTGTGATCGTCGCCGGTGCCCGTACGCCGATCGGCAAGCTGTCGGGGGCATTGGCCTCCTTCTCGGCCACCGACCTGGGCGGCGTGGCCATCAAGGCGGCGCTCGAGCGGGCCGGGGTGGCGCCGGAACTGGTCGACTACGTGTTCATGGGCCAGGTCCTCCAGGCCGGCGCCGGCCAGATCACGGCACGCCAGGCCGCCCACAACGCCGGCATCCCCCTGACGGTGCCCGCCACCACCGTCAACAAGGTGTGCCTCTCGGGTGTGAACGCCATCCACCTGGCCGATCTGGCCATCCAGGCGGGCGATGCCGACATCGTGGTGGCCGGCGGCATGGAGTCGATGACCAACGCCCCCTACCTCCTGCCCGGGGCCCGGGCCGGCTATCGCCTCGGCGATCAGACCGTGGTCGATTCGATGATGTACGACGGCCTGTTCTGCGCCTTCGACCAGTGCGCCATGGGTGCCGGCACCGAGAAGTACGCGGCCTCGGCCGGGCTCGACCGCGAGTCGCAGGACCAGCTGGCCTACCAGTCCCACGAACGAGCCGCCCGGGCCATCAAGGACGGCCTGTTCGACGCCGAGATCGTGCCCGTCGAGGTGCCCCAGCGCCGAGGCGACCCGGTGGTGGTGACCGTCGACGAGGGTGTCCGGGCCGAGACCACCGCCGAGTCGCTGGGCGCGCTGCGTCCGGCGTTCGACAAGGCGGGCAACATCACCGCCGGCAACGCGTCGCAGATCAGCGACGGCGCCGCCGCGGTCATCGTCATGTCCCCGGCCAAGGCCGAGGAGCTGGGCGTGACGCCGCTGGGCCAGATCGTGGGTTACGGCCAGGTGGCCGGACCTGACGCGTCCCTGCTGACCCAACCGGCCCGCGCCATCCAGCAGGCAGCCGAGCGGGCCGGCATCGCCGTCGACGACATCGACCTGTTCGAGCTGAACGAGGCGTTCGCCGCCGTCGGGGTCGCGTCCATCGACCACCTGGGCATCACCGCCGAGGTCACCAACGTGAACGGTGGGGCCATCGCCCTGGGTCACCCGGTGGGCATGTCCGGCACCCGCATCACCTTGCACATCCTCCACGAGCTGGCTCGCCGTGGGGGCGGGCTGGGGGCCGCCGCGCTGTGCGGCGGGGGCGGGCAGGGCGACGCCATCCTGGTCCGCACCATCTGATCGTCGGGCCCGCACCTTCACGCCGCGGCAGCCGAACCCGCGTCAGGACGGTATCGGCCGTCCCGTGGCCATCGACTCAGTCGGCGCTCACCTCGCGGCGGCCCTCCAGGGCGCGACCCAGGGTGAGCTCGTCGGCGTACTCCAGGTCACCACCCACCGGCAACCCGCTGGCGATGCGTGTGACCTTGACCCCCAGGGGCTGGATGAGCCGGCTCAGGTACATGGCGGTGGCCTCGCCCTCCAGGTTGGGGTTGGTGCACAGGATGATCTCGGTCACGCCCTCGTCGTCGAGGCGGGCCAGCAGTTCCCGGACCCGCAGCTGATCGGGGCCCACCCCCTCGATGGGGCTGATGGCCCCCTGGAGCACGTGGTAGCGGCCGTGGAACTCTCCCGTCTTCTCCACCGAGACGATGTCTCGTGACTCCTCGACCACGCAGATCACGGTGGGGTCGCGCCGGGCGTCGGTGCAGATGCTGCACTCACCCCCCTCGGCGATGTTGAAGCATCGCGTGCAGAAGGTGACCTTGTCCTTGGCTTCGATGATGGCCCGCGACAGCCGGGCGGCGTCCGCGGCCGGCGCCTTGAGCAGGTGGAAAGCGATGCGTTGGGCCGACTTGGGACCCACGCCAGGCAACCGGCCGAGCTCGTCGATCAGGTCCTGGACCGGCGCCGCGTAGGTGCTCACGCCGAGCCACCGGCGTCGTCGTCCGCGTCGTCGTCCTCGAATCCGTCGCCGCCGAGTCCGCCTCCCAGACCGAGCGCGCCCCCCATGGCGCCCAGATCGAGGCCTCCCATGGACGACTGCTGCAGCTGAGTGATCTGGTCGGTGGCGTCGTGGAGCGCGGCCAGGATCAGGTCCTGCAACAGCTCGACGTCATCGGGATCGACCGCTTCAGGCGCGATGGTGACGGACTGGAACACCAGCCCGCCGGTCACCCGGACCGTGACGACGCCCCCGCCGGCATGGCCCTCGACCACCGCCTCGGCCGCCGAGGCCTGGGCAGCCAGGAGCTGCTGTTGCATCTCCATGGCCTGCTCGAGCAGCGACCCCATGTCGAAGCCCGCGCCGGCAGGGAGGACGTCATCGACCGACTCGATCGCCGCGTCGGCGGAGGGTTCTTCGGGCAGGTCGGTCATCGGAGCTCCATCCGGATCGGGGGACCGCGTGGGTCAGGTCGGCTCGGTCACGCGTCGTCGACCAGTTCAGCACCGGGGAAGAGCTCGCGGACCCGATCGACCGACGAGGTGGCCACATCGTTGGCGTCGGTGAGCTGGGACAGGTCGACGTCCTCGTCGGGCTCGGGCGTTGGCGAGGTCGTCGGGCCGGCCCCGGGCCGGTCAGCCGGCGATGCCGCCGCTGCCCCGGGGCGGTCCTCCACCTTCGCCGGATCGTCGTCCACCGTGAGCCGGAGCGGCACCGGACGGCCGAAGTGGGCGGCCAAGGCCTGCTCGACGTCGCCACGTCGGGACTCGCACCGCTCGGCATGCGGCGCGTTGGGCAGCGCGAACACTGCAGCCCCATTGGACACCTCCACGAACCGTCCGGCTCCGAAGAACGCCCGGGCCCGAGCCGGGAGCCCAGCCAGGATCGAATCGCCCCAGGCCAGGGTCAGCTCGTCGCGGCTGGGCAGATCGCCCGTACCCCCGGATGCACCCGGTGACGAAGTCTGTCCCCCGCCGCGGGGACGTGCTCGGCGGGGGCGGGAACGTCCGACGTTGCGCTTGCGGTCGTGGGAGGCCCTGGCGCGCCGGCAGGTGCTGCGGCCTTGCTGGCCGCGGGTCGGCGGCCCGTCGTGCGAGCCTGCTTGGTGGCCTGGAGGGCCTCTCGGGCCTGGGCAGCCATGCCGGCCCCGGCGGCGGTCGGGGGCGCGGGCGTCGCCGATGGGGCTGGAGTCGGAGCCGCCGGCGAGGCCGGCGGCGCCGCGGCGGGCGCGACCGGCGAGGCGGGCGCGGCGCCAGCCCCGGGGACCAGCCCGTGCTCGAGGCGGGTGATGCGGTCCAGCAGGGCGGAGATCGAGGTGTCGGCCTCGGGGCGGGTCAGCCGCACCAACGCCACTTCGAGGGGGATGCGTTGGTCCGGTGCGTCCTGGATGCCCACGAACGCGTCTCCGAGCACCTCCAGGGCGCGGGTGGCCCCCGCCGGCCCGAGCCGCTCGGCCTGGGCGGTCACCCGGGCGCGGTCCTGGTCGGGCAGACGGGTCAGCTCCATCTTCATGGCAGCCAGGAACACATCACGCAGGCGGGAGATCAGCTGCTCGCCCAGCAGCCGGGGGCTACGGCCGGCGTCAAGGGCCCGCTCGACCGCGATCAACGCCCGACCCGTGTCCCGATCGCAGAGGGCCTCGACCAGCTCGTCCAGGGCGTCACCGTCGTCGGGGAGTCCGCCGGCCACCACCTGATCGAGGGCGGACTCCATGTCGCGGGCCGAGCCCGCCCCGGCCCGCACCACGTAGTCGATGGCCTCCGGACCGACGTCGAGCCCGGCGTCGTCGATGATGAAGCGGGCCAGGTCGGCCAGCTCGTCGGCCGACAACAGGTGCAACTCGAAGTGCTGGGTGCGGCTGCGGATCGTGGGCAGCACCTTCTGCGGGTCGGTGGTGGCCAACACGAACACCACGTGCTCGGGGGTCTCCTCGAGCGTCTTCAACAGCGCGTTGGACGCCGCCGTCGAGAGCATGTGGACCTCGTCGAGGATGTAGACCTTCGTGCGCCCCGGCGTGCCCATGGCCGTCTTGGTGATGAGGTCTCGGATGGCCTCGACGCCGTTGTTGGAGGCGGCGTCGAGCTCGTGGACGTCGAAGGAGGTGCCGTGCTCGATGGCCAGGCACGACTCGCACACGCCGCAAGGCTCGCCGTCGGTGGCGTTCGGGCAGTTGAGGACCTTGGCCAGGATGCGCGCCGTCGAGGTCTTGCCCGTGCCCCGGGGGCCGCTGAACAGGTAGGCGTGGCCCAGCCGATCGCCCCGCACCGCGTTGCTGCAGGGCAGCGACCAGGTGCTCCTGGCCCCGGATCTCGGAGAAGCGTTGCGGCCGGTAGCGCCGGTACAGGGACTGATAGGCCATCGGCGCCCGAGCCTACCGGTGCCGATCCACCTGCGGAGCGGCGATCAGGGGAACGCAGAACCCGCTCCCCCATGTGATGGTCAGGCGATCTGCGGCACACACCAGGTCCCGCTGAGAGCTGCTGCCTTCCGGCCCTGACTCGGTTCACGGGCTGATGTTGCACAGGACCCGACCATCACATGCGAGAGCGGGTTCGCCCACACGATAGCCTGAGCGACCGCACTGCAGTCCGGTCGGCCCTCCCGGGGGACGGCGGTCGCAGGGCGAGCACCCCAGGAGGGATGCGAGAGCGGCCGAATCGGCACGCTTGGAAAGCGTGTGTGGGGCAACCCACCGTGGGTTCGAATCCCACTCCCTCCGCCAAACGGTCCAGTGCGGTCCGGAGCAGTTCATGAGAGTCCGCCGATTAGGCCTGTGACCTGCTGTTTCGTCCGGAGCGGTCCGGAGCGCCGATTTGTTGGTCCGGGGGCGTAGCTACCGGCGTAGCTTCCATTTTCGCTCCCGGTAGCTACCATTGCTGCCAGGCGAGGCGGAGGTGGATGGTGGCGAGACGACCAGTCGGGAAGCGTTCCGTCGACGGCGACGGGACGGTGCGGGTGCGGGGCCGGGCGGCCAACGGCGAAGGATCCGTCGTACTTCGCGGCGGACGGCCGCTGGCGGGCCACCTACCGGATCCCCGGCGAGGGACGCCCTCGCAGCGTCTCGGGGGCCACCCGGGACAAAGCCATCGCCGCCCGAGAGCGTCGCCTGGCCCAGATGGCCGAGGAACCGCTGTCGCCGATCGCGGCGGCCGGGACGATGAGCGGGGACACCCCCATCGGGGAGCTGGCCCGATGGTGGCTCACCAACGTGCAACGCCATCAGGTGCGGGCCACCACGTGGGCCCAGGCCGAGGACCGGGTGCGACGCATCGAGGACACCCTTGGGACTGTCCCAGTCGCCAAGTTCAAGGTCGAGCAGGTGATCGCCTGGCAAGGGTCCCTGCTCGAGACCCTGGCTCCCAAGACGGTGGGACATCACCGCCAGACCCTCGCCCAGGTCCTCGACCAGGCCGTCGAGCTCGGCCTGATCGCCACCAACGTGGTCCGCCGGGTCAAAGCCCCGAAGGTGCCGGCCACCCAGGCCCGGTCCCTGTCCATCACCGAAACGAGGGCCCTGGTCGACGCCGCCCGAACGGATCGGTACGGCGCGGCGGTGGCGCTGTTGTTCTTCCAGGGGTGGCGGGTCAGCGAAGCCCTCGGCCTCGCCTGGGAGGACGTCGACCTCGAAACTGGGATGGCCCGAGTCCAACGAGCCTGTGTGTATGTGAACCATCAGGGCGCCCAGCTGGGACCCACCAAGACCGCCGGGGTCATGGGCACCCACCAGCTCGTCCCCACCGTCGTCGAGCTGCTCCGAGCCCGCGCGGGTCACCCAGAACACCGAACGAGCTCGCCTGCTCCGGCCCCGTGGCCCGAACACACCTACGAGGGCCAGGTCGTGCACCCGGTGTTCACCACCCCCGACGGACGGCTCGTGCTGCGCCAATCAGTCACCAAGAGCCTCACCCGAGCAGCTGAGGCCGCCGGGATCGCCACCGAAGGGCTCGGCACCCACACCGGCCGCCGATCCGTCGTCACCGCCCTCTACGCCGAAGCCGGCGAATCCATCGACGAGATCGCCCGATTCATCGGCCACGCCTCCCCCGCCACCACCGCCGGCTACGTCCGCGACCTCGGCACCCGCCCCGCCGCCTTCGCCGCCCGAGCCGCCCAACTCCTCGACCCCGCCGCCACCCAGAGCTGATCGACTCGCATCGACTCCGGCAAGGTATCGGCGGGTGGCCACGACGAGATTGGTGAGCCTGGCGGTTCAGAGGAGGCCCAGCTGCTCCGGCGGGACGGGCGGGGGGCGACCCGGGATGTACGGCTTGGGGGGCTCGACGACGAGCTGCGCATATCGCTCTGGATCGACGGAGATCGCTTGCATCTCGTCGAACTCGGCCTGACCGGCGAAGAGCGTGGGACTGTCGGGGTGCTCGCGCAAACGCTGGCGTTCCTCTGCCAGCAGCCGAGGAAGCACCTCTCGAGCCTTGTCCATCACGGCCTGCATGATGCGCCGCCCCGCCTCCGAGCTCGTGGCGAAGACCATGTGGTAGAGGACGACTCCCCGCGTGTTGCGGACCTCAATGGCGAAGGTGTGCGCGTAGCCGAGGCCTGCAAGCTGCAGCCGGTACTGGTTCACATAGTGGATCCACGACGGCTCCCCCGTGGTGACCCCGCTGCGCTGGTCGGCATAGATGGGCCGCCAGCTCCGTGAGCCGAACAGACGGTCAACCGTCTGACACATCGACTCGGATGCAGCCGACTTGCCAGCTTGGGGCAAGCGGCGCTTGAGCGGGCCCGTGGGGAACAACACGAGGAGCTCGATCGGGCCCTTCATCCGCACCCACGCACCAGGAGCCGGAGGCGTAAGCCCAAACCGGGCGATGGTCTCGATGGTCGCCCACGCAAGCTCGAGATGATTCGGGTCCAGGTAGGCGAGGGTCGGCCCTAGGTAGGGGCCCCGCTTGCCTTCACGCTGATCGAACCACCACTCAAGTCCAGCCTCGATCAGCTCGTTGCAATCTCCGCCGATCACCCGGATGGCGCGATCCGGGTGATCTGCTTGTAGTGCCTCCTCGAGTGCGCCGGCCTTCTCCGGTTCCTCGAAGGCCAAGAGGTGCGTGAACGGTGGCGACACCGACAGGGCGAGCTGCGGCGAACTCGGGATCTCCCGTCCGGTGGCGCGCTCAAGGTTGCCGCGTCACACCTGCGAAGCAGTCGATGAACGTCCGGTGGTCGGCCTTCGTCGAAGCCCGCGCAAACAGTGGCAGGTAGCCGCCGAGAAGGATCTCGGTCTTCCAAACACTCCACGGTCCCCACTCGCGTTCACTCGTCTCGTCCACCTCTGGCCGCCCGCCTTCCAGTCTCAGGCGGTGATTGCCATGGGTCGCGGCATCTCGTTCCAGGTGCGGCCGTCCAGTTCTCGGCCGTTGGCCTTGGGTGTGCGGCCGCCCCACTGCTTGAAGAAGAACGCGACCTCCGCAGCGAGGCAGTCGTCGCGGATCTGCTCGACCCAGACCTGGTCCATCGGCCGAGCCTTCGGGCCCGACTCGCCGCCGACGATCATCCAGTCGATGCCGTCGAGGTCGAAGCTGACCGGGCCGAGCAGCGGCTCAGCCGAGACGAACCGGACCGCGGCCGGAACCTCGCGCAGCTGGTCGGTCCGGAAGGCGTAGCGCTGGCTCTCGACCGAGACGCCCATCCACACGTTGGCCGGCCAGTCGAGCTTGCCGGCATCGCGGGCGAGGCGCTTGCGAGCGCTTCGTGAGCACCTGGTAGGTGTGCTGAGGCGTCGACTGCCATCACCTCGAACACCTGGCGGATGTAGTCGAGCGGAACCTCCTCGTGGAACAGGTCACTCATGGAGTTCACGAAGATGTACCTGGGTGTGGACCACGTCCGCGGCACGTCCAGGGTGTCGGGGTGCAGCGTCAGCCCGAACCCGGGTCCGCTCGTTCGAGGATCGCCGTCGGCCTGGTACTTGGGCTGGCCCATCGCCTTGAGCCGCTTGGACAGCGTGAGGGCGTAGCAGTGATCGCAACCGGGCGAAGTCCGGTCGCACCCCGTCGTCGGGTTCCAGGTGGCCTCGGTCCACTCGATCCCCGTTGCATCAGCCATGCGCCGTCTCCCGTCATCGGTACGTCGAGCGTACGAAGGGGGTGTGACGCTCGGGCCGGCCCAGGGGGCCACGCACAGGTGCTCAGGTTACGCCCGCTCTTCAGCCCGCTGGTCGACCGCGCGTCGCTCCCGATCTCCCCGGTCACCCACACCGCACCAAGCCCCATGATCACCACCCCGATCGCCGTGAACACACCACCTCCAGCCTCCCTACGCGCCTCATCGACCGCCACGTGAAGCGTCACCCCGCCCCGCCCAACTTGGGACCACCTACCGGCCCGGCCATCAGAACGAACACAGAGTATCACCGGGAGGTGTGCACCTTGGTTTCGTCCCGTCCGGATACCGTGAGGCAATGGTCCCCAAGCGATCGGAGCCAGCACCGGAGCTGCCCTTCGGGAGCCCGCAACCGGCGCCGGCAGATCCACCGAAACCGACCGCAGACACCTCGGAGGTGCCCCGGAATCGCGGCGGCCGACCCCGGATATGGGCCAGTGAAGCCGAGCGGAAGCGCGCCTATCGCGAACGCTTGGCCGCCGACGTTGCCGAGCCGAACCGGCTCCGCAGAGAGCTGCGTAAGGCGCTCCGAGCCAACGCCGAGCTGGGCCAGCGAGCCCGTCACCTGGAGGCAGAACTGGCTCGAAGAAACGCCGAGATCGCACGAGGCGACCGCCGACGAGCGGAGCTAGAGCGCACCATCGTCAGGCTCCAAACGGCCCTCGCCGACTGGCGCACGCGGGCCCAGACACTCGCCCAGACCGCCCAGGACGAGCATGGCCGGATCGCCTCAGATCAGGTTGATTCCCGACCTCCGACGCCAAGAGCTACGCGCCCGGTCCCGCCGAGTCGGCCCCGCAAGAAGTCAGCGAAGCGGCACCGGCGGAAGTAGGCGCCGTTTCGCCGGAGCAGCAGCGACGTCAGTTGGATCTAGGCACGAGCTGCAGTCCCTGGACCGCCCCGTTGTCGACTTGGGGACTGGCAACGAGAAGGATGAGTTCGTGCCCGGTCCAGACCGCGGCGGTCGCCTGGTAGCGACCCTCCGTCGGGGCGTCAGGCAATTCAGGCCAGCTGTCGGTGGCGGGGTTCCAAGCATCGGCTTGGCCGATCTTGACCATCCCGTCCTGTCCGCCGCTGATGGTGGTCGTGAGGTTGACTCGCACTAGGGCTTTGCCGCTCCAGATGGTGGGCCCGCCGGTGTCATCAAGGCGGCCGTGCGCGATCTGGTTGTACTCCCGGGTTGAGGGCCCGTATTGGCAGCCACGCAGCCCGATGGGCATGGGTTCGGACACGGCGTAGGGCGGCTCGAACCGGGACGCGGGGAACAGCACGTGGTTGTCGTTCATGACCGGCGCAGCGGATCCGACGCAGTTCAGGTCCTCGGGGAGTGCGGTCCGTCGCCAGGTGTTGTGCTCAGCGCTGTAGGCGTAGAGGGCGATTCCCCCGGTGAATCCGAAGTCCCGGCTCGAGGCATCGGTGATGTGATCCCACTGCCACCACTCGAGCAGTTCGCTGCCGGTCCAGATGGCGTCGAGCTCGTCGAGCTTCTCGCCGTTCGGTACCGGCAGGTCGGCCAGCGAGGACCACCGATCGGTCCGCGGGTCATACGCGGCGGCTTGATTGCTGGCCCCGCGATACGACCTGAGTTGCGCTCCCGAGCCTGGCGCGGCCGTACTGACGTTGGCTGAGGGTACGCCGCCGACAACAACGACTTGCTTGCCGGTCCAGAGCGCTTGCGAGCCCGTTCGGGCGCTCAAAGGTGATGGTGGAAGCCTTCGCCAGCGGTTGGTCACTGGGTTGTAGGCGGCGCCGTCCCGGGCGTCACGGACAGGCACGTCGGGGTTGGCGTTGAGGGTGCCGCCCCAGATGATGAGCTCGGTTCCAGTCCAGACCGAAGCGGCACCATCGCGAGCCGCTAGTGGCGCAGCGGGAAGAGTTCGCCATCGGCGAGTCACTGGGTTGTAGGCGACTCCAGTGCTCGTCAGCCGCTGATCGGCGGTGTTGGTGATGCCGCCCCAGATGATCATCTCGCGGCCGGTCCAGGCGACGACTGACTCGGTGCGACTCCCGATCGGGGCGCCGGTATCGAGGTCCAGGTCCCCCCGCCAGCTGCACGGCTGTGGCCGAATCCACGGTGGGCAACGGTCCCGCGCTGATGATCGGGGTGGCAGCGTGGCGCTGAATGAGGACTCCCGCGACAAGCGCGGTGATCAACAACGCACTGAGGGCCAGCACGGATCCCCGACGCGTCCTGGCGGCGGCGCCGAGCCCGGCGGCGAAGCTCGCCCAAACCAACCGGCGGCGACGGCAGCGACCCTCTCGGTCAGCGGTCGGAGTTCTTCAGCGAGATCGATCATGGGCTCTCCTCTGGCATGACAGACCCGAGCTGGGGGTCCGGCGCAAGTTGCTCGCCCAGTGATGAGGCCAGCGCCCCACGGGCATCGAACAGGGTGCGCGAGACCGTGCCTTCTGTGACGCCCATCGCCTCGGCGATCTCGCTGACCGACAGGCCGAGCACGTATCGCAACGCGACTGCCTGGCGCTGCCGGGGCGCCAGATTCGCGATGGCCGCCCTGACCTCAGGGGAGAAGTCGGGATCTGCCGCGGTTTCCGGAGCCCCCTGCGAGGCCGCGAAGCGCCGGAACAGCCCGGCCCGCCGACGCGAACGCCGCATCAGGTTGGTCGCCACGGTCAACAGCCACCCGAAGCCGGCGCGAGCCGCCGCCGTGTCGCCCCACTGCTCGAGGGCCCGAACGATCGCCTCGTCCGCCAACTCCTCGGCTTCCGAGCGTGAGCCAGCCACCACCCACATGACCGCCACCAGCCGGCCATGGGTCAGGACGTACCACTCCTCCAGCGAAGATGATGGCCCCGGAGCCCTTCCCGTCACCCCATCGAGCCCGCCGGAGTGTCGGTCTCTCCCCCCGTCGTCGACTGACTCACCCCCCTAGAAGTCACAACGCCGTCGATCCGTTGAGCCTGGCCTAGAACGTTCTCGCGCCCCACACGAGCGGCGTTCGTGCAGGCGCCGTCAACCTCACTAGGGCAACCAGGCGATGGCCTCGGGCGGGCCCGTACCACCCTGCGGTTGGACGGGCAGGTTCGAGCCGGTTGCCAGCGTTCGTGAGGCCTTGTCGATCCTGAAGAGCCCCCAGCCGCCACCTCCGCCCTGGCAGACCCCGCAGAGGGACGGCACGAACGCGAGCACGGTTCCCGTGGCGTCGCTCGCCAGCTGGACGGTAGGGGCAGCCATGAATGGGTTCGCCGTGGCGGGCGGCAGGAGGGGACCCGCCTCGTCGCCGGTGGCCGGGTCGATTACGACGAGCTGGGTGGGAAGTGCCCCCTGCGGGGTCGTGGCGACCGCGACGAGCTGGTCGCTCGACCCACGATAGATGGCACTTGACCAGCCGGGGCCCTCGGTGCGAGGCCCCACGAAGTGGAGCGGTGGGAACTGCGTGTGATCTTGCAGGGAACCGCTTGGGATGTCGTCGAGCGTCTCGACGACATCCCCGGTGGGGGTGCTGATGGATGCGGCGAGATGGTGACCGTCGGCAGAGAACGACAGGGTGCTGATCCACCAAGATGAGTTGGAGCTGGCAGAAGCCGGTGGCACCGCGGCCAAGGTTTCGTGGCCGTTGCGAAGATCCCGGAAGTGGATGGTGGCTACGCCGCTGTCGGTTGTCGCCCAGGCCAGGAGGTGCCCGTCAGCGGTCACGGCGATCGCTGACGCCGCCTCGCTGCTGTAGCGCACCGGCTGCCCCTGGGAGGGGTCAAGTGGCACCGCCTCGACGTACCCGAAGGGAGTGCAGGCGGGCGCATGAGGGACGTCGGGACATGCCGGGGCGCTGAATGAGGCGAGGTACACGAGCCGACCGGTCCGCGGACCGCGAGCTGCGTCGGGCTACCGCCCTCGGTAGGCAACGCTCGGACCACGCGCTCGATCCGTCCAGTCGCAGCGGATCGTTGCACCAGCAACGGGATGCCATCGCTCGACACGATCCCAAATGTGACCGGGACCACCTTGCACCGGGACCACGCTGGACGGACTCGTCGCCCGAACCACCTCGCCGCCCGAGCTGCGCCACATCGCCGCGCCGACCACCATCGCGGCCAGCGCCGCACAGGCCACCGACACACCAGCCCGTCGGCGGCGACGCCGCCGCACGGCGTTCTCCCGTAGGGTCTCGATCGGTGGACGAGAGGCGAGTGGTTCTGCCAGCAGCTCGTCAGCTCGGTCTTGCAGTGTCTGCATCCCTCTTCCTTCCTTCGGCATCGAGCGCCGCGAGCCGCTGCGCCCTGTCCTGCAACGCGGCTTGCACGGTCGGCGCCGGACGCCCAAGAGTCGGCGATCTCACCCTGGGTCAGGTCCCCGAGCACGCGGAGCGTCATCGCGGCGCGCCCGGCGTGGGGCCAAGGGCTCAAGGATCGACCGGATCTCGACCACGTTGCCCGGCAAGTCCACCGGGACGGCTCTACTGCCCACAATCGCTGCTCCATTGCCCGACGCCGACGGCTCCGGCGCGCGACGTTCAGCGCCACCCGGTAGTCCAACCCGCTGGGGAGGCCATCTCCGAGACGCGCGCCCACCGTGTCAACGCCCGCTCGAAGGCTTCATCCGCGGCATCCGACGCGGCTGTGACATCGCCGACCAGTACCGCCAGAGACGCGACGAGGCGGTCGTGCGTGGCGCTATAGAAGCTCTCGAACGACCCGTCACCAGCCACCACACGAGTAAGTCACGATGGTAGTACCCCGGTTTGACGGACACCTAATCTGAGGGGACGCGGAGTCCCCTTGGGAAGGAGTCCGCATGCCTCGTCCTCATCCACCGGAGTTCCGTCAGCGGGCCGTGGAGCTGGCCCGGTTGCGAGAGAAGCCGGTCGCGGAGATCGCGGCCGATCTCGGGATCTCTGACAGCTGCCTGCGGAACTGGATCAAACAGGCTGACCTCGACGAGGGCCGCCGCTGCGACGGGTTGACCACCGCGGAACGCGAGGAGCTGGTCAAGCTGCGCCGGGAGCTGCGGGTGGCGAAGCTCGAGGTGGAGATCCTCAAGCGGGCGGCCGCCTACTTCGCCCAGGAGAACGTGCTCCCAAAATGATTCACACCTTCATCGCCGAGCGTTGCTCGGATCTGCCCGTCTCGGTGTGCTGCCGGGTGATGGGGGTGTCCACCTCGGGCTTTCACCAGCGCCGCAACCAGCCCGTCACCGCGTGCGAGAGGGTCGAGGCGGACCGGGCGAATGTGGTGTTCGACATCTGGAAGATGTCCCGGCACTCCTATGGGATGCCGAGGGTTCGCAACGAACTGCGCCTGGGCCGTGGCGAGGGCTGCTCGCGGACCACGACCGCCCGGCTGATGGACATCTGCGGCGCGGTCGGCATCCACTACAAGAAGAAAGGCGGCTGCACCCGACCCGGTGACGGCGACGTGTCCGATGATCTGGTCAACCGGGCGTTCGACCCGGCCGGCCCCGACCGGCTGTGGGTGATGGACGTGACCGAGCACCCCACCGGGACCGGCAAGGTGTACCTGGCCGTCGTCATCGACGCCTGGTCCCGGCGGGTCGTCGGCTGGTCGATCGCCGATCACATGCGAGCCGAGCTCGTCGCTGACGCCGTGCAAATGGCGACCTGGCGCCGCCAACCCCCGAAGGACCAGACCGTGGCTCACTCCGACCACGGGTCCCAGTACACGTCCTGGCTGTTCGGCACCCGACTCCGCTCCGTGGGCCTGTTGGGCTCGATGGGCACCGTCGGTGACTGCTTCGACAACTCGGTGGCCGAGGCGTTCTTCTCCGGCCTGCAACGCGAACTGCTCGACCAGCACCACTGGCACACCCGCGAACAGCTCGCTCTGGCCCTGTTCGACTGGATCGAGACCTGGTACAACCCCCACCGCCGCCACAGCTACAACCACGGGCTCAGCCCCGCCGACTTCGAGACCGCCAACCGGCCCGACACCGAGATGGCGGCATGACCCCCGCGAAACCGTCCCCTCAGATCGCCTCTCAGCCCCTCAAAGCGACCACCGTGATAGGAACCACCCGGGCAATCAGCCCACAAACCACCCGTCCGTGAGACCGGGGTACTTCCCCGACGCCCCCCGAAATGACGGGTATCCCCTCCGGCGGTGAGGCACGCTCAGGACGGTCAAGTCAAGGCTGCCGTCGACCCCGCTGAGGGGCTGATGGCGGAAGCGCAGAGGCGGCCACACCTCGCCGACCCCTCACTCCCGATCAGGGAAATACCCGGGCCCGACGGCGGGAACGAGCCCCGCAGTGTGACCTGCGGCCGCACCCGTCCGACCTGGTCCGCTGCCGTTGCTACCGGCGTAGCTTCCATCGCGGCCCGAAATCGGCGTTCCGAGCCTCTGACCAGGCACTTCGCGACTAAGCCCTCGCCACTCTACGAATCCCACTCCCTCCGCCAAATGGTCCACAGCGGTCCGGAGCAATACACCACGGTCCCCCGTTTGGGCCTGTGACCTGCGGTTCTTCCTGGAAGCGTTCCGTCGACCGGGACGGTGCGGGTGCGGGGCCGGGCGGAGGGCCGGGTGCTATCCTTACTGCAACGATGTTGTAAGGAGAAGCCATGGACGCTGCGGCGAAACTGACCTCGAAGGGCCAGCTGACGGTGCCGAAGGCGGTGAGGGACGCGCTGGGGCTCAAGCAAGGCGACGAGGTCGTGTTCCACCTCGAAGGCGATCGCGCCGTGCTGGCCAGAACGCCGGACTTCGTGGCGCTGGCGGGCTCGATGCGCGTGCCCGCCGCGAAGCGCAACGTCGCCTGGGATGAGGTCATCCGCAGAACTCGTTCCACCCGGAGCGCCAAGCGCCGGTGAGCGTGTTCGTCGACACCAACATCCTGGTTCGCCATCTCACCGGCGACCCTCCCGAGATGGCCGCTCGTGCCACCGCCTACCTCACCTCGGCATCAGAGCTCTTCCTGGTGGATCTCGTCGTGGCCGAGACGGTCTACGTCCTCGAGTCGTTCTACAAGGTCGATCGTGCCCAGATCGCCATGGCGATGCGCTCGCTCATCGCGTTCGCTTCGATCGTGACGGTCGACCCGGCCCTGCTCCTGCGCGCCATCGAGGTCTTTGAGATCGACCGACTCGACTTCGCCGAGGCGTACCTCGTCGCGAACGCCGAGACATCCGGCGTCGATGCCGTCGCATCCTTCGACCGAACGATCGACCGGATCACCACGATCCAGCGGATCGAACCCCCAGCACCACCAGCCTCACGGCGATCGTAGCCTTCGGCCGATGAGGTCGATCGACCGGGCAGACCCGCAGTCCCCGGCTCCTGGGCGCGTCCCCGGCGACCGGGCTGCGCTGCTGACACTGATCGCCCTGGTGGTGGGTGCTTTCCCCCTGATCGTCTTGTATCTGGGGAATCAGCACTGGTTCTACCAGGACGAGTGGGATTTCCTGGTCACGCGGCGAGCCACGAACGTCCACGATCTGCTGCGGCCGCACAACGAGCACTGGTCGACGCTGCCCGTGCTGGTCTATCGGGGCCTGTGGTCGATCTTCGGGCTGCGCACCTACTTGCCGTACCAGTCAGTCGTCGTGGCCCTCCACCTCACAACGGTGGTGCTGTTGTGGGTGGTGCTGCGCCGTAGCGGCGTCAGTGCGTGGGTGTCGACCATCACCGCGGCAACGCTGATCCTGTTCGGTGCCGGTCAGGCCGACATCGTGAGCGCCTTCAACATGAGCTTCGTCGGATCGCTCGCGTTCGGGCTGACCCAGCTCCTCCTGATCGACCACCCGGGCCGATGGGATCGGCGCGATTTCTTCGGGCTCGCCGCCGGGGCGGCGGCGCTGATGTGCTCAGGCATCGGGGTGACCATGGTGGTGGTCGTCGGCATCGCCGCGCTGCTGCATCGAGGGTGGCGGGTGGCCGCCGCCCAGACCGTGCCCCTGGCTGTGCTGTACCTGGCGTGGTTCGCGGCTGAGAAGCCCCCTACGGGGTCGAACCCCGGACAGCACGGCCTGGTCTACATCCTCATCGAGATCGCGCACTTCGTTGCTGACGGCGTCGGCGCCACCTTTCGCGGGCTAGGACACTCTGAGCCCGTCGGGATCCTTCTCGCTGCCGTGCTCCTGGGCGGCCTGTGGTCCGCGTGCAGGTCCGAGGGACCCGGGGGCCTGGCTCGACGAGCCGCATCCCCGGTTGCGCTGCTGGCGGGAACCGTCGTCCTGCTGACCATCAGCGGCTGGGGACGGTGGCAGCTGGGTCCCTCCTACGCCGCCCAGAGCCGCTACGTGTACCTTGCGGCGGCGACGATGCTGCCCGCGCTCGGGGTGGCCATCGAGGCGCTCGGCACCCTTTGGCGCCCGGCTGTGCCCGTGGCGCTCCTCTTGCTGCTCATCGCAGTCCCGGGCAACATCGCCCAGTTCCGGGCCGGCGGCGACGGGGCGCAGAAGGTGGCCCAACGCCAGCTCATCCTTTCGCTGCCCCGCTCACCACTGGCCCACGAGGTGCCGCCTTCAGTCAGGCCCGATCCGACCGACAGCTTCTTCGTGTCCATCGGCTGGCTGCTTGAACAGCAGCGGGACGGGAAGCTCGTCGACCCGGGCCCCGTCCCGGTGTCGGTCAGCAGCCAGATCCCCCTGAGGCTCGGCCTCCAACAGTCGCTCTTCCCCTACCGCCCGAAGGCATGTGTGCGCTCCGTCTCAATGATCATCAGGTCGCCGTCGGTGGGGGCCCGAGTCGTGCTCGCCGGAAGCCAGGCCGCCATCTCAGTTCGCGCCGGATCTACCTGGTCCCCCCCTGTCGTCTACAACGTCGCCGCGGCCCACCTCTTCATGGTTCGCCTCCCCGGTCTAGTCCTGCGAGTGAAGCCGCCCAAGACGGGCGAAACCCTGCTGGTCTGCCACTGACCAACCGGCCAAGTCAGTGACGCCCGCTGACGAACCATCACGACACAGCGCCGGGTGAACCACCTTCCACCGATCGTTCGGCCCCGTCGACATGGATGCCCGCTCAACGCACTTCGCGATGAGCAGCTGCTCGAACTCATCGCCGGACGAGCTGGCTGGTCCGACGAAGTTCAGGCGGGCAGGCTCGGATCCGTGGAGTGGTCGACGCTGATCGTGTCGCCGACGTCGTGGCGGGCGCCGTCACCAGATCGGTCGAGTAGGCGGTAGGCGAGGAGCTTCACTCGGTCGCTGACGAGGAACCAGGCGAGGGCGTAGGCCCAGACGAAGAGGGCCCAGCCCCACCCGAGCGGGGTCATGAAGAGCCCGTAGACGGCGATGAAGGTGGCCAGGGCCTGGGTGCCGAGGACGGCCAGCCAGAGGATCCGCGCTGGCCGTATCGACCAGAACGGCCCGCGGGTGCGGGTGAGGAAGATGGTCAGGTGCCCGGCCACGGAGAGCAGGAGGTACATGAGGGTCTGGAGTTGGGGTCGTGGGAGGTGGAAGACGCGGTCGCCGAGGTAGAACAGCCCGAAGGCGGCGATCGGACCGACCACGCCGAGCACGGTGGCGATGCCGAGCACCCGTCGCATGTTCCACGCCTCGGGCTGGTGGCTGTAGTGGACGTTGTCGTAGGCGATCGAGAGGATGGCGGCGTCGTTGAGCAGGGCCAGCATCACGATCATCACGGCGGTGACCGGGTAGAAGTTGAAGATCAGGATGGCGAGGGTCATGAACAGCAGGACCCGGAGGGTTTCCGCGATCCGGTACATGGCGTAGCTGTTCATCCGCTGGAAGATCCGCCGGCTCTCCTCGATGGCGTCGATGATCACGGACAGACCGGGGCTCATGAGCACGATGTCGGCGGCGGCGCGGGCCGCGTCGCTGGCCCCAGAGACGGCGATGCCGCAGTCGGCCTCTTTGAGAGCGGGGGCGTCGTTCACGCCGTCGCCGGTCATGGCCACGATGTGGCCGTCCTGCTGGAGGACGTCGATGATGTGGAACTTGTGCTCGGGAAAGACCTGGGCGAAACCGTCGGCCTTGTCGATGGCGTCGGCGGTGCGAGCGCTCTCGTCGGCGCTGACGTCGCCCAGGCCGGTGGCATCGAGGATGTCGGTGCCCAGGCCGAGCGCCCGAGCCGTCTCCTGGGCGATGGCGACCTGGTCACCGGTGACCATCTTCACCGCCACGCCCAGCTCGTTGGCGGTGACGATGGTGGAGCGGGCGTCGTCTCGGGGGGGATCGAACAGGGGCAACACGCCGAGCAGATGCCATACGCCGGTGTCGTCGGTGCGGGCCACGCCCAGCGATCGGAAGCCGCGTGTGGCGAACTCGCTGACGGCGCCATGCACGGCGGACTTGATCTGCTCGGCGTTGGCGGCCAAGGCCAGGATCACCTGGGGTGCGCCCTTGGTCACCTTGAACGATTGGCCGTCGGGGCCGGTGACGTCGGCTTCGGTTCGCTTGTGGACCGGGTCGAACGGCTGGAAATGACCCAGGTCGTAGCGGTCCAACACGGTCTTGTCATCGAGGCCACCGAGGATGGCCAGGTCGATCGGGTCGTCGTCGTCGGCCCGTGACGCCAGCGCAGCCGAGAGGATCACCTGGTCCGGGGGTGTGCCTTCGGCGGCGAATGGTTCGCCGAGGGTCAGGGAGTTCTGGGTGAGCGTGCCGGTCTTGTCCGAGCACAGGACATCGACGCCGGCCAGTTCCTCGATGGCCACCAGCCGACTGACGATCGCTTGTTCGGCCGCAAGCCGTCGGGCTCCGACCGCCATGGTGACCGAGAGCACCGTCGGCATGGCGACGGGGATGGCGGCGACGGTGAGCACCAGGGCGAACTGCACGGTGGTGAGCAGTGGGTCGCCGCGCAGGACCGAGGCGACGAGGATCAAGGTGACCAGCGCAGCGGCGAGCAGGATCAGGAACTTGCCGATCCGCAGCACCGCCTGCTGGAAGTGGCTGACGGTCACCGCGTCCTGCACCAGTTCGGCCGTCTTGCCGAAGTAGGTGTCGCCACCGGTGGCGTAGACCACCGCACCGATCTCGCCCTGGCGGAGGATCGAACCGGAGAACACCGCATCACCGGTGACGTCGGTGACGGGCAACGACTCGCCGGTCAGGGCCGACTGGTCGACCTGGACGGGGTCGCCGGCCAGCAGGCGGGCGTCGGCCGGCACGATGTCGCCCATGCGCAGGCGGATGACGTCGCCAGGCACCAGCTCACGGGCCGGTGCGGTGGCCCACTCGCCGTCGCGTTTCACCCGGGCGTTGATCGCCAGCTCGGCCTTGAGCGCATCGATGGCCTTGCCGGCCTGGTGCTCCTCGGTGAACCCGACCCCGGCGTTGGCCAACAGCAGGATCCCGATGATGATGAAGTCGGGCCAGTGCGCCCAGCGCGGCGGAGAGGACCACCGCCACCTCGATCATCCACGGGATCGGACCCCAGAAGTAGGTGAGGAGCTTCAGGAGCGGATTGGGCTTGCGCTCCTCGAGCTCGTTGGGTCCGTACTGGAGGAGTCGCTGCTGGGCAACGTCCTGGGCGAGGCCATCCGGCGACGTCCCGAGTCGATCCAACAGGTCGTCGAGGGGGACCTTCGCAAGGTCGTCGTCGCCCGTCTGGGTCGCTCCGGCGTCCGGCCGGTCCTGGGATGGCCGGACTCGGGCCCGTCGGTGGGGGCGGAGGCCGTCACGTGGCCCGGCCCCTGGCCGGGCCCGCCGGCTCGACCACTGTTCCCAACCTCCCGTCCAGGAGCTCTACGGCGTCGTCCAACCGGCCGATCATGGCCGGCCGACCGCTGGCCTCCACGAACCGGCACACAGCCTCGACCTTGGGGCCCATCGAGCCGGCCGGGAACTACAGGGCCCGTAGGGCGGCCGGGGTGGTGTGGCCGATGGGTCGGGCCGTGGGGCGTGCCGAAGTCGGTCTCGACGTTGGCCACGTCGGTGAGGATCACCAGGGCGTCGGCGTCCAGGTCTGGTGGCCAGCAGTGCGGCGGCCAGGTCCTTGTCGATGACCGCCTCGGCCCCGTGCAGCCTGCCCGTCCGTGCCCCGGATCACCGGGATACCGCCCCCGCCGGCGCAGATCACGAGGCCCCTCCCCGACCAGTCTGCCATGGTGGCCAGCTCGACCATGGCCACCGGTTCGGGCGAGGCTACTACGCGGCGCCAGGCGTCGCCGTCGGGCCGGACCTGCCAACCCCGGGCCGCGGCCAGCGCTCGGCCTCGATCTCCGAGTAGACGGGTCCGACGAACTTGGTGGGGCCGGCGAAGGCGGGGTCGTCGGCGGCCACCTTCGCTCTGGCAGATCAGGCTGACCACCACGTGCCGGGCAGGGCGTTCTCGAATGCCTGCAACAGGAAGTAGCCGATCATCCCCTGGGTCTGGGCACCAAGCACGTCGAACGGGTAGGGGTGGGGCAGGACGGGATCGAGCGGTGCTCTCGTTGGCCAGGAGCCCGACCTGGGGGCCGTTCCCGTGGGTGATGACCAGGTCGTGGTTGCGGGCCAGGGGGCCAGCGCGGCGACCGCAGTGGCGATGTTTCCCTCCTGGATCTCGGCCAGGGGCACCTCGCCGCGCTCGAGCATGGCGTTGCCGCCCACGGCGACCACCAGACGCATCTCAGTGCCGATGGTGGCGACCATGGCCGCTTTGATGGTGTGGAGGCGGTTCTCGGCCTGGTCGAACACGATGGAGGCGGGCGACTCGAAGACGTCGTCGGTGACCTCGAGGGCCGACAGGCCCCACTTGTCGCGGATCTGGCGGCCGACGTCGGTCTCGGTGTTGTGCAGTGCCGGGAGGCAGTGCATGACCTTCACGTCCGGGTTCCCGGTCTCAGCCACGAGGGCGGCGTTGATCTGGTAGGGCAGGAGCTGGTCGATGCGCTCGTCCCAGTCCGAGGGCGGGCTCGCCCATGGACACCCACACGTCGGTGTAGAGGAAGCCGGCGCCCGCGCACTGCTTCGTGGTGACTCGGCGGTGACGGTCAGGCGGGCGCCCGAGGACCCGGCCAGCCGTGTGGCCATCTCCCGCACCTGCGCCGGGGCTGCAAGGACTCGGGTGCGGCCAGGCGCACGTCCATGCCCAACAGCGCAGCGGTGACGAGCAGGGAGTTGGCGGTGTTGTTGCGGGCGTCGCCCAGGTAGCAGAGGGTCACCTCGCCCAGCGGCCGGTCGGCGTGGTCGCGCATGGTCAACACGTCGGCCAGCATCTGGGTGGGATGCCACTGGTCGGTCAAACCGTTCCAGACCGGGACTCCGGCCCACTCGCTCAGGGTCTCCACCACGGCCTGGTCGAAGCCGCGGTACTCGATGCCGTCGAACATGCGCCCGAGCACCCGGGCGGTGTCCGTGGCCGTCTCCTTCTGCCCCAGGTGGGTCTCGGACGGACCGAGGTAGGTCACGTGTGCCCCCTGGTCGTGGGCGCCGACCTCGAAGGCGGCCCGGGTGCGGGTGGACGCCTTCTCGAAGATGAGGGCGATGTTGCGCCCCACCATCCGAGGGCGTTCGGTCCCGGCGCGCTTCTCATGACGGAGCTGGTCGGCCAGGTCGACCAGGAAGAGGAACTCGGCCTCGGTGAAGTCGATCTCCTTGAGAGGCTTCGTCCGTGCAGGTCCATGGCGGGCGTCTCCGGTCGGATCGGCTACACGGTCAGGCGGCGTCGCGTTCGATGGACAGCGTCATGCATCGGGGTCCGCCGCGACCGCGACCGAGCTCGCTGCCGGAGATGGTGACCACCTCGATGCCGTGCTTGCGCAGCATGGTGTTGGTGGCCACGTTGCGTTCGTAGCCCATGATCACTCCTGGGGCGACAGCCAGGTAGTTGGTGCCGTCGTCCCATTGCTCGCGTTCGGCGGCCCGGATGTCCTCGTCGGTGGTGAGCACGGTGATCTCGGGCACCTCCAAGATCTCGGCCAGGGAGTCCCACAGGTTGTGGTTGCAGCGATGGTGGCTCGGCGGCCTGCTCGCCCGGTGACAACGTCCAGCTGCGCAGGTGGCGATCGAAGTAGGGGTAGAGCACGAACGTGGCCGTATCCACCATCGACATCACCGTATCGAGGTGCATGAAGGCGTGGCTGTGGGGCAGCTCGATGGCCACCACCTTCGTCGCCTCGCCGGCGTCGAACAGGGCATGGGCCACGGATCTCGACGGCCATGGGCGTGGATCTCTCGCCCATGCCGATGAGCACGGCGCCGTGGCCGATGACGTGGACGTCGCCGCCCTCGATGGTGGCCGGCTGGTAGGTGCGGTCCTCGTCGCCGTAGTACGTCACGAAGTCGGCCCGCTCGAACAGCGGGTGGAACCGGTAGATGGCCCGGGTGTGCAACGACTCGCGCTGGCGGGCCGGCATGGCCATCGGGTTGATCGTCACCCCGCCATAGATCCAACACGAGTTGTCGCGCTGGAACAGGTGGTTGGGCAACGGCGCGAGCACGAAGTCGTCGCTGCGCAACATGTCCCACTTGAGGCTGTGGGCCCGCAGGGGGTGCAGGTCGGCCTTGAGGATGCCGCCCACCAGGAACTCGGCCAGCGTCTTGCCATCCAGGTCCTCGAACAGGCGGCGAACCGGCTCGACGAGCGAGGGGCCGAGGATCTCGGGCGTGCACAACCGGTCGAGCACGAAGGCGCGCCCGGCCGAAAGCTCGAGCGTCTCGGCCAGTAGCCGGCCGTAGTAGTGCACCTCGACGCCCTTGTCCCGCAGCGCCTCGGCGAAGGCGTCGTGCTCCTCCTTCGCCTTGGCCGCCCACACGATGTCGTCGAACAGCAGGGCGCCGATGTTCTCCGGAGTCAACCGGGAAAGCTCGAGGCCCGGTCGGTGCACGATGGCCGCTCGGAGCTGGCCGGTCTCGGAATCCACGGAGAACGCCATGGCATCTGATCTTCCTGTTCGGGGTCGTGTCGGTTCGGAATGAGTGCTCACGCCGGCGTCGACAGGTCGATCGCCGGCTCCGTCGCCGGCAGGTCGACCGGTTCGGGAGCCTCACCCAGTCGCTGACGGCGGGCGTTGAGGAAGGCGTAGAGAACCAAACCGACCAGGATGACGACCAGGGCCTGGTAGACGACCTGGTAGCCCGACGCGAAGGTCACCCACATCGAGAACAGGATGCTGGTTCCGGCGACCATGAGGTCACGGGCCAGCTGCCAGCCCTGCACCCGCCGGCGACGCGACACCAGATAGGTGAGCTGGGCGATAGCCGAGAAGAAGTAGGGGATGGCCACGGTCACCACCGTGAGGTCGACCAGGTAGGTGAACACGGTCAGGCCCGAGCTGCTCGTGTAACGCCACAGCATGAGCAGCGACGGCAGTGCGGTGCCCACCACGATCCCGAACCAGGCGGTGTCGTTGTGGTCGGTCCAGGAGAAGGGGTGGGGGAACATGTCGTCGTCGGCCATGGCCCTCGACGTCTCGGTGACGATCAAGGTCCAGCCGTTCAGGGCGCCGATGCCAGAGATGACGGCGATGGCGGCGATGAACTTTCCGGCCCACGCACCGCTGGAGAAGATGCTCTGGAAGGCGTTCACGAACGGCGATCCGGTGTTCACCAGGGTGTTGTGGGGCACCAGGCCCATCACCGCCGCGGTGACCAGCACGTACAGCAGGGCGCTGGCCGCCGTGCCCAGCAGCGAGGCCCGGCTCACGTTCACCCGGGGGTTCTTGACCCGCTTGGCGGTCATGGCCGCGGCCTCGACCCCGATGAACGAGAACAGGGCGACCCCGGCGGCGATGCCGATGCCCGAATACAGGCTGCCGCCCGACGTGTTGAACGCACCGAAGTGGGCCGAGTCCACGAAGAACCAGCCGACGATCCCGACGAACAGCAGGGGCAGGAACTTCAAGACGACGGTGACGTTCTGGAACCATGCCATCTGGCGGACCCCGGCCAGGTTGATGGCGGCGGGCACCCACAGCCCGACCAGGGCGATGCCCCAGTTCGCCATGCCACTCGGGTGATCGAGACCGAACAGGGCGTCCACGTAGAAGACCCACGACGACACGATGGCGGCATTGCCGGCCCAGGCCTGGATCCAGTAGCACCAGCCGACCAGGTAGCCGGCGAAGTCACCGAACTCGTGACGGGAGTAGGCGTAGAGGCCGCCCTCGCTATGGGGGATGCGCCGGGTGAGCTGGCCGAACAGCACGGCGAGCAACATGGCGCCCACGGCGATGACGGCCAGCACCACGATCCCCATGGTGCCGGCGCCGGCCAGCACCGCCGGCATGGTGAACACCCCGGTCCCCACGATGGAGCCGATCACCAGCCCCGTCGCCGAGGTCAGACCCAGCGCATGGGCCTTGTCGCGGTTCCGGGGCGACAACTCGGCCCCAGGCGGCGGCGCCTCCCCCGGTGGACGATCAGTGGTGAGCGCCATGGTTCCTCCTGAGGCGCGAACTCGACCCGATTGGCGCACCAGGCCTGCCCGTCACCTTGAACAGGTCCAACTATGAAGAAGGGTCGTATCCGACAACAGGGTCCAAAGTCAGTAGCTGCACCAGGCCCGGTGGAGGTACCCCAAGTTGGCGCACACCCTGTTGAGGGGGCACGGAGTTGCTGTAGGCCAGCCGGTCACGCCACGGTCCACCACCCGTGCGACCTTTCGGGCCGGCACGCCGTCGGGGCCTAGTTCGAGACCTGGCGACCTTCGATCGGACACGTGGCCGCCGTGGTCCGGGTCTGGGCGGATGAGGTGGGGATCCTCTCGGTGGCGGGCGCCATCGGTCGTGCGCGCAAGGGCTGCGTGTTGGTACCGGCGCGGTTCTGGCTGTCGCCGAGAGAGCTCGCGCTCGGCGGCCGAACAGGGTTCGGACGGGATAGGCCATCTGTCTGACCCACGCCCCCGGGACGGCCCAGGGACGCTCCGGATCCTCGCGGGGGAACCCCGGGTCGTGGATGCCGGTGGACGGGTAGTCGTGGTGGTCGCGGTACCGCGTGCCGAACAGGTAGTCCCACCACGCGAAGACGGTTCCGAAGTTGGTGTCGATGTGCTGGGGGGCGGCGGAGTGGTGGACGCGGTGGGCCTGAGGGGAGATGAAGAGGTAGCGAAGGGGTCCGAGGCTGGTGCGGATGTTGGCGTGGATGAAGGCGTTGACGAAGATCATCAGGAACGCCAACCCGGCCGCGGCCGGCGCGTCGAGGCCGAGCAACCGCGACGGCACGAAGACCAAGGTGGCGGCCACGATGGTCTCGCCGACGTGCTCACGGTTGTCCGATAGCCCGTTCAGGTGCTCCTGGGAATGATGCACGGCGTGGAAGCTCCACAGGACAGGCACCTTGTGGTGCAACAGGTGGGTGCCCCAGGCGAGCAGGTCGGTCACCACGAAGGCGAGGATCGACAGCGCAACCGTGTCGAGGGGGAGGTGCAGGGCCCAGTCGCCGAGCAGGTGACGGTAGGCGAGGTCCAGGGCGGCCAGGTAGGCGGCCACGATGGTCACCGACAGGGCGTTGAAGCCCAGGAACCACATCATGTCGGCGCCCAGCCCGACCGACAGCCCGCGCTGATCCGGGCGGGCGGGGAACAACCACTGAAGGACGAAGAGGACGGCCAGGAAGCCCCAGTAGTACGGATCCAGGACGATCCGGGACCAGCCTTGCCAAGCGATCACCGACGCCCGATGCACCGTCGACGGCGTGAATGCCGCCCCCAGGTCGTTGCGGCCGTCGACGAGCCCGACCGCCAGGAACGCACCCATGGCGCCCAGGATGCCCGCCGCGACGACGGAGTACGGGTTGACCCCGCCTCCTCCCTGCCGGCTCGGCTTGCTCATCGGACCTCGAGGACGACGGCGGCCACCAGGCCGAGCGTCCGCACGAATCCCCGCCGTCACCGCCCCGGCGGGGGGAGGGTCAGCAGAGCGATGCAACCCGGCTGGTCTGGGAGGCTGAGCGGCCCGCTCGATCGGGAAGGACACTCCATCATCATGGCTGACATCACCGGCACGGACATGACCACGGAGCAGCTGGCGTCGCTTCGCCGCAGCCGCCCGCGGACGGGTGCTTGCAGGTCCGTCCGCTAGGTGGGGGGCACCAGTCGGGCGGACCCACAGGCACTGAGGGCATGGATGGCGCGTGCCGAGGAATCGGCGGCCATCTCGGCTTCGGCAGGGACGTGGCTCGCGACGACACTTCGCCAGGATGTCCTCACGGCTTCTGCATCCCTGCCTCCCACAGCGATCGCCATCTCGGTGACCACTTCCCTCCTCATCAGTGTCGAGACCGGCGTAGTCGCCGAATAGGGCCAATCGTCACATCCTCCGAGGCAACGCCTTCGGCCTGGGATCCGGCCCGAAACGGGGTCAGCATCCACTGGGGAGGAAGCGCCCACGGGCCCCGGTGATCGACGAACGTGGCTGGATGGGGCACCATGTCGTGCGATGGCAACACGTGTCTTCCTGCTCGACGATCACGAAGTGGTTCGCCGGGGGGTACGGGAACTGCTCGAAGAGGCGGGTTTCGAGATCGCCGGCGAAGCCTCCACCGCCGTCGAGGCGCTGGCCCGCATCCCTCCGGCCAAGCCCGATGTAGCCGTGCTCGACGTGCGCCTGCCCGACGGCAACGGAGTCGAGGTGTGCCGCGAGGTGCGCGATCTCGTCCCCGGGCTGCCGTGTCTGATGCTGACCAGCTACAGCGACGACGAGGCGCTGTTCGAAGCGATCATGGCCGGAGCCTCGGGCTACGTGCTCAAGCAGATCCGCGGCAACGACCTGATCGACGCCATCCGCACGGTGGCCGACGGCAAGTCCCTCCTCGATCCGGCGGCCACGGCGCGGCTGATGGCGCGGCTCCGGAACACGTCGTCGCCCGACGAGCGGGTGGCCACGCTCACCGACCAGGAACGCAAGCTGCTCGACCTGCTGGCGCAGGGACTGACCAACCGCGAGATCGCCGCCCAGATGTACCTGGCCGAGAAGACCGTCAAGAACTACGTCTCGAACCTCCTGGCCAAGATGGGCATGCAACGCCGGACAGAAGCCGCCGTCTACGCCGTCCGGTTGGAGGAGCGCAACCGCAGACGTCCAGCGGGGTAGGGGACACCCGGATGGGAACGAGATCTGCAGCGCTCGAAGCACTCGGCAACGACTTCTCCTGGTCGCTGCTCGAGGCCGCCCCCGACGGCATGCTCATCATCGATCGGCAGGGCGAGATCGTCTTCGTGAGCGACCAGGGCGCCGACCTGTTCGGCTGCACCGCGGAAGATCTGCTGGGGCGCACGGTCGAGGAGCTGGTTCCTGACGACGTCCGCGCCATGCACCGTGCCCATCGCACCCGCTATCAGGCGGCGCCCACCGTGCGGACCATGGGAGCCGGCCTGTTGCTGCGGGCCCGCCGCATGGATGGATCGGAGTTCCCGGTCGAGATCAGCCTCAGCCCGCTGTCGATGGACGAGCAAGCCTACACGGTGGCGGCCTTGCGCGACGTGACCGACCGGGTCGAGGCCGAAGACTACCTGCGCCGGGTGCTGCACACCCTCGACGCCTCCGACGACGCCGTCTTCATCTTCGACGCCGACTCCCTGCGGTACTCCTACGTGAACGACGGGGCCGTCCGACTGGTCGGCTACAGCCGCGACGAGCTGCTGACCATGACCCCGCTGCACCTCAACCCCAGTGCCACCGACGCCGACTACCGTCAGCTCATCGAGACCCTGCTGGCCAACCCCGACCATGCGGTGATGCACGAGGCCCTCCTGATGGCCAAGGACGGCGTCGAGATACCGGTGGAGAAGACGTTCCAGTCGACCCCCACCGGACGCGGCGACAGCCGCTGGGTTGTCATCCTGGCCCGCAACATCTCCGAGCGCCTGGCCGCCGAGCGGGAGCTGCGCCGCAGTGAGGAGGCGCTCCGACAAGCCGAGCACGTCCTGATGCTGGCCGACGACCGCGAACGCATCGCCCGAGACCTCCACGACACCGTGATCCAACGGCTGTTCGGCGCCGGCCTCCAGCTCCAGGCCACCATGAGCAGCACCGACGACCGCACCCGCGAACGGATCCAGGCCACCATCACCGACCTCGACGAGACGATCAAGGAGCTCCGGTCGGCCATCTTCGCCCTTCAGGGAAGCGGCCCCGCGCCCGGTGGCCTGCGAGGCCGCCTGGTCGAGATCATCGGTGAGGCCGGTGCCGGACTCGGGTTCGAGCCGCGCATCCAGTTCGACGGACCCATCGAGACAATGGACGACGCGGTTGCCTCCAACCTCGAGGCCGTGCTGCGCGAGGCCGTCACCAATGTGGCGCGACACGCCAGCGCCAGCCAGGCACGGATCTCCGTCTCCCTCACCGCCGAGGGGGTGGGCCTGGAGATCACCGACGACGGCCGTGGCGTACCCGAGGACGTCGTCGGCGGGCGGGGGCTGAACAACCTGGCCAGCCGGGCTCACGATCTGGGCGGCTCGTTCGCCATCGGGCGGCTGCCCGAAGGCGGCACACGCCTCGAATGGCGGGTTCCGACACGCGGCGGGACCGACGATCCCGCTGACTCGGGACTCACCGTCCACCGTCCCTGACCGGATGCGCCAGCCCGGACGACCGGGCCGCTCCACCCGTCGGATCAGGCAGCCATCCCGATCGTGCCGGGGTAGACGAGCACCGGGCAGGGTGCGTCGTGGATCGTGCGCATCGTCACGCTTTCCATGACGGGCGCGCGATTCGCCCGGCTTGACGTAGGAGGCCATCACGATGAGGGCGGCCCCCCACTCACGCGCCGCTTCGGCCAACGCCATCGGCACGTTGCAGGCGAAGCGGCGCACCAGCTTGGCGTCCACGCCCACATCGGCGAGCTGCTCACCCGCCCGCTCGAGGCCCGACATCGGGTCATAGGACTCCTCCGAGTCGAGCGAATGCGTGATCTGGATGAGGATGGGCTGGAGCCCGCTGCTGGCGAAGACCTCGGCCACCTGGCCGACCACGTCCCGGTAGCGCGCCGACCCGTCAATCGGCGCGAGCAGGCCCCGACGGTGGTCCGGCCAGGGCAACTCGCAGCGATTGCCGACCATCAACACCGGCCGCCGAAGTCGGCGCAACACGTCCTCGGCCGTGCTGCCCATGAGCGCGGCGCCGATCCCGGAGCGACCGTGCGTGCTCATGCAGATCAAGGCGTCCTGCGGATGGTCGCCTCCGACGACGCTGAGCACCTGGTCGGCGACCGACTCCCCCAGGCCGGCCACCACCACGTCGGCCTGCACCTCACACCCTCCCAGCCGCGATCCCGCGATCGAGCGCAGGTATCTCCCGGCCGCTTCGGACTCGAGCTCGGGAGCCACCTCGACCAGGTGGATGGACGCCCCGCTGTGCTCCGCCGTGCGGCGGGCGATACCCAGGGCGCGCTCGGCGAAGGTCGACCCGTCGAGCGGGACGACGATCTCGCGCATCTGCGGTCAGTCCCCCGGGCCACGCACCGCGACGTCGACCGCCCGGGCCCAGCTGGCCCTCGGGCGCAGGACGCCTGCCACGCGCACGGCGATGGACTCCCGGGTGCGGGCATCGAGCGGCACGCCCACCTGCACCTCGGCGCGCAGGCGATCCCCCACGAAGTCGACCTGTACATCGATGGCCGCGAGATCTCCGGAGGCACCCAGGGCCCGTCGAACGGCCCCGCGGGCCGGTTCGCGCAGCTGAGCACGGCCCCGCTCGACCGCGGCCTCGACGGCCGGGAGCAGGTCGCCGGGTCCGGTGGCCACGCTGGCCACCAGCGGCAGGTAGCCCGCGCCATCGGTCCCCCCGACCAAGGTGACCGGTACGCCCAGGCGCAAGGCACAGCCCACGCCGGCCTCGAGATCGGTGACCGGGCCACCCTCGGGGGGCCTCACGGCGACGGCGACGTCGGTTCCAGCCTCGTTCAGCGGGCAACCGTGCCCGGCCTGCATGCCTTCGCACTCGTACTCGCGGCTCTCGGGCGGCCGACAGCGGTGGACATCGAAGTCGGCCGCGACCAACGCAGCCGCCACCGAATCACTGATCCCACCTTCGCGCTCCATGAGCAGTGCTCGCACCGGATTCACCTCCCGTGGCGTCCGCGACTCGGACGCCTCACGGCCTCCATCTTCGAACGCGGGAGCCAGCACCAGCAGGGCCAAAGGTCCCGAGTCAGCCGATCGGCAGGGGCGTGGCGGTCACTTCCGTTCCAGCCCGGCCGGCCATGATCGCCTCCACCTCCTCGGGCGCACCGATGAAGGCGGATCGGCCCGTGCGCTCGACGAAGCGGCAGGCGGCCTCGACCTTCGGTCCCATCGACCCGGGGGAATAGCGGTGGCGGCGGAACCAACGCAGGCCGGCACGGCGGATCGGGCGGGGAGCACCACTGCCCCATCCGTCGACCACGGCGTTCACGTCGGTGAGCAGCACCAGCCGATCCGCCGCCACCTGCTCGGCCAGCCACGCCGCGGTCATGTCCCGGTCGATGACCACTTCGGCGCCGCGGGGCGACCCCTCGAGACCGGTGGGAACCAGGACCCGGCCGCCCGCCACGCAGACGAGCACGACTTTCGGGGCGATGAGGCGCTCGAGCAGCGGTGCCTCGATGATGCCCACAGGCTCGTCGGCCACCACCAAGGTGCGGGTCAACAGGCACGCCACCTCGTGATCCGGCAGCTCCCGTTGCAGCGCGTCGACCAACCCGTACCCCACCAGGCCCTGGCTCTGAGCGTCCAGCACCTCCGGTGAGCCGCGCCAGGTCGGCTGGGGGTCGTCGGCGCGCTCGAGCCACGGGCCGCTGACCTGGGGACGGTTGCCGTGGGTGACGATCAGCTCGTGCTGGCGGGCCACGGCCGCGAGCACGGCGGCCGCGGCGGCCAGGCGCCGCTCC
This sequence comes from uncultured Microthrixaceae bacterium, assembly GCA_963773335.1. Classification (GTDB taxonomy): domain Bacteria; phylum Actinomycetota; class Acidimicrobiia; order Acidimicrobiales; family Acidimicrobilacustridaceae; genus UBA4742. The sequence goes on along the minus strand of CAVZAT010000002.1, from coordinate 452,351 downwards.
TGGACCTCTGCGTCGGGCCGTTCGCCGCGGCGAACCAGCGCATTGCCGCCCAACGCGGCGACGACCCTCACCCGGCCGTCACCCTGCCTCGGCCGTCACAGCAGATCGGCATGGCAACCCTTCGTGCTGCCCATGACACCCGCCTCCTCCTCACCGCTCGTTCCGTAGCGGGCTGGCCGACGATCGGCTGTCCTCGGACGGTAGGGAGACCTCGATCAGCCCTCCAGGGCCGAAGGACCCAGCGCGGCTGTGACAAAGGTCCCGACTGGCTCCGATCCGGCGAGCACCGCACCCAGGACGGATTCCCGGGCCCGACATCCCCGAACCCGGACCCGGGGACCCGGGGACCCGGGGAGGACTTTGGCCCCTACCCGCGGCGCAGCGAGGCCGTGGCTCAATGAGACGATGGCATCGCACTCGACCGACGGACCGGCCGACGGACCGACCGTCGAGTCGTCGTCCCCGGCGTCGGACGGGAGCTCGTCGGACAGGGACCATCGGCGCAACCTCCAGGACGGGACCCCGGTCGTGGTCCGGCCGGTCGGGGCCGGCGACGGGCCCGCGCTGGAGCGCTTCCACGGCAGGCTCAGCCAGGAGACGACCCGCCTGCGGTTCTTCTCCGCTCACCCGCATCTGAGTCCGACCGAGGTGACCCGATTCACCACCGTCGACCACCACGACCGCGAGGCGCTGGTCATGTGGAGCGACGACGAGATCGTCGGCATCGGACGCTACGACCGCCAACCGGGGAGTCCCGAGGCCGAGGTGGCCTTCGTGGTGCGCGACGACGAGCAAGGTCGCGGGGCCGGCACCATGCTGCTGCTCGGACTGGCCGAGCGCGCCCGGGATGAAGGCATCAGCCGATTCGTGGCCGACACGCTCGCCGAGAACCGACCGATGCTGGAGGTGTTCGCCCACACCGGTTGGGTGGTCTCGTCCAGCATCGACTGCGGCGTCCTGCACCTGGTGATGGATCTCACGGGAACCCGGGGCGGCTCCGGTTGAATCGGCGCCCTCGAGCGCGTCGCCAGCTAGGGAGACGTCTGGGGCAGGCCGCGAGCCCGTACCAGTGACCCAGGCGCCGCCCCGTCACCAGATCCAACGGGACCCTCACGAACGACTCTCCCGGCGGGTCGCCCCAGGGCGCCAGCTCCAGCTGGCTGGCCACATCGAGCTCCAACGGCCCGGTGAGCACGGTGGCCAGGCCTTGCACGAGAACGGTCCAGCCCGTCTCGAGGATCGGATCGAACCCGTCGACCTCGAAGGCCACCACCGCCTGGTCGCAGGCCTGGTCGAACTCGGGCCCACCGCCGGTTCGAATCACGATACCGTCGAGTGCCAGCCCGAAGCTGCAGGGCAGAACGACGGGCAGGGCGTGGATCGACAGAGCCAGACGCCCGATGGCCGCAGACCCGAGCAGGCGGATGCAATCCCCCTGGGTGATGGGCTCGGGTTCGTTGGGGTCGATGCTCACCTTCCGATCATCGAACCGGGCCGTGACGGGGAACAGAGTCCATCGTCACAACTCCGTGTCGGTGACTCCTCGATGAGGCTCCATACTCCATGACCATGTCCGGTCCGCTCCCCGGGACGTCGATGGTGCCAGCCCCCCTCGGCACCGCAGGGGCGGCATCGCTGTCCACCGACCAGGTGCTCGACCGGCTCGGGACCGGCACCGCCGGATTGTCCGAGCCGGAGGCGGCGAGCCGTCTCGAGGCCTACGGACCGAACGCGGTGCGCACCCACCGCGCCAGCGCGCTGGCGGTACTCGCCCGTCAGGTCAACAGCCCCTTGCTCTGGCTGCTCGTAGCCGCCGCCGCGGTCTCGGCGTTCGTGGGCGAGGGAGTCGACGCCGCGATCATCGCCATCATCCTGATGGCGTCGATCGGGTTGGGCTTCGTGAACGAGTATCGAGCCGCACTGGTCGCGGAGGCGATGCACTCTGAGATCCGTCACCTGGTGACCGTCACCCGAGGTGACGCGCCGCAGCGGGTTGAGGTGACCCACCTCGTCCCGGGCGACATCGTCCACCTCGATGTCGGATCCATCGTGCCCGCCGACCTCCGGCTGCTCGCGACCAGCGACCTCGAGTGCGACGAGTCGATCCTCACCGGCGAGTCGGTTCCGGCTTCCAAGTCGTCGGACGCCGTCCCGTCGGGATCAGCTCTGGCGGAGCGGTCGTCCTGCCTGTTCATGGGCAGCGTCGTGCACGAGGGCTCGGCCGACGCCGTCGTGGTGGCCACCGGGGCGCGGACCGAGTTCGGGCGCATCGCCATCGGTCTGGGCGAACGGCAGCCCCAGACCGAGTTCCAGATCGGCCTGACCCGGTTCTCCGGTCTGTTGGCCAAGGTCGGGGGGGTCTTGAGCGTCGCCATCTTCATCGTCAACGTCCTGCTGGGGCGGCCGGTGATCGAGGCGATCCTGTTCTCCCTGGCTGTCGCCGTGGGGATCACCCCCCAGCTCCTGCCGGCCGTGGTGTCCACCAGCCTGGCCACCGGGTCGCGTCGGTTCGCCCAGAAGCATGTGCTGGTCAAGCGGCTCGTCTGCATCGAGGACCTCGGCGACATCGACGTGTTGTTCACCGACAAGACGGGCACGCTGACCGATGGGCACATCAGCTACGAGCGCGCCATCAACGCCGACGGCGCTCCCGACGAGCAGGTGTTCATCCTCGGCCTGGTCTGCAACGAGGCCACCGTCGCCGGCGCCACGGCCATCGGAGGAAATCCACTCGATGTCGCCCTCTGGGAGTCACGCCACGCCGACCCGGCCGCACTGGGCCGCCATCGCCGAGTGTCCATCGCCCCCTTCGATCACGACCGGCGCCGCGTCTCGGTGCTGATCGACAGCGACGAGGGCCGAGTCATCGTGACCAAGGGAGCGCCCGAACAGGTCCTGGAGCGGTGCACCGACGTCAGCGACACCGCCCGCACCGTGCTGGCCGCCGAGTTCGCGGCCGGCAACCGCGTCGTGGCCGTAGCCAGCCGCCCGGCACCGGGCTCGTCGTCGATCCGGCCCGATGACGAGCACGACCTGCACCTGCTCGGATTCCTGAGCTTCCTCGACCAGCCCAAGCCCTCGGCGGCCGGATCGATCGAGCGGCTGTCCGCGCTTGGGTATCACCGTGAAGATCGTCACCGGCGACAACCCCCGGGTGGCCGAGACGGTGTGCCGCACGCTCCAACTGCCGTCGGCGGCGACGCTCACCGGGCCCGAGCTCGACGCGCTCGACGACGACCAGCTCACCGAAGCCGTGGGCGCGAGCGTCCATCTTCGCCCGCGTCAGCCCGGAGCAGAAGGCCCGCATCCTGCGGGCCCAGTCCCGAACGGGGTCGGCGGTCGCCTTCCTCGGCGACGGCGTGAACGACGCCTTGGCTCTGCACCACGCGGATGTGGGCATCTCGGTGGAGTCGGCCACCGACGTGGCCAAGGACGCGGCCGACATCATCCTGCTGGACAAGGACCTCGACGTGCTCGCCGACGGCGTGGCCGAAGGCCGGCGCATCTTCGCCAACACCATCAAGTACGTGCTGATGGGCACATCGTCGAACTTCGGAAACATGTTCAGCGTCACGGTGGCGGCCGCGTTCCTGCCGTTCCTGCCGATGCTGCCGTTCCAGATCCTGCTGAACAACCTGCTCTACGACACGAGCCAGATGACGATCCCGACCGACAACGTCGACGAGGAGCAGCTGGCCAGACCGTCGCACTGGGACATCGCGTTCATCAAGCGATTCATGGTGCGGTTCGGGCCGATCAGCTCGGTCTTCGACTTCGCCACCTTCGCGGTGATGCTCTGGGGCTTCCACGCCGCCGCGCCGCTGTTCCGCTCGGGTTGGTTCGTCGAGTCGCTCGCCACCCAGACCCTCATCGTCTTCGTCATCCGCACCCGACGGGTCCCCTTCCTGCGCAGCAGACCCTCCACCCCGTTGCTCGTGTCGGTGATGGCGGTGGTGGCCATCGGCGCGGCCATCCCCCAGAGCCTCGCTGCACAGCGCCCTCGGCTTCGCGCCGCTGCCCCCGTCGTTCTTCGCCGTGCTCACCCTGTTCGTCGTGGCCTACCTGCTGTCCGTCGAGGTTGCCAAGTACTGGTTCTTCAAGGTGTACCAGCTCACCACCAAGGCACCGCTGCGACGTGACCGGACACATCGCGTCCACCGGGTCGCCTCGCGTTGGAGCCACCACGGCCCGCTCCCGCCCGGCTAGGCCGGAACCTCGACCTCGGTCGCCAGTCGCTCGGCTCGCTGCTTGATGCCGATGAGCATCTTGCGCTCCATGATCAGGCTGCCGGGCTCCAACAGACCGGTTCATGACGCGGGCGCCGGGCTTGCCGTCCGGGGCGGCGATGCGGTTGCGGCTCACCAGGCGGGTGGCCGCGCCCGCGGGTAGAGACCGAAGGCCCACACCCAGTTGCCGTCCTCAGAGCGCAGGACCATGGCCCGATCCACGTCGAGGACCTCGACCCGCAGGGTCGGCCCCTTACTGCCCAGCGGTTCGACGTCGCCGACCGCCAGATCCTGGAGCTCGGGACGGATCTCGTCTGCGCTGTGCATGTCGAGACCCATCAGGTTCTCGATCCAGTCATAGGTGTAGGCGCCGGCGCGGGAACTGCCCATCTGCACGAGCCAGGGCCAGATCGCGCTCGGCGGTGCACAGATGGTGATGGCGCGGGTCGTCTCCACATCGGGGACGACGAGCAGGTCGTCGCCCGGCATCTCGCGGGTGACCTCCTCGGGTGTCGCGCCCCACGTCAGGCACCACTGTCGCCAAAGCACGGGATAGCTGGCGACGGCCAACCCGCCCAGCACGACGGGGATGCCTGCGGCCGCGCCGACAGTTCGGCTCCTCATCGCCTAGACCGGCATCTGGACGATGCGGCGACCGGAGATCTCGGTGACCGAGACACGCACCCAGCGGTCGCGGGCCTGGGGGTTCGCCCACGGGCGTACGGGGAGTGATCGGAGATGTTCGATCTGGTCGTCGTCGAGCACCTCGGAGGCGACCCCTCGGGCCAGCACGCTCCAGCCCGTGTGCGCCAGGTCGTCCCAGTCGTCGATCTCCACGCACACGGGTTTCGACAAGACCGCGCTCGAGAGCTTGGCGCCGTGACCGGTTCGAAAGACGATGGCATGCCCGTCGAGGGAGATGTTCACCGGGAGGACCATCACTTCGCCCTGGTCGACGAAGCCGATCCGGCCGACGTGGGCGTGCCTGAGCCGGTCATAGCAATCCTCGGGCGCCATGATGGCCAGTCCCGACCAGTCGAGGTCCAGGTTCGAGTCGTCGGTCATGGGTCGATCTTCGATCGGCGCGACCGCCACCGACCAGGGTCTTCGGTCCCTAGATCGCTACCGTCGCACTCGGTCATCTCCCGCTACGTTTGGGCCGTGGGCGGCTCGCCGAGGAGATCCTGGGTCGAACGGGCGCGCCTGCAGGCCTGGCGGTGGCGTCGCCTGGCTCGCGGCTCCGATGTGGCCGAAGTGCTGGCTCGCGCCATCGGCCAGCGCCACGCCGTGGTGCTTGGTGACAGCCACGCCGCGGTGTTCGACGAGATCCGCCGGCGACGCTTGTTGACCGGGATCTCGTTGACGGTTGCGGCCGTGCCCGGGGCCACGGCGAGAGGACTGGCCAACCCCAACTCGTCCACCGACGCGCTGGCCCGATTCGAGGCGACGCTGGAGGCGGTCCCCCGGTCGCGCCGGACGCTGGTCATGCTCGGCGAGGTCGACTGCGGCTTCCTCTGCTGGTACCTGGCCGTGCAGGAGCACACGACGGTCGACGCACAGCTGCAGATCTCCTGGCAGCGTCATCGCCGCTACCTCGAAGGGCTGCTGGCCGAGGGCCGCCGACATCTGGGCGTGGTCTCGGTCGTGCCGCCCACCGTCGAGGACTACACCACCTGGACCGGGCTGGCCAACGCCCGGCGCCAGGTGACCGCCAGCATCGAGGCACGTGCGGCGGCCACGCTGGCCTACAACGCCGACCTGGCGGTCTGGGCGCACGACCACGGGTGCCCCTACCTGGACCTGGACCCGGCCCTGGTGGATCCGACCACCGGCATCGTGCGTGACGAGTTCCGCAACCCCGACCCCACCGAGCACCACCTGAACCCGGGACCGCTGGCCACCCTCGTCGCCGATCGGTTCGTCGAGCTGCGGTGGCCGGATCACCGCCCGTCGGTTTGACAGGTCCCGGCCGAGCCGGGAGACGTGCACCGACCACCGGGTGGCCGGGGACCTGCGACCACGTGGGCCAGACCGGTGAGGGCACACCACCGACCTGTCCCCGGGCGACCCGCGGTGGGACGACCCGCTGGGGTCCTTCCTCTGGCTCCACCTGTGGCTGGGCAGCTGAGCCCACCCGCCGATCAGGCGGCCAGAGCCGCCGCCGCGGAGCCCATGAGGTCGAGGAAGTTGTCCGTGTAGAAGCGCTCGCACGCCGCCGGGTCGGTTCCGACCAGGGAAGCCTCGAAGCGTTCGAGGGGGCGCCGACCACCTTCCACGTGCGGGTAGTCGGAGGAGAACAGGCAGACGTCGGGGCCCGACTGCTCGATGATCCAGCCCACGTCCTCGGTGGGGTACGGGGTGAAGCGGATCTGGCGGCGGACGTAGTCGGTGGGTCGCAGGGACAGGGCGCGCAGCCGCTCCTCGTGACGCACGAAGGCCTCGAAGGCGGCCTCCATCTGCCGGGTCCACGACGGCACCCAGACCGCACCCTGCTCGATCACGCCGAAGCGCAGCGACGGGAACCGCTCGAGCACGCCGTCGAAGATCATGGTGGCCAGCGTCTGGGCGGGCGGGCCCGGGATGCCCATGTAGTCGACCGATCGGAAGTTCTCCTCGCCGCCGTGGAAGTCCGGTGGTACGGGCAGACCGTTGCGGAAGTAGGCGGGGTCGATGAGGTCGCCGGTGCCCCCGACGTGGAACACCACGGGGATGCCGGCCTCCTGGGCACGCGCCCACACCGGGTCGAGCCCCACGTGGCTGGGCGAGTGACCGGGCGGGCAGCCCGACGCCACCAGCAGCGCGGCCGCGCCCATCCCGATGGCCTCGTCAGCCATGGAGGCGGCCACGTCGAGGTCGAACAGGGGCACGTAGCAGGTGGCCAGCAGGCGCGGGTCGACCGAGCAGAACTCGACCATCCCCCGGTTGTGGGCCCGAGCCACCCCCACGGCCAGCTCGGCGTCGCCACCGTGCTCCCAGTCGCGCAGGCGCCGGTTGTGGAATGTGTTGAACACGAGCTGGCTGGAGAACCCGAGCAGGTCGAGAGCGCGCGGGCGATCCTCGGCCACGAACGACCCGGTGGCCGCGAAGTTCTTGCGAGCCATGATCTCGCTCGCCTCGTCAGCCCGGTACTCGTCGGACGCGTGACGCCGGCGGAGCTTCTCGAAGGCGCCGTCGAGGTCGCGCTGCTGCTCGGTCACCTCGCCGGTCTGGCGCAACTCGTTGCCGCCGGGATACCGCAGCGGCTCGATGCGGCCGCGCACCGCGGGATCGGCGTGATCGCGCAGCCAGTTCGGCGTCTCCATCAGATGGGCGTCGGCGTCGTGGATGATGCGGCCGTCGTTGTAGGGCATGACTCGTGCTCCCCCGGGTGGGGATGGATCCCACCCGCCTGGATCGCACCCTAGCTTTGCGCCAGCCCCCCGAGCCGCGTGGAAGATGCTTGCGTGGTCGCTACCATTGCGCGATCGCGATGATCACCTCCCGCACCGACACCCAGGCCGAGGACCTGACCGACGTCCTGGCCGCCTTCACCCAGCTGGTGATGCGACCGGGCCGGGGCAACGCGTTCACCACCATGGCCGAGCACGACCTGACGATCTCTCAGGTGCGCATCCTGCACCTGTTGTTCTGGAGCGAGCGCGAGCCGGCCCAGGTCGAGATCGCCGAGCAGATCGTGCTGTCGGTGGCCGCGGCCGGACGGGCCATCGACGCCATGGTGCGGGCCGGGTTGGTCGAGCGCCACGCCGATGGCATCGATCGCCGGATCAAGCGGGTGGCCCTGACCCCGGCCGGGCAGGCGATGGTCGAGGAGATGGCGGAGGGACGCCGGGCCGACTTCCGCGACTTCGTCGACCAGCTCGATCCCATCGAACGCCGCCACCTCGACGAGGCCATCCGGCCCATCCTGGCCTCGCGCCAGGCGACCGAGGCCACGCCAGGATGCGCCGGATGAAGCACAGCGCCATCGACGTGCGGTCCGGAGCAGGTGGTGGCCCGGAGCCCGATGAGCCGGCGACGGAGCACCACCTCGACCACGAGCACCACCACCGCCGCAACCTGCTCGTGATCGTGACTGCCTCGGCCATCGCCCTGGTCCCGTGGATCATCAGCTTGGTCCTCACCTTGCCCCGTCGCTATGTGGCCACCGACTGGCGCCTGACCTGGGTGGGGTTCGACATCGCGCTGCTGGCGTTCCTCAGCGCCACGGCCTGGCTGGGCTGGCATCGCCGCCAGCTGGTGCTGCTCACCGCGTTCACCACCGGCGTGCTGTTGTGCTGTGACGCGTGGTTCGACGTCACCACCGCCGAGCACCACGATCGATTCACCTCGGTGGCCGCCGCCTTCGTGGAGATCCCGCTGGCCATCCTGTTGTTCCGCGCCTCCTGGCGGCTGCTGCGCCTGGCCGCCGGCGCCCTGGGCAACACCGGGCCCGACGGCTCCCGCCTCTCGATCTGGCGAATGCCCATCCTGGGGCCGGCCGAGGCGGCCGCCGACCCGGCCAGCATGAAGCAGGGACGCTTCGCCGATCCCTGCGCCCAGACCGACCCGCCCGATCAGCCTGCATCGGCCACCCCGCTCACCGACTGAGCCGCCCCCCGGCTCCGCCTTCTGGAGAAGCTGAGATGTCTCTGCGTTCACACGCCCGGTTCTGCTACACCCATCGCCGCTGGGTTGTCCTGGCCTGGGTGATCGTCTTCGTCGCCCTCCAGGTCATCGTGAGCGCAGCGGGCACCAACTTCACCACCAGCTTCAGCGCGCCCAACACCGAATCGACCCAAGCGCAGCACCTGTTGCAGCAGAACTTCAAGGCCCAGTCGGGCGACAGCGTGCAAGTGGTCATGAAGGGGACGCCGTCCATGGCCGACCCCAAGGTCAAGGCCCAGGTGGCGTCGCTGCTGGCCGAGCTGGCCAAGGTCGACCACGTGTCCGGCGTCAGCGATCCCTACACCCAGCCGGGGGGCATCTCGCGCTCGGGCACGGTGGCTCTGGCCAACCTCCAGCTCGACGAGCAGTCCAACAACATCGACACGGCGGTGGGCAAGCAGATGATCGCGGTTGGCGAGCAGCGCTCCACCGACGGGTTGCAGGTCTACCTCGGCGGTCAGCTCATCACCCAGGCCGAGCGCCAGCCGCTGCCGTCGAGCGAGCTGATCGGCATCGTGGCCGCCATCATCATCCTGCTCATCGCCTTCGGATCGGTCCTGGCCATGGCCCTGCCCATCGTGGTGGCCCTGAGCGGTCTGGCCATCGGCCTTCCCCTCGTCGAGCTGCTCACCCACGCGTTCCCCCTCCAGTCGTTCACCACGATCCTGGCCACCATGATCGGTATCGGGGTGGGCATCGACTACGCGCTGTTCGTGGTCACCCGCTATCGCCAGGGCCTGCAAGCCGGCCTCGACCCCGAGGAGGCCGTGGTCACCGCCGTCGACACCTCCGGGCGCGCCGTGCTGTTCGCCGGTCTCACCGTGATCATCGCCCTGGTCGGCATGCTGGCCATGCGCCTCTCGTTCATCAGCGGGCTGGGCATCGGCTCGGCCGCGGTGGTGGCCTGCACCGTGCTCGCCGCCGTGACCCTGCTGCCTGCGGTGCTGGGGTTCGTGGGTACAAACATCGACCGGCTGAGCCTGCCCTGGGCCCACAAGGAGGTCACGCCCGGACACGAGACCATGTGGCACCGCTGGAGTCGCTTCGTGCAGCGCCACCCCTGGTGGCTCACCCTCGCCGGGCTAGGGGTGGTGCTGGCCCTGGCCCTGCCCGTGCTGTCGTTGCGCCTGGGCTTCGTGGACGCCGGGAACGACCCCGCCGGCACCCAGACCCGCCTGGCCTACGACACGCTGGCCGACGGATTCGGTCCCGGCTTCAACGGCCCGTTCCTGCTGGCCGTCCAGGTGCCACCCGGCAGCGACCACACCGCGGATCTGGCCAAGCTCGAGCACGCCATCGCCGCCACCCCCGGCGTGGCCTCCGCATCGCCCGCGATCGTCAACCCGGCCGGCACCACCGCGGTCATGCGCGTCTACCCGACCACCGCCCCCCAGGACGAGGCCACCTCCCGCCTGCTGCACGACCTGCGCGACCACGTCATCCCGCAGGCCACCAGCGGCACCGATCTGAAGGTGTACGTGGGCGGTTTCGCGGCGGTGACCGACGATTTCGCCAACGTGTTGAGCCAACGGCTGCCGTTCTTCATCGCCGTGGTCATCGGGCTGAGCTTCCTGCTTCTGATGGCCGTGTTCCGTTCGATCCTGGTGCCCCTCAAGGCCGCCATCATGAACCTGCTGTCCATCGGCGCGGCCTACGGCGTGGTGGTCATGATCTTCCAGTACGGCTGGGGCAAAGACCTCGTCGGGGTGGGCAAGGGCGGGCCGATCGAGGCGTTCATCCCCATCATGATGTTCGCCATCCTCTTCGGGCTGTCCATGGACTACGAGGTGTTCCTGCTGTCGCGAATCCGTGAGGAGTACCTCCACACGGGCAACAACGGCCAGGCCGTGGCCGACGGCCTGTCGGCCACGGCGCGGGTCATCACCGCGGCTGCCGCCATCATGTGCACGTTCTTCCTCTCGTTCGTGCTGGGCGACAACATCGTCATCAAGCTCTTCGGGATCGGTTTCGCCAGCGCCATCTTCATCGACGCCACCCTCATCCGGATGGTGATCGTGCCCTCGACCATGGAGCTGCTGGGCGACGCCAACTGGTGGCTGCCAGGCTGGCTCGACCGGATCCTGCCCCACCTCGACGTGGAGGGCCCGACCGCCGAGATCGACGCGGCCCCGCTGGGTGGCGAGCCCGACGAACCCGTCAGCGAGCCGGTCGGCGTCTGAGCGGCGGGCCTGACCCCCACACCGACATCTAGTGTCGCCAGCCATGGAGGACAGCGACGCCATGGCGGTGGCCATCGAGGAGGCCCGGGCCGCTCTGGACCACGACGACGTCCCGATCGGCGCGGTGGTGGTGGTCGATGGCCAGGTGGTGGCGCGTCGTCACAACGAGCGCGAACTCACCCAGGATCCCACCGCCCATGCTGAGATGCTGGCCCTGCGTGACGCGGCCTCGGCGCGGGGAGTCGTGGCGCCTGGAAGACGCCACCTTGGTGGTCACCCTCGAGCCCTGCGCCATGTGTGCCGGGGCGGCGGTCAACGCCCGCATCGGGCGAGTGGTGTTCGGCGCACGGGACCTCAAGGCGGGCGCCCTCGGCTCCCTCTACCACCTCGGGTCAGACCCCCGACTGAACCACGAGTTCGAGGTGCGACCCGACGTGGCCGGCGACGAGTGCGCCGCGCTGCTGACCGATTTCTTCGCCACCCGCCGCCCCTGACCCGGTCCGACCCGGCACCCTGACCCGTCCGTTCCCAGCACACCTGACCACCGTTTCGGGGGCCAGACGTGCCGGGAAGGCCGGGCGGCGGGCTCCGAGCACGCCTGACCACCGTTTCGGGGGCCAGACGTGCCGGGAAGGCGATGCGCCAGGTCTTCGACCTCCACCCGGCCGGTTGCGGGCGGTGGGGTATGGCTTCGCCCGGGGCGGATCGGCGCGACTAACGTCTCTGGCGGAAGGTTGCCAGAGCGGACGAATGGGACGGCCTCGAAAGTCGTTGTGGGTTACGGCTCACCAAGGGTTCGAATCCCTTACCTTCCGCCAACGCGTCTGAGACGGTCCCGGTCGCTCCGGGACCGTCCGGACCAGTCAACCTGTGGTCCGGAGACCAGGGTCTTCTCCCTCTCACGGCCCAAGGCCGCCCAGGTTCGTCGGTCTCGTGCCAGCCCGGTCATCCCGGCAGCCCACCCTCACCTACGCCTCCGCGGGAAGGAACCCGGAGCACATCACCCGCAGCCACGAGATCCGTTGCCCATCGGTCTCGTAGTAGGCCTGCTGCTCGATGACCTGGTCGCCGCCATCGCCACTCAGCTCGAACCGATACCCGACTCGGTGACGAGAACCGATGACGCCGGTATCGACGTGGACGATGCGGGTGATCCGATCATCATCGTCGAACCAGGTACCGAGCATGATCTCGTCGACCAGCGTGTCTGCGTCGGATGCCTCCCAGAACATCCCCGGCGTCATGGCCCGGAACTCCACATCTGGCCGCAGGAGCAGCTTCAGTGCCCCGGCGTCCCTGTCGGCCAACGCCCGGGCGAGGGCGTGACCCAGATCCTCTGCCACGGATGCGGCTCCTTGCTGTTGGTCAATAGCTGAACGTGGTCGCTTCGCTCCACAAGTCAACGATGCCAGACGAGCGTCGCCATCGCCACGAGCTCGCCGTCGTCGAGCATGTTGCCATTGAACCAGATCGGACCGACAGGACAGACCGTCAGGCGCCGCCGTGGCCAAATGCCGGTCGACCATCGACGCCAGGCGCGGGCATCCGTCGCATGGAACCTCCGAGGCGACCCCGCCGAGGGCGAGTCGGGACTGCTTCCTCGGTGAAGGACATGGTCGTCGGACGTGACGATCGTGCGCAGGCGGCGGGCGGCGTGGACGACATCGGCCGCAGGGCTGAACTGGCGTCGCGATCGTGCCGGCGGGCAGGGGCAAGGAGATCGTCGCCCTAGCCTGATCGCCATGATGCGAATGGGCCCTCACGCCCTGATCGGCTCGGATCCCTCCAAGATCCAGGGCGTCACCCTGCGCAAGGGCGTGGTCAAGCGATCCCTGGAGTTCGCCCGACCCTACCGGTGGATGCTGTTCGGCTACGTGGCCGTGATCATCGCCGAGGCCCTCATCGCCCTGGTGCCTGTGCTGCTGGTCCGCCAGATCATCGACGTGGCCATCCCCGAGAAGAACCGGGCCGCGGTGTCGGTCCTGGCCGCCATCAGCGTCGGGGCGGCCGTCGCCACCCAGGGTCTGGGCTGGTTCGACCGGTGGTGGTCGGCCCGCATCGGCGAGGGCGTCATCTACGACCTGCGGGTCAAGCTGTTCGACCACACCCAGCGCATGCCCATCGGCTTCTTCACCCGCACCCAGACCGGTGCCCTCATCAGCCGACTCAACAACGACGTGATGGGTGCCCAACAGGCGCTGACCTCGACGCTGGGGTCGGTGGTGTCCAACGTGGTGGTGCTGATCACCACCCTGACCGCCATGTTCCTGTTGCAGTGGCAGATCACGTTGGTCGCCCTCGTCCTGCTGCCCATCTTCATCGTCCCGGCCAAGCGGGTGGGCCGCAAGATGCAGGAGATCACCCGCCAGGGCTTCGAGCTCAACGCCGACATGAACACCCAGATGACCGAGCGATTCAACGTCTCGGGCGCCCAACTGGTGAAGCTGTTCGGCGACTACGACCGCGAGGTCGACCACTTCGCCGACCGGGCCGGCAAGGTGCGCGACATCGGTGTGCGCGGCGCCATGTACGGACGGGCCTTCTTCATCGCCCTCGCCCTGGTGGCGGCGGTGGGCACGGCCGCCGTCTACGGCATCGGCGGCAACCTGGTCATCTCGGGCAGCATCAGCGTGGGCACCCTGGTGGCCCTGGCCGCCTTCGTCACCCAGATCTACGCCCCGCTCACCGCGCTGACCAACGCCCGGGTCGACATCATGAGCGCCTTCGTCTCCTTCGACCGGGTCTTCGAGATCGTCGACCTGACCAACCCCATCCAGGACGCCCCCGATGCGGTGGAGCTGGTCGACCCCACCGGCCGCATCGAGGTGGACGAGGTCTGGTTCCGCTACCCGGCGGCCAGCGAGGTCTCGATCGCCTCGCTGGAGGCGGTGGGCGCCGGCCCGCTGTCCGATGAGCAGGGTGAGTCTGTGCTGCGTGGCATCTCGGCGGTCATCGAACCGGGCCAACTGGTGGCCCTGGTCGGCCCCTCGGGGGCGGGCAAGACCACGCTCAGCTCGCTCATCCCCCGCCTCTACGAGGTGACCGACGGGGTCATCCGGGTCGACGGGTTCGACATCCGCCACCTGACCCAGGCCAGCCTGCACGACGCCATCGGGGTGGTCAGCCAGGACCCGCACCTGTTCCACGACACAGTGGGGGCCAACCTGCGCTACGCCCGACCCGACGCCACCGACCAGGACATGATCGAGGCGTGCCGGGCGGCCCAGATCCTCGACGTGATCATGGGCCTGCCCGAAGGCTTCGACACGGTGGTGGGCGAGCGGGGCTACCGCCTGTCGGGCGGCGAGAAGCAGCGCCTGGCCATCGCCCGCATGCTGTTGAAGAACCCGGCGGTGGTCATCCTGGACGAGGCCACCAGTCACCTCGACTCCGAGAACGAGTCGCTGGTCCAGGCCGCGCTGGCCCAGGCGTTGGCCGGGCGCACGGCCATCGTGATCGCTCACCGACTCTCGACCATCACCGCAGCCGACCAGATCCTGGTGCTCGAGCAGGGCCGGATCGTGGAGCGAGGCAGCCACATCGAGCTGTTGGCCCTCGACGGCCTGTACGCCGACCTGTACCGCACCCTGGTGCGCAGCGAGTCCGCCCCCGCCAGTCCCCCGAAGGCCGCCCTCGAGACCTGAGCCCCGCGAACCGGCGGTCCGGTCGCACGAGGGCGTGGCGTCAGGCGGGGTGGGGTGAGGTAGGGCGGAGGGTCGAGCGGCCCGTGGCCGCGTCGACCACCAGGTGCTGGCCCAAGGCGGTCAGCTCACCCACGTCGCGATGGCGCATGAGGTCGTCGCAGCGCGGTGTGGTCCCCGCCGCCGCGGCCTCGTCGCTGTGCCGGCCCACCTCGACGGCTTCGTCCAGCCGGCGGCGGGCATCGTCGTCGAGCAGGGACAGGTCGTCCGACACGAGGGCCATGCCGCCCGAGAGCGCCACCGCCCGGGTCCACGTGCGAGCCGCCTCGGCCCCCAGGTCGGTCTCGGCGCTGCGCAACATCAGGCAGTCGGGGTCGTTCAACCACAGGCGGCGGTGCATGAACGACCGGGCCAGTGTGGCGTGCAGGGCGTGGCGGGTGGCCGGCAGGGCCGACTCGTAGCCGGCAAGGCCCTCGCCCCCGCCCTTGCGCAACCACGACGGGGCCACGTCGGAGCCGATCCGATTGCCGTCCACCGTGCCGACCACGTTGGACAGCGGCACGCCACATCCCAGGATGAAGGTGCCGTCTCCCGCTCCCCGGCGGATGGCGTCGTAGCCGGCCCGCACCCGTTGGGCCGGCGTGGCCGCCGGGTCGTACCAGCGGCCCTCGTAGCTGGGAGCGAAGGTGAAGTCGAGCTTCAGGTACTGGTAGCCGGCGTCCACGAGGTCGCGGGCCAACCCCTCGAGGTGCGCCAGCACCTCGGGATGGGTGGTGTCCAGCGCCCACATGAACCCGCCCTGCCCGCCACCCCAGGACGGGTTGTACATACCGGGCAGCGGCGCGTCCCGCTCGGTGGCGCCGATCCGGACCGGCTCACGGGCCAACCAGTCGGGATGGGCACGGGCCACCGCCGAGTCGGGAGCCACGATGAACGGTGCGATCCACAGGCCAGGGATCATGCCGGCGGCCGCGATGGCCGACGCCACATCTTCGACGCCGGCGTGGAAGCGCTCGTTGGTGACCGTCCAGTCCCCGATGGCGGCCTGGTAGCCGTCGTCGAGCTGGAACACGTCGAAGGGCCAGCGATCCGCCAGGGCGAGGTTGGATCGGACGTCGGCCTCGGCCACGTCGTGGAAGTAGTGGTACCAGGAGCACCAGCCGACCTGGTACGGCGCCCGGGTGCGGGCTCCCGCCCGGCGCCCCACCTGTTCGGCCCAGGCCTCCAGCAGCTCGGAGGCTCCCGAACCGGGCCCAGCCGCGGCACCGGCCGGGACGGGCGCCGCGCCCACCAGCACGGCGTGCAGCGGGCGTGACTCGCCGGGGGCCAGCACCGCGCCGCCCAGGAACGCCTCGACGCGCAGCTCGGGTCCGGTCTCGCCTTCGCGCAGCCGCAGCGTGCCGTCGTGGCGCTCGCCGCCGTCGAAGCCCACCAGGATCGGCGACTGGATGCCGGCCCGCAGCACGGTCACCCACTCGGATCGCAGCTCCCCGGGTTCGGCAACCGCCGCGTCGGCGTGGTGGACGCCCCGGGCCATGGCCAACGACCCTCGGGCCCGCGACGGGTCCCGGTCGATCCCGAGCACCGCCACCCCGCTGGGCGACCACGACTGGTACCCGTGACGGAAGAAGCGCAGCGGCCGGTCAGCGTCGTGGACCTGCCACACCAGGTCCACCGCCTCGACCGCCACCGGGCTGTCGCCCGCGTTGGCCACCGACCACTCCACCACGGTCCCGACGCTCCCGACCGGGTCGGGGACGCCCACGGGAGGACCGGGTTCACCGGTGACGGTCACCTCGAGCGGTCCGACGCGAACCGACCCCACCGTGTGTGGGGCCGACTGGGTTCGGCCGCCGATGCGGACCTCCACACGACGCGGCTCGAGCTGCACGGCCGCGCATGCTAGTGGTGGTCCGGACGCGACCTCACAGACAACATGACCCACAGCTCGCGGGACCGCCACAAGATGGCGGCCAGGACCACGCAGACCAGCGACAGGCTGAGCCCGACGATCCAGCCCTCGACGTGGTTGGCGACCAGGGCGGCCCCCACCGCGGTACCGATGGCCACCAGCCCGGCCGAGGCGACCAGGCGGACGAGCGCCGACTCGGCGCGGAGCCCGGGAGATGAACCCGACGAGAAGCCGGAAGAGCCAGAAGTGGTGTGCCGGCGCGCCGTCCCCCGGGCTCGTGGTCTGGGGCCTGACCGTGGTCAGGTCGAGCGCGACACGCGTGTCCGCCTCGGTGTCGGTGAGGGGCCCGGGGACCAGGGTTTCCACCCCGACCTGACCTTGCGCCGTGACCGGCTGGCCCCCCGGCGCCGCCGGTGTCGGCGGCGGGGCGACATCGGGCACGCCGGCGCGGCCCGACGGCGGTTCGACGCTGGGGACGGCCGTAGGTGCTTCAGCCGTCAGGTCGATGGTCCCGCCCGTCTCGGGTTGATCGACGCCGAGCGGGGCATCCGGCCGCGGGTCCGCGTCCACCCCGGTGCGGAACGGATTGTCGAACAGCTCCGGGGGATCGTCGAACTCATCCCCGTCGTCTGCATCTGCTCGTGTCGCGCGTCCTTGCTTCATGCCAACCCCCCCGGATCGGACCCCCTTGGTCCTGACCGCGTTCCTACCCACACCGACCGGTACGATGCAGCCCGAAGAGAGGTGTGAACGATGGTTGTGGCCTGGCTGGTGCTGGGGGTCATCCTGCTGGCGTTCGAGATGCGCCACCTGGCATTCTACGCGCTCTTCGCGGCCATCGGATGCTTCGCCGCTTGCGTGACCGCGCTGTTCGTCCCGATCATCCCGGTGCAGGTGGGGGTGGCGATCGTCGTGGCCGGCCTCGGCATCGCCACGGTGCGCCCGATGATGAGCAAGCGGTTCAACCCCCACGAGGACCACGGCCCGCTGGGCCGAGGTGTGGCCGGCACCCTGGTGGGCGAGGAGGTCTTGACCCTCGACGCGGTGGGCGACACCCACGCACCCGGCCACGTCCGCCTGGCCGGCGAGCGCTGGCTGGCCACCAGCGGCTCGGGCTCGTCCATCCCCGAGGGCGCCCGGGTGCTGGTCACCGCGGTGCAGGGCACCACCCTGGTGGTATGGCCGGTCGACGGCGTCATCGCCCCCGAGCTTCCCAGCACCTACCCTGCCGTCGACCCGGCGGCCACCGCGGACACCGCGGACACCGCGGACACCGAACGCGCCAACACCATCCCGAGTGACCAACTGCCCGACGAGGCAGGCAAGGAGCCATCATGATCTGTGCCCTCGGCAGCCTCACCATCGGCGGGCTGGTGGTGTTGGGCGTGATCGTGCTGGTGGGCCTGGCCACCCTTCGGTCGATGATCAACATCGTCCAACAGGGTCAGGTGGGCGTGGTCAAACGGCTCGGCGAGTACCGCAAGACCCACGAGCCCGGGCTGGTGGTCATCGCGCCGTTCGTCGATTCGCTCCAGCCGGTGGACATGCGCGAGGTCCCCGTGCCCGGGGATCGCCAGGACGTCATCACCAAGGACAACGTGGTCGTCACGGTGAACGCCACGATCTTCACCCAGGTGGTGGACGCCAAGCAGGCCCTGTTCAGCGTCAAGAACTTCGACATCGCCATCGATGCCCTGGCCCGCACCGCCCTGCGCTCGGTCATCGGCACCATGACCCTGGACGAGGCCCTCTCGGAGCGAGAGCGGATCAACACCGACGTGCAGGAGCAGATGGAGCAGGTCACCGACAAGTGGGGCATCCGCATCAGCCGCATCGAGATCGTGGAGATCGCGCCGCCACCCCAGATCCTCCAGGCCCTGGCCCTGCAGAAGCAGGCCGACCAGGAGAAGCGGGCGCGGATCCTGCAGTCCGAGGGTGAGCAGACCTCGGCCATCAACGTGGCCGAAGGCCAGTCCCAGGCCGCCATCAAGGCGGCCCAGGGCGAGCGCCAGGCCGCCATCCTGCGGGCCGAGGGCATGCGCCAAGCCGCCATCCTGGAGGCCGAAGGCCGCAGCCAGGCGATCGCCACGGTCTACGGAGCCATCACCGCGGCCAACCCGAACCAGACCCTGGTGGCCATCCTGCAGCTCGACACGCTGTCCAAGTTCGCCGAGAGCGACAACTCCACCATCGTGGTGCCCTACGAGAGTGCCGGGCTGATGGGCGCAGCCCAGGCGCTGCGCAACGCCCTCGGGGCCGAAGGGCGCGCCCACCACCAACGGCCGCGGCTGACCGTTCCGATAGGTAATTCGGTACCCTAACCATGTGGGGACTGAACGAGCTGATCGGACCGAGCGCGCCCGCCACACTGACGCTGGCCGTGGGCGCGCGCATGCTCGAGCGATCGCTCGACGAGCTGTCGCTGCCGCAGTTCCGCGTGCTGTCGCTGATCGCCTCGTCGCCGGAGCGGGCGGGGCGCATCGCCACACTGACCGGCGTGAGCCGACCGTCGCTGACCGGGGTGCTCGACGGACTCGTCCAGCACGGGTTCGTGCGCCGGGTCACGGTGGACGGCGACCGTCGGGGTGTGAGCCTCGAGATCACCGATGCCGGCCGCGCCGCGCTCGACCGGGCCCAGGATTCGGTGGCGGACCGCCTCGAGACCGTGCTCGCCCAGGTGTCCGACGCCGACCGGCGGGCCGTCCTCGACGGGCTGGCCGCGCTCGGCCGCGCCTTCGACGCCGATGGTGCCCGTCGCCGGGCGGAGACCGGCCGGCAGAACCCGGGCCCGCGGACCGGCGCCACCGACGTGGTGGTCAGCCCGTGAGCCCGACCGACGCCGCGGCCAGGCCGCCCGCCCGACCCCCGAGCCACGGCCGCCCGGCAGCGGCGGCTGGATCCGGCGCCTGTGGCCGTTCCTGATGGCCCATCGGGGCACCGTCTACACCGCCTTCGGTGTCGCCCTGGCCGCCCAGATCGTGGCCGCCATCGAGCCGCTGCTGCAGCGCGCCATCATCGACGACGGCCTCGTCGGCCACCAGCCGATCCTCATCTACCTGGCCGCACTGGTGGGCACGGCGACGGTCTCGCTGTGGTGGACCTACATCCGCCGCTGGCGGGGCGGTTGGTTCAGCTTGTATGTGCAGTACGACCTCCGCAACGCCATCTACGAACGCCTCCAACGCCTCGACTTCGCCGGACACGACCAGATGCACACCGGGCAACTGGTGTCGCGCTCGTCGTCGGATGTGGGGCTGATCCAGGGTCTGTTGCAGTTCATGCCGATCATGGCCGGCAACGTGGTCATGGTGGCGCTGTCGCTGGTCATCATGTTCATCCTGTCCTGGCCGCTCGCCCTGCTGATGCTGATCAGCCTGCCGGCGCTGCTGGCGGTGGCCATGCGCCTGCGCACCACCGTGTTCCCGGCCACCTGGGACGCCCAGCAGCACGCCGGCGTGGTGGCCGGCGTGGTCGACGAAGCCGTGAGCGGCGTGCGGGTGGTCAAGGGCTTCGGTCAGGAGGACCGCGAGCTGGCCCACCTGGCCGACGCGTCGCGCGACCTCTACTCGTCGCGGTCTCGGCTGGTGCGGATCCAGGCCCGTTACACGCCGATCCTGTCGGCCATCCCGGCGTTCACGATGGTGGCCATCCTGGGCCTGGGCGGGTGGCTGGTGACCGGGGGCCACATCAGCTACGGCACCTTCTTCGCCTTCATGACCTACGTCGCGCTCATGGTGCCGCCGGTGCGGATGCTGGCCGGCCTGTTCGCCATCGGCCAGCAAGCCCGAGCCGGCGCCGACCGGGTGCTCGACATCCTCGACACCAACCCTCTGATCACCGAGCGCCCCGACGCCGAGCAGCTCCCGCCGGTGCGCGGCGAGATCCACTTCGACGACGTCCGCTTCGGCTACACCGCTGACCAACCCGTCCTCGACCACTTCGAGCTCACCGTGGCCCCGGGCGAGGTGGTGGCCCTGGTCGGCTCGAGCGGATCGGGCAAGTCGACGGTCACCGCCCTGCTCCCCCGCTTCTACGACGTCGGCGCCGGCACCATCACCATCGACGGCGTCGACGTGCGTGACGTCACCCTCGACTCGTTGCGCAGCCAGGTGGGTGTGGTGTTCGAAGAGGCCTTTCTGTTCTCCGAGTCGGTCGGGGCCAACATCGCCTACGCCCGCCCCGACGCCAGCTCGGCCGAGATCGAGGCGGCGGCCGCCGCGGCCGGGGCGGCCGGGTTCATCGGCGAGCTGCCCGAGGGCTACGACACCTTGGTGGGCGAGCGGGGCCTGACCCTGTCGGGCGGCCAGCGCCAACGCATCGCCCTGGCTCGGGCCATCCTCACCAACCCCCGCATCCTGGTGCTCGACGACGCCACCTCCGCGGTGGACGCCGCCACCGAGGAGGCCATCCACGACACGCTGCGCCAGCTGATGACCGATCGCACCACCATCCTCATCGCCCACCGCCGCTCGACGCTGCGGCTGGCCCGGCGCATCGTGGTCATCGACCACGGGCGCGTCGTGGCCCAGGGCACCCACGAGGAGCTCATGGCCAGCGACCGCTCGCTACCGGAGCCTGCTGCTGGCCGGGCCCGGCGGGCCACCGGTGGCGCGCTTCCGACCCCGACGACGACCTCGAGGCCGGCGGCACTGGCCGCCCTCGGCCGACTCGAGGAGCAGCGGTCGGCGGTGGCCGACGACTGGCCGCGCTCGACCCGGTGGACGGCTACGAGCCGCTGGCGAGACGAGCTCGACCCCGGTCGGGCCCGACCGGCGTGCCGCCCGGCGTCACGCCTGGGGCGTGGCCCGACACGCATCCGCGACCGCACCCCACGGCCGATGGCCCAGGTGGCGCCGGCCCAGCGCATGGGACCGGGCGGCAACCGCGGCGGGGGCGGAGGCATGGGCGGTCCCATGGGCGGCGCGGCCCTGGCCGCCACCCCCGCCCTGCTGGCCGCGCTGGACAAGCTGCCGCCGGCCGATGACCAGCCACAGGTGGACGAGGCCGAGGCGGCACAGGTGACGCCGGACCAGTTCCAGATCCGCCGCTTCGTGCGGCCCTGGACCAGGTGGCTGGCCTTCGGCCTCGGCCTGGTCATGGCCGACGCGCTCTTGAGCCTGCTGGGACCCTTCTTCGTGCGCCAGGGGCTCGACCAGGGCGTGGCCCACGCCGATCTGGGACGCCTGTGGCTCACCACCACCATCTTCCTGCTGAGCGTGGTGGCCGACTGGGTGGTCACCTGGGGCTACACCTGGATCACCGGGCGCACGTCCGAGCGCATGCTGTTCGCACTGCGCATCAAGATCTTCTCCGCACCTCCAGTCCCTGTCGCTCGACTACTACGACACCGAGCTCGACGGCCGGATCATGACCCGCATGACCACCGACGTCGACGCCCTGTCCCAGCTGGTCCAGACCGGCCTGATCAACGCGGTGGTGGGCGCCATCACCTGTGTCGGGGTGTTCGTGTTCCTGGTGGTGCTGTCGCCGACCCTGGCCCTGGCCGCGGCCTCGGTGCTGCCCCCGTTGGCCCTGGCCACCTGGTGGTACCGCCGACGTTCGACGATCGCCTACGCGGCGGCGCGCGAGTCCATCGCCGATGTGAACGCCAACCTGCAGGAGAGCCTGTCGGGGGTGCGGGTGGCCCAGGCCTACGTGCGTGAGGACCGCAACATCTCGGGGTTCCACGACGTGAACCGGCGCTACCTGACCGACCGGCTCGGGGCCCAGCGCCTCATCGCCATCTACTTCCCGTTCGTCCTGTTCGTGGCCGACATCGGTGCGGTGGTGGTGCTGGCCACCGGCAACCACCTGGTGCAGACCGGGGCCGTGACCACCGGGGTGGTCATCGCCTTCCTGCTCTACCTGGACCAGTTCTTCGCTCCCATCCAACAGCTCTCCCAGGTGCTCGACACCTGGCAGCAGGCGGCCGCCTCCACGACCAAGATCGAGGAGCTGTTCACCATCCCGAGCGGGACCCCGCCGCCGGCCCACCCGATCGATCCCGGCCACCTGTCAGGGGAGATCCGCTTCGACGCGGTGCACTTCCGCTACCCGAACACGGTGGGCGACGAGGCCCTCGAGGGGATCGACCTGACCGTGGCCCCGGGCGAGACGGTGGCGCTGGTGGGTGAGACCGGGGCCGGCAAGTCGACCATCGTGAAGCTGGTCAGCCGGTTCTACGATCCCACCGCCGGATCGGTGCAGGTGGACGGGATCGATCTGCGCGACATCGATCTGGGCCGGTTCCGGCGCCAGATCGGCATCGTGCCTCAGGAGGCGTTCCTGTTCACGGGCACGTTGCGCGACAACATCGCCTACGGCCGCCCCGACGCCACCGACGCCGAGGTGGAGGCGGCGGCGCGGGCCGTCGGCGCCCACGAGTTCGTGGCGGCCCAGCCCCAGGGCTACCTGTCGCCGGTCAGCGAGCGGGGTCGGTCGCTGTCGGCGGGCCAGCGCCAGCTCATCGCCCTGGCCCGGGCCCGCCTGGTCGACCCGGCCATCCTGGTGCTCGACGAGGCCACCTCGCAGCTGGACCTGGCCAGCGAGGCCCGGGTGCAGCAGGCCATGAGCGCGGTGGCCGAGGGCCGCACCACGCTGCTCGTCGCCCACCGCCTGCCCACCGCTCGGCGCGCCGATCGCATCCTGGTGATCGACCGGGGCCGGATCGTCGAGCAGGGCACCCACGACGAGCTGCTGACCCTCGACGGTGAGTACGCCCAGCTCTGGGGCGCCTTCGCCACCACCGCCACCGACGCCACCTTCCAAGCCGGCGTCGGACCCCGCTGATCGGAGGAGCCGTGGCTCCAGGTTCGACGCAGCCCGACTGGCACGGTTCTTCGCCGGGGCGGCTGGCCCGGGAGATGTGGATCTCGCTCGAAGCCATCCACGCTGTCACCTACTTCACGCCCGAGGCCCGGGCCGCCCACGAGGCGGTCGGGTTGCGAGGCTTCTGGCGGGGCTACTTCGCCATGCGGGGCGCCCCCCTCGGCCCGGTCGGCCCGGGAGTGGTGGTGGCGACCTTCGCCGGCTTCGCGCCATCGATGGTGGAGCGGGCCGTGCCCGAGGTGTGGACGATGGCGACGCCCGAGACGGCCCTGGCCGCCCGGCTGGCCGGAGCCACCGAATCCATCACCGCCCGGATCTCGCCCACTCCGGCCGAGGACGACATGGCCGACGCGGCTGACCTGGTGGCCCGGGTGATCGCGGCCGCACCCCTCGCCGGCCGGGCTCTCGGCGCGGCGAACGCCGGCCTGGCCTGGCCCGACGAACCGCTGGCCGCCTTGTGGCACGGCGCCACGGTGATCCGCGAGCTGCGCGGCGATGGCCACGTGGCCGTGTTGACCGCCGAAGGCCTCGATGGTCTCCTGGCCCACGCCCTTCGGGCCGCGGTGGACGACAGCCGCGCCCTGGTCCAGCCCAGCAGGGGCTTCACCGACGAGGAGTGGGACCAAGCCGACGCCGTCCTGGCCGATCGGGGCCTGGTCGAAGCCGGCGGACGGCTCAGCGAGACCGGCGCCCGGCTGGTCGAGCACGTGGCCGAGCAGACCGACGCGCTGGCCGCCCGAGGGTGGGAGGTGCTCGCCGTCGACGAGCTCGAGCGCCTGCGCCGTGTGATCCGACCGCTGGCCGCTCAGCTCGGCGGTGACGCCGTCCCCTACCCCAACCCGGTCGGCGCTCCCCGTCCCGCCGAGCCCGGGGCCTCGATCGACTGACCGCGGTCACCTGCCGGTCGCGGTGACCTGATCGCCGGCAGGCGTAGCCGTGACCTCGACGCAGGTGAAAGGTCGAACCCGACCCGTACGCGACGGTGGACGAGGGAATCGAGACGCCCGGCGCAGGGCGCAGGATGATCACGGTTCGACCGTCCTCACCGAGGTGGGGGTCGTAGGCCTGCCATCGGTCGGCCGGGGGTTCGGCCAACGCCCCGGAGTCACTGCGCAGCCAGGCGCCCAAGGCGTCCTCCGGATCGGTGGCCACCGGTGCACCCGTGACGGCCTGCGGGTCGGCACACGGGGTCGCCTCGGGGGCGGTGGTCGTGGGCGAGGCCCCCAGGCCCAAGGCCGAGATCGAGAAACTGGTCGTGGGGGCCGTGGCTGTGCTCGACGACGAGTCCCCCGCCACGATCACCGCCACCACCAGGCCTGCCGACGCGACCACCAGACCGGCGAGAAGCGCGATGGAGGTGGTCGTCAGGGCCCGGGCCGCGCCCGAACATCCGGTGGCGGGGCCGTGGATCATCCTCCTCGCCATCATGACGGATGATCCAGCGCCGCACGGGCCCCGGCCGCAAACCCTGCCATACGACGAGGAACATGAGGGCGGCGACCACGACCGCGCCCCAGCCGGCCGGATAGCGCACACCAGAGGGCGAGCGGTGGAGGCCGATGACCAGGACCAGCCCAGCCGCGCCGAGAGCCGCGTGCACGGGATGCCGTCGCCGCCAGGCCAACTGGGCGCGTCCCATCTGCTGGCGCGGGTCGCTTTCGTTGACCTGTTCGTCCCGACCCTGCCCCCAGTCGGAGCCGCTGCCTAGCACCGGGTCAGTCTCGCCCATCGCGCGCCGCCAATCGACGAGTCCACGCGCAGGTCAGGGGGCGGCCCCGGTGAAGCCCCGCCGGTAGGCCAGCGGGCTGGTGTGAACCGCTCGCCGGGAGTGCACGCGCAGGGCGGCGGCCGACCCGAAGCCGGCTTGGTCGGCCACGCGTTCCATGGGGAGCTCGGTCGTCTCCAACAGCCGCCGGGCCAGAGGGTGCGCTGATCCAGCAGCCCTGGTGGGGCGTGGCGCCCGCGGCCTGGCCCACCCTTCGGATGGGACGGGACCACCAGGTCTCGGGCCAATTGGTCGGCCACCTCGACGCCGAAGTCGTGACGAACGAGGGCCCGGGCGCGGTCGATGGAGGCGGCCGAGGCCGGCTGAGATCCACACGTCGCCCCCGTCGCTGGTGTCGTGGATGTAGAGCACCCCAGGTCGACGGTGAGGGTCGGGAACCGCTCGGTCAGGTCGGGGTGCCGCCACTCAGTGGGTCGTGGCTCGGCAACCGTCGAGAACGCCAGCCTCGGCCAAGTCAACGCACCCGTGCAGAACGACGGCGGGCGGCATCGGCTGATGGCTGGAACCGATTGACCGCGAAGTCCAGGACGTTCCCATGAACCGGTGCACGGCCGAGCTGCATGGCCACGGCTACGCCGCCGACCGTCACCGCACCACCGAGGCCCATCGGCGGGCCCAGGGGGCAGCCCAGGCTCAGGCGGGCTCGGAAAGCAGAGGGAAGAACTGGGCGGCGATGCGGGCCACGACGTCGCGGGGCGCCGGCGCGCTGCGCAGGTGGATCAGGTCCCACAACATGGCCGGACCCACCTCGGCCACCAGGTCGATGTCGGTGTCGGCCGGCAGGCGGCCCGTCTCCACCGCCTCGGTCACCAGTTCGTGCCAACGCTGACGCCTCTCGACCAGGCAGGCCCGCTCGAACTCGCGGCCCAGCTCGGGATGGCGGATGCGCTCGGCTGCGAAGGTGGCGATGAGCACGCCGTCGGTGCCGCGCATGCACTGCAGGGTGAGGTCGAGCATCGCTCGCAAGTCGGCGGCCAGGTCGTCGGTCCGTGGCGGAGGCGGGGCGAAGTTGCCCCGGGCCCGCACGGCGTCGACCACCAGCTGGGCCTTGTCCGACCAGCGCCGGTAGATGGTGGCCTTGCCCACCCTGGCCCGGGCGGCGATGCCCTCGATGGTCATGGCCTGGTAACCCTGCTCCACCAGAGCCTCGAGGGTGGCGTCCACGATGGCCCGCTCGGCGTCCCTGCTACGGGGACGGCCCGGCGCGTGGGGAGAGTCGACCGTCGCGCTCATGACCGGCCCTCGGCCAGGTGCGGACCGCCGACGATCCCGTCGGCGCGCAGCACCCCGGCTGGTTCGGCAGACTCCGAGGCCTCCACGAGAGCCACCAGCTCCGCGGGTCGGACCTCCCCCGCACCGTCCGCCGACCGCGACTTCACCGGTGGCGGCGCGTCGTCGTCCACGTCGGGACGGGCCTTGGCCGGCAGCCACAGGAACACGCCCGCCGCCGCGATCACGGTGATGAACCCGGCGATCAGGGTGGCGGCGTGCAATCCGGTCATGAAGCTGGTGTGGGCCGCGCTCACGATCGTGGTCTGGAACGGCTTGGCCGCGGCGCGCGTACTTGGCCACGGCCACCGCGTGGCTGACGTTGTCGTTGATCGAGGCGGCCAGGGCCGGTGGGACCTTGCCGCCCAGCTCGGTCAGGATCTGGCTCGAGTAGCGGCTGGTCAGGATGGAGCCGAGCACGGCCACGCCGACCGCGCCGCCGACCTGGCGGGTGGTGTCGTTCATGGCCGAGCCCACCCCCGCCTTGGCGCGGGGCAGCGAGCCCATGATCGAGTCGGTGGCCGGCGCCATGACGTTGCCCATCCCCAGACCCATCAGCATGGTCACGCCGATGATGGCCCAGCACGGAGCTGGCGGTCCGATCAGCGCCAGGAACGCGAACAGCGAGATCGACGACCAGGATCAGCCCGGTGCCGACCACGAGCTTGTTGCCCGAGCCGCTGCACGATGACGGCCGACAGCGGGGCGCGTGATCATGAGCACGGCCGCCTGGGCAGCAGCACCGCGCCGGCCTCGACGGTCGTGTAGCCGAGCACCGACTGGAGGTACTGGGTGAGCAGGAAGATCGTGCCGTACAGGGCGAAGAAGGTGAGCGAGATGGCCCCGCTGGCCGCCGAGAACCGCGGGTTCTTGAAGAAGCGGATGTCGAGCATGGGGGCTCGAGTAGTGCAGCTCCCACCACAGGAAGGCGCCCAGGAGCGCGAAGCCCAGGCCCAGGCCGCCCAGGGTCTGGCTCGATCCCCATCCGTTGGTCGGGCGCCTCGATGATGGCCCACAGCAGCGAGACCGAGCCCGGCGATGGACAGCACGGCACCGAGGGGTCGAGCTTGGGGGCGTTGGGGTCGCGTGACTCGGGAATGAGGAAGTATCCGAAGACCAGCGCGAGGATGGCGATGGGCACGTTGACCAGGAAGACCGATCCCCACCAGAAGTGCGAGAGCAGGATCCCGCCGGTGATCGGGCCCAGGCCGACGCCCAGCGCGGACACGCCGGCCCACACGCCGATGGCCTTGGCCCGCTCCACCGGGTCCCGGAACACGTTGGTGATGATCGACAGGGTGGCCGGCATGATGCAGGCGCCGCCGACGCCCATGAGCGCCCGGGTGGCGATGAGCATGGTGGGCGAAGTGGCCATGGCCGACAGGAACGAGCCAGTGGCGAAGATGGTCAGGCCGATGGTGAGGAAGCGGTAGCGGCCGAACCGGTCACCCAGGCTGCCGGCGGTCAGCAGGAGCCCGGCGAACACGATGGTGTAGCCGTCGACCACCCATTGCAGCTGGCTGGTGGTGGCGCCCAGGCCGCCCTCGCTGACCGGTCGGGCCAACGTGGGGATGGCCACGTTGAGGATGGTGTTGTCCAGCGTGATGACCATCAGGCCGACGCAGATCACCACCAGGGTGAGCCAGCGGCGCTCGTTGACGTACGCCGGATCCTTCAATCGAGCTCGCACTGCGGACCTCTCCCTGTCCCGTTGCCTCGGCGGGCGACCAGCTCAGCGATCACCCCCAAATTCGATACGAGACGTATCCGTATCGCCAACCGTGGGGGGGACGAAAACCTTCCCGGCCCGACCCGGACCCCGGAAGGCCTGGACACCCACCATTCCGATGAAGGCCACGATCCCGGCGGTGCCCGCCAGCACGCTGGCTGCGCTGGGGCGGCCCCCCGATCCGACCAGCAGCGCCACGCCCAGGGCGGCCACCACCGACGCCCCCACGACGAGCCACCGCTCGACCCAGGTGCCCCCGACGGCGGACACCACCTCCAGCCGCTCCGCTCCGGTCACCGCCAGCTCCACCGCGACCAGCGCCAGGCCGCCCACCATGGCCGCGGTCACGGCATCGGCTCGGTCCGTCAACACCAGCGCCACCCCGCCCGACAGCACCAGAGCGCCCGCCATCATGCCCACCGCGACCACGACGCCTCGGCCCAACCGGGTGGTCACGACCCGTACCTCACGACGCCATCCACCGGCGGGCGGTTCGCGGCTGTCGAGCCAACTGCGTCAGGAGCAACTCCACGTCGACGCCCTCGTGCCACTGCACCACCGGTACCCCCACGGCCGCGAACCGGTCACGCCGCGCCTGTCGCTGCATCTCCCACAACCGCCGGGCCAACCCGTCCACGGGCGAGCTCGGCGCCGGTGCCCAGCGCGCCGGGGAGACCTCGATGACCCGGATGTCGAGACGTCGCCGGCGCAGATCGCCGATAGCGCCGATGGTGCGCTCGTCGACCAGTGGGCTGATGGCCAGGATCGCGGCGCCGGCCGGGAGCATCCGCGGCGGAATGGCCCGGATCTCCTTGTCGGCCCAGCTGAACACCGGCCGGATGTCGACCAGGGCCTCGACCAGCGCCAACAGCTGGCGGCGCCCACCCGCGGGACGGACGAGGCGCATGCTGCCCCCGAACACGACCAGCCCCACCCGGTCACGCTGGGCCAGCTGGTGGCCGGCGATGGTCAGGGCCGCCCGCACCGTCTGATCGAGGCCCTCGGCCGCGAAGCTGTCCACGAACAGCACGAGGTCCGCGCTGCGCTCGGGGTGGCGCTCGATTACCATCAGCTCGTCGCCGCGGGCCGAGCCGCGCCAGCTCAGGTCGCGGGGTCCATCGCCGGCCCGATAGGCACGCAGGCCCGCGAACTCGATGCCCGGGCCGACCACCCGGGCCGGATGCGCGCCCGTGGCCAGCCGGAGCCGGCTGGGTCGCACCGCGGTGCGCACGCGTTCGATGTCGGGACGTACCGACGGCGCGGCCTGATCGACCAGGACCGCCTCCTGCGACACCAGGCCCAGCGGGTCCCGACCACGCAGCACGCCGACCCCGAGCTGGTGTCGCCCCCAACGGTCGGCCCGCAGCCGGATCACCTCCAACACCGAGCCGTCGTGGCCCAACCGCAGCCGTCGCGGGCGGGCACCGTCGAGGGCCGTGACCGCGGCCGGCAGTGCCAGGGCCACGTCGAGCACCACGCAGGGGCGGTCCGTGGACCTCGACCGCGACGGCCATGTCCACCCCTTCGACCACCTCCCGGTCGGTCGGCTCCACCAGGCGGACCCGCCCCTGCACAGCCGGGGCCCCGAGGGCCACCGCCATCAGCACGGCGAACGCGAACGGCGCGCCCAGGGCGACGAGGGGACCTCGACCCGTCACCACCCCGGCGCTGAGCAGGGCGACCGAGACGGCCAGGTAGACCAGCAGACGCGGCGAGACCCGCCGTCCGCTCACGGCGCCCCGACCGGCACCGGCACCGACGCCAGGCACTCTTCCACCACCTGGTCGACCCGGGCCCCCTGGACCCACAGCTCGGGGCGCAAGGTGAGTCGGTGTGCCAGCGCCGGGACGGCGACCGCCTTCACGTCCTCGGGAGTGACGAAGTCCCGACCCCCCAGCCGCGGCCCTGGACCGTGACAGGGCCAAGATGGCCAACGAGCCGCGGGGGCTGGCGCCGAGCTCGACCCCGCCGTGGCGACGCGTGGCCGCGGTGACGTCGACGATGTAGTAGCCGATGGCGTCGGCCACCTGCACCTGTTCGACCGAGTCCTGCATGGCCACCAGCGTGCCCCGGTCGATGACCTGATCCAGCCGGACGGCTTCCTCACCCCGGCGTTGGCGCCGGTCCAGCACGCGCCACTCGTCGTCCCGGCTCGGGTAGCCGACGGTGATCCGCAGCAGGAAGCGGTCGAGCTGGGCCTCGGGCAAGGCGTAGGTGCCCTCGTAGTCGATCGGGTTCTGCGTGGCCAGGACCACGAACGGTCGCTCCAACCGGTGGGTCTGCCCGTCGATGGTGACCTGGTGCTCGGCCATGGCCTCCAGCAGCGCGGCCTGGGTCTTGGGCGGCGTGCGGTTGATCTCGTCGCCCAGGACGAGGTGGGCGAAGATCGGCCCCGGCCGGAACTGCACCGACCGATCCGGATCGAGCACCGACGACCCGGTCACGTCCGACGGCAACATGTCGGGCGTGAACTGGATGCGGGAGAAGACCAGGCCGGTGGCCTGGGCCATGCTCCGGGCCATGAGCGTCTTGGCCACACCCGGGACGTCCTCGATCAGCACGTGGCCGTTGGCCAGCATCCCCATGAGCACCAGTTCGAGCACCGGCCGCTTCCCCACGACCACCTGCTCGACGCGGTCGAGCACGGCCGCGGCGTGGTCTCGCAGGTCCTCCAGGGGCATGGTCACAGGTCCTCCAACTGGTCGACGAGCAGTCCGAGCTCGGCCGCAGTCACACCTGGCGCGTTGCGATCGGCCGGCTCGGGCCGATCGGGGCGGATCAGATCCCACAGCGGTTGGGGCACACGGTGAGCGGCGGCGGGATCCGCCAGGTCGATCCCGTGGCCCAGCAAGAGTCGGGTGGCGGCGATGTCGGCCAACAGCGGCCGCAGCCACAGATGGACGCCGACGGCGGTCGGCGCCCGCCCGGCCACCAGCGTCCGCATGCGCTCCAGGTCGCGGGGCGGGCGGGAAACCTCGGGCTGGCGCCCCCGGGCGACCACGGCGAAGCGCGAGTTTCGACTCGTGCGTTCGGGGTCGGCCAGAACCGAGCCCACGCCCCCCAACATGACCGCCACGCCCAACACGGCCAGTCCCACCACCATGGGGAGCGGCAATCGGATCAGGGCGGCCACGACGGCCGGCAGGAGGCACACCACCGCCCGCCGCGTCGCGGCCTGGGCGCTCACCGGTCGGTCCGCGCCATCAGTCGGTCACCATCAGGTCCAGGTCGGCGACCACTGCCCGCAACCAGGCCAGGGCGTGATCCCGTTCCGCAGGCGTCACGGGGTGGTCGCTGTACTCCGCCCGCTCGAAGGCCGCCACCAGCGACCGCGCCGGACCCATCCCAGCGGCGTGGCCCACCAGCACCCGGTCGAGATGTTCGAGAGGAGCCTCGGATCGCCAGCGTCCCCAGCCCCGGCGGGCCAGCAAGCTCAACAACCGGTGGTAGGCGACCACCACCGCTCGACGCGGGTCGGGTTCGGCCTCGGGATCGAGGTCGGCGTCGGGCACCTCCATCTCCTCCGGACCAGTCCGGGCCAAGGTCGTGCCCCCGGCCCGGGGCCGCGCCTGGCGTCGTCGCGCGTCGGCCCAGGCGGCGACGACGAGGGCCGCAACCGCCAGCGCCACGAAGACCCCTGGCCAGTCGCCGTCCCACGTCCGCGCCGAACCCGATCCACCCACGCTCGGAGCCGCCCGGGTGTCGGGTCGGTGCAGCGGGGTCGCCAGCGGCGGTCGGCCG
The DNA here is from genome assembly GCA_963773335.1 of uncultured Microthrixaceae bacterium. GTDB lineage: Bacteria > Actinomycetota > Acidimicrobiia > Acidimicrobiales > Acidimicrobilacustridaceae > UBA4742. The sequence goes on along the minus strand of CAVZAT010000002.1, from coordinate 420,395 downwards.
CGCTGACCGAGGAACCAGATCCCCAGCAGCACCACGGCCAGCACCAGCAGCAGGGTGACCACCCACCGGACACCCAGGCGACGGCGTCGACCGCCGACAGGGGGCGGCCCCATCAGGCTGCCGCCGGCCAGGGCCAGGACCAGGCACACCGACCCGACCAGCAAGATGGCCACGAACACCAGCCGCACCCCGTCGGCCACCACCCGGCTCGTCCCCGACGCCACCGCCGCGTTGGACACCGAGGTCCGGGTGAGCCAGCGACCGGCGGCCGCCACCCCGACCAGGATGGCCAGCCCGGCCCCCAGCACCAGCCACGAACGGCTCGAGCCGGCCTGCTGCATAGCAAGAAGGTAGTGCGGGGTGCTCAGGCCTCGCGGGAGGCGAGCAGATCGATGGCGTCGACCACGGGCAGGGGGCGGCTGAACAGGTAGCCCTGGGCCAGCTCGCAATCCAGGGCACGCAGGGCCTCCATCTGGAACAGCGTCTCCACGCCCTCGGCCACCACGATGAACCCGAGCGACTTGGCCAGAGCGATGGCCGCCGAGACGATCGCCGCCTCCTGCGAGCCCGGCCGGTCGACCCCCTCCACGAAGGCCCGGTCGATCTTGAGGTAGTCGGCCATGGAGAAGTGGCGCAGATAGTCGAGCGTGGCGTATCCCGTACCGAAGTCGTCGATGGCGATGCGCACGCCCAGCGCCTTGAGCCGGTTGAGCGAGCTCACGGCGTGCTCGACATCGTCCACCAGGGCGCTCTCGGTCACCTCGAAGCACAGGCGGGTCGGATCCAGCGAGGTCAGGTCGAGCACGTCGGCCACCACTTCGACCAGCGCGGGGTCGGCCAGCTGGCGGGCTGACAGGTTGACCGCCACCTCCACTTCGCGCCCACCGGGCAACGTGGGCCAGCGGACGGCCTGAGACACCGCCTCGCTCAGCACCCACCACCCGATGGGCACGATGAGGCCGGTCTCCTCGGCGATCGGGATGAAGCTGTTGGGCATCACCACGTCGTGGCCCGGCCGGTTCCAGCGCACCAGCGCCTCCACCTGGGTCATCGACCCATCGCTGAGCTGCACCACCGGTTGGTAGTGCAGCTCGAACTGTCCGCCCTCGATGGCCGACCGCAGCGCCCGCTCGTTGGCCAGGCGCTCGACGGCCCGCTGGTCGAGATTGGGTTGGAAGACCACCCACTGACTGCGTCCCTGGTCCTTGGCCCGGTACATGGCCACATCCGCGTCACGGATGAGCGATTCCGGGAGCACCGTCTGGTCGGTGGTGAAGGAGATCCCGATGCTGGCCGTCACGAAGAGCTCGTCGCCGTCGGCCAGCAGCAGCGGATCCCGCAGCTCCTGCGCGAAGCGAGCCGCCACCGCGCTGGCGCCGGCCTCGTCGGTGGGTTCGGTCGAAACCACCATGTACTCGTCCCCGCCGAAGCGACCGAGTGTCTCGTCACCCACCAGGGCCTGGCGGAACCGATCGGCCACCTGCTGCAGGACCAGGTCGCCGGTGGCGTGGCCCTCGGCGTCGTTGACCACCTTGAACCGGTCGAGGTCGATGAACAACACGGCCACGCCTCCGCCCACGATCTCCAGCCGCTCCAGGGCGGTCTCGATCCGCTGATGCAGGAGCAGCCGGTTGGGCAGGTCGGTGAGGGGGTCGTAGCAAGCCTGGTACTCGAGCGCGGCCTCGAAGCGGTGCCGTTCGACGGCGATGGAGGCCAGGTTCATGGCTCGTTGCACCAGCTCCAGGTCGGGCGGGCTGAGCTCGCGGCCCTCGCGGTGGAACAGGCTCAACGAGCCGAGCAGCTCACCGGATCGGGGCGAGCGCAGGACCGAGTCGCGCGCCTGCACGAAACCCAGATCGGCGAACACCTGGGCGGTCGTGCCCATGCGGTCGTCACCCACCAGGTCGTAGACGAGCAGCTCACTCACCTCGTGGCGCAGGGTCAGCCCCGGGCCTTGATCGGCCGGCATGGCGTCGAGCAGCGCCACCAGCTCGGGCATCGAGGTCAGCCCCGCCCGTACCCGGATCGTGCCGTCGTCGTCGAGCAGACCGATGGCCGCCCGGGCGTCGTCCAACTGACGCTCGAGCATGCCCACGATCTTTTCCAACGTGATCTCCAACGGTGTGCCCTTGGCGATGGCTTCCAGCAGGTCGGCTTGCTCGGCCAGCAGGTCCTCGGCCCGGCGCCGGGCGCTCACGTCGCGCAGGTTCACCACGTATCCGCTGACGGCCGGGTCCGAGCGGCGGTCGGCCACCCGCAAGCTGACCACCCGCCAGGATCCGTCCTGGTGAGCGACGCGGAACTCGTGGCTGCGACCCCCCCGGGAGACCGGACGGTGGTCGAACACGCCGGCGGTGCGGTCGACGTCGGCGGGGTGCAGGAACTCGATGAAAGGGCGCGACACGAAGTCGTCTGGGTGGTAGCCGAGCACCTCGCTGAGCGCCGGACTGGCGTAGCGGACCACCCCGGCGTCGTCGGCCACCATGACCAGATCGGTGCTGCCCTCCACCAGTGCCTCCGCCCACACCTCGCTGTGGCGCAGGGCCGTGGCCGCATCCTGGCGGGCCTCGAGGTCGCGGAAGTGCGAGACGAACCAGTTGACCCCGTCGTCTCGACGCAGCACCCGATAGGTGGCCTCGACCCGGGCGGGTTCGCCGGCCGCGTCGGCCAGCACCACCTCGGCGGTGACCACCTCGTCACCGCGCAGGCCGGCCTCCACCCGGCGAAGCGTGTCCAGGTCGGTGGCGGGACCCACCAGCAAACCCGGGGAGCGGCCCACCAGATCGCTCTGGCGGTAGTCCAGCAAGTCGCAGAAGGCCTGGTTCACGAAGCTGATGCGGACCACGGGATCCCGGCCATCCTGCACGCAGACCAGCAGCGGGTCCGCCAGGTGGTCGACGATCGAGCCCAACAGGTGGGCCCGGTCCTCGGCGGGGTGGTGCTCGAGCCCCGTGGGAGGCCCGGCACCCGGGTCAGGTTGTGACTGCTCGTTGATCGTGGGCTCCGAGACGGACCGGGCCGGGCGCTCAGGCGCCGCGGTTCGAGGTGGGCCAGTTGGGTCATTCTTACGCGGCGCGGCCACCGCTCCCGGCGATACCTCGGAGAGTGGTGGCCGCGGGCGCTACCGTCGCCGCCGTGGAGCATCCCCATCTGCCCCTCGACCAACCTGAGCTCGTCGATCCCTCCCGGCGGGCCCACGAGTCGGCGAAGCCGACGCTTCGTGTCAGCCAGCTGGCCGAGGCGGTGACCACCGCGCTCACGGTGTGCTTCCCCGACGAGGTGTGGGTGCAGGGCGAGATCAGCTCGCTGCGGCGAGCCAGCTCCGGCCACGTCTACTTCGAGCTGATCGAGCCGGGTCCGCCGGGCGCGCCGGCGGTGGCCAAGGTGGCGGTGGCCCTGTTCGCCACCGACAAGGCGGTGGTCAACGCCATCCTGAAGCGGGTGGGCGGCGTGCGCATGACCGACGGCCTCGAGATCCGGCTGCGCGGCCGCGTGGCGTTCTACGGCCCTCAGGGTCAGCTCCAGCTGAAGATGACGTCGATCGATCCCGAGTACACGCTGGGACGCCTGGCCAGCGACCGCGAGCAGGTGCTGGCCGCACTGGCGCTCGAGGGCCTGCTCGAACGCAACGCCAGCGTGCCCCTGGCCGCCCGGCCATGGCGGATCGGGCTGGTGACCAGTGTGGCCAGCGCGGCCGAGGCCGATTTCCTTCACGAGCTCGACAGCCGCGGCCTGCCCTTCCAGGTGGTGGTGGTCGACGCCCGGGTGCAGGGTCGGGACGCCCCGCGGTCGGTCGCCGCGGCGTTGGCCCGTGTGGTCGAGGCTGGGGTCGACGTGGTCGCGGTGGTGCGCGGCGGTGGCGCCCGCACCGATCTGGCCGCCTTCGACGACCTGGTCCTGGCCCGGGTCATCGCCGCCTGCCCGGTCCCGGTGCTCACCGGGATCGGCCACGAGATCGACACCAGCGTGGCCGACCAGGTGGCCCACCGGGCCCACAAGACCCCGACCGCCTGCGCCGCCCACCTGGCCGACCGAGCCCAGCGGTTCCACCGGCAGGTGGACGAGACCTTCGAGCAGGTGGCCCGGCAGGTCACCATCGTCGTCGACCGCGAGCAGGCCCGGGTGCACCGCCACGCCATGCAGGCGTCACGCGCCGGGGCGATGGCGGTGGCCGACGCCCGCCATCGCCTCGACGAACGACGTCGGCGCCTCCATCGCAGCGCGCCGGCCGCCTTGGTCACCGCCGGCCTGCGCCTCGACGCGGTGGCAGCGCGCACCGAGGCGGTCGATCCGGCCCGGACCCTGGCCCGGGGTTGGTCGATCACGCGAACGGCCGACGGCCATCTGGTACGCCACCCCGACCAGGTGTCGACCGGGGAGACGCTGGTCACCACCCTGGCCGGGGGCACCACCCACAGCCGGGTGATCGAGTCATGAGCGACGGGAGCGAGGCCGCCCAGCCGGCGCCAGCAGGGGCCACGAAGGAGCCGGGCGAGCCGGGCAGCCCCGGCGAGCTGGACGCCCTGGGCTATGCCGAGGCGCTGGCCGAGCTGGAGTCGATCCTGACCGAGCTGGAGAGCGGCGAGGCCGACATCGACCACTTGGCCGGCCGGGTCGGTCGGGCCGCCGAGCTCCTCGATCTGTGTCGGGGTCGACTGGAAGGCGCGCAGGTGGAGGTCACCCGCATCCTGGCCGGCATCGATCCGGTCCCGGACCAGGAGACCGAACCCGGAGCTCCGACGAGCTGACCAACGCCGCGGTGGGGACGCCCGGCCCCTACCATTCGCGGTCATGAAGCTGGCGCCACCGAGCGGTGGTACCCCGGGCTCGGCTGCCCGCGCGGCCGAGCTGGCCGCCCTGGCGCCCGGAGACTGCCACGGGCTGCTGGACGCCGCCGGTGGTGTGCTCTTCGCCAGTCCGAGCGTCGAGAAGGTGACGGGCTACACCCCGAACGAATACGCGCAGCTCGACCACACCGAGCTGATGCACGAGGCCGACCGGCCCGCCGCCGTCCACCGCTGGGGTGAGCTGCTGGACCATCCGGGCTCGAGCCAGACGTGGCTCGTGCGGTCCCGCCATCGCGACGGCCAGTACCGCTGGCTCGAAGGCGTGTTCATCAACCTGCTCGAGGACCCCCAGTGGGGCGGCGTGGTGGTCGCCTTCACCGACGTGACCGAAGGGCGCGGCCTGGATCCGGTGGTCGACACCGAAGGTCGCCTCGAGACGCTGCTGCGTTCCAGCCCCGACGTGATCGGGTCCCTGGCCCCTGACGGGACCGTCACCTGGGTCTCCAATGCCCTGCACCAGATGCTCGGCTTCCGTCCCGAGGAGGTGATCGGGCGCTCGGCCTTCGACTTCGTTCGCGAACCGGACCAGGCCGAGACCATCGAACGCATGGCCGCCGCCATCGACGCCGTAGAACCGGTCGAGCCGATCACGCTGCGCCTCGACCATGCCGACGGGTCCTCGACCATGGTGGAGATCACCGGCGCGCCGGTGCGCGATCCCGACGGCCAGGTGCGCGAGTTCACCTTCAGCCTGCACGACGTCCAATGGCGCCACGACGCCCTCGAGGTCCTGCGCGACAGCGAGCAGCGGTTCCGATCGCTGACCGAGTCGTCGCCCACCGGCATCTACCAGCGCGACGACGCCGGGATGTGCACCTATGTGAACCAGCGGTGGTGCGAGATCGCCGGCCAGTCGGCGTCCGAGGCCATGGGGATGGGCTGGCGCGACATCGTCCACCCCGACGACCTGTGGCGGTTCGAGCCGATCATGCCCGTCAGCAAGACCCGCGTCAGCGCCAAGCCGATCGAGTTCCGCATGCGCCGCCCGGACGGTACGGTGCGCTGGGTCTCGCTGCGGACCTCGATCCTGTATGACGACGAGGGCGAGCCCACCGGTGCCATCGGAGCCATCGAGGACATCACCGAACGCAAGCAGTCCCAGCGCGAGATGCATCGGCTGACCGAGATCTTCGAGGCCACCGCCGACCTGGTCGCCATCGCCGACCGACGCGGCGAGGTGCTCTACCTGAATGCGGCGGCCCGGCGGTTCGTGGGAGTGAGCACCGAAGCCACCGACCTGAACCTGCGCGACGTGCTCTCCGAAGGGCTCCAACAGCGCGTGGCCGTCGAGGTCCTGCCGGCGGTGGACGCCGTGGGTTCGTGGTCGGGAGAGGTGACCCTGGACCGACCCGAGGGCGGGGTCACGCCCGTGTGGGCGCAGATGCTGCGCCACCGAGACCCCGAGGACGATCAGGTCTACTACTCGATCGTCATGCACGACCTGAGCGAGCGCAAGGCGTTCGAGCACCGGCTGGCCCATCAGGCCACCCACGACCCGCTCACCGGACTGCCCAATCGCTCGCTGCTGATCGAACGGCTCGACCGAGCCCTGCTCCGGGCTCGACGCCATCGCCGGCGGGTGGCCGTCCTGTTCCTCGATCTCGACCACTTCAAGGTGGTGAACGACAGCTTGGGCCACAGCCTGGGCGATCGGCTGCTGGTGGCCATCAGCGAGCGCCTGGCGCTGGCCCTGCGCCCGGGCGACACCGTGGCCCGGTTCGGGGGTGACGAGTTCGTCGTGCTGTGCGAGGACGTGCTGGACCAAGCCGATGCGGTGGCTGTGGCCGAGCGGGTCGATCGAGCCATCGGCGGACGGTTCGTGGTGGACGACACCGAGGTGTTCGTGGGTGTCAGCATCGGCATCGCCTGCCCGGTGGACGTCGACGTCGACGCCGAGACCCTCATACGCGACGCGGATGCCGCCATGTACCGGGCCAAGGACCGGGGCCGAGCCCGCTGGGAGCTGTTCGACCACGCCATGCGAGCCAGTGCGGTCGACCGCCTCGACATCGAGACGGCGCTGAGGCGGTCCCTGGAGCGGCGCGAGCTGCGGATCTACTACCAACCCATCATCGACCTGCGCTCGGGCGCGATCGACGGGGTCGAGGCGCTGCTGCGCTGGGAGCATCCCGAACGGGGTCTGCTCAATCCCGACGAGTTCATCACCGTGGCCGAGGAGACCGGCCTCATCGTGCCCATCGGGGCCTGGGTGCTCGACCAGGCCTGCCGGCAGGTCCAGCGCTGGCAGGCCGAGGTCCCCGCCCTGGATCCCCTGCGCCTATCGGTCAACCTGTCGGGTCGCCAGCTCGGCGACTCCAAGCTGGTGGAGGACGTGGCCTCGGTGTTGGCCGAGACCGGCATCGATCCGAGCCTGGTCGAGCTCGAGATCACCGAGAGCGTGCTCATGGACGACGTCGAGATGTCCCAGGAGACGTTGAGCCGGCTCCACGCCCTGGGCGTGAAGCTGGCCGTGGACGACTTCGGCACCGGCTACTCGTCGCTCAGCTACTTGCGCCGGTTCCCGGTGGAGCTGTTGAAGGTGGACAAGTCGTTCGTGGAGGTGCTGACGGCCATGCCGACGAGCAGCCCGGCTGGTGGGCCCGATGCGCCTGACGCGCCCACCCTTGGTCTCGTCGAGGGGATCGCGGATCCCGACGATCGAACCGGTGACATCGCCGTCGTGGCCGCCATCGTGACGCTGGCCCACAGCCTCGGGCTGACCGCCGTGGCCGAGGGCGTGGAGACCTCCGCGCAGCTGGCGCTGCTGCGCCAACTCGGATGCGACCGGGGTCAGGGGTACTACATGGCCCGTCCCGGCACCGACCACGACACCGGTGAGCTCCTTCGAGCCGCCGCCTACTGGTAGCCGGCTTCCAGAGATGGGGATCGAGAGCGCAGGAAGGGGTTGCTGTCCACGCGTTACCGATATATCGTGACTGCTCGTAGATAGAACGAGATAGTCCGGTAGGCAGGAAGCCGCCGGGAGAGGAGCTCACGATGAGCAAGCATCACGACAGCGCACCGGGCGCCGATGGGGGCCGCCGCCACCACGAAGGCGATCATGGAAACGGGGCCGACTGGCCCTTCGCCGACGACCGCGGATCCCGAGGTGCAGGATCGGGCCGTCGCTGGCCCCAGGGCGAGGGACGCGATCGACGGGCGGCACGCGGGGAGTACGGCGGCCGGGGCGGCCGGGGCGGTCCCTGGGGTGGTCCCCGGGGCGGCCGAGGGTTCGGCGGTCCTCGCCGTCCCCGAGGCGACGTGCGGGTGGCCATCCTGGCCCTGCTGGCCATCGAGCCGATGCACGGCTACCAGATGATCCAGGAGATCTCCGAGCGCAGCGGGGGCCGTTGGCAGCCCAGCCCCGGCTCGGTGTACCCCACCCTGCAGGCACTGGAGGACGAGGGCCTGGTCACCGCCGACCAGTCCGAGGGCAAGCGGGTCTTCACCCTGACCGACCTCGGTCGCGAACAGGTCGAGAGCCTGGGCGACCGGGCCAAGTCCCCGTGGGACCTGGGTCGTGAATCGGCGATCGGCGCCCGGGCCCTGGCCGAGCAGATGGGTCAGCTGGGCGCTGCCTTCCACCAGGTTTTGCGAACCGGTTCGACCGACCAGCACGAACGGGCCCAGCAGGTGCTCGACCAGGCCCGTCGGGCGCTGTATCAGATCCTGGCCGACGGCCCGGATCCGGCCGCGACCGCAACCGACCAGGCCAGCGATCCCACCGATCGTGGGGCTGAGTCGGCGCCTCAGGCGTAGCCGCCAGGCCCCCTCCACCGAATCTGGGCACCGAGATGTGCGGTGTCCGAAGGCAAAGGTGCCCGATCCCGTGGAGGGGGTACGGTGAGCGCCATGGCTGAGCTCGCGGGCTGGACCGCAGACGGATTCGAGGGTGTGCGCGACGCGTTCGCCGCCAACTTCACCGACCAGGCCGAGGTGGGCGCGGCGTTCTGCGCGTACCACCGCGGCCAGAAGGTCGTCGACCTCTGGGGCGGGGTGGCCGACACGGCCACGGAGCGTCCCTGGGAAGAGGACACCGTCGCCCTGGTCTTCTCCACCACCAAGGGGGCCACGGCCACCTGCGCCCACCTGCTGGTCCAGGAGGGTCGCCTCGACGTCGAGGCGCCGGTGGCCGACTACTGGCCCGAGTTCGCCGCCGCGGGCAAAGAATCGATGCCGGTCACCCACCTCATGACCCACCAGGCTGGCCTGGCCTGGACCGACGAGCCGATGACGCTCGAGGCGGCCCTGGCCTGGGATCCGGTCATCGTGGCGCTGGCCGGCGAGGAGCCCAAGTGGGCGCCGGGGACGGCGCACGGCTACCACGCCACCACGTACGGCTGGCTGGTGGGCGAGGTCGTGCACCGCATCGACGGGCGCAGCCTGGGCACCTTCTTCCACGACGAGGTGGCCACCCCGCTCGGCCTGGACTTCTGGATCGGCCTGCCCGAGGAGATCGAGCCGCGAGTGGCGCCGCTGGTCACCATCGAGGTCCCGGCCGACGGGCCGGCCCGCGAGCTGATGGATCAGTTCATGGGGCCCGAGACCATGTTGGGCAAGGCCCTGTCCGCGCCGGGAGGCGCCTTCGGCACCGATCTCGGCAGCGGCTTCGGGCAGTTCAACTCCCGGGCCATCCACGCCGCCGAGATCCCCGCCGCCAACGGGATCACCGACGCCCGCTCCCTGGCCCGCATGTACGCGTCGCTGGTCAGCGAGGTCGACGGGGTCCGGCTCCTGGGCCCCGACCAGGTCAAGGCGGCCACCGCCCAGCGAACCTCCGGTCCCAACATCGTGCTGTTGAACATGGACATCCAGTTCGGCCTGGGCTACATGGTCCCGTCCACCGTGATGCCCTTCCAGCCCGGGAGCTTCGGCCACTTCGGCGCCGGTGGTTCGGTGGGGTGGGCCGATCCCGACGCGGAGCTGGCCATGGGCTACGTCATGAACCGCATGGACATGGGATTGGCCGGCGATGTCCGCAGCGCCAACCTGATGGCCGCGGTGTACGCCTCGCTGTAGACGCGCACCCATCCGCCGACTGCGCCGCGGGGCCGGCGACTGGCGCCGTTAGCCTGGAACGATGCCCAGTCCCGCCCAGGAGGCCGCCAGACGGCGCACCTTCGCCATCATCTCGCACCCGGACGCGGGCAAGACCACCCTCACCGAGAAGTTCCTGCTCTACGGCGGCGCATTGACCAACGAAGCGGGCTCGGTGAAGGCCCGGTCCGGGCGCCGGTCCGCCACCTCCGACTGGATGGCCCTCGAGCAGCAGCGCGGCATCTCCATCACCTCCACGGTCCTGCAGTTCCCGTACACGCCCTCCGGGGCCGGCGTCGGCGACGACGGATCTGGCGGTGCGCTGGTCATCAACCTGCTCGACACCCCGGGCCACCGCGACTTCTCCGAGGACACCTACCGGGTGCTGGCCGCGGCCGACGCGGCGGTGATGGTGCTGGACGCAGCCAAAGGGATCGAGCCCCAAACGCTCAAGCTCTTCGACGTGTGCCGCCAGCGCGGCCTGCCCCTGCTCAGCTTCATCAACAAGTGGGATCGTCCCGGGCTCGACCCGGTCGACCTGCTGGACGAGATCGAGCGCCAGATCGGGCTGGTCCCCACGCCGGTCACCTGGCCGGTCGGTATCGCCGGTGACTTCCGGGGCGTGATCGACCGCCGCGACGGCCAGTTCACCCGCTTCACGCGCGTGGCTCGAGGCGCCACCGAGGCCCCTGAGGAGGTGGTGACGCCCGCCCGGGCGGCCACCGAGGAGGGTGCGGCCTGGGACGCGGCGCTCGACGAGATCGCCCTGCTCGACGGGGCTGGAGCCGAGCTCGATCACAAGGCCTTCCTGGCCGGCGAGGCCACCCCGGTCTTCTTCGGCTCGGCCCTGACCAACTTCGGGGTGCGCAAGCTGCTCGACGCGGTGGCCGAGCTGGTCCCCTCCCCCACGCCCCGGGCCGACTGCGAGGGGGTCCCCCGCCCGCTGGATGCACCCTTCTCGGGTTTCGTCTTCAAGGTGCAGGCCAACATGGATCCGTCCCACCGCGATCGCATCGCCTTCCTGCGGGTGTGCTCGGGCCGGTTCGAGCGAGGGGTGGTGGTCACGCACGGGGCCACGGGCAAGCCCTTCGCCACCAAGTACGCCCACCAGGTGTTCGGCCAGGAGCGCGAGACGATCGACGAGGCCTTTCCCGGCGACGTGGTCGGCCTGGTCAACGCCACCGACGTGCGGGTGGGCGACAGCCTGTGGATCGACGAGCCGGTCACCTTCCCGGCCATCCCCAGCTTCGCCCCGGAGCACTTCAGTGTGGCCCGGGTGCGCGACACCGGCCGGTTCAAGCAGTTCCGCAAGGGCATCGCCCAGCTCGACGAAGAGGGCGTCGTCCAGGTGTTGCGCGATGCCGACCAGGGCGACCAGGCCCCCGTCCTGGCCGCGGTGGGACCGATGCAGTTCGAGGTGGCCGTCCATCGCCTGGAGAACGAGTTCGGCGCGCCGGTGGAGCTGCTGCCCACCTCGTACCGACTGGCCCGACGAACCGACGAGGTCGGGGCCGAGGCCCTCAAGGGCATGCGGGGCGTGCGGGTCCTGCGCCGGGCGGACGGGACCATCCTGGCCCTGTTCGAGAGCCAGTACTGGGTGGAGCGCCTCGAGCAGGAGCAACCCGAGCTACAGCTGGAGCGACTGGTGGCCGAGGGCGCCGTCGGCTGAGCCGACCACCGGGGCCTGGTCCGTGAGCCGGCCGAGTGGTCACACAGCTTGACAGGACGCCGCTGGTGCGTGTGGAATCAGCGTTCGCCAGAACCTGGATTTCGTTCAGCAAAATTTATGATCAGCGATCTCACCAAATCCGAGCAGGAGACCCTGAAGGCGATCTATCGCCACACCCAGGACCAGCCCGACGCCCACACCGGCGATCTGGCCGACACGCTCGGCGTCACTCCCGGCACGGTGACCGCGGCGGTCAAGCGCCTGGCCGATCGGGGTCTGGTCGACCACCGCCCCTATCACGGGGTGCGCTTCACCCCGGTGGGCCGCCGACTGGCCGTGTCCGCCATCCGCCGGCACCGCATCGTCGAGCGCTTCCTGGCCGACATGCTCGGCTACCCGTGGAACGAGGCCGACCGGCTGGCCCCGACCTTCGAGCACGACCTCCCCGACGAGGTCACCGACCGCCTGTTCGTGGCCCTGAACCGACCGGCCACCTGCCCTCACGGCTTCCCCATCCCCGAGCCGGAGCAGGACGAGATCCCGGCGCTCCCGCCGCTCTACAGCCTGGAGGCCGGCGACGTGGCCGAGGTCGCGGTCCCGGGCTCGACCGATCCCGAGGTGGTGCGCTTCCTCGATGGGCTCGGGCTGCGACCGGGGGTGCGCATCGAGGTCCGCGAGAAGCACCCCTTCGACGGTCCCCTGGTGCTGCGGGTGGAAGGCCACGATCGGACCCTCGGCGAGCGGGTGGCCCGTCAGATCTTCGTGCGACGCATCAGTGCATCGGCCCCATCGACTCCACCCGACACCGCTGCACCCGGTGCCTCCGAACGCGAGCACACCGGTACCAACGTCGTAGACCCAGACGGCAACGAGGCCGTCGACCATGAGGAGGCACGCGCGCTATGACCAGCCTGTTGGCAGCCGAGGGGGGCTACCAAGCCTTCTCCCTGGGCAGTACCGAGTGGGCCTGGCTCGCCTTCTCGGCCGTGGTGGCCGTCATCGCCCTGGTCCTGGGCTTCATCCTGATGCGGGGGGTCCTGGCCAAGGACCCCGGCACCGCCGAGATGCAGGAGATCGCCGGAGCCATCCAGGAAGGGGCCAGCGCCTACCTACGCCGCCAGTTCCGCACGATCGCCATGATCGTGGTCCCCCTGGCCGTCATCGTGTTCGTGACCTCCACCAAGATCCTCGACACCGGCGGTGCGGTGGCGCTGAGCTACGCCCAATCCGGCGCCTTCCGCACCATCGCCTTCGTGGTGGGCTGCATCTTCTCGGGCTCGATCGGCTTCTGCGGCATGTGGCTGGCTGTTCGGGGCAACGTCCGCACCGCGGCCGCGGCCAAGGAGAGCGACTTCGGGGCCGCCCTCCAGGTGGCCTTCCGCACCGGCGGCGTGGCCGGCCTGCTTGACGGCTGGGCTCGGCCTGCTCGGCGCCACTGTCATCATCATGATCTTCCAGAACACGGCCTCGTCGATCCTGGTCGGCTTCGGCTTCGGCGGCTCGCTGCTCGCCCTGTTCCTGCGGGTGGGCGGCGGCATCTTCACCAAGGCGGCCGACGTCGGTGCCGACCTGGTGGGCAAGGTCGAGGCGGGCATCCCCGAAGACGACCCCCGCAACCCCGCCACCATCGCCGACAACGTGGGCGACAACGTGGGCGACTGCGCCGGCATGGCCGCCGACCTGTTCGAGAGCTTCGCCGTCACCCTGGTCGCCTCCATCATCCTGGGCGTCTCGGCCTTCCGGGCCATCGGCCTCACCGGTGGTCACGAGGCGGCCAAGGGCCTGATCTTCCCGCTGGCCGTGGTGTCGGTCGGCCTGCTCGCCTCCATGGTCGGCATCTTCGTGGTGCGGGGCCGGCCGGGCGAGACCAACGCCTTGGCGGCGATCAACCGGGGCATCTACACCGCTCAGGTCATCGCCATCCTGGGCGCCGGCGTCATCGCCTTCGCCTACGTGGGCAACCCGGCGCACAGCCGCCTGAGCCAGCCCGGGGCCCGCCTGTTCGGGGCCATCGTGGCCGGCGTCGTGCTCGGCTTCGCGGCCAGCCGGATCACCCAGTACTACACGTCCACCGAGACGAGCCCGGTGCAGGACATCGCCAAGGCGGCCCGCACGGGTCCGGCCACCACGGTGCTCGAGGGCATCTCGTCCGGGCTCGAGTCGTCGGTGTGGGCGTTGGTCGCCATCGCCGTGGCCATCGGGGTCGCCCTCCTGCTGGGTGGCGGCAACATCGGCTTCTCCTTCTACCTGGTGGCGCTGACCGGCATCGGCATGTTGGCCACCACCGGCATCGTGGTGGCCGAGGACACCTTCGGGCCGGTGGCCGACAACGCGGCGGGCATCGCCGAGATGGCCGGGGAGTTCGAGGGCGAGCCCGAGCGGATCATGGTGAGCCTCGACGCGGTGGGCAACACCACCAAGGCCGTGACCAAAGGCTTCGCCATCGGCTCGGCTGTGATCGCCGCCGTGGCCCTGTTCTCCTCCTACATCGAGACCATCGCCCGCGGCGTGCTGCCGGCGGCCCAGGTGGCCATCCGGGAGGCGGCCGGCACGCTGGCCAGCGCGGTGCCGATCAACGTGGCCGACCCCAAGACCTTCATCGGCCTGCTCATCGGCGGCTCGGTGGCCTTCCTGTTCAGCGCCCTGGCCATCCGGGCCGTCAGCCGCACCGCCGGCACCGTCGTCGAAGAGGTGCGCCGCCAGTTCCGCGAGAAGCCCGGCATCATGGCCCGCACCGAGCGCCCCGACTACGGCGCGGTCATCGACATCTGCACCAGCGCCTCCCTGCGCGAGCTGGCCACCCCGGCTCTGCTGGCCGTCCTCACCCCGGTCATCATCGGCTTCGGTATCGGCTACCTGGCCCTGGGTGCATTCCTGGCCGCGGCCATCGTCACCGGTCAGCTCATGGCCAACTTCCTGTCGAACTCGGGCGGGGCCTGGGACAACGCCAAGAAGTACATCGAGGACGGCAACGAGGGTGGCAAGGGCTCCGAGGCCCACAAGGCCGCGGTCATAGGTGACACCGTCGGTGACCCGTTCAAGGACACCGCCGGCCCTGCCCTCAACCCGCTGATCAAGGTGATGAACCTGGTCTCGCTGCTGCTGTTGCCGGCCATCCTGACGCTGCGCACCAACAACGTGCGCTACGTCGTCGCCGCAGTGGCCCTGGTCGTGGTGCTCGCAGCCCTCACCTACTCCAAGCGCCAGGGCGGTGGCATCCAGGTCGACGAGCCGGCGGCCACACCGGAATCGGCGCCCTCGCCCTCCTGAGCGCATCGGCCGGGACCCGCCCTCCCGGTCACCCCCCACATCCCGCAGCCGAGGGGCCGCTCTGGGCGGGTTGTCAACCGCCCAGAGCGCGCTTAGGCCATTTGGCCTAGGGTTGCGCGTGTGACACCCGTCGCCCCTTGTTCGGCGGGATCGATGGCTATCGAGCGCAGGATGCGCTCGTCGGAGGTGATCGAACGTGCGATTGGCCCGCAAGGAACGGCGCTACATCACCCCGTGCTACGGCCCAGCGGTGGTCGATCGCGAGCGAGCCAGTGACACGCTGGCCCTGGCCGAGCGCACCCTGCGCAACGGCGACGCCCGGTTGGCCGAGGAGACGTATCAGCGCGTGCTCGGCAAGCTCGGTCCCTTCGCCGATCCGATCTGGTGCACCGACGAGGCCACCGATGCCCGCACCCGGTCCCAATGCCACGCCCGGCTGGCCGCCCTCGCCTTCGACGACGGCGACTACGACCGTTCGCTGCGCCAGACGGCGCTGGCCGCGGCCGACCGCCACCACGCCATCGAGGTCGATCAGTGCTCGGGCGACGACATCCGGTTCCTGATCACGGCCATGGTGCACTCCGCCACCGTGCACGAGCGCGTGGGCGCCCGCCGCGAGGCCATGGAGGCGAGCGCGGTGGCCCTCGAGTTCGCCCGCTTCTCGCGCACCCAGACCCATGACGATCACACCCGCCGGTCCATCGCCGCCGCCCAGCGGGCGGCCGCCTGCTTGTTCGAGGAGCTGCGGGGCCGCATCGCCGGCGAAGACCTCGAGTCGGTCGACGCCGACGCCCGGTCGCGGGTCCGTCCGTCGGTCGGCGCGGACTGGCTCGACGCCGTGCTCAAGTCCGAGGACGCCATCATCGATCTCACCGATGACGCGGCCCGGCGCGACCTGCTGGCCACCGCCTCGATCGACGTGCTCGGCATCCCCGACGAGCCGGTGAAGCCTGGCCGTCTGCGGCCCCATCCGAGCGACGTCGAGGAGAGCTTCACCGACCTCGTCCCCGAGGTGATCGACCTCACCGACCAGCCGGACCCGGTCGACGAGCACGACACCGTCGCCGCGTCGATCGACCGGCCCGTGCCGGATCCGGTCGACCCGTCGGACCTGATCGACCTCACCGACCGTGTCGAACCCCCGCCCGCCTTCGCCCCCCTCGTCACGCAGGCCCCGGCCGATACGAGGGTCCCGAACGGGTCGCTCGAGCCCGCCATGGCCGAGTCGACCCGACCGGCGGGACCTGTCGATCTGCTGGACGAGGTGGCCGACGCCGCCACCCGCCATCCCGCGGCCACGGCACCGCCGGCCCCGGCACCGACCCTGCCCGAGCTCGAGCAGCCGGTCAGCGATCCCGCGGCGCCGGCCACGGTGGAGCCTGATGACGAGCCCGCCGACGATCGCTTCACCCGACCCGACCGGCGGGCCGAGCGCCAGGCCGCAGCGGCCACGAAGGCCAAGAACCGGCGCTCGCCCACTCCCATCCTCATCCCTGCCGATCGGCGCCAGGATCAGCCGGTTCCGGGCGATTCGGCGGCACAGCTGGTCGGCCGATCCCGGGGCCAGAGCCTGCTGGCGCGGGTCCTGCTCGGTCACAGCGACAGCGAGGCCGCCATCAACGCCCACCGGGCCGTGCGCACCGCCACCCGGGCTCGGCAGTGGGCCAAGGAGGATTCCGACGCCCTCCCGGTGGTGGCCCTGAACCTGATCGAGGCGCTGGTCGTCCGGGCCGACGTACTGGTCAGCACCGGCCACGACGAGGTGGCCAGAACCGACCTGCGCCGCGCTCGGGCCATCGCCGAGCAGCTGTGGCGGGCCTGCCCCTCGGCCATCCACGCTGTGGCGGTCGTCCTGGTGGAGGTGCGCTCCGCCGCCCTCGACACCACCGGTGGTCACGAGGAGAGGGCCGAGGAGCAGTTGGATCTGGCCCGGGCCGTGCTCGATGAGTGGCGCGCTCTCGAGGTGGCTCTGCCCAAGGTGCTCCGCCAGGCCGAGGTGACCCTCACCGAGGACCTGATCGGCACCGGTGAGCTCGACGTCGACGACAACCACGGCCTGAGCGAGCTGGGCGATCGGCTGCTCGACCACCTCCAGGCCCGCGACCAGGATCCGGCCGAGCTCGAATCGCTGGCCCCCACCGTCGCCGCCGGCTGACCTGGCGCTCGCCCGCTCACCCGGACTGCTCGACTGCGGCGACGCCGGTGGCTCAGCGCCCGCCGGCGGCGACGATGGCCTCGAGCACGCGCTTCTCCGAGACCGGACCAGGCGTCCCGAGCGTCTGGGCGAACAGGCTCACCCGCAGCTCCTCGATCATCCAGGCGATGTCGAGGACCTCGGGCCGGTCCGACTCGACCGGACCGAGTTGGTCGACCAACAGATCGTACCGGCGCTGGACGCGATGGATGGTTGCCAGCAGCTGGTCGTCGCGTTCGGGGGCCCGGCCCCGCCGTTCCAAGCGGATCGTCATGGCCCGCAGGTAGCGGATCACGTCGGTCAGGCGATCGACGCCCACGCCGACCACAAATCCGTCGTAGATCAGGGCGTCGCGCTGGGCCCGCACATCGCTCAGGGCGGCCGCGGCACCCGGATCCGCGATGGTCTCCAGCCGGCGCCGCACCTCCGCTGAGGCGCGGAGCACGCCCACCACCTCAGCCAGGGTCGCGGCGATCCGAACCTCGAAGCCGTCGGTCACCCGACTACGCAGATCGGCGAAGCCTTCTCGGGTCCACGCCGGCGCGCCAGCCCGGACCATCGCTTCGTCCAGCGTGGCCACCACGCAGTCCTCCACCAGGTCGGCCACGCTCGGATAGGGGCTGGTGCTGAGGATCAGGCGGTCGTGGTTGCTCAGCGCTCGCAGGCTCGCCTGACCGGCGCGGGCCACGCCGCGCTCGAGCAGGCGCCGGGTGCCGGCCCACATGGCCTCGTGCTGAGCCTCCGGTGTGTCGAGCACCTGCACCGAGACGGTGCTGCCGTCGTCGACCAGTGCCGGGTAGCCCTTGATCCGCCGACCGGCGACCTCGCGCTCGACCACCCGGGGCAGCTCGTCCATGTCCCAGTCGGTCAGCCCCCTCCGCTCGATGCCCGCGCCCGCGCTGGCGATGGCCTGGCGCACCTGGCCGGCCAGCTGCCGGGTGAGCGCCTCGAGGTCCTCGCCCTGGGCCAGCACCCGGTCCTCGTCGTCGATGACCAGGAACAACATGCGCAGGTGCGGTGGCAGCCCCTCGAGATCCCAGTCCTGGCGCCGGATGCGCTCCCCGCCCCGCCGACCCAGCTCCCGCTCCAGGGCATCGAGCAGTGGCTCTCGGGAAGGATCCGCGGTGCGTAGGAACTCCGCCACGGTCTCGGGTACGGGCACCAGACCGCGACGCAGCGGCTTGGGCAGCGATCGGATGAGGGTGCTCACCAGCTCGACTCGCAACCCCGGCACCTGCCAGTCGAAGCCACCGGGGCGGACCTGGTTGAGCACCCCGACCGGGATGTGGACGGCGACACCGTCGTCGGTGCTGCCAGGCTCGAAGGCGTAGCTCAGGCCGAAGGTCAGCCCGTCCTGGTGCCACTCGGCGGGGAACTCGCCTTCGTCGAGCTCGTCGGCCCCTTCGTGCAACAGGTCATCCGCGCTGAAGGTGAGCAGATCCGGATCGGTGCCGCGGGCGTCGCGCCACCAGGCGTCGAAGTCGCGCCCCGAGGCCACCTCGGGTGGCACCCGCTCGTCGTAGAGCTGTTCGAGGGTGTCGAGGTCGACCACCAGGTCGCGGCGGCGGAACCGGTGCTCGAGCTCCTCCAGCTCCTCGAGCTGGGCCCGGTTCCGGGCGATGAACTCGTGTGGGCTGTGCCACTCGCCCTCCACCAAGCCATGGCGGATGAACAGCTCGCGGGCGTGATCGGGATCGACGCGGCGGTAACCCACCACCCGGTCGGCCACGATGGGCAACCCGTAGAGCGTGACCTTCTCGTGGACCATGGCCGCGGCCCGCTTGGTCGACCAGTGCGGCTCGCTGTAGGACCGCTTGAGCAGGTGACCGGCCAGCCGCTCCGCCCACTCCGGCTGGATGCGGGCCACCGTTCGTCCCCACAGCCGCGACGTCTCCACCAGCTCCGCGGCCATGACCCACTCGGGTGGCTTGCGGGCCAGGGCAGAGCCCGGAAAGACGGCGAAGCGCGCCCTCGGGCCCCCAGGAACTCCCGGCTGTCAGGGATCTTCTGTCCCAGGTGCGAGAGCAGCCCGGCCATGAGCGCCTGATGGACCAGGTCGGGCTCGGCGGTCCGGCGGTTGGTGGACAGGCCGAGGTCGCTGGCCACTTGCCGGAGCTGCGCGTGGAGGTCCTGCCATTCGCGGATGCGCAGCACGTTCAGGTGCTCGCGGCGACACAGCCGCCGGAAGGCGCTCGAGGACAGCTCGCGCTGGCGTTCCCGCACATAGGTCCACAGGTTGACGAAGGCCAGGAAGTCGGATCTGGCGTCGGCGAAGCGGGCGTGGAGCTGATCGGCGGCCGCCGCGTGGTCGGTCGGACGCTCCCGGGGATCCTGGATGGACAGGCCCGAGGCGATGATCAGCACCTCGCGCAGGCAACCGTTGCCATCGGCCTCGAGCACCATGCGGGCGAAGCGCGGATCGATGGGCAACCGGGCCAGACGCCGGCCGATCGGGGTCAACCGGAGGCCGCGCCCCGACACCGGCGGCCGCCCGCCCTGGCGGTCGTTCGACGCCAGGGCGCCGAGCTCGTACAACAGCCGCACCCCGTCGGCCACCGCCCGCGAATCGGGCGGGTCCACGAACGGGAAGGTGTCGATGTCGCCCAGGTCGATGGCCGCCATGGCCAGGATGACCGACGCCAGGTTGGTGCGGGCGATCTCGGGATCGGTGAAATCGGGGCGGGACTCGAAGTCCTCCTCGGCGTAGAGGCGGATGCAGATCCCGTCGGCCACCCGGCCACACCGGCCCGCCCGCTGGTCGGCCGACGCCTTCGAGATCGGCTCGATGGGCAGTCGCTGCACCTTGAGCCGCGTGCTGTAGCGCGAGATTCGAGCGGTACCCGGGTCGATCACGCTGCGGATGCCGGGGACGGTCAGCGACGTCTCGGCCACGTTGGTGGCCAACACGATGCGCTGGCGCTGGTGGGGGGCGAAGACCCGGTGTTGCTCAGCCATCGACAGGCGGGCGTAGAGCGGCAGGATGTCGGTGTCGGTCAACTCCAGGGCACGCAGCGCGTCCGCGGTATCGCGTATCTCGCGCTCGCCCGACAGGAACACCAGGATGTCGCCCTGGCTCTCGCGACGCAGCTCCCCCACCGCGTCCACGATGGCCGCGATCTGGTCGGGCCCGGGTCGGTAGCGGATCTCCACGGGAAAGGTGCGGCCGGTCACCTCGATGATCGGCGCGCCTCCGAAGTGGGCGGCGAAGCGCGCGGTCTCGATGGTGGCCGACGTGATGATGACCTTGAGGTCCGGCCGGCGGGGCAGGAGCTGAGCCAGGTAGCCGAGGATGAAGTCGATGTTGAGGCTGCGCTCGTGGGCCTCGTCCACGATGATCGTGTCGTAGGCGGACAGCCGGCGGTCGTGGCGCAACTCGGCCAGCAGGATCCCGTCGGTCATGAGCTTGACGTTGGTGGCTGGCCCCACCTGGTCGGTGAAGCGCACCGCGTAGCCGACGGCACCGCCCACCTCGACCCCCAACTCGGTGGCCAGCCGGTCGGCTACGGTGCGCGCCGCCAGCCGACGGGGCTGGGTGTGGCCGATCATGCCGTCCACCCCCCGCCCCAGCTCCAGGCAGATCTTGGGGAGCTGGGTGGTCTTGCCCGACCCGGTCTCTCCCGCCACCACCACCACCTGGTGGTCACGGATGACCTCGGCGATCTCCTCACGCCGTTGCGACACCGGCAGGCTGGAGGGATAGGTGATCGTGGGGACGCCGGCGCGGCGCAGCTCGACGCGCCGGGCGCGCTCGGCCGCGTCGGGTCGCCCGGGCCGTGATCTGGCCTCGGACCCGGCCACGCGACCACCCTCGGGGCGCGTCGCGGTCGATCTCCTGCGACGGGCCATGGATCGAGGATAGAGAGGCGGGACCCCAGCCGGGAACCACGGCCGACACGATGTTCGACGGCCGCACAGCCGCTGAGTCAGCTGGCGGCGTCGGTCATCTGGGTCATGAAGCCCTGCAGGTCGAAGTAGTCGCGCCACAGGGTGATGCGGCCGTCGGCCACCTCCCACACGCCGGCCACGGGGATCTCGATCCAGTTCTCCCCGGTGCGGAACCGATCGGTGCGTTCGTTCATGACCGCGTCCCCGGTGGCCACCTGGTGGTGGATGACCCATTCGATCTCGTCGGCCCCGGTCACGAAGCTCTCCAGCAGGGTTCGCGTGGCCTCCACCCCGGTGACCGCCGACATGGGCACGTTGTCATAGACGATGTCATCGGCCGCCAGGGCCAGAGCGGCGTCGAGGTCCTTGCCCTCGATGGCACGGATGAAGGCGGTCACGGTCTCGTCCGGAGTCACGGCGGGATCCTCTCTGCGGCGGTCGGCGACGACCCCGCGAAGCTCGGCGGAACCGTGAGCCTAGGTCTGCAGATCGAGCACGGCGTCGGCCAGCCAGGCGAGCTCCTCGGTCCACGAGGTGGTGGGCACCACCGAGCGGACCACGAACTTGGACAGCCCGGCGTCGGTCAACCGGCCGATCAGGGTGCGCAGCGCGGCGGCCCCGACGGGCACATGAGGGGCCACCGACTCAGCCCCGCGGCGGCGCAGGCGGGGCGCCCGGGCCAGCTCGTCGGCCTGACGGGCGTAGGCGATGCTCAACCCGAAGTGCTCGGGATCGATGACCCGACCGGCCGCGGTGGCTTCCCGCACGATCTCGGCCCGCACGGTGGCCACGCGATCGGGGTCCATCAGCGCACCCAACCAGCCGTCACCGAACCGTCCCACGCGGCGCACGGCGTCGGGCCCGGCGCCCCCCAACCAGATCTCGAGGGGGTCCTGGATCGGGCGCGACGCCAGGGCCAGCTTCGCCTCCGGCGCCTCGTCGGAGCTCGGTTCCACGACCACCGACTCGCCGGCCCACCACGCCTTGAGGTCCGGGATGATGGCGTCGAGTCGTCGGCCCCGGTGGACGCCGCCCAGGCCGAGCGCGGCTCGCTCGCCAGGCTGGTCCAGTCCCGGCACCAGCGTGACCAGCAGGCGTCCGCCGGTCAGGCGATCGAGTTGGGCCACCTGGCGGGCGAACACGTACGGCTGGTAGCCGAACGGCACCAGGTTCACGCCCAACTTCAACCGGCGCGATCTGGCCGCGGCGAACGCCACGGCCAGAAACGGATCGGTGCCACCCAGGACGGGGAGATCGGAGAACCACAGGCTGTCGAACCCCCGCGCTTCGGCCTCCGTGACGGCTTGGCTCAGCTCCTCGGGATCAGGCGAGCCGACACCGACCGAGACCGCGAACCGGATCTTCATGGTGCGATCGCCATCTCGGTCGGGACCACGAGCTCGGACCGCGCCCGGGTGCAGGCGCCACGCACCCAGCACCCCTCGAGGTGGTCGTTGACCAGGCCCAGCGACTGCATGGCGGCGTACATGGTGGTGGGACCGACGAACTTGAAGCCGAGGCCGAGCAGCGTCTTGGACAGCGCCACCGACTGGGGCACCTTGGTCGGGAGCTGGTCGAGCTCGCGGGGGACGCCCCGGCCGCGGCGGGGTGGCTCGAACGACCAGACCAGGGCGGCCAGCGAGCCGTACCGCCGCTGGACCTCGAGGGTGGCCCGGGCGTTGGCGATGGTGGCCTCGATCTTGCCGCGGTGGCGCACGATTCCGGCGTCGTCGAGTAGCCGACGAACATCGGCGTCGTCGAAGGCGGCCACCCGCTCGGGGTCGAAACCGGCGAAGGCCCGCCGGAAGTTCTCGCGCTTGCGCAGGATGGTGAGCCACGACAGCCCCGACTGGAACCCCTCGAGGCAGAGCTTCTCGTAGAGGGCCACGTCGTCGGTCACGGGACGACCCCACTCCTCGTCGTGGTAGGCGCAGTAACCAGGATCCCCCGACCCCCAGGAGCAGCGTCGATGGCCGTCATCACCCCTCGTCGTCGTCATCGGGCACATCCAACCACCGAAACGGTGGTCAACCGTGCCCGGATGGGTCGCGCCCCACCCACAGCACGACTCCGGGCACATCCAACCACCGAAACGGTGGTCAACCGTGCCCGATCGGGTCGAGGCCCACGTCGACCGACTCGAGGCCCACGTCGACCGACTCGAGGCCCACGTCGACCGACTCGAGGCCCACGTCGACCGACTCGAGGCCCACGTCGACCGACTCGAGGCCTACGGCCTCGGCCACCAGCTCGTAGGAGCGCACCCGGTCCTCGTAGCCGTGGGCCATGGTGGTGATGATCAGCTCGTCGGCACCGGTGCGTTCGACCAGCTCCACCAGGCCGCGCCGGACCTGATCGGGGTCACCCACCACGTGCGACTCCCGCCACGGACCGATGATCTGGCGCTCCCGTGGCGTGTAGACGTGCTCCGCTGCCTCCTCTGGCGTCGGGTACACGCCGGGACGCCCCTGGCGCAGCCGAGCCATGGCCAGCGCACCGGAGCCGGCCAGCCATCGGGCCCGCTCCTCCGTCTCGGCGCACAGCACGGCCACCCCCAACATCACGCCGGGGTGCCTCGAGCTCGTCGGAGGGTCGGAAGCAGGAGCGGTAGGCGGCCACCGCCGGGAGCGTGGCCGCGGCCGCGAAGTGATGGGCGAACGAGAAGGGCAGGCCCAGGATGCCGGCCACCTGGGCGCTGTAGTCGCTCGAACCCAGTAGCCACACCGCCGGTCGATAGCCCAACCCGGGAACGGCGGTGATCTGACGGTACGGGTGGCCCTCGGGGAACCGGCCGTCGAAGAAGCCCAACAGCTCGCCCAGGGCCTGGGGGAAGTCGTCCGCCGAGAGGCCCTCCGCCGTGCGTCGCAGGGCGGCGGCCGTCACGGGGTCGGTGCCGGGCGCCCGTCCGATGCCCAGGTCGACGCGTCCGGGGTGGAGGGCTTCGAGCATGCCGAACTGCTCGGCCACCACCAGTGGCGCATGGTTGGGCAGCATCACGCCCCCGGACCCGATGCGGATGCGGCGAGTGGCGGCCCCGACGTGGGCCAGCAGCACCGCCGGAGCCGAACTGGCGATGCCCGGCATGTTGTGGTGCTCGGCCACCCAGTAGCGCCGGTACCCGAGTGCCTCGGTGGCCGCGGCCAACGAGGCCGCCCGGTTGAGGGCGTCGGCCGGCGTGGATCCGGACCCGACGGGCGCCAGGTCCAGCACCGACAGCGGGACAGACAGGGTGGGAGCCCGATCAGCCGGCGGCGGAGGTCATGGTCACGCCAACACCGCCGACTCCCACGATCTTCCATCCCTCCCCCTACTTCGCACTTCCTGTCAGCCCAGCGATCGCATCGGCGTCGCTCGGCTGACAAGTTCCACCCCGGGTGCGTTCCGCGGATCGCGGCGCTCAGGCAACCAGACCGGCAGCCAGGGCGGCACCGAGCTCCCAGGCCGCGTCACGCTCGGGCCTCCCCGGATCGCCGATGACCGACAGCGCCGGCTGAGCCAGCCGCCACTGCAGGCCGGTGGTCACCATCTCGACGGCGCGCACCGCGCCGCCGGTGTCGGTGTTGCCATGGACGTAGAGCCCGTACGACCGTCCCACCGTTGCGTCCAGGCACGGGTAGTAGATCTGGTCGAAGAAGTGCTTGAGTGCGCCCGACATGTACCCGAGGTTGGCCGGCGTGCCCAGCAGGTATCCGTCGGCGTCGAGCACGTCGCTGGCTGTAGCGGACAGCGCGGGGCGGACCACGACGTCGACGCCGACGATCTGGGGATCCGACGCCCCCGAGCGGACCGATTCGAGCAGGTCCTGGGTTCCCGGTGACGGTGTGTGGTGGACGATCAGCAGGGTCGGCACCGGCTCAGCGTGGCACGCTCAGGCGATCACCAGGTGACCGTAGGTGATGCACAGACCGGCGGCGTTGATGGCCACCAGGCCGATCACCACGGCCAGCGCCACCACGGCGCGCCAGCCGCCGCGGCGACGCGCCACCGGCCCGGGCATGTACCAGTCGGGGAGCAGGCCGTTGCCACCCGCGCCCCACGGCACCGAGTCCGGCGGAAGGGGGGCGTCGGGATCAGCCGCCAGCGCCAGGGTGGCCAGCTCCTCGTCGCTGATGGGTTCGGCGATGATCAGCTCGTCGACGTCGGGCCGACGCGGCGTGACCCGAGAAGCGACGGGTTCGATCACCATGGTCATGAGCCACTCCCTGCACGCGGGGCCGGCACCGCCGGCGGGACCCCATGCTAGGAGTGGATCACACCACCCGCGGGGTCATGGGCGTGTCCGCTTCGCCGGCTCCGGCGTCCACGCCCCAAACCTGACGCCGACGTCAGCATTCCGCCATCGATCGTCCTAGAGTCGACCCGTTGCACGTCCGCGCCGCAGGGGGAAGCCAGATGCCTCGGATCGAACCGATCCCACTCGACCAGCTCAGCCCGGAGTCCAACGAGATCATCACTGAGGGATTCGGCGACGGCCTGTACTCGACGCAGGTCCCGTTGCAGATCTTCGCCTACCGCAGCGCCCAGCTGGCCGGGGTCCACCAGGCTCGGACCGGCGGGGGCCGGGGCACGCTGCTGGGCGGGCGGATCCTGGAGCTCATCCGCATCCGCAGCGCCCAGCTGGGCGAGTGCCAGCCTTGCATGCAATCGCGCAAGCACGACTCGATCACTGACGACGACGTGGCCTGCCTGCTGGCACCGGTCCGGGGCGACCTCACCGACCAGGAGGTCATGGCCGTCGAGTTCCTGGACCTGCTGTCGGCCGACCACCACGCCATCGACGCCGAGTTCTACGGGCGCCTGGCCGAGGTGTTCACCGCCGCGCAGATCGTGGAGCTCGGCTTCGTCTGCGCCAACACCATGGGTCTGCACCGCTTCCTGCACACGCTCGATCTGTTCGGCACCGACCCGCCGGTCATCGCCTATGACCCCACCCAGGTGGACGCGGCCAAGCCGGAACCGGTTGACGCGACCCCCTGAGGTCCGTTCTCCCTCTGCCTGCGGATGGGTCAGGACCAGGTGTAGTCGTCCGGGTCGGGCTGGCACGTCCGCGACCAGAACTCGAGCAGGGAGGTCGGCCAGTTCTGCGTGACCTTCCCGGCCGGGTTCTTGTACCAGCTGTTCACATCCGACGCGCCCCAGGCCATGTTGGCGTTGCCGACATCCACCCACTCCCCGTAGGCCTCGTACACGTCCGGCTTGCAGTCGAGCCACTGGTGCCCGGTCTCGAGCAGCAGGCGGAGGCATCCCAGCGTGTAGCGAACCTCGCATTCGGAGAAGAAGATGATGCTGCCGTTGGCCACCAGGTTCGTGTTGGGCCCGTACAGGCAGAACAGGTTGGGGAAGCCGGGCACGGTGATGCCCAGGTACGCATGGGGGTCCTCGGCCCAGCGCTCGTGCAGGTCGGCGCCATCGCGTCCGCGCACCTGCATCGGCATCAGGAACTTCGACGCTTCGAACCCGGTGGCGTAGATGATGACGTCGACCGGGTGGGTCCGGCCGTCGGCGGTGACCACCCCCTCGGCGTTGATGCGGTCGATCGGGTCGGTGATCAACTGGACGTCGTCGCGCTTGAGCGTGTTCGGCCAGACGCCGTTGTCGAGCAGCATGCGCTTGGCCAGCGGCGGGTACTGGGGCACCACTTGGGCCAGCAACTCGGGGTCGTCACCGAAGGTGAACTCGAGGTACATGGTGAGCAGCTGGCGCAGCTCGTCGCTGCGGGCGCCCACGGCGCGGGGGTCGCCGGACCATCCCGGCTCCACCTCGGCCGCGGACAGGATGCCCTCCGACAGACGCCAGAACAGCCAGAACCGGTACCACTGGCTGTAGTTCGGCACGTGATCCATCAGCCAGTGGGTGTCGTCGGACAGGGTGGCGTGATAGTCGGGGGCGGGGACGAACCAGTTGGGGGTGCGCTGGAAGACCAGCAGCTCCTCGGCTCGGTCGGCCACCTCCGGGATGAGCTGGATGGCACTGGCCCCGGTCCCGATGACGGCCACCCGCTGATTGTCGAGCTTGACCGAGTCGTCCCAGCGGGCGGAGTGGAACGACGGCCCGGCGAAGGACTCGCGACCCTCGATGGCCGGCATCTTGGGCCGGTTGAGCTGGCCCACCGCGGAGATGACGGCGTCGACCACCAAGGTTTCGGTGCCGCCATCAGGGGTGGCCAGGGCCACCTGCCAGCGACCCGAGGCGTCGTCGAAGCCACACGAGGTGACCTCGGTGGAGAAGCGGATGTGGTCGCGCAGGTCGTAGTCCTCGCGCGAACGAGCGGAAGTAGTCGAGCAGGGTGGACTGGGTGCTGAAGTGCTGGGGCCAGTCGCGCCGCTGCGCGAACGAGTAGCTGTAGAGGTGGTTCGGCACGTCGACCCGACAACCCGGGTAGACGTTCTCCAGCCAGGTCCCGCCCACCTCGGCGTTCTTCTCGATGATGACATGGTCGATGCCGGCCTGATCGAGGCGGTGGGCGGCCAGCAGCCCGGACATGCCGGCGCCGATCACCACCACCCGCATCGATCGATCCGGGTCGAGCTGGTCGGCGCGCCAGTCGGGGGCCCGCTCGTCGGCGCCGGAGGTGCCCAGCTCCTCGTGCAGCAGGGCCAGGTAGTCGTCGGACGGGTGCTCGCCGGTCAGGAAGTCCATCAGCGGGCGCAGCTCGGCGTCGGTGGGGACGCGACGGTTCGCCGCCCTCACCTCGTGTGGCGCCGCCGCGGGCCGCGTCGCGTAGGGCGAGGAGCGTCTCGAGCGCCACCTCCAGCCCGGCGGCACGTTGGTCGGGGGTCAGGCCGCCGTCGGGGTTTCGCATCTCGGCGGGATCGGGACGCAGGTCCTCGCGCAGCAGCGACAGATCGCCCGTGGTCTGGGCCAGCGCGGCCAACAGCGGCACCACTGCGCTGCGGTGGACGGCTCGCTCGATCGTCTCGTCGTCGGCGTCGGCCGGTACGGCCACCACCGAAGCTCCCCCGGGCTCCATGCGCCCGAGGCTACCGACCCGGGCGGCGAAGCGGAGCCGCGGCATCATCTCGGTCCATCGTTGTGTCCGGACCCCGGGAGTCGACGCCCGGTCGAATCGAGGTGTCGGATCAGGGCAGTCGGTGCACCACCAGCGGCCACACCGCGCCGGCCCCGGCGTCGACCAGCAGGTCGGCGGCCACGGTCAGGGTCCAACCCGTGCGGGTGGTGTCGTCCACCAGCAGCACGGGACCGGGGGGGATGGCCACGCCGTCGCGGAGCCGCAGCGATGCCAACAGGCCGCGAGCCCGAGCGCCCGAAGCGGCGTCGCTGGGAGCCGCCGGACCGTGCCAGTCGAACGGCTCGATCACCGGGAGCTTGCCCACCTCGCCGATGCGTCGAGCCACCGCCGCCACCCGACGGGGATGCGAGCGCGACGCCATGGCCACCACCGCCACCGGTCGCTCGGGCCACACCACCTTGAAGCGCCGCAGCACCTCGACCAGGCCGGCCACCAGCTCGTCGCTCACCGGTTCGTCGCCGGCATGGAACGCGGCCAGCTCGTCGGTCCAGCCCGGGTCGTCGGCATAGGCCAGGGCCCGGCCCGGCGAACCGGGCGGCCGGATGCGGCCCCGGCGCCCATCGAGCCCTGCGGGCCACAGCTTGCGGGGCTCGAGGATCACGTCCTGGCCCCGCACGTAGGAACGGGCCGCAGCCACCGCGTGCGCCGACGGGTCACGCCCCGGAACCGGGAGCGCGCCGGTGCACACCGAGCACCGCCCGCAGGGTCCGGGGTCGTCATCGTCGAGGGCCCGCTGGAGGTACTCCATCAGACAGCCCTGACCCGCCGCATAGGCTCCCATGAGCTCGGCCTCGGCGGCGCGCGCCGCGACCAGGGCATCGTACTTGCGCGCGCGTCGAACGACCATCCCGCGCCGGTGGCGATCCACCCGGCCTCGGCCCGCGCCGTGGCCCCGTCGACCGCCATGATCTTGAGCAGTGACTCGAGCCGGCCTCGCCGGATGCCGGTGGCCGCCTCGATCGGCACCGTGGACGGTCCCTCGTCCAGCACGGCCAGCACCGCGGCGGCGTGGTCCGGATCGGGCATGCTGGCGGTGGCGAAGTACCCCCACAGAGCGGCTCGTCGGTCTCGGCCGGGAGCAGGACGGCCGACGGCGTCCTCCATCGCCCGCCCGGCGCGGCCGACCTGCTGGTACTTCGCGACGGGCGACGACGGGCAGCCGACGTGGATGCAGAACGCGAGGTCCGCCTTGTCGTAGCCCATCCCCAGCGCGGAGGTGGCCACGACGACCTTGAGCTCGTTCGCCGCAGCCGCCCTCGATGGCCTGGCGCGCGGCGGCCTCCAGCGCGCCGGTGTAGGCCGCGACGTCGTGACCTGCTGAGCGCAGGAACGCAGCGAGGCGCTCCGTCTCGGCCACCGTCAGGGCGTAGACGATGCCGGACGCCCAGGTCGGGTCAAGGCCCCGGCGACCCACGCGCAGCGCTCGAGCGCGTCCAGCCCCGGCACCACGGCCAGGCGCAGGAGGCGCGGGCCAGCGAGCCCCGGATTATGAGTGTGTCGGGGCCGAGCTGGGCGGCCACGTCGACGGTGACCCGTCGGTTGGCGGTGGCCGTCGTCGCCAGCACCGGCATGGCCGAGCCGGCGCCAGCAGGACCGCGGCAGGCGCTGGTAGTCGGGGCGGAAGTCGAAGCCCCAGTCGGAGATGCAGTGCGCCTCATCGATCACGATCAGGCCGATCGTGGCGAGCAGTGCCGAGCTGCGCGGTGAACGACGGGATTGGCGAGCCGCTCCGGCGAGACCAGCAACACGTCCAGCTGGCCGGTCGCACAGCTGGGCGCACGTCGTCCCACTCCTCGGGGTTGGTGGAGTTGATGGTGGCGGCGGCGCAGGCCGGCACGGCGCAGCGGCGTCACCTGGTCGCGCATGAGCGCCAGCAGCGGCGACACGACGAGCGTGGGCCCGGCCCGGCGGCGCGCAGGGCCCAGGTCGCCGCCCAGTACACGGCCGACTTGCCCCACCCTGTGGCCTGCACGACCAGCACCCGTCCCCGGGCGACGACGAGGGCCCGGACCGCCTCCGCGTTGGCCCGTCCGGGCCGAGGCCCCCGGCCCGGCCATGGCCTCCAGGATCCGATCGAGGTGGGCGTCGGCGGTGGCCTCGTCCACCCGCGGTCCGGCGCTGGCGACTCAGCCATCGGTGGGTCGGCGGGCCACGATGGCGATGGTGAGATCATCGTCGAGGCGCCGGTCGCGGAAGGCGCCGAGCTGCGCGGCGATGGCCTCCATCGCCGCGTCGGCATCAGGGTGGTCCACGAGGATCTGCTCGAGGCGGTCCTGTCCGAACTCGTGGCCATCGGGTGCCCGGGCCTCGGTCAGGCCATCGGTGTGGACCACGACCATGGCGTCGGGAGCCAGGTCGACGGTCACCGAAGACCAGCTCGCTTTGAACGGCCCGATGAGGGGGCCGGTCGGCCCGACGCGTACCAGCTCGTCGCCACCCGTCACCAGCACAGCCGGGTGGGCGGCGTTGGCCACCCGGAGCTGGCCGGCCCGAGGATCGATGATCACCGCCGCTGCGGTGGCGAACAGGTCGCCGGTGTCACCCAGGCGGCCGGCCATCCAGCCCAGGGCCGCGGCCGGGTCGTCGGGCTCGACCTCCCAGGCTGCGCTCATGAGGTGCTTTATCTGCGCAGCCAGCACGCCGGGACGGGCGCCGTGGCCGGCCACGTCGACCACCACGACTCCGAGCCGCCCGTCATCGAAGGCCCGCAGGTCGTAGAAGTCACCGGCCAGGAAGCCTTCGGCCGGTTCCATGCGGGCCACGACGTGCAGGCCTGGCGGGATCTCCACCTCGTCAGCGGCCAGGTTGTCGCGGAGCTGCAAGACCATCGGGCCCTGCTGTTCGAGCGCTTCGCGCGAATGGATGGCGTCGCGGAGCTGGTCGAGGATCTCGACGCGGCATGGCATCGACGGAACTGGCCAGCTCGGCCAGCTCGGTCGAGTCCAGCTCAGGCATGGGATGGAAGAGCTGGCCGTCGCGCACGGTCCCCACCCTGCCGACCAGCTGGCCGAGGGGGGTCACGATCCAGCGGCGCACCAGCAGTAGCCCCGTCACGGTCATGACCAACAGTCCGACCAAGCCGGCGGCCAAGATGATGCTCAGCAGCTCCAGCGTGTGACGCAGCTGGGCCCGGAACGAACTGGACACCAGGTTCACTTGTGCATCCACAGCCTTGAGGCGCTGGCGGCTCACCTCGAACAGGGCCCGACCGGCGCCGCCCGACACCAGCAGTACGGCCAGATCGTGGTGGCCGCTCTGTTGCGCGGCGATCTCGCTCTCCGCCTGGGCCTGCCAGGCCTTGTCGGCCTCAGCCAGAGCCGCCAGCTTGGTCGCCATTCCGGGCAGGTCGAGGCGCTCGAGCGCCGCCATCTGGGCGGTGACCTGCGCCTTGCCGTTGCGATAGGGACCCAGGAAGCTGGGGTCGTTGGTGATGATGTAGCCGCGCTCGCCGGTCTCCTGGTCGACCAGAGCTTGGTCCAGCACCTGGTCAGCCAACCGGGCGGGGGCGATGGTGTCTTGAAGTCGAGCCAACTTGTCGTTGGCCCGAACCACCGTCGGAACGGCCACCGCCACCATCAGGGCGAAGCCGACGAAGTAGGCGACGAACAGCCATGACAGGCGGGTTCCGAGGGGCCGAGTGCGACGACGGGGTCGGGGCGCGTCGGTGGCCCTGGCCTGGCTGAAGTCGCTTGGTGCGTCGCCCGAGTCGCCGGCCCGGCGACTCGGCGATGCGATTGGATCGCTCACCCGGCGCGGGCGCTACGACGTCGGGTGGCGAGCTGGCAGGCCATGGCGACGCCAGTCTGGGCGTTGGAGTCGTCAGCCGCAACCAGATCAGGGCGGGGTTTACACTCTGGCGGTGGCGTGCTCGAGGATCGAGGGGTACGACGTCCTGGTACCGAAGCACTCGGCGGTGGACGCCAGGGGAGCGTTGCGCCAGACACCGATCGACGGCCTCCGCTTCCGACCCACCCGGCCTGTCCCTCATGAGGACGGCACGGTGGCCGAGGTGGCTCGAGCCGCCTGGCCCGAGATCGACCTGCCGGTGCTGCAGGTGCACATCACCACCACGCTGCCGGGCCGGATCCGGGCCTGGGGCCTGCACCAGAGTTCGACCGACCGGCTGTTCGTGGTGTGCGGGCTGGTGTCGATCGTGGTCTATGACGGACGTGAGGACTCGCCCACGTTCCGGTCGGTCAACGAGTTCCGGGTCAGCGAGCGCAACCCCGGACTGCTGGTGATCCCGCCCAACCTCTTCCACGGCTGGAAGAACATCGGGGTCGACGAGGCATACATCATCAACATGCCGTCGTCCCAGTACGAGCACGAAGGCCCCGACGCCCTGGACCTGCCCTATGAGTCCCCCGAGGCCGAGACGATCGTGCCCTGGCGCTGGTGGTGAGACGGTCAGCGATGGGTCTCGCGGTTCGCTGAGGAAGCCATCGACGATGCCCGCGTCCATTGGCACAACCTGGATCGTCATCAGGGTCACCAGTCCGGTCCAAACAATGAAGGCCTGGCTCGGGCCCCCAGGTCCACCATCGCCTACGTGGGCCACGACGATCTGTGGCTGCCCACCACGTGGCCACGCTGGTGGGCAGCCTCGACGGACCCGGGGGCCGGGGGGCCACGATGGCCCACGCCACCACGCTGTTGGTGAAGCCGACCTGTGGCGCCGGCTGACGGTGGACCACCCAGCGGTGCCCGTCGGGTCGCTGAGCAGCATCAAGCTGAGTGCGGCACACCGCCGCCGGGTGTACAGGCAGCGTCCGCACCACGAACAGGAGTGGTGGTTGGCCAGGATGCGTGCGGCCGTCGATCCCGAGCCGGACATCCGAGCCGCCGCCGGCCAGACCTATGCCCTGGCCGATGACCAGGAGTCGGCCGGTCCCTGGCAGTCGCGGACCGAGCGGCTGGGTTGGGCCGCACGCACCCGCTGGTGACGCCTGCGCGGCCGCCCGGCCGTGACCTCGGCCGAGCGCTTCGCGTTGCGTCGCCGCTACAAGGGCCTCGACGACCCCTGACCGTCCACACTCCCGCTGGCCATGCCCGACAATTGCACGCGAGGACCGCGGCAGGCCGTCACGACCCAGATCCCGGGACGACCGCGGAACGACTCCTCGTCCGAACCCGGCCTGTTGCACCCGCGGCGGCCAGTACGCTGGCCACCCCCGGATGACCGAAGGGCCATCGCACCTCTTCGACATCCCCCGGGGCTGTAGCTCAGATGGCTAGAGCACCTGCTTTGCAAGCAGGGGGTCGTGGGTTCGAGTCCCATCAGCTCCACGAACTTTCCTGGTCAGGGTGACTACCCGACCAAGCAGGTATCGCGAGGTTATCGACCAGGGGTCGGTGGCTACGTCGGGCAGGACTTCCGGGAACACGTGTCGTCTCCATGAAGCTCCCCACTGGGGAACATGAACGATCGTGTCCGTGTACGATTGTTCACTGTGAGTTCGAGCGTGTACGAGACATTGCCCTCACCAGCTGCGGGCCTGCTTCAACTGGCGCGCATGGAGGCCGGGATCAGCCAGCAGGAACTCGCTGAGCGCGCGGGTGTGGATCGTTCGATGATCTCCGCCTATGAACACGGACGGCGCCAGCCGACCTTGCCCACGCTTCTACGGCTACTCAAGGCCGCGGGCTTCGAGCTGCGCATGCACCTCGAGCCGTACGAGGATCACGACGACGTGCTCGCCGCGCGAGAGAAGGGCCGATCCCCCGCGGCGCGGGAGGCGTGGGAGCGACGCCAGCGCGAGCGTCTGCAGGCGATCGATCGCAAGCAGACCAGCGGGGCCCGAAGGCGGAAGCGATGAACGAGAACGTCGATGCGGCGCGCATCGTGGAGGTGCTCAACCGCCGAGGCGTGCGCTAGTGGTCATCGGCGGGTACGCCGCCGAGCTCCACGAGGTCGCGGGTCTTCCACCCACCCGCGACATCGACGTCTGCCCCGACGCTGAGCGCGAGAACCTCGAGCGATTGTCGGGTGCGTTGGCCGAACTAACGCGCCCTGATCCGAACCGATGCTGTCGATGGTGGTCTTCCGTTTGCGCACGACGCCGAGTCGCTCGGACGCGCCGAGATGTGGAACCTGGTCTGCGATGCCGGCGAGCTCGACATCTCCTTCCAACCCGCGGGCGGGGGTTACGACCATCTCGAGGTCGGCGCCGTCGTGATCGACCTGCTGGGCCAGCGTGTACCCGTGGCCTCGATCGACGACGTCATCGCCTCGAAGACCGCAGCCGGCCGGCCCAAGGACCTCTCGACCCTGCCGATCCTGCGCCGGCACCAGCTCCGGCGCCTCGACGCGGAGGACTCAGACAGGAGCTGAGCATCGGCAAGCACCGACGTAGCCACGAACGTAGCCAGCGGCATCCAGTTCGCCCTCGGGCCACCACGCGAGAACCGTCGGGACGCGACTGGACTCGGCCTCACTGATCGGACGCTCGACCCCTGCCGACCTGCTCGTTTCTGCCCCATGCGACGGCACGAATCAGCGAAGATCGGCACTCACGGATGCTGTCTGGACAACCGTGGAGCTGCTTTGCAAGCAGGGGGGTCGTGGGTTCGAGTCCCATCAGCTCCACTTACGATCAGGCGACTTGGACCGCGTCTTTGAGGCGAGCCGGGACCTTCGACGGAAACGACACGACGAGGTGGCGGTCGAGGGCAGTCGCTGACGCGGGCGAGGGTGTCGAGGCGGTTGTTGGCGCCGCCGCCTTCTTCGAGCCGGGAGATGACCGACTGGGTGGTGCCCATGCGCTCGGCCAGCGCACGCTGGGAGAGCCCCGCTTGGGTGCGCAGGTCGTAGATCAGCTGTCCGAGAGCGAAGTCCTGCTCGATCTCGACACGCTCGTCCAGCGAAGGTCCGGGTCGACCTCGCTTGACGTCGTCCCAGCGGGAGTAGTTGGCCATGGTGATCGTCCTCGACTCAGGGGTATCGGCGGGCACAGTCGGCAGCGGCAGTGCGGGCCCGGGTGATCTCGGACCGTTCGTTCTGTCGTTGTTTGCGAAACGTGGTCAGCAACACGATCCGACCATCCTTCGTAAAGCGGTAGGTGATGCGGCGAGACGTCTGACCAAGCGTGAACCGCATCTCGAACAGCCCGTCCCCCAGGCTCTTCGAGAACGGCATCCGAGCAGTCGGCCCGAGTGTCGCCAGCCGATCGATGGCGACCACGGCCCGGTTCCACGCGGACTCATCGAGGCCGTGCATCCAGCTGACCACCTCATCGTGGAGCTCGATCTCGGCCACGCATGACTATCGCATATGTGCGATCATCGTACAAGAGCGATCATGAGCCGAGACGTGGGACGGTGAACGACCAGCTGGCTACGTTTGGCTACGTTGCCTCGGCCGGAGAGACGAGCCCTTTCCGAATCCGCAAGGGATCGTGGAACAACCCCATCAGGTCGATCCGACGTAGCCATGAACGT
Source organism: uncultured Microthrixaceae bacterium (assembly GCA_963773335.1). Lineage (GTDB taxonomy): Bacteria > Actinomycetota > Acidimicrobiia > Acidimicrobiales > Acidimicrobilacustridaceae > UBA4742. Next base: position 385,026 of record CAVZAT010000002.1, on the reverse strand, counting down.
AGCCAGCAGCGCCCGATCGCGATCCGCCGACCTCGTGATGACCGTCGCGACTCGCTCGCATCGATAACATCGATCGGACGCTCGACCCCCTGCTGACCTGCTGGTTCCCGCCGGATGCGACGGCAAGAACCAGCGAGATCGGGACTAGCTGGCGCCGATTGGACAACCTCGTGCTGCTTTGCAAGCAGGGGGTCGTGGGTTCGAGTCCCATCAGCTCCACACTGTCGGACCACGCCCGGTCGATGCCGCCTGAAGCCATGGCTCACATCGACGCCTCGATATCCGCGACCGTGATCATCAAGTCGAGGGGGTTCGTCGGCGACGACTTCAGCCCGAACCGCTCGTAGAACTCCGCGGCAGCCGGGTGTAGTGCGGTCACCACCAGCATCCGCACGCCGATGGTGTCGCTGGCGGCGACGGTCAGCTCCATCGCGTGTTTGAGCAGCCCGGCCCCGAGCCCACGGCCTTGAGCGTCGCGATCGATCGCGAGACGGCCGAGAAGGATCGCAGGAATCTGGCTCGGTGCCTGGCGACGAGCGCGCCCCGTGGCGTCGGCGCGAAGCAGAGAGAAGGCCGACACGGCGTGATAGCCAACAACCCGCCTGCCGTCCGTCGTCACGTACACACGGGAGAACCCAGCCAGCTGGTTCCGCCACCCTCGATGCACGAGCCAGTCATCGAGCTCGGTCTCACCAGAGTCAAAGCCGTCGAGGAGGTGATCCTCTTTGAGTGGCTCGATCGAAGTGAAGCCGCTGATCACCTGTCGAAGGGAGACGGGCGCTCGAACAGCTCTGCGGTCTTGGGATTGCGCCGCCCCTTGCGCGACACGCGCCGCTCCAAGGCATCCCACGTCTTCGCGTCGAGCACGACGTGGTCTCGATCAGAGAGAGTCTCGGCCGCGGACGAGCGGGCAGCCTGGACGACGAACTCGGTAATCGACAGGTGCGACGCCTCAGCCGCGGCCCGGATCAGACCATCATCAGTGGGTGAGAGTCGCAGGTGTAGCCGCTCGTCACGTGTCTCTGCCTTCGTTGCCATGCCCTAAGTGTACGCACATTCGCCACACGTCACCAGGGCAATCTCGGCGATCGTCGTCGCTTGGGCAGCCATGATCGACGCCGCCCGGACACCGGAGTTCTGCAACGCCGCCCCTCCCGCTCATGGGACGCCGCGAGGTAGCCACGAACGTGGCCAGCGACCTCGCGATCGCAATCGGCCAATCACGCGACGGCGATCGCGAGTCGTTCGTACCCAACGACACCGATCGGACGGCCGACCCCCTGCTGGACCTGCTCGTCGCGCCGGATCCGGCGGCACAAATTGGCGAAGATCGACACTCCTCCATGCTGATTGGACAACCTTCGTGCTGCTTTGCAAGCAGGGGGTCGTGGGTTCGAGTCCCATCAGCTCCACATTTCCGCTGCTCAGATGGTCAGGGTGTCTGATCCTGGGCCGACGGGCGACAGGTCGCCGACCTACACCGGCCTGGGTACCGATGCAAAGACGGGTGATGGGCGACCGGATCGCCCACGTGAGCGCCCGACGCCAATCGGTCACCGTCGATCGCTTCGCCAGCCGGGCGGCGTTCCGCGACTACTTCAAGGCCCACTACGGCCCGACCATCGCCACCTATCGGGGCATCGCCGAGGATCCCGACCGGGTGGTCGCTCTCGATCGACGCCTCGCCGAGCTGGCGCAGCGTCACGATCGGGGCCACGAGACGACAGTCATGGACTGGGAGTACCTTCTGCTCATCGCCCAGCACCCGGGCCTGACGATCCGACGTCCGCTTCGGCATGGCCCGCCCGGCACGGTGCGCGACAGCTTGCGTGCAGACGACCCTCCGGTGAGGCTGGTGACCGATGAACCTCGATCACGACGCCCTGCGGGAGAAGTACCGACTCGAGCGCGACAAGCGGCTGCGACCTGACGGCAACGACCAGTACCTCGAGCCGAGCGGGAAGTTCGCGGACATGGTCGACGATCCCTATGTCGAGTGGGTCGAGCGCGAGCCGGTCTTCGACGAGGTGACCGTTGCCCTCATCGGCGGAGGCTTCTCGGGGCTGTGCGTCGGCGCGCGCCTGAAGCAGGCCGGCATCGACGACGTGCGCATCATCGAGGTCGGGGGCGACGTCGGTGGGGCGTGGTACTGGAACCGGTATCCGGGGGCGATGTGCGACACCGCGGCGATGGTCTATCTGCCGCTGCTCGAAGAGACAGGCAACATGCCGTCCGCGAAGTACGTCTTCGCGCCCGAGATCTTCGCGCACTGCCAACGCATCGCCACGACGTTCGATCTCCACCGCAACGCCTTGTTCTCGACCTCAGTGACCGAGCTCGCGTGGGACGCGGCGACGGCGCGCTGGATCGTCCGAACCGACCGTGGCGACGCGATCCGCGCCCGGTTCGTCGCCATGGGTACCGGGCCGCTCAACCGGCCGAAGCTGCCGGGCATCCCGGGGATCGAGACGTTCGCCGGTCATTGCTTCCACACCAGTCGTTGGGACTACGGGTACACGGGCGGCGCCTGGACCGGTGCGCCGATGACCAACCTGGGCGACAAGCGGGTCGGGATCATCGGAACCGGTGCCACCGCCGTCCAGTGCATCCCGCCGCTGGCGCGGGACGCGCACGAGCTCTACGTCTTCCAGCGCACGCCCTCCTCGGTCGACGTCCGCAACAACCACCCGATCGATCCTGAGTGGTTCGCCTCCCTCGAGCCCGGCTGGCAGAAGCAGTGGCTGATGAACTTCGCGACGTTGCAGACCGGCGGCTTCGCCGACGAAGACCTCGTGATGGACGGCTGGACCGACATCTCGCAGCGGATCCGCGACCGGATCGTCGAGATGGTCTCGGCTGGCGAGGAGCTCACCCCCGAGCTGGCGGACCGCGCCTTCCTCGAGAGCGACGACGAGAAGATGGAGGAGATCCGGGCACGCTGCGACGCCGTCGTCCAGGATCCGGAGACCGCTCAGGAGCTGAAAGCCTGGTACCGCCAGCTCTGCAAGCGACCGTGCTTCCACGACGAGTACCTGGCGGCCTACAACCGACCGAACTGCCACCTCGTCGACACCGACGGCAAGGGCGTCGAGCGAATCGACGAGACGGGGGTTTGGGTCGCCGGTGAGCACTACCCACTCGACTGCCTGATCTTCGCATCGGGCTTCGAGGTCGGTACCAGCTACGAACGCCGCTCCGGCTACGACACGATCGGGCGTGGCGACCTCCGACTCTCGGACTGCTGGGAGGACGGCATGCGGTCGATGCACGGCATCCATGTGCACGGCTTCCCGAACCTGTTCATCGTCGGCTTCGCACAGGGCGCCAATCTGATCTCGAACGTGACCTCGAACCTCTCCGACGCCGGCGTCACCATCGCCGCCGTGATCCGACACGCACTCGACACGGGCGCAGACGAGGTCGAGGTCACCGCGGCGGCCGGAAGCGGCGTGGCTCGAACTGCTCGAGAGCAGTCCAGCTTCCTTCATCGGCAACCCCGACTGCACGCCGGGCTACTACAACAACGAGGGCCAGCCGCTGAGTTCTCGCGCTCGGTTCTCGATGGCCGGCTACCCGCTCGGCCCAGTCGCCTACTTCGAGTACATCGACGGCTGGCGCACCTCAGGTGAGTTCGCAGGACTCGAGTTCCGCTCCGGCGAAAGGCCTCGCACCCACCCCTGACCGACACGGACGATGCGTGTCCATGAGTGCACCCCGGGGGGGCTGGTGGCGGGCCGAGAGGGTCGGGGAGGCGCCCGGCCGGCTCGGAGGAGAGAATGGCTGCGTGGTCAGCAACGGGATGACGCGCTACGTCGCAGTCGGCGACGCCGACGTGGCGTATCAGGTCCTTGGCGACAGAGAGGTCGCCCTCCTGTACTTCTACGGGCTGGGAAGCCATCTCGAGATGATGCGGCTCACCCCTGGCTGGAACGAGTTCCTGGCTCGACTGACCGCGTTCAGTCGCGTCATCCTCTTCGATCGGCGCGGCGCGGGGGCTTCTGATGGCGTCCCGCGCGCGGCCATGCCGACCGTCGAGGACTGGACCGAGGACATCCGAGCCGTCCTCGATGCAGCTGAAGCTCCTGAGGCCGCGATCATCGCCGCGGTCGACGCTGGCCCGATCGCGATGCTCTTCGCCGCGCTCCATCCCGAACGTGTGCGATCGCTCATCCTCCTCAACACGTCGGCCCGCTACATGGTCGATGACGACTATCCGATCGGAGCCACCCCGCAGGAAGTCGACGCCTTCATCGCGTTCATCGAGGAGACGTGGGGCACCCCGGATTTCTCAGGTGCCGTGAACCCCGAAGCCGTGGCCGGCGATCCCGGCTTCCTCGAGGAGGCTGCACGGTGGTCCAGGTTCGCAGCCACGCCCCGATCTGCCGCTGCGCAGTTCGGTTACATCCTTCGCGACCTCGACGTTCGCCAAGCCCTCCCGCTCATCCAGGCCCCAACCCTCGTCCTGCATGTCGAGGGCAGTAACATCGTGCCAGTGACGCACGGTCGCTACATCTCCGACCACATCCCCGATGCGCGTTTCATCCTCCTCCCGGGCAAGAGCCTCTCGATGACGCCCAACCTCGAGCTCGTCCTGGACGAGCTCAGCGAGTTCCTCACAGGGCATCGCACAGCACCCGACATCGACCGGGTCCTGACCACCATCGTCTTCACCGACATCGTCGGTTCGACGGAAATGGCCGCCGAGCTGGGAGATCGTCGATGGCACGCCCTCCTGGATGCCCACGACGCCTCGGTCAGGCAGCAGCTCCAGCGTTTCAACGGCGTCGAGGTCAAGACGACGGGAGACGGCTTCCTCGTCTCTTTCGACGGACCAGCCAGGGCGATCAGGTGCTGTGAGGCAATCGTCGAGGCGCTCCGCGCGCTCGGGATCGAAGTCAGAGCAGGAGTGCACACGGGCGAGTGCGAACGACGCGGCGCTGACCTGGGAGGACTGGCCGTGCACATCGCCTCCAGGGTCGGCGCGCTGGCCAACCCATCCGAGGTCCTCGTCTCCAGCACGGTCCGCGACCTCGTCGTCGGGTCAGACATCGAGTTCGAGGATCGAGGGACCCACACCCTCAAGGGGGTACCCGGCAGGTGGGGTCTGCTCGCCGTGTCACAGGGGCGAGCAGCCAAGCCGTCGGTTTGAAGCTGCCCACCTCAGATCCGCTCGACGATGGCTGCTCGACTGGCCGTTGTGTCCGAATGCCGTGGCTGACACCACGCCGCCCATGTGCGACCTGACCGGGTAGGCTCCAGACACACCCCGACTTGGTGGGGACGCCTCGCTTGGTCGACCACCGCTGGTCGACTTGCAGGCCCGTCGCCTCTCCTGAGCCCTGAGCGAAGCGAGATGGCGCGATGCCTGATCCTGCGATCCAACGTCAGCCCCAACACCAGTGTGGGCGGTGCCGGCAGTGGTTTCCCTGGGACCAGGACGGCGACACCCGAGGCGGCGCCGGAGTGGTGGCTGTGCGACCCGTGCCGAACTCGACTCCTCGGCCTGCCCTCGTAGGAGCGCCCAGCTGTGACCGCCCACGAGGACCACTTCTCCGCCTCGGCCCGGACCCACGGCTACGACCCGAAGGAGACCCAGACGATGGTCGCGGCGTCGGTCGCGTTGGGTCTCCCCTCGAGCAGGCCGCGGAGTGGCTGGACGCCGACATCACCCCGTGGGGGGCTCAGGCCTGGAAGGCGGAGGGCTTCGCCGACGGCGCCGAAGCAGCGGTCTACCGGGCTCGCGGCTTCACACCGGCGGGGGCGTATCAGGCTCGACGTGACGAGCGCGGCCGCGCGCCGGTCGCAGCCAGGGCCTGACCCGTCCATGGGCGTCTACCTGGAGCTGTCTGGGGACCGTTCGACCTACGAGATGTCCGAGCAGGTCACCAAGGCGACGGTCGTCGCCGAGTTGAGTTCGGCCATGTGCGACCGCCGTGCCGCCCGATTCACCTTGCTCGACGGGAGTGAACTGGTCGTCAACGGCTCAGCCCTCAGCCACGCTCGCGTGCTGGACGGCAAGGTCCCATCCCGGACCATGAATCGGCACTAGCCAGTCTTCCTGCACGCTGGGCCGCGGGACCATCCGCCCCGCGCCACGTCACGTCGTCTCCTCGCCGCGAAGGGCCTGCAGCTCCCGCTTGGCCGCCAGCGCGGCCGGCGCCCCGCAGTAGGCCGCTATCTGGAACAGCAGCTCGTCGAGCTCGTCGTCGGTTACGCCGGTCTGGGCCCGGGCCCCCGCATGCAACCGGAACTCGTCCATTCGGCCCAGCGCCGCAGTCATGGCCAACACCAGCAGGCTCCGGTCCCTGGGGGTCAGCGGCCCCTCTCGGGCCCACACCCCCCAGGCCATGGACGTGAGGTAGTCCTGGAACTCGGCCATCGTAGGGTTCGGATCCGCCGTCTGGGCATCCACGTAGGCGTCGCCCAACATGGATCGACGCATCGCCCGGGCTCGGCGCAGGTCCTCGGTGTCTTCCATGAATGCCTCCCGTCGTCGGTCGAGGGACCGGTGATCCGTTGGACGTCAGTTGACGTCCGATCGGTCAGGTGTTGCGACCGCCGTTGACGCCGATGATCTGGCCGGTCACGTAGCTCGCCTCCTCCGACACGAGGAAGGCGCAGGCGGCGGCGATGTCGTCGGGACGACCGGCGCGGCGTACCGGCGTCCGGGCGATGGCGTCATCGATCCCTCCCGGCCCCAGCCGGCCCTTGGCGTCGCTGCGTCGCAGCATCGGGGTGTCGATGAACCCCGGGGGGATGGTGTTGACCGTGATGCCCTGCGGCCCGAACTCGAGTGCCAACGACTTCGTGAGCCCCACCATGCCGGACTTGGAGGCCACGTAGTGGGTCATGTACTGCTGGCCGCCGTGGGTGCTCGACGACGAGATGTTGACGATCCGTCCCCAGCCGGTGTCGATCATGTCGGGTAGCACGGCCTGGCAGCAGTGGAAGGTGCCCGTGAGGTTGACCGCCAGGATTCGGTTCCAGGTCTCCTCGGTGATCTTGAGGAACGGGGCGAAGCCGTCCATCCCCGCGTTGTTGACCAGGATGGTGACCGGTCCGTGGGCGGCGTGGACGTCGTCGAGGCCCCGGTCGATGGTGGCGCGGTCCGACACGTCGACAGCGACGCCGATGGCGGTGCCCCCGGCATCGGTGATGCTGGCCGCGGCCTGGTCGGCCGCGTCGGCGTCCAGGTCGAAGATGGCGACCTTGGCCCCGTCACGGGCCAGCCGCTCGGCGATGCCCAGACCGATGCCGGAAGCACCGCCCGTCACGATCGCCACCTTCTCGATCGACTCGGCCATGTGCCGCTCCCCTCCCTCGACGGAGAACTGGACGCTATCAAGACGAGAACGTTGGTTCCATCTGTGGAGAGGCCTGACGTCCGTTCTGCGCCGCGGCCCCGGGACCCACCCGGCCGACGCGCCGGGTGACGCCGGTATGCTCGGCCGCCGACGAGGGGAGCGACGTCCATGGAACCGCCGGTGGCCGACACCCTTCCGACCTCAGGTCCACACCAACGGTCGCGGCGTCCCCGTCCGGCTGACATGGCATCGACCCCCGCGCCACCACGCCTTCCAGCAGCTGCCGGCCGGGCCGGGCCGCGAGTCGACGACGGCGAAGACAAGGTCCCGTTCGTGATCCGTTCCGGGGGGTGGAGGAGCTCACCGGGGACACGCGGGTCGTATCCCCCGAGTTCTGGGCCGGCGACGCCGTGTTCTTCGACGACCTCTTCCTGCATTGCACCGGCTGGCCTCGGGAGCAGGACGGGGGCACGCATCGGGCAGTCGAATCCTGGTTCTTCGGGGCCTCGCTCCACCCCACCCAGTACAGTCCGATCGTATGTTGAGCCTCGGCGCCCGCCGAGCCGTGATCGGCCCTGGTCCTGGCGCTGGCGCTGGTCGGCGCCGCGTGCAGCTCGTCGAAGTCAGCCAACGGCCACGCCACGACCACCACCGCCCGGCACCCGGGGTCCACCACCACGACGGCCTCGCCGTCGACCACCAGCGCGACCAGCACCTCCTCGACTGGCTCGACGACGAGCACGACCGTCGCCTCGGGCCCGCCGAACTGCCCGACCAGCCAGCTCAGCGCCTCGCTGGGCGCCGGCCAGGGCGCCGCCGGCCACGTGATCGTCCCGCTCCTGCTGACCAACCACGGCACGGCCAGCTGCGTGCTCGCCGGCTACCCCGGGGTGTCGTTGCTCGACGGCTCCGGCTCTGCCATCGGCACGCCGGCCACCCGGGCGGCGCGGCCCGTCTCGCCCATCGTGTTGACACCCGGCGCCGGCGCCCAGGCCGACCTCGAGAGCCAGAACCCGGGCTTGAGCCCCACCCCGTGCTGGGCGACGTCGGCGTCGATCAAGGTGTACCCGCCCAACCAGCTGGACGCCCTGACCATCGCTGGCGCCTTCCAGGTGTGCGGCGACGAGTTCACCGTGACGCCCATGGCGTCCGCCTGACCGCCCCGCCGGCCGCTCACGACGGTAGGTGCGCAGCACCGCCACCTGCGCCCGCAGGTCGTTGGCTCCTGCGGGATGGCCGCGTTGAACCGACGGGCAGCACCGGTCGATCGTGCGATGGGCGGCGAGTAGCCCTTCGATCGGATGATCCCGGATCTCTCGATGCGCCCAGCCATGCATTCCGGCAGGCGTAGCCAGGGCAGCGCCGCCCGGCTCCTGATACGTTCCCGGCCGGACGTGAGGGGAGAGAGATATGAGGCGACCACGCGCGGTCGGTGGACGTCGGGCGCGGCCGATGGTGGCCGCCGCCGTAGCGATCACGATCGTCGTCGCGGTACCGCTGCTGGCCGTGTCGCCGACCGCGTCGGCGGCCACCCCGGCGACCGCAAGCGTGCCCGGGGCGCCGTCGGGGGTCGGTGCCGTGGCTGGGCCGCTCTCGGCGCTGGTGTCCTGGTCGCTCGGCGGGAACGGTGGATCGCCGATCACGGGGTCCTACATCTACACGTCGCCCGGGTCGCGCCGCATCTGGGTCCCCGTGGGGCGGACCTCCTACGAGGTCGACGGGTTGGAGCCCGGGACGGCCTACACGTTCACAGTGACCGCGGCCAACACCGTGGGAGAGTCGACACCGTCGTCGGCGTCCCCTGCGGTGACGCCGTCTGGTGCGGGCGGCGCGCTGCACCCCGTCGATCCGACTCGGATCCTCGACACGCGCGACGGCACCGGTGGCTTCTCGCATCCGGTCGGAGCGGGTGGTCAGATCGACGTCGCGGTGGCCGGCCGCGGCAGCGTTCCCGCCTCCGGGGCGACCGCGGTGGTGGTGAACGTGACGGCGACCGACCCGACGGCGCCGACCTACGTGACGGTGTGGCCGACCGGGGCGCCGAGGCCCTTGGCGTCCAACCTCAACCTGGTGGCCGGCCAGACGGATCCGAACCTGGTGGAGGTTCCGCTCGGCACCGGAGGCAAGGTGTCGGTGTACAACCAGTCCGGTGCCGTGGACGTGATCTTCGACGTCGCCGCATGGGTGGGTGATCCGAACACCGCGCCGAACGGCGGCCAGTTCCATTCGTTGGCGCCCGCTCGGATCCTCGATACGCGCACGGTCGTAGGTGGCCATCAGGCTCCGCTCGGCGCGGGCGTCAGCATGGATGTGGCCGCCGCTGGCGTGGGTGGGGTGCCCGTCGGCGCAGCCGCGGTGGTGGTGAACCTGACCGTGGCCGACCCGACCACCTCGAGCTATCTCTCAGCATGGCCGACCGCTCAGACCCGTCCACTGGTGTCGAACATCAACTTCGTGGCTGGCCAGGTCGTCCCCAACCGCGCCATCGTCAAGCTCGGTAGCGGCGGGAAGTTCTCGCTCTACAACTTCGCCGGCTCCACCGACGTGGTGATCGACGTTTCGGGCTGGATCTCCGCGTCGGGCACCGCCGACGACCTGGGCGCCTTCTACACCGGATTGACGCCCGCCCGGGTGCTCGACACCCGCTCTGGCACCGGGGGGATCACGGGGCCGATCCCGGCCAACACGCCGGTGAACTTCGAGATCGCGGGGCGCGGTGGGGTCCCGGCGGCGAACTCGCCGGTGCCCGCCACCGCGGTGGTGGTCAACCTCACCGCCGTCGATGCTGCGAGCGCCTCGTTCGTGACGGCCTGGCCTGGTGGCGGCGCCGAGCCGCTCGCCTCTGACATCAACATCGTCCCTGGGGAGCCGGTGCCGAACCTGGCCGTCATCAAGCTCGGCTCAGACGGGTCCATCGACCTGGCCGCCAACGGCTCTCTCGATCTGGTCATCGACGTGCTGGGCTACTACGCAGGCGATGTCCAGATCTCGTCTGAGACCCACGTGCTGGGGGCCACCGAGGCGGCAGCCATCACCGACCTCGGGAGCGACCACGTCACCGTCTCGTCGGCCACCGGCACCCTGGCCGGCGTGCACATCGGCGACATCCTCGTCGCTCCGCCCACGGCCACCACCCCCGTCGGGTTCCTGCGCACCGTCACTGCCGTCGCCGCATCCGCCGGATCCACCACGTTCTCGACCGTCGACGCCAACCTCGACGACGCCATCGTCCGAGGTGACGTCGACCTCAGCACCGTTGCCGCCGAGGCCTCGCCATCCGGCGTGACGAGACCAAGCGTGTCGTCCAGCGATCCCTTCAGCGGCGAGTTCAGCGGCAGCGCGGGTGCGACCTTGTCGGGGAGCCTCTCGGTGAGCGCCGGCATCGACCTGAAGGCTCAGTTCGGGTGGGGAAGTTCCTACGTGACCGTGCACGGGACGGCCTCGGCAACCCTGAGCGCCAGCCTCTCGGTGACCGCCACCGTCAACGGGTCGATGGAGCTGGACCTGCCCAAGATCAGCACCCCTGCCGTTCGATTCCTCGTCTACGGAATACCGGTGGTGGCGTCGTTCTACGCCAGGCCCGTGGTGACGGCGAACGCCGACATCAACGGAAGTCTCAGCACCAGCTGGAGCGACACGGTCGGCGTGGACGCGGGCGTGACGCTGGACGGCACGGGGAGCCACCCCTTCGGTGGCCCCTCCGATTCGGGCCCGGTCTACAGCACGCCTACCACCCAGGGTACGAGCATCGCTGCCAAGGCGACGGTGGACACCTACTTCGGGGTCGACCTCTACGGCGGCGTCGGGGAGGCCGAGATCGGCCCTGCCCTCTTCGCCCGCCTGCGCACCCACAGCTGCAACGTGACCCTCTCCTGGGGTGGACAGATCGACGGCTCCGTGAGTCTCGGCCTGAGTCGTCTCGGCCTGTCCTTCGCCAAGAACTGGCAGGGGACGATCTACACGATCGGGGAGACGGACCTGGGCAGCGCGACCACCCCGCTGTGCGTGCAGGCATCCGCCATCGGGGGCGGGTGGGTGAGTCTCGCTTGGCCTGACTGCGGCTGTGGCCACCCGCCGGCCGGGCCGTTCGTCTATCTGGTCTGTCTCAACATCAATGGGGCCGACAACGTGAGCTGTCTCGGCCCGCTCGGCATCACTCCGGTGAGCGGCGAGGACAACATCAGTCTCCGGCTCTATCCCGACCTCGCCGGTGAGGTGGAGTTGGGTGACCACATATCGTTCACGGTCGAACTCCTCGACACGTCTCAGGGCAACACCACGACGTGGTCCTCGACGTCGTTGCCCGTGGTCCTCTCCTGACGCGCGGGTGACACGGCGAGCCCTCTTGTCGAACCCCGTGGAGCTGGGCCATTAACACCGACGGCCGCCCGTCAGGCCACGACCTGGGCCACCGCGTGCAGGGCCAAGCCGGCCACCGCTCCCACCACCGTGCCGTTGATGCGGATGAACTGCAGATCCGGGCCCAGCAGCAGCTCGAGACGACGCGACGTCTCGGCCGCGTCCCACCGGGCGATCGTCCCGCTGACCAGATCAGCGATCTCGCCGTCGAAACGCTCGGCCGCGAACCGTGCCGCGTCGGCCAGGGCGTGATCGACGGTGGCGCGCAGGGCGGGATCCTGCGCCAGGCGCGCGCCGAGGTCCGTCAGCATCTCGGCCAGTCGGTCACGCACCGGCGATCCCGGATCCTCGATCTGATCCCGAATGCGGCCCTTCAGGTCCATCCACAGCGAGCCCACCCACGCCCGGACCTCGGGTCGGTTCAACAGGTCGTGCTTGAGCTGCTCGCCGCGCTCAGCCAGCTCGGGCGAGTGCTGCAGATCGTCGGCCAGTTTGGCCAGGTACTGGTCCAGGGTGCGACGCAGGTGGTGATCGGGATCGGCGGCCATGGCCGACAGGACGGCACGGGCGGCGTCGAGCAACCGCTCGAAGATCCGATCCTCCACCGCGCCGGGCAACCACCACGGACTCTCCGGGCCGACTCGGTCGCGCAGGTCGGTGCCGTGCTCGCCCAGATAGCGCTCCAACCCCACGAAGGCGGCGTCGAGAACCGGATCATGTCGCCCCTCGGCGATCAGGAAGGTCAGCGTCCGTCCAGCCAGCGGGGCCAGGGTCACGGCGTCGAGCCGATCGGCCAAGGCTCCCTCCAGGTTGCGCTGCACCTCCTCATCGGGCGCGAAGTCGAGCACCACCCCCAGCGCCGAGGTCAGCTCGGCCGCGGCCCGAGCGGCGTGCTCGGGCTGGCTCAGCCACTCGGCGGCACGATCCACCACCGCCGAGGCCTCCACCCGCTCGACGATCACGTCCGGGGTCAGGAAGCTCTCCTGGATGAACTGCCCCAGGGTGTCGGCGAACTGGTCCTTGCGCTCGACCACGATGGCGGTGTGGGGGATGGGCAGGCCGAGCGGGTGGCGGAACAGCGCTGTCACCGCGAACCAGTCGGCCAGCCCGCCCACCATGGCCGCCTCGGCGGCGGCCTGCGCGTAGCCGGCCCATCCACCGGAGCCACCGAAGCGGGTCACCGCCAGGAACGCCAGCGTGACCGCGACCAGCAGGGCGGTGGCCCGGCGCTTCATCACCACCAGCTGTCGGGCCCGGCGCGCTTCGGATCCGGGACGGGGGAGCACCACGGCGGAGGTCATGCCCACGGTCTACCGAACATGAGTAACGGCTACTCATGATCGCGGTAGCTCAACGGCAAGGACGAGGTCGGCGGCCTGACCCGTCGGTGCCCCGAACTGGTCGGGATCACTGGTGGCCGCGGCCGTGAACACCCCCACGGCCGGGGGCACCCCCCGCTAGGGTCACCGACCATGGCAGCCGCGCCCTCGGTCGACCAGCGGCTGGCCGAGCTCGGCCTCGAGCTCCCCGGGCCCTACCCGCCCCACGAGCCGCTGGACGCGGTGATCGTCCACGACGGCGTGGCTCGCACCTCCGGCCAACTCCCCCGCGACCACGACGGCCAGCTCGTCCACCCCGGCACGTTGGGTGTGGACCTGAGCGTCGAACAAGGAGCCGAGGCGGCCCGGTGGTGCGCGCTCAACGCCTTGTCCGTACTTCGGGCCGAACTGGGCTCGCTGGATCGCATCGAGCGATGCCTGACCCTGCTCGGCTTCGTGGCCTGCGCGCCCGGCTTCTCCCAGCAGGCGGCGGTGGTCGACGGCGCCAGCCGCCTGCTGGCCGACCTCTTCGGGGCCGCGGGTCGACACACCCGCTCCGCCATCGGCGTGGCCGCCCTGCCTCGGGGTGGTGCGGTGGAGATCGAGCTGGCCGTCGCCCTGCAGCCGCCCCGGTGACCACCGCGGCCTGACCAGCCAGCAGGCGGCGCCGATCGGCGACACAATCGGCCCATGGCTGACTCCACCGTCCCGCCCCAACTCCCGCCCCGACTGGCACCCGTGGCCGCCGACGACCTCACCGAGGAACAGCTCGAGCTGCTGGCGCCCACCGGCGGTGCCCGATCCCTCAACATCTTCCGCACCCTGGTGCGCCATCCCGGTCTCTACCGCCGGTGGTCGCCCTTCGGCGGCAAGCTGCTGGGGGGCGGGAAGCTGTCCGAGCGAGACCGCGAGCTCATCATCCTGCGGGCGGCGTGGCGGTGCGGAGCCGGCTACGAATGGGGCCAGCACGTCGCCATCGCTCGCCAGGCCGGCCTGACCGACGCCGAGATCCGCCGGGTGGCCCAGGGCGCGTCACCGGGTTCGGGCGGCAAGGGCACGGGCTGGACCTCCGAGGACGCCGCCTTGTTGACCGCCGTCGATCAGTTGGTGACCGACCACGTCATCGGTGACCCGGTCTGGGCCGCGCTGCGCGATCGCTTCAGCGACGAGCAGCTCATCGAGGTGACCCTGCTGGCCGGTCACTACGCCATGTTGGCGGGCGCGTTGAACTCCTTCGGGACCCAGCTCGACGGTGACCAGCCCGGACTGGGGCAGGTCGAGCCGTGACCGAGGTGGGCCAGGGTCGGCTGGCAGGCAAGGTGGCGGTGATCGTGGGGGCCGGGCAGACCCCGGGCGAGACGATGGGCAACGGCAGGGCCACCGCGCTGCTCTTCGCTCGCCACGGTGCCCGGCTATTGCTGGTCGACCGCGACGAGCCGTCGGTGACCGACACCCGCGACGCGGTGTCGGCCGAGGGGGGCCGAGCCGAGATCCACGTGGCCGACATCACCCGGGCCGACGATTGCCGACAGCTCGTGGCCCGGGCCGTCACCGAGCTGGGACGGCTCGACATCCTCCACAACAACGTGGGTATCGGTGCCGGCGACGCGAAGCCCGCGGACCTGGAGGCCGACGCCTGGGACCGCATCCTCGACGTGAACCTCAAAGCCATGTGGCAGACCTGCAAGTACGCCGTCCCGATCATGCGCGATCAGGGCGGCGGCGCCATCGTCAACATCTCGTCGCTCGCCGCGGTGGCCGCGGCCACCACCCTCACCGCCTACAAGGTGTCGAAGGCGGGAGTGAACGCCCTCACCCAGACCCTGGCCGCCACCTACGCCCGCGATGGCATCCGGGTCAACGCCATCATGCCCGGGCTCATCGACACGCCGATGGGCGTGGACGCCGCGGCTCGGGCCTCCGGCCGATCCCGCCACCAGCTGGCCGAGGCCCGGGCCCGCCACGTCCCCCTCGGCAACCAGGGCACCGCCTGGGACGTGGCCCACGCCGCCCTGTACCTGGCATCGGACGAAGCGGGCTTCGTCACCGGCGTGGTGCTGCCCGTCGACGGGGGCCAGGCCGCCATGATCGGCTGAGCTCATCCTCGGAAATTGGGCATCTTCGCCTTCGGATACCGACAACGAAGATGCCCAATTTCCGGCGGGTGTCGAGAACGCGACCACGGCTTCGACTCCAGGGTGACGGCACCCTCTCAGGGGCCCAAACGGGAAGGGTGAAGCGATGCGATTCATGCTGTTGCAGAACTACGGAGAGGTGGAGTCCGACTGCGCCCCCATGTCGGAGTGGAAGCCCGTCGACATCAAGGCCCACATCGACTTCCAGCACGCCCTGAACCGAGAGCTGGCGGATCGGGGCGAGCTGGTCGACGCCCAAGGTCTGGCCGGGCCCGAGGTGGCCCGGTTCGTGGTGTGCGACGGGCAGAGTCCCCCGGTGATCACCGACGGCCCGTTCCCCGAGTCCAAGGAGTTGTTGGCCGGATACCGGCTGGTGGACGTGGAGAGCGAGACGCGGGCCATCGAGATCGCGGCGGCCGCCTCGGCCGCCCCCGGCCCCGATGGGGCGCCCATCCTCCAGCCCATCGAGGTACGCCAGGTGCTCAGCGCGCGCCCGATCCGGAGATGTGACCACCGAGAGCGGCACCGAGGAGCTGCTGCGCCGCCTCGGCCCGCAGGTCCTCGGTGCCCTGGTGCGTCGCCACCGCGACTTCGCCGCCGCCGAGGACGCCACCCAGGAGGCCCTGCTGGTCGCGGCCACGCATTGGCCCGACCAGGGCCGTCCGGACAACCCCTTCGGCTGGCTGACCCAGGTGGCCACCCGCCGCCTGGTCGACCAGATCCGTCGCGACGACGCCCGGCGACGCCGTGAGGACCTGGTGGCGGCCCGATCGGCAAGCGACTCCCCGCCGGTGGCCGGCCACGACGACACGCTGGTGCTGATGGAGCTGTGCTGCCCGCCGTCGCTGAGCCCGGCGTCGGCCATCCCCCTGGCCCTGCGAGCAGTGGGCGGGCTCACCACCCGCGAGATCGCGGCCGCCTTCCTCGTCCCCGAAGCCACCATGGCTCAGCGCATCAGCCGAGCCAAGGCCAGGATCCGTGAGAGCGGACTCGCCACCGACGCCGTGCTGGCCGACCCGGGCCGAGCCGAGCGCTTGGCCTCGGTCAGCCACGTGCTCTACCTGCTGTTCAACGAGGGCTACGCCACCAGCACCGGCGGCGACCTCACCCGCACCGATCTGTCGGGCGAAGCCATCCGCCTGACCCGGGCGGTGCGGGCTGAGCGGCCCGACGATCCGGAGGTGGCCGGACTGCTGGCCCTCATGCTGCTCACCGATGCCCGGCGCCTGGCCCGCACCGGTCCCGGTGGCGAGCTCATCCCCCTGGCCGAACAGGACCGCACCCGCTGGGACCAGGGCCTGATCGCGGAGGGCCTGGCCCTGGTGGCCGAGGCGCTGGGCCACGCCGCGGTGGGGCCGTATCAGCTGCAGGCGGCCATCGCCGGGCTCCACGACCAGGCCGGCCGGGCCGCCGACACCGACTGGCCTCAGATCCTGGCGCTCTACAGCCTGCTCGAACGCATGACGGCCAATCCGATGGTCTCGCTCAACCGGGCCGTGGCTTTGGCCATGGTCGAAGGCCCCGACGCCGGCCTGGCCCAGTTGAGCGGCCTCGAGGACCGCCTCGGCGACCATGCCCGGCTCCACGCCGTGCGCGCTCACCTGCTGGAGCGCGCCGATCGACCCGAGGACGCCATCGTCGAGTTCCACGCCGCCGCCTCGCGCACCACCAACCAGCGGGAGCAGCAGTTCCTCGTCACCCAGGCCGCCCGATTGACCACCGCCCTCCAGACGTGAGCGGCGGTCCGCCCCCCGCCGGAGGTCCGCGAGGCTGGCTCGATGTCGCCCGGTCCCCAGCTGACCCGTCGCCAGGCCCTGGCCCTGGGGATCGGCGCCGGAGCCGGCGTCGCGACGGTGGCGGTGGGGGCGGCAGCGCGGCCTTGGCGTCCGCAGCCGGCCGGCGCGACCACGCCCGTCCAGCTGCTCATCGACCCCACCGCGGTCGTGGGCGCCGTTCCCACCCGCATGTTGGGGCTGAGCTTCGAGAAGTCGACGCTGGCGCTGCCGCTGTTCTCGGCGACCAACGCCCCCCTGGTGGCGCTGTTTCGGCTGATCGGCCCCGGGGCGCTGCGCCTGGGGGGCAACTCGGTGGAGCACACCGGGTGGGATCCCCACGGGCCCGGCCTGGTGGCCGGGGTGGTGTCGCCGCCGGACCTGGACCGCCTGGCCGGGTTCGCCGAGGCCGTGGGCTGGCCGGTGCTCTACGGCACGCCGTTCGTCGGCTCCACCGCGGCCAGCGTGGCCGACGAAGCCGGCCAGGCCGCCCACCGGCTGGAACCCTGGATGGACGGCATCGAGCTGTGCAACGAACCGGACCTGTACTTCCTGGACTCGGTGGCCGGCCCGCTGGCCGGCACCTACCCGAAGTTCCGGACCCGGTGGGAGCAGTTGGCCGACGCGGTGGTCGCCGCCGTCCCCGACGCGGTGCTGTCCGGACCGGCCACCTGCCTGCTCCAGAGCGTGCCCGGGTGGACAGAGGCGTTCGCGGCCGACGAGACCGGGCGCATCGGGTTGGTCACCCAGCACTACTACCGAGGGTTCGCGCCGCCGGAGACCATCGGCGAGCTCCTGGCCGACGACCCCCTGTTCGACACCACGCTCCCCGAGGTGGCGGCCGCCGCGGCCCACGCCGGGGTGGGCTACCGCCTGGCCGAGACCAACTCGTTCGCCAGCGGCGGCGCGCCCGGGGTGAGCAACACCCTGGCCTCGGCCCTGTGGGGCGTGGGCCTGGTGTTGGAGGCAGCCGCCACCGGGGCCGCCGGCGTCAACGTCCACACCTCCGGAGCCGGGGCCGGCTACCCGCCGTTCGTGCAGGTCAACGGGCAGGTCACCCAGATCCGGCCCCTGTTCGCCGGGTTGCAGTTGGCCGCCTCGGTCGGAGCCGGCTCCCTGGTGTCCACCACGCTGGTGGACGCCCCCGCATCTCTGCGAGCCTGGGCGGTGCGTCGCCCGGACGCCACGCTGGCGGTCGTCCTGGTCAACGCGGACGGGACGGCCGAGGTCGACGTGACCATCGACATGGGTGCCGCCGTGCAGTCCGCCACCGCCCAGTGGCTGAGCGGCCCGGCCCTCGACGCAACCACCGGCGTCACCTTCGCCGGTGCCGCGGTGGGCATCGACGGCAGCTGGGACCCCGCTCCCCCATCCCCCAGACCGTCAGCGGATCGCGGATCACCACCACGGTGGCCGCGGCCAGCGCCGGCCTCATCACCGTCACCCCGGTCCCGCCGCCCACGTCGACCACGTCGAACCCGGTGGCGTCGACCACGGTCGACACCGGCGACCACGCGCCGACCGCCCCCACCGCTCCGGCTGCCGCGGCCACCGCGGTGAGGGCCACGCCCCGCCTCACCGGCTGAGGCCGGCCGACTCGGCTGGGTGACCGCGCCGGCCTGGGGCGCCGGACCGAAGAAAACCGCGGGCGGGTGCGCGAGCCTGTCGATCTGGCGCCGTCCCGATCGTGGTCCTGGTGTCCGAACGTTCCGCTCAGGAGACGAGATCCGTGCCCAAGTACATCCTGCTCATCAACACCGACGCCGCGAAGTGGGGCGGCATGAGCCCCGAGGAGGGCGGCGCCATCCACGACGAGTACGCCGCCTACACCCGGGCTCTGCTCGACTCCGGCGCCTTCGTGGCCGGCGACCCCCTCGAAGGCGTCGAGACGGCCAAGACGGTGTCCAAGGGCGGCGTGGTCACCGACGGCCCGTTCGCCGACGTGACCGAGCACCTCGGCGGCTACTACGTGGTCGAGGTCGCCTCCATGGACGATGCGGTGAAGCTGGCCGCCGCCCTGCCTGGCGTCGAACGCGGGCTGGACCGCATCGAGGTGCGCCCCATCGCTCCGTTCTCGATGGACGGCGCGTGAGGTACGTCCTCCAGGCCTTCGCCGAGCCCGGCGCCTGGGAGGCACTGACCGACGAGGAGCGGGCGGCCTGGGTGACCGACGACGCCGCGTTCAACGTGGAGCTGGCCGACCGCGGCATCGTGGTGTTCGACGTCGGGCTGGCCGACGCCGACACCGCCACCACCGTGCGGATGAAGGCGGGCGAAGCCGTGCTGACCGACGGCCCCTTCGCCGAGACGACCGAGTACCTGGGCGGCGTGCTCGTCATCGACGTGGCCGACCTGGACGAGGCGCTGGAGGTGGCCCGCCGCTGCCCGGCGGCCCGCACCGGTCCCCTCGAGGTTCGCCCGGCGCGGAGCTGACCCACCCGTGGAGCTACCTGGCGACCCCGTTGACTTGCCTGGCAACCAAGTTGGCCTGGTCGACGTCTACCGCCGGGAGTGGGCGGTGGTGGTCGCCGGCCTGGCCCGCACCTGGAGCCTGGACCAGGCGGAGGACGCCGCCGCCGAGGCCTTCGCCCTGGCCGTCGAACGCTGGCCCGTCGAGGGCACGCCGCCCAACCCGGGCGGCTGGCTGATGACCGTGGCCCGCAACAAGGCGATCGACCGCCGGCGTCGGGAGGCCACCCGCGATCGACGCCAGCAGGCGGCCCAGCACCGGCTGGCCGTCCGCGGTGAGGCGAGCGAGGAGATCGAGATGGGTCCGGTGACCGACGATCGGCTGCGCCTCGTGTTCACCTGCTGCCATCCGGCGCTCGCCCCCGAGGCCCGCATCGCCCTGACCCTGCGCCTGGTGGCCGGCCTCAGCACGGCGGAGGTGGCCCGGGCCTTCTGGGTGCCCGAGTCCACCATGGCGCAGCGGCTGGTCCGGGCCAAGCGCAAGATCGCCACGGCCCGGATCCCCTACCGGGTCCCGGCCGCTCCCGACCTACCCGAGCGGCTGGCCGGCGTGCTGCGGGTCGTCTACCTGGTCTTCCGCGAGGGCTACACGCCGAGCGGCGGCGACGCCCTGGTGCGGGTCGACCTGTGCGACGAGGCCATCCGCCTGGCCCGCCTGCTGCGCGAGCTGCTGGCCGACCAGAGCGAGGTCGACGGCCTGCTGGCCCTCTTGCTGTTGCAGCACAGCCGCGCCGCGGCCCGCACCGACGACGCCGGCCGCATGGTGCTGCTGGCCGACCAGGACCGCGCCCGCTGGGACCACGAGGCCATCGCCGAGGGCCGCGCGCTGGCCACCGCTGCGCTGCAACGGGCACGCGGTCCGTATGCGTTGCAGGCCGCGATCGCCACCTGTCACGCGCACCCGGGCGACGGGAACCGCGTGGACTGGCTCACCATCTCGCAGCTCTACGCCGAGTTGGCCCGCCTCGAGCCGACTCCGGCGGTGACGCTCAACCGGGCTGTGGCCGTGGCCGAGGTCGAGGGCCCGGCGGCCGGTCTGGCCATGGTCGATTCCCTGCTGGGCACAGCGGCCGGCGCCGCCCTGGCCCGTACCAGCTCAGCTCCCCACGTGGCCCGCGGCGATCTGCTGGCCCGCCTCGATCGGCGCCCGGCCGCGGCCGAGGCCTTCCGTCGTGCCCGCGATCTGGCTCCCACCCAACCCGAACAGGAATACCTGGCTCGCAGGCTGCACCAGCTGGCTCAATAGCCCTCCGCGGGCTCGGAGAGGGTGAACGGGGTGCCCTGGTCGTCGCGGCAGCTGGCCGACCAACCCGACGGCCACTGCACGGGTTCGTCGGCCTCGCCGCCCAGCTCCCGCACCCGGGCCACGGCGGCCCGGATGTCGGCCACCCGGAAGTAGAGGGTGACCCCGGTCTGGCGGGTGCCACCGGCGATCCCCCCGGGCGGCGTCGGGTTGGCGATGTGGTAGCCCCCGGGCTGGCTCCCGGCCACGATCTCCCAGTCGAGCAGCTGGCGGAAGAACGCCTCGGCCCGGGCGCCGTCGGGCACGTCGAAGGTGAAGTAGAAGAGCTGACCGGGATCGGTCGGTCCCAACAGCCGTTCGGGTCGATGCGGGCCACCGGACACGGCCGCGTCCTCCACCGACGCCTCGGGTTCCCCATCCGATCCGGCGGGCGTGAAGCCCAAGGTTTCGAGACGCTGGTTGAGCTCGTCGGTCGACAGGTGCTCGACCGGGGTGGCGATGAACCAGTTGTGCCCGAAGGGATCGCGGATCTTGCCGGCCCGATCGCCGTAGGGCTGGTCGGCCACCGGACGCAGCACCGTGGCCCCGGCCTGCACCGCCCGATCGAACACCGCATCCACGTCGGGCACGTCCAGGCGGAGCTGCACGGTGGTGCCGCCGGCCTCGAGCGGGTCGATGACCAGCTCCTCGGGATAGGTGCTGGCCAGCATGACGGTCGACCCGCCGATGCGCAGCTCGCTGTGCCCGACCCGTCCGTCGGGGCCGATGAAGGGCGGGAAGGCCAGTTCGGCCCCGAACACCTCCTGGTAGAACTCGATGGCGGCCAGGGCGTCGGCCGCGCACAGGTACGGGGTGACGGTCATCTTCGGTTCTCCTATCGGGTCTGGGAGCAGCGCTCGCGCCATCCGGTTGCGCAGCTCGGACGCGAAGCCGGCGCGGGGGGCCAGGGGGCGAGCCGGCAGGCGCAGGGCGTCGAGGGGATCAGTCGCCACGGTTGCCCCCTTCGGTGTCGTAGTGGGCGCGGAAGGCGATCCGAGCCCGTACCAGCAACGCTTCGGTGGCGTGGAGCGTCCGGCCCATCTCCTCGGCCACCTCGGACACCCCGAGTCCGTCCAGGTAGCGCAACGTCAGCGCACACCGATACGACGCCCCCAGGCGGGACAGCACCGATCGGGCCACGGCCACGTCCAGCCGGGTGTCCCAGGGGTCGTCCAGGGGTGCCGGCTGCTGAGCCACCAGTGCCAGCTTGCGCTCCTCGCGGCCCACCCGACGCCAGTGATCGACCAGCTTGTGGCGGGCCACGCCCACCAGCCAGGCGGTGGTGAGCTGGGGCACGCGGTCGCGCCGCACCGCGTCCACCGCCGCCAGGAACGTCTCGGCGGTGAGGTCCTCGGCGACCGACGGGTCCCCACAGCGCGACACCAGGTAGCCGTAGACCTCGGGCAGGGCCCGGTCGTAGAGCGCCAGCAGGGCAGGTCCCTGGTCGGCTCCGGCTGGCTGAGGCTCACCCACGACACATCATCGTCGGGACGGGCCCAACTCCGACGGTGACCGCGTCGCCTTTCTCCCCCTCGGGAGGATCTGCGCAGGTCAGCCAGTAGATCGCCGCCGGAAAATGTGCGCCCGCGCTAGGACTCGGGCGAAAAAGCGGGCACACTGGTGCGGTGCCACGACGCCGAGTGCTGCGGGGCGCACTCTGGGGACTCACTCTGGGTAGCGCCATGATCCTCGTCGGCTGCTCGACATCCGGCAGTTCCGCCGCGCCCACCACGACAGCCCCGGTTCCGGCGGTCACGCTCGTGTCCAACCCCGTGGCGGGCGCCACCGCCGTCCCGATCGATCAGAAGATCCAGGTCGCGGTCACCAACGGGACGCTCAAGACCGTCAGCCTGGCCTCGCCCGCCGGCCTCGTCAAAGGCGTGGTCGCTCCCGGCGCCACCAGCTGGGAGAGCGGCCTGCCCCTACGTCCCACCACCACCTACCTGATGCGGGCCGACCTGGTCGACAGCATCGGCCGGGTCAGCACGAAGAAGTGGCAGTTCACCACCGCCGCCCCGGCCACGCCGTTCCGAGCCATGCTCTACCCCGGTGACGGTGCCACCGTCGGCGTGGGCATGCCCATGACCATCAAGCTCAACGCCCCCATCGCGGTGCCCCAGCGAGCCGCCTTCGAGAGCCTGCTCACCGTGACCACCACACCGGCCGTGGCCGGCGCCTGGCACTGGTTCTCACCCACGTCGCTGCACTGGCGACCCGCCAACTACTGGGCGCCGGGCACCAAGGTCAGCGTGGCCGCCAACATCAACGGCTACAACGCCGGCAATGGGATGTGGGGCGTCAAGGACGTGACGGTCAACTACAGCATCGGCGACTCCCATGTGAGCACCGTCGACGCCAACACCCACACGATGACGGTGACCGACAACGGCGCAGTGGTGAAGACGATCCCGGTGTCCACCGGTCGGGACAAGTACCCGACCAAGAGCGGCGTGCACGTGGTGTCGGACAAGGCCCAGAAGGTGATCATGGACTCGGCCACCGTCGGCATCCCCCGCAATTCGGCCGACGGCTACTACGAGACCGTGTACTGGGACGTGCGCATCTCCAACAGCGGCGAGTTCGTGCACGCCGCCCCCTGGTCGGTGGGTGACCAGGGCCACGTCAACGTGTCCCACGGCTGCGTGAACGTGTCCACCGCCGATGCCCAGTGGTTCTACAACTACAGCCAGGTGGGCGACGTGGTGACCGTGGTGGGAACCAGCGAGGCGCTCGAGCCCACCAACGGCTACGGCGACTGGCAGGTCCCCTGGGCCAGCTGGGCCAACTGATCGATCGGTCGCTTCTGACGGCGGCGGGATAGCCTCCCGGGCGTCGTCAGACAGGGGGAACACGATGCCGGTCGATCCGAGCCATCCAGACCATGCTCGACGCCATGGCGCAGACCAGCGCCGGTGAGCTCTCGGACATGAGCGTCGAAGAGGCCCGGGCCATGATCGGGATGCTGGCCCAGGTCGACGGCGACCCGGAGCCGGTGGCGCAGGTCAGCGACCGCACCGTCCCCGGCCCGGCCGGCGACATCGCGGTGCGCGTCTACCGATCGGACCCTGGGAGCGACCCTCGACCGATCCTGGTCTGGTACCACGGCGGGGGTTGGGTCATCGGCGATCTGACCAGCGCCGATCCCACTGCCCGCAAGCTGGCCAACCGCACCGGTGCGGTGGTGGCATCGGTCGACTACCGCCTGGCTCCCGAGCACCCCTTCCCGGCCGGCGTCGACGATTGCTGGGCCGCGCTGCAATGGATGGCCGCCCACGGCGCTGAGCTGGGGGGCGACCCGACCCGCCTGGCCGTCGGCGGAGACAGCGCCGGAGGGAACCTCTCGGCGGTCATGGCCGTCATGGCCCGCGACGCCGGCCTCGAGCTGCGCCATCAGCTGCTGATCTATCCCGCGTCCGACCTCACGTTGTCGTCGCCGTCGATCGCGGAGAACGGCGAGGGCTACCTGCTCACCGAGAACGCCATGAAGTGGTTCGGCGACCACTACCTCCAGGGCCACGATCCCCACGATCCCCGGGTGTCGCCCAAGTACACCCCGGATCTGTCCGGGGTGGCCCCGGCCACCATCTACACCGCCGAGTTCGATCCGCTGCGCGACGAGGGCAACGAGTACGCGGCACAACTGACCGACGCGGGGGTGGCCACCGAGCTGGTGTGCTGGCCCGGCATGATCCACGGGTTCTTCGCCCTGGGCACCATCACGCCGGTCACCAACCAGGCCATCGACCGGGCCTCGGACCGCCTCCGACAAGCCCTGGCCTGACCCGACTCAAGCCAGCCCGCGGACGATGTGGTCGCGGACGAAGCGTCGGACCGCCTCGGGGTCTTCGAGGTCCACCGTCAGTGAGGGAACCGTCACCAGCGACAGGATCATCCGCATGATCCACTCCCCGGCCTGGCGCAGATCCAGGTCGGCTCGCACCTCGCCCCGCTGCTGGGCTTCGGCCAACCGCGGCACCCAGAAGTCGATCCAGCGGTCGAGCAGGCGGCGCACATGGGCCAGCTGCAGCGCAGCCTGCTCCCCTTCGCCGGGACGGTTCTCCAGGCCGAGATCGAGCTCGGCATCGAGGTGGCACACGAACACGGCGGCCTCGGCGATCTGGGCGGCCAACGACCGGCGCCGTAGGACGGTCGGGGTCGAAGCCGCCACCGTCTGGTCGGCCAGCCGCTCGAGCACGGCCAACACCAGGGCGTCGCGATCGGCGAAGTGGCGGTACACCGACATGCGCGACACGCCCGCGCCCCGGGCCACGTCGCTCATGGAGAAGCGGCGGATGCCCCAGCGACGGATGCACGCCTCGGCGGCCAGCAGGATCTGCTGACGCGTTTCTGCTGGTCGAGGACTGGCGACCGGACTGGCCTGGCTGGCCGAGGTGGCCTCACTTGACGGCGGCAAGGTTACAGACTGTACTGCGTTGTAACACCGGATCAAGAGGATGTCGTCCGGTCAGAGGGAGGGATCGGCGCCGGACAGGTCGGCATCGATCGAGCAACAGCCGGTCAGGGGGACCGCATGCGTGGACTGGACCAGACGGTGGCCTTGGTGACCGGGGCGGCCTCGGGCATCGGCCGGGCCACTGCCATCCGCCTGGCCGAGGAGGGGGCCACCATCGTGGCCGTCGACCGGGCGCCGGCGATCGATGCCGACGGACCGGCGATCGACCACACCGTCGACATCACCGACGAACAGGCGGTGGCCGATCTGGTGGCCACCATCGTGGGGACCCACGGCCGGCTCGATTCGGTGGTCAACGCCGCCGGGGTGGCCGGTGGCGGCCCGGTCCACCTGCTGGACCTGGCCGAGTGGCAGCGGGTGATCGCCATCAACCTGACCGGCACGTTCCTGGTGGCCAAGCACGCCCTCGGCCCCATGATCGACCAGGGCAGGGGCAGCATCGTCAACCTGGCCAGCATCGAGGGCCTGGAGGGCACCGAGGGCGGCAGCGCCTACAACGCCTCCAAGGGCGGGGTCGTGCTGCTGACCAAGAACCTGGCCATCGACTACGGCGCCAAGGGCATCCGGGCCAACTGCATCTGCCCCGGCTTCATCGACACCCCGATGATGGACAGCGTGCTCGGCGACCCGTCCATGAAGGTCTACCGGGACAAGATCGTCGACGAGCACAAGCTCAACCGCTTCGGCCAGCCCACCGAGATCGCGGCGGCCGTCGCCTTCCTGGTGTCCGACGACGCCTCGTTCGTCACCGGCCACGCCCTCGTGGTCGACGGCGGGTTCACCGCCGGCCGGCGCCCCGGTGTCCTCGAAGGCTTCGGGCTGTGATCACCGACTCGCCCGGCCCCCCTCGCCAGGAGCGATTCGACCCGCTCGAGCCCGGCTACGCCCAGTGGCCCTTCGACCAGTACGCCCGGCTGCGGGCCCACGCCCCGGTCCACCGCTCCGACCTGCTGATGGGCTGGGTGGTCACCCGCTATGAGGACGTGTCGCGCCTGCTGCGCGAGCCGGCCATCAGCGTCGAGCTGGACAACGCCACCCCGACCCCCATGACTCAGGCCGAGATCGCCCGCCGCGACGAGCAGAGCCGTGCCTTCGGCACGCTGGTGCTGCGCGACGACCCGGACCACGCCCGCCTTCGCCGGCTGATGCAGCAACCCTTCGGCCCCCGGGCCATCGAGGGGGTGCGGGACGTGATCGTGCGACGGGTGGACGAGCACCTCAACCCGCGCCTGGCCGACGGCCACCTCGACGTGATCGCCGACTTCGCCTACCCGTTCCCGGTGGCGGTGTTCTGCGAGATGCTCGGCATCCCCGACGAGGACTCCCCGCAGTTCCGCACCTGGACGGCGGCGGTGGCCCGATCCCTCGACCCGGTCATCGACGAGGACGAGCGCCAGGCCTGCCTCGACCTGATGAACGACATGGAGGACTACCTGGTCGACCAGATCGAGACCAAGCGGGCACACCCGGCCGACGACATCATGACGGCCCTGGTCCTGGCCACCGACGCGGGCGACCGGCTGACCACCGAGGAGCTGCTGGCCCAGCTGGTCACCTTGTACGTGGCCGGCCACGAACCCACCACTTCGCTGGTGGGCAACGGCCTGCTGCACCTGCTGTCGGTGCCCGACCAGCTGGCTGCGCTGCGGGCCGACCCCGGGCTGCTGCCCAATGCCGTCATGGAGCTGTTGCGCTATGACGGGCCCAACCAGTTCGTGCGTCGCATCACCCTCGAACCCATCGAGCTATCGGGCCAGGAGGTGCCGGCCGGTGCGGTGCTCTACCTGTGCGTGGCCAGTGCCAACCGCGACGAGGCGCGTTTCGGCCCCGACGCCGACCAGGTTCGCATCGACCGGCCCGATGCCGCGGCCCACCTCCAGTTCGGGGCCGGCGTCCACAACTGCCTGGGCAACCACCTGGCCCGGATGCAGGCCGAGATCGCGCTGGGCGCGCTCGATCGAGCGGCTCGACGACGTGGCCCTCGACGGGCAGCCGATCTGGAGCGAGCGCATGATCCTGCGGGGACTGCAGACCCTCCCGGTCCGCTTCGCGCCCGGCAGGGCGCACGAGGAGGTCCTGTGACCTTGGACGGTTCGATCCGACCCACCCGCCTGCGACCCGACGCGCCGTCGATCGTCACCGACGATCAGGGCGACGACCGCTACATCGTGATCTCGGCCGACTGCCACGGCGGCGCTGCCGTGCAGACCTACCGCGACTACCTCGACCCCGCCTACCGCGACGACTTCGACGCCTGGCTGACCACGTTCGAGAACCCTTACGACGACCTCGAGGGCGGCGACGCGGCCCGCAACTGGGACCACGACCGACGCCTCCGGGAGCTGGAAGCCGACGGGGTGGTGGCCGAGGTCATCTTCCCCAACACCATCCCGCCCTTCTTCCCCAAGTCGTCGCTGGTGCTCCAACCCCCGGGCGCGTCGGCCGGCGACCTCGCTCGCCGGTGGGTCGGGCTGCAAGCCCACAACCGCTGGCTGGCCGAGTTCTGCGCCGCCGCGCCGGGCCGGCGGGCCGGCATCGCCCAGATCATGCTCCACGACGTCGACGCCGCGGTGGCCGAGATCCACTGGGCCGCGGCGGCCGGGCTGACCGGCGGGATCCTGTTGCCCGGGTGCCCACCCGGTTCAGGCCTCCCGCCCCTCTACGCCCCCGATTACGAGCCCATCTGGACCGCGTGCGAGGAACTGGGCCTGCCCATCAACACCCACAGCGGCAGCACCGCGCCCGACTACGGCGACTACCCCGAAGCCAGCGTCATGTTCCTGCTCGAGGTCACCTGGTGGGCCCACCGGGTGCTCTGGCACCTGCTGTTCGGCGGGGTGCTCGAACGCCACCCCGGCCTGCAGCTGGTCTTCACCGAGCAGGGCACCGAGTGGGTGCCGGCCGAGCTGGCCAAGCTCGACCACTACCACGCCCGCATGGGCGCACCCACCGGCAGCCAGGAGGAGCGCTTCGGCTCGGAGGTGGTGGCCCGCATGCCGTTGCGGCCCAGCGAGTACTTCGCCCGCCAGTGCCACCTGGGGTCGAGCTTCATCCGAGCCCACGAGGTGCCCCTGCGCCACGCCGTGGGGGTCGACAAGATCATGTGGGGCAGCGACTTCCCCCACCTCGAGGGCTGCTGGCCCTGGAGCGCGCTCGAGCTCCAGGTCGCCTTCGCCGGGGTCGACCCGGTAGAGGTGGCCGCCATGGTGGGCGCCAATGCGGCCGACGTCTACGGCTTCGACCTGGCCGCGCTCGCGCCCCATGCCGCTCGGGTCGGCCCCCGCGTGGCCGATCTGGCCGCGCCCCTGCCGCCCGACCGGATCCCGGACGAGGCCCTGCGCTGTCCCGCCTTCGCCTTGGCCAAGGCCGCCCGGTCAACCTGATCCAACGCCGTGGACCGACACCCTGACCGAACGCCCTGAACGGAGACATCCGATGGCTCAGATCCGCTACGGCGCCCGCACGCCGGCCCAGCTCGAGGACCGAGAGGTCAAGGCCACCTCGGTCGGCGCCTGGTCGACCTCGTTGACCGCCAGCTACGAGACCGATCCCGAGCTCATCGCCGCCGTGCTCCCTCCGCCGCTGTCGCCCACCGACCAGCCCCTGGTCCGGGTGTCGGTGGCCACCGTCGACCTGGGCGAGAGCCGCCCACCCTTCGGGGCCGGCACCTTCGCCGTACGTGCCGCCCACGGCGACACCGTCGGCTACTACCCCGCTGGTCATGCCCATGACCACCGAGCAGTCGGTGATCGGCGGGCGGGAGACCTTCGGGGAGCCCAAGAAGCTGGGCCAGGTCGAGCTGACGCTGCCACGGCGACCAGATACGGGGCACCTTCACCCGCCTGGGCGTGACCTTCGTCGAGATCGTGGCCCGGGTGCCCGCGGCCGATGTGACCCCGTTCGTGCACCAGCGCTACGACGACCTGGCCCCCACCGGCACCAAGTGAGGGGGATCGCCTGATGGAGGAGCTGTCGGGTCGGGTAGCGGTTGTCACCGGCGGGGCCAGCGGCGTGGGTCGAGCCATGGCCACCCGCTTCGCGGTCGAGGGCATGCGGGTGGTGCTGGCCGACGTGGAGGCCCCGGTCCTCGACGCCACCGTGGCCGAGCTGGCGGCCGACGGGCTCGACGTCGTCGGGGTCCGCACCGACGTGACCGACTTCGAGTCCGTGCTGGCCCTGCGCGACCAGGCCTACGAGCGGTTCGGAGCCGTCCACGTGCTGTGCAACAACGCCGGGGTCGGTGGTGGGGCCGAGGGCCACCTGTGGGACCACCAGCTCAACGACTGGGGCTGGGCCCTGGCCGTGAACGTGTGGGGCGTGATCCACGGCATCAAGGCGTTCGTGCCCGCCATGCTCGAAGGCGGCGAGCCGGGTCACGTGGTCAACACCTCGTCGGGCAACGGCGGTGTCTCCCCCATGCCCAGCACGCCCATCTACGCCTTGACCAAGGCCGGCGTGGTCACCATCACCGAGTGCCTGTACGGCCAGCTCCAGTCGGTGGGCGCGCCCATCGGCGCCTCGGTGCTCTTCCCCGGGCCGCACATGCTCAAGACAGGCCTGTTCACCTCGTGGCGCAACCGGCCGCCCGGGTTCGAGAACCCCGTCCCCCGAACCACACCGCCGTCCAGCTTCGAAGCCATGGAAGCCCGCATGGCCGCGGCCGGCATGCCCCTCGAGCTGACCCCGGTCGAGGAGGTGGCCGACCGGGTGGTCGACGCCATCCGCGCCGACCAGTTCTGGATCCTGCCCGAGTCCGAGTCGGGCGACGCCAAGATCCGGGCGCGGTCCCAGTCGATGCTCGATCGATCCAACCCGACCTACCTGCGTGACGTCACCGGCTGATCCCGCCCCCGGCCGACCACGTCCACGACCACGCCGATCCCCTCCAAACCGATCCCGACCAAACGAGGAACCGCCGCATGAGCCGCTACCTGGTCATCTCCGCCGACTGCCACGCCGGGCTGCCCAACGAGCAGTACCGGGACTGGCTCGAGCCGCGCTACCACGACGAGTTCGACGCCTACCTGGCCGATCGGGCCCGGATGATGGAGCTGGCCGCCCGAGGCATGATCAACCAGGAGTTCGCCCAGGAGTGGGCCGAGGAGAACGAGGAAGGGCTGCGCGGCGGCTGGGACGCCACCCGCCGCGACCTCGAACTGGACGCCGACGGGGTGGCCGGCGAGGTGCTGTTCCCCGATGCCGACGCCGTGTCCTCGGGTGCCTCCGCCCCCTTCGGGGCCGGGCTCAGCGCCTCCGGCGACCACGCGCCCGAGCTGGCCATGGCCGGCGCCCGGGCCCACAACCGCTGGTTGGCCGAGCTGTGCGCCACCAGTCCCGACCGGCGGGCCGGGGTGGCGCTCGTGCCCATCCTCGACGACATCGACGCGGCCGTGGCCGAGATCGCCCGGGCCCATGACTCCGGGCTGCGGGGGGGCATCCTCATCCCGTCCATGTGGGAGCCGTACGCGCCGTACCACGACGAGCGCTACCACCCCATCTGGGCCATCTGCCAGGAGCGCGATCTGCCCGTGCACGTGCACTCGGGCGCAGCCGACAAGGCCAGCTACGGCCCCCACGTGGGCATGTACACCACCGAGGTGCGCTGGTGGTCGGCCCGCCCGCTGCACTTCCTGATCTGGTCAGGGGTGTTCGAGCAGTTCCCCCGACTCAAGTTCGTGGTCACCGAGTGCGGCGCCTTCTGGGCCGCTGACCTGCTGTGGATGATGGACACGGTGTTCGACCGCGAGCACGGGTCACGCAAGCTGGGCGCCCAACTCACCGCCCGCCTGTCGATGCGTCCGAGCGAGTACTTCGACCGCAACTGCTTCATCGGCGCGTCCAACACCCGCCGGCGCGAGCTGGCCCGGCGCTACGAGATCGGGGTGGGCAACATCATGTGGGGCAACGACTTCCCCCATCCGGAGGGGACCTGGCCCCACACCCGGGAGTTCCTGCGCAACGCCTTCTGCGACATCCCGATCGACGAGACGGCCGAGATGCTGGGCACCAACGCGGCGTCGGTCTACAACTTCGATCCGGCCAAGCTGGCTCCGTTGGCGGATCGCATCGGGCCCACCCCCACCGAGCTCGGCCAGGACGGCCACGACCTGGCCAAGTGGGAGCCGCTGGCCAAGGCGGGCCGCCCCTGGCTCACGGGGATCGACGTCTACTAGCGAAGCAGCACCCAACCCAGGGACCCGGCGATCGAGGCCAGCAACAGCGTGGCCGACAACACGATCACCCAGCCGGCCACCTCGCCTTCCTCGCTCTCGGGGATGCGGCGGCGGACGATGGCCAACCATCGTCGGGCGAAGGGGACGTCGCGCGAGAGCAGCGCCAGTCCGGCGGCGATGGTGATGAGCCCGGGCCCCGGGAGCACCAGCAGGAAGATGCCCACGATGACCAGGCTGAACCCGGCCACCAGACGCGCCAGCCGGCGGATGAGACCGCGCTCGACCTCCTCCGCGGTCGCCTCGTGGCCGGTCTCGATCTCGGCCTCGATGGCCCAGTCCACCAGATCGTCGATCGGTCGCTCGGCGGGAGGGACGTGAGGTTGGTCCACGAGGGGCTCCGGGGGTTGGCTGACCCGGGTGAACGACGGACGCCGATCACCGACCGGAGGTCTCCCCCGCCCAACCGCCGGTCAGGCCGGCCGGACCGCTGGCGCCGGATCGCAGGGCGATCGTGCTGACGACTCCAGCGAGCTGGGGTACTCCCCTCTCACTGGCGAGTATGCCCGCGCCCCAGCCCCACAGCAACGCCGGCGGGCGACCGGGACCCGATTCCCGATACTGGGTATCAAAATGTGCGGTATCCGGGGGCAAAGATGCCCAATTTGCTGGAGTTGGGGGTCAGCCGACCAGGATGCGGCGGACGTCCTCTTCGCTGTCCTCGGTGACCAGCACCACGATCTCGTCCCCGGCGTACATCACGGTGTCGCCCCGGGGCACGGTCACGTGGTCGCCGCGCAGGACCGCCACCACCGTGGAATCGCGGGGCAGGCCGAGGTCCTTGATGGCCATGCTGTCAGCCGGCGAGTCCGGAGCCAGCGTGACCTCCGAGAGGCGCACGGCGTCGTTGCCGAACGACAGCAGGCGGACCAGGCTGCCCACCGACACGGCTTCCTCGACCAACGCGGTGAGCAGGTGCGGGGTCGACACCGACACGTCGACGCCCCAGTTCTCGTTGAACAACCAGCGGTTGGCCGGGTTGTTGATGCGGGCCACCACCCGGGGTACGCCGAACTCCTGCTTGGCCACCAGCGAGATGACCAGGTTGTCCTCGTCGTCGCCGGTCACCGCAACCACCACATCGGCCTTGCCCGGATCGGCCAGCACGAACTCCGACACCTCGCACGCGTCGGCCTGGAGCCAGGAGACTCCGGACGGCTCGTGGCGGCTCACGCCCCACTCCACCCGATCAGGGTCCACCTCCACGATGAGCACGTCGTGGCCGACCCGTTCGAGCTCGGCGGCGATGTAGGTACCCACGTTGCCTCCGCCGGCGATGACGACGCGCATCAGTGCGCTCCCTTCTCGGGCACGCGAGCCAGATGCTCGTCGAGCTCGTCGATCCGGTCACCGGCCACCGACAGGAAGACCATGTCGCCCTCCTGGCCGATCAGGGTGCTGGTGGGCAACTGGGTCTCGCCCAGGCGGGTGACCCCGACCACCCGGCTCATACCTTCGATCTCCAGGTCGAGCAGCCGCTTGCCGGCCCAGTGCCCGGGGACGGCCCGCTCGACCAGGCACACCTTGGCGCTGGGATCGATCCACTCCACGCCCTGGGTGCTGTCGGGCAGGATGCGCCGCAGCACCCGCTCGGTGGTCCACTGCACGGTCGCCACCGTGGGGATGCCCAGACGCTCGTAGATGGCGGCCCGGCGCGCGTCGTAGATGCGGGCCACCACCCGGTCGATCTGGAAGGCCTCGCGCGCCACCCGGGCCACGACGATGTTCGAGTTGTCGCCGTTGGTGACCGCCGCCAGCGCGCCGGCCTCGGCGATCCCGGCCTCGTCCAGCCGCGCCCGGTCGAAGCCGACACCCACCACCTTCTTGCCGCCGAACCCGTCGGGCAGTCGGCGGAACGCCTGAGCCCGGCGATCGATGACGGCCACGGAGTGACCCTGGTTCTCGAGGGTCGCGGCCAGGCCGGAACCGACCCGCCCACAACCCACTACGACGACGTGCACGTCCGATGCTCTCCTGTGCCGCGATGGCTCGTGCCTCCGTGGGCACGCCGGCGCATCCTAAGCCTCCCGGCGTGACCGCTCCAGATCGGCAATGTTGCCAGAAGGTGACTTCGGTCTGGATCCGGGCCCCTGCGGGCCGGGTCAGGCGGGGAGCTCCTGGCCCAGCGCGAAGGCGGCGTACTCCTCCTCGGTGTCGGCCCAGTCCTCGAACTGGATGACACCGATCTCGGTGAAGCGTTCGCGCAGCCAGCCGGGCTTGCCGGCGGTGGCACCGGCATCGAGCAGGCCCAGCTTCTTGCAGTTGGGCACGATCTTGGCGAACAGCATCTGCTGGAACGGATCCTCGAGCTTGTCGCCCCGCATGCGCTTGATGACCTCGGACGGCTCGACCCCCATCCGCTCCCACACCTCGACGGCCAGCAACCGGTCCCGCATGCGCACCGCTGCTTCGAAGGCGAACTCCTGGCGCTCGCGCAGCTCGGTCGAGGACAGCTCGGTGTAGTACTCCTTGAGGCTGAGGACGCCGAAGGCCACGTGGCGAGCCTCATCGCTCATCACGTAGCGCAGCAGCTGCTTGAGCAGCGGGTCGGGCGTCATGGAGTGCATGAAGCCGAAGGCGGCCAACGCCAGGCCCTCCACCATGATCTGCATGCCCAGATAGGTCATGTCCCACCGGGAGTCCCCGATGATGTCCTCCAGCAGCATGCCCAGGTGGGTGTTGAGCGCGTAGTGACCGGACAGCTTGGAATCGAGGTAGCGGGCGAACACCTCGACGTGACGGGCCTCGTCCATCACCTGGGTCGAGGCGTAGTACTTGGCGTCGATCCACGGGACGGTCTCGACGATCTTGGCCGTGCACAGCAGCGCGCCCTGCTCGCCGTGCATGAACTGGCTGAGCGTCCAGTTCTGCTGCTCGATCCCCCACTGGGTCCACTCCTTGGACGTCCAGTCGGCCAGCGGCGTGCCGCTGGGGTCGAAGTCCATGGCCTCCCAGTTGGGCTCGGCGCCGTTGGCGTACACGGCGATGGCCTCCTGGTCGACCTCGATCGACCAATCCAGGTCGGTCTCGCCGTTCCACTGCGAGGTCTTGGCCTTCTCGTAGAGCTTGTTGAGCCCGGGCCGCGCGCCCTTGGCGTAGTCCCAGGTGAAGATGGTGTCGGCCCCGTCGGCCACCACCGTCTTGTCCGCCCCGTCGTAGCGATTGGGCACGCTCAGGATGGCGTCGAGGTCGTTGGCCCCGTCGCGATCGATGAGCTCCTGGTAGGACGAGTACTCGGGCATCGGATGGCTCCCCCTGGGCGGTCATGGGCAGGACCCGGCCCACGGGCCAGGTCGCCCTCGTACGAATGATGATACAAATCTCGTCGAATGTCGCATAGTCCGGGGGCCACATGTCACACCGGCCGCTCGGTAGGATCGGCGCCATGACCAGGCTGCGCTGGGGCGACGACGTCCCCGCCGATGCGCAGGCGGCCAAGCGGCGCCTGATCGAGGCGGCCGACGCCTGCGTCACCCGATTCGGCCTGGCCAAGACCACCCTCGAGGACGTGGCCAACCAGGCCCAGGTGTCGCGGGCCACCATCTACCGGTACTTCCCCAGCCGCGACGAGCTGGTGCTGGAGGTGCTGCTGTCCAGCCTGAGCCGCTCGATGGAGCACTCGTTGGGCGACTTCTTCGTGGAAGCCGACACCCCGGCCCGCTTCGCCGACGCCCTGGTGCGCTCGGCGGTCTACCTGCTCGACTCGATCCGCCACGATCCCAAGCTCGAGACCCTGCTGGATCGCGAGAGCGGCGGCATCTCGGCCACGATCTCCGGCGCCAGCGAGCTGTTGTTCCGCACGGTGCTCGACGAGTGGCGCGGCCCCTTGGCCGCGGCCCAGGCCGCCGGCCTGGTGCGCCCCGAGCTCGACATCGACGAGCTGTCGGAGTGGATCCTGCGGGCCATCCTGTCGCTGCTCACGGTGGAGGGCCCCGAGCCCCACTCCCCCGACGACGAGCGCCGTCTCATCGCCACCTTCCTGGTCCCCGCCGTCGTCGCCTTGCAGCCCGCGCCGGTCAGCTAGAAGGCGCAGCCGGCCGGGGCGGAGCCGCTGGACCGATGGCACCCGTGCGGGCGAACCCCTCGTGCAACCCGGATCACCTCAGCCTCGTGGCGATCTGCACGAAGCCGCACCCCGGCTGGTCACGCAGGTCCCCCCCGGGACCGGCCTGGTCGATCGGCCCGCTGCATGGCGGGACCCTCCGGACCCCGCGTGAGGTTGCGGGCGGTGTTGATCAAGCCGACGTGGGAGAAGGCCTGAGGGAAGTTCCCCAGCATCCTGGCGTCCACCGGGTCCCATTCCTCCGACAGCAGGCCTACGTCGTTGCCCAGATCGAGGAGTCGTTCGAACAGCTCGACCGCGTCGTCATGACGGCCGAGCAGCTCGAGGTTGTCGACCAGCCAGAACGAGCACAACAGGAAGGCCCCCTCCCCCGGCGGCAGGCCGTCCAGCGGATGGGCGCCGTCGTCGTCGGCCGTCGTGGAGTCAGAGACCGCGAGCGGTAGCGCTGGACGAACCCGTCCACCACCAGGTCCTCCTCGATGGCGGCCACGGTGGCCACGATGAGGGGATCCTCGGGGGCCAGGAAGCCGACCAGGGGCAGCATCAACAAGCTGGCGTCGACTTCGCGGGAGCCGTAGGACTGCACGAAGCAGCCCCGTTCGGCGTCGACGCCCTGGGTGCACACCTCGGCGTGGATCTGGTCGCGCAGCTCGGTCCACCGATCCAGGGACTCGTCCCGGTCGACGATGGTGATCATCTTGATCCAGCGGTCCATGGCCACCCAGGCCATGACCTTGGAGTGCACGAAGTGGCGCCTGGGGCCCCGCACCTCCCAGATCCCGTTGTCGGGATCGGTCCACGTCTTGGCCACGTGCTCCACCAGGAACTCGGCCAGGCTCCACGAGTCGGGCCGCAGCGTGCGGCCCTGGCAGACGAGCGTGTGGAGCATGTCGAGGACCTCGCCGTACACGTCGAGCTGGAACTGCTGGTCGGCCGCGTTGCCGGTGCGTACGGGGGTCGACTTCTCGTAGCCGGGAAGCCAGTCGAGGGTGAGCTCGGGCAGGCGTCGTCGACCATCGAGCCCGTACATGATCTGCAACCGGTCGGGGCTGCCGGCCACGGCCCGACGCAACCACAGCGACCAGGCTTCGGCCTCCCGCTCGAAGCCCGAGTCCAGCAGGGCGTCGAGGGTGAAGGTCGCGTCACGTAGCCAGCAGAAGCGGTAGTCCCAGTTGCGTGCCCCACCGATCTTCTCGGGCAACGAGGTGGTGGGCGCCGCGCAGATGCCGCCGGTCGGTGCGTAGGTGAGCGCCTTGAGCGTGATGAGCGAGCGACGCACGGCTTCGGCCCACTCCTCGGGCACCTCGGCCCGCTCGGCCCACGACCGCCACCACCGCTCGGTGCGAGCGAGCTTGACCAGGGGATCGCCGCAGTCGTCGATGGTCGGCAGCGAGGAACCGGGCGTGAACCAGGCCATGGTGAACGCCAACCGATCTCCGGCCGACACGTCGAACACCGCCTCGGTGCGGTGGTCGCGGCCTTGCATGGGCACGTCGGCGCGGACCACCAGACCGTCACCACCCCCCACCGCCACCAGACCGCCCTCGATGCGTCTCACCCACGGCACGATCGAGCCGTAGTCGAAGCGCATGCGCAGATCGCTGACCATGCGCACGGTGCCGGTGCGCCCGGCGACCACCCGGATGAGCAGGGGTGGCCCCTGGCGCACGGGCATGAAGTCGATGACCGAGGCGACGCCAGTATCGGTGGTGAAGGTCGTCTCCAGCACCAGGGTGTCGCCGCGATAGCGCCGCGCCACCTGGGTGGGCGTGGCCTCCGGAGCCAGCAGCCAGCGACCGTGGTCCTCGGTGCCGAGCAGAGCGGCGAAGACCGAGGCATCGGCGAAGTCGGGCAGGCACAACCAGTCGATGGAGCCGTCACGGCCGACCAGGGCAGCCGTGCGGGTGTCGCCGATCAGGGCGTAGTCCTCGATCCGCGACGGCATCTGACCAGCATGGCAGCACCTCCACGTCGAGCGACGGCTCGACGCCAAGGGTTACCGTGACCGGGATCGACATTCCCCCAACGAGGTCTTCATGCCGCTGAGCTCCGCTCCCACCGACCAGACCACGTCCGACTGCCTGGTGATGCTGGGCGTCACCGGCGACCTGGCCAAGAAGAAGCTGTTCCCCGCCATCTACCGGCTGCACACGCCGCTGGCTGCTCGAGGTGCCGATCATCGGCCTGGCCCGGCCCGACTGGAGCCACGACCGGTTGGTCGACCACGCCCGCGAATCGATCCAGGACGCCGGTGAGAAGTGGGACGAGAAGCAGTTCAAGGCCCTGATGGACAAGTTCAGCTACGTGTCCGGCGACTACAACGATCCGACCACCTTCGAAAAGGTCAAGACGGCGGTCGGCGAGGCCAAGCACCCGATCTTCCACCTGGCCATCCCCCCGTCGATGTTCGCGTGCGTGGCCTCGGGCCTGGCCGGTGTGGGGCTCAACCAGGGCAGCCGCCTGATAGTGGAGAAGCCCTTCGGTCGGGACCTGGCCTCGGCCCTGGAGCTCAACGCGACGCTGCACGAGTTCTTCGACGAGGAGGCCATCTTCCGCATCGACCACTTCCTGGGCAAGGAAGCCATGCGCAGCCTGCTCATCACCCGCTTCGCCAACGCCATCCTCGAACCCCTCTGGCGGCGGACCTTCGTGCAATCGGTGAAGATCACCATGGCCGAGTCGTTCGGGGTGGAGGACCGCGGCGCCTTCTACGACTCGGTCGGGGCGCTGCGCGACGTCATGCAGAACCACCTCTTGCAGATGGTGGCGCTGTTCGCCATGGAGCAACCGGTGAACGAACACTCCAAGGCCCTGCGTGACGAGAAGGCAAAGGTGCTCCAGGCCGCCCGCCCGGTCGACCCGGCCCACTTCGTGCGGGGCCAGTACCGCGGCTACCGGTCGGTCGAGGGGGTGGCACCCGACTCCGACACCGAGACCTTCGGCGCCTTCCGGGTCGACTTCGACTCCCCCCGCTGGGGCGGCGTGCCTTTCTTCCTGCGGGCCGGCAAGTCGATGGCCCAGACCGTGACCGAGATGACCATCGAGTTCGCGGCACCCCCCCGGCCCTTGTGGATCTCCGACGAGAGCCACTTGCCCCCGAACCGCATCCGCATCGAGGCCAAGCCCGACAGCTTCACGGCCATGACCTGGCTGCGGAAGTCGCCGGGCGACCAGATGGTGGCCGAACCGATCACGCTCTCGCCACCGCCAGAGCTGCGCGGCGACATCGGCCCCGAGCCCTACGAGCTGTTGATCGAGGAAGCCATGGCCGGCGACCCGACGTTGTTCGCCCGAGAGGACTCCATCGAGGAGTCGTGGCGCATCGTCGAGCCGATCCTCACCGACTACCCCAAGGTCATCCAGTACGACAGGGGCACCTGGGGACCGGCCGCGGCGCGCGACCTGGTCGCGCACAACGGCCGCTGGCCCGAAGAACCGCCGGCGTGACCGCAGGGAGCCCGATCCCGGTCGGGCCCCAGGTCTGGGTGCTGCGCCACGGGGCCACCCAATGGGCCACCCAGGGCCGGCACACCGGGCGGACCGACCTCCCCCTCGACGCCGAAGGCGAGGACGAGGCCCGGGAGCTGGGTCGACTGCTCGCCGGTCAGCTCTTCGACCAGGTGCTGGTCAGCCCCCTGCTCCGCGCCCAGCAGACCTGCCGGCTGGCGGGCTACGGCGCCCAGGCCGAGGTGTGCGATGACCTGGTGGAGTGGGACTACGGCGACTACGAGGGCCTGACCACCGAGGAGATCCGCCAACAGGTGCCGGATTGGACGATCTGGACCGGCGGTTGCCCCGGCGGCGAGACGATCGAGGCCGTTGCGAACCGGGCCGACCGCGTCATCAGTCGGGTCCGCGAAGCGTCGCCCACGACCGTGGCCGTGTTCGCCCACGGCCACATCCTGCGGGTGCTCACCGCCCGCTGGTGCGGGCTCGACCCGGTCGAAGGGCGCTGCTTCGCCCTCGACACCGCGACCCGCTCGACGCTCGGTTGGGAGCACGAGTACCCCACCGTCCTGCGCTGGAACTCGCACTGAGCCGTTTCCTGCGGCCACCTGCGGCAAATCCCCCGGGATCGGACGGGGCGGCCTTGTACGGTCGTCGGGCGTGAGTGCGACAGGCGACGCACCCCAGGCTTGGATCGGGGTCATCGGCGATCGGGTGGACGGGTTCGCCCCCCACGACACCGTCGCCGACTCCGTGGAGCATGCCGCCGCTCGACTCGGCGTGGCCGCTCCCGAGGTGCGGTGGATCGCCACCGACCACCTGGCCGAGGTCGGCGTGGCCGCGCTGGACGGGGCCGCCGGTGTCTGGTGCGCGCCGGGCGGTCCCTACCGGAGTCTCGACGGCGCCCTCGAGGGCATCCGCTGGGCCCGGACCCACGACATCGCGTTCCTCGGCACGTGCGCCGGATTCCAACACGGCGTCATCGAGTTCGCCCGTCATGTGCTGGGCCACACCACCGCGGCCCACGCCGAGTACGCCGTCGCCCAGGACCGCTCTCACGACGTGGGCGACCGACCGGGTCACGACGACGAGTACTTCATCGACGAGCTGCTCTGCTCGCTGGTCGGGCGGACCATGCAGGTGGATCTGCTCGACCCTGACCTGTGCGACCTGTACGGCACCGCGCATCCGAAGGAGCGCTACTACTGCCGGTTCGGGCTGAACCCCAAGTGGCGCGCGGCCCTCCACGACGCCGGTCTGCGGGTCGCCGGCGTCGACCACCGCGACGGCGACGTGCGCCTCCTGCGCCTGGCCGGCCATCGGTGCTACCTGTTGACGCTGTTCGTGCCCCAGACCTCGTCCACCGAGGCCGAGCCTCACCCGTTGATCCTCCACTACCTCCGGGCCTGCCTGACCGTGGTCGTCCCGGCCGAAGCCGGAACCATCGGTCAGGCGAAGTAGGGGCGAAGCGCGGCGCCCACGTCGTCACGGAACCGATCGATGGCTGCGCTCACGAAGGTCACCGGATCGAGCTCGGTGTTGTGCACCAATGGCGTCAGGTCGAAGGCGAAGGTCAACTCGCTGGCATCGTCGAGGGCCCGGGGAGCGAGCAGGGTGGCGTTGGCCCGACGCCGGCCCTGCTCGGCCAGGTCGTAGCGCTTGCCCCCGACGATCTGGCTCTCGAACACGCCGGCCAGGCGGCCCGCCAACTCCTCCAGCCCGGACGCGTCCAGGAGCACCTTCTCGTCGTCGGCCAGCCAGTCCAGGCTGCGCCAGCCCTCGACGCCCACCACCTTCCAGGGACGCTGATCCGCCGGCAGGCTGCGCAACGCCTCGATGACGGCCGCGGCGGTGGCCACATGGGTGGCGTGCTTGTCGGCCAGGTTGTGGGTGTACACGTTGACCGGTCTGGCCGCGGCCAGGATCTCGGCCAGTTCGCCCACCAGCTCGGCATGGCTCGGACCTCGGATGGCCCCGCTGGGATGACCGAGCTGGAAGATGGCGCTGTAGGCGCCCACCTCGGCCGCGGTCCGCTGCTCGTGGCGGCGGGTGGCGATCATCTGGTCGTCGGAGTAATCGGCGAACGCGCCACCTCGGGCGCTGCCGGCTCCGTCGGTGCAGGCCACGCCGGTGAACCACCGATCCGGGTCCGCCCGGCACGCGGCGATGGGGACCAGGGCCATGAACTCGAGGTCGTCCTGGTGAGCGCCGACGCCCAGATCCGTGGTGCGGGCCATGGCCGCGTCCAGCGGGGAGCCGTCCGGCACGCTGACATCGGCGGCCGCCCGCGGGTAGGTGAACATGGGCGCGACCCTAGGCGGCGGCTCCGCTCGGCAAGACGATCAGCCGGGCGATCAGACCGACGAGTGGGCCCGGCGGACCAGGCGCCGGTTCAGCCGGTCGTGCATCGAAGGTCCCGGTGGGCGGTGGTCGATGACGGCGGCGTCGGTGCCGAGTCCGTCGAACACCAGGACGCTGTCGAGCTCGACGTTCGGCGGCAATATCGTGCGGGGGTAGATCCACTCGTCGCAGTCCTCCCCCATCTCGATGGTGGCCATCAGATCGTCGAGGTCCACCACCACCCCGCGCACCTCGTTCGGTTGAGTCGATCCGGTCACGGTTCTCCCTGGTCTCGCTGCCGTGTCGAACGTTCTGATGCATCATCCACTGCGCGCTCAATCGACTCCATAGACCGATCAGCCCATTTGGCGCGCCGAAACCGGCGTCCGGCCAGGCCGCAGCGGAGGGACCGGCCTGCGCCCTCAGGCGTAGAGGGCTTCGATCTCGCGGTGGTACCGAGCCAGCACGCCGCGGCGCTTGAGCTTCGACGTCGGCGTGAGCAGGTCCGTGTCCGGCAGCCACTCCTCGCCCAGCACAGCGAGCTTCTTGACCTTCTCGGCGTGGTTGAACGGCTCCATGGCCACGGCCAGGCCCGCCTCGATCTCGCTGATCACGGTGGGATCCTCGGCCAGTTCGACCAGCGAGCCGGCATCGATCCCCCGGTTGCGGGCCCACACCGGGGCCACCTCCGGGTCGAGCACCACCAGGGCAGCCACGAAGGGCCGGTCGTCGCCCACCGCCATGGCCTGGCCCACCAGGGGGATGGTCTTGAGCGCAGCTTCCAGGTTGGCCGGACTGATGTTCTTGCCGCCGGCGGTGATGATGAGCTCCTTCTTCCGATCCACGATGCGCAGGTAGCCCTCGTCGTCGAGCTCGCCGATGTCACCGGAGTGGAGCCAGCCGTCGATCACCGTCTCGGCCGTTTTGGCCGGGTCGTTCAGGTAGCCGGCGAACACGTGGCCCCCACGACAGAGCACCTCCCCGTCGTCGGCCAGGCGCACCTCGGTGCCGGGCATGGCCCGCCCGACCGTGCCCGCCTTGATCTGGTGGACGGCAAAGGTCATGGGACCGGTGTTCTCCGACATGCCGTAGACCTCGCACAGCGGCACGCCGATGGCTCGGAACCAGCGCAGCACGCCGATCGGAATGGGCGCTGCGCCGCTGATGGCGACCTCGCACCGGTCGAGTCCGATCATCTCCCGCACCGGCGCGAAGGCCGTGTCCAGACCGCGGGCGGTGGCCAGCTGCTCGGAGGTGGCCCGGCCCCAGTCGACCGCCTCGGCGATGGGGGTGGACGCGGCCACCGCCTCGGCGAAAGCGCCGGCGCGGTCGGGGTCCGCGGCCAGCGCCGCCACCACGCCGGCGTGGATCTTCTCCCACACCCGGGGGACGCCGAACACCACGTTGGGCTGCACCTCGCGCAGGTACGGCCCGATCTTGGCCGGGTCGGGACAGGTGGTCACCTCGAAACCGTTGAACGCCTGCTGGTAGTGGCTGGTCATGCGCTCGGCGATGTGGGCCATGGGCAGGTACGACACCAGCCGCTTGCCGGCCAGTCGTCCCAGGTCGAGCCGACGCCGAAGGCTCTCCACCGTCCAGGCCACATTTTGGTGGGTGATCATCACGCCCTTCGGCGGTCCGGTGGTACCCGAGGTGTAGATGACGGTGGCCAGATCCTCGGGCGAACAGGAGGCCGCGGCCGCCTCCAGGTCAGCGGGCTCGGTCGCCACCAGGTCGTCGTAGCGGAAGATCTCGTCGGAGACGATCCCATCGGGATCCGAGATGATCCCGATGTGCTCGAGCGCCGGCAACTCGCGCGCACCGAGGAGAACCGATCCAGGAAGGACTGGTCCTCGACCACGCCGATGCGGGCGCCGCAGTGGCCCGTCAGGTAGGCGACCTGCTCGGGCGACGACGAGTTGTAGATGGAGATGGGGGTGGCGCCGCAGAACGAGGCGGCCAGGTCGAGCACGTGGAACTCGGGGATGTTGCGCACCATGAGCACCACCCGGTCCCCCGGCGCCAGGCCCAGTGCCCGCAAGCCGGCCGCGGCGCACGCCACGCGGTGGGCGTACTCGCCGAAGGTCCACGAGCGCCACGCCACCCCGTCCTGCCAGCGCAGGGCCAGCAGCGAGCCGTGGGCGGCCACCGTGTCCAAGAAGGCGGACGGGATGGTCCTCCCGGCGGTGACCTCGTCGATCTCGTGGCTGCTCACACCAAGGTTGTAGCCCATCGGCTGGACGCCCGCCCTGCGCACACCGGTATGCTCTCAGCCGAACTTGACCGAGCGGTCTAGTTCAAGATCCGGGAGGACACCCCATGACCACCGCAGTCATCGTCGACGCCGTCCGCACCGCAGGCGGCAAGCGCAACGGCCAGCTCTCGGGGTGGCATCCGGTCGACCTGTCGGCCGAGACGCTCAAGGCCCTGGTCGAGCGCAACAACCTGGATCCGCAGCTGATCGACGACGTGATCATGGGTTGCGTGATGCAGGTCGGGGCGCAATCGCTCAACATCGGGCGCAACGCCGTGCTGGCCGCCGGGTTCCCCGAGTCGGTCCCCGCCACCACCATCGACCGCCAGTGCGGCTCGTCCCAGCAGTCCGCCCACTTCGCCGCCCAGGGCGTGATCGCCGGGGCCTACGACGTGGTGATCGCCGCCGGGGTCGAGGTCATGAGCCTGGTGCCCATGGGCGCCTCGGCCATGGTCAAAGACATCGGCTTCCCCTTCGGCGAGACCAT
The DNA here is from genome assembly GCA_963773335.1 of uncultured Microthrixaceae bacterium. Taxonomy (GTDB): domain Bacteria; phylum Actinomycetota; class Acidimicrobiia; order Acidimicrobiales; family Acidimicrobilacustridaceae; genus UBA4742. The sequence goes on along the minus strand of CAVZAT010000002.1, from coordinate 341,091 downwards.
GGGCCTGCGCTACGCGGGCGCCGGTGGGCTGGTGCCTCAGGGCATCTCCGCCGAGCTCATCGCCGACAAGTGGAACATCTCGCGCGACGAGCTCGACGCCTTCGGCGCCCTCAGCCAGCAGCGGGCGCTCCAGGCCACCGAGGAGGGCCGCTTCGACAACGAGATCGTGGGCGTCCAGGCCAAGCCCCGCGACAAGGAGACCGGCGAGCTGATCGCCAGCGACCAGATCGTGACCCGTGACGAGGGCATCCGCCCGGGCACCACCGTCGAGACCCTGGCCAACCTCAAGCCCGCCTTCAAGCCCGACGGCAAGGTGACCGCCGGCAACTCGTCGCAGATCTCCGACGGCGCCTCGGCCATGCTCATCATGAGCGAGGAGAAGGCCGCTGCCCTCGGGCTCACCCCCCGGGCCCGATTCCACACCTTCGCCCTGGCCGGGGTCGACCCCATCACCATGCTGACCGGGCCCATCCCGGCCACCCACAAGGCGCTCGAGCGCTCCGGGCTGTCGATGGACGACATCGACCTGGTCGAGATCAACGAGGCCTTCGCCTCGGTCGTCCTGGCCTGGGAGAAGGAGCTGCACCCGGACATGGACAAGGTCAACGTCAACGGCGGCGCCATCGCCCTGGGCCACCCCCTGGGGTGCTCGGGCGCCAAGCTCATGGCCACCCTGCTCAACGAGCTCGAGCGCACGGGCGGCCGCTACGGCCTCCAGACCATGTGCGAGGGCGGCGGGCTGGCCAACGCCACCATCATCGAGCGACTCTGACTCCTGGCTCTCCGGTCGGCAAGCCTCCCTGCGAGCGCCCTCGGCATCCGGGTGTCATCGTCGCGCGGCTCCGCCCGGGCGGGGCTGCGCCCTCACGCCTGAGATCCCGCGCGCAGTGCGGTCCGCCACCGGACACGGTAGAACGGTGAGGTGATCCGCAAGCACCCCGTCGTGTTGGGGGTGGCCTTGGTCATCCTCGGGATCGGCCTGTGGTCCAATCATGGCGTGTTCGCCGTCATCCTGGCTGCGGCGTCCACCTACGTGATCCTGCTGCTCGGCGTGGTGATGCTGGGTGGATTGGCCCGACCCATCCCCGATCCCCCGCCGCCGGGTGAACTGCGCCGCGTGCGCCTGACCTACCGGTGCAGCATCTGCGGCACGGAGGTGCGCATGACCGCGGCCAACGACGAGGACCCCGAGCCGCCCCGGCACTGCCAGGACGACATGGATCTCGTCGCGCCGATCGACTAGCCCGACCTGGCTGGCCCTCCGGTCGGCAGGCCTCGCGGCGGGCGCCTTCCGCATCGGGTGCCATCGGTGCCGCGGCTCCGACCTGGTGGCCGGCGCCTACCGGCTGAGTGACTGGGCGTGGTGGTCGCGCAGGGCGGCCTCGTCGGGACGGGGGTCGGGGCCGTAGCCGGTCACCCCGGCGGCGGCCACCACGGCCAGCACCTCGTCTCGCACGTCCGCGGCCAGGCGCTCGGTCCAGGCCACGACCGGGTCGCCACCGGATCGCACCACCGACCAGGAGTTGGCCGTGTTCGACGGTCGAGCGGCCCGCTGGCCCAGATCGGTCGGGCGCGGCAGGCCCACCGCCTCCATCACCGGTCCCAGCGCCCCCATCGGATCGGCCGAGACGGCCTCGAAGGTGACCAGGTGGGCCGACTCTGGCGTGGTGTCGTCCAGCAGCGAGCGGACCTGGACGGCCCACACCGCGGCTACGGCCGCGACCACACCTGTGCGCCCGTCGAGCAGCGCCTCGACGACGCGCTCGTCCCTCCGGGGGCAGCTCGACCAGAGCCCGGCGGACATTGCGAGGTCCCCAATCCACCCGTTGGAGGGACTCGACCACCGCGCAGGGGTGGCGCACGAGGATCACCACCGGCGAGGACGGGAACCGCTCGACCAGCCAGCCGGCGGCCAGGTTCATCCGGACGTGCTTGACCACGAACTGGTCGGCCCGGATCACGTCGATCGGTCGGCACAGGCGCAACAGTCCGGGCCGCAACCGCCGTCCCACCATCACGTCGCCCAGGAACCGGGCCAGCGCAGGCGCATCGTCGTCGGCCGCCAGCATCGGTACGCACACACCGTAGCGCTGGCGAAACCACGGCCCGGCCAGGGGCTCGAACAACGGGCACACGCCCGATCCGCTGCTCAACAGCTCCTGCACCCAGGTCGAACCGCCCCGCTGGGTGCCGAGCAGGCTCACCGTGGGGGCCGGGTCGCGTCCCCGGCGCCCGAGACGGCACAGTGGCGTGAGCGCGTAGTCGGCGTAGCAGGACTCCAGCCAGGGTCGAGCATGGCGTCGGGCCCATCGCAGACGCTCCGCGTTCGTCGCCACGTACCCGTTCCCTCCAGCCACCCAGCGTGGCCAACCTCGACCTGGCGGCCATCCCAGCAGCCTCGCTCATGATGGCCCATGTCCACAGGCTGGGGATGGGTTTGGGGAGTGTTACCTCAGCGTCATCAGGCGTTCTCGTCCCCGACGTCTGCCGGCAACATTCGATATCGCCGCGTCGGGCGGGGTGCGGATCAGCGGTACTGGGTGGCGGTGATGATCCCGGCCAGGATCAGCCCCAGACCGCCGAACACGTACCAGTTGGTGACCGAACCGGGCAGCACCTGGAGGTAGTTGGCCACGATCATGACGATGCCCAGACCCATGAAGCCGAACATGAGCACGGGTACCCATGGCGGGCTGACCTTCTGGTAGGTGGGCACCGGCGGCGTGTAGCGGGTGGAGGCCCCCGGGTTGCTCGAGCCCTTCGAACCCGACCGGCTCGAGGTCCCCTTGCCCGACGCTGCCTTGCCCGACGCATCCTTGGATGGTCCGCCCTTGGGCGTGACCCGACCGCCCTCGACGCGGTGCTTGCCAGGACGCTTCGGTGTGGTGGCCACGGTCGAGAATCTAGTGCGTGGCGTCCCGCCGTCGGTCGCAGCTCGTCACGGGAACCCGCGGCGGGTGCGCCCGGCCGACCGGTAGCCTCCGGAGGGCATGGGCGCCCAGGTACTTGTCATCGACAACTACGACTCGTTCGTCTACAACCTCGTCCAGTACCTGGGTGAGCTGGGCGCCGAGCCGGAGGTGCGACGGGCGGACATGCTCACCCTCGACGACCTCGATGTCATCGACCCCGACGCCGTGCTGATCAGCCCCGGCCCCGGCCGCCCCGAGGACGCGGGGTTGAGCAACGAGGTCATCCTCCACGTCGCCGGTCGGCGCCCCGTCTTCGGCGTCTGCCTCGGCCATCAGTGCATCGGCCAGGTCTTCGGGGGTGAGGTGGTGCGGGCCCCCCAGGTGATGCACGGCAAGACCTCGCTCATCCACCACACCGGCCTCGGGGTGTTCGCCGGGCTGCCCAACCCGTTCGAGGCCACGCGCTACCACTCGCTGGTGGTCGACCGGGCGTCGGTGCCCGACGTGTTGGAGATCACCGCCGAGACCGACGACGGCATCGTGATGGGCTTGCGCCACCGGGAGCTCGACATCGAAGGGGTGCAGTTCCACCCCGAGTCGATCCTGACCACGGCCGGCCACGACCTGATCGCCAACTTCCTGGCCCGAGCCCCGGCCCGGGCCAGCTGACGCCGCGCCGGGGCGACGAAGGGTGACGCCCCACCTGATGGGGGAACCGGCATGACCGACGACGACCGCCCTCACGGCACGACCGGGGTCGATCCCAACGACGTCCGGGCCGAGGTGCGAGCCTGGATCGCCGCTCACTGGGATCCCGAGCTGAGCCTGCTCGAGTGGCGCCGCCAGTTGGTCGAGGCCGGGTGGGCCGTGCCCAGCTGGCCGCCGGCGTGGGGCGGACGGGGTCTGCCCGCGGCCTTGGCCGAGGTGGCGGCCGAGGAGCTGGCTCGGGCCGGCGCGCCCGGGGTGGCCGACGGCGTAGGCATGCACCTGGCCGTCCCGACGCTGCTGGAACACGGCTCGGATCAGTTGAACCATCGGCTGATCCCGGCCACGGTGGCCGGCGAGATCACCTGGTGCCAGCTCTTCAGCGAGCCCGGCGCCGGCTCGGACCTGGCCGGGCTGACCACCCGGGCCGACCGGGACGGCGACACGTGGGTGGTCAACGGCCAGAAGGTGTGGAACACCTCGGCGCACCACGCCGACTACGGGCTGCTGCTGGCCCGCACCGACTGGGAGGTGCCCAAGCACCAGGGCATCTCCTACCTGGTGCTCCCCATGCACCAGACCGGCGTCGAGGTGCGACCACTGCGCCAGATGAACGGGCACGCGTCGTTCAACGAGGTGTTCCTGACCGACGCTGAGGTACCGGTGGACAACCTGGTGGGCGCCGAGGGCGGGGGTTGGGGCGTGGCCCTGACCACGCTGGCCCACGAGCGGCGGCTGGCCCCGGCACGAACCGGCGACGCCACGACGGGCGGCCACGCCGGGCGGACCGGTCGAGCGGTGCGGGAGGCCGCCGCCGAACAGGCCATCGCCGCCGCCCCCTACACCTGGTACCCGCAGCGCGCCGGCCGTCCCGACCTGGTGGTCGACCACGCCCGGGCCGCGGGGGTCGAGCGCGACCCGGTCGTCCGCCAGCAGATCGCCCAGGTCATCACCCTGGCCCGCGTGGCGCAGTGGACCCAAGGCCGAGCCCTGGCCGCCCGGGCCCTGGGCCTCCCACCCGGGCCGGAGGGCTCGCTGGGCAAGCTGGCCAGCAGCAACATCGCCCGGGCCGCGGCTCGCGCCCACTCGCTCATCGCCGGGGCCGCCGGGTTGCTCAACGGGCCCGTCAGCCCGTTCGCCGGGGTCGTCGCCGAAGTGCTGGTGTCGGTACCGGCGGTATCGATCGCCGGAGGCACCGACGAGATCCAGCACAACATCCTGGGCGAGCGGATCCTGGGGCTGGCCAAGGAGCCCGACCCGGCCCGGCAGTCGCCGTTCCGCGACGTACCCCGCAATGCCGGCCGCTGACCCCCACCTCGACGTCCCCGCCCTGACCCGCCCGACTCCAGGAGGTCCCGTTGCCCGAGCTCGATCGACACGGCGTCGCCGTCCACTACGACGTCCACGGCGAACGCACCCGCCGGGACCCCCTGGTGCTGACCCACGGCTACTCAGCCACCTCCGCCATGTGGGCCCCGAACCTGGCCGCCTTGTCGGCCCATCGCCAGGTGGTCACCTGGGACCTGCGGGGCCACGGCCGCAGTCAGTCCCCCGACGACCCGGACGCCTACTCGAGCCAGGCCGCCCTCGACGACCTGGCCGCCCTGCTCGACGCGGTGCATGCCGATCGGGCCGTGCTCGGCGGTCAGTCACTGGGCGGCTATCTCTCCCTGGCCTTCCGCCTGATCCACCCCGAGCGGGTGGCCGCCCTGGTGCTGATCGACACCGGCCCCGGCTTTCGCAACGACGAGGCCCGCCAGGCCTGGAACGACCGGGCCGAGACCTACGCCGTCGGCTTCGAGACCCGGGGTCTCGAAGCCCTGGGCACCAGCCCCGAGGTGGGGGACGGGCCCCACGACGCGGCGGGACTGGCCCGACGCGGCGCGAGGCACCCTGGTGCAACATGATGGTTCGGTCATGGCGTCACTGGGCGCGATCGCGGTGCCCACCCTGGTGCTGGTGGGAGAACAGGACCGGCCCTTCCTGGCCGCGGCCGACGTGATGGCCGCCAAGATCCCGGGAGCCACCAAGGTGGTCCTGGCCGACGCCGGCCACGCCGCCAACCTCGACCAGCCCGCCGCCTTCGACACGGCCGTCACCCGGTTCCTGGCCGGCATCGACGATCTGGACGGTGTCGAGCCAGAGTGAGGCCGGGCCGCCCGCGGAGGGCCAGCGCTCAGGAGTCGAGTCCGGTCATGGCCCGGAACTCGGCCGTCGTGTTCACGTGGGGGAACGGCTCGTCCGGTGTGTCCAGTCCGAGACCGGCGCAGAGGGGACCCCAGCCATCGCCGGGGCGCCACTCGATCAGCCGATCGGCGGGCACGGTGGCCCGAACCTCGTCGTTGTGGGCCAGGTAGGCGGCCTTGGCCGCCTTCTCGTCGCGCCAGTCGTGGTCGAAGGCTGCGAGCATCGCCTCGGTCATCCGAGCGAAGCCCTCGCCATCGGCGCCCGGGGGCCCACCGACGACCGCGAAGATGGTGGCCGACGCGCTGGTCCACCAGCCATCGGCGTCACGCTCGGACAGCAGCACCGGCGCCTCGGGGAAGGCGTCGGCGATCTGGCGCCAGCACCCGGCGGCCGGCCAGTCGACGACCGCCCGGTAGTCGGCGAAGAGCTCGGTCCAGTCCGGGGGGCTGCCCCGATAGGCGTCGGCCCACACGTCCAGGTCGGCTGGACGCCCGAACACCTCGGTCATGTGGTAGCAGGGCCCGCCCAGCAGTTGCTCCAGTGCCAACTTGAGCGAATGGGTGCCCGTTCTTCCCAGCCCGGCACCGACGACCTCGAGCGTCATCTGACCCTCCCTCGTTCCCCTGTGGTCGCAGGCGACGCTAACAGTTGTGGCCCCGTGATCCCCGGGGCGGGGGCCGGATCCGAGCGGTCAGGCCGTCGTGGGTGTGGATGGCGTTGTCGGGGTGGTCGGAGGCGGGGTGGAGGTGGTCGGCGCCGGCCCGGTGGACACGATGATGGTCACCGTGGTGCCCGGCGCCACCGAGATGCCTGCCGCCGGGTTGGTGCCGATGACCTGGCCGGCCAGCACCGTGGACGACGCCTGGTTCACGGTGGTCACCTTGAACCCGGCCGAGGCCAGGTTGGCCGACGCGCTGGCCACGCTCTGGCCGGCCACGTTGGGGACCTTCACCGTGGCCGGACCCGATGACACGGTGATGTCGACCTCGGCCCCTTTGTCGGCCTGGGTGTCGGCGCTCGGGCTCTGGGAGATGACGACACCGGTCTGGATGGTGTCGCTGTTCTGAGGGATGGCCCGCACCGTGAAACCAGCCGCGTCCAGCGCGTCGGTGGCGGCCTTCTGGGTCATGCCCACCACCGGCGGCACCTTCACCTGTCCGGCGCCCTTGGACACGTCGATCACCACCGCGGAGCCCTGGTCGGCCTGAGCGCCCCCGACCGGGAGCTGCGCGAACACCTGGCCGTTGGGGACCTGGCTGTTGGCCTTGGCCACCACCGTCACCTTGAAGCCCTCGGCCTCGAGGCTGGAGCGGGCCACATCGAGTTGCTTACCGGTCACGTCCGGCACCGTCTTCTGCTGGGTCGAGCTGCGGTCGAGACGGGTGGCCAGGTAGAGCAGGCCACCGGCCAGCAGCACCAGCACACCCAACAGCACCCACAGGAAGGTGGCGCTGCGCTTCTTGGCCGGCGGGGTGCTGGCCGCCGCGTACGAACCGGTCGCGGGTCCGGTCGGGGGCAGGGCCGACACCGCCTGGGTGCCGGCCGGCGCCGATGCGGCCGCCGAGGCGCCCGCGGCCGCACCGGCCAGCCCGGCCGCCAGCGCGGCCTGGGAGCGCAGGGCCGACACGGGCAGGCCCTCCAGGTAGTTGCGCAGATCGGCCCGCAGGTCCTCGGCCGAGGCGTAACGTTGCGCCGGGTCCTTGGCCATGAGCTGGGCCACGATGGCCTCGAGGGCCGGCGGGACGGCCACCCCGCTGGCGCTGGGCAAGGGGGCGGGTTCCTGGACGTGCTTGTAGGCGATGGCCACCGGCGTGTCGCCGGTGAACGGCGGCCGCGTGGTGAGCATCTCGTAGAGCACGCAGCCGAGCGAGTACAGGTCGCTGCGGGGGTCCACCGGTCGGCCCTGGGCCTGTTCGGGGGAGAAGTAGGTGGCCGTGCCCATGACCGCGCCCGCCTGGGTCAGGTTGGCCTCGGCGCCCCCGGCGATGGCCTGAGCGATGCCGAAGTCGGCCACCTTCACCTGGCCGCTCGGCGAGATCAGGATGTTGCCCGGCTTGATGTCGCGATGCACCACGCCGTTGCGATGGGCGAAGCCCAGGGCTGCGGCCACGTCCGCGGTGATCTCAGCCGCCCGACGCGGGTGCAGCGGGCCTTCGGTGCGCACGATCTCCGACAGGCTGCGGCCCTCGATGTACTCCATGACGATGAAGTAGGTGCCCGATTGCTGGCCCCAGTCGTAGACGGCCACCACGTTCGGGTGGTTGAGGTTGGCCGCGGCCTGGGCCTCACGGCGGAACCGTTCCACGAAGGTCGGGTCCTTGGCGTACTCGGCGAAGAGCACCTTCACGGCCACGGGTCGATCCAGCAGCAGGTCGCGGGCCAGGTAGACGTCGGACATGCCTCCCCGGGCCAGGCGCCGGTGCATCTCGTATCGGTCGTTGAAGACGGTGGGACCCTGGTCGGACATACGGACGATCAGCCTAGTGAATCGGCCGCTAGTGCCCGGCGGCTTGCACCGCCAGGGTGGCCTGCAGCATCTGCTTGGCGATCGGGCCGGCGACCTGGGCGCCGGTGGCCTCGCTGTCGCCGGTCTGGTCGAGCACCACCACCGACACGGCCACCGTGGGTGCCTGGCCCTTGGGTCCGGCGAAGGCGACCATCCAGGCGTCGATGGACGAGCCGGCGTTCACCAGCCCGACCTCGGCCGTGCCCGTCTTGGCCCCCACGTCGAAGCCGGGCAGCTGCATCCCGGTGGCGGTGCCGTGGGCCACCACCTGCATCATGGCGTCGTGGATGGTCTGGGCCGTCTGCGGGCTGATGGGCGTGAGCCACGGCGACGGGTGGTACTGCTCGACCAGGTTGCCCTCGCTGTCGCGGACCTCGGTCATCACGTGGGGTTTCATGATCACGCCACCGTCGGCGATGGCCGAGCCCACCAACGCCATCTGCAGCGGCGTGGCCCGGGTGCCGTTCTGGCCGATCGAGGCCTGACCGAGCAGGGGCAGCTGGCCGGTGAAGCTGGTGGGGAACTGGGAGGCGGCCGGGTTCGGCAGGTCGATGGGTGGCTTCTGGTCGAAGCCGAAGGCCTGGGCGCCGGCGGTCATCTTCTCGGGGCCGATGGTCTCGGTGCCCATCTGGGCGAACGCCGAGTTGCACGACACGGCCAGGATGGGGACGAGCGTGCCGCCGCAGGCCTCGTTGCCGAAGTTGTGGATCGGCTTGCCGTAGGCCGGCTGGTAGAACCGGGCCACGGGGTAGACCGGATGGGTGACGGTGACCAGGCCGTCCTGCACCCCGGTCGAGCTGGTCACGATCTTGAAGGTGGACCCGGGCGGATAGATCTCCTGATACTGCTTGGCCAGCATCGGCTTGCCCGGTGCCGCGTTGTCGGCGGTCCAGGCCGCGGACGAGACCTTGTTGTCCAGTGACGAGATGGGGTTCGGGTCGTAGGAGGGATAGCTCCAGAAGGCCAGCAGCGCGCCGGTGCGGGGATCGGTGACCACCACCGATCCGGCTCGGTTGCCCAATGCCTGCTGCGCCAGCGTCTGGAGGTCCTTGCGCACCGAGATGGTGAGGTTCCCCACCTGCGGGCGCGGGTTGAGGATGTCGGCGAAGCTGCGGATCTGCTGGCTGATGGTCCGGCCGGTGAGCTGCTTGTCGTAGGTCAGCTCCAGGCCGCTCGACCCGTAGTTGAAGGAGTAGAAGCCGGTGAGCTGCCCGAACAGTGCGCCCTGCGGATACACGCGCTGGTGGGCGAAGTCCGATGACCCGGTGACGGCCACCGACTTGGCCACCACCGCGCCGTCGGCCGTGCTGATCGATCCTCGGTCCTTGTTGAACAGCTGCTTGACCCGCAGGTCGTTCAAGGCGTTGTTGTCCAGCGCGTCCTTGTGGACCACCTGGATCCAGTTCAACATCACGAACAGCGCCAGATAGCAGGCCAGCAGGCCGATGCCCAGGCGCCGGATCTGGACGTTCACGCCGCCACCGCCTGGGCGGCGCGGTCGAGCACCCGGCGGTTGGACTCGTCAGAGATGCGCAACAGCAGCGCGACCAGGATCCAGCTCGACACCAACGACGACCCGCCGTAGGAGACGAAGGGCAGGGCCAGGCCGGTGAGGGGCAGCAGGCGGATCACCCCCGAGATGATGATGAAGGACTGCACGCCGACGAGGGTGGTCAGCCCCACGGCCAGCAGCTTGTCGAAGGCCTGGTCTGCCCGGACCGCGATGCGCAGGCCCGAGCCCACGATCAGCATGAAGGCCACGATGACCAGGGTGGCGCCCAGCAGCCCCATCTGCTGGGCCATGGCGGCGAAGATGAAGTCGGTCTGGACGTAGGGGATGCTGTCCTGGTTGCCGAGACCGAGACCGGTGCCGGCGATGCCGCCGTTGGCCATGGCGAACCACGACTTCACCGGCTGGATGCCGTGGCCGAGGGCCTCGGGCCAGGGGTTCAGCCACAGGGTGACCCGTTCCTTGACGTGGGCGAACTCCCGCCACGACAGGTACGAGGCGGCACCGAACAGCAGGCCGCCAACCACCAGGTACGAGGTGCGCGACGTGGCCACCCAGAGCATGACCACGAACAGGGTGAAGAACATCAACGAGGAGCCCAGGTCGTTCTGGGAGACCATGATCATGATGGAGAAGCCCCACGCCACCAGCACCGGCCCGAGGTGCTTGGGCTCGGGCAGGTTGAACGGTCCCAACCGCCAGGTGCGCATGGCCAGCAGCTCGCGCTTCTCCACCAGGTAGGAGGCGAAGAAGATGGCCAGCACGATCTTGGCGATCTCGCCGGGCTGGAAGCCGATGGGCCCGAGGTTGACCCAGATCCGCGAACCGTTGACGGCGCGGCCCACGTGGGGCAGCAACGGCAGGATGAGCAGGCCGATCCCGATGAGGGCGAACGTGTAGCGGTAGCGGGCGATGATTCGGGTACGCCGCACCAGGATCAGCGTGAGCACGAAGGCCCCGATGCCGACCCCGGTCCAGGCCGCCTGGAGGCCGGCCAGATGCTCGGGCAGGTGCCGGCTCTGGGGATCCGGCGTGGTGGTGATGACCACATAACCCAGCCCGTTGAGCAGCGCGGCCAGCGGCAACAAGATGGGATCGGCGGTGGGAGCCAGGCGGCGCAGGGCCAGGTGGGCCACCAGCAGCAGGCCCAGCACCATCAACAGGAAAGGACCGATGTCGGCCGGGAACTGCTTGTCGGCGGCCAGGGTGGCCAAGGTGTAGGCGGCGCCGATGACGATGACGGCCATGACCAGCAGCCCCAGCTCGGTGTTGCGGCGGCGAACGCCCATCGGCGGGTCAGCCCCCGGTGCTGGTCGTGGCGGTCGTGCCCGAGGCCGTGACTGTGGTCGAGGAGCCGTCTCCTTCAGAGGACTGCGAGCTGGCCACGTCGCGCACGTTGGTCAGGTACTGGTGGGCGTCGGCCAGGGTGGGCTCGAGCTTGCCGTTGCCGATCTCGTCCAGGTAGGCGTCGGGGACCGACGCCGCGCGATGCCGGTCGATTCCACCAGGTCGGGCTGGATCCACAGCACCCCGCCGGGCCGTCCCCGGTAGATGGCCACCGTGTTGCCGTCGAAGCCGACGAAGTAGGTGTCGCGGGCGTAGTACGTGATGGCGACCACGGTGAGGCCGATGATGACGATCACGGCCGCCACGAACGCCAGGACCCGCCAGGTGAAGCGCCGGGGGCGGGGTCCGGCCGTCGCCTGCTGCGCCGCCCGCCTGGCCGCCCGTTGCTGGCGGCGCGACTGCGGCTGGCCCGGCGATTCGTCCGGGTCGCCGCTGGGCCGCGTCTCGCCAGGCACGGCGCGGATGACTCGGTCCTCGAGGGCGGACGCGGCGACGTCCCCACCGGCCGCACCTCCCCCTTCGGACCCATCCTCGGTGGCGCCCGGGGCCGCGTCGGCATCACCTTCGACGTCCACGATGACCACGGTGATGTTGTCGCGGCCACCCCCTTCGTTGGCCAGGCGAACCAGCTCGCGTGCCGCCTCCTCGGGCGAAGCCAGCTTGCGCAGCGTGGCCGCGATCCGGCTCTCCTCCACCTCGTTGAACAGGCCGTCGCTGCACAGCAGGTACCGGTCACCCGGCACCGGCCGGACCTCCCAGGAATCGACCATCACCCGCGTGTCGATGCCCAGGGCCCGGGTGATGATGTTGCGCTGAGGATGTACCGCGGCCTCATCGGCGGTCAGCCGGCCCTGGCGTTCGAGGGTGGCCACCAGACTGTGGTCGTCGGTGATCTGCTCGAGATCGCCTTCCTTGAGCAGGTAGACCCGGGAGTCGCCGACGTTGATGATGGCCAGCCGGTCGTCGTCGCCGGTCTCGATCAGGGCCAGGGCGCACAGCGTCGTGCCCATGCCGGACAGTTCGGGGTCGTCGGCTGCCGCGCTGCACGACCGCGGTGTTGGCCCGCTGGACGGCTCGGACCAGCTCGTCGGTGCTCAGGTCGGGGTGGCCCTCGCCGAACTCCTGGCGCAGCGAGTCGGTGGCCAGCTCGGCGGCGACCTCGCCGGCGCGGTGGCCGCCCATCCCGTCGGCCACGGCGTAGAGGACGCTGGACACGTAGTAGCTGTCCTGGTTGGTCGAGCGCACCCGGCCCACGTCACTGGCCGCGCCGCCGGACAGACGGGTCATGCCAACTCCAGCACGGTGTTGCCGATCTGGAGCCGATCACCGGGGTGCACCAGCATCGGTCCGGCCACCTTGTGGCGGTTGAGGTAGGTGCCGTTCGTGGAGCCCAGGTCCTCGACCAGGAACTGTCCGTCGCGCTGGAACACCCGGGCGTGGATCTGCGAGGCGTAGGTGTCGTCCAAGGTGATCTGGCAGCCGGCGGCGCGGCCCACGGTCATCTCGGCGCCGAGGGGGAAGAAGCGGCCGCGCTGGGCGGCGGGCTCGAGCACGACCAGCTTGGGCTCGACCACCGGTGCCGGCTGGGCCGCGTTGCGCTTGGCCGCCTTGCGCGCCGCCCGGCCGGTGGTGGTGACGGCCGCGGTCCGAGGGGCGGCCGCCACCAGCTTCGGGGGACGCAGCTCGGCCCACACCGCCCGCAGCACCCGGAAGAAGAAGAGGTACAGCAGGGCCAGCAGGGCCAGCTTGAGGATGGTGAGGAGTTGCTCCGACACGGTGCAATCGAGACTAGTTGGGGGGTCGCTCCCGCCAGGGTCCACCCACCCGCGTCACGAGGCCTGGAACAGGAAGCGGGTGTTGCCGAACACCACCTCGTCGCCCTCGCGCAGCTCGCGTTGGGTGACCCGCTCGCCGTTGACCATGGATCCGTTGGTGGAACCCAGGTCGACCAGGGTGAAGCCGTCGATGGTGGGACGGATCTCGGCGTGGCGGCGGCTCACGTTGGTGTCGGGGATCACGATGTCGCACTCGGTGGACCGACCGACGCTGAGGGTCCGCTCGCCCAGGGTCACCCGTTCGCCGTTGGGCAGCAGGAGCGAACCGGCACCCACGCCACCCGGACCCTCCTTCATGCGGCCCGTGACGTGGAAGGTGCCGGCATGGATGGCCGAGGCCGCCTCCAGCTCCACGGCGACGGGGCCCATGAAGGCGTAGCCCTCGTCTCGGGCGTGCTCGCGGGCCGCATCGCACAGCTCGCGGGCGAGGGAGTCGCCGATCTCGGCGAAGCGGTCGAGGTCGTCGTGGTTGAGCGAGATGGTGAAGGCGTTGGGAACGATGGTGCGACCCCGGACGTCGATGGATCGGTGGTCGTCCATCTCCCGCACCAGGCGCCGGCCCAGTTCGATGGGCCGCAGGCCGCTGCGGAACACGCGGGCGAAGACGCCCTCCACCATGTTCTCGAGTGACTGCTCGAACCCTTTGATGCCCATAGGAAGGACCACGTTACCGGCGCGTCCCGACGTCGATCCCACCACCCCGCCGCCCGATGATGGGGTCGCGAGGGTCGTTCGCCGTTTGTCGGGGGGTCGTGGCCATCAGGTACTGTTGCCCGTTGCTACTCGCGCGAGTGGCGGAATTGGCAGACGCGCAGGATTCAGGTTCCTGTGTCCGAAAGGACGTGGGGGTTCAAGTCCCCCCTCGCGCACCACCGTTGACCAGCACGTTTCCGGCTGACGCCGGTCGAGGCGCTGATGCAGATCTGGGCGCGGCAGCCATTTTGTTCCCGCGTGACCTCGCGTGTCCCGGAGCGCCGGCTCGGGGTCAGCAGCCGAGCGCGTAGCTGACCGCTGAGCACACCTCGCCCAACGTGGCCCCGTCGACTTCACCAACCGGGGTCGTGAGCGTCGATTGGGCAACGGTGTGCAGGCCATCGCAGTTGATGACGGACGCACGGTCGAGTCCAACGGCGACGTGGTCGAGCTCGACCTCGGCCGCCAGTCCGCGCGCCGAGGTCGAGATCTCCGCGACGGTCACCAACGAGCGGACGTCGAGCACCTCGGTGCGGGTCAGGACGAGCACCGGGCGCCGTTTGCGGCCGACCTCGGCGAGCCACACCTCGCCGCGATTCACTCGTCACCCCACGTTTCGGCCTCGGTCCAGAACTGGTCGACCTTCTCCGGCCTGTCCTGGTATGCGTTGCGGTCTGCCTGCTCCAGGGCAGCTCGAACCGCGGCGGCGACGCCGTCGCGGGCTGCCGCCGAGACGTTCACGCCGAGGCGACGCGCTTGGTTCGCGAGAGAGTCATCCAGCGTGAAGGTGGTTCGTGTCGCCGACATAGCGTTCAATGCTAGCGTGACCTGCTATCACCTGACAAAGGACCAACGGCTCGGGGAGCCAGTCGGCAGACGGTGATGAAGGCCTACAAATGCGTCGCCTGATTCGTCTACGTCCGAATGGCGGACCACCTGGTCTGGAGGCCGCTGCGCATCAGGGTGGCGTGCAACCACTTTGCAACCCAACTGGATCCCAAGCGGCGGGATTGGACGGGACGGGGTCGCACGACCTTTTCGAGAACCTGCTGGTGAGAGGCACTATCCGGGGCGCCGCAGCATGAGCCGGGACCCCCCGGCCGGGATTCAGGTTCCCGTGTCCGAGAGGACCTGGGGGTTCAAGTCCCCCCTCGCGCACCCAACTCAACTCAACTCACTCACTCACTCACCCACCACCGACCCGACCCACCGACTCACTTACTCGCCGGCGGCCAAACCTGGTGGGAACGCCGGACTGCTCGCCGATGCACGTGATCGACGGGGTCCTGGACCGGATTCAAGGGTGGGTCTCGATGATCAACTTCGCAGGTCGCTGGGGCGTCGATTCGCCTACCCCTGAGCGCCGTGCTGGTCGCGGCGGACCCGCAGGCGATCGAGCTCGTCGTAGCCGAGGGCGGCACCCGGCAGCGGCCGAGCCCCGAGCGGACTCAGGCCGTCGAGCAACACCTCCAGATAGCGCTCCCGCAACGTCGGTTCGCCGGCCACCAGGCCCATGGCCTGGGCCATGCCGGCCAGCAGCATGGAGATGTCGGTGACACCCACATCCGCTCGCACCGCACCCGCCTGCTGGGCGCGGGCCAACAGCGTGGCGGTGACCGAGCGCAGCGATTCCTTGAGCCGGACGGTGGTGACGGTGGGCTCGACCTGGGCCGCCATCTCGTCGGCCAGGACGCGGTGCTGGGCCTGGAACTCCAGCACGGTCAGGAAGAACGAGCGGAAGCCCTGGCCCGGGTCCGGCTCGGCCAACGCGGCCTCCGCCGAGGTCACCAGGTTCTCGCACACCAGTGAGATCACCGAGCGGACCAGGTCGTCCTTGGTCGGGAAGTGCCGGTACACCGTGCCCACACCCACGCCCGCCCGGTGGGCGACGGTCTCCATGGACGCCCCCAGTCCGTCGGCGTCGAACACCTCGACCGCGGCATCGAGCACGCGCTGCTGGTTGCGTTGGGCATCCGCTCGGCGCGTGGTGGGTTCGGAGTGGCCCATCTCGGTCCTGGATCGGTGAGGTCGAAGCCCCGCGGACGAACGACCGGCCGCGACGCCATGTGAACGTTCAGAAAACGCTAACCGGAATAGGAGTTCCACTTGTAGTGTTGGCCGGATCTTGAACCTAGTCGGCCACCCCCGCCGACTGTCGGCCCTCTCCCGGAGCACCCATGCCCACCCACACCCCCGAGCAGATCCATCAACGCCGGTGGTGGATCCTGGCCGTCCTGTGCCTGAGCCTGCTGATCGTCTTCGTCGGCAACTCGAGCCTGAACGTCACCATTCCCACGCTGTCGCGCGACCTCGGCGCCACCGAGTCCCAGCTCCAGTGGCTGGTGGCCATCTACTCGCTGGTCTTCGCCGGGCTGCTCTTCACCACCGGGGCCCTGGGCGATCGCTTCGGGCGCAAGGGTGCGCTCCAACTCGGCCTGCTCATCTTCCTCGCCGGTGCCGGCCTGGCCTCCAGCTCGAACGGCATGCCCGAACTCATCGCCTGCCGGGCCATCATGGGCGTGGGCGCGGCGTTCATCATGCCCTCGACCCTGTCGATCCTGATCAACGTCTTCCCACCCCACGAGCGCAACAAAGCCATCGCCATCTGGGCCAGCATCACCGGCGCGGCCGGCGGGTTCGGCCCGGTGATCAGCGGCGTCCTGCTGGCCCACTTCTGGTGGGGGTCGGTCTTCCTGATCAACGTCCCTCTGCTCATCCTGGCCCTGGTGGCCGGCTACTTCCTGGTGCCCACCTCTCGCGACCCGGAGAAGGCGCCCCTCGATCCGGTGGGCGCGGTGCTGTCCACCATCGGCATCGTGTCGGTGGTCTACGGCCTGATCCAGGCCCCCCAGAACGGATGGGGCAGCCCGACCACGCTGGGCGCCTTCGCCCTCGGGGCGGTCATGCTCGTCTCGTTCGGCCTCTGGGAGCGGCGCCAGGCCGAGCCCATGCTCGACATCAGCTACTTCCGCAACCCCGCCTTCAGCACCGGCACCGGCGGCATGATCCTGGTGTTCATGGCCATGTACGGCGTCATGTTCCTGATCACCCAGTACTTCCAGCTGGTGCTCAACTACACGGCCCTGTCCGCCGCCCTGCGCCTGATGCCGCTCGCCCTGATCATGCTGATCGTGGCCCCGCTGACCCCGCGCATCATCGCCGCCTTCGGCGCCAACCGCTCCGTGGCTGTCGGCATGGCGCTGGTCGCCGTCGGGCTCCTGTTGTTCCGCGGCCTCACCCCGCACACCGCCTACTGGTTCGTGGTGGTGGCCATCACCCCGCTCACCACCGGCATCGCCATGACCATGGCCCCCATGACCGCGGCCATCATGTCCGCCGTGCCGCCGCGCCGGGCCGGCTCGGGGTCGGCCATGAACGACGCCACCCGCGAGCTGGGTGCCGCCCTGGGCATCGCCGTGCTCGGCAGCGTGGCCGCCTCGCGCTACGCCAACACCCTGAACCACGCCACCGCCCACCTGACGCCGGCCCAGCAGTCCGCCTCGAAGGGCTCGCTGGCCGGAGCCCAGCAGACGGCGGCGACGCTGCGCCCCGCGGCCGACAAGGCCCTGACCGCGGCGGCCAACCACGCCTTCGTCGCCGGCATCCACCTGGCGGTCACCGTCGGGGCCGTCATGGCGCTGATCGCGGCGGCCTGCGTCCTGCGTTGGCTGCCCCGCCAACTGGCCCACCAAGGTGCTGTGCACGGCGCCGGGGAGTCCCTCGAGGCCACGGCCGAGCTGGCGCTGGCCGGCGGTTACCCCATCACCGCCGACGAGCTCGACCACGACAGCGACGAGCTGTCGCGCGAGCACGCCAGCCACGAAGCCGCGGCGGAGACTCCGAGCTCGAAGCCGACCCGGCGCGCTCGACCGGCGGCGCCCGGCGCCCTGGCGGACCCGCGGCTCGGGTCAACCACCGATGTCCTGGTCAGCGGTCACCCTTGCCCCTGGCCGCTGTGCCTGATGGACTCGACCCCGTGATCGATCCCGAGCCGCGACGACCGACGACCAGCCCGACCTCCCGCCCCCGACCCGACCGCGCCTGGCGGCGAGCTTCGCTGGGGGCGGTGATCGCCCTGTGCCTGCTGGCCGCGGCGTGTGGGAGCTCGTCGAGCACCTCGTCGACAGGCACGACCGGGGCCGGGGGCGCCACCGGCACGACCGCGAACCCGGCCAGCGGGTGCCCGTTCTCGGGCCGGACCACCCCCTCGAGCGGCCAGGCGCAGACCGACGTGGCCGCCAGCCTGACCAAGGTCACCACCCGCAAGGACAACTGCATCGACAACGTGCAGTTCGACTTCAGCCCCGACGTGCCGGCCTGGTCGGTCGGCTACCAGACCGGGCCGTTCACCGACAAGACCGGCCAGCCGGTCACCCCGCCGGGCAGCATCTACCTCGTGATCGAGTTCCAGGGCGTGTCCGCCACCTACGCCGGGCCGACCTCCGTGAACGACGCCAGCCTCAACTACGTCAAACAGGTGACCGAGGTGTCAGGCGCCAACGGCAGCGACGAGTGGGTCATCAGCCTCGACCAGAAGCTCCAGTACACGACCTCGGTGTCGGCCACGCCGGCCTACTTCGTGCTCGGCCTCGGCTGACGTCGAGCCGCCCACCCGCGGCCGAGACGGCGGATGCTCCAGACCCGACGACCTCGGCGACGGTGCTAGACGCCCTCGGGGATCAGGGTGGTCAAGCAGAACGGGTGACCGGCCGGGTCGAGCAGCACGCGCCACCGGTCGGGCGATGGTTGGACGTCGGCCTGGGTCGCGCCCAGGGCCAGCGCGGCGGCTTCGGCTGCATCCAGTTCGTCGACCGCCAGCTCGAGGTGGAGCTGCTTGGGGACGTCTCCACCCGGCCAGCTGGGAGGTTGGTGGTCGGTCACTCGCTGCACCGTCAGCAGCACCTTGGCCCCGGACAGGGCGATGAAGTCGTCGCTCTCGAACATGACCTCGAGGTCGAGGAGCTGACGGTAGAAGTCGGCCAGCCGAACGGGATCGGCGCTGTCGAGCGAGACGGCGCCGAGGCGGGCGATGGCAGCCATGAGGCCTCCTGGTTCGCGGATGCCCGACGCTAGTACCACCCTCGGAATCCTCACGACCGAGCCGCCACGGCCGATGAAGGCCGGGGGAGATACCGGGGCATCGCGACCCAGTTCGTGGTCCACTGGTTCGGGATCGGAACCCGGGAGCGACCGTGGACGAGGACGAGGTCAACCCAGGCCAGCCAGAACCACCGGAGTTCGGGCCTGAGCTGCAGGAACAGCTGTCGGAGATGGTGTTCAACGCCCTCGACCACGGCGTGGTGCTGCAGGGACCACGCGGTCGCGTCGCCGCGGCCAACCCCGCGGCGGCGCGCATCCTCGGGATCCATCTGGACGAGCTGATGGGCAACGACCTGGCCAAGATCCCCGCGATCCGCGACGCGCGCGGCCGAGACCTGGCCGTCGACGAGCTCCCCAGCCGACAGGCCATGCAGACCGGTGAAACCCAGTACGACGTGTCGCTCTGCCTGCCCGCGGAGGACGGACCGGACCGCTGGATCGAGGTCACCGCCCGGCCGCTGAAGTGGCGCGGTCAGACCGTGGCCGTCGTCAGCTCGCTGCCGCGACATCACGGTGCGCCACCGCGCCGAGGAGACCCTGCGCAACACCGAGCACCGCCAGCGTGTGGTGCTCGAGCACGCGGTGGGCGGCTACGCCATCCTCGACAACGACGGGCGGCCGATCGACGGATCCGGCTCCCTGTTCGAGTGGTGGGACCAGCGACGAGCGGGGGGCATGGCCATCGGTTTCGACAGCCTTGTGGCTGAGGACCGCTCGATCGCCGTCGAGCAGCTGGAACAAGCCAAGGCCGATCCCGGCGTCCCCCAGCGGGCCGAGCTACGGGTCAGGGCCGAGGACGGCGGCCTGCGGTGGATCGAGCTGACGGCCACGGATCAGCGCCACGATCCGGCGGTGGGTGGGGTGGTCATCAACTTCACCGACATCACCGAGCGCAAGCAGGTGGAGCAGGCGTTCGCGCACCAGGCCTTGCACGATCCGGTGACCGGTCTGCCCAACCGCCGCCTGCTCACCGAACGACTCGACCACGCCCTGGAGGCCGCGGCCCAGCGAGGGACTCGGGTGGGCGTGCTCTTCTTCGACATCGACCACTTCAAGCTCGTCAACGACAGCCTCGGTCACCCTGCCGGGGACCTGGTGCTGAGCGAGCTGGCTCAGCGCTTCAGTCGGGCCGCACGAGAGGGCGACACGCTGGCCCGCTTCGGTGGCGACGAGTTCGTGGTGGTCTGCGAAGACCTGGCCGACATCGACGAGGCCATGGAGATCGCCCACCGCTTCGCCGGGCTGATCGACAACACCCCGCTGCTGGTGGACCGCACCGAGCGGACCGTCACGGTCAGTGGCGGGGTGGCTGTGAGCGAGCCCGGCGAGAGCGCGTCCACGCTGCTGCGCGACGCCGACGCGGCCATGAACCTGGCCAAGGAGCGGGGCCGGGCCCGGGTGGAGGGGTTCAGCGGCGAGCTGCGCAGCCACGCCATCCGCCGCCTCGATCTCGACACCGCCCTGCGCCGCGCCCTCGAACACGACGACCTCCACCTGATGTACCAACCGGTGCTGAACCTCGAGACCGGGCTGCCGGTGGGGTGCGAAGCGCTGCTGCGCTGGGAGCACCCCGGCCTCGGCCCCATCAGCCCGGCCGAGTTCATTCCCCTGGCCGAGCAGTCCGGTCTCATCGTGCCCATCGGGGCCTGGGTCGTCGCCCGCTCCATCCACCAGCTGGCCGAGTGGCATCGCGACGCACCCCAGACCAGTGGGCTGTGGATGGCCATCAACCTCTCCGCCCGCCAGCTGTCCAGCCCCGGACTGGTAGCCGTCATCACCGACGCGCTGGAGGGCAACCAGATCGACCCGAGCCACCTGCACCTGGAGGTGACCGAGAGCGTGCTGATCGACGACCGGGCGACGGCCATCACCCGGCTGGGCCAACTCAAGGACCTGGGCGTGCGCATCGACATCGACGACTTCGGCACCGGCTACTCGTCGTTGGCCTACCTCAAGAAGCTCCCCATCGACACGCTCAAGATCGACCGCTCCTTCACCGACGGCCTGGGCACCGATCCCGACGACACCTCGATCGTGCACGCCATCATCAGCCTGGCCCGCGCCCTGGAGCTGGACCTGATCGCCGAAGGTGTCGAGACCAGGGTGCAACTGGACGAGCTGCGCCGCCTGGGCTGCGAACTGGGCCAGGGTTTCCACTGGGCCCAGCCGCTGGAGCCCGCCGATCTGCTGTCCTGGCTCACCCGGCGCGTGTGACCGCCCCTTCCGAGCACATCTGACCACCGTTTCGGTGGTCAGATGTGCTCGGAAGGGGGTGCGTGTCAGCTCGTGTCAGCTCAGCGGGGCCAGGGCGACGGCGATGGGTTCGAGCACCGAGGGATCGTGGGGCGGAAGCAGGGTGACGATCCCCAGATCCATCCCGGCCTCCGCGAAGGCGGCCGCCTGGTCGGCCACAGCCGACGGACCGGCGGCCGGGTCGTAGCGCAGGTGGGTCGAGAGCGTGATCTCGGCCGGATCGCGGCCCAGTTCCGCGCAGTGGCGGTAGAGCGTGTCGCGCGCCGTCTTCCACTCCTCGACCGAGGTGCCCGGATGGTTCCAGTGCTGGGCCCAGCGGGCCGCGGCGCGCAGGGTGCGCCGGGGTCCGGTGCCGCCGATGACGATGGGCGGGTGCGGTCGCTGGATCGGCTTGGGCTCGTTGCGGGCGTTGGTCAGCTGGTAGTAGCGGCCCTCGAAGGTGGTGTGCTCGTTGGTCAGCAACGACACCAGCACCTCGAGCGCCTCGTCGAAGCGGTCGAAGCGCTCGGTGAGGGTGCCCAACTCGATGCCGTAGGCCCCGCTCTCCTCCACGTTCCATCCGGCGCCGACACCCAGTTCGAGACGACCGCCCGACACGATGTCGAGGGCGGCGGCCATGTTGGCCAGCACGGCCACATGGCGGTAGTGGATCCCGGTGACCAGCACACCCACCCGAACCCGGGTGGTGGCCTGGGCCAGCGCGGTGGTGACCGTCCAGCCCTCCAGGCAGGGTCCGTCGGAGTCCGAGAAGATCGGGTAGAAGTGGTCGAAGGTCCAACCGGACTCGAACAGCGCGATGTCGTCCGCGGCGCGCCAGACGTCGAGCATGGCCGGCCAGTCGGTGTTCTGCGGGGCGGTCTTGAAGGCGAAGCGCATGCCTCGCACCCTACCCAGCGACCCGGCTACCCGAGCCGGGCCGTCGGGGTGAAGCGGACGGGCAGGTGCTTGATGCCGCCCACCAACGGCACACCCATGGCCTCGAGGTAGACGGGGTCCCCCACCACCTCGATGTCGGGCAAGCGGGTGAACAGCTGGCGGAAGATGACGCCCAGCTCGCGCCGGGCCAGATGGGCGCCCAGGCAGAAGTGCGGGCCGGGTCCACCGAAGCCCACGTGCGGGTTGGGGTCGCGGCGCAGGTCGAAGTGGTCCGGAGCCTCGAAGACGCGGGGATCACGGTTCGCCGCGCCGTAGAACAGGATGAGCTTGTCGCCGGCCTCGAAGGTCTGACCCGACAAGGTGAGCGGCCGGGTGACCGTGCGACGCATGAAGGTCACCGGCGATGCCACCCGGACGATCTCGTCCACCGCGGTGGCCGACACGCCTTCGAGATCGGCCTGCCACAAGGCCCGTTGGTCGGGGTTCTGCGAGAGCAGGTGCATGCCGATGGTGGTGGCGTTGCGCGTCGTGTCGTTGCCGGCCACAGCCAGGAGGATGAAGAACGGCGCGATCTCATGCGGCGCCAGCAGGTCCTCGCCGACCGAGGTGTGGACCAGGGCCGAGGTCAGGTCGTCAGTGGGGTTCGCCCGACGCGCCTCGGCGATCTCGTTCATGAGCGCAGCCAAGGTCAGGCCGGCTTCGAGCAGGGCCTCGCCCACGTCCCTGCCGCCCAGGAAGTCGGGGTCGCCGGACCCCAGGATCACGTTGGTGGCGTCGAGCACCGTGCGGAACTCGCTGCGGGGGATGCCCATCATGTCGCAGATGACCAGCAGCGGGAACGGCTGGGAGATGGCCTGCACCAGGTCGACCTCGCCCTGCTCGCACATGTCGTCGATGACCTCGGCGCAGATCGTCTCCACCGAATCGAGCACGCCCTGGAGCTGGCGGGGGGTGAACGACCGCGACACGATGCCGCGCTCGGCGGGCGTGGCGGGGATCGTCCATCCCGATGAACGAGCCGAAGAACTCCGCCGCCTCGGCCGGCATGTCCATGATCGACGTCGAGCCCTGGCCCGAGCAGAAGTCCTCCGGGTGGCGGCTGATCTCCACCAGCTCCGCGTAGCGGGTCACGGCGAAGAACACGTCGGGTACGCCGGTCAGCGGGTTCTCCGCCTCGGCACGCGTGAACGGCCCCTGCTCGCGGAGCACGGCGAAGTCGGCCATGCGGGCGTCCAGCGACCGGCGCCAGAACATGGGGTCACCGATCGCCATCGGATGCGACGCCGGGTCGGCCAGGTCGGTGGCGGAGGTCATCACCATCCCATCTGGGTGAACACGCCTCGAGCCTGGAGCTTCTCGATGAAGGCGGGCTCGTAGGCCTGGGTAGGGTCGGCGCGCACCATCTCGTCGAGCACGTGGGCGTCGTCGCCCACCAGGATCCGCCACTCCCGTGCCCGCACGCCGTCGAGGATGATGGTGGCCGCCTGGGCCGCGCTGGTCGGCGCCGTGTCCCGGAACAGGTCGGCCTGGGCCACCATGCCGGTCCGGATGTCCTCGTCGCTGACGTCGCTCAGGTCGATGCCCCGATCGGCCAGGCCGGCGCGCACCTCGATCAGCTGCTCGGAGGTCAGCTCCTTGGGGTTGCGACCGTGCTCGCGGAACGAGTTGTGCACGATCTCGGTACCGATGTGGCCGGGCATGACCACCGAGGCGTGCACGTGCGGGGCGTTGAGGCGCAGGTCGATGATCAGCGCCTCGGTGAATCCCTTCACCGCGAACTTGGCCGCGCTGTAGGCGGTGTGGGGCGTGCCCAGCCCGAGCGTGGCCCAGAAGCCGTTGACGCTCGAGGTGTTGACGATATGGCCCTCGTCGCTGGCCACCAGCAGACCCATGAAAGCCCGCGACCCGTTGTAGACGCCGCCCCAGCACACGCCGAACACCCTGTCCCACATCTCACGTTCGTCGGTGAGGAAGCTGCCCCCACCACCGATGCCAGCGTTGTTGAACAGCAGGTTGATGTGATCAGTCGAGTGCTCGACCACCACCGCGTCGCGGAATGCCAGCATCTGAGCCTCGTCGGACACGTCGGCCACGTGGGCCGTCATCCGGGTCCCGCTGGGCGCGCCCGACCCGCACAGCTCCAGGGTCTCGGCCATCGACTCGGCCGAGACGTCGCCGATGGCCACGTGACAGCCCTCCGCCGTCAGCTGGCGGGCCAACTCGCGTCCCATACCGGTTCCCCCACCGGTGATCACGGCCAACCGTCCTTCGAAGCGCTCCACGACCTGTCCCCCTCGTTCGATCTCGAGAGGCAGTCTCGCGCTTTATTTCGACCCGCACTGCCGCTGGCCCCTCCGACCGCCGAAACGGTGGCCGGAGTGGCCGAGCGGCGCGGTTCAGCTCAGCCCGGCTCGACTCATCCGAGGGCCTTGGCCTTGAGCTTGTCGAACTCGGCTTGATCGATGGTGCCGGCGTCGAGCAGGGCCTTGGCCTGTGCGATCTGGTCGGTCGCACTGCCGGCCGAGGCGGTCTGGCGCACGTACGCGTCCATCTGGGCCTGCGCCTCCTGCTGGGCCTTCATGGCCCGCCCGGCCATGCCGCTGCCGTGGGCGATCAGGTACACCAGGATCCCCAGGAACGGCAGGATGATGACGAAGAAGATCCAGACGGCCTTCATCCCTCCCGACATCTCGTGGTCGTGGAACAGGTCACCGAAGATCGTGATGAGGAGCCAGAACCAGATCACGAACAGGAAGAACTCGACGAAGAAGAGGAGGACGTCGCCGTCTCCGATGGTGGACAGGATCATTGCATGGCCTCCGAGTGCCGGACCCGCCCCCATGAGGACGGCGCCGAACTTGTCCTGGCGTTACACCAGGGGCGCGGGTTTGCGCTCAGGGATCATGCACCATCGATGGACCTCGTGTCGTCATGGCAGACTCGCGGCCATGGCCTGGGCCCATCACGGTGGCATCGACCTCTGGTACGAGATCTTCGGCGATCCGAACGACGAGCCGCTCCTGCTGATCAACGGTCTGGGAAGCCAGTGCATCAACTACCGCGAGGAGTGGTGTGCCCGGTTCGTGGATGCCGGGTTCTTCGTGATCCGGTTCGACAATCGGGGTCTGGGCCTGTCGGGACCGCCGACGCCCGATCCGGACGGCTACACCCTCAGCGACATGGCCGCTGACGGTGTCGCCGTGCTCGACGAGCTCGGCGTGACCCGGGCCCACGTGCTGGGCTTGTCGCTCGGGGGCATGGTGGCCCAGACCGTGGTCATCGAGCACCCCGACCGGGTGCGTTCGCTGACGTCGATGATGTCGAGCACCGGCGATCCCGACGTCGGGCAGTCGTCCGACGCCGTGCTGGCCCACCTGCTGTCGCCCGCGGCCGAGGGCCGCGCCGGTGCCGTCGAGCGCCACCTGGCCGGGCTGCGCCTGTGGGGCAGCCCCGGCCTGGTCGACGAGTCCCGCCAAGCCGACTACGCGGGCCAGGCCTACGACCGGGCGTTCCGCCCCGAAGGGGTGGCCGCGGAGCTGGGGGCGGTGATCGGTGGCGCCAGCCGCACCCAGGCCCTGGGCGAGGTCACGGTGCCGACCCTGGTCATCCACGGGTCGGCCGACACGTTGATCGACCCCAGCGGCGGCCGGCGTACGGCCGAGGCCGTGCCCGGCGCCCGCTACGTGGAGATCGAGGGCATGGGCCACGACTACCCCGAGCAGCTCTGGGACCGCTACGTCGAGCTGGTGGCGGCCACGGCCCTGGCGGGCCGAGCCACCGACGTGACCCGCCAGGGCGCACCGTCATGAGCCGCCGGACGCCAGCTGCGGTGCTCGATCTGCTGGGCGCCGTCCCCCTCTTCGCCGGCTGCACCCGTCGCGAGCTGGGCCAGATCGCCAGGCTGGGCACCAACGTGTCGGCGGATGCCGGCAGCGCCCTGACCACCCAGGGTCGGGCCGGGCTGGAGTTCATGCTCGTGATCGAGGGCCGGGCCCGCTGCCTGATCGACGGGGTGGAGGTGGGTGTGTACGGGCCCGGCGACTACTTCGGCGAACTCGCCCTGCTCGACGGCGGCCCCCGGGCCGCCACCATCGTGGCCGCCACCGACATGAACCTGCTGGTGCTCGACCACGGTGAGTTCTTCCAGCTGCTCGACGAGGCCCCCTCGATCTCGCGGAAGTTGCTGATCACCATGGCCGGCTACCAGCGGGCCAACAGCCCCGACCCGCTGCGCCACTGACCGGGCGGCCTCCCGGCACATCCAGCCACCGAAACGGTGGTCAGGCGTGCTGGGAAGGCTGGCCCACCAGTAGCGCGAAGCCGTGCCAGCGCCAGAGGCAGTCGACCTGCTCCAGGCCGGCCTGGCGCATCCAGCTGAGCTGCGCCTCGACCGGCGCCAGCTGATCCTCCGGGTCGTCGGCCGGCCGGCCGATGGCGCGACGGAACTCGGCGTGGAGCTCGGGCGTGGCGGAAGCCACCACCTCCAGGTTGGCGAACAGCCCGCCCGGGTTCAGCTGGGCCGCGACCTCGGCGAAGAGCCGTTGCTTGCCCAGGTCGTCCAGGTGATGGATGGCGAAGCCCGACACGATCAGGTCGAAGCGGCCCAGCGGCGCCAGCGGGTCGGCCAGGTCGCCGGCTCGGACCTCGACGCGGGGATCGGCGGCGAAGCGCTCCCGAGCCCGGGCCAGCATCGGCGCCGAGCGATCGACGGCCACCACCTGGCTGACCGAGGGCCGGGCATCGAGCACCACCGCGGCCAGTCGGCCATCGCCGCAGGCCAGGTCGAGCATTCGCTCGGGAGCCGGGGGCAGCACCTCGACCAGCACCGCCTCCCCGGCCAGGCGCGGTGGCAGCGCGCCCACCCGCTCCAGGTACTCCTGGACGTGGTCAGGATCGTGCCAGCCCGTCCCCACCTGCCCAGACCGTGCCATCCGCCCACCCTGTCACGCGCCGGCCCGATGCACCCAGCCGGTTTTGCCCGGAGCCGTTCCTCGGGGAGGCGGCGTCGAGCACCGGCGCGCCCTCGACCGGCATGCTACGGGTGTGAAGTTGGCCCGTGACCGAGGCTGGCCGACCCAGACCGGCCGACCCAGAGGAGATCGATGAGCGAGGTGGAGGGTTACTCGCTGGCCATGACGACGGTCGGATCCGCCGACGAGGCCGACGACCTGGCCGCTGTGCTGGTGGAGCGGCGGCTGGCGGCCTGCGTGCAGCTCACCCCGATCGTCAGTCACTACGTCTGGGACGGCGCGCCGCAGCGATCCGACGAGATCCTGCTGCTGATCAAGACGGCGACATCGCGGATGGCCGACCTGCGCGCCTTCCTCGAGGCCCATCACCCGTACGACACCCCCGAGCTGATCGAGGTCCCCATCGTGTCGGGCCTGCCCGGCTACCTGGGGTGGATCGACCAGTCGGTTGGCTAAGGTCCGGCGATGCGCGCCGGGCCGGACAAGGACCACTCGTGACCTATCTGCTCATCCACGGAGGAGGGAGCTCGGCCCGGTTCTGGGATCGCCTGCTGCCCTACCTGGATCAACCGGCGCTGGCCGTCGACCTGCCCGGCCGCCACGACAAGGCGGCTGACCTGGCCACCCTGACCGTCGACCAGGAGGTGGCGTCGGTGCTCGCGGACGTGGCCGCCGCATCCATCACCGACCCGATCGTGGTGGTGGCCCACTCGTCGGGCGGGCTGGTGGTGCCCGGCGTGGTGGCCGGTCTGGGTTCACGCGTGGCTGCCATCGTGCTGAGCGCCGCGTCGATCCCGCCGGAGGGAGGCTGCGGTCTCGACTGCATGCAGGAGCGCCACCGCGAAGGAGTGAAGATCGGTGCCGAGATGGCGGCGCGTGACGGCACCCTGCTGACCACCCCGGGGCGGCCGGCCGACCCCGAGGCCTTCCGCAACACGTACGGCGGCGACCCGCTCGACGACGACACCCTGGCCTTCGTGGTCGACCCGGTGCGATGCGTCTCCGACACCATCAACCACTACTTCCAGCCGGTGCACTGGTCGACGGTTCCCGCCGAGATCCCGATCACCTACCTGCTCAACGAGCGCGACAAGCCGGTGCCCGCCGCCCTGCAGGAGGAGATGGTGGCTCGCCTGCCCCATCCGGCCCGGCTGGTGCGCCTCGACTCCGGCCACGTCCCGCCCGTCACCGACCCCGCCGGCTTCGCCCGCCTCCTGGTGGAGGCGCAGCCGGTCTAGCGGGGGAGCAACGCCCGGAGCGATTCGATGGTGTCCGCGTCGGCGGCGAGCTTGTCCGAGCGGTACTGCTTGACCCGGGCGAAGCGCAGGGCGACGCCGCCGGGGTAGCGGGTCGAGGCCTGCACCCCGTCGATGGCCACCTCCACCACCAGGTCCGGGCGCACATGCACGGTGTACTCGTCGCGACCGATCTCTCGGGCCAGGAGGGCCTCGGTCTGCCACGTCAACAGGGCATCGGTGAGCCCCTTGAAGGTCTTGCCCACCATCACGAAGCCGGCGCCGTCGGGATCACGAGCTCCGAGGTGCAGGTTCGACAGCCAGCCCCGACGCCGACCGTGGCCCCACTCCACGGCCAGCACCACCAGGTCGAGGGTGTGCACCGGCTTGAGCTTGCGCCAGGCCTTGCCCCGGCGTCCGGCCACATAGGCGCTCGACGCGTCCTTGACCATCACCCCTTCATGGCCGGCGGACAGGGTGGCGGCCACGAAGGCCTCGGCCTGAGCCGGCTCGGCGGTGACCAGCCGGGGCATGACCAACCCCGGTGCCACCGCGTCGAGCACGTCCAGGCGCTCGGTCAGGGGGCGGTCGATCACGTCGGTGCCCTCCGCCCGCAACACATCGAAGAAGAACGGCCGCAAGGTCAAGCCGTGTCCAGCCGGGTCGTCCCGACCGAACCGGCTCATCGTCTCCTGGAAGGCCTCGGGCCGCCCGCCCTCCAGGCCCAGCACCTCGCCGTCGAGCACCAGGTCGGTGGCGGGCAGGGCCCGAACCAGCTCGACGACCTCGGGGAGGCGAGCGGTGATCACGTTGAGGTTCCGGGTGTACACCTCCACCCGATCACCCTGGCGATGGACCTGGATGCGGGCGCCGTCGAGCTTCCACTCCACCGACGCCGGCCGACCATCACCGAAGGCGTCCTCCAGATCCTCGGCGGTGGCCGCCAGCATGGGCTGGACGGGACGGAAAAGTGTGAGGCCCACGGCCTCGAGCCCGGATCGCCCGATCGTGAGCGCCACGCGGGCGCAGACCCGCAGGTCACCGCTCAACATGGTGGCCCGACGCACCAGGCTGGCTGGCACGTCGGCCGCAGCCGCCACGGCATCGGCCATGACGCCCTCGAGCGCGCCCTGACGCAGCTCACCCACCAGCAGCCGGCGCATGAAGGCGGCCTCGGCCGAGGTGGCCCGGTCGAACAGGTCGGCCAGGATCTGCCCCCGAGCCCGCACCGAGCCGGGCCCCCGACACGAGCTGAGCTGGTCCAGGGCCCGGTCGAGGTCCAGGATCTCCAGACCGGGTGGGCTGGCGCCCGGCCCGCCCGGGGCTGTCGATCCGGCCAGGTCGGACACGGTGGCCCAGCCCACCCCCACCCGCCCCTGACGGGGCTCGCCCACCAGGAAGCCGACCCCGGCCTCGATCTCGGCTGGTGCCATGGCCGTCAGGAGCGCGGCCAACACGTCGCGCTTGGCCGAGCGCGATCCGGTGGCCGCCACCTGATCAGCCGCCCCCACCAGCCGAGCCAGCTCCATGCCTGAGTCTGGCATCGCCGCCGCGACGGTGAGCGGTGGTGAGCCGGCCGAGGTCGCGGCCGACGTCGCGCTCAGCCCTGGGGGACCAGGGCCAGCTGACGGGACTGGGCCACCAGACGGTCCTCGGCGTCCCAGATCTCGCCGTCCTCCTCGAGGAACCCGCCGCTCACGAAGTGGGTGGAGAACTGGCAGCGCAGCCAGCCGGGAGCCGGGCGGGCCCGCACATGGGCGGTGAGCTCGATGGTCGGGGTCCAGGCCACGGGCAGGTGGGCGTTGAAGGCCGTGGGTGGGAAGGCGTCGACCGCGCACAGCAACGCGATCGTGTCGATCGGTTGGTCATCGGGCAGGCGGAACCAACCCCGCATCAACAGGCGCCCCGTCTTGCCGCCGGTGGCGTAGGACGCATCCTCAGGATGGAGGCGCAGCTCGACGCGCCCCATGAACGGCGGCGGGAAGGTGGCGGTGGGCACGAGGATCACGCAGTCGTCGGGGTCGGGCAGCTCGGGCGGGGCGCGGTCGATGAGCAACGGGCCGTGCGCCTGGCTGACATCACCGAAGGTGCCGAGCGCGGTCAGCACCGGTCGGCCCTGGGCGATCAGGGTGGCCCGGGCGGTGGCGAACCGGCGGCCCTGCTTGAGCACCTGGACGGGGATCTCCGCGGGCCCAGGCTTTCCCGGTGCGACGAAGTGACCGGTCACGGTCACCGGATCGCTACGACCGGTCGCCGCGGCCATGGCCCGGCCGGTCAGCGCCAGCAGGTACCCGCCGTTGGCGTTGGTGGCGATGTCCCATCCTTCGGCGATGGCGCCCCGGTAGAGCCGAGTGCCATCGGCATCGGTCTCGCCGTCGGGTTCGACGGCGGTGGCCGTGGCGAACCGGTCGGTGCCGGTCACGACGGTCACGCCGGAACCGCCTCGACGTGCCGCAGACGGACCTCGCCGTGGGACAGCAACCGTAACCGATCGTCGATCACGTCGACCTGCCACAGCCGCTGGGTCGCCAGGTTGGAGACGGCGAGATTGGTGGTCGGGTCACTCACGGGTCGACCTCACGGGTTCGAGGGGCGGATTCGAGAGGGTTCGATGGGTGCCGCCGGCGGACGCGGTCGGTGCGATCCTGCGGTGGCGCATCTCGTCAGGGGGGAAGTTGCTCTCGCACACACCCGGTCCGGGCACCGCCCGGACGTCACGGGCACTCAGCGCTTCGCCGCAGGTCGAACAGGTCTCCACCACCGTCACCCGGTCCCCGCAGCCCTTGTGGATCAACTCCAACGGCGGGCCGTCGGGGGCGGCGTAGCGGTCGCCCCACTGGCGCATGGCGGTCAGCACCGGCCACAGGTCGACGCCCTTGGTGGTCAGTTGGTAGTCGTAGCGCACCGGGTGCTGCTGGTAGGGGACGCGCTCGAGCACGCCATGGGCCACCAGGTGCTCGAGTCGGTCGGTCAGGACGTTGCGCGAGATCCCCAGACGGTTGCGCAGGTCGTCGAAGCGGGTGACGCCCAGGAAGACCTCGCGCAGGACCATCAGGCTCCACCACTCGCCCACCACCTCCAGGCACTGCGCCACAGAGCAGTTCACGTCCTCGAAGCTGGTTCTGCGCACGTCGCCACCGTAGTCAGTTGCATCATAGAATGCACTCGGTTGCCAGCTCGCCCCGCAGAACGGGGGTGGTGCGCTGTGGTAGCCAGTCCTGGTGTCGGGAACCGATCACTCGGGATCGCAGCCCGAGCGCGCCCTGCGCCGGTCGCTCGCGCTCCTGCGGGGCCGCCACGGTCTGCTCGCGCTCATCTTCGTCCTGACCGCACTCATCGTCGTCACCAACCTCGCGGTGCCCGCATTGCTCGGCGGCGCGGTGGATGCCATCGACAACAAGGACGAGTCGCTCCTGATCAAGCTGGGTCTCGCCATCGTCGGGGTCGGTGTCGTCCGCGCCGCGCTCACGTCGTTCGAGACCTTGGCCACGGGCCGGTTGGCGATCGATGTCGAGCGAAGCCTGAGGAACGACCTCTATTCACGCTTCCTCGAGCTCGATGACGAGTACCTGCAGGGTCAGCGGGTCGGTCAGATGGTCTCGCGGATCATGGTCACCAGCGGTCCGATCCGGACGTTCCTCTCCCAGTCGCTGGCCAAGATCGCCAGCGATCTGCTCACGGTGCTCTTCGCCGGCATCGCGATGATGGTCGTCGACGCCCGGTTGGCGGTCGTGGCGTTCTGGCCGGTACCGATCGTCATCTGGCTCGTGGTCATCTTCGGTCGCAAGGCCACCCCGCTGATGCGACGACGTCAGGAGGTCGAAGCCGACCTCACCGCCAGCGCGGAGGAGACGCTGGAGGGTCTGGTCAGCGTCGAGCTCCTGGGCGCCGAGCGCCGGCGTCAGGAGGCCCTCGAAACAGAGACCGCGCGATGGCACGCGACGGCCTCCGAGATCATGGCCCTCGACGCCACCTATGACTCCGCGATCATCAACCTCCCCAACCTCGCCTGGGCCGGTCTGTTCGCCTGGGGTGGCTTCTCGGTCATCGAGGGAGGCCTTGGGCTGGGCACCCTCGTCACGTTCCTGGGCTACGTGGCGATCCTCCTCGGTCCGATCCAGGACCTGGGCACCACGCTGTGGCGGTTCCAGAACGCGACGGCGTCCGCGCAGCGGGTCTTCGAGGTGCTCGACCGTGAGCCGACGATCACCAGCGCCCCCGACGCGCCCGTTCTCCACGACCCGGTCCCCACCATCGACATCGAGGCGCTCTCGAAGAGCTATGGAGGACCTCGCCGGGCACTCGACGACGTGCGACTGGCGGTCGAGTCGGGCGACAACGTGGCGCTCATCGGGCGCACGGGTTCGGGGAAGTCCTCGCTGCTCCGAGCGATCGCGCGGGTCTACGACCCCGAGGGCGGCGAGATCCGGATGGGCGGCCAACGCCTGGACGAGGTCGATCTGGGCTCGCTGCGGAGCTATGTCCGCTTCCTCGGGCCCACACCGCACCTCTTCGTCGGGACCGTGCTGGACAACCTCCGCTACGGGCGCCCCGATGCGACCCGGGAGGAGGTCGTCGAGGTCACCCGGGCCCTGCGCCTCCACGACCGGCTCCTCACGCTTCCCGACGGCTACGACACGTCGCTGGGTGCCGGGGGCCTGCTCGTACCGGTGCCCACCGCGCAGTGGATCTGCATCGGCCGCGCCCTGGTGACGCTCCCCCGACTCCTCCTGCTCGACGACGTCACGGCCCCCATGCCTCCGCAGATGCAGAGCAGCGTCGTCGAAGGGATCCGGGCCATGACTGCCCGCACCACCATCGTGGCCGTCGCCAACCGACCGGCGCTGTTGAGTCTTTGTGACCGGATCGTCGTCCTGGTCGACGGCGAGGTCGCGGCCGTCGGTACGCGCGACGAGCTCCGCCACGATCGGTCGTTCGTCGATGCGACCGCCGTCTGGGGCCTCGAGGAGTCGTCCCGTTGACGGCCCCGTCCCTCCCACCCGCGACCGCAGCTCCAGCCACGGTTCGGGACGCGGGCTCCGGGCGTCTGCGCGAGATCGAGGCGCTCGTCCACCTGCTCGGGCCGCACCGCCGCGACGCGCTCATCGGCGTCGCGACCACCATCGCCGGCAGCCTCGTCTACCTGGTCACGCCCTACCTGACGAAGGTCCTCATCGACCAGGGTGTCGAGGCCGGATCCAAGGCGGTGGTGGTGGGCACCGCGGTGGCCTCCGTCGTCCTGGTGGCGACCAGCTGGGTGCTCCGACGGGTGCGGATCCGGGTCTCACCACCGCGGCCAACGCCATGGTCGTGACCCTGCAGAGCCGCCTCCTCCGCCACATCCAGACGCTGGACCTCACCTATGGCGACGACCATCCGGTGGGCGAGACGCTGTCGCGGATGACCAACGACGTGATCGCCAGTCGGTCCCTGGTGACGTCGGGGCTTCCTGCGCTGCTGAAGAGCCTCGTCAGCTTCGTCGGCGCGGCGATCATCATGTTGGTGCTCGACTGGCAGATGGCGCTCGTCACCCTCCTCGTGGTGCCGGTCCTGGCCGTGATGAGCTGGCAGTACCGCCGCGTCGCGGCACCCAGGTTCCTCGCCTTCCGCGACGCCATCGCCGGGGTGACCATCTCGGCCAACGACAGCCTCGGCGTCGTCGACGTCATCCAGGCCTTCAACCAGACCGAGCGCGAGCAGGCCGGGTTCGCCGCCGCGACCCTCGAGAGCCGGGATGCCGAGTACCGCACGATCAGAGCGAACGCCGTGTACTACCCGGCCACGACCCTGCTCTCGGCGACCGCCACTGGCCTGCTGGTCACCTATGGAGGGATCCAGGTGGTGCGAGGCAACAGCGAGGTCGGCACGATGGTCGCCTTCTTCGGCTACCTGTCGATGTTCCTGACGCCGCTCGTCAACTTCTCCAGCCTGTTCAAGACCTATCAGAGCGGCATCGCCGCGGTGGACAAGATCTTCTCGGTCCTGGCCGAGCCTCCCGCCGCCGAGAGCCGTGACCTCACCCGGCTGGAGGACGGCCCCGGCCGGGTGGTCGTGACCAGGGTTCGCCTCCCGGTCCAGGAGCAGCCAGCGACGAGCAGGATCGACCTCGAGGTCGAGGGTGGGTCGATGGTGGCGATCGTCGGCGAGTCCGGCTCCGGACGCAGGTTCATGGGCCGAATCCTGGCCGGTCTCGTGGCGCCCGACGAGGGATTCGTGACCGTCGATGGCACGGACATCCACCGCGTCCGCCGTACCGCGCTCTACCACGAGGTGGCCTACGTCAGCGCGGACGGAAGGCTCTTCGACGGAACCGTGCGCGACAACCTGGCCCTCGGCGTCGGTGCGATCTCGGACGAGGACCTCCTCACCGCGCTCGAGGGCCTCTTCGGGACCTCCGACCCGCTCGGGGAGCTGGTCGCGGGTCTCGACACCAAGGTCGGTCGCAACGGCCGGAACCTGCCCGCCGGGATGCGAAACCGGATCCTCATCGCCCGCGGACTTCTCCGCGAACCGAGGCTGCTGATCCTCGACGACGCCACCGATTCGCTCGACGCGCACTCCCTCCACCACTTCGCCCACGCCCGAGCGCACCAGCCCGGGCTCACGATCATCGCCGTGACGAGGCAACCCTTGATCGCTCGCCACGCCGACCGAGTCGTGGTCATCGCCCATGGATCCGTGGTCGAGGACGGCACCCACGCCGACCTTCTCCGAACCGGGGGCGAGTACGCGCGCCTCTGCAGTGCCTGGGAGCATGGACGCGTGCGGTAGCCGGCAGCGACGGCTGCACCTCGGCCTCTCGGCGGATGGCCATGGTGGTCACGGCCCCGGCCCGGCCCGATCAGTCCGGGAGCTGCTCCATGAACTCCAGGCGCATCCCGCCCGGCGCGGTGACGAAGGCGATGCGCCGGCGGCCGAACGGACCGGTCACCTCGGCCGGCCCCCACACCACCTCCTGGCCCTCCAGCTGGGCATCGAGGTCGTCGGTGAACAGCGCCGGGTGCAGGAAGCCTTCGGCCGGCAGCGCCACCTCGTCCTCGTAGATGGCCCGGGTGAACAGGGTGAGCGACAACGCGCCGAACACCACGTCGGCCCGCTCGGACCCGTGCCAGGCCATGCGGTTGCGGACCTCGGCTCCCGCCTGGGTGTAGTAGGCGATGGCCGCGTCCAGGTCGGCGACCTTGACGGCCAGGTTGGCCAAGCCGGTGACGGTCACCAGTCCGCCCAACCCGTCGGGGTGACCGAGCCGGTCATGGTGCGGGGATCGACCCGGTTTCCGCGTGTTGCCCGCTTCGTACACGGCGAAGCAGAGTTGGAGCACCTTGACCGCGTCGGCGGCGGTCATGTCGGGGGTGGTCCCGCCCAGCAGGGCATCCACGAAGTGGGCCGACGACCGGGTGAAGCCCGCGCCCCAGTCGGCGTCCATGCCGTCGTAGCCGACCATGGTCGGGTCGCCCTCGGCTGCCCCGGTAGACCATGACGGGGGCCAGGTCGAGCATCTCACCGGTGCATCGGGTGACCCACAGGAACCCCTCGTCGCCCTGCACCTCGAAGAACTCGTCGGCCCCGTAGTACTTCGAGCGCAGCCACATCTGCGGGGCGTAGGACACCTCCATCGAGCCCAGCAACGACGGTTCCTCGTATTCGAACAGCACGTTGCACGGCTCGAAGAACAGGTCCCGCCGGCGCACCACGGCCTGCACCGAGACGATGTCGGGCTCGACCAGCCACAGCGCCATGGCGTACTTGTGGACCATGTCGTCGAACAGGTGACCACCGGGACTCTGGTGGTTGAGCCGCCACACGTAGCCCTCGCCCCACAGCCCGGCCTGGAAGGCCGAGTCGGTCTGGCCCACCACGGTGCGGATGCGGACGTTGGTGGGTGCGCCGATGGCGCCCTCGGCGATCAGCGACCTGGCCCGCTCCAGCGGTGGGTAGTGGGCGTAGCACTCGCTGACCCGCAGGGTGAGTCCGACCCGCTCGGCCGCCGCGGCCATCTCCCGTCCCTCCTCCACCGTGTTGGCGATGGGCTTCTGCACCGAGACGTGCTTGCCCGCGTCGAGGGCGGCCAGCACGTGGGCGTGGTGCAGGTGGGTCGGGGTGAGGATCTCGACGGCGTCGATGCCGTCGTCGGCCAACAGGTCGTCGAGCTCGCCGTAGACCGTGGGCACGCCCCACTCGTCAGCCTTCTGGCGGGCGTGGTCGACCCGGGGATCGCACAAGGCCACCACGTCGCAGCGCTCGTGGTCCAGGTAGCCGCGGACGTTCATGGCCGCGATGTTGCCGATGCCAACCACCCCGAGCCGGACCCGTTCGAGCCCCATGTCGTCCTCCCCCAAGACCTGACGTCGGCGTCAGTATAGGAAGGGGCCGCGCCCGGCCAGCCCCGGGCGACGACGCGCGAGCGCCGCCGCCTCGCGAGTGGCAGGCTCCACCCATGTTTCGCGCTGTCTGTCTCGCACGGTTGCCCTCAGCCCGCCCGGTCTCCCCGTCGCCCCAGGACCAGCCTCGGCGTGCTGGCCCTGGTCGGCGCGGTGGCGGCTGCTGGCCGCGGCCTGCGGCTCCGGATCGAGCCCGAGCGGCACGCGCGACCACGCCACCACCACCCTGGCGGCTCGACCCGCCTACGAGGCGGCGGGACCCTACGCCGCCGGCGTGACCAGCTTGAAGCTGTCCACCGGCGCGGACGTCGAGGTCTGGTACCCGGCGAGCAAGGCCTCGGTGGCTGGCAAGTCCCAGGACATCTTCTCCATCTCGAACCTGTTGCCGGCGGCGCTGAAGAGCATGGTGCCGGCCGACCTCGATCCCAAGTACCCGACCGGCGCCTACCGTGACGTCCCGGCCAGCACCACCGGTCCCTTCCCGCTGGTCATGTTCAGCCACGGCTACGCGGCCTACCCCACCATGTACGCCAGCCTCACCGCGCACCTGGCCAGCTGGGGCTACGTGGTGGTTGCCCCCGACCACACCGAGCGCGACCTGCTGGCCGCCCTGGCCGCGGGGCTGAGCACCACCACCACGGCGGCGTCGACCAATTCGGTCCAGGCCGCCCAGCAAGCCCAGGCGGCCCAACAGACCGCCGTGATGGGCGACGCCCAGACCCTGCTGGCCGCCCGCGACGTGGCCGTGGCCGCCAGCCACGATCCGGCGTCGGTGCTGCACGGCACCATCAACCCGTCCCTGCAGGCCGCCATGGGCCACTCGGCGGGCGCGGCGGCCGCCGCCCAGACGGCGGTCACCGACGTCGATCCCGGGGTGAAGACGTTCATCCTGTTGTCGGGCACCGGGGTGACCGGCACCCCGGCACCGGACAAGCCGGGGATGGTCATCACCGGTGGCAACGACCACGTGGCCGCCCTCTCGCGCGAGACCGCCTACTACGAGAAGATGAACGCGCCCAAGCGCCTGGTGGTGATCCAGCAGGCCGGGCACAACTCCTTCGACGACATCTGTGAGATCGGCAAGGACCAGGGGGGTCTGCTCGCCATCGCGGCCAAGGTGCACATCAGCGTGCCGCCCACCCTGGGCCGGCTGTTCGACGACGGCTGCACCTCGTCGTTCCCCGACGCCACCACCGTGTGGCCGGTGGCCTTCCACTTCATCGTGGCCCAGCTGCGTTGGGCCTTCGGCACCGACAAGACCCCTGTGGGACTGTCCACCGCGGTCACGGCCGACTTCCCGCCCTTCACCATCCACTACCGCTCGACCAGCTGATCCCCCGACCGGGACAGACCAGCGGGCCCGGTCAGGCCGGTCCGGCCGGTCCGGGGAAGGCGGGGCCGTCGAGGGTGTCGACGGTGGTGAAGCCTTCGACCGGGGTCCGGGTCAGGCGGCGGGGCTGGCGCACCGGGTGCCCGAGGGCCATGACCGTGGCCAGGGCCAGCGAATCGGGCGCGTGCAGCAGCGCCTTGACCTCGGCCTCCCGGCGGATGGGCATGGTGGTCATCACCCCGGCCAGCCCCTCGGCCCGGGCGGCCAGCAGCACGCTCCAGGCGAAGGGGTAGACCGAGGCACCGCCGGCGAACGTGTAGCGATCGGCATCGCGGTCCACCGCGGCCAGCGCCCCCAGGTCGGCGAACACGGCCAGCAGCACCGGCACCCGGTCGAGGTGCTCGGCGAAGCCGCCCGGCCCGGCCCCAGCCTGCTCGGCCAGCGTGGACGCGGCCTTCACCGCATCGGCCTCGGCCTGGCGGTCGTTGAGCGGCGACCACGGCCGCAGGCCGGCCAGGTGCAGGGCCAGGTAGTCGTACCAGCCCGGCAGGTACAGGTCGCGCAGCGCCGCCCGTGTGGCCGGG
The DNA here is from genome assembly GCA_963773335.1 of uncultured Microthrixaceae bacterium. Lineage (GTDB taxonomy): Bacteria > Actinomycetota > Acidimicrobiia > Acidimicrobiales > Acidimicrobilacustridaceae > UBA4742. The sequence continues at coordinate 302,667 of CAVZAT010000002.1, read as the reverse complement.
TCCTGCACCACCACCACCCGCCAGCCCTGCACGTTGCCCCCGCTCGGTGCGAAGCGAGCGGAGTCGAGCACGCGGGTCAGCACCTCGTCGGCCACGGGCTCGTCGGTGAACTCGCGTGCCGCCCCGGTGGTCCGCAACACCTCGATCAGGTCCATCGACGCAGCCTCTCCGCATCGGCGGGCCCCGGCAAGCCGCTCACGCGGGCTGGGGTCGGGTCGAGCCCCGGCGCCGGGTGCCGCCGCCGGTCCCCGGTCAGGTGTGCGACGGGCTGGGGCCATCCTCGTCCAGCTCGAAGGCCAACTCGTCGAGGTAGCACCAGTACCAGTCCTCGCCCGGTTCGAAGGACTGGATGATCGGATGCCCCTCCCCGTGGAAGTGCGCGGTGGCGTGGCGGTTGGGCGAGCTGTCACAACACCCGATGTGGCCGCACTGGGTGCAGCGGCGCAGGTGGACCCAGGTGCTGCCCATCAGGAGGCACTCCACGCACCCGTTGCCGCTGGGTGCCACGTGCTGGATGAGGTCGAGGTGGGTGCACTGGTCGGCCATGACGGACGCTCCTGGCGAACGAGGGGTGAATCGAGCAGGCGCCAGCGTGCCACGATCGCGCCCGATCGCCACCGTGGGGCAGACTGCCAGGCCATGTCGCCATCCTCCTCGTCCGCCGCCGGCCGACCCGACCTGCCCGCCGAGCGATCGATCCGCCTGGCCGACGGACGCCGGATCGTCTATCTCGAGGTCGGCGATCCCGCCGGGACCCCGGTCATCTACCACCACGGCGGCCTGTCCAGCGCCTACGACATCGCGCCGGCGGCGCCGGCGGCCGCCACCGGCGGCGTCCGCATCATCGCCCCCAACCGCCCCGGCGTGGGCCGCTCGGATCCCCAGCCGGGTCGCACCACCGCCGACTGGAGCGCGGATGTGGCCGAGCTCGTCGACCAGCTCGGGATCGAAGGCTTCGCCGTGATGGGCTGGTCGCTGGGAGGCGCCTTCGCCCAAGCCGTGGCCGTCGGCCTCGCCGACCGGGTCACGGCCTTGTCCCTGGTGGCCAGCGCCATCCCGCCCACCTGGGCCGGAGCCGACCGCGAGCTCAACCACATGGATCGGCTGTTCCTGGGGCTGCACCAGCGGGGCGCCAAGATCGACCGCACCTTGTTCCGGACCCTGCGCCTGCTGGCCCGCCGGGCGCCAGCCGCGCTGGCCCGCACCGCCCAGCTGCCGCCCGACGACGCGCCGGTGCTCGCCGCGGCCATCGCCGAGGGGTTGCGTCACGCCCACGGTGTGATCGACGAGTACCACTGCATGGCCGTGGCCTGGGGCTTCGAGCCGTCGGCCATCGCCTGTCGCACCGACGTGTGGCAGGGCGACGCCGACGACCTGGTGCCGCCCAGCTGGGGCCGCCGGCTGGCCGACGCCATCCCCGACGCCACCCTCCAGGCCGTGCCTGGCGGCACGCACTTCCTGGCCTACGACCACTGGGACGAGATCCTCGACCGGCTGCGCGCCTGACCCCCGGTGGCCCGACCCGGCATGGGAAGCTGACAGCCGTGCCCGGCGAGTCCTCACACAAGGCGTGGAGGATCGTGGCCATCGTGGCCGTGGCCCTGGTGGTCCTGGTGGTGGGTGGACCCTTCGCCTACATCCACTTCTTCTCCAGCAAGGCGCCGGCCAAGTTGAGCATCGCCGGCAACGACGCCTCGGGCACCACCACCCCGGGCGCGGCCCGGGCGCCGTTGGCCGGCACCTGGACGGTGGGCCGCGGATCCGAGGCCGGCTACCGGGTGCAGGAGGTCCTGTTCGGCCAGAGCACCACTGCGGTGGGTCGCACCTCCTCGGTCACCGGCCAGATGGTCATCGCCGGGGACCAGGTCACCTCCGCCGCCTTCACCGTCGACCTGACCACGGTGCACAGCGACCGGAGCCAGCGCGACGACCAGTTCCAGACCCGGATCATGGACACCGCCCAGTTTCCCCACGCCACCTTCGCCACCACCGCGCCCATCACACTGTCGCCCGTCCCGGCCAACGGCGTGACCATCCACGTGTCCGCCACCGGCAACCTGACGCTGCACGGTGTCACCCAACCGGTGACCGTGCCCCTGACGGCGCGGCGGACCGGCGACGTCATCGGGGTGAGCGGTTCCATCCCGGTGGCGTTCGCCGACTACCAGATCGCCAACCCGAGCGCGGCGGGGGTCGTGACCACCCAGGACCACGGGATCGTCGAGTTCCTGTTGAACTTCGTCCCGTCGACCTGATCCGATTCGCCGGGCTCCGACCCGCATCACCGGGTCAGAGCGCGTCGATGAGCTCGACCAGCCAGGCGTCGACGTGGTCGCCGCCGACCGCTTCGGGCGTCTTGCCCAGTCGCACCACCACCAGGTCGCGGTCGTAGGCCACCAACGTGCGCTGGGTCTCGTAGCCGTGCGCCCCGAGCCAGTCGGGGTGATCGGGCCACAGCCACCACTGGGCGCCGTAGCCGCGGCCCGGCTCGTCCACCCCGTCGGTGGGGCGACGGGCGTCAGCCACCCAGGCCGGGTCCACCAGCCCGTCACCCTGGTGCAGGTACACCAGACCCAGCCGGGCGAAGTCGCAGGCCGTGGCGTAGAGGTAGGACGAGGCCACGAACGAACCCGACGCGTCCAGGCGGGGATCGGCCGATCGGATGCCCGCCGGACGACAGACCTCCTCGATCAGCCATCGGCGCCAGGGATCGCCCCGCTCCACCCCGGCCGTGCGGCGCACCACGTCGGCCAGCAGGTTGGTGGTGCCCGACGAGTAGCGCCAGCGGGTGTCGTGGGGCACCTCGGCCGCCCGGCCGGCGGCGTAGCCGACCACGTCGTCCGCGCCGGAACCGAACAGCATCTCGATCACGTCGGATGCGCCGGCATCGACGTACTCCTCGTTCCAGGCCAGTCCGTCGCGCATGCGCATCAGGTCCTCGACGGTGATGTCGGCGCGGGGGTCGTCGGTCCAGGCCTCGAACAGGTCGGCCTGGGACGGATCCACACCGGCCACCCCGGCGGCCAGGTGGGTGAACGACTTGGCCATGGACCACGAGATCAAGGTCTCGTCGGCTCCGGCCGTGGGACCGTAGCGCTCGGCCAGGACGGTCCCGTCGGTCCCCATGGCCACCACGGCCAGGGTGAGGCCGTGTCGCTCGACGTCGCCGAAGGCCACGTCCAGGAGCTGTTCGACTGCCACCGAAGCCATCGTCGGGCGACCCTAGTCGCCGGTGACGTCGCCCGGTTGGGCCGCACCGGCGAGCCCGTCGCCCCCGCCACGCGTCAGCGGTCGCTCACGCGACACGAAGGGCCGAGGCCGCGGGTGCGGCCAGCCGCTCGGGCACCGGCTGGTCACCCAGGAAGGCGTCCAGGCCGTCGGTGACCTGCACCCGACCGTGCCGATCGACGGCCAGCGCCTGGGCCGCGGTGGCGTCCACCACGTCGAAGGGGTGGGCCGAGCCGCGCAGGATCACCGACTTGGCCAGCACCTCGGCCACCCAGGCCTCGGCGGCCACCACGGTGGCCAGGTCCAGATCGGTGTCGGACGGAAGGCCGGAGCGGGGATCGATGAGGTGGTGGCGGTCGCGGCCGTCGCCCCGTTCGTCGCCCGAGCGCCACCGGCGCAAGAGGGTGGTGGACGTGGCCACCGCACCGCCGGCCAGACCGATGCGCACCACCGGATCCCGGTGGTGGGGGTGCCACACCCCCACCGTCCACGACGCACCGTCTCCGTTCGGCCCGACGCCGGCCACCCGGACGTCCCCACCCAGGTTCACGCAGGCCCCGGCCGCCCCCGCGCCGAGCAGCTCGGACACCACCAGGTCGGCCGCCAGTCCCTTGCCGATGCCGCCGGGATCGAAGCCGGTGCCGTGGGGCAGGGCGACCAGGTCGCCGTCGATGCGGATGTCGGCGGCACCGATCCCGAGCAGGCTGGGGTCGAGCCGCGGCTCATCTGGTCGCCGGTCATCCGGTCGCCGGTCATCGAGGTCGCAGAAGGACCGGTCGTAGCCGGCCCGCAGCATCGGGCCCAGCACGGTGGGGTCGAAGGCCCCGCCCGAGAGGCGCCAGGCGGCGGTGGCCCGCTCGACCAGTTCGACGGTGTCGGCGGAGACCCGCAACGGCTGGCCGGCGCAGGCGTTGAGCCGGCTGATCTCGCTGTCGGGCCGGAACCGGCTCCATAGTCCCTCGAGCTGCTCGATGCGGTCGAGGGCCCGGTCGACCAGCGCGGGCGAGCCGCCCACCACCACCAGGTGGCAGTCGCTGCCCATGGCCCGGAACCGGCGTTCAACTGCCATGGCTGGACGTGACGATGGTGGCGGACGGTCCGGCCGCGGCCGGGGAGGCCGCCGCGGTGGCGGAGGTCGACGACGATGCGTCGTCCGACGAACCGATGGCCGACGAGCCCGACGAGGTCGTCGCCTGGGTGGTCGACGCCGTGGAATGGGTGGCGACCTGGGACGCGGCCAGCCAGCCGGTGATGCCCATCAGGCCGGCCACGCTGGCCAGGCCGGTCAGCAGTCGGGCCCGGGCCGCGGCATGGCGCCGTCGTGGCCGGTTCGGGCTGCCCGCGCCGGTCGACGGGCCCGACGAGCGCGGGGGTCGGGCGGGAGGCGGTTCGGGCAGCGGGGTCATCGAGGGGGACATGGTGCTCCTTTGCGATCCAGCGGCGTGGACCGATCTGGCACCCACGTTCCCGCCCGACCCTCCGAACAGCCTGGGAACGCCCTCCGATCAGCCTGGATCTTCCAGGCTCGGTCCCAATCCCGGCGATCAGCCCTCGGCGTCGCCGCCCCGACCCACCTTCCAATAGCCGCGGATGGTGGTGCGGGACCGCGACATCGACCGCTCGTCGAACAGGAGCCGTCGCAACCGCTGCACGGCCGCCGCCTCACCGGCCGCCCACACCACGGTGTCGGGCGCGAGGTCAAGACCGGCCACGGCGGCCACCAGCGTGTCCCCGAAGGCGCAGGCCGGATCCCGGATCACCCACGTCACCGTGGCTCCCGGATGGGCCGGGAGGGCCAACTCAGCCGACGGGTCCTCCGCCTCGAGTTGCACCCGGATCCGACTCGACGGCGCCACCGAGGCGAGCACCTCGAGCAGTTGGCTGATGGCCGGGATGGCCGACTCGTCGCCGGCCAACACCAGATCGCGCCGGGCGGGATCCACCGCATAGCCCCGACCGGGGCCCGACACCGCCACCGGGCTGCCGACCACGGCCTCCGCCGCCCAGCGCGACGCCGGGCCGTGGCCGTGACGCACCACGTCCACGTCGAGCTCGTCGGTCTCGGGACGGTGATGGCGGGGCGTGAGGGTGCGGATGACGGGACGCGAGCCGTCCCGACGCAGGAACTCGTTGCCGTTCCAGCTCGGGAGGTCGATCTGGTCGCCGCCCGGCTCGGGCAACAGCAACCGGACGCTGGCCGCCGGCAACTCGAGCGCGAACCCCGCCAGCTCTGGGCCGCCCAGGGTGATGCGGGTCAGACGGGGGCTGAGCTGCTCGGTCCTGCGCACCACCAGGTTGCGGAAGGAGGGCGGCTCCCGACGCGAGCGGCCCGGGCGGGCCGGCGGATCGGTCGCCGGATGAGGGCGGCTCATGTCCCCAGCCTGGCACTGCACGGCGCTGAGGAAGTCGGTGGGAGGACCAAGGGGCTCCCAAGGTTGTTCTGAGGTGGCGCTCCGATGCTCGACCCACACGACCGGGCACCCCTGTGCCCGGCGAAGGGAGTCGTGATGGAGACCACGGTGGATCGACCCGACCGGGACAGGCCCGTCGAGTCGGCGCGCTCGCTCCGATCCCCGGCGTCCAGCTCTGCCGGCCGGCCGGCGCCCGTCGGTCCACCCGAGCGGCCCGGCTCGGGAATCGCTGCCGCCGACGCCCACCGACCGGGCCTTCGCGTCAGCCGGTCGGGCTGGATCACCGCCGCCATCGGTGCGCTGGCCGCGGTGCTCTACACGTGGAGCCTGTCGTCGGTCGGTTACGCCAACAGCTACTACACCGCGGCGGTGCGCTCGGCCACGGTGAGCTGGAAGGCCTTCTTCTTCGGCTCCATCGACCCCGGCAACTTCATCACCGTCGACAAGCCGCCGGCCGCGCTGTGGCTGCAGGCCCTGTCGGGTCGGATCTTCGGCTTCAGCTCGTGGTCGATGCTGCTGCCCGAAGCCCTGGCCGGGGTGGCCTCGGTGCTGATCCTGCACCACCTGGTCAAGCGGTGGGCCGGCAACACGGCCGCCCACCTCTCGGCCCTGGCCTTCGCCCTGACCCCGGTGGCGGTGGTCATGTTCCGCTACAACAACCCCGACGCCCTGCTCACCCTGCTGTGCCTGGCCGGGGCCTGGGCGCTGTGGAAGGCGGTCGAGACCGGCCGCACCCGCCACCTGCTGGGCTCGGCGGTGCTCATCGGGCTGGCGTTCGACACCAAGATGCTCCAGGCGTTCCTGGTGCTGCCCGCCTTCATCGGCGTCTACCTGCTGGCCGGGCCGCCCAAGCTGGGCAAGCGCATCTGGCAGCTCGGCCTGGCCGCGGTGACCCTGGTGGTGGCCGGCGGCTGGTGGATCGCCATCGTGGCCCTGACGCCGGCCGGCTCGAGGCCCTACATCGGCAGCACCCAGGACAACTCGATCCTCAGCCTGCTCACCGGCTACAACGGTCTGTCCCGCCTGTTCGGCAACACGGGCGGGGCCGCCGGTCCCGGGGCCGGGGGTGGAGCGGGAGGCGGCCCGGGCGGCGGGAGCATCGGCTTCGGCGGCACCTCCGGGGTGCTGCGCCTGTTCAACTCGTCGCTGGGCGGTCAGGTGGCGTGGCTCATCCCCCTGGCGCTGGCCGGTCTGGCGGCTGGGCTCTGGTTGTCACGCCGCGGTCCTCGCACCGACCGCACCCGCGCCGGGTGGCTGCTCTGGGGCGGCTGGGCGCTGACCTGCGCGGCGGTGTTCAGCCTGTCCAGCGGGGTCTTCCACCCCTACTACACGGTGCAGCTGGCGCCGGCGGTGGCCGCGCTGGCCGGCGCCGGCAGCCTGGCCCTGTGGCGGCTGGGTCGGACCCACCGCCTGATGGCCTGGGCCCTGCCCGCCACCGTCGTGGTCACCGCCGGCTGGGCCGTCGTGCTGCTCGATCGCACCGCCGGTTACGACACGTGGTTGGCACCGGTCATCGTGGCCGGGGCCGCGCTCGGGGCAGCCGGGCTGTGGGCCGGCGGCCAGCTGCGCCAACGCGGGCTGGTGGTCGCGGCTGGCATCGTGGCCGCCGTCACCCTGCTGGCCGGGCCCGCGGCGTACGCCATCACCACGATCCGCCACCCGGTCAACGGCTCGTTGGTCTCGGCCGGCCCGACCACCGGTGACACGGGCAACGGCCCCGGAGGCGGCGCCGGACCGGGGGGCGTCACGGGCACCGACACCGCGCTCATCGCCTACCTCGAGGCCCACCAGGGCACGGCCACGTACCTGGTGGCCGGCACCGGGTCGCAGACCACTGCCTCGATCATCATCGCCTCGGGCAAGCCGGTGATCACCATCGGCGGGTTCAACGGCCGCGACCCCAGCCCCACCCTGGCCGAGTTCGAGCACCTGGTCGCCACCGGTCAGGTCCGATACGTCCTGGTCACCGGTGGCGGTGGCGGTGGCGGATTCGGGCCCGGTGGCGGTGGCGGATTCGGGCCCGGCGGCGGCGCCGGACCGGGGGGCGGCACCGGCTCGGTCATCGACAGCTGGGTCGAGAGCCACGGGACCGTCGTGCCCAGTTCGGCCATCGGCGGCTCGACCCCCGGGACCCTCTACCTGGTGCACGCATGACCTCACCGCTCCCCCCGACCCCACGCCGTGGCACCTCGCACGGGATCCGCACGCAGGTGCCACCCCGACCTCACCGCATCCCATCGAACCCACCTCTCAGATCTCGCCGAAAGGAATCCACCCATGACCGACGACCTCACCCCCGACGATCCGATCCATCCGAGCGCCGAGCCTCCGCACGCGACCCCATCCACGCCCCCCTCGCCACCTCCGTCGACACCGCCGACCGGGCCGCCGCCGGGACCCGCCGCCCAGGCCGACCCTGAAGACTCGTGGTTCGCTCCGGCGGCGGAGTCCTCCCCAACCTCACCGGCGGGCAAGCCCCGCAGCATGCGCAGCTGGGTGGCCGCCGGCGTGGGCGCGGCGGTCATCGCCGCCGCGGCCGTCGCCGGCATCAGCGTGGCCAGCTCGCATGCTTCCTCCTCCGCCAGCACGGTCAACCAGGGTCCCGGCGGGTTCGCCGGGCCAGGGGGCCAGGCCGGGCCGCGGGGCCAGGCCGGCCAGGGTGGCGACGTGGGCACGGTGGTGAGCGTGTCCGGCTCCACCCTCACGATGAACGCACCGAGCTTCGGTTCCTCGTCCACGACCGAGGTGACGGTCAAGACCACGTCATCCACGGCCATCACCGAGGCCGTGACCGGATCGGTGAGCCAGATCCAGGCCGGTGACCACCTGGTCATCCAGGGCACCACGTCGGGCACGAAGGTGGCCGCCACCCAGATCTTGGATCGGGGCACGGCCAGCCTCGCCACCGGTGCGGGTGGAGCCGGCGCGCCACCATCGGGCTCCGCCAACTCGGGCTCGGGCTCGGCCACTGCCGGCGCACCCGGCGGGCAAGCACCTGGCGGAGCCGGCGGTGCCGGCCGCGAGGGCCCGCCCAACTTCGCAGGCGGCACCGGAGGGCCTCCCGGCCTGGGCACGGGGGCCGGCGACGCACCGGTGACCGGCACGGTCACCGGAGTCGACGGCTCCACCGTCACGGTGAAGTCGGCCGCCGGAACCACCTACACGGTCACCGTCTCCTCGGCGACCCCGGTCACGGTCGACAAGGCGATCGCCCTGGCCGACCTGCGCGCAGGTGAGCAGGTCATGGTTTCCGGCACCACCAGCAACGGCGTGGTCACGGCCACCGCCATCCGGGCCGGCAGCTCGGGCTTCGGCCCGGGCGGGTTCGGCGGACGCCGTCAGGCCGCCGGGTCATGACGCCGCCTACGGTGGCGGCCAGCGGCACCCCACGGTCGGACCCCCGTGAGGATCGCCCGTTCCTGGTCGGGTCGGAGGCATCCATGTCCAACGCCAGCTCCCAGCCCCGAGTGCTCGTCGTCGACGACGAGGAGCACATCACCGAGCTGGTGGCGATGGGACTGGGCTACAACGGCTTCGAGGTGACGCGCGCCGCCACCGGTCGCGAGGCGTTGGCCGAGGTGGAGAAGGCTCGTCCGGACCTGATCGTGCTCGATGTCATGCTGCCCGACCTGGACGGATTCGAGGTGGCCCGCCGCCTGCGCGAGGCGGATGGAGCGGGCACCCGCGTGCCCGTCATCTTCCTCACCGCCCGCGACGCCACCCAGGACAAGATCCAGGGTCTGCGTCTGGGCAGCGACGACTACGTGACCAAGCCCTTCAGCATCGAGGAGCTGGTCGAACGGGTGAAGGCCGTGCTGCGCCGGGTCTCGGGCCTGGGGCCGGGGGAGCACCGCCTGTCCCACGCCGACCTGGAGCTCGACGAGGACACCCGGGAGGTGTGGCGCGGCGGGCGGCTCATCGAGCTGACCCCGACCGAGTACAAGCTGTTGCACTACCTGCTCTCCAACGCCCGCCACGTGCTGACCCGGGACCAGATCCTGGAGCACGTGTGGGACTACACGTTCGCCGGCAACGCCAGCGTGCTCGAGACCTACATCAGCTACCTGCGCCACAAGGTGGACGACGTGGAGCCCCACCTCATCCACACGGTGCGGGGAGTGGGCTACACCCTGCGCCTGCCCCCCGGCTGAGCCGCCCACAGCCCAGCAAATTGGGCATCTTTGCGTCCGGATACCGCACATCTTCCCGCCCAGTTTCGGGGGCGGGGCGACGAACGAGAGGAACTTGCCATGTCGTCATCGCCGCATCCCCACCCGACCAGCGGCACTGATCACCGAGCCCTCGAGCACCCCTCCATGTCGAACCGGTCGGACTTCGGCGCCGCACTGGCCCACACGCCACCGCCCGCCGCGCCGCCCGCGGCCTGAGGCGGCACCGACCACAGGTCCCAGGGAGTTCTGAGGATCGACAGATGCCAGATGGAGCCAGGAGACCGACAGTGGGTGCCGTGAACGTCTCCCTGAACGTCTCCCTGAACCGCTCCCTGGATCTCGCCCCCGCGACCCCAGCTGGACGCCGCCCCGATCGCGGGTGCGAACGATGAGCGGCGCCCTGCCCTGGTACATCGCCCGATCCGCCGGCCTGGTGGCCTGGGCGCTGCTGAGCGCCTCGGTCATCTGGGGTCTGACCATGTCGAACCGGGCCCGGCCCTTCGGTCACCGGCCTCGCCCGGCGTGGATGCTGGACCTGCATCGGTGGCTCGGCGGCCTGGCCACCATCTTCGTGGGCGTCCACATCGTGGCCATCCTGTTGGACAACTACGTCAACTTCTCGATCGCCTCGGTGCTCGTGCCGTTCGACGCCTCGTGGCGCAACACGGCGGTGGCCTGGGGCGTGGTGGCCATGTGGCTGCTGCTGGCGGTCGAGTTGACGTCGCTGGCCCGACGGCGCCTGCCCCGCAGGGCCTGGCGCCTGATCCACGGCGCCAGCTTCCCCCTGTTCGGACTGGCCACCCTCCACGCCTTCACCGCCGGGACCGACGCCGGTTCGATCCTGTTCATCGCCGCGGCCGTTCCGGTGATCCTGGCCATCGCCGCCCTCACCACCAAGCGGGTACTCGACGTCACCGACCCGGACGGCCCGCCCACCCGGGCCGCGGGGACCCGGCCCAGCCGGACGACCGCCCGGGTCTGACGAGACCCCCGTCGTGCTCCCGCCACCGCCCCTGGTGCGAAAGCTGGCCCGCTACGCGTCGGCGTCGGTGATCGCCACCGCCACCAGCATGACCGTCCTGGGCACCCTGGTGGCCACAGGGGCCATGGCCGCCGGCTGGGCCAACGTGGTGGCCACGGGGGTGGGCACCGTCCCGTCCTTCGAGCTCAACCGCCGATGGGTGTGGGGTCGCACCGGTCGACGGCGCGTGATGACCGAGATGGGCCCCTTCGCCGCCCTGTCCTTCACCGGTCTGGCCCTGTCCACCCTGGCCGTGAGCCTGGCTGCCCGCTGGGCCACCCAGGCCCATCTGGGCGCGACCGGTCGGACGGTGGCCAGCGAGGCGGCCAACGTGGCCATCTTCGCCACGCTGTGGGTGGTGCAGTACGTGCTGCTCGACCGCGTGCTCTTCCGGGCTCGTCATCGCCCCACCACTCCCACCACTCCCACCGCTCCCACCGCTCCCACCGCTCCCAACCCTTCCGCGGCGACCGATGGGCGTGGACAGGCCGAGAACCGGGACCGGACCGATCCGGTCCAGGAGCACGCCGAACTGGTCGACGCGGCATGATCCCGGCGCGCCCCGGCTCGCGTGAGCCACGATCGAGGTCCATGCGCCTGCCTGCGAGCTCCCCATCGATGGGTGTCCGAGGATGACGCTGCGCCTGCGCCTGGTGCTGGCCCTGGTGGTGTTGTTGACGGTGGGCCTGGCCATCTTCGGCTTCGCCACCTACTCGCTCTACGCCCGGGGCCAGTACCAGCGCCTGGACAACCAGATCGCATCATCGGTGAACGCGGTGACGTCTCAGCTGCTCACCAACGGGAACACGTCGTGCACGAACGCGGGCACGGGCACCACCACCACCGCCTCCACTCCGGGCGCCGACGGAGGCGCGGGCGGGCTCGGGCCGCCCAAGCAGTACTTCCCGGGCGGGGGCCCGGGCGACGAGCACGGCCAACGGCCGGTCAACCTCCCGCCGGACACCTACGCCGAGCTGCGCGACCACGACGGCACCGTGCAGGCCTGCATCCAGGTCATCAACGCCACCACCCAACCCGACCTGCCCGACAACCTGCACACCGCCCCGGGCACCAAGCGGTTCTTCACCACCGGATCGGTCAGCGGGTCGGCGCAGTGGCGGGTCATGATCACCGGAGCCACCGCCGCCGACGGCGACCACACCATCGTGGTGGCCGTGCCCATGGGCGGCGTGACCTCGTCGCTGGATCAGTTCATCCTCATCGAGGTGGCCGCCGCCCTGGCCCTGCTGGCCGCCCTGAGCGTCGGCTCGTGGCTGATCCTGCGCCGCGGCCTGCACCCGCTCGAGGCGATGTCGGCCACCGCCGGCGCCATCACCGCCGGGGATCTCACCCAACGGGTGAGCCCGTCAGGCGGACCCACCGAAGTCGGTCAACTGGGGCTGGCCCTCAACACCATGCTCGACGACATCGAGGAGGCCTTCCTCGAACGCGACGTCACCGAGCAACGCCTGCGCCAGTTCCTGGCCGACGCCTCCCACGAGCTGCGCACCCCCATCACGTCCATCCAGGGCTTCGCCGAGCTGTTCCGGGTCGGTGCCGACCACGCCCAGGTGGACCTGCCCACCATCCTGCGCCGCATCGAGGAGGAGTCGGCCCGCATGCGGCTGCTGGTGGAGGACCTGTTGCTACTGGCCCAGCTCGACCAGGTCCGCGAGACCCAGGCCGAGCCGGTGGACCTGGCCGTGTTGGCCGCCGACGCCTGCTCCGACGCGGTGGCCGGCGCCCGAGATCGCCCGGTGACGCTGGACGCGCCCGAACCGGCGATCGTCCGCGGCGACGAGGCCCATCTGCGCCAGGCCATCGCCAACCTGGTCGCCAACGCGCTGCGCCACACGCCGGCCGGATCGCCCCTGGAGGTGTCGGCCCGGCGGGACGGCGACTGGGCCGAGGTGGCGGTGCGCGATCACGGTCCGGGGCTCGACGACGACGCCCTGGCCCACGTGTTCGACCGGTTCTGGCAGGCCGATCACTCCCGAACGGGTTCGGGCGCCGGTCTGGGTCTGGCCATCGTGGCCGGCATCGCCGCCGAGCACGGCGGCACCGCACTGGCCGCCAACTGCCCCGACGGCGGCGCCATCTTCACACTGCGCCTACCGGCCTAGCTGCGTTCGACCGCGTCGCGGTGCGCTCGCACGCTCACGGAGGAGGGGTGGAACCGATGAGGATGTCGCTCCACTTGTACTCCTCGTATCGGTTCCGGTTCTCGAACGCGACCGTGAACTGCCCGCAGCTGTTCCCGAACAGCAGGGAGACGTCGATCGGCCCGGGCCAGAACGCCGCGGTGGGGGTGTAACCGGGATTGCCGACCGAGTCTGTCGCGGTGGGCGACCCGTTCGGCTGGCTTGCGTCCCACCACGATGTCGGGTCGGCGGTCTGCGCCAAGCCTCCCGTGTCCGTCGGCGGTGGGGTCGGCTGTGGGGGCAGGTAGTCCCACGTGTTCAGGTCCGCGCCGGTGTAGACCCGCTGGGACACGTTGGACAAGACGGAGTTGGTCGGAACGTTCGCGCCCTGGCGGCAGAAGTTCTGGAACCGGTAGATGTTCCCGATGCGCACCGTACCCGTGGAACTCTCTGTGACCGTGAGCACACCGATGTCATCGAGCAAGGGGCCGTTCGTGCCGGTCGCGAGAGTGCCCTCACCCCACAGGTAGACGCTGGCGGTCGAGTCGGCACGGCAGAAGGTGCTGAAGACGACCGTGCCGCTGGGGGTGGCGCAGGCGGTGGGCGTGCCGGCCACCCTCGCTTGCTGGGTGAGGAGCCGCTGCGCCGTGGTCGCCCCCCCACACGAACAGGTCGAGGCGGCCGCAGGCGACGCGTCGAAGGCGAGGACGGTGGGCGCCACCCACAGCGCCGTGCCGGTGGCCGCGGCCGCCTTGAGCAGGCGCCTCCGGCTGGGGCGGTCGCCCGTTGCGATGCCCTCCCCTGCTTCGTCCACGAAGCCGTCCTGGGCGGCGTCGCTTTCGCCGGCCGATCCCTCAGACTCTGACGTGCCCACGAAAACGCACTCCTTGCACCAGCCACCTCGGTTGTGATCGCCGCCAGCAATGTAGCGCCCGCCTGCACTCGCGCCGCGCATTCGCCCCCGGGTCGGCCGCCGCCCGCCGGGCGCCTTCGTCATCCCGGCCTCGGCTCGCGTGGGGCGTGATGGCCGTGGGTCGGGGCCCACTACGCTCGGCGGCCGCGACAAGGGGGACGACCGACCATGACCACGACCATCGCCACCGACCTGGTGGATCGGGCCCGAGCCCTGGCCCCGCTCATCGAGGCCGAAGCCGAGGCCGCCGAGGCGGCCGGCACCCTGTCGGCGCCGGTGGTCGACGCCGTGGGCCAGGCCGGCCTGTTCGCCACCATGGTGCCCCGCGAGCTCGGTGGCGCCGAGGCCGACGTGGCCACCGCCCTGGCCGTGTTCGAGGAGCTGGCCCGGGCCGACGGCTCGGCCGGCTGGTCGATCATGGCCAACGCCACCACCACCTGCTTCGCCGCCATCTACACCGGTGACGCGGCGGTGCAGGCCATCTTCGGCCCGACCGCCAGCCGCGCCGGCGCCGACCAGGCCGGCGCCGACCAGCCTCCCCAGCCGGTGCTGGCCGGGATGCTCGGGCCGATGGGCCGGGCCGTCCGGGTGGACGACGGGTTCGAGGTGTCGGGGCGCTACCAGTTCGCCAGCGGCTCGGGCCACAGCACCTGGATCGGAGCGGGCACCACCGAGATGGTCGACGGCGAACCCGCCCTGTCCGAGCTCGGTCTGCCCGCCATGCGCGTGGCCTTCGTGCCCCGCGACCAGGTGACCTTCCTGGGCAACTGGGACGTGCTCGGGCTCCGTGGCACCGGCAGCTACGACTACCAGCTCGACCGTGTCCCGGTCCCCGAGGACTTCACCTTCCTGCTGCTCGAGGCGACCAAGCGTCGGGGCGGGTACGTCTACGACATCGGCCTGTTCGGCCTCACCGCGGTGGGTCACGCCGGTTTCGCCCTCGGGGTCGGCCGGCGCGCCCTGGACGAGATCGTCGTCGTGGCCCGGTCCAAGCAACGGCTCGGCGCCGAGCCCATCGCCGACCAGCAGTTGTTCCAGCACGACTTCGCGCTCCACGACGCCGCCCTGGGCGCGGCCCGCGCCTACACGTTCGAGGCGTTCACCCAGGCCGAGGCGGCCGCCCGCGCCGACGGCGCCCCGTCGGTGATCCAGGCCCAGCGCATGCGACAGGCCACCACCTACGCCACCCGAGTGGCGGCCGACGCGGCCCGGTTCGCGTACACCTGGGCCGGGTCCAGCGCCCTGCGCAACCCGAGCGCCATCCAACGCTGCCTACGCGACCTGTCCGCCGGCACCCAGCACCTCTACGTGGACAACAACACCCTTACGGCGTACACGCAGGCGGTCCTGGCCGGCTGATGGCCGGGCGCGATCCCAACCGCACCTAGGGATCGCGGCGATGGTGCCGTGGCGCCCAGATCAGGGCTTACTCCGGAGGGCGCGACGGTCGATGAAGGGAACATGGACGCCGTGACTCCGAAGTGCCCCAACTGCAGCGCGCCCGTCCAACCGGATTGGGACTGGTGCCAGCTGTGCGGGTACGACCCCGAGTCGCTCATGCCCGCCGGTTGGATCTCCCCCACGCTCTACAACCACGAGGCGGCCGGCGGGGGGACCGGGACGGCCACCAAGCGACGCCGCGCCAAGCGGGGGCGCAAGGCCGACGTCGAGGCCGCCGCGCCTCCGCTCATCCACCTGCCCGAGAACCTGGTCTCGGCCGTCGACCCGATCACCGACGAGCGCGCTCGACCCACTCCGCCCCCACCCGCGGCGCCGGTGGCGAACGGGTTCGACCCCACGCCGGCCTCCGAGGCCACGTCCCACGCCACCCCCGTCGCCGCCTCCCCCGCCAAGGGTCGACGAGCTCGTGACCGCGACCGCAGGAAGGCCGGCGCAGCCGCGGCAGCCGTGCCGGTCCCCGCCAGCGCCGGCCCGGACGCGCCGACCGTGTACCGGGTGAAGGCCACCCCGCCTGAGATGATCGGTGCCGGCCTGCTGGTGGCCGCGGCCGCGGGCCTGACCTACCTGACGGTGCGAGGCATCCTGCAGGTGGCCACCGGAGCCTCCAGCTCGACCCTCGACAACGTGGCCACCGTCGTCTTCGTGGTGCTGTGCGCGGTGGTGGCGTTCGCGGCCGGCGCCCAGGGTTTGGCCCTCGTGCGCCAGCGGGTGACGGTGGACGCCGACGAGCTCGTGGCCCACAACCGGTTCGGGCGGGTCCAGCGGGTGCCCATGGCCGAGATCTATGCCATCCGGCTGAGCCAACGGCAGTTCGCCACCCCTCGGGGGTTGAGCCAGGCCATCGAGACGCCCTACGTGCAGCGCGGCGACGGCAGCGGCTTCTGGCTCGATGCCCTGGGCGGCCGGTCACCGGGTGCGGGGCCCAGCGAGGACCAGCTGGCGCTGTTCGAGCGGCTCACCGCCCAGGTCGAACGGCTCCGACCCGCCCGCCCCAGCCTCTGACCGAACCCGCCTGGTCCACCACCGACCACCGGCGGCCCGGCTGACGGGCCTGGCTGACGGGCCCGGCCTCGCCGGGACACGGCCCCGGGAGCGAGGGGCCAGGTCGTCAGCCCTGCTCGGCCCAGCTGTGGAGGAGCTTGAAGCGCAGCGCCGTGGTCAGCCCCCAGGCCACGGTCAACGCGGCCAGCTCGCCGGCCAGGCCGCCCCCGGCCACGTGGACCCCGAAGACGGCGGCCACCGACAAGGCGATGCCCGTGACGGTGACGGCGATGCTGGCCTTCACGTGTCGGGCCGTGTGCGCGTCGCCGCGACCGTGGCGGAAGGAGAAGCGCTGGTGCGCCCACCCGTTGCCCACCGCGGTGGCGGCCAGGGCCACCGCCACGGCCGCCTCGGCGCCCAGCGCCGGGCGCAGCAGCAGGAACAGCACCAGCGAAGCCGCGGTGCTGATCGCCCCGACGATGGCGAAGGTGATCAGGTGACGGCCGCCGTCGTCGGAGAACGGTCGGCGGGCGTCGCCCCCCAGTTCGAGCCGGCCGCGGCCCGTGGCGAATCGCCACGCCATCCGGGCGGCGCCGCGTAGGTCGTCGCGGGCGGTGCGGGCCACGTCGACGCGGCTGTCGTCGTCGTCCATCCAGTCGACGGCCACCTCGTGGATGCGCAGGCCGTTGTGCTCGGCCAGCAACAGCATCTCGGTGTCGAAGAACCAGGCGTCGTCCTGGATGGCCGGGATGAGGGTGCGGGCCACGTCGGCCCGCACCGCCTTGAACCCGCACTGGGCATCGCGGAACCGGTTGGCGAACAGCACGCGCAGGATGAGGTTGTACGAGCGGGAGATGGCCTCGCGCCTCGGACCCCGGGCCACGTTGGCCCCCGCGGCCAGGCGACTGCCGATGGCCAGGTCCGAGTGGCCCGACACCAACGGCGCCACGAGCGGCAACAGGGCGTCGAGACCGGTGGACAGATCGACGTCGGTGTAGGCCAGCACCGCGGCGTCGCTGCTGGTCCAGGCGGTGCGCAAGGCCAGGCCCCGGCCTTTGCGATCGAGGTGGACGAAGCGCACGCCACCCAACCGCTCGGCCAGGTCCGCGGCGATGACCGCGGTGGCGTCGGTGGAGGCGTTGTCGGCGATGGTGATCCGCCAGGCGAAGGGGAACTGGGTGGCCAGGTAGTGGTGCAGGCGCTCCACGCTGGTGGCCAGGGCGGCCTGCTCGTTGTACACGGGGACGACCACGTCGACGGTGGGGGTCTCGACCATCTGTTCAGCGGGGTCGATCCGTCCCGGGGTGGTGATCACGGTCACGGTGCGCTCCGGAAGATCCACATGGAAGCAGGATCCTGCGGTCGCCTCCGCGGCGGCGCTGCGATGTCTTGGATTTCCCTGGGAATCTCACCGAGCCCATGGCCCGGGTGGTCCGGTCGGCACCGGGGCGGCGCCTACACCCCCAGGTTGCGCCCGATGATCTCCTTCATGATCTCGGTCGTGCCCCCGTAGATCGTGGTGACCCGGGCATCGGCATAGGCCCGGGCGATGGGGTACTCGTTCATGTACCCGTAGCCGCCGAAGAGCTGGAGGCAACGATCCACCGCCCGCTTCTGCAGCTCGGTGCACCACCACTTGGCCATGGCCGCCTCCTCCACCGTGAGGTCACCGCGGTTCAGCCCGAGCACGCAGCGGTCCACGAAGCTCTGGGCCACCTCCACCTCGGTGGCCACCTCGGCCAGGACGAAGCGGGTGTTCTGGAACGCGCCCACGGGCTGTCCGAACGCCTGGCGCTGGGCGACGTAGTCGACGGTCCAGCCCAGCGCGGCCCGGGCCGCGGCCACCCCGGCGGCGGCGATGGACAGGCGCTCCTGAGGCAGGTTGGCCACCAGCTGGCCGAAGCCCTGACCCTCCTGGCCCAACAGGTTGGCGACCGGGACCCGCACATCGGAGAAGAACAGCTCGGCGGTGTCCTGGGCGTGCAGGCCGATCTTGTCCAGGTTGCGCCCCCGCTCGAACCCGTCCATCCCCCGCTCCAGCACCACCAGGCTCATCCCGCGATGACGTTGGGTGGGATCGGTCTTGACCGCGGTGATGACCAGGTCGGCGTTGATGCCGTTGGTGATGAAGGTCTTCGAGCCGTTCACCAGGTAGTGGTCGCCGTCGCGGATGGCCGTGGTCGCCATGGAGGCCAGGTCGGAGCCGATCCCGGGCTCGGTCATGGCGATGGCGGTGATGAGCTCGCCCGAGGCGATGCCCTTCAACCACCGATGACGCTGCTCCTCGGTGGCGTAGCGCAGGAAGTAGGGCAGGCAGATGTCGTTGTGCAGGGTCAGCCCCAGACCTGCCCCGGACACCCCGGCCAGCTGCACCTCCTCGATGATGACCAGGTTGAACCGGAAGTCGTCGGTGCCCCCGCCCCCGAACTCCTCGGGCACCGCCATCCCCAGGAATCCGAGCTCACCGGCCGCCGCGAACACGTCGCGGGGCACGATGCCGGCCGCCTCCCACTCGTCGTGATGGGGAACGACCTCCGCGGCCAGCCAGCGCCGGAAGCTGTCGCGGAACAGGTCCTGCTCCTCGGTGAACAGGCCGCGTTCCATCGGGCTCAGCCGAACGCCAGGCTGAGGCCGGGACGCGACCACTGGCAGCGGAGCAGCTCGCCGCGTCCCGAGGAGGTGATGAAGGCCGTGCGGCCGTCGTCGCCCCCGAAGCAGATGTTGGTGACCAGCGGGTCGGGCAGGCTCAGGTGCTCGGATCGTGATCCATCGGGAGCGACGCAGGTGATCCCGCCCTGGCCCAGGGTGGCCGCGCACACCCACCCGTCGCCGTCGACCGCCAGCGAGTCGAACAGGTGCCCGTCGGGGGCGTCGAAGAGCAGGGTGCCCCCATGGGCGGCGTCGCTGGCCGGGTCGCGTCCGAGCTGGCCGGGGCCGACGACGTCCCAGGCCCAGAGCTGACCGGTGTGGGTCTCGGCCACGTACAGGCGATCCCCGTCGGGGCTCAGGCCGATGCCGTTGGTCGACTCGGTGCCGTAGGCCAGGCCGGTGACCGTGCCGTCGGGGGACCGGTAGCAGACGCCCGCCTGGTCGGTGCCCTCGGTGGCGGTGACCCCGTGGTCGGTGAACCACAGCCCACCGTCGCGGTCGAAGACCAGGTCGTTGGGGGCGCGCAGGGGATGGCCGTCGCATTCGGTGACCACGGTCTCGACCGACCCGCTGGCCGGGTCGACCCGCTGGATGCTGCCGCCCACCCAGTCGCTCGGCGTCTCACCCGGCACCAGCAGCTCGTCGCTGACCTGGACCCAGGTGAAGAACCCCCCGTTGTTGCAGAGCCACACGGCGCCGTCGGGTCCGATGGCGGCCCCGTTGGGCCCGCCGCCGCAGTCGGCCACCACCTCGACCGTGCCATCTGGCCCGACGGCGCTGAGGGTGCCCCGGGCGATCTCGACCAACAGCACGCCACCGTCCGGACGGGCCACCGGCCCCTCGGGGAAGCGCAGTCCGGTGGCCACCACGTCAGCTTCGAGCGGTTGACTCATGGCCAGATCCTGTCATGCCCGCCCCGGCCAAACCGAAGCGTCTCCGCGGCTGGGGACGGCCGCGGCCCGCGGCGACCGGACGGGCCGCAGATGTGGCCGCGGATGTGAGCTCTCTCATGAGAGGATTCTCATACTCTTTGGGCGACATCCATTGTTCTCCATCCGAGGCCACACTGGGCCGGTGGTGACCTGGAGGTCGTGGCCGACGTGGGTGCTGGCCACATCGTCGGCCGCCGCCGTCGCGCTGTTCGGGCTGAGCGCGGCCCGGGGCTGGCTCGACGGGGTGCGCATCGATGCGCCACTCGAGGTGGCGCCGGTGGCCGTGGTGGCCGCCGCCCTCATCGCCGCGGTGACGGTCCGTCGCTCGCGACGTTGGTGGACCCGCTCGCTCCCCGCGTTGGTCGCGGGCGTGGTCGTCGTCGAGTGGGCGATCTCCTGGTACCTCCGGGCCAGTGCCACCATCGTCGACTCGTATCCGGCGTCGTTCCTGGTCTGGGCCGGCCTGGCCCTGCTCACCCCGGCAGTGGTGGTGGCCGGCTGGTCGACGGCCGGCCGCGGCCGGCGCCTGGCCGGGGCCGTGGCCGTCCCGGTGGCGGTGGCCGCCGCCTTCCTGATGATCAACAGCCACTACGGGTACTGGCCCACCCTGGGTGACCTGTTGGGCCATCCCCTGCCCGGCCAGGTGAGCGCGGCCACCTTCCGTCACGAGCTGGCATCCGTGGGGCCGTCGGCGGGGTCGCGCCGGTCGTCCGCCTCGCCGGACCAGGTCGGTCAAGCGACCACACCAAGGCACCGACCGCCGCCCGCTTGGGCCCTCCGGCGGGCGGCGCCGGTCCTGTCGCCGTCGGCCATCCGGCCGGCCGCGGCCGCGACGGCCCGCGCCGCGCCGACGCCCGCCCTCCCCGCCAGCGGCCAGTTCGCGGCCGTCGACATCCCCGCCACGGCGTCGCACTTCGTGCACCGGTGGGACTACGTGTACCTGCCCCCCGCCTACTTCACCGCGGCTCGCGCCCGGCTCGGCGTGCTGGTCCTGTTGGCCGGCACGCCGAGCTCGCCGGCCATCTGGGCCTCCAGCGGTGGGGCGCTGGACACGGCCAACGCCTATGCCCGCACCCACCACGGTCGGGCGCCGGTCATGCTGTTCGTGGACGCCAACGGTTCCTGGAGCGGCGACACCGAGTGTGTGGACAGCTCACGGGGCCACGCCGAGACCTACCTGACCCGCGACGTGGTGTCCTTCGCCACCCACCGCCTGGGACTGAGCGCGGATCCGGCCCACTGGGGGATCGTGGGCTTCTCCGAGGGCGGCACGTGCGCCTACGACCTGGCCCTGCGCCATCCCACCCTGTTCCACTACGCGGTCGACCTGGCTGGCGACGCCGCCCCCAACGTCGTCGGTTCCACGCTCCGCCAGCTCTACGCCGGCTCCCGGGCGGCCATGCACCAACACCAGCCGTCGTGGCTGCTGGCCCACCCGATCGGCGCCTACCGCAGGCTCACCGCCTGGTTCGGCGCCGGCCTGGGCGACGCCTCCCACCTGCGGGTCACCCGTCACCAGGCGGCCGCCGCCCGCCGGGCCGGCATCCACGCCACCTGGTTCGCCGGGCCCGGCGGGCATGACTGGCAGTTCTGCACCTGGGCGCTGCAACGCGTCTTCCCCGGCCTGGCCGGCGATGTCGGCCCGCCGGTGACCCATCCGACGCGGCCCGTTCATCCGACCACCCCGAACCCGCCGGTCGCGGCGCTCAGCCGCAGGGGGTGAACAGGGTCGTCGTCCCGGCCGGCGCGGTCGTGGCGGACGTGGTCCACTGCAGCCGGTTCCTGGGTGGCCAGGCCCACCGAGCGGTTGACCGGGCCCGGTTGGCACGACCACGCGTCGGGTGAGCCAGAATCATCGGACCGGGATCCTCCGTGCGCCCGGCGAGGAGTCCGTGATGAGCACATCCGAGTCGGCGAGCGTCCCGGTCGCCTGCCTGTCGGTGGTCATGCCCTGCTTCAACGAGCGCGACACGGTGGAGCTGATCGTGGAACGCGTCCTGGCCTCGCCGTACACGGCGGAGCTGATCATCGTCGACGACGGCTCCACCGACGGCACCCGCGACCGCCTCGCCACCGTCGACGACCCTCGGGTGTGCGTGCTGCTCCAACCGCACAACCAGGGCAAGGGGGCGGCGTTGCGCCGCGGGTTCGCCGAGGCCACCTCGCCCTATGTGATCGTGCAGGACGCCGACCTGGAGTACGACCCGCAGGACTACCCGGAGCTGGTGGGCCCGCTGCTCGACGACAAGGCGGACGTGGTCTACGGCAGCCGGTTCCTGGGTGGCCAGGCCCATCGCGTCCTCTACTTCTGGCACTCGGTGGGCAACAAGGCGCTGACGCTGGCGTCGAACATGGTCACCGATCTGAACCTGACCGACATGGAGACCTGCTACAAGGCGTTCCGGCGCGAGGTGCTCGACAGCTTCGTGCTGGAGGAGGACCGGTTCGGCATCGAGCCGGAGATCACGGGCAAGGTGGCGGCCCAGGGCTGGCGGGTCTACGAGGTGGGCATCTCCTACAGCGGCCGGACCTACGACGAGGGCAAGAAGATCGGCTGGCGCGACGGCGTCCGAGCCATCTATTGCATCGCCCGCTACTCCCCCCTCGCCCTGGGCCGCCGCTCGAGCTGACCGACCACCAGCCCAGCCCCGACCAGCAAATTGGGCATCTTTGCGCCCGGATACCGCACATTTCTACGCCCAGTATCGGCACGGGGGCCGGCCGGTAGTCTGCCCCCATGACCAGTCCGCGCCTGGCCCGGGTTCGTGACGCCATGGCCGAGCGTCAGGTCGACGTGTTGCTGCTGTCGGTAGGACCCGACCTGCCGTGGCTCATCGGCTACCAGGCCATGCCCCTCGAACGGCTCACCATGCTGGTGGTGCCCCGCGACGGTGAACCCGTGCTGGTCATCCCCCGGCTGGAGGCGCCCCGGGTGGTCGAGCGGCCCGGCCAGTTCTCGATGCGCCCGTGGACCGAGACCGAGGACCCGCTCGACCTGGTGGCCGGGCTGGTGGGTGCGGCCGCCACCATCGCCATCGACGACCGCACGTGGGCCCGGTTCGTGCTCGACCTCCAGGCCCACCGCCCCGCCGCCCGCTACCTGAGGGCGTCGACGATCACCTCGCCCCTCCGGGCCGTGAAGGACGCGGCCGAGATCGAGGTGCTGACCCGGGCCGGTGCCGCCGCCGACCGCGTGGCCCAGGCGCTCCAGCACGGAGAGATCCCGCTCATCGGGCGCACCGAGGCCCAGGTCTCGGCCGAGATCGGCCGGCGGCTGCTGGCGGAGGGCCACCAGCGGGTGAACTTCGCCATCGTCGGTGCGGGGGCGAACGCGGCCAGCCCTCACCACGACGCCACCGATCGGGTGATCGGACCGGGTGAGGTCGTGCTGTGCGACTTCGGCGGCACGATGGTCGGCCCCGACGGTGCCGGCTACTGCTCGGACACCACCCGGTGCGTGTACACGGGCCCGCCCCCGCTCGAGTTCCTCGAGCTCTACGGGGTGCTGGAGGGGGCACAGGCCGCAGCCGCGGCGGCCGGCACCGTGGGTCGAGCCGGCGGCCGAGGTGGACGCGGCGGCCGCGGGATCTCATCGCCGCCGGCGGCTTCGGCGACGCCTTCATCCACCGCACCGGCCACGGCATCGGCATCGAGGAGCACGAGGACCCCTACATCGTGGCCGGCAACGACCAGGCGCTGGTGGCCGGCAACGCCTTCTCGGTGGAGCCGGGGATCTACATCGAGGGTCGGTGGGGGGCCCGGATCGAGGACATCGTGGTGGCCACCGACGACGGCCCGGTGGCCCTCAACCGCACCGACCACTCCCTGCTCGTGGTCGAGGCCTGACCCGCGGTCGAGGTGATCTCAGGCCGCGGTCGGGTTGATCACCACGACCGGGCAGGTGGCGTTGCGCACCACGTGGTCGGACACCGATCCCAGCACCGCCCGCTTCAACCCGCCCCGACCGCGGCTGCCGATCACCATCGCGGTGGCGTCGAGATCCGCAGCCAGCTGGCACAAGGCCGCACCCGGATGGCCTTCGAGCACCTGGGTGTCGACCTGCACGCCCGCCAGCTCGGCGTGCAGCGCGGTCACCGCTTCCGCCAGGAAGGCCTGGCTGTCCACGGTGGCCCGGTCCCGCTGGTCGAGCAGCTCGCGCTCGGTCATGGTCGGCCCGGCGTGGCCCGAGCCGTCGTAGGCCAGCGCCGGATCCACGGCGTGGCTCACCGTCGCCACCACCACCCGTTCGGCCGGGCGCACCACCGCCAGGCCTCGGCGCGCCGCCTCCAGCGCCAGGTGGGATCCGTCGACGGCCACGATGATGGTGGAGCTCATGGCCGCAGTCTTCCATCGCCGCGTCGTCGCTGGTCGCATCGCCTCGGCGCCCTGGGTGCGGCCCGGCCGAACCTGACAGCCCGTCAGAACCGGGCGCGTCGCGGCACTAGGGTGACCCCAGCCCGGTCGGGCCGTCGTGGCCCCACCGACCGCTCTCACAGGGGAACCGCCATGCACCTGGCCTACACCGACGAGCAGGAAGAGCTGCGCCGCGAGCTGCGCGCCTACTACACCAAGCTGCTCGACCCCGAGACCCAGGCCGCGCTGGCCGAGGACCTGACCGGCCCGGTCATGCGCTCGGTGGTCAAGCAGATGGCGGCCGACGGCTGGCTGGGCATCGGCTGGCCCACCGAGTACGGCGGCCAGGGCCGCGGGCCGATGGAGCAGTTCATCTTCTTCGACGAGTCGATGCGGGCCGGCGCTCCCGTGCCCATGCTCACCATCAACACGGTCGGGCCGACCATCATGAACTTCGGCACCGACGAGCAGAAGAACTTCTTCCTGCCCAAGATCCTGGCCGGCGACATCCACTTCTGCATCGGCTACAGCGAGCCGGGGTCGGGCACCGACCTGGCCGCCCTGCGCACCACCGCGGTGCGCGACGGCGACGAGTACGTCATCAACGGCAACAAGATGTGGACCAGCTACGCCCAGAGCGCCGACTACTGCTGGCTGGCCGTGCGCACCAACACCGAGGTCAAGAAGCACAAGGGCCTGTCCATGATCATCGTCGCCCATGGACACCCCCGGCATCGAGGTGCAGGCGCTGCACCTCATGGGCGAGCACGAGATCGGCGCCGTGCACTACGACGACGTGCGGGTGCCGGCCGCCAACCTGGTGGGCGGCGAGAACAACGGTTGGACCCTCATCACCAACCAGCTCAACCACGAGCGGGTCACCCTGTGCAGCCCGGGCATGGTGGACCGCACGCTCGACCGAGGTGCGCCAGTGGGCCCAGGAGACGAAGCTGCCCGACGGGCGCCGGGTGATCGACCAGCCCTGGGTGCAGACGAACCTGGCCAAGGCCTACGCCGGGTTCGAGTTCCTGCGCCTCATCAACTGGAAGGTGGCCTGGCAGGCCGAGAACGGCGAGCTGTCGGTGGCCGACGCCAGCACCACCAAGGTGTACGGCACCGAGTTGTACCTCGACACCCTGGGCTGGCTGTTCGAGATCCTGGGCCAACCCGGCTACCTGAAGGCGGGCACGCCCGGGGCGTTGCTGCGCTCCCGGGTCGAGAACCTCTACCGGGGCCTGGTCATCCTCACCTTCGGCGGGGGCACCAACGAGATCCAGCGCGACCTGATCGACGTGTTCGGTCTGAACATGCCCATGGCCTCGCGCTGACCGACCCGCTCCCTGACCGACGCTCACCTGACCGACGCTCGACCGATCCCTCGACGGAGACCCCACACCATGGACTTCTCGCTCAGCGACGAGCAACAGGCCATCTCGGACCTGTCGACCCAGCTGCTCACCGACCAGGCCACCCCCGCCCGCATCAAGGAGCTGGAGGACGGCGACGAGCTGGTCTTCGACCGGGCCCTGTGGGCCAGCCTGGCCGAGGCCAACCTGCTGGGCGTGGCCATCGCCGAAGCCCAGGGCGGGCTCGGGTTCGGCCCCGTCGAGCTGGGCCTGCTGCTCGAGCCGGTGGGGCGCACGGCAGCGCCCATCCCGGCGTTGGCCACCCTGGTCTACGGCGCCGCGCCGGTGGCGCAGTTCGGCACCGAGGCCCAACGCGACGCCCTGCTGCCCGGGGTGGTGGCGGGCACCACCATCCTGACCGCCGCGCTGGTGGAGCCGTTGGGCGACCCGCACCGACCCACCACCACGGCCGAAGCGGTCGACGACGGCGGGTTCGTGCTGGACGGATTGAAGACCTGCGTCCCCGCCGGGCTGGCCGCGGATCGCATCGTGGTGTCGGCCACCACCCTCGACGGGAAGGTCGGCCTGTTCGTGGTCGACCCGGCCGCCGACGGCGTCGACCGTGAGCGCCAGGACACCATCACCCGCATCCCCGAGGCCCAGCTCGAGCTGACCAGCGTGTACGTCGGGCCCGACGACGTGATCGGCCCGATCGACGCGGAGGCGACCACGGTGTCGTGGCTGATCGAGCACGTGACCGCGGCCATCTGCTCGGTGATGACCGGGGTGGCCGAGGCCGCGCTGCGCCTGACCGCGGAGTACACCACCACCCGCGAGCAGTTCGATCGGCCCATCGCCACCTTCCAGGCGGTGGGCCAGCGGGCGGCCGACGCCTTCATCGACACCGAGGCCATCCGCCTGACCGCGCTGAAGGCGGCGTGGTCGCTGGCCGACGGTCGCCCGTCGGCCAAGGAGGTGGCGGTGGCCAAGTACTTCGCGGCCGACGCCGGCCAGCGGGTGGTGCGGGCCGCCCAGCACCTCCACGGGGGTGTGGGCGTGGACCGCGACTACCCCCTGCACCGCTACTACCTGTGGGCCAAGCAGCTCGAGCTCACCCTGGGCGGCGCCAGCCGCCAACTCGAGACCCTGGGTCAACTCCTGGCTGACGAACCGGTCGGCGTGGATTGAGGTATACGAACATCATGGGAAAGGCAGCAACATACGCCAAGTCGATCGGTGACGGTTTGGGGCCCAACGCTGGTGACGGGCGACGTTCGAGGTTCCTGAAGGACTGGCTGCGTTGGCCGCTGGAGCATCGGGCCGCGCAGCAGCTCGAGTCCCTCGAGGCGGTCGGTATAGCTGACCTGGCTCGTGAGCTGGGCGTGAGTTCCTTCGATTTCTCTGTGGATGCATCCGGCAGTTACCGCCACTCCTGGGATCTGCACGAACTCGATGAACAGGTGCTGCTCTGCATCGCTCGCGCCATCGGGGCACGGCAGATCTTTGAAATCGGCACGTTCGATGGTGGGACAACTGGCCTGCTCGCAACGGTGGTCCCCCACGACGGTACGGTAACCACCTTGGACCTCCCCGAGCATGACTTCGATAACACCCAGTCGCCAGGGGGATTCACCGGGGCAATGGTCGGCTGCCGTTTCCGGGACTCCCCGGAGGCCGACCGCATTGTCCAACTCCGCGGCAACTCTGCCACCTTTGACTTCTCCCCGTGGAGGTCATCGTGCGACCTGGTATTCGTAGATGCGGCCCATGACTATCAGAATGGTGTTCGCGATTCGCGAACCGCTCTGATGCTGGCCCGACCTGGTGGCTACGTCCTGTGGGATGACCTTGCTCCGTACTGGTGGGACCTGGTTGACGCCGTCGTTGAGGTCGGAAGGCCGAGGGGACTTCGCAAGGTGCGGGACACGAACCTGGGAATCCTCCGAGCGTAAGAACTCCCTGCCCGCTGACACGCTCGCCGCCCGGTTCCAGCAGCCGAGCGCAACCCGGCGGCACCGACCCGAGCGATCTCCTCGCGATCGGGTCAACCTCGCTCGGGCCAACCGAGCGTCCGGTCGATCGCGGAGACCAGATCCCAGATCTCGCGTCGCTCGCAGCGCACGGCGAGGGTCTCCTCGCAGAGGCGGGCCATCGCGCCGAAGTGCGCCGGATCGCGCACCGTCTGCTCGAACGTGTTGGGGATCATGGCGACGAGCGCCTCGGCGGGTGAGAGCTGGACGAGACCAGCTGAGCCGGGAGGCGCACCGCCCTCGGCATCACCGAGGAACACGAGCATCGCGGGTCGGCCACCGTCCCCGAGCGTGCCGAGGTCGTGGGCGACGACCTTGTGCTTGGCGTCCCCGAGATCCGTGGCAGTTGCGCCGATGCCGAGCAGCTCGAGCGAGTCGGGGTACAGGTCCAGCGGCTTGCGATAGGGCAGCACCAGGTTCGTGTCGGTCGTGATGGCCGCCACCTCGTCGCTCAGATAAGAGAAGCCGCCGCGACCAGCGCCGCGACCAGCGTGCTCTTGCCCTGCCCGCTACCTCCCAGGATCACGACGACCCGCTCGCCGCGCTGGACCGCCCCCCGTGCAGGAGGATGTGGCGATCACCCTCCTCGGCGGCGAGCAGATCCAGCCGGTGCGTGGCCCGCGCCAGCACCTGAGGCGTGCGGGCAGCGTGGCCGACCTCGTGGCCGTCGAGGAGGAGTCATATCCCCGCGTCGGCCGACGTTGGGGCCTCCGCATCGTCCGCCACATGGCCCATCAGGAGCAGCTCGTGAGCGGGCGTGGCGTCAATGTCACCGTCGCCGTCCGTACCGAGATCATCGAGCAGCCCGCGCGAACCGCGCAGGCCCAGGTCGGGGTCCTCGGCGGCGACGACGAGAGTCGTCGCTGCGACACGCAGCGCGCCGGAGCGGTACACCCACGTGCCGCCTGACACCACGCGGGAAATGGCGGCTGGTTCCGGCTCGACGGGGCGGGCGGGGGCCGGTGGGCCCTCGCGAGGTGCGGAATCCTGTGGCAGCGCACCGTCGCGTTCGATGGTGAGGGCCCCCGCCGCCCACAGGCGGTCGGTGGTTTCGAGCACGTCGGCGGCAATGGCCCCGGGCGGCACGCCTGTCTCGGTGGCGAGCTGATCGACCACGGCGGAGAGCCGCCGGAGCCCATCGAAGGCCCCCAGGATCAGCGCCACGGCTCCGCGTTGAGCACGAGCGCCTGACTGCGGTCGGGGGCGAAGACCACGAGTTGCCCGTCGACCTCGGCGCCCAGCAGTCGTGGGACCGGCACCGGCACGTCGTCGAGGACCGCCGCGAGGTGAGGCTGGGGAACGACCGGGCCGGGTGTGCCGCCGGGCTCGCGGCAACCGAAGCACGGCGCCAGCCCTGATGGATCAGGCCGCACGACCCGCGCCGGGCCGGGCGTCCCCGAGCGCGCCTCCCATCGGGCTTGTGCCTCTCAGCCCTGGCGCCCGGGTGCCGCTAGCGGCACCAATTGATGTTCAGGATCGAGATGTAGACGCTGTAGGGGGTTGCGGTCGGTGCGGCGCCGAGTCGGTAGTGGATGGTGAAGGTCGAGGTCAAGCTACCGTTTCCCGTTACCCCGTAGGTGCCCACGTTGTTGCTCTGCGCGCCCGTCGCTGGCTTGTTGCCAGTCCAAGGGTCCGCACTGCTCGTGCCACTACCGGTGAAGGTCGGGCTGAATCCGGCGTGGCTCGTCGACACCGTGGTGTCGCTGTCGACCCAGACCTTGTCCTGCCCTTCTGTCGTTGCAGAGCCGATGTTCGCGACGGCACCGTTGGGGAGGTAGACCTGATAGGGGTTGCTGCTCGCATCGGTGAAGGTGAACGTCAGGTCGTACCCGTCCCCTGCGCCTGCGTCTGCGCCTGCGAAGCTCAGCTTCAGCCGGTTTGAGGTCGACCCGCCGTCGTTCTCGAAGACGACCGTGCCGTTGTCGGCGCCCGGGGTGAACGTGCCGACCTGGGTGATCGACCAGCTGAGGTTGATCTCCGGGCAGCTCCCCGAGGCGGGGTAGTTCTGGGTCGTCGGCGACGAGCCGACACTGAAGGACCCCCAATTGAGCGAGTCCGAACAGACACAACTCGATCCGGCGAACGCGGCGCTTGTCCCGAGGACCGACGGCGTCACCCACAAGACCCCCGTGGCAGCCGCGCCCACGCCCGCTTTGGCCAGAAAGCGACGGCGATCGACGTTGACCGTCACGAGAAACCGAGCCCGCCCAGGGCTCGCAGCGAGCCCGTGAAGCCGCGGCTAGTCCGGCCGGCCAGCAGGGACGGCGCGACGTCAGCCGAGAGACCCGGCTGATTCTCGGACTCTGGTCGCTCCATGCCTGTCATGATCTCTCCAGCGTCGCACCGAATGCCCACGCACCGTTTCGGTGCCTTAGGCGTGGGACTTTAGCATCCAGCGTCCGGTCGATCACAAGCCCCATGTCACCTTCACGCGCCGGAAACCTGGTCCCCCCCGTTTGGCGGGTCAGAAGCTGGGCGGCGTCGCCGGTGGACGGCCGCACGCGGCCGACGAATCGGGGCCACGACGGCGGGTCCTAGTCTTGCGCCATGGGTCGTCGACCGGGTAGCCGAGCCGAGATCGAGGACCAGGCGCAGACCGTGGTCGAGGTCTCGCGGCCGACCGGTGACCTGGTGGTGTGCTCTCTCGAGGCCTGGGACACGACCTGGCGACGCAACCAGTTCCTCGTCCGTGAGCTACTGGGCCTCGACCCGAACCGCCGGGTCCTGTTCGTCGAGCCGCCCCTCGACTTGATCCACGAGGCTCGCGGCGAGGGACGGCTGCGCCGGCCCGCCGGGCTGCGGCCCTTGCCGCAGGACCCTCGGGTCAGCCTGTTCCAGCCCGTCAAGGCGCTGCCGAGGGTGCTGGGCCCGACCGCCGACGCTCACCTGCGACAACAGATCCGGGCGGCCGCCCGACGAGTTGGCCTCGACGACCCCGTGTTGTGGGTCAACGACCACAACTACGCGGGGCTGGCCTCGGCCACGGGCTGGCCGGCCGTCTACGACATCACCGACGACTGGACCCAGGCCGCCGGCCCGGCCCGGATCAAACAGCGCATCCGCGACGACGAGGAGGTGCTCTACGGCGAGTGCGCGTCGGTGGTGGTCTGCTCGCAGGATCTGTGCCGCACCCGCCCGCCGTCGGCCGGTTCGCGGGTGCTGATCCCCAACGCGGTCGACGCCGCCCACTTCACCCGACCCACCGACCGACCCGACGATCTGCCTCCCAGCCCGGTGGCGGTGTACGTGGGCACCGTGCATCCCGACCGGGTCGACCTCGACCTGGTGGAGGCCACGGCCACCGAGCTGGCCGACCTGCAGCTGACGCTGGTGGGGCCCCTCGCCCTCACCGCCGACGAGCGTCACCGGCTCGACCGGCACCCCAACATCCACCTGCTCGGGCCCCGGCCCTACGACCAGGTGCCCGGCTACCTGCAACACGCGGATGTGGTCATCGTCCCCCACGTGATCTCACCGTTCACCGAGAGCCTCGACCCGATCAAGGCGTACGAGTGCCTGGCGGTTGGGACGCCCACCATCGCCACCCCGGTGGCCGGGTTCCGTGATCTGGGCGACCCGATCCTCACCGCGACCCCCCAGGACTTCGTCGATGCGCTTCGGGCCGAACTGGCGGCGCCGTCGCCCCGGCAGCCGAGGCCGGTGCCGAGTTGGCACGACCGGGCGCTGGCCTTCGACGACGAGTTGCGCCACGCCCGCCAAGTGGCTGCGGAACGGGGGGCCGATGCGGCCAAGGCGGGGCTGCGCACCGTCATCGTCTGCCGCGACCACCCGGAGCAGCTCGAACGAGCCGCCGAGCTGGCCGCCATGTGCGCAGACCCGAGCCTGGTGGTGGTGGGCGCGGCAGCGACGCCGTCACCGCAGGGTGTCGGCGCCAGCTTTGCGGTCGAGGGCCCGGGCTGGCCGGTGCACGCCCTCCAACTCGCGGGGCGCACGGGCAAGCAGGCCCCGTCGCGACCGGTGGTGCACCTGGTCGATCCGAGCCTGCTGGCCGGCGCGCTGGTGCTGGCCCGGGGTCTGGGCGCCGCGCTGGTGTGCGATTCGCAGCCCGGTCGGGCCGAGCTCGGGTTCACCGCCAACCAGGAGCGGCTGCTGCGCTGGTTCAAGCCGGTGGTGGCGATCGGCGATCGAGCCGACCGGGGCGCACTGGCCCGGTCGGTGCCCACGGCGGTGGTCGGGTCGACCGCCGAGGATCGCTGTGACGCGATTGAGCGTCTCATGCGACTCCATCGGCTCACGGCACAAGGGCCCCGGTTCCTGGCGGTGAACGCCCGCTACGCCGGGCGGCCGGTGACGGGCGTCGAGCGGTTCGCCACCAACGCCGAGCGGGTCTTCGACGACCCGATGGCCGGCTTCGGCCCGTCCCCACGCTTCGCCTCGGGACCGCTCGGGCACCTGTGGGAACAGGTGGTGTTGCCGCTGCGCTGCCTGGCCTACGACACCGCCTTGTGGTCGCCGTGCAACTTCGGTCCGCTGGTGTTGCGCAAGCAGCTGATCACGGTCCACGACATCTCCCCGATCGACCACCCCGAGTGGTTCAGCGTCGGCTACCGAACCTGGAGCCGGCTGGCCACCCAGATCCTGTGGCGGCGAGCCCGGTGGACCTCGACGGTGTCGGCCTTCAGCCGCGACCGGCTACAGGCGCAGTTCGGACGGGGCGCCGTGGTCATCCCCGAAGCGGTCGATCCGCCCATCCTCTCCACCGCGGCCGAGACGCCACCGACACCGGCGGACCTGCCCGCGGGACCGTTCGTGTGCGCGCTCGGCTCGGTCGAACCACGCAAGAACCTGCGCACCCTGATCGAGGCGGTGGCTGACGTACGGGCCACCCACCCGTGTGAGCTGGTGTTGATCGGCGATCGCCCCAACGGGGTGTTCGCCGCCGCCGAGTTCGATCCGCGGCCGTGGATCCACTGGATGGGGCGCCTGGACGACGCCACCACCGCGGCTGTGGTGCGCCGATCGGTGTGTCTGGCCGCGGTCTCGCTGTACGAGGGCTTCGGGCTCCCGGCGCTGGAAGCCCTGGCCATCGGCACACTGGTCGTGGCTTCGGACATCCCGTCGATCCGCGAGGCGTGCGGCGACCACCCCCGCTACGCCAACCCGCGAGACCCGGCAGGCATCGCCCGTCAGATCGAGGCCTGCCTGGAGACGAGCGCCGACGAACGGCAGGTCGGCATTGCTCGAGGTCGGGCCTGGGCGGCCGAGCGCTCGTGGGCCGACGCGGCGGCGACCGTAGCCGCCACGATCTGGGGCCCAGACACCGAGCTGGCTTAGCGTCAGTCCTCAGATCGACGGCTCGCTACGAGCTCCCACGCCGGACGGCACCGTCGATCAGCCTTCGCGCTTTCGACTCGACTCGAGCACGATAGGCGGCCTGATAGGCGTGACCGAGCGCCCACAAGTTCGTGCGGGGCCGGGCCAACTCTGCGCGGATGGACCGAAGCACCTCCAACCGCTCGACCAAGTTGTGGAAGTAGTCCCCTGGACCGAACCAGTTCTGGAAGGCGCTCCCCGCTTTCGCGCCCATCGCGGGAGCCTCGGCCGACAACTCCTCCAGGTACGACACCAGCCCCCTCGCGTCGTGCTCGGACCACCGCACCGCGAACTGGTCCCACTCGGGGCCCTCGGGCGGTACCCAGGAGTCAGAAATGATGACTGGCACCCGCCCTGCTGCCATGGTTTCGAGCAGGCGGACCGACGATGTGCCATGGCCGCGGGGGCACAGCACGAAGGCCGAGCGGGATAGCAACTCAACGAACCGATCTCGCTGCGCGCCGAACCGATTCCCGGCTCGTTCAGCGAACAGGAAACCCTCGGCGCGTTCGACTATTGCGTCGGGATGCCGGAGCTCGAAAAGGGCCTCGCGACAAGGGTGAGTGGGCGATCCAACGAAGGAGAAGAGCAGATCCACCGTCTCGTATCCAGGGAGCGTCGTCAGATCGTACGAGATCATCCGCTGCGGGGGGTATATCCAGGCGGCCTGATAAGGGCCAATAAGGGCCTGCCGCGACGCGCTCACGTAGAGCCCCGGGAACCGGCACAGGGGCCGATCCCGCTCATCGTAAACGAAGACCTTCTCGGGGAACCAACGCGCAAGCGGGGACCGAGCGACCGTGCCCAGCCGCCAATCGTCATGGAGGTTGTGGCATTCGGTGAACAAGATCAGATCAGCGTCGACAGGGTCTTCGACGAGCTGATGTCGGCGATGGACATCCTGGGCGGCGAGCGTCTCGAACTCGGCCTTCGCCGACCAGATGGGCGGGATCCCAACGCCACCGAGGAGAATCTTCACCAGCTGAGGGTAACTGAGGCTGCTATCCGTAGAGAGCGCGGTAGCCCCGCTCGATCGCGCTCCACGTGTGCATCTCGATGACCTCGTCCAGGCGGCGGCGGTCAGCCGCGGTCGGGACGGCACCACATACCGATTCGATAGCCGCAGCGAGGGCGCGCGGATCATCAGCGTCGACAAGCGCGGTCACGGACGTGTGTGGCAAGAACTCCCGAACCCCGCCCACATCACTTGCGACCACTGGGACTCCGGCAGCCAGCGCCTCGAGGACGACGATCCCGAAGGACTCGCGCCGAGATGGCAGAACGAAGGCCTCCGCGCAGCGGAAGAGCCGTGCTGTCGTGGCGCGATCAGTCTCGCCGAAGAATCGAACCCGCGATTGAAGGCCGGCTGAGCGGGTTTGCTCCTCGAGGGCTTGACGCCCCGGCCCGTCGCCGGCGATCCACAGGTCGAGCTCTGGCATTTCAGCCGCAACTTCGGCAAAGGCTTCGATGAGCAGATCGAAGCCCTTCACCCACACATGCCGACCGATCGCGAATATGTACCTACTGTCGCAGTGAGGCGGCTCGGCCAGCCGAAACTCAGACGGGTCTACGCCGTTGTGAATCACACTGGAGCGATGGCCGAACGGCCTACCGAACCACCCCTCTGCCTCATGCAGCGTGTGCGACGAGCAGGCGGTGATCGCATTCGCGCGCCGAAGCAACGCACGGAGGGTGTGACGCGCCCACCCGGACCGCTGGTACAGACCCGTCGCGTCGGCGCTCAGCTCGCCATGCATGGTCACCACGAGACGGAGCCTGAGGATGCGGCATGCCTGTAGCGCATACCAGCTTGCCGGGCTCACGCATTGGACGTGTACGACCTCGATGCGGCGCCGCCTCATGTCGGTGACGAGCCGGAGGAGCGTGACAGGTCCCAAGAGCAGCGCTGCGACGAAGCGCTTCGCCGGCAGATCAGGTGAGCGGAATACATACCGACGGACGGAGATGCCCTCGAAGTCCTCGACGGGAGGTAGAGACTTCGGCCAACGCATCGTGTAGACGGTTGGGTCCAGGCCGGTCGCCTGCTGGGCGTGGGCGAGTTGGCGAACCATCTCCTCAACGCCTCCCTTATGAGGGTGGAACGAGGAAGCGAACAGGGCGACACCCGGCGGCGCCTCCGGTGTTGTGCGCGTGGTGGATCGCATCGCGCCCCATCATGCCCGTTCGTTGCCAGCGGTCGGATCAGATCCGGGCGAGGGGGTGGCTGGCGCCGGCCGGGTGCCTGCGAAGTATTGACGGCCGCCTGGGTGCCGATCGGCCATCCCCGGTTGGGCCTGGCGGGTGTCTGCCACCGACCTCATTATCGGAATTCGCAGCGTGCTAGGGTCCCCAGGTGCGCGGCGCGGAAGTTTGCCAGTAACAACAACATGTGCCCCGCTGCCCGGCCCGTTGGTGTCGTAGTGCCCGCCCACAATGCCGGGAGGTTCCTCGAGGGGACGCTCGCGAGCATCGTGGGCCAGACGTGGCAAGAATGGCGCTGCGTGGTTGTCGACGACGGCTCGACCGACGATACGGCGGCGATCGCCGACGCCTTCGCCCGCGCCGATGACCGGCTGACGGTAGTGCGCCAGGCCAATGCTGGGCCGTGCGTGGCTCGGAACCGAGGGCTTGAGGAACTCGGCCCCAAGGTCGGCTACATCTCCTTCATGGATGCAGACGATCTCTGGCAGCCCCAGGCGCTCGGGATGCTGCTCAGGGCGGTCGGTACGAATCCCGGCGTGATCGGCGCCCATGGCCTCGGGGACTTCATAGACGAGGACGGCGGCCCGCTGCGGTGCGGCGAATTCGCGGACATGGGGCGGGCCCGACTGGGCTGTCGAGGTGGTCTTCCACGCCGGTGGCCGCTGGAGCGCAACACCACGTTCGAGAACCTCGTAACCCAAAGCGTCCTCTTCCCTCCGGGTCTGGTGCTCGCGGAGCGAAGGGCCTACGTCTCGATCGGCGGATTCGACGAACGGGCCCGCGGTGCCGAAGACTGGGATGTGCTCATCAGGTTGGCCCGGCTGGGCGATTTTCGCGTTTGTCGATGACGTCATCCTCGGCTACCGGCGTCATAGCTCGAATGCGGGAGCAAGCGCTGGCGTTCGCGCATCAGCTGCTGAGGTCCGTCGGCGAGCCTTCCACTCGGTCGACAACTCTGCCGAGCAGCAGCGGGTGGTCCGTCAAGCGTGGCGCGCTGCCCAGCTGCTAGACGCCCGGGCGAGGGCCAGCAAAGCTCTTACCGCGGTGCGGGAGTCGCGTCCGTCGGCCGCCCTCCCTGAGATCGCGCGTCTCCCACTGATCGCCGGGCGCTACATCCGGGGCGCGCCGAAGCTCCCCGCCGGGGGCGCGTGATGTCTTCCGCCCGGGGGTTGGTGATCGG
The DNA here is from genome assembly GCA_963773335.1 of uncultured Microthrixaceae bacterium. Classification (GTDB taxonomy): domain Bacteria; phylum Actinomycetota; class Acidimicrobiia; order Acidimicrobiales; family Acidimicrobilacustridaceae; genus UBA4742. Next base: position 266,313 of record CAVZAT010000002.1, on the reverse strand, counting down.
CTTCGCGAGCAACCTGCCCGCAGAGCCACACTTCCTCCCATTTCTTCGTTCGCTGCGACTCTCAGGATACGAGGGCCGCGTGTGCGTCTTCGTCTCGAACGTCTCGGCGCCGGATCAACAGACCCTCGGCCAGATTGCCGACGACGTCGTCGCGGTGGACGACGAGTACCCGGCGTTGGCTCCACGATGGTCTACTGATCTACTCGGCCGCCTGAAGGTGACGCGTGGTCCGCGTCGTTTCTACCCGCGAGCCTACCGAGCGCTCGGCTCGATCCTGCGCGCCCGGCAAGCGCCTGCGGTCTCGATCGACCTCGAGTTCCGCCTTCAAGGTGTCCAAGCCCTTCGATACGGCCACTACCTCGACTACCTCGAACAACACCCCGAGGTGGACAAGATCATGATTTCGGACCTCCGTGACGTGTTGTTCCAAGCGGATCCCCTCAGCTCGGAAGTGGCCGGGCTCGAGGTCTTCCTCGAAGAGCCACACGTCCGGTTCGATGCTCCCGGCTTCAACCGGAGCTGGATCAAGGACCTGTACGGCACTCGAGGGTTGCGACGCCTCGGCGATGCGGTCGTGTCGTGCTCCGGCGTCACCGTCGGCCGGCGAGACCCGATGCTGCGCTACCTCGCAGCCATGGCGGGGGAGGTTGGCCGCCACACGGACGTGCCCCTCGGTCCACACGATCAGGCGATCCACAACTGGCTCCTGTACACGGGCGCCCTCCCCAATGCCACCGTGGTCCCGAACGGCCAAGGTCGAACCCTAACAATGGGCGCCCAACGAGAGGTCTACCTCCGGCCGGACGGAATGGTGGTCAGGCAGGACGGCACCATTGCCCCCGTCCTCCACCAGTACGATCGCCATTCGGCTCTCGCGTCCCGCCTCGTTGCGGCGGTCGCCGAGGAATTCGACGCCCAAACCGGGCTGGTCACCATCGGCGGCGGTAGTCCAGAGGAGCGGGAGCGCCCTCTGCCATCCCCTCGTGAGCGCTAGTGCTCCGATTGGACGACGCCGCACGAAGAAGCAACACCCGAGCCGTTAGCGGGAAGCCACCCCATAGGTCGGGAGGCCTCGATGCCCCTCCGCCCGCGGTAGCCGGGCTGAGCGACGACCACACATCCAACCAGCTGGGGATCACCAGCGCTGGCCCAGAGGAATTCCCCTGCCGGCTTCGTCGGCAGGCCTCTTGGTTGGCTGCCCTCAGCGAACGGCAGTGTTGCGCTCGATGGGCCCGGTGATGAGACCGGTCGAGCGCGTAGCGTTCGTGTCGAGTTGGCCGATTTCACCTGATGTGCAGGGAAATGGCTTCTTGCCACGGTACCTCGACCTCCTCCAGCACCTCGAGAACCGTTACGACGTGCTCGTCGTGTATCTGAAGATCGAAGGTTTCTGGTTTCCCACCAACTCCTGGTGGGATGCGCAAGAGCCCACCGTGATCGCGATCCCAACCGTCTCTGGAATGACCGGTCGCGTCTTGCGGATAGCTCAATCGGTTTGGTCGCTGCTTGGCGGCCGCCTGAGACCGGAAGCTTGGCAGCAAAGCCTCGCGACTCTTCTTCAGCGGTGGCAGCCAGATGTGGTCGTATCGATCGGCGATCCGCGATGGCTTCTGAAGTTGGGTGAGTTCCATCCGTTCCCGACGGTTGCTTTCCTGGAGGAAGACCAGTCGCATCTGCCGGAGAACCGGCGGTCGATGCGGGCGCGCGCCCTTGACGGACTCGAGGAGCTCGCCTGGCGCAGAAGACGATGGTCGCCAGCGGTCACCGCGGTGATCGGCGAGCGCGAAGCGGAATGGGCTCGGCGCAGGTTTCCCCGCTCAGAGGTTGTCGTGGTGCCTTACACGATTCGGAGCGAGACATGGGACGGGGATGCTGATCCGCGTTCTGGCGCGGAGCAAGGCGAAGTGCTGGTCGTCGGTTGCATGGACTCGCTACGGAACGCCGCAGGGCTCCGTGACGTCGTGCTGGCCCTGCAGAGGGACCACCCTGATTTCGCGAACGCAATTCTCCTCGTGAGCCATCAGGACCTCCACCCAGTCCTGACCGACCTGCCACCCGGGGTGCTCCGGGTCCTCGGCCAGGTCGATGACCTTGCTCCCTGCTATGCCTCCGCTGGCTTGGCACTCGTGCCGTCGTTCATCGTCTCCGGTATCAAGTCCACCATCGTCCAGGCTTGGGCGGCTGGTTGCCCCGTCGTGACAACTGGGCCAGCTGCCCGAGCAAGCGGTGCGACTCCCGAAGTAGACGTCCTCAGCGGCGAAACACCAGAGGAGGTTGCGCGCCAAGTAGTGAGGCTCTCCACCGACCCAGAACTTGCTGACCGGCTCGCTGAGGCCGGCCGGAGGCACCTGCGCAACTCCCATTCCGCTGACGCTGTGGAGACCGCCGTAACGAGGTGCCTCGAGCTGGCCTCAGCGAAGGGGTCCGCGAGGCCCCCATCCCTGACCGGAGATCTCGTCGCACTCGCCAGCGGGCGATTGCGGCGCTTCGCGGATGAGCGGGGTGTGAGGGTCCCAGGCGCGTAGCAGGGGCCCTGCGAACTTGGCGATGTCTGACGTCGTCGAGTCCGGAGGTGCCCCTGCTGTGTTGAACGCTACGCGCGCGTGCGAGCTGTTGGTTGGTCTGCCCGCGGTGAACGTGTTGGAGGTCAGAGAGCCGTTGTCGTTGGACCGCCGCCTGGTGGTCACCGTCGAGTCGGTCATCGAGCCGCCGACGTGCCCGAACTGCGGTGAGCGGGCGTGGGTGAAGGACCGGCCGGTCGTCGAGCTGGTGGACCTGACGTGCTTCGGGCGGCCGGTCACCTTGCGGTGGCGCAAGCACCGCTTCTGGTGCCCGCGGAACTGGTGCGGGCAGGGCTCGTGGACCCATGAGGACCCACGGGTCGCGGCGCCGCGCTTGTCGGTCACCGACCGGGCCGGGCGGTGGGCGACCATCCAGGTCGGCCGGGCCGGTCGGGCCGTGTCCGAGGTGGCCGCCGAAGCTCGGCGCCTGCTGGCACACGATCAACGACGCGGTTATGGCGTATGGGGCGGCGTTGCTCGACGCCGATGTCGACCGGGTCGGCACCGTGGCCGCGCTCGGGGGTCGACGAAGTGCTGTTCGCCCGGCTCGGGCGGTGGCGGACCCAGGCCTGGTCCACCTCGATCGTGGATGTCGCCCGGGGCCAGCTCCTCGATGTCGTCGAGGGCCGCTCCTCGGTCGGGTTGTGCGCCTGGCTCGCCCAGCGTCCCCAGGCCTGGCGCGGACGCGATCTGTTGGGCGGTGCTGGACCTGTCGGGGCCGTGGCGCCTGGCGTTCGACACGATGCTGCCCGCCGCCGGGCAAGTCGCCGATCCGTTCCATCTCGTGAAGCTGGCGAACCAGCGTCTCGACGAGGTCCGCCGCCGTGTGCAGAACGAGACGCTGGGCCACCGCGGCCACAAGCACGATCCGCTGTATCGGTCCCGGCGGCTGCTCACCAAGGCCGACGAACGCCTCGACGACCGGGGGCGCACCAAGCTGCTGGGGTTGCTCGACGCCGGCGATCCTCGCGGCGAGGTGCGCACCGCCTGGCACGCGAAGGAGACCGTCCGAGGCATCTACGACATCGCCGACCCGGACCTGGCCGCCGAGTTCGTGGAGCGGCTCGGCCACGACCTCCAAGACGACGACTGCCCGCCCGAGGTCCGCCAGCTCGGCCGCACGATCGTGCGCTGGGCCGACCAGATCGGGGCCTGGCACCGGGCCCGCGTCACCAACGGCCCAACCGAGGCGATCAACAACCTCATCAAGCGGGTGAAGCGGGTCGCGTTCGGGTTCCGCCTGGTTCGCCCACTACCGGATCCGAGCCCTGCTCTACGCCGGCCGACCCAACTGGGACCTACTCGCAACGGTCACACCCCGCTGAAACGCGAAGCGCCCGATTGCGCCGAGTGGCCGGGCCGAGTCGGCACTAGGAGCGTGCCGAGCTGGCGGCTTCTTGCGGGTTGATCGTGCTGGTCACACGAGTGGGGCGCCCCGCTGTGGCGCTACCGGCGGGCATTGCGGTGGTGGGGGTTCGCCTGTCGCGGGTGCCGTTGGGGTCTGCAGGCAGACCTGAATGCACGCGGATCGGCTACACGTCACAGGCACCGGTCAATCGCGGTTCGTTCCGGCGACAGCTCCCAACGCTGGGACCCGTCAGCCACACGCGCCTTCAACCACGAATGCACCGTTGACGCGCCACCCAAGTACGACGTGCCGCGTAAACACTTCTTGACCCGGTACGTGATTGCCCGGTGTTCCACTGGTATTCCGTCAACTCCAACCAACTCTGAAAGCGTGCGACCGGACTGCAATCCCGAGGTCGGCTTCAGCGCTATCGATAACCTCAGCTACATAACCTGGGTCGAGCAACTCCAGCATGCTTACGTGGTTCGGAGCGCTGAATTGATGTGCCTCATCGCAACAGAGACTGCTTCGAATATGACAGAACTCCGCAATAGTGGGGGTCGCGTATGCGAGTAGATCGGTGCGGACAACGAGAAGCGTGCCGTCACGCATAATCTCACATATCATACGGTTTTGCTCAAGCCAATATCTGACATATGCGCGCAAGCCGTAAAGCCCTAGATCGAGAAGTGGCTTGTCCAAATGTGTGGGTTGAACCGAGCCAAAGCGAAGGTCTCTATACCACTGCCACAGTCCGGTAGAAGGAGCCCGTAGTTGGTGGCTGCACATTGAGTCGACGAATTCTCGGCATCGTCGAACCGTAAGGATGAATCGCGTCTTGGGGCCAGATCTCGTGAAGCTCCTGAGCGACGTGTGCATTGATCTGTGAGATGTCTGCATCTAGACCAAGGTGGTGCCCCCGGCGTCGCAGTCTCCGGTTCATTGCACGAGGCCGAACCGATCCCATCTCCCTTGCTTTCATCATGGCAAGAAGTGGAAAGGGGTCCACTTCATGTTCCGTCCGCAGATGCGGGGCCAATAGATGGGCGAGCGAATGCGTGCCGCTCTTGGCAATGCCAACACCAAATATGCTTGGCTCGTGACGACGGCCGACGAGGGCCTGTCCTTTCGCGGTGCGAGTTTCAGCGCTACACCCCCAGGCTAGTTGACTCATGAGGGCTTCTCTAGGCCTTTTCGCCACCCGTGCGATCCCTCTAGGGATCAGGTGATCTGGTCCAGCCCCATGTGCCGTCGGCGCACAATAGCCGATCGGGGAAGTAGTCGTGGTAAACCGATCCTGAGCGTTGGATGATGAAACCAGTGAGCGAAACCCAATCCGGCACGACTCGTCTTGGAACCGACCGCGACGCGTGACACGGACTTCAACGCGAGGCCCGGGTTGTGGTGCACATAGATGCAACGGACGACCCCCCTGCCGGCGTTCCATGCGGCGCGCACTTCTCCTCGAGGGTCGCCGGCGTCGCCGAGCCCGACGAGTGTGGTGCGGCCGCGGTCGAGGCGTTCGTCGGCCTTGGTGAGCAGCAGCCGGCTGGCCATCTACGCGCACGCACCGGCAGCGGAACGGCCCGGGCGCACATCGAGGAGCTGCCCTGCTTCCACGTCGACGATCGAGGTCGACCACCCCTGGCTCCTCCACGGTCCTTCACGCGCGAAGAGCACCTCGTCCAACCCGAGCGCTTCGACGACACCGATGCGGTCGGGATCGTCATCGACCAGGGCGGTCCCGTAGGCGATGACGGTGTCGTTGATGGTGTGCCAGTCACAGCCGAGCTCCCGGGCGACCTCGGACACGGTGCGACCGTTGCGGCCCACCTGTTCGGTCAACCCACCGGCCCGCCCGACGGTCATCGCCAGGCGGGGCGCCGGCGATGGACGGCTCGGTCGCAGTCCACGACCGCGTTGAGCATTCCGGCGACGGACAGCACCGCGGTGCTTGCGCCACACCATCCGGGCCGGTCGACCGAAGCACGCCAGATCGACCAGCTCCACGGTGGGCCGGCCCTTCACCCACGCCACCGACCCGCGCTCGCGACACGACGGCGGTGGCGTGGTCGTGTCGATGTGCACCCGGATGGGCTGAACCGGACTGGTCTTCGACGCCCAGGATCTTCACGACAGGCAAGCCCATGAGCAACGCGCAGGCGCGCGTAGCGTTGGTCTCCACAGGGGCTCTCAGCCCGTCACACCACCCCGCTCATTCGCGGGGCGCCCCCCAAAACCTGGTGAAGCTCCCTTGTGAATCGTTCCCGGCTGCTGACGATGAGCCCACGAATCCGATTGTCGACGACGTCGAGGGTCCTACTGTCTGAAACGAGTTCGCCTATCCGCGCTGCGGCTGAGTTGGCACACCCGAAGAGCGATGGTCCGTCAACCAAGAGTGGCAAGGCCTCGATCATGGAATAGAGGGCGCGTCGCTTGTCTCGAGAATTGCCGGGCTCTCCGGAATTCACGCTCCACACGCGGGTCGGGGTATCTACGATGCAGATGGCCGGCGTCCCGACGCGCCAGGCGTTGACAGCGAGATGGTAGGTATCCGTGAGGATGACCTCGTGGCGGCTGAGTTGTCGGAGCAGTTCGGGAGCGGGGGGTTGTGCGACAGGCTCTGCGTCATGTCTTGATCCCGCCAAGACCTCACCGTAGATCCGCATGCGCTGTGTTGGTCTGGGGTTCACCCGTCCGTGCTCAAGCCCGGGCCAGGCCAATCGGAATCGACTGCGAGACCCCATTGGCCAGAATGCTGGCTCTCTGCCCCAGTCGATCCACTCGGGTCGAAGTTGCATGTGCTTCGCGAACGCTCTACCAAAGAGCGCTACGGCTTCTGGGCGCAGCGCCGACCGACCGACATAGACTCCAAGGCTTCCATCATTTGGAAGTAGGTTGGCGGCAGGGAGAAGGAAGGCAGCGTCGACACCAAAGCAGGACGCCGGGTTATGCGTTCTTGCTTGTTGGGCGATCGTTGCCGAGTACGGGTCGCGCAACCAGACCTGTCTTGACCTGGCGAGGAAGTTCGCGAGGTCCACCCCGTATGTGCCTGCATAGTCGAGTGGCGCATTGTGGCCGAGCGTCGTTCCATAAGAGAACACCCGGGCAAGCGTAGGTGTGCTTTGGTGCTTGAGAAGGAGGTGGCGGCTGACGAACTCGTTGGGATTCTCAATCCCAAGGGAGGTTCCCAAGATCCGTGCGGCGTCGCGTTGGTAGGCAGCGAGGTGATGGAAATCCCCCCAGTAGATGAGTAGATCGGATTTCAGAGCTTCGTCGATTCGATGACGGAGAGGTTCATACGTGAGCCCAGTGTCCGGGTCGTAGAAGCGGCCATCGCTGGTGATGTGGGACCCGCCAGCGACCCCTTGCCATTCAGATTGGTCCCACAGGCGCCAATAGGTGGTCGCGACGGGACCGAGTCCGTTCAGAACTGACTTGGCGGCGAGATCGACGGAGGCCATACCTGGGTTTCGACCATTTGGTGGCGCACAGATGATGCTGACAGTCGGCCGCGATTTCTTGCCCGTGGCGCATTCCGGCAGAGCCTCTGGCAGAGAAGAACTGGAGACGTACTGGTGTGTTGGCATGGAAATTCTCAGGACCCGGCGAACTCTAGGCGTAACGTCTGCACGGTGATATACGTGGTCCCAATGGTCGGAGCGTGATGGCAGCCGTGGTGGCTGCTGTCATACAGGACGCTGACCAGTGGAGTGCCCATCATGCCAGCCGAGCCGATGACGTTGGAAGTTCCCCGGTTGGATGTCGGGGCCCTACCGCAGGGTGTTCGACGAGGGCTTGGTCCACGTCACCCAGATCGCCGATCCGTTCCATCCTCATCGTGCACGCCAACGCCAAGGTCGATGGGTGCCGGCGGCGGGTGCAGAGAGACGCTCGATCATCGGGGCCGCAAGGACGACCGGCTGTGTCGGAGCCGCCGCTTGTCGACCCGCGCCGACGAACGACCGACGACTTCACGAAGCCAAGCTCCTCGGTCTGTTCGAGGCCGGCGACCCTCGGGGTCAGGCGCGCACGACCCGGCATGCCAAGGAGACCATCCAGAGCGCTCAATGACATCGACGACCCGACCATCGCCGGCGAGTACCTCACGAGCTACATCCTCGCCTGGCGCCACGCCCCCGCCACCAACGGGCCGACTGAAGCGATCAGCAATCTGATCAAGCGGGTCGAGCCATCAGCTTCGGGCTCCGCCGCTTCCGCCACTACCGGATCCGCGCCCTGCTCTACGCTGGCCGACCCGACTGGGACCTACCCCCCATCACACCCCGCTCAATTCCGAAGAGCCGCTAATGTGCAACGATGATCAACAGGCTCTTGGCGGAAGGCTTCCGACACCACATCCGGGGAACGGGCAGGGCCGCGAACCTGCCTCTCCAGCCGGTGCCTCCTTCCAGCAGTGCGGACCACAACTACACACGGTCTCACTTTCCTGGCCGACCCAACGTCGCACGTAGACCAGCTCATACTCAAGAGGGGTACTTCGAACCGCAGGTCCTCGACACGATTCTCCAACACCTTGGCGAAGGCGACATGTTCTGGGACGTAGGTGCCAACACGGGTATCCACTCGCTAACCGTGAAGCATCTTTGTCCAAGCGTCACAGTCGCAGCCTTTGAACCCGCGCCACCAGCGTTCACTCGGCTGATCCGTAACGTCCGTGCCAATCAGCTTGAAATAGAGACGTGGTGCATCGCGCTTGGTGACTGCCCCGGATACCAGACACTGAGCCTCAACGACGTCGGACACACAGCCATAAGCTCTTTGAAGCCGTGGCCCGACGCCAACTACACCACGACCATGTCTTGCCGAGTGGAGCAGGGAGACACCCTCGTATCGAGTGCACGATTCGTCGGCCGGCTGTAATGAAGGTCGACGTCGAAGGGTTCGAGCGTGGTGTTCGCCGGTCTGTCTGATGTTCTGGCGGATCATCGATCCGAGCCGTCATTTACGAAGCGAACGGCGGCGGCGACGGCCTCTCCGACGTGCTCTCCCCCCATGGGTTCGAACAGCACCGAATCGAGGGGCGCTTCCACGGGGGTGGCGACGAGGAGATAGTCATTCAGGTTTGGGGGCTCTTCGCGTTGGTGTAGGGAGCGGGGTAGGTGAGGGTCCACCACTGGGGCAGGGGTCCCGTCATCGTCGCGGCTGCTGAAGGCTGCGACGACGAGGAGACCCCTGCGATGGTGACGGTATTGGGCTGGCGGAGGCGCTGCTGGGACTCGATGGTTTCCGGGTGTTGGAGGTGGCGGAGGACCCGAAGAGCTCGTGGTCACGATCGAGTCGCTGGCGGCGGTCACGGGCTGTTGGGTGTGCGGGACCCGGGCGGTGGCGCATGAACGTAAGACGGTGGAGATCCGGGATCTGGCGTGTTTCGGGCGTCCGGCGCGGCTGGTGTGGGTCAAGCGGCGGTGGCGTTGCCCCGACGGGGATGTCACGCGAAGACGTGGACCGAACATTGGATCATGTCGACGCGGAGGCCGTGTTGACGCGCCGGGCGGGGATGGAGGCGTGCCGTCAGGTCGGTGAGAACGCTCGGCCAGTGTCGAGGTCGCCGAGCGAGTTCGGGGTGTGTTGGTGGACGGTCATGAACGCGGTCGTCGAGCACGGCACGCCACTGGTCGATGCCCCGGACGGGTCGGGCCGGTCGCGCAGCTCGGTGTTGACGAGACGTCGTTCTTGCGGGCGAACCGAGCCCATTCGACTATCTACGCGACTGGTCTTGTCGATCTGAGCACGGATCGTGATCGACATGGTTCGAGGGCAACGCCGCGGTTGACCTGCGGCGATGGACCGCCAACGCCGACCCGGCCTGGTTGGCGGGCATCGAGGTGGTCGCCACCGACCTGGCCGAGTCGTTCCGGGCCGGGCTGTCCCCGCATCTCGATCACGCCACCCGTGTCGCGGACCCTTTCCATGTGGTGCGGGTCGGGAACCGCTGCCTCGACAAGGTCCGCCGACGAATACAGAACGAGACGCTCGGTCATCGGGGCCGCAAAGCCGACCCGCTGTATCGGATCCGCAAGCTGCTCCTCGCCGGCCGAACGCCTCGACGAACGCGGCCACGACCGGCTGCTGCTCGGGCTGCGTGTCGGTGACCCTCACGACGAGGTCCTCGGCGCCTGGCTCGCGAAGGAGAACGTGCGCGACGTCTACCTCACCGACGACCCCGACGACGCCGCGGTGTTGTTGGACAAGACCATCGCCGGGTGCGCCACCGACGACGTCGCCGAGATCCAATCACTCGGTCGCACCCTCGCCGTGTGGCGAACGAGATCCTCGCCCACCACACCACCGGCGCGTCCAACGGCCCGACCGAGGGCCTGAACCTCTGCGTCAAGAAGGTCAAGCGCTGCGGCCACGGCTTCCGCATCCTTCGAGAACTACCGCCTCCGCGTCCTGCTCCACGCCGGCGGCATCACCTGGCCCAGCGCCCGTCACCACCACGCATCAGAACCCACGCTCCCTACTCAGAACGCGTAGAGCCGGTTTGGGCCGCAACTCGGGCCTCGGCTCGACAGCGACCTCAGCCAGCGCCAAAGACGCGCTACACGCACGAATCACGCGTCAGGTTCTTTGCCTGGTCGTACGCCCGAGCCGGCGCGATGATCGAGCCGATCTCTTGAGCCGACGGAGGCCACTATAGCGACCTGCGAGGCGCAGCGCTTCCCGCCGACTATGTGCCGAATCGATGAAGGCCCTGATGACTCGCTTTCGCCTGTTCAGCGCCATCTTGATCGGAGTCGCGTTCACCGGTTCATAACCGAGAACCTGCAACTCACGTCGGGCAATCGACTCGATCATGGCGACATCTCTGCCCGAAAGAGATTTGGCCCACTTCTTCGTATTGCTAATGTCTATGGTCTGCAGCGCCTGGGCCTTGAAGACTTGCTCAGCCTCGGGGAACAACTCGATCTCGTCAATCCCCTCCACCGATTGTCGACCTTGAAGCCGCGAGAAATATCGACAGCCTCTCTTGGAAGCTCTCTGGGTCAGCAACCATATCCTCGTAACGAACATGCATGACGCGATCAGGCCCAAGCGCCCCCGTTAGACGCTCGATCTCGCGTTGCTCCCCAACCCACCTGCCAGCGGCAAGGCAGACGTCCGACACCCAGTTCTGTCTCAGCGTGGCCTCGACGACCGCCCGCGGATCCCGCACAATGGCGACGACCCTGATCTTACTTTCCGGCTCGAGCAGCGGCCATTCCCAGAGATGCTGGGGAGTCTTCTCGCAAAGAATATCGCCAGACGCACCACCGGATAATGCCTGGACAACTGCGTAGAAGACGTCGAGCACATGGACTGGCTCTCCTGGTCCAAGGAGACGCAGCACGTCCTCTTCCGCAAGTTCCGTGCCGTAGAACCGCCAGTGATTGCGATACTTGGCCAAGGCGTCAAGCACCTCGCGCCTTGTGTAGAAGGGGCCGTCTGACGACTGGAGAAGCAGCTGACCCACGACGGGGAAAAAGGCGGTCTCCAGCGGCGGGCCTGCGGTGCCGGGTAGTTCCCGCAAGAGCCGCAGTGCCAGCGTCGTGCCGGATCGAGGGGACCCGACCACCATGCAGAGCGGCCGTCGGTCATTGCGCTGATTGGCACCGCTCCGACTCATGGCTGCTGCACGATCGACCGCTGGGGCTCCTCCTCAGCCCGCTGCGCGATGACCTCGGGTGCCGCGAGACGCGAGGTCCCCCACCACTCCGTGTTCCAATTCCCCATCCGGCCTGCCTCGTCCACCGGCGGAGCCACCTCGAAGTGCACCGTCTCCATGACACCGTCGAGGTTCTCGAAATCGACCGTGCGCCCCGCCGTAGCCCAGATTCACGGTCAGGAAGTACTGACCCGGGGCCAACCGGTGGGGAGCTACCTCGATGTCGACCCGATGGGTGGTGTTCGGCTCGAGTTCGATCACCTCCTTCCCGAACGACCCGGCAACCGGCGACCCGTCAGCGGAGCGGACGACTTGACCGATCCGCAGGGGCGCCAGGCGCTCCGAGGTCCGGGCCCAGACCGAATAGCGTAGGGGCTCGTCGGCCCCCAGCAGACCTTCCCCGGCCAGCGTGACCCGCAGGATGCGGGCCCTGATCCCGTACGCAGGCTCCACCGCGCTCAGCCGAAGCGAGGTCGGCATCGTGCGTCCCCGCCGCCAGCCTGGTAACGACTGGTCACCTCCTCAGGCGACCCCGTGGCCACAGAGTCGCCACCTTCCAGCATGATCGCTCGGGTCGCGAACGACCGCACGCTGGCCATGTTGTGAGACACGAGCACAACGGTGCGGCCAGCCCCGGCCAGGGTCTTGACCTTGTCGAAGCACCGCGCCTGAAAGGCGGCGTCGCCGACGGCGAGCACCTCGTCGAGCAGGAGGATCTCCGACTCGAGGTGCGCGGCGATGGCGAAGGCCAGCCGCACGTACATCCCGCTCGAGTAGCGCTTGACGGGCGTGTCGAGGAACCTCTCGACCCCGGCGAACTCGACGATCGCGTCGAACTGCTCGGTCGATCTCGCCTCGGGTCATGCCCAGGATCGAGCCGTTGAGGTAGACGTTCTCACGCCCGGTGAGCTCCGGGTGGAAGCCGGTGCCGATCTCGAGCAACGAGCCGACACGCCCCCACAGATCGATCTGGCCGGTGCTCGGACTGGTGATGCGGGTCAGCAGCTTGAGGAGCGTCGACTTGCCGGCCCCGTTGCGCCCGACGACGCCGAGCACCTCGCCCGGCCCGACTTCGAAGGATGCACTCCCGAAGGGCCCAGAGCTGCTCACGCACATTGCGCCGCAAGGGGATGCATGGCACGATCGAGCGCCACCTGAGCCAGGGTGACGTGGTCGTTGTGCTGGTGGCGGATCGTGTAGGCCTTGCCCAGGCCCTCGACCCGAATGGCGAGGTCAGATGACATCGGCGAACTGCCTCTCCATCCGGCTGAACACCACCGTGCCCAGCAGGATGGCGACGAGGGAGAAGCAGAGGGAGTATGCCGCCAGCCCCAACGGTGGCCTCGGGGTGCCGATCAAGGCCCAACGCATCCCCTCGAGCAGCCCGGTCAGCGGGTTGAGCTCGTACCAGAACCGGGCACCGGCCGGCACCGAGGCCAGCGAGTAGGCCACCGGGCTGGCGAAGAGCAGGAACTGGATGCCCACCGGCACGATGTACTGGATGTCGCGGTACGGGACCTCCAGCGCACCGAAGAACAGCCCGCCACCGAGCGCGATGGCCAAGACGGCCAGGAACCAGATCGGCAGGGTGATCACCCCGAGCCCGGGATGCACCCCGCTGATCACCATGGTGACCACGAGCAGGGCCAGCGAGACGCCGACGTCGACCATGCGTGGACAACACGACCGACAGCGGCAGGAGCATGCGGGGGAAGTAGACCTTGCCCACCAGCTGCGCGTTGCCCACCAGCACGGCACTGGCTCGGGTGATGATCAGGCTGAAGGCGGTCCAGGTCACCATTCCGGCCAGCGTGAACACGAAGTAGGGGATGCCGGACGGCGCCTTCAGATTGCCCACGCCGCCGAACACGAACGTCAGGATCCCGGCCCCGAGCAGGGGCACGACGACCACCCACACCACCCCGAGGACGGCCTGGCGGTAGCGCAGGGTGATGTCGCGGGCGGCGAAGCGCACCATCAGCTCTCGCGATCGCCACAGCTCGCGTGGGGAGGCGGGCAGCCAGGACCGCCGCGGCCGGATGGTGAGCAGTGGCTTGGTCTCGTTGCCCGCCGCCGGCGCAGCCACCTGGTCGCTCATAGCGGGGACAGTGTAGGGGGCGCTCTGGAGGGCCCCGAACGCCGGAGAACCAGCCGGGCCCTTCGGCGCGACACCCCTCGGGTACCGTGGGACGCTACGTCCCTGACCGATCATGGAGTGGCGAGATGGGCGCCCTAGCTGACCTGCGCCCTGCCGCCGATCCCTCCGTCTTGGTTCCGAGCACCTGGGCTCCGAGACGGCGCGCACCGACCCGATGACCCGCCTGCCCGGCTGGCGACACGACCTGTCGCCCACGGCCCGTTGGGTGCTGGCCCACGGTCTGGCCACCGACCTGACCCCACCGGCTGTCCCGCTCGACGACCGCGCCTGGTCAGCCCTGCGGGCCGAGTCCGCCACCCACCGCCTCGACGGCCTGCTGGTCGACGCGGTGGCCACCGAGGCCCTGGCGACCACGCCCACCCAGACCGACGAGGCCGCCGAGCTGGAGATCGACCTGACCCACGTCCGTCTGTGGCAGGAACAGCGGCTGGTCGAGGTGGTCGACCTGGTCGAGTCCTGCGGCGCCCCGGCGCGGGTGCTCAAGGGCCTGGCCGTGGCCACCCTCGACTACCCCGACCCCCAGATGCGCCCCACCGGCGACGTCGACCTGCTGGTCCGACCCGGCGACCTGGCCCGCATCGACCGGACCATCACCGCGGCCGGGGGCACCCGCACCGACCCCGACCCGCGACCCGGCTTCGCCGCCCGGGTGGCCAAAGGCGCCACCTACGCCACCCCCGCCGGCGAGATCGACCTGCACCGCCTGCTGGTGTGGGGTCCGCTGGGGGTGCGCCTCGACCCCGACCTGCTGTGGCAGACCCCGCGAACCTTCACGGTGGGCGACCGTCAGCTCACCACCCTGGGTCTCGAAGACACGCTGCTGCACGCCTGCAGCCACCTGCTGGTGCTGGGCACCCGCCGCGCCCTGCAGCTGCGCGACGTGGCCCAGCTCTGCGCCCACCCCGACCTCGACGTGGAACGACTGCTGATCCGGGCCCGGGCCTGGGACGCCGAGGCCGTGCTGGCCACCGCCGTCGTGCTGACGGCCGACGAGCTCGACCTGAGCGTCGACCACGAGCTGGGCCAGTGGGCCACCGGCTACCCGCCCACCCTGCGCGACCGGCTGTGGCTCCGGGTCGAGCGCCCGGCCGACCCGATCGCCGGCGTCGAGGCCCTGGCCACCCTGCTCGAGCTGCCCACCAACCAGGCCCGAGCCGAGCTGGTCCGGGCCACGCTGCGCCCGGCGCCGGGCACCTGGGACGCGCCGAGCGAGCGGCTTCTCCGGCTCAGCCGACGGCTGCTGCACCGGATCTGACCTGACGGCCGAAGCCCCCTGGGCCACGGGGCCCCTGGGGCGGGCCGTTCGACCCTGATTATTAGTCGGATGTGCTCAATTCCCTCCAAACCGGTTCAGCCGTCGGTTAGCGTCGCTCCGATCACCGTTTCCGTTCCGCGTCGCACTGGGTGTGGTGGCGCATCCGACCAGCGAGGCGAAGCGTGCACGACCAACCGCCGGGGCCCGAAGTACAGCGTAAGTCTGAGGAGGCCGGCGTCCCCTCGGCCCCGCGACGTGATCGCCGGGCCTTCCTGAAGCAGGCCGGCGTGGCCGGTGCCGGGCTGGGCGTGGCCGGCGCCACCTGGGCCGCCCCTTCGATGCTGGCCATGGACCGGGCCTACGCGGTCGGGAGCTGCTCGAGCGGGGGGCTCCTTGACCTTCGCCTGGCCCGCGGCAAGGAACCAACCGTCGTGACCAGCGGGGTGGTGGGAACGACCACCACCGGGGGGATCGACGTGCAGATCACCGCCCACACGTCGTCGAACGTGGCAAACGCAGGGCTCGTCATGAACAACTGGAAGGTGCGGACCTCCGCCACTGGTGCCTACACCTGCAACGGGAACGCCGACTACCGCATGGGCAACGCGACCAGCTTCTACTCGCTCGAGATGAGTGGTTCGACCACCAACTGCCTGGCCGCCGGCACCGCCGGGCGCTACGTGACGGTCACCCTGGCCTTCTTCGACCACGGCACCACCACGCCCCACGCGGTGCGCAACCTGAACTTCACCCTGCTCGACGTCGACTACATCAACGGCTACTACCACGACGAGGTGAGGATCTTCACCAACACTGCACTGGTGACCGGCACGCCGGCCAGCACCGGTGTGGGCGGCGTATTTCCCACGGTGTCCATCCCCACCGGCGGCACGTCACCCAGCCCACCCCCGGCCAGGCGATCTTCAACGGGAACAGCAACGTGGGTGCGACGTCACAACGGCAACCTCACGTTGACCTCGAACGCCACCACCAACATCACCTCGATCACGTTCCAGTTCGTCAACATCGGCGGGACGCCCAATTCGATCCAGTGCGTGGGCATCTCGGACCTGACGTTCTGCAAGGTGTAGGTCGGACTCGGCGGTCCATCGTCGGCGCCGCCTACGGTGGGAGCCATGAAGCTCGGCCAACGCCTCGGTGCGCTGATGGGACGTCGCCGCGACGGCGACGAAGGCGCCGAGCCCTGCATCCCGTGCGGACAGAAGAACGGGCGTGCGCCAGTTCTCGCTCAACCCGGCACCGCCGCTGGTCATCGAAGACGACCTGCTTCCCCGCCTCACCCCGGGCCGCCAGTTCGCGGTGGTCGACGGCCAGGTGGTGCTCTACGACCCCACCGCCCAGCTGAGCCACGTGCTCAACCCCAGCGCGGCGGCGGTGTGGGCCACCGTCGACGGCCAATGCACGGTGGGCGAGATCATCGACGTGATCCAGGCCGACACCGGCATCGAACGTGCCGTGCTCGACGCCGACGTTCGGCGCACCCTGGCCCAGTTCGTCGACGCCCGCATCATCACCGACGACCCCGATCCGGGCCCCGAGCCCGACCTCGCCGGAACGGCCGCACCCGGGCCGGAGACACGAGCCGACCGCTGGATCCCCACCGTCGACCGCCTGCTCGACGCCGTGGCCTGGACCACCGTGATCGGGCCGGTGCGGGCCGGCACCCTCGACCTGGTGGTGCGCACCGACCACCCCGCCGCTGGGCCCGGCGCTGCTCGACGCCCTGGACGGGCCCTCCCCGCTCCCCGCGGGGGCCTCACCCGATCCGGTGGTGGTGTCACTGCACGACCCGCGCACCCGGGACGCCCCCCGCGGCTCTACGTCGACGGTCGGTGCCGCTGGATGAGCGCCGACCCGACCGGTGTGGTCGACACCGTGGTGGCGGAGATCACCCAGCTGGTGCTGAGCGGGACCACCGACCAGATCCTGCTGCACGCCGGCGCCGTCGAGCGCGACGGGCGAGTGGTGGCGGTGGCCGGCCCCAGCGGGCGGGGCAAGAGCACCCTCACCGCCGCGCTGGTGCAGCGAGGCTTCGCCTACGTGACCGACGAGCTGGCCGTGGTCGACCCGACCAGCCTGGCCGTCTCCCCCTATCCCAAGGCACTCGACCTCGACGCCGAGTCCCTGAACCTGCTCGGGCTCGACGGGTCCGGCGGCGCCGACACCCCAGGGGGCCGACGCGACCACAAGGGCCGGCGAGCCGTGCCGGTGTCGGCCCTGGGGACGACCTCGAACGGCGGCCGCATGTCCCTGCTGGTGCTGCTCGACGAACCCATCGCCGGCGACGACGACGGCCAGGCCTCGGACCGCGTCCGCGCCGTGCTCGACCTGGTGTCGGTCACCTTCGGCCAGAGCTTCGCCGACGAGCTGCGCCTGGACACCCTGGCCCACCTCTCCGACGCAGTGCCCCTGGTGCGCCTCGACCGGGACGGCCTCGACGAGATGTGCGACCGGGTGGAAACCGAGCTGGCCGCCCGGCTCGGCTCGTGACCGGCCTCGCCCGCCTCGCCCGCCACGCCCGGGCCGCCCGCCGGGCCCGATGACCCCGGTCGCCTGGTGACCACGTTGGCCCACCGGGCCCCGATCAGCGCCCGGTCACGGCTCGGGCGCCGCCCGGACCGGCCCTACACCGAGGTGGACGGCCACCCCGTGGTGATCGTTCCCGAACGCCGGGCCTGCTATCGCATCGCGCCGGCGGCCCTGGCCCTGTGGGCGGCCCTCGACGGCCGACCCCTGGGCCAGGTGGTCGACGGCCTGGGGCCCGAGGCCGACCGCCACCCGCTGTTGGACTACGTCGAACTGGTCCGCCGCTGGCGGGCCCTGGGGCTGGTCGACGAGTGCGCCGCGCCCGACGAGGCGCCGCCGCCGCCCTTCGAGCCCGCCGAGCCTCCGGCCACCGTGGCCCTGCACGCGACGGTGACCGCGGAGGGCGCCGTGCTGGTCGTGGGCCAGGGGGCCGACGAGCCGGTGGCGATCTCGGTGGCCGACTCGGCGGTGGTCGGCGCCGAACGCCCGCTGGTCGGGCTGGTGCAGGTGATGGGACGAACCGACCCGGCCGACGCCGACCACCCAGCCGATCCGTCCCCCGATCCGACCCCCGATCCGTCCCCCGCCCAGACCCTCGACGCCCTGGGCGTGTTCGAAGCGTTGGTGTCGGTCGGTGACGAAACCGACCTGGAGGCCGAGGGCACCGCCGACGCGCTGGCCGACCTGGCCGAGACCCTCCGCGGTCTGCGCATCCCGGGCCCCGACCCCGACGGTCACCGGCTGGACGGGGCCGTGGCCCAACTCGCCGGCTGACCACGCGGGGCGGAGCACCCTCACGGGGTTTGTGCGACCCCCAGGGATAAGGGATCGTGTTGCCCATGACCCAGGTGCATCGCGTGCTGCCCCCCGATCCGGTCCGCTCCCTCGACGAGCACATCAAGCGCCGGGGTGGCCGGGGCCTGAGAATCGCCCGCGAGGTCGAGCCCGAAGCCATCATCGACGAGATGGAGGCCGCCGGCCTGCGCGGCCGAGGCGGCGCCGGGTTCCCCACCCACATCAAGTGGCGCACGGTGCGCGACTTCGCCTCGTCGGTGGAGGGCACCACCGTGGTGGTCAACGGCGCCGAGGGCGAGCCCGGCACCTACAAGGACCGCACCATCCTCACCCGCAACCCCTACGAGGTGATCGAAGGCGCGCTGATCGCCGCCCTCGCCGTAGGTGCCGACCGGGTGGTGTTCGGCTTGAAGCGCTCCTTCGGCGAAGTGGTCACCCGGGTGCGGGCGGCCATCGCCGAGATGGACGAGGCCGGCTGGCTCGGCGACATCGAGGTCATCGCCTTCGAGGGCCCCGACGAGTACCTCTACGGCGAGGAGACGGCACTGCTCGAGGCCATCGACGGCCGCTACCCGTTCCCCCGGCTGGCCCCGCCCTACCGACGCGGCGTCGACGAGGTGGTGGAGACCTCCGCCGACCTGACCAGCGGCAGCGGCCTGTCCAGCCACGTCGAGATGGCCGGCGCCTTCAACGAGACCGGCGCCCCACCCGCGCTGGTCGACAACGTGGAGACCCTGGCCAACGTGCCCGGCATCATCGCCCGGGGCGGCCGGTGGTTCCGCACCGAAGGCACCGACCGGTCCCCCGGCACCGTCGTGTGCACCGTCACCGGCGCGGTGAACCACGCCGGGGTGGCCGAGTTCCTGATGGGCACCCCGCTGCGAGAGGTCATCGAGACCATCGGCGGTGGCATCCAGGGCGGCCGCCAGATCATCGGCATCCTCAACGGCGTGTCCAACTCCCTGATCACCCCCGACGACCTCGACGCCCCGGTCAGCTACGAGGGCCTGGCCGCGGTGGGCAGCGGCCTGGGCTCGGCCGGATTCGTGGTCTTCGACGACCACGACGACCTGGTGGCGGCGGTGGCCGGGGTGTCGCGCTTCTTGTCGATCGAGTCGTGCGGCCAGTGCACCCCGTGCAAGAAGGGCGGGCTGGCGCTGGCCGGCCTGCTCGACAAGCTCAGCCGGTCAGCGGCCGACGAGCGCGACCTGGCCGCCATCCACGAGCGGGTGGAGACGGTGGCCGACGGCGCCCGGTGCTTCCTGGCCTCCCAGCAGGAGGTGGTGGTGCGCAGCCTGCTCGACCGCTTCGACGACGCCGTGCAGGGCCACCTGACGCGCCGGATCCCGGGGGTCGAGCCCATGTTGGTCACCGAACTGCTGGCGATCGACGACGACACCGCCATCCTCGACGAGCGCCATCGCACCAAGCAGCCCGACTGGAGCTACGGCGACTCCTACTCGGGCCAGGCGCCGGCCGACCGCTACGGCGAGCACCGGGCCCCGACCGCCCTGCCCGACTGACCCATCGGGTGACCGACACACCCGCCGGGGCCGACCCGCGGTCCGCACCCACATTTTCCTGGCGGCTCGCCATCGAGGCGCTCCCACCGGCCAGCCTGGGCCGGAAGCCCTAGGGAGAGTTGGTCACTCGCGGGGTCACAGGTTGTTGCAGTGGGGTGTCGTAGATTGCGATCGGACGGTCCGATTCGCCACAATGACTGGCGCCAGAGCCGGCCATCTGCAACAGTTTCGTAACAACTCATGGCTACCACCACTCCCCTCGCCCGCGTGCTCGACCATCCGATGCGCATCACCGTCACGGTGATCGCCGGTCTGGCGCTCACGCTCTCCGTTGCCCTACCCAGTTCGGCCGGCGCCGACGCGCTGACCGATGCCAAGGCTCGCGCCGCGCAGATCTCGGGCCAGCTCAACCAGATCAACAACCAGCTGGGCCAGCTCGACGAGCAGTACAACCAGGCCAAGATCAACCTGGCCCAGGCCAACGCCAACATCGCCGCCGGGCAACGGCAGCTGGCCGAGACCAACCAGAAGCTGGCGGCCGACACCGCGGAGCTGCGCAGCTACGCCGTGCAGGCCTACGTCGACGGCAACGATGCGCCGTCGCTCGAGGCCGTGCTCACCAGCGAGGGCAAGTCCGCCACTGAGCGCAAGGGCTACCTGGAGGCGGCCGCCGGCAACCGCCAGGACATCATCGACCAGCTCAACGCCACCCGCCAGCAGGCCAACGCCCAGCTGAACCAGCTCAACGCCGCCCGTGACCAGGCGGCCAAGATCGCCGACCAGCTCTCGAGCTCCACCCAGCAGGAACGCGCCCTGCTGAACCAGGAGAACGCACTCAACGCGCAGGTCACCGGTCAGATCAAGACCCTGATGGCCCAGCAGGCCGCCGCCGAGGCGGCGGCCCAGGCCAAGGCCGCCGCCGCCGCTCACGCCGCCGCTCAGGCTGCGGCGCAGACCGCGAAGCCGCCCGCGGCGCCCACGACACCGACCAAGGCCCCCGGTCACACCGGCGGCGGCACGGGCACGGTGGGTGCGCCTCCGGGTAGCACCACCTTCGTCCCGCCCCCCGGTGGCGGCGCCGCCGCCGCAGTGGCCGCGGCCGAGAGCCAGATCGGCGTCCCCTACGTGTGGGCCGGCGCCACCCCGGGCCGGGCCTTCGACTGCTCGGGCCTCACCATGTGGGCCTGGAGCCAGGGCGGCGTGGGCCTGCCCCACTCGGCCCAGGGCCAGTACAACATGAGCACCCACATCTCCGAGTCCCAGCTCCAGCCCGGCGACCTGGTGTTCTACGGGCCCTCCAGCGGATCGATCGGCCACGTCGGGATCTACGTGGGTGGCGGCACCATGGTGCACGCCCCGCACTCCGGCGCCACCGTGACCTACCAGAGCATCCACTACTGGGCCGGCGAGGGCATCTACTTCGGTCGGGTCTGACCCGACCCCCACCCGCTCCGCCCCTGGCCACCCGGCTCCGTCCCCCGGAGTCCCTCGGGGGCAGCGATGATCAGGTCAGGCCGAACCAGCCGGCCACGGTGATGACCACCACGGCCACCGCCAACACCGAGACGGTCACCACGCAGATGAGGGCCACGACCCGAAACCGCGGGCCGTTGACCGCCGCGCCCAGCACCGAACGGCGGTTGGCCAGGATGAGGATGAACACCAACACGATGGGCGTGATCAGCCCGTTGAGCACCTGCATGTCCAGCAGCAGCGTGATCAGGTTGCCCGGCAGCAGCGCCACGCCGGCCCCGATCACGACCAGCCCGGTGAACAGGCCCATGAACAGCGGCGCCTCGCGGAAGCTGCGCGACACCGACCGCTCCACCCCCACCGCCTCGGCCACCGCATAGGCGGTCGACAGCGGCACCACCGCGGCGGCCAACGCCGAGGCCCCCAGCAGGCCGATGCCGAACAACGCCTCGGCGTGCACCCCGGCCACCGGCACCAGGGCCTTCGCCGCCTGCGACGCCGAGGTCAACACACCGGACCCGCCGATGGCGGCGGCGGTGGCGATGATGATGGTGCAGCTGACGACGTTGGCGAAGATCGATCCGCTCACCGCGTCGAACCGGGTGGCCGGATACTCCTCGGGATCGACGCCGCGGTCGGCCACCGCCGCCGCCTGGTACAGCTGCATGTAGGGGGTGATGGTGGTCCCGATGAGGGCCACCACCAGCAGCAGGAAGGCCTGCGACGCCTGGAAGTGCGGCCACACCAGGTTGGCGCCCACCTGCTCCCAGTCCGGGTGGCTCATGACCGCGGCGATGGGATAGGCCACGAAGGCCACGCTGAGCAACAAGAAGACCCGCTCGGCGTAGCGATACGAGCCGAACACCACCACGGCGATGATGACCACCGCGGCGATGGGGATCGACAGGTAGCGCGACACGCCGAAGAGGCCGAAGGCGGCCCCGATGCCGGCGAACTCCGACACCACCAGCCCCACGTTGGCCACCACCAGCGCGCTCACCGCGAAGGTGGCCAGGCGCAGCGGGAACTGCTCGCGGATCAGCGACATCAGGCCTTCGCCGGTGTAGGCGCCCAGCCGGGCCGACATCTCCTGCACCACCACCAGCCCGACGGTGATGAGCACCATCACGAACAAGGTGCTGTAGACGAACTCGGACCCAGCCGAGGCGTAGGTGAGGATGCCACCCGCGTCGTTGCCGGCGTTGGCCGCGATCAGGCCCGGCCCGATCATGGCCAGGTACATGATCCAGCGCGGACGACGACGCCGGCGGCGGGGAGGCGGCGCGGAGGCCAGGTTCGAGGCCGGGACGACGGGCTCGGGCGCGGCCTCGAGCGGCTCAGTCACGGAGCAACCTCGGGAACCGGACCCGACGCGTCGGGATCAGGGCGTCCACCACGTCGTCGGCCACGATGCGACCAAGCGGTCGACCGCCCTCGTCCACCACCACCACCGACGGGCGGCGGGCCTCCACCAGCGCTTCGACCACATCGGTGAACGGCGCCTCGGCGCTCACGCACACCGGGTCGTCCTCGCCCACCAGTTCGCCCAGGGGCTGGTCGGGCGCAGCCAGGAACAGCTCCATGGCCCCCACGTCACCCACCAGGGCCCCGTCGTCATCGACCACCGTCAACGCCGTCAGCTCGTGGCCGTCCTCGCCCATGGCCAGCACGTGCTCGCGGGCCTGGCTCACCGTGCAGCTGCGATGCAGGGCGACCACGTCGGTGGTCATGGCGCCGCCCGCCGACTCCTCGGGATAGGCCAGCAGTCCGCTGAGCTCGGCCGACACCTCGGGGTCCATGGCGTCGAGCAGCTCCTCGCGGGTCTCGGGATCGAGCTCGCGCAGCGCCTCCGCCGCCTCGTCGGGAGCCATCTCGGCCACCACCTTGGCCGTCTGGTCGGCGGGCAGCTCGCGCAGCAGGTTGATGAGGTCGTCGACCTCCATCTCCTCGAGCGCGTCGGCCGCCTCACCGGTCTCCAGCGCGGCGAGCAGCTCCTCGCGCTGGGGCCGGCCCAGGTCCTCGAGCAGGTCGGCCAGCTCACCGGGACGAAGCCGGTGCAGGTCCTCGTTGGCCCGGGTCATCCGCACCGGCTCGCCGGCGTGGTCGCCCTTGGCGAAGGGCTGGATGGCCGCCCAGTCGATCACCCGATCCGGGGTGGGAACCCCCCGCCACCGGTTGGGGCCGAGGCGGCGCAACAACGTGGCGAACCCGATGTCGGCGCCGACCAGGCGCACCACGCCGTCGAGGCGGGCCAGGTAGAGATCGGCAGCCCGGAAGACCCGCACGCCGTCCACGTCCACCATCTGGTGATCGATCACGTCGTCGTTGAGGGCCACCTCGCCCGGACGGCGCTGGGCGTCGCGAAGGTCGAGGCGCGCCGAGCTGAGCGTGACCTGGCGACGGCCCAACGTCTCCACCTGTGACCCGGCCACCCAGGCCTGGCGCCGACCGACCTTGACCAGCAGGCCGGTCATCGGCGGGTAGGGCTCGCCCTGCCAACGCACCACGACGTCGTCCACCGTGCCCACCTCGGCCCCGGCCTGGTTGCGCACGGGTGAGCCGATGAGACCGGCCACCGAGATGAGCGAACCCGAGACGCGCTCGTCGGTCAGCAGGCGCGCCGCGACCCGGCGCGGGCGCGTCGGGGCCTTGAGCACAGGACGTTGCATCGGATCCTCCGGAACGAGCGCGAAACGGCCGCGTCACCGGGTCCCGGCGAGTCAGATCGGCGTCAGAGCCAGATCAACGCGGGGAAGGCGACGGTCGAGCAGCGGGACGACTCGGGGGCTCGTCTTGTTGCA
Organism: uncultured Microthrixaceae bacterium; assembly: GCA_963773335.1. Taxonomy (GTDB): domain Bacteria; phylum Actinomycetota; class Acidimicrobiia; order Acidimicrobiales; family Acidimicrobilacustridaceae; genus UBA4742. Next base: position 242,183 of record CAVZAT010000002.1, on the reverse strand, counting down.
CGTGGTCACCTCCTGGGGGATCGCGCCCGTCGGCGTCGGATCGAGTTGCGCTGCTTTCCTATCACTCCTGGGCGGTCGGGCGGCAGTTGGTTGCCCGCCGTTTCCCGTCGGCCGATCTGCCGCTATTGGGAGGAGACGCCCAATCGGCGCCATCGCAGGCTCAGGTCGTTGCACTCCTCGCACACCGACTCGGGGACGGCGCCGACCCGCATCAGCAGGGCGAACAGCTTGCAACCCATGCACAGTCCGAAGGCCGATTCGAGCACGGCGAAGACCACCAGCACGACGATCAGACCGTAGGCCGCGACGGTGAGCCCGAAGCCGTAGAACAGGACCGACGCCAGGCCGGTGACCACCAGGCCGATGGCCTGGGCGAACCGTTTGGGTGGGCCGGGGGTGAGCCGCTCGTCGAAGGGCAGCGCCGGAGTCACCACCCGGGTCACCAGCGCGGCCAGCGGCTCGAACCGGGGGCCCCAGCCCACCCGCAGAGCGAACTCGACGCACAGGACGACCATCAACCAGGGCAGCCCCAGGGCCAGGCAAGCCAGCCCGATCACCGCCGTGCCCGCGGCCACGCCGCGGGCCGACACCTCGTTGACCGGGTTGGGGAAGCTGAAGGGCGAGGTCATTTCTCCACCGTAGCCGGAAATCCCCAAAAGGCGATCTGTTAAGTCGACTTTCCGCCGTCCCCACGTCGTCCCACACCGCCCCGACGGAAACTGGGCATGGAAATGTGCGGAAACCGAACGCAAAGATGCCCGATTTGCCGGGGGGTGCGTAGCATCAGCGGGCCTGGTGGCGGCGCGCCAGGCCCGGGGAACCGCACACCACCAGAAGGGGACACGATGGGGATGACCTTCGACGAAGCCGTGGGCGCGGTGACCGCACCCGGCCAAGCCTTCTCGATCGTGGAGGCCGACGTGCTCGGCCAGCGCCTCCGGATCTTCGAGCACGCGCCCCCCTCGCTGCGCGTCCTGTTCGACTCGATGCGGGCCCGGGGCGACGAGACGTTCCTGGTCTACGAGGACGAGCGGCTGAGCTTCGCCGAGGTCATGGCCCAGGCCGACGCCATCGGGGCGCTGCTGGTCGATCGCTACGGCGTGGCCAAGGGCGACCGGGTGGCCATCGGCATGCGCAACTACCCCGAGTGGATCACCTCGTACATCGCCGCCATCTCGGTGGGAGCCATCGCCGTGTCGCTCAACGCCTGGTGGACGGCCGACGAGCTGCTCTTCGGCCTCGAGGACTCGGGCACCAAGGTGCTCGTCGCCGACCAGGAGCGCGCCGAGCGGGCCGAGGGCGCGTTCGACCTCCAGGGCGTCCACACCGTGGTGGTGCGCGCCAGCGGTCCCCTGCCCCCCGGGGCCGACCGACTGGAGGACGTGCTGGTCCAGGGCGCACCCATGCCCGAGGTGGACATCGACCCCGACGACGACGCCACCATCCTCTACACGTCGGGCACCACCGGCCACCCCAAGGGCGCGGTGTCCACGCACCGAGCCGTGATCAGCGCCATCATGGCCTTCGGCTGTCGGGCCACGGCCAACGTGGTCATGTCCCCGCCCACCGAACCGGCACCGTGGCCGACCTCGTTCATCCTGGTCGTCCCGTTGTTCCACGTGACCGGCTGCGTGGCCGTCATGCTCAACGCGGTGGCCGCCGGCACCAAGCTCGTCCTCATGTACAAGTGGAACCCGGAGCGGGCCCTGGAACTGATCGAGCGCGAGCACATCACCCAGTTCGTGGGCGTGCCCACCATGTCGTGGGACCTGCTGGAATCGCCCGACTTCGCGTCCCGCGACACCTCCAGCCTGGCCGCGGTGGGCGGCGGGGGCGCCCCCGCGCCCCCGGAGCTGGTCCGGCGCGTGGAGGAGGGGTTCAGCCGGGTCGGCCCCAGATCGGGTACGGGCTGACCGAGACCAACGCCTACGGACCGGGCAACACCGGCGACGACTACGTGCGCAAGCCCAACAGCTCGGGACGCTGCGTCCCGGTCATGGAGATCCAGATCGTGGGCGCCGACGGCCAGCCGGTGGCCGAAGGCGAGGTGGGAGAGATCTGCTTCCGCGGGCCCGATGGTCATCCGGGGCTACTGGAACCGGCCCGAAGCCAGCGCCGAGACCATCGTGGACGGCTGGCTGCGCACCGGCGACCTGGGCCGCCTCGACGACGAAGGCTTCATCTACGTCGAGGACCGGGCCAAGGACATGGTCATCCGTGCCGGTGAGAACATCTACTGCGCGGAGGTCGAGGCGGCCATCTACGACCACCCGGCGGTGTACGAGGCGGCCGTGTTCGGCATCCCCCACCAACGGCTGGGCGAGGAGCTGGTGGCCGCGGTGCTGGTCAAGCCGGGCCAGTCGTTGGACGAGGCCGACCTCCAGGCGCACGTGCGCGAACGCCTGGCCGGGTTCAAGGTGCCGTCGCGGGTCGTGTTCGTGGACACCCAGCTGCCACGGGGCGCCACCGGCAAGATCCTCAAGCGTGAGCTGCGCGACTCGATGGCGGTGGACCCGTCGTGAGCCGGTCAGGGCGCACGGTGCTGGTCACCGGAGCCAACTCCGGCATCGGGCTGGCCACCGTCATCGAGGCCGCCCGGCGCGGGTACCACGCGGTGGGCACCGTCCGTTCCAAGTCGAAGGCCAAGCACGTGCGCAAGGCCGCGGCTGCCGCCGAGGTCGAGGTCGACACGCTCCAACTCGACGTCACCGACGCCGAAGGCTGCGAGCGCACGTTGGCCGGCCTCCAGCTCTACGGGCTGGTCAACAACGCCGGCTACGCGCTGACCGGCGCCATCGAGGACGTCGCCGACGACGAGGCCCGCGCCCTGTTCGAGACCATGGTGTTCGCCCCCATGCGCCTGGCCCGACTGGCCCTGCCCGGGATGCGGGCCGGTGGCGGCGGGCGCATCGTGAACGTCTCGTCGATCGCGGGACTGGTGAGCTCGCCGCTGGCCGGTTGGTACACGGGCGCCAAGCACGCGCTCGAGGCGCTGACCGACGCCCTGCGCATCGAGGTGGCCCGCGACGGCGTGGCCGTCTGCCTGGTCGAGCCGGGCGGGTTCCGCACCGGCATCTGGGCCGAGATGAGCAGTGAGGCCGAGCAGCAGCGCCAGGCCGCGTCGCGACTGGCCCCGGCCTATGAGCGGTCGCGACGGCTCCAGCAGCTGATCGAGCCGGTCATGGGCCGCCCGGACCAGTGCGCCAAGGTCATCGTCGGGGCACTCGAGGCCCGCGTGCCGCGGCCGCGCTACCTGGTCGGCCTCGATGCCCAGGCCATCCGACTGGGGAACCGCCTGACCCCCGACATGGTGCAGGACCGCGTCCTGCGCCTGGTCCTGGGTCTCTGACGTGCAACTGGTCGTCATCGCCAAGGAGCCTCGGCCCGAGACCATGGACGGCCGCCTCAGTCCACCCTGGACCCTGGCCCAGGCCGCCGCCGTGCGCCAGGCCGCGCTGGCCGACACGCTCGAGGCGGTGGCGGCCACGGCCTCGAGCCGGCGCGTGTTGGCCCTCGACGGCGCGCCCGGCCCGTGGCTGCCCCCTGGCTTCGACGTGGTGGCGCCTCGCCGCGGCACGCTGGGCAACGTGCTCTTCGGCGCCTTCGAGGACTGCTTCCACGTGTCCGACGAGCCGGTGGTGCTCATCGGCATGGACACGCCCCAGGTGACCCCCGAACACCTGCTCACCGCCCAGATGCTGCTGAACACGTCAGTCGACGCGGTGGTGGGGGCCACGCAAGGCGGCGGGACCTGGATGATCGGACTGTCCCACCTGCAGCCGGGCGCCTTCGCCGGTATACCGGCCAACCGGGACGACACCGCCGAGGATCAGATCGAGCGGCTGCGAGCCAGCGACTACCGGGTGGCGATCACCGACGTGCTGCGCGACCTGGTCGGCGTCGAGGACGCCCTGGCCCTGGCCGCCGAGCTACCCGAGTCACGGGTGGCTGCCGCCGTCGACGTCGCCCGGCGCGACCGCTGACGCCGCCGAGGCTGGGCCGACCGCGGGGCCGATCAATCGGGGCCGACCTCCACGATCACCTTGCCCATGTTGGCCCCGGTGAACAGGGCGTTGAGGGCCTCGGGCGCGGCGTCCAGGCCGTGGTAGCGCTGCTCGCGCCAGTGCAGCTGGCCGGCCTCGGCCCAGGCCCGCAGCTGGTCGAAGCACTCGGGGAACCGATCCCAGTAGTCGAGCGTGATGAACCCTTCCATCCGCCCGCGTCGGGAGATCAGGTTCAGGTAGTTGGACGGCCCCGGCGGGCGGCCCTGCTCGTTGTAGGTCGAGATGGCCCCGCACAGCACCACCCGCCCGTGCTGGTTGAGCCGTCCCAGCACGGCGTCGAGGATCGGTCGCCCCCGACGTTGTCGAAGTACACGTCGACCCGGTCGGGGCACAGCTCGGCCAGCTCGCGGGCCAGATCCTCGGTCCGGTGGTTGATGCAGCCGTCGAAGCCCAGCTCGTCGACCACCCAGGCGCACTTCTCGTCGCTCCCGGCGATGCCCACCACCCGGCACCGTGCATCTTGGCGATCTGGCCGGCGATCGACCCGGTCGCCCCACCGCCGCCGACACCACCACCGTCTCGCCCTCGGCGATGCGGCCGATGTCGAGCAGGCCGAAGTAGGCGGCCGCCCCGGTCGCGCCGAACACGCTCATCATCGAGCGCAGATCGGTCACGTCGGTCAGCTTGGTGTGAACGCGTCGTCTCGGATGATGGCGTAGTCCTGCCACCCGGGTAGGCCGTAGGCCACGTCGCCGATCTCGTAGGCGTCGCAGCGGGTGGCCACCACCCGGCCGATGCCGCTGCCCCGGACCACCTCGCCCACCTCCACGGCCGGCAGGTACCCCTCGCCCCGGTTCAACCAGGTGCGCACGGTGGCGTCCATGCCCAGGTAGACGACCCGCATCAGCGCCTCGCCCTCGGCCAGGGTGGGCAGCGGCTCGTCGACCCGGTAGAAGTCCTCCGGCTCGACCAACCCACTCGGACGCCGAGCCAGCCGGAGCTGCCGGTTGACGTCACTCGTCTGCTCGCTCATCCTCGTCCCCCTGTCGATCGGCGCCGGATCGGATGCCTGGCTCAGAGCCGGGCGACGACCTCGGCCCACAGATCACGGTAGGCCGACGCCGACCGGGTCCGGGCCGCGTAGCTGGCCAGCGGTGCCCGGTGCACCCCCATCCGCTCGATGTCGCTGGTGGCCGGGATCTGGGTGTCGAGGATGTCGGAGCGGTCGGCCCGCACCTTCTCGATCAGCTCGCGGTGCAGGTTCTTGCGCTGGTCGACCATGGAGAAGAAGGCCAGGATGCGCGGCCGGCGCTTGGCCGACTGCTCGCTCAGGAAGGCGTCGAGCTGCGCCAGGGTGCGCATCGACAACGTGGTGGGAATCAGCGGCACCAGCAGGGCGTCGGCTGCTCGGAACACGTTCTCGCTGACCAGGGAGATGCTGGGCGGGCAGTCGAGGAAGGTGTAGTCGTACTCGCGGGCCAGCGGGCGCAGCAGCAGATCGATGCGACGGGTCGACTTCTTGGTGGCGTCCAGGTCGAGGTCCATGTTGCGGTACGAGAAGTCGGCCGGCATGAGGTCGAGGTTGTCGTAGTCGGTGCCCTTGATGGCCCGATCCAGTGCCCGTCGCCCGCCGATGAGGGCTTCGGCCCCGCCCTTCACCCGAGGCTTGATCCGGAAGTAGAAGCTGGCCGCACCCTGGGGATCGAGGTCCCACACCAGCGTCCGGGTACCGGATTCGGCGGCCAGATAGGCCAGGTTCACCGCGGCGGCGGTCTTGCCCACCCCACCTTTGATGTTGTAGGTGGCCAGCACCTTCATCGCGCCATCACCCCCGCATCATGCCCCGCCGGCTCGATGGTGGTGATCATCGCCGGGGTGGAACAGGCGCCGGAACCGCGCCCGCACACTCGGGTCGTCGAAGCGGTCGAACGTAGCGGCGAAGGCGGCTCGGGCCATGGCCTCACGCTCGTCGAGCCGCTCCACCAGGGCCCCCATGGCGATCAGGGTGGCGGCCTGCGAGGGCCCCCGCTCGTCGATCAGCTCCTCGCCCAGGCCGGCCAGCGACGCCTTCTGGACCTCGCAATCCTGGAACGTGCCCAGCACGTCCTGCACGCCCTTGAGCTCCTTGACCCCCATGGCGATCTCCTCGGCATCGAACAGGCTGCCGAAGCACTCCAACGCGTAGCGGAGCTTCTTGGCGTCCTTGCGCAGGTCGTGCAGGCTGGCGGCCGGGGAGTCCGGGGTGATGCGCCGCCCGTCGCGCACCAGCCGGCGATACGCCTGCCATGTGCGCTCGGCCGCCAGTTGCCGGGCCGGTTCGCCGGCCCGCGGCACCACGTCGGGATCGGTGGCTCCCTCGACCGCGCCGGGATCGGCCAACCAGTCCGTGACCAGGCGGACGAGGTCGTGGTAACGGTCCGATTCCAGCCCGGCGACCAGCTCGCCGTGGGCCCGCCGCTGGCGTTCGACCAGGAACGATCGCAGCGAACCCAGATCACCCCGGCGCGACGGGCCAACCGCCGTCTCGAAGTCGTCGAAGTCGAGCAGGTACACGTCCAGGTCGCGGGTGGGCGTGGTGATGTCGCCCAACCACTTGAAGCCCTCCCGTAGTCGGACCAGCAGCTCGGGCGGGATCACCCCCTTGGCCATGCCCAGCATCGATCGCGTGCGGCGCACCGCCACCCGGAAGTCGTGCAGGAACTCCGAGTCGGTGTCGGCCATGGTGCCGGCCTGGTTGGCCATCATCGTGTCGATCAGGGTGGACACCACGGTGGCCACCGCCTCGAGGGCGCGGGACCCGGGGTCGAGGACCAGCCTCAGCTTGGAGCTGTAGGACCCGGGGCGGAGCCCGAGCAGGGCCAGGGCCTGGTCGACCGGATCGGCGTCCACCGGACGCAACACGATCTGGGCGGCCAGCAGGTCGGTGACCTGCTCCGCGGCCCGGGGGTAGCCCCGCACCGGGACGACCTCGGCCACCGTGATCAGCGGCCGGTCGTCGGGTCCGGTGGCCTGGTCGATCAGCACCCGGGCCTGGATCTTGCCTTCCTCGTCGGTCGAGGCCAACCCGACCTGGCGGCTGTGCACCGTGACCAACGCCAGCAGCGCCCGCATCTCGATCACCGGAGCCAGCCGATCGGTGGTGGGCCCCGCCGGGAGGTCCCTGGCGAAGGTCGGGACCTGCGCCATCGGCAGCCGTCCCAGCACCTCGCCGGTGTCGATGACCCGCCACACCAGCCAGGGGGTGTCGGGGGGCGCCGACCGGCGGCCGGCGCGGGGCGGCACCACGACCTCGTGCTCGAGGCGGGTCCCGCGTCGCCACAGGCGCCAGTCGAAGGTGTCGTACACGGTGCGAGCCACGACCCGATCCAGATCGGGGGTGAGGCCGCCGCGCGCGGCCAGGCCAGCCACCAGATCGTCGAGATCGCGCCCGTCGTCCACCGCGAAGCGGTGTGGGACGCTCACCAGGGCGGCCTTCGGATGATGCGGCTCACTCGGGGGTCCCTCGCCCGGGGGTCGCCCCCCATCTGCTCGTCGGTCGTCGGGTCAGGCTACTGCCCGCCGACGCGCCCGTTCTGGCCACGAACGTCGACGCGCGACCGCGGAGTTCCGTGGCCGGAACCCAGGTTTCAGGGCTGGATCACGATGAGCCGTTCCTCGGTCATCTCCCGGGCCGCCCAGGCCGGCCCCTCGCGGGTGTTGCCCGAGTCGCGCAGCCCGCCGTAGGGCATCTGGTCGGCCCGCCACGTCGGCACCTCGTTGATCATCACCCCGCCGTAGTCGAGGCGCCGCGCCGCCTCCAGGGCCTTGGCGATGTCGTGGGTGAACACTGCGGCCTGGAGGCCGTAGCGGCTGTCGTTGGCCAGCCGCAGCGCCTCGTCGAAGTCGTCGTAGACGGCCACCCCCACCACCGGGCCGAACACCTCGTTGCGACACACCTCCATGTCGGGCCCCACCCCGGTGAGCACGGTCGGGGTCAGCACGCCGCCCTCGATATGACCGCCCGCGGCCACCACAGCACCCTCGGCCACCGCATCGTCGATCCAGGCGTGGACCCGTTCGGTCTCACCCGGATCGATGAGGGCACTGACGTCGGTTTCCTCATCGAGGGGATCTCCGACCTTCAGGCCCTTGACCGCGGTCACCAGCTCGTCGATGAAGCCCTCGGCCACCGACGAGTGCACGTACACGCGCTGGACCGAGATGCACGACTGGCCGGCGAAGGAGTAACCGGCCACGCTGATCTTGCGGGCCGCGCCGCCCCAGTCGCTGTCGGGCTCGATGACCACGGGGGCGTTGTTGCCCAGTTCCAGCCCGACGCGCTTGTGAGGCGCGGCGGCCCGGATCCCCCACCCGACCGGCGGCGAGCCGGTGAAGGTGATCATGGCCACGTCGTCGTGGGTGACCAGGTGGCTGGCGGTGCGACCGCTGCAGGTCACCACGTTGAGCCAGCCGTCGGGGAGCCCGCAGTCGTCGAGCAGCAGCGAGGCCAACCGCAGGGCGGTGAGCGGGGTGGCCGAGGCCGGCTTGAGCACCACCGGACAACCCACGGCGATGGCCGGGGCCAGCTTGTGGGCCACCAGGTTGAGCGGGAAGTTGAACGGCGAGATGGCGGCCACCACCCCGATGGGCACGCGCTGGATGAACCCGAACTTGCCCACGCCGGCCGAGCTGGCGTCGAGGGGCACCATCTCACCGGCCAGGGTTCGGGCCACCGCGGCGGAGAACCGGAAGGTGTCCACGGCCCGCTCGGCCTCGACCCGGGCCGTGCGGATGGGCTTGGCCGCCTCGGTGGCGATCGAACGGGCGAACTCCTCACGGCGCTCGGCCAGCGCCGACGCGGCCCGATCCAGGATCTCGGCTCGCTGGTAGGCGGGCAGGGCGCCGGCGCGGTGGCGAGCCCGGGCCGCCGCCACCGCCGCGTCCAGGTGGGCCTCGGTGCCCACCGGCACCGTGCCCACCACCTGAGCGTCGAACGGCGACCGCACCTCCGAGACCTCCTCGGTGGTGACCCGATCGGGTCCGATTCGCATCGGGGTCATGTCAGTCATGGTCTGCTCTCCGGACGGGGGGCGGCCGGCGATCGGTGGATCACGGCGCGGTCAGTCTGCCATCGCCGCGGTCTCCGGCAACCGGCCCGGATCGCCCCCGAGCCCGGCGATGTGCCGGCCATCGCGTAGGGTGCCGTGTGCCCCGTCGCTCCTCGCCCGGGCCCGCTCAGGCTCTGCTGTCGGTGGATTACGCCGAGGCGGTGCTGTGGCAGGGCCAGGCCGACCCGCCAGTCATCGCTGAGCACCCACTCCCGGACGAGGTGGACGTGGTCGTGGTGGGTGCGGGCTACTGCGGCCTGTCGGCGGCGCGGGTGCTGGCCCGGCAGGGTCGCTCGGTGGTGGTGGTGGACCGCGACCCGCTGGGGCGCGGCGCCAGCACCCGCAACGGTGGCATGGTCATCCCCGAGCTCAAGGCGGGTCCGGCCGGGCTACGAAACCGGTACGGCCCGGTCGGACCGCAGATGTACGAGGACGTGAACCAGGCCTTCGACCAGCTCGAGGCGCTGGTGGCCGACGAGGACATCGACTGCGACTACTGGCGCAGCGGACAGCTCTACCTGGCCCACAACCGGGCCCACGTGGAGGCGTTGGCCTCCATGGCCGACGAGCACGGCGGCGAGTTGGGTGAGCCGGTCCGATTCGTGGCCCGCGCCGACCTGGGCGACGAGATCGGGTCGACCGCCTTCCACGCCGGAGTGGTGCTCGAGCGCACGGGCGCCATCCACCCGGCCAAGTACCACGCCGGACTGGCCCGACTGGCCCTCGACGCCGGCGCCGACATCCACGACCGCACCGCCGCGCTGGCTCTCGAGCCGCGGGAGCGGGGCGGCCATCAGGTGATCACCGAACGGGGGGCACTGGTGGCCGGCGACGTGATCCTGGCCACCAACGCCTACGCCGACGGGTTGGTCCCGTGGCTGGCTCGACGAGTGGTGCCCATCGGCTCGTTCATCATCGCCTCCGAGGTGCTCGACCCGGAGCTGGCCCGATCGGTCAGCCCCCGGGGGCGCATGCTGGTCGACACCAGGAACCTGGTGTTCTACTGGCGGCTCTCGCCCGACGGTCGCGTGCTGTTCGGCGGGCGCCGATCGCTCGCCCCCAGTTCGATCCCCGATGCCCGAGACTTCCTGTACCGCTCGATGGTCGAGATCCATCCGCAGCTGGCAGGCACGCGGGTCACCCATGCCTGGGGCGGCAACGTGGCCATCACCCTCGACCGGATGCCCCACTTCGGCCGGGTGCCCACCGGACCGGGCCTGGGCGCGCTCTACGCCACGGGCTGCAACGGCTCGGGCGTGGCCCTCAACAGCTGGATGGGCACCCGGGCGGCCGAGGTCGTCCTGGGCGGCCCCATGCCGGCCATCGCCGACATCCGCTTCCCGGCCGTCCCGTTCCACCGGGTCCACCGGGCCTACCTCCCGGCGGTGGGCCAGTGGTTCGGGTGGGAGGACGGCCGACCCTGACCGTCCGGCACACCCCCGGCACACCGCCGGCACACCGCGCCCCCCTGAAATCGGTGTAGAAATCCACGTCAGGGCGGGGATATCTACACCGATTTCGGGAGGGCCCGAGGGCCCACTTTGGGAGCGCTACAGCGCGGGTGGGGACAGCTTGAACAGGGTGGCCACCCGACCCACGGCGTCGCGCTCGGTCTCGCTCACGCCCTTCGACGCCTTGGCCACGGCCACGGCGATGTCCAGGTACCACTCGGCCACGCCCGCACCCTCGTCCTGGGGCAGCTTGGCCAGCGCAGCGGCGGCCGGGGCCAGGTCGGCCAGGCAGGCGTCCACGATGGCGGCGATGGACTGGCCCTTGTGGTGCTCGGCCTCGTGGCGCGACTCCTTGGACTGGGCGTCGGGCGCGATCTCGGCGATGAGGCCGCTGGCCGCGCCCCGGTTGCCGGGGTTGGTGATGACCTTGGCGCTGGCCGCCGACTCCTTGACCATGGAGATGGGACCGTGCTGGCCGGCCGCGAACAGCGCGGCGGTGATCAGCAACGGGGCCTCGGTCACGGCCTTCCACTCGGCATCGGTGAAGTCGGACTTGGTGGACATGGGGGGTCTCCTGTCGGTCGCCCGGCACGCTACCGGGCGTCGGCTCGGCCGGTTGCCACCCGTCGCCGACGCAGGCGTCGACCAGGCGTCGACCAGGGATCGACTGGCTATCGTCTGACGTCTCCGAGGCCGACGACACCGGGAGAGCTCATGCAGACGGTCGGCTCTGCTGACGGAACGACGATCGCCTTCGAGTCCATTGGAGTGGGGCCGCCGCTGGTGCTGGTGGGGGGAGCGCTGAGCGACCGCACCGGGGCCCGACCGCTGGCCGAGGTGCTCGGCGCCCACTTCACCGTCTCGGTCTATGACCGGCGGGGGCGGGGCGACAGTGGGGACCGCGACGCCGGCACCGGCCGCTACGAGCCCGAGCGCGAGATCGAGGACCTGGCCGCCGTCATCGGCGCGGTCGGCGGGCCGGCCTCGGTCTACGGGCACTCCTCGGGCGCCGTCCTCAGCCTGTACGCCGCCGCGTCGGGGGCGGCCATCACGAGACTGGTGGCCTATGAGCCCCCATGGATCCTGCCCGGCGATCGGCCCGTCGCCGTGGGCCTGGACACCCGGGTGCGCCAGCTGGTGGCCGACGGGCAGCGCTCGGAGGCCGTCGAAGCGTTCCTGACCGAAGGCCCACAGGTGCCGGTCGAGGTCGTGAACGTGATGAAGCAGGCGCCGTTCTGGGCCGCCATGGAACAGGTGGCGCACACGCTGCCCTATGACCTGGCCGTCTGCGGCGACATGATCATCCCCACTGCGCAGTTGGCCGAGATCACCCAGCCGACGCTGGTGCTCTCCGGCGAGGACAGCGAGCCCTGGGCCACCAACACGGCCTCCGCCGTGGCCGCCGCCCTCCCCCACGGCGTCGCCCGGCGCATGCCCGGCCAGACCCACAACGCCGCCGTCGACGTGGTGGCGCCGGCGCTCGTCGAGTTCCTCTCCCCCCGAGCGTGACTCCGGTCATCGCCCGTCGGGTCAGGTCTGGGTGAGCGGACCGTACTGGTCAGGTCGGCGGGTGTCGAGGAAGGGGAACAGCTCGAGCCAGTCGCGGCGGGCGTCGAGGTCGAGGTCGGCCACCACCACGGCCGGACGGTCGCGGGGCGCCTGCACCAGGATGCGCCCGTAGGGATCGCTGATGAACGACGAGCCGTAGAACGTGATCGGCGCGAGGGGCACACCCGACGCCCCCGTCACGGGCGTGCCGTCCACCCGCGTGAGGGTCTCGGTGCCGATTCGGTTCACCGCCACCATGAAGGAGCCGTTGGCGATGCCCTGGCCCACGATCACCTGCTGCCACAGCGGCTGGGTGTCGAACTCAGGGTGATCGGGTTCGGAACCGATGGCGGTGGGGTAGACGAGCACCTCGGCTCCGGCCAGGGCGTAGGCCCGGCTCAACTCGGGGAACCACTGGTCCCAACAAGTGGGGAAGCCGAAGCTGGCGTCGTCGATGGGCACGGCGGGAAAGCCACCGCTCCCACCCAGGAAGTACCGGTCCTCGTAGTAGCCGGCCGTGACCGGGATGTGCACCTTGCGGGTGCGCGCCACCAGCGCACCGTCGGGTCCGACCACGATGGCCGTGTTGTACCCCCGGCCGTCGGGTGGCGGCCCACCGTCGGCCACCGGCACCTGCTCGTAGAGCGAGGCGTGGACGAAGATCTGATGGCGGGTCGCCAACTCGGTGGCCAGCGCCCGGGTGGGGCCACCCTCCAGGGGCTCGGGCTGGGCCCACCCGGGACCGGGACCACGATCGGACACCGCGAAGTAGGGGCTGAGCGTCAGCTCCTGGAGGGCCACCAACCGGGCGCCCTCGGTAGCCGCCCGGTCCACCCCGGCCATCAGGTTGGCCCGGTGCTCATCGGCGTCGGCCGACCACGCCACCTGCACCGCGCCCACCCGCAGCGGCGCGCGCTCGGATGGCCGCGTCCGCGCCGGCGACTCCGCCACGCCGGACCTGACCACCACCTCGAACTCGACCGTCACGGTGCCCCTCCATCTCGCTCCTCGGAAATTGGGCATCTTTGCGGCCGGATTCCGGCCGCAAAGATGCCCAATTTCCGGAGGGAGTGGGCGGTCAGTGGGCGAGCGTCTCGCAGAACTCGGTGAACACGTCCACGTAGCGGTCGACGTCGGCCTCGGTGTGCTGGACCGACAGGGTCCATTGTTCCTCGTCGCCCGGGGTCATGAACACGCCCCGGTTGATGGCCCATGGGAAGGCGGCACCGAACAGCTCCGGCTTGGTGGCCAGGAAGTCTCGGTAGTTGTGCGAGCGCTCGCGGCGGAACGACACGCACCCCTTGGCTCCCAGATCCACCGTGTGGGCCGGGATGGCGTTGGCGTCGATGGCGGCCTGGCACCCGGCGGCCAGCCGCTCGCCGAGCTCGGCCAACTGCACGTAGGCGGCCGGGGTGAGCACCTCGGTCAGACACGCCAACCCGGCCGCGGCCACCAGCGGGTTGCCGTTGAAGGTGCCCATCTGGGCCGCACCCCTGCCGATGACGTCCATGATGGCGGCGTCCCCACCGAAGGCGGCGCCCGGCGTGCCCCCGAACAGCGCCTTGGCGAAACAGGCCAGATGGGGCCGTACGCCGTAGCGCTGTCCGGCGCCTCCTTCAGCCACGGTGGCGCCCGACTTCACCTCGTCGAAGATCAGCACCACGCCGTAGCGCTCGCACAGATCCTTGAGGGCTCGGAGGTAGCCGGGGTCGGGCTCCACGATGCCGATGTTCATCATCACCGGCTCGAGGATGAGACACGCCACCTCGTCGCCCCGGGCCGACAGAAAGGCCTCGAAGGCCACCGGATCGTTGAACGGCACCACGGCCGTGTGCTTGGCCACGTCCGCGGGGATGCCGGCGGACATGGGGGTGGTGGCCGGCAGGTCGCGGCCCCCCATGACGTCGGCGTTGGGCAGCACCGAGAACATCACCGTGTCGTGGTGACCGTGGTACGAGCCCTCGATCTTCACCACCAGCTCACGACCGGTGGCGGCCCGGGCGATGCGGATGGCGTCCATGGTGGCCTCGGTGCCCGAGTTGGCGAAGCGCACCTGGTCCAGCTCGAAGCGCCGGCACAGCTCCTCGGCCAGGGCCACCGTCACCGGAGTCGGCGCGGCGAAGTGGGTGCCGGTGTTGGCTGCCCGGGTGATGGCCTCGACGATCCTGGGATGGGCGTGGCCGGTCACGCCCACGCCGAACCCGCCGTGGAAGTCGGTGTACTGGTTGGCGTCGACGTCCCACACCTGGGAACCCAGACCCCGCTCGATGTAGATCGGATAGGGGTCACCGGCCTGGAACGACGAGGGCACGCCCAGGGGCATCGAACGCACGGCGCGCTCGTAGAGCGCCTGGCTGGCCGTCGTGCGCGACGCCAGGACCGCGCCCTCGGTGACGGCCAGCTCGCCGGCGCGCACGCTGAGCTGGGCATCGGCGGTCTCGGTGGTGGAGCCGGAGCCGACGGTGGAATCAGAGGTGGGCGACATCAGAACTTGACCATGACGTGTTTGAGCTCGGTGTAGGCCTCGATGGCCGCCACCGACATGTCCTTCCCGTAGCCGCTCTGCTTGAACCCACCGTGAGGCATCTCCGAGATGATCGGTATGTGGTCGTTGACCCACACGCAGCCGAACTGCAACCGGCGTGACATGCGCATGGCCCGCCCCACGTCCGAGGTCCACACGCTGGCTGACAGGCCGTAGTCGACGCCATTGGCCCAGGCCAGAGCCTGGTCCTCGTCGCGGAAGCGCTGCACGCTCACCACCGGGCCGAACACCTCGCGCTGGACGATCTCGCTGCTCTGGGCCGGTCCGGCCACCACGGTGGGCTGATAGAAGAAGCCGGCTCGGTCGAGCTTCGATCCTCCAGCCACCACCTCGGCGCCGGCTTCGACGGCCCGCGACACCATCCCGGCCACCCGTTCCTGCTGGTCGGCCGAGATCACCGGACCCACCGCCGTCTCGGCGTCGGTCGGATCACCCACGGCGATGCCGGCCACGGCGTCGCCCAGGTCGCTGACCAGCGCGTCGTAGACCGACGGTCCGGCGATGACGCGACACGGCGCGGTGCAGTCCTGGCCCGAGTTGTAATAGGCCATGTCGGTCAAGGTGGAGACGACCAGGTCGACGTCCGCGTCGTCGAAGACCACCACCGGGGCCTTGCCCCCCAGCTCGAGGTGGACGCGCTTGAGGGTGTCGGCCGCGTTGCGGGCGATGAGCTTGCCGGTGGCCACGTCGCCGGTGATCGACACGATGGCCACATCCGGGTGGCGCACCAGCGCGTCGCCCAGCGTCTCGCCCTGGCCGGTGACCACGTTGAACACGCCCGGCGGGAAGATGTCGGCGGCCAGCTCGGCCACCCGCAGCGCGGTGAGCGGCGTCAGCTCGGACGGCTTGAGGATGAAGGTGTTGCCGGCGGCCAGGGCCGGGCCCATCTTCCACACCGCCATGTTGAGCGGGTAGTTCCAGGGGGCGATGCCGACGGCCACGCCCAGGGGATCGCGCCGGAGCATGGAGGTGTGATCCTCGAGGTATTCGCCGGCCACCTGGGCCTGCAGGGTGCGGGCCGCGCCGGCGAAGAAGCGGAGGTTGTCGACCAACAGGTCGAACTCGAACTCGATGATCGACACGGGCTTGCCCACGTTGGCCATCTCCAGGCGCTTGAGCTCCTGGAGATCGCCCTCCACCGCCGCGGCCAGGGCCAGCAGCTTCTCGGAGCGCTCCCGGGGGGTGGTGAGGCCCCAGGTCTCGAACGCACCCAGGGCCGCGGCCACCGCCGCGTCGGCATCGGCCGCCCCGCCGGAGGCCACCTCGGCCAGCACCTCACCCGTAGCTGGGTCGAGCACCTCGTCGGTGGCGCCGTCGGCCGCGGGCGCCCAGGCCCCGCCGATGAAGTTCTGGTGGGCCACGTCAGCTCCCCTCGCTCGGACGGTCGGGACGGGCCCCGACGTCATTGCGCCCTGGCAATGTCGCGTGGCTCAGCAGTCAACGCAAGCGATTCCATCGTTGAAGAGGCCTCTAGACGACGGATTTCATCGCTCGCCCTGCGTCGAACGCCGCTCGCCGTGGTCAGTGTGACACTTGCGGGCGGTCCGGGGGTCTCGGAGGGTGTGGTGGTCGATCAACAGGTCGAGGCGGCGGACCCGGAGCAGGCGGCCGAAGCCTTTGCGGCCTTCGTGGGACGGGAACGCCCGCGCCTCGAGGCGGTGCTGGTGGCGCGCTACGGCGTCGAGGTGGGTCCGCGAGGCAGCGGCCGACGCGCTGGCCTGGGCCTGGGAGCACTGGGACCGGGTGTCGGCCATGGACAACCCCCTCGGCTACCTCTACCGGGTGGCCCAGAGCTCGACCCGGCGACACCTGCGTTGGCGTCGGTCGGTGTCGTTGCCCTCCGTGCCGCCCGAGCTGGCCGCCGACATCGACCCGCGCCTGCCCGGCGCTCTGGCCCGCCTCAGCCGCCAGCAACGCGTGGCCGTCATCCTGGTGCATGCCTATGGCTGGACCTACGACGAAGCGGCCACGGCCATGGGAATCGGCGTGTCCACGCTGCGCAACCACCTGACCCGGGGGACCACTCGGCTGCGAACCCAGTTGGAGGACCGCGATGACTGACGAGCCCGGGTCCGACACCACGCCGGGACGAGACGCAGAGCCCGCCAGCCTCGAGACGCAGCTCGGCCGGTACGGACAGGTCCTGCGAGACGCCACCTCAGCCGGGTCGGTTCCCGACGTCCCCCTGTCGAGGTCCGTGCCGGCGAGTCACCACCGGGCGCTCCTGGTGGCCGCGGCCATCCTGGTCATCGTGGCCGGCCTCGGCTTGACGCTCGTGGCGCTGCACCCGACCGGCACCCGTGTCGAGACCGCGACCACCTCCGCCACCGCGCCGACGCCGGCGCGCGTCGATCCCCACCAGCTGGCCGCCCAGGCGTCGGCAGCCGACCTGGCCCGGCGCATGCAGGTGGACCCGTCGTGGACCGCGGTGGCCACCGTGCCCATCGCCGTGCTCGCTCAAGCCCCGTCCACCCCGGGCACCCCGAACCTGGTGACGATCACCCGGCTCTGGACCAGTCCGGCCTCCTGGACCGACACCGACGCCTGGATCGCCGCCCATCCGCCAGCCGGTCTGGGCGTGGCCGGCACGGGCTCGTTGGGTGACCGCTCGGGAACGATATCGCGCACCTCGCTTCACGCTCCCCGCTGCCCCCACCAACGGAGCTCCTACCGGTTCGACCGTGAGCTGCTGGTCACCACCGCCCCGCTGACCACCGGCGGGACCGGCATCCGCATGGACGTGCAGGTGACCTGGGTGCCGAGCCGTCCGGCTGGTGCGGTGGTGGCCGAGGGCATGTCGGCAGTGTCGATCACCGTGACCTGGAATGGCACCTCGCCGCAGCCGCCCGCGCCGAAGACGTTCACCGATCGCGCCACCATCGCGTCGCTGCGACGGACGGTGAACGGACTGTCGATGTCGCTGCCCGGCGTGATCCACTGCCCGCTCGACGTCGGTCTGCGCTACACGCTGCGCTTCACCGGCGCCGGCCGACCGACCACCACGTTGGTGTCCGGATCCTGCAACGAGACCACCCTCACGGTGGGCGCCACCGCCTACCTGACCCTGTCCACGGGCACCTCTCTCCTCGACCAGGAGGCCCGCCTGCTCGGGACCACCACCCAGGCGCTGAACAACCAGGCCGTCCAGGCCAGCACCGTCCCGGTGGTGACCCCGACCACGGGTTGATCGCCCGGCCCGGCATCGCAAGTCCGACTCCTGCCGACCTGCACCGCCCCCACCGTGCACAGGTCGCCGTTCCGGGTCGATCGGGGCCGGCGATCGCGGGCGTCGGGCTCGCCCGGGCGCCGCCGCCAGCCGCGGAGCACGGCGCACAATGGAGGACATGGCCGGCACCCCCACGACGAGGCGCGATTCCTGCGCCGCACGGCGCTGGCCGCGGGCGGCGTGGCCGCCGGCACGTGTCCGGACTGGCGGCGTGTGCCGGCAAGACCGCGCCCAACAAGGCCGGGCCGGCCGTCCCGGTGGCCACCACCCGACCTCCGGCTCCACCCCACGAGGCCACCCTGAACGAGGCCATCAACACCCCCGAGTCACCCGCGGGCTGTTGCGCATCGCCAACCGCCCCGGCTCCATCGCTCCGGGCACCGTGCGCGACTACGAGCTGGCCACCGGGGTGACCGTCGACTACTACGAGGACGTCACCGACGACCCCAGCTGGCTGGCATCGGTGGCCCCGACGCTGGCCCGACGCGACGACATCGGCACCGACCTCGACATCCTGGGCGACGCGACCGTGGGCCAGCTCTCGCCGCCGGACGGCTCTCGAGCCTGGACGACACCAACATCCCCAACCGGGTCCACCTGCGCCGCGAGCTGGCGTCGCCGGGCTTCGACCCGCACCGGCGCCGCAGCCTGCCCTGGACCGCGGGCATGGCTGGCCTGGCCTACAACCCGGCGTTGACCGGGCGGCCCGTCACGGCGGTAGGCGACCTGTTCGATCCCGCCTTCAAAGGTCGGGTGACCATGCTGGCCGACCTGCGCGACGGCCTGGGCATGGTGATGATGGGCCAGGGCAACTCGCCGGCGCACGCCAGCCTGGCCACCGTCACCCAGGCCGTGGACACCGTGGGTCAGGCCCGACTCTCGGGCCAGGTGGCCCGCTTCACCGGCAACGCCGACTTCGCCGACCTGGTGTCGGGTCAGATGGCACTGGCCCAGGTCCGCTCCGGAGATGTGGCCGGCCTCCAGGCCGCCAACCCGGCCTTGCAGTTCGTGGTGCCCGAGGCCGGTTCGACCCTGTTCGCCCGCGACATGGTGGTGCCCGACACGTCCCACAACCGGGTGGCCGCCGAATCCTGGATGAACTGGATCTACGACCGCGCCAACTACGCCCACCTCATCGCGTCCGTCAAGGCCACCGTGGTGCTCAGTGACATGACTTCGGCCCTGGCCCAGCTGAGCCCGACCCTGGCGGCCGATCCCCTGGTGAACCCCCCGGCCGCCACCTGGTCGCGGTTGGCCGTGTGGGTCGGGCTCGACTCCCGAACCGAGCAGCGCTACAACGCCGTCTTCCGCCAGGTGACCGGCTGAGCGGGCGATCATCCTCGCGGTACAAGTGATTCGTGATCAAACGGGCTATCTCACGAAGGAATCGCTTGCGGCGGGCCGGGGAAGTGGGAGACTCGCCTCGAGGCACGGGACCATTCGCACGGCCTGGGTGAGGGGACGCATCGATGACGTCACAGCGAGATCTCGACCAACTGGCCCAGGCCCACCTGTGGGGGCACTTCAGCCCGCTGAGACCCGAGCCCGGGCACGAGCCGGTGGTGATCGAGCGGGGCGACGGCTGCTACGTGTGGGACCAGCACGGCACCCGCTACCTCGACGGGCTGGCCGGCCTGTTCACCGTGCAGGTCGGCCACGGCCGCACCGAGTTGGCCACCGCGGCCGCCACGCAGGCCGCCGAGCTGGCCTACTTCCCCATCTGGACCTTCGCCCATCCAACCGCCATCGAGCTGGCCGCCCGACTGGCCGATCTGGCCCCGGGCGACCTGAACCGGGTGTTCTTCACCACGGGTGGATCCGAGGCGGTCGAGTCGGCCTGGAAGCTGGCCCGCCAGTACTTCAAGGCCATCGGCCAGCCCGGCCGCTACAAGGCCATCGCCCGCGACATCGCCTATCACGGCGTGGGCATGGGGGCGCTGTCGCTGACCGGGCTACCCAGCCTGCGGGCACCCTACGAACCGCTGGTGCCCGGCGCCCGACACGTGGCCACCACCAACCGGTACCGCTGCGACCTGTGCGCCCAGGCCGAGGCCTGCACCCTCAGCTGCGCCGACGACATCGAGCGGACCATCCTCCAGGAGGGTCCCGAGTCGGTGGCCTGTGTGTTCCTCGAGCCGGTGCAGAACGCCGGCGGCTGCCTCACGCCCACGCCGGGCTACTTCGACCGGGTGCGCGAGATCTGCGACCGCTACGGCGTGCTGCTGGTGTCCGACGAGGTGATCTGCGCCTTCGGTCGGCTGGGGACGATGTTCGGGGCGGAGCGGGTCGGCTGCCAGCCCGACATGATCACCATGGCCAAGGGGCTCACCTCGGGCTACTCGCCCCTGGGCGGGGTCATGGTCAGCGACCGCATCGCCGAGCCGTTCCTGGAGCCCGGCCGAACCTTCCTGCACGGCATCACCTTCGCCGGGCACCCCGTGAGCTGCGCGGTGGCCCTGGCCAACCTCGACGTGTTCGAGCGCGAAGATCTGCTCGGTCACGTCATGGCCAACCAGGACGCCTTCCGCCGGGCCCTGGGCACGCTCGAGGACCTGCCCTGGGTGGGCGAGATCCGGGGCATGGGCTATTTCTACGGCATCGAGCTGGTCAAGGATCGCGAGACGAAGGAGGGCTTCAGCGGCGCGGAGGGCGATCGCCTGCTTCGGGACCTCCTCTCACCCCGGATGTTCATGCTGGGGCTGCACTGCCGGGCCGACGACCGGGGCGACGCCGTGCTGCAGTTGGCGCCACCGCTGGTGGCCGGGCCCGAGGAGTTCGAGCTCATGGCCCTGATCATCCGCCAGGCCCTGATCGAGTCGATGGAGGCGCTGTGATCGCGACCACCACCGTCGAGGGATCCGCGTCGGGAGGCCTGGTGATCGGTGTACCCCGCGAGATCAAGGCCGACGAGCACCGCGTGGCCATCACCCCCGACGGCGTGCGCGAGGTGGGCCAGTACGGCGTCTCGGTGCTGATCGAGGCCGGGGCAGGGGCCGACTCCAGCTTCCCCGACGACGACTACCGCCGAGCCGGCGCCGAGATCGTGGCCGAGCCGGCGCAGGTGTGGGAGCGGGCGGGGCTGATCTGCAAGGTCAAGGAGCCCCAGCCCAGCGAGTTCGTGCACTTCCGGCCGGACCTGACCATCTTCACCTACCTGCACCTGGCCGCCTACCCGAACGTGGCCGATGCGCTGCTGAGGTCGGGCACCACCGGCATCGCCTACGAGACGGTGACCACCGCGGACGGGGCGCTGCCGCTGTTGGCTCCCATGAGCGAGGTGGCCGGACGGATGTCCATCCAGATCGGCGCCCACTACCTGGAGCGCCACAACGGCGGACGTGGCGTGCTGCTGGGCGGCGCCCCCGGCGTGCGCCCCGCTCGCGTGGTCGTGCTCGGCGCCGGCAACGTGGGCTGGAACGCGGCGTGGATGGCGGCCGGCCTGGAAGCCGAGATCGACCTGCTCGACCGCAACGTCGACCGCCTCCGCTTCATCGACCAGATCCAGATGGGTCGCATCACCACCCTCACCTCCAACCGGGGGCAGGTCGAGCGGGTGGTGGCCGAGGCCGACCTGGTCATCGGCGCCGTGCTGGTGGCCGGCGGCCGGGCCCCGGTGGTCGTCACCAAGGACATGGTGGCCGGCATGAAGCCTGGGGCCGTGGTCGTCGACATCGCCATCGACCAGGGGGGCTGCATCGAGACCAGCCACGAGACCAGCCACGCCGACCCGGTCTTCGTGGAGCACGGCGTGGTGCACTACGCAGTCGGCAACATGCCTGGCGCCGTGCCCTTCACCTCCACTTACGCCCTGACCAACGTGACGCTGCCCTACCTGGCCGAGCTGGCCCGCCTGGGCGTGGCCGAGGCCGCCCGCCGCGACCCGGTGCTGGCCCTCGGCTTCAACACCGTGGCCGGGCACGTCACCAACCAGGCGGTGGCCGAGGCCCTGGAGCGCCCCTACGTCACCCTGGACGAGGTCCACACCCGGCCGCGGGCCTGAGCCGCGCTCCGGTCGAGCTCCGACCGAACCCCTGGGCCGATCCCGGTGGTCCAATATGTCGTCCGCTCACCCGGGCGTTCGTCAGGAGGCAAGGCGATTCGATGAGCACGCCAGAACGGGGGACCAGCCCCGTCGCCCTGGACGAGATCGACAAGGCCATCATCCGCGAGCTCCAGGTGGACGGTCGCATGCCGTACGCCAAGTTGGGTCCCGCCGTGGGGCTGTCGCAGGCCGCGGTGCGCCAGCGGGTCCAGCGTCTGATCGAGAGCTCGGTCATGCAGGTGGTGGCCGTCACCGATCCCTTGCGGGTGGGCTTCAACCTCCAGGCCATGATCGGCCTCCGGGCCGAGGGCGACCTGCGTTCCATCGCCGAGAGGCTCAGTGCCGTACCCGAAGTGGCCTATGTGGTCATCACCTCGGGCGGCTTCGACCTGCTGGCCGAAGTGGTGTGCGAGGGCACCGAGGAGCTGCTGGTGCTGTTGAACGACGTCATCCGTGCGTTGCCCGGCGTCACCGCGGCCGACGCCTTCACCTACCTGCACCTCCAGAAGCAGACCTACAGCTGGGGGACTCGTTGATCGCTCCATGCCCGAAGGCCCGCGAGACGCCCCGGCGGCCCGCGCTCGGTGCCGTCGTGTTGGTGGTCGTGTTCGCGGGACTGATCGGGGCCGGTTGCTCCTCGTCGTCGAGCCACCGGGCAGCCACTCCGACGATCGAAGCCCCGCCACCAATCGATCCGCCGGCGACCACCGCCGCCTTCTGCGCGGCCTGGAAGCAGCTGACCCAGCTCGGCCAGACCACCAGCGGCACCGTCGTGTCCGATGTGGCCCAGAACATCGTCGAGCTTCGGGCCATCGCCCACCAGTTCGCCACGGCCGCGCCACCGAGCATTGCCGGACCGGCCAAGCGCTACGCGTTGCTGGTCGGCGCGGTGGCCGACGCGTTGGCCCAGACGAAGCCGTCGTCGCCGGTCTCCTCCGATTCACAGCTCACCGCGGCCGATCGGGCTTTGCTGGGCCGCTACGAGCGGCTCCATTGCGCCGCGCACTGATCCGCGACGAGGTCCACGACGTCGGGTCGGGGCACGAGATTCAGGCACCGCGACCCACGGGACCGGTCGGCGGTGCTAGAACAGGGCATTGCCCGTCACTCGGACGGATTCCTCGTCAGATCAGGGGTGTCATGCGAAAGCTGGTCGCGTTCGCCGCAGTGTGCTGCTCGATCCTTACCTTGGCTTCCTGTTCGTCGAACAAGTCCTCGGCCAACAAGACGACGACGACCTCGGTGGCCAGCACCACCAGCGTCGACGCGGCCACGGTGGCCGCGGCCTGCACGGCGTACACGACCTTCGCCACGACCCTCAAGGACGTCGGCAATTCGCCGGCCCAGTTCAAAGCAGCCGCCGCGAGCCTCCGGTCGGTGGCCAGCGCGATCACGTCCGCGACGCCCGCCGGGCTCAGCTCATCAGCCAAGTCGATGACCACTGACCTGAACCGCACAGCCACCAAGTTGGAGGCTGCCCAGACCCGGGCCGATGCTGTAAGTGCGGTGGGCCTGCTCATCTTCCAGAACGATGCGCAGGCCAAGTCGTACATCGCTTGGTGGACCAAGAACTGCAAGAAGTGAGCGGAGACCGACGGCAACCATGACGGACGGGCACCGCGGATCTTGATCCGCCGGGGCGCACCTGACGGCTTCTCGAGATGGCCGAGCGAGGCAATGGACCCTCGTAGCTGTCCGCCGCCGAGCCGTCCTGCCGAGCGCCGACCAACCGCGCTCTGCTCGGGCTAGCGGCCCGCGCCCGCATCGACCAACGCCGCCCTCAGACTCTCGAAGCAGAGTTCCAGGTCGTCGTCGCCGATGACCAACGGCGGGCAGAAGGCGACGGCCCCGGCCCCGATCGGGCGGGCGATCACCCCGCGATCCAGCAGGCCCTGGCGCACATCGAAGGCGCTCACCGATTCGGGCATCGCCACCGCCCAGATGGCGCCCTCGCCCCGGACCTCGGCCACCAGGCCGTCCTCGGCCAGGGCACCGAGTCCGTGGCCGAATTGCTGGGCCAGGATCGGGACCCGATCGAGCAGGCGGTCGTCGCGCAGGATGGCCAGGTTGGCCAACGCCGCCGCGCACGCGGCCGGATGGCCGCTGTAGGTGTAGCCGTGGCGCAGCACGAAGTCCGGATCGTCCTCGATGGCCTCGCGCACGCGGGGCCCGACGATGACCCCGCCCAGCGGCTGGTAGCCAGAGGTGACCGCCTTGGCGAAGGTGATGAGGTCGGGGGTGACCCCGTAGTGCTCGGCCGCGAACCAGCTCCCCAGCCGCCCGAACCCGGTGATGACCTCGTCGAAGACCAGCAGCGCCCCCGCCTCGTCGCACAACTTGCGCAGACCACGTAGATACTCGACGGTGGCCGGATAGACGCCCCCGGCACCGATGACCGGCTCGGCGATGACCGCCGCGATCTCGTCGCCGTGCTCGTCGAAGAGGGCTTCGGCCCGGGCCAGGTCGTCGTGGTCGATCTGGGCCACCTGGCCGACCAGCTCACCCCACCCTTGCTGGTTGAGGGGCAGGCCCTGCACCGACACCCCGCCGAAGTTGGCGCCGTGGTAGGCCAGCGCACGACCCACCAGGATCTGGCGCCGGGGCTGGCCCCCACGGCTGAAGGTGAGCCGGGCCAGCTTGAGGGCCGTGTCCACCGCCTCGGAGCCCGACCCGGTGAGGAACACCCGGGCGTCGGGCACGGGGCTCAGCGCCGCGACCAGGGCCGAGATGTCCTCGGCCGGCTGGTTGGTGAAGATGTCGAAGGTGTTGTAGTTCTCCAGCACCTCCATCTGGCGGGTCACCGCCTCGACGATCTCGGGTCGACCGTGACCGACGTTGCAGTACCAGAGGCTCGCCAGGCCGTCGACGTAGCGCTTGCCGGTGTCGTCGAACACGGCGGCACCTTCGCCCCGCACGATGGTGATGAACTCGCTGGCGGTGGGCTTGGCGAAGGGGTGCAGGAACGGGCTGAGGGTCAACGTGGCCTCCGGTGCGGGCCGGCGGGACGGATCGAGCCAGTGTGCCCCAACGGCTGAGCGTCTGCGTTGAGCTGGTGGTGGCAGGAATCGTGGGATATCGGTCATTGCCGCCACAGCCGGACCAGGACCAGTATGAGGGCATGAGGACGCGAGATCGCTCGGTGGTGCTGGTGGTGTTCGACGGGTTCCAGAGCCTGGACCTGACCGGACCCCTCGAGGTGTTCGCCGGGGCAGAGACCCACCGACGCCACCACGGACTGGACGCACCGGCCTACACCACCACCGTGGTCGCGTCGTCCGCCGACCCGGTGCGCAGCTCCAGCGGGCTCACCGTCGTGCCCGACGCAGCCATCACCACGATCCGTCGACCCGTCGACACGCTGGTGGTGGCGGGAGGCGACGGAGCCCGTGGGGCGCTGGCCGACCCCACGCTCATTCGGGGCGTGGCCCGACTGGCCGGACGCGCCCGCCGGGTGACCTCGGTGTGCACCGGCGCGTTCGTGCTGGCCGAGGCCGGCCTGCTCGACGGTCGCCGAGCCACCACGCACTGGTCGCGCTGCGCCGAGCTGGCCGCCCGTTACCCACGCGTGCAGGTCGAGGCCGACCCCATCTTCACCCGCGACGGCCACCTGTTCACCTCGGCTGGGGTGACCGCCGGGATGGATCTGGCCCTGGCCCTGGTGGTCGACGATCTGGGCCGCGACGTGGCGCTGGACGTGGCCCGCCACCTGGTGCTGTTCCTGCAGCGCCCCGGTGGCCAATCCCAGTTCAGCGCCCAACTGGCCGCGCAGCTGGCCGACCGCGACGAAGTCCGCTCCCTGCAGCAGTGGATCGCCGATCACCCGGCGGCCGACTGCTCAGTCGAGGCCCTGGCCGGCCGGGCGGCCATGAGCCCCCGCCACCTGGCCCGTGTGTTCGTCGAAGGAGTCGGGGTCACGCCGGCCCGCTACGTCGAACAGGTCCGCCTGGAAGCCGCCCGCCGCCGCCTGGAGGAGTCCAACCAACCGATCGAACAGGTGGCAACCACTTGTGGCTTCGGCACCGCCGAGACCATGCGGCGGTCATTCGTACGCCACCTGGGCGTGGCCCCGGTGTCGTATCGAAGCCGCTTCCGACCCGATGCCGCCTGATCGGCGCGCTCGAACCGCCCGGCGACCGCGGCCCATGGCCACGGGCGACGTCTGAGCCGGCCTGCTGCCCCGGGAGGGCGCCGCGGCCCCTACGCTCACGCCGTGCCCGTCGACCGGCCGCCGGTGCCGCCGCCTTATCGCCATCCCCTGGCCCCCCGGTCCCCCGGCGACCTCGCGACTCGCCCGGTCCCGGGCCCGACATCGGCCCCGGCGCGGGCCACACCGCGCCGGCCTGTCCCCGCCCGGCTGGCCAAGCTGGCCGACCGGCACCCGCTGGTCATCGCCGGGGTGATCGTCAGCGTGACCGTGGCCCTGGCCACGGCGGCGCTGACCGTGGTGGCCTTCGCCGCCCGGCTGTGGTGGGTGTTCGACATCCTCACCAGCTACCGACCGCAATTCGCCCTCGTGCTGGGCGTGGGCGTGATCGCGCTGGCCGTGTTGCGCTGCTGGAAGACCCTGGCGGTGGCCGTGCTGGCCCTGCTGCTCAACGTCAGTCAGGTAGCGCCCGTCTTCATCGGTCACCAGGCCAGCGCCCGCGCCGGCTCACCGACGCTCACCATCGCGCACCTCAACCTGCAGAGCCGAGTCGGCGACCTGGCCGCCATGGATCGGTGGCTGGACACCCATCCAGCCAACATCGTGGTCTTCCTGCACACCACCGGTGCGACGACCACGCACCTCGAGAACGGCGAGTTCGGCTACCGGATGGCCTACCCGCACGTGGTCGATCTGCAGGCACCGTTCCGCAAGCGCTTCGATCCGCGGTCACCGGAGGTCATCGTGATGACCGACCGAGGCGACGTCACCGCTTCGACGCCGACCCAGACGGGTCTGCCTTCGGCGGCGGTCCAGATCCAGGCGCGCCTCGGGCCCGAGTCGCTCACGCTGCTCGGGCTGCACACGCTCTCGCCCGGCACCCCGACGCGTCAGTCGGTGCGCGACTCGGAGCTGAGGTCGGTGGGCACTTGGTTGAAGGACGCGCCCCGCCCGGCAGTGGCCTTCGGCGACTTCAACACGACCTACTACTCACCCGAGCTGGCCGACTTGTTGCACCATGCGGGCGCGACGTCGTCCCAGCTCGGCTTCGGGATCCAGGCCACCTGGCCCCGTCAGTTCCGCCCGGCCGGCATCGCCATAGACCAGTCGGTCTACACCGGTGCCATCACCGCCATCCACCGGCACCGGGGCCCCAACCTGGGATCGGAGCACCGGGTCCTGGTGGTGACCTACGCCTTGGCGAGTTGATCGGCCCTCCGGTCGGCGAGCCTCCCTACGGGCGCTTCGCCATCCGGCTGTCACCGAGTGAGCGGCTCCACTGGTTACGCCACTCAGTCGTCGTCCGCCCATATGCCGAGGCGGCGCCACAGGGCTCTGGACACCGGATTGATGATGCCCAGCTCACGGGACAGGTGACGCACCTTGCGCAACGAGACCACCGTCTCGCGGGTGTGCTCCGGGTTGTCGCCGTACGCCTCGCGCACCACCTCGTCGGGGATGGCGAAGGTGGCCACCAGATCATTCGGGGCCCGCATCATGAGCTGAGCCATGGTGCCCAGGATGACCGGGGCGGCCACGGCCAAGGCCTGACGGAGCGGCCAGCTGAGAGTCGGCACCTCCCGCTTGAGGTAGTTGCGAGCGAAAGACAGGTGGCGGGCTTCCTCGGTGACGTGGTGGCGCATGATGACCTCGAGCAGGGGGTGCAGGTCGTCGCCGCTGCGCAGTACCTCCCGCTGCACGTGGTCGATCGGGTCCTCACCACCCAGGACGAACATGAAGAACAGCTGGGGGAACTGCCGCCCGAGCTTCACGATCCGGTCCGAGCCGATCCGCATGATCCAGGGCAGGCCGGGAAGGTCGAACGGCGTCCGGTTGACGAACTCCTGGAACATCATCCCGTGGTGCGCCTCCTCGATGACCTCGTGGTACGCGTAGCGGAAGGTGGAGTCACGGTTGTCGAGGGTGAAGGCGTGCTCGAGCAGGCCGCGCTTGAGGATGTTCTCGAACTGGAGTCCGATCTTCATGGCGCTGGCGACTCGATAGAGGCCGATGCGCGCTCGAACCGGCTGGGGCTGGTTGCGATACCAGGCCGTCGCCCCCAGCGGATCGGAGTCGGACAGCTCCCAGCGAGGGTCGTCGGGATCGATGGCGTAGGCCGGGTCGTCCCAGGCGATGTCGGCGTAGGCGTCGTAGTGCTTGTCGACGGACTGACGGCTGAGTCGGGCCACCAGCCGGTCGAAGGCGTCGGCGCCCTCGTCGGCGGGCGGAGCGAGCTCCTGGTCGAGATCGGTGATCGTCATGGAATCCTCCATTCGGGGCGCGGAGCCGGATCGGGATGTCGGGTCAGGGCGCCGGGGGCAGGACGGGACCGAGCGGCTCGGCCGCCGCTTTGACCAGGGCCAGGACTCGTTCGGCATCGCCAGCCACGGTCGGCGCTCCGGTCATGCGGGCCAGGGCCAGGCCGTCGAGCACGGCGAACATCAGCACGGGTGCGGTGGCGAACTGGGCCACGACCTGCGGTGGCGTGTCGGGGGGCAGGACGAACAGCTCGTTCCAGGTCTCGCGCACCGTCTCGGCCAGACGGCCGGCGACCAGGGCCACATGGGGATGGAGGTCGGCGTCGGTGCGACCGGCCACGATGAGCTCGTACCAGGCCGCGAAGGTGTCGCTGCGAAACAGGTCCCACAGGACGTCGATGGCTGCTTCGAGCCGGTTGTCGCCCTGGGGCACCTTGGCCATGGCGGCGCGGAACTCGTCCACTCGGTGCTGGAAGACATGCTCGCAGGCCGCGGCCACCAGCACCGCCTTGGACGGGAAGTGGTGCAGCAAGGCGCCGCGGGAGACACCGGCCCGGCGGCAGATGTCGTTGGTCGAGGTTCGCGAGTAGCCCAGCTCGGCCAGGCTGGCGGCGGTGGCGTCGAGCAGCTTGGCCCGGGTGGCCGCGCTGCGCTCGGCCTGGGTACGCCGCTCTCGGTGGATCGGTCGCTCAGGGCGCGGCCCATGGTTGCGCGATCGGTCGGAGGAGGGAACGGGCCGGGCCATGTGTCCATCATGGCCTCTCACTAACAAACAGTCAAGACTGATTGTTAGTGAGAGGCGGTGGCGCTGGTGCCCCCGTCCTGTCACCGACTAGAACGTGTTGCAGAAACGACCCGGCGGCCAAGGCTCCGGGTCGGGCGGGACCCGGGTCCAACCCTGCGGGGCCGCCTCCTGATCCCTCACCGAGCTGCCGAGCAGCGGAGCCACCGATGTCCGAACCCACCCCAGACCCCATGACCGACTCTCCCGTAGGCCAACGCTTCGACGCCAAGGTGGCCCTGGTCACCGGCGCGGCTTCGGGCATCGGTCGCGCCACCGCCGAGCGACTGGCCGCGGAGGGTGCGTCGGTGTGGTGCGCCGACATCAACGCCAGCGGGGTGGCCGAGACCGCCGAGGTCATCGGCTCGCGCGGGGGCACGGCCCGTTCGAGTGCGTTCGACGTGACCGACGCGGCCGCCTGCCAGGCCTTGGTGGATCAGGTGGTGGCCGAGTTCGGTGGCCTCGACGTGCTGGCCAACATCGCCGGGATCGGCGGGATGGCTCACTTCGCGGACGAGTCGCCGGAGCGGTTCCTGCGGCTCTTCCAGGTGAACGCGGCCGGGCCGTTCCAGCTCAGCCAGGCCGCCCTGCCGCACCTGCGAGCACGAAAGGGCAACATCTTGAACCTGGCCTCGACGGCCGGGCTCATCGGCCAGGCCTACGTGGCCGCCTACTGCGCCTCCAAGCACGCGCTGGTGGGCCTGACGCGGGCCATGGCCATCGAGCTGGGGCGGACGGGGGTGCGGGTCAACGCCGTGTGCCCCGGTGGGGTGAACACCAACATCATGAACGACTTCGTACCGCCGGAAGGTGCCAGCATGTCGCTGGTCTCACGCTCGTTCCTGGTCCGCGAGATGCAGGAGCCCGAGTCGGTGGCGGCCATGATCGCCTACGTCTGCTCCGACGAGGCCTACTACGTCAACGGGTCGATCCTGTCGATCGACGGCGGCACGACCGCCGGCTGACTCCCGATCCGAGTCTGTTTGCTCAGTGGGCCACGTCGCGGGCGCGCCTAGGCCGAATGGCCTGCGCCTAGGCCGAACGGCCCAGAGACCGCTACAGTGTGCTCGCCCGCCACACCTGGATCGGATAGATGAGCCTTTCCCAACGTCTCAAGGCTGCGGAGTACGACCGTCGGCTGGCGGCCGGGCTGCCCGTCGACCACCTGAGCCGTCCCGCCGTCGGCGAGCAGGCCCGGGTCGACGTGCGCAAGCCTGATGCGCCCGTGGTCGACCTGACCGAGGGCCCCTGGGCCGACGTGATCGAGATGGGTGACGGCGCCTCGATGTCCACCCCACCATCGGTCGACGAACCTACCCCGCAGCACTCCCTCGATGAACCGGTCGACGAACCGGTCAGCATCGGCCCTCAGGTCGGCCAGCGTTCCCGGCTCGAGTGCCCGCAGTGCGGCGGTCCCACCCAGGTCGACCTCGTCGACCCGGTCGGCCACACGGTGAGCCTCAGCTGCCTGTCCTGCTACCACATGTTCCGCGTCGAGGCCTGAGCCGAACGATACGGCCGTGGTAGGCCAGGGGCTACCGTGGTGCGGCCGTCGACCGCCACAGATCTTCAGGTACTGCCGGGAACCGTCCTCGAGGTGATGCTCGTCGTGCTCGTCGAAGTCGTCGCCGGCGCCGGGCACTGGCTGATGGCCTGGTCTTCCAGGGCCAGCATCGCCTGGATGCCCGTCTCGTTGGGATGCGGGGCACTGGAGGTGCCGTTGGACACGTCGAAGTCCGAGGGCTGCAGGACGGCATCCCAGTCCGCCACCACGATGCCGGGCATCGAGCGGATGTGCGAGTTGATGGCCTCGACGTTGGCGATCGCGGCGGTGGCGTCACTGCCGTACCAGGCGGAGTCCTGAGAGTTGATCGTGACGAACACCTCGCAGGCTGGCAGCGAAGTCGGCCGCGAACTGGTCGAGCCTCGCCTCCACCGCGGACACCGGCTCGGGCGGGTCCGATCCCTGCTGAACCGAGCGACCGTTGATGATGGCGCTGGCGTCGTTCGTACCGAGATCGATCACCACCACGGCAGGCCGGTTGGCAGCGTCGGCCGCAACGGCGCTCTGGACCTCGTAGGTGGTGGCTCCGGTGTAGGCGTCGACGGCGACGTCATAGGCCAGGCCGTAGTGCGCATTGATGTCGGGCGCAGACAGCACGGTGATGCTGTCGCCGACGAACTGGATCTTGGGCAGTCCCGAGTTGGTGAAGGCCTGGTGCACCGAGCAGCTGGCGCCCAGGAGCGGGATGGTGGCCACCACGATCCCGGCCAGGATGAAGATGCGATGCTTGGTCACGCCCATCAGACTTGCCTCCCGGTCTCTCGTGGATCATGGCACGAACGAGTCGGGCTGCGGGCCGGCGCATCCCTCAGAGCGGTGTCGAGACGTGGGCGGCTAGCGCAGGCGCTTCTCGCGGTACATGGCCTGGTCGGCACGAGCCAGCAGCTCGTCGAAGGTCACGGTCTCGTCCCTGGTGATCTCCACGCCGATGCTGGCGCCGATGCGCACAGCCTCGCCGTCGACCATCAGCGGCACCGAGACCGCGTCGTGAATCCGGCGCACGACCTCGTGCACATCGTCTTCGGGCAGGCCCTCGCAGAAGACCACGAACTCGTCGCCTCCCAGCCGGGCCACGGTGTCCACGCTGCGCAGGATCTGGCGCAGCCGGTTGGCCACCTCGACCAACACCTGATCGCCGACGGTGTGCCCGTAGTTGTCGTTGACGGACTTGAAGCCGTCGAGATCGATGAACATCACCGCCACCGCGTCACGCTCACGACGCAAGCGACCGCAGGCCTGCTGGAGTCGGTCCTCGAGCAGCATGCGGTTGGGCAGCCCGGTGAGCCCGTCGTGGGTGGCCTGATGGGTCAACTCGGTCTCGGCCCGTCGCCGATCGGTCACGTCATCGACCGTGGCGATCCAGCCGGTGACCTGATCGGGGCCGCCCAGGGGCACGAACTTGGCCAGGGCCCAGCGCCCGAAGAGCCCCGTCTCGATGCGGAACATCACCTGCTGGGGCAGGGCCAACCGCACCACCGAAGCCAGCGCGGCCTCGACGTCGGGCAGGTCATCGGGATCCACCAGTCGCTCCCAGCCGTGGCCCATGAGCTGGTCCGACGACAGGTTGAAGATCTGTTGGGCCGCCTCGTTGCAGAACACCACCCAGCCCCGGGCGTCAGCCGACAGGATGCCCAGCGGCAGGGACTCGGCCAGCGACAAGAAACGATCCTGCTCCTCGCCGGGGGTCTGGTCGGTCCACGCCGCCTCGTCGGTGATGTCACGGATGCGCAGGATGCCGTTCCCCACGAACGGGCCGTCTTCGGGGGGCGGGAGCAGGCCCACGTCCAGCAGGCGCCACGACCCGTCGGCATGCCGGGCACGCAGCCGGACCCGGTCGCGGTAGCCGACGGTGGCGCGTGCCCGCTCGAGCACCTGGAACAGCTGGGGAAGGTCGTCGGGGTGCAGGTACTCACCGACGTGGGACCCCAGTCGATCGAGGCTGTAGCCGAGCAGCGCGTCCTGGGACCCAGCCACGACCTCGCCCTTGGGCGAGACCACCAGGACGAACTCCGAGCTGTAGGTGTGCAACAGGAGCTGCACGCCATGTTGATCGGGGCCGGGTCCAGGTTGGCTGCGCTGCTCGTCGCGAACCATCGATCGCCTCTCTGGGCGGAAGGTGCCAGTGAGGGGATTTCCTCACGACAGGAGGTGGCACCCCCCACCCGTTGCTATGCCATCGACGGATTCTCTCCCCAGGTGAATAGGTCCTAAGACCTCGTTTGGGGCTTTCGGCCGCTCTCGATCAACCTGATCACTGTCCGAACATGGCCAGCCACTCGCGGTCTGAGCGAGGGGCGAGCACGTAGTTCCACTTGCGGGTCTCGCCCATGGTGGCCGACGGCTCGGCCGAATAGAGGTGACCGGGGAACAGCACGGTGTCGTCGGGCACCTTGGCCAGGCGCTGGGTGAGGCTCTCATACAGCGCCGCCGGGTCGCCTCCGGGCAGGTCCGTTCGCCCGCAGCCCTCCAGGAACAACGTGTCGCCGGCCAAGAGGTGGCCGTCGACCAGGAAGCACTGGCTGCCCGGGGTGTGGCCCGGGGTGTGGATGAGCTCGATGGGCACCTGACCGACCGTCACCACGTCGCCGCTGTGGTGGGTGACCAGGTCCTCAGGACCGGCGTCGGTCACCCGCGTGACCCAGGTCGCCTCGTCGGCCTGCACGTGCACCGGGACCGGCGCCAGTTCGAGCAGCTCGCGCACGCCCTGGATGGAGAAGCCACCCATGGACCCGCCCACGTGGTCCGGGTGGTAATGCGTCGCCAACGCTCCGATCAGGCGCATGTCGTCGGCGGCCACGAGCTCGAGCAGGCCAGGGATGTCATAGGCGGGGTCGATCACCACCGCCTCACCGGTGCGTCGGTCACCGACCAGGTAGACGAAGTTGACCATCTGGCGCGCCACCTGGTCGCCCCGGGCGAAGTCTCGACCGGCCAGGAGCTGGCGAAAGTAGAGGGGATCATCCATCCCTGCATGGTAGGGAGCGGCCCGGACTACCGTGACACCGATGCGCAGCTACACCGTCATCGGCATGGGCGCCATCGGCGGGTACTACGGGGCTCGGCTGGCCCAGGCCGGGGCGCCGGTGCGCTTCGTGGTGCGCCGCGGAGCCGACCGGCTGCGCAGCCACGGGCTGCGGATCGAGTCGCCCCAGGGCGATGCCCGACTCGACATCGACGTCTACGACGACCCGGATCAGGTGCCCGTGAGCGACGTCGTGGTGGTGGCCACCAAGACCACCGCCACCCCGACAGTGGCCCCGACGGTGGCCCGCCTGGCCGAGCGAGCCGGCGAGCAGGGTCGGGACCTGACGGTGGTGGTCATGCAGAACGGGTTGGGTGTCGAGGAACCCTTCGTCCGGGCCGCGCCCGGGGCCACGGTGCTGGGCGCCATGTGCTTCATGTGCGCCAACCAGGTGGCACCGGGCCACATCCTCCACCTGGACCGCGGCGCGGTGACGGTGGGCCACCACCTCGACGACCCGACGGTGGCCGCCGGAGTGACCCCCGACGTCGAGAACCTGCTGGCCGACCTGCGAGCCGGGGGCGTGGCCGCTACGCCGATCGAGGACCTGGTCATGGGGCGTTGGCGCAAGCTGGTGTGGAACATCCCGTTCAACGGCCTTTCGGTGGTGCTCGATGCCGCCACCGACGAGATGCTGGCCGATCCCGTCGCCCGGGCCCGGGCCCGGGCCCTGATGGACGAGGTGGTGGTCGGCGCCGCCGCCTGCGGGCACGGCTTCGATCCGGCCTTCGCCGACCGGATGATGGCCGACACCGAGACCATGACGCCCTACCGCACCAGCATGAAGGTCGACCACGACGCGGGCCGTCCGCTCGAGCTCGACGCCATCTACGCCGTCCCCTCCGCCGCGGCCCGCGCCGCAGGCGCCCCGATGCCGCTGACCGAGGCGTTGCTGGCCCAGCTGCGGGAGCTGGACCCGGCCGACGCCGGGGCCCGCGACACCCACCCGGTCAGTGGTCGGCCTCGCGGCGGAACCAGTCGCGCCACAGGGATTTGAAAGCCCGGTCGTAGCGCTCGTAGTCGGCCCGCAGGTCATCACCCGGCCAGTCGGGTCCCAGCAGCTCCGCCGGGAGCAACGGATCGGCCAGGAGGTGGCGCAGCGCCTCGGCCGCCAGGACGAAGCCCGGAGCCAGAGCCGCGGTGTCGCCGCCCTCCAGGCTCCCCACCACCTGGCCCAGCCGCCGGCGCAGATGGTGGGCCCGGGCGTCCCAAGCCTCGAGGTCCCACAGCTCGGCGGCCAACTCGGCTGCAGAGCCATCGCCGGGATCCGGTCGGCCGCCGAAGCGCCGGCACTGGCCACCGACCACGGCCCGGGCCGCCCCGGCCCAGCTCTCGTCCAGGTTGTCGGGTCGCAACCAGACGCCCTCGCGCCACTCGGCCAGGCGGAGCACGCCCATGGCAGCCCGCAGATCGGCGCGGGCCGTGACCGGGCGACGGGTCTCGGTGACCACGGCCATGGTCCAGTCGCCGGTCCAGTGCCGGCGCCGGGGCACCCGGCTGGCCTGCTGGCGGGCCTGACGGTCGAGCAGTCGGCCGGCCAGGACGTGGGCGTTGCCCTCAACCTCGAGCTCCCCGGCGGCGACCATCCGCGACAGCGCCACGCGCGTGGTGCCCGGGCTGATGCCGAACAGCTCACCGAAGCGCACCAGCAACCGGGTGGGAAGCCGAGGCGGTTCCACTCCCAGCAGGGTGCTGGCCACCACGGAGCGGGCGGTGAAGGGCCGCCCGCCACCGAGCTCGTCCTGACCGGTCTTACGTTGTTGTGCCATGTGTCTACAAAGTGTAATATGAGGGGGTGACCGTCGTCGATCTGCCCAACCCTCCGCACGGCACCGATTCGATGGTGCCCGACGCGGCGCTGCTGGTCGACGTGCTGCCCACCGATCGCCTCCAGGCCTCGGGCATGCCCAAGCCCGAGATCCGCGAGCAGCTGCGCCGCATCCCGAACGCCCGCAACGTGGTCAACGTGGCCTCGGTGTGGCTGCAGTCCTTCGGCGTCCTGGCCGTGGCCACCTGGCTGGACCGCTGGTGGGGATGGGCGATCGCCTTCCTGCTCATGGGCCGGGCGTTCGCGCTCTACGCCATCCTGGGCCACGAGGCCGTCCATCGCCTGCTGTTCTCCAACCGGCGGGTCAACGACCTGGTTGGACGTTGGGGCCTGTCCTACCCCGCGTTCGTGCCCTTCGACCTCTACCGGCGCAGCCACTTCGCCCACCACCGTGACGAGATGGGCCCCAACGAGCCCGACATGGCCTTCTACCGCGGCTACCCGATCACGCGGGCCTCGATGCGGCGCAAGCTCACCCGCGACGCCGTGGGCAACTCCGGCTGGAAGAACCTCAAGGGCCTGCTCGGCGCGTTCCGCAGCCAGGTGGGCCGGCCGATGGCGCTGCGCATCCTGGCCGCTCAAGTGGTGGTGGCCGCGCTCGTGACCATCGAAACCGGTCGGTGGTGGGCCTACCCTGTGTTGTGGCTGGCCCCCTGGATGACCGTGTGGCGCGTGCTGAACCGCCTGCGCTCGATCGCCGAGCACGGCGGGATGGGCCGATCGCGCGACCGGCGGGAGACGACTCATGTCGTGCGCCAGACCTGGCCGGCCCGGTTCTGCATCGTGCCCTTCAACACCGGCTGGCACCTGGCCCACCACGTCGACATGGGCGTGCCCTTCCACAACCTGCCCAAGCTGCACGACGAGCTGGTGGCCAGCGGCTGGGTCACGCCGGAACTCACCTATCCGGGCTACCTGGCCCTGTGGAAGGACCTGGCGTCGGGCTGAGCCACCGCCCCACCAGCAAGATGACTACCTCTGTGCGCGGATACCGCACACTTCTGCGCCCACGTTCCTGGGGAGTGGGCGTGCTGCTGGTGGCTCTCGTGGTGGCGACCGCCAGCTGCAGCGGCGCCGACCACCGAGCGTCGGCGGGTGGGCTCACCGGCCACGAACCCACTCATCCCGCCCGCACCACCACCACGTCCCCCCAGGGCACGACCTCCACCGTCCCGCCGGCGTTGGGGGCGGGACCGGCCACGGTCTACGTGTTGAGCGACTCGGTGATCCTGGGCGCCCAGCCCCAGATCCAGGCCGCGCTCCCCGGCTGGCAGGTGACGTTCGACTCCAAGGTGAGCCGCAGCATCTACACGGGCATCTCGATCCTGGCCCACCGCAGCGGACCTCCCCCGCGGGTCGTGGTGATCCACCTGTGCACGAACTGGAGCCAGAGCACCTTCGCCCACGAGATCGACGCGGCCATGGCCAGCCTGACCGCCGTGGATCGGGTGATCTGGGTGACGTGCACGCCGTGGAACCCCGGGGTGATCTCGGCCGACGCCGCCATCGGGGTGGCATCGGTGCAGTACCGACCGCGGGTGGCGGTGGCCGACTGGGCGTCGATCAGCGCCACCCCGGGCTACACCTACAGCGACGGACTGCACCTGAGGACGGCGGGTGCCGAGGCTATGGCCAGCCTGCTGGCGCCCCTCGTCGGACCGGCGCCTGTCGTTCCCGCCACCGGCGCGGCAGGCGCCACCTCGTCGACGACCCGCACCACCACTGCCCGTACGCCCTGACTCGCCTCAGTCGTGAGGGTGATCGTGCTCGTGATCGTGGGGCTGGCCGTGATCGTGCTCGTGATCGTGGGGCTGGCCGTGATCGTGCTCGTGATCGTGGGGCTGGCCGTGATCGTGCTCGTGATCGTGGGGCCGGCCGTGATCGTGAGGGACGGCGGGGCCCGGGTCGCTGCGACGCGCCGGTGATGGGGGTGGGGACGGCGAGGTGGGTGTCCACTGCCCGCAGCTCGGTGGGCCCGGTCACCGGCTCGACGGGATGAGCGCTCAACCACTGCTGTTCGGCCCGGGCCACCACCTCGCGCAGCGGGCGCCCGATGCGGCGGGCCACCCGGGCGGCATCGTCGTGTTCGACCTTGACCCGCCCGGCGCTGACCTTGACCCGGATGGCCAGGCCATCGACTTCGACGGCGTGCAGGTCCCGGGCCTGGGGCCACCGCTCGAGGCGCTGACCACGCACGCCCAGCGAGCCCGTCTCGGCGGTGAGCACACCCGCCACCTGGCCGGCCAGGGCGGGATCCGCCAGGGCGCTGACCGTGTGACCGGGCCGGCCTTTCTTCATCACGATGGGGGTGACCCAGGCGTCGTGGGCCCCGGCATCGAGGAGTGCACCGATGGCATGGGCCAGGGTCTCGCCGGTGGCGTCGTCCACGTTGACCTCGACCAGTACGACGGGTTGACCGGTGGTCAACTCGCCGGAGCGGGTCCCGATCACCACCTGGGTCAGGTTCGGACGCTCCCCGAGATCGGCGGAGCCGGCCCCGAAGCCCGTGAGACCGATGGTGATGGGCGGCATCGGTCCCCATTGGCTGACCAGGGCGGCGAGCAGAGCGGCGCCGGTGGGCGTGGTGAGCTCGACGGGCACGTCGAGCTGGTAGCTGGGCGCCCCGGCCAGCAGCTCGACCACCGCAGGGGCGGGAACGGGCAGCAGCCCGTGGGCCGCTCGGACCATGCCGGTGCCCTGGGCCACGGCGCTGGCATCGATCTCGTCGATGCCGAGGACCTCCATGGCGGCGCAGGTGCCGACCACGTCGATGATGGCGTCGATGCCACCCACCTCGTGGAAGTGGACGCTCTCGGGCGGCCGGCGGTGCAGGCGGCCCTCGGCGCGAGCCAGGGCGTCGAAGGTGGCCAGGGCCCGACGCTGGACCCGGTCGGGCAGCCGGGCCTCGGTGACCAGCCCGGTGATGTGGGCCGCGGTGCGAACCACGCTGGAGGTCTCGGCGTGGACGTGTACCTGGGTGGCGGCGATGCCGCTGCGCATGACCGGCTCGGCCTCGAGCGCCCAGCCCCCGACGGGGAGCAGCTCGAGCAGGCGACGGACCTCGTGCAGATCCGCACCGGCGTCGACCAGCGCACCGAGCGCCATGTCCCCGGCGATGCCCGAGAAGCAGTGGAACCAGGCGACCGAGTTGGCCCGGGCCTCGGCCGGGTCAGCCACGTCGGGCCGCGGGCTCGTCCAGCTCCGCAGTTCCATCCGGCTCGGTGGTGGCGGGCAGGCGACGCGTCCCGAGGAGGCGGACCACGGCCGTGGCCGCCCCGAAGCCGTTGTCGATCCCGACCACGGTCACCCCGGCTGCGCAGGAGGCCAGCATGGCCAACAGCGCGGTCACGCCGGCCAGGCCGGCGCCGTAGCCGGTGCTGGTGGGCACGGCGATGACCGGCGCACCGGTCAGCCCGCCCACCACGCTGGCCAGCGCGCCTTCCATGCCGGCCACCACCACCACCACATCGGCCGCGGCCAGCTCGTCGGCGGCATCGAGTACCCGGTGGAGGCCGGCCACGCCCACGTCGGTGATGCGCAGGGGTCGCAGCCCGTGGGCCACGAGCACCGACGAGCACTCGTCGGCCACCGGCAGGTCGGCCGTGCCGGCCGTGACCAGCGCCACCCGCTCGGTGCGGGGCGGCGCCGGGCGCCACACCAGGGTGGACCCGTGGCGGGTGCCGCCGGGGTTGGCCGCCAGGGCCCGGGCCGCCTGGGCGTCGTCCACGCGGGTGACCAGGACGGTTGAGCGGCCGGCGGCCAGCAACTCGCCCACGATGGCGCTCACCTGCTCGGGTTGCTTGCCCGGCCCGTACACGGCCTCGGCCAGTCCCTGACGCAGGGCGCGGTGGTGATCGACCCGGGCGAAGCCCAGGTCGGCCACCGGCAGGCGGCGGAGTCGGGCGACCGCGTCGTCAGCGGCGATGGCGCCGGCGCGCACCCCGTCCAACAACTCACGAAGGCTGGCCTCGTCCACCTCACTATCCTGGCCGGTCGTGACCGAATCCGCCGCATCCCCGGGCTCGACGCGTCCAGGCCGCGGGCGGCCGGCGGCGCCCGGGTGGGCTTCTTCGGGCCCGTGGGCACCTTCACCGAGCAGGCGCTCTACTCCCAACCCGACCTGGTGGCCGGCGATGTGGTGGCCCTGGCCACCATCCCCGACGTGCTGGCCGCGGTCGAGTCGGGCGAGGTGGACATGGGGTTCGCGCCCATCGAGAACGCCATCGAGGGGTCGGTCAACGTCACCATCGACACGCTGGCCTTCGACTCCGACCTGTTGATCGAGCGCGAGGTGGTGATCCCCGTCAGCCTCTGCCTGATGGCGGTGCCCGGGGTGCGCCTGGACGACATCACCACGGTGATCTCGTTCCCGGTGGCCATCGCCCAGTGCCGCGCGTTCGTGCGCAAGAACCTGGCCGAGGGGGTCGAGTCGCTGCCGGCCAACTCGACGGCCGACGCCGCTCGGGAGTTGGCCGAGCGCGGCGACCGCCACGCCGCGGCCATCGGCCCGGCCCGCGCCGCCGAGGTCTACGGCCTCGAGGTGCTGGCCCATGACATCGAGGACCACCCCCACAACTCGACCCGGTTCGTAGCCGTGGCCCGCCAGGGAATCCCCAAGGCCACCGGCCACGACAAGACCTCGATCGTCGTGTTCCAGCGGGCCGACGCCCCTGGTTCGCTGCTGGCCATCCTCCAGGAGTTCGCGGCCCGGGCCATCAACCTGGTCAAGCTCGAGAGCCGGCCCACCAAGCGGGGCCTGGGCGACTACTGCTTTCTGATCGACCTCGAGGGCCACCTCAGCGACGAGTTGGTGGCCGACTGCCTGCGCGACCTCAAGTCCAAGCACGACGTGAAGTTCCTGGGCTCGTACCCGGCCGCCGGGGCGCATGGCCCGGCGGTGCGGCGTGAGGCCGACATCGCCTGGCGTCAGGCCGACAGCTGGCTCAGCGACCTGCGGTCACAGGTCCGGCCCTAGCTTCCAGGGCGGCTTCTCCCGGTCACCCGGTCGCCGATCGGGGGGCCGTGCCCCGGCGTCGCTAGTCTCGGTTGATCTGGAGGGATGGCAGAGCGGACGAATGCGACGGTCTTGAAAACCGTTGAGGGGCAACCCTCCGGGGGTTCGAATCCCCCTCCCTCCGCCAAACCGTCCAGGTCGTCGAGGCGATCGGCGCGGCGATCATGATCTTTGGCGGCCTGGCCGCTCTGGTGGGCTACCTCGTCTCGATGGTGGGCTCGCCCCGTCCGAGCGATACGTACCGAACGCTCCGCCAGCACTTCGGGCGGACGATCCTCCTCGGGCTCTAGGTCCTCATCGTGGGGAACATCGTCCGCACGATCATCGTCGAGCGACGATCGAGAGTGTGGCTGTGCTGGGAACGATCGTGGTCATCCGCATCGTCCTCAGCTTCTCGTTGGAGGTCGAGATGGACGGGGCCTGGCCCTGGAACCGTTGACGCCTCGAACAGCCCGCGAACCCCGCAGACCCGCCCAACGGTGCGGCCGGTCCGGCCCACTCACGGCGCAGTAGCGTGGACAATCGTTGACCGAATGCTTGGGGAGGCGGACCGCACAACCGGTCCCTCGACGGAGGAGGAACCGCGTCATGACGGGCTCGACCGCCGCCCGAACAGCGATGGACACGATCGCCGTGTCGATGCGCCCGCGCCGAGCCGCACACCTCGACGCTGCCACACCCTGACGGCCACGTTGGATCCGACACAAGACGATGCGAACGCGACCGAATCCGCCCCTCCGGGTGACCAGCCAGGCCGTGCCACACGTGGGATCCAGCGTCTCAAGCGGGTGTCGTTGCGGTCGGTGCTGCAGGTCGTCATCCTGGTCCTCGCCGTCTCGTTCCTCGTCCACCAGATCACCGGGCTCGACCTCGAGGAGGTCGGACACGAGCTTCGCGGCGCGACCTGGTGGCTGGCGGTGGTGGCCTTCGTCGTCGCTCAGGCACCGCGCCTCGCCCAGACGATGTCCACCCTCGGCGCCGCGCCCCGACCCGATCCCGGCCCGGCCCGTCTACCTGCTCCAGCTCGCCCAGAGCTACGTCGGCCTCGCCGTGCCCACGAGCGCGGCCCGGATCGCGATGAACGTGCGCTTCTTCCAGAAGCAGGGGTTCAGCTCCGGAGCGGCGCTCGCCATGGGAGGCATCGACAGTTTCGCCGGGTTCCTCATCGAGGCGACGCTCCTGCTGGGACTGCTCCTCTTCACCCCCCAGACCCTGCACTTCGACCTCGATGCTCCCGCCCTGCCGGACTGGGTCACGCTTCCTGAAGTGGCTCGCGGTCCTCGCCGTCGTGCTCGCGATCATCTCGATCCTGCTCCCCGACCGCCGGCACCAGCTCGCCGAGTGGGCCCGTAACCTCGTCACCGACGGGCGCGACACGCTGCGGGGGCTGCGTTCACCCCGGCGGCTCCTCCTGCTCCTCGGCGGCAACCTGGGATCGATCCTCCTCTTCGCCACCGCCCTCGGGCTCTTCGCCCGCGCCCTCGGCACCCCCGTGTCGTTCAGCGACCTCGTGGTCATTGGCATCAGCGTCTCGCTGCTCGCCGGGCTGCTGCCCGTCCCCGGCGGGATCGGCGTCGTCGAGAGCGGCCTCACCTTCGGGCTCGTCGCGGCAGGAATGCCCGAAGGACCCGCTTCGCGGCGGTGATCCTCTACCGGATCGCCACCTTCTACCTCCCGCCCCTCTGGGGCTGCTTCGCCTTCCGGTCGCTCGAACGCAACCAGTACCTGTGAGCGCCCCCCCGGATCGTCGCAACGACCACCCGCCCGCCAGCGACGGTCCACACCCGTCCGACGTTGTCCACGGCCCTTGCTTCCATCGAGGCGCGAATCGGGTCGCCGAGCCTCTGACCGGGCACTTCACGGCCACGCAGGCGTGAGCCTACGAGTCCCCCGCCCGGCCCTCCGCCAAGTGTTCCAGGCCGGTCCAGGGCCGTTCGTGACGGTCTGCCGGCCAGGCCCGTGAACTGCGGTTTTGTACACGGTGGTCCCGGCGGATCCTTGGTATGGGGCCGTCGGCTACCGGGGTACTCCCATCGTCGGCCGGTTGCTTCCATCGCTGCGCAACGGCGAGGCGGAGGGTGGGAGACGAGGTGCACGACCCGACCCTCCTAGATGGACGTGTCGCCCTCGGCGAACTTGAAGACGCGATAGGACGACGAGGGCAGCTGGGCGTCGAAGAGGAGCTCGTCGGTGGGGGAGAACTCCGAGACTCGAGCGGCGGAGCCCCAGCCGACGAGCACGTTCCCGTTGGGGAGGCGTTGCACGTCGCCCATCGAGGTGGACTGGAGCTTGTCGGGGTGGGTCAGGCTGCGCCTGAGCGTCGCCGCGCGCGCCGACTCGTCGATGTCGATCCAGAGGGCGCGCGAGGGGTGCAGCGTGGTGTCCTTGCCGGATGTGTCCTGGCCGGACGACCCGTTGTCGAAGATCCGCACGGTGTGGTCGCCCTCGAAGGTGGCGTGGTGCTGCCAGCCGAACTGGGCGCCCGCCGGGACCGGGAAGTCGCTCGACTTGCCCCCGAGCCGCCACAGGATCTCGCCCGTCGTGCGGTGGAGCTTGTAGATGGTCCAGGTGTGGCGCGACGAGACCAGGATGTTGCCGTCGGGCGCCAGCGACACCGAGTTGAGGTGGACGAAGTCATAGGGGGTGACATCGTCGTCGGGCAGCACTTGCTGGCTCTCGCTCAGCGGGATGTGGTCGAGCGCGTTCCAGCGGATCACGACCCTGCCGGTCTTGAGGTCGACCTCCTCCCAGTACGCGTCCCGCAGCAGACCCTTCTTCGACCCGCCCACCGACGACAGGTCGGCGGTCACGGTGCGGTAGGCGGTGATCAGCGCCGTGTCGCGGTCGGTGATGAGCAGCTCGTGTTCGTCGGGGGCGTAGGCGCCGTCGGCACCGATGGTGGCGATCGGCTTGTGGTCGAGGTCGGTTACGCACGCCGACACCCTGGCTGGTGCCGCCCTTGATCGGGGCCTCGTCGGTCTCCCAGCAGGTCAGCACGGACCGCCCGTCGTAGGCCTGCACCCGGAAGTTCGCGTACGATCGCTTGGCGTTCGTGAACCACCGTGGTGTGCCGTCGGTGTCGGCGATCACCGCTGCTCCGTCCGCGACCGGGGCGTCGGACATGGTGGTCGACGAGGACGAGGTCGAGCTCTCGCTGCTGCTGGCGTGGTGGGTGGTGTAGGTGTAGTAGAGCTGGCCGTGTGCCACGCCCTCCTTGCTGACCAGCACCTTCATGCGCGGCGGTGCCGGCGAGGCGGTCGCGGTGCGGCTCGACGACGGGTTCGAGCAGCCAGCGACCAGCGCGAGGCCCGAGAGCCCGACGCCGGTCGCGCCGAGCCGGAGTGCGTCACGTCTGCTGATGTCGATCACGCTCGTTCTCCCGCGCTTCGGCCAGCGGTGGTGTGCCAGGCGTATCACGTCCACCCCACAACCCGAACCTGGGCGCAGCCTGTGGCCCAGCGGTGACCGGGCTGTGGGCGGTCGCGGCGAAGGCGCAATCCCCCTCGGCTCCTGCGTGGTCATCCTGGCCGCCTCGGCGGTCGCGGCCTCGTGGCCCCTCGAGCATCGAACCGCAGGGTGACGGTTCACCTAGCCACAGGTTGCGGTCGCCCAGGCGCGCTCGGTTCGGTCACGGACTGAGCGGCACCCCCTTCGCCTCCAGCCGGGTGGCCACGTCGGTGGGGATCGTGTAGCGCCAGTGGTCCGCGGCCAGTTCGGCACGGGTCACGTGATAGCCACCCAATTCGACGCCCTGGCTGGTGAAGCGGAGGTTCCAGTTGGCACCTTCGTCGATCAGCTCGGTCTCGGTGTCGGTGTGCCTGGCGTGGACGATGGCGATCGGCGCCCAGCCCCCGTCGGAACCGTTGGAGGCCTCGATGAACATGGTGTAGGGCGTGGGGTTGTCGATCGTCAGGGGTGGCGCCTTGGCCGGCAGGCCGAGTCGGGGCACGATCAGGCCACCCAGAACCAGGCCCACGGCGACGAGGACGACGATCGGGCGGCGGTTGGTGAGGTCGGCGGTTGACGCCCGACCCCAGGTGCGGGTGTCAGGGAAGGGCTCATTTGGGGTCTCCTGTTCGGCCCGGGGCGGGCCGGATGGCTGCATCGGCGGGGGTCGGCCGAGCGCTCGGCCGGAC
This sequence comes from uncultured Microthrixaceae bacterium, assembly GCA_963773335.1. Taxonomy (GTDB): domain Bacteria; phylum Actinomycetota; class Acidimicrobiia; order Acidimicrobiales; family Acidimicrobilacustridaceae; genus UBA4742. The sequence continues at coordinate 197,533 of CAVZAT010000002.1, read as the reverse complement.
TAGGAGACGATGGGGGGTGCGCCCACCAGGCGGGCCCGCCAGCGGCGCAGACCGGGTCCCGACGGCGCCGGTCGGGGCAGGGCCTGGTCGGCAACGAGGGCCCAGGCGGCCACCAGGATCACGCCGACCTGGAGCAACCCGGCCAGGTTGGCGAAACCGCCCGAGGTGCGTGCCGCCGGTGACCCCGACGAAGGCGACGTGGTCGGCCGAGGCCATCGCCCGGGCCGGCTGGCCGGCGAAGCCCGACGGGGTGGAGAGGGTCGACCCGGGCGCCAGGGCCACCGCCGCCAGGGCGACCAGGCCCGCCACAGCGGCGAGCAGTCGACGGACACCTCTCACCCCGCCAAGTGTGCCACGGCGCCCCGGCCACTTCTACCCCCAACTTTCGGGTGGATCTCGCAGATCTCGGAATCGCCGCGTTCGGCAGGTGTGTACGATCGACGGGCCTGGAGAGGTGCCGGAGTCCGGTCGATCGGGCCTCCCTGCTAAGGAGGTGAGGGCGCAAGCTCTCCGTGGGTTCAAATCCCACCCTCTCCGCTCGACGTCGGGGCCTTGCGCTTGCAGGGCCCCGATTGCGATTTTTGGGCCGCCGCCACACGCCGAGTCCGGCGTTGGTTCACGCCCTCCGGGGACGCGGGATCGGCGCCACAACGGGCGTGGGCTGGATCTGGGCCGTACGACCCCTGGCAATGCAGCGACAAGGGACCCTATGCTCGGGACGCCCTCCGCGGGCGGAGTGGTCAGTGCCGCCGGTTCACCCGGCGGCACCTGACGTTTTCATCGCCTTTGGCTGGCGGCGTGCCGTCGCCTAGACTGCCCCTCCGCTCCACCAGCGCTCGTAGCTCAATTGGATAGAGCATCTGACTACGGATCAGAAGGTTGGGGGTTCGAGTCCCTCCGAGCGCGCTGAACGTCTCCGCAGGTCAGGGCCAGTTCCGCTGGCCATGACCGTCTAATCGGGGCACGTCTGGCGGGCATGGCGGGCCCGATCTGCTAACCAACTTCGTTCCGGCCGTGTCGCGTTTGGCGGTCCTCGGTGCGCTTCTTGCGTTCCGAGGAGGTAGCGATGGCAGTAATGCGGCGAGGCCAGACCCGGTCGTTCATGGTCTGGGTGCTCGAGGGCCGGTCCCGACAGCAGGTGTGGCGAGGCGGGTACCGGACCAAGAGAGACGCGACCGCGGCCGAGCGCCGGTTCCTGGTCGATCGTAAGGAGCAGGTCAAGGTTCGATTCCGCTCTCGGGCTCTGGCCTCATCGGTGTGAAGCCCGGATCACCCGTCAGCGGCACATCGCGCTGACCGATCCGAGGTCGACGACGGTGCCGCGGATCAGGCGCAGGGAACGTCCTGGATCGACCTCGTGGTCGCCGGCCTCGGGAAGGGCTGCCCGCCACGGTGTGTCGGTGAGGTTCTTGAGACCCCACAGTCCGGGGCGTTGGGGGTGCGCCACGACCTCGGCAACCGGCTCGTCGAAGACGTAGTCGTGGAACAGGTGGTGGCGGTAGATGACGCGCCCCTGGCCGAGTGCGACCTCGCAGTGGTCGGTCACCAGCCAACAGGGGTCAGCCAGACGACGCCCGCAGCTCCAGCACGATGACCCGGGTGCCGCCTTGTCGTAGAAGTTCTCCTTGCCACAGCCCTCGCAGGGGACGACCGTGTCCCCCGAGCCGGGCCATGGCAGATCGCCACACGCTCTCGCGCACCCGACCGTTGCGGGGATCGGACAGTCCGGTGGTGAACGCGGTGATGAACAGCTCGCGCACGAAGCCGGGGTACAGCTGCCAGTAGCGGACCATGGTCCCGTGCAGGTCAGGCACGGGCGCTGTTCGAGTCGTCGTTCGGATCGAATACGAATCGAGGTTCGGTGCCGAACAGGAGTCCCTCGGCCCGTTCGTCCCAACAGTCGAACTCGAGCTCACGACGACCCACCAGCGGGTGACCATCATCAGCACATAGAAGAGCAGGACGGCGAGAGAGTAGAGGTCGCTGGCCGAGCTGGGAGCAGCCTGGCGGCGCACGATCTCGGGGGCCATGAAGCGCCTCGTCCCCAGCACGCCCGTGGCGCCCGCCGCTCCGTCCAACCCCACGTTGTCGTTGTCGCAGATGAGCACCTCGCCGGAGCCCGGATCGAAGAAGACGTTGGCGAAGCTGATGTCGCGGTAGCACAGCCCGTCGGAGTGCAGCTCCAGGAATCCGAATGCCAACTCGAGGCACAATCGACAAACCTTGGAGAAGGCGATGTCGGTTCGACCGGTGAGCAGATCGACGAGACCGACGTAATGGGCCGGCCGCAACGGCATGAGGTAGCCGAATCGCCCCTGATCATCTGGTTCCGTGAGCTCGGTCGGCCACAGGAAGCGGTTGGAGGGTGCGCCCCGTTCGACCAGATCGGTCAGTGCGGCGCGCTGACCGGCGGTGGCTGATCCCGCAAAATACCATTTGAGCGGCCCGCTGGCCGGCAGCGTCGGAAACCTCGAACACCGCGCCCTGACTTCCTTCGCCCAACAGCGGTCCGACCATCACCGTCCGCCCTGTGCCCAGCAGGCTGAGCGTCGCTCCGGTTCGACCATCGTCGCCCTCCCTCCCTCCATTCCTATCCGATGCAGCCCGACTTCGACAGCCTGAGTCGTGGTCGCTCGGACAGACCTTCAGCCGTCCTTCAGCGACGCTTTGGCGGTTCTTCAGCCTGGATCATCACGCTTCGATAGATTCGTGGAGCTGGGGAAGCTGGGGAGGGTAGCGCCGACCATGGGTGAACGACCTGGCTCTGTGCTCGCGCAGCGGCCGTTGCACTTCTTCGTGATCGCGGACTGCTCGGGCTCGATGAACGCGGACGGAAAGATGGCCGCGCTCAATCCGCATTGCGGGAGACGATCCCGCATCTCCGCGACGTGGCGGCCCACAACCCCCACGCTGACATGCTCATCCGGGTGGTGGCATTCGCCACCGGCGCTCGGTGGCACCTGGCCACCCCGACGCCGATCGAGTCGCTGGTCTGGGACGATCTGAGCGCCGAGGGCTACAGCGACTTGGGGGCGGCGCTCGAACTGGTGGGCCAGGAGCTGCTCGTCCCACCCATGGCCCAGAGGGCGCTCCCGCCGGCCATCGTGTTGGTGTCCGACGGCATGCCGACCGACGACTACCGCTCGAGCCTCGAGCGCCTGCTGGCGCTGCCCTGGGGGAGGGCCGCGGTCCGCATGGCGGTCGGCATCGGACGCGATGCCGACCTCGACGTGCTTCGAGCGTTCGCCGGCAACGAGGGACCCGAGCCCATCAGCGCCTCGAACCCCGAGCAGTTGACCCGCCTCATCCGCTGGGCGAGCGTTCACGCTGGCCCGTCGCGTCCACGCTGAGCGGCTCCTCAGGGGCGGGAGGTCCTGATCTCGGGCCCGTGACCAGCGAGGTCGTCTGGTGACGACGCTCCCCGACGCCGCAGGCTGGTCTGGCGCGGCCGCCAGCATGCGGGGCGCCGCCCACGATCGCACGGGTCGGCCGAACGAGGACGCGGTGTCGCTTCGGGCGTCCCGAACGGGCGTGGCGTTCCTGGGCGCGGCCGTCGCCGACGGTCACGGCGGGCAGCGCTATGTCCGATCCGCGACCGGAGCCCGGCTGGCCGTGTCGGTCGCCCTCGACGCCGTCGATCAGTGGTGGCCGGGCGTCGCCGAGCGCGCCGATGAGGAGCTGCGTCGGTCGGCCGAGCTCGAGCTGATCCCGGTCATCGTCGACCGTTGGCGTCGCGCCACCGCCGATCACCTGGCCGACGAGCCCTTCGCCGCCAGCGAGCACGAAGCGGCCGGGATCGACCTGTCCGTGGAACCGGTGGTGGCCTACGGCGCCACCCTGCTGGTCGCGCTGGCCACCGCGGATCGGCTCGTGTTCGCGCAGCTCGGCGACGGCGACATCATCGTGGCCGGCCCGGACGGGGTCTCGTCGCCTATCCCCGAAGACGAGCGCCTGGTCGGCGGTCAGACGACGAGTCTCTGCCTGCCCCGAGCCGAACAGGACTTCCGGGTCCAGGTGGAGGCGGGCGCCGACATCGACCTGGTCATCGTGTCCTCGGACGGGTACGGAAACTCGTTCCGGCACCTGCTTGGCGACGGCAGGTGGCCACGGATCTGCGGGACCAGATCGGTTCGTCCGGGCTCACCGAGGTGGCCGAAGGTCTGCCGTCGTGGCTGGCCGCCTCGGCCGACGCCGGAGGCGATGACGTGTCGGTCGCGCTCCTCTGCCGTGCCCCACTTCTCGAGGCGGGTGCCGAGGCGGCGGTCGCCGCACCGGAGGCGGCCAGGACGACCGAACCTAGCCCCGGCGCGGCTGACGATCGCACGCCGTGCCCGTCGGTGGTCAACGCCTCGACCGGGCAGGCCCAGAGCCCGCCGCGTCGCACGCCGTGGATGGCATTGCTCGCGGTCGCGGTCGTCCTGGTCGGGGTCGGGGTGCTGGTGGGACGCGCCGTGGGTCCGAACGACACCTCGGCCGACCATCCAGTGGCCCCGACCACTCCGTCGGTCGTCATCGCCCCCAGGGCTACCCTCGCCACCCTGGCCCCACAGACCACCGCCGCCGGCGTGACGATGGGAACCGCCGCAGGTCGTGACGTCACGTTCACGCCGCAGATCAGCTCGGCCAACCCGGTCGAGTTGCCCGGCGGTGCCCAGGCGGCGGTCACCCGCCTCACCGTCGACGGCAGGACCTGGCAGCTGAGCTCCGCCGGCGCGTTGCAACGCCAGGTGTCGGGTGGCATCAGAACGATCACGATCGGCGTCGCGGGTGGATCGCTCGGCCTGGGCCAACGGCCTGCTCTGGGTGGTGGACCGCGACGTCACCTCGTTGATCCCGGTGAACGCCGCGACCGGCGTCGTCTATCCCGCCATCGCCATCGCACCCGCGCCGGCCGCCGAGCCCACTTCGAACCCTTCAGTCACCAGGTCTCCCTCGACCACCGGCGGCACGCTCCCCACCACCACGGCGCCAGGCGCCTGATCCGATGTCCGTCCGCCGTGCGAGTGCCGGTGGCCCGAGGAAGGTTGCGACCATGCCGACATCGATACGAGTCACGTGGCCCGAGGGGGAGCGAGTCCTCACCGAGGGCGAGACGGCGACGATCGGGCGCGACCCGGGATGCGACATCGTGATCGACAACCCCAACGTGTCGAGGCGTCACGCCCGGATCGAGCGGCGCAACGGTCATTGGTCGGTCGTCGACCTGGACAGCTCGCAGGGCACGTTCCGTGACGGTGCCAAGGTGGCCGAGGCCCCGATCAGCCTGACCCCGGGGCACGTCACGCTGGGAAGTCCCGGAGTTGGTGTGGCGGTGGGGCTGGTCGAGCTGCCACCGCCTCCGGGAACCGACTCGGGCCAGACCATCATGGCCGTCGTCCCGGCCCCTCCGCCGCCCGCGCCCACGCCTCCGCCGGCCGGCGACGTCGGGCGCGGCCGGATCTGGAGTCGCCCCCCACCCCGCCCCCGGCAGGGGTGAACGACCCTGCGACCGAAGGTGAGGGGACAGAACGACCGGGGGGCGCGTTGCGCAGCGGCGAGTTCGTGGGCGCCACGGTGCTCACCGGCGACGCCCTGTCGATCGAGGTGGGAGGCCAGACCCACGATCTGGCACCGGGGCGTGAGTTCGTCATCGGACGCGACCCGGCGTGTGACGCAACGGTCACCAACCCGACGGTGTCGCGCCGCCATGCCGCGCTCCGCCACCAGGCCGGCCGGTGGCATCTCGTGGATCTCGGATCATCGGGGGGCACCTACATCGAGGGCCGACGCGTTCTCCGACGTCACCTTGTCCGGCTCGACCGCCGCCTGGCTGGGTGACCCCGACACCGGCGAGCGGATCGTGGCGTTGACGTCCGGTCCCTCGCACCGGGGGCCAGGGGCTGCGGCCAACCGGTCCCGTCGCCGACCGGCGGCGCTGGCCCTGATCGGCATCGTGGCCGTCGCGGCCATCGTCCTCGGCATCGTGGCCGTCGTGCGCTCCAGCGGCAACAGTCTGTCGAGCGACGACGCCCTGGCTCGGGCCACGGTGCAGATGACGTGGGCGACGCCTTCGGGTCGGGCACGATCATCGATGCCAGACGAGGTCTCATCCTCACCAACGCCCATGTCGCCGCGCCCCAGGCGCTCGGCCAGGGGGTGGCCCAGGACGCCTTCGACGGTGAGTTGGACAGGGCGCCGGACTCGATCGACATCCTGGTGGCCGACGGCCGTGACCGACCGGTCGAGCCCAAGTTCAAGGCCGAGGTGGTGGCCGCCGACGGGTACCTGGACCTGGCGGTGATACGGATCACCAAGACCGCGTCGGGCGCCATCATCAGTCCGCAGGATCTCGCCGGCCTCACCGCTCTGAAGATCGGCAACTCCGGCACGGTGGCCACGGGCGATGTCGTTCGCGAGGTGGGCTATCCCGGTGTGGCCGCCAGTCGCAACGCCACGTTCACCCAGGGCACGATCGCCGGCACCGTCGGCGACGATCGGCTCGAGACCAATCGAGCCTGGTTCAACCTCGACATCGCACAGGCCCACGGCAATTCGGGGGGAGCGCTGGTCGACAGTTCGGGCCGGTTGGTCGGCGTGCCGACCCGCTACAGCCCGGGCGAGGACAGCGACCGCCAGAACCAGGCCCGGGCCATCGACTGGGCCCGGCCAATCATCGCGGCCGTCGTCGCCGGTCGCCACTACACCAGCCCCTACGTCCACGAGCCGACCGGCGACGAGCACTTCAACGACGTCGCCACCGTCGTGCCCGGCAGTCAGGCCGCGATCGTCGACGGCTGCAGCGCCAGAGCCGGCCAGCCGACCCCGACGGCCACGGCGGTGGCCTACCACTTCAACTACTCAGGGCTCCACGACGACGAGGACGTGCTCTTCGCGGTGGCCGACGCGGGCGGGTCGGGCGGAGACGCGGATCCTGGGTCGGACGAGCGCCGACGACCAGTACCCCTATCGCTGGGGAACCAGCGGCTGCGCCACCGTCACGATCGCTCTGGAGAACCCGCTCGGCGCTGGTACCGACTACGAGCTGATCATCGGCCTCGGGGGCAACTACCAGGTGGCTGGCCGGGTGGACACCAGCGGTGGCTCCTCGCCCGGCTCGCCAACCAACACCGGGACCACCACGTCGACGTCGCCCCTCTCACCCACGACGCCCACGACGACGGGGTCCGGCGGCGGCGCTCCGGTACCCGGTTGAAGCCGTTCCGATCGCACCCAGCGACTCAGACAGGAGACTTCGATGACTGAGGATGACCTTCCGGCCCAGCACTCGTCCACGCCGCCGAGTGGACCCGACGGGTCCGACCAGTCGATCCCGTCGGCCGCGACCTTGCGGCGGAAGCGACCGACGGAGCACAGACCGTGCGCACGGACCAGGTGGGTGCGGCCAGCCTCGGGGCGTCCACTCAGAGCTCGACTAGGTCCGCCGCGTGGCGGCCGGGCCACGACGCGTTGGATGACGAAGCCAGCCTGGCCGGCGCGCTGTCCACCCTCACAGGAGATTTCGGCGCGGCGGCCCTCGACGACCCCGCCCGGGTTCGGGCAGGCCTGGCCGACCTGCTCGGTGGGACACGCGACGGATCCGCGCCCAGATCGATGCCCTGGCCGAGGCCGCGGCCGCCGGCGTGCCCACCGCCCTGGCCCAGGGAGGATCCGACGATGCCGCACTGGCCGGCCGGGTGGCCGACCATGGGGTCGACGCCGAGCTGGCCGCCGGTGCCGTGGCGGCGTGGGCCGTTGCCCTGGCCCGACCGTCGGTGGTCGGTGCCGGCGGCACCGCAGCGGGGTCGACGATCGCCCCTCCGGTCGAGACACTGGCGCCTCCCCTCGAGACCCTGGCCCCGCCCCCACCGCCACCGCTGCCGACCCAGGAGGGAGCACTCGCCGGTCCCGCCCGGTCCAAGGGCCGACGACGGGCGCTGCTGGCGGTGGGGGCGGTCGCAGTCCTGGCCCTGATCGGCGGCGCGGTGTCCTATGCCAGCTCGAGCGATGGCCCGAGCCATGTGGTGGCGGCCAACACCACCGTCGCCACGGCCCACAAGCACGTGACCACGACGACCACGTTGCCGCCCACCACCACGCTCCCTCCGACCACCACGCTCCCTCCGACCACCACACCTCCTCCGACGACGTCGCCGCCCACCACCGCTCGACGGGTGGTCACCACCACCGCGCCACCCGCCCCCACGACGACCCCCACTACGACGGGTCAGACGGCGGGCCAGCCCACAGGACAGGGCGGCGGCCAGACGATCGATCACCCGGGGGACTCGGGCAACGTGGCCCCTCCGGCCCCGACGCAACCCATGGTGGCCAACCCGGATTCGTACGCCTTCACACCGGCGGTCGACTCGCAGGGTCGCTTCGAGTGGGAGATCCTGCCGGTGTTCGCCAACGACACCGGCAACTTCAACATGGTCAAGCTTGGATCGGCCGCCAGCTACGGCTACGTCTATCTCGACTCGGGTCGCAACGCCATCGACTACCTGCCCACCCACAACGGCTACTACACCGACAGCTTCACCTATTACGTGTACAACTCCGTGACCCGGGTCTCCTCAGCCCTACGCGACCGTCTACGTCACGGTGTACAACAACCCGCACCTGCCTTGAGCGACGAGGTCTGGATCAGGGTGCTGGGTCCCCTCGAAGTCAGCGTGGGCGATTCTCGCCTGCCGCTCGGCGGTACCAAGCAACGGAGCGTGCTGGCCCTGCTGGCCACCGAGCCTGGGCACGTGGTGGCGGCCAGTCGCATCATCGACGCCCTGTGGGGTGAGGCAGCGTCGGCCCGCTCGGCGGCGACCTTGCAGGTCCACATGTCCAATCTGCGCAAGGCGCTCGAGCCCGCATCCCGGGCGTTGGGGGTGGCCGACGTCATCACCACGGCCGTACCGGGCTACCGGCTGGATGGCACCTCGGCCCGGATCGACCTGGTCGCCTTCGAGTCGAGCCTCGAAGCCGCTCGCCGGGCGAGGCGAAGCCGGGAGCTCCCGGTCTCGGTCCGCCACTACCGGGTGGCCCTGGATCTCTGGCGCGGTGAGCCGCTGGCCGACCTGGCCGGTGAGGAGCTCTGGGGTTCCCTGGCCGCTCGGCTGAACGGGCTCCGCTCTGCAGCCCTCGAGGAGCGCTACGACGTCGAGCTTGCGATCGGGCGTCACAGCGAGGTCGTGGCGGAGCTGGGGGCACTGGTCGAGGCCGAACCCCTGAACGAGACCTTCCGCGGGCTCTGGATGGTGGCGCTCTACCGGTCCGGTCGCCAAGCCGACGCGCTCGCTGCTTACTCCGGGGGACCGGCGCGTCCTGATCGAGGAGCTGGGCATCGAGCCCGGCCCGGCCCTGCGCGAGCTCGAGGGTCGCATCCTGGCCCAGGACCGCGAGTTGGGGTTCCAACGCGAGGGTGAACGGTGGATCGCGCTCTCCACGATCCTCGGAACCGGCATCACCTCCACGCCGCGGGCCTGGCTGGTGACGCCCACCGAACGGTTCGAGTTGAGCCGGGCCATCACCACCATCGGCCGCAACTCTGACCGCGACATCGTAGTGGTCGATCCCCAGGTGAGTCGGGCCCACGCCGAGATCCGCCGGGGCCAGGACGGCTACTTCCTATGTGACTGCCGGTCGACCAACGGGTCTCGCGTCAACGGGCAGCCCGTGGGCGAGATCGACCTGACACATGGCGACGAGATCCAGGTGGGCGCACTGGTGCTGCGGTTCGAGTCGGAGTCGCGCTGACGGGGGAATCGATGAGGTTCGCGGGCGCCGCGGGTCCGGACGCGCCAGCGGGGCCGGGCGTCTGCCCGGCCCCGCAGTGGTGATCGCTGATCCTGGGTCAGCTGAGGCCGTCGGGCCCGCTCTGGAGGATGGCATCGCACGAGGTGGGCGTGCCCGAGCCGTAGCCGATATCGAAGGCCTTGACCCGCTGATCCGGCGTGCCGTGGTGGTGCGGGCTAGCCAGGTTCGAGTCACCGACCAGGAAGTCGACGTTCACCGCCTCCTGCACGTCGTTGGGATCGAGGATCCCTCCGGCCTGAGCGTGCTTCATCCAGACGCCGGCCCAGCAGTCGGCGTGCTGCTCGGTCTGGGGGACGGTGAAGCGTCCGTCGAGGATGCCGAGCTTGTTCTGCATGGAGTGGGCGTACTCGTGGGCCAGCAGCAGGCCGGGAGCCATGTCGCCGCCAGGTCCAGGGTTGGTCTGGTCGTCGGGACCGGTCCACGTCCCGTTCCAAAGGCTCACGGCCCACGCCTGCGAGAAGTAGATGTTGTTGTCCTGCGGGCAGTACATGGCGGTCGTGTCGCTGGTGTTGCCGCACGGGGTGCTCATGACCTGGCCCGGGAGCGGGAAGACGTAACCGGTGTTGGGCTCGGGCTGACCGGCGGCGACCATCACGGGCGACCAGTAGCTGTCCACCGACTGGATCACGTAGGTCATGAAGTCGTCCATGTTCGACCACGAACCGGTGTCGGCGCCCTGGACGAACTGTCCGGGCCGGTGGAGGTCGAGGGTGCGGGTCCGGCTGGATCCCGTTGAGACGGGACCGTTGGACCGGGGGGTGCCGCTCGAGCCGCGGAGTGAGGTCGACCGGCCCGATGAGGCTGATGCAGTGCCCGCGGCGACCTGGCGCATGCGCAGGGCCGAGGTGCCCGAGCTGGCCGAGGTGATGAAGCAGGCCGAGGCGCTCAGGGCGAGGGCCACGCCGGCCGAGACCACGGCCAGGCGGCGGCCGTGACGTCCCTTCCGGGTTGGGGTGGTGGGCTGTGTGTCGAGCCGGATGTCGGTCGAGATGGTCATGGTGGCCTCCCTGGGTCCGGGCCGAGTCCATCTCGGCTTCCGTGACGACAGAGTGCGACCCGGCGGTTCAAGGCCTCTCAAGGACGGCCAAAGGTCGGGGGTCACCGGCCTGTAGGTGCCGAAGACTCGATCGTGGGCCCTGACCTGCGATGACGCGGCGACGCCCTGGCGGCGTGATCGTGGGAGGCTGACCGTGTCCTGGCGATCATCCCGCCCCGTTTTGGCCGCTGTCGGCTCGGTTCGCATATCGCTTGTCCGTCACCGTTGTCGGGTTGCTGGTGGTGCGGGCAAAGTCCCGCCGGCTTCTGGAAGCCGAGGTAGTCGCTCTTCGCCATCGAGTCGCCGTGTTGGCGAGGACGGCGAGCCGTCCCGAGCTCGCCGACATCGATCGTGGTGTGCTCGCCGGGATCGGCCGCCTGTTGCCTCGGCGGGGTCGGGCGGGGTACATCGTCACCCCGGACACGTTGTTGCGTTGGCATCGTCGTCTCGCGGTTCGACGGTGGGCGTACCCGCAACGACGACCGGGCCGGCCGCGAACCGTCCGTGACCGCGAACTGCTGGTGGTTCGCGTGGCCCGGGAGAACCCGACGTGGGGATACCGCCGGGTCCACGGGGAGCTTGTTGGTCTCCGTCACCGGTTGGCGCCCCTCGACGGTGTGGGAGATCCTCAAGCGCCACGGCATAGACGCGGCACCGCGGCGACCCGGACCGATCGCCTCTCGTCGCGTCGCGATGCGGGCGACCGGCTGCGGACGTGGAATCAGGCGGGCTGCTGCGTCCAGCGCCCGAGTGCCGCGGGGGCGTCGCTGACCGCCGGCCAGGTGGTGCCGGGCAGCTCGACATGGTCGGGCAGGTCGTTCGGAACGAAGGCCGCCAACCACACCGACGCCGCGCCGGTGACGAACCCGGCCACCTCGATCCAGTTCATCGACGCCGCCCGTGGTCGCGGTCGAACCGACCGGGCCGCAGCCCACGACTTCGTCGATCGGCACACGCCAGCCAGCCACCCTCCGAGCCTTCACCCGCCAATGGCGCGACCAGCTGACGACACCCCGGCCATGAGAGACGCCAGGTGCAGCCACAGGTGCAGCCACCGTCCCCGGCCAACGGGAGGACGGCACCGGAGCGCAGCGGACACGGACCCGCCCCACCACTGAACAGGCGGCCAGCTGCGGACGGGACTGGACCTCTCGCACTTTTCCACGGATCAGAAGGTTGGGGGTCCGAGTCCCCGAGCCGCGCTGAACGTGCAGACGAGCAGCGGCGCTTGCAGGGGGCGATGCGGCCTGGGCGCTCATCCTTCGATCACCTGGAAGACGCGTCGACTCCAGTACAGGCGGACGTATCGAGCGTCGGGCACGCGAAACTTGGAATTGCACCTCTGTGATCCAAGTCTGCCGGTTGGGGCCCACAGGCGGCTCGGTCACAGCACGGGAGCCCGCTTCACACGGCTCCGTCACCACGCCGACCTGCTCGAACGACGACCCTCCACCGACTCCGCCACAACGTCGCAGACCCCATCGCCCATCACATCGATCACCTCCAGACCCGGCCAACTCCGCGGAGAGGTCGGGATCATGACCGCACCGGAGCGTCGGAGCGAAGGCTGGAATCTGTCGACCTGAGGTGACAACGGAGTCGACGGCGACGGCCACATCGCGGGGAGCACCTCTGGGTCATCACCCGGTCTGGGTGATGACCCCTCCATCGGCGGTCCGTACGTTCCAGTGGACCCGCTATCCCGAGGTTGGAAACTCCATGCGCCAGATCGCTATCCACAAACGACCGCGCTCAGACTGGTCAGGGGCCCTACCGATGGCGCTGTCCATGTCATCGAGGCCCGAGGAACCGCTCAGCCGCCTTGACCGGGAGAGATCATGACCGAACCGTCACCCGATGGGACCGCCGAGGCCGGGAGGCGTCTGCCGATCCTGCAGGGGCTGCTCCCCGTAGACAGGTCGAGGATTCCGGTGGAGATGATCGCAGGGGTCACCCTCGCCGCGCTCGCCATCCCCGAGGTGATGGGCTATTCGAGCATCGCGGGCATGCCGGTGATCACCGGGCTCTACACCATCCTGCTCCCGTTGCTCGCCTTCGCGATCTTGGGGTCCTCTCGCCACCTGGTGGTCGGCGCTGACTCCGCGACGGCCGCGGTGATGGCTGCCGGGTTGGTCGGGCTCGCCGCGACCGGGCAGCACCCAGTACGTCGCCCTCGCCGGCCTCCTCGCGCTGATGACCGGCGTGTTCCTGATCCTGGCCCGACTCATCCGTCTCGGCTTCCTGGCCGACTTCTTGCTCGCGCACCGTTCTCATCGGGTTCCTCACCGGCGTCGGGATCCAGGTGGCGTGCGGCCAGGTGGGCGGCATGCTCGGCATCCCCGAGGGCACCGGGGTCACGATCGGCCGCTTCGACTTCACCAACACCATCGGCAAACTGGTCTCGACCCTGCAGAACATCGGCCAGATCAGCTGGACCACCGTCGCTGTCTCCGCTGGCGTCCTCGGCACCATCCTCGGGCTCAAGCTCGTCACCGGCAAGATCCCCGGCGCGCTCATCGCCGTCATCGGTGCCATCTTCATCAGCTGGAAATGGGACCTCGCCGCCCACGGCGTCGCGACGCTCGGCCCCCTCCCCAGCGGACTCCCGACACCTCGGCCTGCCCGACGTCGGGCTCTCCCAGGTCCCCGCCCTGCTGGGCACCGCGGCATCTCATCTTCGTCCTCGTCCTGGCCCAGAGCGCCGCCACGTCGCGGGCCTACGCGGCCAAGTACAACGACCACTTCGACGAGAACATCGACCTGGTCGGGCTCAGCGCGGCCAACGCCATGGCCGGCTCTCACGGCACCTTCGTCGTCAACGGAGCCCCCACCAAGACCCAGATGGTCGACGGCGCCGGCGGCCGCAGCCAACTCGCCCAGGTCACCACCGGCGCCATCGTGGCCATCGTGCTGCTGTTCCTGACCGTCCCCATCCAGTACATGCCCCAGGCGGTGCTGTCCTCGGTGGTGTTCCTCATCGGCATCGAGCTCGTCGACCTCGCGGGCATGCGCAAGGTCCTGCGCCTCCGCCCCGACGAGTTCGTCGTCGCCACCCTCGTCGCCGTGACCGTGGTCGCTCGTCGGCGTCGAACAAGGCATCGTCGTCGCCATCGTCGCCTCGATCATCGACCACCTCCGCCGCTCCTACCGACCCGACACCTCGGTACTGCAATCGGGCGCCGACGACAGCTGGCATGGGATCGGCGCCACGCCGGAATCCAGGACACTGCCCGGACTCGTCGTCTACCGCTTCGCCGGAGCCCTGTACTACGCCAACGCCAACCTCTTCTTCGAACAGACCAGTGCGTTCGCCACCGCAGCGGACCCGCCCCGCTGGATCTGCCTCGATGCCGCCGTGCTCCCCGACATCGACTACAGCGGCGGCGAGACCATCCGCCAGCTCCACGGGGAACTCGACGAGCGGGGCATCAGGCTCGTGATCGCCGAGCCGATGCGGCCCGTACGCGACGTACTCGACCGCTACGGCCTCACCGAGCTCCTCGGGGCCGACGCCATCTACGACACCATCGACGAAGCAGTCAACGCCTTCCACCAGCAGCCGGCCGACGGCGCGGGCAGCCAACACACCGAGTGAGCTGCGGGACTGAACCTGGCTAGTGCCGCGTCAGGCAACGTTTGCGCGGGTCACGATCTGAGCGAGCTGGCCGTCGTCGGCGTGGTGGTTGCGCCAGGCGATGTAGCGGCGGATCAGCGATGCCTGGGCTCGGTGGGTGGGGTGGTCGGTGTTGTCGAGCGCGAAGCGGCGCAGGGCGGTGAACTGTGCCTCGATCCTGTTGAGCCAGGACGAGTAGTGCGGGGTGTAGGCGAGTTCGACGTTGTTCGCTTCGGCCCATTCGCCGACGCGCTGGTCGGTCCTGGTCGACAGGTGCGGCGAGAAGTTATCCAGCACGATCGCGATGCGCACCTCGAGCGGATACATCGAGCGCAGGTAGCGGCAGAACGCCAGGAACGCGGTGCGGTCCTTGTGTTTGACTATGTGGCCGTAAAGCCGGTCCCGGCTGAGGTCGTAGCCGGCCATGAGGTGACGAACGCCGTGGGGCCGCTTGTAGGTTGCCCGCCGGCGCGGGCGCGGCGGCCGGTCGGGGTCCTTGTGCTCGCCGCTCACCGCCGCCCACTGGTGGCCGGGGTGAGGCTGCAGGTTGAGGGGCCCGAACTCGTCCATGCAGAACACGACGGTCGGATCATCGGGCCCTGCGGGCCAGGTTCGGTCGGCGATGGCGTAGAGCTCGAGGATCCGGTTCTTCTTGGCCTCGAAGTCGGGGTCGTTGGACTCCTTCCAGGTCTTCACGGCTTGAAACGTGACGCCCTCCTCTCGGAGAAGCGCCCGGAGGCCCTCATGGCTGATGTCGTCGACCACCCCCTCTCGCACCAGGTAGTCGGCCAGCTTCGACAGCGACCACGTCGAGAACGGCCGACCCAGATCCGTCGGTCGCGACAGCGCCGCCTTCTTGATCGCTCGCCGCTGGGGCAACGTGAACTTCGGGGGCCGCCCACCCGAGTAGCGCGGGTACAGCGAGTCGAAGCCGTCGTCGTTGAAGTTGTGGATCACCTCGCGGACGCGGTCCTCGGAACTGAACGCCAACGGCGCGATCTGCGGGACAGCCATCCCTTGGGCCGACCACAACACGATCTGGGCTCGCCGCCAGGTCACGACCGACCCCTCACCGCGGCGCACGATCCGCAGCAGCCGGTTGCCCTCATCGTTGCTGATGTCCCGCACACGTACCGGTTCCATGCCCGCATCAAAACAGACCCAGACCCGCTACCGGTGGACGCGACCCCTCCCAACGTTGCCGGTCACGGCACTAGCCGAACCAGGCCCTCGGGACCCTGTTGCTGTTCGTCACGAATGTCAGTGCCATCCCACCGCGTCATGACGGTCCCGCTGCTCATCCGAGCCGCCGGGCCTCCTCCCCGAGCCGGACACGGAGAGCCTGCAGGCGGCCCGGGCGGCGTCCTAGATGCGCCGGCGCCGGCGTCCGGGTGTGACGGCGGCGCCGACGACCGCGGCCTTGGCCACGGGTGACGGGCCTGGTGTGACGGCCTTGGCGACCACGGCGGTCTTGGCCACCGGCGTGCGGACGACTCCTACTCTTCCTACACGTGCTGGTCTGAGTGGCATCTCAGCTCTCCTGTGTTTCGAGTGCCTCGTCCGCTTCGATGGCGGCGATGATGGCTTGGATGGGGATGCGGCCGTTGGCGATCAGCTGGCCGCCTGAACGGCGGGCTGCTGACGCGAACGGCGCGGCCCACAGGTTCTCGTAGATGAGGACCCCGGCGGTGCTTCCGGGATCCATGGCCGCGGCGAGGTTGATGATGTCCTCCTCGGCTAGTAGCTCGGCCAGCTCGGCCTCGATGGTCTGCAGCGCTCCGAGGTCGTCGATGTCGGAGAGCTCGGTGGCGTCGACGCCGCCCTCGTCATCTTTGACCAGGATCAGCATGTCGACGACTCGGATGGTGCCGGCCTCGACCAGCTTGACGAGTTCGTCGACCATCTCGCCGGTGAAGTTCTCCTCGCCCTGGGGGAACTCGACGATCACGAAGTCGACGGGCCCGAGCTCATCGAGCGGTGTGTTGGTCATGGCTGCTACCTTTCGGCGGATTCGGCGGTGCGCCCCGGGCGGGAACCTCGGCGACGGTTCATGGCTGGGCGTCGGCTGGGCGGGCGATGAGGTAGATGAGCGTGCCCAGCAGCGGGATGATGACGATGACGAGCGCCCATCCGGCCTTGGCCCAGCCGCTGTGGTCGTGGCGGCGGAAATTGTCGATGAACGCGTACACGACGGTGAAGACGATGATCACCCACATGGAGAAGATGGCGATCGTCCAGAACGCTCCGAGCAGTGGGTAGTCGTAGGCCAACATGGGGTCTCCTTGGTTCTCGTCCTTCGGTGCTCCGTTCCATCCTGAAGGTCGCGCTGGCGACCAGGCATCACCCCGATGAGGTGAGAGCGACGATGACGGTCAGGCGCGTCGTGCCTTCTCGGCCTCGGACCGAACAGGCTGGTCGCGGTCGCGGCCCGCTCGGTCGCGGCGTCGCTCGACGCCTTGGGCGATGGCATCGGCGGCTCCCAGGACGGCGCCGGTGCGGGCGACAGGACCGTCGATGACGCGGGGCCGGCTGAGGCGTCCGGGTCGAACAGGCATGCTGTCTCGTCTTGTGTTCATGCGTCCGCCACTTCACTCTCCATCTCGAGTGCATCGACCACGGCCTGCGTCGGGATGCGACCGTCCGCAACCAGGTGCCCGCCCGATCGAAGCGCGGCGGCCGCTAGAGGGCCAGCCCAGGAGTTCTCGAAGACGACGATCGCCGCCGTGGCGCCGGTGTGGATCACCCCAGCGACCTGGTCGAGGTCGGCCGAGGCCAGGACCTCGGCGAGCTGGCCGTCGAGGGCTCGGAGGTCCCCGAGGGCGTCGCTCTCTCTGAGATCCTCGAACTCCCGGACGTCATAGGTTCCGTCCTTGTTCGTGTCGATGATGACGACGTCGAGCACTCGGATCAGTTCGGCGTCGACCAGCGACGCCAGTTCCGTCGCCAGGGCACCGGCGAAGTTCGCCTTCTGGTCCCCGAACTCGACCACGACGTAGTCGATCGGGCCCAGTTCGTCGACCGTACATTCATCCACGGGCACCTCCCATCGAGATCAACCTTCGGGGCGCAACCCGCACAACTCGGCGTCACGGCACCTCGGGTACGGATCACACTGACCGAAGATGAGCCCCGAGGGCTTCACCCAGATGAGGTGACGGTGGCGCCTGAGTTGCCTCGGCCCAGGCCGAGGCCGACCAGATCGGCTATGGCCTGCGATTTGTGACAAAGGGCCCGGTACCTTCGCCGTTCGGATTGTTAGCGTCGCACGCGTGTTCAGGACTGGGGTCGTCGACCTGGAGCCAACGGCGACCGACCGAGCGAGCGCATCGAAGAGCCTGAGTCGCCCAGGCCGGCGAGGGGGCGTGGTACCTCGGGACCACCTCACCACAATGCTCTGTGGTGCCGCGGACGCGACGATGGTCGTGGTGCTGGCTCCCGCGGGCTACGGCAAGACCACGTCGATGGTCCTGTGGGAGGACGCCGACGACCGGGATTTCGTGTGGGTCCGCCTCGACGACCTCGACAACGAGCCCGTTCACCTGCTCCGCCACCTCGCCCAAGCGCTGATCGCGATGGGCGCGATCGATCCCGAAGCGGTCAAGCTCCTGTGGGGTGGACGCCGGTCGGTGGACCTGGACCTGCTTCCCGCGCTGGCCGGGGCGCTGAGGCTCGACGGGCCGATCGTGTTGGTGCTCGATGACATCCACACGGTGCAATCACCCACCGCTCTGCGCTGCATCGACGGTGTCCGCGGCTACCTCCCGGCTGGTTCGCAGGTGGCTCTGGTGGGTCGCACGCTTCCCGCCGGCTCGCTTGCGCAGCGACGGATGGGGACAACGACCATCGAGCTCGATCTGACCGATCTGGCGATGGAACAGGCGGAGGCCGAGCTGCTCTTCACCCAGGCCGGCCTGCACCTCGACCGGGACGAGGTTGCGACCCTGGTCGGTCGCACCGAGGGCTGGCCCGGTGGACTTCACCTCGCCGCGCTCGCACTCCAGCGCCGATCGAACGGTGCGCGCTCACGTTGCTCACCGGTCGCGACCGGCTTGTCACCGACTACCTGATCGACGAGGTCCTGGCCGACTGCCCTGAGGATCTGGTGCAGTTCCTGCTGAGATCGTCGGTCATCGAGCGGATGAGCCCGTCGTTGCTCGACGAGCTTCTCGACATCACCTCATCGGGGCAACGACTGCTGGAGATCGAACGATCCGGCAACCTCTTCCTCGTCCCGCTCGATGACGAGCGGAGGTGTTACCGCTACCACCAGTTGTTCCGAGAGGCGCTGCGAGGTCGTTTGGAACTGCTCGACCACGACGAGTGCGAACGACTCGAAGGCCGTGCGAGCGAACTTCTCGAACGTGACGGGGACGTCGACGGCGCCATCCGGCACGCACTCCTCGCCGGGCAGCGCACCAGAGCCGCCGCCCTGGTCATGGCCCACAGCTACCCGCTCGTGAACGAAGGGCTCATCGAGCGGCTTCGGTCCTGGGTCGAGCTGCTCGGCGACGCCGCCATCGACGACAACGCCGAGGCCGCCATCGCCTGGGCCTGGTACGCCCTCGCGGTGGGCGACGCGGAGCTGCTCAGGCGAACGACCGCCGCCGCCGAACGGCTGGCAACCGACACCCCCGGCGGCGACGGAACGCCGGCCATGGCGGCGGCGGCACTGATCCGGGCGATCAGTGGTCTCGACGGTCTCGACGGTGTCATCCGCGACGCCGAGACGGTCCGGCGCGCCGGGGGCCCGCAGACGAACCCGTCGTGGGCCGTGGCCACGACGATCCAGGGGACGGCTTTGGCGATGCGGGGCGACGTGGTCGACGCTGAGGAGCGTCTGCAGTCGGCCCGCAGGCTCATCGTCGGATCGCCCTTGTTCGAGGCGGGCTGTCTGGCGCACCTGGCGAACCTGCGCCTCCAGCAGGACGATCTGGACGAGGCGACCAGGCTGTCGCAACGGGCGCTGGAGATCGCCGAGCTGTACCGGCTCGACGGGGTGCTCGTTGCCGTGTCCGTCTACGCGATCGGTGCCCTGGTTGCCGCCCGTGGCGGTGATCAGACCACCGCCCGAGCGGGGTGGCTGACCACGACGAGGCTGCTGGCGCGGCTGGGCGACTTGTCGCCCCGTACCGCCCTGTTCTGCAATCTCGTGCTGGCGGAGGCCGCCCTCACCCTCGGTGACCCCTCCGCCGCCGCGGACCTCGCGGCCAGGCTCGCCAGGCCCGCCGGCGCGAGCCTGGCGCCACCCGCCTCAACGAACGCCTCGACGCGCTGCAGGACCAGCTCGACACCTGGCCGGCGGGGCCGGCCTCGGCCGCCCCCCGGCTGACCCCGGCCGAGTTGCGCCTGCTCGAGTACCTGCCCACGCACCTGACGATGCAGGAGATCGCCGAACTGCTGGGGGTCACGCGAAACACGGCGAAGAGCCAGAACGTGGCGATCTATCGCAAGCTCGGCATCGCCTCCCGCGGCGACGCCGTGGCCGAGGCTCGCCGCCTCGGCATCATCCGCGTCTAGCAGCTCACCCTTGGTCGAGTTCATCACCCGATCCGGGTGATGAACAGCACAGGACGCGATGCCTAAGGTCGAGAGGCAGCCGTTGCGGAGCAACGTGAACCTTACCGGGAGCACCGATGACCGAGATCGACCGCACCAGTCTCCCGATCCGCCGCGAGACCGGTGGAGGTGTCATCAACCGGACGCTCGACGGGTCCGACTGAGAACGAGACCTGACGAGTGGTGCGGCCCGTGAGGAGGACCCTGTCGTGACGAGTGTCGAAGTGGCGCAACGCGGGGAGCCGGAAGTCATCGGACTGCCCCCGGACGTCGAGCACCGCGTCGGCGTCGCTCCGTCAGTGGCCAGGGCATTGACGCTCCTGACCGCCCGCCTTCGAGAACGTCATCCCACGGTGCCAGCGCAGATCGTCGAGCGCTGCGTGAACGACGCCGCTTGCCGGCTCATGGATGAGGCCCGGATTCACGACTACCTCCCGATCCTGATCGAGCGGCGGGCACGAGCGTCGCTCGACCTCTACCGCCCTGAGGATCGATCGGCTCATGGAGGTCCCGTCAGCCAGTATCCCCTTTTCGAAAGGTGATGCCGTTTCGCTACGGGGCCACCGGGCTGGGTATCGCCCCTGCAGCAGAGGGGCACCCCCCCAGACCACCCAGGGGGCCGCGGCCGGTCCCGGGGTCAGGGGGGCGGGGGGAATCCGACACCACTACCGCGTCCCTCGAATGCGGTGACACGGGTGGTCGGTGCAGCCACCATCGTCAGAGCTCCTCGGCGAGGCGAGACTCCTGGCGGAGGACGCCGGCGGCCGGGGTTGCCGCCTGCGCGCTCCATCAGATGCTCACGACCGCTACTCCACCCGGAGCACCTTGGAGATACGCAGCCGGGCCGCACGGTGGCCCGGCCAGATGCCGAGCAGGTTCACCGCCAACAGGGCGACGGGCACCAGCAGGGGGATCTCCCATCCGGGGAACGGTGTGACGTACTTCAGCGGGGTGTAGGCGGCGACCGCCCGCCATGTGAGGCGGCCGATCACCAGGCCCAGCGGCAGTCCGATGACCAATCCGAGCACGCCGAGCAGCGAGGACTGGACCACGACGACACGACGGCACTGGCCCGGGGTCATCCCCATCGCCCGGAGCACGGCGAGATCACGCGAGCGTCGGCGCACGGACGTGACCAGCGCATGGCCGACCGCTCCGAGCGCCAGGACCACGAGGAAGACGCCGAGGACCGCGGGCAGGCGCTGCACGTTGCGCAACTCGGCGACCGCCGGTAGCGCCTCGGGCACGCTGATCTCGACGCCCTTCAGCTGCGGATCCTTGCTCACCAGCTCGGTGGTCAGGGCCTTGGCGGTGGCCGACGCGGTCCGACGACTTGACCAGCGACAACAGGATCATGTCGAACTTGAATCCCTTGACCACCTTGGCGAAGCCGGCAGGGGTCACCCACCCGCCGTCGGAGTAGTCGTTGTGCGGTCCGCTGGGCACGAAGCCGACGCCGGTCACCGTGAACCGCTGCGCTCCGGCGCTGCCGACCAGGGTCGTCGTCGCCCCGATGTGGGTGTGCAGGGCGGACAGGCTGACCGGCGCCAGCACGACCTCGTCGTGGCGAGTCGGCATGCGACCCGAGGTGAGCACCACCGGCAGTGGCTTGGGCGCGTGTTTCGTAGGTGTAGAGCGTGACCGACGCCGAGCCGGCCGGGTTGCCCACCACCCCCGAAGGGGTGTGCAGCAGGCCGGTGACCCGCCGCGGACCCGTCCAGACCCTTCATGGCCCGGGAAACCGGGCCGAACTCCTGGCCGTTGGCCCCGGTGAAGATCGCCGCTTGGTAGGTCTGGCCGAATCGCTCCGGCTTCGACGCGGCGTCGTTGACCGCGTAGGAGAAGGTGAACGCGGCCGTGATGCCGAGCACCCCGATAACCGCCCCCGCCACCGCGGGCCGCACCGGCACGGCGCCGCGACCGCGCCCGTGCGGGAGCGCGAACCGCGTTCCGAGCACGATCGAGACCGGCCAGCCAGCACGGACGACGGCGTCGGTCAGCGCGGAGCGCTCGACCCGGGCCCGGCTCCGGTCGCCGAGGGCGCGGCGGGCCGAGAGCCCCACCGCCAGCACCACGAGCAAGACGGTGACGACTGCTCCGGCTGCCAGGACGACGACATCGAAGGAGCGACCCGGTGACGGTTCGACCAGCCCGGCGGTGCCGATGGGGAACCATGCCGACGCGAACGTACGCGCCGGCCACGCCTACAAGAGCCCCGACCACACCGGCCGCCGCCGGGGCCGCCACGGCCGCCGCGACCGCCTGGCCCCGGACCAGGCCGAGTGCCTGGAGGGTCCGCAGGTCCTCGGCATCGGCTTCCACGAAACGAGAGATGGCCTGACCGACGAGGAACACGGCCGCGGCGAGCGCGATCGCCGCGAACACCACCAGGCACCATGACTCGAACGTGACGTTCCGCTCGACCTGCGAATACTGAGCGGGGAGGTCCCAGACGTCGAGGTCGGATCGTCCGGTGACCCTCGCGAGGTCCTGCCGGAACTTGGGGATGGCCGCCGCGCCGCCGGCAGACGGACGAGCGTGTTCACGTAGGCGAAGTTGCCGGGCTGGGACTGGTCACCGAGCACGGACTTTGGATAGGTCTTGGCCAGACCTGGCGACAAGAAGATCGAGCCCGGCTGCCCGGGGCTGTCGCGGAACCACGGCGTCCCGACCACGCCCACGATGCGGGCACGAACCGTCGGGCCGTGGAAGGGTCCGGTCTCGTCGTCGGCCATGAGCTGGGCCTCGGTGGGCAGGTGCAGCACGACGACATCCCCGATGCCACGGTGGAACGAGCTCACGAAGCGGCGCGAGACCACGACCTCGTCGGCTCGGTCAGGGTCGTAGAGCCGACCCGAATAGACGATGGGGCGCTCGACCGTGCGCATGGTCGCGTCGTCGGCCGGCGGGAAGCTCAGCGTCTCCGACATCCCGCCGTCGACGCCGAGGGAGTAGTCGACGACGAACCTCGTCAGCGCGGCGACCTCGGGAAGGCGCCCACCGGCCCCCAGTCGAAGCCAGTGGTGTTGGCCAGGACCACCGTCGTGGCCGGCAGCGTGCGCCGGACCAGTCGGTCCTGAGCGCTCGACCCCCGGCGAGCACCCGCCAGCCCGGCCAGAACGGTGGCCGCGGAGACCGCCACGAGCAGCGACAGGATCACCAGGGACCGCCAGCGGTGCCGCATGTCCACCCTCAACCAGCAACCGATCACGCCCACGAGTCACTCCCCAGCGCCACCGACGCGTGCGCACGCACCCTTGGTCCCAGCACAACACATGATCGGGCGGGCGTGAAGGAGGCCAGGACGACGGCGCGAGGGTGGTGCTAGCACCCCGACGGGCGGGGCACAGCCCAGGCTAGTTCCAGACCGATCCGAGACGACGGGGCGGGCGCCGCACAACTGGGAGGCTCCTCCGTGTGGTGCGATCAGCGGCGTGCGCCGGAAGGGTAGGTGTGAAGGCGGTTCGGCTTGGTCGTCCAGGTCGACGACCGGGGCCAGATCGAGAGGGATGCCCGCGGGCGGCGCATCTGGTGGCCGACGGTCTGGGCCCGTGCCCGGACCTCGGCGGTCGTCATGGTCTGGGCCATGGTGCGTGGCCAGGGCAGCGGAGAGGTGAGCGGCGCCAGGCGGCTGACGCCGCCACCCTCCTCGTCGGCCATGGTCAGCAGCGGGGCAGAGGCACCGGGAACGGCCTCGGCCTGACCCACCCGAGCCGCCAGGTTCGCGGGCGCGGGAGCCCCACCCAGGAACACGATGCCTCCCACCCCTTGTTCGATCGTGGACCTGAGCTGGTCGATGTCGAAGTCGAGCGCCGGCGCAGCGACCAGCTCTGCGGCACGGCGCGCCACGGGCCAGGCATCGATGTCGACGCAGCCGGCCGCCGACGAGGTCGATCGGGTCGCGGTGGTGTTGAGAGCTGGCGAGGCGGTCGACGTGGACGCAGGCCCCGGCGAGCACGATCGCGGTCGCGTGCGATCGGTCGTCGATGCCCTGCTGGAGTGGGTGTGGCTCGCCTGCTGAGTTGTCGAACACGCGGCCAGGCAGACCGCGGCCACACCCACAGCCAACACCCGCCTGGTGAAGCCGGTCACGACGCGCGCGTCGCACGAACTCCGAGCCGCGTTGACCAGCCACTCCTTCCTTCTCGCCGTCTGTCTGTCGTTTCCAAGGCGTCGAGTTGGAGGCCACGAACCGGTTCGGTCAACTCGGGCGATCTCGGACCGGATCGACGACATCGGTGCTGGTGCAGGCACCGAACCACACGCTCATCATGAGCGACTGGAGCCTCCAGCCCCGCTCACCTGGCCGGTCACCTCGCGAACGTGCGGTGCGGGGACGACGACCGGACACGACGTTGCGCCAGTCGGCGAGCGAGGTCGAGGCCCGAACCGGCGGCGCCCGCTCGAAGTCCGGCAGGAACAGCACTGAGGCGATCCTCGTACCCCACGAGGCACTGCTGTCACCGCGAGACGCAGCTGCGCCAGGTCAGTGCACGCCGATCTCGTGATCTTTCCAGTAAGGCTCGCGCAACAGCCGCTTCAATGGTTTGAGGGCCCCTGAGAGCGGGATCGGATCGGTGCGGAAGTCGATCGACTTCGGCACCTTGTAGCCGGCGATGCGGTCGCGGACCCAGTGCTTGAGTGCATCGACAGACACCGACGCCCCCACGTGGAGCACCACGATCGCGTGCACGGCCTCACCCCACTTCTGGTCGGGGATGCCGATCACCGCCACCTGATCCACCGCGGGGTGGGTCGAGAGCGCGTTCTCGACCTCGATCGAGTACACGTTCTCGCCGCCGGTCACGATCATGTCCTTCACGCGGTCGACGAGGTAGAGGTAGCCCGTCGAGTCCAGGCGTCCCTCGTCGCCGGTGTGGTACCACCCGCCCCGGAAGGCCTCGGCGGTCGCCGCGGGATCGTTCCAGTAGCCGAGCATCAGGTTGCCGCCCTGCGCGCACACCTCTCCGATCTCGCCGGGCGGCAGGATTTCGCCGTCCGGGTTCTGGATCGACAGCCGCACGCCCATCACAGGACGCCCGGCCGAATGCTGCGGCGCGCCACCCCGACGATGGTCCTCGTCGGTCAGGAGGGTCAGGACCGCGGAGCTCTCGGTCATGCCATAACCCTGGCTGAGCTCGACCCACGGCAGCTCCGCGAGGAGGCGCTCGAGCAACGGCGCGGGCATCGGTGACGCGCCGTAGGTGAGCGCCTCGAGCGACTCGAGACGCTCCGGGCGGTAGTCGGGATGGTCGAGCACCACCCTCACCATGGTCGGGACCATCACGGTCTGGCTCACGGCGTGGCGCTCGATGACGTCGAGCACGGCAGCGGGATCGAACATGGGGACGAAAACCGAGCTGGCCCCGACCGCGGGGATCCCGAGGATCGCCGACATCGAGGCCGCGTGGAACATGGGCGTCTGGTGGAGATAGGTGCGGTGCCCCGGGATCCCCAGGACGATCCCGGCGTGGTACAGGTTCAACATCTCGGCCCGCTGGTCGAGCAGGACGCCCTTGGGCAGACCCGTGGTCCCGCCCGTGTACATGAGCACGACCGGGTCGTCCTCCTCCGGCTCGGGCGGCACGACCGGCTCGCCCGCCCCGACCAGGTCCTCGTACCCGAGGTCGTGGGGAACGTCGGCCGTCGGATCGCCGATCAGCACCACGTGCTCGATGGCCAGCTCGTCACGGACCTCTTCGACGGCACCCATCAGGTGCGCGGCGAACATGGCGTCCACGAACACCACCCGGGTGCCCGAGTCCCGCAGTATGTGCTGTAGCTCCGCTCCCGCCAGCCGCAGGTTCAGGGGGTTCACCACGCCCGCTCCCAGGAAGCCCGCATGGTAGAGCTCCAGGAACTCGTGGGAGTTCAGCGCCATGACGGCGAAGCGGTCCCCGGACGCCATCCCGAGCTGGTGGCGCATGGCGTGAGCCAGGCGGAGCACCCGTTCGCCGTGGCCGGCATAGGTGTTCCTGTACTCGCCGTCGATGAAGGCGACCTTGTCGGCGAACTGCTCGACCGCCGGCAACAGCAGCCGTGAATAGACGAGCTCCTTCATGGTGCCGCCTCCCTGTAGAGCCGCTCCATCTTGCCCCCCGGATTCAACTGGTCGTCTGACACGACAGTACGGACCGGCCCCCGCGATGTATCGGGACCTATGTCACAACCTCGTCAGGAAAGAGGAGGTCCGGCCCCGTCCGGCACAGGTGAGGACGCAAGATCTGGCGCCCACTGCACCGGCGGCGCCCATGGTGGATCCATGCTCGGATTCCTCGATGACGGCCGAAGGGCCATGATCCGGCGCCCGACGGACAGGCGCAGGGTGAACCTCAACCCGCTTCGACCACTTCCCGTTATCGATCGACCACGGAACGCGCGTGGGACTGGTCGCTACTTCTTGGTTGCCCCGACGGGCGTCCTCTGATCCATCGCCTTGGCACTCACCTGGATCACGTTCTCGGCGAGCTTGTTCGAGGTGCCCACCAAGTTCTCGACCATCTTGAAGGCCGAGTCGATGATCTTGCGCCGCGGACCCTCGTCGTTCGTCAGGTCCGGGAACGCGCCCTCGACGGTGTCGACGAACTTCCGTACCGCCTCGAATGCCGACTGCTCGGCTTCCTGCACCGACTCGAGAATCCGGGTGGCCGATAGGTCCTGTTCGGTCTTGGCCATGATGTGCCTCTTTTCAGTCTTCGCGGCACGAACGCCGCTGCGTGTGACTCCCACGGTGTCAAGTCGGCGATCACCCCGACAGGGTCTTCCGTCCGTTCTTCGCGGCACAGGCTCGGTTCTGACACAGAGGTCAGACCCACGATGAGGTCACATCGCCGGAACGCCGGGCCCAAGCCGCAGCCGAGTTGGGAGCCAACGCACCGACCAGGAGAGCCTTGCCTACGCCACCACCGGGGACTTGGCGGTTGGACCGCTGTCGGCCTCCTGCGCCGCCAGCGAATCGAGCACGGTGTCCACCGCCGTCCGCACGTTCCGCCACTTGAAGGCGGCCGGGTCAACGGCGTAGTAGAGCATGAGCCCGTCGCTGAGCGCGACGAGCATCGATGCCAGCAGCGTTCGCGGGCACCTCGTCGAGCTCGTTGCTGTCGACCGCCTGGCTGATCCATCGTGCCAAGGTGCGCCGCCGGCCTCCGGCGCCATCCACGAAGCGTTCTCGCAGGTCGGGGTCGTAACGAAACTCGGCCCAGAGGTCGGCGCGAACCTGCGGGTGGAGCGGATCGGTGCCGCGCTCCATCATCGCCCTGAGGTACTGGCGAAGGCGTTGGATCCCCGATGAGGACGCGTCCTCGACCTCGGCCAGCAGGGAGTCGAGCGACGCCGACTCCTCGTCGAGCAGGGCGAAGAGCAGATCCTCCTTGCGCTCGAAGTATGTGTAGAACATCCCTTTGCTCGCGCCGGCGGTAGAACAGACCTCGTCGATGGTCAGGTTCCGCCAACCATCTCGGGCCATGCAATGACGAGCCGCGGCCAGCAATGTCTCACGTCGGGCCTCGCGTTGGGCCTCATCGATCTTTGGCACAGTTGCCCCTCGTGGTTGGCAGCTTGTCCATCAACTGCCTGAACGGTATCATACGAACTGACCAGTCGGTTTCCATTGAGCAGAAGGGGCGAGTCGGTTGTCAGAGGCGGTTTCGGAGTACGGAGGGCCCGAGAGCCCTGAAGATCGGGCTCTGAGTGCCACGTCCGCGAGTCCCACCGGTTCGGCGTCGCTCGACCTTGGATCGGAGACCCCGCCCGTGCCCTCCACCCCCGAGCGCATGGCGACACCTGTCCAGGCTTCGATCACACCGGCCGAGGACGACGACGAACCCATCGGCGAAGAAAGCGACATCGATGTCGAGACGCTGCCGGATCTCGTCGAAGCTGACGAGGAGCGCGCCGTTCGCGGCCGGGCCGGCCTCCACCCGTTCGTCCACGCCTCACTCCGTTGGGCCGTTCTCGCCGCCATCGCCGGACTGGTGGCCGGTGTCGGTGCGTCGCTGTTCATCGCCGGGCTCGACCTGCTGATCACCGGCATCGACCACCTTCGCAACGACGTTCCCTGGTGGGCCATCGTCGCCTTTCCCCCGACTGGGGCCCTGGTGGTCGGATACCTGCTGTGGCGAGCTGATCGCGTGGCCTTCGTCTCCGCCTGCGGTACGGACAGCTTCATCGACGCCGTCGAGGAAGCGGACGGTCACATCCCGGCCCGAGTGCCGCTGCTGCGCATCATCGGCGCCTGGCTCACCATCGGATTCGGTGGCAGCTCCGGTCGCGAGTGTCCGATGATCTACACGGGGGCAGGACTCGGATCGACCACTGGCCAGCTGCTGCGTCGCATACGAAGTCGCGTTCCTGATCGGCTGGGCCACCTGCTCGACCTCAGCCCTGCCGACACCAGGCTGCTCGCCTTGTGCGGTGCGGCCGGCGCGCTCGGGGCCGTCTTCTCTGCCCCCTTCGGTGGCGCCATCTTCGCGGTCGAGGTCCCCTACCGCCGTGACATCGACATGGACCTGTTCCTGCCCGCGCTGACGTCATCGGTCACCGGCTACCTGGCGGGTTGGCTGATCGTCGGTCGTCAGCGACTGCTGGTGCTGCCGAAGATCGGGTTCCTGCGGTGGCAGGAGTGGGTGCTCGTTGCGGCCATCGCCGTGGTCGGCTCGGTGGTCGCTCGCCTCTTCTCGGTCGTGTTCAACGGCTTCCACGGCGTCGTGAAGGAGCGCTGGCGCGAAGACGGACGCATCCCGAAGTGGCTCCAGACCGGAATGGGTGGGCTGCTGGCCGGAGTGGTGATGCTGGCCTTCCCTCAGGTCTACGGCATCGGCCTGGAAGCCATCCGGGGCGCGGCCGCCGGAACGCTGTTCACGAACCACGCGGTCGGCGTGGTCGTGCTCCTGCTGGCCGGTATGGCTCTGGCCAAGATCCTCGCCTCCACCTTCACCGTCGCGTCAGGCGGCGTGGGCGGCCTGCTCTTCCCGTCGTTGTTCGCGGGCGCCGGTATCGGTGCCGCCATGGCGACCGCGGCCGAGCACATCTGGCCCGGTCAGTTCCCTCACCACGCCGCCTACGTGCTGATCGCCATGAGCGCCACCTACGCGGCGGCGGGCAAGGTCCCCATGGCCAGCCTGCTCCTGTTGTGCGAGGCCTGCGTGAACTTCACCCTCGCGCTGCCGATGGCGGTGGCGAACGGACTGGCCTACGTGCTCAGCGGGCGTACGACGGTGTACGACGTCCAGCGCGAAGGCGTGTCGAACGAACATCGCGGCTACCGGTGGGCCCTTCCCGCATGCGTGGTGATGGTGCTGATCGGACGGTACTTCGTCGCAATCTGACCGTTGTGAAAGGAGGCCCCGGTGAACCAGGTCCTCTTCCTTGCTCTAGCCGTTGGACTCGTGGTCGCCATCGAGCTCGCCTCGCGGATCAGATCGCATGTGGTCCACGTCCGGCGGACGAAGCAGGTGACCGAGGCCCTCGATCGGCTCGACCACGACGAGCACCTCGACCATTCCTCGCTGCAGGCACTGCTCGATCGTCACCAAGTCTGGGTGGACCGCATCGCGACGTGCACAAGTGAGCCTGATCGCGACGCCCTGACCCGGTTGGCCCGAGCCGAGCTGCGCCCTCCAGCGGAGATCCTGAATCGTCCCGAGTACGACCCCATACGCCGGATCAAGATGGTGAGCCTGATCGATTTCGACCCAGCGTTGCGACGACGGGTGGTCTCGGCCGCGAATGCCCAGGTGCGGCTGGATCGCTGGCGGACCGAACCCGACGCTCGATCACCGGGGTCGCCCACGGCCGACCCACGAGGAGCCCACTGATCGTGGGCGAGATGCGAGCGAAGTGGTCGGACGACATGAACGGTCGGCCCCGCCTGGATCTACGCGTACACCCCACAGCTGCACTGATCAGGCGCACGCACGCCAGGAAGGACAACCGCCATGCAGAACATCCTTGTCGGAGTGGATGGCTCCCCGGCCTCCAAGAACGCGGCCCGCTGGGCCGCGAACGTGGCCGAACAGGCCGGGGCGACGCTCACCCAGGTCAGGGCGGTCACCGCCAACAAGGCGGCAACGCCTGACTTCGGCCTCCTCGGGCTGCCCCCCGTCCAGGTCGGAGTGGACGGCATCCGCGTCCGTCAACGTCAGGCGCTGGTCGGGGGCGAACCGGGGCTGGTACTGCTGGCGGAGGCGGATCGTGGAGAGGTCGACCTGATCGTGGCCGGCAGTCACGTCCACCATGTCATCGACGGGCTCATGCCGCGCGGGGTGGCGGACCATCTCGCTGGCTACACCCACCGGCCGCTGCTGCTCGTCCCCGCGGCGGCAGAACCGAGACGAGTCCGATCGATTCTGCTGGGCGTGAGTGGGGCGATCGGCGAAGCGCCGGCGGTCGAGGGGGTGGCCGAGATGGCTGCAGTCCTGGGCGCTGAGGTCACGGCGCTCCATGTCTTCCACCGGCCCGCCGAGTTCTGGGTTCACCGTGATCCACGCAGCCAGTGGGCCAAGTCCCGGAGACTGCTCGAGGAGGTCTGGAGCGAGCCGCTCCGCGCCGCCGGCGTGCTGGGTGAGGTCCGCATGGTCGACCGCACGGATGTGGCAGCCTGCCTCGGAGAAGCCGCACACGAACTGCACTGCGACATCGTCGCTGCCGGAATCGGACGCTCCGGACCCGTCGACCTGCACCGTCTGACACCCGTGGCGTCGCACTTGATGCGTCACGAGCTGCACCAACCCTTCCTCCAGATCCCCTACCGGGCCGATCGCCACCTCTCCGTCACGGCTTCGGCGAGCGGTGCGGCGAGCCCCGACCATCGACCGCGCTCGCGAGCCGAACCAGAACTGCTGCTGGCTGACGAACCCCGGGATCGCCGAAGCCCAACGGGGCGAGGCCCGCCGTGCCCCGGCTCGGCGTGCAGGTGTGGGCGTCCGCAGATCGCTCCGTGACCTCATGGATGCCCGGGGAAGCCAGGGGGTCAGCTGCCTCCATCGGAACGGGCATCCGGCGGCCCGTCTGTCGGATCGTTGAGGCCGACCAGGTCGGCGGCGGTCACCAGGCCCATGAATTGGCCGTCCCCATCGACCACACCGAGAACGTTTCGATCCGTGGCTGCCATCGCCTGCGCCACCTGCTCGAGGCTCCAGGCCGGACCGACGGCGGGCTGATCAGGGGGGACGACGGTGATGACTCGGGTGGTCGCCCAGTTCCGCTGGGGGATGCTCACGAGGTCTTCGAGGCGGATCAGACCGAGGTAGTTCTCGCCGTCGACCACCGGCATGGTCGAGTGCTGGGCGTTCCCCAAGTGGTGTGACACCACCTCGTCGAGGAAGGCGTCGGCCTGGACCACCGATACCTGCGTCCGCACCGCGGGATCCAGCGCCTTGGCGGAGTGGCGACGCAGCCGATTCCCGCCACTGATCTGCTGATACACCGAAACCGACTCATCGCCCATCACCAGCTGCGCTGCGACTGCCGCGATCAACCCGGGCACGATGAATCCCGGTCGCCCGGTGGCCTCGGCAACGAACACGACCGCAGCCAGAGGAGTGCGGTAACCGGCCCCGAGGAACGCAGCCACGCCGATGACCGGGAAGAGCGTATGGGTGGGCTCGTGCACCGCCAGCCCACAGAGATCACCCAGCAGCGCCCCGAGCACCACGAGCGGCACGAAGAGGCCGCCTGCGCCTCCACCGGCCAGTGTGGCCGGGGTGGCCAGCGCTCGCAGCCCCAGGATCAACGCCACTGCCCAGAGCGCATGGGGTCCCTCCACCACCCAGGCGATGACCTGATAGCCCGACCCGAGCGTCAGAGCGCTACCCGAGATCCGATCGCTGGCCACGGCCAGGCCAGCCATCGCCGCGCCCCCGGCCACCACCGAGACCACGGGATGCGTGCGTCGCTGCCAGCGCTTGGCCCAGCGGACCATCGCCGCGAACCCCCGGGCACCCGTGCCGGCCAGCAGTCCCAGGGCGGCGCTGCCAGCCAGCTCTCTCAACCCGAACGGGGGTGACCCACTGATGGGGAACAGCGGAGTGGTCCCGTTGATGGCGACGAAGATGGTGTACCCGGTGGCTGCCGCGACCAGCGCCGGGAAGAGCATGCGCTTGGCCGTGTCGTCCTGATAGGGGACCTCGATGGCAAAGATCGCACCCGTGGCCGGCGCCTTGAAGATGGCCGCGACGCCCGCGGCGGCGCCGGCCACCATGAGGACCTTCATGTCGGCTGGGCCGAACCATCGCCGGAAGCGCCGCTGGAGGCCGGTGCCGATCGCCGCGCCCATGTAGATCGACGGGCCCTCGAACCCCATCGTCCCCCCGGACCCCAGGGTGGCCGCAGCAGCCAGGATCCGCCCGAGCACCGGTCGCAGGTCGAGCGACCGGTCCGGGTCGTGGAAGTTCCTGATGTATTCGTCGGACGTGGCCGGCGTGGCCCCATGAGCCAGCCATCGCAGCGCCACCGCGGCCAAGGCCAGGCCGCACACCGGCGCGACCACCTGCAGCCCGATCGGAAGCGTGTAGAGCCGATCCAACATGTGCGTGGCGACGACCCAGTCGAACCCGGCGGCCGCCAATCCCACGATCGCCCCAGTGAGCGCCGCCAGGGCCAGCTCACGGTCGCTCTGCTGCAGAAGGTGCCCCAGATGATCTCGCAGTCGCTGACCCACCCGTCCATCTAAGCGCCAACCCGACCTTGACCACACCAACTACGCGCCAGCCGCGACGGCGTACCCGTGGATCGGGGACCGATCGGTCACGCTCGACGGCGACCTCGAGGGGCAGCGCTTCACGACCCCATCAGGCCTTCGTCCGATGCACAATCGCGGCGTGCAATTCAGCCCGGATCTCCGAGAGCGGGTCGCGGACGGAACCATCACCGTCTCCTACCGCCTGTGGTCGAGGCCGAAGGTCAAGGTCGGAGGTGCGTACCGAAGCGCGTCGGTCACGATCGAGATCGACGAGATGGAGCTGCTCCCGTTCTCATCGATCACCGATGAGGACCTGGCGCGAACCGGGGAGCAGGACATCGAGGCACTTCGGCGGCGGGCCGCACACGCCGGGCCGATCCACGACGACACCTTGGTGTACCGCGTGGAGTTCCACGTCGTGGGATAGCGGCCGCTCGATGGCGCGGCCGCGACTGTGGTCGCGAGCCACAATGGCCCGATGTCGTCGCTGCTCGTCGTGACGGGGCCTCCCGGGGCAGGCAAGTCGAGCGTCGCGAGAGTCCTGGCCGATTCCGCGCCGCGAAGCGTGCTCGTCGAAGGTGACCTGTTCTTCGGGTTCCTGGCCGCAGGCGCCATCGACCCATGGCTCTCTGAGTCAGACGAGCAGAACGCGCTGGTGACCCAGGCGGCGGGGGCGGCGACCGGCGTGTTCGCGAGAGGCGGGTACGTCACCGTCTACGACGGCGTGATCGGTCCCTGGCTCGTGTCGACCTTTGCCGAGGCGACCGGCCTGGAGCTGCTCGACTACGTGGTCCTCCTCCCATCCGTGGACACCTGCGTCGAGCGTGTGCTGACCCGACGAGGTCACAGCTTCACCGACGAGGCCGCCACCCGGAAGTGCACGCGGAGTTCGCAGCCGCTCAGATCTCGCCACGACACGTGATCGCGGAGCCTCCCGATCAGCTGGGCGACGTCGTCGCCCTCATCGAGCGCGTTCGGGCCACCGGTGATCTGACGTTCCAGATCCGCTGAGCACCACGTCGTGGGACGGCTGGTCGGCTCGAGCGAACCCAGAGCCCTCCCGCCCTGCACGCCGGGAACAGGCCGCCGGAAGGCTCCGCCGTCGGACCGAGCTGGGCTGTGTGGGGACGCCACCGCTGCCGCGTCGGTCCGCAGGCGCGGGCGGCCTCGGACGACTCGGCGCTACGCCGGAACCGGCACCCGGTCGGTGCCCAGCAGCTCGGCCATGTTCTGGAAGTAGAAGCGATCGAGGTCGGCCGGGTCGGTGTCCACCGTGGCCGCCTCGAACTTGGCCTTGGGGTCTCGCCCGCCCTCGGGATGGGGGAAGTCGGTGGAGAACATGAACAGGTCGCCGCCCGCCTGCTCGATCATCCAACCCACGGGCTCGCCCGGGAAGGGCGTGAACTTGAGGTGCTGGCTCACGTACTCCGACGGCCGTAGGGCCAGCTTGGTCAGCGGTTCCTCGGTGCGATGGAACGCGCGTTGGGCGAAGTCGAGTTGGTGCAGCCAGGACACGACCCATCCCGCTCCCTCCTCGATGACCCCTCCACGGAGCTCGGGGAAGCGGTCGAAGTGCCCGTCCAAGATGAGCACGCCGAGGAACAACGACGGTGAGTGGTGGATGGCCAGGAAGTCCTTCGACCGGATGTTCTCGCCGCCGCCCAGGTGATCGGTCACGGGCATGGCGTTGTTGTGGAAGGCCCGGTCCAGCAGGCGTCCGCCACCGCCGACGTGGTGCACGAAGGGCACCCCACTGTCGTTCAGCAGCTGCCAGAAAGGATGGAGGTCGGGGTGGGTGGGTGACCGGTCACCGGCGGCCGTGGACGGCACATGGATGGCGGCGCAGCCCAGCTCGATGGCCTCGCGCAGCACCTCGCGGGCACGAGGCGGATCGACCAGCGGCACGAACCCGACCGGGAGCAACCGCGGGTCGTTCGCGCAGAAGTCGACCACGGCCCGGTTGTGGGCTCGGCTGCCGGCGTAGAGCAGGTCGACGTCGCGTCCCATGAACATGGCGGTGGCGAAGGTGGCGAAGACGAGCTGGGCCTGGAACCCGAACAAGTCGAGCACACGGCTGCGTTCGGACGGATCGAACGCCCCCATGGCGTGCCAACCCTTGTCGGTCAACAGCCGCGCCTCGGCGGCGGCCCGGACGGCCTGATCGGTCCGGCGGCCATCGGCTCGGGCGGTGGCGTCATCGAGCACGGCCGACAGCCGGTCCATCTCCCGCCCCTTGAGCCGGTCGAGCATGTCGTGCTCGATGAACGGGTCGAGGAAGCCGGGCAACTCCATCAGATGGCTGTCCGCGTCCAACGTCGGCCGTCCTCCAGCGTAGGTCATGGCCAGCTCCTCCCCGTTCGGTGACAAGTTGTAACCGTCGCCGCGAGTGGACCACAGATCGGTGACAGAGTGCAACCACGGCCTGTGCGATCATGCCGGCATGGGAAGCTCGTCAAGGTCGGCGCCGACGCCCGAACGGCTGTCGGCCGACGAGCGGCGGGCCGCCCTGCTCGACGTGGCCAAGGACCTGGTCACCGAGGCCGGGCCCGGCGCCGTCAACGTGGGGGCAGTGGCCGATCGCGCCGGTGTGACCCGGGCGCTCGTCTACAAGCACTTCGGGAACAAGGACGACCTGCTCGTCGAGCTCTACCGGCGGGAGGCTCGGAACCTCGACCGCCAGATCCGTGCTTGCGTGGAGGCGGCACCGGACGGCTTCGAGCCCAAGCTGCGGGCCTTCATCGGCGCCACCCTCGACGCGGTGCAGGAGCACGGGCCCTTCTTCACGCCGCTGCGTGACACCGCGGCAGACCGCAGCGCCCGGCGCGACCGGCACAGCTGGGATCGCCGGACCGTCGCCTACTTCGCCGAGCGGGCCGAGGGCGACTTCGTGATCGACCCGCGGACCGCGCGGTCGGTCATCGCCGTGCTGTTCTCCGGGATCCGGTCGCTGCTGTCGCAGATGCGAGCTCGACCGAGCGCCGCGCAGCGCGAGTTCCTCCTCGAGACCTACGTCGAGATGACGATCGGCGCCCTCGACCGCCTCCGCGACCGTGGACCCGACGGGCGCTGAGGCGCACGGACGGACTGCCCTCAGGGCGCCTCGAGCACCCCGTCGATGATCTTGGTGGTGCGATCCGCGTAGTGGGTCATGCGCAGGTCGTGGGTCACGATGACCGCCGCGGTGTCGCGGGCCCTCACCTCGCTCACGATCAACTCCATGACCTGCTCGCCCAGTTTGGTGTCCAGCGCCGAGGTGGGTTCGTCGATCAGCACCAAAGCGGGCTCGTTCATGAAGGCCCGGCCCACTGCCACCCGCTGGCGCTCCCCACCCGACAGCTGACCGGGCAGGTTCGACCGGCGCTCTCCCAGACCCAGTTCACTCAACAGCTGATCGGCCCGGGCTGCCGCCTTCTTCTTGTCCCGTCGGTCGAAGTCGGCCACCACCAGGAGGTTCTCCCGGGCGGTCAGGAACGGAACCAGGTTCACGCTCTGGAACACGAACCCGACGCTCTCGCGACGGAACCGCGTCAGCCGCTTGGGGTCGTAGCCGCTGATGTCCTCGCCGGCCACCACCACCCGACCGTCGGTGGGCGAGAGCAGGCCCCCGGCCATGGACAGCAGCGTGGTCTTGCCCGAACCGGACGGGCCGACCAAGGCCAGGATCTCCGCGTCGTCCACCTCCAGGGTGGCACCGGCCACGGCCACGATGTCGTCCTCGCCCGACCGATAGGTCTTGCGCACGTTGTCGAGTTGCAGCGCAGTCATGAGCTCCTGGCCTCAGCCGATGGCGGTTGCGGGATCGATGCGGATGACCCGGCGCAGCGAGAGCGCCGACCCGAGGGCAGACATGACGACCAGACCGATCACGACCTGGACGGCCCGGCTCGAAGTGACCTGCAGCGGCACCGCCGGCGGGACGGCGCCCTGGGCGGCGAAGGCGAGGGCGGCGCCCACCACGAAGGCGAGCACGGCGATGAGCACGGCCTGGACCACCACTTGGACGAAGATCTGGCGGCTGGACGCCCCGAGGGCCTTGAACACCGCGTACATGCCCAGCCGTTCCAGTGTGAGCAGGGCGAAGAAGAGGGCGACCACCAGGGCGGCCACCAGGAACGTCGTGTAGATGATGGCGTTGAAGGTCGACCGTTGCTGTTCGATGCCGGGCAGGGAGTTCACGGCGGCTGCCCGGGTCACCGTCCGCGTGGTGCCGTGGGTGGCCCGGTCGATGGCTGTCGCCACCTCGGTCGGGTCGGCGCCGGGCCGGGTCACGACGGTCAGCACCTGGTAGGTCCCCGGGGCCAGGACCTGGTCGGGCCGGGCCGAGGCCAGGGCCGCTCGCCAGGTCTCGACGTTGCCCCACAACCCACCCTGGAGCAGGAAGTTGGTGTCCGACACCCAACCGATCACCACCACCGGATCGTGGCGGGGACCGACCAGCAGCGTCTGGCCCTGCTTCACCCCATAGGCCTTCAGGCTGGTGTCGGCGTAGACGTCGCCGAGCTTGGCCGGGGCGCGGGCACCCCGGTCGGCGGGAGCTGGTAGCCGAACAGCGCGACGCTGGCCTCGGCGCTGCGGCCCGGGACCTCGGCACCCAACAGGGCCGTCCCCAACCCGCCCACCTGTTCCACTCCGGCTACCGCCGACACCTCGGCCGTGGTGGCCGTGTCGATGCGGGAGCGCACCACCGACAGCTTCGCGTCGGCCGAGAAGGTCAACAGCTGACCCGGCTGGGACCGCAGCGCACCGGTCGAGCCGTTGTAGAGCCCGTCCAGCAGGCCTCCCAGCATCAGCAACAGGACGGTCAACAGGAGCAGGCGCGATGACGGCAGGCGCGAACCGACCGGGGCGGCGGCGCAGCTCGACCAGAGCCACCCTCATTCGAGGCCCCCTGGTCCCTGGTGGCTCACGGCGTGGATCGGCTCGATGCGCAGGACCCGCCACACCGAGAAGGCCACGCCCAGCAACGAAAGGGCCACGATGATCAACGTGCTGGTGAGCAGCGCCCCGGGTTCGACGGTCAGCGCAATCCCGGTGCGCGCCAGGGCCGTGACCCCGGCCAGCAGGCCCACCGCCACCACCAGGGCCACGCCCAGCACCAGGAGCACCTGCTGGAGCAGCCCACGTATCAGGTATCCCGCCGGTGCGCCCACGGCCCGCAGGAGCGTGAGCGACGCCGACTTCTGGACGGTGAGGATCAGGAAGAAGAAGCCGGTGACCAAGGCGACCACCACGATGGCCAGCGCCAGAAGGATGGCGAACGAGCCCTGCACGGACGACACCCCGGGCGCGTTGGCCACGGCGTCGGAACGGGTCACAGCCTTCACGCCCGACACCGCGGCGTTGATCGAGGCGGCCACCGTGGCCGGGCTGGTGTCGGCCGCCGGGATCACCGCCACCGCGGAGGGTGGGATCTCAGTGGCGTCGGGGTTGGCCGCCTTGCGCAGGGTGGTGTAGGTGTCGAAGGTGACGAACAGGGTGGGCTGGACGCTGAACTGGCTCTGCTTGGTCAGCCCAACGATGGTGACGGGTGAGTCGCCGGCCGCCGTGGTAACCGTGTCGCCGATGGCGAACCCCTTGGCCACGTCCTCGGAGCTGGCCACCCCCTCGCCGGGCCCGGTAGCCGCCCGACCCCGCACGACCTTGGTCGGCTGGCCCGGCTTGCCCGGCTCGGCCCCCAGCACGGCCACATCGACCTGCTGGCCCTTGGCCACGAAGGTGAGGGTGGACTCACCCAGGGGCCCGGCCTGAGCCACCCCCGGGACCGCCGCCACCTGCGCCACCACCGCGGGGGACACGACGCTGCCCTCCAGGCTGTTGCGAGCATCGGCGCTGTAGACCAGCACCGCGCCCGACTGGTTCCGGAGAGCCCCGGTGAAGCTGTTCAGCAGCGATCCGAGCAGCGTCTGCTGGAAGAAGACCAGGAAGATGAGCAGGCCGATGGCCCCGGCCAGCAACCCGAAGCGCACTCGGGCGTGGCGGATCTCACCACGGCTCAGCAGCACGCCCGCACTATACGGACCGCCACTGGGCGTTCCTCGCGGCGCACAGCGCCCGCGGCGTCACCGGCGCGAAGGTCATCACCAGCTCGCAATGGCCCGGCGTTGCGCACCCCCTCAGCACCAACAGGTTGTCGTCCGCCAGCAAGGAGGTGATGGCGGCGTCCTCGTCGCTCACGAGGCCATCAGACCGGCGGTCGTCGCGGCGCAACAGGGGGGCAGGACCCCGTGGCGGACGTGGTGGTAACACCCCTCATGTCGCGAGGTCTGCCCCCTGGGCGCCCCGCTGGCGGCTCCGTACGGTCCCGGTATGCACTACTGCGCCACCGTCACCTCCGTCTCGTGGATCCCATCAGAGGCCGTGAAGGGCATGACGAAGCCGATCTTCGAAGCCGGCGTCACGCACTACGACGAGCCGCCGCCGGACCACCTCGACGAGCTCGAGGCATGGCGCAACGCGGACCGGTTCCGGTTCGCCAACCAGCTCTCGGCCTGGATCGAGGTGGAAGACGACCGGATCGTTGCCACGCGCTACGACGGCGGCGGCGTCATGGGTTCCACGACGGTGCGCGCCGGGGTGGGCGCGGCCACGTTCGCCGCCGTGGGTTTCGACGACATCCAGCACCCCGTGGTGGTCACCAAGGGCGCCGCCCGCTTCGTGCAGACGGCCGGTGGCCGCACCGCGGTGCCGGCGCCGCGCCATGTGAACCGGCCGCCGTTCGTGTGCCTGCAGTCGCCGGCCGTATGGACCACCCTCGCACTGACCATCGACGCCCAGGGCCGGGCGACCTTCGAACTGGTGGGCGCCTCGCCGTTCCCCCGCCACTGGATCTACGACGACGCTGGCGACCTGGCTGCCAAGGTGGGGTTGACCGACTTCAAGGGCTGGTTCCACGGTCAAGTCGGACGCCACACCCCCTGGGGCGACGAGGACAGCCCAGCGCTCGTCACGGCGGTGGAGACGGCCCTCGAGCGCGAACTCGCCGCACAGATCATGCAGGCGGGCAAGAAGCCGCGGGTGTGCAAGATCAAGGAGGGGTCCGTGCTGACCGAGCAGGGCTCCGAGGGGCGGGAGCTGTACCTGCTGCTCGACGGCGTTCTGGCCGTGGAGATCGACGGAGAGCCCGTCGCCGAGGTCGGCCCGGGCGCCATCCTCGGCGAGCGGGCCCTGCTGGAGGGAGGCCGCCGCACCTCGACGTTGCGGGCGATCACCTCCACGCGGTGGCGGTGGCGCGGACCGACGAGATCGACCCGGCCGCAATGGCCGAGGTTCGTGAGGGGCACCGGCAGGAGGGGTCCTCGACGCGCCGCGCCGAGCAGGCGGTCCTGAGCATCTGATGGAGCCCGCAGGCGGCAACGGCAACGCCACCGCTCGGCGGCACGCGGGAACCAACGGCGCGCCGGCTCCGTCGCCACCGGCCGGGTCCGCCGAGCCGGTCGAGGTGTCCGCACGCGACACTCGGGTCCGATGACGGCCATCGCCATACGGGTGCGCGCCGACCTACGGCGGCGCTGGCTCGGCTGGTTGGCCCTGGCCGTGCTGATCGGCCTTCTCGCGGGTGCGGTCACCGCGATCGCCGCCGGGGCGCGTCGCACGGACACGGCCTACCCCCGGCTCGTGGAGGCCACCAACACACCCGACTTCGTGGTGGCCGACGTCAGCACGGCGCCGGGCTTCGCCAACTTCTCATCCGCCTCGGTGGCCGCCCTGCCTCTGGTGCGTTCCGCCACCCGACTGGTGGGCTACG
This sequence comes from uncultured Microthrixaceae bacterium, assembly GCA_963773335.1. GTDB lineage: Bacteria > Actinomycetota > Acidimicrobiia > Acidimicrobiales > Acidimicrobilacustridaceae > UBA4742. The sequence goes on along the minus strand of CAVZAT010000002.1, from coordinate 157,119 downwards.
TCTCGCTGGACCCGACCGATCTCGAGCTGATCGCCCCGGCCGACGACGCCGCGGAGCTGGCGCAGTGGGGACGCAAGGTCCTGCGGGTCGAGCACCCGCGCCGGGGGCGAGCGACGAGGTGACCGTCGGCTTCGCCGCTGCCGAGCGCTACCACCTCGCTCCGGGCGATGACTTCCACGTCACCCTCCTCAGCGCCTCGGGGAAGCCGAACTCCATCACGCTGCACGTGGTCGGGGTGCACGCGGCCACCGGCGAGTTCCCACCCAGGACCGCGTCGGATTCGAACACCGTGTGGACGTCGTCGGGGTTCACGAAGGCGCACCCGGACCTGGCGGTGATGCCGATCACCGCCGTTCACCTGAAGCGCGGGATGCGGGACCTGCCCGCGTTCCAGCAGGAGCTGGTGGCATTGGGCAAGGGCAAGGCCTACTCCGGCTTCTCCCCGGCGTGGCCGGGCGTGAACACGCAGCGGGCCATCCACGTGCAGGCCGTAGCCCTCTGGGTGCTTGCCGGGCTGATCGCGCTGGCGGCGCTGCTCATCGTGGCCCAGCTGCTGTCGCGCCAGGGCGCGACCGACTCCGACGGCTTCCGGGAGCTGCACACGCTCGGCCTGACCACCCGCGACCTGTGGTTGGTCGGTCTGGCGCGCGTGGTGCTCATCGGCGCGGTAGCCGGGCTGGTTGCCGCGGCCGTGGCCGCGGTGGCTTCACCGGCGTTCCCCGTCGGGCTGGCCGGCACTGCCGAGCCTCACCCGGGCTTCACCGTGGATGTGACCGCTCTCGGGCTCGGTGCCATCGGGACGCTGCTCGTCGTCGCGCTCGTCGGCGCCTGGCCCTGCTGGCGAGCCGCCCACCGGGCCACGGCGCTGTCCGCTCCCGATGGGGCCGGGAGCACCTCGGCCGTCACGGCCTGGCTGGTCCGCGCCCCGGGCGTGCCTGTGACCACCACGACGGGGGTGTCGTTCGCCCTCGACCCCGGCCGCGGGCGCGCCGCGCTGCCCGTCCGTTCGACCCTCGCCACCGCCATCATCGGCGTCGCGGTGCTGGCCGGCGCCGTCGTCTTCTCGTCGAGCCTGGACCACCTGCTCGACACGCCACGCCTGTACGGCGCCAACTGGGATGCCTACGTCACGTCGAACCAGGGCGCGGGCACGTCGGTGGACCCCGCGCTGCCGGTGCTCGAGGCGGACCCCAGGGTCGAGGCCATCAGCGCCGGGGACGCGGGCGTGCCGATCGCCGTGAACGGCGTGAAGGCCGACGGCATCGCCGTCGACGCCGTGCGGGGCCCGTCCCTGATGCCCGAGGCTCTGAACGGGCGGCGCCCCACCGGCGATCGCGAAGTGATGCTCGGCACGCTGACGCTGGCCACGCTGCACAAACACATCGGCGACACCGTCGCACTCTCCTTCGCCGAGGTGCCGAAGCCGCAGACCTTCACGATCGTGGGTTCGGCCGTCTTCCCCAGCCTTTCCGACACGCTCACCCTCGGTCGGGGCACGGCGCTCACCCATGCCGGCCTGGCGCGGCTCGTGGGGGTGACCAGCGCACCCCCGCCCGGGACCGCGCTCGTGCGCTTCCGGCCCGGCACCGACGTGGATCGCGCCATCACCGAGCTCGACGCCACCATCTCGTCGGGCGGGTCGCAGCTCGGCGTGATGCCTGCGCAACAACCCGTCGACGTGGTGAACTTCGGTCGAGTCGCAGGCCTCCCACTCCTGGTCGGCGGCGTGTTGGCCCTGCTCGCGCTGGGAACGCTCGTCCACTTGCTCGTCACCGCGATCCGGCGCCGCTGCGGCGAGCTGGCGGTGTTGAAGGTGCTGGGCCTCGTCCCCCGCCAGCTGCGCGGCGTGGTGGCCTGGCAGGCCACCACCGTCGGACTGGCCGCGCTGCTGGTCGGCCTGCCGCTCGGTGTGGTGCTCGGCCGGCGGGTGTGGATCACGTTCGCGCACCAGCTCGGCGTGATCTCCGATCCCTCGGTGCGAATGCAGCCGCTCGGCCTCGTCGTGGTCGGCGTGCTCGCCATCGCCAACCTCGCCGCCCTGGTTCCCGCCCGCCGCGCGGCGGCGACCCCGGCGGCCCGCGTCCTGCGCACGGGCTGAACCCTCCGACCGACCACCTACTCACCGTCGCCCCCCGACCACCTACCAACAAATCTGCTGGGCCACTGCAAGCGACGCAGCGTTCGTTCGTCGCGACCGACCAAGGAGACACACCATGATCCGCAACCGTCTGACCATCGCCGGGGTGACCGCCGGCCTCGTGTTCGGCGCCGGTTTGATCGCCGCCATCACCGTTCCCGGTCTCGGCGGGACCTCAACCACCAAGAGCTTCAACGAGTACTACGGCTCGAGTCAGCACAGAGGCATCGGCGCGTTGCTCGGGTTCGTGCTGATGATCGGGACCTGGCTGATGATCTGGATGTTCACCGAGCTGCGCGCTCGCCTCGCCCGATCGGTTCGCGCCGACATGGCCCACCTGCTCGCCGTGATCGGCTGCGCGGCCGCGATGATCGGCGTCGCCATCGAGCTTGGCCCCACGATGGCGCAGAACACGACCGACAACGGTGGCTTCGTCGGTATCCCTGTCGCCCACGCGCTGGCCCAAGCCGGCGCCGGCACCCTCATCATGGGGCTGCTGACGTGCGGGGTGGCCGTGTTCCTCTTCGGGCTGGAGTTCCGGGCCGCGGCCGGTGTGCCCAGGTGGCTGGGACCCGTCAGCCTCGTGGTCGGCGTGCTCCTGATCGGTTCGCTCTTCCTGGCCCCGGCCTTCCTGCTGCCTCTGTGGTCGATCCTGGTCGGCGTCGGAGCGGGTCGCGGTCTGACCGTCCCTGCCACCCGAGGGGAGCCAGCTGGGTCCGACGGCGCGGCCGGCACGCCGGCCCTTGCCGGGCAGGCCGCCCGCTGAGACCCGCCCCAGATCGTCACCACCGGGCCACCGGCACCTGGCGGTTGACCACCCCCACCAGCTCGCCCCCCGTGTCTGCGTGCCGCGCGGGTGGGCTCAGGTGGCTTGGCCTCCGGAGCTCGTGGCGTGCTGACAGAACCGAACCAGCGGGGGATTGACCCGATCGGGGTACTCCTCGTGGGGGTAGTGCCCGGCGTCAGGGACGACGACGACTTCGGCGTCCAACTGCTCGCCGATCCACTGGGCTTCGCCCGCTGGTTCCCCGAAGTCGGGGTCCTGCGCACCCATCACCACCAACGCCGGTGACCTGACCTGATCGAGCCGTTCCTCGACCGGAGCGTGGCTGGTCCGCGTGGTGGCCGTGAACGCTTTGCGGTGGCCAGGCTTCTTCATGCTGGAGGCGATGGCCTCACGCTGCTCGGCGAAGTCCTCCGGTTTGTGGCCCGGGTACAGCTTGGGTAGGTACGAACGCCACATCGCCGGCGCCCACGGCCCCGACATCATCGCCTTGAAGGCCAGGACCATCAGCGGATTCATGGGCGCGTTCCGCAGGAACGGGCCGACGAGCACCAGCCCGGCGACCGCCTCGGGCTCCTCGGCGGCAGCCCAGGCTGCGGCCCCCGCGGCCATCGAGTTGCCGACCAGCACGGCCGGCTCACCGAGATGGTCCACCAGTGCGAGCATGTCCCCACCGGTCGCGACGTCGTCATAACGATCGAAACTGGCGTCACTGTCGCCGTGGCCGCGGATGTCCATCGTGGTGACCCCGAAACCGGCGCTGGTGAGCGCGGGCGCGGTGTAGCGGTAGCTGCTGCGCAAACGCCCCATGCCCGGGGCGCACACGACCAAGGGGCCTTCCCCGTTCACCTCGTAGGCGATGCGGCCACCGGGGCGATCCAGTGTTTGTACTGCCGACTCGGGACTCGTCATGTTTCTCCTTCCCGCGCCGGCGGCCTGTGGCGGCCACAGCGGCCGCCAGCCCTCGCTCGAGTGCGTACGTCGGCCCCCCGGCGCTTGTCGCTCAACACGTCCCCTCTTACCCACGGTCGGCGCAGCGGATTCGCCACCGCGGCCCGGCCATATCGGTCATCCCGCTCTTACTAGTCACTTGACAAGCGAAATGGGAGATGAGACAGTTGGCTGGTCGGATGAACAGTCACGTCGCGATCGACGGTGGAGGGGCCCATGTCACGGGAGATGACCGATGTGCTCGTCGTCGGAGCGGGACCGGCCGGGTTGACCGCGTCGGCGTTGTTGAGCCGGGCCGGGATCTCGTCGCTGACGGTCTCCAAGTACGCGGGCACCGCCGATTCACCTCGTGCCCATGTGGTGAACCAACGAGCGTCGGAGATCTTCCGTGATCTCGGAATCGAGGAGCGAGTGGCGGCCAGGGCCATGCCGCAGGCCATGATGGGGACGCAGCCGTTCGCCACGTCGTTCGCGGGTCGGGAGATCTCGCGCATGACCGCATTCGGTGGAGGCGACCGCGCCGCGGACTACCGGGCCGCCAGTCCGACCGAGATGCGCAACGCGGCCCAACACGTGCTCGAGCCGATCATGCTCGACGCGTGCCTCGAGCTCGGCGCCGAGGTTCGCTTCGAGCACGAGGTGATCGACGTCTCCCAGACCGAGGAGTGCCGCGACCGCGGTGGTGCGCGACCGCCGAGGCGGTCGCGACTACGAGATCGACGCCAAGTACATCATTGGCTGCGACGGAGCCCGCAGCGTCGTCGGCGAGCAGGGTGGCTTCTCCTTCGAGGGTGGGGCCGGTCTGGGCGACGCGATCACGGTGTGGATCGAAGCCGACCTCACCCGGTACGCGGCCCACCGGTCGGGCGCGCTGTTCTTCGTGTGCGGTCCCGGGAGCGCAGATGTGTTCAGCATCTGGACCTGCGTCGAGCCGTGGACAGAGTGGAGCACGATCTTCATCCAGCACGACCTGGCCCCGATCGACCGGTCCGAGGAGGCCGTGCTGACGAAGGTTCGGGCGGCGATCGGCGATCCGAACGTCGAGGTGCGCATCAAGAAGGTCAGTCCCTGGCAGATCCAAAACGTCGTCGCTGAGCAGTACCGCCGGGGACGACTGTTCCTCGCAGGCGACGCGGCACACCGTCACCCTCCGGCCAACGGGCTCGGCATGAACACCTCGATCCAGGATGCGTACAACCTGGTGTGGAAGCTGGGGCTCGTTCTCGACGGACGGGCCGGCGCCGGTCTGCTCGACACCTACCACGCGGAGCGCCGCCCAGAAGGCCGCAAGATCGTCGATCGATCGATCCGCAGCGTCGGAGAGATGCTTCCGTACATTCAGGCCCTGGGCTTCCACGGCGGGCAGAGCTACGACGAGGCGACGGCCGTGCTCGACCATCTGCACGGGCCCGACGGTGAGGCCCGACGCCAGCAGCTGCTCGCCGCGATGGAACTGCTCGACGGCCAGTTCAACGCCCACGGCGTCGAGATGGGCCAACGCTACGAATCTGCCGCCATCGTCGACGACGCCACGCCCTTCCCGGTCGGCGAGCGCGATCCCGATCTGTACCACCTGGCGACGACCCATCCCGGCGCCCACCTTCCCCATGTCTGGCTCGAGCGCGAGGCCCAGCCGGTCTCGACGATCGATCTCTGCGCGTACGACCGCTTCACGCTCATCTGCGGGGTCGACGGGCAGGCCTGGGTCGACGCAGCCGCCAAGGTGAGCGCCGAGTTCGACGTGGCCATCGAGGTCGTTCCCGTGGCTCTCGGGCAGGCGAACAACGACGTGCTCGGGGCGTGGACCCGGTCGAGGGAGATCCACGACGGCGGCTGCCTGTTGGTGCGCCCCGACCGATTCATCGCCTGGCGCTGCCCGGACGCGATCGTCGACCCCGAGGCGGTGCTGGGTGACGTGATGACACGGCTCATCGACCGTCCGACGGCGGCCGGAACCGACTCGGACACCGTGCAACGGAGGGCTCGATGACCTACGAGTGGGACCCCGAGCACCGCCGTTTCCTCGACGCGCACCGCTGGGCCGTGCTGGCCACGGGGCGCAGGGACGGCTCACCCCAGCAGTCGATGATCGGCTATGCCGTCGATGAGTCCGGGCGGCTCCTCCTGACGGTCAAGTCGTACACCGCCAAGTGGCACAACGCCCTGCGGCAACCACGCGTGAGCGTCACGGTCCCCGACGGCCGCGAACACCTCGTCATCTACGGCCAAGCCGAGCCCATCCAAACCGATCCATTGCGCGCCGAGCTGACCGCGATGGTCTTCGGCGTGATGACCGGGACTCCAGCTTCCGAGTGGACCTCCTTCACCCCGAGCCTCGACGAGCAGCGTCGCACGATCCTTCGCATCACGCCGACGTGCACGCGGTTCCACCCCTGACCATTCGATGCGCCAGCCAGCCGGAGGACCCATGCGCCACGACGAGAACCCCGACGTCCCGACCTCACGCCGCGCCGATCGCCTGTCGCCCCAGGCCGACGAGCTCGCATCCGACGAAGTCGTGGCCGCGTTGGCCGAGTTGTTGGCCAAGGGGCGTCACTTGGAGCTCTGGCTCCTGGAGGTGACCCCCACCGACGAGTGGCCAGACCTGTCAGCGGGCTTTCCCAGTCGGTTCGCCGATGCACTCCACGCCCACCTCGAGTGGCTGGCCCGGCTGGAAGACGAAGGCGTGCTGTTCCTCTCCGGCCCGGTCGACCAGGACCTCGGGCTGGGACGAGGCCTCACCGTCTTGCGAGCCGACGGCCGTGAGCAGGCCGAAGTGATCGTGGCCGATGAACCCATGGCCCGAGCGGGCTATCGAGACAACACGATCCGCTCATGGACGGTGAACGAGGGCTCGATCACCGTTCGCGTCGACCTCATGGCCAACCGCGCCTGGGTTGGAGCGACCGCGGATAGACCAGCCGCTGGCCCAGATGGCGCGGTGTAGCGAGCTCCCCCACCCCGTGGTGGGGTCCCCCGAGGAGGTCGGTGACGCCTGCGCCTACGTGTGCTCCGTGCACACCGGGTACATCAGCGGACAGAACCTCCACGTGGATGGGGGCAGCTACCCGGGCCCGGTCTGAGGCCGAGGGTGCTCGAACCGTGGTCATGGATCGAGCACCAGTGAGGTGGCGTGCTCGCGCCGTCAGCGTCTCTGATGTCGGGCCACCGGCGGATCGGGTACGAACAGTTGCGCCACGAGGCCGGCGTGCCGCTCGATCGCCTCGTCGTCAGCCGGGTCGAACCCGGCGAGCGCCTCGCATTCGGCACCGACCGCGAAGATCAGCGAGGCCGCGCCCACCAGTGCGTAGAAGATGTGCGCGGACATCGACGCGTCCCAGCCGTTGATGCCCAGTCGGGTGAGCTGCGAGACGGCCGTGAACCTTGGCTCGAGGTGGGTCTTCACCAGCCAGTCCATTCGCTCGGACCGCAACCTTCCCTCGTCGCTCATGAACCTGAAGACCTCCGGGTGCTCAGCGGAGAAGCGCACATAAGCGCGGATGGCGTCGCGAGCTTGCTCGCGCTCGGTCGCGACCCCGTCGCCCGACATCGACAGGGGCCCCTGGTCAGCGAGCTGGGCGAAGATCTGATCGGCGGCGGCGCGCCACAGCTCGTCCTTCGACGCGAAGTGATACGTCACGAGGCCCTGGGTGACGCCGGCTCGTGACGCGATGTCGCGGGTGCTGGCCGCGCCGAAGCCCAGATCCGCGAACGCCTCGATGGCGGCGTCGACGACGCGCTGGCGCGTCTGCTCCCTCTGCTCGGCTCGTTTCATGTCCCCGAGCTTAGCTGGTCATATGACAAGTGAATTGGGAAGCTCGACGCGGGACCTGCCCGAGTGAACCCCCAGTGGGACTAGCGAGTCGGTCCGACGGCGTCGGGGGCGGAGTCGGCCAGGGACAGGTATTCCTGCTCCTCCTGGGCCATGTGCAGCCGCAGCACCGCGTCGAGGCTGTAAAGGACCCGGCGCAGCTCCCGCCCATCGTCCTCGTCGGGCCCGCCCGGGCCGAGCCCGTCCAACAGTCGGCCGTACAGCCCGATCAGGTGGGCGATCTCGATGTGCATCCGTGACATGGGAGCGGTCGGGTCCTGACCACCCAGCACGCGGGCCACCGCCGGGTAGAGGTCGCGGTCCTCGGCCAGCTCGTGGGGGAGGAGCTGCTCGTCGAGGAAGACCCGCAGGTCGGCCAGGCGCTCCACCGCCTCGCCGGCCGGCACGCGGTCCACGTCGTCGGCCAGGGGACGGATCCGGCGCAGGCCGGCAGCGAGGGCGTCGTGCTCGGCCTGGAACCGCCGGCCCAGGTCGGCGTCGTCGCCCCGCAGGTGCTCGAGCCGCTCGCGGCCCGGGGTCATGGCTCGCAGGGCGTTGGTGATGGCGAGCACGTCGATCACCTCCTGGACGATCGCCCCCGGCAGCGGCGGCAGCCACCCGGCGGCGGCCACCAGCATCGCCGCAGCAGCCAGGCCCATGCCGCCGAGGACGCTCTCGAGCGCCACCCGGTGGGATCGGCGGGCCACGTGCACCACCTCGGCCAGGCGATCGAGGCGGTCCACGGTCAACACGATGTCGGCCGTGTCCGATGAGGCCGTCGACCCGTGGGCACCGAGCGCCACGCCGATGTCGGCCACCGCCAGGGCCGGCGCGTCGTTGACGCCGTCGCCGACCATCACGGTCACCCCGGTCTCGCGTTCCACGCGGACGGCGGCGGCCTTCTCCTCGGGAGTGCGCTCGGCGAGCACCTCGTCGGCGCCGACGGCGGCGCCGACGGCCTCGACTGCCGGAGCGCGGTCGCCGCTGGCCATCACCAGTCGACGAAAGCCCGACCGGCGCAGCTCTCGCAGCGTGCGGCTGGCATCCGGTCGCAGCGGATCCTCCAGGACGAGTGCCCCGGCCAGCGTCCCGTCGACCTCTACGTAGACGGTCAGCACGCCGTCGGTGACGACGCGCCGGCGCAGTGGTCGAGCCCAGCCGGGCACCACCACCGGGCCCAGCCACTCGAGCCGGCCGAGCCGAACCCGGCGTCCCCCGACGGTGCCGACCGAGCCCTGGCCCACCACCTCACGGGCATCCTCGGGCCACTCGAGGACGAGACCGGCAGCCAGGGCGGCCGCCACCACCGACGAGGCCAGGACGTGAGGGGAGGCCTGCTCGACCGATGCGGCCAGACTCAGCAGCTCGTCGGGCTCGACGCCGGCGGCCACGGCCACCTCGACCAGGACGGGTCGGCCCAACGTCACCGTCCCCGTCTTGTCGAACACGAGCACCTCGGCATGGGCCAGCTGCTCGAGCACCCCACCACCCTTGACGATCGCGCCGCGCTGCGCCGCCCGGGACAACCCAGAGGTGATGGCGACCGGCACGGCCAGGATGAGGGGGCAGGGTGTTGCCACCACGAGCACCGCTACCGCCCGCTCGAAGCTGCCCGACACCAGCCACCCGGCCGCGGCGATCACGAGAGCCGCCGGCACGAACCACAGCGCGAACCGGTCGGCCAGGCGGACGAACGGGGCGGTGTCGGCCCGAGCCGACTCGACCAGCCGCACGATCCCCGCGTAGGTGCTCTCCGAAGCCCGCGAGACGACCCGCACCTGGAAGGCGCCACCGACGTTGACCGCACCCGACCGGCACAGCCCGCGATCCGCGACGGCCTCGGGCAGGGGCTCGCCGGTCAGGGCCGACACGTCGAGGGCGGCGGTCCCCGTCGACAGGCGCCCGTCGACCGGCACGACCTCTCCCGGCTTGACCACGAGGACATCCCCCGGTTCGACCTCGTCGACCTCGACGTCGACCACCGCCGCGCCCTCCCGCCGGTGGGCCAACGCCGGGGCCCGGGCGAGCAACTGCCGCAGGTCCCGCTCCGCCCGGAAGCCGGCGCGGGCCTCCAGGAGCCGACCGGTGGCCAACATGACGGTGATCACCGATGCGGCCGCGAACTCGCCGATGATCAGGGCGCCGGCCAGGGCCAGCACGGCGATGACGTCGACGCCGGGCTGGCGACGGGCGATCCCGCGCACCACGCCGATGGTGGTGGGCACGAGGCCGGCCACCGCCACCAGCGCCCACACCACGTCGGCCACATCCGGTGCTCCCGCCAGCCAGGCGACCACGCCGGCCGCCAGACCGAGAACCGTCCCGGCCAGGTAGCGCAGCTCCCATCGGTACCGGCTGCCCATGGCCCTACCCGAACTCTGCGGCTGCCCGCCCCTGGCCCCGCCCGCGCCCGACCACGTCGGTCGCCGAACCGGCTCTGCTGGGACCGGGTGTCATCGGCTTCTCCTCGGGTGGTGAGGTCTCCAGTCTGGGGAGGCCTGGGCCCGCCCGCCAGGGTCAAAGGTCACGGGGCCGGCGGTGCGCAGCGAGGGGTGACCGCCCACCGTTTCGGACGGCCCTGCTCTGGCCACATGTGGACCTAGGACCCTGGCGGTCCGCGGGCACATCTCGAATCCTTGTCGCATGGACGAGGTCGCCATCGAGACCACAGGGCTCACGAAGCGGTACGGATCACACGACGCGCTCGAACCGCTCGATCTGATCGTGCCGACCGGGACGGTCTTCGGCTACCTGGGGCCGAACGGCGCCGGGAAGACCACCACCATCCGTCTGCTGATGGGCCTGATCCGCCCGAGCGGCGGTTCGGCGACCGTGCTCGGCCACGACATCTCCCGTGAACGCCGCGAGATCCACCGCTCGGTCGGCTACCTGCCGAGTGACTTCAGCGCCTATCGCGACCTGAGCGCCGGGCAGTACCTGACCTACCTGTCGAACCTGCGGGGCGACGTCGACGCCGGTGGGATCGAGTTGCTGGCCAAGCGCTTCGAGCTCGACCTCGACCGTCGCATCGCCACGCTGTCGCATGGGAACCGCCAGAAGGTCGGCATCATCCAGGCGTGCATGCACGACCCCGCGGTGCTGTTCCTGGACGAGCCCACAGGCGGGCTCGATCCGCTCATGCAGCGAGAGTTCCTGGCGGTGATCCGCGAGCGCCGTGACGCCGGGTGCACGGTCTTCCTCTCGTCGCACATGCTCTCCGAGGTCGAAGCCGTGGTCGACCTGGTCGGCATCGTGCGTCACGGGCAGCTCGTGATGACCTCGGGGGTGGCGCAGCTGCGAGCTCGAACCCGGCGCCGGGTCGACCTCACGTTCATGCCTGGCTCGCCACCCCCGATCGAGGAGCTGGCGAAGGTCACGTCGGTTCGAGATCTCCAGGTGGAGGGCGACACCGTCCAACTGGTGGTCGAGGGATCGATGGCCGAGCTGCTGGCGGTCGCCGCCCCGTTCGGCATCGACCGAGTCGTCAGCAACGAGGTCGATCTCGAGAACATCTTCCTCGAGTACTACGAGAACCAGGAGGCCTGAGCGGTGTTCAGATCCGTGTTCTCCAAGACCCTGTGGGACCAGCGCCACGGCCTGGCCGGATGGAGCATCGGGACGGCGCTCACGGTCGTGGTCATGGCGGCGATCTGGCCGTCCTTCTCGAAGATGGACCTCACCTCGATGCTGTCTCAGTATCCGGAGACGTTGAAGAAGATCTTCAACATCACCAGCATGACCACGGGCACGGGCTACATGAATGCCGAACTGTTCAGCCTGATGCTCCCGGCCATCTTCATCGTCTTCGCGGTAGCCCGCGGGGCTCGGCTGATCGCGGGCGAGGAGGAGGACGGCACACTCGAGCTCCTCGTCACCATGCCGCTGTCCCGCAGGCTGGTGCTGATGGAGAAGAGCGCCGCGCTGACGGTGAGCGTCGGGGTGCTGGCCATCGTCCTGTTCGCTTCCACCTGGCTCGCGTCGCTCGCCTTCGGGCTGGGCATCTCCGGGGTGGCCGCCTTCGACGGAGCACTCGCCATGTTCCTCATCGGCCTCGAGTTCGGACTCGTCGCCCTGTGCCTCAGCGCAGGGACCGGCCGACGCGGGCTGGCCACCGGCATCACCGCGGGCATCGCCGGTGCCTCCTATCTCCTCTACCTGATCGCCCAGCTCATCGACTCACTACGCCCACTTCGGGTGCTCTCCCCCTTCTACCAGGCCACCACGCAAGGGCCGCTCGGGCCGAGTGTCCCGCCGATCATGTGGGTCATGCTGGCGGTCGGCATCCTCGCGCTCGCGGCATCGGTCCCGATCTTCGAACGCCGCGACCTGGCCATCTGAACCGGGTCGTTCCGTGCCCACCCATCCGGCGCAGTCGACGGATCGTGACGAGCCGCGACATCGTGACCTTCGGCCCTTCCCGAGCAAACCGGCTGCGCCGAAGATCGGGGCATGAACTCCTCCGTCTCTCGCAACCTGGTGGTGTCGGTGTTGTTGGTCACCGGTTCGCTGCTCGCCGTCGGGTGCCAGAGCTCGAAGTCGACCTCGACCCAGACGGGGACACGCCCGGCGACGTCCGCCGGATCGACCTCGAGCCCCAGTTCTCGCTCGACCGTGCAGCCCGCGACCGCCGTCTGGCCCTTTGCCGCGAGCGCCACCCGCTACACAGACCCCGTACAGGCAGCCAGAGGATTCGCCGTGGACTACCTGGGCTTCGTGGATCCGATCATCGGTGCATTCATGCAAGGCGACAGCCGGTCTGGAGAGGTCCAGGTGAAGGCCAGCGACACAGGCCCCGCCACCACCGTGATGGTCCGCAAGCTGGCACCCGACGAGACGTGGTGGGTGCTGGGCGCGGCCACATCGAACCTGCAGCTGCAGTCCCCGGCCGCCCTGGCCTCCATCGCCTCGCCGGTGACGCTCTCGGGCCAGAGCACCGCCTTCGAGGCCACCGTCAACTTCGAGATCCGCGAGGACGGGACCACCACCCCGCTGGCAACCGGCATCGTCATGGGCGGCGCCAACGGCCAGATGGGCCCGTTCTCGAAAGCGGTCAGCTTCGCCAAGCCGACCGCCACCCGCGGCGCGGTCATCCTCAAGACCATGTCGCCCAAGGACGGCAACATCGCCGAGGCCAGCGTCATCCGCGTGCAACTCTCGTAACCAGCGCCCTCGGCGACAGGAGCGGCCTCGTCGGCGGCGGGTACGGGTCTGCTGGATCGTGATCTGCCAGTTTCGAATATTGGCCCGACGACCCGCGACCGGAGACCGTCACCGGTGCAAACGGGCGCAACGCGCCGCGGAGCCCAGCGTTACGCTCCAGACCACATCGGACGACCGGGGGAGTCGGGTATGGCACACATCGCGGTGATCGGCGGCGGGATGGGCGGTCTCTCGACCGCGCTGCTCCTGGCCGGGGACGGCCACGAGGTCACCGTCCTCGAGCGCGACCCGGCTCCGCCGCCAGCCGCGGCCGACGCGGCCTGGAACGACTGGGACCGCAAGGGCGTCAACCAGTTCCGGATGATCCACTACTTCCTGCCGCGGTTCCGCGAGATCGTCGAGGCCGAGCTCCCCGACGTGGCGAAGGCCCTGGACGACGACGGCGCACTGCGCTTCAACCCGGTCATGAGCGCGCCCGACTTCGTCACCGGCGGCTACCGGGAGGGCGACGAACGCTTCGGGACCATGACCGGTCGCCGACCCATGGTCGAAGGCGCCTTCGCTCGCGTGGCTGACGCCACGCCCGGCATCACCGTTCGCCGCGGCACGGTCGTGCACGCCCTCCTGACCGGCGACCCGGCTGCGCCTGGGGTCCCCCACGTGATCGGTGTCGTCACCGACGCGGGCGAGGAGATCCGCGCCGACCTGGTGGTCGATGCCAGCGGGCGCCGGTCGGCCCTGCCCAGACTGCTGGCCGACATCGGAGCCCGGGCCCCGGTCGAGGAGCTGGACGACTCCGGGTTCATGTACTACGGGCGCTACTTCCGCTCGCCCGACGGCAACATACCGGTCTCCATGGGCGGGGCCCTCCAGCACTACGAGTCGGTCTCGATCCTGAGCCTCCCGGCCGACAACGGCACCTGGGGCATGGGCGTCATCACCAGCGCCGGCGACGCCGCCCTGCGCCCAGCCAAGCACACCGCCACCTGGGAGGCGATCGTGTCCGCCTATCCGCTGGTCGCCCACTGGCTCGACGGTGAACCCCTCACCGACGTCGAGGTCATGGCCAAGATCGAGGACCGCCACCGCTCCTTCGTCGTCGACGGCGCGCCCGTGGCCACAGGGGTGGCCCCGGTGGCCGACTCGTGGGCGTGCACCAACCCGTCGGTGGGCCGGGGAGCGTCCATCGGCCTCATGCACGCTCAGGCCCTACGGGACCTGATCCGGGATCAGGGCATCGACGACCCAGGAACCTTCGCCCTGGCCTGGCACGAGACCACCGTCGCCACGGTCGAGCCCTTCTACCGCGACACCGTCGCCCTCGACCGCCGCCGCCTGGCCGAGATCGAGGCCCAGATCGCCGGGATCCCCTACGAGACCGACGACCCGGCTTCCGCCATCGGCCAGGCCATGCAGGCGACCATGACGCAGGACCCCGACATCTTCCGCGGGTTCGTCGACATCGCCAGCCTGCTGGCCCGACCCGACGAGGTGATGGAACGCCCCGGCCTGCTCGAGCGCATCATCGAGCTGAGCCAGGCGAGCGCGCCCGAGCCGCTCCCCGGGCCCTCGCGTCCCGAGCTGCTCGAGATCATCGCGGCTGTGTGACATGACCAGCAACGCGACCCTCGAGGTCGATCGCCAGGCGTTCGGCACGACCCGCCTGGTCCGAGCCGACCTCCCACCCCTCGGCGCCGGCCAGGTCCGCCTCCGGGTGGACCGCTTCGCCGTCACCGCCAACAACATCACCTACGCGGCCATAGGCGAGATGCTCGGCTACTGGGACTTCTTCCCCACCGGCGACCCCGCCTGGGGCCGGGTGCCGGCCATGGGCTGGGCCACGGTCGTCGAGACGGCTCACCCAGAGGTGGCGACCGGGGGCCGCTACTACGGCTGGTACCCCATGGCCCGCTACGTCGATCTCACCGTCGGGCCCACCGCCGAGGGGCTCCGCGACGACGGCGCCCACCGCCAGGCCCACGCGCCCGTGTACCGCAGCTACGTCGAGGCCAGCCGCGACCCGCTCTACCCTGACACCGACGACGAGCACCGAGCCGACGCCGAGGACCGCCACGCCCTGCTGCGGGGCCTCTTCCTCACCGGCTTCCTGGCCGACCAGTTCTTCGCCGACCAGTCCTGGTTCGGAGCCGACGCCGTCGTGGTGCTGTCGGCGTCGTCCAAGACGGCCATCGGTTTCGCCCAGCGGGCCTCCGAGCGCGGCGTCGGCGCCGTGATCGGCGTCACCTCGGCCGCCAACACCGACTTCGTGCGGTCGCTGGGCTTCTACACCGACGTCGTCACCTACGACGGGCTGGGCTCGCTGGCGGCGACCGACGCCGTGTCGGTCGACATGTCCGGCGACGCCGCCGCCCTGGCCACCCTCCACGAGCGACTGGGCGACCACCTCCGGTACTCCATGATCATCGGCAAGAGCCACCACGACGCTCCGCCCGTGGCCATCACCATCGGCCCCACCCCGGAGCTGTTCTTCGCCCCGACCGAGGTCAGCCGCCGGCTCGACGAGTGGGGCCCCGAGGAGTACCAACGCCGCACCGCCGACGCCCTGGCCGCCTTCGTGGCGGGCAGCCGGCGGTGGCTGACCGTGGAGCGCTCGTCAGGACCCGAGGCGGCCCAGGCCACCTGGCGGGCGGTCTACGACGGCGCCGTGGCTCCCAGCATCGGCCGCATCGTCTCGCTCCACGACCCGTCCTGATCGGGGCGGAACCCGTCGACCCAACCCGTCGGGCACGCCGTCGGCGCCTTCGGTCGAAGCCGGTCTCGCGCACCATGACGCTCAGGCGGCCAACCGGTAGGCCCAGTCCATCGGGTCAGGAGCCGGGGAAGCCCTGTCATCGGTGGCTTCCGGGGCGGCTCCCAGGGCGCGGTGCCCTCACCGGCGGCGGTCAGCCGCGGTCGGCCAAGGCCAGGGTGGCCGCGTGCCACCCGCACATGCCGTGCACGCCAGGACCAGGCGGGGTGGCCGACGAGCACAGGTACACACCGGGAACCGGGGTGCGCCACGGGTGGCGCGAAACCGTCGGGCGCGTGACCAGCTGGGTGAGGTCGGTACGGCCCACCGCGATGTCGCCGCCCACGTAGTTGGCATCGTGCCGTTCGAGGTCCGCGGGCCCTGACACGTGCCGGGCCAGCACCCGATCCCGGAAGCCGGGCGCGAACCGCTCGAGCTGCGCCTCGATCCGATCGCTCATGTCCACGAGCGAGCCATTGGGCACGTGGCAGTACGCCCAGCCCACGTGCTGGCCGGGGGGCGCCCGGGTGGGGTCGACCACGCTGGGCTGCACCACCAGCACGAAGGGCCGCTCGGGATGTCGACCGGCGATCACGTCGGCCTCGGCTGCGGTCACCTCGTCGAGCGTCCCACCCACGTGCACCGTGACGGCCCGCCGGGCCCCTTCGGCCGCCCACGGGATCGGTCCGTCGAGGGCCCAGTCGACCTTGCACACGCCCGAGCCGTACCGGTAGCGCGTCAGCGCCCGGCGATATCGAGCCGGCAGGCGTCTCCCGCCGATGCTCAGCAGTTGGCGAGGAGAGATGTCCAGCAGTGTTGCCCTGGCCGTGGGCAGCTCGTCGAGGGAGGTGACCAGCTGGCCCGTGACCACCTCACCACCGGCCCCTTCGATCATCGACACCAGGGCGTCAGCGATGGCCTGAGACCCACCCCGGGCCACCGGCCAGCCCACGGCGTGGGCCAGCAATCCGAGGAACAGGCCGTACCCTGCGGTTCCGAGCGAGCGCAGCGACAGCATGGAGTGGGCCGCCAGGCCGGCCAGCAGTCCCCGGGCCTCATCGCTGGTGAAGCGGCGCCGAGCCAAGCGATCGGCCGGCCACACCGCCGACGCGCCGAATCGGGCCAGGGCCGCCACCGAGCCCAACGGCGGCGGCGAGAGCGGAGAGAGGACCGCGGCGGTCAGGACATCGGCCGAGGTGACCAACGGGTGGAAGAGCCGCCGGTACGCCGGACCGTCCAGGGCCAGGGAGGTCGCCGTCTCCGGCACCGACCGAGACACCAGCGCCGCCCGGCCGCCGTCGAGGGGGTGAGCCACCTGGACCTCGGGGAAGAGCCATTCGACGCCGTGCGCGGTGAGGTCGAGGTCGCGAAGCGCGGGCGACGCCACCCCCATCGGGTGCACGGCCGAGCAGCGGTCGTGCACGAAGCCGTCCAGGGTCAGGGGCCCCGATCGGGTGCCGCCGCCGATTGAGCCGGCGGCCTCCACCACCAACACGCGCCAGCCCACCCGGGCCAGCGTCGCCGCCGCGCACAGACCGTTCGGGCCCGCGCCCACCACCACCGCATCCCAGAACTCAGCCATCGGCTCAGAGTCTTGCCGATGCGGCGGCCTCGCCTCGGCTGGAGGGGCCCAGGACGATCACGGTCGACTCGGTCCCCACCTCGACCTCGACGAGGCCCCCGGCGCCCGCCGAGGCATCCGCTCGCCCCAGCTCCGCACCGAGGGCCAGCACCTCGGCGTCGGTGCGACCGGGCGCGTGATGGAACAGCACCAGACGACCGACCCCACCCCGTCGGGCCAGGGTGAGGGCTGCCTCGACCGTGGCGTGGCCGTAGTCGCGGGCGATCGCCTGCTCGGCCCGGGTGAACTGCGCGTCGTGGATCAGCACGTCCACGCCCTCGATCAACTCCTGCACCTCATCGAGTCGGGCATCGACATCCGCGTCGGTCAAGGCGTGATCGGGCAGGTAGGCGACCGCTGCCGAGCCGTCCGAGATCCGGTAGCCGAAGGTCCGCCCACCCTTGTGGGCCACGGGGCAGGCCAGCACCTCGAACCCCTCGAGCACATGGCGACCCGGCGCCAGCCCGTCGAAGGTCCATCGGCCTCGCAGACCCTCCGGACCGATCGGGAAGTGCGGGGGCGACATGGCCCGGCGCAACACCTCCACCGGGTCGCCCTGATCGGGCAGGCACAGCCGAACGCGGGCGTCGTCCCGATCCCCGGCCGCGAAGAAGGGCAGGCCCTGGAGGTGATCCCAGTGCAGGTGGGTCAACAAGATCGTGCCCGCGAATGCCTGGCCGGCCAGCAGACCGGTCAGGCGGCGCAGGCCGGTCCCCGCGTCGAGCACGAGGCGCGGCGGGCCGTCGTCGGGGCCCATGGCCACACACGCCGTGTTGCCACCCACCTGGGCGAACTCGTGCCCAGGCGCCGGGGTCGAGCCCCGGACGCCCAGCAGCGCCAGGCGCACCCTCAGGAACCGGGGGCCAGCGACTCGCGCTGGTGCTCGCCGACCAGCCCGGCCAGGGTCTCGGGCGCGAGCTGACCGGCACCGGCGGCGGCCACCCGCACCGACGTCAGAGCCCGCAGGGTCGAGGTGCGCTGCCCGCCCTCCAGCACGGCGCGCTCGCCCAGCACCGCCCCGGGGCCGACCTCGGCCACGATCTCGCCATCGACCTCCACGGCCAGCACGCCGTCGAGCAGCAGGTACAGCTCCGCTCCCTGCTCACCCTGCGTCGTGAGCGTGGCGTCCGGCTTGAGGGTGAAGGTCTTGGGCTTGGTCCCCGAGCGCATGATCTGGGCGGACAACTCGCGCTCGAGCGCCGTCTCCACCGCGGTGACCAGGGCCGGGGTGTCCTCGTCACCCCAGGGGGTGTGGTGGCCCTGGGCCCCGTGGTACCAGCCGCGGAAGTCGGCCAGGCCCACCTTGGCGGCCAGGACGCCGTCGTCGTCGTAGACCCAGTGGCGGGGGAACGGTGAGGCCCCGGCCACGTCGAACGACGACGAGCCGTCGGCCCGGATGGTGAGGGCCAGGGTGGTCCACACCACCGGTGCCTGGAGGCGCACGAACGGCGGGCGCTTCACGTGGCGGGGCGCGGGCACGGCCGTGCGCCCACCCACCGTCTGCACGAAGCGCACGCCGTCGTCCACCCACTCGGGCGGCTTGCGGATGTCGTCGAGCCCCACGGCGGCGAAGGTGGCGTCGCCCGCCCCCAGGCGCACCGTGGTCGCGCCCATCAGGCCATGAGCGTCTTCGCCGTAGCCGGCGTCGGTGATCTGGCCGTCAACCACCTCGATCCAGCCAGCCAGATGGTTGGCGAACCGGAAGCGGTCGGTGCTCCGCCAGGCCTCCAGGTCGTCGATCCGGTCGTCGGGCGGGTCGTCGTAGTGGGTGACGCCCAGTTCGAAGATGGGCTTGGAGATCCCGACCACGGCTTCGGAGGGGATCCACGAGATCGACGTGACCGATGAGGTGTGGCGCATGGAGCGACCGTACGAACCCCGGCGCCGGCCACCAAGGGCGCTGGCCGGGCCGTGGCCACGGGTGCCAGCACCACTCGATCCTCGTGTCCAGGCCCCCTTCCCGGAACAGGCGGTACGCGTCTGTGATGGCGCGATGAGCTCCGAGCGCGTCGACATCGAGATCCCATCCGCGCCCCCTGAGGGCCGTTCCGACCGGATCACGGTGGTGCTGGCCGATGACAACGTGCTGGTCCGCGAGGGGGTGCGAGCCCTGCTCGGCCTCGAGGACGACCTCGAGGTGGTGGGCGTGGCCGCCGACTACGACGAACTGGTGGCGGCGGCCGAATCGGCTCATCCGCAGGTGGTGGTGACCGACATCCGCATGCCCCCCACCTTCCAGCGAGAGGGCATCGAGGCCGCTCGCCAGGTCCGCAAGCGCCACCCCGGCACCGGGATCGTGGTGCTCTCGCAGTACGACGAACCGGAGTACGCCATCGCCCTGCTCGAGCAGGGCGCGGCCGGCTACGCCTACCTGCTCAAGGACCGGGTGAGCGACGGGAATCGCCTGGCCGCGGCCATCCGGGAGGTGGCCACCGGCGGCTCGATGCTCGACCCGGAGATCGTGGCCGCGCTGGTCTCGCCGGTGCGCGCCGACGGCGAGCTCTCCGACCAGGACGAGCAGCTGCTCCAGGAGGTGGCCCAGGGCCGACCGGTCAAGGCCATCGCCGCCTCCCACCACACCACGCCCGAAGCCGTCAACGCCGCCATCGAATCGCTGTTCGTGCAGCTGGCCAAGGGCGTGTCGGCGGGTGGCGAGGGGGCGCTGCGGCGCCTCCGCCTGCTCCAGGCCGCCATCGTGGATCGCGAGGAGCAGGGAGAGACCCTCAGCCGGCTCCTGCCGGGCGGTCTGGCCCAGAAGCTGCGCGACGATCGAGGGGCGGCCGAGCGCACCGAGCGGCTGGAGGTGACGGTGCTCATGTCCGATGTCCGGGGCTACAGCACCATCGCCGAAACCACCGATCCCACCGTGCTGGCCGGCCAGCTCAACACCCACCGACGGGAGATGAACGCCGCCATCCTCGACCTGGACGGCACCGTCATGCAGTACGTCGGTGATGCCGTCATGGCCGTCTTCGGCGCGCCGTTCCCCCAACCCGACCACGCCGATCGGGCTGTACAGGCCGCTCTGGCCATGCACCGTCGCCAGGCAGCCGTGAACCAGACCTGGGAGGCTGAGGGCCTGGCTCCGTTCGGCTTGGGCATCGGCCTGTCCACCGGCGACGTGGCCGCGGCATTGCTGGGTAGCGAGGAACGCCTGGAGTACACCTTGGTCGGTGACACCGTGAACCTGTCCCAACGCCTACAGGACCTGGCCCGCCCGGCCGGGGTGACCGTGTGCAGCGAGGCCACCATCGCCGCGCTCTCCCAGCCGATCGACGCCGAAGCGATGGGCCCCACCACGGTGAAGGGCCGCGAGGGCACGCTCACGCCCTTCCGCATCGGACCCGACCCGGCCTGGACGGCGTCATGAGCGTGCCCTCCACCCGGGCCGCATCCCCTCCGGCGTCGATGACGGCGTGGCGGGCGCTGGGCGTCGCCCTGGCCCTGGCCGCGCTGGCCTGCGCCGGATCGGCCGTGGCCGCGCGCCACACGGCCACGGTGATCACCCTGGCCGCGGTGGCGAGCCTGTGGGCCGTCGGCGCCATCGTGACCGCGCTGCGCCCGAGCACCGGTCGGCTCAGCCCGGTGGTGGCCGCCCTCGCCGTGGCCCTGGCCGGCTCGGCCAACGTCTGGCCCCCGGCCATGGCCCTGGTGCCCGCGCTGGTGGCCGTGCTGGCCGTGGTCACCCCCGACGGCAGGATCACCTCCCGCTTGTCGGGTGCCGTCGTCGGCATCGCGCTGGTCGCGGGCGCGGTCGCGGCCGTGGTGGTGTCGGCCGCGGGCGCCGGCTCCCGGGCCGTTCCGTTGGTGGTGGAATCCGTCGCTCTGGCCGGGTTGGGCGTGATCGGCTACCTGGGCCGCTGCCGATCCGCGGCCGCCCTCGAACGGGCCCGGCTCCAATGGCTGGGCTGGGCCGTGGTGGTGGCGACCACCATCGCCCTGGGCTCGCTGGGGCTGGCCGCCATCATCGGCTTTCCACACCGGCCCGAACTGGTGGCCATGGGGGCGTCGGTCCTGGTGCCCTTCGCGCTGGTGGCCGGCACCTTCGACGCCACCGTGCGGCGCATCGAGCGGTTGCTGGTGCGCACCATCGTGGTGGCCGGCCTCATCGCGGTGGTCGAGGTGACCTACCTGCTGGTGGTGATCGGCCTCGGCCACGTCCCCACCTCCAGCGACCGCCAGGTGCTGGCCTCGTCGATGGTGGCGGCCGCGGTGGCCGCCCTGTTGACCATCCCGGCCCGAAGTCGCCTCACCGAGGTGGCCAACCAGCGCGTCTACGGCAACCGCAGGGCGCCCGACGAGCCGGTCCGAACCTTCGCCGGACGCATGTCGCGGGCTGTGCCCCTCGACGAGCTGCTGTTGCAGCTGGCCGAGTCGCTGCACAAGACCCTCGGGCTCACCTCCTCGGAGGTGTGGACCGGCACCGACGGCGTGCTCGACCGAGTGGCCTCGGTGCCCAACCGGCCCCCGGCCCGCATCCGGCTGAGCGGCGAGGAGCTCACCGTGGTGTCGCGGGCCCACGTGTCGGGCAACGCCTGGGCCCAGGTCTGGATCCCCGAGCTGCTGGCCGCCCGCGAGACGAGCCTGGTGCGCGTGGTGTCGATCAGCCACCTGGGCCAGCTCCTGGGGCTGGTGGTGGTGGAGCGGCCGGGGGACGCCGCGCCGTTCGACGACGAGGACGACCAGGGCCTGGCCGAGTTGGCCCGTCCGCTCGGGCTGGCTCTGCACAACGTGCGGCTCGACTCGGCCCTCCAGGCCTCGCTCGATGAGCTGCGCCAGCGCAACCAGGAGCTGCGAGCCTCCCGGGCCCGCATCGTGGCCGCCTCCGACGACTCTCGTCGCCAGATCGAGCGAAACCTGCACGATGGGGCGCAGCAGCACCTGGTGGCCATGGCGGTCAAGATCGGCCTGGCCCGCCGCCTGATGGAGACCGACCCCACCACCGCCCAGACCATGCTGGAGGAGCTGCGCAGCGACGTGCAGGACACCTTGACCGAGCTGCGCGAGCTGGCCCACGGCATCTATCCCCCGCTCCTGCGTGACCGGGGCCTGCCCGAGGCGCTGCAGACGGCGGCCAACCGGGCCACCCTTCCCACCACGGTCGAGGCCGACGAGATCGGCCGGTACCCCGAGGGGGTCGAGACAGCCGTGTACTTCTGCTGCCTGGAGGCCATGCAGAACGCAGGCAAGCACGCCGGCGACGGTGCCGAGCTGACCGTGCGGGTGACCCTCGAAGGGGTCGGCGCCGCGAGTTCCTCGCCGGCCAGACATCAGACGAGAGCGAGCGGCTCCAACGGCCAGGATGGCGCCGCGGCCGCCGATGCCGTCAACGGGTCCGCCGGCCCGGCGCCTGCGTCCGTCCTGTGCTTCTCGGTCCACGACGACGGCGCCGGCTTCGACCCTGCAGTCGCCGGCGCCGGCCACGGCTTCGTCAACATGCGCGACCGCCTCGGGGCCATCGGCGGCACCCTGGAGGTGACCTCCGCGGCCGGGGCGGGCTCCACCATCATGGGTCGGATCCCGCTGGCCGAGACCCGCACCGTCCCCACCGACGAGCCGGTGCCGGTGGCTTGACGCTCAGCCGAGCGATGCCGCGGGGTCGGCGGGATCGGCCCCACCTCGGGCGACCCAGATGCGGCGGACCTCGTCGGGGCTGAAGTCCTCCTTGTGGACGTAGTCGGCCGCGCCACAGGTGGCGGCGTCGGCGGGTAGATCCCCGGCGTTGTAGGTCGACATCAGGATGACCACGGTGTCCGGCTTGTCGGTCACGATCTCGCGGGTCGCTTCGATCCCGTTGATCCCGGGCAGGTTGATGTCCATCAGCACCAGCGCCGGGCGCAGGTTCCGGGCTTCGGCCACCGCCGCCTCGCCCGAGTCGGCCTCGGCCACCACCTCGAAGCCGGCGGTCACGCCGATGACGGCGTGCGCCGCGGCTCGGAACGGCGCCTGATCGTCCACGATCAGCACGGCGATGGGGTCGGTCTCCAAGCGGGTCCCTCAGGTCCGGCGAAGCGGTGGCCCAGCGGATGATGCGTCGTCGCGAGGTACGACACCGGGCGCTCCATCGAGTGTCCCACGACCGACTCGGCCGGCCCAGGATGCGACCCCGCCCTCGTCGGGGGTGCTGGCCTGTGGGTCGGGCTTCGCCGATCCCCCCGAAATTGGCGATCCTGCCGAAATTGCGCGCAGAAATGCCCCCTCGGGCGTGGATATCTACACCGATTTGGGGAACGGCCCAGGGGGAACGGCCCAGGGGGCGGGAACGGCGGTGGGTCAGGCCTCGGCGGGCTTGGACGGTCGGGACGCCAGGTAGAGCAGCACCGCGGTCACCCGACGGTGCAGGTCGGGCTCCTCGGTCAGGCCGAGCTTGGCGAACAGGGAGTTGATGTGCTTCTCCACGGCGCGCTCGGACAGCCCGAGCGCCCCCGCCACCCCCGCGTTGTTCTTGCCCTCGGCGATCTCACCCAGCACGTCGAGCTCCCGGGGGGTCAGGAAGCGCAGCGGCGACTCGCTGGGCCGTGACCGGCTGGTGACCAGCACCTCCACCACCTTGGGGTCGATGACCGACCCGCCCGCGGCCACCCGGCGCACCGCACCGGCCAGCTCGGCGGGATCCGACACCCGCTCCTTGAGCAGGTAGGCCCGGCCCTCGGACCCGGCGTCGAACAGGGCCACCGCGTAGGTCGCGTCGATGTACTGGGACAGCACGACCACACCCACCGACGGGTGGGAGCTGCGCAGCTCGATAGCGGCCCGGATGCCCTCGTCGGTGCCGGTGGGGGGCATGCGGATGTCGGTGATCACCACGTCGGGCTCGGCCTGGTCGATCGAGGCCATGAGCTCGTCGAAGTCAGCGCACAGGGCCGCCACCTCGAGGTCCTCCTCGGCGGTCAGCAGCGTGGCGATGCCCTCGCGGACGAGCAGCGAGTCCTCAGCCACCGTCACCCGGATTGCCACCTCCGGATCGTACTGCGAGGCTTCGCGCTACTCGGTACGCAGGGCCTGGCCCGGGGACCGAGCCGCTCGCAGGCCCGGCAGGACGCCCACGACGTTGGCCAGGGCCAGCACGCCCACCCCGAGCCCCACCAGCAGCAGGCCCGAGACAGCTGGGACCGGGACGGTGCCCAGGCGTTCGGCCAGCACGGTCCAGGTCCAGCGCCCGATGATCACTCCGGCCGGGATGCCGACGATCACGGCCAGGATCCCGACGGTGGTGGCCTGCCACAGCACGGTGCGCACCACCTGTCCGGTGGTGAAACCCAGCGTGCGCAGGATGGCCAGGTCACGACGGCGCCGACGGACCGCCACCACCAGGGCGTTGGCCACCGCCGCGGCCAACAGCACCGCGACCAGCGATGCCAGCAGCGTCGGCGTGGCCCGCAGCCCTCGCAGGCTGACCACGCCGGGCGGCTGGTTCACCGCGTCCACCGCCAGCGGGAGCTGGGTCGGCATCTTCGTGACGAAGGTCTTGGACAGCGTGGTCACCGAGGCGCCCGGCGCCCAGCGGATGAGGTAGACGGGCTGTTGGAAGTCGGGGCTGAACCGCTGCCAACCGGCCAGGGTCAGCAGGGCACCCACGCCGAGACCAGCCTTGTCCGAACCGGGGTAGGGGGCCAGGCCGGGCAGGACGGTGCGCCCGACCACCTTGACCGGGCGGTTCGGGCCCTGCCCGCCTTGGGCCAGCTCGATGGTGCCTCCGATGCGAGTGTGGAGTCGATCCATGGTGGTCTGGCCCAAGGCCACCTCGTCGGGTGCCGCAGGGGCTCGGCCGGCGGAGATCGTGGGGGTCACGGCCGGGTGATGGGCCAGGTAGCCGATGGCGGGGATGGCGATGGCGCCCGACCGCACCTCACCGACCTGCAAGAAGGCCGAGGCGGCCACCGAGCCCGACCGGTCGGCGACGTCCATGAACTGCCGTTCGATCTGAGCCATCCGCGCCGGATCCTGGTCGTCGAAGCCGGCCGGCGTGTTCAGGTTCGACAGCTGGACCTGGGCATCCCACCCCGAGCCGTACAGGGCGGGGGTGGCCAGCAGGTGATCGAGGCTGCCCGAGAAGACCACCACCGAGGTGACCAGGGCCACGGCGGTGGCCGCGGCCAGCAGCGTGGTGCGCACCGGCACCGACGAGCGCCCGGCGCCGCGCTCGAGGCCGAACCTCACCCCCACCACCGCAGCCAACGAACCACCGGCCCCGGCCACCGAAGCCGCCACCCGGGATCGGGTGGAGATCTCGGACTCGCTCGCCACCCGTGACCAGTGCCAGGCCGGGATGGCGGCCACCGCCGCCCCGACCACCACGATGGCCAGGGCCCCGAGCCCCAGCACGGCGGCATCGAACGAAACCCCCGGATGCACCTCGGCGGGTCGGACGGCACCGACCGGACCCAACGGTGACACGGCCACCGCTACCCCCACCGCCAGCCCGGCTCCGACGGCCACCGCCAGCGTGGCCTTGGCCATCGAGACCGCCGTCCGCTGGGGCCGGGTGGCTCCCATGGCGGCCAGGGTGGCGTTCGACCGGGCATCGATCTGCATGCGTCGGGAGATGGCCTGGGCCACCACCACCAGCCCGAGCAGGGCGGCCAGGGCGGCGAACGCCTCCAGCGCCGAGACCTCGGGGTCGGTGGCGTTGGCAACCTCGGCCTTCACCGTGGACGCGCGTTGGAAGGCGATCGACTCGTGGGGCACCAGGGCCTGCACCCGCGCCGTGAAGGCGTCGACGTCGGTCCCCGGCTTCAGCTTCACCATCGCCCCCCAATAGATGACCTTCAGGCCTGGATGGGCCTTGGCGAACGCCGGGGTGAACAGGATCGACGCCGGGTCGTAGCCGGGATCGACGACGACGCCGTCCTGGGCCAGGCCGATGCCGTCGATGCGAGCGTCACCCTGCATGGCGGCCGACGCGCGGTTTCAGGACGGCCCGGGCCTCGGCCTCGGAACGGACGGTCTGGAGGTGCTGGAGCAATAGCGGGCTCAACACGACGTAGTGGAAGCGCTGACCGATGTGCAGGTGCTGGCGCTGGGCGAAGGTGCGGTCCACCACCACCCCGTCGGGATCGTCGGTCGCCGCCTGGTGTCCGGCCGTCATCAGCAGGCGGCCAACGGTGTAGGTGGCGTCGTCGTCGGCCACCAGGATGGGCGGCAGGTTGAACGCGTCCGGAACCGATTTCACCAGCGACGGGTAGAGCATGACCCCGTCCATCGCGCCGACCCGCTCGACCCCGGGCAGGTGGCGCAGGTCGGCCATCCTCAGCTTCGAGTCGGTCCCACTGTTCGGATTGATCAGGAGATCCCAGGCATCGGTGGCCCGGCGCATGCGGGCGAAGGCGGTGTCGGTACGCCGTGCCGCGGCCAGGCCGGCCAGCGCGGCGCCGCCCGAGAGTCCGACGAGCACGGCGATGACCACCAGGGAGCGCCACCCGTGGCGCAGCTCGGCCCGGAGGCGGTAGAAGATCGATGCCACCGAACGCCCGAATTCAGCGAGTGGGCTCGGCCGGGATGAAGCGCTCATCGGCAGGTCGGGACCTTTGTCCGACGGCCGAGGGACCCGCGGCCGCTGGCCCGTCGGCGGCGGTACGGCCGGCCTCGGACGCCGCGGTCGCGGCCACCTCCCGACCACCGTCGATCTGGCCGTCGCGCATGTGCACGATGCGGCTGGCCCCGGCGGCCACCTCGTCGTTGTGGG
This sequence comes from uncultured Microthrixaceae bacterium, assembly GCA_963773335.1. Taxonomy (GTDB): domain Bacteria; phylum Actinomycetota; class Acidimicrobiia; order Acidimicrobiales; family Acidimicrobilacustridaceae; genus UBA4742. Next base: position 130,221 of record CAVZAT010000002.1, on the reverse strand, counting down.
TGACCATCAGGATCGTCTGGCCGTCGCTGTGGAGCCGCCGGAACAGCTCGAGCACCTCGCGGCCCCCGTCGGTGTCGAGTGCACCGGTGGGTTCGTCGGCCAGCAGCAGCGTGGGCTGGTTGGCCAGGGCCCGGGCGATGGCCAGGCGCTGGCGCTGCCCACCGGAGAGCACGGCCGGCACCTCGTTGGCCTTGTCGCCCAGACCCAGCAGGTCGAGCAGATCGCGACCCTGCATCTCCGCCGCCTTGCGCTTCGTGCCCGCGATGATGGCGGGCAGGGCCACGTTCTCGAGCACGGTCATGCCCTCGAGCAGGTTGAAGAACTGGAACACCATGCCGATGTCGCTACGACGCATCCGCGCCAGCCAGTCCTCGTCGCGACCGGTGATGGCCTTGCCCCCGAGCACGATCTCGCCCTCGTCGGCCATGTCCAGTCCGGCCACCAGGTTCAGCAGCGTCGACTTGCCACATCCCGACGGGCCCATGATGGCGATGAACTCGCCGTCGGCCACATCCAGGTCGACGCCGCGAAGGGCACGCACCGGAGCCTGTTCGGCCTCGAAGGTCTTGCGCACGCCCCGCACCGACAGGATCGGCTCCGTCGTCATGGCTGCAGTCCCTTTCTCATCCGGCACCACCCCGATGATGATGCCCACCGCGCACGCTCGAGGCCAGATCCTCCGTGCCCACCACTATCAGAGCCGAAGCAGCCGGTGCGGGAAAGGGGGCTGGACCCCGCCCGGCTGGTGGTGTTGGCACCCCTGTCGACGGGGTGGTGGGTGGCCCGGGAACGACCTACACCACCGGGTCCCATCGTTCGCGGGTCTGGACCACCCAGAACCAGACGAGCAGCACGATCTCGGACGCCTCGATGAACAGGACCCAGTGGTCCCCCCCGGGACTCAGGAGCTTCGCCCCGCCGATGACGACGACCACCCCGGCCATGGCGAAGCCGACGAAGCGATACCAGGCGCGGCAAGCCGACGCCGACCCTCCGAAACGCTCCCGATAGCCGTTCTCGAGCGCGGCCAGGGCCGGGGCGACGAACATGGCCGCCGCCCGCGTGCTGATCGAAGCCGATACCGTCCACCAGTGCCGCGCCGCGCACCCGGCCAACAGGATGACCAGGGTGGCCAGGAACCCGATGCGGGTTCCGGCCGAACCCGGCTCGAGCACGGCACCCGGGCGGCGTGGACACCTCACGCCCGGCGCGACGCAGCCGTCGCGCCCACCGGTGCCGGTAACGTTCGGCGGTGGCCTCTGCGGCGAACAAGGGGGACGATGACGGCCCGGTGACCCTGCGGGCGGCCGGCCACGACTTCGACCTGTCGAACCCGGGAAAGGTCTTCTTCGCCGAGCGGGGCGACACCAAGCTCGACCTGGCTGCGTACTACCTGGCCGTGGAAGCTCCGCTGATGGCGGCCATGGGCGGCCGCCCCGTCCTGCTGCAACGGTTCCCCGACGGCGCCGGTGGCAAGTCGTTCTTCCAGAAGCGCGTGCCCAAGAACCACCCTGACTGGCTGGTCACGGCCACGGTGTCGACCCCCAACGGGACCACCTCCGAAGCGTTGGTCATCGCGGACATCGCCCACGTGCTCTACGCGGTGAACATGGGCTGCCTGGGGTTCCACGTGTGGCCGTCGAAGGCGGCCGACCTCGACCACGCTGACGAGTTGCGCGTCGACCTGGATCCGACCCCCGGCGTCAACTTCGCGATGATCCGCGAGGCCGCCGGAGAGGTCCGAGCCCTGCTCGACGAGATCGGCCTCGCGGGACATCCCAAGACCAGCGGCAACAAGGGCCTGCACATCTACGTCCGCCTCCAGCCCCGCTGGGACTCCTTCCAGGTGCGGGCCGCGGCGGTGGCGTTGGCCCGCGAGCTCGAGCGCCGCCGCCCGGACCTGCTGACCGCAGCCTGGTGGAAGGAGGAGCGCGGCCGGCGGGTGTTCGTCGACTTCAACCAGAACGCCCCGCACAAGACCATCTTCGGAGCCTGGTCGGTGCGTGCCCGCCCCGGAGCCCAGGTGTCCACCCCCATCACCTGGGCCGAAGTCGAGACCATCCACCCCGACGACCTCACGATCGCCACGGTCCCCGACCGGGTGGCCCGCCTGGGCGACCCATGGGCGGACATGGTCGATCACCCGCAGTCCATCGAGGCGCTGCTCGAGTGGTCGGCCCGCGACATGGCCGACGGGTTGATGGACGCCCCGTGGCCCCCCGTGTACCCGAAGCAGCCCAACGAGCCGCCCCGCGTCGCGCCCAGCCGGGCTCGCAAACCCGACTGACCGATGGCCTGATCCTCACCAGTCCGCCAAGGAGAGCTCGAGCAGGGTTCCCACGATGACGTCGGCGTGGCTGAGGTCGAGGTCTCGGCTGATCGCGGTGGGCACGGCCACACAGCGCATCCCCGCCGCCTTGGCCGCGGTGGTGCCGTTGGGTGAGTCCTCGAGCGCCAGCGCCGCCGCGGGTTCGGCCCCGAGGGCGGCACACGCCCGCCGGTAGACCTCCGGGTGCGGTTTGCCCGGCACGCCACCTCCCGCGCACGAGATGCACGCGAAGCGATCGAGGAGGTCGCGCCGGGCCAGGTGCTGTTCGATCCACTCGGGCGGCGAGCTCGAGGCGATGCCGACGGGGATCCCGAGAGCGTCGGCCTGATCGAGTAGCTCGGTCACGCCCGGTAGGACGGGCGCTCCCTCGAGCAGGCCGTCGCGCAGCTCGCGGCGCACACGCTGCACCTCGTCGAGGTCCACGTCGGAGGCGAGCAACGCGCCCAGACGCTCGAGCGGGCGAAGCATCGCCGGGTCGTCGTCGTGCAACCCGAGCGAGGCGGTCCACTCGTCCAGGCCGACGGGCGGGACGCCGAAGCGCTCGAACGTCTTGGACCAAGACGTGAACAGCGGCATCTCGGTGTCGAGGATCACCCCGTCGAAGTCGAACACCACCGCCTGGAGCATGGGTCAGTCTCACTCGTACGGCATCAGCTCACGAATCGATTTGGTCACCGGCCGGACCCGACTCTCGACGGCCTCGCCGGTTAGGGTTCGCGCAGGTCCATCCACGAGCCCGGGGGGTCTCCGATGACGACCGCGACCGACCAGCTCCGCGTCATCGACACGGACACGCACCTGACCGAACCACATGACCTGTGGACTGGCCAGGCCTCGGCCGCCACCCGCGACCAGATGCCCCACGTCACCGACGTCGACGGTGTGGCCACCTGGGTGGTGGGCGGCGAGGTGCTGGGTCGCGCCGGCGGGGGCGGGGTGATCGGGCGTGACGGCTCGAAGATCAATGCCCAGAAAGGCCTGTTCGAGTGGACCATCGACGACATCCACCAGGGGGCCTACGACCCGGTGGCCCGGGTCGAGATGATGGACGAGATGGGCATCTGGGCCGAGGTGCTCTATCCCAACGTGATCGGCCTCGGCGGCCAAGGCATCGCCGACGTCGTCGAGGATGACTCCTTGCGGCTGCAACTGCTCCAGATGTACAACGACCACATGGCCGGCGTGCAGGAGCAGTCCGGCACCCGCTTGCTGCCCATGGGCGTCCTGCCCTCGTGGAGCGTGGAGGCCTGCGTGGCCGAGGCCCAGCGACTGGCCGGGCTCGGGTTCCGGGGCGTCAACATGACCTCGGATCCCCAGGACCTGGGCGCGCCCGATCTGGCCAGCCGGGCATGGGATCCGCTGTGGGAAGCGTGTTCGGCACTGGAGCTGCCGGTCCACTTCCACATCGGGGCCAGCCTGACCACCATGAACTTCTACGGGAACTACCCCTGGCCCTCCCAGCAGGAGGACGTGGCACTGGGCATCGGTGGAACCCTGCTGTTCGTGGGCAACGCCCGGGTCGTGGTCAACGTGATCTGCTCGGGTCTGCTCGATCGCCACCCGACGCTCAAGATGGTCTCGGTGGAGAGCGGCTGCGGCTGGATCCCGTTCATCCTCGAGGCCCTCGACTACGAGATGGAGGAGAACGCACCGCACCTGGCCACCGAGCTGAGCCTGCGACCGTCGGAGTACTTCCGCCGCCAGCTCTACGCCACCACCTGGTTCGAGCGCAAGAACCTGGCCCAGGTGGTCGACGCGGTGGGCGAGGACAACATCATGTTCGAGACCGACTTCCCTCACCCCACCTGCCTGTTTCCCGATCCGCTGAAGACGTCGACCCAGAACATGGCCGATCTGCGGCCCGAGGTCCGGCGCAAGATCCTGAGTGACAACGCGATCAGGCTCTACCGCCTCTGAGCCAGCCGCGGCGCCGACACCGCAGCGACAGGGGGGTCATCGGTGCAAGACGTCGGCTCGGCCGTTGGCCTGGAACCGCCGGGCGATCTCGGCTCGATCGTCCTCGGTCAGCCGGCGAAGCGGCTCGCGGCGCTCGGGTCGCCAGTAGACGGGATCCTCACCGGTGACCACCCAGCGAGCGCGCCGTAGCGGCGCCTTGTCGATCTTGTTGGTAGCCGTGACCGGCAGAGCCTCGACGATGCGGACATAGCGCGGCGACCACTTCGTGCCCAGGTCGCGCTGGTCGTCCAGGAAGGCGTCGAAGTCCGCCGGGTCGAAGTCGACGCCGTCGGCCATCTCGATCACCGCCATCGTCTGGTCGTCGGCGGTGTGGTCGTCGGGCACCCCGAACACGGCCACCCCGGCCACCCCGGCGAAGCGCTGGACCACCCGCTCGACCGGTGCGGCCGCGAAGTTCTCACCGTCGACGCGGATCCAGTCGGCGTTGCGCCCGGCGAAGTAGAAGACGCCCTCCGCGTCGCGGTAGGCCAGGTCGCCGGACCAGTACCAACCGGAGCGGGTGCGCTCGAGGGTGGCGGCTTCGTTGTTGTAGTAGCCCTCGAATCGATCCAGGGCGTTGCGGCCCACGAGCTCGCCGATGGCCTCATCCGCGTTGAGCAGCTGGCCCTCGGCGTCGAAGCGCGCCGGCGGGCACTCCTGCTCGGTGCTCGGATCCATCACCGCGACGTCCAGACCCGGCGCGGGCACGCCCAGTGCCTCGGGCGGCTGGCCCGGGCTGGGCATCATCACGATGGCGTTCTCGCTGGACCCGTACCCGCCGAAGACGGGCGGGCCGAACCGGCGCCGGAAGGCCTTCATGTCGGCGGTGGAGGCCTCCGGCGACAGCATGAACCTGAGGTCGTGGTCGCGGTCCCCGGCGGTCTCGGGGGTGGCCAGGATGTAGGCGAGGGCGCGACCGATGGTGCTGGTGAACGTGCAGTGGTACCGGCGGATGTCGGGCAGGAACCCCGAGGCGGAGAACTTCCGCTTGAACACCAGCGACGCTCCGCTGGCCAACGACGGGAACACCATCGACATGAGCGCGTTGCCGTGGAAGACCGGCATCGAGCAGTACAGGATGTCCTCGGGCCCGAAGCCCATGGGGCCGCTGGCCGCCCGCGCCGCGCGCCCCTGGGTCAACCGGACCGCCTTGGGGGCCCCGGTCGACCCGGACGTGAAGATGAGCACCAGGAGGTCCTCGGGCCTCGGCACGGCGCGGATGGCGGGCGCGTCCGGGCCCCGGAACCGGTCCAGCGCGGCGGCGTGCTCGGGGGCGTCGGCGATGATCACCCGTTCGGTGGCCGGCCCCAGGTCGAGCCCGTCGAGCAGGTCCACGTACGCGGCGTCGGTGATCACGGCCTGGCAGTCGGCGTGGCGGATGTCGCGGGCCAACTCCTCCCCCCGACGGGTGGGGTTGATCCCCACCACCACCCGACCGGCCAGCGCAGCCCCCCCGAGCAGGAACAGGTACTCCGGAACGTTGTCGAGCAGGACACCCACATGGCCCGGCTCGGCGGGCAGGAGATCCTCGAGGAACCCCGCCCGCACCTCCATCTCGGACTCCACCTCGCCCCAGGTCCAGCTCCGACCCTCGAACTGCAGACCCAGGTTCGGGTCGCCGGAGCGCCCCCGCACCAGAGCCGCCACCGTCTCGGGCGACACCGCCACCGTCTCGGGCGACACCGTCATCGGCCGGCCTCCGTGAGCCGCCGGCGCAGGACGCCGAGGACGGGGTGGTCGGCCGGCGCGAACATGACCGGTCGACCGGCGAGCTCGTCGAGGTGGGCGATGCGGGTCAGGATGGCCGCGCTGCGGACCAACGCCAAGATCTCGTACCACTCGAGGTCCTGCACCCCTCGGCCCAGGCGGGCCTCGTAGCGAGCCACCACCCCGTCGTGATCGAAGAATCCGGGGACGGCGCGCCCCAGGAGCTCCCTGGGGATGTCTTCCAGGCTGAGCAGCCAGGCCAGATCGTGCTCGGCCGCTCCGATGGACGCCATCTCCCAGTCGAGCACGGCCACCGGCGTTCGGGCCTCGTCGAAGATCACGTTGCCGAGCCGCACGTCGCCCCACAGCAGAGACGGGGCCGGCTCCGACGCCGGCTGGTGGCTCGCGCACCAGTCGAGCGCCTCACCCAGCAGGGCCACGGGCTCATCGCCCTCCGCGTACCACCCCAGGTACCGGTGCCAGTGCTCGATCTCCGCCGCGTTGTCACGCTGAGCCACGACGTCGGCCAGCCCCGCCGCCCGCCAGTCGATGCGGTTGATGTCGGCCACCAGATCGACGTACGCGCCGTGGACGCTTGCGTTCAGCCCCGCCTCGGCCCGGGTCAGCCAGTGGTCCTGCAGAGGCAGCTCGTCGATGATGTGGCCGGCGATGGCCGGCATGACCAGGAAGGAGGTGCCCAACCAGCGGGGGTCGAGCTCGACCTGCACCGGCTCGGGTGCGGGCACCCCCGCCCGGGCCACCGCCTCCTGGACGCGGGCCTGACTCGGGAAGTCATAGGTCGGGAAGATGGCGCGACCCGATGGGGGCAGCTTCAGGACCAACCGCTCGACCTGGGCACCCCGACGCACGTCGACCAGGAGCGTCTCGGTCGAGAACCCCCCCGGAGGCCGCTCGTGACCGACGACCTCAGGCGCGGACGTCGGGTCACGGTGCCGGAGCCACGCGCCGAAGCCGGCCAGGACCTCCTCAGACGGGCGGCGGACCGTCGACGTCATCTGGCACCGGCGGCGATCACCTGCTCGCCGTAGCGCTGCAGGGTCTCCAGGGCGTGGTCCAGGCTGTCGCCGGGAATGGCCACGCCGTTCCAGGTCACCCCCAACGCCGCCAGTGCGTCCAGGGCGGCCAGATGGGCCTCCGCGTCGAAATCGTCCGAGCCGGGGCTGCCGCCGGCCGGTGTCCCGAAGGCGACGTCGACCGACGCCGGGTCGCGCCCCGCTGCGCCCACCCGGCGCCACAGATCATCGAGCATGGCCGCCAGATCGTCGATCGTCTCCAACACCGGGGTCTTGGCTGTCCGGGCCAGGGCGGCCGGGGCCGGAAACGGGTTCCAGCCGTCACCGGCCGCGGCCACCCGAGCTCGGGCCAGTTGGCTGTTGCCGCCGATCCAGATGGGCACGCGGGTCGGCTTGGGGTTGACCGTCTGGCCCGAGGCCGTGAAGTGCGTGCCCTGGTAGGCGAACTCGTCGATGCTCCACACGCCACGCAGCACCTCGAGGGCCTCGTCGAACAAGAGGTTGCGCTCCTCGAAGTCGACGCCCAGGGCGCGGTACTCGCCCCGCTGGTAGCCGGTGGCGGTGGCCAGCACGAACCTCCCGCCGGACAACGCGTCGATGGTGGCGATGGCCTTGGCCACGATGAACGGGTTCCGGTAGGGCAGGACCACGATGTTGGGGATCAGTAGCAGGCGCTCGGTGACCGCAGCGATGAAGGCCAGGGCGGCGAAGGGGTCCAGCGCGTCGTGCCCGCCGGCCTGCAGCCACCGGTGCGAGGGCGCCGGGTGGTCGGTGAAGCCGATGCCGTCGAACCCGGCCGCCTCGGCGGTCTGGGCGAAGCGCACGACCGCCTCCTTGGTCACGAAGGCCGGGTCGTAGGGGTGTCGGATCAGGGGATAGGTGATCCAGTGCTTCACGTCGCGGGGCCTCCGAGGTCTTGGGCAGATGAGGTCGAACCGGGTGAGGGGCCGTCGTGGCGGGCCGTCCGGTCGAGCAGGTGGACGAGCCGTCGGCCAGCAGGTTGCCACGCGGACGGCGGTGCGGGCTGGTGCGTGGGCCCCCGTCCTAGTCTCTATATGCGCCCAGGAGAGGTGGAGCCGTGGTCCCTCGAACCCCGAGCCGACTCGTCGTCGGGCTGATCGTGCTGCTGGCGATCGGCGCAGCCGCCTGCTCGTCGTCGAGCCCGCGGGCCCGATCGGCATCCGCTCCGACCGGCGCGACGACCCCGGTCACGCCGGCCTCGTTGGCCTCGTTGGCCGACCAGGCCTACGTGTGGGGCCAGCCGCTGGTCATCTCCATGCGCACCGCGCAACGCTTCGCCCAGCTCATCGGCATCGACCACCTCACCAACCAGCGGACCCTGAACGAGGCCAGCAGCCGCCTGGTGGTGGCGCCCAACGTGGACACGCTCTACAGCCTGGCGGTGCTCGACCTGCGGCGCGGGCCCGAGGTGCTGACCGTGCCCGCCATCGGCGACCGCTATTACACGTACCAGTTCCTCGACATGTACACCGAGTCGTTCGCCTACATCGGTACCCGAGCCACTGGGGGCCGGGCCGGCTCCTGGCTGATCGTGGCCCCCGACTGGCAGGGATCGACGCCCCCCGGCGACACGATCGTGCGAGCTTCGACGCCGGTGGTGATCCTGCTGGGGCGCTTCCTGGTCTCGGGCCCGGCGGATCTCCCCGCGGCTCAGGCGGTCATGGCCCAGGTGCAGCTGCGCCCCGGCCCGCCGGGCACCCAGTCCGGCGCCGGCCACGCCCCGGCCGGACTCGGCAACCCGGTCGGCACACCCCAATCGGTCGCCCGGGCCGGCGCCGCCTTCTTCGACGAGCTGGGCGACGACCTGGCCGTCAACCCCCCCACCGGCGCGGCCGACCGCGCCGAGCTGGCCCACCTGGCTCCGCTCGGCGTGGGACCCGGCCGCCATCCGGCCGCGACCACCGGTGGCGATGCGCGGGCACTGGCCCAGGGCGTCGCTCAGGGCGCGGCTCGGGTGGCGGCGGCCAGTGTGGCCTCGTCCGCCCACCACCCCAACGGCTGGTCGACCTCGTTGCACGTGGGTCGCTACGGCGCCGACCTCCTGACCCGAGCGGAGGTGGCCCAGTCCGGCTGGGGAGCCAACGTCCCCGAAGAAGCGGTGTACATCCAGTCGGTGGCCGACGGCCAGGGTCGACCGCTCTCGGGAGCCCACGACTACCGGCTGCACTTCGCGGCCGGATCGCTCCCGCCCGCCAAGGCCTTCTGGTCGATCACCCTCTACGGCCCCGACCACTTCCTGGTGGCCAACCCGCAGAACCGATACGCCGTCGGCAATCGGACCGCAGGCCTGGTCACCAACGCGGATGGGTCGTTGGACGTGTACCTCCAGGCCACAGCCCCCGTCGGCCATGAGGCCAACTGGATCCCGACGCCAGCGGGCGCCTTCACGTTGTGGCTGCGGATCTATCTGCCCGGCCCCGGGGTGCTGGACGGCTCCTACCTCGTGCCCCCGGTCCAACGGACCGGCGCCTGACACCCGGTCGGCGGATCAGGAGAGGTCGAAGGCGGGCCGACTCATCTGGTCCCGGACGGTGACCACCGGCGGGTTGGTGAGCAGCCGGCGCTGCCAGTTGGCACCGTCCACCACCAGTGTGTGGCCGGAGATGAACCGGGCGTAGGGAGAGGCCAGGAACGTGGCCGCCCAACCCAGCTCCCGAAGGCGCCCGACGCGCAGCGCGGGCTGGCACACGTCCTTGTCGTCCGTGCGCTCGAGGTTCTCCTGGATGTCGGCGGTCATGTCCTCGTGGGGGAAGAGCCCCGGCACCAGGCCGTTGACCTGGATGCCGTAGGGCCCCCACTCGACGGCCAGGGTCTCCACCATGTTCTTGACCCCGGCCTTGGCCGCCGCCGAGTGGGCGAAACCGGGTCCGCCCGTCCAGGCGTAGCTGGCCCCGATGTTGATGATCGAGCCCGGGGTCCCCGCGGCCAGGTGGCGCCGAGCGAACTCGCGGGCGCAGAAGAAGGTGCCGTTGAGTGTGATGTCCACCACGGTGCGCCAGGCGTTGGGAGACATGTCCTCGGCCGGCACGGGGAAGTTGGCGGCCGCGTTGTTGATCAGCACGTCGGGCAGGCCGAAGGCTTCGGTGGCGGCATCGAAGGCAGTGGCGATCTGGTCGGGCTCGCGGATGTCGCAGCCCACGGCCAGCGCCTGGGCGCCCACCGCTTCGATGGCGGCCCGGCCGGCGTCGAGGTGGTCTGGCTTGCGACTGGCGATCACGATGTCGGCACCCAGTCGGGCGAACTCGGTGGCCACCGCCCGCCCCAGGCCGGTGCCGCCGCCGGTGACCAGCACCGCCGCGTCCCGGTAGGTGTCGACCGGTAGCGCGTGCGCGCCCGGCGCGGGCGGCTCGGGCAGGCCGATCGGTTCGGTGGTGGACATGGCGGCTCCGGGATCGTGGGACGTAGCTCGCGGCGCGAGCGCTCAGGGGTGGGCTGGTCTACGCCGCCGTCAGCTCATGTCGCGGAAGAGGGCATCCGGGTCGAAGGGCTCTGCGTCGTGCTCGATGGGCGGCGCGGTCGGGGGCGCGGTCCGGGTCTGCATCTCCGACAGGTCGACCGGCTCGAACCGCTCCAGGTCGCGCTCGGCGGGAGATCCGACCGATGGCATCGACGATGGTGGCGGTGCGCTGTGGGCTCCGGTCGCCAAACCGGTTCCCGGGGTCCCCGAGGGGGTGGCCCCGGTCGATCCGGTGGTCGGGCTGGCGGGGATCGATGGGTTGGCGGCCTTGGCGGCCCGGGCCGCGGCCAGCCGGGCGGCCAGCCCTCCGGCGTCGTCGCCGAACTTCGAGCGAGTGGGTTGGAGCTGACGGTCGATCACCGCCGCGTCGAAGTGGTCGGCCACGGGCGCGACCTCCACCTCCAGCTCGGCCGCGGTGGCGGCCGGCGCATCCGCGTTGATCACCACCGTGCACATCCGGCACCGGTGACTCGAGGCGTCGTTCTTGGCCCCGCAGGCCGGGCACCTCACCTTGGATCCCATGCGTCGTGGCCCTCCTGGCTGGTTCCCCCGCGCATTCGGCGTCGGCACCGCCCCCCATGGCGGCCCCTCATGCTACCGACCGCGACGCCAGGCGGGCCCCGCGGGCCGAGCCCTCGCCGAACGGGCGGGCGACGCCCGGCCATGCCTAGAGTGCCCCCGGCGTCGGAGAGGAGCACGGTGCACATCGACCCGTACATCGTGTTGGGCAGTGCCGTGGTCGGCTTCCTGGTCGGCCTGACCGGGGCAGGTGGCGGGGCGCTCATGACCCCGATGCTCATCCTGCTCTTCGGGGTCGCGCCGGCCACCGCCATCTCCAGCGATCTGGTGGCGGCGGTGGTGATGCGACCCATCGGTGCGTTGGTGCACCTACGCAAGGGCACGGTCAACCTGAGGCTGGTGGGCTGGATGGTGCTCGGATCGGTGCCCGCCGCCTTCCTGGGCGCCTACCTGCTGCACCTGGTGGGCCATTCCGGCCAGGCCGACCTGCGGATCGAGCAGGCCCTGGGCGCCGCCTTGCTGCTGGGCGCGGCGGCCATGGTGGCCCGCTTCGCGCTCGACCGGCGCAACGGCCACGCCCGCACCGGAGTGGTCCACGACCTCACCGTGCACCCGGTCCCCACCGTGATCATCGGGGTGGTGGGAGGGGTCATAGTGGGCATGACGTCGGTGGGGTCGGGTTCGCTGATGATCGTGCTGCTGCTGTTCCTGTACCCCATGTTGGGGGCGAACCAACTGGTCGGCACCGACCTCACCCAGGCCGTTCCCCTGACCGCGGCGGCCGCCCTGGGTGCGGTGGCGTTCGGCCACATCGAGTTCTCCGTGACCACCTCGCTGATCATCGGCAGCGTCCCCGCCGTGCTGGCGGGCTCGGTCCTGTCGTCGCGGGCGCCAGACCGCTACATCCGTCCGGCCATCACCTTCGTGATCTTCGCCTCCGGGCTCAAGTACGTGGGCGTGAGCGACGACCGTGTTGGGCTGGATCCTGTGCTCGGTGCTCCTGGCCGCATTCGTGGTGTGGCTGGCCTATGTGCGCCCCTGGCAGGCGGGAGCGCTCGATCGCGAGCCGCGGCTCGACGACGCCGAAGCACCTGACTGACGCCGGGCCCGGAAGGCCGTCCGCTCGTCCCTGACACCTGAATCGTCGGCGACGTCCTCGCCAGGTCGTCCGGTTCAGATCACGGGTGTGGCAACGTCGGGAGATGCGCTTCGTCGTCTACGGTGCCGGCGCCATCGGGGGTGTCATCGGCGGTCGGCTCTTCGAGCACGACCACGATGTCGTCCTCATCGCCCGCGGCGAGCACGCCCGGGCCATGCGTGACCACGGCCTGCGGCTGGATGACCCTGACCGGACGGTCACGCTGGCCGTCCCGGTGGTCGAGCACCCGAGCGACCTGGATCTCGGCCCTGACGACGTGGTCGTCCTGGCCATGAAGACCCAGGACACCCCGGCCGCCCTCGACGCGCTCGACCGGGCCGACCGCCCGCCGGGAGCGGTGGCCTGCGCGCAGAACGGGGTGGCCAACGAGCGCATGGCCCTGCGCCGCCACGGTCGGGTGTATGCCATCTGCGTCATGTGCCCGGCCACCCACCTGGAACCCGGCGTGGTGGAGGCCGGCTCGTCGCCGGTGAGCGGCATCCTCGACCTCGGTGCCTACCCGGCGGGCCCGGACGCGGGCCACCGGGCCGACGAGATCGCCGACGCGCTGGTGGCATCGACGTTCGTGTCGGTGGTCCGCCCCGACATCATGCGCTGGAAGTACTCGAAGCTGCTGATGAACCTGGGCAACGTGGTGGAGGCCGGGTTCGCCTCGTCGGGGGCGGCCAGCGAGCTGTCTCGCCGGGCCCGTGCCGAAGGCCGCGCCTGCCTGGCCGCGGCCGGCATCGACGTGGCCAGCGCGGAGGAGGACCGCGACCGCCGCGGCGACCTGTTGACGGTGCGGCCGGTGGGCGACCGACACCGGGGCGGGGGGTCGACGTGGCAGAGCCTGGCCCGAGGCGCGCCGCACCTGGAGACCGACTTCCTCAATGGCGAGATCGTGCTGGTGGGGCGTCGCCACGCCTTCCCCACGCCGGTCAACCGTGCGCTCCAGGAGCTCGGGCACCAGCTCGTCCGGGACCAGTCCCCGCCGGGTGCCGGCGATGCCGAACCCTTCCTGGCCGGGCTCGAGCGGGGCGACGCCGGCTGACCCGTGGTCGGGCCGGGCCCACCGCCGTCCTGGCCGCACGAGCAGGTTCCCGATCAGCCCGATGGCGGGGCTGATCCGGGGCGCGGCATCGATGAAGCGCATCCCGGCGTCGGTGCCCTCCCACCGCGCGGGACCGCCCGTCGAGGTTGACAGGTGACTATTTGGTCACCTATTCTGACCCCGTGAGCAACGATCGGACCACCGGCCATCGGGCGACCGACGACCAGGTGTTCAAGGCGCTCGCCGACTCGACCCGACGGCTGCTGCTCGACCTGCTCTTCGAGCGGGAGGGTCGCACGCTCACCGAGCTCGAGTCCGCCGTGGACATGACCCGCTTCGGGGTCATGAAGCACCTCCGGGTGCTGGAGGACGCGGGCCTGGTCGTGACCAAGAAGTCGGGCCGGGAGAAGTTGCACTTCCTCAACCCGGTGCCGATCCGCCTCATCCACGACCGCTGGATCGACAAGTACACCGAGCATCAGGTGGCGGCCCTCGCCGACCTGAAGACCACACTGGAGACGACCGCATGACCGACACCGACACCAACGCCACCAGCCCCACCGCGGCCGACACCCGCACCGTCCGGGTCTTCCGGGTCTACATCAAGGCCAGCGCCGAGCAGGTGTGGGAGGCCATCACCTCTCCGGAGTGGACCCAGCGCTACGGCTACCAGACCCGGTCCGAGTATGACCTCACCCCGGGTGGCGCCTTCACGTCCCACTCCAACGAGGCGATGCTGGGCATGGGCCTGCCCGAGGTGGCGGTCGACGGCGAGGTCATCGAGGCCGATCCGCCCCGGCGGCTGGTGCAGACGTGGCGGTTCCACTTCATGCCCGAGCACGTGGCCGAAGGGTTCACCACCATCACCTGGGACGTGCACCAGGAGGAGGACGGCATCACCCGCCTGACGGTCAACCACGACGTGACCGGCGCCCCGCTCATGGCCGACATGATCGAGGGCGGCGAGCGGCTGAGCGAGGGCGGTGGGGGCTGGGCCTGGATCCTCAGCGACCTCAAGTCGCTGCTGGAAACCGGCACCATCCTGGCCGGCTGACCGATCTCGGTCGTCGGACGACCGAGACGTCAGATGGACGGCCGCCGGTCGGGCTCGCCACCCGGGGTTCACCGGGCGGACACCCGGTGGGTCCCCGGTGGCCACCTCCGGCTGGCATCCTGGGACCGTGACCATCGACCTCGACCGCCACGTGCCCTTCGATTCCCTGTTCAACGTGAGGGACCTCGGTGGCTACGCCACCGCCGAGGGGCGCCACACCCGGTGGCGGATGCTGTTTCGCGCCGACGGGCTGAACCGGGTCCAGGGCGACGACCTCGAGCGGCTGGCCGGTCTCGGGTTGCGCACCGTGGTGGACCTGCGCACACCCGACGAGCGCACCGAGCGGGGCACCTTCCCGGTGGAGTCGATTCCGGTCGACTACCACCACTTCCCAGTGCTCCAGCAGACCTGGGAGGGCCAGATGCTCGACGCCACCATGGACGGTGCCGAGTTCCTCACCGCCCGCTACCGGGAGATGCTCGACGTCGGCGCCGAGGCCATCGCGGGGGCGCTGGGGGTCTTGGCCGACGAACGGGTCTACCCGGCGGTGTTCCACTGCGCGGCGGGCAAGGACCGCACCGGTGTGCTGGCCGCCCTGGTGCTCGGTCTGCTGGGCGTGCCCGACGAGACGATCGCCGCCGACTACGGGCTCAGCCAGGTGGGCATGGCCGCCATGGTGAAGTGGATCCGCGTCAACCGACCCGAGGTGGCCGACTCGATGACCGACCAGCCCGGCACGCTGCTCGAGGCCCCGCCTCATGCCATGCGGGCCCTGCTCGACCAGGTGCGGACCGAGTACCAGTCGATCGAGGGCTACGCCCGCACCATCGGCGTGTCGGACCAGACGATCGACGACCTGCGCACCACGCTGCTCGACTGACTCTCCCCCCGCTCACCCCTCACCCGACGGGCCGGCACATCCAACCACCGTTTCGGTGGTCAAACGTGCTCGGAGCGGATCGAACACCCCTCGACCGTCCCCCGGCCTGTCTGGCTCCTAGTCTCGGCTCGTGCCCCGGCCCGCGTTGACCCGTCTGGTGACCCTGCTGGCCGCGGCCGCACTGGTCCTGGCCGGCGCCGGCTGTGCCGGCGCACGATCGGACGCCGCTGCGACGACGACCACGACCGCCTCGGCTGAGGCCCGCACCGTGGCCGCCCGACCATCGAGCGGCTGCGCCGGGACCGGAAACGCCGACGACTCCAGCGCCCACCAGCTGGTGGTCGGCACCGAGACCCGCACCTATGAGCTGACTCTGCCCCATGACTCCGCTGGGCCGAACGGGACACCGGCGCCGCTCCTGCTGCTGTTCCACGGCTTCAAGGGGTCCGGCGCCGAGATCGGCCAGTACACCGGTCTGCCCGAACAGGCCTCGGCCGACGGCTACCTGGTGGCCAGCCCCGACGGCAAGGGGAAGACCTGGCAGGTCGACGCCCACGGCACCGACGCTGCCTTCGTGGCCGCACTCGTGGCGCACCTGGAGGCGACCCACTGCGTGGACGAGCGCCGCGTCTACCTGGCCGGGTTCTCGGCCGGCGCCGCCTTCACCCTCATCTACAGCTGCCAACACGAGAGCCAGGTGGCGGCCATGGCCACCGTGGCCGTCGACTTCCAACTGGGCTGCACCCGTCCCATCTCGCTGATCGCCTTCCACGGCACCCTGGATCCGGCCGTCCCCTTCACCGACGGCACCAAGGGGGCGTCGCTGCCCGACGTGGCGGTGCGGGGGACCGAGCTCAACATGGGTGACTGGGCCCGCCTCGACCACTGCGCCCCGACACCGACCGACACGACCATCGGTTCACAGGTGACCCGCCAGGTCTGGCCCGGCTGCGCCAGCGGGACGGCTGTCGTGCTCTACCGCATCGAGGGTGGTGGCCACACCTGGCCCGGCGCGGCCATCGACGACGGTGGCGGGCTGACGACAGCGCCAGATCCAGGCCGACTCGCTCATCCTCGCCTTCTTCGCCCAGCACCCCGGTTGAGCCCTTCAGCCCGAACGGGGCGGACGTAGCCGGGAGGCGGGTTGGTAGTTGGGTCCGGCGGTGAGGTCGACCCGGGCCAACAGGAGCTCACACGGCGGCTCGAAGCGCTCGGCGAACTCGATCGAGCGCGCCTCGCCCAGCAGCTCCCACGGTCGGGTCGTGCGCCGATCGGTCTCGTCCTCGATCCACTGGCGCAGATCCAGGCCGGCCTGGTTCACGGTGCGATCGGCGGCCAGCTCCTTTGCCTCCAGCCCGAGCCAGGCGGCCTCGATCGACTCGGCGGTGTTGCCCCGCGACTGGGACAGCCAGTCCCCCTCGTAACCCAGCCAGGCGTTGTGGAGGATGGACGCCTCGTCGCCGCTCAGCTCCTGGGTGGCCACCACGTCCCAGTGGGTGTCCCCGCGCCACTCGCGCAGGTAGTTGACGGCCTGCCAACCCGACAGCACCGGATCGTCGGGGCGGGCCATGCCCAGGTGGCTGGCCGCGAACGGCCGGCCCACCACAGGCAGCTGTTCGGCCACCCGCCACAGGTCTGGACCGAAGTCGGTCAACGCCTCCAGGATGGCCGGGGCGTGCTCGGCCAGCCCCTCGATCACAGCCAGGTTGCGCGCCTCCCAGAACGGTCGGAACTCATCGGGTGAGTCCAACTGGGTGAACACGAGGATGATGCCCAACGGGCTGATGGACCCGAACGAAGCAGCCATGGCCTCCGGCCCCGCTCCGGCGAACGGCGCGCCACGGGCGGCGATGTAGCCCAGCGGACCGTCCAGTCCCAGGGCCTCGTACCGTGCCACCGCTCCGGGATCCCAGAAGATCCAGCCGATGGTGGTCTGCACGCTGCGCGCGTTTCGCCGGGTGATGGCCAGCCAATTGGTCCCGTCCACCGCCTCGACCCTACCCCCCCACCGCCACCCCCCCAGCTCCAGAATGGGGAACCTTGGCCTTCGGATACCGCACATCCTGATGCCCAGCTTTCCAGGCGAGAGATCCGCCGACTGCCGGGCGGCGAGCTGGAGCCGTCAGGCGGAGGCAGCGACCACGGCGACGGTGTGGCGGGCGATCATCCGCTCCTCGTCGGTGGCCACCACCCGAACGGTGACCCCGCCCTGGCGCACGCCGCCCGCCCCATGCGGGGATAGCACCGCCGCGCCGGCCCGGTTGGCCTCGGGGTCGATCGCCACGCCCAGGAAGCCCAGGGGGGCGGCGATCTCGGCGCGCAGGGCGGGCGAGTGCTGGCCGATCCCCCCGGTGAAGACGAAGGTGTCCAGGCCGCCCAACGCGGCGGCCATCGCGGCCGCCTGCTTGGCTGCGGTGCGGGTGAACACGGCCAGCGCCAGGGCGGCGTCGGCGTCGCCGGCGGCGCGTGCGTCGAGCAGGCGACGGGCGTCGCCGCTGGTTCCCGAGAGCCCGACCAGACCGCTGTGGTGATCGAGCAGGTCTTCGAGCGCGTCGACGGCCGAGCTGACCGGGTCGGGCGTGGACAGATCGCGGGGATCCCCACCCGGCGGGTGGCGCAGCAGGTGGATGAGCGCACCCGGGTCCAGATCGCCGGGTCGGGTGGCCATGACCAGCCCACCCGTGGGGGTGAAGCCCATGGTGGTGTCCACCGACCGACCGTCGGTCACCGCGCACAGGCTGGCTCCCGAACCCAGGTGGGCGATGACGGTGCGGCCCGGATGCTCGTCGGCCAGATGCGCGACCACGTACTCGTAGCTCAGGCCGTGGAAGCCATAGCGGCGGAGCCCGGCCTGGCGAGCGGCGGCGGGCAGGGCCAGGGTGAAGGCGTCGGGCGCCAAGGTGTGGTGAAAGGCGGTGTCGAAGCAGGCCACCTGGGATCGCCCCGGCCAGGCGCGCCCGGCCGCGTCCAGCCCGGCCAGGGCCGCGGGCTGGTGCAAGGGAGCGAAGGGGACCAGGTCGGCAAGCTCGAGCCGCACTCGGTCGTCGACCAGCACCGGGGCTGCGTGATGCGGACCGCCGTGCACCACCCGGTGGCCGATGGCGTCGGGCTGGGGCAGGCCCTGTTCCTCGATGTGGGCCACGGCCCGGCCCAGATCGAGCGCGGTGCCCGACTCGACATCGATCTGCGACCGCCACCGCTCGACCAGGTCGTCCCCGCGCCGCCCGCCCGACCCACCCGTCTCGTCCCCGGCCGACCCTTCCCGATCGGTGACACCGAGGTCTCGATCGACCAGATCGAACAGGGCCAACTTGACCGACGACGAGCCGGCGTTCACCGCCAGCACGTGATGCAGGGGCAGGGTCGGACCCGCCGGCCCGCTCACCCCGGCCAGGTCCAGTCGCGGATCTCGGGGATGTCCTCCAGATGCTCGCGCACGTACGCGTGGTGACGATCGAGCTGGTCCTGGCAGTGCTCGGCCAACCTGGTGGCGCCCTCGGGGATGCGCCGGGCCCGGCGCAGCACCTCGGTGGCCAGGTGGAACCGGCTCATCTGGTTGAGCACCACCATGTCGAAGGGCGTGGTGGTGGTGCCCTGCTCGCGGTAGCCGCGCACGTGGAAGCGCTCCTCGTGGGTCTGGCCGTGGACCAGCCCGTGCACCGCCGTCGAGTAGCCGTGGAAGGCGAACACCACATGGGCGTCCTCGGTGAACAGCTCGGTGAACTCGCCCGGGGTCATGCCGTGAGGATGGTTCGGGGCCGGGTTCAGGCGCATCAGGTCGACCACGTTGACGAAGCGGAACACCAGGTCGGGGACGTGGCGACGCAGCAGGTCGGCGGCCGCGAGCAGCTCCTGGGTGGGGATGTCGCCGGCGCAGGCCAGCACCACGTCGACCGGGGCCCCGGCCCGGCGATCCTCCTCGGTCTCGGTGCCGGCCCAGGACCAGATGCCGGCCCCGTCGCGGCAGTGCACCGCCGCCTCCTCGGCCGTCAGGTACTGCAGCTGCGGTTGCTTGTCGATGACGATCAGGTTCACGTACCCGTGGCTGCGCAGGCAGTGGTCGGCCACCGAGAGCAGGCAGTTGGCGTCCGGGGGCAGATAGACGCGGCTCACGGTGCCCCGCTTGGTCAGCACGGTGTCGATCAATCCGGGTCCCTGGTGGCTGAACCCGTTGTGGTCGTTGCGCCAGCACGTCGAGGTCAACAAGACGTTCAGCGAGGGCACCGGTCTGCGCCAGGCCAGGTCCGACGCGCCCTCCAACCACTTGGAGTGCTGGACGGTCATGGAGGCCGACACCATGGCGAACGCCTCGTAGGAGGCGAACATCCCGTAGCGCCCGGTCAGCGTGTAGCCCTCCAGCCAGCCATGGCAGAGGTGCTCGCTCAGCACTTCCATGACCCGACCGTCAGCCGACACGTGGTCGTCGGTCGGCCCGGTGTCCTCCACCAGGCACCGGTCGCTCACCTCGAACACCGCGCCCAGCCGGTTGGAGTTCGTCTCGTCCGGGCAGAACAGACGGAAGGTCCCGGGATCGGCGTTGGCCGAGTACACGTCGCGCAGCAGCTCGCCCAACCGGCGGGTCGACTCCGCCCGCTCGTGGCCCGGCGCGTCCATCTCGACGGCGTAGGACCGCCAGTCCGGCACGGACAGCCGCGATGGGTGCAGTCCGCCGTTGGCCTGGGGGTTGGCCCCCATGCGACGGTCGCCCGGTGGGGTGAGGGCTTCGAAGCCGGACCAGGGCCGGCCGTTGGCGTCGAAGAGCTCCTCGGGGCGGTACGAACGCATCCAGGCCTCGAGCTGAGCCAGGTGATCCGGGTTGCCGCGCACGTTGGCCAGGGGCACCTGGTGGGCCCGGAACGTGCCCTCGACGGCCACGCCGTCGACCACCTTGGGCCCGGTCCAGCCCTTGGGGGTGGCCAGGACGATGGCCGGCCAGGGCTCCGACACCAGCGGTCCCCCGGTCCTGGCTGACTGCTGGATGCGACCGATGGCGTCGAGGCACTCGTCGAGCACGCCGGCCAGTCGCTGGTGCAGCACCGCAGGGTCGTCGCCCTCCACCAGGTGCACCTGGTAGCCGTGGGCGCTCAGCAGCTCGACGACCGACCCCCGGGGCGCCCGGCCGAGCACCGTGGGGCCGCTGATCTTGTAGCCGTTGAGGTGGAGGATGGGCAGCACCGCGCCGTCGCGGGTCGGGTTCAGGAAGCGGGTGCCCTTCCACGAACCCTCCAGGGGGCCCGTCTCGGCCTCCCCGTCGCCCACCACGCAGGCCACGATCAGGTTCGGGTTGTCGAACACGGCCCCGAACGCGTGCACCAGGGCGTAGCCGAGCTCGCCCCCTTCATGGATGGAACCGGGTGTCGGCACCGACACGTGGCTGGGGATGCCGCCGGGCGTCGAGAACTGGCGGAAGAGCCGCTGCAACCCGATGATGTCGCGGCTGATGTGCGGGTAGACGTCGGTGTAGCTGCCCTCCAGGTAGGTGTTGGCCACCAGCGCGGGGCCGCCGTGGCCGGGACCGGCCACGAAGATCATGTCCAGCTCGTCGCGCCGGATGACCCGGTTGAGGTGGGCGTAGAGGAAGCTCAGCCCGGGCGAGGTGCCCCAGTGCCCGAGCAGGCGGGGCTTGATGTGGGCCGGCTCCAGCGGGTGGTGGAGCAGGGGGTTGGCCTGGAGGTAGATCTGGCCGACGGTCAGGTAGTTGGCGGCCCGCCACCAGGCGTCGATCAGGTCGAGCTCGGCGTGGTCGAGCGGCTCCGGCGAACTGGCTTCACCCATGGCCCTCACTCTTCCCCGAAATGCGCCCGCCTGCCCCGACTGTCGGGCCGCGTTCACCCAGATGTCACCCGGGCGACCCCGCCTCGCTCAGGTCGCCGACGCTCCCGGACCCCCGGTCGGGGTCCCTCCGACCGGCAAGGCGACCCCGGTGATCGACTCGTGCAGCCGGTCGATGAACGGGCGCAGGATCAGCGTGTAGGTGTCGGCCACGGCCACGTCGCGGTGCTCGGCCTGAGCGCGCAGGCGCTCGGGATCGAAGACCACCGCCTCGAACGCGGCCCGGCTGGGGAAGGCGTTGAACCGGACCTGGTCCCAGGCCCGCCCGTCGCCCAGGATCGTGCCCTCGACCTGGAACCATCCGGCGATCCGCACGCCCTGGGGCACGGCCACGCGACCAGCCTCGTCCTGGTAAGCGACCATGCCCTCGCCCCCGGCCCGATCGGTCGTGTAGCGGATCACGTGCACCACCACGACCGGCCCGTCGCCGGGAGTGGACGGATGGGGCACGGTGTCCCACCCGGGCGCGTCGTCGGGGATGGCGGGGGCCGCCAGCGGCAGGCCTGCCATCACGATCGTCTCGCGCATGCCTGCTTCCTTGTGCACGTGCTTGGCCTGGAAATCAGCGCGCGCCTGCATCTCCATGAACGACCGCCGGGTGGGGTAGCGCACTACGCCCACCCGGTCCCACACCGGCGAGGCACCGAGCAGCTGGGCCTCGACCGTGGCCACGAACACCAACTCGGCGCCGACGGCGGCGAGCGACTCGAAGGGGGCGTAGCGGTCGTCGGCCTCCATGCCGGTCAGCTCGCTGGGGCGACCGTCAGCGTATTCGGCCCGCTCCTTGTACGCCATGAGGTTGATCATCCACACCGGACCGTCGTCGGCGGGGGTGACCGCGGCCAGGTGGGCCGCGTAGTCGTAGTCGATCGATGCGTACGGCACCGACGGGATGGGAAGTTCGAGGTGATCGCTCATCAGGCCTCCTGGCTGCGGTGCCCTCCGGTCGGCAAGCCTCCCGTCGGGCCAGGATCATCTATTGACAGATGAACTGTCAATAGATGATCCTGGTCGGCATGGAGGGCTACGAGGAGTTCGGAGGCACCATCGGCCGGATCCAGACCGAGTCCGAGCCCTGGTGGCCGCCCACACCCGACCCGGGACCCGACGCTCCGAACGTGATCGTCATCCTGCTCGACGACATGGGCTTCTCCCATCTCGGGTGCTTCGGGTCCGACATCGACACCCCCAACATCGACCGCCTGGCCGCCGGCGGGCTGCGGTTCTCGAACTTCCACGTCACCCCCCTGTGCTCGCCCACCCGGGCTGCACTGTTGACCGGACGCGACCACCACTCGGTGGGCATGCGTGCCGTGGCCAACTTCGACACCGGCTACCCGCACATGCGCGGCCACATCTCCAACCACGCCGCCACCGCGGCCGAGGTGCTGCGCGACTCGGGCTACACCACCTTCGCCCTGGGCAAGTGGCATCTGTGCCCGATGGAACACGCGTCGGCGGCGGGGCCCTACGACCAGTGGCCCTGCCAACGTGGGTTCGACCGCTTCTACGGGTTCCTGGACGGCGAGACCGACCAGTTCCACCCCGAGCTCGTCTACGACAACCACGCCGTACGTCCGCCGGCCGATCCCGAATCCGGCTACCACCTGAGCGAGGACCTCGTCGACCACGCCGTCGAGTTCGTGCACGACACCACCTCCATCCGACCCGACCGGCCCTTCTTCATGTACCTGGCCTTCGGGGCCACCCACGCGCCCCACCAGGCGCCTCCCGCCTACCTGGACAAGTACCGCGGTCGCTACGACGAGGGCTGGGACGTCACCCGACAACGCTGGTACGACCGCCAGCTCGAGCTGGGTCTCATCCCACCGGGGACCGAATTGGCGCCGCGCAACGAGGGCGTGGAGGCGTGGGACGACCTGCCCGACAACCACCAGCGCCTGGCCGCCCGCCTCCAGGAAGCCTTCGCCGCCTTCCTGGACCACACCGACGACCAGATCGGCCGCTTGATCGACGACCTCGAGGCGCTCGGCCAGCTCGACAACACCCTGATCTTCGTGCTGTCGGACAACGGCGCCAGCCAGGAGGGTGGGCCCTTCGGCGTGCTGCACGAGATGAAGTACTTCAACTTCCTGCTCGAGACCCCCGACGAGGCGGTCGCCCGCCTCGACGACATCGGCGGGCCCAACAGCCATGCCAACTACCCGTGGGGCTGGGCCCAGGCGGGGAACACCCCGTTCAAGTGGTACAAGCAGAACACCCACGAGGGTGGCGTGCACGTCCCGCTGATCGTGCACTGGCCGGCGGCCGTCACCGACGGCGGGGCACTGCGTGACGAGTTCCACTACGTCAGCGACATCGTGCCCACCATCTACGACGTGCTGGGCGTCGAGGCGCCCGAGAGCTACCGGGGCCTCGATCAGATGCCCATCACCGGTCGATCGATGAAGGCTGAGCTGGCCGGACCGCTCCCCGACCAGGAGAGCGACGACGAGGCCGAGCCGCGGGTGCAGTACTTCGAGATGATGGGTCACCGGGCCCTCTACGCCGACGGGTGGAAGGCGGTGACCCGCCACCAGTTCGGCACCAGCTTCGACGACGACCGCTGGGAGCTGTACCACGTGGCCGCGGACCGCTCCGAGTGCCACGACCTGGCCGCAAAGGAGCCCGACCGGCTGGCCGCACTGGTGGACCGCTGGTGGCACGAGGCCGAGGTGCACGGAGTCTTGCCCCTCGACGACCGCACCGTGGAGCTGTTCGGAGCCCGGTTCCGGGAACACTCGGCGCATCCGGTCAGTCGGCACTACACCTACCGGCCGCCTCTGACCCCGATGCCGGCCCAAGTGGGTGCCTCCATCGGTGGCCGCAGCTGGGATCTCGAGGCCACCATCGCCGATCGGGCGCCTGGCGCGGGTGGCGTGCTCTACGCCAGCGGCACGCAGAACTCGGGGCTGAGCCTGTTCGTCCAGGAGGATCGGCTGGTGTTCGACTACAACTGCTTCGGCGACCACCACGTGGTGCGATCGTCGGTCGAGCTGGCGCCGGGGCCTGGCGTGGTCGGGGTGCGGTTCCGCCGCACCGGCTCCGCGGGAGCCGCCACCTTGATGGTTGACGGCGCCGAGGTGGGCTCGGTCGAGGTGCCGTTCGCCATGCGCATGATCTCGAGCGTGGGGGCCAGCGTCGGCTACGACCACGGGTCGCCGGTGAGCACCGCCTACGCCGGGGAGTTCCCGTTCGAGGGCCGCCTGGAGCGGGTCGACATCCAACTCGTCTCGCCCGGCGCGACGGACGAAGCGGCGGTGGGCGAGCGCGCCACCATGTCCCGCCAGTAGCCCCGCGCCCCGACCCGCGGACGCGCTTCCCGTTGCGCAGGATGCGGTGCGCGACGCCAGCTAGGAGAGGTCAGGCGGCGTATCCAGCGAGCTCAGGTCGGGAGGCACGTCCACGGCATAGTGCTCGAGCACCTCGAGGGGCACCAGATCGAGCACGGCCTCGTTGGTGGCGGCCAGGACCACCGAGGCGGCGGCGCCGTCGTGGTGGGCGCGCAGCCAGTTCATGGCCGTGACGCACCACCGATCACCGGGCACCAGCCCGGGAAAGCCGTAGTCAGGGTGCGGGGTGCTGAGGTCGTTGCCGATGCTGCGCTGGTGGGCCAGGAACTCGGCCGACACCACCGCGCAGATGGTGTGGCTGCCGAGGTCCTCGGGCCCGGTGCTGCAACAGCCGTCGCGGTAGAAGCCGGTCATCGGGTCGGTCCCACACGGCTCGAGATCACCGCCCCGCACGTTGCGCTCGGTCATGTCCCCAGTATCCCGCGGTCCGCATGACCACGTCGCCCCGCGGTGGCGGGGCCGTGGTCGCCTGGCAGCCCCGCGGCATCGTGGCGGCCGCGCCGAGGGCCGCGTAGGGTGCTCGCCGGGATGAGGACCGGGTGGCACGGGGCTGCCCCGTGATCCGAATGCGACCTGCCAGGGGGCTGACATGGGGAACGTCCATCCGCCAACGATGCGTCGGCGCGCCACCCGAGCGGCGGTCATCGGCGTCGCGATCGGCGCGCTGCTGGCCGCGTGCAGCTCGGGATCGACCTCGAGCTCCTCGGGAACCACGGCGACGGCCGGTCACGTGCTGCTGGTCGGGACCTTCCACGGTCACGCCGGGCCCTACAAGACGATCCAGTCCGCGGTGGACGCAGCCAAAGCGGGTGACTGGATCCTCGTCGCTCCCGGCGACTACCACGAAGCCGCCGACCAGGCGAAACCGCCGACCAACCCCGACACCGGTGACTTCGGAGGGGTGCTGATCTCCACCCCCAAGGTCCACCTGCGCGGGATGAACCGCAGCACGGTGATCGTGGACGGCACCAAGGCCGGATCGGGTCCCGCCTGCAACCCCGCCGCCGATGCCCAGAACCTCGGAACGACCGGCACGGACGGCAAGGCCATCGGACGCAACGGCATCCTGGTGTACAAGGCCGACGGCGTGACCGTGGACAACCTGACCGCCTGCAACTTCCTGGCCGGTTCCGGTCCGTCGGGCAACGAGATCTGGTGGAACGGCGGTGACGATTCGGGCAAGATCGGTCTGACGGGGTACTCGGGCAGCTACCTGACCGCGACGTCCACCTACTACGCCGGCGAGCAGACCGCGGCGAAGTACGGCATCTTCTCGTCGAACTCGCAGGGCCCCGGTTCGTGGGACCAGCTCTACGCCAGCAACTTCAACGACTCGGGCATGTACGTGGGCGCCTGCCTCCAGGTCTGCGACATGACCATCGACCACGCCTGGATGGAGTACAGCGCTCTGGGGTACTCGGGCACGAACTCCGGTGGGCGCGTGGTCATCGAGAACTCCCAGTTCGACAACAACAAGGACGGACTCGACACCAACACCCAGATCGCCGGTGACCCGCCGGCACCTCAGAACGGGGCCTGCCCCGACGGTGCCACCAGCCCGATCACCAAGACCAAGTCGTGCTGGGTGTTCATGCACAACAACGTCCACGACAACAACAACCCGAACGTCCCCCAGGCCGGCGAGGCCAGCAACGGGCCGACGGGCACGGGCATGACCATCTCAGGTGGTGCCAACGACACGGTCATGGACAACACGTTCAACAACAACGGGGCCTGGGGCATCCTCTTCGTCCCCTTCCCCGACAGCGGGACGCCCAGCCTGGGCCAGTCCTGCTCGGCCACCGGCGGCCAGGAGCTGGCCGGCCTGGGGTGCGTGTACGATCCGGCCGGCAACGCGCTGCTGAACAACCACTTCAGCCACAACGGGTTCTTCGGCAACCCGACCAACGGTGACTACGGTCAGATCACGGTGCTCACCGGCCGGGCCCAGAACTGCTACGCCGGCAACACCGCCCCCGACGGCAGCTCGCCCGCCAACCTCGAGCAGACCCAGCCCAAGTGCGGACCGCTGACCACGGCCACCACCGGCGGTGGGGACCTCGAGGCTCAGGTCCTGTGCGACACCTCGTTCGGGAGCTGCCCGGCCGGGGCGAACTACCCACCGCTCACCAAGGTGGTCATGCACCCGCTGCCGTCGGGCCTGCCGTCCATGCCCAACCCCTGCCACGGCGTCCCGGACAACCCCTGGTGCTCGGCGGGCAAGCCGGTGTGAGCAACCCGGTCTGACAACGGCTGATCAGGCCCAACCGCCGGCGTAGGCCACGAACTGGCCGGTGGTGAACCCGCTGGTGCCGTCGATGAACGGCATGCAGAAGGACGCGAACTCGGTCATCGTCCCCAACCGCCGAAGCGGCACCTGCGACTCGATCTTGGCGCGAACCTGCGGATCGTCGGCACCGGTGGCCCGGAGAAACTCGGGGAAGTCCATGAAGTTGGTGCCCACCGCGTTGACCTGTACGCCGTTTCGGGCGACCTCACCGGCCACGTTGCGGGCCAACATGGTGGCGGCCGCCCTCGCCGCCGAGTACAGCGGCGCACCCGGGGTGGGGCGGGCACCGGCCGCCGAGGTGACGAGCAGGATCTGGCCACCCCCGGCGTCCACCATCGGATCGACCACCGCCTTGAGGAAGTGGTACGGCGCCTCCAGGCAGCTGGCCACCACCGACTGGAGATCCTCGAGCGTCGAGTCCACGAAGCGGCCCGTGACGATCTGGCCGCTGAAGGCCACCGCCGCGTCCAGCCGGCCGAAGCGCCCCAGCGCGGCGGCCACCAGGCGGGCCGCCGAGTCGGGTCGCGTCAGGTTGCGTGCCCGTTCCACCACCTCCACCGACGCGCCCGCGGCCATCAGCTCGTCCACCAACTCGGGAGTGGGGTCGCCCAGCACCAGGTCGTGGCCCCGAGCGGCCAGGTGGCGGGCCAGCTCCGGCCCCACGTAGAAGCCGGCATCGCCCACCAGGGCGACTCGCCGTTGTTCTTGGCTCATGCTCCGAGGGTAAGGTTATGTCAGTCAGATTGTCAATTGTTTGCTGCGCCTCACGGCGCACGATGTTTGCTGCGCCTCACGGCGCACGATGTTTGCTGCGCCTCACGGCGCACGATGTTTGCTGCGCCTCACGGCGCACGATGTTTGCTGCGCCTCACGGCGCACGATGTTTGCTGCGCCTCACGGCGCACGATGTTTGCTGCGCCTCACGGCGCACGATGTTTGCTGCGCCTCACGGCGCACGATGTTTGCCGGCATCGGGTCGGCGTCGGATCATGGAGGCTCCCACATGACATCAGCTCTGACCGGCTACTGGCTCAGCCCCTGGCCGGCCGAGGACGGCGGGCCCCGACGCGGTCAGGCACCACGGGTGGACGACGGGCGCGGCGTGCACGGCTTCGACCTGGGCAGTCGGTTGAGGGCAACGTGTCGCGACCTCTTCGCCAGCACCATGACCGTCCTGCGCGAGCCCGACGAGGTGTTCGTGCTGGCCCACTCCGTCGGCCCCGGTTGCGTGGCGCGGGTGGAGCGCATCCACCCGGCGACACTCGAGGCCGAGCAGACCTCCTCCGAGATGGCCGGCGGGCCGTTCTGGCCCGGAGGCATGGCCGCTCACGCGGACGGCTCGCTGTACGTCACCTTCGGGCGCTACTGCCACCGCCTGGATGCCGAGTCGCTGGCCGTGGCCGCGTCGTGCCGGCTCCCCCGCGATCGGCCCTACAACTCGCTGGTGGTGCTCGACTCGGGTTTCCTGGCCATGAAGGACATCGCCGGGGGCGCGGGCCTCCATCGCCTGGCCGACGCCATGGCAGGCTCCGAGCTGGTGGTGCTGGCGCCAGGAACGCTCGACGAGGTAGCCCGACTGGAGCTGCCAGAGGGGTCGGTGGCCCGCCTTTCGGCCATCGGTGACGACATCTACGTGGTGGGCGAGTCGCGGTGCCACCGCGTCCGGTTCGACCCCGCCGCCGGCACGCTCACCCTCGATCCCGGCTGGTCCCCCCATTACCGCACCGTGGAGGGTCAGACCTTCGGCTGGGACATCGTGCTGGCGGGCGGATCAGGATGGTTCCTCGACAACGGCGAGGGCAGCGAGGAGTTCGGCGGTTCGTTCCGGGGCAAGGGCCGCTCGGAGGCGCCCCTGCACCTGGTCCGGGTGCGGCTGCCCGACGACCGCTCGGGCCAGCCATCGGTCGAGCTGACCGAGGTGTGCGGCGAAGGGGGTGGCGTCGTCGCCAACCCTCCGGCCGTCGACCCGGAACGGCGCATCGTGGTGGGCTACGACAGCGGTCACGGCCAGATGACGGCCTGGCGCTACCACCTCGATCGACCCGGGCTCGACCCGATCTGGCGACGGGCCCAGGATCATGCCGGACACATGCTGCGCCTCGGCACCTCGGGCCAGCTGCTCACCTACGACTACGACCACGATCGCGGGCTCGACCAAGTGGTCGTGCTCGACGTGGAGACCGGCGACGAGCTGGCTCGGGTCGACACCACCAGCCCGGTCCAGTGCGTGTTGTTCCCCGCGTCGGGCTGGCACGACGATGTCTACTTGTCCACCTTCACCACCCTCACCCGCCTGCACGTCGGCTGAGCCGCACCGACGATCGGGCCAAGCCCTTCGCCCGAGCCAGGGGCTCACCTACCCGGCGTGGCGTGAGGTCGGCGTGCCCACCGCCGTGCTGGCCCGGACCGGGATCACGCGATCGCCCTAACCTGGCGCGGCGGGGACGAGGTCGAACAGGTCGGGGGACCGATGGAGCCAGTGGTCAGCATCGGGGACGGACGCCTGCGAGGGGTCGACCATCCTCATGGCCTCGCCTTCCTGGGTGTCCCGTTCGCCGAACCGCCCTTCGGCGCCCACCGCTTCGCCGCACCGGTTCCGACGCCGCGCTCGGGACGGGGTGCGTGACGCCACCGCCTTCGCCCCGACCGCGCCGCAGCCGGCGCAGGGCTTCACTCTCATCCCCGAGCCGATCATCGAAGGCGGCGACGCCCCGAGCTGTCTCAGCCTCAACGTGTTCACTCCGGAGCTGGGTGACGCCCGGCTCCCCGTGCTCGTGTGGATCCACGGCGGCGGCTACACCACCGGCACCCCGTCGAGCACCTGGTACGACGGGCGCAACTTCGCTCGTGACGGGGTGGTGGTGGTCTCGATGGGCTACCGCCTCGGCTTCGAGGGCTTCGGTCTGATCGACGGCGCGCCGGCCAATCGGGGCGTGCTCGACTGGCTGGCCGGGCTCGAGTGGGTGCAGACCAACATCAGCGCATTCGGCGGCGACCCGGCCCGGGTGACGGTGGGTGGCCAATCTGCCGGGGGCGGAGCCTGCACCACCCTGGCCACCTTGTCCCGCGCTCGCGGGCTGTTCCACCAGGTGCTGGCCATGAGCGGGTCCGTGCAGCCCTGCGCCACCCGTGCGGAAGCGGCCCGGGTGGCGGCCGCGGTGGCGGCCGAGGCCGGCGTGGTCGCCCACGCAGAGGCCCTGGCCACCCGGACTCCCGGTGAGCTGATCGAGGCCCAGACCCGCGCGTCGCACGTCGACGGCGACGGCGCTTCGGGCGGGCGCACCTGGCCGCTCATGTTTCGCCCCGTGGTGGACGGCGAGCTGGTCACCTCGTCGCCGCTCGACGCCTTCGAGGCTGGTGCCAGCGACGCGTTGGGTCTGCTGATCGGGGCCACCCGCGACGAGATGGTGGCCGCCCTGCAACGACTCGAGATGGACGACGCCCGCCTGGCCCGACGGTTGGGACGGCTGGGTCTCGATCCGGACGGGGTGCACGCGTACCAGGTTCAGGAGGCGGCCGACAACGGCGAGCGCTACGGCCGCGCCGCCACCGACGCCTGGTTCCGTGTCCCAGTGGTGCGGGCCGCCGAGGCCCGTTTCGACGCCCCGGCGCCCACCTACGTGTACGACTTCGACTGGCGATCCCCCGCCTTGGGCGCGATCGGCGCGGTGCACTGCATCGACCTGCCCTTCGCCTGGGATCTCCTCGATGCCGACGGGGTGGAGCCGGTGGCCGGGTCCGATCCTCCCCAGGCCCTGGCCGACCGCATGCACCGGGCCTGGGTCTCCTTCGTGATCGACGGCGACCCGGGCTGGCCCGCCTATCGCCTCACCGCGACCGGCCCGGGTGAGATCGGGCCCCGCGCCACGATGTGTCTCGCCGAGACCAGCGAGGTGGTCTCCGACCTGCTCCGCGACGAACGGATGCACTGGCCCTGACCCGCCTCAGCTCAGGCGGTGGCGGCCAGG
This sequence comes from uncultured Microthrixaceae bacterium, assembly GCA_963773335.1. Classification (GTDB taxonomy): domain Bacteria; phylum Actinomycetota; class Acidimicrobiia; order Acidimicrobiales; family Acidimicrobilacustridaceae; genus UBA4742. Next base: position 99,632 of record CAVZAT010000002.1, on the reverse strand, counting down.
ACCTCGTGCACCGACCGGACCGCGCTCGACCCCTCACCCACGGCCGCCGCCACCCGCTTGAGCGAGCCCTGGCGGACGTCACCGGCCGCGAACACGCCGGGCACCGAGGTCTCGAAGGGCAATGGAGCACGGCCCGCGAACAGGGCCGCCTCGGCGAACTGAGGATCGAGGGCCCGGCCGGTCAGGACGAAGCCGGACCGGTCCAGCGCCACCGCGCCCCCCAGCCACGCGGTCGACGGCACCGCTCCGATGAAGCAGAAGAGGCCGGCGCAGTCGACCTGGCGGTGTTCGCCCGACGGGGTGTGCTCGAGGGTGATGCTGGCCAGGTGGCCGTCGCCGGCCAGCGACCGCACCTCGGTGGTGGTGGCCAGGTCGATCCGGGGGTCGGCGTCGATGCGATCGATGAGGTAGCGGGACATGGTGGCGGCCAGGTCGGGGCGCCGAATGGCGATGATGACCCGGCTGCCCTGCTGAGCCAGGTAGAGGGCGGCCTGGCCGGCCGAGTTGCCACCGCCCACCACCACGACCTGCGACTCGCGGCACTCCCGGGCTTCGAGATCGGTGGCCGCGTAGTAGACGCCGGCACCCTCGAATCGCTCGAGGTCGTCCACGTCCAGGCGCCGGTACCGGGCACCGGAGGCCACGATCACGGCCCGACAGGCCACCTCGCTGCCGTCGGCCAGCACCACCACGTGGTAGCCGTGCTCGACTCGCAGACCGACCGCCTCGCAGGGGGCGTTCAGCTTGGCCCCCAGACGAAGGGCCTGGATGGCGGCTCGGGCGGTGAGGTCGCTACCGGAGACCCCGGTGGGGAAGCCCATGTAGTTCTCGATGCGTGAGCTGGCGCCGGCCTGGCCTCCGAACGCCACCGCGTCGAGCGAGATCGTGTTCAACCCTTCGGAGGCGCCGTAGACCGCCGCGGCCAGCCCGGCCGGCCCGGTACCCACCACCACCAAGTCGAACAGGAAGCCCGGCGTGGCGTGGAAGGTCAGGCCCAGATGGTCGGCGAACTCGCCCGGGCTGGGCCGGCGTAGCACGGCGGTGGGCGTGACCACCACCGGCGTGTCGCGGGCCCGGACGCCCAGCCCGGCCAGCAGGACGTCGACGTCGTCGGCACCCTCCAGGTCGATCCAGGTGTGCACCAACCGGTTGCGGGCCGCGAACGCCCGCAGGGCCATGGCCTCGGCCGAGTAGCGCGACCCGACGATGCGAATGGCGCGAGCACCCTCGCCGGTGCGCAGGAGGTCGCGACGGGCCACGAAGGTGCGGAAGATGGCGTCAGCCAGATCAGGCACAGCCGAACCCAGGCGACGGAACTGGTCGGGGGGGATGACCAGCACCCGGCCGGCCTGGCTGACCCGGGCGGTCAGGTAGGCGCGCTGGCCGGTGAACATGCTCAGCTCGCCCAGGAAGCGGTGGGCGCCATGGGTGACGAGCACCACCTGGCCGTCGAGGTCGTCGCGCCGGATCTCGACCGCGCCCTCGATCACCACGTAGAAGGCGACCTCGGTGTCGCCGGCCCGGAACAGCATGTCGCCCTCCTCGACGGACCGTTCGGTCCCGTAGGGGGCCAGGGCGGCCAGATCGGCGTCGGACAGCGTGCCCGTCGCCGCCAGCGCACCCGGCCCGTCGTCGGCACGGGCTTCGTCAACCGGTCCGCCGGACTCGGGATCGCGGGCAAGGTCGAGGTCGGGACCCTCGGACATCCGCACCACCCTAGAGCCGTCCACCCGGACACCGCCCCGCCGACCCGGGCAAGTCCTCAGGCCCGCTCGATGCGCTGGTCAGCCCCGATCAGACCTGGACTCGGCCACCGCGGCCGGAGCGAAGGCGCCGAGGTCGCCCAATCCGACGATCCGGGGTAGGGGCCCGTTGAGGACCCTGCTGCTGAGCACCTCATCGGCCACCCAGTCAGCCTGCCCGACCGATGACGATCAGGGAGGGTCATTGCCGGGAGCGGCCTCGGCGCCCGCTCGGCTGGTCAGCCCGCCGGGGCGTTGTGGAGATCGGTGAGGAAGTCGGACGGGCTGGCGGCGCTCCAGTCGCAGTAGGTACCGGTGGGCGTTGGGTTCCGGCAGCCCGAGGCGCTTTCGATGGCGGTGCCCTCGCCCCACTCGTTGTAGGTGGTGATGAGCTGCCACTTGGCGCCGGACGCGTTCATCGTCGCGATGTCGGCCTGCCAGCGCGCCCGGTCGCGGGCCAGGAAGGGCGCCGTTCCGTAAGGGACACCCGACTTCCAGAAGCCCGGCGAGATGGAGAACGAGCCATCGCCGGGAGCGGCCGCGAAGTTCTGGGTGGCGCTGGCCGGCGCGTACTGGTGCCAGCCGTCGATCCCGCCGCCACCGGGGCAGGACGCATAGCCGGGGAACACCTTGAGGTCCACGTACACGACCTGGTTGTACTCCTGGGACAGGAGCTGGCGCGCCGCGGTCCATCGGTTCACCGTGTCGCAACCCTTGGCTTGGGTGAGATCGTCGGCGTTGTACACGAACACAGGCATGCCCTTCCCGGCGATGTACGCCAGACCGGAGTCGGTGTTGGTACCGAGGTACTGCGCGTACATGGAGTGCAGGTCATCGGCGATCTGCGCCGGCGTGGGATCGGAGGTGCCTTCGGGCTCGTAGTACGGGGCCCAGGCGAATCCCGTTCCCTGGGCTGCCCCGATCAGGGTCGGCCAGTGGGGGTCGGTGGAGCTCCCCGGCCCGAACCACGACGCGATCCCGACGGTGATGCCGGCGGACTGCATGTCGGCGATCTGCGCCTGCACCGTGGCCAGGTCAGTGCTGTAGAAGCCGCGGGTGGGCGTGTAGTTCGTGAAGGGATCCTGGCCCTGCTGGGTCCATGCCTGGGGAAACCACGGGTAGTAGAACGCGGCGCGGATCGGCGCGACCGCCGTGGGGGGCGACATGAGCTTGCACCCCACGACCGCGGTGGCCCCCAAGGCCATGACCGCGAGCAGACACAGCGGGCGATGCAACCGTGCGGCAACTCGGCGGTACACGTGACGAAGTGGCATGCGCGGCGCTCCGGTCGACCCGTCCGCGGGACTGTAGATGACCCGAACGAGCGCCGCTCAGCCAGCCGAGGGCGAGACGCGTGGCCGGCGGAGACGGCTGGCTCTTCGCCGGCGCCACGCGAGGGGTGAAGCGCAAGGTCGCGCCCCGCCCTCGAGCGCCGCGCACAGAACTACCGTGCTTCCAAGTCCCCCCGGGGATCGCGGCTCGTTGGCCTTCGCGATCGCCCGACCGATGCCTTGTCTCGTCAGGCCCGGTCTACAGAGCGCCCATCGGACAGACGGACCCGTTGGCCACCAACACCACGCCAGAGCCCGCCAGCCCGAGCACGGCCGCCACCAGCCAACCGCGGCTGTCCGGCCGCGCCACGACCGCTCGCCGGCGCGCTGGACAACCGCCCGCATCACCCGAAGCACACCGCACGTCACCGGCGTCACGCCCTCCCACCTGCCACGATGCACCCGGCGAAGCACCGATCGTTGCCCCAGGCCCACCCAGGGTCTACGGTCGAGCCTTCGGCACGGCGGCAGGCTCGCGCCGCCAGATCCGGTTGGGCGATGGAAGGGTCGATCAATGTCTCCAGCAAGCCGACGCCGTCTCCCGCGGCGCATCCCCATGGTGTTGGCGGCCGTCTGCGTGGCAGTCGTGCCATTCGTCGGCCTGAGCTCGGCGGGCGCCCGTCCCGCGCCTCGTGCGGCCTGCATCATCTCGGTGACCGCCGACTCGTACACCACTCCGCAGGACACGCCGCTGGTGGTACCTCCGATCGGCGTCGTGGCCAACGACAACATCTGCGGGACCGACGGGCTGGTGATCTCGACGTCTTCGCCCACCCACGGCACCCTGACCGACTTCGATGACTCCGACGGCGGGTTCACCTACACGCCCGACCCGGGGTACACCGGCACCGACTCGTTCAGCTACGTCCTCGAAGACGTCGAGGGGTCCCCCACGGGCACCGTGACCATCACGGTGACACCGCTGGCCACGACGACCACGACCACGGCGGCGACGACCTCCACCACCAGCGCACCCACCACCACGGCGGCGGCGGCGCAGGCGGTGGCAGCATCGCCGGCCTTCACGGGCTAGCCGCTCGGCTCACCCGCGGGCGGCGCAACCTACGAGCCGCCGGAAGCAGGTCGAGAAGGTCGAGGGGGCTTACCCGGCCGAGCGCTGCCCGGGCCTCAGACCTCAGACAGGGGCTTCGAGGGCCAGGTGCGGTTGGTGGACCGGCGGTTGGTGGTCCCACAGATCGGCCAACAGGTCGGCGCGCAGGGCAGCCACGGCCGGGTCGTCCCAACGGTTGGTCCGCTGCAGCGGGTCTTCGGACAGGTCGTAGAGCTCCCCCTCGGTGCCGTCGTGCACCGCGCCACGTAGGTAGGCCGTGCACAGCCATCCGTCGCGGGTGATGGTGCGCAGGTGGACGGCCACGCCGAACAGCTCGCTGTCCCACTGGGTGAGCACGCGCTCGATGCCGCGCGCCTGCGGCGTCGGCGTCGTCGGTGGGCAGGCACCGGCCCTGCATCCAGTCCGGGGCCTCCAGACCGGCGATGGCGCAGAAGGTCGGAGCCAGGTCGACCAGGCCCACCGGCTCGGATACCACGGCGGGCCCGCCTGCGATTCGGCCACCGCCACGGGCGCCGGGCGCCACACCAGCGGCAGGCGCATGAGCGAGTCGACGTGGTAGGGGCCCTTGAACAGCAAGCCGAAGTCGCCCTGCAGCTCGCCGTGGTCGGTGGTGAAGATGATGTCGGTGTCGTCGTCCCACCCGCGAGCGGCGATGCTCGCCAGCACCCGGCCCAACGCCTCGTCGATGAGCTCGCACTCCACCGCGTTGCGGGCGTTGACCTCGCGGACCTGGTCGTCGGTCAACGTGGCCGGCACCCACTTCGCGCGGCGCCTCGTAGTTCGACACCAGGTCGCCGTCGTACCACAGCCGCCAGTGTCGGGGCTTGCCGTCGATGATCCGCTCCCGCTCGGTACGCGACCGCGGGTAGCCGGCGGGCAGCCCCACCTCACGCCAGTCGATGCGCGCCATCTCCGCGCTCGGGTGGGTCCCACGGATGGTGCGGATCGGGAAAGCTCATCCAGCAGAACCAGTCGTCGTCGGCGCCCAGCGAGTCGAGCCAGGCCGACCGTTCGATCGGCCACCCAGTCGGTGTGGTACCAGCCGCGCTCGATCGGGTTGACCTTGACCTGGGGGGCATCGCTGTCACCGCCGCCCGCGGCGTTGACCTCGAACTCGTGGTCGAGCGGGTTGTAGAACCTCCCACCGCCTCGGGGTGCTGCTCGGCGAGCCAGCGGGCGTAGTGAAGTGGGCCCAGGGCACCATGGGTGGCGAACTCGAGGTGGTCGAAGCCCGCGGTGGGGACCACGGCCACCGCCGTAGCCGGTGCGAAGCGTGGTCTCCTCGCCGGTCACCGACAAGCGCGTTCTCGGTGAAGCGACCGAACGGGTCGATGAAGGGCTCGAAGTGCGCCTTGCCGACGAGCGCCGTGCGATAGCCGCGCCTGGTGCAGCACCGCGGCCACCGAGGGAGCGTCCACCGGCAGGGGCACGCCGTTCATCCACACGCCGTGGGTGCTCGGGTGCTGGCCCGTGATGATGGTCGAGCGTGACGGCATGCACACCACCGACTGGGGCATGCGCCCGCTCGTAGCGGATGCCGGCGGCGGCCAGGCCGTCGACCACCGGGGTGCGGGCCAGGGTGCCCCCGTTGCAGCCCAGCGTGTCGAAGCGCTGCTGGTCGGTGGTGACCAGCAGGATCTTGCGGCCCATCAGGGCGCCTCCCCTTCGAGTTGACGCTTCAGTGCGCCGAGGGCGTTGCCGGTGGCCCCGCCGAACACCAGTGACAAGGTGGCCGGTTCGGTGTTGGTCGACGACACCACCAGGCTGGCGCCGTCCTCCAGGTCGATGACATCGAGCGTGCCCAGGTGGAACTGCACGATCGGAGCCAGCACCCGGTACTGGAGGCGACGCTGGAGCGGGTCGACGAGGATGATCTCCTCGGGTACGGGCAACCCGGCCGTGGTGGTGAGCGTCCGCTGGTTGCCCTCGACCGTGCAGCTCTCCACCCCCGGGAACCAGTCGGCCATCGAGGCGGGATCGCCCACCACGGCCCACACGTCGTCAGCCGACCGGGCGATGCGCACCTCGCGGCGAACGGTGCCCATCATGGGCAGACTCCGACGACCGGCGGCGCGCCGGCGGATGAGGTTGGACGTGGCATCCGGATCCTGGCTCCCCTGACAGATCGGCTCGAGCGGCTCGAGCGGCTTGAGCGGCAGTATTGACAGAGAGACTGACAGAAACTCAGGCGCTCTGTCGAGCCTCCGGCTCACGCGGTCCGTCGAGCGCCTCCGACCGACCGACGCCCCGTCTCGATCGCATGCCCCGCCGGCGATCCCACAGGGCCACGGCCACGTAGCCCCCGGTGGTCACCGACAGGATGGCGAAGCTGGGTGGGATGTCCCCGACCGTGTAGCTGACGGTGAGCCCGATCCAGATGGCGGCCACGGCCACAGCCACCGAGAGGGCCATGGCCCGATAGGGCCGCGCCGTGAGGCGCTGGGCGATGGCGCCGGGGGCGGCCAGCAAGCCCAGCAGGAGCAGGGCGCCGACGGCCTGGGTGGCCTCGGCCGCGGTGGCTCCCACCAGGGCCAGGAAGCCGTAGCCCAGCAACGTGACGGGCACGCCGCGGGCCGCGGCTGCGGTGGCATCGATCGAGGAGAAGAGCAGCGGTCGGGCGATGACCAGGACGGCCACCGTCACCAACGATGCCACCAGTACCGCCACCAGGGTCTGGTTGGCGTCCAGACCGAGCACCGACCCGAACAGCACCGCGGTGCCGGCCGCGCTGTTCCCGGTGGCCCGTTCGGTGGTGAAGATGGACAGGAACAGCACCCCCAGGCCGAGCACCCAGACGAAGACGCTGCCGATGACCACGTCGTCGGCTCGGGCCCGGGGCCCGAGCAGACCCAGCAACAGGGCGATGCCGATGGTGGCCACGAACAACCCGAGGCGCAGGTCGAACCCGAAGGCCAGCGCAGCCAGCGCCCCGGTGAAGGCCACATGCGACAAGGCGTCGCCGGTGAAGACCTGGCCGCGCAGGACGACGAAGTAGCCGACCAGTCCCGAGCACACGGCGATGGCGGTGCCAGCCACGAAACCGAAGCGCATCGAGGAGTGGGCCCACATGTGGCCGAGGCCCGCGATGGGATCGAGCGAGGCGATCACCAGTCCACCCCCACGACCTGCGGCGCGGGTCGGAGGTCGGTGCGCGACCTGTGGGCCCGGACCCGCGCCCCGACCCGCCACGCCTGGGCCAACAGGTAGACGCCGAAGGCGACGCTGGTGAGCCAGAAGCCGATCGGGTACGTGGAGAAGTACGACACGGCCAGACCCACCCACGTGACGGCCAGGGCCAGCCCGACGGCCAGCGCCAGACTCCGAGCCGGGCGGGCGGTCAGCAACTGGGCGGTAGCGGCGGGCAGGACCAGCAGGGCGAACACCAGCAGTGACCCGGTGATCTGGCTGGTCTCGGCCGCGGCCACCCCCAGCAGCACCAGGAACACCACCGACAGGGCCCGCACCGGTACCCCCCGGCTCTCGGCCGTCTCGGGGTCGACGGTGGCGAACAGCAGGGGACGGCCGATGGCCGCGAGCAGCACGAGCGCCACGGCGGCCACCACGGCCAGCACCACCACCTGGGCGACGGTGATGCCCAGGAAGTTGCCGAACAGCAGGCTGCCCACGCCGTTGACGTTGCCGGCGTAGAGCGTCACGAACAGGAAGCCGCAGGCCAGGGCAAAGGCCTGGGTGGTGCCGATGACGGCGGATTCCTCGCCCGAGGTACCCGACCTCGAGCGGGGGACGGCGGCGATGACCAGCGCGGCCGTGATGCAGCAGGCGAAGTAGCCGTAAGTGGCGCTCACCCCGATCAGTGCGGCGCCGGCCGCGCCAGGAAACCCGACCACGGCCAGGGTGTGTCCGGCGAAGGTCTGGCGCCGCAACACCATGAACCAGCCGATGGGGCCGGCCACCAGAGCCACGATGGTGCCGGCGGCCAGGGCGTCGATCATGAAGCGATAGGTGAGGAGCTGGTGCAGGTCCCGGCCCAGGTTCCAGCTCAAGGTGGGCTGGCCGAAGGCGAAGGTCATCGACGCCACCGGTGACCTCGCCGGCCGGCCGGGCGCTCAGCCATGGCGGTCGTGGTGGTGGCCGGGGGCCTCGGGCTGGCCCACCACCACCGGACGCCCGTCGCGGGTGTGGAGAACCTCGATGGGGGTGTCGTAGAGAGTGGACAACGCCTCGCTGGTGATGACCTGGTCGGGCGGTCCTTCCATTGCCGCGCCCCGGGCCAGGTAGATGACCCGGTCGACATAGCTGAGGATGGGGTTGACGTCGTGGGCCACCAGCATGACCGCCACCCCGTCCGCGGAGATCTCAGCGATGAGGGCGGCCACGGTGGCCTGGTTGGGCAGGTCGAGGCTGTCCAGAGGTTCGTCCAGCAGGAGCAGCCGAGGGGCGGTGACCAACGCCTGGGCGATGAGCAGCCGCTGCTGCTCACCCCCGGAGACCTGGCCGATCGGACGCTGCGCATAGGCGGTGGCCCCGACCCGCTCGATCACCTGGTCGACGCGGTCGCGCTCGGCCCGGGCCGAGTGCCGTCCGGGCAGGGTCAAACCGAACCGGTGGCCGTCGAGGCCCAGGCGCACGACGTCGACCCCGCGGATGCGCAGCCCGGGGTCGAAGCTGCGTCGCTGGGGCAGGTAGCCGATCCGCTGGTTGGCCTGGCCCGGGGCCATCCCCAGCACCCGTAGCTCACCCCCGGCCAGCGGCATGAGCCCCAGCACCGCCTTGATCAAGGTGGACTTGCCCGCCCCGTTGGGACCGAGGACGGCCACGAACTGGCCCGAGGCCACCGTCAGGTCGACACCGCGCCAGATGGTCCGTCCGCCGGCCACGGCCATGCCGTCCACCAGCCTCACCACCGGCTCGCGTTCGAGGGTGTCGGACGACGGGGTCATCGGTCCGTGGCCTGGGCCAGGGCGCGAGCCAGCGCCTGGAACTGGTCGACCTGCCAGTCCTGGAACGAGCGGTTGGCCGGCGACAACGTCTCGGTGATGGTGACGACCGGGATGTGGCGGGCGCGGGCCCGCTCGGTCAGGGTCTGGATGTCGGGCGTCGAGTTCTGGCGGTTGACCACCCACACCGCGATCCGGCGCTGGTCGATCTGGGACTCGACCGTGGCCCGGTCACCCGCGGTGGGATCGGTGCCCTCGCTGATGGCCTGCAGGTAGGACGGCGGCGTGATCAGCGCCAGCCCGGTGGCCTGGGCCAGGCCCTCGAAGATGCTCTCCGACGCGCCCACCGCCGTTCCCCCATAGCTGGCCTTCAGCGTGCCCAGCAGCTGGTGGTAGCGGGCCAGGCCGACGGTCAGGTACCGCCGGCGTAGACCGGCGAAGTAGGCGGCGTCGGTCGGATCCAGTCGCTGATAGTCGGCGGTGATGCGGTCGACCACCCGCTCGACGTCGGCCGGGTAGTACCAGCGGTGGGGGTTGGCCCCGTCGGCCAGCCCCAGCACATGACCGACGTCGAGCACGCGCTGGCCGTCGACCTGGTCGGCGGCCACCAACCTGGAGGCCCACGTGTCATAGCCCAGCCCGTTCTCGATGACCTCCTGCGCCTCGGCCACCGTTCGGGCGTCGGCCGCGGTGGGCTCGTAGTCGTGGGGATCGATGGCCGGCCGGCTGATGATGCTGACCACTTGGGCGTGGACACCGCCGAGCTGGGCGGCGATCGAGCCCCACATGTTCTCGGCGGCCACCACCTGCAGCACCCGGTCGGGACCGGACGCGTTCGATCCGATCGATGAACACCCACCCACCGCCAGCGGGCTGACCAACAGCCCGACCAGCAGGATCAGGCTGGACGGCAAGGCGCGGGGGAGAGGCACCCACCCAGCCTATTTCAAGAATGATTCCCAGAACAAGTCTTATTCCTGTTCTCAGTCATTCTCGTTCGCGGCTAGGGTCGGGCCATGGGTCTGGACGTCCACGCCATCGCCGCCAGCCGCCTGGGTGCGGCCGGGCAGCGCTACACCACCAGCCGCCACACGGTGGTGGACACCCTCCAGGCTGCCGGCCGGCCCCTGACCATCCCCGAGATCCTGGCGAACAACCCCGAGCTCCCTCAGAGCTCGGCCTACCGAACCCTGGCCGTGCTCACCCAGGCTGGTGTGGTCCGCCGCATCGTGGCCGTGGACGAGTTCGCCCGCTTCGAGCTGGCCGAGGATCTGTCCAGCCACCACCACCACCTGCTGTGCACCCGCTGCGGGCTGGTCGCCGATTTCGAACTGCCCCCTCACTTGGAGGTCGAGCTCGAGACCGCCTTCGCCGCCGCGGCCGGCCGTCACGACTTCGACCGGGTGCAGCACCGGGTCGACCTCGTCGGCCTGTGCACGTCCTGCAGCCGTTCCGCTGAGGCCTGACCCGGTGCCCGCGCCAGGTCAGTGCGTCAGCACCGCGAAGAAGTCGCGCGACTCCGCCGTCGGGGGCAGGTAGCGCGACGAGCTGCGCTGGATGCCGGGGTAGAGCTTGGTCCCCGTCACGATGTTGGGGTCGGTGGGGTTCGGGTGGCTGAAGAAGTTGAAGGTGACCCACTCGGGGTTGATGTCGAGGGTCATGGCCCGCACCGCGCCAGCCCGCTGCAGCGACTCGGCCAGGCTCTTGGACGTCAGCGCCGGGCCGGCCACGTACACGAGGGCGCCGGACGCCGTGATCCCGACCCCAGAACGAGCCACCACCGTGTTGGCCCCCAGGGTGTGGCCCCACAGCTTGGTGTCGCTGTAGCTGGCGCTCGGGTCGACCTGGCCGTTGTCCACCAGCAACGCGAGGTTCTGGAGCACGGCGACGACCTTGGGGGACATGGACACGTCCCGCCCCCAGACCCCGACGTTGGCCGAGCCGTCCTGGTAGAAGACGATGGAGGCGGCACCGATCTGGAGGGGGACCGCGGTGCGGCCGTTCAGGTAGAAGCCACCCCGGGCGTCCTGGAAGCGGAACCCGCCGTTGAAGGCGGCCACGGCCCGGGCCAGGAGCGGGCCCCCCAGGTTGGGGGGCTGGGTCCATGTTCCACCCGGTTCCCGGGCGCCAGGGATGAGGGCGAGCGTGAAGGCGGTGGGGTCGATCCACACCGCGCTCGGTGATCTGACTGGTGTAGACGGCGTCAGCCCGGAACTGGGCGACGAACATGTGAGGGGCGCCGTCCACCAGCGGGCCGGTGGGCCGCCACACGCCCTCGCCGGCCAGGCCGGGCTGCACCAGCAGGGGGATGGCCGCGGGCGGCGTCAGGTGGCGGGGCCCGGCCGGGATGGTGGTCGAACCCACGGCCCGGGTGGCTTTGGCCTCCGGGACCGGGTTCAACGACTTCGGCCGGCCCCCCTTGGACGGTGCGTTGGTCGAGTAGTACCACTGCTCGAGCGGGTTCACCATGGCCGACGCGTGGTGCCCACGCAGCCAGTCCGCCCACTTGGCGCTGAAGTCTTCGTTGCCCGGCGTCATCCAGGCCCCCACCAGCGAGACGCTGAGCAGGACCGTCACCACCAAGCCGAGCGTGACACCCACCAGCACGGCTCGGCGCAAGCTGGTGCGTGCCACGGAACGGCTCACCGGTCGGGGGGTCATGGCAGCCACGACCGCCGACGGTAGGCGGTGGCGATCGAGGTTCCTGGGCACCCCGAGCCGACTTTGCCAACTCTTGGGCCTCGGCCGCCCAACTTCACCGGCTGAGTGCGGGGGGCGTGGCGCAGCGGGGCATGATCTGGCACCGCCGCCCCAGGGAGTCGTCCCATGCGCTTCACCGTCCCACTACCGATGTTGCCGGCCGACCACCTGCTGCCCATGGCGCGGGCCGCGGAGGCGGCCGGCTTCGCGTCGGTGGCCCTGCCCGACTCGGTCTTCTTCCCCGAGCAGGTCTCGGCCGACTATCCCTACAGCCCGGATGGCTCGCGCTGGTGGCCACCTGACACGCCGATGGTCGATCCCTTCGTCGGCATCCCGGCCATGGCCGCGGTGACCGAGCGCATCACCTACTTCACCAACGTGATCAAGCTCCCGCTGCGCAACCCCTTGCTCGTGGCCAAGCAGGTGGCGTCGATCGCGGTGATGTCCCAGGACCGGTTCCGCCTCGGCGTGGGCCTGTCGTGGATTCCCGAGGAGTTCCGCTGGACCGACACCAACATGCGCAGCCGTGGGGCGCGCACCGACGAGGCGGTGGCCATCATCCGAGCCGTGTGCGCCGGTGAGGGGCCGACCTGGGTGCAACACCACGGTCCTCACTACGACTTCGACCGCCTGATGATCAGCCCGGCACCGACCAAACCCGTGCCCATCCTGATCGGCGGCCACTCGGAACCCGCCCTGCGACGGGCGGCGCGGCTGGGCGACGGCTGGATCTCCGCCGGTCAGACGGTGGACGAGCTGGGCGCAACGATCGCCACGCTGCGCCGGCTGCTCGACGACGCTGGTCGGGGCGACGTGCCCTTCGAGATCAACGCGCTGTGCCTCGACGTGGCCGACAGCGACGGATTCGCCCGCTTGGCCGATCTCGGCGTGACCGAGGCCCAGGCTGTGCCCTGGTACTTCTACGGCGGTGACCCCGCCGACCTGTCCGTGCAACTCGACTCGTTGTCGCGCTTCGCCGAGACGGTCATGGCCGACCTCGACGCCGCGGTCACCTGAGCCGACCTCGGGCCCGGCCGACTCGGCCGGGCCCGGGACCGGGCCGACTCACTGGGTTCAGGACATCCCGGCCGCCTTGGCGTCAGGACTTCCCAGCCGCCTTGGCGTCAGGACTTCCCGGCCGCCTTGGCGTCTTTCTCGATCTCGGCGTTGTCGGCCTTGATCTCCTTGGCCTGGACCTTCTCGGCCTTCTTCATGGCCTTCTCGACCTTGGCCCCCATGTCCGACACGGCCACCACCACGAGCCCGGCCTGACCCTCGTCGAGCTGTTCGCCCAGCTCCTTGAGGTCACCCCGGCTCATGCCGGCCGCGGCGTGCCCGGCCACCGCCCCCAGCAGCGCGCCACCCCCGGCGGTGGCGGCCAACAGGCCGCCGCCGATGGCGGCGAAGGGGAACAGCGCCACGACCAGGCCCGTGGCCAGACCCACGCCGCCACCCATCACACCGCCGACGCGGGTGGGGGTCTCGTGCTTCTTGGTGATCTTGACCTTGCCGCCCTCGCGGCGCTCGATCACCGCCGCATCGTAGGCGTCGATCAAACCCGCCTCCACGTGCAGGGCCTTGATCACGTCGTAGTCGGATTCGGCATCGGTGACGTCGGCATAGACCCCGACGTAGGCCATGAAGGTATCGATTGGCATCTCTGCTCCAAGTCTGGCGCGCCCCGGGTCGGGGCCACGGTAGGACGAACGGTCGCGAAGGTGGCGGCCGAACGGGCCCCCAACCTATGCCTCCGACCGTGGGCGCGCGTCGGGAGGCGCCAGCAACCGGGGACGCAACGCGGCCAGCAGGTGGAACGACCCGGCCACCACCGTCACACCCCGTCGGCTTCCGCCTCGGATTCGATCGGCCGCGTCGTCCAGGCTGGCGACCACGACACGGTCGATTCCGGCGGCGCGGGCCAGGGTGGCCAGCTCTCCAGGGTCAGCCGACAGGTCGGCGGGCACGTCGCCAGCCGCGACCGGGAACTGGACCAGCACCAGGCCACGATCCCGATCGACCACCTCGGCCAGCATGGCGAGCAGGGTCGGGGCCTTCTTGTCTCGGCGACAGCCGAACACCCACGGCCAACGCTCGTCAGGCGCCATGGGGTGCTCCGCCCGCAACCGGTCGATGAGCGCGGCCAGCTTCACCGGGTTGTGGGCGCCGTCGAGCACCACCTCGGCACCCTGCGGCGTGCGCACCCGCTCGAACCGTCCGGGCAGCTTCACGCCGCGCACCACCTGGGCCACGATGGCCGCATCGGACGGGCGGCCCTGGCGGGCATCCAGCACGGCGACCGCGGCCTGCACCAGGGCGGTGTCCTCCAGCATGTGGGCCACCACGCCCTGCTCCGGTGCCGGCGGATGGACGAGGTGGCACCGGCATCCCGCAGCCGCGGCCGCGGCCGCCAGCGTGTCGTCGATGGCCGCCACCCCGTGGTGGAGCACCACGGCCTCGCCGCCCTCGGTCAGGATGCCGGCCTTCTGCTCGGCGATGGCCCCCAGCGAGTGGCCAAGCACCGCTTCGTGATCGAGGTCGATCCGCGTGATGACAGCCAACTTGTCGGCCCGGGTGACCGTGTTGGTGCCGTCGTAGCGTCCCCCCAGGCCGGTCTCGAGCACCACCAGGTCGCAACGCTGGCGCACGAAGTGGACCAGGGCCATGGCCAGGGTCACCTCGTAGTAGGTGGGCGGACCGTGGGCCGAGTCGGCCACGCGCCTGGCCGCGGGCAGCACCGCGGCCAGCAGGGCCGCCACCTGGTCGGGCGAGCACCAATGCCCGTCCACCGAGAACCGCTCACGCAGGTCGTACACGTGGGGTGACAGGTGCAGGCCGACCCGACAGTCCGGCCGGGTGGCCGCCGCGGCGATGCCGGCGGCCACCGTGCCCTTGCCCGCCGTCCCTGCCACGTGCACCACCGGCACCTCGTCCTGCGGATCACCCAACTCGGCCAGCAGAGCCGCCGCCCGAGCCCATCCGCCACCTCCCCGGAACAGTTGCTCGGGCGCTTGGAACAGGTCGACCTGCAGGAACTCCAGCGCCTCGGCCATGGACCTGGGCCGCCAACCGCTCCGCAGCCGGTCGACACGGTCCGGCCTGTTCATCCGCCGGGGCCGACCATCTGCCCAGTCGGGCGCGGCGGCGCGGTCCCGATCGACACGACGGCATCCCCCGACGGGTCCGCGCTCGCGGACATGGCCGCAGTGACGGCCGCGTCGTAGACCGCCACGGCGTCGGCTCGGCGAGCCGGCTCGAGGCGCACCAGATGCTCGAACGAGAGCCCAGAGTTCACCTCGAGCACCTGGCACGACGCGTCGACAGCGTGCACCAGGTCCACCGCGGCCACTCGAAGACCGAGAGAGCCGGCCGCGGCCAGGGCCAGCTCCCGGGAACCGGGCTGGGCTCCCTCGAGGCCGAACTCGCCCACGCGGGCCCCCAGGGCCAGGTTGAACAATGGCGCCCGCCGTCCGCTGCCCTCGGGCCCGCCCGGTGTCTTCGTGTAACGCATCCGTGGCACGCCGTCGAGCACGATCCAACGCTCCTCGCGAATCAGGTCGAGGAAAGGCTGGACCACGACCGCCGGCTCGCGTTCGAGCAGCTCGAGCACTCGTCGGCGGACCTGCGCGCGCTCTCGGCACAAGAACACGCCGTCGCCCGAGGACCCCTCGTTCGGCTTGACGATCAGCGGCGGCGCCCAGTCTGCCAGCACCTCGTCGAGCACGTCGGCGGCCCGACGGCCGTCCAGCCAGGCCTGGCGCACGTCGCCCAGCACCAGTCGGGTCGGAACCACCGCGACGCCGTCCCGCCCGAGTCGTTCCACCGCCGCGGCCTTGTCCCGGGCACCGGATGCGGCCACCGCGCTGTTCAACGAGAGCTGGTAGCCGAAGGTGGACAGGCTTCGACGCCCGTCGCCCACCCGGGTGAGCCACCCCTGGCCCCACTCCTCGTAGACGAGTCCCCGGGCCGCGGCGATCTCCACGAGGGCCTGGTTCAGGAAGCGGTGATGGATCTCGCTCAAGCGCTCACCGTCTCGAGCAGCTCGACCAGGTTCCCCTCGGGGTCGTGCACGAAAGCCTGCCGGGTCGGTCCCGCGGGCGACGGATCGGTGACCTCAACGCCGCGCCCCGTAGCTCGCATACCGTGTCGTCCAGGTCGGCCACCCGCAGGGCGAAGTGCTGACCTCGATCCTCCGGGGGCCAGCCTTCCACCAGGTGCAGCTGCTGCGCGCCGGCGTCCAGCCAGGCCCCGCCGAACCCGAAGTCGGGCCGGTCGTGGCGCGCCACCAGCCCCAAGACGTCGGTGTAGAAGGCGAAGGCGGTGTCGACGTCGGTGACGGTGATCGACACGTGATGCACAGCCAGCGGTTGCATGGGTCCAGTCTGGCCGCTCGGTGGCCGCACCTGCTCACCGAGGTGTCGAGGTGTCGGCCCGAGCGACGGGAGAGACTGGGCCATGCCCGATCGGCCCCGGCCTGAGCAGGTCGCCATCCTCGCCCCCATGCGTCCCGAACTGCGGCCTCTGGTCAACGCGCTCGGGCTGCGGCGCTCCGGAAGCCGAACCGCCGGTGTATCGGGGGATGGTCGGAGGCATCGGGGTGGCCGCCATGATGACCGGCATGGGGTTGGACAACGCAGCCCGGGTCACGCGCCAGCTCATCGAGCTGTCCGACTGCGACCACGTGTTGGTGGTGGGCATCGCCGGCGGGCTGGACCGGCGCCGACCGATCGGGTCGGTGGTCGTGCCCGAGACGGTGCTCGACCTGGCCAGCGGGCGAACCCTGGCGGCGACCCCGCTGGGCGGACCGACGGAGGGCCGCCTGGTCACCTCCGACGGGCTCATCGACGATCCGGCCGAGCTGGGCCGGCTGCGCGACGAGGGCTACGCGGCCATCGACATGGAGACCTCGGCCATCGCCGCGGTCTGCGCCGAGCGCGGGATGGGATGGACCGCCTTCCGGGGCATCAGCGACCACACCACCGACGACGGCGTCGACCAGGCCGTGCTCGGTCTGAGCCGACCCGACGGCACGCCCGACCTGGCTGCAGTGGCCCGCCTGGTGGCCACCCGTCCCGGGCGCATCCCCAGCCTGGTCCGTCTGGGCCGATGGATGCAGACCGCAGTCGACGCGGCCGTGACCCGCGCCTTGGCCGACCTCGGCGCCGATCCTGCCTGACGCCACCTACAGCTTGCGCCAGTAGATGCACACGGCCTCGCCATCGATGACGTCGGGCACCTCACCCACCAGCTGGAAGCCCAGCCGCTCATAGAGCCGCCGGGCGGGGTTGGTGGCGAACACGAAGTTGAACTGCATGGCGTCGAAGCCCGTGCTGCGAGCCACCTCGAAGGAGTGCTCGACCAGCGCGGTGCCGATGCCCAGGCCACGCTGGCCAATGGCCACCAGGTAGCCGGCGTTGGCCACGTGTGCCGCCCGGCCCACCCCGTTGGCCTTGATGGTGCACGCTCCGACCAGCCGGCCGTCCTCCAACCGCACCACCATCGTCTCGCGGGCCGGGGTCAGCCAGTACTGCTCGAAGTCGTCGAAGGACACGGCGACACCGGGGTCCTGTGGATAGCCCTCGCCGGCGACCACCGCGGCCGCGAAGAGCTCGAACAGTTCGAGATGGTCCTCCGGGGTGGTGCGGGTGATGCGCACCCGCACACCGCCTCCCGTCTCGACCTCCCTCGCATCGTTCATGGCCCCAAGCCCTACCATCCGACACGCCCGGTCGCACCCGGGCACCGACTCGCCCGGTCGCGGCGTTGGGCCCCGCAATGACGATCGAGCCGTTGGCCAGCAGGGCCTGGGGCGACGTCGGCGGGCTGGGACCCGAGGCGTTCCCGGCCCCACCCTTCCTCGACCTGCCCGCTGACCATGGGTCGACCCATGGGTTCGAGGACCGCACTCCCGGCGGTAGCGTTGCCGGATGGTCGAGACCGAGAAGCCCCATGTGTTCGTCCCGCCCGGCGAGGCACCGCCCACCGAGCTCGTGATCGAGGACATCGTCGTGGGAGAGGGCACCGAGGCCGCCGCCGGCCAGGACGTCGAGGTGCACTACGTCGGCGTGGCCTGGAGCACCCGACAGCAGTTCGACGCCTCATGGGACCGCGGCGACACGTTCCGCTTCGGCCTGGGTGCGGGCCAGGTCATCAAAGGATGGGACGACGGGGTGGCCGGGATGAGGATCGGCGGGCGCCGACGCATCGTCATCCCTCCGCACCTGGGCTATGGCAAGGCCGGTGCCGGGGGTGTGATCAAGGGCGGCGAGACACTGGTGTTCGTCGTCGACCTCCTGGGCACCAACTGAACGATTTGACGGGCCCGCGGTGGCCTGGTCCGCTAAGACTGTGGGATCCGACCCGGTCGGCCAGGTTCCGAAACATGGATCTGACCGCCACGTGGACTACCCACAGGCTCCTGGCTGTGGCAGAGGCAGAGTGATGGCGTGAGCGCCCCCACCACCATCCGAGTAGGCCGCGGCCGTGCCCAGCGTGGCCTGCTGGCGCTGACCGGCCTGTTGGGCCTGGCCTACCTGGTCCACTTCCCGATCTTCACCTCGAACCGCCTCGACGTCGACGAAGCCAGCGTCGGCTCGATCGCCCAGGGCCTGCTGCGCGGCGGCCACCTCTACGGCAACCTGGTCGATCGCAAACCCCCAGGGCTCTTCTACCTCTACGCCGGCAGCTTCTGGCTCACCCACTCGAACAGCCTGATCCCAGTGCGCATCCTCATCGTGGGGCTCGAAGCCGTGACCGGCCTGGTCATCGGGGTGGCGTTGTGCCAGGCCTGGCGCCATCGCATGGCCGTGGCCGCCCTGTTCGTCATGGGCACGGCCACCTTCGCCTACAACGACGCCCATGCCGCCGGTTTCGAGGCGGCCATGCTGCTCCCCATCACCCTGGCCTGGTGGTTCAGCCGCAAGGGCATGGCCGCGGCTGCCGCACTGGCGCTGGTGGTGGCGGTGCTGATCAAGCAGCCCGCCGCCTTCACCCTGCTGCCGGTGGCCTACAACCTGTGGCGCCGCCCCGATGGTCGCCGTCAGCTCGCCGTGCTCACCGTCACCGGGGCCGTGACCTACGCGCTGGTGGCCGCGATGTTCGGGGTGCGCAGCTTCCTGTTCTGGAACATCTCGAGCAACGGCGGCTACATCGGCGTGTACTCGTTGGTGGACATCGTCGGCGTGGCCGTGCTCAGCACCGGCATCTACGCCATCAGTCATGTGGTGATGGTGTGGTTGGCCGCCAAGGCCTGGCCCGAGCGCAAGCTCCAGGTGGATCTGTGGCTGTGGTTGGTCTCGGCGTTGATCGGCGTGGCCGTGGGCGGCCACTTCTTCGGTCACTACTTCTTCCAGGTGCTGCCTCCGCTGGCGGCCATCGGTGCCACCCAGATCGCGGCGGTGACCCTGCGCAAGACCATGATCGTGGCCGGGGCCACCACCGCGGTCTGGCTCGCCGTCACCACGGCCATGCCCCGGCCCGACCTGCCGCCCTACAAGGCCGTGGTCAAGGAGGTCGACCAGCTCAGCACCCCGCATCAGTCGGTGTTCGTGTGGGGTTCGTACTCGGAGGTGACCTGGGCCTCGGGTCGGCCCATGGCCACCCGGTTCCCCCACACCAACTTCGTGACCGGGGTGGACCAGGCCAAGCCCACCAAGGGCGCGCTCGACGACCTCTGCCACGACCTCGACCACAGCCGACCCACGCTCATCGTCGACACCAGCCCGGCTGGGCTGCGCGACGCCGGCAAGGTGCCGTTGTTCAGCGTGCCGGCCATGGCCAACCTGATGACCGCGTACGAGCCGGTGTCCGACGTCAACGGTGTGATCATCTACCGCCGCGAGCACCAGTGGTCCGGCTGTTGAGGGTGCCGCGGGCGCTGGTGGGTTGAGCGCCTCGTAGGATCGTGTCGTGAACGTGCTCAGCGGCGTCGTGGGGATGGTGGCGGTGATGCTGGCTGCGGGCGGGCTGTCCAAGGTGCTCGCCCCCGGCCCCACGGTGGCGTCGTTCCAGGCGGTGGGCCTGCCCGGACGTCGGGGCCTGGTACGGGTGCTGGCCGTGATCGAGGTGGCCCTGGGACTGGGCCTGATCGTGGTCGGCACGGTCTGGCTGGCCGCGCTTGGTGCCGCCGTGTTCATGGTCTTCACCGGCATCAGTGCCCGGCTGCTGGCCCTGGGTGACCAGGCTGCGTCGTGCGGATGCTTCGGCGCCCAGTCGTCACGCCCGTCGGTGCTGCACGTGGTCATCGACGCCCTGGCAGCCGCCGTGCTGGCCGGGGCCGCCGTCATCGGCCTTCCGGGCCTGGCCACCGACGCGGGCTCCGTGACCGACACCCTCGTCTACCTCGGGCTGGTGCTCGTGGGGGGCTACCTGCTCACCGCACTGCTCACCGTGTTGCCCGACGCGCTCGACGCCGTGGCCGGTCGCGATCCCCTCACACCCGCCGCCACCGAGTTCAAGCTGAGCCGATGATCGTTCTGGTCGCCCTCGAGGGCGTGGTGGTGGCCCTGCTGGCGGTCCTGGTCGTCGGGCTCCTGCGCACCCACGCCGAGATCCTGCGGCGCCTCCACGAGCTGGGGGCTGGCGTGTACGACGACCAGGACCCGGCCCAGGCCCGGGGAGCAGCGCCGGTGGCCGGTCCGTCCCGGGCAACCAGCCCGGTCCGCACCCAACCCGGGGTGCCCGGGCCGCGCACCCGCGACACGCCCGCCTTCGATCTGTCGGGCACCACACCCGACGGGGCGGCCGCCGCCATCGGCGTCGTCGATCGCCCTCACACGACCCTGTTGGCCTTCCTGTCCTCGGGCTGCACGACGTGTCGCGGGTTCTGGGAGGCGTTCGCCGGGGGCGCCGAGGACGACCTGCCGGGCGTGGACACCCACCTGGTGGTGGTGACCAAGGGACCGCAGAACGAGAGCGTGTCCAAAGTGGCCGAGCTGGCCGGCGACCGGGTGCGCACGGTCATGTCCTCCGAGGCCTGGCAGGACTACGAGGTGCCGGTCAGCCCCTACTTCGTGCTGGTGGACGGCCCGCGGGGCGAGATCCTGGGCGAGGGATCGGGGACGACCTGGCCGCAGGTGGCGGGCCTGCTCGAACAGGCCTGTGCCGACGCCGGCCTCGCTCCGACCGGCGGCGCCGCCGCCAGGTCGACCCGCGGCGGTCGGTCCCGTGGTCTCGACGGCCCGGGACGTGAACAGCGCGCCGACGAAGAATTGGCGCGTGCCGGCATCGGCCCCGGCCATCCCAGCCTGTACGGCCTGGCCTCGCCGGAGACCGCATCCCCTTCCGAGACCGCATCCCCGGCTGAGTCCTCAGGGGAGCCAGTTGTCCCGGACGCCGACGAATGAGCCGCCGACTCCAGGCCCAGGGTCTGTCGGCCGAGGTGGGCGGTGGCTGGGAGGGCGAGATCTACCTTCGGTCACCCGAAGCCGCTCCAACCTCGCCCACGACGCCCTCGAGCCCAACCGGCGGTCTGGCCGGACCGAACCGGCATGGTCGGAGCAACCTGCCCCTGGCCGCCAGCTATCCGGTGCTCCAGCTGGCCAACTTCTCCCTGCCCAGCCACCGGGGGGACTTCGGAGGTGGCGCAGTCGAGCTCATGGGTGCACACCACATCTTCGTGTCGCTGTTCGAGTACGGCCACGAGTCAGTGGGCACCGCGCTCTTCGCCACCCTGCAGGTGCCCTGGCCGGTCGCGCCCGATGCGTTCGGGCCCAACCGGCTGCAACGGCCGCTCCCGGGCCAGGGTGGTGCCCAGTGGTTCTTCACGCACGCCGGGCGCCCGTTCTGCCTGTATGTGGTGCTGGGCAGCTACCTGCTGCGCCGAGCCACCGTTCGCCCGCTGAACCGGGTTCTCCGCACCATCACGATCACCTGAGTCCTCGACCCCGGTCGCCGTCGCCGGAATCGCCATCCGCGACGAGCCACCCCATCGCCCGGGAGCATCGCTCCCCGTGCCGGCCGGCCGCGTGGCACCATGAGTTCCGTGAACAGCCTGATGCTGGTTCTGGCGATCGTGGTGGCGGTGGCGGCCGCCGTCCGCTCGACCTGGTCCCCCTGCGGGTTGTCGATGCTCTCCACCCTCACGCCCTTGGCCGAACGCAGCCGCGGCCACCGCTACGCGGCCACCGCGGCCTGGTTCGTGGTCGGCGCCACCGTTGGCGGAGCCACCCTCGGCCTGGTGGCCGCGGGCCTCGCGATGGGCGTCGCGACCCTTGGTCCCAGTGCTGAAACCGCGGCATTGGTCGCCGCGGTCTCCGCGCTGATCGCTGGAGGATCCGACCTCGCGCCGTTCGGTCGGCAGCTGCCCTTCCACCGACGCCAGGTCGACGAGCTGTGGCTCGGCCGCTACCGGCGATGGGTCTATGCCAGCGGATTCGGCTGGCAGATCGGCGCCGGCGTGATCACCTACATCATGACCGCCGCGCTGTACCTGCTCGTGGTGCTGGCCGCCCTCACCGGCAGCCCGGCCGCGGCGTTGGCCGTCTTGACGCTGTTCGGCCTGCTGCGCGGTCTGGCCGTGTTGTTGTCGGTGCGCATCACCACGCCGGCCGCGCTACACGCCTTCCACCGGCGCTTCGACGCCTGGGGTCCCGCCAGCCGCCAGCAGGTCATCGCCGTGCAGTTCGGGGTGAGCGTGGTCGCCGGCATCGCGGTCGGACCGGCCATCGGTGCCGTGGCAGCCCTCGGGGTGGCGTTGCTGGTCGCGGTCCACCTGCAAACCCGCCGGCCCGCCGGCCCGCGGGTCGGGGCGGCTCGAGCTACGGCGCCGCGGCCAGGCGGGCCGGACGGCCCTGCATGGCCGCCCACATCATCGGCAGCTGCACCGGCAGCCGGGCCCACACCGCCGCGACCTTGAGCCGATCCTCGGGGCCGGCCTGGGCGGTCACGTCACGGGCCATCTGGAAGTTCCCCGGCCACACGGCCAACAACACGGCCACGCTGGCCGGCCCCGCCCACCGTCGTCGCGTGAGCAGTCCGAAGGCGCACACCAGCTCCGCCGCTCCACTCACGTAGACCAGCTCGGTGGCCGCAGGCAGCTCCGGGGGGATCAGCGGTTCGAACACAGACGGACGGACCATGTGAACCAGCCCACTGGCCAGGAATCCCATACCCATGGCCCGAGCCGGCCAGATGCGCTCGGGCCGGGGATCCGACGGGCGGAATCGGCTCATGCCCCATCTTGGCCCGAAACCTCGGGCTCGGCTCCCTCAAGAGGACTGGTCCTGCGGCCGATGGTCATGTGACGCCAGCTTGAGCTGAGGAGGCCGTCGGTCATGGGACAAGTGGGGATGCCGCGTGCACCACGCACCATCGAGGAGCTGGGGATCCCTGGCTCGCTCGTACAGGACCTGGCCCTGCGCCGCGCCCTCTACGAGGGTCGGTCGTCGACGCTGAAGCTGAGCCAGGGTCTGGGCCTGAGCGTGGCGATCATCACCACCGTGGTCGAGGAACTGCGCGACCTGCGCCACATCGATCTCCTCGGCCTCGAGGGCCGGGACTACATCTTCGAGCTGACCGAGCAGGGACGCGACACCGCCCGAGAGCGCATGGAGCTGTCCCGATACGCCGGGATCGCCCCGGTCAGCCTGCGCGACTACAACGCCATGGTCACCAGCCAGCACTCCGAACCCGTGGTGAGCCGCGAGTCGATGCGGGCCGCGTTCCAAGATCTGGTGATCGGCAACCGCATGCTCGACGAGCTCGGCCCGGCGCTGCTCACCGAGGGTGCGATGTTCCTCTATGGGCCGCCGGGCACCGGCAAGACCAGCGTGGCCGAGCGCCTCATCCGGGTGCACACCGATGCGGTGTACGTCCCGCGAGCGCTCGAGGTCGACAACCAGCTCATCACCGTCTACGACCCCGTCATCCACGAACCGCTCGACGAGCAGCCCCCTGATCTCGATCCCCGTTGGGTGCTGTGTCGCCGACCCAGCATCGTGGTCGGTGGCGAGCTGACCACCGACATGATGGATCTGACCTACGAGGCCAGCAACGGCATCTACCTCGCCCCCATCCAGATGCAGGCCAACAACGGACTGCTGGTCATCGACGACTTCGGCCGCCAGACCATCAGCCCGGAGGCTCTGCTGAACCGCTGGATCGTGCCGTTGGATCGGCGGATCGACTACCTGAGCCTGTCCTACGGTGTGCGCTTCGACATCCCCTTCGACGTGAAGGTCGTGTTCTCCACCAACCTCGACCCCACCACCCTGGGCGACGAGGCCTTCTACCGCCGGATCCAGAACAAGATCCTGGTGTCGTCGATCAGCGACACCGAGTTCGACGAGGTGCTGGTCCGCTCGGCCGGAGCGGCCGGCATCACCATTGCCCCGGGGGCCGCCGACTACCTCCGCGACGTGAGCCGCAACCTGGGTGACGGCGACCTGCGGCCGTACCTGCCCAAAGAGGTGTGCAAGATCCTGCGGGCCGTCAGCACGTACAACCAGACCGCGATGGTGTTGGACCAGGCCGCCGTCGATCGGGTGGCCTCCATCTACTTCACCCGGGCCGGCGAGATCCGCGCCACCATGGCCGAGGCCACCGCCGCTGATCCCCCGACTCAGGCCCGCTCGGGTTCGGCACCGACCCCGCCGGCAGCATCCGCTCCTACGGCCACCACCGCGCCCGCCACCGCCACCGCCACCGCGCCCGCGCCCGCGGCCCAGGCGCCCGCCACCGCCACCGCGCCCGCCACCGCGCCACGGCCCAGGCGCCCAGCACACCGGCACCCGCCCCCCTGCCGAGTCGTCAAGCCGACCCCGCGGTGGCCCCCGCCAATCCGTCGCACACGCCACCCGCGCGCCCGTTCTGACCCGGCGACCGCGGGGGAATCCCGCCCGACCTTCCGGACCAGCCCCACGCCGCTCTGGTCTAGCGTCGCGGGATGACTGAGCTCGGCGTGTCGGTCGGTCGGTCTCAAGAGGGCGACCCATGAGCACCGCCACTGCCAGCACGTCGGCTCCCGCCGAGTTGACCCGCTATCCGGACGAGGACCGCGACACGCTCTACGAGCGCGGGCGCACGTTGCGACAGCATTCGCCACGGCGAGCTCACGCCGGGTGGACGCCGCCCCCCGGTCGGCCCGACCCGATCGAGCTGCTGGAGTGGACCAACCGCAACCGGGTACCCGAGCTGATCCCCATCCGTTGGGGTCGCATGCTGGCCTCGCCCTTCGCCTACTACCGCGGGTCACCGTATGTGATGGCGAGCGACCTGTCGCGTACGGCCACCAGCGGCATCAACGTGCAGATCTGTGGCGACGCCCACCTGATGAACTTCGGCATGTACGCGGCGCCGGATCGCCACCTGGTCTTCGACGTCAACGACTTCGACGAGACGCTGCCCGGCCCCTGGGAGTGGGACGTGAAGCGCCTGGCGGCCAGCGTGGTGGTGGCGGCGCGGGCCAACGGCTTTCGCGAGATCAAGGCGATGGCCGCGGCCGCCGCCGTCGGGCGCGCCTACCGCACCGCCATGGCCAGCTTCGCCCAGATGCCGATGCTCGACCTGTGGTACCAGCGCACCGACATCGACGCTGCCCAGGCCTCGCCGTACTCCACGCCGCTGGTGGACGCGGCCGAGCGCATCATCGCCAAGGCCCGGGCCAACACCAACCAGCACGCGTTCGAGAAGCTGGCCCACCTGGTCGATGGTGAGCTCGAGGTGATCGAGAAGCCGCCGGTGGTGGAGCGCATCCACGATCCCGCCATCCTGGGCCACGCCAACGAGTTGATGGAGTCGTACCTGTCATCGCTGTCGGCGGAGCGCCAGCTGCTCATGCGGGGGTTCCGCTTCGTGGACGCGGCCCGCAAGGTGGTGGGCGTGGGCAGCGTGGGCACGCGCTGTTTCATGATCCTGCTCGAGGGTCGGGTCAACGGCGGGCCGCTGTTCCTGCAGGTCAAAGAAGCCGAGTCCTCCATCCTCGAACCCTTTGTGGGCAAGAGCATGCTCACCAACCACGGTCAGCGCGTGGTGGTGGGCCAGCACCTGATGCAAGGGGTCAGCGACATGATGCTCGGCTGGCTCGGCTTCGAGGACCGGTGCTACTACGTGCGCCAGCTGCGCGATATGAAGGGCTCGGTGGACGCGGCGGTCATGACCCCCAGCCAGCTGCGCGACTACGGCGCCGCCTGTGCGGCCACCGTGGCCCGAGGCCACGCCCGCACCGGCCTGGCCGCGCTGATCAGTGGATACCTGGGCACGAGCACGAAGTTCGACGACAGCCTGGCGGCCTTCGCCGTCGACTACGCCGACCAGAACGAGCGAGACTACGAGCACTTCTCGGCGGCCGCCCGTGACGGCCGCATCGAGACCACCGCCGGCCTCTGAAGCCGACGCTCCGGTTCAGGCGGCGCCGGCGCTCGTCGTCTCCACCGGCGGCAGGGGCCGGGTGGCGACATACGACACAGCCACCTCGAACAGACCGGCCACCACCAGGGTCACCAGCAGGCCGACCCATCCGCTCACCACGAACAGCAGCGCCAACACGGCCACCGCCAACCCGCCCCAGCGAAGCAGGGCGACGTGCCGGCGAGCCCAGATCACCGCGTTGGGCACCTGGTCGGCCGGCACGCCGCCCGCCAGGTAGCGACCCACCCGGGCCGATCGACTCCGGATGCGGCGGGCCAGCCGGCTGTCGCCGGTCATGAAGGCGACGATGGCGACTGCCAGCCCCAGCACCAGCAGCGAGTGGGTGATGAGATCGAGGCGGTTGACCAGCTGGGAGATGGTCGCCTTGGCTGCGTCACGGGCCTGGGCGTTGCCCACCAGGCCGAGGATCTGGCCCTTGATGACGCGAGCGACGGCGGTGGCCACCACCAGGGCTCCCACCGATCCCAGGGCCAGCGCGATGATGGCCCGACGACGCTTGTGGGCCAGGGCGATCGTGGCCGCGAACAGCAAGACGGTCAGGATGAGCACCACCACGATGACGGCGTTGAACAGCTTCAGGCCCTCCTGGGCGAGCTTGAGCTGATCGCTCTTGAACACGGTGATGACCCCGAAGTCCGAGGGGAGCGGCTTTCCCAGGGCTGCGCTCAGCTTGGCTCGGGCCTGGTCTGGGCTGATGGAGGCCGCCAGCTCGGGCAGCCGGGCGCCGCCCAAGATGCCCGGGGCCTTCTCGCCCACGACCGTCAGGGCCTGACTGATCATCGGGAACAGGTTGAGGGTGACCTCACCGTTGGCGGTGCTCACCCCCTTGATCGTCTCGCCCTTGAGGATCTTGACCGCGGTGGCGTGCGCCACCCGGTTGGCCTGGACCCAGAAGTCCTGGAACTGCTTGGTGCTCAGCAGTTGGGTGATGGTCTTCTGCACGAACTGCTCGGCGGCCACGCTCAGGGGTTGGGCCAGGAAGTCGGCCTTCGCGGGCAGCGCGTCCTGTGCCACCTTCTGCACGTCCAGAGCCTGCATGACCTCGTTGGTCAGGGTCACCGCCACCGCGTCGATGATGCGGGGATCCTTGGCCAGCGGTCCCACCGCCGCAACCCACGAATCGGTGTTGAGCAGGGTCCGGTGCGCCCACACCCCGACGGCGCTGACCAGCAACGAGATGCAGGCCAGCACGGCCAGGATGGCGACCAGCACCCTGCGCCACCGGTGTCCGACGCCCCCGAGGGACCCGACGGGGGCGGACGTGGTGGCGGCGGTCACATGCCCATGGTGGCACGTCGAATGACCGGGCCGCCGCCATACCGGAGACCGGCCGCTCACGGTGGGGTCCTGCCGGGTGGCGCGCCTCCGTCAGCCCCCGAACGGGGTCAGATGTCGATCACGGTCCGTATGCCGCGGCTGGCTCGCAGGTCATCGAAGGCCTGGTTGATCTCCGCCAGCGGCTGGTGGCCGGTGATGAGTGCCTCGAGATCGAGCCGGCCAGCCTGCCACAGCGACACCAGGCGCGGAATGTCCCGACGCGAGTTGACGCCGCCCAGCAGGCACCCGATCAGGCGCTTGGCCGTAGCCGCGAACACCGTCGGTGACTCGATGACCAACTGCTGGTCCAGGGGGGCGACACCCACCATGACTGTGGTCCCGCCCAGGCGGGTGGCGCTCAGCCCGGTGTTGATCAGGGCCGGCCGGCCCACCGCGTCGAAGGCCACGTCGACACCGACGCCACCGGTCAGGTCCATGGCCACCGTGGTCACATCGTCGGTCCGGGGATCAATGGCGTGGGTCGCGCCCAGGCGCAGGGCGGCGTCGCGACGTTCAGGCACCGGATCCGAGGCGATGATGACCGACGCGCCGGCCAGGCGTGCCCCTTGCACGATCGACAGACCGATGCCGCCCAGGCCGAGCACCGCGGCGGTGTCTCCGGCCCGAATGGCGGCGGTGTAGAGCGCGGCGCCCACGCCGGTCTGCACCGCGCAACCGATGACGCAGGCCACGTCAAGGGCCACGCCGGGATCGATGCGCACGGCGCCTTCCTGCTGGATCACCACCTGTTCGGCGAAGGCGGCCACGGCCAGGCCCCGGTAGACGGTCTGGTCCCCGCGACTGAGCCGGGTGCCGCCGTCGAGGTGGGTCGAGCTCATCATGGACAGGCTGTTGACACAGCTGCTGGCCTCTCCCCGCATGCACCAGTAGCAGTGACCGCACGGGGGGCAGGGCGTGAGTACCACGTGATCGCCCACCGCCAGGTCGGTCACGCCAGGCCCCAGCGCCTCGACCACCCCCGCGGCCTCGTGACCCAGCACCACCGGCAGCGGGGCGGGCAGGTCACCGTCGACCAGGCTCAGGTCGCTGTGGCACACCCCGCAATGCGCGACACGGACCAGCACTTCGCCCGCGTGCGGCTCGTCGATGACGACGTCGTCGTACACCGCCAGCTGGGTTCCGGGTGCCTCCAGGACGGCGGCGCGCATGACGAACTCCGATCAGGAGCGGGTGGGACGGCCGGAGGCTAACAGGGGCGGTCACCGGTTCAGCGCCCGCTCGGGACGCCCGGGCGGGCTCGGGACGCCCGGGCGGTGACCGGCCCCGGTCACCGGCGCGATGATGCCGCCGTGCCTTCCCCCGAACCCGAGACCACGCCCGAACAGCCCCCCATCCCGACCGAGGAGTTGGCCGGCTTGGTCGAGGTGGCTGTCGATCTGTTGCGCCGGGCCGGTGACCTGACCCTGGGCTGGTTCCGCTCCGATGACCTGCCGGTGGAGCGCAAAGGCGACGGCACCCCCGTGACCGCGGCCGACAAGGCCGCCGAGCGGTTCCTCCGCGAGGAGATCGCCCGCCGGTTCCCCGACGACGCAGTGGTGGGCGAGGAGGAGGAGGACACCGCCGGAGCCTCGGGTCGGACCTGGGTCATCGACCCCATCGACGGCACCAAGGCCTTCACGCACGGTGTGCCGCTCTACTGCAACCTGCTCGCCGTCGAGGACGGCGAGGGCTGTGCCGTCGGCGTCATCAACCTGCCGGCGCTGGGGGAGACCGTCTACGCCGGCCGGGGGCTGGGCTGCTTCGCGAACGGTCGACCGGCGCGGGTCAGCACCCGGAACCGGATCGCCGGCTCCTACCTGTCCGCCACCGGGTTCGACTATTGGAGCGAGCCCATGGTGGCCGCGGCGCGCTCCAGCGGTGCGGCCATGCGGACCTGGGGTGACGGCTATGGCTACGCGCTGGTGGCCACCGGGCGGATCGACGCCATGTGCGATCCGGTGGTGGCGCGCTGGGACGTGGCGCCGATGCCCGTCATCCTGGCCGAGGCCGGAGGCCGCTTCACCGACCTCGACGGTGGCGACGGCTCGCTGGGCGGCAGCGGCCTGGCCACCAACGGGCTGCTCCACGACCAGTGGTTGGCTCGATTCAGCGACCTGCCGCGCCTCAAGGGGAACTAGCCGCGGCCGACCGAGCCCGCGTGCGACCAGCGCCCGTCGGCCGGTACCGTGCGGTGCATGATCATGGCCTCCCCGAGATCTGATCGGCATTGGCGGTGAACGCGCTCCTGGGCCTGATGTTGGCCAGCCACCTGGCTTCGAAGCTGGCCACCACGGTCACCACCTTCGCCCCGGGCGACCCGAAGTTGGCCACCAGCGACCCGAGCAATCCGACTGGGCTGGTCATGGTGATCCTGCTGAACCTGATCATCATCGGAGGCGGGGTGCTGCTGTACCTGCGCCATCGTCGCCGGCCCGGCACGGCCCAGCCACCGGAACCGGCGGGCCAGGGCTCGTCGACCGCCACCTCGACACCGGACTGAGTCGCGCCAGGCCGAGCCCTACTGGCGATCGGGCCCGTCGGCCCGTATCTGCTCCACGGCGGCCATGGCGGTGCGCAGCTGATCGATCCACTCCCCCTGGTGGCGATCCACGAGCCGCACACACCAGGCCAAGGCCTCGCTGCGGCTCCGGGCTACGCCGGCGTCGATGAGCGTGTCGAGCACGGCCCGCTCACGCATGCGCAGCCGGGTCATGACGGGAGCGCTGTGCGTGGTGAACAGCTCCTCCACCGAGCCACACCGCGCCCCCCAGGACACCTTTCGTCCCCAGAGCAGTTCGGCCTCAGTGGCGATCTTGACCCGATGATCCCGTGTGTCCTCGCGGAATCCCGAGATGCGCGCCCGCTGGGCCACCTCGACCTCGTCGCTGCTGACGTCAGCGGCGACGGCGGGCACGTCCAGATCACCGACGATCAGGATCTCGTCACGGTCGGCGGATACCTCGGGCGGCGACGAGAACCAGGAATCGGGCATCCGACCGGCGAACCAGCTGCGGACCTCAGCGACCGACCAGACCCTTGTGGCTGACATAGTTACATGATTACACCATTACCTGGCTCGGGTCAACAGCCGGCGGGACCGATACAGCGGATCGTTCTTGTGGCCGCGGTGCCCAGGGTCTCGTTCTGGACCCGGCGGCGGACCTCGTCGAGACGCTGGTTGGCCAGCTTCACCAGATGGAACGGATCGGCGACCTGGACCGCGGCGGGCAGCATCGTGTCGAACGCCAGGCGCCACGGCCCCGACAGGTCCAGCACCGCCCAACAGATCGCGTCGCGCCACACCTCGGGCATCGCCGACAGCCAGGCGCAGAGCCCGCCCGAGGAGCGGCCCTCGATCACGTCGAGGAGCTGACCGGCGGCGACATCGACGATCGAGGTCGACCACGCCTGGGTCCGCCACCGCCCCAACCGGGCGAACAGCACCTCATCGACGCCCAGCGCGGCGACGACACCGACCCGGTCCACATCGGCGTCGAGCAACGCCGCCCCATAGGCCATCACCGCGTCGTTGACCGCATGCCAGCAGGCACCGAGCTCGGCCGCCACATCAGACACACAACTGACAAGGGTCGGGCGGTTGGGGACGCGAGTCAGAGGGACCCCGGGCCCAGGTTCGTACACGAAGGATGACTCGCTCCGACTCCGGGCCACGCCGCGCGGCTCGGCCCCGAACGTCGGTCAGGGATGACTCGAGCCGACCAAGCTCAGGCGGTTCTGCCAGGCGCTGGCTTCGGCGATGGCCGAGGCGTAGCTGGCCTTGCGGCGCGCCACCCGGCCGATGCTGGCCTCCGGGGGCGCCACCGGGCCGGCGTACTGGGCCTCGATGCCGTCCTTGAGCATGGTCAAGGCCTCGGAGCGCAGCTGGGACACTCGGGACTCGGTCACCCCCAAGAAGCGGGCCAGCTCCTGCGAGGTGCGGTTCTCCAGGAAGTAGCCGACGATCACCAGGCGGTGGCGTTCGGGCAGCAGATGGACGGCGTCACGCAGGTATGCGTGCAGCTCTCGGGTCTCGAGCTCCTCGAGCGGCTCGACGGTGCTGCGATCGCGCAACACGTCCACCAGCGTCAGATCCTCGTCGCCCGCGTCGTTGACCTCGTGCTCCAGCGCGAGGACGACGGAACGGAAGAGCCGGTCGCGGAGCCGGGCCAGTTCCTGATCCGTCATGCCCAGGGCGCTGGCCATCTCGGGCGACGAAGGGATGCGGCCCAGCTCGGTGGCCAGGCGCTGCTCGACCGACTCCAGCCGACGGGCCAGCGTGCGTACCGAACGCGGGGCCCAGTCGGCCGCCCGAACGGCGTCGAGTATGGCGCCGCGAATGCGCTGGGCCGCGAAGCGGTCGAAGGGGACGCCCCGGGACTCGTCGTAGCGGCGAGCCGCTTCGACCAGACCCAGGGCCCCGGCCCGGGCGAGCTCGTCGCGGTCCACGTGGCGCGGGAAGTGCACGGCCACCTGGAACACGATGTGCTTCACCAGTGGTAGATGCTCCTCGATCAGCCGAGACAGCTCTTGGACATCGGTCTTCGTGGTGGTCATGGCAGTCGCCCTCCCTCGCTCCAACGCCCCGATTCTTCGTCTCGGCCTGGGGAGAACTTTAGGACTTAGACCGAATTCCGATAAATTTCGTTGATGTAATTTCTATAAACCACGTTCAGTGGTAGCGCTGTGACCTGCGACTACGTGCGGTGATGTGGACGTAGGCCATGCGGCCCATAGAACTGAGTCATTCAGCCTCATTCTGTGGATAACCCCCCTTGCCGGTGGGAAAGCCGAGCGGTGTCTCAGGCTGATCCGCCACCCGCATTGCGTTGGAAGACCGCCGAGCGCACGCCGCGACGACGCAGGTCGGCCAAGAAGGCGACGGGTTCGACCAGCTCGGCCAACCCCGCCGCTCCGAATCGGGTCACTCGGCCCTGCACCGCCCGCAACGCGGCCAGGGCGGCCACCGCTCCGGCGGCCACGGCCGGCCGATCCATCGATCCGAGCACGGTCACATCCCGGCTGCCGCCTCGTCGCCCCCGGACCTCCACCCGCACCGCGCCCGGACCGCCCTCGGGATGTGGGGGGCGCAGCATGGGTAGGCGCGCGGTGAGGCGGTCGCGTCGGGTGGCAGCCAGCCGAGCCGTCACCCGGTGCACGCCCGGGAAGGCCGGTACGAGCAGCAGGGAGTCGGGCAGGGCGGCGCGGTAGCAGTCCTCCGCGCCCACCGGGTCGGGGAACCAGCACAACTCGCGTCCGCTGCCGGACGGGCGGTGCACCCATCCCCCGTCGCGCCAGTCGACCGCCATCCCACCCAGAGCGCGGTGGTGTTGGCGGGCGCAGGCCGGTCCGCCGGTTCCCACCTTGGCCACGTGCACCTCGTCGACCGAATCGAAGCCCGCCGCGGCCCGGGCGACCAGCACGCAGGTCAGCCCGGGGCCGAAGCCCGCGCCCACCCCAACCGTCACCGCCCGCTCGCGGGCCTCGGTGTCGAGATCGAGCAGGGCGCGCACGTCGGCGATGGCGTCAGAGGCGGAGACCACCGACTGGCCCCGCGAGACCGCCCGACGAGCCAGGGCGCCGTGGTCGCCTGGCGGACCGGCCAGCACCACCACATCGGCCTCGACCGGGTCGGCGAACGGGGCCAGATCGATCACCGCGCCCTCGCCCAGAGATCGGGCGATGGTCTCGAGACGGGGCCCACGGTCGTCCCGCAGGACGACCTCGTCCACGCCTTCGGTGGACAGCAGCTGGCGCGCCACGCGGGCACCGACGGCGCCCACGCCAAGAACCGCGGCGGTGGTCATGGGTTGGCCCCAGCCGTGCTCAGGGCTGGTCCCCGTCGACCAGCTCGCGCCAACCGCCGTCCTGGGGCGGCGTGCCGCCCGAGCCCCGAACCCGTAGGACCGCGGCGACCGCTCCGGCAATCCCGAGGGCGACCAGCGCCCGGCGCAGCATCTTCACAGGCCAACCCTAGCGGGAGCCCCGCGGCGGGAAGGCTGGCCGGGTCATCGATGGTGCCGCTGACGCAAAGTGTCCTGGTACCAGCCACCAGCTTGCACAGCGGCCCAGCACCAGGAACGATCCACCCGTGACTCCCCATGCGTCCCGCGTCCAACCATCGGTGGCCTGGTTGGACCGCTGGGTCGGTCGCCTGACCCGGGCCGGTACGACCAACATGCACGCCTGGGCGCGTCTCGGGCGGGCCGTGTGGCAGTTCCGGCGCCACGCAGCGCCGCGCCGAGCACTGATCTACTTCGGGTTCCACGGCTTCGGCAACCTCGGAGACGACATCATTCATGACGAGTGCGTCGACGCATTCATCGACGACACCATCGTCGTGCTGCCGTGGGAGGCCGTGATACGGCCTCGGCCGCGGCGCGGGTCCGCCTGGTCCTGCGCGTCACCGGGCTCGACGACGGCATGACCGCGCTGGTCGGCGGCGGAACCCTCTACCTGCGACCCCACTGGCGCCGGCGCCTCGAGCGGCTCGGCCAGGTAGCGCCAGGTTGCCCGATCCATACGTTGGGGGTCGGGCTGGATGGGCTGTACGACGCGCCCGGCGAAGCGCTGGCCTGGGGGAAGGTGGAAGGGTTGGTGCGACCCATCGGCGCTCGGGGACCGCGAACTGCAAGCGCGCTGATCTCGGCCGGCATCCCCGCCCGCATCGTGGGCGACTCCGCCCTCCTGGCTGCGCCCGACCGGGAGCCGTCTCCGGTCGAGGCACGCCGGGTCTTCGTGAACGTGGCCGACGTCGAGGCGACCAACGCCGACGAGAACGGTTACGTCGAGCTGGTGGACAAGCTTGCGGCCGCCGGATGGGCGGTGGAGGTGCTCCAGGTCTGGGACCAGGATTCAGGTCTGGCCCGCCGGGTGGCCCTCCGCGCCGGCGTCGCCTGCCGAAACGTGGAGGTGCCGTCCTCGGCAGCGGTGGCGATGCTGGCCGAAGCTCGCGTTGTGGTGGCAACACGTTTGCATGCCGCGGTAGTGGCCACCTGCGGCCGCGTGCCCACCGTCTCCTGGTCCTACCACGACAAGTGCCAGGACTACCTCGAGTCGATCGGGTGCGGCGAGTGGTCCATCCCCGCCGCGACCGGCTCGCCAGAGGATGTCGTGACCATGGTCGAGAGGCTCGACGACAGCTACGACGGCGCTCGGCGCCACCTCGACGTGGAGATCCGCCGCCAGCAAACGGTGCTCCGGTCCCGGGTCGCAGACGTCCGTCAGCAGATGGGCCTGCCGGCACTGCCCCCACTTCGGCTGGGGTGGAAGGCGGCAGTCGACGCCCATGGATTCCTCTTCGTCTCAGATCGCATACCGCTGCCCACCTTGCCGACCGGGTTCGTCGATCGCTATTCCGGGTTCCTTCACGGCCTGGCCGCACGGGCGCCGACCGGATTGGTCGTCGGCACTCGGCGCGCCCTTCTCGACGCGACCGGGGTCGACGGACCCAGCATCCGCGAGCAGCTCGTCGACGAGTTTCCCGAGCTCGATCATGTGGACGTCCGGCCCATTCGAGCACCCCGCTCGGGGCGCCGCCGCGTCACCGAGCCGGCCCGAGCCCTGGCCCGGCCACGCCTGGCTAACACCTCGATCCCCGAGCTCGACGCCGCCACGCGCTTTCCCGGCATTCTGATCGTCACCCACAGCGCCATGGCCCACCTGGGGGTGGGTCGCAGGGCTCGGGGCCTCCACACCGTCTACCTGCTGGAGGAGGGGTTCGAGCGAGCTCCTCGGAACGAGAGCGCCCTCACCCCCACCCAGCGCCGCAAGTCCGCGATGACTCACGCGGCGCGACGCACCCTTATCGTGCATCGACTCCTGCGACGCGTCGACGCGGAAGGGGACCCGGTCGTCGTGATGAGCCCGGAGGAGGAGTCCTACTTCTCCCGGTGGATCCGTCGCTCGCCCATCGTCGTGCTGCCCGACTCGGTTCGCTTTCCCGATGACCGGTCAATCCATGCGGCGGCGCGGAACGGCTCCCGATCGGGAACCCCCAGCTCAGTTGGCGTGTTCGGCCGGCTCGGAGACGACCGCAACGCCTTGGCCACGATCGCCCTGCTGGAGCTTGCTCACGACCCGGGCAGCCGTGGCTCCTTGCTGACTCACCCGCTCCGGTGGCTGATCGTCGGGTCGAACCCGCCGCCCACTCTTTCGGCCCTTGCTTCGGACACGGTCACCGTGACGGGCTACGTGCCTGACATGGGCCCGTATTACGAACGGGCCGACATCGCCGTGGTTCCCGCCACCTCGGTCACGGGGAACAAGTCCACATTGCTCAAGGCCTGGTCCTACGGCCTTCCCGTCGTGATCTCCGCAGCCTCAGCCTCCGCCATGCCGGTACGCCATGAGGTGAACGCGATCGTCGCCGACTCCACAGCAGGAATGTTGCGTGCGATCGACCGCCTATGCCGAGACGCTGACCTGCGGGACCGCATCGCCCGTGAGGGCCACCGCACCGCCTGCGACTTCGAGAGCGCCCGAGTCGCGGCTCGCTTCGTGGAGCTGGCCGGGTCCGGCTCCATCGGGACCGGCGATCGCAGTCACCTAGACTGGCGGAAGACTGCGAACGAGGTCGATGGACGATGACGGGGGCGCAATTTCGACGGCGACTGATAGAGACCGGGATCACGGCCATCGCGCCCCTGTATGCGCCGGAGACGATCTCGGGTTGGGGCGCCACCCTCGACCACGCCTTCGAAAAGCTCCGTTCCGAGGATCGCAGCTACCTCGCCGCCGACGAGGTGCTCGATCTCGGCCTGTTCGATGAGGTCTTCACCGCCACCCTGCGGCGGCTGATCTGGGAACTCATGGCCGACGCGGTGATCTACCAGTGCCACATCTACGAGATCGCGGCCAACCAAGACCGCCCCCACATCGAGGCACATCGGCTGGACGGCTGGCACCGGGACGCCGAGACGGTTACCGACCACGACCCCCGCGACCTGCGGTTCGTCAGCCTGTTCGTCTACCTGACCGATGTCGGCGACGAAGGCGGGGCGTTCGACTTCCTGGCGCAACCTATGCGGTGGCCCCTCATCGACTCCAAGCCCGCAGTCCACGTCACCGGGCCCGCCGGCACGTCGTTCCTTTGGAACCGCAGCTTCTTCCACCGTGCGTCCCCCAACCGAAGCGACGTGCGCCGGCGAGTGCTCAAGATTTCGGTACAACCCCGCACCAGACCCAACTGTCGACTGGGTCTACCGCAGTTCCAAGCCGTACGCGACGTGCTGCGGGGAAAGGACCCCTTCCTTGAGTCCCTATTCGGACGCATCGCCGAAGCGATGCTCCCCCAGCCCGAAGGCGAGCTTCCGGAGATCTTCGACCTTCCGCCGGGCCGGATGATCCACGTCCGGCCGATCGATGAAGCCGCTCTGGCGCTGCGCCAGGTCCGCCTCCACATTCGGCGATGAGCGCCACGATGCGTCCACGCGTGCTCATCGCCGGCTCAGGATCGAGGATCCGCAACAACTTCGGTCCCGCGCTGGCAACGCTGGGCGAACATCTCGACGTCATAGGCCTCTGGTCGCGGACCCCCCAGCACGCCCAGCGAGCGGCATCGCCCTGGGGGATCCCCGTGGTCGACGATCTGGCCGAGGCGAGCGCCGAAGCCGACGTCGTCATTCTGTCGGTCGCCCTCGAGGCCGTGCCGCGCATGCTGGAACGGCTCCGGGCTCAGGCGCCGCACCAGATCCTCGTGATCGACACACCCACGATCGCGCCGAGGCAACTCCATGCGCTCGGCTCGTTCGCGCAGTTCGATCGGGTCGTCGTCGCGGAGGACTACATGAATTTCCCGCAGTGGACCCTGGCGCGCACTGCGGTGGCAGGCGGGCTCATCGGTGACCTGGAGCGTATCGAGCTACGCCACTCCGGGCATCGGGCGCACGCCTTGGCCTTGATTCGATCGTTCGCCGGGTTCCGTTCGTTGCTGGCGGCCCGGCGGCAGATCGACGGAGCGACACTCGCTCACGAATACCGCGTCGGTCGCCGGCTGACGGCGGCGGTGATCGAGCCCTACGACAAGGCCATCGGGACCACGGTCATCACGGGCTCATCGGGCATCATCACGGACGATCCGATGCTCGAAGCCAGACGACCGGTGCATCAACTCCAACTCGTCGGCCCGGACGACGCACCCATCGGGTTCGAGCTGGGCGGCTTCGAGATTTCCCTCCCCCACCTCCCTGATCTGCTACACGCACGAGGGGCCGACAACAGCCTCTTCAACGGTCTCAAGAGCTGCGGGCTGATGGCCGTGCTGGCTTCCGTATGGGAGACCAACGTCAACTCCAGCTACGGCTACCGCCAGGGCGCGTACGACAATCTCATCGCCACGCTGGTGCGACGACGCGGTCGTCTGGGAGACGCCATGGTGCCCCTCAGCCGGCTGGGACTGCTCGGTGCGCTGGATCATGCGTCCCTGGGATGGCTGCGGCGCTAATCGACGGACAACGCAACAGACTGCCCTCATCGGTCCCGACGGGTGGCCAGCACCACATAGCCCATCGGGAACTCGTGAGGGTCCCGCGCCGCGAGCCACCTGCCCAGTCGCGTGACCTCCTGGGGCCGCGGCGGGGCCACGGTCTTGCGCAGCTTGCGCACGGCGCGGCGGAGGACCGACGACGAGCGCGTCGAGGTGAAGATCAGGTCGAGCGCAGCCGGCAATCGCCCTCCGAAGGGCTGGATCTGGATGTCGAACGGCTGGTCGACGAAGAGCTGCTCGAGGCCGTAGCGCGTCAGCCGCTGGTAGTCGTGCGGGGCCTGGTGCACGAAGTACAGGAAAGGCACGGCCAACAGCAGATGTCCGCCGGGTCGAAGCACTCGTGCGACCTCGCTCAGCGCCAGTCGGGGCGTGTGTAGATGCTCGAAGACCTGGGAGGCGACGACCGTATCGAAGCTGGCTGTGGCCAAGGGCAGTGCGTGCGCGTCCCCACAGACATCGCATCCATACGTCGGGTCGATGTCCATGGAGACGGTCGTGGCGCTTCGGGCGTAAGGATGCTCACCCACCCCGAGCTCGAGCACCACACCCCCGAGCAGGTCGGCGTGCTGGGCGAGCACAGCGGTGGCGGCCATGCGATTGAGTGTCACTGTGTGAAGGCTCGCGAGCGTGCTGACGGTCCCGACGGCACCGAGTAGGTGGGCGGAGACCCGTGCCGTTGTGGGGCTAGTTGGAATCGAACCAACGACCTCATCCTTATCAGGGATGCGCTCTAACCGACTGAGCTATAGCCCCGCTTGGAGCGCACGGACCGTAGCCTGCCCGGCCGGGCTGATCCACTTGGCTTTCCGTCCACCACGGGCGTCAGCCGCGTGCCGGGGGCGGGCGCCAGGGCCCGGTCGGTGCCCGCCGTCGGCGCACCGGGTCGAGCCCGAGCCGTGGCCTCGGATCCTCCCACCTGCACCTCGACCTCGGTGGCGCCACCGCTGGACACGAAGTGCACCAGCCGTCCCCCGTTGGCTCGGGCCGCGGCGTCTGCGGCCGACCGACCGCCATCGACCCCGGCCAGGGCCGCAGCATCGGCGGCCGTACGGGCGCGGGCCCGATCGATCACCTCCACGCCCAGGCGGGCAACGGCCAGGGCCGACGCCATGGCCACCAGGATCACGAGCGCCAACATGGGCAGCACCTGCCCCCCGTCGCCGAACCTCGTCGTGGTCGTGAAGCGTGATCGTGACGCCATGGCGCCCACCTCCACCGCATGCTGGATCAGCTGGTGGGGAAGGTGGGCCGGCGGGGACCGACGAGGTCAGCCGCCGGGCTACTCCTCAGCCTGCAGCACCGGCGCCACCGAGGCAACGGCCTCGTCGCCGCTCAGGTTCATCACCCGTACACCGGTGGCGTCGCGGCCCTGAGAGGAGATCTCGCGCACCGACATGCGGATCAAGGTGCCGCTCGAGCCGATGATGAAGATGTCGTCGTCGAGCCCGACCATGAAGGCGGCCACCACCACGCCCTTGCGGGCGGTGATCTTGATGCCCTTGACGCCCTGGCCGCCGCGACCCTGGACGTTGAACTTGTCCAACTGGGTGCGCTTGCCGTAACCCCCGTCGGTCACGATCAGGATGGCGGCGTCGTCTCGGGCCACATCGCATGACACCACCTGGTCGTCGACTTTGAGCTTCATCCCCCGCACCCCGGCGGCGGCCCGGCCCATGGCCCGCACCTCGTCCTCGGCGAAGCGGATGGTCATGCCACCACGGCTGACCATGAAGATGTCGTCGTCGCCGTTGGTGGGGATGACCTTGACCAGCTCGTCGCCGTCGCGCAGGTTGATGGCGATCAGCCCGGCCCGCAGGGACGAGTCGTACTCGGTGAACTTGGTCTTCTTGACCTGGCCGTTGCGGGTGGCGAAGAACAGGAACCGGTTGGTCTCGTAGTCGCGCGTGTCGATGATGGCCTGGATCGTCTCGGACGGCTGGAGAGGCAGCAGGTTGACGATGGCCGTACCCCGGGCCGTGCGGTCCTTCATGGGGATCTCGTGGGCCTTGAGCCGGTAGACGCGGCCCAGATTGGAGAAGAACAGCAGGTAGGCGTGGGCCGAGGTGTGGATGATGTGGTTCACCCAGTCCTCGTCGCGGAACTTGGCCCCGGCCACCCCGCGCCCGCCCCGACCCTGGGTGCGGAAGGCGTCGGCGGCCACCGTCTTGATGTAGCCCTTGGCCGACATGGTGACGACCAGGTCCTCGTCGTCGATCAGGTCCTCGATGTCGAGGTCGCCCACATCGAAGGTGATCTCGGAGCGACGGGGTGAGGCGAACTTCTCCCTGATCTCGCCGATCTCGGTCTTGATCACGCCCCGCAGCTTTGCGTCGTCGGCCAGGATGGCCTCGAGCTCGGCCATGGTGGCCAACAGTTCGGCCATCTCCTCCTCGAGGTTGGCGCGGCCCAGACGGGTGAGGCGTGAGAGCTGCATGTCCAGGATGTGATCAGCCTGGATCTCGCTGAACTCGAACGGCGCGGCCATCAGGGTGGTCTTGGCCGCCGGGCGATCTTCGGCCGCCCTGATGGCGGCGATGATCTGGTCGATCAGGTCGAGGGCCTTGATCAGGCCCTCGACGATGTGGGCCCGCTTGCGGGCCTCGTCGAGGCGGAACTGCGACCGTCGGGTGATGACCTCGACCTGGTGATCGAGGTAGGCGACGAGGGCGTCACGCA
The DNA here is from genome assembly GCA_963773335.1 of uncultured Microthrixaceae bacterium. Lineage (GTDB taxonomy): Bacteria > Actinomycetota > Acidimicrobiia > Acidimicrobiales > Acidimicrobilacustridaceae > UBA4742. The sequence goes on along the minus strand of CAVZAT010000002.1, from coordinate 59,049 downwards.
GGTTCAGGGTGCGCGGGATGCCGTCGACCAGGGCCACGGTGTTGACCGCGAAGTTGGTTTGCAGCGGCGTGCGCTTGTACAGGTTGTTGAGGATGACCAGGGCCGGCGCGTCGCGCTTGAGCTTGATCACGATGCGCATGCCCGTCTTGCCCGAGGACTCGTCGTTCAGGTCGGCCACGCCGTCGAGCTCGCGGCTGTCGATGAGGTCCTTGATCTTGGTCAGCAGGGCGTTGGGGCTGACCTGGTAAGGCAACGAGGTGACCACGATGCGGTCGCTGCGCTGGCCCTCCTCGATCTCGGCCTTGCCCCGAACCTTTATGGAGCCCTTGCCGGTCCGGTAGGCGTCGAGGATGCCCGAGCGGCCCATGATCAACCCGCCGGTGGGGAAGTCGGGGCCCTTGATGAAGGCCATGAGGTCGTCGGGGGTGGCGTCGGGGTGCTCGAGCAGGTGGACGGTGGCGTCGATCACCTCGCCCAGGTTGTGCGGGGGGATGTTGGTGGCCATGCCCACGGCGATGCCCTGGCTGCCGTTCACCAGCATGTTGGGGAACCGCGACGGCAGGACGAGCGGCTCTTCGACCTCGCCCGAGTAGTTGTCGGCGAAGTCGACGGTGTTCTCGTCGATGTCGGCCAGCATCTGCAGGGCGATGGGGGTGAGGCGGCACTCGGTGTAGCGGGCGGCGGCCGGGGGGTCGTCGAGCGAGCCGAAGTTGCCCTTGGGGTGAACCAGCGGGTGGCGCAGGCTGAAGTCCTGGCCCATGCGCACCAGGGCGTCATAGATGGCCGAGTCGCCATGGGGGTGGTACTTGCCCATGACGTCACCGGTGACCCGGGCGCACTTGAGCGTGGGCCGGTCGGGCAGGGCCCGCATGTCGTACATCCCCCACAGGATCCGGCGGTGCACCGGCTTGAGCCCGTCGCGGGCGTCGGGCAGCGCCCGGGCGGTGATGACCGACATCGAGTAGTCGAGGTAGGACCGCTCCATCTCCTCCTGGATCTCGATGGGTTCGACCCGGTTGCCGCCATCGCCGGACGACCCGGGGCCGTCCACGTCGGTGGGGGGTGTCACATCGCTCATGCGGGGGTCCTCCGGGGTGCGTGTCCTCAGATGTCGAGGAAGCGCACGTCCTTGGCGTTGGTCTGGATGAAGTGCTTGCGGGCGGCCACGTCGTCGCCCATCAGCCGGGAGATCACGTCATCGGCGATGGCCGCGGCCTCGACCGAGACCTGCAGGAGCGTGCGCTTGGTGGCGTCCATGGTGGTCTCGCCCAACTCGTCGAAGTCCATCTCGCCCAGGCCCTTGAGGCGCTGGAACTCCCGCTTGTGGTTCGGGTTGTCGGCCAGGAAGGCGTCCTTGGCCGCTTCGTCCTTGAGGTACACCTTCTCGCGGCCCACCACCGTGGAGAACAGGGGGGGCTGGGCGATGTAGACGTGCTCGCGCTCGACCAGTTCCTTCATCTGGCGGAAGAAGAACGTCAGCAGCAGGGTACGGATGTGGCTGCCGTCGACGTCGGCGTCGCACATCAGGATGATCTTCTTGTAGCGGATCTTGCTGACGTCGAACTCGTCCTGACCCACGCCAGCGCCGATGGCGGAGATGAGCGCCTGCATCTCGTTGTTCTTGAGCATCTGGTCGATGCGGGCCCGCTCGACGTTGAGGATCTTGCCGCGGATGGGCAGGATGGCCTGGGTACGCGGATCGCGGGCCTGGGTGGCCGACCCGCCCGCCGAGTCGCCCTCGACGATGAACAGCTCGGCCTCGTCGGGGTTGCCGGTGGCGCAGTCCTTGAGCTTGTCGGGCATGCCCGCGCCCTCGAGCGCCGACTTGCGGCGGGTGGCGTCGCGGGCGCTGCGGGCGGCCTGGCGGGCCCGGGCCGCCTGGATGGCCTTGGCCACCACCTTGCGACCTTCGGTGGGGTTCTCCTCGAACCACTGGCCGAGCCGGTCGTTGGTGGCCCGTTCGACCAGGGAGCGGATGGAGACGTTGCCCAGCTTGCCCTTGGTCTGGCCCTCGAACTGGGGCTCGCGCAGGCGCACGCTGATGATGGCGGTCAGGCCCTCACGGATGTCCTCGCCGGCCAGGTTCTCGTCCTTCTCCTTGAGCAGGGTCTGGGCCCGGGCGTACTTGTTGACCACGTTGGTGATGGCCTTGCGGAAGCCCTCCTCGTGCATGCCGCCCTCGATGGTGGCGATGCCGTTGGCGAAGCTGTGGAGACCGTCGGAGTTGTAACCCGGTGTTCCACTGGAAGGCGATCTCGACCTCTTGATCGTCCTCGGACTGCTCGAAGTAGCCGACCTTCTTGAACAGGGCCTCTTTGGTCTGGTTGACGTGGCGCACGAAGTCGCTGATGCCGCCGTCGTACTTGTAGTCCACCGGGGTCGGATCGAACCCGGGACGCTGGTCGCGGAAGCGGATCTCGAGGCCCCGGTTGAGGAAGGCCATCATCTGGAACCGCTCGAGCAGGGCGTGAGCGCGGAACTCGGTGGTCTCGGTGAAGATCGAGGTGTCGGGCCAGAAGCGGATCGTGGTGCCGGTGCGCCCGCGGGGCGCCTTGCCGATGACCTTGAGCTTGGTCTTGAGCCGCCCGCCCCGCTCGAAGTCGAGGAAGTGCCGCTCCCCGTGGAGGTCGACCTCGCACTCGAACCGGACGGAGAGGGCGTTGACCACCGACACGCCCACGCCGTGGAGGCCGCCGGAGACCTTGTAGCCGTCGCCGTCGAACTTGCCACCCGTGTTGAGCTGGCTCAGCACGGCCTGGACGGCCGGCATGCCCTTGAGCTTTGGGTCCTTCATGGGGTCGACGGGGATGCCGCGGCCGTCGTCGATGACCTCGCAGCCCCCGTCGGGCAGCAGGGTCACGTCGATGCGGCTGGCAGTAGCCGGCCATGGCCTCGTCGACGGAGTTGTCGACCACCTCGTAGACCAGGTGGTGCAGCCCGCCCGACACCGGTCGAGCCGATGTACATGCCGGGGCGTTTGCGGACGTGTTCGAGACCCTCGAGGGCCGTGATGGAACTGGCGTCGTAGGAGTCGGTGGTGGTGGCCAAGGCGTGGCCTTTCAGGCGTCGCGGGACAAGATGAACAGCGAGGGAGCCACGACTTCGACCGACCCCGAAAAGGGAGAAAATCGCAGGTCAGGAGCGTGATTCACGATGGAGCAAGTCTACCAGACGCCTACGACACCCCGGTTCATCTCGACGTGGAATCCAGGGCCGGTTCAGCCGCCTCCACCCACCACGCGGACCTGGATGGTGCGCACCTCGTCAGACCCCGTGGACTGGCCGATCCGGGCCACCAACTCGGACTCCAGGAACCGCAGCTGGGTGGCCCAGGCCGGGTCCCTCACGGCCACCACCAGAACCCCGTTGCGCAACGACCGAGGGTGGGCATGGCCGGCCAGCTGCGGTCCCACGATCTCCTCCCAGTCGCCGAAGACCGAACCGGTGGCGGCTACCGACGCCGAGCCCCAGCCCCGCAGCAGCCGATCGACGCTGTCACGCAGGGGCGCCGGGTCCGGCTGGTGATCCGAGGGCAGCGGTTGCCAGGGCATGTGAGGAGTCTCGCGCTCAGCCCGGGAGGACCGCTCCGCCCGCGATCCGCAACACCCGTTCGGGCACCGCGCCCGGCGGCAAGGGCCCGGCGGTGGTCAACAGCGTCTGGGCCGAACCCAGCGAATCGACCAGCGCTCGGCTGCGGTCCGGGTCCAGCTCGGAGAACACGTCATCGAGCAGCAACAAGGGTGGGGTGCCGGCCGCGGCGGTGACCACCTGGTGCGCGGCCAATCGCATGGCCAGGGCCAGGGTGCGCTGCTCGCCCTGGGACGCGTGGGTGCGTGAGGGCAGTCCATCGAGCACCAACTCCACGTCGTCGCGGTGCGGCCCCACCAGGCTGACCCGGCGGCGCAGTTCATCGCCGCGGACGGCCTCGAGCGCGGCGGCCAGCCCCTGGTCCAACCAGGCCGACCGGTAGGTGACGGTTATCTCGGCGGGCCGACCGGCCAGACGCTGGTAGGCGGCGACCAGCTCGGGTTGGAGCCGGTCGAGCAGGGCCATCCGGGCTTGGGTCAGCTCCTCACCGGCCGCCACCAACTTGGACGTCCACACGTCCAGGGTCAGGGCGACCTCGTCACTCAGCCGGCCGCCGGCCTGCTGGAGCAGGGCGTTGCGCTGGCGCAGGATCCGACTCACCTCGGTACGAACCGCGTCCAGGCGGGGCTGCGCGGCCACCACCGCGTCATCGAGGAAGCGACGCCGTTCGGCCGGGCCGCCCTTGACCAGCGCCAGGTCGTCGGGCGAGAAGACCGACACGCGCAACGCTCCGAGCAGGTCCCGGGACCGGGTCAGGCGTTGCCGGTTCACCTGGATCCGGTTGCGGCCCTTGGCGGCCAGCTCGGCCTCGATGAGCAGCTCGCGGCCCGCCCGGTCGACTTGAGCCCGCACCGTGGCCGCGGGGCATCCATGGCGCACGAGGGCTTCGACCGGTGCACCCCGGAAGGAGCCGAGGGTGGCCAGGTAGGCCACGCCCTCGAGCAGGTTGGTCTTCCCCTCGCCGTTGGCGCCGACGATGGCCGTGAGCCCGGCGGGGAAGTCGACCTCGATCTGATGGTACGACCGGAAGTCGGTGAGCCACAGGTGGCGCAGTCGCACGGCGGGTCAGCTCCCCTGGCTGGCCACGAGCGTCCCTGTCAGCCGAGACCCCCTCAGGAGACCCGGACCGGCATCAACAGATACAAGAAGTCCGCGCTCTCGATCGACCGCAGCAAGGCCGGCTTCATGGAATCAGTGGTCTCCAGGGTGATCTCGTCACCCGGGGTGACCTCGATGCCGGCGATCAGGTAGTCGGGGTTGAACGCCACCGTCAGCTCGGCGCCTTCGTACTTGGCATCGATCTCCTCGTGAGCCTGGCCGACCTCCTGGGCGATGGCCACCAACTCGAGGCCGTCGGGCTTGAGCACCAGGCGAACCGGGGTGGCATCGGTGGCAAGCAGGCGCACCCGCCGCAGGGCCTCCAGCAACGGTTCGCGGGCGACTGCCAGCCGGTTGGGTTGCGAGGCCGGGATCAATCCCCGGTAGTTGGGGAACTCTCCCTCGATCAGCCGGGTGGTCAGGCGGTCGTTGCCCACCACGAACGTCGCGTCCCGCTCGCCCAGGGTGAGCGTGACCTCGCTCGCACCAGCCAGCAGCCGACCCAGCTCCTTCAGGGCGCCAGACGGCACCAGCACGCTCTGCCCAGCGGCCAACACGGAGGTACCGGGCAGGTCACGCACGGCCAGGCGGTAGGAATCGGTGGCCACCAGGCGCAGCCCGTCGGCCTCGGCGCTCATCTGCACACCCGTCAGGATCGGCCGGGTCTCCTCGGTACTGGCCGCCACCGTGACCTGGCGCAGCGCTTCGGCGAAGGCCTCGCCGGGCAGCACGACGGCACCCTCACCCGGCTCGGGCAGCCGGGGGAACTCGTTGGCGGGAATGGTGCGCATGCTGAACTCGGCGCGTCCGGCCGTGATGGTCGCGTCATCGCCCTCCACCGCGACGACCACTCGACCCGGAGGCAGGGCGCGGGCGATGTCACCGATCAACTTGGCCGGGATGACGGCGACGCCGTCGCGCTCCCCCGAGACTGTCTGGTCCACCAGGATCGTGGTGTCGAGATCGCTCCCGGTGAGACGCAACTGGTCCCCGGTGAGTTCGAAGCGGATGCCACTGAGCACCGGGAGCGAGCTGCCCCGACTGGTCACGGCCCGACCGGCGGCCGATACGGCTTCGACCAGTTCGTCCCGCTCACATCTGAACTTCACGTGGTGCTCACTTTCGTTTCCTGTCTGACTGCTCTAGGTATTAGTGGTGATAAGTGCTGTGGATTGTGGACAACCCGGTATCTGGGCTGGTCAGACGGGTTCTGGTTTCCAGCCCGTCATCCCCATCCGCGCACAGTCGGGCACCAGGGTGACACGGGGTCGAGGTCGGTCGGGGGATAACCCGGTCATGATCCACCGGCGAGACGGTCACGTCCACAGGTCGTCCACCGGCTCGGCGCGGCGGCCCGAGGCGCTCGCGATCGTGCTCATCCGCCGCTACGGATGGTCTGGGTGAGCTCGGTGACCTGATCGTAGATCTGCCGGCGTTCCTTCATGAGCGCACCGATCTTCTCGACCGCGTGGATCACGGTGGTGTGGTCCCGTCCACCGAACTCTCGGGCGATGGCGGGGTAGCTCAGGTCGGTCTGCTCGCGGAACACGTACATGCCCACCTGGCGGGCGGTGACGAGGGGCCGACGCCGGCTCTTGCCGCGGATGTCTTCGATGCTGAAGCCGAACATCTCCGAGGTCTTCTGCAGGATCAGCTCGGGGGTGATCGGTCGCGGTTCGCTGTCGCTCAGGATGTCGGCCAGGACCCGCTCAGCGAGCTCCACCGAGAGCTCTTCCTTGGTCAAGCTGGCGTACGCGCACACCCGGATGAGCGCGCCTTCGAGCTCGCGGATGTTGTTGGTGATGTGGGTGGCGATGAACTCGAGTACGTCGGGTGGCGGCGTGATCGGCTCGGTCTCGGCCTTCTTGTGGAGGATGGCCAGGCGGGTCTCGAGGTCGGGAGGGTTGATCTCGGTGATCAGGCCCATCTTGAACCGGCTGCGGAGCCGGTCCTCCAACGTCGGGATCGCATCGGGCGGACGGTCCGACGACAGCACGATCTGGTGGTTCGATTGGTGAAGGGCGTTGAACGTGTGGAACAGCTCTTCCTGGAGGCCTTCGCGGCCCTCCAAGAACTGGATGTCGTCGAGCAGTAGGACGTCCACCTCGCGGTAGCGCTTCTTGAACTCGGCGGGCGAGTTGGTGCGGATGGCGTCGACGAACTGGTTCATGAATGTCTCGGTGGACACGTAGCGGACCGTGGAGGCCGGGTAGTTCTCGCTGACGTAGTGAGCGATGGCTTGGAGCAGATGGGTCTTTCCCAGGCCGGCGTCGCCGTAGATGAACAGGGGGTTGTAGGAACGGGCCGGCGTCTCGGCCACCGAGAGGGCGGCCGCGTGGGCGAAGCGGTTGGAGACGCCGGTGACGAAGGCGTCGAAGGTGTATCGGGGGTTGACCGGTTGGCTGCCGTTGGGCGAGCCAGGGATGGCCGCCGGGGGGTTATCCACAGATCGAGAGTCGTCTCTGTGGATGGCGAACTCGCCGACGCGGTCGTCGAACTGGTCGGGCGTGCCGGGATCGGAGCCGTCGGTGCGCACCTCGATGACCAGGGCGGCCGCTCCACCGCCGGCGTCGGCCAGAGCACTTTTGACGAGCGTCAGATATCGGCCCTCGATGCGTTCTCGCACGACGGTGCTGGGCACGGCCAGGACGAAGACCTGGTCATCGGCGCGAACAGGCCGCGCGCCGGCAAAGGTCGTTTGCCACACGGCCTCGGAAACCTGCTCGCGCAGCATCCCGGCGCAAGTTGTCCACAGGATGTCCGCGTCGTCCACCAGCGTTAACGCCTCCCTGCCGCTCCAAGAGTCCACAATGACGTCCACACCTGTGGACAACGGGCCGGCGGCCGTCTGATGCTTGCCATGGCGGCAATCGATGGGCCCCCGGGCCTCGCCGAGATGGGCGACCCAGGGGTGAGTAGGGCGACGCTAGCACCGGCCCGCAACGGGTGCACGGGGCGGTTTCGGGGGATCGTGCCCAACCCGAGGCGGGTGTCGTGCGGACCCCGGTTGCCGCGTCGGGCTCCGACGCTCTACCCTCTGGTCACGCCACGCGGCGACCTTTCGGCGCGTGAAGCGAGACGACGGTCGGTGCCGGGCTCATGTCGAGAGCGGTTCGACCAACTCCCCACCCCAGAGGGAATCGTACCCGCCGCGGGCCAGGGAGGCTTCGTGGTTCAGGAGGCAGATCGTGAAGCGCACCTATCAGCCAAACGTCCGTCGGCGCGCCAAGCGCCACGGGTTCCGGCACCGGATGTCGGATCGCGCCGGACGGGCGGTGCTGAGAAGTCGTCGGCTCAAGGGCCGCCACCGACTGTCAGCCTGATCTGGCGGGTGCGTGATCGCCAGACCATGCTCGAGCTCCGTCGATCAGGGACCCGCGTTCGCTCCGGGGCCGTGACCGTCACCCATCTGGCTCCGCCGGCGCCGACTGATGAGCCGCCGCGCCTGGCCTTCGCCATCGGGCGCCGGATCGGCCCGGCGGTTGTGCGCAACCGCGTCCGGCGTCGCCTCCGGTCGATCCTGCGGGAGCTGGCCAACGACCCCGCCCAGATGCCACGCGGGGCGTACCTCTTCAGCGTGCGGCCTGCGGCTGTGACCAGCACATACGCGCAACTCCAGCACGACGTCCACCTTTCGTTGGCCAAGATTGTCTCGTCAGATGTCCGTGCGCCCGTCGGGGATGGAGCGACCCTTGTCGGCTGACTCCCTCACCGCAGGAGCACGCCCGTTGAACCCGGTCGCCCGGACCGTGCGCGGAGGCCTGCGGCTCTACCAGCACGCATTCTCCTGGCGGGTCTCGCCCTGTCGGTATGTGCCGAGCTGCTCCACCTATGCCATCGAGGCGGTCGAGGTCCACGGCGCGATCCGCGGGCTGTGGCTGGCGGCACGCCGGCTCGGCCGCTGCCACCCGTGGGGTGGGCACGGGTGGGACCCGGTGCCAGAACGCCGTCATGCGCACCACCCGAGAGAGCAGATGTCATGAGTGTGTTCTACGACGCCATCGCCGGGTTGCTGGCCTACATCTTCGCGCTGTGGAACAACTACGCCTGGGCCATCTCCGGTCTGACCCTGGCCATCATGATCGTGCTCACGCCCCTCACCCTCAAGGGCACGCGCTCGATGATGGTGATGCAACAGCTCCAACCGGAGATGAAGAAGATCCAGACCCGCTACAAGGACGACCGCCAGAAGCTCAACGAGGAGCTGCTGAAGTTCTACAAGGAGAACGACATCAACCCACTGGGTGGTTGTCTTCCCTTGTTGGTGCAGATGCCGGTCTTCATCGTGCTCTACGAGGTGCTCCGTGGCCTGACCCGGCGGACCAGCCCCACGGGCTTCAACTTCGGGTTCACCGGCGGCCAGCTGGCCAAGGCCGTGAACCTGGTCAATCCGCCCACACCGGTCATCCCGGCATCGGGTGCACATTGCGCAACCCCGGCGGCCACCCCAGGTGCGTGCTTCGATCCCTCATATCTGAAGCATCAGACGGACCTTTACCAGTCGCTGAGTCACTCGACCACGATGAACGCCCTGGGCATGAACTTGGCCGAGAGCGCGACGAAGGCGGTGGGATCGGGCGCCTATCACGCCGCCCCCTACGTGATCCTGATCGCCATCGTGGGCGTGACCGGCTGGGTGCAGCAGAAGCAGATCCAGGGACGCACGCCCAACGCGCAGGTGCCCCAGCAGCAGCAGGCCGTGATGAAGATCATGCCCTTCTTCCTGCCCGTCATCTCGGTCGGGTTGCCTGCCGGGCTCGTCCTGTACTTCGCGGTGTCGAACACCTATCGGGTGGCTCAGCAGTGGTTCATCGGTCGGAGCATCTACGAGCCTGAAGAGGCCGTGCAGAAGGTGGGAGCGGCCAAGATCGACGTGTCGGGGGCTGATGCGTCGCCCAGCAGCGCTGGGTCGAGTGGGACCCGCGGCAGCAAAGCCGGCGGCGCGGGATCGAAGCCCAAACAGGGTCGGATTGCGGCGGCGATGAGTGCCGCGGCAGCGAAGGCAGAGCAGGCCAAGGCTGATCAGGCCGAGGCCAAGGAAGCCGCCAAGGAGAACGGGTCGACGCGTCCGACGAAGAACGCGGGTCGTCCCTCCTCGAAATCGCCCCGCAAGGTGACGGAGAAGCCGTCGGCTCGGGACGCCGAGCCCCCGACGAAGAGCACCAGCAAGGGCTCGACCAGCGGATCGAACGGCTCGGCCAAGTCGAGCGACGACGCTGCCCCCACCAAGCCGGTGCTTCAGCCACGTGCCCGGAAGAAGAAGGAGTAGCACCCGCTGTGGAATGGGTGGAGACCACCGGACGCACGCTCGATGAAGCGAAGGACGCCGCGCTCGACCAGCTCGGCGTACACGAGGACGACGCCGAGTTCGAGGTGGTCGAGGAGCCCAAGAGCGGCCTGTTCGGACTGACTCGCCGGGAGGCCAGAGTTCGCGCTCGAGTGCGCCCGACCGCTCCTAGACCCAAGATCGAGCGACGCGACCGCCGCCGCCGGACGAATGGCTCCGGAGGTCGCACCAGCGGCAAGGGTGATCGTTCCCGCGGACGGCGCTCGTCCGGATCGTCCGATCCGTCCGTGGAGGCCAGCGGGGAGCCGCCGTCGGCCAAGCCCGCTCGGGACACGGCGACGAAGGGTCGGTCGAAGTCAAAGGCCGCGGCCGCCGCCACCTCGACCACTCGCAACAAATCGACCACGACGTCCTCGTCCGACGACGTCACACGAACAGAGGGAACCCCGATGACCAACGACGACGTGACGGTCCAAGAGCAGGCCAGCATCATCAGCGCATTCGTGGAAGGACTGCTCGACGCCTACGGGTTGACGGGTGACGTCACGTCCGAGCAGGTCGACGACGAGACGATCGAGATCCAGGTCAACGGGCCCGACCTCGGACTGCTCATCGGGCCCAAGGGTCAAACGCTCGCAGCCATCCAAGACCTGGGGCGGACAGTCGTGCAACGCAAGGCCACGGGGACCCACCACGGCCGGGTCCGTTTGGACGTCAGTGGCTACCGCCAGCGTCGTCGTGAGGCTCTGGAACGCTTCGCCACCACGGTGGCGGACGATGTGAAGGCCAGCGGGGTGCAACGAGCCCTGGAGCCGATGAACGCGGCTGATCGCAAGATCGTGCACGACACGGTCAACGCGATCGATGGCGTGTCCACGGTGTCCGAGGGTGAGGATCAGCGCCGCCGGGTGGTGATCCTCCCCGACGCGTGATCGGTCGGGCTGATGGGTGACCGGCTCACAGCCTCGTTGACCGATCTCTTGGCCGAGGCGCAGGACCAGGGATTCATCGGGCCGGGCGATCTCCAGCCACATGTCGATCATGCGCTCGGGTTCGTCGCGGCGCGGGGTCTGCAAGACGGACCGGGACGGGTGGTCGACCTCGGGTCTGGGGGTGGACTGCCGAGCCTCGTGCTGGCGGAGGTCTGGCCGGCTGCCGAGTTCTGGCTGATCGAGGCCAACCAACGCCGGGTGCACTTCCTGGGTGAGGCGGCCGTTCGACTGGGGTGGGCAGATCGGGTTCACACGTGCAACGGTCGGGCGGAGATGCTCGGCCGAGACGCCGAGCTTCGGGGGACCATGGATCTGGTGACGGCGCGGGGCTTCGGTCCTCCGGCTGTGACTGTGGAGTGTGCCGCCCCTTTCCTCGCGCCTGGCGGAAGGCTGATCGTCAGCGAACCCCCCGCCTCGGAGGCGAGAAGTCGCTGGCCCACGGAAGGTGTGGCGCTTGTCGGGATGAGACTGGACCGGGAGGCCTCACCGAGTCCCGCGCACTACGCCGTCCTCGAGCAGCGGGGCCGCTGTCCGGATCGATACCCCCGGCGGGTGGGCATACCCGCAAAGCGCCCCCTCTTCTGACCGATCTCGATCCAGATCCTCGGCCCGGCCATGTTTCACGTGGAACATGGTGGTCAAGTCGGATCGGCGGGGCCGACACCCGGCTGGCTGAGTGGCGCTGGATCAGACGACCAGGACATCGAAGGTTCCACGTGAAACATCCGAGCCGGCAGGCCACGAGCCGCGGCTCGCGCCGACGTTCGGCGTGGGCCACGGCGCGTGCCCTCGTGGCGCAGGAATTCACCGAGTTTGGAGCTGATTCTGGCTGTGCGGTCTTGACCTTGCACAACCGACCGGGAAGGATGAGCCAGTGACCTCCTCGGACCCGGCGGAAGACTCTTCGCATCAGTCGGACGAGGGATCCAGCAGAGTTCCGGTCGACGTGGCCCCCGCAGAAGCCAGTCCGTTCGGATGCACCGGCTGGTGCCGAATCTGCGCCCGAGAACCCGCCAGCGGATCTGAGCAAGCGCCCCGTCGGAAGCCCTGAAGGGTCGCCGGCCGACTCGGCACTTCCGCCTCCGCCAGAGCGCATCGACCCCTCCTCATGCGCCGAACCGCGCGCTGCCGCCGCCGCCGTCACCAGCGATGCCCGGTGGGTCCGACGAAGGTGATCTGGGGCCCTACCTGCCCGCCCGTGCAACTCGCTCTGCGGACACGACGGGTGCGTCGAGTGGGGAGACCGGCTCGCGGGCCGGCGCCGGGGTATCCCCCGACGTGGCCACGCCCCACCTGCGGGAACTGCCTAGGGTGATCGCGGTGGCGAACCAGAAAGGCGGGGTGGGCAAGACCACCACGGCGGTGAACCTGGGGGCCTGCCTGGCAGACCTTGGATATCGGACCCTTGTCGTCGACCTCGATCCTCAGGGCAACGCCAGCACCGGGCTTGGCATCAACCCCCGGGCCTTGGAATCGTCCATGTACGACGTCCTGCTCAACGACGTCCCGCTGGAGGACTGCATCGAGGGCAGCTCAGTGCGGAACCTGTTCGTGGCGCCGGCCAGCCTCGACCTCGCGGGGGCGGAGATCGAGTTGGTCCCCGCCTTCTCGCCGGGAGCTTCGCCTCAAGCGTGCGATCGAAGAGGTGCTGGCCGACTACGACTACGTGCTTATCGATTGCCCACCGTCGTTGGGTCTGCTCACCGTGAACGCCATGGCCGCGGCAACTGAGGTCTTGGTCCCGATCCAGTGCGAGTACTACGCGCTGGAAGGTCTCGGCCAGCTCCTGCGCAACGTCGACCTGGTCCAGAAGAACCTGAATCCGCAGCTCGAGGTGAGTGCCATCGTGCTGGTGATGTACGACGCCCGGACCAAGCTGGCCGATCAGGTGGCGAACGAGGTTCGTGACCACTTCGGCGACACGGTCTGTCGCAACGTGGTGCCCCGAACCGTGCGGCTCTCAGAGGCACCGTCGTTCGGCCAGCCGATCATCACATTCGATCCAAGCTCTCGCGGGGCCATCGCCTATCGCGAGCTGGCCAAGGAGGTAAGCGGTGGCACGGCGCAGCGGTCTGGGTAAGGGGCTCGGGGCGCTCATCCCCACCACCGAAGTCGCGGACGTCACCTCGACCGAGCTACAAGACGTACCGGTGGCGCAGATCGAGCCGAACCGCCAGCAGCCGAGGGCCTACTTCGACGAGGAGGCGCTGGTGTCGCTGACCGCTTCGGTGGCTGCTGTCGGTGTGCTCCAGCCGATCCTGGTGAGACCAGACGACAACGGCCGCTTCCAGCTCATCGCCGGTGAACGGCGTTGGCGGGCAGCGAAGCGGGCCGGCCTCCAGACGATTCCGGCGCTCGTCCGGACGGTGGGCGACGCGGACTCCCTCGAGCAGGCCTTGGTGGAAAACCTCCACCGAGAGGACCTCAACGCGCTGGAGGAGGCGGGTGCCTACCAACAGCTGATGGAGGACTTCGGGCTCACCCAGGAGCAGGTGGCCAACCGCGTCGGGAAGAGCCGCTCGGCGGTGACCAACACGTTGCGTCTCTTCCAGCTTCCGCCGTCGGTGCAGAAGCTGGTGGCCGAGCGGAAGCTGAGCGCCGGCCACGCCCGAGCGTTGCTCGGCTCTCCCGACCGTCTGTTCCAGGAGACGCTGGCTCGTCGCGCGGTGGCCGAGGACCTGTCGGTCCGCCAGCTCGAGGAGCTCGTGCGCGCGCATGTCGAGGACGATGGCGATGGAACCGAACAGAAGCCAGCGCCGACGCCGGGCACTTCGTCCCGCTGGGTCTCCTGGAGTTGGAGGAGCTCCTGTCGGCCCATCTGGACACCCGGGTCGACGGTGACGATGGGAGCAAAGCGCGGCCGGGTCGTGGTGGACTTTGCCGACCGTAGAGGACCTGGAGCGCATCTACCGCTCCATGACCGCGGGCCGAGAAAGCGCCGACTGACCACCTCCAGGACGCGGTCCAGGCGTGTCGAGTATCAGTGGATCGAGGGCCAATTCCTTCAATCCACAACCTGTGGCCAAACCTGTGGTTAATGGTTGTGGCCCCCGTCACATGAGACTTCCGAGGCGGAGCGCTCGACAGAGCACGGCTCAGGTCGGTCGGGTCGTTCCTCAGGCTTCGATCGGGGTCTCCACCCAGGCGGCGAGGGCCTGCGATGTAGCTGACGCCAACGCCGCGGTACGGGTGACGACGCTCGACGGCGGACCCAGCCCGCAGGCCACGGCGGGCATGCGCGTCTCGCGGAGGATGGGCAGCCAGCGACCCCGGGCAGGGTCGATGTCGAGGTCCTCGATGGTCGACCACGACTCGACCAGCAACGAAGCGAGGCGTCGCCCGCCGGGCGACTCCCAACCAGTGGTGGCGTAGAAGGCCGCCTCGCAGGCCGGTCCGTCCACCAGGCTGAAGCCCAGATACACGTCCGCCTGGAAGTCGTTCGCCTCGACCGCTTGGACGGAGTGGTGCGGGTGGTGGAGCAGGGCGACGACAGCCCCTGCGTCGTGCAGGATCCGATCGATCGCGTGGACGAGCACGTCGAGACCGCCGGACTCGCCGAGTACGACGCGCTTGCCGGCCAGGACCGGAGGTTGCGAACGCAGCGCCTCGCGCTCCCGCACGCCAGCCACGTTGGTGCGGTGGTCCGCTCGGTCCCCCAGTCGGTCCAGGCTCGACGAGCACCCCGGGCCCGCATCGGCCATCCGGTGTGAGACCAGCGTTGTGCTGGAAGTCGACGAGAGCCCGTTCGGTCTGGGGACCGAAGATGCCATCGACACGACCGGCATCGAATCCGAGGGCCCCGAGGGCTCGCTGCAGATGGGCCACGTCGTCGCCTCGCAGCATGGGGCTGCGGAGGTAGAGCAACCGGTCCCCGGGACGGTGGCCGGCCTCGACCAGGGCCATCCAGGTCGACCGGATCGCACACCCCGGACGCTGGCAGGCCGCGGCGCCGTTGGAAAGCGGCCACCGCAGCCTGGGTGTGGCGGCCCGAATCGACCCCGTGCGTCGCCACTGACGTTCTCACCGCCCGCGGACAGTCGCTGCTGCAGGTCGCGAACGCCGTCTCCGGTGTCACCGAGGTGGAGTGGAAGGATGCCCACGAGGTCGTTTCGGTCGGCGGGCCGGATGTAGGAGCAGGTGTTGTCCGCCGCTCGAGCCCTACAGGTAGTCGCTGAGCTCCTGGAGGATCTGACCCTTGCCACGGGCGCCCACCAGACGCTTGGCCGGCTCGCCGTCCTTGAACACGATCATCGTGGGGATGCTCATCACGTCGAAGCGCCGAGCGACGTCGGGGTTGTCGTCGACGTTGAGCTTGGTGATCTGGACCTTCGCGCCGTGCTCCTGGGCGATCTCATCGAGGATCGGGGCGACCATCTTGCACGGTCCGCACCACTCGGCCCAGAAGTCGACGAGCACCGGGACGTCGGCGGACTTGATGACTTCGTCGAAGGTGGCGTCGGAAAGAGCGTTGATGTTGTTGGCCATGAGGTTTCCTGTTCTTGGACTGCGCGCGGTGGCGATGGGATTGGACCGGTGAGTCGATGCCCGAGGCGCCCACCGACTGGCTCATTCAACCATGTCGGCACCGCTGGCATTCCGGGCCGCAACCGGGTGTCCACGGTCAGTCGTGCCGGGCCTCGAGCCATCGCTCGGCATCGATAGCGGCCATGCAACCGGATCCTGCCGCGGTGATGGCTTGACGATAGATGTGATCCTGCACATCACCGCAGGCGAACACCCCGTCGACGTTGGTGTAGGTGCTGCCGGGCCGGGTGATCAGATAGCCGTTGTCCTCCATGTCCAGCTGACCCTTGAAGAGATCCGTGTTCGGTCGGTGGCCGATGGCCACGAACACGCCGGTGACCGGGAGCTCGGTGCGCTCGTCGGTGAGGACGTCACGCAGCACCGCGCCCTCGAGGGCCGCGTCACCCTTGAGCTCGTCGACGACGGAGTTCCAGCGGAACGAGATCTTCTCGTTGTTGAGCGCCCGGTCACGCATGATCTTCGAGGCGCGTAGCTCGTCGCGGCGGTGCACGATGGTGACGGACTTGGCGAACTTGGTCAGGAAGATGGCTTCTTCCACCGCCGAGTCACCCCCGCCGACGACCAGGATGTCATGATCACGGAAGAAGAAGCCATCGCAGGTTGCGCAAGTGGACAGCCCGTGGCCCAGCAGGCGCGCTTCCGAGTCGAGTCCCAGCATCAGTGACTGCGCGCCGGTCGAGACGATCACGCAGCGAGCGGTGTAGGTCGGCTTCGCCTCCTGTGGATCACCGATCCAGATGGCGAACGGCCGGCTGGTGAAGTCGACCCGGCTCACCTTCTGCGTGCGGATGTCGGCACCGAAGCGCATGGCCTGCTCGCGGAACCGCATCATCAGCTCCGGACCCATGATCCCATCGGGGAAGCCTGGGAAGTTCTCGACATCGGTGGTCAGCATCAGTTGACCACCCGGCTGGTCGCTGGTTGATGAAGGTTCGCCCTCGATGACCAAGGGATTGAGGTTCGCCCGGGCGGTATAGACGGCGGCCGTCAGGCCGGCGGGGCCGGAGCCGATGATGACGACGTCGAGGGGTTCTGTGGGGGGCATGCCGGGCTCCGGGATGGGTGGGGTCGAGTGCGTCAGGGTAGGAGACGACCCCGGCGGAGTTTGTGACGGCTCAGGCGGGGCGGTTCAGGTGAGGGCGGTGAACAACTCAGGCGGGAGTCTGACGACGTCGCCGGAAGAAGAAGCTACCGGCACCGATGAAGACCACGCCGAGGATGAGGTACGGCAGCCAGATGCCGCCCCATGGGATGAACTCGGCGACCAGGATGGTGAGGCCGCGGATGGCGAAGATGATCACGAGCACGACGACCACCACGGCGAGGATGGTGGCCACCAGGCCGTACACGGCGCCTCGGGCCGCGGTCTGGATCGGTCCGGTGGTCTTGTCGCGGACGTTGTCCACCAGGTCGACGATGCGATCCGCCGCCTGTGCCGGCCAATCACCGGACACGATCTGGCCGGCGGACCCTCCGCCCGGGCCGACCGTGGCGCCCAGCCCGCGACTGCACGGCGCTTCGAGCCGGGTCGGCTCGCCGAGGAGGTGGAGGACGGTCCGGGTGAACCCGGAGCGGGGGGATTGCCGGCGATCGCCTCTGAGGACCCAGTGCCGGAACCATTGGGTGCTCCCGGCCCGGTCGTCGCAGCCGGGTCGCCGTCGGCCGGACTCGTCATGCCGGCATCGTAGCGGTGCCCGGCTGGCGCGGCGACGAGCCGGTGGAGACGACCCTCACCGTCGCCCGCCGATGTCGGGTGCGCGCCGTTCAGGCTGGGCGGTCGACGAGCACCTGGCAGTCCGACGGACGCACGGCCAGGACACGAGCGCCGCGGGCGGGGGTGGATCCTGGGCCGAACACCAGCACCTCCACGGTCTGGCCGGCCAGCGATGCCCGGGCCACCAGGTCGGTCGGGCCGAGATCGCGGTGTTCGGCCCGCACCGAGGTCACGCAGGCCGAACCGTTCTCGTCGGCGCCGGCGCCCGAGGTGGCGTTCGCGCCGGTGGCGGCAACGGTGCTGGGGGGGTTGGATGGCAAACCGGTGCGGCTGTTCGCCTGGTGCCGGCGCACCAGCGCGACCAGGGCGTTGGCGTCCGCCGCCGTCCCCAGGTCGGGAAGCCGGTCGACACGCGGGGGGCCGGCGGGGGCCGCCCCACTCGCGGCGGCGTTGGGCTGGGCCGCGGGCGCGGTGGTGGACCCTGCGGCCGCCTGGGCTCGACTCGCGGTCTGTGCTCGGGACCCATGGGTCGAGGCCAGACGGGCCAGGGCCAGCGCGCCCACCACCAGGACCGCGATGGCGGCGGCCACGCCCAGCCACCGCCGGAGCGGGGGTCCACCGGGCCGGGATGGCGCGCTGGCGACGGCGGGGTGCTCGGGGCCCACACCGCCCGCCCGGGCGGTCGAGAGGGCTCGCTGCACCTGTTCATCGCGTACGCGTGTATCTGGTTGCTGTATCGGATGGCCGAGCGCGGCCACCACCGGGCGCAGTTGTGCGACCCGTGCCTCGAGGGTTTCGGGGCTTTGGCTTGCGACCTCGTGGGCTGAGTCCCCGAGGTGGGAGGCGACTCCGTCGATGACCGCCGAGGCGGCCAGATCGAGGTCGTCGACCTCCGGCACGGGTGTTTGGTGGGGCTCCGGGTCGGGAGCCGGGTTCGGATCGAGCGGCGGGGTCATGGTGTACCTGTTCCGACGGCGGGGCCGGTGGATGGGTTCCCCGGACCCGACGCCGAGGTCCCGGACGGTTCCGGTGGAGCCCCGACGGCGTGGTCGCGCAGGTGTTCAGCGAGGGCCCGACGTCCCCGGGCGATGCGGGAGCGCACGGTCCCGGGCGGGACGTCGAGCACCTCGGCGATCTCGGCGTAGTCGAGACCGATGACGTCGCGCAGGACCACCGGCGCCCGGAAGTCGGTCGGCAGCCGGGCCATGGCGGCGTCGAGGGCCAGCCGCTCGGTCACGTCCTGTTCGAGCTCGGGCGGCCCACCCCGGGTCGGGGGCTCGTGGTCGAGGTGGGTGACGGGCCGGCGGCGCTCGCGGCGGAGCTGGTCGAGGCAGGCGTTGGTGGTGACCCGATAGGCCCAGGTGGTGAAGGTGGATCGTCCGTCGAAGCGGTCGAGCCCGCGGACGATGGCGATCAGGGCGTCCTGGGCGGCGTCGAGGGCGTCGGCGTCGTTGTCGGTCATGCGCCGGCAGATGGCGTACACCCGGTCGTAGTGCCGCACCAGCAACTGGTTCAGCGACGGCTCGTGGCCGTGGCGTGCCCGCCGGATGAGCACTCCGTCGTCGGGTGCCACCTCCACGTCCTCAGCCCCGAAGTTGGAGCTCGTCGATCTGGGCGCGCACCGGCGGCGGCGCGCGGCCCAGATCCGTGATCCAGACCAGCACGTGGCGGCCGGCGTGGCCGCGGAGGTCGAAGGTGGTGCTGCCGTCGATGCCATCGTGGTGGCTGACGGGGGAACCCCACCCGCTCAGACTGGTGGGCAGCGCCTCGGCGTCGGACACGAAGACCTGAGCCGACCAGCCGTGGGTGGGCGACGTCACCGACAGCTGACCCAGCCGCTGGCTCTGGGCAACGGTCAGCGAGATGCCCACGCCCTGCTTGAGGTTGCCGAAGTGGCGGTCGCTGTAGGACTCGGTCGACCAGCCGGTCGCGGGGTTGCCGTCGACCGCGAGCGGGAGCTGCCCGTCATTCTCTCCTGGGGTCCCACTCCCTTCGGGGTCGAAGCTGTCGACGCTCGTGGGAGTGAGCAGCCTGGCCCCGGCCGCGGAGGTGGGTGGAGACGAGGTGGTGGTGACCTGGTCGGACCCACCGAAGAGCCGATGGCCCAGTGAGGTGTGATCCACCAGCAGGAAGGCGACGACCAGGACGGTGACGACCAGGGCCACCCCCAGCACCGGACGCAACCAGACGCCGTGGCGGGGCGGTGGTTCCGGACCGGGACCCATGAATCCCACGCCGGCGTTGGGGGGCGCGGCCCCAGGGGTGGCGGTGTCGACCCCGCCCGCCGGGGGAAACGCCGCCGCGGGCGCGCGCCAGGCGTGGGTGAGGTCGTCGGTCGCGGCCAGGGGCGTCTCGATGACGGTGAGGTCGTCGTCGACGCGCAGCACGCTGGGCTCCAGCAGCGCGGCGCGCAGGTCGTCGGAGATGCTGGAAGCGGTTGCCGGGGTCCGGCTCCAGGCAGCGCAGGATCACGCTTTCGAGACCAGGCGGTATGCTCGGCCGCAGCTGCGAAGGTCGAGGTGGTCGCTGGTGTAGGCGGGCCAGGGCCGTGGCCGCGGGGTTGTCGCCGCTGAACGGGGGCGCGCGCAGGCGCACTCGAACAGGACCACGCCGAGGCTGTAGATGTCGGTGCGACCGTCGACGGGCTCGCTGCGGACCTGCTCGGGAGCGAGGTACTTGACCGTACCGAGCATGGTGCCGGTCTGGGTGTGGTCGGTGTCGTCGCGGATCTTGGCGATGCCGAAGTCGGTGACCATGACCCGCTCGTCAGCGCAGAGCAGGATATTGGCCGGCTTGATGTCGCGGTGCACCAGCCCGGCCCGATGGGCTGCGGCCAGGGCGTCGGCCACCTCGGCACCGACGTGGACCACCTCGGCGTAGGCGAGCATCGACCGGCCGTCGAGCTGGTCGCGCAGAGTGGTGCCGCGCACCAGCTCCATCACGATGGCCTCGAGGCCGTCCTCGTGGCAGGTGTCGTAGATGGCCACGATCGAGGGGTGGTGGAGCCGGGCCGCGGCGATCGCCTCGGTTCGGAAGCGGGCGACGAAGGCCTGGTCGGCGGCCAGGTGCGGGTGGAGGATCTTGACCGCGACGTGACGACCGAGCACCTCGTCGCCGGCCTGCCAGACCTCGGCCATGCCCCCGCTGGCAATCCGGTGCTCAAGTCGGTAGCGACCGCCGATGTGTTGACCCGCGAGGAAGGCGCTGGGCGTCGGTTGGCGGGTCAGCGGGGTCTCGCGCACAGCCCTCAAACGGTAGCGGTCGCCCGGCCCGGGGCCGGGTCACTGGACGGCGGCCAGGGGCGTCGGTCGGCCCTCCTAGGATGGCCGTCATGAGCCCGATACGGCGATGGCGGCGTGGATTGGCGCCCGCCGTGATCGTGATCGCCGTCCTCGGGGTCGGCCTGGGGGCTTGCGCCAACCAGGGCTCGGGACCCAAGCCCACGGATCCGACCCTGGCCGAGGGATGGCAGCAGTACCAGGATCACTGCGCCACCTGTCATGGAGGCGACGGTGGGGGCGGTTCGGGCCCCAAGCTGGCGGGCACCGTGGAGCGCACGTTCCCCAACATCGCCGATCAGATCAAGGTGATCGAGGACGGGAAGACCGGCGGGATGCCGGCCTGGAAGGGGACGCTCACGGCCACCCAGATCCGCGACGTGGCCATGTACGAGCGCCAGTGCCTCGGTCGTAGCTCCTGCTGAGGCCCGAGGTCGTCAGGGTCGCGACCGTTCAGGCCTTGGTGAGATAGCAGATGCCGACCAGGCGCGGGCCACCGTGGGTGCCGATGACGGCGCCGATGCGCCCGGTGCGGACCTGGTCCCGGGGGTAGCGCTCGGCGATCAGGTCCAGGAACTCGTCGACGTCGGGCGCCTCGCCGTCGCACACGGCCAGGTGCTCGACCGTGGGCTCCTCGAACAGCTTGTCGCGAAGCCACACCAGCGACTTCTTGCGGGTGCGGGCCCGACCGGCCTCTTCCACCTTGCCCTCGCTGACGTTGATCACCGGCTTGAACGAGAGCATGGAACCCAGCAGGTGCTGGGCGGCTCCGATGCGCCCGCCCTTCTTGAGGTTGTCCAGCGTGTCGAGGGTGGCGTACACCCGGGTGCGCTCGATGAGCCCGTTCACCAGTGCCTCGACCTCGTCGGCTGTCGAGCCGTCGGCGGCGGCCTTGGCCGCCTCCAAGACGATGGTGCCCAGCCCGGCGGTGAGGGTCCGGCTGTCGATGACTCGTACAGGCACGGTGTCGGCCACCGCCCGGGCGGCATTGCGGGCTGATTCGATGGTGGCCGACAGCTCCGAGGACAGGTTGATGCAGACGATGGCGTCGGCGCCCTCGTCGGCCAGGCCGCGGAAGGCCTGTTCGAACCGGCCGGGGGCGGGGGCCGCGGTCTCGGGCAGCGCTGGCGACTCGGCCATGCGCCGGTAGAAGTCGGCCACGGTGAGCTCCTCGAGGTCGACGAACTCCTGGTCGCCGAACCGGATGGTGAGCGGCACCACCACCACTCCCAGATCGGCGGCCTGCTGCAGGCTCAGATCACACGAGCTGTCGGTGACGATCCGGACTCCGGGCATGGCCCCCCCTGGTCGAAATGGTGTCGGCGAGCGTAGATCAGGTGCGCAGCACAGGGTGCTTCGAGGCCACCAGGCTGCGCCGCCGCCGGGTGTTGCGGGCGTTGCGGGCCCACCACAGGGCCAGGAACAGCCCGGCCGCGACGGTGAGCACGAGGCCGATGCCCGAGATGGCGGTCGAGCGCACGTCGAACCGGGTGTGGGCGATGGGTAGGCGTTGGTCGGGGGAGGTGATGGTCACCTGCATCGGGAATGCGCCCGAGGCCCGCACCGTGACCGGGATGGTCAGGTGCGCGGGTTGGCCGGCCGGAATGGTGACCGTCTGTTGGTTGCCGTTGACGAAGCGAAGCTTCGGGCTCTGGAAGTCGAGCAGGACGCGGACCGGGTAGTCGAGGGCGTTGGAGATGCTGAAGGGGATCTTCCCCGAGGCCGACGTCAGCGTGACCGTCTGCTGGCCCAACGCCGTGACCTGGCTGAGCTGGGCTCCGACGTCGGCGTCGATGGCGGAGAGCCAGGCGTTGGCCTGGGCCAGCGTGAGCTGGTTGGAGCCCGAGGCCAGCGCCAGCTGTTCCCACGAGGCGACCAGGTCGAGCGGCTTGCCGGCGTCTGCGGCGGTGAGTGGTGTGCCGCCGGGACCGGCGGCCATGGTTCGGAAGGAGCCGATGTCAGCGGTGGTGGACTGGAAATGGGTGGGGTAGTCGTCGAGCCCGGCCACCGGTCGGGTGTCGAGATGGCGCAGCGTGTGGGCTCCGTCGGTCGTGGTGCGGTCGTTGGCCGAGGAAGGGTCCACCACGCTGGTGAAATCGGTGACCGAGGTGGCCTGCACCAGGGGGGTGGCCGAGCCCCCGGCCGTGGGTGCCGACAGCGCGGCCAGCAGGGCGGTCAGGGCGGGCGTGACAGGCGCAGGGGACGCGGGTAGCTGGACGGCGACACCTCGTCGACAGGATTGCCCCGGCTGGCGGATGCAGGTTTGGCTGCCGGAGTGGTCGAACGAGACCAGGGCCAGCGCCGAGAGCACGTGGTGGGCAGCCAGCACGGGATCGCTGCCTGTCGTGAGGGTGGTGGTCAGGGCGGCATCGGCCGGCACGGCCGCCACGTGGGCGCCGTCCGACGCGGTCAGGTCGAACCACTGGGTGAGCGGACCGACCGTACTGGTGGCGCGGGTGGAGGGCGCAGCCAGCCGGTCCGTGGGGACGACCGCCACCTGGACGCCATGGGCCAGCAGCCGGCTCAGCGATTCGGCCGTGGTCGTCGAGTCGAGCACCGCGGCGGCGTCGGTCACGCCGCTGCCCAGCTGATCGAGGGCCCGACCCCCGCGCCTGTAGCTGCTCGTCGTATCCCGAGCTGAGCCCGTGGGCCACCCAGGCGCCGCTGTCCACGGGCACGTAGGGTCCGGCCAGGATCGACCGGTGCCCCACGGCGGCTCGCAGGTCGGCCACCAGGTGGGTGCCGGTGGTGCGGTCGTGGTCGGCCAGGGTGTCGACCGTTTCGGGCACCGGCGTCACCGAGACGGCGACCGACGGGTACTGGGACAGGACGTGGGCCTCGCCGGCGAGGGCGTCGAGCACCGCCGGGCTCAGGTTGGCGGCGCCGATCGGGTCGACGGGCCACGGGCGCGCCGACCGGTACGACCAGCGCCACCGACAGGGGGGCGGGGGCGGCGGTCCTGCTGCTGGAGCCGCCGGCCGAGCCGGCCTGGGCGGCGGGGAGGCGGATGAGCTGGGTGAACAGCTGGCCGATGGTGTCGCCGTGGGCGTTTACGATCTGGAGGGAGAAGGGGTAGACGCCCGGGTTGGCCAGCAGGAACCCGATCGGGCTGCGGGCGCCGCTGGCCACCATCGCGTAGCTCAACATCAGCGACCCGTCCGTGCCCCGGTTCACCCCCGCCGCCGGCACCGTGACGCTCTCCACCAGCGCCCCGAGCGACTGGCCCTTGGCGGCGCGATCGAGTTGGGCCTGGGTGCTGATGGGCACGTAGATGCGGGCCACGATCTGCGCGTCGGCGGGCACCGCGCCGGCCGCGACCTGCAGATCGAAGCTCCCCACCGGCGCCACCCAGGGCGACTGGTCGATCAGCGACATGGCCAACAGGGATCCCGTCGTGGTTGCCTGGGACGCCGCGGGTGCCACGGCGCCAGCAGCAAGCAGTGCCACGGCGCCGACCGCGGCCGCGAGCTGGGCGACGATGCGGGCGCGGAGTCCTCCGACGCCCCGTGAACCCGGCCTCACGCGGCCGGGCCGTCGGTGTCCAGGTCGAGCTCCAGCACGTCCAGCCCTTCGGGCTGGCGCACGAAACCGAGCTGTTCGTAGAGCGCCAGTGCCCGGTGGTTGTGCTCCTGGGTGTTCACCATCATGGAGCGGGCGCCGTGTCGTTGCGACCAATGCAGGGCATCGAGTACCAGGTCGGTGCCCATCCCCTGTCGCTGGACCCCCGGTCGAACGGCCAGTCGTTGGAGGTAGCTCACCGAACCGGCTCGACCGGTCACGGCGTAGGCATCGATCCGGCCGTGGTCGATCACCCGGAAGCGCGACACCGGGGTGGCCCGGCGGGCGTCATCGAGTCCGGCCCGGTCGAACCGCCAGAACGGCTCGAACGCCAGATGGTCGACGGCCAGCGGCGCCGACCCGGTCGCGGCGCCGGCCCCGACGGGTGGCCCGACCCCGGGGTCGGGACGGGCACGGGCACATCCAAGGGGTGGCGCAGCAGGTGGAGATGCTCGTGGGCCACGAAGCCGGAGGTCCGGAAGACCTGCTGCTCAGCCGGGTTCAGGGCCGCGGTCAGCACCCCCTGATAGCCCTGCTCGACGAGATCGTGCAGGCACTCGTTCACGGTCTGGCCCGACGGGCGGGTGACCAGTGGTCGGCGTCACGTAGGCGATGGTCGGATCGCCGCGCCACGGGCCGACGCGCAGGCGTCCTGCACCCCACTGCACCGTGTCGATCCTGCTCATGTGCGTCCTCGTGATGGCAAACGGCGGGCGCCGCGGGCACCGCGGAGTCCATCCCTGGCGGCCCGGCCCCAGTCCTGCCAGAGGATACGACCTGGCTGGGCCGGTGGGCGGGCGGCGGGCTGGGGGGCGGGCTGGGCCGGTGGGCGGGCGGCGGGCTGGGCCGGTGGGCGGGCGGCCGACCGCCGCGGCAGACGAATCACCGTCCCGGGGGCATCGCGCCTGGCCTGGTCGGAGGTGGGCGGTAGCGTGCCACCGTGGCCGTGTTGTTCACCACCCATCCCCAGTTCCTCAGCCACGACACCGGTCGCGGCCATCCCGAGCGCCCCGAGCGGCTGGCCGCGGTGGAGGCGGGGATCACCGCTGCCGGCCTGACCGAGGCGCTGGTCTCGTTCGAGCCCCGCGCCGCCACCCCCGACGAGGTGGCCCGGATCCATCCCGAGCCCTTCCTGGCGCACCTGGCCGAGTTCAGCCTGGCCGGCGGCGGTCATCTGGATCCCGACACCGTCATGGGCCCGACCTCCTACGCGGCCGCGCTGTTGGCCGCCGGATCGGGTTTGGAGGCTGTCCACCAGCTCGACCAGGGCGCGGGCGACGTCGCCTTCTGCGCGGTGCGCCCGCCGGGCCACCACGCCACGCCCAGCCGGTCCATGGGGTTCTGCCTGCTCAACAGCGTGGCGATCACCGCCCGGGCGCTGGCCGATCGGGGCGAGCGGGTCCTGATCGTCGACTACGACGCCCACCATGGCAACGGCACCCAGGACGCCTTCTACCACGACGGCGCGGTGACCTACGTCTCGTTCCACGAGTACCCGCTCTATCCCGGCACGGGCGGGCTGCCGGAGATGGGCGAGGGCGACGGTTGGGGGGCGAACATCAACTTTCCCTTCCCGTCGGGTACCACCGGCGACGTCTACCGCCAGGCCATCGACCAGGTGGTGGCGCCCTATGCCGCCTCCTGGGAGCCGACGTGGCTGCTGGTCTCGGCTGGCTTCGACGGCCACCGCCGGGATCCGATCACCGGGCTCGGTCTGTCGGCCGGCGACTTCGCCGACCTGACCCGGGCGCTGGGTCAACTGGTCACGCCCGGCCATCAGGTGATCTTCCTCGAGGGCGGCTACGACCTGCAGGGCGTGGCCGACTCGGCTGGCGCAACCCTGTCCGAGCTGTGCGGGGAGGCCTACCGGCCCGAACCCGCCACCAGCGGCGGTCCGGGCGCCCACGTGGTGGACGCGGTCTTCGTCCGGCGCCGCCAGGCCGAGCTCGACGGCTGAGCGGTGGTGCCCGAACGGCTCCGGCCGGTCCTCTACCAGACGCGCCCCTTGGCGGAGCGCTTCGACGCGGCCGGCCACCGCATCTACCTGGTCGGTGGGGTCGTGCGCGACCTGCTGCTGGGCGAGGAGATCGGCGCCGCCTCCGACATCGACCTGACCACCGACGCCCGCCCGGAGCAGACCAAGCGACTGGTGTCGGGCTGGGCCGACGCGGTGTGGACCCAGGGCGAACGCTTCGGCACCATCGGTTGTCGCAAGGACGGGCGGGACTTCGAGATCACGACCCACCGGGCCGACGCCTACACCCCGGACTCGCGCAAGCCCGTCGGTGGTCTACGCCGACGTGGTCGAGGCCGATCTCGCCCGGCGGGACTTCACGGTCAACGCCATGGCCCTGCGCCTGTCGGCGGGCGACGACGATCCCGAGCTCATCGACCCTTTCGACGGCGCCGCCGATCTGGTGGCCAAGGTGCTGCGCACGCCGCTGTCGCCCGACGAATCCTTCACCGACGATCCGCTGCGCATGATGCGGGCCGCCCGCTTCGTGGCCCGCTACGGCCTCGAGCCTCGCCCCGAGCTGGTCGACGCCATCCGCCAGCTGGGCGACCGGCTGCGCATCGTGTCGGCCGAGCGCGTCCGCGACGAGCTGGACAAGCTGCTGGTGGTGCCGCGACCCGTCGCCGGGGCTGTGGTTCCTGGTGGACACCGACCTGGTCGACGAGTTCCTGCCCGAGCTGTCGGCCATGCGCCTGGAGCAGGATCCGGTGCACCGCCACAAGGACGTGCTGGCCCACACCATCGCGGTGGTGGCCAAGACCCAGCCCGAGCGCATCGTGCGCCTGGCCGCTCTGCTCCACGACGTGGGCAAGCCCAAGACCCGTGCCATCGGGCCCGAGGGGGTCAGCTTCCACCACCACGAGGTGGTCGGGTGCCCGCATGGCCAGGGACCGGATGCGGGCCCTGCACTACAGCAACGAGGACATCGAGGCCGTCACCGAGCTGGTCCGCCTCCACCTGCGGTTCCACACCTACCAGATGGGTTGGACCGACAGCGCGGTGCGGCGGTTCGTGCGCGACGCCGGTGACCTGCTGCCCCAGCTCATCGAGCTGACGCGCTGCGACTGCACCACCCGCAACGAGCGCAAGGCGCGCCAGCTCAAGGCCCGGATGGACGAGCTGGAGGTGCGCATCGCCGAGCTGGCCTCCCAGGAGGAGCTGGCGGCCATCCGCCCGGACCTCGACGGTCGACAGATCATGGCGCACCTGGGCTCGGCGCCGGGCCGAGAGGTGGGCCAGGCGCTCGACTTCCTGCTCGAGCTGCGCCTGGAGGAGGGCCCGCTCGGCGAGGAGGAGGCCTACCGCCGCCTCGACGCCTGGTACACGACCAGGAATTGAAGGCGCAGGCCGCTAGGCCGGAGCCGCTGGATGTCGATGAGACCCGCGCCTCGGCGACGCGCCCGTGGAAAGGATGCCGACCGGAGGGCCAGGAGCTCAGATGCCTTCCTTACGGGCCCGCAGGATGAGGGTGGCGGGAGCCCACTGCATCGCCGGGCGCCATTGGGCGCTGCGTCGTCCATCGGGGTTGGGTTCGGGTTCGAGCAGCATGTCGACCCGGAAGTTGGCGCGCCCCAGACTGGTGAAGAGGTCGCCCACGGTGCGCGGGTACTCGTGGCCGGCGCGGTCGCCGGTCGACCACGGTCGTGACGAACGGTCGAAGTAGGCGCGGGTCACCGTGGCGGGCAGGTCGAGGTCGGGATCGACCATGGCGTAGGCCGGATGGGGGACGGAGAACACCAGGTGGCAGGCCGGATGCAGGACCCGGTGGACCTGGCGGAAGAGCCGGTCGAGGTCGTCCACGCCGGCCAGGGCGAACACGCTGAGCGCGCTGTCGAGGGAGTCGGCCCGCACGAACGGGAGCTCGGCCAGGTCGGCCTGGTGCAACTCGACCTTCACCTCGGCCGCGTCGGCGGCTTCACGCGCCGCTTCGATCCGGTTCAGTGAGGGATCCACACCGATGACCCGGGCTCCCTGGCGGGCCAGGCTGACCACCTCGGCGCCAGCTCCCACGCCCAACAGGAGCAACCGTCGCCCCTCCACGTTGCCCAACAGGCGCAGCTGGGCTTCGGGGGGGATGTCAGGTCCGTAGCTGATGGTGTCGCCGGTCAGGTCGGCCTGACTGGGGAACGTCGCGGACAGCGGCAGGGTGGGCTCGGGCTCGACGTCGGGCGCGGCCACCAGGTTGCGCGTGGTGGGGTGGCCCGAGCGGATGTCGCCGGGCCCGCTGAAGCGGTCGGACATGCCCAGCAGTCTGGCGCGCCCTGTGGTCCTGATGCGTGATGTGGGCACGTAGGCCACGATGGTGCCCCGCACCCCACCCCTCGCGGGGGAGCGCGTCTCAGGCTTCGCCCTGGCCGAACTCCTCGACGAGCCGCTGGGCCACGTCGTCGTGATACTGCACGGGCGGGCTCTTCATGAAGTAGGCCGACGGGCCGAGCAGCGGGCCACCGATGCCGCGGTCCTTGGCGATCTTGACGCAGCGCAGGGCGTCGATGATGACCCCGGCCGAGTTGGGGGAGTCCCACACCTCGAGCTTGAGCTCGACGTTGAGGGGCACGTCGCCGAAGTTCCGGCCCTCCAGGCGGATGTAGGCCCACTTCCGATCGTCGAGCCAGGCCACATGGTCGCTCGGGCCGATGTGGACGTCGTGGGCGTCGATCCCGTGCTCGACCTGGCTGGTCACGGCCTGGGTCTTGGAGATCTTCTTGGACTCGAGGCGCTCACGCTCGAGCATGTTCTTGAAGTCCATGTTGCCGCCCACGTTGAGCTGGTAGGTGCGATCCAGCACCAGGCCCCGGTCCTCGAAGAGGCGGGCCAAGATGCGGTGCACGATGGTGGCCCCGACCTGGCTCTTGATGTCGTCACCCACGATGGGCACGCCGGCGGCCTCGAACTTTGCGGCCCACTCGGGATCGCTGGCGATGAACACCGGGATGGCGTTGACGAAGCCCACGCCGGCGTCGAGGCAGCACTGGGCGTAGTACTTCTGCGCCTCCTCGGAACCCACCGGCAGGTAGGAGACGAGCACGTCGGCCTGGGCGTCGCGCAGCGCCTGAGCAACGTCGATGGCCGGCGCCGGCGACTCCTCGCAGGTCTGGCGGTAGTACTTGCCGAAGCCATCGAGGGTCGGGCCCCGCTGGACCTGGACGCCCAGCTCGCCCACCGGGGCGAACTTGATGGTGTTGTTCTGGCCGGCCCAGATGGCCTTGCCCACGTCGAGACCGACCTTGTCGGCGTCGACGTCGAAGGCGGCCACGACCTCGATGTCGCGGATGTGGTAGCCGCCCAGCTCGACGTGCATGAGGCCGGGAACCTCGTCGGCCGGATCCGCGTCGCGGTAGTACTCGAGGCCCTGGATGAGCGAGCTGGCGCAGTTGCCCACGCCGGCGATGGCCAGGCGGATGGTGGTCATGGGTTGGATCCTCCGGTGAGGTGGGACGGGTTGTCGTCAGGTTGGTCGGTCGTCGGGGCGGCCACGAGCTCGGCGCGGGCCGCGTCGAGCAGCTCGTCGAGCCAGGCCAGGTCGTGGGCGATGGTGCGGGTGTCGTGGTCGCGCAGCGAGCGGCGGTACAGGTCGGTGCGGCCCTCGCCGGCGCGCTGGCGCTTGGCCAGGCGACGATTGAGCTCGGCCCTGCGCTGCTCGAAGAGGCCGACGCGCTCGGCCGCGGACAGGGTCCGGCAGAACGCCACCTGCACGGCGAAGGTCCGGTCGTCGGTGGAGTCGTCGAGCAGCAGCTCGCGGCAGGCGTTGCCGGCCGAGCTCGGTGATGCCGAACACCTTCTTGGTGCGGGGACTGCGGGCCGGGCGGCCGATGCGAGCCCGGAACGCGGCCAGCTCGCCGCTCAGCGCGCCGGTCATGGGGATGGCCGGCTCGCTGCCGGTGTTGGCCTCGACGGCCTTGACGGCCCCCGCCTTCTCGAGCCGGGCCAGCGCCGGGTACAGCGAGCCGAACGAGACCCCCGAGCGTGTGCCCACCAGCTCGGCCAGCAGCTTCTTCAGCTGGTAGCCGTGCAGATCCTGCTCGTCGAGGAGCCCGAGGATGGCCAGATCGATCATGTAGGTGCCGATGATATATCGATTCGATGTATCGCACAACGCGGACAGGAGGTGAACCGCAGTCCTGCGGTCCGGCGGGGACACGACGACGCCCGCGACAACCCCGGGTCACCTCGGGTCCGTCCGTGGATCCTGGGCGGGCCTCGGGTCGGGGCGGTCGAACCAGCCGCGGCCCGTCGGAGGCAGAATCGCTACGCTGGAGCGCCATGAGCTTCGGACCGGGTTCGCTGCGTGGGCCCAGCGCGAGCACCCCGGGCGAGATCGACTACCGCCTGGCCCGCCAGGCGCTCATCTCCGAGTTCAAGAAGGGCCGTCTGGCCCAGCACGAGGTCTGCGACGCCCATCCCGAGCTGGTTCGAGCGGCGCGGGAGTGCAGTGAGGCCACCTCGATGCCGTGCCCGATCTGCGAGGAGCACAACGTTGTGCTTGTCTCGTACGTGTTCGGACCGCGGCTGCCGTCCCATGGGCGGTGCATCACGACCAAGGCCGAGCTCCGGGCCCTCGCCCGCCGGTCCGGCGAGTTCGCCTGCTACGTCGTCGAAGTGTGCCCCTCGTGTTCCTGGAACCATCTCGCCCGAACCTTCCTGCTGAACCCGGCCCGCTCGGCCTGATCGGGCGGGCGCGCCCGGACGCGCCCCGGGTCGGCCCTCCGGAAACCGCCAGGCGGTGAGCGCCCGCCGCCGGTCCCGGGCCAGCCGACCCGACGCCAGGCCCGCAAGCAGGCCAAGGAGCAGGCCCGGGCCGATGGCTTCCGCCGGGGCTTCTTCTGGCGCTGGCGTCGCGCCTTCTTCCTGGTCGGGCTGGTGCTGGTGGCCGGCGTGGCCGGCATCGCCTACGTGTTCAGCCAGGTGCCGTTGCCGGCCAAGGACCCGCCGCTGGTGCAGACCTCGTTCGTGTGCGCCGCGGACGTGACCACCAACTGCAACGCCGACAACGCCATGGCCCAGCTCAGCGGCGGGGTCGACCGGGTGGACGTCGACTACAGCCAGATCCCGCCGGTGCTGGTCGACGCGGTGGTCAGCGCCGAGGACAAGAACTTCTTCACCCACGGCGGGGTCGATCCCCAGAGCATCGCCCGCGCCCTGTGGGACGACCTGCACGGCAGCCAGTCCGAGCAGGGCGGCTCGACCATCACCCAGCAGTACGTCAAGACGGTCTATCTGACCAACGAGCGCAGCCTCACCCGCAAGATCAAGGAAGCGGTGCTGGCCGTGAAGCTCGAGCGCCAGCTGCCCAAGACCGAGATCCTCAACCGCTACCTGAACGCCATCTACTTCGGACGCGGCGCCTACGGCGTGGAGGCCGCCTCCAAGACCTACTTCGGCAAGGACGTGGGCTCGCTCACCCTGCCCGAGGCCGCCTACCTGGCCGGGCTCATCCGCTCGCCCGAGACCGCCGACGCCGCCC
Organism: uncultured Microthrixaceae bacterium; assembly: GCA_963773335.1. GTDB lineage: Bacteria > Actinomycetota > Acidimicrobiia > Acidimicrobiales > Acidimicrobilacustridaceae > UBA4742. The sequence continues at coordinate 27,511 of CAVZAT010000002.1, read as the reverse complement.
TGCCGGCCAGCGATCCCGGGGCGGCCAGCGGCCTGGCCACGGCCAAGTTCCGGCGCACCTCGGTGCTCGACAACATGGTCAAGCAGCACTACATCACCCAGGCCCAGCGTGACGCGGCCGTGGCCTCGCCCTGGAGCGACGTGCTGCCCAAGGCCCAGGGGGCCAGCACCTCGACGGTGACCCACACCGAGCTGGGCACCCAGTACATCCTCGACTACGTGCGCCACACGCTCATCTCGTCGGGCCAGTTCAACGATGCCGAGCTCTACGGCGGCGGGCTGCGCATCTACACCACCATCGACTACGGCCTGCAGCGCGACGCCCTCGACGCCATCACCTCGAGCCTGACCCTCAAGGCCGATCCGGCCGCCTCGCTGGTCTCGATCGACCCGAGCGGGCGGATCCGGGCCATGGCCAACAGCACCGACTACGCCACCTCGCAGGTGAACCTGGCCGTGGGCAGCCAGGGCGGCGGTGGCGGCCGACAAGCCGGCTCCACCTTCAAGGCGTTCGCGGTGGCCGAGGCCCTGAGCCAGGGCATGACCCTCAACCGCTCGTACCCGGCGCCCTACCAGCTGACCGTGCCCAACGGCAACGGCCAGGGCGACAACTGGCCGGTCCACAACGACAGCAAGGGGGAGTCGTTCGGGCGAATCAACATGGCGACCGCCCTGGCCAACTCGATCAACACCTACTTCGCCCAGCTGGTCACCGACATCAACCCGCAGAACCTGGAGAACATGGCCAAGCGCATGGGTGTGGCCAGCCCGTCGCTCGAGCCGATCCCCTCGCTGGTGCTGGGCACCCGACCGGTGTCGGTGCTGGACATGGCCAGCGGCTACTCCACGCTGATGGACGAGGGCACCCACATCACCCCCTACATCGTGAGCCGGGTCACCGACTCGTCGGGCCAGGTGCTCTACCAGGCCCCCACCTCGGGTACCCGGGTGCTGAGCAAGAACATCGCCGACCAGGTCAACTGGGCGCTCAGCCAGGTCATCACCCAGGGCACGGGCAAGGGGGCGGCCTTCGGTCAGCCGGCGGCGGGCAAGACCGGCACCACCGACAAGAACACCGACGGCTGGTTCACGGGGTACACCTGCTCGCTGACCGCCTCGGTGTGGATCGGCTACCCCGACAGCGACAATCACTCCATGACCTTCCTGGGCTCGAACGCGTACGGCGGGGCCATTCCGGCCACCATCTGGCGCAAGTACATGACCTCGGCCACCCAGGGCCTCAAGAGCTGTCCCTACAACCGTCCGGCCAACGCGGCGGGCAGCGTCACCGACTACGGCACCGGCGCCTACTCACCGTCGACCTCGACCTTCCAAGGCACGACGACCACCACCACCGGGCAGCTGCCGTCGTCCACCACCACCACGGCCCCGGTGGCCCCCACCACCGTCGCGCCCCCGACCACCGTCGCACCGACGACCGTGCCGCCCACCACCGCCGCACCCGCCTCCGACCCTGCCGCCGTGATCGACCTCCTTGGCCCTCTGGTCGGCGAGCCGCCCGGCGGGCGGCTTCGCCATCCGGGCGTCACGGTGCGAGCGGCTCCGCACCGCTCCGCCGCGTGCGTCGCCTAGAGGGGCGGCAGGTTGGGGCCGGGGCCGGGTTCGAGCTGCTCGTGGGGGTAGTGGGTGCGGCACACGAAGCACCAGCGCTCCTCGCCGCCCTCGGTGACCTGGCCCGGGGTGTCCCACGATTCGGGCGTGACGTAGAGGCGACGAACCAGCAGCACGGCTTCGTCGTCGCGCCCGCAGCTCTCACAGATCCCGATCATGGGAGACAACTCTATTGGCCCGCTGGTCGTGTATTGGCCCTCTGGTCGGCAAGCTCCCGGCGGGCGCGTCGCCATCTGGGTGTCATCGGTCCAGCGGCGCCTCGCGGCGGGCGGTGCCTTCCCATCCGGTGGTGGCGTTCGGACCGGTGATCTGCTTAGACTTCGACGAACCGCCGGCAGCCATGGGGCGCTGGACGGACATAGGAGGGCTCAGCGATGGGCAACTCGATCACGGCACCTCGGGTGCGCACCTCGAAGGTGCGCGAGGGAAGCGATCCACTGGTCATGGTCACCGCCTACGACGCCCCCGGGGCGCGGATGGCCGACGCGGCCGGCGTCGACCTCATCCTGGTGGGCGACTCGCTGGCCATGGTGGTGCTCGGCTACGAGGACACGCTCCAGGTCACGGTGGACGACATGGTCCATCACACCGCGGCCGTGGCCCGGGCCAAGCCCCGCGCCCTGGTGGTGGGCGACCTGCCCTGGATGAGCTACCACGTGTCGCCCGACGACACGGTCCGCAACGCCGCCGCCCTGATCCGGGCCGGGGCCCAGGCCGTCAAGCTCGAGGGTGGCCGCAAGCGCCTGCGGATGATCGAGGCCATCGTCGACGCCGAGATCCCGGTCATGGGCCACCTCGGGCTGACCCCGCAGTCGCTGCACGCCATGGGTGGCTTCAAGGTGCAGGGCCGCGAGGCGCAGGCCGCCCTCGAGCTGGTGTCCGACGCCAAGGCACTGGCCCACGCCGGCTGCTTCGCCATCGTGTTGGAGGGCGTGCCCGACCAGGTGGCTCGCCTGGTGACCGATGCGGTCGACGTGCCCACCATCGGCATCGGCGCCGGTCCCCACTGCGACGGCCAGGTGCTGGTGTTCCACGATCTGTTGGGCATCGAGGAGCGCCTGGCGCCCAAGTTCGTCCGCCGCTACGCCACCTTGGGTGACGAGGCGGTGGCTGCGCTGTCGGCCTTCGCCGCCGACGTTCGTAGGGGTCGCTTCCCTGACGACTCTGAGAGCTACCACCTCAACGGTGAGGTGGCCGAGGCGCTCAGCCTGTACGGGAGCGCGGCCGCATCCGCCTGAGCGCGCCGTGCGAGCACCATGGCGGGGCTGGTCGCGGTGGCGGTCGTGCTGGCCTTGGCCGCCGGCTGCGCCTCGACCAGTTCGAACGCCGAGCCTGGCTTGACCACCGCCACCACGGCCGGGTCCATGGCCGGCGCCGTGCCGGCCAGCCAGATCCCCGGCCTGGCCCCTGCGGCCGCGCCGTTCGACGGCTTCGAGCAGGTGAAGGTCACGGTCGTCACCGCCGATGGCCGCACCTACACCCCCTGCCTGTTGGTGGCACGGACGGCGGCGGCGCGCGACCGGGGCCTGATGGGGGTGACCGACCCGAAGCTGGCGGGGTATGCCGGCATGGTCTTCGCCTTCGACGGCGACGTGACCGGCACCTTCTGGATGAAGGACACCGTCATCGCCTTGTCGGTCGTGTTCCTCGACGACCACGGCCAGCGGATCTCGAGCTCGGACATGGTGCCGTGCCCCACCTCGACCGCCCAGTGCCCCGTCTACCCGGCCACCGCCCCGTACCGGTGGGCCATCGAGGTGCCGCTCGGGCAGCTCGGTGGGCTGGGGTTGCGGGCCGCGGACCGACCCAAGGTCACCGTGGGCGGCGCCTGTTCGACCTGATCTCGGAGCTTGGCGGGCGTCGGCGTCGACTGTCACACCCCCGGGGCAGAGTGGGGCCGATGAGGGATTCGCCAGGCCGGTCCAGTACCATGCGCCGGTCAATCGATGACCCTGCTCCGATCGTCGGGGCCCCGGTTCCGGCCGGGTCCAGAGGGAGGTGATGCGCTCCATGCGAGCGTACGAACTCATGATCATCTTCGACGGTGACGTCGAAGACTCGGCCGTCACCGAAGGCCTGGCCCGAGTGGCCCAGCAGGTCGAAGCCGGCAACGGCAAGGTGGCCAAGACCGACCTGTGGGGTCGTCGGCGATTCGCCTACGAGATCAACCACAAGTTCGAGGGCATCTACGTCGTGCTCGAGATCACGACCGAGGCGCTCGATCTCGAGGACGTCGAGCGGTCCCTGCGACTCGCGGACGAGGTCGTCCGCCACAAGCTGATGCGGTTGCCCGATCGCGAGGCCGTGCGACGCGGCCTGCTCGAGGCGCCCGTGCCGGCCGAGGCCAGCTAGGCCCCGCCGGAGATCTGAGGAGCACGACATGGCAAACGGAAACAACATCACCATCGTGGGCAACGCCACCCGCGATCCCGAGCTGCGCTTCACCCCCAGCGGGCAGGCCGTGGCCACCTTCGGCGTGGCCGTCAACCGCCGCTGGCAGAACCGCCAGTCCAACGAGTGGGAGGAGGCGGTGTCGTTCTTCGACGTGACCGCCTGGCAGCAACTGGCCGAGAACGTGGCCGAGTCGGTCCAGAAGGGCACCCGTGTGATCGTGACCGGGCGCCTCGACCAGCGCTCGTGGGAGACCCAGGACGGCGAGAAGCGGTCCAAGATCGAGATCGTGGCCGACGAGGTCGGCCCCAGCGTGCGCTTCGCCACCGCCTCGGTGACCAAGAACGAGCGCCGTGGTGGCGACTTCGAGGGCGGCGGCAACCGACCCGCCGGTGGCAACGAGCCGCCGCCCCCATCGTTCCAACCTGATGAGGAGCCCTTCTGATGGCGAAGGTCGCCCCCAAGCGGGGCAAGAACAAGGACAACGCCCGTCGCAGCAAGAAGAAGACGAGCGTGCTCAACACCGAGCGCATCGACTACGTCGACTACAAGGACGTCAACCTGCTCCGGCGCTTCATGTCCGACCGGGCCAAGATCCGGGCTCGGCGTGTGACCGGCAACGACTCCCAGCAGCAGAAGGAGATCGCCCGGGCCATCAAGAACGCCCGGGAGATGGCGCTGCTGCCCTACGCCAACCGCGTCACCACCCAGCGCGGTGGCGGGCGCGACCGCGGCGAGCGCGGTGACCGCGGCGACCGTGGTGACCGCAACCGGGCTGACGGGCCGCCGCCGCGTCCCGAGGGCCCGCCGCCGGTGGGTGGCCCCGAGGCCGACGAGCTCGACATCACCGCGGTCGAGACGCCCGACGGCGACCTGCTGGTGGAGATCGAGGAGACGGACGAGTGAAGCTGCTGCTGCGCTCTGACGTCGACGGCGTCGGCAAGAAGGGCGACGTGGTGGAGGTGGCCGATGGGTTCGGCCGCAACTACCTGGTGCCCAAGGGCTTCGCCATCGCCGCCACCAAGGGCATCGACGAGCAGGCCGCCTCCATGCGCCGGTCCCGCGACATCAAGGACGCGGCCGACCGAGGAGCGGCCGAGGAGATCGCCAAGACGCTGGTGCCCACGGTGATCACCATCACGGCCAAGGCCGGGCCCGAGGGTCGCCTGTTCGGCTCGGTCACCGCCGCCGACGTGGTCGATGCCGTGCGCACCCAGACGGGCATCGAGCTCGACCGCAAGTCGCTCAACCTCGACGAGCACATCAAGGACACTGGCGCCCACGCGGTGCCGGTGAAGCTGCACAGCGATGTGCAGTTCCAGATCAGCCTCGAGGTCGCCGCGTCCTAGAGGGCGGGCCATCGGTACCGGTCGGCCCTCGGGTCGGCCGGCCCACCATCCGCGCCCACTGTCATACCCCCTGCCTAGTCTCGCCAGGCATGGTGCGCGTGCGTTCGGCCGTGGGGTCAGCGGCGGCGGCGCGCCCCACAGGTCGGGCCCCGGTGTCCACAGCTGATCCCCAGGCCGATCCCCAGAAGTATCGGGGTTGTACCCCTTACGATCCCCAGGCCGGATCGGTCAGTGTGGGTGCCCCATGAGCCTCACCGACGATGCCCCCCGCTCCCGTCCAGCCGGCGGTGGTCGGGTACTGCCGCACGACCTGCAGGCCGAAGAGTCGTTGCTCGGGGCCATGTTGCTCTCGCGCGATGCCATTGCCGCGGCCACCGAGATCCTGACCGCGGACGAGTTCTACAAGCCGGCTCACGCCCACATCTTCGACGCCATCAGCACGCTCAACGCCTCGGGTGAGCCGGCCGACGTGTCCACCGTCTCCGACGTGCTGCGGCGCAGCGGGCTGCTCGAGGCCATCGGCGGTCCGGCCACGCTGGTCACGCTCCAGTCGGCCACCCCGGCCACCTCCAACGCCGGGCGCTACGCCAAGATCGTGGAGGAGCACGCCCTGTTGCGGCGCCTCATCCGGGTGGCCGGCGACATCGCCGAGCTCAGCTACGACCTCCCCGACGACGTGACCAAGGCGGTCGACACCGCCGAGTCGATGGTCTTCGAGGTGGCCCAACGGCGGGTCACCGACACCATGGCCGAGATCCACGACCTGCTCGACGCCAACCTCGATCGGCTCGAGCAGCTCTACGAACGCGGCGAGTCGATCACCGGCGTACCCACCGGCTTCAGCGATCTCGACGAGCTGCTGTCGGGGTTGCAGCCCAACGCCCTCATCGTGGTGGGGGCCCGCCCGTCGGCCGGCAAGACGGCGCTGGGGCTGGGCATGGCCACCCACGCCGCGCTGGAAGCCGGCCGACCGGTGCTGGTGTTCTCGCTGGAGATGAGCCGGCTCGAGCTCACCCAGCGCATGCTGTGCAGCGAGGCCCGGGTCGACTCCAAGCGGGTGCGCAACGGCAAGCTCAACGAGGCCGACTGGCAGAAGATCGCCCACGCCACCGGTCGCCTGGCCGAAGCCCCCATCTGGATCGACGACAACCCCAACCTCACCATCATGGAGATCCGCTCCAAGGCCCGTCGCCTCAAGGCTCGCACCGGTGACCTGGGGCTGGTGGTGGTCGACTACCTCCAGCTCATGACCGGTCGCAGCTCGGCCGAGAACCGCCAGGTCGAGGTGTCCGAGATCAGCCGCGGCCTCAAGATCCTGGCCCGCGAGCTCGAATGCCCGGTGGTGGCGCTTTCCCAGCTGTCCCGAGGCCTCGAGATGCGCCAGGACAAGCGACCGATGTTGGCCGACCTGCGCGAGTCGGGCTGTCTGACCGCCGACACCCGCATCACCCGCGCCGACACCGGGGCCGAGGTCACGCTGGGCGAGCTGTTGGCCCAGGGTGCCGAGCGGGTCCCCATCTGGACCCTCGACGAGTCCTATCGACTGGTGCGAGGGGAGATGACCCGTGTCTTCCCCAGCGGGGTCAAGACCGTCTACGAGCTGCGGCTGGCGTCGGGGCGTTCGGTCAAGGCCAGTGCCAATCATCCGTTCCTGGCGCTCGAGGGCTGGTTCCCCCTCGAGAAGCTCGACGTGGGCGACTCCATCGCCGTGCCCCGCGCCGGCCAATGGCCGGCGTCGGTGGGCCGCGACGAGGTCGCTCCCGACACGGTGCCGCGCGAGCTGTGGTCCTACATCCGCAAGTGCCTGCCCCATCACGGCCTGACCATGGCCGACGTCGAAACCGGGATGGCCCTCGACGACTTCGTGGAGAACTTCTACGCCAACGCCCTCACCCGCCCCGAGCTGGCCCGCCTGGCCCAGGTCGTCCCCGACCCGCTCCTGGCCGACCTGGCCGTCAGCGACGTGCGGTGGGACACGATCGTCAGCATCACCGAACTGGGCGACGAGCCGGTCTACGACGCCACCGTGCTCGGCACCCACAACTTCGTGGCCGACGGCATCGTGGTGCACAACTCGATCGAGCAGGACGCGGACGTGGTCATGTTCATCTACCGCGACGAGGTCTACAACGGCCCGGAGTCGCCCGATCGGGGCACGGCCGAGATCCTCGTCTCCAAGCACCGCAACGGCCCCACCGGCATGGTGCGACTGGCCTTCCTCGACCACTACACGAAGTTCGCCAACATGGCCAAGGGCGTCTAACCCCGTCGCCGACCCCGCCGGCCCGCTCGGCGGTGCCCCTAGGGTGGCGGCGTGCGATTCAGCGTCTGGCCCAATCCCGAGCGCCCGTGGTCGGAGATCGCCGCGGTGGTCGACCACTGCGAGCAGGGCGACTGGGACGGCGCCTACGTCTCCGACCACTTCATGCCCAACACCGCCGACGCCACGCCGGCCGATGGACCGGTGGTGGAGTGCCTGGCCACGCTGGCGGCGCTGGCGGCGCGAACCAGCCGCCTGAGACTGGCGTCGCTGGTGTGCGCCACCACCTATCGCCACCCGGCGGTCCTGGCCAACGGGGCGGCCACCATCGACCAGATCAGCGGCGGGCGTTTCACCCTCGGGCTGGGGGCGGGCTGGCAGCAGAACGAGCACACGGCCTACGGGCTCGAACTGGGCGGGATCAAGACCCGGCTCGACCGGTTCGAGGAGGCCTGCGCGGTGGTGTCGTCGTTGCTGGCTGAGCCACGTACCACCTTCGTCGGCCGCCACTATGCAGCTGGTCGATGCGCCGTGCGACCCCAGGCCGGTGCAGGCCCATCTGCCGTTGCTCATCGGCGGCAAGGGTGAGCAGCGCACCATGCGCCTGGCGGCCCGCTTCGCCGACGAGTGGAATGCCTGGTGCACCCTCGACGAGTTCCGCCACCGCACCGGGGTGCTCGACCAGCGCTGCGGTGAGATCGACCGGGATCCGGCCACCATCGGGCGCTCCACTCAGGCGTTCGTCTTCTGCAGCGACGATCAGGACTGGCTGAACCGCCATCGCGCCACCCCGTCGGACCGACCCCGCCTGATCGGTACGCCAGCCGAGCTGGTGGAGCAGATCGCCGCCTACCGCCAGGCGGGCCTGGACGAGCTGATCGTGCCGGACTGGACCATGGGCCCGCTCGAACGCCGCCTGGAGACCCTGGACCGTTTGACGAACGAGGTGTTCCCCTCGCTGCGATGAACGCCGCCTTCCGGACGCGGGGTCGGTCAGGCGGTCGGACGGCCGGTCACGCGGTCCGTCGGCGAAGGTCGGACACGATGTCGGCGAAGTGGGCGGGGTCCGGGTGGCGGGTGTTGACCAGGCCCAGGTGGTCGACCAGCCCGGCAGCCCGCTCGACCAGCCGCGCCGCGATCTCGTCTCGAGGACCCACTACGGCCACCGCCTCCACCAGCTCGTCGGGAACGAGGTCGGCCATCTGGTCCCACCGACCCTGCTTCGACAGGCGGTTCAGCTCGGGCTGCAGATCGCCCCAGCCGTGCAGGTCCAGCGGGGGCCGGTAGGCCGGGGTGGATCCATAGAAGCTGAGCTGCTCCCGGGCCGATCGCATGGCCCGCTCCCGCTCGGCCTCGGACGACCAGGTCACGACCATGGTCACCCATTCGACGTCGACGTCGGCGCGGCTTCGGCCCGAGGCGGCCAGCCCCCGGTCGAGCGCGGGCAGCGTGAGCTCCTCGAGCGAGCGTCGGGTCGTGAAGGGGTGGACGATCAGCCCGTCGGCCACCCGGCCGGCCGTGGCCACCATCTCCGGACCGAACCCACCGATGAGCACCGGGGGCGGTCCGAAGGGGTGGGGCCCCGGATCGAAGGCCGGCGTCATGAGCGTGTGGCGATAGAACTCGCCCTGGAAGTCCAGGGGCGTCCCATCGGCCCACGCCGCCCAGATGGCCTTGATGGCCTGCACCATCTCACCCATGCGCCGAGCCGGGTGGGACCAGGTCTCGCTGAAGCGGCGCTCGATGTGGGGTCGGATCTGCGAACCCAACCCGAGCCCGAACCGGCCGGCGGTCAACAGCTGCAGGTCGTTGCCGGTCTCGGCCAGGACCATCGGGTTGCGGGCGAAGCCGATGGCCACCGCCGTGCTCAGGCGCAGCACGGAGGTGGTGGTGGCGGCCCCGGCCAGCGTCAGGAAGGGATCGTGGTTCGACTCGAACGAGCTGGCCCCGTCGTAGCCGGCGGCCTCGATCTGCGCGAACGTCGCCCCGGCCTGGCGCGGATCGTCAACGGAGACGGTGATCGACAGGCGCACCCAGGACAACCTAGGGCCCGGGATCCGGTCAGACCGGCTCCCTGGCATGGGGCCTGGTGAAGGGTCGGGTACTGGTCGTGTTGGGGGCCCTGGCCTTCATCGGCCGCCTGCCGGTCACCGCGATGGCAGAAGACCCAGACGAACCAGATCCCGACGCAGCCCCGGCGCCGACTCGAAGCGGATCGCCCTGATCCCGAGCGCGACGGCGGCGTCCACGTTCGCCTCGACGTCGTCGATGAACACCGTGGCCTCGGGCGTCAGGTCGTAGCGATCCAGCAGCACCTGGAACAGGCGCGGGTCCGGCTTGACGAGCCTCTCGTGGGCCGAGATCACCTGCCCGTCGAACCAGGAGAAGAACGGCCATTCGAGCTGCAGCCGGGCGATGGGCTCGCGGGGCACGTTGGACAGCAGGTACAGCGGCACCCGGCCCGCGCAGCTCGGCCAGGATCTCGATGGATCCCTCGACCGGCCCGCTGACCATGTCGGTGTAGCGCTCGCCCCAGGCCGCCAGTTCGGTGGCGTACTGGGGATGTCGGGCGCGCAGCTCGGCCACCGACTCGTCGAGTGGGTCGAGCGCCGGAGTCGTGGTTGGCCACGTTCCACGCCACCAGGTCGAGCTCGGCGAGGAAGCGCTCCATGTCGTCCTCGTCGGCGAAGATGGTGCGGTAGAGGTGGCGGGGGTTCCAGTCCAGCAACACGCCGCCCATGTCGAACACGACGGCCTGGATGGCGTGCGGCGGACGGGTCAGCGGTCGGCCGCCGGGGTCGGTCACCGTCCGATTGTGCCAGACCGCGCTGGTGGCGGGCCTACGCTCGAGCGATGGCCCGGCTGACCTCGACCGCCTGGTTCGGTCCCAAGCGGCGTGTCGGCTGGGGTTGGACCCCGACCTCCTGGCAGGGCTGGGTCTTCACCCTGGTATGGGTCGTGGTGATGTTGTCTGGCCTGGCGCTGCTGGCCGGCCATCTCGTCGCCTTCGTGGTGTTCCTGGCGTTGGCCACGGTGGTGATGGCTGCGGTGGCGTGGCTCACGGGCGGCCCGCCTGGTGGTCCCGGGTCATCCAGGTCATGAACGAGCACGGGTTCGAGCTGGTGTGCGAGGTCGAGCCGCCCACTCGCCCGGACCTGGTGCACGTCCGCCACCAGATCGGCGTCCTGTCGAAGGTGGCCTCGGCCTTCCTGATCCCCGACAACCATCTGGGCCGGGCCACGGTGTCGAGCGTGGCGGTGGCCCACGAGGTGGCCGCCATGGGCGGTCGGTCCATCGCCTGTCTGAACGGTCGCGATCGCAACCGCCTCGGCCTGCGGCGGGATCTGCTCACCGCCGCCGCCTACGGGGTCGACCAGTTCCTGCTGGTGGCCGGCGACCGACGGCCCGACGAGCCTCCCGGGCTCGGGGTCCGCACCATGATGGAGGAGATCCGCTCCTTCGGCGCCACCGAACGCTTCGCCGGGCATCCACCGTTCCGGGTCGGCGCCACCACCCGGCTGGGCGCCGCTGGCGCCGTTCAAGCGCGAGGCGGACTTCCTGTTCGTCCAGATGTCCTTCGACGTCGGGGCCCTCGTGGCGTGGCGCGAGGAGCTCGAGTTCGCGGGGCCGGTCTACGCCGGGGTCCTGGTGCTGGCCAGCCCGGCCATGGCCGCTCGGATCGCCGGCCAGATCGGCGAGCTGGTGGTGCCGCCCTCGGTGATCGAACAGCTCGATCGCGACCCCGGGTGCGGGGTCGAGCTGGCCTGTACGCAACTCGAGGCCATCGAGGCGTCCGGGGCCTTCGACGGGGTCCACCTGGTGCCGGTGTCGCGCTATCGCGAGGTGGCCGCCCGACTCGAAGCGTCGGGCCACCACCGATCCGGATGATCGCCCCCACTGGTCTCCGCCCCCGGAAAATCGGGCATCTTTGCTGCCGGAATCCGAACGCAGAGATGCCCGATTTCCGCAGTGTCGGGATCAGTCGGGGTGCGGTTCGGTGGTTCGGTAGTCGCCGAAGGGGGCGTCGCGGTCCTGGAGGGCCTTGGTCAGACCCTTGGGCAGCTCCTCCTCGACGAACTTGCGGAAGCTGTCCTGGCGGGTGGCCAGGGCGCACAGCTCGGTGCCGTTGCGGATGGCGGTGCGCAGGCCCATGACCTCCATGGCCCGATGGACGGTCCGCTTGTTGAGCTGCACGATGTCGGAGGGCACCAGGGCGATGCGCTGGGCGATGGCCACCACTCGCTCGTCGAGCTCCTCGACCGGGAACGAACGGTTGGCCCAGCCCAGGCGCACGGCCTCGGTCCCCGAGATCGAGTCGCCCGTGACCATCATCTCCATGGCCGCCCGCATGCCCAGCAGCCACGGATGGAACTGCATGTCGGGCACGCCGAAGCGCACCGCCGGATAGCCCATCTTGGCGTCCTCGGCCACGTAGACCAGGTCGCAGCCGGTGGCCAGCTCGCTCCCGCCGGCCAGGCAGTAGCCGTGCACCTGGGCGATGACCGGCTTGGCCAGGTCCCAGATGCTCATCCACCCCTCGGTCACGTGGCGGGGCCACTGCCCGTCACCGCCTGGCGTGTAGAAGGGCATCTCCAGACCCTCGTTGCCCCCGCCCAGGTCGTAGCCGGCCGAGAAGCAGGTGCCCGCGCCCCGGACGATGCTGACCCGCGACGTCCGGATCGGCGTCGGCCTGTCGCAGGGCGTCGAGCAGCTCGCCGCGCAGCGCGTGGTTGAGGGCGTTGCGCTTCTCGGGCCGGTTGAGCGTGACCCGCCGTACACCCTCGGCCGGTTCGTCGACCATGATCACCGAATCGCTCACCTGTTCCCCCTTGATCGTCCGTCGGGAGTAGAGCACGCCTGCCGGCCACGAACAAGAACACGTTCTACTAGGGTGACCGTCGAGGGGGGACACCTCGAGGGGAAGGCATGACCGAGCCGGCGACCGACAACGACCGACCGCAGACTTCGACGCGTGATCCCGAGGAGCTGCGGCGTCGCCTGCAAGCCTGGCTGGTCGGCCAGCACGGGTCCGGCACCGATCCGTCGGTGACGGGCCTGCGCACCCCCGAGCGCAACGGCATGTCCAGCGAGACCGTCCTGTTCGATCTCGAGGCCACCATCGACGGGGAGCGGACCACTGTGCCGTACGTGGCCCGGCTGGCCCCGGAGACCTCGGCGGTGCCCGTCTTCCCCACGTACGACTTCGCCAAGCAGTTCCGCGTCATGCGCCTGGTGGCCGCCGAAACGTCGGCCCCGGTGCCGGCCGCGCCCTGGTTCGAGCCCGACACGGCGGCGGTGGGCTCACCGTTCTTCGTCATGGAGCGCGTCGAGGGCGAGGTGCCCCCCGACGTCATGCCCTACAACTTCGGTGACAGCTGGCTCTACGACGCCAGTGCCGCCGATCAGGCCCGCCTCCAGGAGGCGTCGGTCCGGGTGCTGGCCGAGATCCACACCCTGGATCCGGGCACTGCCGATCTGGCCTTCCTGGAGCTCGACCGGACCGAGCCCACCCCGTTGCGCCGCCACGTGGCTGACCAGTGGGACTACTACCGCTGGGTGTCCGGTGCACGACCCCAGCCGCTGATCGAACGAGCCTTCGCCTGGCTCGAGGATCACTGGCCCGACGACGAGGGCCCCACCGTGCTCAGCTGGGGCGACTCGCGCATCGGCAACATGCTCTATCGCGACTTCACGCCCGTGGCCGTCCTCGACTGGGAGATGGTGGGGTTGGCCCCCCGCGAGATGGACCTGGCCTGGATGATCTTCCTGCACCAGTTCTTCGAGGACCTGACCGCGAAGATGGAGCTGCCCGGCATGCCGCACTTCATGCGTGTGGACGACGTGGCGTCGAGCTACGAGACGGCCAGCGGCCACACCCCCCGCCACCTGGAGTTCTACCTGGTGTACGCCGCCCTCCGGCATGGCATCGTCATGAGTCGCGTGCAGCAGCGGTCGATCCACTTCGGCGAGGCGGAGCAGCCCGACGACCCCGACGACCTGGTCATGCACCGCAGCCTGCTCGAGTCGATGCTGGACGGCACCTACTGGAAGACGATGCGCTGAGCGCGCGGGCGCTCAGACCCCCCCGGGCCTACCTCCCGAGGGACCTGGGGGTGTTCACCTTGTCCGGGGCGATGACCAGGATGATGCGCCCCTCGGGACCGATCGGGTTGGCGTAGTCGGTCCCCACGTACTTGTTGGACAGGGCGTCGATGTGGGCCCGGGCCTCGTCGCCATCGACGGTCGAGGCCACGTGACCCCGAACCTCGGACCAATCCCAGGGGCTCTCGGCCGAGTGGATGAGCACGGTGATGCGCGGATCGCGGCGCAGGTTGCGGGCTCGTTGGCGCTGGGGCTCGGTGTTGACCAGGAGGTTGTCGCCGTCGGTGTCCACCCAGGTGAGCAGGGCCTGCGGCTGGCCGTCGGGCATCAGGGTGACCACGGTGGCCAGGTTGGGGCCCTTGGCCAGGCGGACGGTGTCGTCATCGAGGGGCATGGCTGGTCGCCTTTCTGGTGGTTCGTCTCGGGTGTGTCTACCCGGACGGCTCGGCGATCGCGCTCCTGCTCACGCCTTTGGCGTGACGACCTCCTGCTCACGCCTTCGGCGTGACGACCTGCTGCTCACGCCTTCGGCGTGACGAGGTACGCGCACTGGTGGGCGCCAGCCACGATGTGGGAGACCCGCTCGACCGTGGCCTCGGGCAGCACGGCCCGGAGGAACTCGATCTCGGTGCGGCAGGCGTCGGGGTGGTGGCTGGCCACGGCCAGGATGGCGCAGTTGTGCTCGGTGATGCGGAACCGTCCCCGGTCGAGGGCCTCCCACTGGGCCAGGTAGCCGTCCTCGTCGAGGATGCCTGGCCAGTTCGGCCACCTTGTCTGCCAGGCCGGCCTTGGTGGCCAACCGCGCTCGGGCTTTGGTGATACGGCCGTCGCGGCGCCGGACGAAGATCCGTTCGACCAGGGTGCCGTCCTCCTCGAGCGCGTGGCGCAACAGGTCGTTGGCCAGCTCGTCGTAGGCCTTGGGGAACAGCGGCTCGCTGCGGGCGCTGAGCGCGTACCGTCGTGGCCGGCGCCCGCGCCCGCCCTCGGGACGGGGGACCTCCTGGCTGGTCACCAAACCTTCCTGGATCAGGGTGGCCAGGTGCTGGCGGACCCCGGCCGGGGTCATCTCCAGATCCTCGGCCAACTCGTCGACGCCAGCTTCGCCCCGTTGCTTGAGCGCGTCGATGACGCTGCGCCGGCTGTCGGAGATGGACGGGGCGTGCTCCACCTCAGGCCGCCCCGGTCTGGTGGCCGGCGTCGACGCCAGCCGCGGGCAGGATCAGGTGCGTGTCGCCGAACTCGTGCCACAGGTAGCCCTCGGCAACCGCTGCGCCGTAGGCCAGTTGCAGGGCCTCGGGGCCGGCGATGGCCTCCAACATCAGCAGGTGCGAGGCCTCGGGTTCGTGCCACCCGGTGAGCAGGCCCTCCACCAGGTGGACGCCCCGATCGGGGGTGACCACCAGATCGGTCCATCCCGATCGGGCATGCGACCGTCCGTCGGGCCGCCACGAGCTCTCCACCGCCCGCACCACGGTGGTGCCGATGGCCACCACGCGCCCGCCGTCCTGGCGCACGGCGTTGATGCGGTCGGCGGTCGCGGCCGGCACGTCGAACCACTCGGGATAAGGCCGCTCGCTGCCCTCCAAGGAGGACACGCCGGTGTGCAGGACAACGGTCGCCACCTCGACGCCGGCGGCGGTCAGCCGCTCGACCACCTCAGGCGTGAAGGGCCGCGAGGCGCTGGGCATCTCGGCGCTGCCGGGGATGGCACCGAACACCGTCTGGTACGCCTCGAGGGGCCAGTCCTGAGGGACGTGGCCGTAACGGATGGGTCGGCCGGATCGGGCCAGCACCTCGTCGAGGCCGAGCGCCCCGGTGTCGAACACGGCCAACCACAGCCGCCGCGAGCCCCGGTAGCGGGCCAGGATGCGCACGGCGGCGCCGCCGCCCAGGCCGAAGGTGGTGTCGGCGTGGTCCTCGAAGTCAGGTCGGGTGGCCCGTTCGTCGGGCTCGCGGATCTCCACCAACCACAGCCCCGAGGGCAGGCGAGTGGACAGGTGCACCTCGAGTTGGCGTCCGCCCGGCTCCGGTCGCGTCGAGCGACGCGGCCATGGTGGCCGAGGTGTTGACCACCATCAGGTCGCCGGGTCCCAGGAACTCGGGGAGGTCCCGGAACCGGGTGTGGATCGGGGCCTCGGTGCCGATCGACACCAGCAGGCGTACGTCGTCGCGCCCGGTGCCCCGTGCCTCGGGCGGTTCGGAGGCCTCCAGGGCGGGAGGCAGATCGAAGTGCACGTGGGTGGTGGGCAGCGGGGTCACCGACGGATGGGCGAGCAGCTGTCGGTGGGCGGCCGCGGCCCGGGCGGCCAGTCCTTCGTTCGGGCCGACCGATGAGATCGGAGCGAGAGAACCGGACGTCGCGGCGGGGGCGGTCGAGTACGTCATGGCGTCACCTCCGCGACGTCGTGGGCCTGGTAGCGGCCCGAGGCATAGTCGCCCAGGATCAGGGCCAGCAGGCCGGGCACGCTGTCGGCGGGGGGTGGACGGTCCGAGATGTCCTCGCCGGGGAAGGCGTCCTGGTGCATGGCCGTGCGCATGTCGCCGGGATCCACCCAGTAGACCGAGAGCTCCGGGTGCTCGGCGGCCAGCACCCGGCTGAGCTGTTCGAGCGCCGCCTTCGAGGCGCCGTAGCCGCCCCAGCCCTCGTAGCCCTCCACGCCCGCGTCGGAGGTGATGTTCACGATCGTGGCGCCCGGGGCCAGCGACGGCAGAGCCAGCTGGATGAGCGCCAGGGGCGCGACCACGTTGGTCTCGAACACCTGGCGCCAGCCGTCCAGGTCGTAGTCATCCAGCCGGGGCATGGGTAGCGGTCCCAACGCGCTCGGCGTTGTTGACCACCAGCTCCAATGGTGCCCGGGCCACCGCGGCTTCGATCAGGGCCCGGCGGTGGGACGCGGTCGGTGACGTCGCCCATGATGGCCAGTCCCCGATCGCCCAGCTCGGCGGCCGCCTGGTCGAGGTCCTGCGCGTGTCGAGCGTCGATGACGACCTGCCAGCTCAGCTGCGCCGAGCGTGGCGGCCAGCGCCCGACCTAGTCCCTGGGATCCTCCGGTGATGATGGCGCTGGCCATGGTGGCCACCCCCTGTTCGGTGGGATGTCTTCGCGGGTTGCTCCCACCGGTTCTAAACAAGCGAATGCTTTCTCTATTCCCGGACCTCCGGCGTCGTCGGGTGGGCAGGGAGTTCGCCGTCGAGCACGTCACGGCTTAGCGTGAGGGCCATGGCCGATCCTGAATCCCTGGTCGACGAACGCCTCGATCAGCTGCTCGACGAGCTCGATCCCAAGACCGCCGGCGAGGTGGAGCTCCGGGGTCGTCAGTACGACCTGGGCCTGGCCTGGGTGCACTTCCCGGAGGGCTGGGGTGGCCTGGATGTGCCGCCCAACCTCCAGCGCCGAGTCGACCAGCGGCTGCGTGCCGCGGGCGCGGCCCCGCCCGATGCCCGCCACTTCTTCGGTCTGGCCATGGCCGGGCCCACCATGGTGACCCACGGCAGCGACGAGCTGCGCACCCGGCTCCTCCGCCGCACCTTCACCGGTGAGGATGCCTGGTGCCAGCTCTTCAGCGAGCCCGGCGCCGGGTCGGATCTGGCCGGTCTGGCGTGCAAGGCGGTGCGCGACGGCGACGAGTGGGTCGTCACCGGCCAGAAGGTGTGGAACACCCTGGCCCACATCGCCGATCGGGGCATGCTCGTGTGCCGGACCGACCCCGAAGCTCCCAAGCACAAGGGACTGACCTACTTCGGCGTCGACATGCACGCATCCGGTGTCGAGGTGCGCCCCTTGCGCCAGATGACCGGTGAGGCCGAGTTCAACGAGGTCTACCTGACCGAGGTGCGCGTGCCCGACGCCGATCGCATCGGCGAGGTGGGTGAGGGCTGGCGGGTATCGATGACCACCTTGATGAACGAGCGCACCACCATCGGTGGAGGGTCGGGTCCGCCGGCCCGAGGATCGGGGGCCATCGCCGAGGCCGTGCGCATCTGGCAGGACCCCTCCGGTGATCGGTCGGCCGCGAGCAAGGACCGGCTCGTGAAGCTCTGGATCGAGGCCGAGGTCCTCCGGTTGACCAACCAACGGGCCAGCCAGAACCGCCGGATCGGAAACCCCGGCCCCGAGGGGTCGATCGCCAAGCTCATGTTCGCCGAGGTGAACAAGCGCATCTACGCGCTGTGCGTCGACCTGCTCGGCGCCGACGCGCTGGTCGACTACGACTACACGATGCGTCGCTCGGAGCAGCTGGGGCTGGTCGGCCCGCCCGGGTCGGCCCGCAAGATGTTCCTGCGGTCCCGGGCGAACTCGATCGAGGGCGGGACCTCGGAGATCCAACGCAACATCCTGGGCGAGCGGGTACTGGGCCTGCCCGGCGAGCCCCGCACCGACAAGGACCTGGCCTGGTCGGCCGTGCCCCGCAACTGATGCGGCCGGTGCCGGTCGCCCCGCCTCGGTCCGGCGGTTCGGCGGTCAGGCGGTGCCGTTCAGCCGATCTCGCTGAGGCGCAGGTTCACCTCGCGTGCCGCAACCCGCAGGTCGTCGGCGTCGGCGGGGTCGAGCTCGGCGGCGCGGAGGAGCACGGGCATGAGGAGCCGTACTGCCATGTCGTGGGCGTAGATCAGCGCCCCGCGCCGGCGGGCCGTGGCCGAGTCGACCCGGTGGACGCGCTGGATCTCCTCGACGATGTGATCCATGACCGGAAACTCGAACTGGTGGTCGCGGATGTCGTGGCCCTCCATCACCAGGTGGGCCACGATTCGCTGGTGGGTGGCCAGGATGCGGGCCAGCGCCTCGGGGAGCGGCTGATCGGCGCGCTCGGTGAAGGCGGCCAGGTCCGGCCGGAGCTGATCGAGCAGGTCGGCCAGCACGGCTCGCAACAGCTGGTCCTTGCCGCCCACATACCGGTGGACCAGCGAGGGGTTGACCCCGGCGTGGGCGGCGACCTCGCGCACCGACACGGCGGCCAGTCCCCGCCGGGAGAAGAGGTCGGCGGCGGCGGCCACCGCGGCCCGGCGCACGGCAGCGGGGCCACGGGGGGCGAGCTCGTCTTTGGGTGGGCGTCCCCGAGGGGGTTTCGCCCGGGCCTGATCCAGGCTCACGGTCGGCCGGCCAGGGCGGCGGCCGCGCTGGGCAGCGCTCGCCACACGTCCCCTTCCTCACCCGCTTCGAGGCGGGTGGCCGCGGCCACGACCGGCTCGAACAATCGCCAGCCCAGATCCAGGGCGATGATGCTCACCGCCCGCAACCGGGCGGCCCGGGCGTCGAGTCCCGCGCCCCGCCTGGCACGTTCCGCCGCCAGCAGCCACAACGACGACGCCACGTCGACGCCCTCCAGGTCGTGGTCCTCCAGCGCCAGATGGGCCAGTAGCCGCTCGTAGCGGGCCAGGGTCTCCTGGACCGACGGAAAGCCCAGCGGATCGTCGGGGCCGGCCGCGGCTCGCCCTTCGTCGTCCGGGTCGAGCTGGTGGTCCAACGCGGCGCCCGCCGCGGCCACCGCCGCCCGCACCAGGTCGTCCTTGGAGCCGATGTAGCGGTGGACCAGCCCGGGATTGACCCCGGCCTGTGCCGCGACCTGGCGCACGGTCACCCCGGCGATGCCGCTCTCGGCGAACTGGTCGATGGCGGCGGCCACCACGGCCGGGATCACCTCGTCGGGGCCGTGGGGCGCGCCGGCGTGATTGGGCCGTCGCCCTCGGCGCGTTCTGCTCGGGTCGTCCTGGGCCATGTGTGTCTCTCCCCACCTCGGAGGTCAGGCGGGGCCCCCAGCCGCCGGTGCCTCCACCCAACCTGTCGTGGTGGAGGTCTATCGCGGTTGCGGCTCCCGCGCCGCGGACCGGCGCCGCTCAGGCCGCGGCCGCGACGGTGCTGTCCACCACCACCAGCTCGTGGGCGGCCCGGGAGGCCGCCAGGTAGACCTCGTTCGGGTCCATGCCCGCAGCCTCGACCACCACGGCGTCGTATTCCACCCCCTTGTGGGCCCAGACCTCGGTCGCGGTGATGCGGGCCACGTTGGACCAGCGGGTGCGCAGGTCCGCCAGGGCGCGCGGGGCGTCGGGCTGGCGCTGCACGGCCACGCCCGTGGGCCGGATGCCGATGAGGGGTACGGCGTCGATGCCGTGGGCCGCGGCCCACTGGTTGAGCCAGTCGGCGATCTCGGCCGACATGCGGTAGGCGGTGTCCATCTGGTCGAGCCGCACGCCGAGCAGGTCGGCGGCCCGGCGCAAGCCGATCCCGTGGCCCAGGCGGCGCTGGGCGTCGTCGCCCACCAACGTCAACCCGTCCGCCCGGCGCATCACCGCGCGCAGCTGGGGGATGGTCAGGTCCTGCGCCTCGTCCACGATCACGTGGGAGTAGCGGGCCGGCACGCCTTCGAAGCGGGCCCGGACCTCGTCGGCCAGCGCGCCGTCGCCGTCGGCCTGCAGCCAGGCGTCGACCAGGTCGGCAGGTGCATCGAGGGCCTCGAGGGTGCGGCGCGAGCGCAGGCGACGCCAGGCCTGACTGGTGGTCAGGCGGGGCCACACCTTGACGGCGGCCGTGCTCAGCGCCCCCGGGGCGAGCTCGTGTGTGCGGGCCAGGGTCTCCACGAAGATGCGCCGCCGGTCGCGCCACGCCAGGTTGCGCCCGGCCAGTCGGTTGATGAGGGCGTCGACCTCCTCGGCGGGGATCCGGCGCGGGCCCACCCGCAGCTCACCGGGCCGGTAGAGGCCGGCCTCGAAGCGATCGAGCACCTCGATCCAACGTTCGTCACCTCCGGCGTCGCTGCCTGGTCCCAGCAGTCGCTCGAAGGTGGTCTGGGTGATGCGGGCCTCGCCCAGCGTGGGCAGCACCGCGGCCACGAAGCGCAGGAAGCGGTCGCTGGGCCCGATCACCAGGATGCGATCGGCGGTGATGCGTTGGTCGTTGTAGACCAGCCAGGCCGCCCGGTGCAGGCCGACCACCGTCTTGCCGGTGCCCGGGCCGCCGCGCAGCACCATGCGGGCCGTGGGATCGAGTCGCACCAGCGCGGTCCTGGTCGGATTGCAGGGTGGCCACCGCGGCGCGCATGGCCTCGCCCCGGCTGCGCGACAGTTCGGCCATCAGCGGCGACGAGCCCGACACCTGACCGTTGGCGAAGTTCTCCACGAACAGGTCGTCGATGTGGCCCACGTAGCTGACCCGCTGGGTCAGGCCGCGGGGGTCGTCGAAGCCCGCCTGGTAGAAGCTCTCGGCGAAGGGGGCGCGCCAGTCGATGACCAGCTGCTCACCCCCGGAGTCGATCCCATAGAGCCCCACCCGCCAGATCTGATCGTCGTCGATGCGGCCGAACACCACCAGCTCGTGCTGGAGCTTTTCGATGGCACCGCGGACCACGCTCACGATGTACTCCTCCGACAGGACGTCGGCGCCGTCGGCGCGGATCTGGGCCAGGGCCTGGAGCTTGTCGTCCACCGCGCGCCAGGCGCGGGCGAGCGCGGCGCGCTCGCCCGCCAGATCGGCGGGTGGGGAGGTCTCCGGTTTCGTCATCGTGGATCCGTTCGCCGGGATGGCAGGCACCAGGCGGGCAGGCGGGTCGGTGAGCGTAGCGAACCCGGGCCCGGCCGGCCGGGGATTTCCGGTCGGCGCTCAGGGCCCGTGGGTCAGGGCCGTCTCGCTGGTCCAGAGGATGTGGACCTCGCGCGAGGCGAAACGCCAGGTCCCGGCCGATCGCACGTAGGTGTCCTGGTAACGGATGGTGAGCACCACGTCGATGGCGCCCTCGTCGTCGCCCACCAGGACGTGGTGCGCCTGGCAGTAGGCCTCGCCTGTGGCGTGCTCGGCCGTCACGTCGCACCAATGGTTGGCCACCAGGTGGAAGGTGCTGAGGTAGCGATCCAGGTGGGGGACGATCTGTCCGATGTCGTCCGGGCCCCGATACGTGTGGGGTTCCGCGCCGGGCCGGTGCACCGTCACGGTGGCGTCCGGCGCGAACAGTGCCTCGAACGCCGTCCGGTCCCGACGATCGGCGGCCCGGGCATAGCCGTCGATCAGGTCTCGCAGCTCCAGGCGGGTGGTGACCAGATCGACGTCCACGCCGCCACCGTAGATGCCCGACGTGCGATGCCCGATGCCGGGATGATTCCGGACCCGGCCGGCGTTGAACATGGAGTCGGGCCCGTCTGGGGCCCGCCCGAGCGAGCCCGAGCGAGCCCGAGCGAGGAGGTCCGGTGCAGGTCGAGATCTGGTCGGATGTGGTCTGCCCCTGGTGCTACATCGGTAAGCGGCGTTTCGAGGCGGCGCTGTCGGGCTTCGCCGAGCGGGATCAGATCGAGGTGGTCTGGCGCTCCTACGAGCTCGACCCGAGGGCGCCGGCCCGGCGGGATGGCGATCCGGCCGAGCGCCTGGCCCGCAAGTACGGGATCTCGATCGACCAGGCCCGGTCGAGCCAGGCCCAGCTCACCGAGTTGGCCGCGGGTGAGGGCCTCGACTACCACCTGGACCAGGCCGGGGGCGGCAACACCTTCGATGCCCACCGACTGATCCACCTGGCGACGGATGCGGGTCTGGGCGACGCCATGAAGGAGCGCCTGCTGCGGGCGCACCTGGTCGAGGCTGCGCCCATCGGGGATCGGGCCACGCTGGTGGCCCTGGCCAGCGAGGTCGGGCTCGATCCGGACGCGGTCGAGGCGATGTTGGCCAGCGACGCGTACACCGACGCGGTGCGCACCGATGAGCTGCGGGCCCGCGAGCTCGACATCACCGGCGTGCCGTTCTTCCTGTTCGACGGTCGGCTCGGCATCGCCGGGGCCCAGTCCCCGGAGATGCTGAGCCGGGTGCTCGAGCGGGCCTGGTCCCAGTCGAGGCCCGTGGTCGTGATGGTCGACGAGGGCGACGACGCCGGCGGCTGCACCGACGACGGGTGCACGATCTGACCAGTTCCGGGCACGTCTGACCACCGTTTCGGTGGTTGGATGTGCTGGAAAGGTGGAGTGCCGCGCATGCGGGCACGTCTGACCACCGTTTCGGTGGTTGGATGTGCTGGGAAGGTGGAGTGCCGCGCATGCGGGCACGTCTGACCACCGTTTCGGTGGTTGGATGTGCTGGGAAGGTGGTCAGTCGAGCGCGGCGGCCACCCGTCGGGCGTCGGCCAGAGCGCCCTCCAGACCGTCGGTGGCCCGGGCGTCGCCGATCACGTGGATCGTCGGGCTGGCTGGCCCCGCCGCCAACTCGTGAGCCAGCCCGTCCCCGCCGGCCGGGCCGCCCACCCCCTGCCACGTGGTGATGACCGTGGCGGCCTCGGTCTCGCGTTCGGGCTCGTCACCGCGTTGCCAGCACACCGACGAGGCGGTCACAGCGGTGAGCGTGGCGCCAGTCTCCAGGGCGATGCCCTGTTGCTCGGCCTCGTGCACCAGGCGGAATCGGCCGGGCGGCCCGAGTTGCGGCGCGAGGACGTCCCCCGGCTCGATGACCGTCACCTGGCGGGCGGACCCGTCGGGTTGGCCCACGAGTTGGCGGCGGAACCAGCGCGCCACCGACAGGCCCGCCTTGCCCCCGCCCAGCACCACCACGGGCCCAGCGGGCAGGCCGGGGTCACCGGCCAGCCAGCCGGCCATCTCGGCGACGGTGCGGACCCGAGGGGTCTCGCTCCCCGGCACCGGTGGGATCAGCCAGCGCCCGCCGGTGGCCACCACCACGTCGGACACCCCGAGTGCCCCCACCAGGGATGCGTCCACGGTGGTGGAGAGGGCCAGGTCCACGCCGGCCCGGTCCACCTCGCCGATGAGCCAGCCCAGGAACTGGTCGAGCACCTCGTCGGTGGCCCCGGCCAGGCGCAGGCTCCCCCCGAGTTGGGGTGCTCGGTCGGCGAGCACCACCCGGTGGCCGCGCCCGGCCGCCAGTCGGGCCACCTCCATGCCGGCGGCGCCGCCTCCCACCACCAGCACCCGCCGGACCCGCGTGGCGGCGGGCAGGTCGTCGTCACCACGGCCGGTGGCCGGATTGACCACGCAGGCCACCGACCGTCCCAGGAAGATGTTGCCGATGCAGCGGTACTGGTAGATGCAGGGGCGGACGTCGGCAGCCCGGCCCGAGGCCAGCTTGCGTGGCAGGTCTGGGTCGGCCAGGAGCTTGCGGCCCATAGCCACGAAATCGGCGTCACCCTCGGCCAGCACCTGCTCGGCCATCTCCGGCTCGATGCGTCCCACCGTGATGATGGGGACCTCGACCTGGGGGCGCAGTTGGGCCGCGAAGGGCACCAGCAGACCCGGGTCGTGGGGCGTGTGGGCTTCGGTCACGCCCAGGGCGGCGCCCGGGTCGGTGGCCGCGCTGATGCTCAGCGCCTGCGCGCCCGCGGTCACCGCCCGACGGGCCACCTCCAACAGATCGTCGGGTGTCTCCCCGCCGTCGCGGAAGCGCTCGACCGCGTTGAGTCGGCACCACATCGCCATTGACGGGCCGATCGCGGCGCGCACGGCTTGTAGCACCTCGACCAGCAGGCGGGCCCGGTTCTCGGATGGCCCCCCCCAGCGGTCGTCGCGCTGGTTCAGGGCCGGGGACAAGAAGCTGTCGATCAGGTAGCCGTGGCCGGCGTGGATCTCGACCCCGTCGAAGCCGGCTTCCACCGCCCGCCGGGCCGATGCCGCAAACCGCTCGACGAGCTCGGCCAGGTCGTCCTCATCGGCCACCCGGTAGTCGACCGCGGCACCGGGAGTGGTGAAGGGCGCGGTCATGGCCGTCAGCTCCTCGCCGGTGATCATGGCCGAGAGCCGGTCGGGGCGCAGCCGCGGTGGGATGGACGGCACCAGCAGTGGGCGGCCCTGGGCGATGTCGAACAACGAGTTGGCGCCGTCGTGGACCAGCTGGGCGGCGATGGCGGCGCCGTGGGCGTGCACCCGGGTGGCCAGGTCGGTCAGGCCCTCGATGTAGCCGTCGGCGCTGATGGCGGTCTGGCTGGGCGCGTACGACCCGGACGGGTAGGCCACCGACACCGATCCCACCAGGATGAGACGATGCGGTGGCCATGTTTATGTTCCTCTTCTTGGACTCATCGTATTCTTCGTGGACCTGGCCCAGGGCTATGCCGCCGAGGGCTTTCATCTCTTTGCCACCAGCGGCACCACGGCGTTTTTCCGGGAGCACGGCTTGACGGTCACGGAGGTCTATAAGGTCCGGGAAGGCCGGCCCCACATCATCAACCACATCAAGAGCCAGGAAATCTCCCTGCTGGTCAAATCCCGGAAGGCCGCGAAACCACCGGCGATTCCCACTCCATCCGCCACGTCGCCCTGGAACACAACATCCCCTACACCACCACCATGGCCGCGGCCCGGGCCACCCTGGACGCCATCCGGGCCCAGAAACGCGGCAAACTCGAAGTCAAGACTTCCAGGAGTACCATGAGATGATTAAAAAACCGGCATGATCAAAGAAAGTCATGGACAAAAATCCAACAAGAGAATTGAATATCCGCAAATAAATATTGAAGAATAATTTAATGGACGAACTTTTAAGCATTATAAAAGATTACGTTATTGAACAGGACACTGAATATGCGATCCTAATCAATGGAGATTGGGGTTGTGGAAAAACTTTTTATTGGAAAAATACCATTTATAGTATGTTAATGAGTTTAAACGTTAACGGGAATAAATTGCACCCTATTTATATTTCACTATTTGGACTTAAAAATGTTGATGAAATTATGGATAAAATAGCAATTCAATATTATGCCCCGAGGGTTACTAAAAATGCTCTCATTTCTGCAATAAGAATTTCTGTACAAAAGAAGCTGCAAATTGATAATTTTAAAGATATAGTTCATACTTTGTTTAAATTTAATAATGTTATCATATGTTTTGATGATTTAGAAAGAA
This sequence comes from uncultured Microthrixaceae bacterium, assembly GCA_963773335.1. Lineage (GTDB taxonomy): Bacteria > Actinomycetota > Acidimicrobiia > Acidimicrobiales > Acidimicrobilacustridaceae > UBA4742. Next base: position 1,958 of record CAVZAT010000002.1, on the reverse strand, counting down.
CTGAAATACCTATGAAGGAAATTTTAGGATATATCAATTCTCTCATTGAACATAATAAATTCAAGGTATTAATTATATGTAATGAAACTGGAATTAAAAACGATGATAATATAAACCGTAGGGATATCTATGAGATATTTAAAGAAAAAACAATAGGCATAACGTATAAAATTAATCCTAACTATCCACAAATTGTGTTAGAGGTGCTGAAATCATATGGGGTTGACAATGATTTTTATCGTTTTTTAATTACAAAGAAGGACATCGTTTACAATATATTTATGAGAAGCGAAACAAATAACATTAGGGTCTTAAAACATTCAATTTATAATTTTCGAAAAATATTCTATTATCTCTTTTTCATTGACTGTTGTTATCCTGAAGAAATATGGAACCGAAATTTTAATCTTTCTATTAGTCCTCTCCTTTGAATTAAAAGCTAAGCCTCTGACAGAAATTAAATTAAAGGAGATAGAAGCATACGTAACTGATGATTATAAATATCTTTCTGCGATAATGTTTAAAAGAGAAGAAGGTTCCGAAACATTCTAATCAAGAAATTATAGATAAGTATTATCTTGACATGGAAGAGTACCGGTTTACATCACAAGTTATTTATAATTATATTAAGCATGGTTTTTTTGATATAAAACACTTTATTGTTGAGATAATTAACAAAGCTAAAGTGGAGGATCCTGAAGAAGTCATTATAAGAAACGTACTATCAAGATACTGGACAATGTCGGATCAAGAATTTGAAGAAGCAACACATCATATATTAAATAGAATAAAACAGGGCAAAATTGACAATATATCTTCCTATATTAGACTTTTCTTAAGTTATCTATCTTTTGTTGAAAACAATCTTCTTAATATTAAGCATAATGATTTAATACAAATATTTAAGAAAGGAATGGAGTTAGCTTATTCTAGTAAGATATTAAAACATGATACGATAGACGACAGTTTATTTTGCCATGTTGAACCTAAATATTTAAAAGACCCTGATTATCAAGAGATTAATGAATTTGGGCAACATATAATAGATAAAAATAATGATGATATTCTTAGAGTTAAATGTATTGAATGTTTTGATTTATTTGAATCTAATCAATCTGAATTTATTCAGCGGATAACATCTAATGAATTAAATTCCAGTCCATGCTTTAAGTATATTGACCCGAGTGATATTTTTGGTAAAATAATTAGATTAAATAATAATGATTTGATTGATTTTAGAAATGCGCTTAGTCGAAGATATAAGTTGCGTGGTATTCATGATAGGCATAAGGAAGAGAAAGAAACATTTCTCGTAGTTAAGGACAATTTAGAGTCATATATAAAAGAAAGAGGAGATAAATTAAGTACTCACCTTTACAAGGTATTAATTTTAACATTAGCCGATTTATGCGGCGATTGAATGGCCTGAAATATCCGCCATAAATTTGTAGCAGCGCCCTATCCCTTGATATCGCTACCCATTTACGGAAAAACCTGCTATCCTTATTGTAGGCAGTATATCGTTAAGAGTCATATAAGCCTGAGCCTTTCCGCCTTTGTTCAGACAAAGGGAGTCAGGCATTTTTTCTTTTCTGGACATCGCCGCCGGCTCGATTAAAGTGGAACGGGAAGCGGCGCAGACGCAAACCAGGGCGGAAGAATCAATCTCTTATGGTGAACCTTTCTGAATCAGGGGGCGAAACGTCCCGCCAACCAGGTACCAACCAGCGGGAACTCAGCGGCACACAGCCGGCACACTGGCGGCACAACACCGGCTCAACCCCGGTTAAACGGCGATTTGTCCCGCTGACACCTGCGGTGCCTTGCGGATAAAATTGCAGTAAAATAAGATAGATGGCAATTAGTTCAAAATTTTTTACCGATTTTTTGCATTGTTTCATCTGAAATAGGACAAAAAGACCAGAAATAATCACCCGAGAATCTGCCTCGGCCTGGGG
>CAVZAT010000001.1:0-16671 GCA_963773335.1 uncultured Microthrixaceae bacterium | reverse complement strand
GGCGTGGGTCTGTCCGGACAGGATCTCGCGGATCGGGGCGCGGGTCGAAGCGCAGCGACGCGGGGCTGACCACGACCGCCGCGTTCGCGGGAGCCGGGACCAGCGCGTACAGGTTGCCCACGATGCTGGGCACGAGGACCGTGCCGTGGGCCCACCGTGGTGCCCACGCTGAAGACCGACGTGCCTGGGAGAGCCACCCGGCCGAGTTCGCGGCCGTCGGTGGTGTCGAGGACGACCAGAGCTGTGGTCAGGGGACCCGTGCTGACGGTGACATAGGCCTTGCCGCCGGAGGCTTGGGTGGCGATGTCCCTGTTCTCCAGATCGTCTCGTCGCCACAGCACCACCGCATGGTCACCGCCGTCACACACGGCTATGACCGGGCTGCCGTGGCCGCCGGCGGGCATGATGACGATCGGGGCCATCCTTCCTGACCGGGGGCTCAGTCCCAGGAGCGGCCGTCTGGCGCCTCGTCGGTCATGCTTCTGGCCACCCGAGCTACGGCTGAGCCAGGTGGGCCAACTCGATGATCTTGGCGGGCCCGGAGAGCACCACGGCCTGCTCGGTGGACACACCGAACTGCCTGGCCAGGTGATGGGGATCGAGGTGGCTCATCCACACACGCGCTCGTGACGGTCCTGGCTCACCAGGATCCGGAGGGGCAACTAGAGCGCCAGCAGGGGGTGGTCGACCATCAGGGGCGTCCCCGCAGTCGGGCTACCGAACACCACGACCGTTGTAGGGTCGAGTGACAATCCTGCGTCTTCGGCGGCGGCGGCGTGATCAGGATCACGACAAAGACCCGAAGTCCCACGCCCTCGATGGTTTCCACCAGTCGGGTCACCGTGTTGTGGGACCCAAGGAGCTGGGCTCGGGCTGGGTGATCACCGGGGCCGGCGTGCTCGCGGTCAACCATGTCATTGCTCCTATCGCCCCAAGCTAAACGAATGGTGGCACCGGGAGCGGATCTCCGACCTTTCCCAAACCCGCCGAGATCGAGCTGGGCGACACGCCAGCTCGTCATAGGCGGCGGCATCACGGCTGGTGGCTATTGCCGCTGCTGTCCGGCCGACCGCATCGCTTCGACCAGATGTTGGGGGTGGTAAGGAGCGGGCGCTCCCGGTCGGTAGGTGACGGCGAGCAGGTCCCCCGTGCAGGGGAACGGACCGTACTCCTCGAAGACTGACCAGACCACGGGCGACCTGCGGTCGATGCACCGGTCCTGGCAAGGCACGCGACGCGGCGAGCGCCGGCGGCGAGACCGCCGCCCTCGAAGGTGGCACCGTTGTCGGAGGTGGAAGACGACCACCGTGTTGTCGAAGATCCCCAGGGCCTCGATCACCTCCAGCAGCCGGGCCAGGTTCTGGTCGACGTTGTCGACCATCGCCGCGTTGAGAACCTCCATGTATCGGGCGAACCGCGCCTGGTCCTCATCGGAGTGGTCGTCCCACCGGCCGCACCTCGTCGGGGTTCCCGGTCCGGTCGGACTGGCTCGGGCCGCCAGGGCGTCGACCATCAGCGAGGACCCCGAACGGGAGCGCTCGCTTCGCTGACCCCCACTGACGAAGCCCGGCCTCGGGATTCCGGCCGAATCACCGTCGAACCGGGATTGCTCCGGTCAACCGGTGGTCCGGATGGATCAATTCCGGTTGGTGAGGCTCCTGCTCCTCAAGTTGGTAGGTATGGGGATCGACACCTGTAGCGAAACGGGAAGCTGGTGGCGCATGTTCGTGCTCGCCGAGTGCAGGGACTTCGTGGCGCAGGTGGCGGTCGAGCGGTCCCGGCCTGCGGTCGCCGGGTCGCTTGGATCGTGGTCGTGGTGACGGCCCCTCGGCTCCGCGAAGCCCGGGACGCCGGCCGATCTGGGTGTCTCGGAGGCGATGCTCCTGGACATCTCGCTGCGCCGGGCCATGTTCGATGGGCAGAGCTCGACGATGCGCCTGGCGGAGTGCCTCGCGGTGAGCCCGTTTCTCATGGAGCAGGTCGTCGAGGAGATGCGTCACCAGCGCATGGTCAGGTGACGGGCCTCGACGGCCGCAACATGCGGTTGAAGGTCACCGAACTGGGGCACGAGCAGGCGATGGAGCGAATGACCCTGTGCGATACGCGGGAGCGGCACCTGTTCCGCTGAGCCAGTACACGGCCGTGGTGCAGGCCGAGCAGCAACGTCCAGAGATCCATCACGACACGATCCGCCAGGCGTTCGCCGACCTGGTGATCAGTGATCGTCTGCTCGACGAGCTTGGCCCGGCGATCCGTTCGCAGGGCGCCATCTTCCTCTACGGCCACCGGCACTGGCAAGTCGGCCATCGCGGAACGCCTGATCCGCTGCACACCGACCCCGGGTTCATCCTAGCGGGTGGAGGTGGGCGGCCAGATCATCACGGTCTTCGACCCGGTGCTGCATCGGCGGGTCGATCCGCAGCCCGACCGGTTCGACCGGCGCTGGGCTTGTGCGACCGGCCGAGCCATCGTCGGGGGTGAACTCACGGCTCGCAACTGGACCTGACCTATGAGTCTGACGCCGGCATCTACCTGGCGCCGCTGCAGATGCAGGCGAACAACGGGATCTTGGTGATCGACGACTCCGGCCGGCAGGGGCTCATCCCGAGCAGTTGCTCAACCGATGGATTGTGCCGCTGACCGCGGGATCGACTATTTGACGTTGGACTACGGCGTGAAGTTCGAGATCCCGTGTCTGACCAGATCGTGTTCTCGACGAACCTGCGGCCTTCCAGCCTGGCCGACGAGGCCTTCTTCCGTCGGATCCGGAGCAAGGTCCGGATCCCGCGATCGACACGACCAGTTCGACGAGGTCCTGATCGTGTGGCCGCCCGCACGCGAGTGAGCGTCGCTCCCGGGGCGGCAGAGAGGCTGCGGACCGTGAGCCGCGAGAAGGGCGACGGCGACCTACGGCCGTACCTGCCCGGGGCGGTGTGCGAGCTGGTCAGCTCGATCAGTGGACTACGAGGGCATGCCCGCGGTCCTCGACACCGCGATGGTCGAACGCATCGTCGAGTTGTTCTTCACGCAGGATCGAGCCATGCGCGCCACTGAAACGGGGGCTGTCACCAACGGGGCGGCATCGTTGAGCGGCCCGCCAGGAGCCCTCGAACCGGCAATGGGTGCCGCCCAGGTGAGAGGAGCGACGTGAGCCACATCACCCTTCCCGAGCATGCGGGGTTGACCAACGACTTCTCCTTCTTCGCCGACACGATCCCCCACATCGTCTGGATGGCCAGCGCCGTCGGCGTCATCGAGTACTTCAATCGGCAAGCGAGCGAGTACACCGGCGCCGGCTCCGGGGCCCTGCTCGGTGACAGCTGGTTGATTCACGTCCATCCCGACGACGCCGGGATCGCGGCGGCCACCTGGGCGCAGGCGCTGAGTTCGGGTGACCCGACCGACATCGCCATCCGGCTGCGCCGCCACGACGGCCAGTTCCGCTGGCACCTCGTCCGGGCTGCGCCGATGCGTGGCGACAGCGGGCAGATCTTCAGGTGGATCGGGACCGCTACCGACATCGACGACCAACGCCGCAGCGAGGAGGACCTGCGCCGATCCGAGCGAGCGAGCGCGGAATCCTTGCAGCTGCTCGAGATCCTGCAGTCCGAGGCCCCGATCGGGTTCGGGTTCGTGGACCGCGCCCTGCGGGTTGTGCGCCAGAACGGGATGCTCGCCGCGCTCAGCGACGCGGGACTCGATTGGACCGGCCGGTCACGGGCCGACGCTCCCCCGGCCCCGCCGGGTTCGGCCGACCTGCAGGTCGGCTCGGTGCTCGAGACCGGCGAGCCTGTGATCAACCAGGAGCTGTGCGTGACCGTGCCCGGCGAACGCGGCCGATCGCGCCGCCTGCTCGGCAGCTGCTACCCCGTGCGGGTGGACGGTGAGATGATCGGCGTGGGAGTGGTTGTCGTCGACATCACCGAACGCAGAGAGGCTGACGAGGCCCGACGCGAATTCGCCTCGGCGGCAATGGCCGCCATATCGGCCGCGGTCGAAGCACGTGATCCCTACACCGCAGGACACCAACGACGCGTGGCGGTGATCTCCGCTGCGATCGCCACCGAGATCGGCCTGGGCGAGGAGGTCGACAGCATCCGGCTGGCCGCTCAGATCCACGACATCGGCAAGCTCGGCATCCCCGTGGAGATCCTCGCCTGCTCCCGCCGGCTCATGCCCGCCGAGTTCGAACTGGTCAAGACCCACGCGCAGATCGGCTTCGACATCATCTCCGGTATTCCCTTCGGAGCCCCGATCGCCGAGATGATCCTGCAACACCACGAACGCAACGACGGCAGCGGCTACCCCAACGGTTGCGCGCAGACCAGATCCTGCTCGGCGCACGCATCATCGGCGTCGCTGACACCGTCGAGGCCATGGCCTCCCACCGGCCCTACCGGCCTGCACTCGGTATCGACGCCGCGCTCGCCGAGATCCAAACCAACCGTGGCCGGCTCTACGACCCCGAGGTCGTCGACGCCTGCTTGAGTCTCTTCGCCGAGGGCCGCCTTGCCGTGGAGATGCTCGACGAACCTGCCGCGGAGCAACTAGCCCTGCGGGACCTGGGCCCTGAGGGTGCCATTTCAGATTGAAAGGCCCACACGGTCTACGGCGACCGACAACTGGGTCTGGCTTGCGGGCTTGGATCATCGCTGGCGGCCCGTGGACCGGTCCGGAAGCGATCCGGTGCGGGTGATGTGGCGACCCGAAGGGGGCGCGACTCGAATGGTGATCGTCGTGGTCCTGCTGGCCTGGGTTCTTGCGGCCGTCGTTGTGGCCGTTGCCTGGGCCCTGCTCGTCCACCGTCACCACGGGTGGCCTGGCGGTCGTCCCGAGTTCCAGAGCCGAACGGCTCATTCTCGTCGGCTGACGGCGCGAGCGCATCGCAGATTCTCCCCGTCTGACCGGCCGGGCTTCCACCACTCAAGCGTGACCTCGACCCGCTGGCCAGCCCCAGTTCCGAATGTGTCCCGTTCCGCTGTCGGGGTACCTCGCGGCCGTGGGCCAGACGCCCGAATCGGCGCGCAGCGCGGCGGCCCGAGTGCTGTCAGTGCCGAGCGATCCGTTTGTTCATGCCACGTTCACTCGTGACACCACCTCGGCCGCCTCGGGGGATGCATCGGGTCCAGATCTGGCGTACAACATCGACATGGACTCGTCCACCGCCCCGTCAGTGGTTGTGGTGGGCGGGGGCTTCGCCGGGGTCGGGTGCGCGACCGAGCTGGCCAAGCGCGACATCCCGGTCACGCTGATCGATCGGAACAACTTCCATCAGTTCCAGCCGCTGCTCTACCAGGTGGCCACCGCCGAGCTGGCGGTAGTGGACATTGCTCGCCCGTTTCGTGGGATCTTCCACTCTGACCCGTCGGTCTCGGTTCGGCAGGGCGAGGTGGCCTCCGTCGACATCGAGGCGCGGTCGGTCACCACGGAGACAGGGGAGACCTTCGCCGGTGACTATCTGGTGCTGGCCGCTGGTTCGCGACCGAACTTTTTCGCCACTCCGGGGGCCGAGGAGTTCGCCTTTCCTCTCTATTCGGCGGCTGATGCCAACCGGTTGCGGTCGCGGGTGTTCGGGGTGTTCGAGGACGCCGAGCGCGAGCCGTCGCGGGTGGATGAGGGTGCGCTGAACCTGGTGGTGGTGGGGGCGGGGCCGACGGGCGTGGAGACCGTGGGCGCGCTGGCTGACCTGGTGAACGACGTCATGCCCAAGCGCTACCGCGACCTCGATGTCTACCGGGCCAACATCTACCTGATCGACCACGGCCCGGGCGTGTTGGGTGCGTTCTCCAAGAAGGCGCAGACCTACGCGGCCGAGCGGCTCACCCACCTCGGGGTGCAGCTCCGGCTTCGGACCGGGGTGCAGGAGATTCGAGAGGATCGAGTCGTGCTGAGCGACGGCGCCGAGATCCTGACCCGTGCCGTGGTGTGGGCCGGGGGCATCCGACCCCCGTCACTGGTCGCCGAGACCGGTCTGGAGCTGGGCCGGGGAGGTCGCATCCTGGCCCTGCCGGACCTGACCGCCGTCGGCCATCCGTGGGTCTATCCGATCGGCGACATCGCGGCGCTGACCGACAGTCGCGGTGAGCAGCTTCCCCAACTCGGGTCAGTGGCGTTGCAAGCTGGCCGCTGGGCGGCCCGCAACATCGTGGCCGACCACGAGGGCCGGGACCGGGAGCCGTTCAGGTACCACGACAAGGGGATCATGGCCATGATCGGCAACGGCACGGCCGTGGCCGAGGTGGGTCGTCGTCACCAGGAGCTACACGGGGTGGTCGCCTTCTCGGCCTGGTTGGGGGTGCACGCCTGGCTGATGAGCGGAGTCCGCCAACGGGTCGACGCCTTCGTCTCCTGGGCGTGGGACTTCCTGGGCTCGAACCGCGACGACGCCGTGGTCGACCCCGACATCCCCGCCATCGACTGGGGCGACGAGCCGGGAGATCCGCCCGAGGACCAAGGCCCGCGCACCACCAAGAGGAGCACAGTGTGAGCGACGACTATGACGTCATCATCATCGGCAGCGGCGCCGGGGGTGGGACCCTGGCCCACGCCCTGGCCCACGCCGACAAGAAGATCCTGATCCTCGAGCGCGGCGACTATCTGCCCCGCGAGTCGGCCAACTGGGATCCCGCCGCCGTGTTCATCGATGGCCGCTACCAGTCCACCGAGACCTGGTACGACGCCGACGACAAACCCTTCCAACCACAGGTCCATTACTTCGTGGGCGGCGCCACCAAGCTGTACGGCGCCGCCCTCTACCGGCTGCGACCCCAAGACTTCGGTGAGCTCCACCACGTCGACGGCCTGTCGCCGGCCTGGCCGCTCACCTACGACGATTTCGAGCCTTGGTACACCCAGGCCGAATGGCTCTACCAGGTGCACGGCAACGGTGGCGAGGACCCGACTGAGGGTCACCGCTCCAAGGACTACCCGTGGCCCGCCGTGTCGCACGAGCCGCGCATCCAGCAACTCTTCGACGATCTGGAGAAGGGCGGGTATCACCCGTTCCATGCGCCGTGCGGCGTGATGCTGGACGAGGCCGATCGACCCAAGAGCGATTGCATCCGCTGCACGTGGTGTGACGGCTACCCGTGCCTGGTGCACGCCAAGGCCGACGCCGAGACCATCGCGGTGCGCCCGATCCTCGATCTCGCGAACGTCACGCTGCTGGTCAACGCCGAGGTCGTCCGGCTGGAGACCGACCCGGGCGGACGAACCGTCACCGGTGTGGTGGTGCGCCGCGGCGGCAACCAGGAGACTTACCAGGCGTCGATGGTGGTGGTCTCGGCCGGCGCTTCGAACACGGCCAAGCTGTTGTTGGCGTCGGCCAACGACGCCCACCCGAATGGCCTGGCCAACGGCTCGGACCAGGTCGGCCGCAACTACATGTACCACAACAGCAAGGCAGTGGTTGCCCTGTCGGAGGAGGCCAACGACACCCTCTACCAGAAGACGCTGGGCCTCAACGACTTCTACTTCGGCGCCCCCGACTTCGACCATCCGGTCGGGAACATCCAGATGGTGGGCAAGTCCAACGCCGAGGCCATGAAGGGTGAGGAGCCGATGCTGACCAAGCTGGCTCCGCACTGGACGTTGGCCGACGTGGCCCGCCATGCGGTCGACTTCTGGCTCACCACCGAGGACCTGCCCCTGCCGGACAACCGGGTGACCCTCGCCGCCGACGGCAACCTCCGACTGGCCTACCGACTGACCAACAACGAAGAGGCAGATCGGCTCTACGGCGAGCTGCGCAAGATCCTCAACCACACCGGGTTCGCCCAACACCACGTGCTGCACAAGAACTTCTACTCGCACATGAACATCCCGACCGCGGGTGTGGCGCACCAGGCCGGGACGGCCCGCTTCGGTCACGACGCGACTACCTCGGTGCTCGACGAGAACTGCAAGGCTCACGAGCTCGACAACCTCTACGTGGTCGACACCAGCTTCTTCCCGAGCATCGGAGCGGTGAACCCGGCGCTCACGGCCATGGCCAACGCCCTGCGCGTCGGCGACCACCTCGTCGGCCGCCTCGCCTGACACGCCGTCCACCAGTTCCGGCGCTCCAGCGCCTTCATCGAGCCTTCAGGAGCACGAACCATGAGCGTCAAGGGCAAGGTCGCCATCGTCACCGGCGGCAACAGCGGCATCGGCAAAGGGATCGTGCTGGCCCTGGCCGAGCAGGGCGCCAACATCGTCATCGACTACGTGGCCGACCCGGCCGCTACCGAGGACCTCGAACGGCAGGTGGCCGCCCTCGGTGACCAGGCCATCGGGGTCGAGGCTGACGTCAGCAAGGTGGCCGACCTGCAGCGCCTGGTCGACACGGCGGTCGAGAAGTTCGGGCGGGTCGACATCATGGTCAACAACGCCGGGGTGGAGACGCGCACGTCGGTGCTCGACACCACCGAGGCCCAGTACGAGAAGGTCATGGAGATCAACCTGAAAAGCGCGTTCTTCGGGACCCAGATCGCAGCCCGCCAGATGATCGCCCAGGGCGACGGGGGACGGATCATCAACATCACCTCGGTGCACGAGGACTGGCCCATGCCCGGCAACACGCCGTACTGCCTGTCCAAGGGCGGCATGCGCATGCTCACCCGCACCGCCGGCGTCGAGCTCGGCCTCATGGCATCCTGGTCGTCGGCGTCGGCCCTGGCGCGGTCGACACGCCCATCAACGCGTCGACCGAGGCCGACCCGGGCAAGATGAAGACGCTCGACGCCGCCATCCCGCTCGGGCGCCTGGCTGATCCCAGCGAGATCGCCCACGTCGTCGCCTTCCTGGGCGGAGAAGGAGCCAGCTACCTGACCGCGACCACGATCTTCGCCGACGGAGGGATCATGCACTCGAGCCCCGGGCTGTGATCCGATGCCTTCGCCGGACCCCGCCGGGGCGTAGCAGGCCGCGGTGAACCCTCCGGTGTCGACGTTGCTGGCGGTGAACCCCGTGCCGTGGGCGCGGTCGCAGATGGCGTTCACGTTGGCGTTTCACATCGTCCTGGTTCCACTCGGGGTGTCGTGGGCGTTCTTCACGTTGATCGCCAACTACAAGGCGCTGCGCCACGACGACGCCGCCGCGCTGCGCTTGGCTCAGCGCTGGTCGAAGTTCATGGCTGTCACCTTCGCCGTGGGGGCGGTTACCGGGACGGTGCTGAGCTTCGAGTTCGGGTTGCTCTGGCCGCATTTCATGGGGCAATGGGGCGCGGCGTTCGGGGTGCCCTTCGCCTTCGAGGGTCTTTTCTTCTTCACCGAGGCCATCTTCGTGGCCATCTACATTTACGGGTGGCGACGTCTGAAACCGTGGGCGCACTTCTGGACAGGCGTGCCGATCGTCATCGCCGGGATCGGCGGGAGCGTGTCGGTGGTGGCAGCCAACGCCTGGATGAACGAACCGGCCGGCTTCACCGTGAACTCGGCCGGCAAGATCACCGCCGTCGACCCGTGGGGGGTCATCTTCAACAAGGCCATGCCCCTCATGTCCGCCCACATGGTGGTCGCGGCCTATGTGGTCGGCGGGTTCCTGATCGCGTCGGTCTACGCTGCCGGCCTGTTGCGCGGACGCGACGACCGTTACCACCGGCTCGGCTTCATGATCCCGTTCTCCGTCGCGGCCGTGGCCATCTTCGCCCAGATGGCCGTGGGCGACTCGTTGGCCCGCTGGGTCTACAACAACCAACCGGTCAAGTTCGCCTCCATCGAACTGGTACCTCAGACCACGAGCGACGTGCCCGAGACCCTGTTCGGGCACCTCAACAGCAACGGGACGGTCAGCGGCGGCATCCCCATCCCCGGGCTGGCCTCGATCCTGTCGGACCCGAAGACGGGTACCAGCACCGTGGTGAAGGGCCTCAACATCGAGCCCGCCGCCGACGAACCCACGATCTCTGACGTGAACGTCGTGCACTTGTCGTGGGACATCATGATCGGCCTCGGCACCCTGCTGTGCCTGTTGGCCGCGTGGTACTGGGTGTCGTGGATCTTCCGCCGGCGCGCGCCGCAGAGCAAATGGTTCCTGCGGCTGGCGGCCGGGGCCGGAGTGGCCTCGGTGATCACCATGGAGGCGGGCTGGGTGGTCAGCGAGGTCGGTAGGCAACCCTGGATCGTCTACAACTACATGAAGGTGGAGGCGGCGGCCACCGGCAACACGGGCGTGTGGCTCACCTTCGTCGGGGTGGTCGCGCTCTACATCGGGCTCGGAGTCACGACCGTCCTGGTGTTGCGCGGCATGGCCCGTCGGTATCGAGAGACCGACGGATCCCTCGGGTCCGGGTTCGACGACAGCGACGCCCCGTACGGACCCACCGACGCTTCCCTGGTGGAAGACGACACCGACTCAGATCACCAGACCGTGGGGGCCGGATCGCGGTGAGTACCGCCACGGCCGTCGTGTTGTTCATCGGGGTGACCGCCTACGCGGTGTTCGGCGGCGCCGACTTCGGGGCCGGGATCTGGGACCTGTTGGCCGGCGGTGCTGAGCGGGGGGCGCCACCGAGGAGGGTGATCGACCACTCAATCGGCCCGGTCTGGGAGGCCGACCACGTGTGGCTCATCTTCTGCTTCGTCGTGCTGTGGACAGGATTCTCCGAGGCGTACGCCTCGATCACGCTCACGTTGTTCGTGCCTCTCACTCTGGCCGCGGTCGGCATCGTGTTGCGAGGATCGAGCTTCGCCTTCCGCAAGGCCGTGTTCCGCAACCGGGATCGGCGCAACTTCGGCGCCGCCTTCGCACTGTCATCGGTGCTGGTGCCCTACTGCCTGGGCGCGGTGGCCGGTGGCATCGCGTCGGGCCGCGTGCCCGCCGGTGGTAAGGCGGGCGACCCCTGGAACAGCTGGGTGAACCCCACCTCGATCCTGGGCGGCGTGCTCGCGGTTGTCGTGGTCGCGTTCCTGGCCTCGGTGTACCTGGTGTGGGATGCCGGCCGGCTGGGCGACGACGAGATGGTCGAGTATTTCCGTCGGCGAGCCATCGCCGCCGCGGCGGCGGCCGGGGTGATTGCTTTCGTCGGCCTGTTCGTGCTGCGCGCCGACGCCCGGTACCTCTACGACGGGCTCATCTCCCGCGGACTGGCCCTCGTGGTGGCGTCCGGGGCCTGCGGGATCGCCGCCCTGGCGCTGCTCGTGCGCGACAACCACCGCTTCGCCCGCCTGGCCGCCATCGGGGCGGTGGCCGCCATCGTGGTGGCCTGGGGGGTGGCCCAGTGGAACTACATGCTGCCCCAATCGCTGACCGTTTCTCAGGCCGCCGCGCCATTGGGGACCCTCGAGACGATCCTCGGCGTGACCGTCGCCGCCGTGCTGATCATCTTCCCGTCCATCGGTCTGCTCTTCGTGCTCGACCAGCGCGGACTTCTGCCCGGTGAGGGCATCGAGGACGCCATAGACGCAGGAGCCGACCTCGGAACGCCATGACCCACCAACAGAAGAGGCCACCACGATGAGCTATCCCGCCATCGCCGATCACGGCCTGATCGGTGACCTGCAGACCGCGGCACTGGTGAGCACCGACGGCACCATCGACTGGTTCTGCTGTCCGCGCTTCGATTCTCCCAGCGTGTTCGGGTCACTGCTCGACGACGAGAACGGCGGACATTTCTCGCTGACCGCCACCGGGGCGGACACGGTGACCAAGCAGATGTACTTACCCGACACCGCCATCCTCGTCACCCGCTACTCCTCGGAGACGGGCGTCGCCGAGGTGATGGACTTCATGCCCATCGACCGTCCCCACGAAGTCACCGATCGGCACCGACTCGTGCGCGTCATCCAAGGCATCCGGGGCAAGGTCCAGTTCGACGCCCGCATCGAGCCCCGCTTCGACTACGGACGCCAACCTCACCGCACCCGGGTGAACGGGCGGACGGCCCGGTTCGCCACCAGCGACCTCGTGCTGAGAGTGACGTCGATGCACTCGTTGACCCGCGACGAGGCCGCGGTGCGCTCCCGGTTCACCATCAAAGCCGGCGACTTCGGCGGGTTCCTGATCGAATCCGGTGGCGGCCCGGCCACCGGCATCGGCCACGGTGAGATCCTCGACCTGATCGAGGAGACGTCGGACTTCTGGCGGGAGTGGACAAGCCGGAGCCGCTACCGGGGCCGGTGGCGGGAGATGGTCCAGCGTTCGGCGATCACCCTCAAGCTCATGACCTATGCCCCGACCGGGGCGCTGGTGGCGGCACCGACCGCCGGGCTGCCCGAGCAGGTCGGCGGCGAACGCAACTGGGACTACCGCTACACCTGGATCCGCGACGCCTCCTTCTCGATCTACGCCCTGCTGGGCCTCGGCTACATCGAAGAGGCCGCCGCCTTCGGACGGTGGATGCGCGACCGGGTGGAGAACCGTCCGGCCGGCAGCGCCACGCCGCTGGCCATCATGTACCGAGTCGACGGCAGCTCCGATCTGGTCGAGGAGACGCTCGACCACTGGGAGGGGTATCGCGGCTCGTTCCCGGTCCGGATCGGCAACGGCGCGGCCGAGCAGCTGCAACTCGACATCTACGGCGAAGCCCTGGACGCCATCCACCACGGCGCCCGCAACGGTCTCGGGGTGGCCGACGAAGGATGGACCGCCCTGACCGGGCTGCTCGACTGGGTGGTCGACAACTGGGACCAACCCGACGAAGGCGTCTGGGAGACCCGAGGCGGTCGACAACCCTTCGTATACGGCCGGCTCATGTGCTGGGTGGCGCTCGATCGCGGCGTCCGCCTGGCCGAGCGGCTGGGCCGGCCCGGAGCGTTGGCGCAGTGGCGTGAGGCCCACGATGCCATATATGCGGCCATCATGGACAAAGGCTGGAACGCGGATCTACAGGCCTTCACCCAGTTCGAAGGCAGCGCGGTCCTCGACGCCTCGATCCTGCTCATGCCGCTCATGGGTTTCATCGACCCCCACGACCCCAAGTGGCAGTCGACCCTGGTCGCCATGGACCACACCCTGGTCATGGACAGCCTGGTGTACCGCTACGACCCCGCCGCCTCACCCGACGGCCTGCGGGGCTCCGAAGGCACCTTCTCGCTCTGCTCGTTCTGGTACGTCGACGCACTCGCCCGATCGGGTCGACTGGACGACTCGCGCCTCGCCTTCGAGAAGATGCTCACCCACGCCAACCACGTCGGCCTTTTCTCCGAGGAGATCGGCATCACTGGTGTCCAGCTCGGCAATTTCCCCCAAGCGTTCACCCACCTCTCCCTCATCAACGCCGCCCTGAACCTGGACTACCAGCTCGACCACGGCGCAGGTCGGGTGGCCGTCATCGACTGAACGGAGCTGTCACGACCGGGTCTCGTCGTGACCGGGTCAGAACACAAGGCCCCAGTTCGCCGTCACGGCCTCGCCGGGCTCGAGGCGATGCACTCCGGTTCCGGTCGCGAAGGCGTTTGCCGGACAGGTCATCGGTTCCACCGCCAAGCCTTGGCGACGGCGGGCGCGCTCTGGCAGGGTGTCGCCGGTGTAGATCTGGACGTATCGGTAGCTCTGGTCGACCCACAACACCAGCGGCTTGGCACCCGGCGCTTCGAGCTCGACTCGGGCTCGGCCGTCGCTGGTGCGAATCAGATCGGTGAACCCGACGTCGAGGACGGCGTCGCCAATATGACGGCCGCTGCGGAAGTCGTAGACGGTCCGATCTACCGCCTCGGCGCCGGTCGGCAGCCCGCGGCTGTCGGTCGGCAGGTAGCGGTTGGCAGGGATCGACAGACGCACTCATCGACACGGCCACCCGACGCGGTCGAAGGTAAGGGTGCTGCCCGACACGTCGGGCGCGGGATCGGCGCCCACATTGCGGGCTGTCGTGGAGACCGTGAGTCCTTGGTCATCGAGCACATAGGTGGCCCGCAACTCGAGGTGGAACGGATAGCCCGGGCTCGGCCACAGCGCGTATCCCATCTCGACACGATCTGGAGCAGAGGCGATGCAGTCCCAGCCGGCAAAGCGAACCAGGCCATGAATGGCATTTTCGAGTTCGGGCTCGCTCAGCGCAAGCTGTTGCCGTCGCCCATCCCACTCGTACCGCCCGTTGTCGACCCGGTTCGGCCAGGGAACCAGAATTTGGCCACGGGCATCCGGACACATGACCGTCTCGGCGAAGCCGTCGAGGATCTCCCGGTCCCCGACACGAAGGGCGCGCAGCCCACCACCAACCTCGACGATGGTGGCCACGCCTCGGCGTAGCTGATCGTGAATTGGCGCCCGGAGGGGCTCAGAGATCGGCCATTGTGACTCCCCTCAGGGTTTCGTTCGAGGCTCGGGTGGCGCCCACGAAACGGCGGAGCCGCCCAGAGCATCGCAGATCCAGGCAGCCGGTGTTCAGTCGCGATGCACGACGACACCGAGCATGCCAGGGCTGTGGGGAGAGCCGCTACCCCGTGCTCGCGGCGATGGTCGTCGCCCTGCCGGCTTCCAACGCGTCGGCCTGCGCCTGCGTTCCGTCCGGGCGCACAGCCCCGCCAGCTGTCGGGGTCAGCGGTTCAGGCGGTACAGGGCACCGAGGGGGCTGGTCGGACACGGGTCGTTGGGGCTCGGCCGAGATGTGCACCCTTGCTCTGCCAGAGGTCAGTGGCGCTCACCAACCCGGGCGTGATCGTGCGGAAGGAAGCAAACGGGCCGTTGCTGGGCGGCTCGGCGACGGTGGCGCCCGTGCGCAGGCCGGGGCCGCTCAGGTGTTGGGGGCCGGGGGCTGGCCGTGGCCCAGAACCCGTGGGTGTTGGGCTGGGAAGGGTGGATGGGGTTTTTTTTTTTTTAAAAAAAAAAAAAAAAAAAAAAAAAAAAAAAAAAAAAAAAGGCTGCTGGTATGGCGGCTTTGGCACCAGGTCCGAGGAAATCTGTTCTGAAGCGGGCTTTTTTTTTTTTTTTTTTTTTTTTTTTTTTTTTTTTTTTTTTTGTTGTGATGCTTGTGGGGTTTTTTTATGGCCATTGTGGCCTTCGTCCTGCTGGGTCGCGTCGAATCACCTGCCAACCGGGACGCTACGGCCGGAGCTGCCAGCGCCGGGCCTGCCCCAGCCCCGCACCGGCCCCCCGTCACATACGACGGCTACGTCGTGGCGGCGCCCGATGGTCGGGACCGGTACTGTCGAAGCGGTTCCACGTCATCCGGATTCGGTGCGGGGAGCTGGCGAGTCACGGATCGCGGATAACTGTTCGGAATGCCGTGGTGTCATGCCCGTCTTCGACGGAAGAACTTGGCGAAGTTGGTGACTCATCGAAACCCAGATCGCCACCGACGGCCTCCACCGGATCGGCAGAGCGGGCCAGAATCCGCTTCGCTTCGAGCACGATCCGATCGACGATGACTCGCTTCGCCGGCACATCCGCCGCGGCCCGACACGCCCGAGTCAGAGACTTGGGCGAACACCACGAGACTGCGGGCGTACGGCGCCACGAGATGCCGGTGAAGCAATGGCCGGCCTGCTGTTTTGATCGGGACAACAGGACCGGATCGATCAGTCGTTTTTTCTCCGAACCGGCCGTACCGCCCCCCCGGCCCACCAGCACCGAAGCCTGGAGCGCCAGGATTTGAAGTGCAGATGTTTGGCTCCTCTTCGGGGTGTGCTCCGGGGTTTTTAGCCAAGGCTATCCGAATCGGTGGACCTGGCCTGCGTTTTGAAGTTGATGATGTGTGAGTAGGGGGGGGGGTCACGAAGTCGAAGCACTGGGGTTCGCAGCTCGACCCAGAAAATTTTTCTTCGAGGAGACGATAGCCGACCTCCGTGTTCTGCGAGTATGTCCGTTTTCTACCATCGCGGACGACTGTTCTCACCTTGTCGTCGGGCCGGTATGCACGCACACTCGAACCAGCATCCGAACAATGGGGAAGCACATGGACATTCGAGGACTGGGCTACATCGGTATCGACGTGACCGACGTCGAAAAGTGGCGCACGTACGCAGAACTGTTGGGGCTGATGGTGGCAGGCGACGACACCAGCCTCCGGCTGCGCATCGACGAACGACCGTTCCGCGTGCTCGTCGCCGCCAGCGAGGGGCACGACGGACTCGCCTTCGCCGGATGGGAACTACCGAACGCCCTGTCCCTGAAGCGCGCGGCAACTGAGCTTGAGGCGGCCGGAATCACCACCGAGACGGCCACGACCGACGAATGCGATCAACGGCGCGTCCGTGGACTCATACGAGCGACAGACCCAGACGGCTTCGCGCTGGAGCTGTTCCACGGTCCGATCCACGACCACGAGCTATTCGTCTCACCGACGGGTGTCAGCGGCTTCGTAACCGGGGCCCACGGAATGGGACACATCGTGCTCGCCAGCTCGAAGCTGGCGCAGTCGGTAGCCTTCTACACCGAAGTTCTCGGTTTCCGCGTCAGCGACTACTGGCGACCCGGCGACGACGACGTCGTCTTTCTGCACTGCAACCAGCGCCACCACAGCCTCGCCCTCGTCCCTGCGGACGAACCCGCGCTCTACCACTTCATGCTCGAGGCACGCACCCTCGACGACGTCGGCTACACGCTCGACCGTCACCATGAGGCCAACGCGCCGATCTCGATGAGCCTCGGAAAGCACACCAACGACCAGATGGTGTCGTTCTACAGCCGGTCTCCATCGGGATTCGACGTCGAGTTCGGCTACGGCGGGCTGCTCATCGACGACACCACGTGGACCGTCTCCCAGATCACCAAGCCGAGCTTCTGGGGCCACCGCCAGCCTGGGTGAGCTTACGC